>JADJTE010000006.1 GCA_016711295.1 Sphingobacteriales bacterium | reverse complement strand
TTTGACAATATGATGCCGTCAATGCCATAGTCGAGGGCTTTTTGCGCGTCGTTGGGGTGCATGATACCTTTTAGCACGATGGGCAGCCGCGTATGTTGGCGTAGTAGGGATAGGTTGTCCCAAGTAAGTGAGGGGCGCGAGTAGATTTGAGTGAATAAGCGCACCGCTCGCAGGGCTTCGCCCGAGCGAAGGTTAGCCCAAAAACTGCCATTGGGGTAGCGTTTGGCTAAGGACAGCAAGGTAGCTATGCTTCGCCATGTAATTCGGCGCGGAGGTGCTGTACCGAGGCCTGGGCTGTTGGGTAGCTGCTTGCAGAGTTGCCGAAAAACGGTCGGAGGTATGCAGGCCAATGCCCTTGCCCTCTAAAAATGGCAGATAAGCGAGGTCTAAATCGGCAGTGCGCCAACCCAGCAACGTAGTATCGAGCGTAACGACGATGGCGTCACAATTGCATTGTTCGGCGCGGCGCACAAAACTCAATGCCAATTCGTCTGATTTTCCCCAGTAGAGCTGAAACCAGCGCGTGCCTTTGCCCATTGCTGCGCAAACCTCCATCGGTACAGAGGCTTGGCTCGAAAAAATATAGGGCACGCACCATTCGGCAGCGGCGCGGGCTACGGCGAGGTCGGCTTGGGGGTGTGCCATCTCCAATACGCCTATTGGACACAGCATAAAGGGGCTATCGTATTGCTTGCCCCAGAGCTTTATGCGCGTATCGCGTACAGACACATCGCGCAACATACGCGGCACTATGCGCCATTGCTCAAAACCTTGCTCGTTGCGGCGCACGGTGCTTCCGTAGCCTGCCCCGCCCGAAATATAAGCCCAAGCCGCTGCCGACAAATGGCTTTGCGCTGCTTGTTGCAGGGCTTGCCAATCGGTAGGTATGGCAGGGCGGCGACCGCTAACACCTGTCACGTAAATATCGCGTTGTCTATCGGGGGCAGAAAAGGAAGTTGGGAGCATGGTACGAGGAAGTTTTGCTTTGTTTGCCGATGAAATAAATATCAGTAATGCGCGTATGGGGTAGGCTTAGTTTAGGCTTTGAAGGGCGGTTGTTTTCTTTTCACGCCATATAATAGCACTCAAAATGGGGTTAGCAATACGAGGCGTATGGCGTATAAATCCAATTTGGCGATGTGGCTGGGCTGCAATACCCATTCGTTGAGTGCAATCAAGCCCATTGCCACTGCTGTATAAACTGCTATGCGCCCTAAGTTATAAGGTACTGGATAGTATTTTTGTCCCCATATATACGAAGCAACGGTCATTGCGCTATAACAAACGAGGTTGGCAATGGCAGCACCCCAATAGCCGTAGTGCGGTATGAGGGCTATATTGAGCGCGATAGTGAGTAATGAACCACCTACTGAGATTATCGCTCCCCAAGTGGTGTGGTTGGTTAGTTTATACCAAATCGACAGATTGTAATAAATGCCCAGCAATAGGTGCGAGAGCAGCAATATGGGCACTACGCCCAGTCCTTCGTGGTAGCGGCTGCCGATGAGCAATTTAACTAAGTCCATGAAAAACGGCACCCCGACCAAGACCATCAGCCCCACAATGACGAAATATTTCATCGAATCGGCATATACTTGGGGTGCGTTTTCGCGGTTTGATTGGGCAAAGAAAAACGGTTCGGCGGCAAACCGATAGGCTTGTGTGAAGAGGCTCATAATGATACACAGTCGGTAGCAGGCTCCGTAGATACCCAATTGTTGTAGGGTGGTGGTCGTGTCGGCGGGGTAGAGGTGTTTGAACAAGATACGGTCGAGCATTTCGTTGATAGTGCCTGCAAACCCGACTACAAGCAAAGGTAGGGCATAAATTATCATATTGCGCCACAATTGGGCATCTAATACGCGCCAAGTGCGGCTGTATAAGGTGGCGCGTGCCATATCGGGCACGAGCATCAGGAATGTGACGAGTGCGGCGATAAGATTGCTCAAAAATATATAACCGATACCTACATTGGGGTCGTAGAGGGCATCAAAAACGGGAGACCCGCTCATTTTGGGGCAAACGATAAAGAAAAATACGTTTAGCCCTACGTTGATACCAATATTAATGAGGCGTAAGGTAGCAAATCGGATCGCTTTTTCTTCGTAGCGCAGTCGGGCAAAGGGGATAGTTACTAAGGTGTCGAGTGCCAATATCAATCCGAAATAGACGATATATTCCGAGTTGTCGGGATATTGCAAAGCCATAGTATGGGGCTGCGCTATATGATGAGGATAGCAGAACCTGAGCAGCCCGCTGGCAGTAAGCGAAGCAAAGCGGTATTATAGACTGTATCGGGGTGTTGGTTGCTTTCTTTGACGTATCGAAAATAGGCGGTTTCATGCCGGTATATATAGTATGTTCAGAAAAGCAACATAACTATATAGCTCGGTCACGATGCCATAATCAGCTTCGACAAAGATGCGCGTATGTAGGGGCACGAGTAGCCAATTGAGCATACGCCCCAAAATACTGCTGACACCATAGATGGCGGTTTGTCCTGCCAATTTTTTTAATAATCCCATATTGCCGTTGCTCATATATAGCGATTAATGTGTTTTGTGTAGAAAATATAGGGCGATTTTTGTTTTGATGATGCAATAAGTGACATTTTTCGCTAATATTACAGTAATTCAAATGAATACAGGATAATGCTTGATGGGTAAAAATAGTTACTTGTTGAGTAGCTCAATCTTTGCTTATAAATGTTATTTTGGTAACTATTGGTCTGACTTTTAAGTTTTGAGTATTAATTTTGCCTATCATGTATCCATTTCCAAGCGTTAAGACTTAGGAAATAGCGTTAGATAATTGAGATATTAGTTCAAGAACTCCCCCTGACCCCCTCAAAGAGGGAAATTTATACAAGATATAATTTACTGATTATCAATAATTTATGGTATATTATAAAAAATATTTAATATATATTATATTTAAAATGTCGTAGGCATATTACAGCAGTAACACCTAATAGACACAAGCCTGAGCATACCGTAGGCATGAAACTCGTGTAAGGTAAGTGGATAAAACTTAAAAATCAGAACACTATTTAGCCTTGTAGGAGGAACTAATCGAATATGCAATGATTTCAGGCATTATTAGATAAGCATTGCTCATTACCCTATACCCTAAATAGGTACATTACTTTTTATAAATTTTAAACCAAAAGGCATATTATTACCGATTTCTAAAATGGTTTTACCGATTTCTAAAACTGAACTGCTTTGTTTGCCTTTACCTTTGCAGCATAATTTTTAATTAGTCTAAATAAAAACAAAATGAAGTCACTCGTTTTAATTTTTGCGTTATTTTTATCATTTTCGAGTTATGCCCAAAAAGCAGAAGATGCAAAGGCAATAAAGGCAATGTGCGGTTGCTATGAAGTCAAGTTCAATTTTGCAGAGACGTTCCAATATCCCAAGGATACTGCCAATTACAAGCCATCAGGAGTAAAGCATGAGACGGCATTTGAATGGGTATATTTGTTGGAAGATAAGCCTAAAAAAATTTCGCTTCAACACTTGTTAATTCTTGGAGAGGAGATGATTATAAAGCATTGGCGCCAAGATTGGTTGTATGAAAACACAAGTGCCTACGAATATAATGGGTTCAATGATTGGAAATTTAAAGCCTTATCAGACGAATCGGTAAAAGGGCAATGGACTCAAAAAGTGTTTGAGGTTGATGACAAACTGAGATATGAAGGAAGTGCAACTTGGCTTCATGTTGATGGGCGCACCTTTTGGGAAAGCACAACCAACGCTCCGCTTCCGAGAAGGGAATACACGCAAAGAGATGATTATAATATTACAAAACGCAGAAATGTGCATGAGATAGTAAAAGATGGTTGGGTTCACAGCCAAGATAACGACAAGATTATAAGAGACAAAAAAGGAAGAGACTATGTTTTGGCGCAGGAAAAAGGCTATAATACGTATACAAAAATTGATGATTCAAAATGCGAATATGCCCAAAAATGGTGGGAACAGAACAAGGATTTTTGGAAAAAGGTTCGGGCAAAATGGGCTGTCGAGTTGGCGAAAAACAAAGATATAAAATTGAAAAGCGATATTGATGAAAAACCGCTACATATACACTTGAATGCCTTAATGGCAGATGGTAATCAGGCAGATATTGATAAAATAATTGATGACTTTATTATATCTAAATAATTAATCAGTGATTTGGTAGTTCTCGTTGTAAAAAAAATATGGATAAAATAATTACTGTTTGTAACCAATTGTATGTTGCACTATATCAGCCAAATATATAGTATCAAATTTTTTACAACGAGAATTGCTGCCAAATAGTATCGGCAATCTTGACCAAAATACTTTGACCCAATTCGAGGCAAACGAATTATTCCTGATAACTAAAAAACTTTTCCCAACTACTAAAACAGCCTCACTTAATTTGCCCCTACCTTTGCGCCGTAAATTTTAATAGTTTAGATAGTTGATACTGTGCGAGGCGCGTTGGTCATGTGCATAGCCCTACTTTTTAGGCGACAAAGGTACGATTTTTCCAATAACCACTAACTTCTACGAACCATTAGGAATGAAATTTGAAAAAGGCATAAGAGCATTGTTTTTTCTTTTTTTTGCTCAAGTTTCGCTTGCCCAAGTTGCTACTGATTCTATAAAAATGAGCCAACTTCAAGAGGTTGTTGTTACAGGAACAAGAACTGACCGAAATGTAGCCACCCTTCCGCTGCCTACACAGGTAATAACGCGGGAAGTGTTCAAAAATCGGGCTTAAGTCGTTTGAATGAAATTATCCAAGAGCAAACAGGGCTAATAACCGTACCCGATTTTGGTGGCGGCGAAGGCATTCAGATGCAAGGCTTAGATGCTGCGTATGTGATGATTTTAATCGACGGGCAGCCTCTATTTGGCAGGAGCGCAGGAACATTAGACTTGACGCGGATTTCTGTCAATAATATCGAAAAAATCGAAATTATAAAAGGTGCTTCTTCTTGTCTGTATGGCTCAGAGGCATTGGCGGGTGTGTTGAATATCATTACCAAAAAGCCCAAGATAACTGAAAGATTGAAAGGAGATATCAACTATAAATTGGCATCGTTTGGTACGCACGAAGCATCTACAAGCCTCCAATATGGCAAGAAAAAAATAGGCGTAGAATTTTTTGGAAATTATTTATCGACAAATGGCTATAACCTTTCGGAAAGCTATTTTTTACAAACCGTAGAGCCGTATTACGACCTTAGTATCCAACCCAAAATAAAAATCAATTTTTCCGATAAAATTAACCTTTCTCTCAATTCGAGAATCAGTAGCCAAAAGCAAGATTATAAATCTGAAATAGGGGCTAATAAATATGCAGGTGATAGCAAAATTGATGAATGGAACAACTCACTATTGCTAAACCAAGCCGTTTCTGATAAATTTAAATTGATGTACGACCTATACATTACCCATTATAAGAGCAAAGAGTATTTGAATGATTCGAACCATCAATTGTTTGAAGAAAGCGATTATAATCAGTGGTTCTATCGACCCGAAATCCGCTCGCAATACAAAATAGGCAGAAATGCTTTTATTATGGGAATTGGGCTGAATTATGAAACATTAGACAGAACTTATTTTGAAAAAAAAGCAACGCTAAATTCGGAATATATTTTTGGGCAGGCGGAATGGTTTCTGAAAGAAAAATGGAATATCCTACTCGGCTTCCGATACGACAAGCATCACCAATACCAATCTCAATTTAGCCCAAAAATTGGGATAAACTATAAATGGAACGACAATTTATCTTTAAAAACATCGGTAGGATACGGCTACAAAGCTCCCGACCTAAGACAATTGTTCTTTGATTTTACTAATTCATCAGTTGGCTATACCGTTTTGGGCTATAATGTAGCAGAAGAAAAACTCGCATTACTCCAAAGCCAAGGGCAAATTTTGTTTAGCAATAATATCGATTTTTCAGACCCGCTAAAACCCGAAAGTTCTATCAATTTCAATTTTGGAGGCTATTATAAAAAAAATAAACTATCATTCGACTATAATTTGTTTTATAACGCAATAGAAAACTTAATAGATACAAAAATAATTGCCCAAAAAGCAAACGGACAAAACGTTTTTTCCTATTTCAATATAAACAAAATATTTACATACGGTTTAGAGTTTAACGCTACCTACAAAATAAATTCAGACCTTTCCATTTCCGGGGGCTACCAATATTTGATTGCCAAAGACCAAAATATCGTAGACCAAATCGAAAGAGGAGAAATATTTGCCCGTGACCCAGCTACATTATCATCGTTCAGACTGAAACCAGGCGATTATTTCGGATTATATAACCGCTCTAATCATACTGCAAATATCAAAATCAATTATTCGATACCCTCAATTAAAACATCTATCAACGCCCGCGTTTTTTATAGAAGCAAATACGGAATTTTCGACTCCAATAGCAACAATATATTAGACCAGCACGACGGATTTGTAAAAGGATATTTTGTAAGCAACCTTACCCTAAGCAAAGACTTTAAATACGGCATTACGCTGCAAGCCGGAGCCAATAACTTATTTAATTATACAGACCGAAATAACATTTCTAACTTGCCAGGAATACAATTCTTTACAAGACTACAATATCAATTTTAAGCAAACATAATAAAAATATCAAATAAATTTTATAAATAATAAATTTTTAAATCATGTTCAATCTAAGTTTTTTTAAATCAATTTTACTACTTTTGGTCGTCGCTTTGGCTACATCTTGCTCAAAAGACGAACCTATAATACCCGAAGAGTTAGAAACAGAGACCTACTCAAACTTGTATGCACCACAAACAGGCGGGCAAGGGCAGCCCGTAGGAGGAGCATTTACTAAATTTAGCTTCTCGCGAGATGCCGTAGTTACTGACGATTCTTGGGATATTGCATTTCGCGGCACTACAATCTTAGTCAACGGAGGGGCAGCCGTCGGCATTGCAGACGAACCAACCCGCACAGGAACCGGAGCCGCAAGCATGCTTACAAGTACATTAGAAGACGTAGTTAAAGTACCCGAAGTATCGACTTTCAAACAAGACGGCCCCAATACCTACGCTATCCCAACAGGAAGCGGAAACGGTTGGTATAACTATGACGGTGCCACTAATATAGTTTCGGCAATTGCAGGAAAAATATTTGTAGTAAAAACCCATGACGGCAAATACGCTAAAATGGAAATTATCAGCTACTACGAAAATGCCCCCGCCAGCCCCGACGCAACTTCCCCATCGAAGTATTATACATTTAAATACGTTTATCAGCCCGAAGGAACGAGTTTCTAAGATAAGATGCGCTTGGCTGCTGCGCAAGCGAACAAACATAAAATTATTAAGGATAAACGTTAAAAATATATTGGCACAACCCGCCCCTGAAAAAAGGAAAGGTTGTGCCAATATTGTTATATCGTAACTATTTAGGCATTGCGCCCCTCTATTCTAATTTATGTTTGTAGGTCGCATTTATTCCCCACAGATATAATGTTAGATGCCATACCTACGGCATTCTAAGAATCGTATCTGCCTGGTGCTAATATAACATGCCTACGGCATTTTAAGAACTGATTAAGGTGTAATCTCCGCAACGCTCAAATTTAAGGTTAAATTTTCGATTTCTTACTTTTGCAGGAAATCTAATGAATAGCATAGTGGCGAAGTTGCCTAAATAGTTACGTTATATCTATTGCGCGAGTAGCTACTTGGCGTGCTGCACACCCAAGCATTAAGCACGCAATTGGCTACGAATCCAAATCGTCATCTGAATCGTCGTTATCCGATGTCCCTGCTTCTACGTTGTTCAATTCAGCTTTGCCGCTAAATACGAGGGCTTTGATGCGGCGTTCCAGTTCTTTGGTCAGTTCGGGGTTGTCGCGCAAGAATTTTTTGACGTTTTCGCGCCCCTGCCCTACTTTTTGCCCTCGAAACTATACCACGAGCCGCTTTTGCCCAATATATCCAATTCGGTGGCATAGTCGATAATTTCGCCCAATTTCGATACACCTTCGCCATATACGATGTCAAATTCGGTAAATTTGAAAGGCGGAGCCATTTTATTTTTGACTACTTTCACTTTGGTGCGGTTGCCTACTACGTCGTTGCCTTCTTTGATTTGTGCCAAACGTCTGATATCGAGGCGGATAGAGCTATAAAATTTAAGCGCATTACCGCCTGTTGTCGTTTCGGGATTGCCGAACATAACACCTATTTTATCGCGCAATTGGTTGATAAAGATGCAGATACACCCCGTTTTGTTGATAGTTCCAGCGAGTTTGCGGAGGGCTTGCGACATAAGGCGTGCTTGTAAGCCCATTTTTGATTCGCCCATTTCGCCCTCTAACTCTGCTCGGGGCACTAAGGCAGCTACCGAGTCGATAACCACAATATCTAAGGCAGCCGACCGAATGAGGTGTTCGGCAATTTCGAGGGCTTGCTCGCCGTTGTCGGGCTGTGAGATGAGGAGGTTGTCCGTATCAACGCCTAATTTTTCGGCATAGCTCTTGTCAAAGGCGTGTTCGGCATCGATAAAAGCCGCCAAGCCGCCGCGACGGTTCACCTCGGCAATGGCGTGTAGGGCAAGGGTAGTTTTGCCCGACGATTCAGGACCATAAATTTCGATAACGCGCCCGCGAGGATAGCCGCCTATGCCTAATGCAATATCCAAACCCAAGGAACCCGTAGGTATTACATCGATATCCAAGGTCTTTTTCTCGCCCAATTTCATGACAGTGCCTTTGCCATAAATCTTGTCTAACTTAGCTACGGTGGTTTGTAGCGATTTCAACTTTTCAGGATTAATTGCCATTTTAATAGAATTTGTATGATTAAATAAAGTATTTTAATTATTGTATTTTTTTGTTTATTCTGTTTGAAAAAAGTAATGCAAATATTATATTGGAAGTGCTCAAATCCATGCTTTTATGTAATTGGCTAATATTGTTAGCTAATTAAAAACAAAGATACGGCAATAAATTCTATTTTGCGCATTTTTTTAGTAATTTTTTTTGCTTGTCTGATTTTGCCACTTTTGCAATATTCCGTTGCGGGGTGCGGGGCGGCTATTGTAATGGGTGGGTAGCCGTTGCAAAGTTAGGTAAAAAAAAATTTTTTACGTTCAAAGGCGGCAATATAATAGGATTACAATAGTTTTTAGCAATTATTAGGGATATACAAAGGCTATTTATTACCTTTGCAACTGCTAAAAACATTTACGATTAGTCATGATTATCGAAATCAAAGTCCCTTCGGTGGGCGAATCAATCACCGAAGTCACCTTAGCCAAAATAATTTCGCCCGAAGGCAGCGTAGTACAATTAGACCAAGTATTGTGCGAATTTGAGTCGGACAAAACCAATTTTGAATTGTCTGCCGAGCGCGGCAAAATCCATTATATTGCCCAAGAAGGCGACGATTTGCCCATCGGGGCTTTGGTCTGCACTATCGACACCGATGCCGCCGCCGCAACTGCACAAGTTGTCGCTAAGGATACCGTACCTCCTCCTCTGTCGCCTGCCACCAACAATAGCGACAACGAAGGTCTGGTAACGTATGCAACAGGGCATGCCTCGCCCGCCGCCGCCAAACTGATTGCCGAAAACGGCATAGACCCCGCCCTGATAAAAGGCACAGGCATAGATGGGCGCATTACGAAAGAAGACGTGCTGAACTATATAGCGCAGCAAAAAACAGCACCTAAGTCCCTCGCCAAAACTGAGGTATCCACGCCCACACCGCCGCCGCCTGCTGTGTCGCATAGTGCGCCGCCTGCACCGGGCACACGCACCGAAACGCGCGAAAAAATGAGCCGCCTGCGCAAAACTATTGCCAAACGCTTGGTAGATGTCAAAAACAATACAGCAATGCTCACTACTTTTAACGAAGTAGATATGACTGCCATTTTTGACCTGCGAAAAAAATATAAAGAAACATTTGAAAAAAAATACGGCATAGGGCTGGGCTTTATGTCCTTGTTTAGCAAAGCCGCCGCCTGCGCCCTGCTCGAATTTCCGGCAGTAAATGCCTATTTACAAGACGATTATATCGAATACCACAACTACGCCGATATTTCGATAGCCGTTTCGACCGAGCGAGGTTTGGTCGTACCCGTTTTGCGCAATGTAGAACAAATGGGCTTGCACAATATCGAATTAGGCATCAAAGACTTAGCCACCAAAGCCCGCAACAATACGCTATCTATCGACGATATGTCGGGTGGTACCTTTACCATTACGAATGGCGGCATTTTTGGGTCGCTGCTATCTACGCCTATCATCAATCCGCCACAATCGGCTATCTTGGGTATGCACAGCATTCAAGAACGCCCCGTAGCACTCAACGGTCAAGTAGTAATACGCCCCATGATGTATGTAGCACTTAGCTACGACCACCGCATTATCGATGGCAAAGAAGCCGTTAGTTTCTTAGTGCGCATCAAACAATACCTCGAAGACCCCATTCGGCTGATGTTGAATGTATAGCCAAATGCGCTGCAAAACCTGTTTTGCTGAGAAAATGGTAACTATTTAGCCTTGTAGGGGGAACTAATCGAATATGTAGCGATGTCAGGCATACTTAGATAAGTATTGCTCATTACCCCATACCCAAAACCCTATACCCTAAATAGTTACCCGAAAAGATACAAAAGGGTATCATTGTTTAGCAAAGAACATATTCAACTTCAAATTTAGCCCCCCCAAAAAAAACACCTTACTATATGCAAAAATACGCCCTACCCTTATTGCTGCTCCTTGCCCTACCCTTGTATGGCAACCCCGACGCTGCCACCCAAGGCGCGTCTTCAGATGTATTGGTATTATTATTATTTGTCTTGGTCATAGCCATATTTTTGGGCGTAGAAGTCATTTCTAAGGTGCCGTCTTTGCTCCATACGCCTTTGATGTCTGGTTCTAATGCCATATCGGGCATCACTATCTTGGGGGCTATCATCGCCGCCTCACAGGAGCACGACACCCTCAGCTCTGCGCTGGGCGGTGTGGCGGTTGCCTTAGCTATGATTAATGTAGCAGGCGGGTATTTAGTCACCGACCGCATGTTACAAATGTTCAAAAAGAAAGACAAATAAACCCACCTCATCATGAACACACAATTTCTTGTAAATATAGTCTATATCTTAGCGGCTATTACCTTTATCTTGGGTTTTAAGTTGATGAGCAACCCTCTTCACGCCAAGCGCGGCAATATTTTATCTGCCATAGGCATGGCGGCTGCTATCATTGCTACCCTGTTGCTGCCGGATATTCGGTACTTGGCTTGGGTAGGAGGCGGTGCTGCGGTGGGCTTTGCAATAGGCGCATTGCTCGCCTACCGAACCCCCATGACGGGTATGCCCCAAATGGTGGGCTTGCTCAACGGTTTTGGCGGATTGGCGAGTTTGCTCGTTGCTGCTGCCGAATATAACGTCACTACCGCACCCAGCATATTCCACAGTTTTATTATTGTGCTAACGGCATTTATTGGAGCGGTCACGTTTTCGGGCAGCGTTATTGCTTGGGCTAAATTGGAAGAAAGGTTTATTAGCGGCAAAGCTGTTGTTTTTAAAGGGCAACAATTGGTCAATATTGGTATTTTGGCAGCTATTTTATTGGGTAGCTTATGGTTTGCAGGTGCAGCCGATACCGAAATGGGCATGTCGCTGTTCATAGGTGTTGCGCTGCTGTCCTTGCTAATGGGTATTTTGTTGGTCATACCCATTGGCGGTGCCGATATGCCCGTAGTTATCTGTTTGCTCAACAGTTATTCGGGTATGGCTGCTTGTGCATCGGGATTTCTCATCAACAATAGCTTGCTGATAGTAGCAGGTGCCTTAGTAGGTGCAAGCGGTATCATTCTTACGCTTATTATGTGCAAGGCAATGAACCGCTCGGTTGCCAACGTATTTTTGGGCGGTTTTGGGTCGGGCGCATCGGGTAGTGCTGCCGATGTAGTGGGCGAAATAAAGCCCGTTAGTGCCGAAGATGCCTACTTGCTATTAGAAGCCGCCGCCTCAGTGGTGTTTGTGCCCGGCTATGGTATGGCAGTATCACAAGCCCAACATACGGTGCGCGAATTAGCCGAACAATTAGAAAAAAATGGTGCGGAGGTGAGTTTTGCCATTCACCCCGTAGCAGGCCGTATGCCAGGACACATGAACGTACTACTCGCCGAAGCCAACGTATCGTATGACCAAATGGTAGAAATGGATAATATAAATCCTACTATGCCTACGGTAGATGTATGTATGGTTATCGGGGCAAACGACGTAGTTAATCCCGCAGCAGAAGAGGACAAAAATAGTCCTTTGTGGGGTATGCCCATCATCAAATCGCACGAGGCACGCACCGTTATCGTCCTCAAACGCTCTATGGGCAAAGGTTTTGCAGGGGTCGAAAACCCGCTATTTTTCAAAAACAATACGCGCATGTTGTTTGGCGATGCCAAAGCCAGCATACAATCTTTGGTCAATGAGTTTAAGAGTGCGCAGGGATAAGTAAATCACCCGTGTACCTGTCCTTTTGATAGGATGTCCCAGAACAATAGTGTGTTTATAGCAATATTGACCAAGTAATATTTGCCTGCTTAGAAAGGACTCCCGAACAAACTGCCAAAACTAACCTGCCCGCTTTGCCTTTATTATTTTGGCAAAGCGGGCAGGTTAGTTTTGTAATAATATAAATAAAAAAAAGCCTACACCAACAAGCATAACGGTGTCATGCGTAAAAACCTTAGCTGACACGATGAAACTACCGAGCTGTATGGATAATCTTCTTGCTTGTTAGATAGCTAACAAAATGTAGGTATCACTTGGAGTGACCCACATCGAAGCCCGCTCGTAACTGCTCGCGGTCGTTTCTATTTTAATGATGTTAGGTTTACCGACATAAGCATACTAATCGGTGTAGGCGATGCTAAGGTACAGCATTTATTTGAAATTCTGATGCACTTAGGGCAAGTTTTTTTTAAAAAAAAATGCTAACTATTTAGGCGGTTTTATCTCTCACTTGTCTATTGTTGCTTAGAAGTTGTTTCTTCTTTTTTTTGTCTTGACACAAAAAAAAGAAGCAAAAAAGGTCAAGCCTGACTTTGCCTTCGCTAAAATGCTTCATTGCAGGCGCTGCCTAAACCAAGGCAGTTCTTGCCGTACTTCGTAGGCACATTTTGAGTTGTCGCTGTGGATTTAGGAAACAGCCACGCCTTTCATTGCGCATTTCTTAACGCGAGCAAAATAAGGGCGAAGAATAATACGACCTACAAACAGGAGCCGAAACAAAAGGCGCATAGCCTAAATAGTTACAAAAAATGCTAACCCACAAGGGGCGGGGTGCTTAGTGCCTCAAGTTCGGTACGGATAAAATCGGCTAATTGGCGCACATAATCGCGCGAGAAATCGAAGCGAATACCCGCTGCTTCGTACAGTTCGGGCAAGGGGCGGCTGTACCCCAAGCACAGCATATTTTTGTAGTTGGCTAAGGCTTGTTCGGGGTTCTGGCGATACTGCTGCCATACGGCGATAGCACCGAGTTGCGCCATAGCATATTCGATATAATAAAACGGCACTTCAAACACATGCAATTGCTTGTGCCACGAATTGCGGCGATATTGTTCTAAGCCCGTCCAATCAGTAAGACCCGTCGAGAAACGGTTTAACAGCGCAGCCCAGGTTTGTTCGCGCTCGGTGCGGGTATGCTGCGGGTGGGTATAGACCCAATGCTGAAAACCGTCTATAATGGCAACCCAAGGCAGCAAACTCAATACGTTTTCGAGTTGGTCTATTTTGGCGCGTCGTAGGTCGGCTTCGTTGTCATAAAAGATGTCCCAATGCTCCATACTCATCAGTTCCATCGCCATGGAGGCAAGCTCGGCTATTTCGGACGGCATATTTTTGAATGTCATCAGCTCTAAATGACGCGAGGAGAAGGTGTGCATAGCATGCCCGCTTTCGTGTAGCATTACTTTTACATCGCGTTCAGTGCCTACGGCGTTCATAAATATAAACGGCACGCCACTTTCGGGCAGCGACGAGTTATAGCCGCCGGGGGCTTTATTTTTGCGCGAGCCCAGGTCTAAATTGCCCATTTCGCGCATGATGCGCAGGTTGTCGGCAAAGTCGGGGCTTACCCGTTCGAGGCATTGTATCGACTTTTCGGTCAGTTCGTCGGTAGTTTCAAAAGGACGTAGGTTTTTTTGATTCGGCAGTTCTGCATCGGTATCCCAAGGGCGGTAGGGGCTGATGCCCAGCGTATCGCGGTGTCGCTGTTGTATCTGCCGCACGAGGGGCAATATTTCGGTTTCTATGGTGTCGTGAAACGCCAAGCAATCGGCGGGCGTATAGTCATAGCGTCCCATAGCCGCAAATTTAAAGTCGCGGTAATTGCCAAATCCCGCATTTTGGGCTATTTGTTGGCGCAAGCCGCATAGTTCGTCGTAGAGCGTATTGAGTGGGTCGCTCACCGTCAGCCAGCAATCGTTCATTACTTTAAATGCTGTTTCGCGTTGTGTGCGGTCGGAGCTACGCAAAAATTGGGCTGCTTGTTGTAAGGTGAGTTCTTTGCCCTCTATCCAAACGCTAAGACCGCCCACAATAATGCGGTGTTGTTTTTCTTTGACCCCTAATTGTGCAGCGAGCAATACGTTTTCGTCTCGGTATAGCTCGATGCTACTTTTCAAGTAGCGCAGATGAATAAAGTATTGTTGTTCGTCTAATTCGGCGAGGTAGGGGTTGCTGTATAATTTTTGCTGAATTTGATGGCTCAACGGATTGAGGCGGGGCAAAATATCGGTAATATAGCTGTTAAACCGCTCGGCGGCGGCTTGGTCGGCGGTATTTTGGGTAACGCTGATGCGGCGGCGGCGGCTTTCTTCGCCGATGATGCGGTCTAATTCGTCACAGTCGAGCATCCAACGGTGCAATTCGTCGGCATTGCCGATAGGTCGCTCTATCAATTCGAGTACGAATGGTTCTATATCTTCCCAAACCTGAAATTGGAATGTTTCAGCAACATAGCGGCGCGGCAGGCGCGACGGAATAGCAATAGACATACTTAGAGTTTTTGGATAATAACAAATACCCATTTGTAGGCTACAAACGGGGCAATAAAATACAATAGGGAGGCTAAGTATAGAGAGGGGTGGGCAATAAGGTTGGGGGCAATGAAGCAGCAACGATTATGCGTTGTCCGATTCGACAGGAGTATCGTCTGCTGTTTTTTCGGGTTCTACTTGGGGCAATGCGTTGTGGTCGCGCAAAATGCTATACCATTTAATGATTTTTCTAATGTCACCCGTATAAACGCGCTGGCGGTCATAGTCGGGCAGCGCAAGGGCAAAATAGCTGTGTAATTGGGCATCGTTGTTTTTGTTGGCATTGGGCGGCGGCGTTCCGTCTTTTTCAATTTTTTCCATAGAGAGCAGTACAGCAGTCAAACCTACCGAATCGACCGATTTCGTATAGATAGAAATAGCGTCTAACAGCGAAAAATTATGGGTATTAGAAACCATTTGTATGCGTTGCTCGCCCAACATACGCACCAATGCGCCATTGGGCTGGGCTTTGACGATTTGATATAAGCCAGGCATTCCGGCAATAGAAATTATTTTTTTAAAACTCATCGAATAAATAAAAATGATTTGAGGGTGCAAAGGTAGCTATAATATCGCAAAATACCAATTTTGAGCAGAAAGCTGTAATTTTGTCCTTTTAAAGCCATAACACTGCCATGCTTGCTATATCTCCACTCTCTTGTCCATTTATTTCTACCACATATATGACAATAAAATGGTTTTCCGCACATAAAAACATGTTGGCTTGCTATTTTTGTGCTTTGTTATACCCATTACTTTGCCTTAGCTCTACTGACTTACGCGCTCAATACAATATAGCGCAAGGCGGCAATGTAACTGCGTGTAGCGGCACGCTAAGCGATAGCAATGTAGGTAGCAACGGCAATGATTATGGCAATAACGAAAACCATAGCTTTACCGTATGCGTACCCGATGCCGAAAGCGTATTGATACAATTTGATGCGTTTGGGCACCGAGCCGCAATACGATTATTTGGCTATTTATAGCGGCACCGACCTAAACGGCAACCTTTGGGCGGAAGCCCTTATTCGGGCAACACTACGCCGCCGCCTTTGGTACTCGACAATGCGAGTGGGGCAGCTTTGTTTTGTTTCACGTTCCAATTTGTGTCCGACATCAATGTCTCCGACATTGGATTTCAACCATCATGGCAGTTCACGCCCACTACTGTTCCGCCTTTGCAACCCTTCACTATTCCCGGGCGTAGCCTGCTATGCCCAAACGCTATTCCTCAACCTCAGCACACCTGTCTTGTGTAGTGCCGTCCAAGCCGATGCCTTTACCATAATAGGCAATGCGACCAACCCCGTTGTGGCTTCTGCTGCTCCTATTGCTTGCAACGCACAAGGACAATGCACCCAAATCGCCCTCAATTTGGCTACAAGTATGGGCATTGGTGGGCAATACGATATTGTGTTCGATTATACCTATACCGATGCTTGCGGCAATCAATGGTCGTCGGTAGCTAATGCTAATTTCGACCTCACTGATTGCCCCTTGGCAATACCCGCCCTTGAGTTGTCTAACGAACTATGCGACAATTGCGCCACTATTACTGCCCTCGTAACGGGTGGCGATGGCACATATACCTATGCTTGGTCGCCGCCCTTGGGCAATGTAGGTAGCACGCTCATTTGTCCCGCCGAATCGGAATTATACAGCCTCACCGTTACGGACGGCAGCGGGCAAAGTGCTACCCAAAATGTTTATGTGGAAGTATGCCCCTATCAGGTCAATTTTATTGACGCGCCTACCTTCGTTTGTGGTGGCGGCGGTTGTTTCAACCTCGTTACTGCTGTTACGGGCGGCAGCCCGCCTTATACCTATGCTTGGAGCGTACCCCCAGGCAACGCGCCCATCGGCAATATGCCTTTTGTAGCTCCTTATTGCTTGGGTAGTAGCGGTACTTTTACCGTTACCGTCACCGATGCCTTGGGCAATACTACCAGCAATAGTTTTTTTGCCAATGTCTGCCCTATGCAAGTAAGTATCAATAGCAGCGATATTAATTGTGGCTGTGGCGATTTGATAGCCCAAGCCAGCGGCGGCGCAGGCGGTCCCTGGGGCAACGATTATTACTATACTTATACATGGTCGCCACCTATTGCCGACAATACCGCCACCAACCCAATATGCCCCGAAAATCCTGCTATCTATGGCGTTACGGTAAGCGATATTTACGGCGCGTCTGCTACTGCCGAAGTATTCGTACCCGTATGTCCGTTTCAGGTAGCCATCAATGCGCCTGACGTGGTATGTGGCGATTGTGTGCTAATTGAGGCGCAGACTACACCGCCGCCCTCGCCTACTACCCTCTATACTTATACTTGGGACCCACCCTTGCCCAATGGCAATGCCCCAAGCGATACGCTTTGTATTACCGAACCGACTATTTATTTTGTCACCGTCACCAATCAATTTGGCGAATCGATGACGGCAAATACCATAGTCGATGTATGCCCCTTGCAAATAAATCTGCCCTTGCCCAATATATGCGGAGGTATTTGCACTAACCTCACAACTGACGCTGCTGGTGGTGCGCCCCCCTATACCTATACTTGGAACGATGCCGCTTTGTCGGGCGATAGCCCCCTTATATGTATCACATCACCCACTAATTATAGCGTTACCGTTGCTGACGCTTTGGGTGCTACAGCTACGGCTGCCCAAACGGTGTTGCCCTGCGATTTTTCGGTACAAATCGTAGCTCCTGACTTATTTTGCCACTGCGATAGCATCTACGCCCAAGCTGTGGGCGGTACTTGGGCATATAGCTATGCTTGGAACCCGCCCCTGCCCGCTTCGGCAGGTTGGCACAGTTTGTGCTTGGACAATGCAATAGAATATAGCGTTACCGTTACTGACTTGGGTACTGGTGCTACTGCCGCCGCTACGCGCTTACTCGAAGTATGCCCTTTTGATGTAGAAATACAAGGCAGTGCCTACGTTTGTAACGATACAGCATCGTTCACTGCCCTTGCCAGCGGTGGCTATCCGCCCTATACCTTTGCTTGGAATATACCCGCGCTGCCGCCCTCAGCAGGCACGCACACCTTAGCCATTGCAGCACCTACCGAATTTATCGTCACCGTCACCGATTCTGGTGGATATAGTGTAGATGACACGCTCTGGGTGACACCCGTCGAGCCTCCTACATTGCCCGATACCTTTTGGGTCTGCCTGCGCGATACCTTAGCACCCCTCAGTGCTTTGCCGATAGGCGGCACTTGGTCGGGCGATTATATCAATCCCATGACAGGGCAATTTGCTACGCTAACAGCAGGTATAGGCAATTTTGCCGTCCAATACAGCACCGATTATTGTACCGATTCTGCTTGGGTAGTAGTACAACCCAATCCCATAATGGGCGATACCGTTTACTGTGCCAGTCCCAACGCCGTCGCGCTTCCCATACCCGATATAACGGGCGGTATGTGGTCGGGTAGCCAAGTGACCGACACCCTTGCGGGGCTGTTTGTGCCCGAAAATACGGGTATTTTTACTATCCAATATACCGCACCCAACGCTTGCGCTACCCAGAACACCGTTACAGTATTGCAAGGCGTACAGGTGAGTTCGCCGATAACGCAAATTTGTAGCTCGCCTGTCGATATCGACGAATTTCCGACCGGTGGCATTTGGGACGTGGCACCAGGCTTAGATTTTGCCAATGGCGTACTTTATCCGTCAGGCGCGGGTTTGGGCGAGCATACCTTGTATTATCGCATTCCGGGCAGCGATTGTGCCGATTCTATCACCATCACCGTTACGGACCTAGCCATAGGTGTAGAAGAGATAATCACTTGCCCACAAGCAGGCGCATTTACATTGCCCACGCAAGCCCCTGCAACAGGCGGCGAATGGGTTTCGCTAACGCCTTCGCAAACGGGTTTGTCTAACACAACAGGCTGGTATAATCCAGCCTTAGTGGGCGGTGGTTATGAAGAATATGCTGTTCTCAGTTTTGATGGTTGTTCGGATACAGTACATATATCTGTAATTCCGACTTTAATAACACAAGACACCCTAGGTTTTTGTACCGATATTAACCCCTTAGACCTAAGCGGTATTGGGTTGCCTGCGGGCGGTATATGGTCAGGAACAGGGATTGATTTGGTGGGCGATACTTATTATTTCGACCGCTCTGTCGAGGGCACTTACATTCTCGAATATAGTGTTAATGGCTGTGCAGCAGCACTAACTGTAGTAGTAGGCAGCGTTACGATGGGCAACGATATACAACTATGCAACCCTACCGAGCCGATATTATTGCCCACTCCCCTGCCTGCTGGCGGCACTTGGTCGGGCACGGGTATCCCGACATCGGGCAATGGCATTTTTAATCCACTTCTGAGTGGTGTAGGCATATTCGAATTGGTTTATACTACACCAAGCGGCTGCGCTGATACGCTAAATGTCACCGTTAGCCAGACCGATATACCAACTATTGCCCCGATAGAGCCATCTTTTTGCCTCCGCGATACGAGCATTATCCTTACAGCCGTGCCCGCAGGTGGTGTTTGGAGTGGTGCGGGCATTAGCGGCAATACGTTTAATCCCGTAGCAGCGGGTGCGGGCGGTTGGCTACTTACTTACAGCTACGGCACCGCCGAATGTGCTACCCAAGCCTATTTGAGCGTGAGTGTAGGCGATACCTTGCGGCTGCTCAGTTCGCCCGATACGACTATTTGCCTCGGCGACCCCGCTATCCTTTGGGCACAAGCCTACGGTGGAAAATTAAATAATTATACATATATGTGGTCTAATGACTTAGACCATCAGCAGATACAGCAGGTAATGCCTACCGAAAATATCACATATACCCTAACGTTGAGCGATGCCTGTTCTGCGCCTATTGTGCGACAAATACAAGTAGATGTTTCGCCCGCGCCAACTTATAGCCTTATTCCAAGCGATACGCTTTGTTATGGTAGTATGGGTACGGCGCAAATAGTAGTGCCGCCCGATTATACCTTGTCGTGGCAGCACGACTCCGCTTTTGAAGGCACTACGCTCTACGCACCTACGGGCAATTATACCGCCACCGTCACCGACCCCAATACGCAATGCAGCGTAGCTGTGCCCGTAACTATTCCGTACTACCCTATCGCAGCGGCTAATTTTGCCACTAATCCACATTCGAGCGATGATTGCCTGCCCACCCTGACCCTCCAGATGACCGATTATAGCATAGGGCTAACCGATGCCTATTGGCATTTTGGCGACGGAACTACTGCACCATATATAGCGGGCATACCGCCTACACATACCTATGCCACACCAGGATATTATACAATTTCGCTCCGCCCCACCGATTTGCAGGCTTGTGCTACCTTGTACGAACAAACAGTTTGCTTGGCTTTTGAAAACGACCTATTGCTACCTAATGCGTTTAGCCCCAATGCTGATGGCATAAACGATACTTACCGCGCCGTAGGGATAGGGATTGATGTTTTCGAACTGTACATTTATAATCGTTGGGGGCAATTGGTGTATAGCAGCCAAGATATGGCAGAGGCCTGGGACGGCACTTATGGCGGCAAAGCTTGCGAGACGGGTATATATGCTTACCGCGCTACTTACAGCACAACGCGCAGCACCGAAACGCTATGGTTGCGTGGCAATATAACGCTCTTGCGCTGAAAGCGTTATGCGGCTATAAGAGCAAAAAAAGGCTGCATGAATCACAAAACGCGCTTATTTTTTGACTCTTAAACCTTATTGGGCTTTATTGGTCAAATCCCTAAATTTAGGCAATAAATTTAGGGATTTGGGCGTTATAAAACGCTAATTTTGGCACTAAATTTGACCATCTTGTCTTGCACCTCATTTTCTTAGCCGCACTGCTTTTATGAAATACATACTTTATATTTTGGCTACTTTTTTGCAAGCCGTTCCGCAGGAATATTATTCTGACAACTGCTTGCCCGAATTAGATTGGTGTGAAGAGCGCAAATTGTTTTGGACAGATTTCAGGGCACGCCCTGATGCGCATAGCCTCTATTCGGCAGTATCGGCTACTTATATCGAAGAAAAACACGGTTGTAGCGAAGCGGGCGTTTTTGAATACGACGTGAAAGCCGTATTTGTCAAGAACGAGTCTTGGTCGGTTGATATGGACTCCGAAGCACTACTCAAACACGAGCAAACGCATTTTGACCTAACGGAGTATTTTGCCCGAAAATTGCGCCTAAGATTTCGTGCTTTAAACAATCCGTGCGCTATGTCCGAAGAAGCCATCTTATCAATGGTGGACAGTATTTATGTCGAGCTTGAAATGACTCACCATTTGTATGACCAGTATACCGTACATGGTTTGAACAAAGAGAACCAGCGCCTTTGGGACGATATAGTGATGCTCAGTTTGCAAGAATTGAACGATTATACCTGCCAAAAAGAATAAAACGTTTTTGCTGAACAATGAACTTAGCCTTGCCGCAATGTTTCACGTGAAACATTGCGGCAAGAGCATTTTTGGAGCAAATCAATTTTGGGGATATTTATGTTTCACGTGGAACACACCGAAAAATACCGTTCAAACGCAGTTTATTCCACAATATTGCCGTATTTTTGTGCCTTAAAACAAATAGCAGTAAGAACGCAAAATAATACCATGTTTCAAGAGTACGATGTGATAGTAGTAGGGGCAGGGCACGCGGGCTGCGAGGCAGCGGCAGCAGCAGCCAATTTAGGATCGTCGGTTTTGTTAGTGACAATGAACATGCAAACCATCGGTCAAATGTCCTGCAACCCCGCTATGGGAGGTGTGGCAAAAGGACAAATAGTGCGCGAGATAGACGCATTAGGCGGATATTCGGGCATCGTAACCGACCGCAGCATGATACAATTTAGAATGCTAAACCGTTCCAAAGGCGCAGCTATGTGGAGCCCGCGTGCGCAAAACGACCGCCTACAATTTGCCACAGAATGGCGCAATATGCTCGAACAAACTCCTAATATCGACTTTTGGCAGGAAATGGCAGTTGGGTTGCTCATACACAATAATAAAGCAACGGGCATCGTCACCTCGATGGGCTTGGAAATACGCGCCAAAGCCGTAGTACTGACCAACGGCACATTTTTGAACGGCATTATACATATCGGCGAAAAACAATTTGGCGGCGGCAGAGCAGGCGAAAAAGCAGCCACAGGACTAACCGCCCAATTAGAATCCTTGGGCTTTGAAGCAGGACGCATGAAAACAGGCACACCGCCCCGAATAGACGGACGCAGCCTCGACTACAGCAAAATGGAAATCCAAGACGGCGATACACCGTGCGGCAAATTTTCGTTTACAGATACCCCCACCCCAACCCAACAACGCTGCTGCTGGATTACGTACACCAATCCCGATGTGCACGATATTTTGCGCACGGGATTTGAACAATCACCCATGTTTGCAGGACGCATACAAGGCTTAGGACCCCGCTATTGCCCCTCTATCGAAGACAAAATTAACCGATTTGCCGAACGCGACCGACACCAAATATTTGTAGAACCCGAAGGCTGGAATACCGTCGAGATTTATGTCAATGGATTCTCTACTTCGCTGCCCGAAACCGTACAATACAAAGCCTTGCGCCTCATACCGGGCTTTGAAAACGCCAAAATGTTTCGACCAGGCTATGCCATCGAATACGATTATTTTCCGCCCACTCAATTGAAATTGAGCCTCGAAACAAAATTAATTGAAAATCTGTATTTTGCAGGGCAAATCAATGGCACGACAGGCTACGAAGAAGCCGCCTGCGCGATTAATGGCGGGTATCAATGCCCATCGAAAAATCAACCAACAAACACCGCTCATACTTAGCCGCTCCGAAGCCTATATAGGGGTGCTGATAGACGACCTCATCAACAAAGGCACCGAAGAACCTTACCGTATGTTTACATCGCGAGCAGAATATAGGCTGCTGCTGCGCCAAGATAATGCCGATTTGCGCCTAACGCCCATAGGCTACGAAATAGGCTTGGCAAGCCGCGAACGCTACCAACGCGCACAACAAAAAAAAGTACTTGGCGAACAAATTTTGACTTGGCTCGCCGAGCAAAGCGTCCGACCCGAAGATGTTAATGCCTTGTTAGAAGCAGCCGAAACGCCCGCTATCAACCAGCGAAGCCGATTGCTCGCTTTATTGCTGCGTCCACAAATAGACCTTGATATACTGCGCCAACTACCCGAAGTTGCCGCTTATTTGGCAAATTTTGACGAAGAAGCCATCATGCAAGCCGAAATAAATGCTAAATACGAGAGTTATATCGCAAAAGAACGCGAAAATGCCGAAAAAATGCAGCGATTAGAAGAAATAAAACTGCGTACCGATTTTGATTATCGACAAATAGTTTCTTTATCTGCCGAAGCACGCGAAAAACTCAATCGCATCAAACCCGCTACTTTGGGGCAAGCAGGGCGCATCAGTGGCATTACACCCGCCGACGTTTCGGTGCTGATGGTCTATATGGGACGATAGAGTGGGTAAGGGGCTTGCTTAAAAAGCATATTTACGTGCCGTAAAAAAATAGCACCGAGCCAAGCATTAATGCAGTTATTATGCCTACCTTTGTTTTGAGTTTTGTCCTTAAAATGGCAACTGATAATCTGCTATTATGATACCCTCCCCACTATACAACCTATTCAGATACAGCACTAGTGTAGCTACCGATACACGCCACATCAAACAAGGAGCTATGTTTTTTGCCCTGCGCGGCGATACTTTCGACGGCAACGCCTTTGCTGCCCAAGCCATTGAGAAAGGCGCGAGCTGTGCCGTTGTGAGCGATACCCAAGTTATACCGCCCAACTATACAGTTTGCGAACACTACCCTAACCCCGACGGAACACCCCGCGCGGTTTTTTATGCCCAATCTCCTACACATAAACCCACCTATGTGTGGGTGCAAGACACACTACTTGCTCTACAAGAGTTGGCTACATATTATCGTTGCCAATTTTCGGATATAGGACTAATTGCCCTGACGGGTTCTAACGGCAAAACGACTACCAAAGAATTGCTACGTGCCGTATTATCGACCGAATACCGCGTACATGCCACACAGGGCAACCTCAATAACCATATTGGCGTACCCCTTACATTGTTGGCGATGCCTGCCAATACACAAATTGCTATCATCGAAATGGGTGCCAACCACCAGCACGAAATAGAAACCCTCTGCCAAATAGCCAAGCCTACGCATGGCTTGATTACGGGTATCGGAAAAGCGCACCTCGAAGGCTTTGGCGGCATTGAGGGCGTAGCCAAGGGCAAAGGCGAAATGTTCAGAATATTTAGCTGCTCACGGGCCTACGCCTTTGTAAATGGCAATGACGCGCGTGTGTATGAAAAGGCAAAATTGTTAAGTATAAAACGATTTGGCAATGCACCCAATAGCGACGCGAACGGCATTGTGGCTAATACCGACCCCTATTTGTCGATATGGTTGCACGCGCTCCACAAAACAACCCACCACCTTGAAACACAACTCGTAGGTGCTTATAATTTGGATAACGTATTGGCAGCAGTTGCAGTAGGTCAATATTTTGGCATACCACTCCAAAAAATAATGGCTGCGCTATACGCATATAAGCCCAATAATAGCCGCTCGCAGCGCAGCACTTGGGGCAGCAATACACTAATTTTAGACGCTTATAATGCTAATCCTACGAGTATGAAAGCAGCCCTTAATAATTTAGCCAACTTGCCCCGCGGGCAAAAAGCCGTTATCTTGGGCGAAATGCGCGAATTAGGCGACGAAAGCGACTATGAGCACCGCCAGATAGTAGCACAATTACAACAAATAAACGACCTCGAAACGGTGGTATTGGTGGGCAAAAATTACCAACCTTTTGGGCATGAAGCAGGATTTCGCTGCTTTGATACCGTAACCGATGCCAAAATATGGTTCGATAGACACCAATTTGAACATACTACTTTGCTCATAAAGGGATCGCGCGGGGTAGCCTTAGAAAAATTATTCGACGCACCCAATACGCAATAAATGCCCGCTGTGCTTGATTTTGATGCCCAAAGGCACACTGTCTTTTTGAATTGTAAATATAGATAATATTTGTATGTAATACAAATATTATAGCAAGCGACTCGCCATTCACGTCATGGTTCACCATTCACGTCATGGTGAGCGAAGCCGAACCATGACGTGAAATTTTACAATCAATCCATTTTGCAAAAACAGCCCACAAATTTAAATTTATGGGCTGTTTGGTTAATTTACTGATATAAGACAGAACTAATTTATTGCCCAACAATAAGCTGGCGGTAGCGGTTTGGTTATCGCTGCTAATCCGAAGCAAGTGGATGCCTGCACTATACGCACTTAGGTCAAGCGCGATTTGTTGCGTGCCCGCGTATAGGTGCAGCGAGCTTTGGTATTGCGATTTGCCGCTTAGGTCATAAATGCCCAATTGCGCTGTGCTGCTTATGGGCGCATCTATATTGAGCATGGCAGTTTTCACGGCGGGTTGAGGTTGTAGGCTAATGTTCCATGTAGGTTTTTGGGGCGTATTGCCTACAGAAACACCACAATCAACAACAAAATCGTAGTAGGCAATGCAGCCGACCGTATTAATAACGGTTGCGCTATAAGTACCTGCCGCAACATTATTTATAGCGGGGCTTTGCTCGCCTGCCGACAAAAAGCCCGTCCAGAGGTCGCCTCCAATCGAAAAAGGACTGTTTTCGCCTGCTGCACTTAGCACAACTGTTCCCGTACCTGAATCGGGAATGCAGGTGACAGCAGCATCGATTAGAATAGGAGACGAAAACTGCACAGGCGTACCAGGTGCTATTTTTAGGCATTCGCTATTCCAATCGAACATACCCGTTTCGTCCAAATTGCTGCCTACTGCCGATATATAATACGTAACGCCATACTCCGCGCCTTCGGGCAGCAAGCCACTGAAATCGGCAGTACCATCAAGAGCGTTGGTATCAAGTGCCAATATATCGCCTAATTCATCGTTTGGATTGGTGTGTAGGGCATAATAAACCGCCCCGAATCGACAACCACGCTAATTGAACCCAATACGCTAATAAGACCACCGCAGGCAGTGACTAAATCAGTTTGGGGCATTACGCCAGGGTCGGCGTGGCATTTAGTACAAGCAATAGAGGCTTCTGATACACTTGTATATTCTTGTGGGCAAAAATTGTCATTGACATTGACTTCAAGCGTAAAACCTGTATTATCGCTGTAAGGTCCGACCGAAAATGTAGTGCCGACATCGTTAGAAGTAGATGACAATACGCCTGTATATGCGTAGTAAGCAATACTTGGGTCGCCGAGCAATTCGGGCAAGCCGCCGCTTACTTCAAATGCTATGGTAAATTCGCCTACTGTATTGTCGCAATTAATAGAATATTCGATATCAATAGGTTCGGCGACGGTGAGGGCAGCACCTTGTTGCGCTAAGTCGGCGCAGAATTGGTTGCTGACTATGGCGGCTTGCAGGTCGGCTATGGTAGCGACGGCGGCAATGCTGATAGCAGTTTGTAAAATAGGCAATTCGCTGCTGCGGATATTGAGGGCATGGACAAAAACAGTGCCAGAAATATTGCTATACGCGCCAAAATCGACGGCATTAGCGTTGTTGATAAACAAGATATTGCCGCTTGCATCGGCGACAACCAGAACAGAGCTATAATCTGCCGCCGTATTGTTCCCGACCAAACAAAGGTCGCGCTCACGCCTTGGTGGCAAACGTATGCCGATATGCCTTGTGGGGCGGTGATAGTTCCGTAGTCGGCGGTACAGTTCTGTGCTATTGCCGACAAGCTGATTAGTGCGAAGAGAGTACTAAAAAAAAATTTTAACATAATAAATAATGATTGTTTTGTTGTCCAAATCCCGCGATACACTCATACTTAGTATCTCGTCTTTACGAATTGGTGTAGTATAAGACGTAAAAACGGCGAAAATGGTTGTATGGCATACAAAAAAATGGAATAAGCCTTACCTTCACGAGGTTTTGTTCTTGCACCGGTATATGGCGGTAATAAAATAAAAAATTCCTATTATGTTTGTATTAATTTATGTAAACAAAAATAAAAAAACATGAAAATTGCCTTGATAGGTTATGGCAAAATGGGACGTGCCATAGCCCAAATTCTCGAAACCGACTACGCTACGCAGCACCAAGTAGCCTGCCGCATTGCGAGCCGCACCCAAGCCGACGGCTTAGGCGTAGTGGCATGGGACGATTTAGCCGCAGTGGGCTATTCGCAATTGAAAGGCATTGATGTAGCCATTGAGTTTAGCCGCCCCGAAATGGCATTTGACAACCTAAGTCGCTGTATCGAATGGGGCATACCTGTGGTATGCGGTACTACGGGCTGGTACGCCCAATTGCCCACCCTGCGCCAATTGTGCGAACAACAGCGCGGCGCATTGCTCTACGCCGCTAATTTTAGCGTGGGTGTAAATATATTGTTTGCCCTAAACCGCCAATTAGCCCAATTGATGCAGCGTTTTGGTGCGGATTATAGCATCGAAATTGAGGAAACACACCATACCGAAAAATTAGACGCGCCCAGCGGCACCGCCATTGCCTTAGCGCGGGACATTATAGCCCTCAATCCGAACAAAACGGCATGGGTCGACGCACCCGCACAGCACGCACACGAGATACCAATAGCGGCGCACCGCCTACCCGACGTAAAAGGCGAACATACGGTGACATATCGGTCGGCAATTGATACGATTAGCCTCTACCACCTTGCCCATACGCGGCAGGGCTTTGCTAAGGGAGCAATTATCGCCGCCGAATGGCTTGTGGGCAAGCAAGGTGTGTTTACGATGAACGATGTATTAGGTTTATAAATGCTTCACGCTTGTTTATTTGCCCAACAAAACCGTCCAAAGACTGGTTTTTACTATTTCGCCCATAGTTTGGCAGCGTTCAAAAGCAGTATTTTCGTAATGTTGCGCCAATTCGCTGCGCAATTGTGCCGTTTTTTCGTTCGTAGACAAGATTTCGTGGGTCATGGCACCTAACAATTCCTTCACCTGCGCTTTGGAACTTATCAAGCGGTGTGCCATCAGGGCGCGTTCTTCGTGTTGATATTGGCGCACCGATTCGGGAGTGATGCGCTTGATGCACAAATTGACCAAAGGCAAATTTTCTTTGAAATACTGCGGTAAATATAGATTTTTGCGGCTTTCGTAACATTGTTGGTCAAAATCGATAGCGCGTATGCGGTATTGTATGTCGTCGAAATCGGGTGTTATGTCTATCACAAAATTGTAGGCACATGTCGCCCAATAATTTGACCAAGCACCGTTCATTAAATTTGATGAACTCCTTAGCGATGCGCGTTTCGTTGATGGGCGGTTTGGTCAAATATTCTGCCATGAAGCGGTCGCCCGGAATACCTGCTATATGTTCTTCGATGAGAGTTTGGTCAAAAGCGATATAATTGATGCGGTTGGGCGACAAGATATGCTCCAATTCTAATCCGTAAATGCGCGATGCATCGGCGGTTTTGACATAAAAATAGTCATAATTGTCATTAAATTTATTGACGATACGCACCCTAAACGGGTTCGAGTTGCCAAAGGTGCAGTAGTCTATTCTATCGACAAATAAATGTTTCATTACCGATGTATCGCCCGCTGCTTTTAGTATGGCATAGATAGTCGTTAGGGCAAGATGAATTTCATCTCGGTCGGTATCGCTATAATAAACGGTTTCCCAAAGCGTATCGCAACCTTGTTGGTCGAGCAGAGGCATGGCAAAATGATAGCGGCGTAGGTCTTCGTAACGGCATGGGATAGGCACTTCGCGCTTATAGTGGCGCAAATAATGGCGCAAACCCTTAGTAATCGGATAGGCAGGCTTTTTGCGCGATATGATGGCAGTTTCGGTTTCGTTGGCAGAAATTTTCATGCAAATAAGCAAATAGGTAGTGGTTTGGTTCTAATGGTCTATGTTTTAAATTTTGGTAGATACTGCTTTGTAACAAGGGCGCAAGCAAGATGTTCAGGTTATTTTTTTACTCAAAGTTAGAAACCAAACCATTAGTGGTTAATGGTTAGTGGCTAATGGTTAATGGTTAGTGGCTAATGGTTAATGGTTAGTGGTTAATGGTCTGTGTTTTAAATTTTGGTAGATACTGCTTTGTAACAAGGGCGCAAACAAGATGTTCAGGTTATTTTTACTCAAAGTTAGAAACCAAACCATTAGTGGTTAATGGTTAGTGGCTAATGGTTAATGGTTAGTGGTTAATGGTCTGTGTTTTAAATTTTGGTAGATACTGCTTTGTAACAAGGGCGCAAGCAAGATGTTCAGGTTATTTTTTTACTCAAAGTTAGAAACCAAACCATTAGATGGACGATTGTTCTTGTTTCTTTGATGGGCTGAAATGAAAATTAGGGCACAAAACTAAATTTTTATCGCAGAAAATGCTTGTATTTCGGATTAGAAACGCAGGGAGGCGCTGCTTTGGCGGGGCGATTTTCATTCACCTATCGCAATCGTATTTCGCACCAAACGGGTAGGTGGTCTGATATATTATTGGCATTTTTGAGGCTTTTAGCCTTGGGCACAAAATCATTAATGCCGCTTCGGACGAGTGTGAAATGGAGCGATTCTATAAAAATATTGTCGTATTCTTGCGATAAATAATTGCCCGATGGCTCTACGGTACGGCGTAGGCTTGTTTTTTGCTTGGTCAATACGGGCGCATAGCCATATTTTTTGAGTTCGTCGAAAGCAGGGTCGTGCTGTGCGAGGTTAAAATCGCCTGCTATGACCAAATTATCTTTGTCGTATAGGCGGTGCAAATCGTCGAGCAAGCGGGCTTCATTGGCGGGGTTTTTGGTACTCGGTACGGCATGAAAATTGGCGACGGTCAGCGTGCGGTTTTCGACGTTAAACCTCGCTAAGTAGGGTTCGCGGTCTATCAATTGATCAATATTTTTCCCTGTTGCTAACCACGCATTTTTATGCAGCGTTACTTTGCGTGTTTTCCAGATAAAGGCATACCGTTCGCAACCCTCGCCCGATGTAGGGCTGCTGACAGTATAAGTCCATTTATTGCCCTTTCGGTTTAGTTCGTCGCTTAGGCGAGCTACGGCGCGTGCGCCCGCGTCTTCTACCGACACCTCTTGCAGAGCCACCAAATCATAATCCTTTATCACATCGGCGATAAACGCTATTTCTTGGTCGTCTTTGCTGCTGCCAAAATGGGCAATATTCCACGACGCTACTTTTAGGTTAGGTGCAGTTGTGGTGCTGGGCTTGCCATCTTGTTTGGGAGGGGTGGGTTCGGTGGGAGCATTGTCGTGGGGCGGAGGAGTAGTTTGGGTGGCCTTGTCCCAGCCTTTCGCTACGATTTGGAGCAAGCGTTCCCAATCATGCCAAGCATAGATGCCCAGCCATAATAAGATACTCACTATTGCCAAGCGTCCTAACCAAGCCCACCGACTTTGGTGGCTTTTTCGGGTGCGCCTTGTAGTGCTACTTTTCTTCTTGCGTGATGCCATTAAATCGAGTGTGGTGATTGGTCCTAAATTGGTTTGGGCTTGTGACTACTCTACTACCGTCACGGTGGGCGATAGGGCGGTATTGCTGCGGTTTCCTGCACGGTCTATCAATACCAAACTATATCGGTAGCTCTGCTGTTGGATTTGGTTGCCTAAGATAAAAGTCGGTTTTATTTTTAGGTGTATTGTGCCCGTTATTGCCTTAATGCTGTCTAAGGGCAACAAAGGGGCGAGGGCATAAGTATCGGGCGTAGGCAAACGGCTGTCGGTCAGTTCTATGGCAATTCGATTGGGGTCGGGGCTGCCGAGGTCGCCGTTATCGTCTTGGTACTTAAAACTTAGCGTGAGCGTATCTTGCCAAGCCATTGCCGTATCGGGGCTGATACCCACAATTTGTACTACAGGCGCACGATTGGGCAGGACCAAATCGTCCGTACAAGCCCCCCACCATATCCCGATAGCGAATAACAAAATACAGCGACCTATTGTGACGGTAGGGCGTGGGTAAGTACTCAACACAAATTTTCTGTATTTTTCCATGCCAAATCAAAAGAGTATAAGCGAATTATGGTAAAAAGATCAGCAATTTCCGCTTTAAATAATTTACGTTATATAATACGTTGAAAATGAACGATTTGATTTTATTGATAAAATTGTAATAAAAAATTTACGATTTTATAACTCGCTTGCTATTAGTAGAATACGAATTGTTAAATTTTAATAGCGGAAATTGCTGTAAAAAGATAGCCCAAAAGATTGTTTTTGGGGCATTATTATGGTTTTGTCGAGCGAGGATATATGCTTACAAAATGGCAGGAAATAACGAGTTTATCCGCCTGTCTGCTGATTAGGCATGCTTGTTCTTAGCGTCAGATGCGCCTTGGTTCAGCCCAATTATTAGGTACTTATTTTTGCTATTAAGCCATTGCACCAGTCTGATTTTGGCGTAAGAATAAGGCTCGCCGCCCAGCAGTTCAAAAATATCTTTTAGGCTCGTTTCTTGTCCCGCTTTTTGCAAGGCTTCTTCGATGTTGTTCCGTTCGTACTCACTGATAAAGTGGCTCAGGTCTATATCGTAGCCTTCGCGGTCGCTTAGTTCTATCAAGTGCGAATAGATGGTATTAACCGTCATGTGTCGTTTCTCGGCAATTTGGTCGGGGCTATTGCCTTGTGTATAATAGACATAACTCACTTCGCGGGTTTTGCTTTTTAGCAAACTACCCTCGCCCGTCAGAAAGGCAATACTTTGCGCCAATAGACTATGTATCAATTTTTCGTTGTGCGCAATAGCCCATATATCCGTCACTTCGCGCGGCGTGACAGGCACGGCATCGGCAAGCGCGTTAAGTGTTGCATCGGGCAAAAGGGTAGTGGTTTGGGTCTTGTAGTAAGCCGCAGCCTTGTTGCGCCAAGCCCTTAGCAGGGCTGCATATTGTTGTTTCAGAATTTGGCTTGTAACTACCTTTTTTTCGGGCAGTGGGGCGTAGATAGTGGGTGATGTTTCGCTGGTGGCTTCGGGGTTTCGAGCCAGAAATTCGGCGATGCCGTCGATAAAAGTTTGCCCATAAAACGCCATTTTGCGCACTCCTATGCCGCTGATATTCAGCATTTGCGCTTCGTTTCGGGGCAGGTAAGTCGCCATTTCGCGCAGGGCAGTATCATCAAAAATGGCATAAGGCGGTACGCCTTGTTCGTCGGCGAGTTCTTTGCACAGGCGGCGTAGGTGGTCGAACAAATCTTTGTTGTAGGTGGTGGTGGCTATTGGCTCGGCGGTGGGTAGGGCGGTGCGCGGTATTAGTTGGGCTAATTGTACGGTTTCGGTGCCCTGCAATACGGCTTTGCTTCGGGGCGTAAAAATGAGGGCATTATGTCGGTGGTAAGCGATATGCAGGTAGCCCAAGTTGATGAGTTGAATGATAAAATCGTTCCATTCGACCATTTTTAAGTCCTGTCCTGCTCCGAAAGTTTTGAGTTGGCTATAACCATTTTCGCGCACTTTGGGACTTCGAATGCCGCGCAATATGTCAATAATAGTGCCGATGGGTTCTTTTTCAGCGGTTCGGGCAACTGCCGACAGGGCTTTTTGGGCAATCAGCGTTCCGTCTATCATTTGGCGCGGAGATAGGCAAATGTCGCATTTGCCGCAGGGTCGGTCGGTATGTTCATTGAAATAGTTGAGCAAAATGCGGCGGCGGCACAAGTGGGCTTCGGCAAATTGTTGTAATCGCTCTAATTTAGCCAATTTGAGGGCTTTGATATTGCTTTCTTCGGCTTCGAGCATCTCGCGTTGCATAGCTACATCGGCAAAGCTATAAAACAATATCGTTCGTGCGGGCAGCCCGTCTCGTCCTGCTCTCCCTATTTCTTGGTAATAGCTTTCGATATTTTTAGGTAGGTTATAGTGTATCACAAAGCGCACGTTGGGCTTGTCGATACCCATACCGAACGCTATGGTGGCGCATATAACAGGTATATCGTCTTTGATAAATGCTTCTTGCACTGCCGACCGCTCTGTGTTGGGCAAACCTGCATGGTAGGCAGCAGCCTTAAAGCCCTTATTATTTAGTTTTTCGGCTAATTGCTCGGTTGTTTTGCGGCTGAGGCAGTATATGATGCCCGATTCGTTGGGGCGAAGCATCAAAAATTCGATGATGCGCTTAACGCGGTCTTGGGCGGGGCGCACTTCGAGAAACAAATTGGGACGGTCAAACGAACTGATAAAAACGTTGGGATTGCGCAGATTTAGTTGCGTTTGTATATCTTGGCGCGTCAGTTCGTCGGCGGTAGCAGTTAGGGCAATCATCGGCACGTCGGAAAAACGCGCTTTGAGTTGGGCGAGTTGCGTATATTCGGGTCGAAAATCGTGCCCCCAAAACGAGATACAATGTGCTTCGTCAATGGCAAAAAGCGCGACTTTTAATTGCCATAAAAACATTTTAAATCCTTCGTTTTGCAATTTTTCGGGCGATACATAGAGCAATTTTATCCGTCCGTCTAAACATTCTTGTTCGATATATCGCTGTTCGGCAAGGGCTTGGGTGCTGTTGATAAAAGCGGCATTAACGCCATTTTGTCGCAAGGCCTCTACTTGGTCTTTCATCAGGGCAATCAGCGGCGATATCACTACACACAAACCCTCGCCCAACATGGCGGGGATTTGGTAACACAATGATTTGCCGCCCCCCGTAGGCATTAGCACTAATGTATCGCGCCGTTGTTGGGCAACGCTCTCGATAATCTCTAATTGGAGGGGGCGAAATTGGTCATAGCCAAAATACTCTTTTAGTATAGGAATGAGGTGTGGGCATTAGGAGAATCAAGTAGTGGTCTAATTTTCTAATTTCATACACTTACCTTACACGAGTTTCATGCCTACGGTATTCTCAGGCTTGTGTCTATTAGATGTTGCCGATGTAATACGTTTACGGCATTTTAAAGATAATATGTATTAAATATTTTTTATAATTTATCGTAAATTGTTAATAATCAGTAAATTATATCTTGCATAAATTCCCCCTCTTTGAGGGGATTATGGGGAGTTTTTAATATTGAACTAATATCTCAATTATCTAACGCTATTTCCTAAGTCTTAACGCTTGGAACTAGATACATGGCAGGCGAAATTAATACTCAAAATTAGAAAACCTAACCATTAGTGGTTAATGGTTAGTGGTTAATGGTTAGTGGTTATGCCACTTTAAAAACAAAATACATTAAATATTTTTTACAATTTATCATAAATTATTGATAATCAGTAAATTATATCTTGTATAAATTCCCCCTTTTTTGAGGGGTTAGGGGAGTTCTTGAACTAATATCTCAATTATCTAACGCTATTTCCTAAGCCTTAACGCTTGGAAATGGATACATGGCAGGCGAAATTAATACTCAAAATTAGAAAATCGGAACAGTAGTTTAGCCGTAAATATCGCTATATTTTTGTCGGGCATAAGCCATAAAATAGGCAAAATTGAGCGGTTCGCCCGTTATGGCGCAGCACAATTCTTCGGAATTATACATTTTGCCGTGTCGGTGTATTTTTTCGCGTAGCCAACCGAGCAAGGCTTGTGTATTGCCCGCCGTAATGTCGGCAGTGAGTTGGGGCAAGTCGCGTTGGGCTTGGGCAAAAAATTGGGCGGCCATAAAAACTGCCCAAGGAGTAGGTCGGGAAATAGCCGAAGCCGCCGTGCGACCAATGTATGTCTTGCAATACGCCTTTGCTGTCCGAGGGCACATCTATTTGTAGATAAGTTTTATAGCGGCTATTCCAAATGTCGGGCAGGTCTTTGACAGCAATACTGCCCTCAATCAAGCCTTTTTCTATTTCGTATCGGATAAGGATATGAAAATGGTAAGTGAGTTCGTCGGCATTAGTGCGTATCAGCGAGGGTTGGACGCGGTTGATGGCGCGATAAAAATCGCGGAGCGATACGCCGCCCAATTGTTCGGGAAATAGGGCTTGCAGCGCGGGATAATGCGCTGTCCAATAAGGCAGCGAGCGACCTACGTTGTTTTCCCATAGCCGCGACTGCGATTCGTGAATGCCTAACGAAGTAGCTTCGCCCGTAGGCAGCCCGTAATCGTCGGGGCTGAGACCTTGCTCGTATAGGGCATGCCCGCCTTCGTGTATGCAACTCCACAACATTTCGTCGAAACTATTGTCGTTGATGCGTGTAGTGACGCGCACATCTAAGGGGCTGAAACTGGTGGTAAAAGGGTGTGAAGAGATGTCCTGTCGCCCAGCCTTGAAATCATAACCCATTTGCTGTAGGGTTTGTAGCCCATAATCCCATTGTTTTTGTCGGTCGTAGGGTTGGCGCAAAAATTGGTCATTAGGTGCTGTTTGGGCAAAAATATGGGCAACAAAGGGTGTTAGTTGTTCGCGTACATCGGCAAACAATACGTCAAGTTGGGCAACGGTCATACCTGCCTCGAACTCGTCGGCGAGTGCGTCGTAGGGGTGTTGTGTTTGGGCATGGCTCAACAAGGCGGCTTTTTCGCGCTGTATATCGACCATACGGCTGAGGGCAGGCTCGAATAGGGCAAAATCGTTGGCGGTTTTGGCTTGTTGCCATGCCTGAAATGCCTCCGAAGTAGTTTTGGATAGGCGCATCACAAAATCGGTCGAAAATTTTTGCTGTTTTTCAACCGATTTTTGGCTTTCGGCGATGTTGCGGCGTTGCTTCGCATCGAGTTTGCCGACCTTAGCCAAGCGTTTGATGAGATTTACTAAGGAGGGTGCTACGGATAGCTCGTGGGCAATGCCCGATAAGGTAGCTATTTGTTGGGCGCGTATGCCTGCACCTTTTTCGGGCAAGTAGGTCTCTTGGTCCCAATTGAGTGCGGCAATAGAATAACCTACGTCGGCTATCTTGCGCAATTGTTGTTGGTATTGTTCGTAAAGACTCATTGATGTTTGGGTGGTGGGGATGTGGTGGGTTTTGTTTGTTAGGATATAATAATTACTGAAAATTTTGGAGAAGCCTTTTAAAAGTTAAAAATGAGCCTAAACCTTGATAGTGCTTAGGCAAATAGAGAAATTCAGGAAGAGTAAATTCCTTTCTTTGAGTAGGGGATTTTAAAATATAATTTTCAAAAATCACCTATATCAAGGCGCGTAAAAAAACCGCCCTTGGGCTATGCGCTGCCCTGCTTGCGATACTACGACAACATATAGCCCTGCGTGTAGGGGTGGCAAATCAAGGCTGGCAGTACTTGAGTAGTCGGGTAGGCTTTGGCTTAGGCATACGCGCCCGTACATATCCACTATCTGAACTGTTTTGGCAGATAAATTGGCGCAATTGCTTAGGTCTATGCCCAACTGCTGCCCCGAACCCGACCAATGCAATGCTAAGGCAGGAATAGCAGACGGCGGCAGAGCGACAGGAACAACAGCCGTACCCAATGGCTACTTTGTGCAAAAATCCTTCCCCACTACCCGATTGAGTGCCATCTAAAAATTTTTTACCCGATATATATACTGCCCCAGATGTATCAGTTATCATCTTAGCGGGTCTATATAGGTTGCTCAACGAGTAAGACCACTGCACTTGCCCTTCGGGGTTGAAGCACAATAGGGTATGGGTCTCAGATTGAGGTGGCATTGCGTTAAATAGTCCCAAATAAACGCGCTTTTGGGCATCGGTTTGCAGAAAAAGGTTGTAGATTGAGGAGAAGTAACATTGCCTTTCAAGTAGTTTTCCCAAAAGCAAGCACCGTCGTCGTCGGCATATTTTCTAAGCGACATACTGTCTATCCCGCCGAATACCCGCTGTGCTAATACTATATCGTTATCGGCATCGGCAATCACGCGCAGGTAGGTGACGGGTAGGGCTACGTTCCACAGTTCTTGCCCCCAGCATCGTATTTGGTGAGGCGGCGCGAGGGGGTAGTGCTTGCTGTATTGCCCGACGCTGTTTGCAAGACCTAAATTGCGCCAGGCGGTCGCATAATATCGTGTTGACATCGTCGTTGCTATATTCAGGCTATCGTATTGCCAAGAACTGACGACATCGCCCGAAAAATTGCATTTGACTATCTGAAAATAATCCGCTGCGCCCCTTTGTAGAGCAACACATATACAAAACCTCCAATGGTATCAATGGCAGCATCTTTGTACTGCATATTAATATTGTGCAAGGTGCGCACCCAAAGGGTATCGCCGTTGGCGGCATCAAATTTGGCTAATATAGGCAATAAATCAGGCAAAGGCGTTTCAAGTCCCGTGGCATAAATATTCCCCTCGGTATCGTTGAGTGCTTTAAATGGATCGGAGTAAGATATATGAGCGGTATAGTAATTGGTCCAAAGTGGGGTGCCGTCGGGCTGGTAAGCCAATAAAAACAGGATATGTCCGATGGTATCGTTTGAATATGACCCCAATATTTGAATATTGCCATTGGGGGCTGATAGGGCTTGCATAGGAGAATATGTACTGATGAGGGTATCGCACCATTCTATCCAATTGGCCTGCCCCGTCGTAGCAGCAAAAGCGGCGTTGATACCTTTAGGATCAGTCAAAGTACCAGATATGTCGGTAAATGCAGAGGGAAAAGACCAAATAAGTTGTTGGTTTTGTTCGTCAAATGCTAAGTTATGGTTATTATAGTAATCAGCATATTCGTCTAATAATTGTTCCCATGCTTGGGAGGGTTGGGCTTGTAGTAGGCAGTGGGCACAGCAGAATAATAGGATATAAATAAGCGTTTTCATTTTATTTAAAGAGGGTTTAAAATGAAAAAAAATGGTCACTATTTATCCTTGTAGAAACAACCCACAAGGATAGCTATTTCTAATCGAATATGCAAGGATGTTGGGCATTATCAGATAGACATATCTCAAAGCCCCATACCCAAAAACCTACACCCTAAATAATTACGTATTTTTTTTATCGGCAGCTATCTTTTATTTCTTGGGCAGCTTGGGGTACATTGAGTTGGTAGGCGCGGTCAAAATCGGAGCAGCCTCGATAGTTTTGGTTTTGGGCTACATAGGCTAAACCTCGATAATAATACGACATACCGTCTAAGGGTTGTAGTTCAATGATGTGCGTAAAATCGTTCACGGCTTCGTCATAGCGGTGCAGAAGGCTTTTGGCGATGCCGCGCCCTTTGAAAGCAGCTAAAAATTGGTTATTGATGTCTAACACACGGTTATAATCTTCTATGGCACCTTCGTAGTCTTTTTGGTAGGTTTTGGAGGTGGCGCGTCCTTGTAAGGCAAAGATGTAGTCGGGTTTTAGGATAATAGCACGGTCAAAAGCAGCTACTGACTCGCCGAATTTGCCCATTTTTAGGTAGGTGCTGGCTAAGTTATAATAGATAACGGGGTCGCTGTCGGTAATTTCCAATACGCGCTTATAATCCTTAATTGCTTTTTTGAAATCGGCAGTTTCGACTAAGGCATTAGCGCGTAATTGTAGCAATTCTTTGTTATACGGCTCTGTTTTGATGCACTTGTTCAGGAATACGAGTGCGCTTTGAAAGTCTTTTGCCCCTACTTTTAGCATAGCTTGGTTATAAAAATACTTATTGTCCTCTTTGGTTTTGAACGATACGGGCAGGGGTTTGCGGTCGCGTACCACTACGGTATCGGCTATCTGCACGCTATACAGAATATCCAAATCTACATTGAGCGTAGTGGGCAATTTTCCGCTTTTGGTATTTGTTGTTTTGGGTTTGCTTGGTTTAGCAACTCGGCTATCTGCCTTGTCGGGTTCGGCAGTAGGGGCTTGCAGGGGAGGGGGCACTTGCGGGGCGGGGGGCTGGTTTTCGCTTTCGGCACCATATTGCTCAAAGCCGCTGTTGGGGTTCTGAAAAATTACCCCTTCGTTGGGTGTGTCTTGGGCTTGTAGTAGTTGTGGCAATAATCCAATACTAATGCCGGCAAGCCAGAAAGAGGGGTGGATAAGATTTTTACTCATAATTGGGGCGATAAAACGCTAAAAACAATAGATAACTGAAAACTCTATAGATTTTCATCGCACTATAATTATCCTGACATAAATATACTTTCTGCATACAATATGTGTTCTTCTGTTATTGCTCCTTCGTCTATAAGTTTTTGATTTCGATGTAGGCAATCAACATGGCAATTCCTTTTAGAATAAAGTGCGGGCTTACTTTTCCTTTCCGTTAGCAATTTTTGCTAGCCACTGAATACCTTCATCTTGGACAAGGTCGTCTTTTATTTCGTAAAAATACCCTGCTACAAAATAGACAAGACTTAACAAGTGCTTCATCGTTAGCCAATCATTCACTCTTGGTGCCTCCCACTGCAACTCATCTTTACAGAACTTGAAAAACAGACTCTATCGCCATTCAGTTGCATATACATTTCCCAAATTAGTTTTGCCATTTCTAAGCCAGTAATAGTCAGACTTGTGAGCAGTAACATGTCATCGCTGAATATCTTTTTTCCATTACTTTGATAAAATGTAACCCTCAAAACCGAATAGATATTGCCGTTTATTTCTACTGTATTCCACTCAAAAACGCCTTTGACGTTTTTATAGGTCTTTTTGAAGCTAATGCGGTCATGCATCACTTCGTCGCCTTTCCAAAAGCGTTGATTTTTTAATTTTAGGCATCTTTCTATTCCTTTTCGTCTATATACATCCTCGTTGCTGTTTCGGCTGGCTTTGCAACGGATAATAAAATCGTGCCCTAATGCTGTTTCTAACTCAAACAATTCTACATCATCAAAACCTCTATCAAAATATCTACAACTGATATATCGGGGTCTATCGATTTAATATGCGCCGAAACCAAGCGCACTTGTGCAAATACGATGTCTTTTTGGTGGTGGCTCTCGCCAGAAGCATCATAAGCCGCTATGGCGGCTCGCCGCTGAGGGTCTTTAATCTGTCCTGTTTCATAAAGCCTTTCGTTCTTCTTTGCTTACATAGCTATCAACGCCGTTGCTGAAAGGAGTGCAAGCAAGCAGCCGAACTTCCCGACCTCCAACATCAACAGCTATCGTAGCAAAGGTATTGTAGCCATTAACAACGGTATTGTCTAAGGACTGAACCTTGCCCAAACCATCTAAAACACGGCTCTCGGGTTTGCGGATAGGGCTGCAATCATGAACGATAGATACCACTTTTTTGCCCTTAAAAAGGGGAATGGCATTCTGCAAAAGGCTGATATTGAGCTTATCCGTATCAACAACGGTCTTCAAATCTCCGCTTAACATACGACAAACATTGACATATTCCGATTTATTTTCATAAAGGCTGTAAAGATTGCTACCGCCCTTGGCGACCATCTTGTCTATTAGCTTTTTAAGGTTACCGCGAACTTGCTTTTGTGCTAAACGTGCCAATAAAGGCAAAAGGTATTGCTTCAACTTACACATCTATGTAACTTGTTTGATGAAAAATGACGCTAAAATAGCTGTTATGCACCAAACAAACAACAAAGCGAATAAAAATTAATGCAATAACGATAGGTAATAAAATCAAAACATATCTTACATCAACAAAATAAAAAAATCTCCTAAATTGAAATCTGTAGAGTTTTCAGTAGATAAAGGCAAAATAGAACGTACAGAAAAACAAAAATACCGCCAAAAACGATGCCATTTGTCGATATTTGGCAGTACCTTTACGCGCCGCAATTGGCAGAGTGGCAATTTCGGCAACAAATTTTGGTCAATGCTGCTCGGTAGCAAGGGCGCGACCGAGATGTTCAGGTTGTTTTTTTTACTCAATAAAAATCAGACCAAGAGCATATTGCAGGCAATTGCTTGTAATAGTTAAATATCGATTTTCTAATAATTAATAATTTAAAATACTATAATCAAATCATTGTCAGTAATTTATCCTTATTTGAGATTATAAACTTATTTTGATTGCCTACGAGGATGAGGCAATTATTTGACCACTATCTCACTGATAAAGCCCTCGCCGAATACTTCGTTGAGGTGCTGCTTCACCTCGTTGCGAGCAAAAAAAAGTTCGTTGCGCAGGGGAGCAGAATTAAGGCTTACTTGTAATATGCCGTCTTTGAGGTATAGGTTAGTAGTATGGCGGGCAATAGTTTTGCCCACCAACTTCTCCCAGTCAGCAGCTAATTTGGCTTGGTTCATTTGCGGGCGAAGCCGATATGCGGCTATGATTTCTTGTAACACCTCGCCGATGGTTTGTTGGTTGGTTTTGCGGTGCATAAGCGTAGAAAAAAGCTAAAAAATGACGATGACATTCAAGACAAGAATAAGGGGCGTTCAATCACAAATAATAAGTTTCTAAGTAGCAATTTGTTCGTTATACGGTATTCTTAGCAGCCCGATAAGTAATGGTTGATTGTTCTGACAGCCATCTACTTGCTCATATAGATAGTTATCCTGCCTTAGTGTCACCACAAAGATAAGACCTTAACGCACTTATTGAACAAAAATAGACCGAAATAATTTGCTCCTAATGCGAAACACCATACTGTCCCGTATCAGATGTTTGTATTTGTAATATATTTTTATTATTGTGAAATATAAGAATAGGTCGATATAGATAGAAATAGCCGCTTAGAGAGGCAACATAGCCTTTCAATTTTTCGTTTAAGGTAGTATACTCGCTCACTCTCCAAGACAGCAAAAGCACCGACAACCGCCCTATCTACTGCCATTCTATTGGCGAAGAGAGTGGCGCAGTTGCTCGGCTTTTTGTATGGTACTATTCCTAAGCGAGCCATGCCCGCGCTTCCTCACAATGCCTATGACCCCCACATTTACACGTTCTTGCCTCTTATTTATTGCTTGTTGTGCAGCGGTTGCCAATAGTCTGTATGCCCAAACTATTTCGACAACCAATGGCGCACCCTACAATACACCCAACTATTTAGTCGAAAATGTATTAGTGAGTGGCTGTTTAGACATCAGCAATATCACCTATGCAGGGGCACTCAATGCTATTGGCTATTTCAGCAATGGCAGTTCCTTAGGCATCGAAGAAGGCATTGTACTGACGACGGGCAATATCAATAATATCGCAAATGGTGCGGCGGGCTTTGCCAGCACTACTTGGCTGGCTGCGGGCGACCCCCAACTTGCCAGCCTTATGTCTTTTCCGAGCAACGACGCGGCAGTATTGGAATTTGACTTCAAACCACTATCGAATACCGTATCGTTCGATTATGTGTTTGCCTCCGAAGAATACCCCGAATGGGTTGGGTCGGCGTTCAACGATGTATTTGGCTTTTTTGTCACAGGACCTGGCGTAGCAACCAATCAAAATATAGCTGTTCTGCCAGGCACCAGCACACCCGTAGGAATTAATTTTGTGAACAATGGCAATGCCAATGCAGGACCTTGTGTCAATTGCTCCTATTATATCTCTAATGGCGGCACGCAAAACGTATTCGATGCCTATACCACTGTACTTACTGCTACTGTCAGCGGGCTTACGCCCTGCGAAACTTATCATATCAAAATAGCCATTTGCGATACCCAAGACTGGTCTTTCGACTCGGCAGTGTTTTTAGCTGCTAATAGCTTTACGGCGGGCGAAGCCATCGACATCACCGCCGAAGTGCCTAACAGCAACACGGGCGGCGCAGACGCTTACGAAGCGTGCCAACAAGGGTTTTTTACCTTTACCCGCGACCCTAACGGAGACCTCTCGCAACCCCTCGTCCTCAACCTGAACGTATCGGGTACTGCCATATCCGGCACCGACTACATACCTTTGCCTACAACCGTCACCATCCCCGCAGGAGAAAGCAGCGTACAAATCCCCGTCACAGCAATAGGCGATTTAATCGTCGAAGGCTACGAAAGCGTTACCGTAGCACTCAACAACTTTTTGTGCAATTGCACTACCCCGCCACCCGCTACACTCAATATCTACGATAGTGCCGAAATATTCGAGGCATTTAGCAGTAGCGACATCACCATCTGCCCAGGAGACGATGTGCTAATCGCCGTCATAGCCAGCGGCAGCCCTTTTGTGCCCTATACCTACCAATGGAGCAATGGCGGCGCGTTTCCTGCCATTTTTGTTGCACCTACCACCACTACCACGTATACCGTTACTATCACCGACGGCTGCGGGCGTACTACTACCGAACCCGTCACTGTCACAGTCGTTAATCAAGCACCTGACGCTAGCATTACTGCCCCTGCTTCGGTATGTGCTACCGACGCGCCTATGCTGCTAAATGCTAATACTGATGGTGGTATATGGTCGGGACCCGGTGTCAATGTCAATAGCGGATTGTTCGACCCCGCCGTAGCTGCCGCCTTGGGGCAAAACCCCATTACTGTTACCTATTCCATCAATAATAGCTGCGGCAGTGACCAAGACCAAGTACAAATTTATATCTATTCGGCAGGCGACCCCGTTATAAGCGCACCACCACCACTCTGCGCCGAACCAAACAATACAGTAATGCTCACTACCGACAAGCCGGGCGGAGTTTGGTCGGGCGAGGGTATTGTAGGAGGAACCAATACCACAGGTCAATTTGACCCCCAATTAGCGCAAAGCACAGGCACGCCGCCCTATACCGTCACTTATACCCTCACGGGCAATTGTGGGGGCACAGCTACCGCCAATGTATCGGTCAATCCGCAACCAACGGCTACCTTATCGGGCAATATTACCGTATGCAGCAGTAGCAGCCCTGCTAATCTCAATATCGCGTTAAGCGGCGTAGCACCCTTTATTGTGGTCTATGCCATTGACGGAATAAACCAACCTGCTATCAATATTGCTACATCGCCCTACGCACTCGCCGTATCACAAGCCGCCACCTATACCATTACAAGCGTTATCGATGCCAATGGCTGTACGAATACAGGCAACGGCATAGGCACGCTGCAATATATAAACATTGCCCTAAATGCTACTACTACCCCACCCGTATGCGTGGGAAGCAGCAACGGCGAAATAAACCTTAGCGTAACGGGTAATGCCACCGCGCCCCTTACCTACGCATGGAGCAATGCTGCCATAGGCAATACACCCAATGCTATGGGACTAAACGCGGGAGTTTATAGTGCTACTGTCACCGACCAAAACGGCTGTACTGCTACTATAAGTACTACTTTGGACAATCCGCCGCCCTTAGATGCCCTTGCTACACCCAATAGTGTGTGTAGCAATACCAATTCGGGAACTATCGATATTGCTATGTCCAATGGCGCAGCCCCTTTTACTTATGTGTGGAGCAATGCCGCCATAGGCAATACGCCCAATGCTATAAACTTAGGCGCAGGTACATATAATACCACCATTACCGACCAAAATGGCTGTACCGCCACCACATCGGCAAATATTGACGCACTTCCCTTGCCTACGCCCGCCATTGATGCCCCCGCCAATATTTGCGCGGGAGGCGATGCTACTATCGGCATACAACCCGCTTTTGCACAATACGCATGGAGTACAACCGCCACAACCCAGCAAATTACGACCACCGCGCGGGGATTTATGCCGCTACCGTCACTGACCAGAACGGCTGTACTGCATCGGTAAGCCATACCTTAGACGTAACCGCCCTTAGCCTAACAGCTACCGCTAATGCAGCACTTTGCAACGGCAGCGCAAGCGGCAGTATCAATACTACTTTTGGTGGCGGCACTGCACCCATCAGCTATACCTGGTCGCCTGGTGTAGGAGATATAGCCAACCCTACCAACCTTACCGCTGCTACATATAGCGTAACTGCCACCGACGGAAATGGCTGTACAGCAACGGCACAAGCCACCGTAAGCGAAGCCACCGTCTTAGCTCTTGCAGTGCAAACCGCCGATGCTACTTGCAACGGTACAGCTACGGGCAGCATCGGCCTCGCTGTATCGGGCGGCACACCTAATTATACATTAGCTTGGTCGGGGGCTTTGGCAGCACAAGCCAACCATAATGCCACCGTAGCCGCAGGGACATATAGCGTAACGGCGACAGACAGCAATGGTTGTACCGCTACATTGGGCAATATTATTATCGGCGAACCGCCTGCCATTAGCTTGCTTATAGATGCACAAAATATTCTTTGTTTTAACAAAAATGATGGTATAGCTACTGCCATACCCATAGGAGGTGTTGCTCCCTATAACTTTGTATGGAGTAATGGGCAAACCAATGCCATAGCCGCTAATTTAGCGGCAAATGATTATGTCGTCACTGTCACTGATGCTAATGCTTGCAGCCAAACCGCTCAGACTACCATCACCCAACCCAATGCCCTAAGCCTCGATGCTACTGTGCAAAATCCCGCTTGCGCCGATAATAACAACGGATATATTGCCCTGCTGCCCGACGGGGGCACCCTGCCATATAGTTTTAATTGGTCAAACGGCACTACTGACCAAAACCTCGACAATTTAGCAGCTAATACGTATAGCGTTACTATTAGCGATGCCAATAATTGTAGCGATACAGCCGAATTTACACTAACTGCTCCCCTGCCCTTAGTAATACAGTCCGATACAGGCAATCCTAACTGCGCCACCTCTAACGATGGTTTTATCCAACTAACTGTATCGGGCGGCACAGAGCCATATACTTATGATTGGGATAATCCGCTTAATGACAATACTGCCGTACAAAATAACTTGGCGGCGGGTTTTCAAACGGTTGTTGTCGGTGATGCCAATGCTTGCCAACAAACCCTTACTTTCGACCTCGTTGCGCCCAATGCCTTGTCGTCGAGCGTTGCTACCAATCCTTCCTCCTGCCCTACCGCCGCTAATGGCAGCATTGACCTAAGTGTATCGGGCGGCACCGCACCTTACGGCTACGATTGGGACGGCATATTGCCCGACATAGAAGACCCCAGCGATGTATTAGCGGGTACGTATGGTGTAGTAGTAGCTGACGCAAACGGCTGCACCACCACCGCCGAAGCCACTATAACAGCGGGGGCGGGCATAACAGCTACCGCAACTACTAATCCTTCGTCCTGCCCTACGGCTGCTAATGGCAGCATTGACCTAAGTGTATCGGGCGGCACCGCCCCCTATGCCTACGATTGGGACGGCATATTGCCCGACATAGAAGACCCCAGCGGTGTATTAGCGGGTACGTATGGTGTAGTAGTAGCCGATGCAAACGGCTGCACCACCACCGCCGAAGCCACTATAACAGCGGGTATAAATTTGAGCATCAGCGGCACCGTTATGCCGCCCAACTGCCAACTGAGTGCCGACGGACAAATAGAACTAAGCATTACAGACGGCTCTGCGCCTTATACTTTTGATTGGAGTAGTACGTTGATGGATACCCAAAATCCCAATAATGCCGCTGCGGGAAATTATACGGTCAGCGTAACAGATGCTAATGGGTGTAGCAATACCGCAACTTTTGATGTGACAGCACCACCCGCACTAATAGCATCGCATACCACCACTGCAGCCACTTGTAATGGCGCGGCTAATGGTAGTATCGACCTAAATGCGATAGGCGGCACTGCACCTTATACCTATAATTGGAGTGGTACTTTGCCCGATATAGAAGACCCAAGCGGCGTAACTGCGGGAACATATAGCGCGACAGTAACAGACAATAATGGCTGTACGACTACGATTGGCGATGTGGTAGTGGCAGAACCTACTGCTTTATCGCTCGTTCTAAATACTAATCCCGCTACTTGTGGCAATGCCGACGGCGACGTACAAGCTACCTTGACAGGTGCACCGCACCCTATTCCTACGATTGGAGTGGTACTTTGCCCGATATAGCCAACCCTAATGGTGTGGCAGCAGGAACATATAGCGTAACCGTAGCAGACAACAATGGCTGTACAGCTACGGCAGCTATTTCGGTGAGCAATCAGGACGGACCTACTATAATACTACTTGATGCACAAAACACCGTTTGTAGTCAAAATAATGGTAGTATTACCCTGCAAATCAATGCTTCTACGACATATTCAGTAGTATGGAACAATGGTAGTACGACCGAAACAATAGATAATCTGATGGCGGGTACTTATACAGTAACCGTTACGGATAGCAATAACTGCGACGCGCTACAAACTATTACGCTAACAGATGCACCCGCGCCGATATTGAACATCACCGACAGCAACAATGCTACTTGTGGCAATGCCAATGGCAGTATAGAACTCGGTGTATTGGGCGGTACAAGTCCTATCGATATTACATGGTCGCATGATGCTGCGCTTAATGACATTCTTGCCAATAACCTACCAGACGGCACTTATACAGCTACCGCCACCGATGCCAATGGCTGTACTGCCAACACTACTGCTACCCTAAGCAATAGCCCAAACCCTGAAATTGTCTTAGCCAACCAAATTGACGAAACTTGTAACAGTGGTAACGGCAGCCTTGTAATAGATGCGAGCGGCGGTACAGGCAATATTAGCTATGATTGGACAGGGGCAAATAGCGATACCAATATCGCCAGCAATTTATTAGCAGGAACATACTCCGTAACTGTGAGCGATGAATTGGGTTGTACCGCTACTGCCGAATTTAATCTCGATAACGCCCCCGCGCCCACCTTATCCATCGTTGACAGTACTAATCCCGCCTGCAACCAAGCTAACGGCGCATTGATTGTTGCAGCCAATGGCGGTGCCGAACCTTATACCTACGCCATAGATGCAACACCCCAAGATAATGGTATATTTAATAACTTAACTGCTGCAAGCTATACCGTCACTGTCACCGCTGCTAATGGCTGTACAACGACCACCAACGGCGTTTTAACCGACTTAGCAGGGGTTACTATTAGTAGCATAGCAAGTACTGATGCCTTTTGCGGCAACAATAACGGAACGATAACAGTATCTGTATCGGGTGGCACACTTCCTTTGTCTTATGCGTGGTCAGGAACGAGTAGCACTGCTGCTACTGCTAACAATTTAGCTGCGGGCGGGTATAGTGTCACCGTAACAGATAACAATGGCTGCTCGGCAAGTGCCGCTACTACCATAGCCCAACATGCTGCCCCTATCCTAAACTTAATACAAGCCACCAATGCTAATTGCGGCGATAGTAACGGCGCGGCAAGTATAAGCGCAAGCGGAGAAGGAACACTAAGCTACACTTGGTCGGGTGGTGTGGCAGGCAATGTGCCCGATGCGGCGGGATTGGCGGCGGGTACTTATAGTGTTACTGTCACCGATGGCAATAGTTGCACCGCTGCCTTACCCATTACCATTAGTAACGAAGGCGCACCTACAATAGATAATATAACCATTACACCCGCCATGTGTAGCCAAGCCAATGGCGAGGCAGTTATTAGCGCGTCGGGGGGTGTGGGTATACTGACTTATACATGGACAAATGATGTATCTAATAGCAATACGGCGACCAATTTGATGGCGGGCACTTATTATATCACCGTCAGCGATGACAATAATTGTCAAACAATAACTACTGCTATAGTGAGCGGGAGCGAACCTCCTCAATTGAGTATAGCTGCGGTGAGCAATGCAAGTTGTGGCAATAATAACGGCGCAGCAAGTATTGAAGTAACGGGCGGAACGGGCATACTTACCTATGCGTGGACAAACAACGTATCGGATAACGCAACGGCTAACAACCTACCCACGGGGGCTTATGGAGTTACCGTCAGCGATGCCAATGGCTGTAGTAGTAGCCTAAATATTGATATTGCCACAAGCAATGCGCCTGCAATAGATACGGCTAATATCGCAGCACCTACCTGCGGCAATAATAACGGAATAATAGAACTTACTATAACGGGAGGAACGCCACCTATGGCGTATATATGGGAAGGTAGTACAAGCAATAACAATACAGCAGACAACTTGGCTACGGGAGAATATAGCATTACGATAAGCGATGCCAACGGCTGTACGGCTACTTGGGCTACTACCTTAGAGGGCACCTCGGCTATTGATTTGACTACTAACAACATCACCCCAACTACCTGCGGTAATGACAACGGCACGGCAGCCTTGTCTGCAAGCGGAGGAACAGAACCCTATACATGGATATGGACGGACGAAGTTAGCAATAGCGATATAGCAGCAAACTTAGCAGCAGGTAGCTATGGCATTACAGTCAGTGATGCCAACGGCTGTAATGCAATTACCAATATTGACATAGCCAATTCGAGTGCGCCCCTTGTAGCCGAATCGGAAAATATACCCGCTACTTGTAACGAAAGTAACGGCAGCCTAAGCGTATCGGTATCGGGCGGAGTAACTCCTTACACTTATACTTGGGCAGATGCAGCAAGCGATTCGGAAACCGCCACCAACTTGGCAGCAGGCAACTATGCCGTTACGGTAACAGACAATAACGGCTGTACTAATAGCTTGGCTATGTCCGTACAGAACCAAAACGCGCCTACTGCCACAGCTACGGCAACGCCCACCGATTGCGGCACCAGCGGAGGTACGGCAACCATAACGGCAAATGGCGGTATAGGGGGCTATAGTTACGTGTGGAACAGTACGCCACCCCAAAATACAGCTACTGCTACGGGCTTGCCGCCAGGCAATTATAGTGCTACCGTAACAGACAGCAACGGCTGTGCGGCAATTGCTACTGCCACCGTAAGCGGCATTATTACCAATCCCATCGTGCAATGTAGCAACAGCACTGATAGCAGCGTAAGCGTTGTTTGGGCAGCGGTAAGCGGTGCCGAAGGCTATCAAATCAGCATTAATGGTATAGCGATAGATACCATAGCCGCCAGCACAACCACCTATACCGTAGAGGGTTTGGGAGTACAAGAAAGCGTATCGATAAGCGTAGTGGCTTTGAGTAGTATTTGTGGCAATAGTGCTGCCGTTACACAAACGTGTATGACAAATGGTTGCTTGCCCCTTGCTATTACCCTCAATAATCCCGCTACAATTCTTTGTGCCGATGCCAATTCGGTGCAGTTGAGTGGTTTGCCTGCGAGCGGTATTTGGAGTGGCAATGGTATTAGCCCTGATGGCGATTTTGACCCCAATGCAGCGGGCATAGGCATACATACCCTCACCTATACCTATACTGATACAGCAAGCAATTGTAGTTATACTGAAACAACCACCATTGAAGTTGCCGAATTGCCTATAGCCACCATCACAATGCCCGAACACCTATGCGTGGGCGAAGCAGCTACCTTGTCATTGGGCAGCACAGCCCCACCCGACGCAGTATTTTCATGGCAAATAGGGACGCAAACCGATTGGAGCAATGCTCCTATGCAAACGATAATAGGAGAGACCATTGGACAGCAATTCGTGCAATTAGTAGTGAGCAACGCAGCAGGTTGTAGCGATACGGCGGCGGCGGTATTGCCTATATCAGCGGCTACGGTGAGTACCATAGCCGACATGACCGTATTAGTCGGTACACCTGTGATACTAACTACTACGGCAACATCGGGTTTGGGCGGCACATTAAGTTATACTTGGGCGAGCAGTGCGCCAAATGGCAATTTGTCATGTACCGATTGTTTGCTGCCTACTGCCACACCCAACGAAACAAGTACCTACGCTATAACAACAACGGATAGCTACGGCTGTACTGCTGCGGACGAGGTAACGATAACCGTAGTGCGTGAAAATGCGGTTATAATGCCCAATGTATTTTCGCCCAATGGCGATGGCTTGAACGATATATTTCGGATACAAGGGCAGAACATAGCTACTGCCCGCCTACAAATCCGCGACCGTTGGGGCAACGAATTGTATATAGCCGATATAACCGCTGCATCTTTGGCGGACGAAGGTTGGCGCGGTATATATAAAGACGGACAAGAAGCCGAATTGGGCGTATATGCCTACTACGCAACGATTACGTTTGCGGACGGGCACGAAGAGTTTATCAAAGGAAACGTTACGCTATTGCGCTAAGGAATAATTTCGGCAGGGCAATCAAGCACAAGCATATATTTTTTAGCTACTGCTTTGTGCAGGGCGAAATGCAGCTTCCTCGTTTTTGCGTTTTTCTATTGATTATCAGCTATTCAGAGCTACCCATTATTTTATCCCTCACACGCGCTTTCTATGAGGCATTCTCTACTAATGCGCTTAATGCTGCAAGGTCTATACCCCCAAAATTGCCCGAACTCATGAGCAACAATTGGGTATTGGTATAGGATAAACCGTATAGGTATTGTTGTAAATCAGTAGCGTTATCGAACACCAATAAGTCGGGGCGGTCGAAAGCGGCTTTGACGACTTGCGGGTCTAATACGGGCATACCCTTTATGCTGAAAGTATGGGCATTATAAAACACTATGGCATGGTCGGCTGCATCAAGCGTATGCGCATATTGGGGCAAAAACATAGGATTGAGGCTGCTATACGTATGCAGTTCAAAGCAAGCGATTAGGCGGGCTTGGGGTTGTAATTGGCGCAAGGCTTGCGTAGTAGCCCTCACTTTGGCGGGTGCATGGGCAAAATCCTTGTAGATAGCACTATCGCCGTGTTGGGCGATGCACTCTAAACGGCGTGCCGCACCCCGAAACGTGCGCAAAGCCGCATAAAAAACGCTATCCGAAATGCCCAAAGCGCGGCATACATAGTAAGCAGCGTGTGCGTTGGCGAGGTTATGTTGCCCAAATATTTGCAGTGCTATTTTTTCACCCTTGTTTATAATATAGCAAGTACCATTTTCGTTTACATGGGGCAATTGGTCGTAGCCAATCTTTGCAGGTGCTGGGCAGTATGAGCAATGCGGCATACTTGCGCATCGTTGCTATTATAGATAAGCGTGCCACCTGCTTCGATATGTTCTGATACAAACTGCTCGAACTGCGATAGGTATGTTTCAAAGGTTGGGAACACGTTGATATGGTCCCAATCGATACCTGTTAGAATGGCAATATGGGGGCGATAATAAAAAATTTTGGGTTGGCAGTGTAGGGGCGAAGCCAAATATTCATCGCCTTCCATGATGATGAGCGGAGCGTCGCTGAGTTGTACTGCCGAGTCGAAGCCCTGCAATCTTGCGCCTACGAGATAATCGAAGGGCAAACCAGCTTGGCGCAAGATGTGCATCAGTAGGGCGGTGATGCTCGTTTTGCCAAAACTACCACTCACCACCACGCGCTTTTTATCGCGGCTTTGTTCAAAAATATATTCAGGATAGGAATAAATAGGAATATGTAGGGCTTGTGCCTGCAACAATTCGGGGTTATCGAGTTTGGCGTGCATACCCAAGATAACAGCATCGATTTGAGGCGCAATTTTTTCGGGAAACCAACCCATAGCAGGCGGCAGCAAACCGTATTGTGATAGTTGGGTGGCAGCAGGGTCGAATATATCATCGTCTGAGCCGCTTACCGTGTAGCCTTTTTGGTGTAGGGCAATTGCCAATTGGTGCATAACACTACCCCCAATAGCAATGAAATGGAGATGCTTCATTTTTTTTCATTTTTTTTTGCGAAAAAAGAGCAGAGTATGTAAAAAAAAGTCGTACCTTTGTGGCGCGAAAGCGATACAGATACAATAATTACAATATAATCGCGTTTGAGTGGGCAAAGGTAAGTTTTTTAGCCGGTTTTTGCCCCAAAAGTAACTTTTTGCCTTTCGCTTCGTCTAAAATTAAACCTAATTTGCACACCTTAACCCCCCAAGTTTGCTATCGCTAAAATTTTACATGACTTTTTAAATCATTTCAAAACAAAAAAACTTTTAAATAGCCATGAACGCACAAAAATCTTTTCAACGCCTTGTTTTAGCGGTAGTCGCTTGCGCTTTTCTTGCCGTATCGTTTAGCTCGTGTTACCGCGGGCACGGTTGCCCAGGCCAAATCACCCACCAGCCCGCCAAAGCACCCGTAGAAACTACTACAGACGGTAATTGCTAATCGGAGCAATAAGACTCTACTGCCATATCGCCATAAAAATAGCGTTTGGTATCCTAATTAAAAGGATACCAAACGCTATTTCTGTATTAGCAAGGCGTAGAATTAGGGTCTTGGCTGCTTAATTCTTACTTTTCGGCGCAACTGTTGGTCTGCTTTTTAAATTTCGGTAACAGGTTTTGCTCAATGCTGCTTTGTAGCAAGGGCGAAAGCAAGATGTTCAGATTATTTTTTTTACTCAAAATTAAAAACCACTAATAGAAAAACCAACAATAGCCGTTTTCTAAGCCCTTTCAGGGCGACATCCTAATAGAAAATAAAGACAACATAGCAACAAAAACCCCGTAGGGGTGATATACTAATGGTCTGTGTTATGAATTGTAGCAAGGGCGCGAGTAATATGCTCAGGTTATTTTTTTTTACTCAAAATTAAAAAATCAAACCAATAGTTACCAGTAATTTATGTATTACTAAAATTATTATTTTGTGTGGCAATTAAAGATACAAAATGCGCAAAATCCTGAAAAACAAAACTTAGCGAATTGCCGAATTTTGCTTTTTGCAATCAAGTCATTCAAAATTTGAGCCGAATGAACATTAGGATTTTCGGACTTACGTAGCGCAAATCATTGAACTTCCTACCCTTCGTTGCTTTTGGCTAACCCGACTCGCAACACAGCGAAACTCAATACAGCTACGGTAGCCCATACGAGAGCCGTGCGATAATCGCCAAACAAAAATTTGCCCGATGCAAACAATAGCGAATAGGTCACCAGTACGCTGCTTATCCAACATACGAAATTGGGCAATAGCGAGGCTGTTGGGCTATGGTCGCCGAGGCTTTGGCGGACGGGCTGCCACCAACCCCCTGGGCGCACTTGCTGGTAAAAGCGTTGCAGAACAGGACTTTGCGTAGGCGAGGTCAGATAAGTAGCGGCGAGCCAAGCAAAGGTGGTTAGCCCCACAGTTAGGAAAAAACTATTGGGATATTCTAAATGCAATACGTATTTGCTGAGGGCAAATGCCACAAATGGCGCAATGGTAGCTACTATTTCGCTCCACGCATTGATGCGCCACCAATACCAACGCAAGATGAGTACCAAACCCAAACCTGCGCCGCACTCCATCAAAAACGACCATACGCCCGATATACTGTTGATAAACGTAGATACTGCCAGACCTAACGCCATCAGTAGCAGCGTGGCTATGCGGGCTGCTCGGACCAGGCTACGGTCGTCGGCTCGGGGCGAAATGAAGCGATGATAGAGGTCGTTGGCGAGATAGCCTGCTCCCCAATTGAGTTGGGTAGAGATGGTACTCATATAGGCGGCGAAAAATGCCACGAGCAGCATACCGCGCCAGCCATTGGGCAAAAATTGTTTCATAGCCATGATATAGCCCATTTTTTTATCGGCTAAATCGGGATATAATACCATCGCGCACAAGGCTACGATAATCCAGGGCCAAGGGCGCAGGCAATAATGGGCTACTTGAAAAAATAAAGTGGCATATACAGCCTCGCGCTCGTTGCGCACGCTCATCATACGTTGTGCTACGTAGCCGCCGCCGCCAGGTTCGGCACCCGGATACCAACAAGCCCACCACTGTATGCCCACATACGCAAAAAACGTACCTACACCAATGGCTAAGGTAGTGCCTACTTCTGCCGCGCTATTGCCAATCTGCGGGAAAAAGTGCAGCGACCAATCGGGCAATTGGCTCTGCAATTGCGCCATACCACCTATTTCGGGGCTATTGACGGTCAGTATAGCCAATACGATACAGCCTACCATAGCGATGACAAATTGCATTGCGTCAGTTATTGCTACACCCAGCAAGCCCGACAAAGACGAATAAACCGCCGTAAAAGCCATCAAAATGGCAGTATATAACAAGGCTGTTTGTTCTGATAATCCGAAAAAACCCGTAAAAATGCTAATCATCGCTACATTGACCCAGCCTATGATGAGCATATTCATGAACAAACCCAGATAAACGGCTTTGAACCCGCGCAAAAATGCTGCTTCGCGCCCGCTATACCGCAATTCTATCAGCTCAGCTTCGGTCAATACGCCCGAACGCCGCCACAAGCGAGCAAAAAAGAATGTCGTGAGCATACCTCCTGCGAGCATGTTCCACCACAGCCAATTGCCCGATATGCCGTTTTTACCTACCAATTCAGCTACGGCAAGAGGCGTATCGGCGGCAAAGGTGGTAGCTACCATCGATATACCTGCGATATACCACGATAAATTGCGCCCGCCCAACAAAAAAGCGGATAGGTTTTTGCCCGCCCGCCGCGTAAACCATAGTCCTACGATAACGGTGAGTAGAATATACAGGACGATAATCACCCAATCGAGGGTAGATAAGGTAGGAGACATGATGTGCTGCGGTGCTTAGTGGTGGTGGAAAAGTGTGTGTGTGTGTTAATCTAAGAGATGCTTTTCTGTTTGTTCTAATACGCCTTGCGCCCATTGGTCGGGATTGATGATAGGGAACATAATGCTGTTTAGTTCGGTATTTGCCATTATTTGCGCAAAAATACCGCGCATCGTCGAAAAGGATATGCTAATACAAATGGACAGCGTAACTATTTAGGGTATAGGGTTTTGGGTATGGGGTAATGAGCAATACTTATCTAACTCATGTTACGCAGCATAGCTTAAAATGCTGTTTAAACGACCTTTAAACGAGGCATTTTTATAGCATAGAAAGCCAATTTTATCTCAAAAATCGTTGTGGCGGGTCTAAGGGGCTAATCCGGCGTTTTTGGCAGGTAAAAACCGATTGGCGGAAAGATGCCTCTGCGTAACATCAGTTATCTAATAATGTCTGACATCGCTGCATATTCGATTAGTTCCCCCTACAAGGCTAAATAGTTATAAAGCAAGGTCGCTTATTCGCTTTACATCAAATCACTTCAATAATTCTTAAAGAACTTATTGCAACATCTATCATTATTGGCAACATTTCTTCGATAGACCATTCCGTCGGTTTTGTGTAAATGGATACCGCTTGTAGCATAATATATTTTTCATCAATACATATAAATATGTTTTCACAATTATTTCGGTTGATGGGCAAACTGTAATTAGATGATGTTAGCCTATCAATTCTATTTAAAGAACCTGCGTCGTGTTTTAAGATAACTTCAGTTCCATCGGGTTTTGTTACCCTGATTGGTTCAGTAAGAAAATTTGAACCTTGTAAAAATGAAATATAAGGAAAGTGTTTTTCATCAATCATTAAATTTCTTATTTCATTGATGTTTTTATGAGAACGTTCAATGGCATTTCCTGCTACCATTAATTCTTGGTTATTGCTTTTGCCAACTAAAATTCCCTTGCTGATATTTTCAATGTCCTTGCCTTGATGTTTTGCTTCACAAACTAAAACAATACGCCATTTGCCGCTTTTGTCTTTAACCTCAATAATCCCTCCATCGGGTTTTATTGAGGCTTTTTCAACAAATATGGTTAGCCCTAATCTTGAATCAACAGAATTGAGTTTTTCATTGATTTCCTTTTTTTCAATGCTATCTCTGAAACGGAATTCAAGTTTTGGGAAATCTCTTTTAAAGTTTCAAAAACAATTTTTGAAAAACTATTTACTGATTTATCGTGTTTTTGGGCATTCTCGCCAAATATTTCTTTTGGTCCTTGGCTTTTTACCTTTTCAGTCCTTAGTCGGTCTGTTTGCTTTTTATTCATAATCTTTTGTTCTTGATTAAAATTCTAAAATATGGACACTTGCCATTGATTGATAGGTCCTTATCGTCATTTCCTTTTCTAAATTTTATTAATTCAAATTGTGCGGGGTTGAATTTATGCAAAAAAGTAATTGGAACACCCATAATTCCGTCATAATCCATAGGAATATCTTTGGTTTTGTCTACGTTAATAGCATCATAATTATCAAATTTGGGATATTGGCTTTCGTTTCCATAATATATTTTAGTAAGCACTATATCTTCGTGTCGTTTAGAGGTGTCTAAATTTGTCAACCATAGGCAATTATTTGGCGAAATTACTCTATTGCCTGAACTATCAATACGAGCCTCTGTTCCATAAAGCTCGTAGTGGTCGGGAACGATAAAACCTGAAATGCCTCTACCCATATTTATTCCTAACCAAGCCTTATTTTCCTTAATTAGATTAAATATTTCTTTGTATGTTATTGCATTGATATTGCCAATTATTAGAAATTTTTTTTGGTATTTTACTAATTGCCCTACATACTCCCTAAATAAGGAGAATGGCGGATTCGTTACAATAATGTCAGATTGTTTCAACAGTTCAATAGATTCTTGACTCCGAAAATCGCCATCTCCCTTGAGGTATTTAATGCCAATTTCTTCTATATCAGGAATTTTATTTCCATTTTTGTCGCCTGTGTATTCAAGGAATACAGCATTTTCAGATTTTTCTTGAACAAACAAATTTTTCTCTTGATTTTTATAGCAAGTTGTAATTAGTTTTTTCAATCCTAAATATTCGAAATTGCAAGCAAAATAATTAAAGAAATTGCTATTTCTGGGGTCATCGCAATTACAAAAAACCACTTTATTTTTAAAGTGCTCTTTATAATGAATTAACTCATTTTCTATGTCTGAAAAATTAGTATAAAATTCATCTTTTTTTGAAGCCTTTGCTATATGCAGTGTTTGGTTTAGTTTCTTTTCTGTTATCATTTTATTCAATATTTATAAGTTAATTGAAAATTTTTGAATATTTTGACATTCGCTCTCCTTTTTCCACAACCGTTGCTCTCTAACAACGGTTGTGGTTGTATGTTATCAGTGCTTAAAACATCAGATTCGGCTACTACAAACGCGCCAAACTCTCTTGCAATTGTCGTATTTTATTTTCGGCATCGGACAATTTTTGGCGTTCTTTCTCGATGACAGCAGCGGGAGCACTGCTGACAAATTTTTCGTTGCCGAGTTTTTTAGCGTAATTTCGCGGAAGCCCAAATTATAGTCCAATTCTTTTTGCAGGCGAGCGCGTTCTTCGTCGGCATTGATTCGGTCGCCCGTGATGATATAGAAAGTATCGTTGCCCACCAGCATTGCCGAAGCTCCTGCGGGTTCGGTATCGGTAAATACCAATTCGCTCATAAAGGCTTTTTTGCGCAGCAAGGGCGCGAAGTCGCGATACAAACCCGCATCGGCTACTTTGGCGTGTACGGCTAAGGGCTCGCGGGGTTTGATATTGGTTTTTACGCGCAAATCGCGCAATTTGCTCATCAGTTCTAAGGCTGCGTCGCCTTGGGCTATGGCACGTTCATCGGCATTGCCACCTTTGGGATATGGTGCTATGATGATGTCGTTGCCGTCGGCACGGTTGTCGAGCAAGTGGTATAGCTCTTCGGTGATAAAGGGCATAAATGGGTGTAATAGCCGCAATAATTGGTCGAAAAACGCGATGGTTTGGGTATAGGTATGGCTATCTATCGGCTGTTCGTAGTCGGGTTTGACCAATTCTAAGTAAGCAGCGCAAAAATCGTCCCATACAAAACTATACAATGTTTTGAGGGCTTCTGATAGTTTGTATTGGTCATACGCCGCGTCCATATCGGCTATGGTGCGGCGCAGTTTTTGCTCGAACCAAGCAATAACGGGCAGCGTATCGGGGTTTTGCGTATTGGGGCTTAGCTGCCAACCTTTGACCAAGCGGGCGGCATTCCAGAGTTTGTTGCAGAAATTGCGCCCTTGTTCGCACAGTTTTTCGTCGAAGGGCAAATCGTTGCCGGCAGGAGATGAAAACAGCATACCCGTCCGCACTCCGTCCGCACTATATTGGTCGATGAGCAGTAATGGGTCGGGAGAGTTGCCGAGTGATTTGGACATTTTGCGCCCTAATTTATCGCGCACGATACCCGTCAGATAGACATCTTTGAAAGGTTTGTCGCCCATATATTCATACCCCGCAATAATCATACGCGCTACCCAGAAGAACAAGATTTCGGGTGCTGTCACCAATACCGATGTGGGGTAATAATACGCCAAATCTTTGGTCGGCTGCTGGATTTTGCCATCGGCAAAGCTATAATTTTCGTAGCCGTCAAATACGGCAATAGGCCAAAGCCATGACGAAGCCCATGTATCTAATACGTCGTCATCTTGGCGGAGGTCGGCGGCGGTCAATTGCTTGTTGCCGCTGGCGTGTTGGGCAAGGCTAAGTGCTTCGTCTAAGGTTTCGGCAACCACAAAATCGTCATCGCCCTTGCCATAGAAATAAGCAGGTATGCGATGTCCCCACCACAATTGGCGCGAGATGCACCAATCGCGCACGTTTTCCATCCAATGCCGATAGGTATTTTTAAATTTGTCGGGATATAGGTTGATATTGCCATTTACTACGTTTTCGAGGGCAGGATCGCATAATTTTTTCATGGATATAAACCATTGCAGCGACAATTTCGGCTCTACGATGCTGTTGGTGCGCTCCGAGCGACCGACGCGCGTAATAAACGATTCGCTTTTGACCAAATAGCCATCCTCGCGCAGGCGTTCGACGATATGGTCGCGCACCCAAAAACGGTCTTTACCCACATATTCGGGCAGTTCGCACAATTCATTGAGCGTGCCGTTGGCATTGAGGGTATCTATGATGGGTAGATTGTGGCGCAAGCCTATTTCGTAGTCTTCGCTTGCGTGGGCGGGCGTAACTTTGAGGCAACCCGTGCCAAATTCTATTTCGACATATTCGTCGGCTATGATAGGTATGCGGCGATTGATGAGCGGCACCAAGGCGTGCTTGCCCAATAGGGCTTGGTAGCGCGGGTCCTTAGGATTGACGGCAATGGCTACGTCGCCCATGATGGTTTCGGGGCGCTGGGTGGCTATCGTAATCCATTGGTCTATGTCATCGGCAATAGGATATTGTATGTAGTGGAGTGTAGCTGCTTCGCCTCCTTCGGCATACCTCACTTCTTCGTTTGATATGGTTGTGAGGGCTTCACAGTCCCAATTGACGATGCGCAAACCGCGATAGATATGCCCTTTGCGATACAAATCGACAAAAACACGTATGACCGCACGATAATAAGCATCGTCCATCGTAAAAGCGGTGCGTTCCCAATCGCACGACGCACCTAATTTTTTGAGTTGCTCTAAAATAATACCGCCATATTTCTGTTTCCACTCCCAAGCATATTGCAAAAAGTTATCGCGGCTTAAATCGGATTTTTTGATGCCTCTTTCACGCAACATGCCTACTACTTTGGCTTCGGTAGCGATGCTGGCGTGGTCAGTGCCTGGTACCCAAAGTGCGTTTTTGCCCTGCATACGGGCGCGGCGTATCAATACGTCTTGAATGGTATTGTTGAGCATGTGCCCCATGTGCAAAATGCCCGTCACGTTGGGCGGAGGAATAACTATGGTATAAGGTTCGCGCTTGGGGTCGGGTGTTGAGCGGAAATAACCTTTCTGCTGCCAATGAGCATACCATTTGGCTTCTACGGCTTGGGGCGAATATTTGGCTTCCATTATCAAAGATGGGTTGGGTAGGATAAAAAAAGTAAGGGCAAAAGTTTTGAACCCACAAAGATAGTAGTTTATGCCGATTATTGCAAGCACCCTAAAATATCAGTAGTGTTCGATTGAAGCATAGATGGTCTGGGTATCCTACAAAATAATAATTCTTTGACCGTCAGTAGTTTGTCTACTAATCCTTGTGCCATAGCAGGGGATTTTTTTTAGGTATTTCGTAACCATTTAGGGTATAGGGTTTTGGGTATGGGGTAATAAGCAATACTTATCTAATAATGCCTGACATCGCTGCATATTCGATTAGAAATGGCTATTTCCCCTACAAGGCTAAATAGTTACGGTATTTCTTTTCAAAAAGTACTGCATCGGGACGAATCAATTCTTATAGCAAGTACGGTCAGGGTTATCACAATACTGATGACCCTTGAATAACTCAAATTCTTTATCACTTAACATAGTTCGCCACCCAGACCGCAAAGACAAGCAATCATACCCCTAATCGAGCACTACTAAAAAATTACCCGTAGCCAAACTACTCATCGCCCGTATTCTGTAAGGCAGCGACTTACAAAAGACGGGCGAGATGAGTAGTGGTGCTGCCTCAAATGTAGGGTTAAGTAGCTTCTAAATCGTATACGCCATAAGCTTTTTATCATCAAAAAACAGCCTTACATTTAACGCATTACCAACTAAAAAATCGGAGACCAATAATTACCTTTACATCGCCTTATTGTATAATATGCACGCGGTTGCTGATGAGGTCTTTGGTAGGAATTACGACCAAATCGGTATCGGTTTGTACGGTAATAGCGATGGTATCGGTTTTGACAATAACGCCTTGTATATCATCTAAGCGTATAGTTTGCCCTACGATAAAGGTTTTTCGGCTAAAAAAGGAGGCGAGCATATTGCTCATAATATCGCGCGAGGCAAAGCCGTAAGAGATGCTTGCCGATAGCAGGATAGCTCCTACTATCATCACTACGTTGGAGGTAATAATGGTTGTATCGATGCCTATTTGGTTGAGGGTCGTAAGGGTTACGATAGCCATCAGGAAATAGAACACAAAACCGCTCACCAAACGCCCTGCGCTGATGCCCATCGATGAAGTAGCGGCGGCGAGTATGTCGCGGATAAAACCCGCAATGAAAGAGCCTAAAATAAATAAGACCATGCCGCTCAACAGCGTAGGCAGAAATGCTATCAATTTGCCGATTTGCTCCGATACGATAGACCAACCGAGTTTGTCTGTTGCTGTGACAACAAACAGCAAGATGACCACCCAATATAGCGTGCGGCTCAACAGGTTTGAAGGGCTTAGGGTTACATTTGCTTTTTTTGAGCATATCGCCCATTTTGACGCGCTCGGCAAATTGGTCAAATTTGACCAATTGCAATAATTTGTTGCAGAGATAGGCAAGGGTGCGTGCTACCCACCAACCTATCAGTAGCAATATGATAGCTCCCAACACAGTTGACAACGTGCCCATAGCTTGCTGGGCAAAGGTTTGGAGCGACGACATCAGCACCTCTTTGTAAGACATTATTTCGTGCATCGTATTGTTGTTATATTTATTGATTTTCGTTGTTGGGGGGTATAAAAGGGTAGTAAGCATGGCGGCGTTGGCTTCTGCTTGTCGGAAGGTGAACAAATCGACAAATTCGAGCAAAAATTTGGTTGTACTTAGGTATTAAGTACTTGCTCTTTATGGCTTTCGGGCAGCGTATCGGTAGGTACGAGCGAAAGGAATGGGTTGTTTTGTTCAGGTGGTATCATAATGCAGGCATTAGAGGGTGTGGGTGCGCAAAATGAAAATACTGTTCCAAGAAAGAGCGAGCTACTGCCACTGCTAATAGGTGTCGCCTCGCCGATGTGCGATGGTCATTTAACTTTTGCCAAATAGTTTTTCGTTGCGTTTCCGTAGCCGTTCGCGGTCGCGTTTGAGGCGCATTTTGACGGCACTTTCTGTGACGTTTAGTACGAGAATTATATTATCTATCGACATCCCGTCTTGGTATTTCATCAGCAAAATGGCGCGGTCGTCTTCACTGAGTTGGTATATGAGCAGGTTTAGGCGCTCTACACCCATTTCGAACAATTCTTTTTCGGCTATTTGCGTATCGTCGTCTTGGTAATTGAGCAGGTTGTCGCTTTCTTCGTAATCGTTGGTGGGCAGCTTTTGGCGTTGGCGCAGAAAATCTATGCATTGGTTATAGCTAATAGCATATATCCAAGTAGAAAAGGTAGAATTGCCCTCGAAGTTAGATATATTCAAAAATGCTTTGACTAATATATCGTGTGCCAAATCTTGGGCATCGTCTTTGTTTCTGACCATACCGATACACTTCCGATATACCTTATTGGCATAACGGTCATATAAGACACTAAACAAAGCCGTATCGCCGCTACTTATTATGCGGTCTATTAGTTGCCTATCGTTTAGTTGTTTAATGTCTTCTTTATTGGGTATGGTAATTCGGTTAGACACAAGTACATTTGAAAGACGCTAATAATGTATTAGCGTCACACCGTACCATCATTCTCAGCAGAGTTGATATGCCGTTGGGGAAAGTTGAACAGCCAACTGCTGAGGATAGGCAAGACAAAAATAGAGATGGTGACTATAGATGTAATGACATCGCCCCACACCATGCTATGCCCTTCGGGTATGGGCAGCCCCTGCGATTCGAGGCAGGCGTGGTTGCCCTCCATAAACAAGGTAATATTAGAACAAGGAGCATAATGCCCATAGACAGAAAATAGCAATTTCAAGCCCAAAATACCGATAACAGCAAAGGCGCAGGCTTCGAGGAATGGGTAGCGTTCCATGAGGCGCACAAAGCCTTGTGCAACAAAGCGCATGGTCAGTATACCTATAAATACGCCCAGCCAAATGACGATAATGTTTTTAGAAAACGCAACAGCCGCAAATACGTTGTCTATCGAAAAAGCCAAGTCCATGAGTTCTACTAAGGCAACGGTTGCCCAAAAATTGCCTATTTTGCCTACGGTCATTCGATAAAACCAATTGCTTTGCTTGTCTAACAAGTCGTCTTCGGTTTGGGGTGTTTGTTTGGTCTTGTACCAATCCCACACCAACCACAGCAAATAAAGCCCACCCAAGGGTTTGAGCCACCATACGGTGATAAGAAAACCCGCCAAAACGAGGCAGATGCCCCTAAATACATACGCGCCGATAATGCCATATTTTAGGGCTTTTTCGCGTTGTTTTTGGGGCAAATCCATGACCATAGTAGCCAATACCGCTGCATTATCGACCGATAATAAGCTCTCGATGACGATGAGCATACCGATAATAGGCAAATAGCGTGGGAAATTAGCCAAAAAATCGTTCCATTGTACGGGAACGGTCGAAAAATAATTACTTATTAGTTCAAAAAAAACTTCCATAGGAAATAGGGGTTTGGCACTACTAATCGAGCAATGAAAAAATAGAATCGGGTAGTGCGCAATACATAATACGGTTATCTTTTTTTAAGTGATTGTTATTACTACTTAGACGAGCGTTGATTGAACACGTGTGTCGTTTTCCACTTTCAATTTCTTATCGGGGCACTCGATACCGCGCATAATGGCGCTTACCACCTCATCGGCGTTGGTGCCGTCCATTTCGCGTTCGGGGCTTAACATAAGGCGGTGGCGCAATACGGGCTTGACCATAAATTGTACATCTTCGGGCGTTACGAAATCGCGCCCTTGCATAGCGGCGTATGCTTTTGCGCCGTTCATAATGGCGAGTGACGCACGAGGCGACGCGCCCAAATAGATACTTTTGTCGCGGCGTGTATGCTGTACGATATTAGCAATATAGCGCAATAAATGGGGTTCTATGCGCAATTGGCGCACTTGGGCGCGATAGTTGGCTAAGGCGGCGGCACTCAATACGGGCTGTATATCGTCGATGGCATGGGCGGAGGGGCGATTTTCGAAGCGCGTCAGAATAGCTACTTCTTCGTCTAACGTAGGGTAGCCCACTTCTATTTTGAACAAAAAGCGGTCTAACTGCGCTTCGGGCAGCCTATATGTGCCTTCTTGTTCGATGGGGTTTTGGGTGGCGAGTACTACAAATGGCGCATCTAAGGCATAGCGTTGCCCGTCAATAGTGGCTTGGCGTTCTTCCATTACTTCAAATAATGCCGACTGCGTTTTGGCGGGAGCGCGGTTAATTTCGTCGATAAGCACCATATTAGAAAAATGGGACCCGCCTTGAACTCAAATTCGGCGGTTTTAAAATTATAGACCGACGTACCTAATACATCTGAGGGCATGAGGTCGGGCGTAAATTGGAGCCGAGAAAAACCCACCGACAAGGTACGCGCCAACAATTTGGCGGTCAGGGTTTTGGCTACACCTGGCACGCCTTCTATCAATACATGCCCGTCGGCAAGTAAGGCAGCGATGAGCAGGTCGATAAAAGATTGCTGCCCGACAATAACCTTAGAAAGTTCAGCTTGTATGCCTACAATAGTGGTGTGTAGGGCTTCAAAATTGGTGCGGGGCGCAAATTCGAGGTTATCCATACGAAATACGAACAGAAACGATAGGTTGAGGAGGGGTCAAAACAAAAGTAGGCAAAGATAGCTATTGTTTTTGATTTCGTTATACATTTGTATCCGAATTAGAACCACAGGTCACATTTTTAAGTGTTTGCAGTGCATCTTAGCACCCCATTACCCCTGCAATTATCCCCTTCATACTGCTATATATGCGCCCACAAGAGGCGATTAACTACTATGATGCGTTTTTTCCGCTTGGCTATTCGCCTTTTTTCGCTATGCCTACTCACCGTTGTAGGGAGCAATACAGTATTATGGGCTCAAAACAATGCGCCCGCTGCAAGCAGTAGCAACGAAGGCAAAATTATTGAAATCATCAGTACCCGCGAATTAGAGGTATTTACCGCTACCAAAACCAACCCGCAAGAACTGCGCAAGTTGGTAGGCGATGTCGTATTGCGGCAGGGCAATGCCACTATGCGCTGCGACAGTGCCTATTTTTATAGCACCGACAATAATGTGCAAGCCTTCGGCAATGTAGTGATAGAACAAGGCGACTCCGTAACAATAAAAGGCGAACGATTGTTTTATAATGGCAATAAGCGCACCGCCACCTTGTCGCGCCGCGTATTCCTAAGCGACCGAAAAGCCGATATAACCGCCGACTCACTCTATTATTATATGGCCAACCGCAAAGCAGTATTGAGCCGAAACGTACATCTGACCGACAAAAAATCGGATATTGATGCCGAGCGATTAGAGTATTTTGTACCAACCAAACAAGCCGAACTCTATAAAAATGTACATCTTGTAAGTGGCGAAACCGATATTACATCGCAGAGAATGTCGTATAATGTCAATACTAAAGATACGCGCATCTTGAAAAACGCCAAACTTACTAACCCGCGCGGCGAACTAAGCTCAGATAGTCTGCTATACAACGTCAATACGCAACAAGGCACCTACCACGATGGCGGCAAACTCGTGACCAAAGACAAAACCCTGACGAGCCGCCGCGCTTTTTATGACGGCAAAGCCGACCATGTGCGTTTTGATGATGACGTATATCTCGTAAGCCCCGAATATGACTTACATACGCCCCAATTAGACTATGACCTAAAAACAGAAGAAGCCGATTTTAAGGGAGCTACCCTTATTAAAGGCAAAGATGGTAGCATCATCACGGCTAATAGCGGCAAATATGACAGCCGAAACGACCGAATCAATCTAAACGAACGTATTGCGGTGCAAAATAAAACCCAAAATATCATAGCCGACCACCTTTCGTATGACAAAAAAAACGGATATAGCAAAGCCGAAGGCAATGTTGTAATGACCGATACCACCCAAAAAATGACCGTCAGAAGCCAATATGCCAATTTTTATGACAAAGACAAACGAACCGAGGCATTCGGCAAAGCCCACATCACGCAAATATCTGATAAAGGCGATACGCTCTACCTCCTTGCCGACACAATAGTATCGTACAGCATAAAATCGCCCACTACTAATAACACTACCCTCAATACCCCGTCATCAAAGGTGATGTATGCCTATCGCAACGTCCAAATCATACGCCGCGACCTGCAAGGCGTATGCGACTCGCTCTATTATGCCGAGCATGACTCGATGTTCAAAATGTACCGAAATCCCGTGCTATGGTCAGACAATTACCAGCTCAATGCCGATACTATTTTGATTGCTACCCAACAAAACAAACCCAAACTATTGCGCTTGCGTAGCAATGCCTTTATCGGAAATGCCGTACAAGGCAATGCCTACGACCAAGTAAAAGGCAGAAATATAACGGGCTATTTCAAAGATGGCAATATGGACAGCATTGAAGTAGATGGCAATGCCGAAAGCATCTATTATGCCCAAGACGACGACAAGCGATTTATGGGTGCTAATCGCTCTACAAGCGGTGCGATGTATATCCTGTTTGAAGACAAAGCCGTTAGCAAAATCCGATTTGAACAGAAACCCGAAGCTACTTTTTATCCCATGCGCGAGGTAGACCCCGAACGCTTTGTATTGCGTGGATTCAAGTGGCTTGCCCACCGCCGACCCATCTTTGCCCCGCTACCCACCAACAGCCCATAAATGCCCAAAGCAAGCACAAATACCATATCTAATGCGTCAAAATTAAGGCAAAAATGGCAATAACTTGCCAAAAATGTTGTACCTTTGCCGCAACTTTTCGTAAGTTGCGATATATTAATAATATGTTGTGCTATGCTCAACGTCCATTTTAGCCCTTTTCCTACACTGTCTACATCAAGGTTATGCCTGCGCCAGCTCGACAATACCGACTTGGCAGCAGTGCTTGCGCTATATAGCAATGTCGATGTGATGCGTTATATACCGCGCCCCTTAGCCCAGAATACCAGCGACGCACAAGCCATAATTGACCGAATTAACGGCAGGCTTATCGATAAAGAAGGCATTAACTGGGCTATAACCCACTCCCAACAACCCAACTATACAATAGGTATCATCGGCTATATGCGCATCATGCCCGAACACTACCGCGCCGAAGTGGGCTATATGCTACACCCCGACTATCATCGACAAGGTATTATGCAAGAAGCATTGGTAGCCGTACTGCAATACGGTTTCGAGGTACTACACCTGCATAGCGTAGAAGCCATACTTGCCCCAAAAAATCTCGCCTCCGAACGATTATTACAACACAACGGATTTGTGAAAGAAGCCCATTTCAAAGAAAAAGAAAAATTTGACGGACGCTATATCGATAGCATGGTCTATTCGCTGCTCCAACGCAATTGGCAACTATCGCACCCCGCTACCACATCAGTCTAAGCAAGCATTTGATACACCCGCCGTAACTATTTAGCCTTGTAGGAGGAACTAATCGAATATGCAGCGATGTCAGACATTATTAGACAAGTATTGCTCATTACCCCATACCCAAAACCCGATACCCTAAATAGTTACCACCCGCCAACATCAACTCGTAATTATTATAAGACATTTTCCGATGCGACGCTTATTATTCGTTTTCTCATTTTTGGGGCTACTATCGGCTTGTACCCAACAACCACCTTCGGGCAGCAGTACTGCCGCCACAAGCACCCAAAACCCTGCCGCAAAAAACGCAATATCCTGCGCAAACGTAGACAAAATTCAAGCACAGCACACCGAAGCTGATTTGATAAACCTATACGGCAAAGAAAATGTGGTGCGCGACAGCCTCTATGCCGAAGGTATGGCAATAGCCGTCGCAACCTTTATTTACAAAGATAAACCCGAAGAATTAGAAGTGCAATGGCGCGAAGGTGCCGAATTTAAGCAAATAGCCGCCGTGCGCATCAACCAACCTAATGCGCCATATACCACCGAAAACGGCATCAGGGTAGGCACGCCCATCAAAGACGTAGAAAAACTAAACGGCGCACCACTCGGATTTTCGGGCTTCGGCTGGGATTACGGCGGGGGCTGCTGCAACTACAACAGCGGAAAAATACCCCAATCGCTGCCTTGCTTCTCGATGCAATTAGCCATTACCGACCCCGAACCCGAAAAAAAAGTAAGCGAAGAAGCCCTTATGTCGGTGATGGGCGACCAAGAAGTAAAATCCGATAACCCCGTATTTGATAAAGTACAAGCCAGCGTAGTGGGTTTGCAAATATCGTTCATGGGCGAATAAAACACCACCACCTCAGCACCATTCTCCTTAGTACAAAAACGATACAACGAACCTCCATACTCAATTAACATACAGCCCTGCACCCATAACCCCCCTACCAACTCCATTTGGTATCAAAGCATTATGTCGAATACTAACAACCCTACTCCTTATAATCACTACCCCATACCCAAACGATTTGACCCCGCTGCCATAGAAGCAGAAATATTAGAATTCTGGAACAATAATCGCGTTTTTGAACAAAGTATTGAGCAGCGCGATGGAGCCGAAACCTTTGTATTCTACGAAGGACCGCCTTCTGTAAATGGTTTGCCTGGCATACACCACGTCATGTCGCGCACACTGAAAGATTTGTTCTGCCGCTACCATAGCCTCAAAGGAAAACAAGTATCGCGCAAGGGTGGCTGGGATACGCACGGGCTGCCCATCGAACTGGCAGTAGAAAAAGCACTCGGCATTACAAAAGACGACATCGGCACTGAAAAATAAGCATCGAGGTATATAACCGCAAATGCCGCGAAGAAGCCTTGCGCTATATCGATATATGGAACGACCTAACCCTAAAAATGGGCTATTGGGTCGATTTGGGCGACCCGTATATCACCTTGGCCGACGGCTATATCGAAAGCATCTGGACGCTGCTCAAAATGTTTTACGACAAAGGTCTGCTATACAAAGGCTATACCATACAGCCCTACTCGCCTGCTGCGGGTACGGGTTTGAGTTCGCACGAGCTGAACCAACCCGGCTGCTACCGCGAAGTGAGCGACCTAACAGCCGTTGCACAATTTAAAGTAGTGCGCAACGACCGCTCCGAAGCCCTGTTTGCTGCCACCGACCGCCCTGTCTATTTCTTGGCATGGACAACCACCCCCTGGACTTTGCCCAGCAATACAGCCCTTTGTTTAGGTGCCAATATCGAGTATTATCAAATAGATTGCTTGAGCTACGACCGACCAGTAAGTGTGATTTTGGCAAAAGAGTGTTATAACACCTACTTTAAGCCCGAACAGGCACAATTGCCCCTCGACAACCCCAAGGCGCACCGAATAGTAGCTACTTATATGGGCAGCCAACTGAACAATATCCGCTACGAACAGCTATTGCCTTACGCCCAACCCAACAACGGCGATGCCTTCCGAACCCTCAATGATGGATTTGTAACTACTACCGACGGCACAGGTATCGTACACATAGCCCCTTCGTTTGGGGCTGACGATATGCGCGTAGCCAAGCAACAAGGCATAGGGTCGCTGACCTTGGTTAATTTGCAAGGCAGATTTACTGCTGATGTAAGCGACTTTGCCCTCGAATACGTCAAAACTGATTATTTGAGCGATGTCGAGCGCAAATTGGAAATAGAACGCCTCAGTCACTTGCAGCCTGATAGCCCCTTGAACGAGATTATTAGCAATATTGTCAAGCGAACGGGCGAATACCTGAACGTCGATGAGCGCATCGCCCTCAAATTGCAATTGGAAGGCAAATTATTCAAAAAAGAAAAATACAAACACAATTATCCGCACTGCTGGCGTACAGACAAATCGATTATCTACTATCCGTTAGATAGTTGGTTTATTCGCACCACCGCTTGCAAAGATAGATTAGTCGCGCTCAATAAAACTATTTATTGGAAACCCGAAAGTACGGGTATCGGGCGTTTTGGCAATTGGCTCGAAAACGTACAGGATTGGAATCTAAGCCGCAGCCGCTATTGGGGCACACCCCTACCTATTTGGCGCACACGAGACGGTAGCGAAGAAATTTGCATCGGCTCGATAGCCGAATTAATAGCAGAAATTGACAAGGCAGTAGCCGCTCGATTGATGGACCATAACCCCTATCAACAACATTCGAGCGGTGACAACGCAGCTTTCGGCACCGAAAACGGCATAGACCTGCATCGCCCCTATATCGACCATGTTGTATTGGTATCGCCACAAGGAAAACCCATGTACCGCGAAACCGACTTGATTGACGTTTGGTTTGATAGCGGCAGTATGCCCTATGCACAATGGGGCTGGACAGGCGATAAGCACAATTAGAAGGTCTATTTCCCGCCGATTTTATTGCAGAAGGCGTAGACCAAACACGCGGCTGGTTTTATACCCTGCACACCATAGCGGGTATACTGTTTGATAGCGTAGCCTTTAAAACATGTTTATCAACGGGCTTGTTATTAGATAAAACAGGCATTAAGATGTCTAAACGTTTGGGCAATGTCATCAATCCGTTTGACACTATCAATACCTACGGTGCTGATGCCACCCGATGGTATATCATCAGCAATGCCTCGCCTTGGGATAATCTCAAATTCGATTTGGAAGGCGTACAAGGCATACAACGCAAATTTTTTGGCACACTTTTTAACACATATTCGTTCTTTGCGCAATATGCTAATATCGACAATTTTAAACATACCGAGCCTGCTATCCCCATCGACCAACGCCCCGAAATAGACCGTTGGATATTATCCCTACTCAATAGCCTGATACAAGAAGTAGATGCGCTATATGCCGACTACGAACCCACCCGCGCCGCAAGGCTCATACAGGATTTTGTCGACGAACATCTGAGCAACTGGTATGTGCGCTTATGCCGCCGCCGATTCTGGAAAGGCGAATATAACGACGACAAAATAGCTGCCTACCAAACCCTTTACGAATGCTTAGAGGTCGTTTGCCAACTTATGTGCCCCATAGCCCCATTTGTACCAGATTATCTATTCCAATGCTTGAACAGTGTGACCCAACGCAAAACTAATGCGTCTATACATTTAACAGACTTTCCGTCAGTCGATAATAGCCTGATAAACAAAGATTTGGAAGAGCGGATGGAATTAGCACAAGATTTATCATCGCTCGTATTGGCACTACGCAAAAAGACAGATATAAAGGTAAGGCAACCTTTACAAAAAATACTCGTACCTATACTAAATCCACGCCAGCAAGCGCAGATAGAACGGGTTAAAGACTTGATTTTATCCGAAACCAATGTTAAGGAATTGGAATATGTAAGCGATACAAGCGGCATTGTCACTAAGAGCATCAAACCCGACTTTAAAGTATTGGGCAAAAAAATAGGCAAACACATGAAAGCCGTAGGCGATGCCTTAGCCAATTTTGAGCAAGCCGATATTGCAAGAATGGAGCGCGATGGCTACTACGATTTTGACTTTGACGGCACAAACGTGCGCGTAGAAGTAGCCGATACTACTATTACCTCGCAAGATATAGCGGGCTGGTTGGTCAATAGCGATAAAGGATTGACCGTGGCCTTAGACATCAACCTTACTGCCGATTTGTTGCATGAAGGACTTGCCCGCGAATTGGTGAACCGCATACAAAACCTACGCAAACAAAGCGATTTTGATGTTACTGACCGCATCAGTGTTCAAATAGAACCACAACCCGATATAGCCGCCGCTATCCAGCACTTTAACGACTATATTTGCGCCGAAACCTTAGCCACACAAATTACCCTTGCCCAACATATTGACCAGCCCAACACAATAGAAATCAATGGCGCAACGTTACAGATAGGCATAGCGGTTGTGTAATAGGTAAATGCCAACCATAACAATATGCCTACCCAACCCAAGTATACGGTTTGCCAACTAAGAGGCAACAGCAATAGGAACAAATCAATCTTAACCCACCATAATTTTGTCCTTTTTGATTGGATTGATACTTACTCACACGCAAAATAATCCTTTTATTAACACAAGCAGCCCCGCCCCATTTTCTTTTTTTAACTACCATTATTTACCTGTTTCGTAATGTCCGAATTAATCCCCCCCACCGTAAACCACACGACTCACCCCGCACATACACACACCAACGACCGCGAATTGGTGCGTTATAGCGATGAAGACCTGGCGGAGTTCAGAGAAATCATCGAAAAAAAGCTGGAAGCTACGCGCAAAGAATTGGCTTATTATCAAGACCAAATTAAAAGATTTGCCGATGATGCCGAGAGCAAAATGACGGGTCAGGAAAGCGGTGCTGGCACGCTCGAAAAAGAATACCTCAACCAAATGGCTGCTCGACAAACGCAGTTTATCAAAAATTTGGAAAATGCCCTTATCCGCATCAAAAACAAAACGTATGGCATCTGCCGTGTAACCAGCAAACTCATACCCAAAGACCGACTACGTGCCGTGCCGCACGCTACCCTAAGCATAGAAGGCAAAAATATGGAAAAACGCAATCCTACGATTAACGGGGGCGTATAAGGCTCAAACGCCACTTATTGCTATTACATCGTCGGCTCTATTTGCTTACCGCCGCCCCTACCCATCCAAAAATAGGTAGGGGCGGTGCTATAAGAACAATAGGGCGATAGGGTAAATTATGCACTTTTGGAGTCTAAAAGAGACATACAAGCGCAGAAATTGATACCTTAGCCCTGCCAACCCAACTTGGCTCTTATACAACAATCCCATTCATTCAGTAGAGTACCCCCGCGCATGAACGATAGAGAAACAAAAATTAAGGCGGCTGCCTATGAAATGGGCTTCCAATACATAGGTTTTGCCAAAGCCGAATTTTTGGACGACGAAGCCCCCCGCTTAGAGGCTTGGCTCAACAAGGGCTACCAAGGCAATATGGCGTATATGAACAACTATTTTGACCAACGCCTCGACCCAAGCCGCTTGGTTGACGGTGCTAAATCGGTCATATCGCTGCTATATAATTATTACAACCCACAAACAAATGCCGATTCCGATGCACCCAAAATTTCTCGCTACGCCTATGGTAAAGATTATCATTTTGTAGTAAAAGACAAACTGCGGCAACTTGTGCAGTGGATTCGCACCGAAATAGGCGACATCAACGCCAGGGTATTTGTCGATTCGGCACCTGTTTTGGAGCGGGCTTGGGCTGCTCGGAGCGGTTTGGGCTGGATAGGCAAAAATTCGATGCTCATCAACCGCTCGGCGGGGTCCTTCTTTTTCTTAGCCGAAATCATTTCTGACCTCGACCTCGCGCCCGACCCGCCCGTCGTCAAGGATTATTGCGGTACATGCCGCCGCTGTATCGATGCCTGCCCCACCCAAGCCATAGTAGACAACAAAACGATAGATGGCTCGCGTTGTATTTCCTATTTTACTATCGAATTGCGCGATGCCCTTTTGCCCCAAGCTATGGCGGGACAATTCGATAATTGGATGTTTGGCTGCGATATTTGCCAAGATGTATGCCCTTGGAATAGATTTGCTGCCCCCCACCGCGAACCCGCCTTTGCGCCCCACCCCGATTTGTTGCAAATGACCCGCCGCGAATGGACAGAATTGACCGAAGAAATTTTAGCCAGATTTTTAAACAATCTGCCGTGAAACGCACTAAATTTGCAGGACTAAAACGAAATATCGCCTTTTTGACCAATCATACCCACTAAATTTTCATAACCACCACCCTATTTACACATGGACATCAAAGCCTTACAACACATTCACATTTTATTAGTTGCCATTTTTACCATTCATTACCTCATCAAAGGAGCTATGTTGCTAATGGATTCGCCTTCGCTGCTGGCATACCGCCAAAAAACGAAAGTGCCCGAAATGATAGTGGCAACGCTATTTATCGTCTAGGTGTATGGATGCTGACTATGCTGGGCACAGATTGGCTGAAAGCAAATGGCTGGTTTCACATCAAACTGACCTTAGTGTTGCTATCTATTCCCGTAGGTATGGTAGCCTATAAACGCAACAATAAACCATTAGGGCTTGTCATTTCGTTGGTGTATGTCTTTGTATTTTGGTTGGCTTGGACACACGGAAGCTAAACCGTCCCGCTCGCCTGGGTTTATAGATAGCTGACTATCAGTATATTGTGCGATTTTTTAAAACTAAATCAGCAATTTCCGCTTTAGCAAATCTATGACAATTTAAGCGTGTATTTTTAAGGAGACTGTTTTAAATGTTCGTGAAATTTTATATTTTTATATTTATAATTTTGTTTGGTAGTGATTTAAAATGTATGCTCCGTTTTTACGAGGGAGACGAACTTGTTTCTGATAAAAACATAAGCTTTTAGCAAGTCACCTTTCTTAGAAAAACAGACAGTTTCTCGACAGAGTCTTTTAATATGTGTTCTAAAATCTCGATTGCGCCTTTCAATTGGCTTTTTTGCCGTTTCTTTTTACTTTTGTACCCTCGCAAAGAGGGCAGGATACTTGAATGAGCATTTCGCACATACAGTTTCAATGTGTTCTTGCCCTTTTTTGTTCTCAAAAAGCTCAAATTTAAGCTAAGTACTTAGCATACATTCTGAATCAGTACCGCACCGTTTTAGCTTGGATAGCAGTGGCTTGGCAAACGGTATGTATATTTGTTCCTTGATTACCGAGAGCAGGCGGCTCAATGAAAAAGTGGTGTTGGTGAGGTAAAGAGAAAAAAAATCGCCTAAGACCCGCATAGCCGACCATGCCATACGACACGGCGGCTATGCGGCATTAGATGTTGGGCTTGTGCGAAACATTTGTGAAATTTTTGTTTTGCCAAGCAGAAATTTGCGTTGCCGATGGAGAATAGACTTGTGACAGTGGCTGGGTTGGAGCGGCAAAAGAGAGATTTTAGTCCCAAGTAAGTGCTGATGCCACAAATCTAATATCGTTTTTCCGAAAAAAAGCGCGTATTTTTGCACCAACACAACACCCTTGCAATTATATGGAGCATCAAATTTTTAGCGGTAAAACGGTCTTTGTGACGGCGGCGCGTCGGGCATAGGCAAAGCAATATGCGAACGGTTGGCAGTGGCAGGGGCTATACTCATCATTGCCGATTTACAAGCCCAATTAGCCCAAGAGTTAGCCGCACAACTCACACAACAATACGGCGGCAAAATAACAGCACTTGGCTTAGACGTAAGCGACGAGCAAGCCCTGCGCAAAGCCCTACGCAATACCGCTACCCAATACGGACAATTGGATTATCTGTTCAACAACGCAGGTATAGGCATTGTGGGCGAAATGCAGCATATCAGCTCCGAGCAATGGCGGCGTGTTATCGAGGTCAATTTGATGGGCGTAATATATGGCTGTGCCGAAGCATACGCTATCATGCTACAACAAGCCAAGGGCGGGCATATCGTCAATACAGCATCGCTGGCGGGTTTGACGGGCTTCCCGACAGCTGTGCCATACGCCACATCTAAACACGCCGTAGTAGGTCTGACCCGCTCGCTACGCGCCGAAGGTAGGGATTATAATATTCGAGTAAGTGCCGTTTGCCCTGGTTTTGTCGAGAGCAATCTTTATGATTCGTCGCTCACGGCGGGCAAAAATAGCCGTAAATTGATACGCAATATCCCCTTTCGACGCATCAGTGCCGAGCGGGCTGCGGATATTATCTTGCGCGGAGTAGCACAAAACCGCGAAATCATCGCTTTCCCTTGGTACACAACCCTCATCGCTTGGCTCACCGTTTTGTTTCCATTGCCTTTGCGCCTGCTATACGCCAAGAGCATTCGCGAGTTTAGACAAAAAAATAATTAAAACATTTTTTTATTTAAATATGATTAGTTTTTGGGAACGCGAATCGTTTACCCGCTACGATTATATCATTATCGGCAGTGGCATAACGGGTTTGTCGGTGGCGGCAACCCTCTTAGAACGCCAAGCCCAAGCGCGAGTATTAGTGTTAGAGCGCGGCATTTTTCCGACGGGTGCCAGCACCAAAAACGCAGGTTTCGCTTGTATTGGCAGCCCCACCGAACTATTGGCAGACCTACGCACCATGCCAAGCGAATCGGTGACGGCTTTGGTAGCCTTGCGCTATAAGGGTTTGCGCCTGTTGCGCCAACGTCTGGGCGATGCCGCTATCGGCTACACCGAACAAGGCAGCTACGAATTATTATCCGAACCGCAATTGTATTGCCTGCCAGAACTGGCACGCCTCAACGAACTGTTGTTTCCTGTTGTTCAGACCACCGCTTTTGTGCTACGCGATGAGATAATCGGGCAATATGGGTTTGATGCTAACTATTTTAAAGCGGCAGTAACCAATTGCTGCGAGGGGCAATTAGATACGGGCTTGATGATGCGTGCCTTATTGCAATACGTACAACGCTTGGGTGCAACGCTTGTCAATGGTGCCGAGGTGTTGGGCTGGACAGATACAGGCGCAGGCGTAGAAGTGCGCGTACAGCATACGGCTTTGCGGCAAGAAGTGGCGTTTTGGGCGCAGCGCGTAGCTATTTGTACCAATGCCTTTGCCCGCCAATTATTGCCCGACATCGACCTGCAACCAGGGCGCGGGCAAGTGCTCGCCACCCACCCAATAGCCGATTTGCCTTTCAAGGGCATTTTCCATTTCGACGAGGGTTATTATTATTTCCGTTCGCACGCGGGGCGCGTTATTTTTGGCGGCGGGCGCAATTTAGATTTTGCTGCCGAAACAAGTACCGAATTTGCCTATAACGAGCTAATACTCGCCGACCTGACCGAAAAATTGCATCGCTATATCTTGCCCCATACGCCTTTTGAAATAGATATGCGCTGGACGGGCATCATGGGTTTTGGCAGTACCAAGCAACCACATCTGTTACTACATAGCCCTAATGTAGCAGTAGGCGTAAAACTAAGCGGTATGGGCGTAGCCATAGGCAGCGAATTGGGCAGGCAAGTGGCGGAGTTGTTGATATATTAGTGTTCCATTGACGATTTGTTAACTATTGGTCTGATTTTTAAGTTTTATCCACTTACCTTACACGAGTTTCATGCCTACAGCATGCTCAGGCTTGTGTCTATTAGAACTTACCGATGTAATATGTCTACAGCATTTTAAAGACAATATACATTAAATACTTTTTTGTATTATCGTAAGTTGTTGATAATCAGTAAATTATATCTTGCACAAATTCCCCCTCAAAGAGGGGAGTAAATTCCTAGATTCAAGTAGTAAATGCGACATTGTTTAGTTGGCTTTGGTGCAAGTTAATCGCTTCGATAGGCGATAAGAATCCGAGTCTTTTTCTTGGTCTGTTGTTTATTTTTTGTTGTGCTTCACTAATTTGTTCCTCTGAAATAGTATCAAAATCTGTTCCCTTTGGGAAAAACCTCCTGACTAATCCATTCGTGTTTTCATTAGTACCTCTTTCCATGAGTGATAAGGGTTGGCAAAATAAATAGCAGCATTTAGGTCTTCGCTCATCTGTTTATGTTGGGCAAATTCAGTACCATTGTCAAAGGTAATGGTTAAAATGGGCATATTGATAGTGTTATTCTTTATTAGGTCGACAATCGCATTTCTGACGATTTCTGCTTTTTTAGTTTCTACTTTCTTCATTAACAGGAAGCCTGTTTTTTTCTACTAAGGTGACAATAGCTTGTTTGTGTTGTTTGCCGATAATAGTATCGCCCTCCACATCTCCTATTCTGCTTCGTTGTGCTACAATTTCAGGGCGTTGGCTAATATTTATTTTATCTGTAATTGCCTCATTATCAGTATTTTGTTTTACTCTTTTGCGTTGTTTAGGATGTTGTCGGGGCAAGTATTTGTATAGCTCCCCTCCTTTTTTTCTATCATCATAAATATATTTATAAATAGATGTTGCGCTAATCATATCTATGCCCTCTAAGCGACACCGACCCGCTATCTGCTCAGGGCTAAGACCATCACGAAGATACTGCACAATCTGTTGCTCCATCGCCGCACTGCGCTTGCGGGGGCGACTACGCCAGCGGCAACGAGTTGCAGCGCGACGGTCTGCCTCGGCTGCCTCGTATCGCTTGCCTGCACTATTACGCTCCAATTCACGATAAACCGTGCTACGATGTATATTTAAATAGTGCGCGATAAAAGTTGCGGACTTTTGGGCTGCTACGCTTTATTTCATATCTTTGCGATAAGGTTAGATGCGACATATTTTGTTTTTTGAGACGAGGCAATAATAAGCATTTATTCCGTCAGTACCAAAGGGCGCGTCTTTTTCGCGCTCTTGGTATTGAAAAATGTGATTATTATTGCGCCACAGAATGTCGCATTTACTACTTTAATTCAAGTTCCCCCTCTTTGAGGGGGTTAGGGGGAGTTTTTAATATTGAACTAATATCTCAATTATCTAATGCTATTTCCTAAGTACTAACGCTTGGAAATGGATCCACGACAGGCAAAATTAATACTCAAAATTAGAAAATCAGACCATTGGGATATCGCCCCTACGGGGCTTAAAAAATGGCTATCGTCGGTTTTTCTTTGAGGGGAGTAGTAAATTCCCCCTCTTTGAGGGGATTAGGGGGAGTTTTAATATTGAACTAATATCTCAATTATCTAATGCTATTTCCTAAGTACTAACGCTTGGAAATGGATCCACGACAGGCAAAATTAATACTCAAAATTAGAAAATTAGATCATTGGGATATCGCCCCTATGGGGCTTTTGTGGCTAGGTCCTCTTTGTTTTCTATTAGTAGGTCGCCCCGAAGGGGCTTAAAAAACGGTTATTGTTGGTTTTCTTATTAGTGGTTTTTTTGTTTTGAGTAAAAAAAAAGTAACCTGAACATCTTGCTTGCGCCCTTGCTACCAAGCAGCATTCACCAAACCGAAATTTAAAAATCAGACCACTAATCATTAACCATTAATCATTAACCATTAATCATTAACCAAACTTTTGCCTTGCCAGAGAAACGCCTGATGCGAGACAAAAGCAAACAAATAGCGACAATCCGGCATTCTGAGTGCGAATACTCAAAAAAAATAGACCTAAGTATTTTTGAAAAACAAAAAACTACGTACCTTTGCGCCCACGTTAAATCTAACACACCAACTATTGCAACATTGCCAGCAAGCAACAGAACATAGAAAGCACTTCCCGCCGCCGCAAAATACCCTTTGCGCGGCTTTTGGCGTTAAAAAAAATGTGTTCTTAGAGGCAACCCCTATGCAACCATTTTTGACGCAAAACCGTCTTGCAACAGCTATAAAACCAAACACCATGCCAAATTACCTAAAAATATGCTTCTCTCTATGGCTATTGCTGCTACTAAATACCTTTATTGCCTGCAAAAGCGATACTACTAACCAAACTGACGATAAAAAAGAAAGAGAAAAACCCACACTGACCACCGAACAATTACAAGAAGCCGAACAAAAAAAGCAAAAACGCTTGCAAGAATTAGCCAAAGAAGACCCCCGAATCCTGAGCGACTCCTTAGTACAAGCCGACGACCCCGAAATGAAAGCCGCAGGATTGAAAACGCGCGATGCAATGGTAGCTTCGTTCTGCCAATGCCACAAAGAAAGAGATACTAATAAAAAGATAAAGTGCGATAAAGAATTGCGCGATTTTTTTGAAAAAGCCCGCAAAGTAGCCACTAATCCCAATGCTACGTATGAAGAATTTTTCCAGTACATGATTACCGATTGTAAATAAATTTTTATATAACACTATTTTTTAACTATTAAAAAAGTATGAAACAATTTCCAATGACAAATTTTAAACATTGGCTAAGCAAATTGTTCGTCCTTACGTGTTGCTTATTGATGCTGGGCATAAACGCCTCTGCACAATATGCCAACACGTACACCGCAACTCTTGAATTAGAAGGGATTGAATGGACGTACGATTGTGCTGACATTGATTTGTTATCCCCAACCCTTGGTGGTGGCGGTGCCTGTGCAGGCATAAGCATAGACCTCGGTCCTTTGGGGACATTTGCTATCACTTTCGGCGAAGCAGTAGGTGACTTCTACATCAATGTAGATGGCAACTCCTATTTCTTCTCCGAAGACAACGGCTTTGACAACGACGATTCTTACCAAGCAGACGACATCGTATCGGCTGTTTCGGTGGCTTTCGCGGGTGACGCTGTTGGCTCTGAGTCTAATATGTGGGTAGACTTCACCATAGCAGAGAACGACTGTGACGATGCAACCATCTTCAATACCGACAACAGCGTCATTTTTGGCGGTTGCCCTGGTTTTGACGCAGCCGACCTTGCAGGAGCTTTGGGCTTGCCCATTCCTGGCGGTTTGTTCGTAGTCCCCGATCCCGACGACTTGTATTTCTACGATGCCAATTTGGTTGACTGGGTAGCAGTAGCAGGTACATCAGTCGTAGGTGGCTTCACCTATGTCAACGAAGGCGAATTCCCAGTTACGATGGACTATGTTGGTACGGACGACGACGGTGCTCCTTTCTCGGCAAGTTTGACCTTTACCTTGCGCGTGACAGCGGCTCCGCCCACTTGTCCCGCTAACGCAGTAGATGTAACATTCCCCGATGGCAACGGTTATACTTGCTTGGACGAATTTACGGCCACTACTTCGGTGACTATAGCTGGTGGTACTCCTCCTTACACCATTATCGGTTCGGGCATTTATGCTGCGGGTGGTATCAACTACGGTGGTTCAGCTAATGGCACGCTACCTGCGGGTGCTTTCTTCGATTTTGGTGCTACCCCCTTTGGTTTAACCCAAGATGCTGCTGGTGCCTTCACGTTCCAAGTAAATGAAGATCAACCTTGGATGGTTATCGTAACAGACTTCAATGGTTGCGTAGCTGCTGCCGAAGGACTATATGACCAACCCGACCCTGAAATCGCCAGCGATTTCAGCTCTATCTGCTTGAACGGCCCTATCTTTGATATCTACGACGAAGCTATATTCTCTGACCCCACCGCTGTTGCAGGCGATTGGTTTGTAGATTTGGACGTTTCGCAAGCAGGTGCTAACCAAATCACCTTAGCAGATTCGCAAGTATTTACGGTTGACCCCAACGACTTCGGTCCTGGTCAGCACAAAATCTCTTATTGCATCGAAGATAACTACGATTGCGATTTGTATATCTGTGACGATTTGGTTATCAACGTATTTCCTGCGTTCTATCCCGATGAAATTGGCTTTATATTAGAGCCACAATACACTACTTGCCAAGTTCCGCTGGGTGGCACTCCTGGCGTTCCGCTCAACTTGGGTGGCGACGACAACAACAACGCTGCCGATGGCGACTACTTGACCAACGCCGAAGTAAATGCTGTATTTGCTGGCGTAGAAGACGCTTTCGACCCCGATGGCGACATCGTCGAAGCTGACTACTTTGTAGTATGGCAAGGTCCTGGCGTACATGATATTGGCGCAGCAGGTAACTATTTCGACCCCGCAGAAGCTGGCGTAGGTACGCACAGCATTTGTGTTACGGTTGGCTATCCCGACTGCAACCAAACTTACTGCCGCAGCGTAGAAGTTGTTGCTGACTTCGACCCCGCAGTTGCTTTGAACCCCTTGTTCTATGTTTGCGAAAACGCACAAGGTCATGCCGACTTGTTAGGTGGCAGCGAAGTTCCTGCTAACAACTCTTCTGGTATTGGCGATGTTTACTTTACATTCGACGATAGCAACAATGGCTTGACCCTCAATATCACTTATAGCGGTTTGAGTGGCGCACCCACAGCGGCTCACGTACACAACGGTGCTGCTGGCTCAAATGGACCTGTTGTAACGGCTATCACCCTTACTCCGCCCACATCGCCTCAAGGCACTTTCACAGGTTCGGCTACATTGTCTAACGCTGATGCTGCTGCTTTCTTGTCGGGCAATTTGTATGTAAATATCCACACCGCAGCATTCCCTAATGGCGAATTGCGCGGTCAATTGGACGACTTTACAGGTTCTTTGGCTTGCTCTTCGGACGAAGGCTGCCCGCTTACAGTTAATGCGGACGCTGCTGCCGAATTGTTGAACTTCAACAGCGGCGCAACGGGTCATAGTGGTAACGTAGCTCCTTCGGGAACAACTACAGCTACAGCTACTATCGCTATCCCACAAGCTGACCAAGTAACTATCTATGCCATCATCACCAACTTGACGCTCCAATATAACTATTTGGCAGCTACCAACGACCCCGCAGCTGATGGCGACTACGACCAAATTACTATCGTTGGTCCTGGTGGTGTAACTATCTATACCGAAAGCAACCCCGGCGGTAGCGGTGCTAATGACCACTTTGGTTTCCGTACCATTACTTTTGAGGAAATCGTAGCTGCCTATGATGCTTCGACTCCTGGTGTTGCAGACGATGGTTTAGCAGTTTTGACCAATGCTTTGCGTTGCTCAAACCCCGCATTTAGCTATACTTTGGTGTCTAACTCAGACAACTACCAAATCAATATCGATGCTGACTTGTCGTACACCAACCAATACGGCGAATTCTACGCAATCATCAACGCTCCGGGTGGCAACGTATTGCCCGACGAAGCTATCACTTTCGATGTTGCTACAGGTTTGTATACGTTCAACAGCCGCTTCACTACCGAAGCAGGCGAATACTACGACTTGGGTGCTTACGACGAAATCCAAGTATGTTTCGTAAACGTTGGTAACTGCTCTACTTTGAGCGGTGCAGATGGTTCTGCTCAGTGCGCATCAGAGCATTGTATGGTGGTTCAGGTTGTAAGCGGTGGCAACGCCGACATCAATAACGAACCGCTTTGCTTATCTTCGTTTGATGCCTTGCACTTGCCTACTGCCTTCTTCATCGATGGCGTAACTACTCCTGGTGGTGTTTGGACTATCGCCGATGCTAACAGCCCTGACGGTGCTTCTAATACAGCAGGTACAGGCGTTTATGGCGAGTTCTTCAATCCTTGGATGGTTCCCGCAGGTACTTATAATGTATGTTATTCATTGTTCGAAGCAGAATCGAACCCATTAATCGATTGCGGTGCTCCTATTCAAGGTGCTGACTGTGCTACGATTATCGTTCCCGTTCATTACTGCGTAGAGTTTGCTGAAAACGTAGTTTGCGAAAACTGTGATGAAGATGGCTTATTGCCTATCATCATTGGTACAGTAGACCCTGCTACGGGCAACTGTATACCGCTCGAGGAAGATATCAATATCGGTGGCGATGTTTATGAGACATTTACGGCTTGCCGCTCTGAATATGACAACAACAACAGCGATGCTGATGGTGATGTTGCAACAGGCACAACAGACGTACAAAACCAACGCCCCACTACTTTGGACGCTTGGGATGCTTATGGACAAAGCAATACCAACGCTGCATGGCAAATTTGCAACGATAACCCTGCAACCATCGAAAAACAAGAAGGTTTGTATACAGTTATCGAAAACACCTTTACCTTGCCCGCTGGTGCTCAAGTCGACGATATCACCTTCCGTTACAACTACGTCAGCATGACAGGTACTGCACAAGGCGACCACGACGGTTGGGGTGTTTATTTCAATAGCTTCCCCGCTTGCGTAGGTAATAGCACTTACCCCACTAACGTATTGACTGACGCTGCTGGCGACCCCATCGGATATGCCGACAACCAAGACCCCGATGGCGACAACCACTTCCCCGCAGCATTCCCCAGCACAGCATTTGAAGTACGCGACGCTGCTTCTGCACACATTACTGCTGTACAAAATGCTATCAATACATTGCCTGCTAACGAATGTGCTATCGAGTTTACTTATTACTACGTAGTAGCTTCTAACTCGCAATATTGGGATGCTTGCTTCAACGTTGATGTAGCTTATCACTTCAACGAAGGCGAAGAACCTCAAACTACTATTACTGCCGTATTCCACGAACCCCTCGAAGATGGTAATATCGAGCCTTTGTACCCACAATGGACTCCGACTAACCCCATCGTTGCTTTGGACGAAGATAACAACAATGTAGAAGAATACTACCTGAACACTTGTAACTTGGGTGGTTTCGACGAAATTTCGTTAATCGTTGATATCGAAGCTGCTTTGGACGACGATTGCGACGGTATCCAAGTCGGTTCTTGCTTCCCCGTTGTTTATAGCGATGCTTTGGTTGTATTGGAAAGCGATGGCTTTACTTGCGACTTTACTACCAACGTAAGCCCCTCGGTTTGCCAAGGCGAAACCATCACCATCACCCCCGCGGGTATGGAAGGCACTTGGGAATTTGTAGATACTTATACTTGGGCTATTACCGACGCTGACCCTGCTACTGCTGGTATTCAGTTCGTTATTCCTTCTACTGCACCTGATGGTACTGCTGTTACTGGCGGTTTGTACCAAATTATCCACACTGCTACCAGCCAAAATGGTTGTGTTTGCATATCGACCGAAAACGTATTGGTTATCGAGCCTTCGGTAGCTACTACTACTGGTGGTGCAAGCACTTTCACCGTTTGCGCTTCTTCGTTGCCCGTAGATTTGACGCAATTCATCGGCGGTTCGAGCAGCACTGGCGGTACGTTCACTGCTAGCGCAGGCGACGTTGTTGCGGGTCAAATCCTTATGACTGTTTCGGGTGGCTCTGCTGATATTACTTACAATGTTAATGACAATGCTTCGGGCTGCGACGCTTCGGTAACATTTACCGTAACTACCGTTAGCGAAGCTATTGCTGACTTCGACATCATCGACCAAATGTGCGTAGGTACTACGGTTGATTTGACCGACTATTTGACTTCAGTTTCTACCTTAGGTGGTAACTTTAGCATTGGCGGCGTAGTAATTGCTAACCCCACATCTTACACGTTTGAAAACGTTGGTTTGGTCGAAATCGTTTATAGCGTAGGTGTAGGCGAATGTGCCGATGCTGATGCTCAAAACATTTACGTATTAGACCAAGAATCGGCGCAAGCTGAGTACGGTTTCATCTGCCAATCGGATACTGACGAAGATGGCGTTGACCTCACACAATTCTTGCCCGACGGTTCGGGTGTAAACAATGGCGGTACATTCAACATGCTTGGATTGCCTTTGTTCATCTCTGAAATTGAATACACAGGTGGTGCTCAAATTCCCGCCAGCAATACAGCTGATCCTTCTGACAACCTCGCACACGACTGGGTTGAGGTTACTGGTCCTGCTGGTACTGACCTAAGCAACTACGCCCTCGTATTCTATGTACGTGGCGATTATACCGACGACGGCACTTGGAACGACCCGCTCAGCAGCGGTCACGTTTATGGCTGGATGAACCTCAGCGGTGTTATTGACAACGAAGTAACTGCATCAAGCGGCGTATCTTACGGCGCAGTAGCATTCCCTTACTACGATTTGCAAGACAATAGCCCCATTAATCATGACGTTGATTGCCGTGGCAATAATATCGTAGAAGCAGCTTCTATCTCTGGTATCGCTGCCGGTCCTGCTGCCATCGCCCTTGTATGGGTTGGCGACCAAGATTGCGATGAACTTGACAACAACGATGTAGTTCAATTCATCGGTTATGGTACACGTCCTGATAATACCAATGCTGGTATATTCTCGGCTTGTGATGGTCCTGCCTCTACATTGGTAACTACGGATATCAACGTAATTGACGTAGATGTTCCTGCTGCTGGTTTCGATTACGACAAAGATTTGTTCGGCGGCGACCTCGGCGTTGATTTGGGCAAAGATTACTCGCTCCAATTCACCAACGGTTGCTGGGTTGTTCCTGGTCTTAACGACTCGGAAGTAGCTTATGCTACTAACGGACCTGGTATTGCTGACGACGACGACGACTTGGCTCCTAATACCAACGCTGACCTTTCTACGGCGGGTCAATTGAACCTTGGTTTGGTTGGCGATACCTTCGCAGAAGGCAACGACTACGGTCATGGTGGTGCTGACGAATTGTATTTCGACTATGTAGCCCCCAATGGCGATATCATCGACTTGGATAAATTGTGCCATGTACTGTTCGTAGGTGGTCAAATTGTAAATACTGCTCCTTGGGTTAACCAAGAAAACGAAGCTGCTGGTGGTGGCTTTGAAGATGACGACGTAGTGACGTTTGAGTGCCAAACGCAAACCTATACCATGCCTTTCGGCTACCAAGTATTGGGCAATGGACAAACCACTTGCTCGTCTGAAGAAGCCGTATTCTTCTTAACCGTTTTGATGGATTACGAAGAAAACTGGAACGGTTCTGCTCCTGGCTCGGCTGACCCCGAAATCCACGAAGCAGGCGACCATGGCTACGAAGTATTGAAAGAGGGTGTTTGCGACTACAGCGAAACCAACTTGAACCAATACATCGACGACATCGTTCACTTCATTCCGCCCACTCACTTCGAAGGTTCGTTCGATACTACGGCTACCTTTACATTTGAAGAAAATGTGAAAAACCCCGAAGTCTCTGAGTTACACTACTCGCACTATGGCTATACTGGCACTGCTGCCGATGACCACTGCGTAGTTTATAACTTTATTGATGATAACAATACGCCGTTCAACAACGACGACGACACATTCCAAAGCTGGAACTTCTGCGAAGGTATCGAAATCTCTGTTGAAGTAGGTACTGAATTGAGCTGTTATGGCTTGGTATTCTATACCAACAGCAGCCCCAACGGTCGCGGTTTAGGTGCTGACGTAACCTATATCGGTGTAGATGGTATGCCGCATACTACCGATGTAGCGAATGGTTCGTACATGCAATTGTATGGCCGTGTTGATGAAGACCCAGTTGATTGGTCTTTGCCCAACGGTTCTGTATTGTCTGTTCCTATTGATAATGGCGAAGCAGATGCTTGGGGTCACTTGCCTTGGTATGGTGGCTTCAACCCGATCACAGGTAGCAACGGTAACGGTCCTACTGCAGCCGATGATGGTTCGGTAGATAACCCCGTTCGTCACCAAGGTTTGTATATTGACGTAAATAGCAACGAGCGTTATGACGCTGCTGACGTTCCTGTACCTAGTGCAGTAAATGGTATTCCGAGCGATGCTGCTAACTTCCCATGGGAGCGCGGCAACGAATGTCCCAAACCCGATGCAGGTTCGCGTTGGTTCCCCATCTTAGACATCCCCGGTGGTCCTGGTGAAATCGCAGGTGTGGGCTTAGTGAACCAGTGTAACGGCGAGTTGGTTAAATATATCAGCTGGGGCGGTCAAATCTGTAACGAAGACAAAGAAGGCTTTACTTTGGCTGGTCCGTTCGAGCAATTGACTTCTGAGCCTATCGATACCATACAAAATGTGAATGGCACTTTGGGCGACCAACGTACCCTCCAATTGGTATCTTGCTCTGAATTGCCCGCATGTCCTGCTGGCGAAGACCAAGTATGGATATTGTCATACAACGGCGGTTCATTCACTATCCCCGGCACTGGTGGCGCGGAAGTGACGAGCAGCGAAGAATTGTATGAGTTCGGTAACAGCATTGGTTACTATAACTGTAACATGGCAGTAGAAGACGTAGTTGCTCAACCCGAAGCATTCACCCTCGACTTGATGGATGCTAGCTTCCTGACAACTTCGTTATTACCGACCACGTTGTAGAAGTAACTATTGGCTCGATTGACAATAACTACAGCCAACTCTATACTTACCACATTGGTATGGGTGCTTGCCAAATTCCTGATAACGGTACCGACTTGGCTGAATACACCAATACCAACAACCCGAATATTGTACCTGGTCAATACTGCGGCGGCGATTTTGATGGCGACATCACAAATATCAACCCTGCTATGGACTTAGATATCAATCCTACGGACGGTATTTATGACTTCTTAACGCATCCGTTCTCTCCGTTTGCTACCAACGATATGTGGGCTGCTGGTAATGTTCCTAGCCCTGTATATCAAGGCAGCACAGTAGATGGCTACGGCTATCCTGCTGAAAATGGCTCGAACGACACAGATAGCCACTGCTTGGGCTGTACTTCTGACCCCAACTATTGCCACGATGACCTCGAATTTGGTCCTGACCAAAACGACGGTGGTAACGGTACTTGGGTTTGGACTACTACCACTACTCCGCGCGTAAATCAAGCTCACTTAGGTATAAATAACCAAGCTTACTTGAACGGTCAATTAGAGTTTGCTTTCGATAATGGCAACGGCGAATTGAACCCCGACGGTGCTTGCATGGAAGGTTACTGCACTATGTTGGCTAAAACTACTTATACAGTAGATGACCTCCGCGCCTTGTTGTACAATGGCAACTTGATGCCGGGCTACGAAGATGGAATTGGCGACACTTGCCGTCAAATTACTCCTGACCTCGACGAAGTACGTGTAACTATCCGTGTTCGCTTGACTTACGAACAATGTATGCCTGTTGGTCATTTCGCAGGTACAGACGTAAGCACCCACGAAGACGAAATCGAAATGCCTTACTGGGCATTCGAACCCGAAGGATTGGCTGATATTAGCCCCATCGCGATTACTTACGACGTAACTAACGCACACGAAATCGAAACGGACGATGCTAACGACGACCTCGCTTGCTTGGACGACGATAACGACAATATCCGCACGCAATTCATCGATGTATTGGGCGCAGGCTCGGCATCTTTGAGCGCATCGGCTGTAAGCGTTTGCTCTGCTGATTTGCCCCTCAACTTGAACAACTACGTAAGCGGTGGTTCGGGTACTTGGAGCGGTGCTGGCGTAAGCGGTACTATGTATAACGGCACTGGTGGTACTGTCACCTTTACCGTAGGTAGCGGCACTTGCCAAGACCAAGCTACTTTGACTATCACAGTTGACCAATCAGCTAGTGTAAATGTAAGCGGCTTGCCTTCGACTGTTTGTGCAGGTACAACTGTTAGCTTGCCCGCAGCCACTTGGACTGGCGACGGCGTAAGCGGTAACTCTTGGACTGCTCCTAACGCTGGTGGCGATGTTACTTTATCATACTCGGCAGGTAGCGCGGCTTGCGGCGTAAGCGGCACCGTAACTATCAACGTAGATACTCCGTTGTCAGTAAGCGAAAGCTTCGACGCTGCTGCTTGTGCTGTCACTTTAACTATCAGCGGTGGTAACGGCGCGGGTAGCTATATGGTAGGCGGTATGGCTATCGCAGGTAGCACTACTACCCTTAGCGTAACGAGCGGTGCATCTTACACGGTACAAGTAAGCAGCAACGGCAGTGCTTGTGGTTCCTTAGACTTCACTGGAAACCGCCCGCACGCTTGTACGCCTAGCTGTATCCCCAACGCATTTAACTTGCAAGTTACAAGCGGTACTAACTTCTGTGGTAATAGCAATATTACAGCAACCGCAGGCTTTGGCGACAACAACCTCGGTACATATATTTTGACTGATGCAAACGGCAACGTGGTAGCTACTTCGCCCAACGGCGTATTTGACAACCTCGTAAATGCAGTAGGTATCTACAATGTATGGGCTGGTGGCTATTGCTCGGGCACTACATTGGGCGATAACGTAACTGCTTTGACTGACTTGGTGAATGCAGGCTTGTTAGACCTCGAAGGTCCTATCGCAGTAACAATATCTCCTGCTATTGAAGTAGCACTTACAGCGGTTTGCGTACCTGGCCAAGGTTGGGCTGTGCAATCAGTTGTTTCGGGTGGTGATGTTGCAGTAGAAGGACAAGGTGCTTACAGCAGCAACGTTGCTATTACGCAAATCTTAGATGGCGAGGTAATACCTGGTTCTGGTATCGTTACCAGCCCTGCTACCTTCCTCCATGGTGGTCCGTTCAACCCAGGCAGCACAGTAGTATTTAGCTTCGGCGACGGTAGCTTGTGCAACACAAGTGCATCTATCACTATACCTAGTGATGCTTGTGGTATTGCAGCTGCGGGCGATAATGCCAACACCTTGACTGACCAACCCATCATCATCGATGTATTGAGCAACGACGTTGGTTCTGATATCGAAATCACGGGTTATACTCAACCTGAAAATGGTACAGTTACTTTGGACGCTAACGGCAACTTCGTTTATACTCCGAATGAAGGCTTTGCGGGAACTGACGTATTCAACTACGAAATCACTGGTTCAGGTGGTCAAGAAGTAGCTACGCAAGTTATCGTAGTAGTAGCAGGTAGCGGTGCTTTGACAGCTACGGATATCCGCGACTGTTCTGACGCTGCTATTACTGGCTTCTCGGTTGTAAGCATCAACGTAAGTGGTGGTACTGCTCCTTATGTAATAGAAGGTCCTTACTCGACTACTATGCCTGCTGCTGGTTCGATTTCGTTCGACTTGGCAGAGGGTAGCGGCTACTACATCGAAGTAACAGATGCTACGGGTGCTGTAACGGTTATCGACGAAAGCAACGCATTGCCTTGTACGAAAGTATCGGTTGAGTTGTTGTCGTTCGACGGCGAAGTTAAATCGGAAGGTAATTTCTTGAAATGGGCAACTGCTTCGGAAATTAACAACGACTTCTTCACATTGGAATACTCTACTAACGGTGTTGATTTTGAAAGAATCACAACCGTAGATGGTAACGGTACTACTTCGGCTTCGCATACGTATAGCTTCTTGCATGCAAGCGCGAAAGAAGGTATCGGCTACTATCGCCTCAGCACTACTGGACTTTGATGGCAAAGTAGTAGTAGAAGGCGTAATTACGTTAGTTCGCGGCGAGCTTGGCTTCTCGTTCGTAAGCATCCGTCCTGTACCTGCTACTACGGTATTGAACGTTGAGTTCAACAATACCTTGAATAGCAATGTACGTGTAGAGGTTTACAACGCTATCGGTCAAATGGTTAGCGCACAAAACGTAGCTACTACGAGTGGTATCAACAACGCACAAGTTGATGTGTCGAACTTTGCTAACGGTACTTACTTCTTGACCATCAACAATGGTGCGGAAGTTCGCGTTACTAAGTTTGTTAAAAACTAATCAAATGCGGTGAGTGCCCGCAAGGGTACTCGCTGCCTATGATAAGTAAATAAAACAGAAAGCCGTTTGGGGTAACACCTAAGCGGCTTTTTGCTATTTATTCCTATCTTATCCTAACGACTGTTCAAATATAATGTGGTGAGTGCTTTGGTTTATTGCCACAAAAAGCATACTTTTGCAGCCTCATTAGACCATTATTCAATACTTATATGACCCCCGACCAGCTAAAAGACCTCGATAGCCGTTTGGCTTCGATACGGAGATATCTTTGACGTAGAAAATCGTCAAATACAAATAGAAGAGGCACAATTGCTCACCTCCGACCCTATGTTTTGGAACGATGGCAAGTGCCGAAGCTACCCTAAAAAACATCAAACAACATCAATACTGGCTCGATAAATACCGCCAAGCACAGTCGGCTTATGACGAGGCTTGCGTATGGCGCGAGTTTATCGAATTGGGTGCCGCTGACTTAGCAGAAGCAGAGCCGCACTACCGCGAGGCTGCGCAACAGATAGACGATTTGGAGTTAGAAGCTACGCTCAATGCGCCCGAAGATGCGATGAGTGCAGTGCTGACCATCAATGCGGGCGCGGGTGGCACCGAGAGCTGCGATTGGGCATCGATGCTGCTGCGCATGTACGTTATGTGGGGAGAGAAAAACGGCTATAAAGTGCGCGAATTAGACCTGCAAGATGGTGAGGTTGCAGGTATCAAATCGGCGACCATCGAATTAGAGGGCAATTTGGCTTACGGCTACCTCAAAGGTGAAAGCGGCGTACATCGCTTGGTGCGCATATCGCCTTTTGATTCGAGCAACCGCCGCCATACCTCTTTTGCCTCCGTATTTGTATATCCGCTCATTGACAACAGCATAGAGATTGCGGTGCGCGATGCTGATATAGAATGGGATACCTACCGCTCGTCGGGTGCGGGTGGGCAAAACGTGAATAAGGTAGAGACTGCTGTACGCTTGCGCCACAAACCAAGTGGTATTATCATTGAGTGCCAGCAGGAGCGTTCGCAATTGATGAACAAGGAAAAAGCACTACAAATGCTGCGGTCGCAATTGTATGATTTGGAGATAAAACGCCAAAACGAAGAGAAAGCCAAGGTAGAAAGCGGCAAACGTCGAATAGAGTGGGGGTCGCAGGTGCGCAACTATGTGCTGCACCCTTACAAATTGGTCAAAGACCTGCGGTCGGGTTTGGAGAGTGGCAACCCACAAGCCGTATTGGACGGCGATTTGAATGCTTTTATGCGTTCGTTGTTGCTGTGGCAAAACGAACCCGCTTAGGTCCTGCCATCTCTCTCCACCTGCTTATTGTTTGTTAGACCTTAGCCGCTTCGTAGCCGTTTTGCAATTGCCCAACGGCGGCAAATAATTGCTCGAACGAGGCTATTTCGAAATAGCGCGTTTGAATTTGGTCGGTTCTGAAATGGGTATGAATAATCGTATCCAAGTCGAAAGGCACTATTTCGACATTAGGGGCGTAGATATGATTTGTTTCGCCATAGCTCGATATGATGCCTGCGCCATATATTTTGCATTTATTTTGTTGGCTGCGAATAATACCAAATTCGATGCTAAACCAATAGAGCCGCTGCAATTGTTCGATACAATTGGGGTTGTGGCGGTATTGGTAGCCGAGTTTGCCAAATTCTTCCATAAATTGGGCGAAAAGCGGGTGCATGAGCAATGGCATGTGACCAAAGCTGTCGTGAAACATGTCGGGTTCTTCCAAATAATCGAGCTGGTCGCGGCGGCGTAGCCAAGTTGAAGAAGGAAAGCGGCGTTGTGCGAGTAGCTCGACAAAATCCTCGACGGGGATGATTCCCTTTACGACCTCGATGCCCCAACCCGTTTTTTGGTGTAGTAAGTCGGCTACATCGGTGAAATTTGGTATGTGTGCTGCTTGGAAATGCGGATACATGTCTTCGAGACATTGCAAGTATTCGGGGCAGGCTTTGTCGGTTAGATTGTCGACTTGTCGTTGGTATAAAATTTGCCAAACCTCGTGATTGTCGGAGGTATATTGGTCGTATTGTTGCTGCATGGTTAGCGGTTTGCTGGGTTTGGGTTATTGGATAGTTTTTAGGTCGGCAATACATTGTTCGGGGTTATTGGCTTTGAACACGGTATTGCCCGCGACTAAGACATCAGCACCTGCTTGGCAGAGCAAAGGCGCGTTTTGTAGCGTAACGCCGCCGTCTATTTCTATTCGTGTAGTGGCACCTGTTTCGGCAATGAGTTGGCGCAATTGTCGGGTTTTGGTATAGGTATGTTCGATAAAACGTTGCCCCCAAATCCGGGGATTGACAGACATAAGGCAGACCAAATCGATTTGAGAGATATTGTCGGCTAAGAGCGATACGGGTGTATGGGGGTTGAGGGCGACACCTGCTTGTGCGCCCAGGCGCGAATAGCCGATAGGTGCGGTGTAGGTGCGTGCAAGCCTCGTAATGAACGGTCAGGATATTGGCACCTGCTTGGACAAACTCAGACAAATAGCGGTCGGGGTTAATTATCATGAGGTGCACGTCCAAGGGTTTTTGGGCGTGCCGCTTGATGGCTTCGATGATAGGGAAGCCGAGCGAGATATTGGGTACAAATTGCCCGTCCATGACATCGACATGTAGCCAGTCGGCTTTGCTGTGGTTAAGCATAGCGATATCGCGGTCGAGTTGGGCAAAATCGGCAGAAAGGATAGATGGGGCTATGAGCATAGTATTGATGAATGGTAACTATTCAGGGTATAGGGTTTTGGGTATGGGATAATGAGCAATACTTACCTAATAATGTCTGACATCGCTGCATATTCCCCCGTCAAGGCTAAATAGTTACGATAAATGGATGTTTTTTTGGCGTGGCAAAGGTACAAAATTAGCGACAAATGGTAGCGACAAAGACAAAAGGCGATACAAAAGTATGATAAAAAATGGTGTTTGGATTGAGCGATGCAAAAAATCATTGTCAATAAACAGTGTATTGAGTAAAAACCCTTATCTTTACGCCTTTGTTTATCGTATTCCCAACTATGAAATTGGCTAAATAAGCGTTTTAAAGGTTGGATTTATTATTTTGGAATGAAATGAAATTGTCATATAATTGGCTAAAAGATTATTTAGCCATAGATTTGCAGCCTAACGAGCTTTCAATTTTATTAACAGATATTGGCTTAGAGGTAGAATCGGTAGAGCAGGTACAGCGCGTAAAAGGTGGGATGGAAGGTTTGGTAGTAGGCGAGGTGTTAAGCGCTGAGAAGCACCCCGAAGCCGACAAACTTACCCTTTACAATGGTTTCGATAGGCGCACCGAGCCTTTGCCTATCGTTTGCAGTGCCCCTAACGTAGCAGCGGGGCAAAAAGTGGTAGTAGCCACCGTAGGAACTACGCTATACCCTATGGAAGGAGAGCCGTTTGTTATCAAAAAGCCAAAATCAGGGGTGGGCATCTATGGGTATGATATGCGCCGAGGATGAAATAGGCATCGGTGCAGACCATAGCGGCATTATTGTATTGCCGTCTGATACAGTAGTCGGTACGCCCGCTAGGGAGGTATTCCATCTGTCGGACGACTATGTATATGAAATAGGTTTAACGGCTAATCGTTCTGATGCTACTTGTCATGTGGGCATTGCCAAAGACTTATATGCCGCCCTCATTATTCGCCCCGAATATAGCCGATTGGGCGATATCCAAGTAAAAATGCCCGATGTATCGGCGTTTGCCGTAGCCGAAAATCGTTTGCCTATTGCCGTAGAAGTGCGCGACACGGCGGGCTGCCGTCGATATGTAGGCGTAGCGATAGACAATATACAGGTAGCCGAATCGCCCGAATGGTTGCAACAACGCCTGCAAGCTGTAGGTATCCGCACCATTAACAATATTGTCGATATTACCAATTACGTACTCTACGAATTGGGGCAACCCCTGCACGCCTTTGATGCCGACCGCATAGCGAGGCATTGCGTTTATGTAGAAACCTTAGCGCAAGGTACAGAATTTGTAGGTTTAGATGGTCATAAGCGCAGCCTTCATGCCGAAGATTTGATGATTTGCGATGGCAATCATAGCCCGATGTGCATTGCGGGCGTATTTGGCGGTGCTGATTCGGGTGTTACGGATAGCACTACCCGCATTTTTTTAGAAAGTGCATACTTCGACCCCAAGCGCACCCGCCGCAGTTCGGAACGACACAACCTACGCACCGAAGCCGCCACACGCTTTGAAAAAGGTGCAGACCCCAATATACAAAGCTATGCCCTACAACGCGCCGCCCTGCTAATATGCGAGTTGGCGGGCGGAGTTATTGCATCGAATATAATAGATATTTATCCCGAAAAAATAGAAAAGCGACAAGTGCGCCTTAGCTATCGCAACTTACAACGCCTAACAGGTGCAAACCTAAGCCCCGACGAGGTGCGCCGCATAGCCGATGCCTTAGAAATGGGCGTGGTGGCGCAGGACAAAGATAGCCTGACGCTTGCTATACCGACCAACAAAGCAGACGTAACGCGTGAATGCGATGTGATAGAAGAAATTATACGCATTTATGGATTGAATAATATAACATTACCTACAACGCTACACAGCATAACGAGCCACAACGAGCAACCCGACCGAAGAGTATTGTTCCATCGTGCTGCCGACCACTTGGCTGCCAATGGTTATTTAGAAATTATGGCCACTTCCATTGCCAACGCCCGCTATTATGCTGATGATGATGTGCGAGCCGTGCGCCTACTCAAAAGTCTAAATGCCGACTACGACGTATTGCGCCAAACCCTGCTGTTCGGCGGCTTAGAAGCAATTGCCTTGAACCAAAATCACCGCCATAGCGACCTACAATTGTTTGAATATGGCAAAGTGTATGCCATAGAACCCAAAGGTAGCCCCGAAAATCCTCATTATGTCGAGGAAAACCGCTTGGCAATTTGGCTAACGGGCGATACAACCCAAGAGCATTGGCGGCAAAAAACACGCAAAGCCGACTTTTACGACCTGCAAGCCATTGTGCAACAAGTATTGCAGTGCGTAGGCGTAAGCATAAGCAGTACTGCCTTTATCGAAGAACACGCGCATTTGGGCTATGGCTTGCAATGGGCGGTAGGCAAAAAGATAGTAGCTACTTTGGGCGCGGTTAGTAAAAAATGGCAGCAACAGTTTGATGTCAAAAATGAGGTATTTTTTGCCGAAATTGCTTGGGATATAGTGCTGCAAATTGCCGCTACCCAAAAAAAAGGCTACAAGCCCATTGTCAAATACCCAACCGTGCGGCGCGATTTGTCTTTGCTTATCGATAAAAGCGTGCGCTATGACCAAATACTCGATATAGCTCGCAAAAGTGCTAAGCAATGGCTTCGGTCTGCCGAGAGTTGGTCGATGTATATGAGGACGAAAGCAAATTGGGCGCGGGTAAGAAGTCGTATGCAGTGGCTTTTTATCTGCAAGACGATACGCGCACCCTCACCGACACCGATATAGATAAAACGATGCAAAAATGCTGCGCGATTTGGAGCAGCAAATCGGGGCAACCTTGCGGCAGTAGGTGGGTGTAGCTTACTGCCCCACTGATATCTGCGTATTTTCCTTTTTCCGCTCACCAATGCTATTTGTCATGCCCCATACCGCTACGTTACATCAAATTATCGACAAAATCCAGACCGTATTGGAACAATACATGCAGTTGGAGCGCAAATATGTGCAATTAATAGAGGAATGCGACCAGCTAAGAGCCGACCAACAAAACGCCCAAGCGCAAATAAGCGAAGCACAGCAAAAACTGACTTTGTTGCAATTGTCGGTCAAGGCACATTTATTGGACAATACCATAAAAGCAGCAGCGGGCAAAGACCTACAAGCCCAGATCAATAGTATATTTAAAGATTTAGAAGAAACGAAACTTCTCTGAAACTATCGATTCTCGGTATTAAAATTTAACAATTTGTATTTTATTCGTCACAAGTAAAATATGAAATTATTAATTTTTTATTAAATTTTGAAAATAAATATAAATTGCTTATTTTCAATACATTATATAATGTAAATTGTTTAATACCGAGAATTACTGAGCATTTGTAACTATTGTTCTGATTTTTAAGTTTTGAGTATTAATTCTGCCTATCATGTATCCATTTCTAAGTGTTAGGACTTAGGAAATAGCGTTAGATAATTGAGATATTAGTTCAATATTAAAAACTCCCCCTAACCCCCTCAAAGAGGGGGAATTTATACAAGATATAATTTATTGATTATCAACAATTTATGATAATATAAGAAAAAATATTTAATGTATTTTGTTTTTAAAGTGGCGCGAACATATTACACCGGTAACATCTAATAGACACAAGCCTGAGAATACCGTAGGCATGAAACTCGTGTAAGTAACGGTAAAATAATAACTTAGCGATTGGTTGTTCCCAAAACACGCCGTTTGCTTGGTTTGCTGTTTCGATTTCGCTAAGTTAATTTTTAAGCATTACTAAGGTAAGTGTATAAAACTTAAAAATCAGAACACTATTTAGCCTTGTAGGGGAATATGCAGCGATGTCGGGTATTATTAGATAAGTATGCTCATTGCCCCATGCCCAAAACCCTATACCCTAAATAGTTACAAGCATTTTACTTTTTCTGTATGAAACCTGCCAGCATCAAGGTAAATATTGCCGACCGCCCCTACCGCCTAACAGCACTACCCCACGAAGCGGAGCGCGTGCGCGAGGCTGCTCAATTGATACAAAGCAAACTGCGCCAGATGCGCAACGAATACGGCGTGTTAGACAAGCAAGATGCCTTGGCAATGATAGCACTACTACTAAGTACCGAATTGCTCGAATGGCAGGAGTCGAGCAGCAATCCAACCGCCGATAGCTCTGGCGATAACCCGAACAATAAACCCACTAAGAGCGATGAATTGGACCCACAATTACAACAATTAGATGATATCTTGACCGAATTTTTGCAAAAGATATGATGATGCTTTCGCAAAGAAAGCATAGACCCAATACATTCGTGCGTCTTTCTCCTTGGTTAATCTGGCTTGGGGGTAAAAGTGCAAAATTGAAATACATTAAAATATTTTTAAAAGCATGAATACTTGATTTTGATAGAATTATATATTCTGTTTAATATTAATTATTTGCGCAAATAGGCTTTTTGCCGTAGTCATAACTATTTAGCCTTGTAGGGGGAATATGCAGCGATGTCGGGCATTATTAGATAAGTATTGCTCATTACCCCATACCCAAAACCCAATGCCCAATACCCTAAATAGTTACCCGTAGTCGTATCTACCTATTTCCATTTCGGAATATTTGACCCGCTCACTCGTTCGTAATTTTTTAATAAAAATCAAAAACACATACATATATTTATAACAATTTTACATTCATTAATTCATGGATATACCTATTATTATACTTTTAAGTATAATAGGCATTATAGCAGGCTATTTGGGAGGAAAAGCGGTAGTACAGCGAACAAGCACGACTATTTTGGATAATGCCCAACGCGAAGCCCGCCAGCACTTAGAAAAAGCCAATGCCGATGCCGATACTTATAAGAGCGAAAAAATCGAAGAAGCTAAACATAAATACCAGCAACTTCGGGCAGAAGTGGACAAGTATAAAAACGAAGCCACGAAACAGATAAATATTCACCGCAAAAAATTGGAGGAGGCTGATGCCAAATTTAAACAAAAAGAAAACGCCATCCACCAACGCAATACGGCACTAAAAGCGAAAGAAGAAGAAGTGTTGAAACTGCAAGAGACTTTGGCGGCACAATTAGCCCAATTTACCGAAAAACAAACCGAGTTGGATAAAAGGCGCACTGAATTGGAGAATAAGACGAGTGATTTGGATAAAAAAATGAGTGATTTAGATAAAAAAAACATAGAAATAGACAAGCGAAGCACCGACTTAGAGGCGAGAATAGGGAAACTCCAAAAAGACCGCGAACAATTAGATATCGATTACTTGCGACAACTCGAAAAAGTGTCGGGTATGACCGCTGACGATGCCAAGCAGCAACTCATAGACAGCATGAAGCAAAAAGCCGAAACCGAGGCACTGGCATTGGTAAAAGATATTATCGACGATGCGAAACTAAAAGCTAATAAAGAAGCCAAAAAGGTCATTATCCAAACCATACAGCGGACCGCCGCCGAGCATACCATCGAAAATACGGTATCGGTGTTTCCGCTCGAATCGGACGACATTAAAGGGCAAATCATCGGGCGCGAAGGGCGCAACATTCGCGCACTCGAAGCCGCCACAGGCATAGAAATCATCGTAGACGATACGCCCGAAGCCATCGTCATTTCGGGTTTCGACCCCGTGCGCCGCGAAATAGCCCGTTTGTCCTTGCAACGCCTCGTAGCAGACGGACGCATACACCCCGCCCGTATCGAAGAAGTAGTGGCAAAAACCCGCCGACAAATGGAGCAGCAAATTACCGAAATCGGCGAGCGAACCGTCATCGACCTCAATATACACGGCTTACACCCCGACTTGATACGCGCCGTAGGAAGAATGCGTTTCCGCTCTTCGTATGGGCAAAACCTATTGCAACACTCTATCGAAACGGCACGGCTATGCGCTACAATGGCTGCAGAATTGGGTTTGGGTACGAACAATATAAAATTAGCCAAACGCGCGGGTTTGCTCCACGACATAGGCAAAGTACCCGATGAAGAAACAGAATTGTCGCACGCTTTATTCGGGATGAAACTTGCCGAAAAATCTAAAGAACACCCCGCCGTATGCAATGCCATAGGTGCGCACCACGACGAAATTGAGATGACATACCTCATTTCGCCCATCATACAAGCCTGCGATGCCATTTCGGGCGCACGCCCTGGCGCAAGACGCGAAATATTGGAAGCCTACATCAAGCGCATCAACGAACTCGAAACCTTAGCCCAAAGCTACAGCGGCGTAGAGAAAGCCTATGCTATACAAGCAGGACGCGAATTGCGCGTTATTGTCGAAAGCGACCAAGTGACCGACCAACAATCCGAAGAGTTATCGTTTGCTATTGCCAGCAAAATACAAGCCGAAATGCAGTATCCGGGACAAATAAAAGTGACGGTGATACGCGAAAAACGCGCTGTCAATTTTGCTCGATAAAGCATACAAACAAAAGCATACCCGACAATCAACTGCCCCTCTCTGCCGCATTGCCCGCGCACGAGGGGCAGTTTTTTTTGCTGACAATAGCAAGATATAGACAGCGTTTGGTACTTAGAAATACTTGTGGCGAAAAGATAGCTATGGTAATATTGTTTAGAAACGAAGAGAAATTGGGCGGCGCCAATATTGCGCTAAGAGCAAGCCCGATATCAAATCCCAAATGCCCCACCACGCAGCAATGAGTGCCATACTGCCCAAACCATCGAAAAAACCAAAAATGAGTGCCAAACTAAGTCCTGTATTGTGCACGCCACTCTCGATACTGATAGTACGGCAATCTGGCTCGGATAGGCGGCACAAACGCGCCAAACCGTAGCCGCCTGCCATGCCTAAGCCATTGAGCAGTGCCACGGGAACGGCAATTTGCCCCGCATAAGGCACAAAAACTGACCAATTGGCACGCAACGCTAAGGCGATGAACAAAGCCAGAATGAGCAACGACAAAGGGCGCATGACACGTGATAGCCGAACCGCCAAAGCACTAAAACGCTCAGATACGAACATACCCGCCAAGAGAGGCAAACCCAATACACACAGGGTAGTGCGTAGCATATCGGTACTATCAACTGCTATGGAGCGCAACAAATCGGCAGCAGGAGCGTAGCCTCCCGACCAGAAACCAAACAATAAAGGCAAACTAAGGGGTGCCAATAGTGCAAATAGAGCCGTGAGGCTGACCGCCAAAGCCCCATTGCCGCCCGCCCGCAACGACATAAAATTGGCTACGCTGCCACTCGGACAACAAGCCACTAATAACAAACCCAAAGCAATACCCGGCAGTGGGCGTACAGCATACAAATAGACCAGCGTAATAAGTGGTATGAGCAGCGACTGCGAGACCAGAGCCACCGCCACCGAGCGCGGGCGTGCTGCCAAGGACACAAAATGAGAACGGCGCAATTCCAATGCCACGCTAAACATTATCAGACCTAAGCAGAGATTGAGCAAGCCAATATCGTGTGGGTCGAAATGGAGGCGTACTTGGTCGATGGTCATGCAGCGAGAATTGGATAGTAAAGAGAGATAGGATAGCTCGGCGTTTGGTTCAAGCAAAAATATTCGCAGATATATGCCTATGCCGCGCCGTAATGTAGTTCTATTTTGCGCAACAAACCTATCCCTTCGCGTGTCTCGACCAAACTGAAATAGCGAAACGCTACTACCAACATGCCCAATGAATTGATGACGAGATAGACCATAGCGTATAACATCTCGCCCACTGTAATACTGGTAGCCAAGAGCCAAGCATCAGTAGAAGGAGCCAATAGTCCGATACCGCCCAAAAAACCCAACGCTAACCAAGCAGGTACGGCGGTAACGGAGTAGATAATGAGGTAGGTAACAGTATAAAGCCCCAAGGTAGCCCAGAAGTATTGTCTTACCAACTCGAACGACCGCCGTATGGCGGCAAAAAAACGCAAACCTTCTACGGTACGTATGATATAAAGCATAGAAATAGCGCAAAGTAAATAGACAATAACGCCAAACGAAATTAGAACCGCCAAACCGATAAACAAGCCACTACCTGCCAAAGCCAGAACCCCGATGAGTGCGAATAAAATAACGACAAATATAATATAAAAAAAAGTAAAAGTAAAATACAGCCCAATGGTTGTTTTAATATACAGACCTGCTTTGCGCCGCATTTGACCAAGCAACTGCCGAACGGTAATTTGGTCGGGGTCGGGTGCGAGGCTATAAAGGCGCATGTGTTCGTATAAGACGGCTATATTGATGACGACACCAATTGCCAAGACAGAAAATAGCATCATCATGCCCCATGTCATTAGCATAGTAGTCATTTCTGTATTGGCTGCTAAGTCAAGGGTCTCGCCAAGTGCTTGGCCGATGAAATACATAGAAATATTAGACGATACCAAGCCCAACGCCAATATAGGCATGACCAGCAGTAGCGTAGTTTTGGCTAAGACACTAAAATTTTGACGCAAATACTCGGTAGCTGCATTCAGGGTTTGGTTAAAATCGCGAATGCGGCGAAACTCGATAGTAGTCATATATCGATATCAGAGCTTATTGGTAGGGGGTGACTATGAGCAAGCGTCCCGCCCGCCTTAGCACCGAACAACACAAAGATAAAATGAGCTATTCGATGCTAAGAATTGTGTTGCGGGGAGAAACGGATATACTAAGGGTGTGGATACACGGGTGCATCAACTACGGGAGTGGGTAGCGACGCTTGGGTGCAGTCGTGTGGGGTCAGGTCGGTGCTTACATTGACAAAGTCGCCAGCTACATCTAAATTGGCAAAACCTGCCGTACCATTGTTTTTGACGCAGATGCGGTCGGCGTCGCTGCTACCAGCGGGCAAAAAGCCATCGAACAAGATGTCGGGAATATCGCTTCCTACGAATAGGTTAGAAATAACCAAGCTGATAGCATGAACGTAGGGCGGTAGATTGTTGCTGCGCGACATGGTGTTGTCGTGTATATATACGCCACGTGAATAGGGGTCGTATTCGGGGTCGTTATAGTTCAGGTCGGGGTCGAGGGCAGTAATGGTTTGGTAGCTAAAAACACCGATACCCATGATATTGTTTTGAGCTATATTGTTGTTGAATACCTCTACCTCTTGTGCGCTGAGGAGCAGGATACCTGTGCCAGGGGGCACTTTCGATACCATACCTGCGGGGCTGGCAAAGTTAGGATAGTCGTTTTGGTACACGTCGTTGTTATAGACGCGGTTTTTAGTGCCGTTTTTGATAGGAATTTCGGGTAGGTCAAACACTAGGATACCACCTGTATTGCGGCGAGCTACGTTGTTATGTACATCGGCATTAGAGGTATTTTCGATTTCGATACCTGCTACGCACATTTCTACTAACGAGTTGCGAATGATGCAATTAGATGTTTGCCCAACATATATGCCCGCATCAGATGCACCACGCACATAGCAGCGGTCGATGAGTATGTTTTGAGCCGAAACGGGATACAAGCCGTAGGCACCGTTGGTAATATCAGGTTCGCCAGTCCAGTCTACGCCTACTTGGTAAAACGTAACGCCATCGGCATCTTTTACTTTTACGGCATCGCCTTTGGTGTCCTTGACCGAAAAGTTGGCTAAAATCAAATCGTCGCAATTGGTCAATTTTAATCCTTCGGCTCCAGCTATTTGGTTATCAAACGAAAATACGGTTTCGTTCATACCTTGCCCTTCGATAATAATACCATCAACGCCTTCGAGCGACAGGGTGCTATTGAAATGGTAGGTGCCGCGTTTGAACACAAAACGCTCGCCCGGACGGGCATTGACAAAGGCTTCTTGCACGCGGGTTTGGAGGTGTGGCATAGCGGGATAGAACTCGACTGAATAAGCCATATCGTACAAGTCGCCGCTACCCTCGCGCACACAGCCCGACGCTAAGGCAACCATACCCAATAGGGCTACAATTGTCATGCGATAGTTGAAAAAAGAGAACATACTTTGGTGGTTTATAAATTGATTAATGAAAAATAATAATTGCGTAGCACGAGGTTGCAGTTTTGTAGAAATAACGAGTTTTAATTCGCTTTTAGCTGTTGCAATATTGTTAGTCCTCGTCTAATTGGTAGATTTCGTTATAATTGCGCCCCAATCCGTCGTAGTCTAAGCCGTAGCCGAGTACAAATTTGTTGGGGATTTCAAATCCGACATAATCTAAGTGGAGCGGGTATTGTGTAGCTTCGGCTTTGTGCAATAAGCAGGCTACGCGGATTTGGCTGGGCTGTTGGTGGGCTATTTGGTTTAGAATGGCATTTAGCGTATGTCCCGTATCTACTATATCTTCTACGACAATAACGGGGCGGTTGCGCAGTGGTACATCAATACCAATTAACTCTTCTACTACGCCCATTGACGACATACCGCTATACGATTTGACTTTGACGAAACAAATTTCGCAATCAATGGGCAGGTAGCGCATGAGGTCGGCGGCAAACATAAAAGAGCCGTTTAGAATGACCAAAAAAAGAGGACATTCGCCCTCAAAAGCACGCCCTATTTCGAGGGCTATATGTTCTACGGCTTGTTGTATCTCTTCGCTGCTGATATAAGGGCGGAAATAGCGGTCAGGTACTTTTACCACAATAAGAAAAATAAAGTTGGGTTAGGCTGCAAATATAGCGTTTTTTGACCGAACCCGCACCCTTTTGGGCATTTTAAGACTTAAATAGTCGTGACTTGTTACTACAATAAACGTCTTGATGTTACTTTTGATGAAAAAATAAAAAATTCTTTTAGATTCGTCATTTAAGAATTTTAAATTAATATGTATTTATATGTTAGGAACAACTCCGCAACACCTAAAAAGCCACCTAAAAAAAATTGCAGATTTATTTAATTTCACCATCATAATAATATTATGAAAAAAACAACAGTATTATTTCTATTGAGCCTACTAAGCCTTAGCACCGCTCTATGGGCACAAAACGACCCAAAAGATAGGGTGGTCGTACAAGGCAAAATCAAAAAAGCCGAAACCAAAGCAGGCGAAGAACTGCCCAACGGCTGGCGGCGTGGCGGCGAAGGCATCGTCAATCTAAGCCTTACGAGCCTCAATCAAAATTGGCAGGCTCAGTTTGGAGGCAATAACAACTTGTTGGCAGTGGCTAACCTAGGTTTGTTTGCCAATTACAAACAAAACAAATTTACGTGGAACAATGACTTGCGCATTACCTACGGCTTTGTCAATTTTCTCGACCGCCAATCTGACGACCCTTTCAAAGTGCGCAAAGCTGACGACCTCGTTATGTTTGGCAGCAAAGCAGGCTACGAATTGAGCAAAAAGCTGTACGCCGTAGGGTTTTTAGATTTTATCACGCAGTTCTCGCCGGGCTACAAATACGGTACGGATAGCATTGGTGCCGAAACCCGCACCCTCGTATCCAAAGGATTGTCGCCTGCCGTCTTGCGGCTCGGTGCAGGTATCGACTACCGCCCCTCTGATTATTTCAGCATCATGTTTGCGCCCGTATCGTTTCGTGGGCTTATCGTAAGCGACCAAGCCATTGCCAACCAATTTATACACGGTAATGCCGCAGAAGATAGCCACCCTCTCGTAGGCAAGAAGTTTACACCTGAATTTGGTGCTTTGTTGCAAGCCAAATTCAAAAAAGATTTGGGCAAAAACATCAATTACGAATCTAACTTAGACCTGTTCCAAAACTACCTCAATAGCTTTGACGGCACTTATGTGACATGGAACAACCTATTGTCGCTCAAAGTGAACGAATATATCACTACCCGCATTGAGTCGAACCTTATCTACAATACCAAAGCCGATGTCAATCTCGTTGAAGCAGGCATACAAAATGGCTTGCAACACCGTTTGTTTTTTGGCGTAGGCTTCGGCTATAAATTTGGTGCTAAACCATAGCTATCGCGCTCGATTATCCATTTTTCTACCCCATTTAGTTGCCCAAGCAGTTTCGGCTGTTTGGGCTTTTTTCTTGCTACAATGCAACACAAAAAAATACTCATAGAAACTTACTGCTCCTAAAACGGGCATTAGGCGGTTTAAACCGTGAAAAACTGCTACCTTTGCGGAACGAGAAGCACATTGCTTCCCGATTAGCCCATTTAATCAGCTCGACCACCATCATCAAAAGACCTCTCTGCTTGCCGAGAGAGAGAACAAGGAAATATGCCCAAAAACAAAACAATATTTGCCATTTCGCTCATTGCCTTGGTCGTTGCAATAGACCAAGCATCTAAGATTTGGATAAAAACTAATCTATCTATTGGCGATGAAATACACATATTTGATTGGTTTTATATCCATTTTATCGAAAACGAGGGTATGGCATTTGGTATGACCTTGGGCGGTAGTTATGGCAAACTGCTCCTTACGCTATTTCGCCTTGTAGCTGTTGGGCTAATAGTGGTGCTACTGCGCCGCCTCCTGCAAACGCCCCATACGCATATCGGATTTTTGGCAAGCGTATCGCTCATTATGGCGGGTGCCATTGGCAATATTATCGACAGCGTATTGTATGGCGTATTGTTTTCGCATAGCCATGGGCAGGTAGCTACTTTGCTGCCACCCGAAGGCGGCTATGCACCATTATTGTTTGGCAAGGTAGTAGATATGCTTTGGTTTCCGATATACGAAGGCTTTTTGCCCGCATGGTTGCCTATTTGGGGCAATGAGTATATTCTGTTTTTTCGCCCCGTTTTTAATATTGCCGATACTGCCATTTCTATTGGCGTATTTGCCATCTTGCTATTTCAACGCTCCTTTTTACCGACCCACCCACGCCTCCAAACCCCGATATCGACCCCAAACCAGCACAACAACAGGATGCAATAGCGGCAACTGAACCAGAAACCGATGCCGCCGCCGAATCGTCAGAACAAGAATTGCCGGCTGAAAACGAGCCTACGCCGCCTTAAATTTTCCTTGTTGCGGGCTTTTGTAGGTATGAATTACGGATTGATTTGGAACGCTACTGTCCTGACCCTCTGCGTAAGTTTGCCTTGTGGCGTAGTTTCGGTGAGTATGGCTGCTTGTGCTTCGGGCAATTCAAAAACTTCGGGTAGGGTGCGTATTGCGCCTGCGGGCACTTGCAAGGCGTGTAGCTGCGCTAAGACCTCATCGCGGCGGCGTTGCGCAAAGGCGGGCGATAGGTGCTGTTGCAAGGCAAGGCGATTAGCTACGCGGGCTGTATTGTGCGCAAAAAGTGGATTGGTGGCGAGGTCGGGCAAGCCAAGTACTTGGCATAAGTGCGCAAATTGTCGGTCGCTACCCGCTGCCAAGACGATATATTGCTGTTCGGCGCATACAAACATATCGCCGTAGGGCGCAATATTGGGGTGTTCGGTGCCTATGCGCTGCGGAATATGCCCCGCCATGAGCCAATTGGTAGCTTGATTGGCGAGCGACGCAATCGCCGCATCTATGAGCGATACCGACACGCGGCAGCCTTGTTGTGTTTGGTCGCGCTGCCATAATGCCAATAAAATGCCTTCTTTTAATTGGTGTGCTGCCAACAAATCAATCATCGCCACGGGCATTTTTGCGGGCGGTCGATTGGGTTCGCCGGTCATATACAGCAATCCCGATTCGGCTTGTAGCACTACGTCGTAGGCGGTTCGGTGGGCTTGGGCTTCACCAAATGCCGTTATTTCGGCATAAATCAGGCGAGGATTAAGGGCGGCTAAGGTATTGTAGTCCATGCCCAATTTTAGGTCGTCGCCTTGCTTGGAAATTGACTATGACCACATCAGCATCGGCAAGCAAGGTGTAGATATATTGTCGGTCGGCAGTTTGTTGTAGGTCGGCAAACACGACTTGTTTGCCCCAATTGGCAGCGCAATAATAGGCTGATACCTCAACTGCGGGGTCTTCGGACGGCAGCCGCCATGAGCGCGTAATGTCGCCGCCCGTGCGCAGGTTTTCGACCTTGACCACTTGTGCGCCCAACTCGGCAAAAAACATACCGACCGACGGACCTGCCAATACGCCGGCTAATTCTATAATTTTGAGCTTGGATAACATAGGTTATGCTTTTTTTGCGTTACTTTACGCTTTGTTTTATTTCATTTCTATCGTTTATGCAAACAGCATCATCTTATATGCGGCAACTTAATATTTTATATGCTGCACTTGCCCTTGGGCAACTTATTTTTTTTGTCGTTGCCTCGCAAATAGGCGGCATATCGCCCGAATTGCACGAAATGTTTCGCTATATCGTACCTGCTGTGCTGGTAGGGGCTGTATTAGGTGCTTCATTTTTGTATATGAACCGAATGACGAGTATCAAACCCGACCAAAGCCTATCTAAAAAATTGGACGGCTATCGCATGGCTAATATGTTGCGTTGGGCTTGCTTAGAGAGTGGGGCTATGTTCAGTTTGGTAGGTTATTTTCTGACGGGCAATGTTTGGTATGCCTATTTGTTTGCCGCTGCATTTTTGCCCTTTATCATCAATCGCCCTACACTCGACAAATGTATGAGCCAATTGCCATTGACGGATAGAGAAAAATTGATTTTGCAGCAAGATACGCCTTTCTAAAAATATTTTTATCGCATAATCATAGCCCATCTATTTAAACCCAAAGCATAATGAGCGGATAGATAAGGACAGGACGATAAAACACCCCGAAGAAAGCACTATTTTTTTACCGCAGCGGGAACTTTTGGCGCAGATTATGCGTTATTATACAAAACCGACTACCTTTTGTCACATAGTACCGAATAAAATTTTATTGGGCAGCCGAGTGGCAACAAGATAAGGGTATATCGAGGAATATCGACCTATTCAAAAGTTAATTTTTATCATTACCCCCCACATGTTCGAGCAACCGCAACAACACCACGAAATGGAACCTGTCGTATTGATAGACAAGTCCAGAAATAAAGAGGCGCATGTCATTGTGCCGCTGCATTATTCTTTTGCCGATATGATAGCTACGGCAAAACGCATCAATCCCGATATGTTTGATGGAGCATGGCAATTGAGCTATTTGAACAAACAAACCCAAAGAGCCGAATTGGTGGCGCAAGATACTACTATCGGCGCGTTCATTGCGCAAGGTATCGACACGTTTTATTGGAATTATAGCAAACCATCGTTCAAACTGCCATTGCCCAGCGACCAGAAAAGCAAAGGCACTTGGCAAACCAACCAACGCGAGGCGGTGTATGGCAAACGCGAATGGTTTGAGCAGCAGCAATCGCACTCTGATGGCTTTGGCTTGCCACGTCAGGACGGCGGCGGAAGGTCATATACCATACAATATGCCGATATTGCCAAGCGATTTATTGCGTTTTTGATAGATATTTTTATTTTAATGATTATTTTAGGCGCAACTAAAAGCGGCATGAGTCTTTTTGTATGGTGGCTTTATTATGCTGTGATGGAAAGCTCTAACATGCAGGGCACATTTGGCAAAATGGCAATGGGCTTGAAGGTGACCACACTAAGCGGCAAAAATTGAATTTTGGGCAAGCTACTGCGCGTTATTTCCTAAAATGGCTATCGAACATGACGCTGGGCATTGGCTATTTGATGCCCCTATTTACCGAAAAACGCCAATCCCTACACGATTTGTTGTCGGGTAGCTTAGTGGTGGAAAAAACTAAATAGGCAAATAGTGTTTCGGCAATTTTATTTTATATGTTAAGCCCGAAGGTAACTATTTAGGGTATAGGGTTTGGGGTATGGGGTAATGAGCAATACTTACCTAATAATGCCTGAAATCATTGCATATTTAATCGAAAATAGCTATCCTTGTGGGCTGTTTTTACAAGGCTAAATAGTTACGTCCGAAGTTGTTTTAGTAGTTTGATTTTTTAATTTTGAGTAACTATTTAGGGTATGGGGTAATGGGCAATACCCATCTAATAATGCCCGAAATCATTGCATATTCGATTAGTTCCCCCTACGAGGCTAAATAGTTACGGCTTTTCTACGATATTTTTATGCTATGGCAATTAGCGTCTTCGACCGCTCTATGAGTGCGATGAGGCTAATTGCCCATGCTTGTTATATTTTTTTACTAAACAATAAAAAATCATGCAAACATTTCTTGTTTATCTGCGCCTTTGGGCTTTGGTCGTACTATTGGGTGCGGCAGTATCATGTTCGGGAAGCAAAACAGCCCAACAAGGCGAGAAGGCTAAACCCGATTGGCAAACTTGCCAAATACAAACTTCGGCACAATGCGACATGTGTGCTACACGCATAGAAGGGGCTTTGGTGAAAGTAAAAGGCGTGAAAGATGCCGAACTTAACCTTCAAAACCGCATAGCTGAGGTACGCTACGATGCTCACCGCACCTCGCCCGACGCACTGCGCCAAGCCATAGCTGCTGTGGGCTACGATGCGGATAAAATAGCCGCCAACCCCGAAGCCTACGGAAAGCTACCTGCCTGCTGTAAAAAAGGCGGACACGACTAAAAAGGAGATGCGGTTAAGTAACGATAAAATAATAACTTAGCGATTGATTGTTCCCCAAACACGCTGTTTGCTTGGTTTGATGCTTCTCTTTCGCTAAGTTAATTTTTAAGCATTGCTAAGTTTAATATTCATGCTGAAAATTAGCGGTGGACACGACTAAAAAAAAGATGGCAAATCCCGTCCTATCCCAAAAAAAACCGACAGGGGCAAAAGTCCTTGTTGCCTACCACCCCAGCGAGGAAGAGTTTTTAAAGCTATTGCTCACTGAACTCAATGCCTTGATGCGCAAAGGCGTAATGAGCGACCTAAGCGTAGTGGATATTACCGCTCCGAGCACGGGTTTTCAGGCCAGCAATTATTTCGATTTGTATGTGCTGCTCATTAGCCCGCAATTCGTAGCCAACCCTGATATAGCCTTGCCTATTGTCCAGAATGCGGAGCTTGCCTACCAAAACCGCAAAACGGAATTGGTCAATATATTGGCACGCCCGCTGCTGACGGGTGCTGTGTCGCCTCCATTAGCCGATTTTTTGCTCAACTTCCCGCCTCATACCTTTATGGGCGGCGCAGCCCTCGACCAAGTAAAAGACCCGCCCGCCGAAATTACGTTTCTGGTGACGAGTTGGGAAACTATTTTGCGCGAAAGCCGCCTTGATGCAGTGCGTAGGCGAATCAAGCAATTAAGTATGAGCAAAGCCCAAACGCAATTGGACTTGACCAACCTTGCCTTGACCGAACTGCCCACCGAATTGCTTGACTATCGCCGACCGCTTAGAACGATTAAACCTCGATAATAACCGATTAGAAGCCCTGCCCGATTGGATAGGGCAATTGAGTCAATTGCGCTACCTTTCGCTGCCCAACAACCAACTATGGCAATTGCCCGATACATTAGACCAACTCGTCAATTTAGAACATATAGACCTAAGCAACAACCGATTTAGCCAATTTCCATTGATGGTATGCCGTTTATCACAGCTAAAAGAACTGTATATCTGTCGAAATTATATACGTCAATTGCCCTCTGATATTGTTCAACTACAACAGTTGGAGGTATTATTTATAGGCAATTCGACCTATGATAAAGAACAGCGAGTAGTAGTGGAATATAGCAGCGATACCCGATCCAACCTTAGCACTACGACCCATAACGCCCTGACCGATTTGCCACTCGAATTGGCTCAATTGCCACAGTTGCGCTACTTAGACCTGACAGGATTGCAGTTGACGCAGTTGCCTCCCGTGGTATTGGGCATCAGAACCCTGCAATATTTATTTTTATCGCGCAACTTGTTCACCGAACTTGCCATACCGCCCGATACTTTGCTGGGTCTAAAAGCACTTGACTTAGGGTATAACCAAATCAGCCAATTGCTGCCTGCCATCGAGAACATACCACAGCTTGAAGCGCTATATATCGATAATAACCGGATTGAGCAACTGCCGCCCGATATGGTGTATCTGATGCCCAATTTGGGCGAGTTGTGGCTATATGGCAATCCTATCGGAAATGTGCCGCGCGAGCTGTTCGACCGCGATTTGCAAAACGTAGCCGCCGAAGTATATAGCTACTTGCGATCCTTGCGCGAAGCCGATGCCGAAGTGTTTTTGTACGAAGCCAAAATGGTAGTAGTGGGCAAAGGATCCGTGGGCAAAACAACCCTAATCAAAAAAATGACCCGCCCCGACTACCATTTGCAAGCCGAAGCCAGCACGCAAGGGATAGATGTGCAACACGCATGGACGCAGTATAATTCCTATTTGCCACAAGGAGCGGCTCCTTTTAAGTGGAATATATGGGATTTTGGCGGGCAGGACAAATACGAAGCCACACACCAATTTTTTATTACCCCGCGCTCACTTTACTTATTCATTACCGAAGCCCGCAAAGAAAGCAACCTCCTCGATTTCGACTTTTGGCTCAATACCATTCGCATACTCTCTAACGACGCGCCCGTTATTGTCGTATTGAGCAAAATTGACGAACGCGACAAGGACATACCCGCTTTTTACAAGCAACGATTTCAGAATATTGTAGAAGTGGTCAAAACGAGTTGTGCCGACGGCTACGAACATACCATAGCGTATTTAGTAGCACTCATCAAACAAACCGCCGCCCGCCTGCCCCAAGCCCAATATACGTTGTCGAACAAATGGCTCGATGTACGCCGCCATTTGCAACAAGACAAACGCGACTATATCAGCTATCGCGAGTATCTCGAAATATGCGACAACTATGGACTTGACCAACAACGCGCCGATTTTGTGAGCCAATACCTACACGACTTAGGCGTTATTATACACCACCAAAAAGACCGCCGCCTAAAACATACCGTCATCATCAAACCCGATTGGGGCGTAGATGGCGTATATGCCGTATTGGACAACCCCAAAATAATAGCCCAACGCGGCGTATTTACCGATGATAACTTAGACGACATCTGGGGCGACCTGCGCTATGCCGAAAAACAAAACGAATTGCTGGCTTTGATGCAAAAATTTGAATTGTGTGTGGCCTTAGACGACCAAAAAACCTATATTGCTACCGAACTGCTATCCTTAGACCCACCCGACACCCTGCGTTGGCAAGGCGATTCGCCTTTTGAATTTGAATATACCGCTATTGATGCTGTTGCTATAAATTCGGCGGCGGGTTATGTCGAATACAGATATCCATTTATGCCTGCGGGTATGTTGATGCGCTTTATCGTCAAAAGCCGTTTATTTATGGAGGGCAATGTGTTTTGGCGATACGGTACGCTGTTGCGCTATGGCACCGATACACAAGCCTTAGTAGTAGAAGATTATCAAAGGCGCAAGATAAGCATAACGGTCAAAGGCAGCGAAAAAGGTACTTTGCTCTATATGATAAGGCAGTTTATGGACGAAATACACCTATCGTTTGGCAAATTGGAGCGCGAAGAATGGCTGCCTTGCATCTGCCAACAATGCCGTAGCCATACTCAAAAGGCATTTTATAAACTGAACGACCTACTGCGCTTTCAGGAAAAAGGAAAAATCACCAAGGAATGCCCCGAAAGTGCCGACGACGTAAATATAGACCTCATTATGAATAGCATTGCCAATAATGCCACAGCAAAGCCAAATGCGACTGACGGGCAGGGCAGTGCCATTGCCAAAACAGCCAAATTGCTGATGCTACTATACGGCACCGCCGACGCTGCACGGGCAGAACGCTTGATAAAACTGCTCCGACCCCTACAAGAAAAGGGCAAAATAGCCATCTGCGACAACCAACAAGTGGAAGCAGGCAAAAACCGAATGCAAGAAATACAAATCAGACTACAAAACGCCCATTTTGCCCTGCCCCTCATCAGCCCCGATTTAGACCTCAGCGATACCGAAGAGGATACGCTATGGCGAAGGCAAGAACGCGGCGAATTGCGCGTAATACCTATTTTATTGCGCACTTGCTTGTTCGACGACACTGCTTTTGCCAAACTAACACCACTGCCCGATACCCGACAATTTGTCGAGTCTGCACCTGACAAAGATACTGCCTACGCCCATATAGCCCAAGCCATCGCTCAATTAGTGGATAAATAAATGGAATGAATTTGTTTTTATGGGAAAAATAGTTGGGTTTATAGTCCAGGGTTTATAGATAGATTATTGAAAGTAAAATGTAAAAAAAGTTGCCATAAATTACACAAATTTACACGAATGTTTTGTTGTGTATGATTTTTTTAAATTATTTGTCTATAAGCAGTATTTGCCCATTTTGTAAAAGTCTGAATGGGCATTACAAAGCCCAACTTTTGCTTGTATGCTGCGATTTTGGGCACACGTAGGGTAGCTACGAAGTTTTTTCCGTAACTTTGCAGCGTATCTACCTATTGTTCGATGGTATTATCCTCTTCATTTATCCGCCAACTCACCGTCCAAGCCATTTTTGGGCGGTAGCTTTGGTATTGCTCTTGCGTTTGTTTATGATGCAAGTAGTAGATACGTCATATCACGATATGGCAAACGAAAATGTCGTGCGTGAGGTATTGACCTATCCTTCGCGAGGGCTGATATTTGATAGAAACCATAAATTAGTGGTCAACAACGAAGCTGTTTATGATTTGTTGTTTGTGCCCAAAGAAGTAAAACATATCGATACAGCTAAATTTTGTCGCCTACTCAATATCTCGCGCGACGAGTTTGACCTGCGCATGATCAATGTAGCAGAAGCAAAGGGCTATTCAGAACATAAACCGCAGGTGTTTATGAAGCAGATACCCGCAGAAATTTATGTCAAGTTTCAAGAGTATTTGTACCAATTTCCTGGTTTTTCGGCGCAAACCCTTACTATTAGGCAATACAATTATCCCAATGCAGCGCATGTATTAGGATATATAGGCGAGGTCAATAAGAAACAAGTCGATACGTCTGAATACTACAAAATGGGCGATTATGCGGGCATTAGTGGCGTAGAACGCAGCTACGAAGATTGGTTGCGCGGCGAGCGTGGCGTTAAATATCGCGTTGTAGATGTGCATAACCGCGAAATAGGTAATTACCAAAACGGTTTGTTCGACAAAGAAGCCGTTGCGGGCAAAAATATTACGCTGACCTTAGACATCGAACTGCAAGCCTATGCCGAAGGGTTGATGCAGAACAAAAAAGGCAGCATCGTAGCTATCGAACCCGCTACGGGCGAAATTTTGGCGTTTGTGAGCAGCCCCTCCTACGACCCCGCCTTGCTGTCGGGGCGTATGCACGGCAAAGGCATGATAGAATTGTCGCAAGACAAACTGCGCCAACCGCTTTTTAACCGCGCACTAATGGCAGCCTATCCGCCAGGTTCTACTTTCAAACCCTTAGTAGGGCTGATTGCGATGAACGAGGGCATCATCGGAAGCAGCTATTATTATCCCTGCAAACGCGGCTACCGATTGGGTAGGCGTTTTTTGAAATGCCACTACCACCAACCCTGCTACAATATCCAAACCGCTATTGAAGAATCGTGCAACGCCTATTTTTGCCACTTATTCAAGGTGTTTATCTACCAAGACAAATATGGTAGCCTACGACAGGGGCTGGCGGCATGGGACAAATATCTCTACGATTTCGGCTTGGGCTCGGATTTGAACTTAGACCTGCACGTAGAGAAATTGGGCAAAGTGCCTACTCCCGAAACCTATAATCGCATGTATGGCAAAAATCGTTGGGGCGGCGGTAGTATTATCTCGCTCGGCGTTGGGCAAGGCGAAATAGGTATGACTCCCGTACAGTTAGCACACATGATGACCATCATTGCCAACCAAGGCAGCTATTACTATCCACACATCGTAAAACACGACCCCAACGACAAAAACGATATTTATAACCAACGCCAGAGCGTAGATATCAAACCTTGGGCGTTCAGAAGCACCATCGAGGGCTTGCAGCGCGTAGTAACACACGGGACAGCTAAAAAAGCCTATACGCCGGGGCTTACTATTTGCGGTAAAACAGGTACGGCACAAAACCCACACGGCGACGACCACTCTTTGTTTATCGGCTTTGCCCCGCGCCATAACCCACAAATTGTTATTGCAGTAGTGGTCGAAAACGCGGGTAAAGGGGGCGAATATGCTGCACCCATCGGCAGTCTGGTCTTAGAAAAATATATAAAAGGCGATGTGGCGCGTACCAACTTAGAAGCTCGCATGAAATCGAAAAGCTTACTGCATACGTACCGCCGCATAGCTCGCAACACTTGGTATGATGAAACACCCACCGCCGATGGTGCGGATTTGGAAACCGCTTACCCGCCCCTCAACAGCGGACAAGTGCCCTATCCAAGCGGTAGCCTAAATACACAGCCCACCCAAATTATAACAAGTCCCAATACCACCATACCCAATAACAACGACAATAATACTGCTCCGCCACCGCCTGCCGCCATTATACCGCCGCCACCGCCAAGTAATACCACACCCAATAACGACGAATAAGAAAACCTGGTAACTATTTAAGGTATGGGGTAATGAGCAATATTTATCTAATAATGCCTGACATCGCTGCCTATTCGATTAGAAATGGCTATTTCCCCTACAAGGCTAAATAGTTACCAAGAAAAGAACCCTACCCGCCCATTAATGCGCATACACTTCATGCTACTATAATGCCTATACCATGCCGAAAATCCCATTGATAGTCGCCGCGCTGATAGGGCTTTTGTGTGCCGTTTGGCAACCATCTCGAGCGCAAGCCAATGCTAACAACCTGCCCACCCCTGCCGATAGCCTGCCTCCTTCGGCGCAAAAGGTCTATACAGGTATCTACTTGATGAACCTCTACGATCTAAACATGAACGAGCACTCGTTCTATGCCGATTTTTATATTTGGTTCAGGTGGAAAGGCGAGATAGACCCCACGCAGATAGAATTTGTAAATGTGATAGAAAAATGGGCAATTACGCAAAATGCATTTCAAGATACGATAAAAGTACTCAGCGACGGCTATAACTATACGGGTATGCGCGTAGAAGGACGATTTTATCATCCCTTTGCCTTAGAGCGGTTTCCGCTCGACCGCCACCAACTTAGCCTACAAATAGAACACACCCAACAACCCTACGACTCGCTCGCCTATGTACCCGACACACAGCCTTTTGTCCTGCACAACCGTTTCCAAATGCCCGGTTGGAGCATTGTCGGCACTACTGCCTACCCCTTGCGGCATACCTATAACAGCAATTTTGGCGATATAGACGAGGGCGAAGGCAATTATGGCTCCTGCATATTCAGCTTAGAAATCGCGCGACCCGCTAATTATTTCCTGCTCAAATTACTGCTGCCCTTGTTGGTAGTTATTTTGGCAAGTTTGGGAGCTATGCTCATATTTCCTACTTATGTCGATGCCCGTATATCGCTACCTATTGGTGGCCTGCTAACGATGGTATTTTTGCAGCAATCATACAGCGACGCCCTGCCCGACGTGGGATATATGGTATTGATGGATAAAATTTACGTCTTGGGCTATTTGCTCATCAGTGTTGTGATGCTGAAAGTCGTTTTGACCGGCAACCGTGTCAAGCTACAAAAGCGAATCATCAACCTACAAAGTTTGTCGCGCAACGATGTCATTATGGCGGTGCTATTCTTTGTCTTGTTTTTGGTGGCGACTGCTTTATTAAGTTTATGGTAACTGTTTAGGTATAGGGTTTTGAGTCTGGGGTAATGAGCAATATTTATCTAATAAGGCCTGACATCGCTGCATATTCGATTAGTTCCTCCTATACAAGGCTAAATAGTTACATTAAATTTAATTCCAAACCGTAAATTATTTATTTATAGTCATCTACACATTTTGCAATTGCTAAACACTTTGCTAAAATGACTTCTTGCACCACAGTCTAAAAAGGAGATTGCGAAAATCCATAAAAGAGTAGCACAAAAACTTAAAAATTAATTATATGAAAAATTTAATGACAATAGGAGCAGTAATTTTATCACTACTCTTTATGACGGGCTGTGACAAAGAGACCGTTATCCCAGGACAAAATGTTCCGACTGAAATCAAAAACTATGTTTCAACTCACTTCCCAAATTGTTCCATTTCAAAGACAATTAAAGAGAATGATGAAAATGATGAAATGTATGAAATTACATTATCCTGTGGTGTTAAATTAGAATTTAATGAGCAAAAGGTAATCAAAGATATTGATGGGAATGCAAAACTTCCTGACAGTGTTATTCCGAGTAATATTCTTTCCTATGTAAACTCAAACTACGCTCCAAATTTTATCATAGGATGGGAACTTCAATCAGGTAATCAAGAGGTTCAACTTAACAACAATCTTGCTCTTGTCTTTAATATGGCTGGAGAATTTTTAAGGGTTGACGATTAATAGCCAGCAGGTAACAAGGGTCTGCCAAAAGCGGGCTGAACTGCTTCGATTGGGCATTTGTGCAAGGCTCAACATTCGTTCTTCGATTGAACTTCGGTACTAAAATACCCCGCCATCGCAAACTCCCGAAACGTTGCCATCAAGGGTTTGAGGAAAATAAAAAAGACTTGTACTAAACCGCCCTTTAAGCCACCAATTGCACAAACGGTAGAAATGCCCCAGACATGAAACATATCTATTGAAAACAACCCAATTCTTTTTCCAACCTCGGATTTATAGCTCAAATAGCCTCATTAATGCCATTTAGGTAGCATTACCACTGCGTGACATTAGTTATTTATCGCATTTTCTTATCACTTGGCAAGGCAGCAAGCTGCTACTAATCAAAACCGCCCGACTGAACTATTACATTCAGTCGGGCGGTTTGTCGTAGATTAATAAGCAGTAGGCGGCATAAACCGCAAGGATTTGGTCAAATCCAAGAAAATTTTTGCGTCTATGCGCATCAACCCCTTTATTCGACCATAATGCGTTTCGTTATTGCGCCTTCGCTTGTTTGTAGTACCACAAAATACATACCTGCGGGCTGTGCTGTCAGGTCGATGTCGGTATGGTAGCTGCTGGTAGCGCGTATGGCTTGGTTGCTTGCCACCTCGCGCCCAATGGCATCAAACACGCGGTAGCCGATGTTTTGCACACCATCAAACGCATAATCAATACTGAATAAACCCGTTGTCGGGTTGGGCGATACCGATACGCCTGCCTCCAAGTTGGGGTTTTGTACTGATACGGGGCAGGGCTGCCCAGCGGGTACGATGAGGATGTCTTGGGTAATGGTTCGCTCGCAGCCGTTGGCATTGGTCACGGTCAGCGTAATGGTATAGGTGCCAGGCGTAGAGTAAAAAGTAATGGGGCTGGCTAAACCTTGCGCACCGTTTCCGTTGCCAAATGTCCAAGTCCAGTCTACTGCACCTATGGTATTATCGTCGAGCAATACGGGCGTATTTACGTTGGTACATTCGGGTATATTGATATCGACAAACAATACGTTTTCGATGGTAACAGGTATTGTCACTTCTTCGCAGCCTATCAAGTTGCAGGCGTTCAGGGTTACGTCATACGTTCCGCTTGCAGCGTAGAAATGTTCTGGGTTTTCCTCGTCAGAGGTTGTACCATCGCCGAAATCCCAAGTATAGGTATCGGGGAAATTGAACGATTCATCGGTAAATTGTATTTGCCCCAAGCACTCGGTCACTACTTCATAGCCAAAATCAGGCGTGGGTGGCTCGCTCACGATAGTACATTGCCAAGATGCTTCAAACCCAGTATATGCTACCGAGCCGTCGGTATGCCAATTGAGGGGTGATGGCATCGCTCGTAGAGGTAATTGTACCCGGATTAGAGGTATATTGCCCGATTAGGGGGCTTGACGAATCAGGACCGTCATAGATGCGCAGATAGTCGCAGCAGGTTTCTACTTGGAACGCCGTAAAGGTCAGGACGACATTAATCGCACCCGTAGGAGCAATAGTATAGGTCGTTTCTACACCATTGGTATAGTTGCCGTCGCCGCCATCGTCTTGGATTAAGCCGTAACATTGTCCCGTAGAGTGGGTGCCTGATGTAGGAAATACGATAGATTGGCAATCCAAATCGATAACGATATAATTGTTAACGACTTCGGTGCTACAACCCAAATCATTGCAAGATTCGAGCGTTACAGTATAAGAGCCGTTTGCCGCATAAGTATGGATAGGGTTTTGTTCGGTCGAGGTGGTGCCGTCGCCGAAGTCCCAAGACCAAGAAGTGGCTACGTTGGCAGTTTCATCGCTAAACTGTATCGTGCCCGTGCCACAAGCAAAGGTTTGGTCGGCACTAAACGCTGCTTCGGGCAGCGCGATGACGTTCATCGTGCAAGGAACAGTATAAACGGGGTTTAGCGGGTCGTTGGTATAGATAATAATGGTATATTGATAAACACCCGTAGCCAAGCCTTCGCTATCAAAATTGACCGTAATGGTGCTATTTTGCCCCGAAGGAGTAGTACCGCTAAACGGTGTTATGCTGAGCCAGTCGGGCAATTCGCCCGCGCCATAGCTAACCGTAGTACCCAATGAAGCACCCATCACTACATCGTTCATGGTATTGAAATCGAAACCCCAGAACAATACCTTGCCCGCGCCCGCTGGGCGGTAGCCTATGGCTGAACCCTGACCTGTTGGGTCGGTAGCTAAGGTAACAAAATCTGTATTGCTAAATTGCCAAGTTGTGACATTAAAGAAATGGGATATAAGCATCGGGGATACCTGCGGTCAGTGGGTGGTTGCTATTGAGTATGGTCATGTGGTTGCCACCAAACAAACCCGTGAAATAGGTGCCCGCGAGCAAACCCGTATTGGATATACAAGCCGAGCAGGTATTGCCCGTAAACAAGACCGTACCGCCGTTATTGGTATATTCGGCTAAGATAGGTGCGAATGTTGTCATTGCCGCTGTTACAGACGTTGTACCTGTTTGTTGCGGAATAATCAACAGGTCTTTGCCTTCTAAGGCATTAGCAAGGGCTTGCGGGTCGCTGCTATTAAATTCGGTATTGACAGCAGTAGGCGCGTAGGTTGCCAAGTAGCCCAGTAGGTTGTTGAATAAAAACTCATCGGTGCCATATTTCATCAATAATACTTGTGGCGCACCGTCGCCATTGACCACCCAACTGAAATTGCCCGCTGCCGCTGCGCCATTGCTCAACGTAACGCTTTGGCTGCTGGTTTGCCCTTCTTCTAAACTCACCGAAATTTGGTCGGGCGATACGCTGCTAATGGGTGCGCCTTGTCCTTGTCCGGTCAGGGCAATAGTGAGGTCAGTGGCGTTATTATCGAGGTTTAAAGTAGAGTTATAGTTCTGAATAGCGGCGGGTGCAAATGTCACCGTCAAGTTAGCACTACCAAAAGGCGGGATAGTGAGCGACGATGCCGAAGTCGTAAATGCAGGGTCAGACGTGCTGATACTATTGATGATCAAATTATCCGTACCAGGGTTGCTTATCGTAATGCTTTGCGCATCGCTGTCGCCAATGACCAAAGCACCATAATCGAGCGATAAAGCATTGGCAGATATTTGCGGCACACCGATAACAGTCATTATTACGGGAATAGTGATGGTGGGTTGCACGGGGTCGTTAGTGACTACTTCTATTTCGGTGGTATAAACGCCGCCTAAGAGATTGCCGCTGTCAAAGGTAGCAGTCAATATACCGGTTTGGTTCGACGGGATATAGCCATCTGTTACTACGCCATTCAGGTCGAGCCATTCGGCGAGGCGGGTAGTTTTTGTCCATTGTATGATATTGCGGAATACTAAATCGTCATCATCAGAGGCAAAACCAAATCCATTGGACCCAAAGAATATAGCGCGTCCTTGACCGATGTCGCGGCTTGCCAAAATAGAACCACCGCTGCCTGGTTGCCCGGAAATTCGGTTTGGTCGAGCAAGGAAATACCATCAAAAGTGTCAGGCAATTGCAGGGCATAAAAGCCACTGCTCTCAAACGAACCCTCTAAGTCGTCTACCAAGGGGTGGTTGGGGTCGGATAGGGAGATGAGGTCGCCCGAATTAAATGCTAATAAAGCACCGGGGAATAGACCACTTTCCGTAGCAGGGGCTTGATAGACGCTACCATTCCAAGCCATTGTGCCAAAGAATAGAACCGTACCGCCTTCGGCGACAAAGTTTTGTAATACTGACCCAAAAGTAGCGAATGTAGCCGCCGTAGCCGCATTAAAGACAGAAGGTACGATAAAAATATCTGCATTTTCGAGTGCCGCACTCAATTGAGTGGGCGAGCTTGCTGCGGTATTGGTCGCTTCGTATTGCCCCGAAAAATTAGCCGCCAAATTGGCATTAATATTCGTAATGGCATTGGCATCGGTATTGGGGTTGTTGAAAATGACAATATCAATAATAGGGTCAAAATTGGCAGTATCTATATTATACGTGAGCGGTCCAATGCCTGTATTGCTGATAGTAATGTCCTGTGTGGTGGTTTCGCCCGTCATAACCGATACCTCGATAGGATTGGGTGTAATGCTCGTGATAGGAGCACCCACGCTATTGCCCGTCAGCGGAATGGTGAATGGGAAAGGCGCGGCATTGGTCTGAATGGTGAGCGTGCCCGTATAGGTCTGTACTTCTAAGGGCGCAAAGGTTACGGCTACTGTGATGCTACCGTCGCAGCCGGGCACTGTGAACGTAGAAGGCTCTACGACAAAGCCCGCATTGCTCGATGTGATGCTTACGTTTAGTTCGTAGTTTCCGGGGTTATTGATAATGAGTTGTTGCGTATTGGTATCAAATTGTTGCAATTCGCCAAAATCGAAACTCGTGGCAGATGCCGAATAGCTGGGCGTTCCCTGTATATCTAAGCTACACGGAATAGTGATTTGAGGTTGGTCGGGGTCGTTGCTATAAATGGTGAGGTCTTGTTCATACAAGCCACCGCATACGTAGTTGGCATTGAGTTCTACGTCTATGGTCACGCTTTCGCCGGGTGCCAATGTGCCGCTTAGTTGCGACAAGTAGAGCCACGAGCCGCTCCCTTGTGATGTTTTAACGGCATTAGAGACGAGGCGTTTCATATTGGCATTAGAAAATTTATAGTCATGACCAATAAATATGGCTCGTCCATCGCCGATATTTCGATAAGCCATTACATCTTTAGAATCTGCCGATTCTAAGGCACGTACTACGTCAGCATTAGTAAAGTCGTAGACAAAAGTATTAACTTGCACGGGATAAGGTGCGACAACGCTTTGTAACAAAGGGTCTTCGGGCAGGCTAATATTGAGTGGAGAAGTGGTCGTACCACCCGCGCCCGCCTCATGCGTGCCGTCGAACAAGTTGGTAGCAAAGATACAATCGCCTTCGTTAGCACCAATGATGATGATGGTGCCGCCTTGCTCGGCAAAAGCATTGAGCGCAGGACCAAAAGCAGTAAACAGCGATACATTGCAGTCTTCGGTTTCGGGCAGCAATACGATGTCCGCTCCTGTGAGCAGGTCGTTTAGCTCGGTTACGTTGGCGGGGGCAGCCTCTTCGAGTACATAATCGTCGAAATAGGTATTGATAGCCGTCAGCACTTTGGGATAATCGGTAGTGCTGAAATTGGTGAGCGATAGCAGGTTTAGCCCCTTGTCGGATTGCAGTGCGCCGCCTTCGATGCTATATTCTAATGATCCGTCTCCGTTGTTGGTGATAGTGAGCGGTGCAACGATAGAGTCGCCTTGATAGGGCAATGTGCCCGAAAATGCACCTGGCGTAGCGCTAATGTCGCCAAAGTCTTGCACGACGATTTGGCTCGAATAAGTGTCTTGCTCGCCCAAGTCGTTGGTGACAACGAGCGAGACGGTATAGGTGCCCGGTGCGGTATAGGTATGCGTGGGGTCGGGTTCGGTGGAGGTAGTTCCATCGCCGAAATCCCAAGCAAACTCGGCGCAACCTGCCGTTGCCATAAACAGAACGGGTACGTTGGCAGGTGGGTTAGCATCGCTGGGCAAGAAAGTGGCATCTAATTCAGCGCCTTCTACCTCCCAATTGAGCACAAATCCTGCTTGTGTCACCGAGCCGTCGGTCGTAAATTGTACGTCATCGAAGAGCCAGTAGAGGAATAGACGTTGTCGCCGGGCAATGTTGAACCCAGCTCAACGATGAGGGGTGCGGCAGTAGTTGCTCCGTCATAGAGGCGCACTCGGTCGCAGCATGTTTCTAAGGCAAACTCGCTGAACGATACGGATACACTTTGGGCGTTGGGAGAGATAGTTACGCTCGAATTAACGCTATTTTGGTAAACATCTGTCCCGCCGCTGTCTAAAATGGTGCCCGTGCAGGCGGTTTGTAGCGGCTTCGCCGCTTTGGGGTAGCGTTACTTGTGCTTGGACAACAACCGCCATACCCAGCAGTAACCAAGCGTTAAGTAAGTAAATGATTTTTTTCATGTGTTTTGTTGTTTTGCCTCAAAATCTTGTTGGGGTTTGCTCATAAGTAAACTGGATAAGTTGTAGAGGCGAGTTTAGAACAATTAAGCGGCAAATATAGTGCAAAATTGGCAAAAAACGCCCCGATAGCATAGAAAATGCTATCGGGGCGCGGATAAGCAGGCAAAAGAGCTATGATACGGTTTTATCTGCTTGTGATAATCTATTTATTCGACCATAATGCGTTTAGTGATTGCGCCTTCACTTGTTTGTAGTACTACAAAATACATGCCTGCGGGCTGTACTGCCAAGTCGATGTCGGTATGGTAGCTGCTTGTCGCGCGTATGGCTTGGTTGCTTGCCACTTCGCGCCCTATGGCAATCAAACACGCGGTAGCCGATGTTTTGCACACCATCAAACGCATAATCGATACTGAATAAACCCGTTGTCGGGTTGGGCGATACCGATACGCCTGCCTCCAAGTTGGGGTTTTGTACCGATACGGGGCAAGGCTGCCCAGCGGGTACGATAATGATGTCTTGGGTAATGGTTCGCTCGCAGCCGTTGGCATTGGTCACGGTCAGCGTAATGGTATAGGTGCCAGGCGTAGAGTAAAAAGTAATGGGGCTGGCTAAACCTTGCGCACCGTTTCCGTTGCCGAACACCCAAGTCCAATCTACTGCGCCTATGGTATTATCGTCGAGCAATACGGGCGTATTGACGTTGGTGCAATAAGGTATATTGACATCGACAAACAGTACATTTTGGATAGTGACGGGTATTGTCACCTCTTCGCAGCCTATTGGGTTGCAGGCGTTCAGGGTTACGTCATACGTTCCGCTTGCGGCGTAGAAATGTTCGGGATTTTCCTCGTCAGAGGTCGTACCGTCGCCGAAATCCCAAGTATAAGTGTTGGGGTAATTGCTCGATAAATCGGTAAATTGTACTTGCCCCAAACATTCTACTATCACTTCTGAACTGAAATTGGGAATAGGCGGCACAGTGGGAGCTATACATTGCCAATTGAGCGTAAATCCAGGTAGGTTTTGGAAACTCTCAGACTGCCACAAGATAGTGGTGAGCGGACCTTCTATGGTAAGAGATTCGGGGATAGCCATACCGTTGAGCGTTGCAACAAGCGTGCCAGTGGTTTGGTCGCCTTGGTAAATCAATAGGAAGTCGAAGTTGCCCGTATTAAATTCGCTGAAACTCAATATTACGCCTTGTGCATCGGGAGTATTGATGGTAAACGTAGTAAATGCACTGCCGAAATAATTGCCATCGCCGCCGTGGTCTTGAACCACACCATTGCATTGGCTACTTGATACCTCGCCGAAAGTAGGCAATACGACATACTCGCAGGACAAATCAATGGTGATATAGTTGGTTAGGACTATCTCGTCGCAGCCCAAATCATTACAAGCATTTAGCGTTACGGTGTAGGTGCCGTTAGCCGCATAAGTATGGCTTGGGTTTTGTTCGGTCGAGGTCGCGCCGTCGCCGAAGTTCCAAGACCAAGAGGTGGCTACGTTGGCGGTTTCGTCGCTAAACTGTATCGTGCCCGTACCGCAGCCCAAAGTGCTATTGGCTCCGATAGCGGCTTCGGGCATAGCAATGACGTTCATCGTGCAAGGAACGGTATAAATGGGATTCAGCGGGTCGTTGGTATAGATGACAATGGTATATTGATACACACCCGTAGCCAAACCTTCGCTATCGAAATTGACCGTAATTGTGCTATTCTGCCCCGAAGGAGTAGTGCCGCTAAACGGTGTTATGGTGAGCCAATCAGGTAGTTCGCCTGCGCCAAAACTGACGGTAGTGCCCAACGAAGCACCCATCACGACATCGTTCAAAGAGTTGAAGTCAAAGCCCCAAAACAGAATATTACCTCCGTCAGTGGGCAAATAGCCTATGGCAGTACCCTCGCCCGTTGGGTCGGTAGCCAAGGTAACAAAACCGGGATTACTAAATTGCCAAGCCGTGACATTATAGAACGGTATATAGCCATCGGGAATACCTGCTGTCATCGGGTGGCTTTCGTCTAATATGGTCATAGGAGTGCCTCCGAATAAGCTCGTAAAATAATTGCCCGTGAGCAAACCTGTATTATTAATACATTGGTCGCAGAACGAACCCGCGAATAAGACCGAACCACCATTGGCGACAAATTCGGTTAATACGGGACCGAAGGCAGCCATAGCAGCTAATACGGACGGGGTTTGTTGTTGTTGAGGTATAATAATGAGGTCTTTGCCTTCTAATACATCGCCAAGCTCTTGGGCGTTGTTACTATTAAATTCGGTATTGATAGCAGTAGGTGCGTAGGTTGCCAAGTAGCTCAGTAGGTTGTTGAATAAAAATTGGTCGGATCCATAGCGCAATAACACTACCTGTGGCGCACCGTCGCCATTGACCACCCAACTGAAATTGCCTGCTGCCGCTGCGCCATTGCTCAACGTAACGCTTTGGCTGCTGGTTTGCCCTTCTTCTAAACTCACCGAAATTTGGTCGGGCGACGCGCTGCTAATGGGTGCGCCTTGTCCTTGTCCAGTCAGGGCAATAGTGAGGTCAGTAGCGTTATTATCAAGGCTCAAAGTGGCATTATAGTTCTGAATAGCGGCGGGTGCAAACGTCACCGTCAAGTTAGCACTACCAAAAGGCGGAATAGTGAGCGACGATGCCGATGTCGTAAATGCAGGGTCAGACGTGCTGATGCTATTGATAATCAGATTATCCGTACCAGGGTTGCTTATTGTAATGCTTTGTCCGTCGTTATCGCCAATGACCAAAGCACCGTAATCGAGCGATAATACATCGACCGATATTTGCGGCACACCGATAACAGTCATTATCACGGGAATAGTGATGGTGGGTTGCACGGGGTCGTTAGTGACTACTTCTATTTCGGTGGTATAAACGCCGCCTAAGAGGTTGCCGCTGTCAAAAGTAGCCGTCAATACACCCGTTTGGTTCGACGGGATATAGCCGTCGGTTACTACGCCGTTCAGGTCGAGCCATTCGGCAAGGCGGGTCGTTTTTGTCCATTGTACGATATTGCGGAATACGAAACGGTCGTGGTCGCTCGGAAATCCCATGCTGCTAGACCCAAAGAATATAGCGCGTCCTTGGCCGATGTCGCGGCTTGCTAAAATAGAACCACCGCTGCCTGGTTCGCCCGGAAATTCGGTTTGGTCGAGCAAGGAAATACCGTCGAAAGAGTCGGGCAATTGCAGGGCATAAAAACCGTTGCTCTCAAACGAACCATTTAAGTCGTCTACCAAAGGGTGATTGGGGTCGGGTAGAGTGATAAAGTCGCCTGAATTGAAAGCCAATAAAGCGTCGGGGAATAAACCACTTTCGGTAATAGGGGCTTGATAGTTAGCACCATTCCAAGCCATTGTACCAAAGAATAGAACCGTACCACCTTGGTCGGCAAAATTTTGCAAGACATTGCCAAAACCAGCAAATAATTGCACCGTAGCAATATCAAACGTAGTAGGTACGACAAAAATGTCGGCGTTTTCTAATGCTGCACTCAATTGGTTAGCCGATACTGCATTGGTATTCGTGCTAGTATATTGCCCGGGAAAATAATCGCTTAAAATAGTATTGAGGTTAGTGATAAATTGTAATTCAATGCTGGGATTGTTAAATATAACCACATCTACACTTGAATCAAAACCCGATGTATCGATATTATACGTAAGCGGTCCAATACCTGTATTGCTGATGGTAATGTCTTGTGTGGTGGTTTCGCCCGTCATAACCGATACCTCAATAGGATTGGGTGTAATGCTCGTGATAGGAGCACCCACGCTACTGCCCGTCAGCGGAATGGTGAATGGGAAAGGCGCGGCATTGGTCTGAATGGTGAGCGTGCCCGTATAGGTCTGTACTTCTAAGGGCGCAAAGGTTACGGCTACTGTGATGCTACCGTCGCAGCCAGGCACTGTGAACGTAGAAGGCTCTACGACAAAGCCCGCATTGCTCGATGTGATATCTACGTTTAGTTCGTAGTTTCCGGGGTTGTTAATGATAAGTGGTTGCGTATTGGTATCAAATTGTTGCAATTCGCCAAAATCGAAACTCGTGGCAGATGCCGAATAGCTGGGCGTACCCTCTATTTCTAAGCTACACGGAATAGTGATTTGGGGTTGGTCGGAGTCGTTGCTATAAATGGTGAGGTCTTGTTCGTACAAGCCGCCGCATACGTAGTTGGCATTGAGTTCTACGTCGATAGTCACGCTTTCGCCCGGGTGCTAATGTGCCGCTTAGTTGCGACAAGTAGAGCCACGAGCCGCCCCTTGTGATGTTTTAACGGCATTAGAGACGAGGCGTTTCATATTGGCGTTAGAAAATTTATAGTCATGACCAATAAATATGGCTCGTCCATCGCCGATATTTCGATAAGCCATTACGTCTTTTGCGTCTGCTGATTCTAATACACGTACTGCGTCGTCATTAGTAAGGTTATAGACAAATGTATTGACCTGTACGGCATAAGGCGCAATAATACCTTGTAACAAAGGGTCTTCGGGCAGGCTAATGTTGAGTGCCGATGTGGTCGTACCACCCGCGCCCGCCTCATGCGTGCCGTCGAACAGGTTAGTAGCAAAGATGCAATCGCCTTCGTTAGCACCAATGACGATGATGGTGCCGCCTTGCTCGGCAAAAGCATTGAGCGCAGGACCAAAAGCGGCAAACAAAGATACGTTGCAGTCTTCGGTTTCGGGCAGCAATACGATGTCCGCTCCTGCGAGCAGGTCGTTTAGCTCGGTTACGTTGGCAGGAGCGGCTTCTTCGAGTATATAATCGTCGAAATAGGTATTGATAGCCGTCAGCACTTTGGGATAATCGGTGGTGCTGAAATTGGTGAGCGATAGTAGGTTTAGTCCCTTGTCGGATTGCAGTGCGCCGCCTTCGATGCTATACTCTAATGGTCCGTCGCCGTTGTTGGTGATAGTGAGTGGTGCAACGATAGAGTCGCCTTGATAGGGCAATGTGCCCGAAAACGCACCTGGCGTAGCACTAATGTCGCCAAAGTCTTGCACTACGATTTGGCTCGAATAGGTGTCTTGCTCGCCCAAGTCGCTAGTGACAACGAGCGAGACAGTATAGGTGCCCGGTGCGGTATAGGTATGCGTGGGGTCTGATTCGGTGGAGGTAGCCCCATCGCCGAAATCCCAAGCAAACTCGGCGCAACCTGCCGTTGCCATAAACAGGACGGGTATGTTGGCAGGTGGGTTAGCATCGCTGGGCAAGAAAGTGGCATCTAATTCAGCACCTTCTACCTCCCAATTGAGGACAAATCCGGCTTGTGTCACCGAGCCGTCGGTCGTAAATTGTACGGTCATCGAAGAGCCCGTAGAGGAATAGACGTTGTCGCCGGGCAATTCCATACCAAGTTCAGCGATGAGGGGTGCGGCAGTAGTTGCTCCGTCATAGAGGCGCACTCGGTCGCAGCACGATTCTAAGGCGAACTCGCTGAACGATACGGATACGTTTTGTGCGTTGGGAGAGATGGTTACGCTCGAATTAACGCCATCTTGGTAGTCTTCTGTCCCGCCACTGTCTAAAATAGTGCCCGTACAGGCGGTTTGTAGCGGAGCTTCGCCGCTTTGCGGTAGCGTTACTTGTGCTTGGGCAACGATAGCCATAGCCAAGAATAACAGCCAACCAAGCAAGTAATTGATTTTTTTCATGATACAATAAGGTATTTTGGTTTTTAGAGATAAATTGATTATTAAAAATGAAATGTAAAAAAAATGCCACGAATTACATGAATTTACACGAATATTTTACTATATCTGACTTTTTTTTAGGCATTTGCCTATAAAGTTAAGTTTAGTAAAGACCACCAAACGTGATTACTTACACAAAGATAATACCTTGGCAGCTATTTTTGGTCTTTATAAGTTGTATTATTGAACAATGTTGTGCGAGGATTATGGTAATGCTTAAAAATGTAGTAGTCTAATCTTGTTTCAAGTATGGCTTTTGGAGTTTGGGGCGATATTTGAACGAAAAAAAATGAGGCAGCGTTGCCTTTCTATGTTTTTATGGCGTACCTTTGCCCTTATCGCCTTGTTTCGCGCTCTGTCTTATGAATACCTTACATCATTTTGGTGCATATATTAGCTTGCTAAGTCGCATATTTAGGCGACCGGAAAATATTGGCATGTATTGGCGCGAGCTATTTCGACAGATGAACATTGTAGGCATACAATCTATTCCTATTGTAGCTATTGTAGCCCTATTTATCGGGGCGGTGACGGCTTTGCAATTTGCCTACCAGGTCAGAGATTTTTTTGTACCCATGTATTATGTGGGCTATATTGTGCGCGATACAATGCTTATCGAAATGGCACCTACTATGACGGCTGTCATGTTGGCGGGCAAGGCGGGTTCTAATATGGCATCGGAATTGGGCAATATGCGCATTTCCGAACAGATAGATGCCCTTGAAATTATGGGAGTCAATACGCCCACTTACTTGGTAGGCACTAAAATAGTGGCAATGGTGCTGATGATTCCCTCGCTCGTAATTATGGCGGCAGCATTGGGCATGATAGGCGGCTGGATGGCAGTCGTACTTACGGGTATCACCACATCGGGGCAGTTCGAGGTAGGTTTGAAAAGCTTTTACCTGCCCTTTAATAGTATTTTGATGCTTATCAAAGGCTGCATTTTTGGCTTTATTTTATCGTCGGTATCTTGCTACCAAGGCTATACCGTCAAGGGCGGAGCCATACAAATAGGCGAAGCAAGTACCCGCGCTGTTGTGTTTTCCGATATTTTGATACTGATAGCTGATTACGTGATAGCGGCTATGTTTTTGTAAAGAAAACTCCCGATTAGCCATGCCGAAAGACGCATGTTTGTTATTTCTATTCTAATATAGCAGTTAAAACACTGTTCAAATCATATCCAATTTTTTTTCGACTCTGACTTTTCGATGCGTGTAGATGTTTTACTGGGCTTACAATGGGGCGACGAAGGCAAAGGCAAAATCGTCGATTATTTAGCCCACCAATACGATATAGTAGCCCGTTTTCAGGGCGGACCCAACGCGGGGCATACACTTTATTACAATGGCAATAAAGTGGTTTTGCACCATATACCATCGGGTGTTTTTCAGCCCCACCTGCTCAATCTTATTGGCAATGGCGTGGTGATAGATGCTGCTTCATTTAGGCAGGAGTACCAAAAAGTAGTTGATACGGGTGTCGATATTAGCCAACGCTTGTTTATATCGCGCAAGGCACACCTCATTTTGCCAACCCATAAAATATTAGATGCCGCCTCCGAAGCCGCCAAAGGTAGTGCCAAAATAGGCTCAACCCTACGCGGTATTGGTCCGACATATATGGACAAGATAGGAAGAAACGGTTTGCGCGTAGGCGACCTGACGCTACCCACCTTTGAACAAGCCTATGCCAAGTTGAAAGAAAAACATCTTGGTATCTTGGAACGCTACGATATAGCAGCCCACCACGACCTACCTGCGATGGAGGCTGAATGGCGCGAAGGCATCGAGTTTTTGCGTAGTCTGCTATTAGTAGATGGCGAGTATTGGCTAAACGATCACTTGCGACAAGGCAAACGCATCTTAGCCGAAGGAGCGCAAGGCTCGATGCTCGACATCGATTTTGGTACGTATCCCTACGTCACATCGTCTAATACTGTCACCGCAGGAGTTTGTAGCGGTTTGGGTATTGCCCCCCAACTTATCGGCGAGGTATACGGCATTACCAAAGCCTATTGCACCCGCGTAGGTAGCGGACCCTTCCCTACCGAATTAAATGACGAAACAGGCGAACAACTGCGCCAAGCAGGTGGCGAATTTGGCGCAACCACAGGCAGACCGCGACGCTGCGGCTGGATAGACCTGCCCGCCCTGCGCTATGCTATTATGCTAAATGGCGTAACCCAACTGATTATGACCAAAATAGACGTATTGTCGGTATTTGAGCGCATTAGTGCTTGTACGCACTACCTATACGAGGGCAAATTAGCCCAGACTTTGCCCTTCGATTTAGACCGTCAACCTGTTAGTCCACATTACGAAACTTTCGCGGGTTGGGCAAACCACGTTTTTACTCCTGATGCCGCATTACCTCAAAACCTACAAATCTACCTACAAGCAGTAGCCGCTTATTTGGGCGTGCCCATCACATTATTGTCAGTAGGTCCGCAGCGCGAACAATTGGTAGCTATGACCTAAACTGCTGTTGCGCCCTTATCCATTATCGTTTGACTATTTTGCCCTATAATTTGCCCTTTGCTATGCCTACTGCACTATCTTATATCGTTTGGGAAGCAAGCCCTACCGTTTTTCGGATTGGTCTTTGGTCCTTGGGCTGGTATGGGTTAATGTGGGGTTTGAGTGTGTTTTTAGGTTACTTACAAACACTTACCATCTATCGGCGCGAGGGCTTGGCTACGGGTTATGCTGCTGTATTAGCTGAATACGTATTTTTTTAGTGGATTGATTGGCGCACGCATGGGGCAGGTCATATTTTACGATTGGGCGTATTTTTCGCAATCGCCTATCGAAATCCTCAAGGTATGGCACGGAGGTTTGTCGAGCCACGGCGAGCCTTAGGCATTTTGATAGGCGGTTGGCTATTTTTGCGTCGCTATCCGCATATTGGCTATATGCGCCTGCTTGATATTTTGGCATTGGGTGCGCCTTTGGTGGGTATGCTCATCAGAATAGGCAATTTGTTTAATTCCGAAATAGTGGGCAAACCGACCGACGTGCCTTGGGCGTTTATCTTTGCCCTTAATGGTGATGCTGTGCCGCGCCATCCCTCGCAACTCTACGAAGCCTTGATGTTGTTGGGCGTATGGTTGCTGTTGTGGTGCCTGTATGCCACCCGCCGACTACCTACGGGCATGCTCACGGGTTTGTTTTTTGCCCTCACATTTTCGCTGCGCTTCGTACTCGAATATTGGAAAGCCGATGCCCAATTTACGCAACTGCTCAACCTACCCCTTGCGGCAGTAGGAGTGGCTATTTGTGTTTGGGCGGCACAAAAAAAAGGACATTTACCGCACGAGGACAAGGCACAAAGCGGTGCTGACCATTTTTTCCATTCATTCTTACTATTATTTATTAGCTCTTGCTCATCAACCATTGGACGCTTTTTGGATTATTCTAACCGGTTCGCTCACGGCGGCTTGCTGTGGCATATTGGGTTGTTTTTTGCTGCTTCGCCGCTTGTCGCTGCTGGGCGATGCGGTATCTCATGCCGTATTGCCTGGTATTTTTATTGCCTACTGGTTGTCGGGCAGTCGTTCGTCGTGGGCGGTGGTTTTGGGAGCGGGGGCGTTTGGTATGCTTTGCACCTTGCTCATCGAGTTTTTGACGCGCAAAGCCCGTTTGCAGTCCGATGCAGCTACGGGTTTAGTTTTTACACTTTTGTTTGCGATAGGCGTAATTCTAATTGCCGCCTTTGCGGGGCAGATAGATTTAGACCAAGATTGTGTTTTATATGGCGAAATAGCTTATGTGCCCTTAGATATTTGGCTCACGGAGGGCGGCACTAACCTTGGTCCACGAGCAGTTTGGACGGGAGGAGTATTGCTGTTAGGTATAGCGGCTTTGGTAGCGGCGGGTTACAAGGGCTTATTTATCACCACTTTTGATGCAGAATACGCTGCTACGTTGGGTATTTCTACTGCATTTTGGCACTATGCTTTGATGGGTGCTGTATCGCTCACTACGGTTGTCTCGTTCGAGTCGGTGGGGGCGGTATTGGTGGTTGCGTTTTTGATAGCCCCTGCCGCTACTGCCTATCTTCTGACCGACAATTTGAAAGCGATGCTCTGTTTGTCGGTATTGTTTGGCATATTGGCAGCCACTGGTGGCTATTATTTGGCGGTGTGGCTTGATGGCTCTATTGCGGGTGCTATGGCAAGCGCGATGGGCATTTTGTTTGTATTAGTGCTGCTATGGTCGTGGTACGCGCCCGTGCTGCGCCAAAAACGATGGGTAGCTGATTTGTGAAATTGATTAGGCAAATTTGAATTTTATTTATTATGTTTTTTTATTATGTAAAATAGCCCGCGATTCAAGTCGCGGGCTATTCTCGTTTTGTCTATTTCATGTCTTGTGTCTACATCAATCGTTTTAGCAAGGCTTTTGCTACACTTAGGCTGATGCGATAAGGGGCATATCGCACGGGTGGGTCGATGAGTAGCGACCTATCCATGACGCTTTTTTGGTGCGAAAAGTAATCGAAGCTATACTTGCCGTGATAGCCCCCATACCGCTCTCGCCTACACCGCCAAAAGGCATATTATCGTTGCCAATGTGCATGAGGGTATCATTGACACATGCGCCGCCCGACGATGTTTCGCGCAATATGCGGTTAGCGGTGCGTTGGCTGCGCGTAAAAGCATAGAGGGCTAAGGGTTTGGGGCGTTCGTTGACAAAAGCAATGGCTTGGTCGAGGCTATCGTAGGTCAGAATGGGCAAAATGGGTCCGAAAATTTCTTCTTGCATAATTGGGTCGTCGGGTTGTACGCCGTCGAGTATAGTAGGTGACAAATAGCGTTCGGCAGCGATGCTCTCGCCTCCAAATGCTATTTCGCCACTTCTATGCACCAACTTTTCCAAGCGATTAAAATGACGGTCGCTGATGATGCGGGCATAGTAAGGGCTTTGGGCAGCATTTTTGCCATACATGGCATGAGCAGCCTTTTTGCAGGCGGCTATCAATGCATCTTTAATACTGCTGTGTGCCAAGATATAGTCGGGTGCAATGCACGTTTGGCCTGCATTGACCAATTTGCCCCACATAATGCGCTTGGCACTAAGGGCTATGTCGGCATCGGGCGTTACGATACAGGGACTTTTTCCCCCTAATTCTAAGGTTACAGGCGTGAGGTGTTTGGCGGCGGCTTGATAGACGTGCTTGCCGACAGCAGTACTGCCTGTAAAGAAAATATAATCGAATTTGTGGTGCAATAATTCTTGTGCTACGCTAACTTCGCCCTCGAATACTGCTACGTGGCGTGGGTCTAAGGCTTCGGCGATGAGTTTGGCTACTACCGCCGAAGTAGCGGGTGCCCATTCCGACAATTTGAGGGCTACACAATTGCCTGCCGCAATTGCGCCCACAATAGGTAGCAACGACAGTTGTATAGGATAGTTCCAAGGCGCAATAACTAAGACTGTGCCGTAGGGTTCGCTGATGATATAGCTCGATGCCTTGAAGAAAAACAAAGCAGTTCCTACCTTTTTGGGCTGTGCCCAGCGGGCGGTCTGAGATATGGCGGTATCTAATTCTTTGAGTACCAATGCTATTTCAGTAGCATACGCCTCAAATTCGTGTTTGTTAAAATCGGCTTTGACAGCATCTAATAACGCACGCTCGTGCTTTTCGATGGCTTGGCGCAATTTTTTGAGTTGGGCTATCCGAAAATCGACATCTTTGGTGATGTGGGTAGCAAAAAAATGGCGCAACTGCTCGATGCGAGGCAGCACTTCGGGGTGAGGTTTAGAATGTCCATTGCTTGCAGCTAAGGGTGGTACAACCTCAACTGTAGGAGACGCGACGGTGATAGGTGACATGGTGAAATAAATAATAGGATAGTGGTCATACCAGGACTCGAACCTGGATTTAAAGTTTAGGAAACTCTCGTTCTATCCCTTGAACTATATGACCGTTTTGGGGATTTATGTAATTTTTGTATAAAATAGGAATTGCTTGGTGCATCCAGTAATTTTCAGAAAAGCATTTGTGCAGCAAAGGCTTCATAGCCCCAAAAATTTAACCTTTGCCCCGTTATCGAACAAAGAAAACTTCCATTTGCACAAAAGTTTGTTTTAGCACTTTTGCTCGCCTTGTCATGAATTCGGTGTTGTAGGCACACTTACCAATTCTACCACTTCTCCACAAAGTTTTTCGATTTGTTCAATAAGACTTGTTGCAGACATCGGGTTTTTTCTCATTCCTGCGTGGTTAATATCGTTACGTATATTGCCTAAATTTCGCCAAATGGACACAAATTTTTTGCTTTGTTCGGTCATTTGAAGAAAAGGGTTTTCGTTTATAGCTGCGCCGTTTAGCTGTTTTTCTGCTTCTCCTCTGTTTTCAATCATATCAAATTTAAGGATAGCACATGTTTTTGTTACAATCAATTCTCTGGATAATGTAGCTGCCTGTTGATATTGTTCGGTGTCAAGGCAAAATTTTATAATTTTAGCTTGTGCACGCATTCCTTCTTCAGAAAAAAACGATCCGTTAAAGGAAAACTTATCGAACTTTTCCGTTATTTTATCCAGCAAAGATTTAAAAGGTTTTGCCTCGCTTAAATTGTCTATATCTGAATATGCTTTTTCTATCTTTCTGGGCAGTTGGCTGGCAAGGTCTAAGACTTCTTGGGGTCTTACTACGGCAAATGCTTCTGACAACTCGGCTAATGTTTTCCCAATACCGTCCAAACCTTTCGGCGAATAATCATTTTTGCTTTTATAGGCTTGGTTATGTATGTTGCTTAACAATTCCGACAATAAGGTAGCATCTCCTTTTTTCAGGAAGTTATCTGTTGCAAAAGACCATGAAATTAAGTCTAAAAAAGGTTTTAAGTCAAAAATGGGTGATACGCCGTTATCATCTTTTGCGTCGTATGCGCCATACAAAATATGAGCAATTTTTACGTTTTTCATTACTTGTAGATAAACCGCTATTGCCAATAACAGCATTGGTTGAGAGCGAAATCCGTGAGTTACATCAATGATTAAAGTTTCATTTTCAGGTACTTTTTCTGCAACAGCTTGAAACATATCCCAAAGTTCCCGTTCATTTTTACCTGTTTGTATTGGTATCATTTCGAACTCACATACTTGTTCTAAGTCGGATTTATGCTTTTCCTCAGCCTCTTTTGTCATTAGGACAAAAATTTTATCGGGGCTGAATAATTCCTTTATCGCTTTTATGACGTATGGGCTTGATTCAGCCTGTTTTCCGCCAAACTGATAAGTGGTCGGTTTATACCCCCCCGTTCCTATAACTGATATGAGCATTATTTGGTTTATTTTATTTTATAAAAAAATATAATTATTGTTTGTGTTTATGTGCTGCAATGATTTGTTGTACTTCTGCTTCGGTTTTTTGGGTGAATTTTGCTATTTTAGCAAGTGATATTCCATCTTCGTACATCGTCAAAATCATCATTTCTTTTTCTTGTGCTGCTTTTGCTTCGGTTTCTGCTACGCCTTCTGCTTTCCCACGTTTTTCGGCGGCATCTAATTTAGCGCGTCCCTCTTCTTCGCGCATGTCTATATAATCGTAGGCATCTAATTCGGCTTGCGACCAAGTGTATTGGTTTGCTTCTTGGTAGGCAGACCTCAAACCCTCGTCATCTACATCGCTGGGGATAATGTTTTAGGTTTTCGGCATTTTTGATGAAAAAAATCCATTTGTCGGTCAAATTTTGCAAATCGGCTAATTCCTTATCAAATTTTTCTAATTCTATAAAGTTAAACTCAACGTCTTTTATCGTCACCTCGCCCGTATCGATGTCTTGGATACGGCTTCGGCTGATATAATTTGGGTTTTGGGTATGGCTAAAATCGCTGAGTATGCCTACGAAATAAGGAGGGTTCAGTTTTCGGTATTGGTCGGCGCGTCTTATTTGGCTATTATAGCCTTTGGTGAGGTAGTACAACACTCGTTTGTCGAACCCGTCTTGTGCTGCCATTTGCATTTCTACGATAAATTGTTGTTTTCGTTGGTCGGTAGCTCGCACATCTAAGATACTTACTTTTCCGCCCCTCAGTTTTGGCAATTGGTAGGGATTGACGATAGTAACGGACATGATTCTCTCTTCGCCCTCGAATCCGAGTACGGCATTGAGGAAAGAGATGAGGCTCTCGGTTCGATTTTCGTTGCCAAATATCTTGCGAAAAGCAATGTCATTTTTTACGTCTGCGAATTTCATATTTTGGTCTCAGGTTTATGCTGATGTCCTGCAATGATTTGTTGTACTTCTGCTTCGGTTTTTTGGGTAGCAGCCGCAATATCCGCTATCGAGACTCCTATTTTATGAAAATTTACAATCATCATTTCTTTTTCTTGTGCTGCTTTTGCTTCGGTTTCTGCTACGCCCTCTGCTTTCCCACGTTTTTCGGCAGCATCTAATTTAGCGCGTCCTTCTTCTTCGCGCATGTTATACAAATGCCTCTTAGTGGTGATGCAAAATTACGTCATTTTTCCCATGCGATGTCCTATCTACTATTTTTTTGTTCCGATTGCCATAAATTACCATTGTTTTTGCTTTTCTTTGTTGTTCGTTTAGCGGATGTGGGCGCGTAAGACACCGATAATATTTAAACAACTTCGGCAAGGTATAAGTTTTGCCGCCCGATAAATGCCGCACTATCTCCTATTTTGGGTTCTACACGTTTATCCTTTTTACTGCTATCAGCCTTGAAATACGTATCTTTTTTAGCCATTTTTGGGTTTACTTTTGCGTGGGTCTATTTGCTTAACAACCGTTTGGCGGCACTGCCTATTGTGGGCAATTGGGTTGCTGACACGCAATTAGCCAACTTTCCGCCTTTGGGCAAATTGTTCGACCCATTTGGTGGGGCTTGGCAAAATGCCGAAGCACCTCAACCCCAGTTAGACGAAAAAATAGTAGCCGAACAGCTAAATACGCCTGTGCGTGTTGCCTACGATGAGCGATTAGTGCCGCATATTTTTGCTCAAAATGACCACGATTTATATTTTGTGCAAGGCTATCTGACGGCGCAGCACCGTTTGTGGCAGATGGAATTTATTACCCACGCCGCTGCGGGTAGATTGTCCGAAATTTTGGGTGCTAAAATGTTGCAGCACGACCGTTTGCAACGCCGCAAGGGCATGGTGTTTGCCGCCGAAAATGCCATAGCCGAAATGCAGAAGGATAAAAAAATAAAAGATGTCGTGATGGCTTATACTGATGGAGTAAATGCCTATATCAATCAACTAAGCCCCGAACAATTGCCGTTAGAGTATAAATTGCTCAATTACAAACCCGAAACATGGACACCTATCAAATGCGCTTTATTGCTCAAAAATATGGCAGCTACCTTGGCGGGCTACAATACTGACCTCGAAATGACCAATGCCCATAAAATTTTTGACGATGAAACTTTCAAACTGCTCTATCCCGATTTTGTGCGCGGGCAAGACCCCATCGTGCCGCCCTCCTTTCGCTACGATTTTGTGCCCAACGAAGTGCCTCCCGTGCCTGCCCGAATTATGGCAAACTTAGACCGCACCCCAATAGATACGACCGCTTTGCCTCCTCCTGCCGACAGCACGCGCAAAAAACACAAAGTTCGCCCACCCAAGAAGCCCCAAGCAGACATTGATACACTTGGTGCGCTACGGCTACCCACCACCCAACAGCCCAATATAGCTGCTGCCGAACCACCCGACCTAATTAGGATACCCACCGACCCTACACGCCCACACCCCGACAACGGAAGCAATAATTGGGCTACAATGTCGGAAAAAACGAATAACGGCACGGCTATACTCTGCAACGACCCCCACTTAGAACTTCAACTACCCTCAATTTGGTTTGAGGTACAACTGCATACACCCGACCTCAACGTATATGGCGTATCGCTGCCGGGCAGCCCAGGCGTGACTATCGGATTTAACGACTCCATAGCTTGGGGTATGACCAATGCCCAACGCGACGTGTTGGATTGGTATAAAATAACTTTTAAAAATCGCACCCACAGCCAATATTTCTATAACGGCGAATGGCGCAATGCCACCAAGCGTGTAGAAGCTATCAAAATAAGGCATCGAGCCGAATATTACGATACCGTTACGTATACTCATTACGGACCAGTAGTGTATGAATCGGACACGACCCAACAATACGATATGGCAATGCGTTGGATAGCACACGACCCCTCCAACGAATTGGTGACGACCTATCGAATGAACCGAGCCAAGGGCTACGGAGATTATCTGAACGCAATACGCTATTTTGATTGCCCTGCCCAAAATTTTGCCTTTGCCGATATCAAGGGCAATGCCGCCTTGTGGCAGCAAGGGCGTTTTGTCAATAAATGGCGCGAACAAGGCAAATTCCTATTAGATGGGGCTAACCCCGAACATGCTTGGCAAAGTTTTATTCCCAAACGCCACAGCCCACACGTATATAACCCGCCGCGCGGATTTGTCAGCTCTGCCAACCAGCACCCCACCGACGAAAATTATTTTTACTACTATAACGGCAATTTTGAGTATTTCAGAAATCGCCGAATCAACCAACAATTGACCCAAAAAGAACGCATCAAACCCGAAGATATGATGCGCCTGCAAAACGATAATTACAACCTGATGGCTGCCGAAACGCTGCCCTTGATGCTCAGTTATATCAGCGAAGAAGAAATTAACGATAGCACTGAATTTAGATGCTACCAATTATTGTCTAAATGGAACTACCTCAACGAAACCGATTCTATCTCCCCTGCCATTTATGAGGTATTTTGGAAACGCCTATACTACCATATCTGGGACGAAGTGCGTCAATATCCGAATATACCGCTGCCGATGCCCAAGTATTTTGTCACCGTACAACTCCTATCAGCCCAACCCGAACATAAATTGATGGACATCGATTCTACCAAAAATAAGGTCGAAACTGCCTCGGATTTGGTGCAAATAGCTTTCAAAGAAACCGTACAGCAATTAGCCCAATGGCGGTCTACTCATCACAAGCCGCTTACATGGGCAAACTACAAAGACACCGAAGTGCGCCATTGGTTGCGCATCCCTGCCCTAAGCGTAGATAATATACAAACAGGCGGTAACAGCGGTATCGTAAATGCTACCAGCCAACACCATGGCCTTCTTGGCGTATGATAGTTTCAGTAGATAAACCGATAGAAGCATACGGCATTTATCCGGGCGGGCAGTCGGGCAACCCTGGTAGCCATTTCTACGACAATCAAATAGCTAAATGGGCACTTGGGCAATACGACACCTTGCAATTTTGGCTGTCTGCCTCCGACAATGCCCATACTATGGCGATACAAGACTTTGTGCCACAATAGCGCAAGCTAACCCCTCTAACTACTTGACAGCAGCAAGTATGGGCTAACTCAGTAAATTTTTGGCAGCTAATTTGTTGAAACAAGTACAAGTGCTTAACTTTGAGGCGTTAAATAATTGCCTCTAAACTCCCTACCTACGTATTATGTCCCAAGCGCACCGTGTAATTATCCTCAACGAGTTTATCCTACAACGCCAAACCGAATATCCCGATGCGTCGGGCGAGCTAAGTGCTTTGCTGCACCATCTTGGCTTGGCTGCCAAAATAGTCAATAGAGCCGTTAATAAAGCGGGGCTTATCGATATTTTGGGTTCCGTAGGAGCGAGCAATGCATCAGGCGAAGATGTCAAAAAGTTGGACATGTTTGCGCATGATCATTTCCTGAACACCCTCACTACTTGCGGGCAGTGTTGCGGCGTGGCCTCCGAAGAAAGCGACGACATCATTATCTTAGAAGACGACCTGTCGCGCAATGCCAAATACGTCATTTGTATAGACCCCTTAGATGGTTCGTCCAATATCGATGTCAATGTGTCGGTGGGCACTATTTTTGCCATTTACCGCCGCCTAAGCCCTGTCAATGGACCTTGTAACCAAGAAGATTTTTTGCAAACTGGGCGCAATTTGGTGGCAGCGGGCTATATCATCTACGGCTCATCTACGGTATTGGTCTATTCGACGGGCAACGGCGTAAATGCTTTTACCCTCGACCCCTCTATTGGCGAATTTTGCTTGTCGCACCCCAATATGCGCATACCCGAAAACGGCATTTACTATTCGTTAAACGAGAGTTACAAAAATTATTTCCCTTATGCCATCAACGAATTTGTCGAATATTGCAAAGCAGACGATAAAGCTACCAAACGTCCGTATAGCTCGCGTTATGTAGGCTCGATGGTTGCTGACCTACACCGCAACCTCATCAAAGGCGGCATTTTTCTGTACCCACCCATGAAAACGCACCCACGCGGCAAACTGCGCATGTTGTTCGAGTGCAACCCTATGGCTTTTATAGTAGAACAAGCAGGTGGTATAGCAAACCGATGGCGAAAATGCCATATTAGACCTCAAACCTAAAACCCTACACGAACGCAGCCCTATCTATATTGGCTCGCCAGGCGATGGTCAATAAATTGCTCGAATTTACCTCTGCCTACGAAGTTATTTGGGCATGATTTGTCAATCTGTTGTTGTTGTGCATAGCTGCTTTTTTAAGGAGCAAAATATTGCATCGCAGTTTTGAAGCTATTGCTACCTTAAAATTGCGAGTAGAAAGGGGTTAAGATAAGCGATTTTGGGCATGTACGGCAGCAGCTATATCGCCCATCAATTGAGCATTTTGTTCCAATGCATTACCCACAACAATAATATCGGCACCCGCGCTGCAGGCATCGGCAGCGGCTTGGGGGCTACGAATACCGCCGCCTATGATGAGCGGCACGGCAATATGGCGGCTTACTGCCCTAATCATATCGATAGGAACGGCGCGTCGTGCCCCGCTGCCTGCATCTAAATAAACGAGGCGCAAACCCAACATTTCGGCAGCCATTGCCGTACAAACAGCTATTGGCGTTTTGTCGGCGGGTATGGGCGTTGTATGGCTCATATACGATACCGTAGTAGGAGCACCACCGTCAATGAGCATATATCCGGTAGGGAAGTAGTTCGAGCCTACTTTTTTTGAGCAAGGGGCGGCTACTACGTGTTGTCCGATGAGCAAATCGGGATTGCGCCCTGATACTAAGGACAATAACAAGATAGCGTCGGCGGCGGGGCAAATTTGCTGTGCGCCGCCCGGAAAAATAACGACAGGCAATGCGCATAACTCCTTGATACGGGCAATTTTTGCGTCCATATCATGGCACATCACCAAGCTACCGCCCACCAAGAGTACATCTATACCTGTAGCCACGGCTTGCCCCACCAACATAGGCAGGTTGTCGGGTGTTAGATGGTCGGGGTCTAGCAAGACAGCGAACAACTTTTGACCGCTTTGTTTGGCATGTTGCCATTGCGTATAGATGTAGGGGGCAGGCGGGTGCTTAATCATGGCGCAAAATTACGCATTTTTTTGGTATGACGCGGCTTTGTTGGGTATATAGCCGCTGCTGTATACCCTTGCGATAATCTGCGCTTTTATATTTTGCTGGGCACGAAGGCTTGGGTAAGGAGTGAATAGTTTGGCAAAAATGCCGTATCTTTGTTGCCTACCTGCCATCTGTTTAGGGCTTTGAGGGCAAAGCCATGATTTTATACTGGGTGGCGGTCATTATCTACTAATTTTCACCTCTTTTTTTACAGAATGAACAATACCTATGTTGCCATTATGGCAGGCGGTATTGGCAGCCGTTTTTGGCCCCAGAGCCGAGTTCGCTTGCCCAAGCAATTTTTAGATATTTTAGGTACAGGGAATACCCTATTGCAAGCTACCTACAAGCGTTTTGCTCGCATACTACCCGAAGCACATATTTTTGTCATTACGGGCAAAGAATACGTCGATTTGGTGCGCCAACAGCTACCTACTATTACTGAGGCGCAAATAGTAGCTGAACCTATGCGCCGCAATACTGCCGCTTGTGTGGCATATATGGCATATAAATTAGCCGATTTAGACCCGAAAGCTACTTTTATCGTATCGCCCGCCGACCACTTGATAGAAGATGAAACGGCATTTAAAGAAGCGATTACCAACGTCATCGATTTTGCTGCCCAACAATCCGCTATTGTCACGATAGGCGTTAAGCCCACCCTCCCGCATACGGGTTATGGATATATCCAATACGACGATGAGATGGTGTTTCGCAATGGTGCGCGGCGGGTGGTGATGTTCACCGAAAAACCCGACTATGAAATTGCCAAAAGTTTTATCCAAAGCGGCGACTTTTTATGGAATTCGGGCATGTTCGGGTGGCAAGCCCAACATATTATCAAAGCCTTCGAGCTACACGCACCCAATATCAACGAACATTTTGCTGCCATAAAGGGATGTTATAATACCCAATATGAAGCCGAAGCCGTAGCCGAAGCCTACGCCTTATCGCCTGCTACGTCTATTGACTATGCTATTATGGAACACGCCCAAAGTGTGTATGTAATACCCGCCCAATTTGGGTGGAGCGATTTGGGCACTTGGCTATCGTTGTGGGAAAAAGGCGAAAGAGACCACTTCGAAAATGTGGCACTACACGCCAAAACCTTATTTTACGACTCTGCCAACTGCCTCGTATCGGCTCCACCCGACAAATTGGTCGTCGTGCAGGGATTAGAAGATTTTTGCGTCATCGATACGCCCAATGTATTGTTTATCGGCAAAATCGAAAACGAAAAACGAATGCGCGATATACACATCGATGTACAAAAACATACGGGTGATAGGTATTTGTAACCGCCGTTATATTAGATGCTATGCGCCGTATCAGATACTTGCGGAGAAGCGGCATGACCTCCACACTCTCTTATACGCCTATTCTCTTTTGCTCCTCCTCATTCTATTCCTTTCTCAATGCTTCGTTTCCTATGCCTGCTTGGGTACTGTTTTTGTCTTGCTAATATAGACGTATGCGCCCAAGAGCCTCGCTTGCTGCCCCTGCAACAAACCGCCTACCCGCAGGCTGCTTGTGCAACCGACGCTATGATAGCCGCCGCGCTACAAAACCCCGCTACGGCACAACAATACGCCCAGCACAATAATTTTTTGCGCCACCACCCGCTGCCCAACAATGCTCGGCAAGGCGGCGGCGGTACTATATTGACCATTCCAACCGTAGTACACGTTGTTTGGGCAAGCGATAACCCTTTGTCTAATATCAGCGACGAGCAAGTAATATCGCAGATAACCGCACTGAACGAAATATACCGCCGACAAAACGAAAATGCCGCCGATACACGCCCTGAATTTTTGCCCGTTGCTGCCGATTGTGAAATTGAATTTTGCCTCGCACAACGCGACCCCAGCGGCAATCCCACCACAGGCATTACCCGCACAGCTACGGACAGCCTCAATTTCAGCACTGATGCTTTTAAATATACCGCTACTGGCGGAGCAGATGCTTGGAATACTGCTGAATACCTCAATATTTGGGTTGTCAATAGGCTATATAATGGTTTAGTATTGGGATATGCCTATCTGCCTGCTACTGCTCCCACGCCCCAGGTCGATGGGGTAGCAGTGACGTTTTATGCTTTTGGGACTACCGGATTTTTAGACCCGCCCTACTTACTGGGCACTACCGCCGCGCACGAAGTAGGGCATTACTTGGGTTTGCACCACACTTGGGCGCAAGGAAATAATCCGCCCGACCCCGACTGTATCGAATTTTGTATCTTGGACGATGACGTGGCAGATACACCCAATTCGTGCCATGCCAATTTTGGCTGTATTCCTTATATCAATTCATGTAATGCTGACCTGCCCAACGATTTGCCCGACATGAACGAAAATTATATGGATTATAGCAACGACGCTTGTCAAAACGCCTTTACTTTGGGACAGAAAGCGCGTATGCGCAACGTATTGTCGTTTGGGGGCTATCGATATGGCTTGGCAAACGACCCGCTTATCTGCACACCCATACAACAAGGCAACGACGACGTGCGCTTGTTAGACATAGCCAACCCTACGGGGACCCAACAACTGCACCCGAATAAACCCAAGCATTGAGCTACAAAATTATGGCACTACTACGCTCTACACGTTTCATGTTGCCTATACCTTAGACGACACCACGCACCACTACGATTGGATAGGCGAAATAGCCCCTTTTGAAACGACAAATGCACAACTGCCTGCTATCAATACGGTTAGTAACGGCATAGTACACGAATTGGGTGTAGTATTGAGTTTGCCCAATGGCAATCCCGACTTTAATCCCGCCGATAACGAAGTAGAGCAGGGTTTTGCTACCATAGCAGTAGGCGCACCCTTGCCCATGATACAAAATTTTGAGGCGGCAAACTTACCTACAAGCTATGCCCTTGCTAACCCTGATGGTGCTGTAAGTTTCGCACTTACCGACCAATGCAACCACAGCGACAACGGCTCGCAATCGTTCTATATTGCCAATGCGGACTACGACAATATAGGTAGTATAGATGCCCTGACGCTGCCTCGCGCCGATTTGCTCAATGCGCCTGAACCCGTATTGGAATTTTATGTAGCCCATGCTCCCAACGCACAAACCAATATAGCCGATACGCTACATATAGCTGTGTCGGACGATTGCGGGCAAACCTTTACTACTGTGCGCAGTGCTTGGGGCGATAGCCTCTACACCGCGCCGCCCACCGACCTGCCTTTTGTGCCTACCGATACGCAGTGGCGCAGAATTGTAGTGCCCTTGAACGATTATATCGGAAGCCGCACCCTACAAGCCCGAATCAGCCAAGTGCGCGGCAATGGCAATAACCTATATATCCACAATTTGGGTATCTATCCTAATCCACAGCCACTCATCGCCATCATCGATACGACCCAAACCGATACGACAAATATCGATACCACCGTATTTGTCATACGTCCTCTACTCCCTGCCGCCGAAGCACTTCGCATCTCGCCCAATCCTGCTCGCTATACCGCCGACCTATACTATACCGCCACACAAGCCGAAACCGTCTATATTGCCTTGTTCGACCTTAATGGTAGGCGCATTTGGCAGCAAACAGCCCAGACCCAAATAGGACACAACCAATATCCTTTGCCCCTTGGCAGTTTGGAGGTAGGTTTGTACTATATACAGCTACAAAGCTCGCAACGGCGCGAATGGGCAAAATTGGTGCTTTGGTGAACTGAAATTTCACTGATTGATGGAGGCAGAGTGTTTCTTGGTCTTGTGCTTTCTTGATGTAATATTGTGAATTTATTGTCTATGAAACACCTCGTAGTATTGAGTGGTGCGGGCATTAGTGCCGAGAGCGGTTTAGCGACTTTTCGCGATTCGGACGGTTTGTGGAATAACTACCGCATTGAGGACGTAGCCACGCCCGACGCTTGGCGGCGCAACCCTGCCTTAGTACTCCAATTTTATAACGAACGCCGCAAAAACGCTGCCCAAGCCAAGCCCAACGCTGCACATATTGTCTTAGCGGGTTTGGAAAATCGCTATCGTGTGAGCATTATTACACAGAACGTAGATGATTTGCACGAGCGCGGCGGCTCGGCTAAGGTGGTGCATCTGCACGGCAAATTGCGCGAAGCGTGCAGCACAAAATATCCCGAACTTATCTATGATATAGGCGACGGCGACATCAATTTGGGCGATACCTGCGAAAAAGGCAGCCAATTGCGCCCCAATATTGTTTGGTTTGGCGAGATGGTGCCGATGATACCCATAGCCGCCGATATTTGCAGCACCGCCGATATTTTTGTGGTCATTGGCACTTCGTTGCAGGTATATCCTGCGGCGGGCTTGTTGGAGTATGCGCCGCCTCATATTCCCCGATACTTGATAGACCCACGCCCTGCATTGCCGTATGGAAGCGAAAAATGGACACTTATCGCCGAAAAAGCCACTGTCGGGACGCAAAAATTGCTATCTTTGTTGCATGAATAATTTGCCTCGATAAATCATGCAACCCTACTGTACCTCCTTGCCGCCCGCTATTATTTTACCCTTAACTCATCGTTGTTTAGTATTTGTATGGGTGGTGCTATGCGCCGCCTGCGACAATACGCGCTATCTGCAAGGCGACCAAACCCTACACAACGCCACTACAATTAGCATCAAAGACCCCGAACATAGCAACCGAAGCCAAGTAACTGCCCTCAAAACCGCGCTGCTTGCTTTGGCGCGTCCTATACCCAATAGCCGAATTGGTCCGTTTCAATTCCGATTGAGCATCTATAATTACCCCAAACAGTGCGATGCGGCGTATGACGACATACGATTTAAGCCCATGAAGCGCGTAGTAGGTTGGTTGGGCAACCAAGCCAAAGATACTACTAATCTTTTTTTGAACAATGTAACGGGTTTTATAAAAAATAAGCTTGGCGAAGCCCCCGTTGTAGTTGATACGATAGCACTGCACCGCTCGGCTACGGCTATGCACAACTATTTGTTCGACAAAGGTTATTATGACAATGCAGTAGGATATAACCTAAAAACAAGCGATTGGCTGACAACGGTCAACTATAATGTGGCGTTGAACGACAAACCCTTTACGCTCGATACCATATTTTTGCCCTCCGACACGCTTGGTCCAGTAGCTCAGCGCATCAAAGGCATACAAGCCGCTACCTTATTACAGCGCGGCGACCCATTTGATGCCTCCAAGCTACAAGCCGAAGCCGACCGAATTGCGGGCTTTTTGCGCAATGCGGGCTACTACGATTTTGCGGGCAAATACCTCAATTTTCAGTTAGACAGTACTCGGAACACCCGTAGCGTAAAACTATATATGTCGCTGCGAAAATCGCCCGAAACGGACGTGCATACCGCCTATAAAATACGCAATATTTATTTGTATGCCGACTATACATCGCCCAAAGACAAATCGGCATATAGCGATACGCTGTTATACGAGGGCTATCACTATATTTACAACAAAACGGTTTCTATCAAACCCCAAACTTTGATAGAATACCTACAATTAAGCCCCGATATGTTCTATTCGGCGCGGCGGCACGAAAAGGCGATGAATAGTTTGCAAGAGTTGGGCATTTTTAAGTTTGTGAATGTGCGCTTTGAAAAAACCGATAGTGCCTTACTTGATTGCCATATTTACATGACACCGGGCAAAAAAAAGCAAATATCTGCCGAAACCGAACTAAGCAACCGAACGGGCGGCTATATAGGTACGGCACTCAAATTGGGCTATAAACAGCGCAATACGTTCAGAGGTGCCGAAACGCTGGGGTCAAGTTTGTTTGGTGGTATTGATTTTACGCCCAACGATTCGGTACTTATCAATACGCTCAATTTTAGCGCGGAGGCTACGTTCACGACCCCAAAATTTATGGTGCGCTTTCAAGCCGCCTCGTATTTCGCACGAGTTCAGACCGCACACCAATATTGCGATTAAAGCAGCTTTGCAAAGGCGTGTAGGGTTTTATACCATCAATTCGTATAGCGTCAATTATGGGTTCGATTGGTACGAGTCGCGCCGAAAACGGCATATTCTCAATCCTATATCGGTCAATTTAGTGAGTATAGCCGATATTAGTACAGGTTTTCAGGAATTATTAGACCAAAACGCTTTTTTGCGCCAAAGTTTTGCTTCACAATTCATTATCGGCATCAACTATTCGTTTATATATAGCACCCAAAGCCCCAATCCGCTACAAAGTTTTACGTATTTTAGGGGAAACGCCGAAACAGCAGGTAACTTAACGAGCGGTATAGACCGCCTAAGCCGCCTTATATCGGGCAATTCGCAAGCATTAGAAGTATTTGGCACGCCCTATGCGCGTTTGCCCGCATCGAAGCCGATTTTAGGCGTTATCATATACCCACCCTAAAACCTCTTAGCGGGTACGTTTGACCGCACAGGCGACATGAAATTAGAACTAAATGCCGAATATCGTTTCAATATATTTTCTGTGTTCAAAGGGGCTGCCTTTATAGATATGGGCAATGTATGGACGGTAGTGCGCCCCGCCGAGCCCAGTGACGACTTAAAACGCTTCAATTTCGGCGATTTTTGGGGCGAATTAGGCTTAGGCGCAGGTCTGGGGCTACGCCTCGATTTCAGCTATTTTGTCTTGCGTTTTGATGTAGCAACGCCCCTACACAATCCGTCTCGCCCGAAGGGGAAACGCTGGCTGTGGAACGATTTTGATGTAAAAGACTCGAAATGGCGGCAGCAAAATTTTTTGCTCAACAGCAATTGGATACCCGTTTTAGCCTTCTCTGTTGCTTATGCCCTTGCTTCGCGCACTATGGCTGCTGCTACGCGCTCGCGGCGGCGGTGGGCAGCACTAATGGCAAAGCCCGTTACCATAACCAAACTACCTATCCAAAGGACATTGATATACGGAAATACGATGGCTTTCATGATGATAAAATCATCGGGTTGCTTGCGCTCGATGACCGATAGCTTGATTTTGCCTTGTTGAGGATAATTTTATCAAATTTGATGGTCATATCCATAGCGGATATTTCGGCTTCGAGCGAGTTCTCGGCATTGTCACGGATAAAATAGATGGGTTTGGCTTCGTGCTTATTGCCGCTGTCGTCGATGATTTCGAGTTGCGCACCCGCAGCTATATCGCCATTCAGGGGCAAATAGCGTGGGTGGGCGGGGTGTGGGTCTATGGCTTTGAGTACGATAAACTGCCGTTGGTAATGGCTGTATCGCCTATGGCTAATTCCATTTCGGTTAGCGATTCGCCCACTTCATTATCGCGTTTTTGGGCTACGGACGACACATGCGTAAAAATATCCTTGGTCAGATAGTGTTTGGTCGATGGGTTGGCGAGCAAACCCATATTGGGATTGATTTGTGCGTTGGGGTGTAGCGTAAAAACTTCGGTAGGCGTATCATTGGCATTCGTTTTCTTTTCGTAGCGCACTTTATAATAGGTATTGGGTGCTACGGTTGAGTCGCCCAAATACGTTACCCAATATTCGCCCATCTGCACGGGCTTGTTGCGATAGAGCAATATATTTTCGCGTTTATCTTTTTCCTTAAATTCGGTGCCGTAATCGATACCCAAGGTATTGATAGAAATGACCTCTTTTTTGGCAGACGACAGCAGAACACCCACTAATATCAACCCAAACCCGATATGCGCTATTGAGCCGCCGCCTACCCGAACTTTGCCCCGCAAGACGGCAACGAGATAATTGAGGTTGGCAAAAATGGTATAATAAGCGGCAAACAGAAATAACACATAGACCCAAGAGCGCAACTCTACGCCATATACTGTGATGCCTGCGGCAATAAGCGACAAGGCGAGGGGCAGCCCTATTTGTCGGGCAATTTGTGCCCAATGGCTATGGCGGTAGCGGAAATATTGGATAGATGCACTAAGCAATGCAATAACAAGCCCAAACCAAATGGCATAGCGATTATAGTGTGTCACGGCATCGGCTATGGCGCGGTTGGTGCCGAATACTTTGTTGATAACAGGCCAAGATGTATCGATAATGACGATAATGGCTAACATGAGCATTATGAGCGAGCCGACAAAGAGCCAAAACTCGCGCGAGTCGGTGCTTTCTTCTTGTGCGGGGGCTTTGATGGTCTGCCAGCCCCAAGCAATAAGCCCAATTGCTACGCCGACAAACGTAAGCATAAACACCAATAATTGCCCCGACATACCCAAATCGGTAAACGAGTGCACAGACGTGTCGCCCAATACGCCGCTCCGAGTCAGGAATGTAGAGTAGAGTATGAGCCAAAGCGTGCTGATAAACAGAGCGACAGTAGCTTGCAGTGCATGCCCCGAATTTTTATAGGCAATTAGGGTATGTATACCCGCTATGAGCGTAATCCAAGGCACGAGCGACGCATTTTCGACAGGGTCCCATGCCCAAAAACCACCAAAACTAAGGGCTTCGTAAGCCCAAGCACCACCCATCAGGATACCCATGCCCAAAACGGCAGCAGCAAACAAAGACCATAATAGGGTAGGTTTTATCCAATCGGCACTAAATTCGCGTTGCCAAAGCCCTGCCATCGTATAGGCGGCGGGCAAGAGGGTAGCGGCAAAACCCAAGAACAGGATAGGCGGGTGAATGACCATCCAATAGTTTTGCAGCAATGGATTTAGGCCGTTGCCGTCTTTGATGAGGCTCAGGTAGTCGGCGCGGGCAAAAATGGGCATTTCGGGTTGGTCCATACGGAACAAAATGAAAGGGCTGCTACCTACTTTGTAACCGAAAAAATAGATGCCGATGAGCATAGCGGCTAAAAAAAACTGCATTAGCCCTACAAAGGTCATGACACGGCTTTGCCACCTGCCTGCTGTGTTCATCGCTACTAAGCCCAGCACCGCCGTCCAGAACTGCCATAGCCAAAAACTGCCCTCTTGCCCCTCCCAAAAACACGAAATCATGTAATAAACGGGCAGCGATAAGGACGAATGTTGCCATACGTATTTATACTCGAAACGGTGGTTGAAAATGAGATAAAACAGGATAATACCTATTGCCAACACTGATATGACATTGAGTATAAAGCCCCAACGCCCCCAGTGCAGCCAAACTTGGCTTTGGGAATTGGGAGTGCTATGGGTAGGTGATACGGGTGTGTCGGTGCGGGCAGATTGCCAGAAACTAAGCGTGGCAAACAGCGAGGCTAACAAGCCAACAAGCGCAAATAGATGCCCGATATTGCCGACGATAGTCCATTCGCCTGCGTATTGTATGGTATTCATAAGCCGAAATAGGTTGTATCTGCATGCGAGTCATTGGGTGGCGCGTGCTTACAAGGCACAAAATTACGACTTTATTTTGGCTAATTTGAGGTGTTCTTAGTTTTTAGTGCTTGGTTTTTAGTGATTAGTGTTTTGTCGAGTTGTGCAGGATACGATTTTAGGTAGCAATCCTCGCTTTAAATAATTTGTGCTATCTAATATGCCGAAAATGAACGACTTGTGTGTGCTTGTGAAAATATAATAAAAAATTTATAGCTTCATAACTCGCTTGTTATTAGTAAAATAGGTAGTGTTTAATTTTGATACATAAGGCTAAACAACCCAAACTATTAATAGCCCCTCTCTTGCTTATTGTTATCCAACAAGTAAGAAAGGAGCCTTGGATTGAATTTGCCTAAACTTATGGGGCGCAAAATGAGTATTTGCGGCTATTTGAACACGTATACTTCGCCACAAAAACGATTTTCGCATTGTCGTTCGGTGTTGATAGCGGTTAGGCAAAAATCGTATTTACCTTCTTGGGCGTAGGTATGTTTAGGCTTAGCTTCGCGCGACGAATTATGGTCGCCAAAATCCCAAAGCAGCAAATCGTAATTGCCCAACGAAATATTGCTAAACTCGACCGATAATTGGTCGACCGCATAATCGAAGGCTATCTCGATATTGCACTCTACACCATTTTGTCTTTTGTGCCGCCCGATCCTGCAAAAGCGGGCAAGGCAGCAAAACACCACAAAGAAAGCAAGCAGGGCAGCAAAACGTGTTTTCATAATCATAAAAGGTATGGACAGTGGATAATGGGCAAAATAGCCCAATAGTATGGCAAGGTGTTGAACAAACCAAGTGGGAATAGGTGCAATGTTTTTTGGGGTTGTGTTAATTGCCCAAAACATTTTTTGTACCTTTGCCTTTGTTCGCAAATTGGCTTGTTTAATACTATTTTTTACGTCAGACATGACATTTTTGTTACAATTGAGTAATCTATCTGCCTTACTTTGCCTATTAACAAACTCCTGTTTCGCATTGAGATGGCGATGGTTTATGCCTTTCGTTAGATGAATACCCAAAAATCAATACTTTAATCTATACAGATGCTATACACACAAGCTATGCTACCCGATGGCACTTTTTCGGGCAAAACCGTCCTTATTACGGGCGGAGGTACGGGTTTGGGCAAATCTATGACCCGCTATTTTTTACAATTAGGTGCTAATGTGGTCATTGCCAGCCGCAAAATCGATGTACTAAAAGCTACTGCCGACGAGCTAAGTGCCGAAACAGGCGGACGGGTATTGCCGCTACAATGCGACGTGCGCGACTACGAACAAGTAGAAAATGTACTCCGCCAAGCCTTTGCCGAATTTGGTAGTATAGACGTGCTTATCAACAACGCCGCAGGCAATTTTATTAGTCCTACCGAACGACTGTCGCCACGGGCATTTAGTGCGGTCATTGATATTGTATTGAAAGGAACAATACATTTTACCCTGGCTTTGGGCAAACATTGGATTGCGCAACAACAACGCGGCACCATACTCAGCATCGTAACGACCTACGCATGGACAGGTTCGGCTTATGTCGTGCCCTCGGCATGCGCCAAAGCGGGCGTATTGGCAATGATGCGCTCCTTAGCCGTTGAGTGGGCGCGTTACGATATTCGCTGCAACGCCATAGCCCCCGGACCCTTCCCAACCGAAGGAGCCTGGTCAAGGCTGATGCCCGACCCTATCCGCGAAAAATTTGAACCCGCCAACAAAATCCCCGTAGGTAGAGTGGGCGAGCACCAAGAACTTGCCAATTTGGTGGCTTATTTGGCATCAGACTATGCCGCCTTTATCAACGGAGATTGCATCACTATCGATGGCGGTGAGTGGCTCAAAGGTGCGGGCGAATTTAACAATTTAGACATGGTAACACCCGAAATGTGGGACATGCTCGAAATGTTTACCAAGGGAGCTAAATAAAAATACCTTCAAAAAGTAGGCAAGTTTTAGCCTCCAATATGGCATTGTGTGTACTATTCTGCGTTATATAAACTACTGATAACGCTTGGAATAGAACATACAATGCTTTTTTATTTCCATAGAAAAAGCACCTAAAAATTTAAACGGTATTTATTGGCATAAGTAGAAAAATGCTGTATCGGAACGCTTTTTGATAGATAAACAATGTCAAACAAACTTGCCTATACTTCATCAAATCGTCTAATATGGGTAATGCTTGCCAACTTTTCTCGGTGCGCTTACGCGTATAGATGGCGAGTATATTGCGTATTGTTGCCCACCACCGAACACCACCTAACACTATGCTGTTTCCGAAATTTGCTTTTTGGCTCATCTACCTCGACACCTTGCTTTGGTTTGTCTGCCCCAATCCCGTTTATGCGCACGGCGTTACGATACAAGCCCATCAGTACATTACGCGCTATCGCGATTTGGCTATCTCCGAGATGTATCGGACGGGCATTCCTGCGAGTATCAAATTGGCACAAGGCATGTTTGAATCGCAAAACGGCAATAGTGCATTAGCCCAAAAAGCCAACAACCATTTTGGTATCAAGTGCAAAAGCGATTGGGAAGGCGATACCCTTTATCATGACGACGACGCACCACAAGAGTGTTTTCGCAAATATGCCTCTGCCGAAGAATCGTTTATCGACCACTCTAATATATTGCAGCAGCGCGACCGCTACTTAGACCTATTCAGCCTATCGCCAACCGACTATGTGGGTTGGGCTAAGGGTTTGAAAAAAGCAGGCTATGCCACCTTAGCCACCTACGACCAACGCTTGATTCAAATCATCGAGCAATATCAGTTGTACGAATACGATTTAGGCGGCACACCCCAACCCGCCGTAGCCGAAAACCTCAACAAGGGCGAGGCTGCTATTTTTACGGCACATGCCCCAAAAGGCACCAAACCCAAGCGCAATGCTGCTCCTGCGGGCAAATCCGATTTGGCATCGCTCGACGACGCTATGCGCCAATCGCTTGCCCAACGCCCCAATATTCCGCTACAACAATTGAGTGGCGCGCCCGCAGTAATGCCCAATGTCAAAGAACTGAATACCGCTGCAAACCCGCGCAAGCAACGGCGTGCCAAACCCAACAAACCCGCAGCCACGCCCCCACCTGCCGCCCCAACAAAAATCCAGACCATATCCGACCTAACAGCCCAAGCCCCAATAACCGCCCCACCCAAACCCAAACCTGCCTATACCGAACCTCCTCTACCTACGCCGCCGTCCGACCCCACACCCGACTATCTGATGCCACAATACGACCACCAAACTATTGTGTTTATACCCGACAACGCCAGCTTTCCTGCTGCCCACGAACCCGACCCTGCTAATATCGTAGCGGTAGCCGAAAGAGCCACCGCCGCGCCCGCCGCTAAGTTGTCTGCTGCCGAAGCCGCCGCCGCCCGCCGAAAAGACAGCCCGATGCTGCCACCCCAAAAATTCAACTATGTAAACGATGCCAAAACCGTTACTTATCCCTACGAAGTGTCGGTAGCCCAAATTGCGAAAACCTACCGCCTTGCCCCCGAACAAATAGTGAAGTATAACGACCTGAAAAACGAAAATACTGCGCTACCCGCCAAACAAAATATTTTTTTGATGCCCAAAAGCGATAAATGTGAGACAAAACTCCACCTCGTAGCACAAGGCGAAACTTTGTGGGGCATTGCCCAACGCTATGGCATTAGCCTCAATGCCTTGTGCGAAAAAAATAAACTTACTCCCAAGCTACAACCCTTAGTAGGCGAAAGGCTCTACCTAAAAGCCAATGCCCCCAAGGCACCCGCTATCAACAAATCAAAAATTGATGTGTTTTGTGCCCTGAACAAGGTGCTAACGAAAGTTTATGCAGTATTAATGAGTGCTTGGCGATAAAAAATATTGGACTTTTGTGGCAGTGTCGGGTTAGAGTGGGAAAAGGGAGGCTCTGGGGCTGGTGGAGGCTTATTTTTGGAGGCACCGTAGAGCTATGCTTCCAAAAATAAACGAAAATCAGGCGAAAGAGGGCACACCATTTTAGGACCAAGCAAGTGTGTCGCCGCCACAAGTCTATGCTAAAAACGACAACAGCGACCTTGACTCGATAGTCAAGGTCGCTGTTGTCGCGATGTGTGGTAGGGGTATCTGTGGGGCAATGATAGGTTTAGCCGCGTTTTTGTAAGGCTTCTGCCATTGTGCGCCCGATAAAAGCAGGCGAATCAACGACATAGATGCCGCACTCGCGCATAATTTTCATTTTGGCTTCGGCGGTATCGTCTGCGCCGCCTACGATAGCACCCGCGTGCCCCATGCGTTTGCCTTTGGGTGCGGTTTGTCCTGCAATAAAGCCCACTACGGGTTTGGTGCCGTGTTCTTTAATCCAATAAGCGGCATTGGCTTCCATAGAGCCGCCGATTTCGCCTATCATAATGATACCTTCGGTGTTGGGGTCAGCCATTAGTAGCTGTATGGCTTCGAGGGTAGTAGTGCCATTGACGGGGTCGCCGCCTACACCAATGCAGGTTGATTGTCCGTAGCCCGCTTTGGTTACTTGGTTCACGGCTTCGTAGGTGAGGGTGCCCGACCGCGATACGATGCCAATGGTGCCTGGACGGTGTATAAATCCGGGCATGATGCCTACTTTTGCCTCGCCTGGCGTGATGACACCTGGGCAGTTAGGACCGATAAGGCGGCAGTTAGGGCGGCTTTTGACATAGGCTTTGGCTTTTATCATGTCTTGCACGGGAATACCTTCGGTGATGCAAATGATGAGTGCGATGCCTGCTTCGGCAGCTTCGACAATGGCATCGGCGGCAAAGGCGGGTGGTACAAAAATGATGGATACGTTGGCTTGGGTAGCAGCTACGGCAGCAGCTACGGTATTAAACACAGGGCGGTCTAAGTGCATCATGCCGCCTTTGCCTGGCGTTACGCCGCCCACTACTTGCGTGCCGTAGGCTATCATTTGTTCGGCATGAAACGAGCCTTCGGTGCCAGTAAAACCCTGTACTAAGACCCGCGAATCTTTATTGACTAAAACAGACATTTATATAGAAATTTTATTGAAAACTTGGAATATTGCTATATGGCGGCGCAAAATACGGCTTTTTTTGCATACCGCCATATTTTGCGCGATTTATTAAGCGCAACAACCTAATATCAGTACAGAGTAGCATTTGCAGCAATGCCAATATGCCCGCAGTAGCTTATATTAGTTCAGCCTCGAAGTGGGTACTAAAAATAAGGCGACAATTGGGGCTAAACATTGAATAGGGCAGGTATGAGGACGTTTTTTAATTTTTTTTTGTAAAAAAACGTTAAGAACTAAAAATTTAGTTGGAAATCTCAAAAACTGCCGTACCTTTGCATCGTCATTAGGAATAATGCGCAATGCTTGTTAGCGGTGCAGCTATTTTAATAGACATAAGTTCATAATTTTTTCTTTAACTTTCCTATATTCTTTAATCTTTTTTCGACAATGAAAAAGTTTTTCGGTTTTGCTTTCGTAGCTACCTTGTTGGCTTTTACCGTAGCTTGTAACAATACAGGTGGCGATGCCAACAAAACTACCCCAACCGCTGGCGACGCTGCGGCTACCACTAATACTGCCACAACTGCCAACCCCGCTGATCCCAATGCCCCTGCTGCGGGAACTGAAAATGCTGTTGATCCCAACGTTCCTAAAACAACTATCAAATTTGCTGAAACCGAATATGACTTTGGCAAAGTAAAAGATGGCGAAAAAGTGACACACGTATATAAATTTACCAATACAGGTAAAGAGCCTCTTGTTATTAACAGCGCGAAAGGTTCTTGTGGTTGTACTGTTCCTGAATGGCCGAAAGACCCCGTAGCTCCTGGTGGATCGGGCGAAATCAAAGTAGAGTTTAACTCGAAAGGCAAAACAGGTCAGCAGTCAAAAACTGTTACCATCATGGCAAATACAGACCCCAACCCCACCCAAATTATCATCAAAGGTATGGTTGAGAAAGACCCCAACGCCCCCGCAGCACCCGCAGGCGATGCTAAACAACCCCAAATCCAAGTACAACCCCAAGGCGGCGGCAAATAATCGCTACTTGTTGGTAGTATAGGGGAGGGACGGTTTTGCCCTCTACAATGCAAACTCGCGGCTATACCGAAATTAATCGGGATAGCCGCGAGTTTGCATTGTTCTTTATTCGTAACTATTTGGCATTGTAGGGAGAATAGCTATTTCTAATCGGATATGCAACGATATCACGCCTTATCAGATAGACATAGCTCAAAACCCCATACCCAAAACCCTATACCCTAAATAGCTACCTTTATTCTATCTACTCGTTTAGGTGAGCATTGACGTAATGATATAATCGAAAAGAATAATCAATATACTGCCATGTACTACGGCGCGAGTGCTTGCCTGCCCTATTTGTATGGCACCGCCCTTGACAGTATAGCCCTCGTAGCAAGCTATAGACGTAAGAATAAAGGCAAATACAACCGATTTAACCGCCATAATGACGAGGTTGAACTCTTTGAACCACGATACTAAGCCTTTTTCGTAGATACCCGGCGCAATACCGTAATTGACCGATGCCAAGAAACCGCCATAAATGCCCAAAAAAGCAGATACAACTACCAAGGGCGGCACTATCAGCACAGCAGCCCATACCTTGGGAGCGATGAGGTAGTTGGCACTATTAACGCCCATCGTTTCTAAGGCATCAATCTGTTCGGAGATGCGCATTGTGCCCAATTCGCTCGATATATTAGAGCCTACCTTACCCGCCAGGATAAGACCCGACAAAGTAGGACCTAATTCGATAATCATCGAATCGCGGATAATAAAGCCGAGTAGGTACATAGGCAGCAATTGCCCCGCCATTTGGTAGGCAAATTGTATGGCAGATACTGCACCCACAAAAAACGAAATGGTGCCGATGATAGCCAAAGAACCTACGCCGATATTGTTCATCTGCCGAAAAATTTCTTTTCGGTACATTGCCCAATTATCGGGGCGCACAAACAATTGTCTCATTAATAGCGAATAGCGACCTATTTCTTGCAAATAATTCATGAGATATAGACAGGCAATAGAAATTATAAACTCATAGCTTGTTGAGAGGCACGTATTGCGCTATTTTTTTATATCGCTGCGGCTTGGCTGCCTTTATAGGCAGCACCAGGGCGCGTTGCTTCTTGTGGATAACGAACATGCCATTCAAATTCGTGGCGGAAATGGCGTATAGCGGCGGCTACGGCCAAGCAGCGGCATCGCCGAGCGGGCAAATAGTATTGCCTTCTATTTTGCGTTGTATATCCCATAGTAGGTCTATATCGTCGGTTGTACCGTGTCCGTTTTCGATTTTGTGCAATACTTGCTCCATCCAACCTGTTCCTTCACGGCAGGGGCTGCATTGTCCGCAACTTTCGTGGTGATAAAAGCGCGTAAAGTTCCAAGTATTGCGCACAATACATTGGTCTTCGTCGTAAGCGATAAAGCCGCCCGAACCCAACATCGAACCCGTCAAAAAACCTCCGTCTGATAGCGATTCGTAGGTCATCATGCGGGTTTCGCCCTTGGGCGGTTTTGAATAGCAGTTCTTTGGGCAAAATGGGCACCGACGAGCCGCCCGGCACACAGGCTTTTAGGTCTTTGCCTTTGGCAATACCGCCGCAATATTGGTCGGAATAGACGATTCTTCGACTGATATGCTCATTTCTATTTCATACACACCCGGTTTTTGGAGGTTGCCGCAAGCAGAGATGAGTTTGGTGCCTGTGCTGCGCCCAATGCCAATTTTGACATAAGCATCGCCGCCATTGACTACTATCCAAGGCACTGCCGATAGTGTTTCGACATTATTGACCACCGTAGGGCAGCCATACAAGCCATAGACAGCAGGAAAAGGTGGTTTGATGCGTGGGTTGCCGCGCTTGCCTTCGAGCGATTCGAGTAGTGCGGTTTCTTCGCCGCAGATATACGCGCCCGCGCCTGGGTGCACATATATTTCGAGGTCGAAACCTTTACCCAGAATATTTTTGCCCAAAAACCCTTGTTGTTTAGCTTGGGCTATGGCGCGTTCTAATATATCGATAAGGTACCAATATTCGCCGCGTATATAAATATAGGCAGTATTGGCTCCCAGAGCATAGCTCGATGTAATCAGCCCCTCGACCAAGATATGGGGGTTATATTCCATCAAATAGCGGTCTTTGAAAGTACCGGGTTCGCTTTCGTCGGCATTGCAGACTAAGTAGCGGGGTTTGCCCGATTTTTTATCGATAAAAGACCATTTCATACCCGTAGGGAAGCCCGCACCGCCGCGTCCGCGCAAGCCCGATTTTTTGACTTCTTCGGTCACTTCGTCGGGAGTGAGGCTGCTGAGGGCTTTGCGCACCGATTCGTAACCGCCTTGCGCTATGTAGTTTTGTATGTTGCTTAGGTCGGCTTTGCCGATGCCTTGTAGTAAAATTTGTTGGGGCATGGTAGATTTTGATTTGGGACAAGGGAAAAAGCGGTATATTTATCAATATTGGGCTTGGTTGCTTGTGTGGGCATGGGTTGGCTTAGTTGAGTGCCGCTGCCTTTGTTCGACATTCGGCAATCAAATCGTCAATTTTTTGTTCGGTTAGATGCTCGTGAAATTTTTCGAGTATTTGCAAGACCGGTCCATAGCCACAGGCACCCAAACATTCCATTGGTTTGAGGGTAAACAGACCGTCAGCAGTTGTTTCGCCTGCTTTGATGCCCAATTTTTGGCTGATATAGCCCATGATATTTTCTGCCCCAACGGTACAGCAAGGTCCGGTGTGGCATACTTCGAGGACATAACGCCCTACGGGTTGTAAGTTATACATGCTGTAAAACGTGGCTACCTCATACACCTCAACAGGGCTTATGTCGAGGAATTGGGCTACGTAGTCCATGCTTTCGGTGCTAAGATAGCCGCCCCATTCGCGTTGGGCTAAGTGCAAGATGGGCAATAGTGCCGATTTTTGCTTGCCCGCGGGGTAGTGGCTCACAATTTCGTTGGCGCGTTGTAGGGTTTTTTCGCTAAATGTGGGCATATATAAAGTGCTTATATTGTTAATTGGTTTGAATGAATTACATTTCTGCAAATACTTTTGCCAAATCTATGGTTAATCCTTCTACGGTTTGGCTTGGGGCGATGTCTTCTTCGGTATAAGTAGCTCTGAATTGGTATTTTTGGGCATTGGTATCTAAGTCGAACACATTGACGAGCCGTTGTTGGGGCATCACTACCCAATATTCTAAAACGCCTGCTTCTTCGTACAGTTTATATTTGGTAGCTACGTCGTGTTTGCTATTTCCGGGCGACAATATTTCTATAATCCATTCGGGTGCGCCGTTGCAGCCGCGCTCGTCCAATTTATCGAGGTCGCACACGACGCATAAATCGGGTTGGACGACAGAATACACGTTGTTGTCGGGTGTAGAGTGGTTTTTGTTGAGCAGCCGAACATCGAAAGGCGCGAAAAAGGGTTGGCATTTTTTGCCTTGCAGAAAAACAAATAATTGCCCATGTATTCGTCCTGCCAATTGCTGGTGAAATCGCGAGGGCGCAGCCATTTTCATGAGGTAGCCCTTTATGAGTTCGACGCGCTCGGCAAATTGCCAAGTGAGGTAGTCGGCATAAGAATAAACCTTGCTTAGGTCGAGCGTCGATAGCGAGGTAGTGGGAGCGGGGGTATTCATAGTAGCAGTATTTTTGTTTGGTGTATGCTTGTCGTTTTTTATGCGTCTAATTCGCCTGCTATGACGTTGAGGCTACTCGTTGTAAGATATGAAGTGCTTAGATTGTTAATTGGTTTGAATGAATTACATTTCTGCAAATACTTTTGCCAAATCTATGGTTAATCCTTCTACGGTTTGGCTTGGGGCGATGTCTTCTTCGGTATAAGTAGCTCTGAATTGGTATTTTTGGGCATTGGTATCTAAGTCGAACACATTGACGAGCCGTTGTTGGGGCATCACTACCCAATATTCTAAAACGCCTGCTTCTTCGTACAGTTTATATTTGGTAGCTACGTCGTGTTTGCTATTTCCGGGCGACAATATTTCTATAATCCATTCGGGTGCGCCGTTGCAGCCGCGCTCGTCCAATTTATCGAGGTCGCACACGACGCATAAATCGGGTTGGACGACAGAATACACGTTGTTGTCGGGTGTAGAGCGGTTTTTGTTGAGCAGCCGAACATCAAAAGGAGCAAAAAGGATTGGCATTTTTTGCCTTGTAAAAAGCTACCTATTTGTATATGCAGGCGGCTAGATATTTGTTGATGAAATCGCGAGGGCGCAGCCATTTTCATGAGGTAGCCCTTTATGAGTTCGACGCGCTCGGCAAATTGCCAAGTGAGGTAGTCGGCATAAGAATAAACCTTGCTTAGGTCGAGCATCGATAGCGAGGTGGCGGGAGCGGGGGTATTCATAGTATCGGTATTTTTGTTTTTTTGTGTATGTTTTTGTTTCGCTATGCGTCTAATTCGCCTGCTATGACGTTGAGGCTACTCATCGTAACAATGGCATCGGACAATAATTGCCCTTTGATAAGTTCGGCATAGGCTTGGTAAATGATAAAGCAGGGGCGGCGGAAATGTAGGCGGAAGGGGGCGCGTCCGCCGTCGCTGACGAGGTAAAAGCCCAACTCGCCATTACCGCCCTCTACGGCGTGATAAATTTCGCCGATAGGTGTCGGTGTTTCTCCCATCACTATTTTGAAGTGATAGATGAGTGCTTCCATACTATTATATACGTCTTCTTTGGGTGGTAGATAAAATTCGGGCACATCGGCATGATAGGGCCCGTCGGGCATATTTTTCATTGCTTGTTCTATGATGCGTATGCTTTGCCACATTTCTTCGTTGCGCACCATAAATCGGTCGTAGGTATCGCCTTGTGTGCCGATGGGTATATCGAACTCAAAATCTTCGTAGGACGAATAAGGTTGTGCCACGCGCACGTCGTAATCAATGCCCGCAGCGCGGAGGCATGGGCCGGTAAAGCCCCAATCCATTGCAAACTCGGCACTATAACCGCCTACGCCGATTATCCTATCCATAAAAATGCGGTTTCGATTAAATAGGCGTTCAAATTCTTTGAGCGATTTGGGAAAATCTGCCATAAATTTTTGCAGTTTTGCCCAAGCGCGAGGGTTCATATCGCGCTCCATACCGCCTATACGTCCGATATTAGTAGTAAGGCGCGAACCGCATATCTCTTCGTATACTTCGTATATTTTTTCGCGTTCTTCCATGCAATAGATAAAGCCCGTCAATGCGCCCGTATCTACGCCTAAGATGCTGTTGCAGATGAGGTGGTCTGATATGCGGGCTAATTCCATGATAATAACGCGGATATAATCGACACGCTTGGGCGTTTTGATGCCCAACAATTTTTCGACCGTCAGGTGCCAACCCATATTATTGATGGGCGACGAACAATAATTGAGCCTATCGGTAAGGGGTGTTATTTGGTAATAGGGTCGATTTTCGGCTATTTTTTCAAAAGCGCGGTGTATATAGCCCACTGTTTGCTCGGTGCTGACGATGCGCTCGCCGTCCATTTTCAAAACGTTTTGAAAAATGCCGTGCGTGGCGGGGTGCGTAGGGCCGAGGTTGAGGGTGGTCAGTTGGCTTTGAGGGTCGTTGTCGGCAAGTATGCGCATATAGTAGGGTGTGCGGTTGGGTAAATTAGAAAGATATTCTTGGCGGACGTAGTGTTGGGGCTTGTTTTGGGATAAAAACAAAGGCCGTGGTTCAGAAAGTCATCTTATTAAATCGTTTTTAACGATTGTGCTACAAAAAGGCAAAATCGACATAAGTTAAATTTATAAATCATTCATTTTTAAGAATTTACACACTTGTAATCAATAATCATTTTGCTAAAAGTTTTTTTTTCAGTAAAACATTTTAGTTAAAAAAAATACACAAATAATTTAAAGTAAAAAAAATATACATTTAAATAAATGCGGTTTATTTTAATTTTGTCCTTCTTAGGTCTAAACCATATTGTTTGAATATATTTTATCGTCCAAACATTTTGTCGTTTTTGTCGGTGCGGGTTTGTTCTTCTAAGGGATATTCTTTGCGTAGCGGGAAAAAGTTCATTTCGTCTACGTTTAGGATTCGGCGCAGGTCGGGGTGTTCGGCAAACTGTATGCCGTAGAAGTCGTATGTTTCGCGTTCTTGCCAATTAGCAGACGGGAATACCGACACAGCACTCGGTACGCTACAATCGGTGCGTGAGCAGTAGGTTTTGAGGCGCAGGCGATAGTTGTTTGTCCAGCTATGCAGGTGATACACTACGGCGAATTCGCGGGAGGGTTCGTTGTCGGGATAATGCGCGCCGCAAATATCGGTCAAAAAATTGAATTGGAATTGCGCATGTGCTTTTAAGTAGCGCAATATCGGCAGCACGCCGTCGCGGTGTAGTGTTAGGGTTAGTTGGTCGGGGGCTACGTTGGCAGGCATTTCGGTTTGTAAGATAGCGGCGGCAAATTGTTGCTGCAAATCGGCAAGCAGTAGGTCGTGTGTCAATGACATAGAAGTAGGATAGATAAAGCAGATGGCTAAGGGATAGGTGATAAAACAAAAGGCAGATGCCCAAAAAGATGGTATGCTTTTAGCAGGCATCGAGTAGATAGCCTGCTAAACCTGCTCCGCAGAGCAAAGCCGCCGATAGCCATTTAGCCGAAAAGCGGTATAAAAGCCCGATGCTAAGTAGGCAGATTAGCCATTGGCAGGGTTGAGAGAGTGTGTCGGCAGCGAGTTGAGCGGCGGTCAGGGCGATAATGCCCGTTACGGCAGCAGCAATGCCATCTAAAAAAGCGTGCAGGGGGCGGTAGGCGATCAAACGCTCAACGGTACTAAATCCTAATAATGTAAACATAAAAGCGGGCAAAAACATGCCCTGGGTGATGAGCCAGGCTCCGTGCCAACCTGCTCCGAAATAACCCACAAAGGTAACAAAAATAACTAAAGGTGCGGGCAATAAATTGGCAAGGGCTATACCATCTAAAAATTGGGCACGACTGAGCCACGCGCGTTGCCCTACTGCATCGGCGGCTACGAACGGAATAGCAGTATAAGCACCGCCAAAGGTAAGCAACCCGCCTTTTAAGCCGGTCCAAAATACTGCACCCAAGTTAGAACGCGAATAGCCGGCAGGGCTTACAGAGGCAGGCGCGGGCATAGCAGCAGGCATTGACGTATCATTAAACATAGCAGGAGGCTGTTTGTATAATGTATATCCGAGCGGTAGGGTTAATAGTGCCAATAAAGCGACAAAATAACGGGCCTAGTTTGGTGGTAGAGGGCATACAAACCGCCCGCTAAGAGCAGAACCGCACCGAAGTTCCAGCCTGCATAGCAGGTGATGGCTGCCCACGTGGCTATGGCTATTGATGCTTTGTCGTGCAGGGAGTGTTTCCCAATCTTATATACACCCCAGATAATGAGGGCAATCACGACGGTTTGGGCGGCAGCAAAGGCTTCGGCAAGTGCGGGGCTGATGCCGTAGCGCGTATAGAGTGCGGTGGCGCATAACATCAACGCAAAACCCGGAAGCATAAAGCCCAACCCTGCCAATAAGCCACCCCAACGCCCGTGTGCCCGATATCCGAAATATACACACAATTCGTGTGCTTCTGGTCCAGGCAATGCCTGAAATACTGCCAACACGCGGTTGAAATGTTCGGGACTTATCCAGCGTTCCTCCTCTACCAATTCGCGTTTGAGCATGGCTATTTGTGCTACTGGTCCGCCCCAAGCCAAGCAGCCGAAGCGCAAAAAACGCCCAAATAATTGACCGAACGAAAGAGATGTAGTGGCGGACATAGATGTAGGCGGGGAATAGTTATTAAACTATTGCGGGTATTTATAGCTACACATTATTTGTTTAAATAATATTATTGTGATAATCATCGCTATCACAAAAGCAGCTACCAAGAAATAGGTATTGTAGCTGGGGCTATATAAATTGTTTCGTTCAAATAATTTTGCAGCCCAAGTAGCGCGTATAGCAAGGCATTGGCAATGCCAAGCGGAAGCAAAATCGCGTATTGTGGGGCATAGTCGGGAGTGCAGAGCGTAAATTTCTCTGTTTAGTCTATGCAATATGATAAGATGCCAACATGTCTTGGTATTCGGGCGAATAGCGGCGGCGTAGGTTTTCGTTCGCTACTAAGTCTTGAATTTTCATAAAGCCGTCGATGATGGCTTCCGGGGCGTGGCGGGCAGCCAGGCACATACACATCGACGGGTATTACCTTGTCTATACCTTGCAATACCGAGTAAGTATCGAATATGCCACCCGAAGAAGCGCAGGCCCCTACGGCAAGCACCCAGCGCGGTTCTGCCATTTGCTCATACACCTGTTTGAGTACAGGTCCCATTTTTTTGGCAATCGTACCCATGACCATCAGCAGGTCGGCTTGGCGAGGCGAGAAACTAGGACGCTCCGAGCCAAAGCGCGAAAAATCATAGTGTGCGCCCATAGTAGCCATAAATTCGATGCCGCAGCAAGAAGTGGCAAAGGGCAGCGGCCATATCGAGTATTTGCGAGCAAGCGAAATAACATCGTCTAAGCGAGTGGCGAAAAAGCCGGCACCTTCTATGCCTGCGGGCGGATTAACTAAGTTGGGTTGCATAGCTGCAAAAGGTTATAATATGAAAAACAATTGCCGTCTAAGGCAAAAACGGCATAAGCAAGGACAAAAATAGCCATTTTTATTCGGTTTGCCAAATAATATGCCAATTATATAGCGCGACCCGGCTGCCAAGTGCGCGGCATTTATACAATCAACATGGCATCGCCATAGCTAAAAAAGCGATATTTGTGTTTGATGGCTTCTCGGTAGGCTTTTTGTACCAAGTCATAGCCCGCAAAAGCGCAAACCATAATGATAAGGCTCGTTTTGGGCAGGTGAAAATTGGTAATCATGGAGTTGGCGATATTAAACTCGTAAGGGGGGTGTATAAACAAGTTTGTCCAGCCCGATGCGGGTTTGAGGGTTTGTTGTGCAGATACTGACGACTCGATGCTGCGCATAGATGTAGTACCAACGGCGCATACTTTTTTGCCATTTGCCTTAGCTCTGTTCACAATTTCGGCGCACGATTCGGGAATATTAAAAGATTCTGCGTCCATGCGGTGCTTTGATAGGTCTTCTACCTCAATGGCTCTGAACGTACCTAAGCCGATATGTAGGGTTACTTCGGCAAAATCGACTCCTTTTATTTCGAGACGTTTGAGCAGCTCGCGGCTAAAATGTAGCCCCGCAGTAGGGGCTGCAACGGCACCTTCTTCTTTGGCATAAACGGTTTGGTAGCGTTCTAAGTCCAACTCTTCGGGGTTGCGCTTGATGTATTTGGGCAGCGGCGTTTGCCCCATTGCCATGAGGGCATTTTTAAAATCATGGTCGCTTCCTTCGTACAAAAAGCGAATTGTGCGCCCGCGCGAGGTCGTATTATCTACTACCTCAGCTACTAACATTTCTTCGTCGTCTTCGCCGAAATAAAGTTTATTGCCCACTCGTATTTTTCGGGCTGGTTCTACCAATACGTCCCAAAGGCGAGACGAATTGCTGAGTTCGCGTAGTAGAAACACTTCTATTTTGGCACCTGTTTTTTCTTTACGTCCGTACAAACGCGCGGGAAAAACCTTGGTATTGTTCAGGATAATTACGTCACCTTCGTCAAAGTAATCTAAAATATCTTTAAACAAACGATGTTCTATTTCGCCTGTGCTGCGGTGTACTACCATCAGGCGTGCCTCGTCGCGGTGGTCGGACGGATATTGAGCGATATACTCTTTGGGTAGTTCGAAATTAAATTCGGATAGCTTCATAAAAGAAGATTTTTATAGGGCTGCAAAGGTAAGTTTTTTCTATTAGCTTCCCAACAAAATAAGGGGTATATTTGTTCGCAAATCCTATATTGCCAAGTACCAAGTTATTTTAGGCTAAATATTGCTTGTTGGCTATGATAGATAGAACGACAACGACGACAAAACCATATATTTCTGTGCTAACTTGGAGCAATCATAGTATGATTAGACAAATCTGCCCAAGCGCAGCAAGAAAAAAAGAAATAACCCGATATTGTGGCATACAACAAAAAAACAACTACCTTTGTGGCATGACCCTCCGAATAGGTATCGTAGGCGTGGGGCATTTGGGCTATATACACCTGAAAATCTGGCAACAACTGCCCGACGTATCTGTAGTTGGCTTTTATGACCCTGACGACCAAGCCGCTCTACGCGCTCAAACTGAACTGAATGCTACCCGATTCCCGCATATCGACGACCTATTGCAAGCCGTCGATGCCATTGATATTGTTTGTAGTACTGCCGCCCACGCCCAACACGCCCTACGTGCAATAGCCGCCCAAAAACATATTTTTATCGAAAAACCCTTAGCAGGCAACCTCACCGATGCGCAACTCGTAGTAGATGCACTGAGGCAAACGCGCCTCAAAGGACAAGTAGGGCATGTAGAACGCTTCAACCCCGCTTTTAAAGCTATCCAGCACCTAACTACGAATCCCCGATTTATAGAATCGCACCGATTAGCCCCTTTTAACCTGCGCGGCACCGACGTATCTGTCGTACATGACTTGATGATTCATGATTTGGATATCATTGCAGGGTTAGTACAATCGCCCGTCAAGCAAGTAGCTGCCAACGGCGTAGCCATCGTATCTACAAGCCCTGACATAGCCAATGCCCGCATCGAGTTTGAGAACGGTTGCGTTGCCAATATAACCGCCAGCCGTTTGTCGCTCAAATATATGCGCAAAACCCGCATATTTCAGCCCGATGCTTATATCAGTATCGATTTTTTGGCAAAAAAAGCCGATATTGCTCGCCTAATGCCTACCTTACCGCCCGACGCACCCAATGCACTGTCTATTGTATTGCCCAAACAACCCGATACAACACAATATATCGTTTTTGAACAACCCGAAGCACCCGAAAATAACGCTATTGCCGAAGAATTGACCTTATTCGTACAAGCAATTTTGAATGACCAACCCGAAGCTGTGCCGCTCGAATATGGCTTGCGAGCCATGCAGCTCGCCGATTCGGTGATGAACTGCATAGACAAACAGCAGAACCATTGAACCGACGATTTTTTATTGTGCGCACTAAGCAAACAAGCCCGAATATTTGTACCAACACTATTCCAACTTGCCATTCTGCCCAACGCGCCCTTGCTCCCCAAAAACGCGAATTAGAAACCGAACATACGAACATTTACTACCTTACCGCGCTTTTGCTCGCTTGTTGCCTCGCTACCTACCTACCTTAAAGGGCAACTAAGCACCCGCAAAAGCACATTGCACCGCACCACGACAAGCCCCCGCGCTTGCGCCTCTGTACGTAGCGTAAGTTTTGGGTTTTGTGTACCTCGTAGTGTAGCGGGCAATTTGTCGCTATTGGGCTGTGTATGATAGCCCAAAGAATTGGGGCTTGCTTGTATTGAGCAAGCAGTATAGCGGCGGTATGTGTTGTTGGTTCGGTATGTTGTGCATCGAACCAGAATATGCTACACTTTTCGTCCTTTTCGTTCTCGATTGTTGTCGCTCTTGTCGTGCTGTTGTCTTGTTTGGGCAGCTGCGACGAGCCCGAGCAAGCACCCGCCTATCTGCATATCGATACCGTATTGCTGAATACGGCGGCAGGGCAGGGCACGGCACCACACGCCCTAAAAACGGTGTGGCTATCGCTCGATGGACAATCATTGGGTGCTTACGAACTACCCGTTACAGTGCCCATTCTTGCCGAAGGTACGCAAACTATCTTGGTCGAAGGCGGTATTGCGGTGAGCGGCGTATTGTCTAATAGGCTGCGCTATCCGTTTGTCGCACCGCGTAGCTATACCGTCAATTTGACACCCCTACAAACCGCCCAAATCAGCCCCGAACTGAGCTATCAATCCGATGTAGTGTTCGAGATGATGAGCGATTTTGAGGCAAGCAGCAATTTTGCTTTTTTAGTTGGCAGCGAAGCGCAATTGTCGCTCACCGACGACCCCGCACTGGTGTTCGAGGGCGGGCGTTCATTGGCTATAGTCAATAGCATTGCCGCACCCACATTCACGCTTGCTACCGTAGATGCCTACGGATTGCCCGTTGCCAACGTGCCCGTTTATATAGAAATGAATTATCGCTGCGATGCACCTTTTCTCGTGGGTCTGCGCGGGATAGACGGCAACGGCGGTGCGCAAAGTGCCGATTTGGTCGTGCGCGTCAATGCCAAGCCTACTTGGAATAAAATATATATTGATATAGAGCCTATCATCTCTTCACTTACACCTACCTACAGTTTTTTTCAAGTAACGATAAACGCCACTCTGCCCGATTCGCTCTCGCAAGCCACCTATCTGTTTGACAATATCAAACTATTGCACCAATAAGCCATCACTATCCCAATTCATATCAGTTTTATCTTAAAGCCCTCAATATGAAAATACCGATTCTGTTATATATCGCTTTGGATTACGTAGCGGCTTGGGGAGCATGGGTAATTTTTTTTATATACAGAAAATTATGCGTAGAAAACAATTATTTTACTTGGGATTTGCTGTTTAATCGCCGTTTAGCTTGGGGTTTGACTATCATACCCATAGCCTGGCTGCTGTTACACACCCTTGCGGGCAGCTACGGCGATATTTACCGAAAATCGCGCATCGCCGAATTGCAACGCACTTTTGTCGTTACTATTATCGGTTGTTTTGTCCTCTTTTTTGCCGCTATCTTAGACGATTATATCGCCGACTATACCGACTATTACCGCTTGTTCTTAACGCTTTTCTCGCTCCAAATTGCTTTAACTCTACTGACCCGTATGACTGTATTGACCAAAGCCAAAAGGCAAATCGAAACCCAGCAGGTAGGCTATAATACGATTATTATAGGCGGCAACCGCAAAGCTACCGAACTGTACGAAGAAATAATAGGCAGCAAACGCGCATTGGGCTATCGCTTCTGTGGTTTTGTCGAAGCTAACGGCAAAAACCCCAATCGCCTCGAAAAACACCTGCCGCTACTGGGCAAACTCGACGACCTACCCGACATCGTAGCGCAGTACCGCATCGAAGAGGTTATTATTGCCGTCGAAACATCAGAACACCCACGCCTGAACGACATTATCAATCGCTTGGCAGGGCAACAAGTGGTGATTAAGATTATACCTGATATGTACGACATCTTAGCGGGTTCGGTGCGCATGAACCACGTATTAGGAGCCGTACTCATCGAAATATACCCCGACATCATGCCTGCTTGGGAACGCAATATCAAACGCGGTTTTGATATTGTGGTGTCGGCAATGGTATTGCTGCTCCTAAGCCCCTTGTATGCCTATTTGGCTTTGCGCGTAAAATTATCATCGCCAGGCCCTATTTTTTATCTCCAAGAGCGCGTAGGACGCGGTAGCCAACCTTTTAATATCATCAAATTTCGGTCGATGAGTACCGATGCCGAGAAAGACGGACCCGCTTTGTCCAGCGAAAATGACCCACGCATTACCTCGTTTGGCAAGATAATGCGCAAATGGCGCTTGGACGAAATACCGCAATTCTACAACGTATTGCGCGGCGATATGTCGCTCGTAGGACCGCGCCCCGAACGCCAATATTATATCCACCAAATCGTAAAACAAGCCCCCGCCTACCGCCACCTGCTAAAAGTGCAGCCCGGTATTACGTCTTGGGGTATGGTCAAGTTTGGCTACGCCGAAAATGTATCGGAGATGATAACACGCATGAAGTATGATTTGTTGTATATTGAAAACATGTCATTAGTTATCGATTTTAAAATTATGATTTATACCGTTCTTATCTTATTGCAAGGCAAAGGAAAATAATACCGCCCCCAACACACCCCAACGCCATTTATCTACGATGAAACCCGTCGCTCCAAAAGAAACGCCCTTGATGACGCAATATAATAGCTTCAAAAAAAAATATCCCGATGCTATTTTGTTGTTTCGAATGGGCGATTTCTATGAAACTTTTGGCAACGATGCCATCATTGCCGCCGGCGTACTGGGAATTACCCTGACCAAACGCCATAATGGAGCCGCCTCCGAAACCGAATTGGCGGGTTTTCCGCATCACGCCTTAGACATGTACCTACCCCGATTGGTGCGGGCAGGACACCGCGTAGCTATCTGCGAACAACTCGAAGACCCGAAATTAGCCAAAACCATCGTCAAACGCGGTGTCACCGAAATTGTAACGCCCGGCACCGCCCTCGGCGATAAGATGCTCGACCATACGACCAACAATTACCTCTGCGCCGTGGCGTTTGGCAAACACGAATGGGGCATAGCATTTACCGACTTATCGACAGGCGAATTTCTGACCGCACAAGGCAGCAGCGATTATATCGACAAACTATTGCAAGGCTTTCAGCCCTCCGAAATTATTTATCCCAAAGGAAAGCAAAAAGAATTTGCCGAACTATTCGGCAAACAATACTACTTATACCCCTTAGACGAATGGCTGTTTGCCCACGACTTTACGCGCGACAAACTACTAAAGCATTTCCAAATGCCCTCGCTCAAAGGATTCGGGGTAGACGACCTGCACGAAGGTATCAGCGCGGCGGGAGCTATTTTGCACTACCTCAGTACTACCGAACACCCCTATCTGCAACATATAACCGCTCTGTCGCGCCTACACGAAGACCGATACGTATGGCTCGACCGATTTACGGTGCGCAATTTGGAACTGATAAACAGCCCACACGAAACAGGCAAACCCTTGGTATCGGTCTTAGACAAAACTATATCGCCAATGGGTGCGCGGCTGCTCAAGAAATGGGTGGTGCTACCGCTAAAAGAACAACACGCCATTGCCGAACGGCTCGAAATCGTCGAATTGTTGATACAGCAGACAGAAGTAGCCGACTTATTGCGCCAACAAATCAGGCAAATTGGCGATATAGAACGGCTTATTGCCAAAGTGCCCCTACAACGCATCAATCCGCGCCAAGTGCAGCAGATAGGCAAAGCACTACAAGCATTGCGCCCCATCAAAGAGCTATGCCTACAAAGCGACAATCCTCACCTCAAACGCTGGGGCGAGCAAATCAATTTATGCGAAAGCATTACAGAACGAATTAGCCAACAGCTATGCGCCGACCCCGCCGCTGCCATAGGCAAGGGCGATGTGATAGCCGCCGCCGTATCTGCCGACTTAGACGAACTGCGCCACCTACAACATTCGGGCAAAGAATATCTGATCGAAATACAACAACGCGAAATAGAACGCACGGGCATTCCGTCGCTCAAAATCGGATTTAATAACGTATTCGGCTATTACCTCGAAGTGACCGCCAAATATAAGGACAAAACCCCACCCGAATGGTTGCGCCGACAAACATTAGTCAATGCCGAACGCTATATCACAGAAGAGCTAAAACGCTATGAAGAAAAAATTTTTAGTGCCGAAGAAAAAATACTACAACACGAAACCGAACTATTTGCCCAACTCGTTGCCGACCTCAACGGCTATATACGACCCATTCAGCTCAATTCGTCGCTTATTGCCCGATTAGATTGTTTGCTATCCTTTGCCGACGTTTCGGCACGTTATAATTATAGCAAACCCATTATGGACGATAGCCTCCGCTTAGACATCAAACAAGGCAGACACCCCGTTATAGAGCGGCAATTGCAATTAGGCGAAGACTATGTGCCCAACGACGTATTGCTCGATAGCGATGAACAACAAATATTGCTTATTACGGGACCCAATATGTCGGGCAAATCTGCTTTGCTGCGCCAAACTGCCCTCATCGTATTGATGGCACAAATAGGCTGTTTCGTACCCGCAGCAGCGGCGCAGATAGGATTGGTAGATAAAATTTTTACCCGCGTAGGCGCATCAGACAATATATCGTCTGGCGAATCGACATTTATGGTAGAAATGACTGAAACCGCCAGCATTATGCACAATTTGTCGCCGCGTAGCCTCATCTTGCTCGATGAAATAGGACGCGGCACCAGCACCTACGACGGCATCTCGATAGCATGGGCATTAGCCGAATACCTACACCAACACCCCAAGGCAGCACCCAAAACGCTATTTGCCACCCATTACCACGAGCTAACCGAACTCGCCGACCAATTCGAGCGCATACGCAACTATAATGTTGCGGTCAAGGAAGCGGGCAATAAGGTGATATTTTTGCGCAAATTGGTCGAAGGCGGTGCTGAACGTAGCTTCGGGATACACGTGGCGCAAATGGCGGGTATGCCTGCTGCCATCGTGCAACGCGCCCACCAGATATTAGCCGAGTTAGAAATGAAACACATCAACGCTGACGATGCTGACGCGCTGCGCGAAACCCTAAAATCAACCAAAAGTTCAAAAAAATCGGATAATTATCAACTCAATATCTTTGAAATGGGCGACCCGCAATGGCATAAAATTCGCGAGATATTGATGCGTACCGACATCAATGCCCTAACACCCATAGAAGCCCTTATCCGGTTGAGCGAGATGAAAAAAATTGCCGATGCCAAATAAAATGAACCGCACTATTCGGGTTATTGAGCTAAACGCCAAGCAGGGGTAGCAGAGAGCGTATTTTGCGCTATTACTACTCAAATTGCCAAATTATGCGTACTTTTGCGGCTTTAAAGGCTAATGGCGCGATTCAGAAAATCGTTCAAGGGCTTCATTGTCCTAAAACTAACTGCTAATAGGTTCACACTTTCGCCTGGTCAGTACAGCAGCAGGAAAGGGTTGATACGCCAAAAAATCAGTGTGTTTTAGCCATTCGATGTCGGGGTGGTCGGGATTATAACCTTTGGGTGCTTTTTTTAGTTTGCTCCCGCTGAGGCTGCCGAAATGTCGCACAAAATCGGGGTGGGTAATGATGGCGTTAAATTCGCTGCTGTGATAGTCTATTTCTTGGCGTACTTTTTTGAGTTCATCGTTAGGGGGCATATACATACCGCCCGCTAAAAACGTATCGGCACTTGGCTCGACATGTAAATAGTAACCTGCGTCGTTCGATTTTTTGCCCTTGGCAGTGAGCCAAATGCCCATATTCGATTTGTAAGGCGATTTGTCTTTTGAAAAGCGCGTATCGCGGTTGATGCGAAACACACAATCTTTGGCTTGCTGCGCGGCTATGAGCGGGTCGAACTCGCCGATGCGGGCGATAAGTTGGGTGCAAAATGCCAAAAAATCGGCGCGAGCAGCTTCGTAAGTAGCGCGGTGTTCGGCAAACCAATCGCGGTGGTTATTAGCTGCTAAATCGGTTAAAAATTGTAGGGTGGTGGCTTGGAGCATATAAGTAGAATAGAGGCAGATAATTATATTTGTAACTATTGTTCTGACAAAAAAATAAGGCACTAATTTTTAATATAATTACTTGATAATCAGTTACGTACATTTTTAAAATGGTCTTAAGAACTTTTCTGTTAGAACACTAGGCTATTCATTAGATTTCCTGCAAAAGTAAGAAATCGAAAATTTAACCTTAGATTTGAGCGTTGCAGAGATTACACCTTAATCAGTTCTTAAAATGCCGTAGGCATGTTATATTAGTAGCATATAGCAAGTACGATTCTTAAAATGCCGTAGGTATGGCATCTAACATTATATCTGTGGGGAATAAATGCGACCTACAAACATGAATTAGTGTTCTGACAAAAAAAATTAAGGCACTAATTTTTAATATAATTACTTGATAATCAGTTATTTACATTTTTAAAATGGTCTTAAAAATTTTTCTGTTAGAACACTATTGTTCTGACAAAAAAAATTAAGGCACCAGCAATTTCCGCTATTAAAATTTAACAATTCGTATTCTATTAATAGCAAGCGAGTTATAAAATTGTAAATTTTTTATTACAATTTTATCAATAAAACCAAATCGTTCATTTTCAGCGTATTATATAGCGTAAATTATTTAAAGCGGAAATTGCTGGGTCTTAAAAACTTTTCTGTTAGAACACTATTTAGCCTTGTAGGGAGAATAGCTATTTCTAATCGAATATGCAGCGATGTCAGAGGTATTATTAGATAAGTATTGCTCAAAACCCCATACCCAAAACCCTATACCCTAAATAGCTACCAAAAAACATTATTTCAGACGCAAAACACCTTTGTATCTCGATAAATAAGACTCGACAGAACACAAAGATACTGCAAAATAGCTATAATAGCCCTTTAAAGGAAATAATTATGAAGCCAAGCAATATGCAAGAGTATGCACGCCTTGCCGATGCCAATGATCCTTTGCGGCATTGGCGCGACCAATTTTATCATCCCAAAGGTTCGCCCGGAACTAAATCGATTTATTTTTGCGGCAATTCGTTGGGTTTGCAACCGCGTAGCGTTCAGAAATACGTGATGGAGGAGCTAATGGCTTGGCGCGAATTGGCGGTAAAGGGGCATTTCGATGCCGACCGCGCTTGGTATAATTACCACCAATATTTGCAGCCCCAAACTGGACGCTTGGTAGGCGCGAAACCCGAAGAAACCGTAGTGATGAACTCTCTGACGCTGAACCTACACTTGCTGATGGCGAGTTTTTACCGCCCAACACCCCAACGTTACAAAATATTGATAGAGGCAGGCGCGTTTTCGTCCGACCGCTATGCCGTGATGACCCAAGCCGCTTGGCACGGTTTAGACCCCAAAGAGGCGGTGATAGAACTATCGCCAAGCGAGGGCAATTATACCCTGACTACCGACGAAATCACGGCTGCCATTGACCAACACGCCGATAGCCTCGCCTTGGTATTGTTTAGTGGCGTACAATATTATACGGGACAATACTTTGACCTTGCTGCCATTACTGCCGCCGCCCACCAAGTAGGCGCGATAGCGGGTTTTGATTTAGCGCACGCAGCGGGCAATGTCGTGTTGCAACTGCACGATTGGAATGTAGATTTTGCGGCTTGGTGCAGCTATAAATACCTCAATTCGGGACCTGGTGGCAGCAGCGGCGTGTTTGTACATGAGCGGCACGGCGACCGACCCGAACAAACACCCCGCTTGGCAGGCTGGTGGAGTGTTGATGCGAAACACCGCTTCCAAATGCCTCAAGACATGGTAGCCCAACGCGGTGCGGCGGGTTGGCAGGTGAGCAATGCCCAAGTATTGCCTATGGCGGCTCATTTGGCATCATTAGCCATTTTTGATGAGGTGGGCATGATAGCCCTGCGTCAAAAAAGCGAACAGCTAACCGCTTTTGCCGAATTGGTCATCAATCAAGCCAATGAGATATGGCGGCAAACAACTCAAAATTATTACCCCTCCGACCCCAAGCAGCGCGGTTGCCAATTATCTATACTGATGCTCAACGGACGCGGACGCGAAGTGTTTGAATTTTTGCAGCGCAACGGCGTAGAACTCGACTGGCGGCACCCCAACGTCATTCGCATAGCTCCCGTGCCGCTCTACAATACATTTGCCGAAGTATTTTGGTTCGGCGAACTTTTGATTAAGGCATTGCGTTAATCAAAACAGCTGAAAATTTAAACGATATCGTACTTTTTCTGCATCTGCCTAATTAATATGTTTTCTATGAATATGCGTTCTATTATCGGAATTTTGATAGTCGTTATCTTTCCGCTTGCCTTTTTTTATTTTTTCGACCGCGACGGCGTACCCAAACGCCCGCAATTGAAACGCTACGTAGCCTTAGAGCCGGGCATGGAGCAGCCCAATGCAGTGCGCATCAATGATACGCTGTGGCATACTATTCCGCCGTTTGCATTTACGGGGCAAAACAACCAAACCATCACCAACGAACAATTTAAAGGCAAAATTTATATCGCCGATTTTTTCTTTACGCATTGCCCAAGCATCTGCCCCACAATGACCAAAAGCCTCCGCCGCATACAAGCCGCATTCAAACCTGACGAGGATATCATGATATTGTCGCACACCGTAGACCCTGTGCGCGATACGCCTCAACGCCTGTCGGATTATGCCGACCGCTACGAAGCCGATTCTACGCGCTGGTTTTTTAGACGGGCGACAAAAAAGCCCTCTACGACCAAGCCCGATACGGCTATTTTGTGAGCGCGACCGAAGGCGACGGCGGCGAGGAAGATCTTGTGCATACCGAAAAATTTGTACTCGTAGACCCGCAAGGAGTCATACGTGGCTACTACGACGGCACCGATTCGGTGGCGGTCAATCGTTTGGTGCGTGACATTGTGGTACTCAAATTGGAGTATCCTACGCCGCGCCGCACCATCACCACTACACCCAACAGTTAGCCAAATAGTAACTATTTAGCCTTGTAGGGGAACTAATCGAATATGTAGCGATGTCAGGAATTATTAGATAAGTATTGCTCATTACCCCATACCCAAAACCCTATACCCTAAATAGTTACGCCAAATAGAACTATTGATGCGAAGCAGAACGGCATAGTTGCTTGTGGGCAATGCCATAAATCCCCCCTAAAATTTGACAAGACATGTTTAAAGACGAGCAATTTTGGTCCAAAGCTATTGTTTGGGTATCCGTATTAGTGCCTGTCCTTGTTACAGCCTTAGTATATATATCGCCGCCTAAGATAGCGATGGGTTTTGATATCCATTTGTTGCCTAAGATTCATGCCATTATCAATGGTAGTGTAGCGATATTATTAGCAATGAGTTTCTATTTTATCAAACAAAAAAACGTTGCAGCCCATAAAGCCTGCAACGTAACGGCATTGATATTGTCTGCCTTGTTTTTGGTATCGTATGTTACTTACCACAGCCTTACCGATCCTACGCGCTATTGTGGCGAGGGGCTGATGCGCGGCGTTTATTTTTTTATCCTCCTTACGCATATTGTTTTAGCGGCTGTTATCTTGCCGCTTATTTTGTTTACGTTTTTACGCGCTTTTACGGGCAATTTTGACCGGCACCGCCGTTTGGCAAGATGGACATTTCCGCTATGGCTCTACGTATCGGTGACGGGCGTAGTGGTATATTGGTTGATATCGCCTTGTTATTAGACACGAAAATGCGATTGGCTTGGATATGAGCTACTGCATAGCTGCATATTCTTTGATGTCCTTTTGGATTTGCCGAATCATAGCTGTGGCGGTCACTTGTGTAGAGCTTTCGGCATAGATGCGCACGATAGGTTCGGTATTGGAGCGGCGCAAATGCACCCAATCGCGGTCAAAATCGAGGCGCAGACCGTCGATGGTGTTTTGCGGGTAGTTTTTATATTTTTGTTTTAGGCGTTCAAATACTGCCTCGATATCAACTTCGGGCGGTAGTTCGGCTTTGTTTTTGATGAGGCAATAGCTGGGATAGCGCAAGCGCAGTGCCGAGCATGATTTGCCGAATTGAGCTAAATGCGACAAAAACAAAGCGATGCCTACCATTGCGTCGCGTCCGTAGTGCAGAGCGGGATAGATGATACCGCCATTGCCCTCGCCTCCGATAACGGCATTGACGGCTTTCATTTTTTCTACTACGTTTACTTCGCCTACGGCTGCTGCGTGGTATTCTTGTCCCGTGCGTTGGGTGATGTCGCGTAGGGCTTGAGTCGAAGATAGGTTAGATACGGTAGCGCCTTTTTTTATATTTCAGCACATAATCGGCAATAGCTACGAGCGAATATTCTTCGCCGAACATAGTGCCGTCTTCGCAGATGATAGCCAATCTATCGACATCGGGGTCGACTACGAATGCCAAGTCGGCATTGTTTCGGCGCACCTCGTTGGCTATGGCATTGAGGTTTTCGGGCAATGGTTCGGGGTTGTGCTGAAAATTGCCATCGGGTATGCAATTCACCTCGATAATATCTTCGACTCCCAAGGCGCGTAGCAGGGGCGGAATGGCGATGCCTCCTACGGAATTGACAGCGTCGACCAACACGCGAAACCCGCGTTTTTTGATAGCATTGAGGTCTACGAGGTCTAAGGCGATAATTTTTTGGATATGGTATTGCAAATAGCTGCTGTTGCTGCTATAATTGCCTATATTGTTGATGTCGGCAAAATGGAAATCGCCGTTATTGGCAATTTGTAGCACTTCGCGCCCTTGTTCGTCGTTGATAAACTCGCCTTGTTCGTTCAGTAGTTTTAGGGCGTTCCAATTTTTTGGGTTGTGGCTGGCAGATAAGATAATACCGCCTTGCGCTTTTTCGGCAGCAACAGCCATTTCGACCGTGGGCGTAGTAGCTAAATCGAGGTCTATCACATCTAATCCTATGCCTTGTAGTGTGCCAATGACTAAGCGGCGCACCATATCGACTGAGATGCGGGCATCGCGTCCAAGGACAATTTTGCCTCGCTTACCTGATAGTTGGCGCGAGACATACGTACCATAAGCAGCGGCATATTTTACTACATCGATAGGCGTTAGGGCATCGCCCACTTTGCCGCCGATGGTTCCTCTGATGCCCGATATGGAGGCAATTACAGACATAGCTATTATTTGATTTTGTGAATAGGGCGCAAAAGTAGTTATTTTTTTTGAGCTAATTAGATTGCCATACTACAATTTTCTGCCTATATCGCCCCTATTGAGGCGAATAAGGGTCTTTGGACGGATTAGACGCTATTAGCAGCGGCAAAAAACAGATGATAAGGCGGCAATCAAGTATTTTTTGGTTACTTTTGTGGACAATTTTGAATACATCGCCTTATGTTTAGTCTATTTCGCAAAGAAGTGGCGGCATTTTTTAGCTCGCTCATCGGTTATATCGCCATTATAGTATTTTTGCTCACTTGTGGGTTGTTTTTGTGGGTTTTTCCCGATACAGCCATACTCGACTACGGTTATGCGGGCTTGGACAATCTGTTCGCGCTTGCGCCTTGGGTATTTACGTTTTTGATACCTGCTATTACGATGCGCTCGTTTTCCGAAGAGTTTCGTGCGGGTACGATGGAATTATTAGCCACGCGCCCTATCAGCAATTGGCAGATTATAGGCGGCAAATATTTGGCTGCCTTATTTTTAGTGCTTTGTGCCTTGCTGCCTACTTTTACTTATGTTATTACTATATATCAATTGGGCGCACCGCCGGGCAATTTGGATACGGAGCTATTATGGGGTCGTATATAGGGCTATTTTGTTGGGCGCGTCGTTTACGGCTATCGGAATTTTTGCCTCGTCGCTCACCAGCAACCAAATTGTGGCGTTTTTGCTGTCGGTATTTCTATGCTTTTTTTGCTATACGGCATTTGATTATCTGAGCAAATTAGACCTTTTTTATGCCAAAGCCGATAGTTTGGTCGAGTGGTTGGGCATCAATGCGCACTATGCTGCCATTAGCAGAGGCGTAATAGATACGCGCGATTTGGTCTATTTTGGGTCATTTATCGCGCTATTTTTGTTGCTTACCCGCCTCGTATTGGAGCGACAGCGATAGACAAAAGGCTTGTGTTTAGGGGCTTGTAACAAGAGCAAACCCTTGTTGTGCTTAAAAAAGTGCATGGTTTGATGGTATGCAGCGAGGAAGGAAAAAAAGAAAACACTTTTTCATAATTTTACAAGTACATTTTTGCGTATCTTTGCCAAACCATCGCAGCAAAAGACTTTAATGTCGTTTTGCACCTATTGCGTCCTACTACTATCCCCCGTTAAATATGCCTATGAACAGACCCTCGCTTTTTTGGAGCATTTTTTGCCTATCCCTGCTATTACCTTGGTCGAATATCGCTAACTCGCGGACGGCTTTGCCCGATACAAGCGCACAAGACCGACAGGCAGCCGAGCAGTGGGTAGAAACAAAATGGCGACGCTAACACCGACCAACGCATCGGGCAATTGTTCATGGTGGCTGCTTACTCCGACAAGGACGGTACGGCGCACCAAACCGAAATTGCCAACCTCATTACGCGATACGGCATAGGGGGGCTGATATTTATGAAAGGCGAAGTGCTGAAACAAGCCCAAATGACCAATTATTTTCAAAGCCTAAGCACTACACCCTTGATGATAGGCATTGACGGCGAGTGGGGATTGAGCATGCGCTTAGCTAACGCGCCCGTATTTCCGCACCAAATAGCCTTGGGTGCTATACAAGACAAACCGACTTATCTATAATATGGGGCGCGAGATAGCCCGCCAATGCCAACGCATAGGCATACATATCAACTTTGCGCCCGTTGCCGACATCAATAGCAATGCTAATAACCCCGTTATCGGCGACCGCTCCTTTGGCGAAGACCGCTACAACGTCACCGAAAAAGCTATTGCTTATATGCAAGGCATGGAACAAAACGGCATATTGGCTTGCGCCAAACATTTTCCCGGCCACGGCGATACCGACAAAGACTCGCACCATACCTTGCCTGTCATCAAGCACGACCTCAACCATTTGCGCAGCATAGAGCTATACCCTTTTCAGCAAATGATACAGCGCGGTGTTAGTGCCGTGATGGTCGCTCACTTGGCAGTACCCGCTATCGATGCGTCGAAAATAAAGGGCGATGTAATAATGCCAACAACGCTGTCGAAAAAAAACGTGACTAATTTGCTCAAAACCGAAATGGCTTTTGATGGCTTAGTATTTACCGATGCCTTGAATATGAAAGGTGTGAGCGACTATTTCGAACCAGGCGTAGTAGATGTAAAAGCATTATTGGCGGGCAACGATGTATTGCTATTTTCGGAAAATGTGGGCAAAGCTATAGACGAAATCAAAAAAGCCATAGCACGCGGCGATATTACCCAAAACGATATAGACCAACGAGTGCGCAAAATATTGCGTGCCAAACAGCGCGTAGGGCTTGACCGTTACCAGCCCGTCAAAATAGAGGGTTTATTGCAGGACTTGCAACAACCCAAGACCGAATTGGTACAACAACAATTATGGGAAAATGCCCTCACGCTCGTGCGCGACGACTACCGACAAATACCTTTCAAGCAATTAGAAAACAAGCAATTTGCCTCCGTTGCTATAGGCGCAACTACCCTCACGCCCCTACAAGACATGATGGGCAAATATGCCCCTATTGCCCACCATACCCTAAAAGCAGCTGATAGCCCCGCTACTTTTAGCCACAAATTGGACGAACTAAAAGGCTACTCGCATGTGATAGTTAGCCTACACCAAATGACCCGAAAAGCCGCTAACAATTACGGTATCAGCGAAACTGCCCTCAATTTTATACGCACCTTGCAGCAACAAACCAACGTGACGGTACTCGTGTTTGGCAATCCATACAGCCTAAAGCTTTTGACCGCAGCACCACCTTGTTGGCGGGTTTTGAAGATAACCGATTTTCTCAGCAGGCAGCAGCTCAAGCCCTATTCGGCGGCATTCAGCTAAAAGGCAAATTGCCCGTCACGGCATCGCCCGCCTCGCAGGGTGGAATGGGTATTACTACCGAGCCACCTATGCGCCTCAAATATACTATACCCGAAGAAGTGGGCATCAACAGCACCGACCTATTGGCAATAGACAAAATAGTCGAAGATGCCATACGCGCTCAAGCTATGCCAGGCTGCCAAGTGCTGATAGCCAAAGATGGCAAAGTGATTTGGGAGCGCGGCTATGGCTTCCATACCTACAGCCAAGCCGAACCCGTACAAAATGGCGATTTGTACGACTTAGCCTCTATCACCAAAATTGCGGGAAGCATGTTGGGCTTGATGAACATGTACGAAACCAAAGCTATCGGATTATACGACCCGCTCAAACGCTATCTGCCCGGATTAGATACTACCGACAAGGGCAACCTCGTGTTGCGCGATATCCTAATCCACGAAGCGGGTTTGAAGGCTTGGATAGGTTTTTATGAAGAAACGCTAACCGAACCCACGCGCTCGCAAACCTACCACAGCCAACCCGACGACCAATATTGTGTGAAAGTAGCTGATAATATGTATATGAATCGCGACTATGATGCTAAAATATGGCAAGCCATAGCCGCATCGGGTTTGCCCAACAAAGGCGATTATAAATACAGCGATTTGGGCTTTTATTATTTCAAAAAATTATCGAAAAAATGCCCAAAAACCCATGAACGACTACCTCGCCGAGCGATTTTACCGTCCGCTTGGACTTGCCACTATGGGATATAACCCCAGCGAGCGATTTAGCAAACGCCGCATAACGCCCACCGAAAACGACCAAAAATGGCGCAAGCAAATCGTACAAGGTTCAGTACACGATATGGGGGCAGCCATGCTCGGCGGTGTGGGCGGTCATGCGGGCTTGTTTAGCAATGCCAACGACTTAGGCGTAGTAATGCAAATGTTGCTGAACGGGGGTACGTATGGAGGGAGGCAATATTTTCAACCCGCAACGATACAAAACTTTACCGCACAACAAAAAAATGGCAGCCGCCGCGGTTTAGGCTTCGACAAACCCGAAATTAATCCTCATTGGAGCAACCCCGCCAGCAGCAAAGCCTCGCCACGCACATTTGGACATACAGGATTTACGGGCACTTGCGTATGGGCAGACCCCGACCACAACTTGGTGTTTGTGTTTTTGAGCAATCGCACCTATCCGCAAATGAACAACAACAAATTGCAAAGCCTCAAAGTACGCACCCGCATACAAGATGTAGTGTACGAAGCAATTGACAAACGCATTAAGTGACAAAATTATTAATTTACAATATAAGACACTTGCCATCATGAACATTAATCCCATTTTATCCTCTATACAACCCCTATTGCTGCAAGCCACCGACTCCGCTGCGGTTGCCAGAGGTATCAATAGCCTCAACGATTTATGCGTCATTGCCTTGGCAGGCGCATTTGGCGGTTTGGTATATAGCTTACAGAACAACGTAATGACATTTCCGCACCGCGATGGCGACCACCGCATCAATCTCGGATTTTTGGCAAATATCCTATTCGGTATTGCAGGCGCTATTGTCATTTTCCTCATCGTTCCGGGCGATTTTATGTTCGATTATCGCGCAGGATTTACCTCGTCCGATTTTATCAAATCGATAGCAACGGCTATTTTGGGCGGTTATGGCGGTTTAGCCTTGGTCAATAGCGTGTTTAACAAAAGTTTGACCGGCGAAATACGCAACGAAATCCAGCAAGGTTTGAACAACCAAAAAGTTATTGACGAAGAAGTACTAAGTGCCACCGACAACCTATTGAGCATTGGCAGTGCGCCCGATATGACCGACCGCGAGTTTAGTGCCAAACTCAAAAACGCATCGCCCGCTACGCGCATGGTAGTGATGAATGGCAAAACAAGTGCGTACCGAAAATTGGCGCGACAATAAAGCTCAAATGGAGCGCAGTATACCAGTATTTAATGCCCTCGCCGAATCGGAAAACGTCGAATCGCACCGCGCCCTTGGGCAATTAGCCTTTGCCCTAAAAGAACGCGCTGTGCCTGACTATGCGGGTGCCCTAGACAACCTAAGCAAAGCCATTAGTCTGCGCAACAAAGAAAGTGCTACGGGCTTTGCCCTCTACGAATTTAACCGCGCCGTATGCCTCATCAACCTCGACGGCGGGTTCAAAAACAACCAAGCCTCCGATACGAATGCACAAAACAATATCATCGCCGACCTACGCATTGCCTTTGCCGACCTACAACTGAACGACCGCCTACAACGTAATGCCAAAGAGCGCGGCGACCGAGACATTATCACTATCAGGAAATGGCTCATCGTCAATCGGCTAAGTGCCGATAGCATCAGCCCCAACCTAAAATGGATTGACAGCATATAAGATGTGCCCTATCGGAGTAGCACAAAACTGCCTTTTAGTACGTCTTAGGGCTTAGGGTCAGCTATTTTTTGTACCTTTGCCCCTCAAAAAAATAGGCAAACCGCCGCAAATTAGCCCATGCACCACCGCCAGAGAGTAGAACATTACTTAGCGCAAATAGCCCGTCATACACACCTCAACGCATTCATTGAAGTATATCCGATGAAGCCCTCGCCCAAGCCGACCGCTTAGACGAACGCTTCGGCACGGGGGAAACCCTTGGCAAACTCAACGGCATGATACTGGGGTCAAAGACGTAATTTGCCAAGCCCAACATCGCATCTCGGCAGCCTCTAAGATACTGTCGGGTTTACGTCGGTATATTCTGCTACTGCCTTAGCGCAGCTGCTCTCGCCGAAGATGCCATTGTCATAGGACGGCTCAACTGCGACGAGTTTGCGATGGGTTCGACCAACGAAAACAGTGCCTACGGACCTACCCGAAACGCCGCCGACCCGCGCAAGGTGCCGGGCGGTTCGTCAGGGGCATCGGCGGTAGCTGTCCAAGCCGATTTGTGCGATGCTGCTCTGGGCAGCGATACGGGCGGCTCGGTGCGCCAACCCGCAGGTTTTTGCGGTACTATCGGGTTTAAACCCACCTATGGACGCATATCGCGGCACGGGATTGATTGCTTGTGCCCTCGTCGTTTGACCAAATAGGCGTATTGACGCGCTCGATAAAAGATGCTGCCTTGCTGACCGAGATTATGGCGGGCAAAGACGCTTTTGACGCCACTTCGTCGTCGGGCACCGTGCCGCCGTATAGCCAACACCTACACACGGCACAAGGCGAAAAGTACCGAATCGCCTATATTGCCGATACGCTGCACCACGCAGGCTTAGACCCCGAAATAGCCCAACAAACCCAAACATGGCTTGATGCCCTGTCGGAGCAAGGGCATACGGTCGAAGCAGTCGCGTTTGATTATTTGACGAGTATCGTACCTACTTATTATATCCTCACTACGGCAGAGGCATCGTCCAATTTATCGCGTTACGACGGTATGAGGTATGGCTACCGCGCCACCGCGTCCGATATGGAAAGCACCTATCGCCGAAGCCGCTCCGAAGGATTTGGCAAAGAAGTAAAACGCCGCATCATGCTGGGTACTTTTGTCCTTAGCGCAGGCTATTACGATGCCTATTATGCCAAAGCCCAAAAAGTGCGCCGCCTCATTGCCAATGCTACCCGCAGTATTTTAGCCAACTACGATTTTATTGTTACGCCTACTACGCCCAGCACCGCCTTTGATATAGGCGACAAAGCCCACCAAGACCCCGTAAGTATGTATCTCGCCGATATTTTTACCGTACAAGCCAACCTAACGGGCATGCCCGCTTTATCGCTGCCCTTGTTCCGACATAGCAACGGATTGCCTTTCGGGATACAAATTATGGCAGACCATTTCAACGAATTGCCCTTGTTGGCTTTTGCCGAAATGCTATATCCATCGCAGGAAGATTAAAAGAGATGGACAAAACTTGGTCTATCTCTTTTGAAAGCTAAAAACTGCCAAGACGATAGCACATAAATAGGTGGGTAACTAACTCGCTTTATTGAATGGATAACATCTAAAAAGCCTATCCGTGTGTGAGATGAAAGTGATAAAAGAGTTTTATTTTAATTGATTATTGATAATTTTTTATATAAAAAATATATGATTAATAAAGTAATTGCTGGTCCCGATGCCGCCATTGCCGACATACAAAGCGGCATGACCTTGATGCTGGGCGGTTTTGGGCTATGTGGTATTCCCGAAAACTGTATAGCCGCTTTGGTGCGCAAAGGCATCGATAAATTGGTGTGCATATCTAACAATGCGGAGTTGATGATTTCGGCTTAGGCTTTTTGCTCAAAACGCGCCAAATACGCAAGATGATATCGTCGTATGTGGGCGAAAATGCCGAATTTGAACGCCAAGTATTAGCGGGCGAGTTGGAAATAGAACTCAATCCACAAGGCACGCTTGCCGAGCGCATACGGGCAGGTGGCGCGGGCATTCCTGCATTTTTTACCGCTACGGGATACGGTACAGAAGTAGCCAATGGCAAAGAGACTCGCCAAATAGACGGGCGTATGTACGTATTAGAAACAGCCCTAACTGCCGATTTTGCCATCGTCAAGGCTTGGAAAGGCGATACGGCGGGAAACCTCGTGTTTCGCAAAACAGCCCGCAATTTTAACCCACTCATGGCTATGGCAGGCAGAATTACCATTGCCGAAGTAGAGGAATTAGTACCACTTGGTAGCCTCGAACCCGACCAAATCCATACGCCGGGCATATTTGTACAGCGTATTTTTCAGGGCGAACAATACGAAAAGCGCATCGAACAACGAACTATCCGCCGATAAGCATGAAAAAATATTGCGCTACGTACTTGCCTTAGTAGTGGTAGGCGGCGCTGGTGGCTTGTTCAACTTATATGGTTTAAACCAACCCAAATAGACCATTTTTTTGAGCGTGTATTCATCGAGTTTGCCTTAGATAATCCCGAACTATTGAGCAGCGTAAGAATTGCCGAACAACTTGGCATTCGCTGGCACAACAGCCGCCTAACTAATGTGTCGCCCGAAAACGATGCGGAGGCAGCAGCCAAATTTGCCAAAAATTGGGCTATCTTAAAACAGTACAGCCGACAAAGCCTCAGCAGGAGCCAACAATTGTCCTATGATGTATTGGACTATTTTTTGAGCGATGCTGTTGCAGGAACGCCGTATATATACCACAACTACCCCGTCAATCAATTGGCGGGCATACAGAGCGAATTGCCCGATTTTATGCTCAATACGCACCATTTGGGCGACCGCCGCGATGCCGATGACTACGTGTCGCGGTTGTCAAAATTTGACGATAAATTTGCCCAAGTATTGAGCGGTTTGCGCCTGCGCGAGTCGAAACAAATCATACCACCGCAATTTGTTATCGAAAAAGTATTGAAAGAAATTGCCAATTTTACGCAAAGCCCACCCGAACAGCATTTGCTATATGCGCATCTGCAAACCCGATTGGATTCGATGCCCGATTTGGATAAAGAAGACAAAGCCGACTTGCTCACCCGCACTTCAGCCGCGCTGCGCGAGTCGGTTTATCCCGCTTATGATTCGCTCGAAACCTATCTCCACCAATTATATACCAAAGCCAACAACGATGACGGCGTATGGAAACTACCTCAAGGCGATGCTTATTATGCCTACCTATTGCGGCAGCAAACCACCTCCGACCTTAGCCCCGACTCGGTACACCGCTTGGGTATAGCAGAAATAGCCCGCATTTCTGCCGACATGCGCCGCATTTTTAGCCAATTAGGCTATTCGGCAAAGCTATCAGTGGGCGATAACCTCCGGAAAATAACCGACGACCCGCGCTTTCAATATCCCGAAACCGATGCAGGGCGTGCCCAATGCCTCGCCGATTATCAAGCCATAATTGATGAGATAGATACCGTTTTGCAACAACGGAAAGTGTTTGGTTTGCGCCCTAAAAGCAGTGTAAAGGTCTTGCGCGTACCCGAATTTAAGCAAGCAACCGCTGCGGTGCTATTACGAACCGCCCGCAATGGACGGCTCGCGCGAGGGCGTTTTTTATGCTAACCTGCGTACCTTGCGCGATATTCCGCGCTGGAGCATGCGCACCTTAGCTTACCACGAAGCTATACCGGGGCATCATTTTCAGTTGGGTATTGCCCAAACCTTAGATAGTTTGCCCACATTTAGGCAACTCGTGCCTTTTACGGCTTATATTGAAGGCTGGGCTTTGTATGCCGAACAATTGGCTTGGGAACTTGGTTTTCAGCACGACCCATATAGCAACCTCGGCAGGTTGCAAGCTGAATTGTTCAGAGCCGTACGCCTCGTAGTGGATACGGGCATACATAGCAAATGCTGGACGCGCGAACAAGCCATCGAATTTATGGAAGAAACCACAGGGCTTGGACATACCGATGTGGTGTCGGAAATAGAGCGATATATTGTCAATCCAGGGCAGGCTTGTGCCTACAAAATAGGCATGATAAAAATTTTACAGTTGCGCGAACAAGCCAAAGCTCGCTTGGGCGACCGATTCGACCTGCGCGAGTTCCATAACGCCATTTTGCAACACGGTTCGCTGCCGCTACAATGCTTAGAACAGGAAGTGGAGCGATATGTAAAAAGTAAATTGTAAGACTGCGGTGCGAGAAATCATTTTAACAAAGTGTTTAGTAATTACAAGATATGTAGATGGTTATAAATAAACAATTTACGACTTGAAATTAAATTTAATCTGTATTGATTTTGCTTTTTTGCACCGCAGTCCATAAATGCTCCTAAACTTTCGGCTACCACGTCATCCCTGCTTTTGGCAAGGTGCTGTTATGGGCATGTGCTTCTTGTATTTGCTTACTGCATGTTTACTTTGTAGCTATCAACATTTTCCATCCGGGCAGTGTCATTAAACTAATTGGCTTTTGTATTTTCAGCCCTGCTTTTTGTTGCCATGAATTAATCTCTTCTACCGACCATGTTCCCGATTCGCTGGTGAGCGAGAAATAAAGTCCGGCACAGGAAGCAATAGACCCTCCCTCACCGAGTTTGTTGCCGCGAATAAACTCCCCAATGGCATACCTGCCTCCGGGCTTCAATGCACGGGCAATATTTTGTGCCAATTTCAGGTTTTCTTCAGCCGTAAAATGATGCACTACATTGTTTATCATTATCAGGTCATATTGCTGTTCGCCAAGGTCGTCAGTAAGTGCGTTGCCTGCCTGATATTTCACACGGTCAGTAAATCCATGTTCTGCTGCTATGGCACTCGCCCTCTCAACTGCACCGGGCAGTTCAAGAATGGTGCTGGAAAGCGAAGGGTATTTTTTGCATAGCTCAATAGAGTAAAGCCCGTGAGAACCTCCAATGTCAAGTAATTTGGAAGTGTTTGCCGATAACTTGAGTTTACTTGCAAGTTCTTTTGCCGTGTTTACAGATAAGTCACGCATGCCGTCTTGATAGCTTGCCCATTCCGATTCGGTAATTACAGCGTGCAGTTCCATAGGCTTACCCGCGAACATAATCTTCTAACTTTGCCATCCAGTTCCATTCGCTTAGCTGAAAGCGAAGTTTACCGATGAGATTGGACGGATATTCTTTGAGCAACCACTTGTATAGTTTAGGTTTGATAGCATAATTGCCGTTGCCCCAGGTCAGATAGCCTATCCCAGTCAAGCAGTCGAGCAGTTGTTTGGTAGCTTCGGGATGAGTTTTGGCAGCAGTTGCAATTTGTTCATAGGATTTGCTGCCTTTGCCTATTGCCTCAAAAATGTTCAATTCGGCTGCTGCCATTATTGCCCTTGCTTGTGTAAAGGCTATTTGGGTGTCCATAAGCGGAATGGCTACGAGGTTTAGCTTTATCGCTATCCATTCCATTGGGTTTTGAGCTGTAATGTTTAATTTCATGTACTTAGTGTTCTAACAGAAAAGTTTTTAAGACCATTTTAAAAATGTAAGTAACTGAATATCAGGTAATTATATTAAAAATTAGTACCTTAATTTTTTTGTCAGAACATTAGGTATTATTGACTTTTATGTTCAAACGTAACTATTTAGGGTATGGGGTTTTGGGCTATGTCTATCTGATAATACCTGATATCGTTGTATATTCAATTAGAAATGGCTATTTTCCCTACAAGGCTAAATAGAGCGTACTGAGAAAATCGATTAATTGCTATAATTCCTTGTAAATCAATAGTCTATAACAAGAAATGCACGATTTTCAGCAATTTCCGCTATTAAAATTTAACAATTCGTATTCTACTAATAACAAGCGAGTTATAAAATCGTAAATTTTTTATTACAATTTTATTAATAAAATCAAATCGTTCATTTTCAACGTATTATATAACGTAAATTATTTAAAGCGGAAATTGCTGCACGATTTTGGAACGCAAAACTGCACGATTTTGAATAGAACTACCCGAAAAACCGTGCAGTTTTTTTAAAAATTCTCTGCGATTTATTCTGAACAAAAGTGCTAATTTGTAAAATTTTAATTTTTTAATGTGCATAAAAAATTGATTTACAGTGATTTACGCATACATAAAAACAGAAAAAATTAATTTTTAAAAACACCTTTTCAGGAAAAGACTTTTTCAGCATGCTCTAAATAGTTAGAATTCATCTTAGCTACTTGGCAGTTGAGAATTTCGGCTTTATTCGGTTGGGAAGCTACTTACAGATGTTTTGCATAATCAACCATGCCTTGAAAATCTATGACAACAGCAGGCTCGTCGCCCACTGTCCATGCATCATGTCCTGGCGGCAACAGTGAAATGTCACCGGGTTTGCAGTCAAATTCAGTTCCGTCATCCATTACCACATGTAGAATGCCCGACACGTGATACTGGAAATGGGGAGCCTCGCAACTATGTGTTTTCGCAATTGGCTGCACAGAGGTTGCCCACCGCCACCCGGGTTCAAAAATGCCACGACCAATTATGGCTCCGCCAATTCTTATCAATTCAAGTATTCCTTTCGGGAATTCGCGGACTTCGTCAGGCTGACTGAAGTTTTTATATTCCGCCATGTTAGAGATGTTTGTTTGTTTTTCCATTGTTATTGTTTTTATTTTGTTAAACGGTTTACGTATTGGTGGTGGGCGAGGTTTTAGCCCTAATGCTCAATAGAAGCACAAATGTTAAGTTTATAACTGTCAGCCCCAATATTATCAATGCGATGTTAGCGGTTCGTTGTTTTGTATTTATCGTTTCTGCCATAGCTTGTAAGAGGGTTTATAAACCCCACCAGCAAATGTTACAACGACCGCTAACGGTTTGCGGCTACCCGAAGGGAAGGGCTTTGGCTCCAAAACTTGATTTGAAAAACTAATGTTTGATTAACCACAAAATTGTTTTTGGAACACGACAACCCCTTTTTAGGTAGCTGCTGTTAGTGGCGGTTTTTCTCATTGGTCAAGTTGTTTAATTAACCTATTTATGAATGGATTGTCTGGGTTTATTGCTAAACTTTCATTTACTTTAATGCTAATTTATCCTTTCCTGTTTCCATATAATTTCGCCTAATCCTTGTAATGCTTTGGCGGATTTTGGATACGCAAAGGCATTCATTTCAAAGATTTGGATAGCAATTTCTGGTTTATCATTGTCTGTGACTAAATCCTTCTTCTCTCATTAGAAATTCTAAAAGCTGTTCAGTGTTTTGTTTTTATATATTCTTTTTTGCCTTTCTAAGCCAAATTCACTAATCGTTTTAATAGATTTGGTTAGAAAATTCACGATTTTCCGGATTATCAGCTATCGGAATTTCAGGAATAAAGTTTGGGTTGAAAACAATTCTTGCCATTTCAAAATCCAAGTTATTGAAATTAGTGTGGGATTTGTTAGATAGTAAAATGAATGTTACTTATTCATCTATAAAGCGTAAAAAATCGGCATAGAAAATTCCATTTGTTCCATTGTGCCAGACTTGCGAAGTGTTTCTATTTGTTCTTGAAACATCCCAACCATAGGCATAGTATGAATTTTCGCTTTCTTCTGCTCTTAACTTGGGATGATACAACTTTTGTTTGGCATCTTTTGACAATACCTTTTCTGTCAATAAGCACTTATGCCATTTGAATAGGTCTTCGGTAGTTGAAAGGAGGCCGCCATTGCCTTTAAGTGCCAATATGGAGAGGAAGTATCCCATTCTTTGTCCGTTGGTTTTCCCCATAATTTGTTATCGCGCTCATATCCAACGGCTATAAGATTATTATCAAAGGCAGGTCTTGTGTATCCCGTCATTTCCATTTGCGAAGGTTTGCATAAATTTTCATATATAAATATTTCGTAAGATTGATTAGATGTTTTTTCAACAATAACTGCTAATAAACTGTAACCAATATTTGAATATGAAAAACTTGACCCGACAGGAAATTGTAATTCTGAATTGAAAACCTTGTCTAAGAATTCTTTTTCAGAAATTTTTTCAAAATCCCTGCCCACGTTACTTATCAGACCTGATTGATGGCGAAGTAAATCGTGAATTGAAATCTGCTGTTTATCTAACGGTAATCCGCCAAAGTATTTTGAAATTTTGTCGTCTATTGAAAGTTTACCTTGCATTTCTAATTTTAGAATTGCAGCCGCAGTAAATTGTTTTGTAATTGACCCGATGTCAAAAATAGTGTTCGGGGAATTTTGATTTGCTTTTTCAACATCACTAAAACCATATCCTTTTGAAATAGCTTTTCTCCGTTCAATTCTACCAATACCGAACCATAAAAGCCCACATTTTCTAATTCTGAAAGATAGCTGTCAATTCTATTGTGGGTTTCATTTGCTTTGTTTGTCCGTCCACAAGCATTTTGCACAAGCATAATTAATGCAAATATTAAAATTGATAAATGTTTCATTTTTATTTATTATAATTGTTGGTTGAAACTGCCGCTAACGCCCATGCTTGCCGACCATGCTGCCTCGAAAACCGCATCAAACTACCATCAATTGGGGCGTACAAGCGGATTGTTATATGCCGTTTGATTATTTTAATGCGTCAAAGTTATAGAATTATTGCCTAATTTCCAAATTTTTTACTTTTTAGAGAGTGTTTTTCTTAATTATTTTCTTAACGTCCGACCTCCTGTATTTTCAAGGTTCGACTTTGGGTTTTACAATGCCTGGATTTTCAATTTTCTAAGAAAATATTTAATTATTTTTTGTATATATTTTCATATAGATACACGACTTGGGTTGCAAGCTTTGGTTGCTTTTTATTGGTATGATAACGTTTTGGGTATTGCCAAACGCTAAGATGTTTTTACTTCGTAACTATTTAGCCCTGTAGAAACAGTCCACAACAATAGCTATTTCTAATCGAATATGCAATGATTTCGGGCATTATTAGATAGATATAGCTCAGAACCCCATACCCAAAACCCTATACCCTAAATAGTTACCTGCATTTCTTATTGTGAGCGATGTCGAATTGGGAGCAAAACAATGGCGGGGAATAGATGCGACCTGCAAACATCAACTATAACAAAGATGTGTAGTGCCTAAATAGTTGCCCGAAAAATAATTTATAAATACAAAAAAACACTTTTTATGTCTATTAAGCAAAGATACAGTATTTGTTTAAAATCAGTAGTGTTTTTTGAAAAAATAAATTACATTATTATTTTTATTATTTATTTTTAAATTTATGTGTTTTTATTCAATTGCATCAATCAATATCTCTACCATTTAAGCAGCATTAATGAGGTAATGGTACGAAAATACGCTTAGAGTCAGTGTTTATAGATAAATTGATTATTAAGAATAAGTACCTATTTAGCCTTGTAGAGGGAGCTAATCGAGTATGCAGCGAGGTCAGGCATTATTAGATAAGTATTGCTCATTACCCCATACCCAAAACCCTATACCCTAAATAGCTATCATTTTCCTATATTTAGGACGGTCAACTTCTTTCCTCCAAACACCCATCATTCACCAACAACCGATGATGGTTTATTTTGGGTAAAAGAGAAACATAGCAGCAGAATTTGATGAGATATGATATAAACGTTGGTTCAAAAATAGTAATTTTGCGCTCATAGCGAGCACACAAAGGTGCTTCTGAATTGCCATGTTTCTGCGCCTATTATACTTATCCTTAGTTTTTGTAAGTTCTTTTGCCCCTCATCTCATCGCTCAACCCTGCCGCGAGGTTGTGGGCTATTATCCGGGCTGGCAATGGTACGACCGCTCGCAATTGGTCAACCCCACGAGCATTGATTATGACCAATACACCATCATCAACTATGCTTTTTTTGCGCCCGATACCGATGGCAATATAGCAGGTGTTGATGCTTGGGGCGATGAAAACCTACTGCTCGGTCCTATCAATTGGAGCACTACGCCGCCGTCGCATTATAGCCAAAATTCGCTGATAGGGCAGGCACATGCTCATAATGTAAAGGTACTCATATCGATAGGCGGCTGGACGCTATCGAACAATTTTCCGAGCATTGCCGCCGATGCCGTTAAGCGCAACACCTTTGCCCAATCGTGTGTCGGTCTCTTGCAAACCTATGGCTTTGATGGTATCGATTTGGATTGGGAATATCCAGGTTTTGCCGAACATAGCGGCACGCCCGCCGACGGAGCCAATTTTGTATTGCTTCTACAAGACGTGCGTACGGCTATTGACAACTATGGCACATCAATAGGCAAACAATTTTTGCTTACCGCCGCCGTCAGTGCCGCTCCTTCTGTCGCCGACAACGTGCCTTGGGCAAGTGCGCACCCATATTTAGACATCATCAACCTGATGACCTACGATTTCTACGGCTCTTGGGACGCAATAGCCAACCACAATTCGCCCTTATACGCCCCCGCACAAGGCGACCCCGATTTTAGTACGGCTGCCGCTTTCGAGCTATACCATACCACCTTTGGCATACCTGCCGACAAACTCAATATCGGCGTGGCTTTTTACGGACGCTCGCTCAAAAACTGCAATGGATTGTTTCAGCCCCACGGCGGGGTCGATAATATCACGTATTGGCAGGACGAAGGAATGCCGCTCTACTACAATATCTTGGCAAATATAGGCGGCTATACGCCTCAATGGGACAGCCAAGCGCAAGTTCCTTATTTGACCGATGCAGCAGGACACCGTTTTGTATCGTATGACAATGCCCAATCGGTAGCTATCAAAGCCCAATTTGTAGCCGACCAACAAGCACGCGGCATTATTATATGGGAAATCACGGGTGATTATATACAAAATGGTGCTACCCTGAGTACGCCACTTGCCGATACGCTCAATGCTATTTTTTGCAATGCTGCTTTGCCGCGCCCCGACCTAAGCGTAGCTAACCCCAGCCTAATACCCAGTACCGTTCAAGTAGGCAATACCGTATCGCTCAATACAACGTTATATAACAATGGCAATGCCACAGCCAACCCGTCCGAAATAGCTTTTTATTTATCGAGCAATACCTCTCTTGAACTCGATACCGACCTGCTACTTACCAGCGCAAGTGTGGGAAGTATAGCCCCAACAGGCGGAACTTTGCCCTTTTCAGTCATCATAGGCATACCTGCTTATCTATCCGCAGGAACTTGGTATGTGATTGCCGTAGCTGACCACAGCCAAGTATTGACCGAGAGCAACGAAAATAATAACCGCAGTACCGCCACCCTAACCCTTACCACACCGCCACTACCGCCCGTAGCCGATTTTGTAGCTACTACGGCTACTCAAATTTGTGCGGGGCAGAGCGTCACCTTCAACGACATATCGAGCAATACACCTACTACTTGGAATTGGACTTTTATGGGTGCTAACCCTGCTATTGCCAATACACCATCGGCTACGGTTAGCTACCCTAATGCGGGCACGTATAGCGTGAGTTTGACGAGCGGCAATGCCTACGGTACGGATAGCGAAACGAAAACCGCCTATATCACCGTATATCCCGCGTTTGGTGTTAGCGTCCCTACCGACCAAATCCTTTGTTTTGGCAATAGCTTACAATTGTCGGCAACTGCTACGGCGGGCGCAATCGATAGCTACGCATGGCAACCTACCATCGGTTTGAGCGATGCCGCCATAGCCAATCCCATAGCCGCGCCTACTACTACTACTACTTATACCGTTATTGTCACCAATGCGGCGGGCTGTACGGCATCTGACGCCATTACGCTAACCGTTGCACCGCTTACAGGAGCTATCAACGGTAATACGTCTGTTGCCGAAAATGCTACGGCACAGATATATAGCGTATCACCTACGCCTACCTCAACCTATAATTGGACAGTGCCCGTAGGAGCAAGCATTGCATCGGGGCAGGGTACGGCGCAAATATCGGTCAATTTTGGCACCTTGGGCGGCGTAATTAGCGTTACCGAAACTACACTTGAAGGTTGTACGGGGGCTGTACGTAGCCTCAATGTAGCTACTTTGGGCAGCGGCGGTTGCCCCTCGCGCCCCGCTACCTACTATCCCACTGTTGCCACGCTGCGCCCCATTAACGAAATCCGCATCGGCGAAGCGCGTTTGTATCCTGTTTGGGGTGTTAGTTCGGATGCCGAAATACCAAACAACCGCAAATCGTGGGCAATGGCAATAGCGCACGCCTCGCAGGTATTTGCCAATGTCATTGATACAGGTATTCTGCCCATCAATACGTTTTGGGCTACGCCGCTCAAAGAGAGCTTTGGGGGCTGCGACAACGCCCTACAAACCGATAGCGACGACCCCTATCCGCTTGCCTTCCAATCGGCATCGACCAATGACGGTTGTTTTCAGATAGAACCGCCGCCCTCTGCCTATGCAGAACTCAACGGCATGTACCCCAACCGATTTCCGACAGCAGCGCACCCCAGTATCATAGGCGGCAATCATTTCGAGACCGCTGCCTTGGGCAAAGCCTACTATGATATATTTACGGTGCGTTGGTTAGAGGTCAATAAAGACTGGGACCCACTCGATTTTTTTGACAATGCCACCGACCCTATGGCAGGAGTAAAAGCTATTTCGGGCGCGTATAATAGAGGATTGTGGAGTACCTTAGTGAGTGATATATTTTATACCCTGCGCGACTCTGCCTTAGCAGCCCCCGATTTATTGACCATTTTTAATCATGAGGTAGCCAAAGACCATGCCGAGAAAATAAGCAACTATACGCAGGTATTGGGCGACCAAGCCGCCGCCATTAATCCTACCTTGACGGCAACTAATACTGCTACGGGACAGCCTTATAATTATTTCAAAAATTATTACGACGAACCTATTGCTTGGAGCGATGTGAGCCATTACCTAACGCGCATTTTCCCGCTCTATCCCGACATAGACAGCGTAGCAGTGCGCAATAATATACAAACAACTTTTAATGGCATCAATGGAGGGGCGAGCATCTCGTTCCGCTACGAATTTGGGCAAGTGCTGAACGCACTGATGCTCTTGTTGCCCTTAGACGACCCTACCGAACAAATCAAAACTACCTACGGCTGCGCCAATGGCACAGGCGGCGGCGGAGGTAATACGGGCAATAATACGGGCACCTGTACCGTACCGAGCAATATAACGGCGAGCAATATCACCGAAAATAGTGCCCAAATTACTTGGGTAGGAACGAGCAATGCTACCGATTACTGGTTTTTTATCGAGCAGTCAACGGTGCTTGGGTAGCTATATCGTCCGCCGCAGCTACCACCTTACTCGGCGGTTTATTGCCCAATACGACCTACGAGATAATGATAGCCAGCAATTGCGGCGGCGTATATACCGATTTTTCGCCAACTGCCACATTTATGACCCTTACAACGATACCCTGCCCCGCGCCCGCATTTTTGGTAGCCCCAACCGTAAGCAATACATCGGCTACGGTGGTTTGGGAGGCAGTGCCAGGTGCCCTGAACTATTATGTAGAATACCAAGACGTGAATGGTCCAACTTGGTGGTTTTTTGAAACAACTGCCAATACTTCTACCACTATATACGGACTGACAAGCGGAACAACCTATAAAGTGCGCGTATCGGTCGATTGTGGGCAGGGATATACATTGCCCACGCCACAAATATTGCTAACACCTGCTATTGAGGGTAGCACAACTTGCGGCGCACCCACCAGCATAACCATTGCCAACCTAACGCCTACGTCAGCCCAATTAACATGGAATAGCGCGGCGGGTGCTAATGGCTATCAAGTGCAATACCAAGTGGCGGGTACTACGGCTTGGACAAGCATAGTTGTAAGTACTAATACGGCTGTATTGAGCGGCTTAGCGGGCAATACCAATTACCAAGTGCGCATATCAAGCCTCTGCGGTAGCGGGTCGAGTAGTTTGTATAGTGCGCCACCCGTAGCGTTCAGCACACCTGCGCCTGTCAATTGCCCTATCCCAAGCGGGCTTAGTGCCAGCAATATTGCTACGGGTGTTGCTACGCTGTCGTGGTCGGCAGTAGCGGAGGCTGTGGCTTATACGGTGCAATACAAGACCACCAACGCTACAATTTGGAACAGCGCAACGACCTCCAATACTACCTATACCCTAAGCGGATTAACCGATGATACAGACTACGAATGGCGCATAGCCACCCAATGCGCAGCCGGTGCCCTTAGCTTATATAGCGATATATCGACTTTTAGCACCCCAACGCCATATATTTGTAAGTTAAAAGTATGGTTACAAGGCGCGTATGACCCCGCTGCTGCCCTGATGACCACCGCCCTGAATACGCAGCAGCTATTGCCCCTATCGCAACCCTACGGCGGAAGCCCTTGGAATTATAATGGGCAGGAGGCAGTGCCCACTATGCCGCCCGATGTAGTGGATTGGGTATTGGTCGAAGCGCGTTTGGCGAGCAATACAACGGTCGTAGCCGAGCGTCGTGCTGCCTTGCTGACCCAAAACGGCACAGTAAAGGATATAGACGGCACGGCGGGCGTTCGATTCTATCAGCTATCGGCAGCGGCAAACTATCATATCGCTGTGCGCCACCGCAACCACTTGGCAATTGCTTCGGCAATAGCACCATCTATCAGCAACAGCCTAACGATAGACCTAAGCGCGGCGGATAATGTGATGGGCAATACAGGGCAATTAGCATGGATAGCCACCAATACCTACGGCATGGCAGCGGGCGATATGACAGCAAATGGTGTAGTGACAGTAGCCGATTTTCAGGTATTGAGCAGCCAAATGGCTCAAATGAACCAATACTTAGCTGCCGACAATAATTTGGACGGCAATGTGTTGGTGCAGGATTTTAACCAATACCAACCCAATGCTGCGCGAATAGGCATACAAATCTTGCGATATTAGACCGTTATCGGTTTGGAGGGCAATTTATGGACAAAGTTTCATAGGAACACAAAGCAACAGCCCGCCCGCCTGCCACGAAACCCGCGGTTGGCAGCAACTTTACTTGTCATTGGTTGCCCATAGATTTTTTTTAGCACTTTTAGGAACTGCGTAGCGCGGCTAATTCTTGGTTAATTTCGTCTTTATCAAAATATTCGGCATCATATTGGTAGCCAAGCCACTCTAACATTTCCTTCCGGTCGGGGTGTTTCTTGTTGCCGAGTATCTCAAGCAACTCGTAGAAGCCAGGAACTCCGCCGCAGTCTTCGGGTGGGCAATTTAATTTTCCGCCTATACAAATAGGGTATTTTATTTTGCGTCTTGTGGTAAAAATTTTTCACGACTATTTTATGTTCCCAACCGTCTCCAAAATCGTAGGTATAGCGAAACGCGCTTTTCGCTTCTGTGACGAACTTGTCTATGCTTACAGTTGAAGCGTCAATAGATTCGTCGTCGAAGCCATCGTCAAATTCTTCGTATGGCACGGCAATTCTGTAACCATTAACATCGAACTCGTGAAGATGAGAATTTGACCAGCCCATTGCTGTTTGAATGATGTAATGGAGTTGTTCAAAAGTTGTTGACTTGTCAACGAGTACTCGTCTCCAAATTGGAGGTTTTGTCCATTGGAGTGTAATTTTTAGTTAGATGATATTGTCCATTTTGTTTTATTTTTTAGTTGTGTGTTATTTGGATGCGGGATGATGCTCTGTAGGTGGGTTTGGTAGTGGTTGGCGTGAGTGCGTTTTTCGCGTCTGATGCCACTTTTCTGCTTTCGTTTCATCTAACTTGAGCAGCCCTCAAAAACCATATTCACTGCTCGAATTAAATCGGCGAAAAAAATCATATTTTGCTTGCGAATACGTTATAAAGAGGTGCGTTGCCCATCATAGTATCTTTTTCTACTTTTAGGTTATTGAGCCCGTATTGTCGGCAGAGTTGGGTTACTTGTTCGAGCCGCCCGTCAATGTCGTATACTTCGGCAACTACTTGTTCTATTCGTTGCCAGTCTTCGGGTTTGATGCCCTGCAAAACGGCTAATTCGGCTCCTTCGCAGTCAATTTTGAGTAGGTTTATTTTTTCGATGCCATACTCGGCAATAATGGCGGATACGGTGCGCAGTTGGCAGGTAAATTTTTGTTCGCCCATGCGCATTATTTTGGCAAACCATTTGAATAGGAATGAGGGAATAAATCGCGCCCACCAAAATTCGGGTGGTGCTTGGCGTACATTGCCTGCTACGGCTTCGGCGAGGTTATCGGGGTTTTTGTCCCATTCTTCGGGGTGCGCAGTAGATAAGGCGGGGCTATTGGGAAAATACGAAAAAACGGCGTTTCCGTTCTCGTTAGATACGCCATAAGGTAGGGCGCGATAGCGATGTTCGCCCATCATGCGGGCATTTGCTGCTAACACATCGTAGGTAGGCGGGATTGGCTCGAAAGCATAAATTTTGCTGTCGGGATATTGTTGTAATAGGCGGATGCCCATAATGCCCACATTTGCCCCTATATCAAACACAGTATAACCGTTTTGTAGCGCGATGGGCGGCGTTAGATAGCCTTTGATGTGATAATCGAGCATTTTTGCTTCGGTGGCTTGGAGGCAAAATACCTCTGTGTCGTCGGCGAGGCGTGTCTTTTTCAAAATAGGGTTTGTTTGTTTGTATGGGTCAAAAAAAAAAAATCGTGCAGCAGAGCAATAGATACTGTGCTACCCGCTATTTTGTGCCTACCGCATAGCAGTTTTTAGGCTCAAAAAGGGCAATAGCTATGCTACGGTTTCGGTTTTTAGTTTTTCGGTATTTTCGGCAGTTTGCAGGCTATTGATGATATGCTGCAAGTCGCCGTCCATGATAGTTGCCAAATTGTAGAGCGTTAGCCCGATGCGGTGGTCGGTTACGCGCCCTTGTGGGTAATTATAGGTGCGTATTTTGGCGCTTCGGTCGCCAGTCGATACGAGGGTTTTGCGCTTAGACGCTACTTCGTCCATGCGTTTTTGGTATTCTCGCTCATACAATTTGGTGCGCAGCATGGTCATTGCCACTTCGCGGTTTTGTATTTGCGACCTTTCGCGTTGGCATTCTACTACAATGCCCGATGGTAGGTGGGTGATGCGGATAGCCGATTCGGTTTTATTGACGTGCTGCCCACCTGCTCCCGACGAGCGGTAAGTATCGACTTTCAACTCGCCGGGATTGATCTATCTTTCTACCTCGTCGTCGGCTTCGGGCAATATAGCTACGGTAGCGGCGGAGGTATGTACGCGCCCCTGCGATTCGGTGTCGGGCACGCGCTGTACGCGGTGTACGCCCGATTCGTATTTGAGTTCGCCATATACGCCGTTGCCTGTCACTTCGGCAACTATTTCTTTGAAGCCGCCCGCTGCATTTTCGCTTTCGCTTAGTATAGCGACCTGCCAACCTTTGCCCTCGCAAAAACGCGTGTACATGCGAAACAAATCGCCTGCAAAAATGCCCGCTTCATCGCCACCTGTGCCCGCACGTATTTCCAACACGGCATTGCGCTCGTCGTCGGGGTCTTTGGGCACTAACATTTGGCGGATTTCTTCTTCTACATCGGGCAATTCTGTGGTCAAATCGTCCAATTCTGTTTTGATGAGGTCGCGAAATTCTTCGTCTTTTTCAGTATATAGCAATTGTTTAGCAGACTCTATGTCGTGCAGCAATTTTTTGTAGCGGTCGTACATTTCGGCTATGGGTTGCAAATTTTTATATTCTTTGCTCAATTTGGTATAGCGTTTTATGTCCGATACGGCATCGGGGTCGTTGAGTTGTTCGGCGATATTATCCCACTTAAACCGAATAGCTTCGAGTTTATCTAACATGGCAAATGTGTGTTTTTTAGCCCACAAAGGTAGGCAAAAAAAACGATATTTGTACGCTGTGCGCCTGCTGTTGCTTTGGGGTCTCGTCTTATCAGGAGTTCATTCTGATGCGCCATTCTTTTGGGTAATGGTTGTTGAGCCTTCCTTGTAGTATTTTTACCCAACCCAAGCACAGACCTTCATACGCTACCGCCGCCCAAGTATTGCTTGTTGTTGGCAAGTGTCCGTTTATTTCCTCTTTGCGTAGGTACGATAAGGCTTGTTCGTGGCTCAGTGCTATGGTATTAATATGGGGCGACAGAGCGGTGCTAAGTGCCAATTCGGGTGCGGGAATTAAGTTATTGCCGTTCAGCTTGCCCAATTTTACGCCCATATTGAGCCAATATAGCAAGGGGTTATTTGCCCATTTGCGCCATCGCGTCCATAGGGCATGGGGCAGTGCATAATATTCGCCGAGGTGTTGGATATATTCAAAATCCTTGGGTTGGTCGAGCCACGCCGATAGTGCTTGGCGTTCTTTGGCATTGACCGCCCTATTTTTGTCGGGCCTATGTGGCTTGGTAGTGCGTTGGGGAGTAGTAGGGTGGTCTTGGCGGCGCAAGCAAGCTATAAACAGTCCTTCGCCTTCAATTCGGTGCGGGTAAAAGCGATAGCCGTAGGCAATTTTTCCGTTGGGCAGGGTTTGGCATGTTTCGACAACTTGCGGAAAATGGGCAAGGTCGAGGCGCAGGCTAACATAGTCGAAATGGGTATGTTGAAGCAAGCACGCTACTTGTTCTTCGTTTTCGATTGGGTTAAACGTACATGTGCTATACACCATCAAGCCGCCTTCGTCCAGCAAGTTGGCGGCATCAGCCAAGATGCGGCTTTGGCGTTTGGCACATAGCTGCACATTAGCCATAGACCATTCGCCTGCGGCTTCGGGGGTTTTGCGAAACATTCCCTCGCCCGAACAGGGTGCGTCGCACAATAACACATCGAAGCAACCTGCAAGTGCGGCAAATTGTGCGGGGTCGTTACAAGTGACGGCGGTATGAGGACTACCCCATTTTGCCAAATTTTCGCTTAGGATATGGGCGCGGCTGCGCACTGTTTCGTTGGCTAACAAGCAGCTATCGGCGTTTAGTAGCGATACCAATAAAGTGCTTTTGCCCCCTGGCGCGGCGCACAAGTCTAATACCGACAAGGCTTGCGACAAGTCGGCATGTTGGCGTAGGGCTTGCTCTACGAACATAGAGGAGGCTTCTTGTACGTAATACGCGCCTGCGTGCAGTAGGGGGTCTAAGGTGAATGAGGGACGTTGGGGTAAATAAAAACCTGTCGCGCACCAAGGCACGGGAGTAGTATCGGCAAAAATGGGTTTCGACGCGGATTTAGCAGCATTTAGGCGCAGCGATACCGGAGGCACTGTGCATAGTGCTTGGGCAAACGCCTCGTATTCGTCTGCTAATACGTGGCGTAGGTGGGCTATTGCGTCGCTTGGTGCGGGCATAGTGGGCTATGTTATGCCTCTACGGGATTAATATCGAGCGCGGCGGCGAGGTCGGCTACCGAGATGGCATTGTGCGAATTGTCATACACACATTTACCATTGACGATGAGCAATACTTGGGGCGATTCGTGGCGCACGTCAAGTTGCTCGGCGATATGATTCGACAAGGGGCGGTATTGCAATAGGTCGAGATAATAGGGCGAAAGTTCGTCGGCTGCGAAGTTCCATTTTTGTTCCAAACGGTTTTGGGCAGCTCTGCTGATAGAACAGCGCGTACTGTGTTTAAAAATCAAGCAGGGCGTTTGGTAAGAGCGTTGTACCAATTCATCAATTTGGGCGGCATCGCTTAGGATAATCCAAGGTGTCATGTTGGCGTTTTCTTGGTTTGATTGGAAAAAATATAAATATGGTTGGCATTGAGCGATTGTGCGGCATAGGCTACGACGAAAAGCATTGCTTGGATGCCGCTCGTAATTGAGCCGCAAAGCTAAGGCTTTTTCTGTCTGATGGGGCATACTTGGGTTTATTGTCCGATAAAAAGTGGGGTGCGTAGCATATTGCCGTTTGCCGTTGCAACGCATACGTAGTATAGTCCTTGGGGCAAGGCGGGCAATTGCCAGTCTGTTGGCAGATTGTTCGTAGTTTGGCGGGCGACCTCTGCACCGCATAGGTTATATAGTATAGCTGTTGTTGGGATATTGGGTGCGGTGTCGGGTAGTTTGTGGGTATCGATGCGTAGGTGCAAGGTGGTGCCGTTGGCAATAGGATTTGGATAAATGTTTAGGATAGGGTTTAGCTTGGAGGGAGTAGGAGCTATGTGTAGGGCAGTCGGGAAATCGCCGTAGTGTATGCGTGCTATGCCGCCGCCGTGTGTGGCTACCCATAGCGTAGAGTCGCTGTCGGCTATGACCTGCGTGATGCGATTATTGGGTAAGTTGCTATTAGTAGTATCGAGATGTAGCCAAGTACCGCTATCGATGTCGGCGATGAACAGCCCTGCCGTGCGCGACCCTATGAGCAGCCTGCCTGCTGGGTCGCGGCTAACAGTAGTTAGTTCATTGGCTGTCAAAGGCGAATTGGTATTATCCCAAATAGTCCAAACTTCGTCTATATCTAAGCGTGCCAAGCCATGAAAGGTAGTAGCAAGCCATTTGCTGCCGTCGGGCGTAATCATGACGCGCTCTATGCTGTTGTCGGGAATGCCCGAATTATTGGTTTTGTACGATTGGAAACCCTCGCCGTCAAAGGCTATCAAGCCTGCATTGAGGGTGGCTATCCAAGCGGTATATTGCGCGTCAAAGGCTAAGTGATTGAGGTTGTTGATAGATAGGCTGGGCGATACGACAAAATAAGCAGTCCAAACATCGTCGGCGGGCTGCCATACTGCCAAGCCCCCCGTAGTGCCTAACCAAACGGTTTGTGTATTATTATTAAAGGCTATGCCGCGCACGGTATTGTCGGGTAGTCCCGATGTAAGCGTAGTATAGGTTTTCCAAGTAGCTTGGTCGTATAGGCATAAGCCGCCTATAAACGTACCTGCAAAGATGGTATTGCCTTGTAATGCGAGGCTGCGCACGCGGTCGTCGGTCAGCCCGCTATTATTAGTGTTATATATTTGCCATTGCCCGCCGAACAACTGAGCCAATCCTTCTTCGGTGCCTATCCACAGCGAGCCATTGCTCGACAAGGCTAAGACATTAGCTTGATTATGCGGTAGGGGCGAGTTGGAGGTATTGTATATTAGCTCTACCGTAGCCGTTTGCCCTACAAGCGGTGAGCATAAAAGCCATAGGCATACAACATACCAATAATGTTTTGTGCAGCGACGAGCGCGGCTACCAATTTGCAATGGCAGTAAGTAGGTAGTAGGTATCATGGTTAAAATGGATTTGGGGTATTAGAAAAACACTGAGGCGTTTCTACTCGTACAACAAACTTGTTTCTCACTTAGTAATCTGACAAAAAAATTAAGGCACTAATTTTTAATATAATTACTTGATAATCAGTTATTTACATTTTTAAAATGGTCTTAAAAACTTTTCTGTTAGAACATTAGTTGGCTGCCCTATATCGCTTGGAGCGTGGCGAGATGCACGTCTGGCCCAATTTTTAGAGGCTAAAAATACCTTTTTCTGGTTTGAACTTGTAAGAAATGTATTAAATTTGAAAGGGCATGAGCGAACAAATTGCCCTACCTTTGCCTTATAAAAACGTAGAAAATGATTGCGACATAGAAAATAATGCCAATAGAGGAGACAAACAACGCTTGAAAGCCATTAAAGCTCATTTTTGCTCCCTCAAAACTCGATATATTCGCCCTTGTACGCAGAAAGACCACCTCCAATTGCTTGTTTTTAGTGGCGGTATTGCATCGGGCAGTAAGGGCGAACTTGTAAGAAGTAAGCGAAAAAAGATAACTACGAACGAATCTAAGCACCCTATCTTTGCATCATCAAACCGCACTTACCGACCAATGAGGGCAAAATTACGAAAAATGTAGCAACGAACGTTAGAAATGGGCAAGCCCAAATAATTATTCCGATTGATACCAAAAGCGATGAATGATAAATTTGAATTAATTTTATTTAATAATAAATAATGTTATACTATGAAACGCTATTTGCTATATTGTTTGTTGCTGGGTCTGTTGTATAGCATTTCGGCTTGCGAATGCGACAACACTATTATCCAAGCAGAGGGCTGGACTTCTAATACTTCGATGGACGGCGAAACAACCCAATATCCCGCTGCCATACCGAGCTATATAGCCGCCAACTATGAAGGGCTGTTTATCCTTGCCGTATCGGTAGAGCACGAAGATGGAAAATGACGTATATGAAGTAACGCTCGATAACGGAACAGAGCTATATTTTGACCTAAACGGCACTTTCCTGAGCGAAGATGAAGGCAACGGAGGCGGCGGAGATTTGACCCTTGCCGATTTGCCTGCCGCCGCTGCGGCTTATATCAACACAAATTATAGCGGGATGGCAATTGATAGAATACGGCAAAAATCGAACGGCTATTACGAAGTGAGGTTTGATAACGGACTAAAAATATATTTTGAACAAGAAGGCAAGTTTTTATTTGAAGACGTAGAAGAACCCAATATCGCGCCCGCCGATTTGCCCACTGCCATACAAGATTATATAGCCGCCCTTTACCCTGTGGGCATTGACGAAGCTCATCAATCTGAAAATGGCGTATATGAAATAAAATTGATTGACGATACCGAATTATATTTTGATGCCAATGGCAATATCCTATACGAAGAAACAAGCGAAGGCGAATGGTGGGAAGGCGATGATAACGACGAGATAGCGATAGCACCCAATAGCTTACCCGCAAATATTGGCAGCTATATTGCCAATAACTACCCCAATACTACAATTATTGTTGCCGAAATAGAATCGAATGGCAACTACGAAATACGCCTCAACAATGGTTTGAAACTGTATTTCAATCACTTAGGCGTGTTTTTGTACGAAGAAAACGAATTTGAACTCGTATTGAGTAGCCTACAATTTCCGGATACCGTAACCATCGGAGATACTGCCACCCTGAGCGGCTATATCATCAATCAAAGCATTTACCCATTTGGCACCGACGATATCGACATTGTATATGGCGTAGAGGACGAAGAGCCTGCCGACCCCAACGCCGTTATTGCCGACGATGCCATTAACCTACCCGATAATGATATCGCAGCAGGCGACTCCATACCGTTTAGCATAACAATACCCATCACCGCCGCCCGATTTACGCCCGGTGCCGACATAACGGTTATTTGGCCCGACGTACCTACTGCCATTAACCCCGTCATCATAGGCGGCGGCAGAAAAACAATCCAAACTACGGTATTGCCTTAAATCGAAAAAACAACACAACCAAATTTTATCTTATTTTCCTAACAAATTCGGCAATTATTTAAAAAATCCGAATAAAAAAAATGTTAATCATGAGAAAGGTCTTTTTTTTAACTATGCTCGGCTTTATGGGCTTTTTTAGTGCTTGCTCCGAAGATATTATGGGAGATATACAAGCCGAAGGCGTTACGGTTAGCTCGTCGTCCGACGATAGCGTAGAGCAAATTCCCGATGCCATTGCAGCATATTTGGCAGCTAATTATGCAGATGTTGTGGTGTTGTATGTCGAAGACGAAAATGACGAGGATAACCCTGCAATCGCCTTTGAAGCGCACCTCGCCGATGGCACCGAAATTTATTTTGACGCAGATGGCGGATTTTTATTTGCCGAAAGTGCCGACGACGATGACGACATTAATATTGACCCCGCAACGCTGCCTACTGCCATCTTAGACTATTTGGCAGCCAACTACCCCGACATGACCATCGAAGAAGCGAACATGGAAGACAGCGGCGGCTACGAAGTTGAATTTGGCGGCGGATTTAATCTCTATTTTGATGCTAATGGCAATTTCTTAGGCTTAGACTCGGACGAGGACAACGACGGCGATGGCGAAGAAGACGAAGATGACGACAACGACGGCGACAGCAACGACAATGTAGACATCAGCACCTTGCCCGCAGCTATCAACGATTATGTAGCAGCCAACTACCCCGGCACAAGCATCGTAGAAGCAGACTCGGAAGACAACGGCGGCTTTGAAATCGAATTGAGCAATGGTATAGAAATGTATTTCGATGCCAACGGCAATTTCTTAGGATTCAGCGACGGCGACAGCGGTGGCGGCGGCGATGATGACAATGTAGACATCAGCACCTTGCCCGCAGCTATCAACGATTATGTAGCAGCCAACTACCCCGGCACAAGCATCGTAGAAGCTAACTCAGAAGACAATGGCGGCTTTGAAATAGAGTTGAGCAATGGTATAGAAATGTATTTCGATGCCAACGGCAATTTCTTAGGATTCGGTGACGGCGACAGCGGTGGTGGCGGCGATGATGACAACGACGGTGATGACGATAATAGCGGTAGCGACGGTGATGGTGACGGAAATGGTGGTTAAAAAATGAACATAGTCGTTTTATAGGGCCTGCCCTTAGACGCGCAAGGCACAGAGAACCCCTTTCGGGAGGTAATCTGTGTCTTTGGCATTTCGCCTAATAGGTATTTTATCGCTTGTTGCTTGGTTTTTGCACTATCCACCGGAATTATTGAGGGGCTATTGGGCAAAACTCGTTCAATTACTGCAAAAGCAACAGTAAGTCACCAAAAATAATGTCATTTTTTTGTCAAATTTTTTTATCGATGCAACCACAAGTAATTATCATATTTTTTTAGAATTAATTTTTGTATCCCTTATGGGGCTTTGTATTTCGCAATTTTTGAGCCGTATGCAAGATAGTAAGGAAGGTAAAATTGGTTTTAAATATCAATAAATATGATTTGTTTTTGCAAATATTTGTTTGGTGCTTTGCGATATTCTGCTCATTTTTGCGCATCATTTTTGTCAATAGGCAATCATGTAATCGCTTTAACGAGTATAATTCTCTGATTTTCAGGGATTTTTCTAAGTAAAAAATACAAATTCTAACTTATGAAGTTTATTGCCAAGACCCTTGTTTTTTTGTGCCTTTGTACCGCTCTTTGTTGGGCACAAAAAAAATCTTCTTATGGCATAGCCACCTATTATTCCGATAAATTTCAGGGCAGAAAAACTGCTAACGGCGAAAAATATAATAAAAAAGAATTGACTGCTGCACACCTCACACTTCCCTTCAATACCCGCATCAAGGTTACTTGTTTAGACACCAAAAAATCGGTTGTCGTGCGCATCAACGACCGAGGTCCTCACATCAAAGGACGCGCCTTAGATATGTCGCGGGCTGCTGCTGAGAAGATAGGTTTGATTAAGCGGGGTAAAGCAAAAGTAAAGATAGAAATATTAGATAAAAAACAATGGAAGGCATAAGCCTTTACATACATCAAAACGCCGACATCGGATTATTTTCCATGTCGGCGTTTGGCATTTTTGGGTAGTGCTATGCTTATTACATGTGTGCCACAATAGCTTTGGCAAAACCCGAACAGCTAACTTCGGTGGCACCGCTCATGAGGCGTGCGAAGTCGTAGGTAACGGTTTTGGCGGCAATAGCTTTGGTCATTCCGCTATTGATGAGGTCGGCAACTTCTTTCCAACCCATATATTCGAACATAATAACGCCCGACAGAATGACCGAGCTAGGGTTTACCTTATCCAAACCCGCATATTTGGGAGCTGTTCCGTGTGTAGCTTCAAATACAGCATGTCCCGTGATATAGTTGATGTTGGCGCCTGGTGCAATGCCGATGCCGCCCACTTGCGCGGCTAATGCGTCCGAAATATAGTCGCCATTGAGGTTTAGTGTAGCAATGACGGCATACTCAGCGGGGCGCAGTTGTATTTGTTGCAAGAAATTGTCGGCAATCATATCTTTGACGATGATTTTTCCGGCGGCGATGGCTTCGTTTTGTGCTTTGTTGGCGGCTGCTTCGCTTTCGGCGGCTTTGATGCGGTCGTATTGTGCCCACGTAAATACGGCATCGCCAAATTCGCGCTCGGCTAATTCATAAGCCCAATTTTTAAAGGCACCTTCGGTGAATTTCATGATATTGCCCTTGTGTACGATAGTGACCGAAGGCTGTTTATTGTCGATGGCATAGTGCAAAGCAGCGCGTACCAAGCGTTCTGTACCTTCGAGCGATACGGGTTTGATACCAAATGACGAAGTTTCGGGGAAACGAATTTTTTTAACGCCCAATTCATTTTGCAAAAACGCAAGCAATTTGGCAGCTTCGGGCGTACCGGTCATATATTCGATACCCGCATAAATGTCTTCGGTGTTTTCGCGGAAAATAACCATATTCACCTTTTGCGGTTCTTTGGCGGGCGAGGGCACGCCATCGAAATATTTCACCGGGCGCACACAGGCATAGAGGTCTAACTCTTGGCGCAACGCTACATTAAGCGACCGAATACCGCCGCCCACAGGCGTAGTCAAAGGACCTTTGATGGCAAATAGGTATTTGTCGATGGTGTCTAAGGTGGCTTTCGGCAGCCAATCGTTGGTTTGATTAAAGGCTTTTTCGCCCGCCAATACTTCGAGCCACGTAATTTTGCGTTTGCCGCCGTAGGCTTTTTCTACCGCAGCATCGAATACCAATTGCGCCGCAGGCCATATATCAACACCCGTACCATCGCCCTCTATAAACGGAATGGTGGGGAAATCGGGAACTATTAATTGCCCGTTTTCGATACGTATTGCTTGATTGCTCATAACTTTTTGAAAAAAAATTAGTGATAAAAAATTTAGGGCACAAAGATACGCATTGTTTTATCAAAAACAGCCCTAAAGTTGGCTGTAATATATGCTTAGATAGGCAGAAAGTAGTTGCCGTTCGGCAAAACAATCGGCGGCGCACCACTTGCCACGCTGTTTTTCATTTTTAATGCCTGAATCCACCTCTTATTGGGGGCTATCTTTTAGCAGATTAGAACCTATTGGATAGTACATTCATTGGGCTACTTTGCCAATATTTGAGACGAAACCCTTGAACTACCTCAGAAATGAGCTAAAAAAGGTGTAATTTTGCGGCATAGAAATACATTTTTTGTAACTATTTAGCCTTGTAGTGAGAATAGCTATTTCTAATCGAATATACAATTTTTTGTAACTATTTAGGTATTGCGCCCCTCTATTCTAATTCATGTTTGTAGGTCGCATTTATTCCCCACAGTTCTAATGTTAGATGCCATACCTACGGCATTTTAAGAATCGTACTTGCTATATGCTACCAATATAACATGCCTACGGCATTTTTAGAAACGATGAAGGTAATTTCTGCATTTCCCAAATGTAAGGTTAAATTTTCGATTTCTTACTTTTGTAGAAAATCTAATGAATAGCCTAGTGGCGAAGTTGCCTAAATAGCTGCCATTTTTTAAACGATAAACGACCCAAAAACTTTGCCCAAAATCATCATTCGAGCGCAGATAAGCCGCTTAAATCCTATTGCGCAAGCTCGTTCTATTTTACTAAGGTCTCTTTTGCAGGGCTGCTGGCTATTAGGTTGGCTGCTATTCGTAGGACAAACTTTATTAGCTGATACGCCAGGTACTGCTACCATACGCGGCGCGATTAACAGCCCATTAGCCTATCTAACACAAGGAGCGTTTCATCAAAAACCCATACGGTTTTATTTCGATAACCTGCTCGAAACCCTCGAATTTGTAGAAGTGCCTACGGCATTAGGCGCATTTGAAGCGCGTATTTTATTGCCCAAACCCATGCCCGTCCTGTGCGAATACGACGGACAAACAACCCTGCTGTTTTTGTCGCCCAACGACGATATAAAGATGCAATTTACAGGCGATAACCTGACCCAAACCCTACGCTACGAAGGTAAAGGCGCGATACACAACCAATATTGCCAGCAAATGTATCGGCAATATGGCGCAGAAACAGTCGAAAACGAACTACGTGCCCGCCGCGAGCAACTAAGCAGCCGCGCCGCCTATATGCCTCTGTGCGAAAACTATAAACAGCGCGAACAAACGCTGTTGCGCAATTTTTTGGACCAAAACCCTCAAAGCTCCGCGGCGTTTCAGACTTGGGCAAAAGCCGAAGCTAACTATCGATATGCTACGCGCATGGCTGCTTGGTATTTCAGAAGCGAAGATAAACAAAACGACGATTATAAAATGTATAGCCAAACCCACTTCATATTAAACGATAATGAGGCTGTGGTATCTAATCGGTACTTAGAATTTTTAGATTATCACCTGCGCAACCTATCTATGCGCGACCCCGAAGACCTGCGCCGACAACGCGAACAACAAAGATTGCCTTGGGTGCTACGCGCCATCGAATTGGCACAAACCGAATTGCAAGGAAAAGCCCGCGAATATGCTACCGCCAAATTGCTCATAGACCTAATTATGGCTGAATATGCCGATACGCCACGACTCTACGAACAATTCGCCCAACAAACACAAGACCGCTACGCCTTATTTGCCGTCGAAAAACAATATGCGCAATTCCGTGCGTTTATGAATGCCGAACCGCCCGCCGATGCCCAGCTATATATTATCGACGAAGATTATGCCTTATCGTTCGAGGCACTATTGGCAAAATACAAAGGAAAAGTTATTTATATCGATTTTTGGGCAAGTTGGTGCGCTCCTTGCCTGAGCGAATTGCCGTATAGCCAAACCCTACAAAAATACTACGCCAAGCAAGACCTCATCTTTCTATACCTAACACCCGACGACATAGAATCGAAATGGCGCGGAAACATCGCCCGATACCAACTAAGCGGCGAACATTACTTGATGAGCAAACCGCTCAAAGATGAAGCCCTATTTACGCTGGGCATAAGAGCATTGCCCCATTATGCCATTATCGACAAACAGGGAAATGTGGCTATTGCCGATGCTCGCAAGCCAAGCAACGTCTTATTACGAGATGACTTAGACCGCCTGCTACAACCATAATGCAGGTATATTACTACCAAGATATGAGATAGGCATGTTCCGAACTGAAAAAATTAAGCGTGAAACTCATTTTTTTTACCTTAAAAGATACACTATATCATTATTAAGTAATACTTTTGTCTGCTTTTTCAACTTCGCATCTTAACCACCAAAAAAATAAAACCATCAAACAATGAAATATTTATCATTGAGCATCATCGTTTGCCTTTTGGCAGCCATGAGTGCCTGCCAAAAATCGGGCGTAACTATCGACCCCGCACAACAACGCGCCAAAGTCGATTCTATCGTAGGCGCAAACATCAAAGTCGTTCAAGACTCTATCAATGCCGCCTGCTCGCAACGCGTGGCGCAAGAAGTACCTGCCAAAGCCGACTCTATCGTAAAAGCCCAAAAAGCCGCTGCGTCGCCCGTTACCACGCCAACCAAAAAATAATTAGCGTATAGCAGACACCGCTTCGATAAATAAGTGCATTAATCCCATCGTGAGCCGTACTGCTTCTTTTATTTTTTGTAACTATTTAGCCTTGTAGGGGGAATTAATCGAATATGCAGCGATGTCAGGCATTATTAGATAAGTATTGCTCATTACCCCATACCCAAAACCCTATACCCTAAATAGTTACTATTTTTTATACCTTTTATCTAATATCTAAAAAGTCATTCATCAATATGAAACAAATATTTCTTATAGCTGTTGCTGCTATATTCGCCTTTGTGGTGGGCTGCGACAACCCCGCCAACATGGAGGCGATGAAAGCCCAAACTGCACATACCATCGACTCCTTAGCTGCTGCCGAAGTAGCTGCCCAGCGTGCGGCATTGCTCGCTACCTGCAACCAAAACATCGACGCTGCCATCAAATTGCGCGTAGATTCGCTCATGGCTATCGCTACCCCAACAAAACCCGCATTGGGCGGCAAGAAACCGACTCCTACTAAACCAGCACCCACAAAACCAACACCACCCACAACCACACCACCTAAAACTACACCGCCCAAATCTGACCCCATCAAAGACCAAAAAGATAGCCGACCCAAAGCAGGTACGCCCGAAGCAATACAAGACCAAAAAGGACGCGGCAACGCAACTACCGTAAACGAAGACAAAACGGCTAAACCCGAAGAAATCAAAAAACAAAAAGGACGCGGCGGAGCTACATCTGTAACAGTAGACCCTAATAAACCCAAATAACGAATAGACACCAAGCTCAATAGAACATTGTTGCTGTAACGATATTCGCCACTTCTTGTTTATAACAACAAGGAGTGGCGAATTTGCTTTGATATACTGCGTACAGATAGCCCTTAGAAAACAATAGGTGCTTGCCCACCCGCTACGCTTGCTACTGATTGGCTGATGATACCAATCATGCGTCGTATCTCGGCACCCGATGTGCCTACAGTAGCCAAATGACGAATACCCATATCGCGCTGGGCTTTGCCAAAAGCGGCGGCACTACCCACACCAAACAAAACCGTAGTGAACGAAAAAGCGTTGCGCTCGTCGGCTTCTATTTTTTGCAAAACTGTTTTGATGTGCGCTGCGGCGGTAGTAGAGCTATTGTCTTCGCCATCGGTGATAACAAACAATAGCGTTTTGACGCTGATGCCCGATATCAGCAAAGTGTCGCGGTAATCGATAGCTTGGCGCAAACCGTGCATGGTAGCGTCATACAAAGCCGTGCCGCCGCCCGAAGGCAAAAATTGCAAGCGCGGCAGATGCAAAATAGGCTGAAAGCCACTGCGGATTCGCACCTTCTCGTCAAATTCGACCACCGAAACCAACAGTTGGTCGGCTAAATGCGATTGTTGTATATGGCTCACAAAATCGTTGAAGGCATGGTTCAAGTCGCCGATATATGATTGTACCGAAGGCGATACATCGACTACAAAAACGCAATTGACAGTTTCGTCGGTTTGTATATTATTGGGGTCGAAATGATGAAAACTAAGCGAAAAATCGATGTCCGAACCGGACAGGTTAAATAGGTCTTGCATGATAAAAGGAATGAAAAGGAAGTGAAATAAAATAAGGCGGGCTTAGTCGAGCGTGAGGTCGGTGGTTTTGGCAAATCGGATACCGCGTTGTTGGGCTTCGTTATAAATAGGCTGCCCCAAATGACCCATACCCGTCACATCGGACATGGCATCTTCTAAGACAATCATTTTTTCTGCCAGCGAAGGCGCGTACTTCATTGCTTGTTTGAGGCTTGTGGCTACGCAATGCGAGCGAGCTTCGCCCGCCAAATAGATATTTTGATAAGTCTCTAAGGTGCGCACCAAACTTTGGTTCAGTTGGGTTTCGGGGCGGTCGGCAACGGGCACTTGCGCCATAAAAATCCCAAAATGTTCGGTGAGCGGATAAGTGCCCTTGGTGACGGCTTGATACCATTTGCCGGGTCGCGTCCAGATTTTGAGGGCTTCCAACAAATCATCGTTGAGCGATGCCCCTTTGGAGCCAATCAAACAATGTTCGGGCCAGATGAAATGCGGAAATTCGCCTTGTGCTTCTAAGGCAGCCACGTATTTGGTCGCTTCTAAGGGCGAAAAGCGCGGAGTCCATGTGCCCGTATTGATGTCTGCCAACGATATGGCGGTGAAAGGCGGCGGAAAAGCTCCGTTTTTGTCTTGCCAAAATGCAGGGTGAGAAATGTCATTGACAGGGTGCGAGTCGAGCGTCACACAAATATGGTCGATGTGGTGGTGGTTGCGCACGATAAAATCGCGCAGGCGAACCATGTCTTGGTCGGCACCCTGAACATATAAAGCCCCTTGGGGATGACAAAAATCGTATTGGGCATCGATGACCAATAAAGCATTTTTTTTGCGCATAAAATAAAAATTTTGAGGTTTATAGTTGATGTTTGTCCAGCCCTTATTGCTTGTGCTGTAGGACTTACAACTACTTAACGTAATTTTGACACTAATAGTTCGTGTAAATTACACACCTTTAAAATTTTTATTTTACAAATATTATTTTTACATGATTTATATCATTGACTTTTTTGTCCTACACGCATTCAAGTGATAAATGCAACTTTTTTGGGGCATAATTTAGGTACAATTTTTAAGGTTCTTTGTAACTATTTAGCCCTGTAAAACAGCCCACAAGAATCGCTATTTCTAATCGAATATGCAATGATTTCAGGCATTATTAGGAAGTATTGCTCATTACCCCATACCCCAGAACCAAATACCATAAATAATTACATATTTTTACAATAATATTATTTATTTTTAAATAATTAAATAAGTCCAAAATGGTCGTATTCGGCGTTTGTATTTGCCCGAATACGACCATATAAACAGTTGGGCTGTTTATGGGTAATGTAATGGTGTTACGAAATGTTATTGCTTTACAAACTTGCCCGACGCTTGGCTTTGGGAGCTACGCGCTACATAAAAATACACGCCGCTGGGCAGACCGGCAAGCGATACCGTAGTCCTTGTGCCTAATTGTAAGGGTATGGTTTTACTACGCGCCCCAATGGGTCGTAGATTGAGCAATGCAGCAGGTGGGTGTCGTTCTCGCCCCAGGGGGTTTGTACTGATATGGTCACTTGGTCCAGCTGGGTTTGGATATATGCTAATCGGTGCATTGGTTGGTGCGGTTGTGGCTGGGGATATGCCCACTATGCCGTCGTTGGCAAAGTAGGTAATGCCGTCGGGGTTTAGGTCAAGGTAATTGCGACACAATATGTCGTTTTTACCGTCGTTGTCCATGTCGCCTATGGCTTGTAGGGTGGCGTGGCTGGCGACAAAGATAGGCGAATAGGCGGCAAAGCCTCCTTGTCCGTCGTTTTGTCGCAACCACAAGGCTCCTGCCGTATCGGTATAAAAGAGGTCATTAGATTGGTCGTCGTCCAAGTAGCCAAAGCGTTGAATACGCATCACGTCGGTTGGGAATGGCGTTGCGTCTCCTATGGTGCCCCCGCCCGTATTGAACCGAGCAGTTGGGGCGTAGCCTGCCGAGTCGCTTTGTAGCACGAGGTCGGGGAAAACATCGGCGTTGAGCAATTCCCATTTTGGGTAGTAGGCGGGTGCTACGTCGTCGAGCAGTAAGCTATTGAGAAACGTGCCGCCTCCCGTGTTTATCAGCGATTCTATGCGGTTGCCTTTTTTATAAGCTGCGTCATACTCGCCATCGCCGTTTAAGTCGGCAATATAGAGGTGGCTAATGCCTTCGGCAAGTAGTATGGGCGGGTCGAACTGCAAATCGGAGTTTTGCAAGCAGATCCATAGTGAATTATAAGATCTCAGCCACAAGTCTTTGTCGCCGTCTTGGTCAATGTCGTTTATTTGGATAATATAGGCTGAGGTATTAGTGCCGTTGGGTATGGGCGATGGGGGCGAAGCAGCCGTGTTAAACACACCACTTGAGGTTTGTAAATAAAGTACGTAATGAGATATCGTATCGCCAAAGAAGCGACGAGTTGCAATAAAATCCAAATCGCCGTCGTTGTCCATGTCTTCTAAAAATATGCCAGTCTCGTTGGCAGTAATATTTTGTTGCTCTTCGAAATCGTTATTACCTATATTGCGCAGCCAAAAAACATCTGTATAACCTCCGCCAGAGGTAGCAAAATTGGTTTTTAGGGCAATATCCAATAAGCTGTCTTGGTTGATGTCTGCAATTTGGAACCAGCTAATACCATATACAGATGGGGGAGAACATGAGGGAGTAGAAAGTGTATATAAATATTTTCTTATATAAGTATCGTCGCCTAAATTAATTAATAAGTTAAGTGCTTGGCTGGTACTGAATAGCATATCTTTATCACCGTCGTTGTCAAAGTCAACAAGTTGTATATTGCCCGCTATCTGCTGTAGGTAGGGGTCGTGTAAATGGAAATAAGCCGTTGCCGATGTATCGCCCATTGCTGCATAGCTATTATATTTCAAATCGCTATGAGGACTTAGGTAAAGAACATCATCTAATCCAGTGTTATCAATGTTAAAAATCCTGTTTTCGTTGGTGGGTAATAGTTCGATGTCTATAGGTTCGGCAAAACTGCCATCGCTTTCTTGTAAGCGAATGTTGCCGTAAGCGCAAGAAGGGCAAAACCCCAAGGTCTTGGCGGTTATCGTGGTTGATGTCGTAGGCAAATAAGGGTACTTGTGGGGTTTCGCAGCATATACTTTCTTGACCGCACACAATACCTTTATGTATTGCTATGATTTCCCAAACATTACTTATTTCGTTGTTGCGATAAGCTATGTTGAAAAAATGAATATCTTCAAAACCCATATAATAATAGCCTACCATTATTTCGTCATCGCCGTCGTTGTCCAAATCGCTGCTGTTAACAAAAAGCCACTCTAATACAAGTTCGCTCCCACAATAGTCAAACCAATCATAGACACAATTACCGTCGTCATCATAGAGACTTGTCGTTTTTTCAACCAAGCCTTCAAAATTGCCGCTACCGTCGTTGAAGGCTGTTCGGGTAATGATAGTGTCAAAAGGGTAGGTGCTTGCGTGCGTCGCAAAAGTAAGGTCTAAAAATCCGTTGTTATCAATATGGGCTAAGAAAGGCAGTGCCGCCGCTATATCCCCAAATTCCAAGTTGAGGGCATTGGATGTTTGGGTAGTCAAGTCACCGTTGCCATTGTTCATATACCAATTGACGGCATATTGTCCGCCCACCGACACAATTTCGGCAAAATCTATGTCCGTATCGCTATCTACGTCGCGCACATAGACTTTTTCGGGTTGTACAAAAGCGGGCGTTATGGGGTGTAGGGTGTAATTTTGCGCTCCGTCGTTTTCGTACCAGGCACTGAGGCGCAAAAACAAGGCATCATAGTCGCCATCTTGGTCTATGTCAAGGGTGCGCATCTCCATGTCGTGGGGTAGATTTAGGGGTTGCGGGCTTAAAAACGTACCCGTACCGTCGTTTTGCCGCCACATCAAGTCACCGTATTGGATTAGCACCATATCTGCCAGCGAGTCGGCATCTATATAGGCAAGGTGTTCGTAGCCAAATGGGGGTATGATGTCGTGCGGCACAAAACTTTGCGCACTTAAAGGGTTTTGCGCGTGGCTTAACCACGCAAGAAGCACCACCGACAAGCGGCGGAAATTTAAAACGGTATTCATGGTTTTTAGGGTTTATGCCCCTTGCCTGCCCAAAATGGGACGGGAGTAGGCTTGGTGAAAACAAGTTAAGGCACAACGCACAAATATCCGAATAGGGCTATCGGAGTATTGCGGCATGGTGCGGGGCGGTCGCGTTTTACAGAACACCGCAGCATGGCGGTGTTCTGGGTTGTTTATTTACACTATATACGTAAAAATACAATTAATATTTTCAAAATAGTGCTTTTGCCTACTTTGGGTTGTCAGTGGCAGAAGATTGCGGCAAAACAAAAGTATTGCCCATGCGACACTACTTTTTTTAAAATAATGGCACTAATGTCAGGTGCTTATTTTGTTTTTCCAAACTTTTTTAACAAAAAAAATGGGTGTTGTAAAAAAAAGGTAACTATTTAGCCCCAAGCATGTATGCCGAGCATCTTGCTCGGTACTCCTTGCTACGGCGCAGTATTTAGCAAAAATGACCATTAACCCTCTTATACCCTGCACCCCTAAATCGTTACGTTATAAGATACCATAAGGCATGGCTTAAACCTCAAAAGCGGTATTAAGGATTAAATAGCTCGCAAATTAACGGACAAGCACAATGCTGCCTTTTTGGGTTTGTTGGCTATGGTCGTATAAGCGTTCGTATTGAGCAATATAGATGTATGCGCCTTGTTCGCAGTCTTTTCCCTTATAGTTTCCTTGCCAAGCGGCTTGGTCGTTGTGGCTTTCGTAAACAAGGTTGCCCCAACGGTCATATATAGCAAAACTTAGCAACACAACATTATACGGCACGGGGCTTAGAACGTCGTTAATGCCGTCGCCATTGGGCGAAAACGCCGTAGGGACGAGCAACTTGTCCTTTACGTTTTGGACTACTACGTCGTAGCTACAAGTGGCGGCGCAGGCAAGGGTATCGCCGTAGGCTATGCACCTAAATTGCGCATCGCCGTAAGGTATATATTCGTAAAACGGACAATCGGAGCATAATAGCTCGTCGTTTTGATACCAATCGTAGTGGGTGGCTGCTACGCAAGGGCTTAAAACTAAGGCTACACCTTGATCTTGGTTTATAAGGCTATGGCTGCCTACGTCGAGCGGCGCGTCGAGTATGGTCACATAATCGGTTCGGAGCAAGGTATCGCTACCCGCACTGTTGAGCGATACAAGCATAACATCGTGCTTGCCCGACTGCTCGTAGCAAATGGGCGGCGGGTTTTCGCCTATAAAGGTGCTGGGTGTGCCGCCCTCGAAAAACCAATGCCGCTGGTTAATGCGCACATCGGCTACTGCGCTGTAACTAATACACTGCCCCGCGCATACACGCCGCTCTAAGGCATAAAAATTGCTCTGAGGCAGATCACAATAAGAAGCATAAAGGGGGTACTCCCATACGCAAGAATCATAAGCAGTACCATTATTATAATAATAGTACATACGTGCTGTTGGATAGTCCCATAAAATATTTAGTTCTTTATTTACAATAGCTGTGGCTACCAATTGGTCAGTGGGTCCTATTACTTGCAAATGATTGTTGAGGTCGCTCCAATCAAAAGTAAAATTGTGGCGACCCATTATTTCATAATTTACCCAAGTAAACAGAAGGGTATCGCCTACACAAACGGTATCTATATCGGACATGACATCTCCTGCAAATATTCTAAATACACCATCACCAAAATCACAAGCCAACTCGCAGGCATTACTTTGTTGTGGTGCTGCACTTAGAAGCAGCAAGCAAAGCCAATTAAAAATTTTCATAACAATATTAATTTTTTTTAAATAATTAAACAAGCCCAAAATGGTCGTATTCGGCGTTTATATTTGCCCGAATACGACCATATAAACAGTTGGGCTGTTTATGGGTAATGTAATGGTGTTACGAAATGTTATTGCTTTACAAACTTGCCCGACACTTGGCTTTGGGAGCTACGCGCTACATAAAAATACATGCCGCTGGGCAGTTGGCTACAATCGGTTTCGAGCAGGTTGTTGCCCGTTGTTAGGGCAAAGCTATTGCTCGGCAGCACCATTCGACCGCTTAGGTCATAAATGCTCAACGATACTTCGGTGTCTTGACTGCTAAATAGGTCTAAAAACAAGGTATTGCTTATGGGGTTTCCCTTGGTTTCGATGCTTAATTCGGGATCCGTCTCTTGCAATAGATCTTCACCCTCGGTTTTGCAATTGGGCGCACCTACCTTAAAGCGAAAATAGGAACTCATAGACGACCAGCCACAGTTGGGAGTGCGTACCTCCAGCACTACTTTGTAGCGATTATTGATAACCATGCTTTGGGACAAATTTTTGAAATAATCGTAAACTTGACTACCCGCAGGACCCGCTAAAACATTGTTAAAATCGTAAGCAGGCGGCAATACACCTGTTATAAGCGATAAAATGCCCGAATCGTGTAGCGTTGCACCCTGAACTCCTGTTGTAGGGTCGGTTTGGTATATCTTTACCTTATATGCATCGGCATAAGTTTGGTTGGTGACGTAGTTGCTCAATAATATGCCTGCCGAGCGTTGCCCTATTTCGGCACCTTGATAGTTGGTTGGGGAGGCTAAGTTTATAGGTGCTTGTGCGGGGTCGCAAGTAGTGGTAAAGCCTTTGAAACGGAAATCGGCGTTAGCTTCGGTAACGGCATTGATGCGGATACAGCGCGTAATTGAGGTACTAAACCCAAGCGTATTGCTTGCACGCATCCGAAGCCGATACCACCCTGGGTTGATAAACGAGCTAAATAGGTTGCGTAGGTCAAAGGTGCTGCTATTGGCTACTAATACAGTGGTTTCGAGGGAGGTGCTGGAGGCACAGTTAGGCGTGGCATTGCTTATAGATAGCTCTACTTGGGTAATGTTTGTGCCGCCCGACGGCACTGTGGAAGTATTGTTTATTATCATAGGCGACTGGTGGCAGTCGAATAGTTCCATGGGGTTGGCGGCACTGCCGTTGATGGTAAAATTAGCAGTGGGTTTGCAGTCCTTTATGGTGATAATGTTACTTATCTGAACATGTGGGCTTCCTGCAAGTATCGAACAAGGTGTGGTCGTAGTTACGCGAACTCTATATTTTTGCCCTACTTGAAAATTGATGCCCGTAGTGGAGCTCGTAAGCCAGCGATTTACTAAATTGCCTTTTATAAGACCCGAATTATGCGCGGCACTACCAGTAATAGCAGTACCGAGGTTATTGACTTGGAATATTTCTATTCTATAGTCCGATACTGTATTAAAATCATAGGAAGTACGGATTAAGTTAAAAGCAGTTAAAGGGCTGGGGCAAGTATTAACGTCTGACAAAGTGAAATCGGCGTTGTTATAGCCGTTAATTGTGACATGTGCAGACCGTTCTCTAATTTCGGTATAAGGAATGAATAGGACATCGCAGGAATACAAAAATCTAATAGTATGCACCCCCCCTTTGTTCCAAGTTATACGTGCTATATCCACTGGACCTGTGTCATCTATACTCGTTACAATACCTGCATCAGCGGGAACAATCTGAACAGCGGCAGGGAAGCAAGAACAACAAAACATGTTTGGGAAAGCAACTTCTGTTTCATTTCCAATAGCAGTGCAAATGTTAAAGTCAGCCGCAGATAAAGTACTACTAACAGTCATGCTACCAACTAATAATAGAGCTATTAAGGAAAGGCGCGGAAAAGCGCGGAAAAGCGCGGAAAATAAGCTAAACATGATGTAAAAAAATTTGGTTAGAGATAAATATTGTTAAACAATAGTTTATGCCAATTAATTCATGAGTTGGTCCCTATTTGCATTGCAGCACCTTTGCTTTGGGTTATAAGTTGATGCGCAAGCTACACCTTTTTGCATTAAATTTTTTTGATATAAAATAATTTTGGTATAATTTCTTCCACAAAGGTACACTATTTTCTTATTCGATGGTTATTCTTTTAGTAAATTTTTTTATTATTTTTAGTTATCAGTAGTAGGTTTTTTCCTTCCATCACTATTATCCAGTTCATAGAACTATTTTTGACTATTTATATTGCCCCAAAACCTCGCTAAAAAAGGAGAATTAAGCGAGTACTGCACCAAATTATTTTTACAAACAGCACCCCTTAAAAAGCGCAACCGCTATGCGGAATGATATACCCACGTAGCGGTTTGCGTTTTATTTATAGACTTGTTACCGTGGTCGGGTTGGAGTGGAAAAAGAGCGGTTTGGGGGCTGATGGAGGCTTATTTTTGGAGGCGTAGTGGAGCTATGTTTCCAAAAATAAACGAAAAGCAGGCGAATAAGCACCATTTTAGAGCCAAGTAAGTGCCGCCGTCACAAGTCTATTACCGAAACACCAATTTGCCTTTACCAATACTAAGCCCGTCCTTATAACTATTTAGGGGGTTTAGGTGTTAGAATGGAAAATGAGTTTATCATAACATTAATTGCCCAACTATACACCATGCTCGAACGCAACAGCCCCGCCCCGCCGTTTAGTGCCTACGACCAAGATGGCAACCCCATTAGCCTGAACGACTTTCGAGGAAGCAAAATTGCCCTCTATTTTTATCCCAAGGATAATACCACAACCTGCACCCAACAAGCCTGCAACCTACGCGACAACCATGCTTATTTGCTACAAAATGGCATTACCGTAGTCGGGATAAGCCCCGATACAGTGCGCTCGCACGACAAATTTGCGCAGCGTTACGACCTGCCTTTCCGCCTCGTAGCCGATACCGACCACCGCATAGCAGAGGCGTATGGCGTATGGCGGCTCAAAAAAATGATGGGACGCGAGTATATGGGCGTGGTACGCACCACGTTTATCATTGATGAAAATGGCATTATAGAGCGCGTTATTGAAAAGGTGGCAGCCAAAGACCACGCCGCCCAGCTCGTAGCAAACTGACTTTGTATCATTAAAAGGCAGAGCAAAGATTAAAATACGTACCTTTGCGGCATGTAGAACCTACATGCCCTCTAAGTATCGCTTTTGAGTATACTACTACAAAATGGAGCAATTCGTTAGGGCGCGTTTTTCTTATTTAACTATCCAATTATCTATCACAATGCCAACCATAGCCATTGGTGCCGACCACGCCGGTTTTGCCTACAAAACCGCCCTTATCGATTATTTACGCCAGCAGCATTACGACCTAATTGACGCGGGGGCGCACTCCGAACAATCTGTCGATTATCCCGACTATGCCCACCCCGTAGCAGAGGCGGTCGAGGGCGGCGCGGCGCAATACGGCATACTGATTTGTGGCAGTGCCAACGGCGTTGCTATTACTGCCAATAAACATGCGGGCATACGTGCCGCTTTATGTTGGCAGACAGACATAGCTCGCCTTGCGCGTGCGGCCATCGATATGGTGAATATCTTTTTGAGTACACCCTTTGAAGCGGGTAGGCACGCCTTGCGCACAGCTAAAATAGCCTGCCAATAAGAAGGCAATTGCCAATAGGCTCATTCCGCGGCTGTCATAGGCTTATCTGCTCGAATTGATGAGGTCTTTTGCGCTGCATGATAGCGGCTATAAGCAGCGATACAACAAAACCAACTATCCAGCCGCTTGCTATGTTTCGTGCAGTAATGGCGGGAGATACCGAGAAATCCTGCTTTTCAAGGGCGGTAATGGCTTTTTCTACCTCCTCGTCGGGTGCACCAAGGTTTTGCATAAGCGATTGGGTGTTTTCGATAACGCTTAACTTGAGCGTATTGGTATAGGAGATGTCTATAAAATTAGAAAAAATATATGAAAATATATTGTTGGCAAAAATCTCAATGGCAAGAACCAAAAATACTGCTTGTAGCAGTTCGACAAAACTCGCATAACCATCTTGTTGCCCGCGCGTATCACGGGCAGCAAATACTGCCAGCACGACACATAACAACATGCCCAAAAAGCCATACCATAGAGAAAAAATAAGGTCGGATCCCAATATGTAGGGAACCAAAAAGAACAAAATGTTCACAAAAGTGGCAATGAAACCCCAACGCAAACCGGTTTGAACAGCAATAGACATCGTGTAGAAAGCAATAAATGAATGAATAGTGCGGACAAAGCTATTTTCTAGCTGAGCCGAGGAGCAAATGCCATTAGACCCTCAAAAAATGATCTATCACCCGCTATATGCAAAGATAGCGTTTTTTTAGAATTGCTTAGGGCAGATTATCCCAAATAATTTTGCCCTTTAAGCTAAGACTGAGGAGGAGTATGAGTATGGTTTATTACATTTAATATTATTATTGTTTTAATATTATAAACATATTGATAGGTGATTTTTATTTTTGCACTACAATTTTGCGATCTTTTGAGCGTTGTTAGCTAATTGTAAAGTACCTTTGCAAAATTATTTTACTGCAATGAATGTTTATCAGACAACCCACTTCGGAAATGTTGCGTTTAGGTAAACGTTCATCGCCATTATTATTTACTCCCGATTTTTAATCGTCGATTCCTGTTCTTAGAAAATCGAGGATATTCCAATAATTTTCCCCCCTCATCATGATAAAAAATTTACTTTTTCAATTCCTTTTTCTTTTCTGTTGTTTGGTGGCTGGTATAGCTACCGCCAATGCACAAAACAATGCGTGCAGCAGTGCCATTAACCTGAGCGTAGGGCAGTTGGTATGTAACTATACCTTGCGAAACAAAAATGGCACCACGCCCGATACCGGAGTGCCGGCTCCCTCTTGTGCAGGTTATGTCGAAGAAGATACTTGGTTCCAATTTACAGTACCCGCATCAGGCAATGTTAAGATAGACATGCAAACGGGTACGATAACCGATATGGGCATGGCACTATATAGCGGCACTTGCGGCGCACTAACACCTATCGCTTGCGATGACGACAGTAGCCCCAATGGTCTGATGCCGATGATTAATGCATCGGGGCTTACTGCGGGCACTACCTTGTATGTGCGCGTATGGGAGTTTGGTGGCGACACACAAGGCACTTTCAGCATTTGCGTCCAAGACAATAACCCCGTTTCTACGTGCGGGCAGACTTGTACGGGACCTGCGCCCGCTAACGATATTTGTTCAGGTGCTTTCAACTTAGGTGCCTTGCCCGCGCCACCACCTTGTAGCTCAGGAGGCGGAACAGGGGCTATTGTCACCGCTCCTGCTGCTGTTTCGAGCAACCTTTGTGCTACGGCAGGCAACCCTTATACATTTATCTCTTCGTGTATAGTCGGCGGAGGGCAAGACAACCCCGCTGCCGATGTTTGGTTTAGCTTTACGGCTACCTCTACCGACTTAGTACTCAACCTAACGAGCAGTATGCAAGGGGCTAACGTAGCTATTTATGCAGGCTCTTGTACCAACCTAATAGGTTTTGGGTGTGTATCGAGCAATACGGGCAATATAACGCAAACTTTTTCGCCACTGTCGCCCGGTACAGTTTACTACCTGCAAGTGAGCGGCAGCACACCCAACGACCGCTGCAACTTTTCGCTCAACCTACGCAATAACCGAAATTGCTCCTATTGCATCCAACAAAGTACGCTGGTAGTAGACCCCCTGCCCGGTACGGGTGCCGCTCCCACAGGTACTTACCTACCAGGCACCACCGTAGAGTTTTGCTATACCATTCAGCAATACAACCAAACCGCATCGGTAAACGTCAATTGGCTACACGGAGTAGTACCCCAGCTCGGTCCGGGCTGGGACCCCAGCACACTTACGCCCATTTCAGACCCCAACTCTTGCTCTGGTAGCGGTGGAGGTAATTGGAATTGGTATACTTCTGTTACGGGCACAGGCGGCGCAGCTATCACTACTGGACCCGGATTTTTCTATGATGCCAACTCTGGCGGAGGCTCGCTCAATGGTAACCCCGGCGATAATTGGGGCGACCCCGGCAATTGCTCTTGGACATTTTGTTGGGAAGTAACATCAGACCCCGCCGCGCAATGTATCCCAAGCAACGACCTCAACCTGACCGTAGCCGTCTATCCCGACTCGCAAACAGGCTCTTGGACACAACCAGGCTGCCAACAAGACCCCGATTATCCATTCTACGCCAACCCCTCGTGCTGCGACCTACTCGTAACCATGGGTGGCGGCGGATACGGCTGTTCAGGTACGCCCGTACCCGTCAGCATCGCCTTTGACGATACCAACTACCCAAGCGGACCTTGGACGTTTACTTATACCAACAACGGCGCAAGCCCCGTAACCGTTACTACCACCACTAACCCCTATACTTTTAACGCCACCGTAGCAGGCGTATATCAAGTACAATCTGCCAGCAACCCCGACTGCGTGACAGGAGGCAGCGGACAGGCGAACGTAAGCTATTTACCCACCGTCAATGCCCAATTTTTACCCCCTCTTAACGTTTGCGCGGGGTCTAACCTAAGCGTGACGGGGACAGGTGCGGCGGCTTCTTTTACCCTTACCTATACCAATACCACTACGGGCATTGCTACTACTATCAATACTACTTCATTTCCTTACGTGATTACTGCCCCGCCACCGGGCAATTATGTCCTCAACTCCATCACTGCTAATGCGGGCGCATTGAGTTGTCCTGGCACTATTTCGGGTAGCCCTGCCAATGTCATCAATGCACCCGTAGCCAATGCGGGACCTGACCAGAGTGTCTGCTCGCTGACGGCGACGCTGGCGGGTAATGCCGTTACTGCACCCGCCACAGGCACATGGGCATTAGTCACCACACCACCCGCGCCTGGTACGGCATCATTTGCGCCCAATGCCAATGCCGCCAATGCCACCGTCACCGTTTCGGCACCGGGCACCTATACTTTCCGCTGGACAACTGCGCAAGGAGCGTGTTCGACCAACGATTTAGTGACTATTACGTTTTCGCAACCTACTGCTAATGCAGGTCCCGACCAAAGTGCTGTGTGCGGTTTGACCGCCACCTTAGCGGGCAATACGCCCGTAGCACCATTTACAGGGCAATGGGCTCAAACAGGCGGACCGGGTTCGTCTTCGTTCTCGGCGGGTACTACGCCTAACTCCAACGTAAGCGTCACGGTTCCGGGCACTTATACGTTCCAATGGCAGGTGGGCAATGGCACTTGCAGCGTATCCGATGTAGTAAGCCTTACGTTTATCAATACTACGCCTAATGCAGGAGCTGACCAAAGTGCCGTTTGCGGCTTGACGGCTACCTTAGCAGGTAATGCGCCGAGCGCACCAGCTACGGGCGTATGGACACAAGTAAGCGGCGGCGGCACTGCTACCTTTGTCAATAATGCTGCCAATAATAGCGGCGTAACCGTGACACAGGCGGGCACTTATACGTTCCAATGGACGGTTACTAACGGTGTTTGCACATCTAACGACCAAGTAAGCGTCACGTTTATTGTGCCTACTTCCAATGCCGGTCCCGACCAAAGTGCCATTTGTGGCTTGACCGCAACCTTAGCCGCTACTGCCGTCGCTGCGCCGGCTACGGGACAATGGTCGCAAACCGCCGGACCGGGTACTTCTACTTTTAGCAATGCAGCAAGCCCTACGTCGGGTGTAACGGTTACGCAGAGCGGCAATTATACCTTTACGTGGACGGTTACAAACAGTACCTGCACGGCTACCGACAATATAAATGCTACGTTCAATGCCCCACCTACTGCTACTATCAGCGGCGGAGGTGCTATCTGTAACGATGGTATCAGCAGTGCTACCATCTCTATTGCCCTAAGCGGTACTGCTCCATTCACATTTACCTATAACAATGGCAGTAGCCCCACAACCGTAACGGCGTATAGCGGAGCTAATCCCTATACGTTCAATACCGTACAAGCAGGCAATTATACGATTACGAGCATTAGCGACGCATCGGGCTGCGTAGGAAGTGGCTCTGGCACAGCCAGCGTAACATCCAACGCCTTGCCTACTGCTGCTATCAGCGGCAGCACTACTATCTGTACAGGTAGCAATACCAACTTATCTTTTGCCTTGACGGGTGCAGCACCTTTCACCTTGGTTTATACCGACGGTACAGTAAATTATACTATCAATAATGCTACTAATCCCGCTACTGCCACCGTATCGCCTACTGCCACTACTACGTACAGCATCGTATCTGTAACAGGCAACAACGGCTGTACCAATACAGGTAGCGGCACAGCAACCGTGACCATAAACCCCGCACCCCAAGTCAATTTCGCTACTTTGGCTACGCCTTGTGATGGCACGGGCAATTTCTATACCGTCAATTTTAGCATTACAGGCGGTAACGGTACTTATATTGTCACACCCGCTGGTGGTACGGTAGTGGGTGGCTCCTATACGAGTGCGCAAATACCAAGTGGCACGGCTTATAGCTTTACTGTAGATGATAGTAATGGCTGTAATCCAGTAGTAGTAAGCGGAACTTATACTTGTGGCTGTAATACCGCAGCGGGGCAAATGCAAATACCCGCCACTGTACCCGTACAAGTATGTAGCTCCCAGCCGGCGAGCGGAGTGCATGTAGCGGGTAGCGAAACCTTAGATGCAGACGATACTTTTATGTACGTTTTGCATACCAACGTAGGCGCATCAATAGGCGGCACACCGATTGCTACTAATGCAACAGGAATTTTTGCTTTCAATGCCGCTACCATGACCTACGGCACCACCTATTATATATCGTATGTAGCAGGCGACCAACAAACACCCAACAACGTCGATTTGAGCGACAACTGCTTATCCGTAGCCCCAGGCGTACCTATCGTTTGGATACAACCTCCTACGGCAAGCACGGGCACACCCATCACAACTTGCGGTTTGACAGCTACGATATGTTTTACGATCGCAATCTCTTCCCAGTGGAACAAGCACGGGCACACCCATCACAACTTGCGGTTTGACAGCTACCTTGTCTGCTAATACGCCGCTGGCAGGCATGGTTGGCACATGGACTACGCCCAGCCCCAATATTACCTTTGCCAATGCCAACGACCCGAATACGGGCATCACAGCATCAGCACCAGGCAGCTATACGCTTACATGGACGGTGACTAATGCACCTTGTACGGCTGCTACAGCGACACAAACCGCCACTTTTGCCGCTGCTCCTACTTTAGCAGCTGGTGCCGACGTATGCGACTTTAATACCGAAACTACCGATTTGCCCCTTACCGTTAGCGGCGGCACTGCTCCATATACCGTATCGGCATCAGGTGGCATTGCATTAAGCGGCAGCGGAACTAACTATAGTGCCAACGACATTCCGAATGGCACGACCTTTACCGTAACTGTATCCGATGCCAATTCTTGCACGGCAAGCGCATCGTTTGGCCCTTTCAACTGCGCCTGTCCGTTCGTTCCTGCCCCCGAAAATCCCGTTGGGTCATTGTTCTGTCCGGGTGGTATGCCTGGTCAGTTGAGTGTTGATGCAGTAGGCGCGGGCTATACGATACAATGGTATTCACCTGGTTCAGGCACAACAGCCGTTGCTACGGGGACTACCTATACCCCTACTATGGGTGGCATTTATTTTGTTGATGTAGTAGATGATGTTACCGGTTGCAAAAGCCCGCAACTAACAGTATTGGCACAGCTATCTACTGCCGTTAATATAGCCCAGCAACCTACACAATGCGCTCCCGACTTATCGAGCTATAGCGTACAAATTACCGTTACGGGCGGTGTTGCCCCTTATACGTTAAGTGCCAATAGCGGTACCGTTACCGACTTAGGCGGTGGCGTATTTACGGTATCGGGTGTAGCCGAGGGCACAAATATTGCCCTCACAGCTACCGATAATAATACTTGTACGGCTACGGCAAATGTCACATCGCCTAACTGCGATTGTGCTGCTATTGCGGCACCCACTGCGGCAGGTGTCAGCTATTGCAACGGCGGTACGCCCCCGCCCATTAGCGTAAGCGGCGTACCCGCAGGGTTTAGCGTTGAATGGTACGATGCCGCTACAGGAGGTAATTTAATCAGCACGGATAATCCGTTCAGCCCCGCTACATCAGGTACCTATTATGCGCAATTAGTACAAACAGTAAATGGTTGTACCAGCCCGCGTACTGCCGTAGCCGTAACCGAAAATGCACCCATCGGCGTATTGGCAGGTACAGGTACTTGTTCGTCCGATTTGCAAACCTATGACTTGACTGTGAGCATATCGGGCGGAGCGCAGCCATATAGCGTCAGCGAAGCCAATGGCTATATCGTATCGGGTTCAGGAACTACGTTTACAATAAATGATGTGCCCATAGGATTAGGTACAAGCATCAACGTCATAGATGCCAATAATTGTAGCGGGTCGGGTACGGGCAACTCGCCGGTATGTACTTGCCCCGATGTACCCGAACCTGTGCCGAGCAATAATAGCTATTGCAACGGCGCGTCGGTGTCTAACCTCAGCATTGCTGCCCCACCTGCGGGCTATACAGCTATATGGTACAGCGACGCAGCAGGCACTAACCAATTAGCGACCGGCAATACGCTATTGCCCACCGGAGCAGGTACCTATTATGTAGTATTACAAGACGATGCCAATAGCTGCCTGAGCGACCTCGTTGCTGCTACTCTGACCGAAAACCCCGCTATTGTATTTACAGATGGCGGTAGCACTTGTGCTGCTAACTTACAAACATATAGTTTTAACTTTACTATTAGCGGCGGTACGCCTCCGTATACCGTAAGCACTTCATCGGGTACGCAAAGTGGTGCTGCGGGTAGTTATAGCGTGGCGGCTGTGCCTATCGGCGAGTCGGTGACAATAAATGTGACCGATAATAATGGTTGTACGCTTCCCTCACAATTGGTTACACCACCTACTTGCCCGTGCCCCGCAATACCCGCTCCTACGGCAGTCGATGCCGATGTATCGTTCTGTGCGGGTAGCCTGCCGCCTGCCTTAACTGTCAATGACCCTGGTGCGGGCTATATTGTTTATTGGTTTAATACACCCGTAGGCGGCTCGGCTATCGAAACGGGTACGGACTACCAACCGGGCGGACAAGGCACGTTCTATGCCGAAGTAGGTTTGAGTATCAATGCCTGCCGTAGCCCACGTACCGCCTTTACCGTTACACAAAACGCCCTACCTACTATTGCCATAGGGTTACCTGCTTGTGCTGCTGATTTAGAAAGCTATCAAGTAGATATTACTATTACGTGAGCAACTCCGATAGTCGTTACTGCCGCTGCACCTGCTACTGTTACGCCTGTGAGCGCAACAGTATTTACCATCGCGGGTATCCCATCTAACTTGACCAACTCAGTAACAGCTACCGATGCTAATGGCTGTGCAACGACCATTGCGGTTGGTCCGCAAACTGCGATTGCCCCATCATAAACGCACCAAGCGACCCGTGGGCAATGTATTCTGTTTTGGCGAAACCGAAACCGTATTGGCGGTAGACCCCGCGCCTGCGGGCTACGAAATTGTTTGGTACAACTCTTTCTTGAGCGATATTCCGTTAGGTACAGGTCCTACATTTACGCCTACGGGTATGGGAGCGGGCACGTACTACGCCGCAGTAGAGGATATAACCGCCGACTGTGTGAGTTTGCGCACCGAAGTCATTTTAACCATGAATACGCCCGTTGCTCCTACGTTTAGCGGCTTGTTAGCACAATATTGCGCTACAGCTCCGGCGGTCACATTGGCGGGTACAGCATCGCCTGCGGGTGGCACGTTTACAATTAACGGAGCGGCAGCCACTACGCTTAACCCTGCCACTTTGGGCGCGGGCAGCCATGTCTTGAGTTATACCTATACCAATTCGAGTGGTTGCGAGGCAAGTGGAACATTCAACTTCCAAATCCTAAGCCCCGTAGCAACGCCTGTTGTGAATTGCGGCGCGACTACTACCAGCACCGTTACGTTTACTTGGGGTGCCGTAGCAGGAGCAGCGAGCTATGACATTGCCGTAGCTATCAACGGAGGCACACCTGCCTCTCAAAATACAGCTACTACCAGCTATACCCAAAGCGGTTTGTTAGCGGGCGACATCGTTACGATTAGCGTCATAGCTGTGGGCAATGCTGCTTGTGGCAATAGTGCAGCGGGCACAGCTACTTGTGCGGCGAGTGGTTGCCCCCCGCTTACGCCCACCATCGACAACGTATTGCCCACTTATTGCAGCGATGAATTTCCGTTCAACTTAGCCGCTACGCCTACGGGCGGTACTTGGAGCGGTACAGGCGTTGTAGGGGGCAACGTATTCAATCCATTATTGGCAAATCCGGGTGTAAATGTCATCAGCTATAACTATACCGACCCTGCTACGGGCTGCGATTATAGTGCTACCGCCTCTACTACAGTGAGCGTAGCCCTTGCCCAACCTACTATTACGTGTAGTAGCACCGTAAATAGCGTTACGTTTGATTGGACGAACTTGGGTGCAGGCATTACCTACGATTTGACCATACAAATCAATGGAGGTGCCACCCTGACCCAAAATAACCTACCCAATGCCACGTATACGCAATTGGTTTGAGCGACGGAGATGCTGTATCTATTACAGTAATCGCTAATGGCGTTGCACCTTGTGGCGACAGCCCTATGGCTACGTCTTCGTGTACGGCGCAAAACTGTCCCGCCGTTGCCGTCACCATCAATGGATTGGCGGCGAGCTATTGCGCCGACGATACCCCTATTGCCCTAAGCGGCACTCCTGCGGGTGGCACATTTACGGGCAATGGTGTAACGGGCGTATTAAACGACCAATTTGACCCTTCTCTTGTAGGTGCGCCCACCACGACAGTAGTATACACCTATGCCGATGCTAATGGTTGCCAATACCAGGCACAGCAGACCATCAATATAGCCCCTCCCTTAGCTACTCCTGTAGTATCATGCGGAGCAGTAACGACCAATGCCGTTACATTTAATTGGGCGAACATCGGTGTAACGACCTATAACGTGAGTGTAAGCATCAATGGGGGCGCACCTATTGCCGCAGTTGCCAACACAACCACCTATACGCAAAACGGTTTGAGTGCAGGTGACCAAGTAGCTATTTCGGTTATTGGCGTAGGTACGGCTCCCTGTGGCAATAGCGCAGCAGGTACGCAAACGTGTACGGCACAGGATTGCCCCACCATAACCCCAACCATCAACGTCAATACCGAATATTGTCGCAATAGCGCGGTTGTCACCCTGACGGCTCTGCCCGCTGGAGGCACATTTAGCGGACCTGGGGTAACGGGTACGCAATTCGACCCCAGTCTCGTTCCTGCTGGTTTAGTTACAATTACTTATAACTATACCGACCCTGCTACCAATTGTAGCTATACGGCTACGGCAGATGTGAATATCGTAGCTCCTCTCAATGCGCCAAGTGTTTCTTGCTTGAGCAGTACTACAAATAGTGCTACTTTCGAATGGACAAATTTGGGCGCGGCATCTTACGAACTGAGCATAAGCGTCAATGGCGGAACGCCTACCACACAAGGCGTAGCGGCTACGACTTATACCGTCAATGGCTTATCGGTCAATGATATTGTTACTGTTTCGGTAGTAGCAATTGGTACAGCACCTTGTGGCAATGGTCCCGCTGGAACGGGTACTTGTACGGCACAAGATTGCCCGGCTCAAACCCTGACCATCAATGGCTTGGCGGCACAGTATTGCTCCGATGATGCTATTGTCACGCTATCGGCAACCCCCGCGGGCGGTACGTTCAGCGGCACGGGTATAACGGGCAATCAATTCAACCCCGCCACTGGGTACGGGCGTAGTGACGGTTGTGTATAACTATACCGACCCTGCCACTGATTGCGACTATCAATACCAAACCAGTACCAATGTGAGTACGCCTTTGGCTACGCCCGTCGTGAGTTGTGGCATAGCTACTTCTTCGAGTGTCACATTTATGGACAGATTTGGGTGTGGCGCAATACGAGGTTACATATAACATTAATGGCGGTTTGACCACCACCGAAACCGTATTGACCCCGCAATTGATTTTGACTGGATTATTGCCCAATGATGTAGCTGATATATCGGTAGTGGCAGTTGGCGTTGCGCCTTGTGGCAATAGTTCTGCGGGAACAGGCACTGTACTGCCCAAGATTGTAGCCCGCTAACGCCCACCATAGACGGTTTGGCTAGCTCTTACTGCGCCGACGATGCTGCATTTATCTTAAACGGTACGCCCGCAGGTGGTGTATGGAGTGGAACAGGCGTAGCGGGCAATCAATTTAACCCCGCAACCGCAGGTGCAGGAACGTTTGCCGTCACTTATACCTATACCGACCCCGCCACTACTTGCCAATATGTGGCTACCAGCAATGTCACTGTTATTGCTCCTTTAAATGTACCTACTATTTTGTGTGCTTCTACAACAGTCAAGAGCGTTACTTTTACTTGGAATAATGTAGGGGCTACCGACTATACTGTTACTGCCGATGTAAATGGCGTACCAGGTGTTCCGTTTACAATTGCTAATACAACCTATACCCAAAACGGCTTGACCGAAGGCAATAGCGTTACGCTGACCGTAGTAGCTAATGGCGGCGCACCTTGTGGCAGCACCACAGCAGCTACTCAAACATGTACGGCGCAAGACTGCCCACCACAAACCCTAACTATTGATGGCATGGCGGCTGCTTATTGCACGGACGACGCGGTAGTAACCCTAAGTGCCACGCCTGCTGGAGGTACATTTAGCGGCGACGGTGTAACGGGCGGACAATTTGACCCTGCTGCTGCGGGACTAGGTAATGCTTCTATCACTTATACCTATATCGATGCTGCTACCGGCTGTTCGTATAGCACTGTTGTTGATATTCCTGTAAGCGCACCTTTGGCAGTACCCGTAGTTAGCTGCGGCGCGGCTACCACTTCGAGCGTTGGGTTTACTTGGACAGATGTAGGTGCCGCCAGCTACGAACTGAGCATCAGTATCAATGGCGGCGCGGCTACCACCCAAACAGCAACTACTACGAGCTATACGGCAAGCGGTTTGGTAGTAGGTGACGAGGTGACAATTATTGTAACAGCACTTGGTGCGGGCGTATGCGGCAATGGTGCTGCCAGCGCGGCAGTTACTTGCGAAGCACAAGATTGCCCGCCGGGCACACCTACCATTAACCTGGCTACTACTGAATTTTGTAGTGACGCCGCCGCAGTCGCGCTCACTGCCAACCCTGCAGGAGGTACTTGGAGCGGCACGGGCGTATCGGGCAGCAATTTTGACCCTGCTGCTGCGGGAGTAGGCACGGATACGATAACCTATGATTATATCGACGCAGTTACGGGCTGTGCTTATAATGCTACGATAGAAGTAAGCGTTGTTGCTCCCTTGCCCGTACCCGTCGTATCGTGCGGTACAACCAGCACTACGAGTGTCGAATTTACTTGGACGGGCGACGCAGCAGCTACTTATACGGTCAGTATTAGCGTCAATGGTGGTACGGCTACTACGGCATCTGTATTAGGTACGAGCTATACAGCTACGGGCTTATCGGTAGGCGACCAAGTAACTGCTACGGTAACGGCGATTGCAGGAGCAGGCGATGTATGCGGCGATAGTGCAGCCAGCGCAGCCGTTACTTGTACTGCTAACGATTGCCCCGCCCTAACACTCGAAATAACTGTTGCCGATACTTTATATTGTACGAGTGATGCTGCTGCCGCGCTTACGGCTATTCCTACGGGCGGTACGTGGAGCGGAAATGGAGTAAATGCCGAATCATTCAATCCTGCTACGGCAGGCGCAGGCACGCACAACCTCATTTATACCTATACTGACCCTGCCAACGGCTGTGTTTATAGCGATACGTTAAGCGTTACGGTGTCGTCGGTGGTAGTAGATCCTATTGCCACTGTCACTGTCGAACCGGGAACGGAAGTAACCTTGTCAGCAGATGCCACATCGAGCTTAGATGGTGCCCTGCCTATTGCTTGGACAGACGCAAGTGGTACAGCCCTTAACAACCCAACTGCCACCAATCCGGTGGTAGCTCCTACGGCTACGGCGGTTTATACCGTCACGGCAACCGACGAATTTGGTTGTAGCGATACTAATACGGCTACGGTCAATATAGTGGTAGTAGCCAAAGCCAATGCTGCTACGATGCCTACTGCGTTCTCGCCCAATGGCGATGGGCAACACGATATTTTTAGTATTCAAGGGGCTAATATTGCGAGCATTGAGTTGGCAGTATTTAACCGTTGGGGGCAGCAAATGTATCACTTGAATACAGCAGGCGGCGCAGGTAGCATAGGCTTAGGTTGGGACGGCAAGTATGAAGGTAAAGACATGGAAATAGGCGTATATGTCTATTATGTCCGTATCGTTTATAACGACGGCGAAGAGAATACCCTCAAAGGCAATGTCACCTTAGTGCGTTAAGGCATACTAAGAGCAGAGCGAAAATATGCACCCAAAACAATTCCCTACCGAGTTACTGCTCGGTAGGGAATTGTTTTATAATCAAAAATTGGTAACTATTTAGGGTATAGGGTTTTGGGTATGGGGTAATGGGCAATATCTATCTAATAATGCCTGACAGCACTGTATATTCGATTAGAAATAGCTATTCTTGAGGGCTGCCCATATAAGGGGCTAAATAGTTACAAAAATTGCTTCTAACGAAACAACACGGCATGGTAGAGCGGTTCGTTCATAGAATAACATTCCCACAGGGGTTTGACTAGTATTGGAGGTGACGCAGTAGAGCAATTCATTCATAGAATAGCATAGCCCACGATGTTAAATCGTGGGCTATGAAAATATGCGATTTGTCCCAAAGCGTTTTAATGGTGGTTCTCCCTAGCAAGGTAGGTTTTATGCCTGATGTATTGCAATAAAAATATGTTTTGATTATTCTTTGGGTTGAAATCCGTATTTGTCCATATAGCGGCGGTATAGTGCTTTTTGTTTATTGTCCAAATCGACGGGTCTGCCTTGTATGAATGCGTGTGTGATGTGGTTGGTAGCCATATCCAATATATCGCCGTCCGATACGATGAGGGTAGCATCTTTTCCTGCTTCGAGGGTGCCGGTTGTTTGGTCGATACCCAAGATTTTGGCGGCGTTTTGTGTGATGCTCTGCAAGGCTTCTTCTTTGGTTAGCCCAAAAGTAGCGGCGGTGCCTGCATGGAAGGGCAAGTTGCGCAATTGCCAAAATCCGTCCCAATTATCGCCGATAGCGATGGCAGAAAGTACGCCTGCATCTTTGAGCAATTTGGGTAGTTTGGCGGGTAGATAAACGTCTTCGTCGTCGCGGTTAGGCAGGGCGTGGGTTTGGTGTATAATCACGGGCACATTATTGGCTTTGAGCAAATCGGTCACTTGCCAAGCGTCGCTTCCGCCTACGATAACTATTTTAGCTCCTATTTTTTGGCTAAAATTGACTGCTGCTACGATGTCTTTGGCAAAATTGGCGCGGATATGTAGTTTTTGGCTACCGTCCAAAACGCGGCATAGGGCTTGCAATTTGAGGTTGGCGGCGGTATGGCTATCGGCACCGCAATAGGCTTTTGCTTCGTCAAACAAGCGCAGGAGTTCGCTGTATTGTTTTTGATAATCTTCATTGGCTTTCAATTTGCCCTCTTCCCACGAGAAACTGACCATTGACGGAAAATTGAGTATCATAGCATCGTCGGTTTTGTAAGCGGCATCTTCCCAATTCCAAGCGTCGAGCTGCACAACAGACGATTGTCCGGTGATAGTACCGCCTTGTGGCGTGACTTGTGCCGTCAGGATGCCATTGGAGCGCACCGTTGGAATGACGTGCGAGTCGGTATTGTAGGCAACAATAGAACGGATATTGGGATTGAGGTCGCCTACTTCGTCGCGGTCGCGTGTAGCGCGTACTGCCGCCATTTCGACCAGACCGAGTGTTGTATTACAAGCAATCAGACCAGGATAGATATGTTTGCCCGATATATCAATAACTTCCGCCCCTTCGGTATTGAGTCTGACGCGGGTCATGTCGGCAACCATTTCGATTTTACCGTTTTTGAACGAGACAACGCTTGTCGGTATAGTCTCGCCATTGCCTAAGTGTGCTGTTGCCCCAGTTAGATAAACCGTTTTGTCAGATGCTTTGCCCGGTGTGGGTACAATGGGTTTTTGGGCATATAACGAAGCAGCCCAGCAAAGGAAAAGCCCCAAGGTGGCGGCGTGTAATAGATGTTTCATGGGTGATGTGGTGATAAGTTGCTACAAATGAGGTGTGCGAGTTGGGTTTGTTCTAAGAAAGTATAGGCATTTTATACATAAAAACACCAAAGTGCAATTATTGGGCATTGATTATAGATTACAGTAGTACATCAATTGTAAGGTTAAGCCGCGGATACGCCGTAAGCATTTCCGCAAAAAATAGTAACTATTTAGGCATTGCACTCTGTGTGTAGATTTTGCGCATTTGGTAGTATTTCTATACCTTTTTTGTCACTCACTTATCCATTATCGCTTTGTAGTGCCTATTCTTCTTCTTTTTGTCTTGACACAAAAAGAAGCAAAAAAGTCAAGCCTTGATTTTGCCTTCGCTAAAATGCTACATTACAGGCGTGCCTAAATCCAAGGCGAAGCTCTTACGGGGCTTTGTAGGCGCGTTTTGAGTTGTCGCTGTGGATTTAGGAAACAAGCCACGCCTTCCATTCCGCATTTCTTAACGCGAGCAAAATAAGGGCGGGTAAAAAATACGACCTACAAGCACAAACCGAAACCAAAAGGCGCATAGCCTAAATAGTTACAAAAAATAAACCTCTTGCATTTAGCAGGCTACCCAGATTACGTATATATAGATTTAATGCTTATAATCAATCAATTTATAAGTGGTAATAAACCCGTTTTCGGCGCGGTCGGGCCAGGGCGCAGGCGATTCAATGGGTTTGCTGCCCAATTCGAGCAGCCATAGTTCTTTATGAATCATACCAACACCATAGGCATACTGTTCGGTGGCATAGCTATACTCAACGAGGTTGTCGTTATCTTCGCGGGTAGTTTGCGATACGGTGACGGTTCGTTCAAACGAGTTACTCGTAGGTGTGCCGTCTAATTGTTGGGCGTTGATAGTGGCGGGTTCGTCTATATTGGTATATCGATATGTCCAATTATCGTATAGGTGTAGGCTGCTGTTGGCGGTATTGATGTAGCTGTTGCCGTTCCAGGTTTGGTATTGTGTAACGGGAAATGCCATTTTTACAAAGCGCAAATCGCCTTCCATTCGCTCGGCGCGTTGGCTATCGGCGAGGGCATACCATATATTAGGGGCAATACTGGTCCAGTCGGTATTGGGGTTATGGCGCACGTATCGCTCTACTTTTCGAGCGGTTCGTCCGAGATTATCTATAAATGTTCCGCCCAAAACTTCTTTGAGTTGTGCAGAAACAGTATCTTTGCCGCCCGCAAGAAATTTGCTATAAATGACAGAATCGACCTGATAGATAACCCAATGCCCCGAATCCATCGGGAAATACGAAATGCCGTAGTCGATGTCGAGGATTTCTGTTTCGCTCTCGCAGGCACTGAGGCAAGCTAATAAGATAGCCCAACACAAGGCAAAAGTACCGATAAGGCGTTGTTGCATACTGATAAAAGGAATAAATAAGTAGATGAAAGCACAATGACCCTTTGGGGTATGGCAATCAGAACGCAAAAGTAAGGCAAAAGGCGGCGTTTGGGCAATAAAAAGGGCATATTTTTGCGGAGCGACCCGAAAAATATGCCTTGTTAAGAAAAATTAACGATTGAAAATTATACGCTCAACGCCACAGAACGCTATTATACAGCTATAGCGAGCATGATAAGCGGGATAGTTTAGCGCAAAAGTTTTGGACCGACAAAATGTATGACTAAACCGATGAGCAGACCCGTGATAGCACCCGTAGCTATATCATCAGACCATTTATTGGTATTGAGGGCGATAAGTACGAAAAATGCAGCACCAACCAACGCGCTCAAGAGGAAGAAATTAAGCCCCGTGCGCATAGAATTAGCCCAGCCGATGAGACCGCCCAAGACAGTAGGCAATATCAGCCATAAATAACCACCGCCATCTTTTGACAAGAGCAGCATTTCGAGTACGCCAAAGAGTAAGCCGGAAATGAGGCCAACAATAATACGTTTGTCCATGATAAAAAAGGATAAAAGGTGTGATTTTTTTACTTTTTAGACGTTAAGGCAGTGCAGGGTCACAGCCCGATATTGCATTTTCTCGACACTTAATAAAAGTGATACTAATCCACGTGCTAATTACCTACGCGCTCTGCGCACCTAAGCCACTATGTTTTCTACCCTATTGCCCGACCACTTTACGTTGCAGAGCCACCGCGGGGCGCGAGGTTTGCTGCCCGAAAACACAATACCTGCATTTATTCAATCGTTGGCTTGCAAGGTCTATATCTTGGAGTTCGATTTGGTCGTGACGGGCGACGGGCAATTGTTGGTATCGCACGAGGCTTGGTTTTCGGCTTTGTTAAGTACTCATTTCTACGGATTTGCGATAGAGCCACACGAAGAGCAGCAGCACAATATCTACCGCATGACCTACAACCAGATAAAGCGGTATGATTGTGGCAAACGCCGACACCCACAATTCATACACCAAAAAACGATGGCGGCAACCAAACCACTTTGGACAGATATGGTTGGCGCTGTAGAGCAATACGCTGCCCAAACCGATTTGCCCCCTATCATCTATAATGCTGAATTAAAAACCGAAGGCGAAGCCGCTGACGGACTTTTTCAGCCCCCGCCCCACGAATTTGCTCAATTGGCTTACGATACGGCTTGCGCCTTACAAGTAGACCAACGCTGCATGGTTCAATCGTTTGATGTGCGTTTGGTGCGAGCTATGCGCGAGGTTGCGCCCGATATGCCCTTGTCCTTGTTGGTAGATAATAACGATGGGTTTGAGAAAAACATATATCGTTTGGGCTTTGTGCCCGATTTTTACGCTCCCCACTATGCTCTTATTGTTTCGGAATTGGTCTATAAAGCCCACGCCAACGGCATGAAACTCATGGCTTGGACGGTCAATAACCTAAGTGCCATCGAACAACTGCGCAATATGGGTGTTGATAGTGTGATAACTGATTATCCGAACCTCAATTTATTGCTTTGAACCCCTACAAATCGGACAAACAACACGTATGGAGCAGCATTTGGCTGCCTTTGCTGTTTGTAGCATTGATATGGACGATTAAAATAGTCGAAACCCTATCGGGTATGCAATGGACTGCTTTGGGCGTATACCCGCGCGACCCGAGCGGTTTGTTGGGCATATTGACCTACCCTCTGGTACACGGCAGTTGGGAGCATCTCTTGTCCAATACTATGCCTTTGTTGGTTTTGGGCAGTTTGCTCATGCACAGCTACCGTGCTGTGGCTGGGCGTGTTTTACCTATAATATATGTAGCGAGTGGTTTGGGCATTTGGCTGTTTGGTCGTCAGTCGCACCATATTGGGGCAAGCGGTTTAGTCTATGGCTTGGCGTTCTTTTTGTTTTTTAGCGGCATTTGGCGCAAAGACCGCCCTTCGATGGCATTAGCGGCATTTGTAGCCATTTTTTATGGCGGCATGACTTGGGGCTTATATCCTATGGAAGAAGGCATATCGTGGGAAGGGCATTTGGCGGGTGCTATAATCGGTACGATTTGCGCCTACAAATATAGGCATATCAATCCGCCGCCTCGTTATGATTGGGAAACCTCACCCAACCCAATTGAGGGCGAGATCATCATAGAACATCCATTTTGGGTGCCGCTACCTGCCGAACCCGAGCCAGACACAGAAGATACACCTACCGATAGCGGACCAACACCTACCGCCCCTAATCCGCTACAAAACTGGGAATTAAAATATCATTTTGTGCCGCACAATCAACAGCCACCACCGCCACCCGAACCGTAGCGAAGCTATTCGCCCCAACGATAGCCTTGCACATCGAAGCCTGACAAGTCTAACACGCGGTCGACGACCGTAGCCGCTAATGCCTCAAAAGTATCGGGACGGCTATAAAACGACGGCGAAGCGGGACAGACAATAGCCCCTGCTTGTGTGAGGCTCAACATGTTTTGCAGATGAATGGCATTATAAGGCGTTTCGCGCACAACCAAGATGAGCCGCTTGCGTTCTTTGAGCATTACATCGGCGGCGCGGGTGATGAGGTCGTTAGAAATGCCATGAGCAATGCGCCCAAGCGTACCCATAGAACAAGGACATATAATCATGCCATCATACTTAGCAGAGCCAGAAGCAAAGGGCGCAAAAAAATCGCGCTTATCATAATAATTAAACGGATAATTATATATGCCGTCGCACCCCAATTCGTGCCGCCATACCTCGGCAGCGTTGTCTGAAAGCACTATTCCAATTTTTAAACTAATGTTTTTTTGAAATATGCACAATAGCCTGTCTAACAGTATTTTAGCGTATATAGAACCACTTGCGCCGGTAATGGCTATGGCTAATTTTTGAGACATCATTATTTTTGACAAAAAAATCGTAAAAAAGAAGTACAAGAAGCGGAAAAAAGTCCTTACCTTGCGACCGAAAAGAGTGCAGATATAATTTTTACCTCGAAACCCTTATTACCCTTACTAATTATGACGCAAAGGTTACTGACGTTTTTCGTAATTGCTCTCCTATGTATGTCGTTCAAATCTCCGGGCAGCAAAGGCACGGACAAAGTGCAAACCAGCGACAAAGCCGCCATCAATTGGATGACTTTTGAGGAAGCTATGGAAAGAAACAAAAAGAACCCGAAAAAAGTTTTTGTTGATCTATACACCGATTGGTGTACATGGTGCTTGCGCATGGAGAAGGTGACGTTTGAAAATCCTGCTATAGCGGAGTACATCAACGAAAATTTTTACCCCGTCAAGTTGGACGCTGAAACTAAACGCGCTATCTCTTTTAAAGAGAATAACTACGTGTTTAGAGCTGATGCGAGCGAAAAAGGTATCCACGAAATCGCGGTTTATCTCACACGAGGCAGGCTTAATTACCCATCGGTTATTTTCTTAGACGAAAATATGGGCAACCCGCAGCCAATACCTGGATTTCAGAACCCCGTTTTTATGGATAAATTGCTCAAATTTTTTGGCGAAGACTATTACCGCGAAATTGACTGGGGCTTATTCAACCAAATATACGAGTCGCCCTTAGAACAGCCGCGAACAGACGATTAAACTGTTCTTTATTATTGCTACAACAAAGGACATTCGTTGCTGAATGTCCTTTGTTTGTAGTGGCATAACGCACCGGTCCTACCATGACAAGGGGTAGATATAAAGCACAGATATTCTCAAAAACACTTATTGACCCTAAATTTATAGGATACAAATAGTGTCTTTTGTGGCTTGAATACGTCTCATGCATTGTCTTGCTCTGTTTTGCGAGGTGCCAATTTTGTAGCCTGCTCTAACGACGTAGAACAATTTTACTGACCGAGTGCCCCTCATTCAACGTAATTGAGCGGTGAAAACTTACCAAAAATACTTAAAATGACAAGTTTTCAAAAAAAAAAATTGTCACGCTTTGGTAATCCAAGATAAACGCGTAACTTTGCGCTGTTCTTTTAGCCTAATATTGAGGCAGCGAAGACATTATTTCATTAATATAAAGCTATTATTGTTTAACATTTTTTAAAATTTTCATGAGTATGAAAAGATTACTATTAGCTCTTGGGTGTACGGCACTTTGGGCTGTAGGAACTAATTTGATGGCACAAGACGGTGGCGACTTACCCCCCAACGCACAACCGGGCAAATGCTATGCAAAATGTTTAATTCCTGACCAGTACGACACTGTTACTGAACAAATCCTCTTGAAAGAAGCATCTTCGCGCTTAGAGGTAGTTCCCGCAGTTTTTGAAACTGTAACCGGACAAGTTTTGGTAAAAGAAGCCTACAAAGTATTGGAAGTAGTTCCTGCTACCTTCACCACCACCACCGAAGAGCTTATGACCAAAGAAGCGGGTTCACGCTTAGAATATGTTCCACCGGTATTTGAAACTGTTACTGAACAAGTTTTGGTTTCGCCTGCTACTACCAAATGGGTTGCTGGTCGTGCCGACCGCAATTGCTTGAGCGAAGACCCCGAAAAATGTAAAGTATGGTGTTTGACTGAAGTTCCCGCTCAGTACAAAACCATCACTAAACAAGTGTTAAAATCACCGGCTTCGTCGCGCGAAATTCCTATTCCTGCTGAGTTCAAAACTATCACCAAAGCAGTAGTACAGCAACCGGCTAACGTTCAAGAGCGCGAAATCCCCGCTGAATACCGTACCGTTACTAAATCGGTATTGCGTAGCCCCGCTACCACCCGCGAAGTAGAGATTCCCGCTGAGTACAGCACCGTTACGACCAAAAAATTGGTTAAAACTGGCGGCTTCACTGATTGGGTAGAGGTATTGTGCGAAGCAAAAATCACGACATCTAAGATTATTGCTGTTCAACAAGCTCTCAAATCGCGTGGTTATGACCCAGGTCCTACTGACAACGTATTAGGCCCGCTTACGCGTAAAGCCTTAATCCAATTCCAAAAAGACAACAATTTGCCCGCAGGTAACCTCAACATGGAAACCCTCCGCGCTTTAGGCGTTGAATAATTGAGAATTTGGTTTTAAGTAGCCTAACTTGATGAAAGGAAGCCTCTGACAGTTCTGTCGGAGGCTTTTTTTATGCACTACCCCAAACTTTGCGGAGCATTGATAGATAAGGGATAGCTTGTAATAGCCGGCTGCCATACCACGACCACATCTCGCCGTCGGTTAGCTCGATGCGTACCGCGCTGCCCAATATCTCGCGCAATTCGGCAATATGACGCTCGCGGAACGGATAAGGCTCGGACGATAACAAGACCAAATCGGGGCGTTCGGCAGCAAGCTGGGGCAAAGTAACAACAGGATAGCGCGATAGATGTGCAAATACATTGTCCAAGCCTACTATGTTGGTCATCATATCTTGTATAAATGTATCGTTTGCTGCCACCATATAGGGATTGCGCCATATTAGGTAGGCTACCCGCAAGCGGCGTTGCGTGGGTAGGGCGGGCAAATGCTGTGCTAAGGCAGTTTAGAGGCGGTTTATCAAGTCGGCAGCCGCGTCGCGTCGTTGGGTGAGACCGCCTATGGTCTGTATCATCGACAAGGCATCGGCAAAAGTGTTGACATCGCTGACCCAAACCTCGTGTTGGGTGGCTAACTGAGCAATGCCCTCTTGAGTATTTTCTTCTTTGTTGGCGAGAATCAAATCGGGGCGTAGCGCGGCAATCTGATCGACCCGAAAATCCTTAGTGCCCCCTATGCGCTGCTTAGTCCGATACCAATGTGCGGGGTGAATACAAAAACGAGTAATGCCGACTACTTCAGCATCTAAACCCAAATAGGCTAATAATTCGGTTTGTGAAGGCACTAATGAGACAATGCGTTGGGACATAGCGAAGTAGTTGAACCCAAAAGGGGGGATAAAGTTGTAGTTGGCGTTTTGGGTAAACAAAAGCGCGTATTGTATGAAATTAAGCTCGGCGGCAAAGCAGTTGGGGGTGCAGTATTCATGTTTCGGGGTGGTGTGCTAATGTAAGATTGACATTAACTTTATCAACAAAGTCTATAAAAGTATGAGTTTTCTTATTACTTTTGCAAAATGAACACCGAGCAAAAATATAGAACCGTAATAGAAAAGGTAACTATTTAGGCATTTGCACCTCGCTGTTTTGATTAGACTTTTTGCAAAAGCCCGTGAAGCGGAACACGGGTGTTATGGCATTGAAAAGCCTTATAGGTCAAGCATTTTAGTGCTAAAAAATAATTTCTCAATCCCGTTAGGGATAAAGCATCAGTTGTGCCCCGTAGAGATGTAATTTCGTAGGAAGTCTAATAAGCAACTTATATGTCTCTCTCTTCGTTCATTGGGTTAGGCAGCAACAAAACTACACCTAATAGTTCAAAAATTCTACCATGCTGCTGTTTTTGAATTGGAAATATCATGATTCCGATGTTTTGCAATAGACATTTGTATTTTGTCATTTTTTGAGCTATCTTTGTTTTGTTTTTTTACCCTAAAACCATGATTATCATGAAACCAAGCCATTTTTTACCTGCTACTATCCTCTTTTGGATAGCCGCCTTGCTGCTGAGTGGGAGCCATCTGTATGCCGCTCCTACGGTATACGAACAATTGTGCGACTTAAATGCCCAATGGCGCGTCCGCCCCAGCACCGACCCGTATTTGCAACAACCCATTGAGTTTGCCGACCATGAACGGCTTATTCGTCTGCACCTAATGACTGTAGAAAGTACCTTGCGCCGTGCAGACCTAAGCCACTTAAATGCCGACCAACGCGCTAACAGATCCCATTGCTTAGACCTACTTAGGGACTATTGGAAAGCGGGCGTATTTCCGAAAAATACCTACCACGACACGACCATTCCGTATTTTATAGACCGATATAATACGGCTTGCGCAGTGGGGCATCTGATACGCGAAACAGGCTACGAAGCCCTCGCATGCCGCATTGCCGACGAAATGAACTATGCCTATATTGCCCAAATGCCCTACGCCGAACTGCCGCAATGGGCTGATAAAATGGGTTTTGCGGTGGCTGAATTGAAATGGATACAACCCGCCTACGCACCGCCATTAGCCATTAGCACCAATACGACCGATGCCAACTGCGACGACAATAACGGCAGCATCGCTACTACTGTCACCGAAACAATGAGCGGCAACCCAGCTATACCCGACAACCCGCGTTGGTATTCATTGAGCGGCGGCGTGGGTTTAGTCGGCAATTCGTCGGATATAGAAAATTTGCGCTCGGGTCTATACAAAATGCGCATCGACGGCGGCGGCGGTATGTTTCCCTATATCGACCACCTAACCCATATTAGCGATACCGACGCGCCCCAAGTAACGGCTACGATACAGCATGAGTCCTGCTCAGGCAGCAAAGACGGCAGCATCAGTATAGATATAACAGGAGGCACAGCACCCTATACCGTAATATGGTACAACCAATATGGCAATATGATAGGCAATGGCGTACAGATAAACCAGTTGACGGCAGGAGGATCAATCGGTATGTTTTTGGATGATGTCCCGCGATATATATGCGATGTGACCGATGCCAATGGCTGCAAACGCTTGGCAACCTATGATATCCAAATATTGAACCAAAATGCCAATTATGCCTGGGCACAAACACAACATCCTACTTGTGGCAATAGCAATGGCAGCATACAGCTACAATACTATTTGCCCAATTCTACGTTTGTATGGGCACACGACCCAACTCTGACCAGCGATATAGCAAGCAACCTGCCCGCAGGACACTATACTGTAATGGTAGATGCGCCAGGGGCTTGCAGCTATGAAGTTTATGCCGACTTATACCATAATGCGGCTTATCCCGTCAACTTTTCCTCATCATTTATTGGGCAAGCTACCTATTGCGGGCAAAGCATAGGCAGTATTATTTGTCCCGAAGGTTATAGTTATACTTGGTCGCACAATGCCAACCTCAATAGCAACGAAGCCACCCAACTGGCAGAGGGCTATTATACGGTGACGCTGACAAATGCCAATGGTTGCCAATATATTTATACAACATACGTAAATAATTATGAAGGCATTCAAGTGCCTTTTGATGTGCAATTGACCAATGCCAATACGCAGAACGGACAAAGCGGGGCTATTGTGTTAAATACGGATATGTATGAATATAGTTATGCTTGGTCGCACGATGCGGGGCTTGGCAGTTCGTCGGCTACGGATTTAGTAGCGGGCACTTATAGCGTTACCATCACGGGCGACCACGGGTGTAGCTTGGTGCAATCATACGTTATCTATGACGAAGCGCAATTGAGTAGCGGAGTTCATCTACCTCAAGTGAGGCTAAATGCCGTACAAGTGGGCAAAGACCTTCGCGTGAACTATACGGCATCGGCATTATTGTCGGAAGTGCGCGTATCGGTTTATGACCTGAGCGGACACGCCATAGCCCAGGCTAATTTGCCCGCTAATAGTACTGAGTTGGTACTGTCGTTAAGCAATGCGCCTTTTGGGGTCTATATTCTCGAATTGCGCAGCCAACAGGCCCAATATAGCCGCCGCATTGTTTGGCAATAAATCTGCCTTATAGCTGTATAAAGTGCCAAGAAGCAAATTGCCGTTATAATCGGGCTATATGAGCAATCATAGGCAGATTATAATGGCAATTTTTAGGTGTATTTACTACGTAAAGACGCATGGAGGTGCCGCCTATTTGGTGGGTGCTATACGCGCTTAGCTTAATTCGGCACCAGCGCGGGCTTTGACAAATTGGCGTTGGTGGCGCACGTCGTCGACTATCATTTTGCTGATAATTTCGTGCATTACCTCCGTAGTGCCCGCCCCGACGGTCATTAGGCGAGTATCGCGTAGGGCGCGGGCTAACCCGTAGTCTTCCATATAACCCCAGCCGCCATGTATTTGCAGGGCTTCGTTGACGACATCAAAAGCACGTTCGCAGATAAAGGCTTTTGCCATACTTACGATTTTGATAGCTTCGGGACCTTTTTCTAAAATTCGTGTACGGCGCGGTATGCCATTGAGCGGCAGACCTCTACATCGATAGCCATTTTTTGCCATTTTGTGGCGTATGACCTGAAATTTGCCGATTTGTTTGCCAAACGCTTCGCGTTCTTTGGTGTATTGCATGGCTTTATAGAGGGCAAACTCGGCAGTTGCCGTACCCATAACACAAGCGATGAGGCGTTCTTCTTGTATATTGTTCATAATATAATAGAAACCGTTGCTCTTGTCGCCGATGAGGTTTTGTCGCGGCACGATGCAATCTTCCAAAAACAATTGGGCGGTATCGGAACTGTGCATACCCAATTTGTTTTTTACGGGAATGGCGCGGAAACCCGGTGTATGGGTATCGACAATAAATAGGCTCATGTCGTAGCCAGGTCCTGTGCGCGTGACGACCACTACAAAATCGGCGATGGTGCCGTTGGTGATAAACATCTTGGAGCCATTGAGGACGAAATAATCGCCGTGGTCTTGTGCAGTGGTTTGGATACCTCCTACATCAGACCCCGCGCCGGGTTCGGTGATGGCTAAGGCGGCAATTTTTTCGCCGCGCAAGGCAGGAGCTAAGTAAGTTTGTTTTTGCCACTCGCTGCCCAAGGAGTTGATGAGCGGCAGGGGCAAATAAGTATGTGCATAAAGCGACATAGCCAAACCGCCGCAATTGGCATGTGCCAATTCTTCGGCAATGACTACGGCACTCCACAAATCCATATTGCTGCCGCCATATTCGCTCGGAAACGTAACACCAAAATAGCCTTGCTCGCCCATTTTGCGGAATACGCTTGCCTCGCAATGCTTGTTTTGCTCCCATTCCTCGATATAAGGCATAATTTCGCGGCTTAGAAATTCGCGGAACGAAAGGCGCAATAAGTTGTGTTCGTCGGTAAAGGGGTTAAATGGATTGTGATACATCGGAGGGGAATAGATAAATTGACAAGATGCAGCAAAGGTAATCTTTTTGGGCTAAATGTGCTATGAGTGAATAGTGGTTTTTTGTGCTATTGGGTGCGGCGGCTTGGAGATAAATCGGCTTCTCCTTACGCGCACGTGCGTAGGTATACGTATACATAACGTTTTGGATTTACATTCACAAGCATTAAATAAATATTCGACATTCGTTTATGGATAATTAAAAGTAACGCAAAACGAGGGTATTTTGTTTGTACAAACGTAACTATTTAGCCTTGTAGGAGTAGCCCACAGGAATCGCTATTTCTAATCGAATATGCAACGATGTCAGGCATTATTAGATAGATATAGCCCACATTATACCCTATACCCCAAACCCTATACCCTAAATAGGTACGTACAAACTTATCTAACGCACTAATGCAGTGGTTAATTAACCAAAAAAACGAAAAACAAAAAAAAACTTCGGTATTCAGAGATAAGTTCGTACCTTTGCGGCAAAATTAAGGCAACTTATTGCCAAAAGTCATAATCTATTATTATCCCGAAACTATTTCGTTTGTGTAGGGTATGGATTAGGCACGAAATTTTTGCAACAACAAGACATGAAAAATATCCTATCAATTGGCATTTTGTTGGGTTTGTTGGGCTGCTTTGCGGTACAAGCCCAGCATAACACCGAACAGCATAGCGCACCCGCTACGACCCCCGCCCAAGCGCAACCCGCTGCTACAACTACCCACGACGCACACGACACTGCTGCGCAGCACGGCACTGCCGCCCACGACGAAAAAGCCAAAGGTCCTGATTTGGCCAAGATGATTATGAACCACATCACTGACGGGCACGAGTTTCACTTGTTTCACGATGTAAGTATCCCGCTGCCTTGTATGCCCTATCACAAAGAGCGCGGCTTCGATTTTTTCTTGTCTAACAAATTTCATCATGGACACAGTGCTTACAATGGCTATGTGAGCAAACACGGCGTATTGAATGCCGTTGACGACCCCACGTTTCCGACGGGCGAAGTAGCGGGCGTACACGTACACGAAGACCCCAAAACCAAACAACTCACCGTAGAGCATCAAGGCAAACAATATCCCGCCTCACGCGCTTCCTTTTTCGATTTTTCGATAACGCGCGTAGTGTTTACGATGCTATTGGCAGCACTGATTATGATTTTGGTCTTTACGTCTGTGGCATCTGCTTATGGCAAACGCAGCGTACCGCGCGGCTTACAATCGTTCTTTGAACCTATTATTTTGTTTGTGCGCGAAGACATTGCCAAACCCAATCTGGGCAACAAATACACCCGATTTATGCCCTACTTGCTGACCATCTTTTTCTTTATTTGGATTAGCAATATATTAGGTTTAATACCCATTTTTCCGGGTAGCGGCAACGTAATGGGCAATATAGCCGTCACTGCCACCTTAGCCGTATTTACCTTTGTACTTATCAACATCAATGGCACCAAATCATATTGGGGACACATTTTTAACCCGCCCGGTATTCCGCTTGGCGTTAAATTTCTAATGGTGCCCATCGAAATATTGTCGATATTTATCAAACCATTTGCCTTGATGATACGTTTGTTTGCCAATATTATGGCAGGGCACATCATCATCTTGAGCTTGGTAGGTATTATTTTTATTGCGGCACACGTAGGTGGCTCGGCGGTAGGTTTTGGGGCAAGTATTATTTCGGCTTTGTTTATGCTGTTTATGAACGTATTAGAATTATTTGTAGCAGCCCTTCAAGCATACGTATTCACTACCTTGTCAGCGGTATTTATAGGGCAAGCCTTAGAAGACCACTCGCACGACCACCACAAAAACGAAGCGCACCATTAGAAAAATAGAATAAAATGGCAAGATTAGTACCTGTCAAAAAATAACTTAGCGAAATCGAAACAGCAAACCAAGCAAGCGGCATGTTTTTGAAACCTAAATCGTTAACTTATTATTTTAGCATTACTTAATTGCCTTTGAATATCAATATTAAACATAATTTCACTTTTTAACCATATCATTATGGACTTTTTACCCATGTTATTAGAGGTATCGGGCAATATCGCAGGCGTAGGCGGCGGTATCGGTGCAGGTTTGGCAGCTTTGGGCGCAGGTGTCGGCGTAGGTCGCATCGGTGGCTCGGCAGTCGAAGCTATTGCTCGCCAGCCCGAAGCAGTAAACGACATCCGCGCCAACATGATTTTGGCAGCCGCCCTTGTTGAGGGTGTTGCTCTTTTCGGCGTAGTTGTAGGTCTTTTGACCCTCGTTCTGTAGTAATACCTCAAACCTTATCGAAACCGAACCCCTGACGGATGGTCGGGGGAGCGGTTTCTTGGCGCTCTGGTTTTTTTGTCAAGCTATCTACGGCGCATTACAAGAGCGCAGAATAAGACGCACAGGCCTGCAAGGCTTTTTTAGACCAAATAATAAACACTTACCTATATATCATGCTTTTCCTTTCCGCCTTATTGACCCCCGACTTGGGGCTTATATTTTGGACAACCCTCATATTTTTAGTATTATGGTTTTTCTTGGGCAAATTTGCTTGGAATCCCATCGTCAATGCCCTGCGCGACCGCGAAGATAAAATCGAAAACTCGCTGCGCCAAGCCGATATTGCCCGCACCGAAATGGCAAACTTAAAAGCCGACCACGAGCGATTGCTGAACGAAGCCAAAGAAGAACGCGCCAAAATTATCAAAGAAGCCAAAGAAATAGGCGATAGCTTAGTAAACGATGCCCGCGAAAAAGCCAAAACCGAAGCCGCCAAAATCGTTGCTGATGCTAAAAACGAAATCCATAACCAAAAAATGGCAGCTATCATTGACGTAAAAAACCTCATCGGTAGCACCGCCATTGACCTCGCTAAACAGGTTATCAAACGCGAACTGAACGACACCGCCGCGCACCAACGTTATATCGCTGCCGAAATAGATAAAATTAAACTTAATTAATACCCGCCGCGCTAATGTCCAATTCCCGATTATCTTACCGCTACGCCAAGTCGATACTCGACCTTGCCGTAGAACGCAATAGCCTCAGCGCGGTTGCCGCCGACATGGATATATTACAACGCGCCCTACAACAGCGCGACCTGCTGCTGCTGATGCGCAGCCCTATTATCAATGCCGATAAAAAAACAACGATCGTCCAAAAAATATTCGGTTCGCAACTCAGCGCGATGACCAATAGTTTTTTAGGCATTATAATACGCAAACACCGCGAAGCTTATTTGCCCGAAATAGTCGCGGCATTTAAAGCACAATGCAACCAATTGAGCGGTGTAGTAACTGCCAAACTGACAACCGCCGTGCCCGTCGACGACCAAATCGTGCAAAAAGTCAAAGATTTGGTCTTACGAGAAACCAAAAAATCTACGGTCGATTTGCAAGTAAAGGTAGACCCCTTTGTGATGGGCGGTTTTATCTTAGAATACGACGATAAATTGTTTGATACCAGCATACAACAAAAATTGCAAGATTTGGAAATGGCGTTCCAAGAAAACAAATATGTCCGTAAATTCTAAGCACTACCATACTTGTGCCCTCCTTATCAAAGGGGGTAGCTATCTACTAAAAAAATAACTTTACATACCAATAAAAACATCTCCTATACAATGGTAGAAGTAAGACCAGAAGAAATATCCGCCATACTGCGGCAAGAATTGTCCAATTTCAAAACCAGCACCGAACTCGAAGAAGTAGGCACGGTATTGCAAATCGGCGATGGTATAGCCCGCGTATATGGCTTAAATAAAGTTCGTGCCGGCGAGTTGGTCGAATTTGAAACCGGCGTGCGTGCCGTAATTACTTAACCTCGAAGAAGACAACGTCGGGGTGGTATTGATGGGCAAATCGACCGGCATCAAAGAAGGGGCTACCGTGCGCCGCACAGGACGCATCGCCTCTATCCCCGTAGGCGAAGGGCTTATCGGGCGCGTGGTCAATGCACTCGGCGAACCCATCGACGGAAAAGGTCCCGTTGGCGGCAAATTGTACGAAATGCCCATCGAGCGCAAAGCACGGGTGTTATTTATCGTCAGCCCGTAAACGAACCCTGCAAACAGGTATCAAATCGATTGACGCAATGATTCCGATTGGACGCGGACAGCGCGAGCTGATTATCGGCGACCGACAAACAGGCAAAACCGCTATCGCTATCGATACCATCATCAACCAAAAAGAATTTTTTGAACGCGGCGAACCCGTGTTCTGTATCTATGTTGCCACAGGACAAAAAGCCTCTACGGTAGCCAACATCGCCCGCATATTGCAAGAAAACGGCGCCATGTCTTATACCGTTATCGTCAATGCCTCGGCATCTGACCCCGCCCCAATGCAATTCTTTGCCCCATTTGCAGGCTGCGCTATCGGCGAATATTTCCGCGATACGGGACGACCCGCCCTTATCGTATACGACGACTTGTCAAAACAAGCCGTCGCCTACCGCGAAGTATCCTTATTGTTGCGCCGCCCCCCCGGACGCGAAGCCTACCCCGGCGACGTATTCTATTTGCACTCGCGCTTGCTCGAACGTGCCGCAAAAATTACGAGCAACAACGAAATTGCTGCACAAATGAACGACCTGCCCGACTCGCTACGAGCTATCGTAAAAGGGGGTGGTTCTTTGACTGCCTTGCCTATCATCTAAACACAAGCAGGAGACGTATCGGAATATATCCCAACCAACGTTATCTCGATTACGGACGGACAACTTCTCTTAGACTCCAACCTATTCAATGCCGGTATCCGCCCTGCTATTGACGTAGGTATATCCGTATCGCGCGTGGGAGGTAATGCCCAAATCAAAACGATGAAATCGGTAGCGGGTACGCTCAAACTCGACTTGGCACAATATCGCGAGTTGGAGGCTTTCTCTAAATTTGGCTCCGACCTCGATGCTGCCACCAAATCGGTATTAGACAAAGGTGTGCGCAACGTAGAAATATTGAAGCAATCGCAATATACGCCCTATTCGGTCGAAAAACAAGTAGCTATTATCTACTGCGGCACCAGTAACCTCTTGCGCAATGTTCCGCAAAACAAAGTAAAAGAGTTCGAAACCGTGTTTCTCGCCGCCATAGAAAAACGCTACCCCGATGTGTTGAAAAGCCTACGCGACAAAGGCGCGAAACTGACTGCCGACACCGAAAACAAATTGAAAGAAGTAGCGCAAGAAGTAGCCCTACGCTACGGAAAATAAGCACCAAACCATAGGCTCTGATAAATCTTTATAGGACTTGAACCACACTACCAAGCCCTATAAAGATTTTGAGGGCTTGTATATTTGTTGTGAATATGCCTCGCCGCTATGTTGCCTCTGCCCACAGCACAGACTAACCCCCGCAACTTGGAAAGTACAAGGCTGTTGCAACAAAATCGGGGAAGAATTTGAGAGATACCAAACTTACGATATAATCGCAAATAGAGAATTTGCCCCAAAGATAGAAAATACAAGGCACATACCTCACACACCACCGCGCTACAATAAACCTCTGCGTTTTTTATCGGTTTGTTCCTTGTACCGATGATTGGGGATTGGGCAGATAGGTAGTGAGGAACTCGGAAAAATAGCAATTTTTGGGAAACTTAAAAATAATGGCATGGCTTACCAAACTCTTTGTGGCGACAGTGTGGAATTGCTTAAACAGATTACACAAAAAGTAGATTTTACTTTTCTTGACCCACCTTTTAACCAACAAAAAGACTACGCACTGCACAACGACGATATGCCTACTGCACAGTATTGGGCTATGATGAAAGAAGTCTGCCAATCTGTATTTAATATTACCAACAAAGGCGGCTGCATCTATTTTATGCAACGTGAAAAAAATACGGAATTTGTGTTGCAAGTTTTAAGAGAAACAGGGTGGGAATTTCAAAATTTGATAATTTGGAAAAAACGAACTTCCGCCGTACCAGTAAAAGGTAAATATGGCAAGCAATATCAGATTATTGTGTATGCAACAAAAGGAGAAAAAGCAAAGACATTTCATCGTTTGCGTATCAATCCCGAACTTCCTGCTAACTACAAATTTCAGCGCGAAAATGGTATTTTTGTTACAGATGTTTGGGAAGATATACGAGAACTAACGTCGGGTTATTTTGCGGGAAATGAAGCACTAAGAACGGAAAACAGCGAGAGATTTCACAAACAACAAGCCCCCTTAGCCCTCTTGTTGCGAATGATTTTGACCTCAACTAAGGTAGGAGATACCGTTTTAGACCCGTTTGCAGGTACGGGCACAACTTCGGTAGTAGCATTACAAATACAAAGAAATTCTATTGCGCTGGAAATAGACCCCAAAAATATAACATGTATCCAAGAAAGGTTAAAGAATATTCGCGAAGCAGATTTAATCCAAAAGTATTGTCAGGAATATAGCTGTACCGACAATTTAGCCGATATTTGGGGCAATGAATTTGAGACAGAACAAAAAAAACAGAAAAAAGCAGAAATTGACCTTTTTAACACAAGCAACTAAATGTACTCAATTTACCACTTCTTTAGGCATTTAGTTACAAACAAGAAATTTTTTTGAAACCATCACTAATATCGAAGAATTTCCCTTTGATACCTGTATGCTTTCCTGCCAAAATGCAGGGCAATTCCCCGATTTGGCAATAAAAATCAATCCTGTGAGGACGCTTTTTACTGGGGGCGAATTGATAGAGCTAAAAGACAGTCGAAGTTATACCGTTTCTTCTTTTAACTCAACTATTCCATCAGGGCAAAAGGAGATAGACAAAATTATCAAAAGCACCAACAGCATTATCAAAAAACAAATGCAGGAGGCAGGAGATGATATCTACTCTTTACCTATTCGCGATGTTTTTTATTTGATACGCGGACAAAGCAAAAAGAACGTAAAAGTTATATTAATACATGGGAGCTTTTTTGAAACTGTGAAAACTAATCACTTAATCAGTCAATCATTTGAACAAGTTTTGGAAGAAAGGTTGAAAGAAAAAGGCTTGGATATTGGTGATAAAATCAAAGATTTGTTGGTGGACGTTTTTTCGGAGCAGGAAAGTTTTAGTAAAGTTAGGAATGTGGATAAAGCCTCTGTAAAACTTCGTTTTCGGGTTATGACAGAAGTAAAAGCGGAGGGGAATATTTTGAATACGAAAAAATATCCCGAAATCAAAGATAATACAATTAGCTTGATAGTGCCAAGACATAACGACGAAGACGAAGGGTTAGCCCAGAAGCGTTTTGCACATATCTACAGTGAAAGCATCCTAAAACAGTTTGAAATTTTTAATATCAAACACCTTCTGAACGGATATTTTACCGTTTTTCAAGGAGAATTGTAGGGCAAAATACCCATCATACATTACAGCGGGCAGCCGCACTACTACATTTTCATCAGTTTCTCCTTGCTTAGATGATTGGGGATTTGCTTGTCATTTTAGAAAACCAACAATATAATAAGAATGAATCATAAAGAAATACCCGAAAAAGCAATAGAAAGTGTCGCCAAACTCATAAACGATACTGTTAAATTTCCTTCCAAAGTTTCTGTTACGACTATTCAAGGCGAAACAGAAACACCTCATTATTTTGAAATTACGCCATTTTCGGAAATAGACAGTTCTGAACGTAATTTTTATGCCATTGACGGCAGCTATAATTTTCAGGAGTTCTACAACGGTATTTGTATTGGGATTTATACGGCAGGTTATATTTGCTATTACAAGGGCAAACAAGTGAAACTTAACAATGGAGATAATCCCATAATAAACGGAAAAAGCTATGCACCTGAAAATATAATGATAACGAATGACAAGGACAAAGAAGCTATTTTTGATGAGTTGATGGACTTTGAGCCAGTTAAAAGTTCCTTACATTTTTAGGTAATCCAACTGATTTATGGGCATTTGCAAGTGATTTGGCAAGTTTGAAAGTAACAACTTGTGAAAACACATCTAAACTATATTCATTTTGTCAGACTTTGTTAGAATGGTCTTTGATTTATGAAATAGCCAATTTAGACAGAACAAAAAAAGGAGATTTCATTTTGAGAGATGGAAATCTGAGACCCTTAGAGTTCAAACAAAAGTATGTAAAAGAGTTAGGAAAATTTTTGCACAATAAAGAAATTATATTAACTTCCATTACCAAAAATTCGGCAATAAAACTGCATTTATCATCAACTTTTAAGACAATAGATGACTATTTGCAAGAAGATTTAAAGTATAAGTTTTCGTTTGCAGAAACGGACGAAAGAAAACGTAAAGTTTGCTGTTGGTTAGAAGTGAGTGACTATTATCTTGAAAAGTCATTCAAAAACGATATGATACGCAAAAAAGACATTAAAGGTGGACGTGGTTTTGGTTTGTACTTTATTGCAAGACTTGATTACGTTGAGAAATTGCAAAATTATGATTGGGTTGTAGCAGACCTAAATATTTATGATGCAGTTCCTGATGTAGAAAACAGCAACAAAAGTAGGGACATTGATAAAATTAGTGAAATATTCAAAGAACTTACAAGATTATCCCAAGAGCATTATATCTTGGGCTATCCTTATCCTTTGGCAGAAGTTCATAATTTTGTTACTCTCAAATCCTCTTTCAAACAAGAAATAATCAATCGTGTAAAAATCTCTCTTTACAGAGACACCAAAATGGAACACGTAGATATTGAAAACCTTTTTTTAGACATTCATGACAGATTTTAAAATATGGCGAACAACAATCAAAAACAAGACTTCGGCGTTTTGTACGGGCAAAAAACAACCGAAGATGCCCTACTTATTTACTCGTCTTATGACGATGCCCAAGCAAGCCCACAATCAGGCGACTTTATTGTTTTGACCCCCAAAGACGAAGACGGAGTTAAGTTTTTAGCAAGGGTTGAAGCTGAAATCTATGACGAAGACCCAATTTTCAGAAATCAAGATAAAACCCTGATAGCTGTTCATTATGCACGTATTTCGGAAAGAGAACTCTCTGAACGTGATAAACAAAAAATGTTCAGCTATACCTATAAAGTCAAAATTTTAGGAACTTTTAAGGGTGATGGCAAGGACTTCACAACAGCAGTACGCAAATTGCCCGTAGTTTCTTACCACGCAAGACATCTAACACCAAGAGAAATAAGCAATATTCTCAACCGCACAAATGAAAGTGGTACAAAAATAGGTTATTTGTGCATAGGTGAAACTTATTCTGAAAGCCAAGATGTGCTATTTGATGTAAAAAAATTGCGTGAAAAACGCACAATGGTTTTCGCACAGTCAGGATTTGGTAAAACAAATTTAATGAAAGTGCTTATTTACAACACCATTTCAGATACTAACTATGGAAAACTCATTTTTGATTTGAATGGTGAGTATTACCTTAACGGTACAAAAACTTACGGTTTGGGTAGTATAGATGAACAAGCAATTAAAGACAATTTGGTTGTTTATAGTGATAAAAAAATAAGTGGTGATAGTAGATTTAACATCAAGGGAAATGTACGTTTAAATATGCACAAGCATTTGAGTATAGGCGATATATTAAACTTTGGAACAGGTTTTTCAGAAGTAATGAAATCCTTTTTGTACTATTTAGAAGATGAACAGGTAGAAGATTTTATAGCTAACCTCAATCATTATGCGTCAAAGCCCGAAGAATTACACAAAAAATATCCTGATTTTTGGAAAGAAAAAGACGCAAGTGCTTCTAAAACAATGTCGGCAATAAAAAAACGACTTTCATTCCTAACAGAAGAAAGTAAGGGGTTACACCTAAATATTTCTACACTTGTAGAAGATGTTTTTGCGGCATTAAAACAAGGTAAAACTGTAATTATTGACTTATCTTTGCGAGATAACCAAGAAGCTACCATAATTTCGAATATATTTATGCGTAAACTTTTTGAGAATAACAAAAGAGAATTTACGAGCAATAAAGCAGAAGACGTAATCAATACAGTTATTGTAGTAGAAGAAGCACAAAACGTACTTTCAGATGAGTTTGTACGTTCTAATGCCAACCCTTTTGTAAGAGTGGCGAAGGAAGGCAGAAAATTTGGCTTGGGTTTAGTTGCTATTACACAAAGACCTTCTGCAATTTCAGAAGAAATAAGAAGCCAAGCAGAAAACTTTTTTGTGTTACACATGGGTAATACTAAAGATATAAAGGCGTTAGTTGAAAGTAATATCAACTATGGTGGTGTTATTTCAAAATTTGTACAGTCTGAAACAATACCAGGTAATTTATATATGGTTTCGGCTAATCAATCTTTTGCTTTGCCTGTGCGAGTAGTGGAGTTTGAAAAATTAGTCGAGAATAAAATATATGATGATTTGAAATTAAAAAAATAAGCATGGTTAAGAATGAGCAAAATATTAAAAATCAATTACTTTGTGAACTTTTGCAATCTATAAAGGTAGCAAAAGCAAGGGGAAAACTTTTGCAAAATTTGTCCGATTATGGTGTAGAATGGAACGAAGAACTACAAAAATTAGAAGTAGAAGATTTACGTTTTACACAAAAAAAACTTTCCCTTGCTACCAATCAAAACGGAACACAGTACGAAAAAAAAGTAAAAGATTATTTTGCTCAACCAGAAGAAATAGACTTAAACAAGGTAGAACCCTATCTTGTAGAAGTTCAAGAAAACAATATTACAAACAAAATTTGGGCTTATTGCCTTAGTTTTTGGTCTGTTCCTTTAAGTTCGGGTTATGGTAGGCGTATTCGTTATTTGGTATTTGACCAGCAAAATAATAAAGTTATAGGGCTTTTCGGGCTTTGTGACCCATTAATTGGGTTCAACACGAGAGATGAATATATAGGTTGGAACAGAGAACAAAAACACGAAAGATTGTATAACTGCCTAACCGCATATATTTTAGGGGCAGTCCCACCATACAACACAGTTTTAGGCTCTAAATTAGTTGCCTTAACAACTATGTTTCCCGAAGTAAGAGAAACATTTAAACGAAAATACGAAGGTAAAACAACCATTATAGCAGGAAAACAAAAAATGCCTGTTTTGGCAATGATAGATACTTTTGGGGCTTTTGAAAAATCCGCTATTTATACACGACTTTTAAATTGGAAATTTTTAGACTATACACAAGGAAAGAGTCATATTCATATAACTGCAAATGGAAGTTGGGACCTCATTAAAGAATTTGTACCACAAGAAAGATTTGCAAGTTATAAGTATGGACAAGGTTCTAATTGGAAACTAAGAACATTAAGAGTAGGATTATCTAATTTGGGTTTTCTAAACGAAGACATTTTAAGTATTGGTTGGAAACGAGCTTATTATATGAATCCCTTACTCAAAAATTGGAAAGAGTTTTTGACTATGCAGACAGACACACCCGAATTTGTGGACTATTCAAATAACGATTTAACAACCTATTGGAAAGAAAGGTGGGCAGGTCCTGAGACAAAACAAACTATTAGGAAAACTTAATAACTTAGGACACGAAGAAGTAAAAAATGGCAGTAGCATTGTGTTGGTAAAAATGGTGCAGCCGCTACTACAATAAACCCCTACATTTTCATCAAGTTTCTCCTTGCTTAGATGATTGGGGATTCTATATATTCTAACTCCTCTCGGATAGTCATGAAAAAAGTCATTTTCCTATTTGCGCTACTCGGCTCGCTCGCCGCTACGGCACAAAAAAAGCCGCCGACCCCAATTTGAGCACCCGCTTACAACAATATGGACAATTGACGTTGAGCCATCAATACGATAAGTTGATAGATTATATCTACCCCCGAACTTTTGAATTGGTACCTCGCGAAATGCTTGTAGCTGCTATGACAGCAATGTTTGCCGATACCAGCATCTTAAAAGTAAGTATAGATACAGCCTACGTTATCGGTTATCATTCGCCCTATAAATACAAAGGAGGAATTTATCAAAAATTAGATTATGTTACGAAAATGAGTATGGTATATACAGATAGCAGCGCAGACTCGCTCACCAATCTTACACTCGGATTGTTTCAACTAAAATATGGCGAGGCAAACGCTAGCTATAATCCCGATACCCGCGCTTACCAGATAAAGACCACCGAGTCGATGTTGGCTATTCGCGATAGCTATTCGCCCGAATGGACACTTTTGCGCATTGCCCAATCCGAGGCCTGCAACCTATTGCCCCGCAAAGTAGCCAAAAAAATGTGCCGACATCTCAAACCGACTGACCAAGAATAACGGGCTATTGTTTTCATAATTTAGTTTTGCCCACCAATTTTCAGCATTTCAACAATAAGTACGCTTATAACCCATACAATTGCCACTCCTCAATCGTTTTTTCCCTTCAAAAAAATCTTACTCGATAATATAATATGCCTGGTCAATTAAAAGAAGTTCGCAGCCGCATACAGGCGGTCAAATCGACGCAACAAATCACCAAAGCCATGAAATTAGTGGCTGCCTCCAAACTGCGCAAAGCCCAAGACCGCATTACACAAATGCGCCCCTATTCGGCAAAGCTCAACGACATGCTTGGCAATATTGTAGCAGGCGGCACCGAAGCTAAAATAGACCACGCCGAACAACGCCACGCCGACAACGTATTGATAGTAGTGCTTACCTCTGACCGAGGCTTGTGTGGCGGTTTCAATACCAACGTAGTCAAATTGGTCAAAGGCTTGCTCAATGACAAATACCGCAGCCAACGCGCCGCAGGCAAAGTACAACTGTTGTGTATCGGCAAAAAAGGCTACGACGTGTTGCGCAAAGAAGCAAATTTGCAAATCAATATCGACTATATAGATTTGTTCAGCCGCCTATCGTTTGACAATGCCTTAGAAGCCGCCGAATTAGTATTGAACGGATTTTTGGACAAAAAATTTGATGTGGTAGAAGTGGCTTACAACCAGTTCAGAAACCAAATTACGCAAATCCCAACCGTTGAACAATTTTTGCCCATTGCCAAATTAGATGCCCCCAAGAGCGAAAAAAGCGGCAAAAACATCAAACCCGACTTTATCTACAGCCCAACCAAGAAGGCATTGTGCGCGAATTAGTGCCGAAAATCCTAAAAACGCGCTTCTTCCGATTTATGCTCGATAGCAACGCCAGCGAACACGGCGCACGGATGACCGCTATGGACAACGCCACCAATAATGCCGACGACCTATTGCGCGACCTCAGCATACAATATAACCGCGTGCGCCAAGCCGCCATTACGACCGAAATTACCGAAATCGTAGGCGGAGCTGCTGCTTTGCAGGGATAAACAAAGCCTATACCCTACTCAAACACTAAAATAGCGTCTAATGGTCTGATTTTTAAATTTCGGTAACAAATTTTGCTAAATGTTGCTTTGTAGCAAGGCGTAAGCAAGATGTTCAGGTTAATTTTTTACTCAAAATTAGAAACTACTAATAGAAAGACCGACAATAAGCGTTTTCTAAGCCCCTTCGGGGCGACATGCTAATAGAAAATAAAGACGGCACCCCGTAGGGGTGATATCCTAATGGTCTGTGTTATAAATTGTAGCAAGGGCGCGAGTAATATGCTCAGGTTAATTTTTACTCAAAATTAGAAACCAAACCACTAAATAAACCAAGCAATAGCCCTATGGATAAACACTCATTCATGGGGCTATTGCTATTTTCAGCGTTTGACAAGAGTACCTACAAGCATTTTTCATCGAAAAACAGAACAAAAAACGAACAAAAGTAGTAACTTGCCCGCGTTTTTGTTACCTACCTTCTTGACCAAATGTAAAAACCTTTTTTTATGAAAAAAAATTTACTTCTTGGGGCATTGTTGTTGTTAAATATTGCCCTACTCAACGCACAAGTACCGCGTTTTGTGTTGTTTGAACACTTCACCCAAGCCAGTTGCGGACCCTGCGCCGACCAAAATCCAGCTTTCCAAGATGCCATCTTGGGCGGAGGTAGTGCCGCCAAAAGTACCTCACATTGCCTACCATACCTCATGGCCGCACTGACCCAATGTATGACCACAATGCAATACAAAATGATGCACGTACCATATATTATAATGTTACAGGCGTGCCCGATGTATTCATGAACGGCAATCAGAAAAACGCACAACCAGGCGGCTTTTCTGTTGGCGATGTAGAGCAGCAATTTGCGATGGGTAGCCCTATCAAAGTAAGCACCAACCTTGTAAATAATGGTGCAGAAAGCACCGTAACCGTAACAGTAAGTAGTTTTGGCGAAGCACCTACGGGCAGCTACGCATTGAGCGTAGCAGTGATAGAGCGCAATGTGAACTATACAAACCCTCCTGGTTCTAATGGCGAGACATATTTTCCTAACGTATTTCGCCTGATGGTGCCCGACGACAGCGAGACCATTATGCTACCCGCCGTAGGTGGCTCGGCTACGTATACCTACACATTTGCCAATAGCTCGGTTTGGAATATGGACGAAATACACGCTGTTGCCTTTGTCCAAAACACCAATACGCGCGAAATCTTAAATTCGGGTGCCGATTTTGATGTGCCTATCAATTATACCCTCAATGTAAATGGCACAAGCGCAGTGCCAGGTGTAGCAGGTGAAACCTTAAATTTTGAGGCTGCTTCTACTAATACAGGCACTGCCGAAGAGACTTTTATCTATACGCTTGAGTCTAATGCCCCTGCCGATTGGGCGGCTACCCTAAGTATTAACGGCACAACGGCTACTAATCCCGCGTCGGTCAATACTGCCGCTGGTGCTACCTCTGCTGTTGGTGTGGCAGTCGTACCAGGCACCACACCCGGATTGATAACTTACACGCTAAGTGTTACTTCGTCGGCTAACCCCGATGCGCCTGCTGTGATACAAACATTTTACGTCATATCGGGCGTTACAGACCTCATCGTCAATAATTCGGCGGGCAGAGGCGACGGTACGGGCGGTAGCGCAGCCGATTGGGGCAGCTATTTCAGCGACGGACTGACGGCAGCGGGCTGCACCTCCTTTGCAGTGACAGACGAAAAAGTAGCCGAGCAAGCAATTAAGGACGGTGCATTAGGGCAAACCGATTATCTATACCTCAATTTTGGATGGACATTCCCCGCATTGACCGTTTCCTTGTCCGAAGCCTTAACACAGTACGCCAATTCGGGTGGTAATATATTCGTATGTGGTCAAGATGTAGCTTGGGCAGCATTTGACGGCAACGGCGGGCAAAACCCCTATGTATCGGCAGAAGCGCAAGATTTTTTGAGGGATATTATGGGTATTGGTTATTCAAATGACGGTGCTACCGCCGACAACAAATTGAACCCCTTAGCCGCCGAAATCGCCGCACCATTAGGACAGATTAACATCAATGCCTACTACGGCAGCACCTATTTTTTCCCCGACAACCTCGTTTTGGAAGGCAGTGGCATTAAAGTTGCCAGCTATGTAAGCGCGAGCAAAACAGCAGCCGTGCGCACCGACGTAGCGCAACGCCGCACAATGTATATTGCGCCTGGTTTGGAAATGTTGGGTACTGATGTGCAAAAAAACCAAGTAATGACCTTAGCATATAACTACTTGCATGGCTTGATTACAGGCATTGAAATAGATGCTGCGTTCCAAAGCCTATTAGGGCAAAACTTCCCTAATCCCGCCGACGCTTATGCTATTATACCCATAGGCGAACTGACACACGCAAGCACCCTACGCATAAGCGATGTAGCAGGACGCTTGGTACAAAATACCACTATTGCTGTTGGTACTGCGTCGTATCGCTTAGATACGGAGCAATTGCCCGCAGGCACCTATTTTTATCAATTATCTAATGCCGACGGCATCAGCCCCATGAAAACCTTAGTAGTAGCACACTAAGAATTGCGAGGAACTGCACCGGATACTAAACGGATTTTTTGACTATGCGGGTCAGGTTTTAAAAACTTGACCCGCTTTTCCGTGTTATCCCTTAGCAAGGCATTGCTTAGTGTCTTGCAGATGATAGATAGCTACTGCCCATTGCATTGCGCTTAGATGCTAATTCGCGCTACGATATCTTTGGCTACGCGCTTCGACGCACCTATGCCGCCCAATTGTCGGTGCAGTTGGGCATATTGGTCGAGCAGGTGTGTGCGAGTTTCGCCGTCGGGCAATAATGGTTGCAGGGCTTGGGCGATGTTTTGGACTGGCTTGGTCTTGTATTAGTTCGGTTACAAGGGTTTGGTCGGCTATCAGATTGACCAAAGAGATATAGCGCACCTTGACCAAACGCCGTGCGATGTAGTACGACAAGGCATTGCCTTTATATACTACTACTTGTGGCACACCCAGCAGGGCAGTTTCTAAGGTAGCCGTGCCCGATGTTACGATAGCTCCTCGCGCTTGGCGCAGCAAGGCATGGGTTTGCCCATTTATGAGCGATATGTGGGGATAATCTTTCAGAAATGGCGCATAAAAATGGTGCGATACGGCGGAAGCACCTGCTACGGCATAGCGATATTGGCTACCCAACAAGGTGGTAGCTTCGAGCATTGTAGGTAGTATATGGCTAATTTCTTGGGCGCGACTGCCGGGTAGTAGGGCTATGACATCATCGCCACCAAGTGCCAAGGGCGGTAGCTTGTCGGTGCTGTGGTCGTTGAGCGCGTCTAAAAGGGGATGCCCTACGAATTGGACTTCATTCCAGCCGTGTTGGCGATAGAAATCGGGTTCAAAGGGTAAAATGGCATATAGCTGCTCTATGTATTGCCGCATCAATTGCACGCGATTAGCTTTCCAAGCCCATACCTGCGGGCTGATATAATAAAAAACGCGATACCCCTTTTGATGGGCAAAAGGGGCAATGCGTAGGTTAAATCCAGGATAGTCGATGAGCAATACGGCATCGGGGGCGAACTGTTCGATGTCGTGGCGGCAGGTGCGTAGGTTGCGCCAGATGTCGGGTAGATGCTTGACAACTTCGATAAAGCCCATATATGCTGTATCGCGGTAGTGCTTGAGCAATTGCGCACCTGCGGCTTGCATCAAATCGCCTCCCCATGCACATATCTGGGCTTGGGGGTCGGCTTGTCGCAATGCTTTGATGAGGTAGCTGCCGTGCAAATCGCCAGAGGCTTCGCCAGCTATGAGAAAATATTTCATAATAGTTTATGAGCCACCGAGATACATGGCTATGGCTTGAATGGTATGGCTAACGTATAGCGCACATCAACCGCTTTGCCATTTTGTTTACCTGGTGTCCAGCGCGGCATACTATTGACCAAGCGTATCGCTTCGTCGTGGCAGCCATAGTCGTTGCCGACCATGCCGCGTTCTATTTCGGGATTTTTGAGATAACCCTCTTTGGTGATTAGAAAACGGACATAAACCGTTCCGCGTATTTGATGCTCGGCTGCTGCTGATGGATAAATCAAATTTTGGCTCAGATAGGTATGAGCAGCAGTTTGCCCGCCCGGAAATTCGGGCATCTCTTGCACAATCGTATAAATGCTATCTTTACTTGTAGATGAGGCGGGTATGATGGTGCTGGCTTGGGTATTGGCAGTTTGTTGCGGTAGGTTGATGGATTTGTTTTTTCGGACGGCTGCTGCCAATTGTTTCATTTTTTCGCTGCCTGACTTGTCGGGCATTGCTACGGTGGTGTTTTGGGTAGCTATGGGTTTGTTATTTGCCGTTGCTTTCGGGCTGCTTGCTTTGGGAGCTAAGGCAATTGCGGCAGGGCTGCCCTTTGTCGCAGTAGTTTTTGCTGAGTCGGCTGCTGCCGCTGCTATATCTTCGTTAAACACGGCAGGCGGTGCAAAGGTTGCTGTATTGCTCGGCAAGCGTTGGGCACTGACAATAGGCATAGCCACATAGACCAAACGCGGTGCTGAGGTATCGACTTTTATGTTTTGAGGCGCGTCTATGGGAAGTAGTGTCTCGATGGGTGGTGCAACTTTGCCCTCCATCGCATTAGGTGCGCTATATACCGAACTGCCCTCCGCTGCAATAACTGTACTACTCGTCATCGATTTTGATGATGAGGTAGTGTTGATCGTTTTATTTTCAGTTTCTTGGGCGTTTGTCGAAATAGTTGTATTGCTTGCTACGGGTTTATCGTTTGTGATTACGGGGGAGGTGGCAGTTTTATCCTCCGTTTTTTGGGTGCTTGTCGGGATAGTTGTATTGCTTGCTACGGGTTTATCGCTTGTAATCACTGGATTGCGGGCAGTTTTATCCTCCGTTTTTTGGGTGCTTGTCGGGATAGTTGTATTGCTTGCTACGGGTTTATCGCTTGCAATCACTGGATTGCGGGCAGTTTTATCCTCCGTTTTTTGGGTGCTTGTCGGGATAGTTGTATTGCTTGCTACGGGTTTATCGTTTGTGATTACGGGGTTGTTGGCAGCTTTATTTTCAGTTTTTTGCGTGCTTGTCGGTGCCGCAGCGGTGATGGCGGAGGCATTGCCTGTCGTATCGATGTTTTTGGGCAAAATATAATCTTTTATGGGGCGTTTTTGCATTGATAATGATTGTATCATACCTGCGGCGCGTTTGTCGGTGGGTTTGACGGCTAACTTTTCTTTGAAATAGCGTATTGATGTGGCTAAATCGCCCGCTTGGTAATAATATTCGCCGTAGGTATCTAATACTGATGGGTCGCGCGGAAATTTTTGTTCATTTATTTGTATGGCTGCTAATGACAAATCGTATTTTCGTGCATATATTAATTCCAATGCTAATTTATTGAGCAATTGTGGGCTGGCGAGACTAAGGTTTTCGGCAGACAATATAGCGTCTATATGTTTTTTGGCATAATCGATACCGTTTTTTTCCATGGCATTATAGACTAAATAAGCGGCAGTACCAGATGGGACAAAGTAGGAGTCGTTGAACAGAGCTAATTCTATTTTGTCGGCAACTTCGGTGGCGCGGTCTAAGTGTTGGTTTGATAAGACGAGTACCGTAAATCGCTCGTCTAAATAGCGGCGCATTTCGGTGCTTAGTCCTTGTTGGTTGCCTGTCTGATAGACCACTTGTTTGCCATTGAGGGTTTTTACTTTCCAGCCATAGCCCCAAGTTTCGGGGTGTTCTAAGGTCGTGTCGGGTATGACATAAGGCGTAAACAATTTGTCTTGGTAGGCATCGTCTAACAAGACATTGCCGCGCAGTGCTTTGTCGAAGAGCAGCAAATCGTCGCCTGTGCTGTATATAGCATCAGCCCCAAACGGATAAGCACCGTATAAGTCGGCGGCGGTTCGTGCTTTGTGTTTGCCCGAAAACTGATAGGCTGCTGCCTTATTGCCTACCACTTGATACCAGCTATACAAGTCGCTTTGTTTCATACCTGCGGGCTTAAAAATCTCTTTTCGGATATAGTCGGTATAATCTTTCTGCGTCACGTGTTCTATGATAGCCGCGAGTAGCACGTAGTTTGAATTGGAGTGTTCAAATTGCTCGCCTGCTTCAAATCGGGTGGGTTGTGCCAAGATGATTTTTAGCAAATCGCTGATGGTTCTGAGGTCAGAAAAATTTGCATTATATTCGGGCAGCCTGTAATAATCAGGTAGCCCTGCCGTATGCGTTAAGAGGTGGTGTAGGGTAATGGAGGGTTCTACCAGACTGCCTACACTGTCGGGTAGGTATCGGTAGGCGGGTTCGCTAAATATGACCTTGCCTTTTTCGGCTAATTGTGCTATTGCCAATGCTGTAAAGGGTTGCGACAGCTCAAATAAGTTGAATTTGGTATCTAAGGCGCAGGGCACTTTATAATCTAAACTTGCCAAACCACCCGCAGTTTTATACACGGGTACGCCATTTTTTGCAACGATAATAGACCCCGAAAACCATTTCAAACCGCCATAGGCTTTGACGATATTTTGGATTTTTAGGATTTTTGTCGTATCCAGACTGCCTACTTTTTGGCGGAGTGCTGCCTCGTCGGGTTTGAGCATTTTGCTCTTCGATGTTTGTGCATAAGCGATATTATTGCTCCAAGGAGAAGCGAAGCCGATAAAAAACATCAGAAGGCAATAGCGAATACAGAAACGATACATAAACTTAAAGGGGAAGTGATGGTAGGGGTAAAGGGGCACTTGGGCGTATAAAGATAAGGCTATTAGCGCAAATGACAATACAGTGACGAATTAATTTATTTTTAGGGCTTGTTCGCCAGATGAAAATTTACAAATAATGCACAAGATATAATACCTTTGCAAATAATAACCTTTGCGCCCATAGCAGTATGATAGGTATTATGCAAGCAAAAATAGATCCAAGCGACCTACACTAAAACATAAAGAGCCAATTTTCTCAGTACTTGGGGTATATTTCATTTTGAAACTATTTAGCCTTGTAAGGGGAATAGCCATTTCTAATCGAATATGCAGCGATGTGAGGCATTATTAGATAAGTATTGCTCATTACCCCATACCCAAAACCCTATACCCTAAATAGTTACTTCATTTTTATGCCAACTCTAATGCCGCTTTGATATTGGCTAACCCTATTTCGAGTTCGGTGATGCTTGGATAGGCAAAGCCAATGCGAAAATAGGTATCGGGCATTTCGAACCATGCACCCCGCCCTACATAAGTTTGGTAAATATCTAATAATTGACGATAAAAGTCATCAATATCTATATTCTGTTTCTCAATATGCACAAAACAAACCGCACCTCCATCGGGCAACACAACTTTGATATCGGGCACACTATGAAGCCATTGGCAAAGGGCAGCGTAGCGCATATTGACTTGTGGCATCATTTGAGCCAAGAATAACGCACGTTGCTGCCAAACTTGTAGTGCGAGGGTTTCGTTAATAATAGAATTGCACACAAAAATATGTTCTTTGGCAGCTAAGAACAATTCGTTCAAGGCAGTATTTTGACATAGCAGCCAACCGATGCGCAAACCGGGCATACCGTAGGCTTTTGACAAAGAAGAAACCGAAATAAAACGGTCGGACAGCGTAGCAGCTAAGGCTACGTCGGGCGCATTGGGCAGGCGCAAGTCGCGATAGGTTTCGTCCACCAATACATAGCAGCCGTATTGGTCGGCGAGGCGGCTTATGGCATACAATTCGGCAGTACTTAGCATTTTACCGCTTGGGTTATGGGGCGTAGTCAGGCTAATGAGTTTGGTGCGGTCGCGGCGCAGTAAGGTTTCTAAGCGGTCAAAATCGAGCGACCATTGCCGTTGAAAATCGAGACGCAAGGTATGCACACGGCAACCAATGGCGCGTGGTGTTTCGATATTGGTGGTATAATTGGGCGATACGACTACTATGGCATCATTGGCACTGAGCAGAGCCGTATGGACGATAAACAGAGCGGCGGCAGCTCCTGCGCTAATCAAGACGTGGTCGGGCTGCAATTGATAAGTATCGGCAATAGCTTGGCGCAATTCGGGATTGCCCGCGTGGTTGGTATAGCTCAACGATAATTGCGGCGGTAGCGATAATTTAGAGAGGTCGAGATATTGGTCGCTGAATGAACTTTCGGATAAATTATACCGAATACGGTCGTAGCCGATTTGTTCGGGCGATTCTATTTCGATAGCAGAACGGCGGTATTGCATGACTTGTATAGCGGTAAATGGGCAGAAAAGTGACGATAAGGAGCGGCAAAAAATAGCGCGGAAACAAAATTTCCGCGCTACAAAGATACGACAAATTTGGGCGATTATCGCACCATTATTTTGTCTAATGCAGGGGCAAAATTGCCATGCAAGGTAGTTTTGACGATATACGCGCCTGCGGGCAGGTCGTCTAACTGTACGGCTACTTGCAATTGGTCGGTATTGGTTTGCCATACTATTTGCCCGCTTAGGTTGCTTACTTCTACGCGAGCAATAGGCGTTTGGGCATTGACAAAAAATTGGGTGTGGCGTGGTGCAGGGTTCGGAAACATAGTGATACGCGCTTCGGGCAAAACAGATTCGATGCTGTTGGGCGAATTGCCGCAAGCACATTCGTGCCAACCCAATTGGTTAAACCTATCAACGCCCAGCGTGTCCCATTCGGCAGAGGGGTCCCAGGATCCGCTATACGCTTCGCCGCTTGACGAACGCCCGAGTTGTACGGTGGCTTTGCGCACCATAGTTTGGTTGCGCGTCCACCACGCACCGCCCGAAGATTGGGTATACGGAAATACGTTATTCCAACCACCGCTATTGCCGCCTGCAGGGTCTTCGTCGGGGTCTTCGCCAATAACGCCAATGAGGTCAATCATCGTGCCGGGGGGCAGTGCCTTCTACGCGGTGTAGCGATATAGCGTCGTTGCCATTGTGATACAAAGCATAGCTAACATCGTAGTTGGCGCAGATATACGCATCGGCTTTTTCTTTGAGTGCTTGAAACACACAAGTATCGGCTCCCGTCAGGCTACAATCTTGCTTGTCTAATACAAATACGAATGCTTCTTTCGGACCAATAGTGCCCGATAATACCTGCCCTGCTTGGGCTACATACGAGTTGCTGCCGTTGTTCCAGCGCACCAAGCGGTAGTTTGCCAAATCGATGCTTTGGTTAGTCGGGTTGTAAATCTCGATGGCTTTGTTGTTGTACGTTCCCTCGACATATTCCGACATAAACAAATCGGAACAAACTTGTTGGGCAAATGCCGTGCTGATGGCAGCACAGAGGCATAGCCCCAAAAATAGTACTTGCTTTTTCATGGTTTTGAAATTAATTAAGCGATGTTGTTATGTAAAAAAAATAATTTATTTTGTATGGATACTTCGTTTTCATTCTTTGGATAAGAGATAGACCTGTTCGGGTTTGATTAGGCATGATGAACCCAAAAAACCTACTCCGCACGCGGGTATAACAGTACGAATAGGCAAAAGGTTCTGTTCATAAAGTCTAATAATTGCGGCAGGTACTGCTGTGTAACATTGCTAATAAATCATCAATTTTCCGGTTTGTGTGCCTTGGTAGTTAGTCAGGCGGTAATAATAGACACCTGCGGGTAGGCTGTTGCGGTGTATTACTAATTGTCCGTTGTTCAGGATTTGGTGTTGTAATACATTGCCGTTGGTATCAATCAATTGAAACGAGTATGTTTTGCCATCGGGGTTGTGCCATTGCAGGGTAGTTTGAGTACCAAACGGATTGGGTACAACATTGATGCGCAATTGCGGATTGAGGGCAGTAGTGGTTTGGGTGAGTTGTTCGACGGTAGCACAGCCTGTGGCGAAATGTATGGTTTCTTGGTAATAATTATTCAGGGCGGTATGGCTTTCGAGGCATATTTCGTCGGCGGTAATAGCCGAATAATAGACGCGCAAAAATGTGATGGGTAAAGCCGAGCGGTTGATAGGCGACTCGACGGTAGAGAAGCCAATAATGTGCCCATTGGCATTATAAAGCAAATCGATGGCATAGCCCGAATCGATATACAGATTGACTACCCCCGCTATTTGTATGCCGCTCACCTCCAAATCATAGCCCAATATATCAACTAAGGGCGAATAAACGGCAATGTCAAAAAATTGTTCCGTAGCATTGAATTGTGCTACCTCGAACCACACCGAATCGTTGGGATTAGTGGCGGCAATGGTCGGGAACGAACAATGCGAGTGAGGCATTGTGCCTAATGGGTCGGTATGGGTGCTGTTTTGCTCCTTGATACAAGCGTTGATAAGGGCAGCATCAGTAATAGAAATGGTGCCGTCAGCATTGGCGTCGTTGCAGGGGCTTGGGCTTATATTATTGTCCAAAATACCCATCACATAGCCCAAAACATCGTCTGTATGCAATTGCCCGTTGTGGTCTACATCGCCTACTTTATTCATTCCGCCGCAGATGCCCATACAATCATATTGGGCATTGCCATACGTATCGCCCGTACAATCGCTAAATTGCCAACAATCGGGCACCATAGCGGCTTGTTTCAAACCTGCGCCGTTGGTGCTGACAGCGATGCAGATTTGCGCCCAATTATTGCTCATGTCTAATTCATAAGCACCCGTAACGTCGGGGCTATTATCCCAATTGACCAATGTAACAAGGGTATATAAACCATCGGGCACATCGGTAATATCTATCCATTGGCAGCCCGTACCCGCGCCGTATATATCGCCACAACCCGCGCTGATGCCTTGGTCGCCACAGCCGTATTTGGCAGTACCACCACCCGAACATTCCAAGTCCATCACACAAAAGCCATTTTTGAACCCTGCGGGCATGGGGTGCCCTTGTTGGTCGAAGAGCAAATAAGCGGCATAGCCTTTATAGTGCCAATGCCCGTGACAGGGCGAAAACTCGAATTGAGTACTGCCGTCAGCGGGTTGTTCGGGTGGGGCACCGATATAATAATCCTTATCGCCAATGTTTTGGATGTGCATCGAAACGTGATTACGCGGCGTGCCCCATAGTTTGTTACGCAGCCTTCGGCTACCGAACAATTGTCCATATCCCAAGTATCCATGACTGAAAAACTGCTGATAATGTCTTCGCGCACTATGGCTAAGTCGGGCGCAGTGGCAATCGGGGTTGCCGCTATACAGGCACAGGTCGGGGTCGTTCAGCGTAGCTACGGGGTTGTAGTTGCAAGCTGTTGGGTCCATGCAGCCCGTTATTTGTCCGTTATAATTAATTACCCAATTGATGCTTTGGTTAGCGCAGTTGTCTGCCATATCGCCGATGCGCAAATAATAGCTGCTACCCGCCTCAAATATGGCATTGACATTTGCACCGCCGTCGCAGCCCGTAGACGAAAAATAGAGCGTGCCGCTTGGCGATTCGTTCCAAGGCAAGCCCATACAATATTCATACACCCAAATAGAACCCGTACAGCTATTGCCCAAATCACAGGTGCTTATTTGGTAATGCCCGCTTTCGGTGGCATTGAACAAATACCATATATCGGGCTGCGGGGCAGTGTAGACGATGCTCGTATCGGCATTAATCGGAAAAAAGCACGACGAACCTTCGGCACAACTGCCCAACTCGACGTGGGCACCCATGCCAAAAGTCGTAAATTCGTACTGCAATTGGTCGGCATAGTAGAGACGGCAATAAGCAGGCGGCAAGATGCCGTCGCCGGGCAAGTCGGTGATACTAAAATTCAAGCAAGCGGTGTCGCTTACACATACAGACTGGCTTTCGTCGCTGCCTACTAACCATACCGCACCGCTTGGGGAACTGAGCGTCCAACTTGTTTCGTTGGCGGTAAATTCGTCAGGAGATACCTCTACACGCACTTCTACCTCGTTTGTATTGCAGGGTGTTTGCGCTTGTAGGGTGGTGGTGCTACTTATTGCCCCTAACAAGATACATAAGAATAATAACGGGCTTAGGTGGCACGATGGCGGGGTTAAATATGGCTTGGTCATACAGCAGTAGCTTATGGTAGTGTATGAGTGCAAAATTTCGAGAAAATAGTTGCCTTTAATGGGGAAACCGTTTGCAGGATTGGGCTAAAAATATTATTTCTATGCCAAAAGAACGGTACTACGAGCGCAAAAAAGTCGATTTAACGCATATTTCCGAAAGATAATAGCATGAAAGGCTTCAGACAGAACAAGGGCGGCGGTGCGACAATGTTGCCAACGCTCTCGAAACGCTGGCAACACGGCACTGCATTATTCAGTTGTTGGTGCGGGGCAATACTATTTTACTACTGCCAATTTATATACCATATTATTGACATGTAACAAATACATGCCATCGTTCAGCCCGCTTAGGTCGAGGCTTTCTACTTGTACATTAGGGCTATATTGGGCACTGCGCTGATAGACGATTTTGCCGCTTAGGTCGGTCAATTGGATAGTAATATTGCCGTTGCTGCCTAATTTTTCGGGATTATACGATACCTGAACGCTATTGTTGGCGGGATTGGGATACAAACTAATAGCAGCGGCTTGCATCGGATTGTCAGTAAAGCCCACGCTGCCATTGACCAACTCTATACCGCCGTTTTCGCCGTAGCGTTGCACAAATTCTTGGTAAAACAAATTGGCGATATGCGCATCATGTACGATAACTGTGTTTTCGTCGTTGCGAGACTGTGCGCTCGTACTCCAATTATGCGAACCCGTCAGTACCGTAGGGTCGGACGAAGTGAGGTTGGGGTCGGCGAGCAGGTATTTGTGGTGAAAAATATAGCCTTTATTATCTATGAGCAAGTGGCTGCCCATTTCAGGGGCTAAGATTTCGTAGACCAAATTGGCGTTTTGGTCGCTGATGTCGTCTAATATACCCAAAGCAAATACGCCGTCATCAACCACATCGCTGATGCTATAAGCAATGTCGGTACGCGTAAACGACAAGAGAGCGAAATAGAGGTCATACTCCGCGCTCTCTGCGGTGCGCCGTATAGCGGGATTGACCAAATCGGTAGGGCTAAAATAGCACTCTACTCGTTTGCCACCTATCAAAAATTCTTTGGGTGTATTATCGGTTTTGTTGCTGCTGAAATTGCCCGCCAGCATCTCTTCAAATTCGATTTGATAGGCTTTGGCGAGGCTTTGGTCTTGGAAAATAATGACATTATTGGGGTCGGTTACTAATTGGTCGTCTGTAAAATTGGTCGAACCCGTCCAGACTATTGGGTCGTTGGGGTCGGGCGAATTGGCATCTATCACTACAAATTTGTTGTGCATAATGCCATTGAGCGACGAAGGGCGGCGTTCTTTGTCGGCTACATTTAGGTTGTCCCAAATGACATTGCTAATGCCCGAATCGCCTATCACGCGCACCTGAATACCCGCGGCAGCAGCCGTGTTCAGGGCGGTCAAAATATTATTAGCATTATCAATAGAATACATGCAAATATCTATTGAATAGTTGGCGCGGCTCATATAAGCGAGCAAGGTATCGTCTACGGCATGGTTGAGGTATTGCGCCACCCCGCCCGTAGCCACTTCGTCATATACCGAGCGATTGAAATACACCTTAATGTCGCCGCTCGAATTAGATACGGTTGCCATAGTCTGGATAGCCGATTGGGACAAATCGCCGGAGGCACTCACCGAGCGGGCGCGGACATAATAAATGGTGCGCTGCTTGCAGACCTGTCAGGTTGGTGCTATGGCTGGTCGTAAATGTCGCATCGGTGATAGCGGGCAATTCTAAGGCGGGCGTTAATCCGTATTGAATTTGGGTTGTGCCAGGGTTGAGGGTCGAAAAACTGACCGTAAAGCCCGACGTACTTAGGTTGGATTGTTGCAAAGCAGTCGTAAAAACGGGCGGATTGCCAATAAACTCAAAGTCGTTCAGGCTACGGGGCAATAATTGGTAGGTAGCACTAAATTGGCTCATGATACCTACTATATTGAGGTATTCGGTCGGGATAGGCGTTCCCGCTATATTGGTATCTTGATAAACGCGCACTTGGTATGCGTTGCCTTCGCTATCGTTGGCGTTATAATTGGTGCTGGTAGTGCTAAAATTGCGGGCGTACTGAACTGCAAATTTTTGAGAGCGCACCAAATAGCCCTCATATTCTTCGTTGAAACCCGCACTTGGGTCTAAGGTAATGGGCGTGGGCAAGGGGTTGCCGCTGTTCAGAACGGTATAGCCAAAACCGGTGCCCGATACAATCTCGAGCAAATTATTATAATCGGTCAAAGTTCCGGTTACGCGCAAACTATCACCCGTTGTCACGTCGTCGGCTAAGTCGGCATTAAATACCCCAACGGCAGCCGTACCGTCGTATAGGTAGCGAATATTGCCCAACTCATCGCCGTTCAGCACAATACCTTTGACGGTGACGGTACTATTGAGGGGCATAATGCGTGCGTCGGCGATGCTGATAGGGCTTTGTGCGCCCAAATGATAGGTAGCCGCGCACACAAGGCTACACAAAAGGAAAAAATGTTTCATGGTATAACAGATAATTCTGCAAAGTTACTACAAAGTAGGCAGCTAACGGTGTTAGACCAACAAAATTAGGTATTATCTAACAAAAAAACCAACAAAAAAAACGGCAATGCCCAAAAGCAATTGCCGTTATATGCAACAAAAAAATGTTGCGCTCCTTAGTGAGGTAGGCACGCAGCACAGCGGTTAGCTACTTACGAGCCTTGGATTTGAACGATGTATCCTTATCCGAATTACTGCACTTCGATGTGCTGTACGGGTTTTTCGGCGGCTACTTTTTTGGGTACGCTCACCACCAAAATGCCATTGTTGTACTGCGCTACAATTGCGTTAGCATTGGCATTGTCGGGCATCGTAAAGGTGCGTTTGAAAGTAACACTTTGTTTGAACTCGCGGCGGATATAGCGGCGGTCATTGTCGGCAGTTGTCTCGCTTGTTTTTTCAGCCGAGATATGCAGCAATTTTCCGTCCAATTGCACTTTGAAATCGCCTTTGTCAAAACCAGGAATCGATACTTCGATATCGTAGCTTGTAGGGGTTTCTGATACATTGACCGACCCAAATAAATGATTGTGGTGCAAACCCATAGGTAATTCGTCTAAAAAGAGATTCAGAAAACCGGGCAAACCTGCAACGGCTTTGGCGCGATGGCGCGTACTGGGGCAACAATTAAGATGGTTCATAATGGAGAATGAAAAATGTTAAAATATAGTGAAAAATAGATAAATTAAATTTTACGCCCAAAACGCGAATGATGCTATCAGCGGCGGCGTGTTGCCCTATATGGGCAAACGACGTGCCAACCCGAATAGAAGCTAATTTTCGCGCCAAAATGCCATTTTTATCTTATTTTTACTGCCGTTTTGTCAATATTTTTTTAACATAACTGTCAAAATGTCGCTTTTGCCAAAAATACACCCTTGCCTAATCATTTCACAGGGGCTTTCCGTATATTTGCAGCTACCAAACATAGCTATAACACTAAGATTTATCTGCAGAACGCTGAGAAATGAATACGCGGCGGGCTATTATTGGTCAATTATTAAGCACAAAAATTAAATTTATAAAATATATTTTTAATAATTAAAAAATAATCTTTTATCTAAAATTCAACTATATGAAAAAAATAGCATTTCTCGCGCTCTACCTCTACTCTGTTTGGGCTATTGCACAAGTGAGCCTCGTGGGCGGTGCGCCGTATAGCTTCGACAATGCTGCCGCGCTATTGCCCGCCGCCGATTTGCCCCTCATCCAAATGCCCCTTGTTGATGCGGAGGCACTTTTGGCAGAAGATGCCTTAGTAAGCGACAAACAAGCTCCATTTCGCTTTGGAAAAGAGTTCGATGCTGATATATCACTTACCAATGACGGCTGGCTCGATATATTGCCCGACGGAAGCCGCCTATACCGCATAGCCATTAAATGCAAAAAAGCACTTAGCATCAATCTAACCTATAACCAATTTCTGCTGCCGCCCAATGCGCGTTTTTACCTATATACACCCGACCATAGCCACCAATTAGGCGCATTTACCGATTATAATAACAAAACACACGGGCAATTTTCGACCAGTTTGCTGCGCGGCGAAATCACTATATTAGAATATTACGAACCTGCCAATGCCTCTTTTCCCGGTATTATCAATATCAACAAGGTCGTGCATGGCTATCGCGGATTGCGCAGCCCCGAAAAAGACTACGGCGATTCGGGCAATTGTAATATCAACGTCAACTGCCCCGAAGGTGCTGCTTGGCAAAACGAAAGCCGCTCTGTAGCCCTTATCATCGAGGGCGGGTTTAGATACCTGCACGGGTGCAGTGGTCAATAATGTTCGACAAGACTGGCGTCTATTTCCTGACTGCCGACCACTGCCTAAGCGGTAGCGTCAATACATGGGTATTTATGTTTAACTACGAGCCCTACTTGCACTAACCAAGACTTGACATCTACCAACCAAACCGTATCGGGCTGTACCTTGCTTGCCAACGACGAACCTTCCGATTTTGCGCTCCTAGAACTAAGCGAACCGCCCCGCCCGAATACAACGTCTATTATGCGGGGTGGACAGCCGCCGAAAGTGCCGCCACTGGCTCGGTAGGCATACACCACCCTTCGGGCGACATCAAAAAAATTACTTTCAACCAAGATTTGCTCCTTAGCGACTCATGGGACGGAACACCCGATACCCATTGGAAAGTGACTGAATGGGAAGACGGCACCACCGAGCCAGGCTCCTCAGGCTCGCCCATGTTCGACCCCAACCACCGCATAGTAGGACAACTGCACGGAGGGCAGGCTGCCTGCGGCAATACAGAATACGATACTTACGGCAAATTTGCTTACTCCTGGGACGAAGGCAGCAACGCTAATACGCGCCTCGCCGATTGGTTAGACCCCGACAATACAGGTATCTTACTATTGGACGGACGTAGCTGCTCCGAAGCGCAATTCGCCTTAGATGCCGCTATCACACTACAAAACCTACCTACAACACAATGCAACCAGTCGGTCGTGCAGCCACAAGCATTGTTGCGCAACAACGGGTCGGAGCAACTAAGCTCTGCCACCATTAACCTGACCGTAGACGGACTGCCCCAAAGCCCTATCAATTGGACGGGTAGCTTGGGCTATTTGCAAGCCACCCTTGTTGCCCTGCCCGACCTGACCCTCGCTGAGGGTAGCCATAATATTGCGCTAAACGTAAGCAACCCTAATGGCAATACCGACCAAAATGCCGCCAACGACCAAGCCACTGCCAGCATACAGATAATTGTAGCCCCCGAATTAGAAATTGTCGTAACAACAGATTGGTATCCCGACGAAACTTCTTTTGAAATAAGCAACCAACAAGGGCAGGTGGTATATAGCCAAACTGACGGCTTTTATGGTGTATCGGACAATGAATTTTCGGTATGCCTGCCGCCAGGGTGTTATACGCTCACGCTCAACGATTCGTATGGCGACGGCATACCCAACGGCGGCGGATTTTCGGTATCGCTCAATGGTGTTGAGTTGGTCAGTAATTTCGATTTCCCCGACGGATTCTCTATCAGCGAAGATTTCTGCTTCGGCAATCCCACAAACCCCGCCAACGCCGATTTTTCGACCAATGCCACTGCCATTTGTACCAACCAAAGCATACAGTTTTCTGCTGCTTATACCAGCCCTACCGCCACCTACGCTTGGCAGTTCGAGGGCGGCACACCCGCCACTGCTACGGGGCAAAACCCCAGCGTGAGTTATGCCACGCCGGGCACCTACGATGTAAGTCTAAGCGTAACCGACGGTGCTGCGCCTATAATGCAATCTTTGACCGACTATATACAAGTAGGCATATCGCTTGCGGTATCTACGACCGATGCCGCCAACCCCATCAGCAATGACGGGACGGCTATACTTACTGCTTCTTTTGGTGCAAATCCTTACCAATATATATGGAGCAACGGCGCAGATGGCGCGGCACAGACCAATTTGCCAATGGGCAATTATGTCGTTACTGCTACCGATGCTAATGGCTGTACCGATATACTTCCATTTGCCATAGGTAGCCTAATAGCTCCGATGCACATAAATAGTATTGCTGCAAATACTCAAATCGTTTGTGTAGGCGATACCGTAATATTTGCAGCGAACGTAGCCGCCACACCCACCGCCTACGAATGGACGTTTAGCAATGGCAACCAAAACTACCAAAGTAATGCTGTCAGTCCAAGCATCGTGTTTGTAGAAGACGGGTTGTATAGTGTTACATGTTATGTAAATGATGAGTATACTTCTGCCACGCATACCCAATCCGACTATATACAAGTAATTGCACCGCCACAAGGCACATTGCTCGCCACGCAGCCCAGCATCAACCCACAAGGGCAGCCCAATGGCGCATTGAGCGTATCGGCTACGGGCTACGAACCGTTGAGTTATGCGTGGAGTATTGGCAGTAATACACCCACTATCGACCAATTGAGCGAGGGCACATATAGTGTTACAATTACTGATGCCGCGGGCTGCCAAACCATATTGACCCAAAAACTCGAATGGTCGGTCAGCGACCCCAGCGGAGTGGTGTTTTATCCCGCGCCTTCGGTAGGTATGCCCTTGGTTTATAATGGTCGCGCTGCTGATGATAAGGTCATGATAGAGCTATTTGATGCGGCAGGGCGTTTGTTGGGCTATTTCGAACTCGATAGTGGCAATAACGAATTGCCTTTGCAATTGGCATCGGGCATATACATAGCGCGGGTTTGGGCAAACGATGTGCTGATTAAAACCGAAAAGTTGCGCATTTTGTAAAGGGTTTATTCTCGATATTTTTTTCACACACCATTTCCGTCTTTTCAAATCTATGCTCATTGCCGAATCGCTGCGCCAACCGCTTCGGGCTACTGCTTGTTTGATGGCAGCTCTATGCTTGTTGGGACTTATTTTATACATCGCTGGAACACCCGTTTTTGGGGTGGTTTTGTCGCTATTATGTGTTTTTATGTACTCATCTTTTTTGTGGGTGCTTATGCCGCTGCGCGTGGAGGCACCGCCGAAACCGACCAAGTATTAGTGGCGGGGCGGGGCATTCCGCTTGCTATATCGGTTTTTACGATGAGCGCAACTTGGATAGACGGCGGCTATGTCAATGGCACTGCCGAATATACCGCCTCTTCGGGTTTGGCTTGGGTACAAGCTCCTTGGGGATATGCACTTAGCTTGATCATTGGAGGACTATTTTTTGCTCGCACGATGCGCCGCCACCGCTTCCGGACAATGCTCGACCCCTTAGCACAACGCTATGGCGAGCGCGTAGCTGCTTTGTCATTTATTCCCGCATTATGTGGCGAGGTATTTTGGACAGCAGCTATCCTGACGGCTTTGGGCACTACTTTTGCTACTGTATTGGGCTTAGATTTCGATACGGCTATTATTTTATCGGCACTTATCGGTATTACTTATACTGCCATAGGCGGGCTATGGGCAGTAGCCTTGACCGATGTGGTGCAATTATTGTTTTTATTTTTTGGATTGTACCTCATCTTGCCCTTTATTTTGCCTCATGCAGGCGGTTTGGCGCAGGTATGGGCAGATTATAGTGCGCAAAAGGGCGATTTAGCTTGGTTTTTTCCACCTATCGACGGTTGGCGGCATGAGGCTTGGGGCAATTCTTTCTGGTTGTGGTGCGACCAAGCATTATTGCTCATTTTTGGCGGCATTCCTTGGCAGGTTTATTTTCAGCGCGTCTTGTCAGCCCGCGACGAGGATACCGCCGTGCGTTTGTCGGTTTTGTCGGGTTTTGTCTGTATGTTGGCAGCCGTGCCGCCTATTATTATAGGTATGGTAGGTGCTACGGTCGATTGGCAAGCGGCAGCAGGTATAGCGGGTCCGCAAGAAACAGTTCTGACCTTGCCTTATGTGATACGTTACCTGACCAACCCCGTAGTAGCTACAATAGGCTTGGGCGCAGTAGCGGCGGCGGTCATGTCGTCGGTCGATGCGTCTATCTTGTCGGCATCGTCTATGGCAAGTTGGAACGTTTATCGCCCTTTGGTCCAACCAAATGTAGGCGCATTGGGTTTGGCGCGGGTGCTGAAACGCTGTATTTGGATAGTGGGCATAGCGGCTTTATTGATGGCTCTGCAAATAAAAAGTGTGTATGCTTTATGGGTTTTGTGCAGCGATTTGGTCTATTGCATTTTGTTTCCGCAATTAGCCACTGCTTTGTTCGACCCAAAGGCGAACCGCTACGGAGCTTTGGCGGGTTTTGCTGTATCCTTATTATTGCGAGCGGGCGGTGGCGAGCTGTCTTTGGGCTTACCTTGTTGGTTGCCCTATCCGATGCTTACTGAGGCGGGGGTTTCCTTGTTTCCGTTTCGCACCTTGGCTATGCTGTCGGGTTTGCTCACTATTATTGTAGTGTCGCGTTGTACGCAGCGTGCTTGCCCGCCGCAGGCTTTGCGTGTAGTTGAGTAGGGCATTATGCCGATATAAGATAAGGACAAAAAAACGAGCGGGTCGGTACAAAAGTATCGACCCGCTTTGTTTGTCAGCAGACTTAATGATGATGCTTATTCTCCTTTCATGCTTTTTTCTAACTCTTCGGTCGAGATAGCCACTTTGTTCGTAAAGTCGATGATTGCATTGTTTACGAGTTCTACGCGGTTATAATTGACAGAATAATAGATAAATTTACCATCGCGGCGGGTATCTACTAAGCCTACGCTGCGCAAGATGCGTAAGTGCTGCGAGGTAATAGACTGTTCCAATTTAAGTGTATTGTAAATTTTATTTACATTGATTACTTTTTTCTCATCAATGAAAGCTAAAATTTGCATACGTAAGGGGTGTGCAATGGCTCGGAGCAGTTCGCTAGCCTGCTGTAGTCTGGCCTCATTAAAAGTTGTCATAATACTTTTGGTTTGAAATGTTAGGAAGTTTAGTTGTATCTAACTATCAATTAGTTAGATACAACGAGGTTTAAGATGAAAAGTTAGGTGAGATAGATAAGTGACAAAAAACGTGCCAATACTGAAATGAATACGTTAAACTACCGATGTTTGGGACTTAATATACAGTGGAGCAATAGTATTTGCCGACATCTGCGATATAATTTCGTACTAAAAAAGGCTAATGCACTAATTCGTCAATAAGAGCAGAGATTTCCGCAATACGCTCTGAATTGAGCGAATAAAGTATGTATTTTCCTTCGCGGTCGGTAATAACAATACCTGCACGGCGCAAGATAGCGAGGTGCTGTGAGGCTACGGATTGTTCTAAGCGCAATTTTACGTAGATTTCCGTAACGGTTAGTTTTTTGTGTTCTTCGAGTTGCTGTATAATTTGTTGCCGAAGTTTGTGATTTACGGCACGCAGCACTAAGACGGCTTTTCGGAGCAGGTCGTAGTTGAGCGTTATCGGATTATCCGAGCTACGAATAACTACCGAATTTGTTTTATTTGTTCCCATTGTTAACGAATGCTAGAAGTTATGAATTTGGTTATATGTGGCAATTTTTAAGTATTGCGGTTCGGCGTATGCGAGGTCTTCGAACTGCCGTTGGCAATATAGGTTGTAGCCTATTTGAGCTAAGTGAGTGGCACTATGATAGCACCGTTCGGGGGGTAGGTAGGTAGCGTTGTGGGTGGGCAATAAGTGTTGTTTGGTAGCAAGGGCAGAGCCAAAAAATATCTTATGTTGAGCAGATAGGTGTTCGAATGTATGGGAAGTCAGTTGGGTGGGCTGGGGTGGGTCAATCGGATTTAATTCGGCATCGTAAGTAGCAAAATATATTTCTTTTCGGGCGTCAATAGTTGCTACATATACAACGTTATTTGTTTCTAAATTGTTTGCGGAAAATGTGTCTTTTTTATCAAAAAAATATACATGATGCGCAAGTGCCTGCAAAGTATTGACAGCGATAAGTGGTATCCGGCGACCATAACAAATCCCTTTAGCAGCACTAAGCCCGATGCGTAAGCCGCTATAACTGCCAGGTCCTGCTGAATAAACTACCCCATCAAGGTCTCTGATAGTTAGTTGTGCCAGAGCTAAGGATTGGCTGATAAGCCTACATAGCTGTGCGGCGTGCGATTTGGGCGTATTAGTGGTCTGTTCGGCTACGGAATGCCCGTTTTGACTGATACACACCGAGCATATATCCCCGCTGGTTTCTATACAGAGTAAGTTATTCATAGATTAACGCACAAATTTAAAGAATTATTCTCAAAATAGGCGAAACAAACAGAAAAAAATAAAATTAAATAATATGCCTAAGTAATTGCCATATCTCATGGCTGATGATTAATATGCAAAAAACAATAAAAGTATGCCGCAATTGGCTGGGAGCTAAACGCCGCGCAAACGCTACGCCCAAAGGTGACGAGATAAGACCCGCTGCAATAACAGGAACAGACAAAGGAAGAGATAACGCACCTATAGTATAAGGCAAATCGACAGAGATGGGATAAAAAATGAGGTAGTAAAAAACAATGAATATAGAGGAAATGAGAATAACGCTTAGAGAAATGGAAGCTACTTTGCGCAATTTAATATTAAAAAAATTGTTTAGCAGCGGCACAACCACAAAACCTGCTCCCAAGCCCGTAAGAGCCGTTACCAAACCGCATACAACACCAATGCCATTGAGATAAAATACTTTAATGCGATTAGGCTGGTTAAAATTCTTTTTGCTAAAGTCTGCCCTAAACATTTGATAGAGGAGGGGTAGAAAAAACAAAATAAAAGAAATAGAAAATATCGTCTTGGTATAATGTATGTGCGATAACAAAACAATTAATGCCAGCGACACCAAGGTGGCAGGTATAGAAATAGCAATGACCGTATCAAGGTATAAATTATCGTTGCGATAATGAGAATAACAACCCGAAAGGGCGGCAAATGTACGTACCAATACCGTATTGGCTATTACCAATTGCGTGGCTGTCACATCATCTATCGTTGGATAGATAATAGGCATAATATGCCAATATACCACTAAATAAATAGGCGCACCGCCTATGCCCAACAGCCCGCCGATGAAACCGCCCAACAGCCCGCCGAGCAATAGCCAAATCAAAACGCTTATTTCGATGGTATTATTATTTTAAGGTAACTATTTAGGGTATGGGGTTTTGGGTATGGGGTAATGGGCAATACCCATCTAACAATGCCCGAAATCATGGCATATTCGATTAGAAATAGCTATTCTTGGGGGCTGCCCCTATAAGGCTAAATAGTTACATTTTAAGTAAAACGCTACGCGCCGCAAAGTTAAAGATTTTTTTTAGATGGTTTCTAAAATAAGTATTTTTTTTTACATCTGGACTTACCAGCCAGCGGCTATCTGCCCTTATATCCTATGTTTTAAATCAAAAAAACACCAATTTATGAATATATAGATTCGCTCCAAAAACACAAATTAGCCAAATTGACCAGCAAAAGTAAGCCAAAATTCATATCGCATTAAATGTTGAATATGTGCAAAATACTAAACAAATAGAATTATTACTTTATGGATAATACCCCAAAAATGAGCAAACCGACTATTTGACCGTATTAGTCAAGTTGCGCAGCCTGCTTATTGCTGCAAAAACGCTCAAAATAATGCCTTTACTGTACCAGAACAATCGAAAGCACGCCCAAAAAGGCTAATTTTTGCACCATAGCACTGCCTCAATGCGCTCTCTTGCCGCATACAGTCCCAAAAATTAACGATGTACTTGCAGATATCAAAAAAATGGAACGGTTTTTGGTTAGTAAGATGCGAATTCTATTTGTGTGCCTTTTTTATTCCTTATTTTTGGCTAACTAAAAAATGGCAAGAAAAAAATTAATTATTTACAGTATGAAACATTGGATTCTACTACTAATGCTGTTTGCTGTTGCTTCAACAAGCGTGGCGGTAGCGCAAGATGTGGGCATTTCTAATATTGTCCATACTCCTGCTACCCCATCTGCTTCCCGGCGACCCCGTCACATTATCAGTGACGGTTATGAACAACAGACCAGGCAGTGCTACAGGAGTTCAGGTTGCAATCGCGCCTTGGCTTCCGAACTCAGCTATGTCTCCGACGACGGGGAGGAAGCTATAATAGTGGGACCAGGACTTGGACAATTGGCACTATTGCCGATGGCGGTTCCGCTACACTAAACATCAACACCACCTTTGCACCGGCAACCTTTATGCAGGCATCGTTGCTAGCAGTACGGCTTATATCGGACAACCCGATAGCGACAAAAGCAACAATAGCGCAAGTGCGTGTTTAGGCTCACCTATTCCTATCTGTGCTGGATCCAGTGCGGTATTCGAATTGTCTGTGCCTACCTCTGTCTCCGACGGTACTGCATCTTATCCGCTCACCAATTTTGAGTGGTTCAAAGATGGCGTATCACAAGGCGCACCCTCTGCCGTCAATACGTTCAACGTAACAGCAGCTGGTGCTTATACCGTTACCGCCGAATATTCTAATGGCACAACGGTATGCCCCTATTCAGGTTGCTGTCCCGTAGTATTCATCGATGCTCCCGCACCGACAGCTACCATTACTCCCGACCCCACTATATGCGAGGGCGAAACCACCTTGCTACAAGCAAGTGGCGGCGTGAGTTATCAGTGGAGTACAGGCGAAACAACGACTTCTATCTCCGTATCGCCTAACACCAACACACCCTACTCCGTCACCGTTACAGATGCCAACGGCTGTACTGCCAGCGCGTCAAGCAACGTAACCGTAGTACCCGCTCCCGAAGCAGGCTCGCCCGGTGGCGGAACAGTCTGTAATGTGGCAAGCGAAGGCACAACAACCGTTGACCTATTGACACTACTAAGCGCAACCGCCGAACCAGGCGGCACTTTTGTCGCTACAGGTGGCGCACCCGCACTTAGTGGTACTACCTTTGACGGCACGGGCTTGCCCACTAACGCAGTTTATACCTACCAATACGTAGTAACAGGCAATGCACCTTGTGCTGATGATTTTGCCGTCATTACAATTACGGTATTGGATTGCGAAGAATGCCCACCACTACCTGTCGATTTTAGCTACCCCACTCCTGTATGCGACGGCAGCGGCTTATTGTCCCCCACTACCCCTGGAACACCAGGCGGTACTTGGACGGCTGCACCCGTAGCTCCTTCGGTTGGTGCAATTAATATCGACCCCTTGAACGGCGATATCGACCTATCTACAACCGATGCAGGTACTTATTCCGTTACTTATACCATTGCGGCAACAGCTACTTGCCCTGCCCAATCACATAGTTTTGAATTAACTATTATTGCCCCTGTTGACGCAGGTGCCGACAATACGGGTACAGTTTGTAACGATGCCACCGAAGGTACGACCACCCAAGATTTAGACTTATTGCTGGCTGCCGGAGTATCTGGCGGAACTTGGAGTGCCGTAGGTGCAGCCCCTGCTCCCGACGGCGCAGGCATCATTGATGGTGCGGGACTAACAGCAGGTACTCAATTGGTATATAACTATACGCTTGTAGGTACAACCCCTTGTCCTGATGATGTAGCCACTATTACGATAACCGTCAATGACTGTCTTACTTGCCCTAACCCTCCAACAGCCGATTTTGCGCTTACGAGCCCTGTTTGTGAAACAATCACAACAATTAGTCCCGTTTTAGCGGCAGGTGCTACGTCAGGTGTATGGACAGCATCGCCCGCAGGTTTGGCAATTGACCCCGCAACAGGTACAATCAACCCGACGGCGAGTGCAGTAGGCAACTATACCGTTACTAATACAGTGGTAGCAGTGGGCGCGTGCCCACAAGCAGTTGCAACGGCGGACATCGAAATTGTAGGGCAGCCCGACGCCGGTGCTAACAATACAGTAAGCGTATGCAATACGCCTCTCAGCGGCTCTACTACTACTGATTTGGACGATGCCCTCAGCGCAGGCGTTACAGGCGGAAACTGGTCAGCTGTGACAGTAGGCGCACCCGCTATTGGCGCAGGCAATGTCATAGATGGCAACGGCTTAACGGTTGGTGCTACTTTTGTATATGCCTACACGATAACAGCCACTACGCCTTGTGCCGATGATATAGCAGAGGTGACAGTGACTATAGCCGATTGCGACGACCCCGCCTCATTAGGCGATATCGTTTGGTATGATATGGATGCTGACGGCGTACAAGATGCAGGCGAACCCGGCATACAAGGCGTAACCGTTACATTATATAATGGCGACGGCACTCCTACTGGACTAACAGATGTAACGGACAACTTCGGTGCATACTTATTTGACAACCTAAACCCCGGCGACTATTACGTGGTATTCAGCACACCTGCAGGATATACGCCAAGCGATAGCAACCAAGGCGGCGACGATACTACTGATAGCGACGCTGGTGTGGGCGGACAGTCTCATACTACCAACCTAAGCCCTGGCGAGCATGACCCGACCATAGATGCAGGCTTCTATTTACCCGCCTCATTAGGCGATTTCGTATGGTTGGATAGCGATGCCGACGGCGTACAAGACGCGGGCGAAGTAGGTCTTGCAGGTGTAACGGTGACATTGTTTAATGGCGACGGCACAGCTACGGGTCTATCGACCACGACCGATGCCACTGGATTCTATCAATTTGACGATTTGCAGCCTGGCGACTACTATGTAGTGTTTGGCGCACCGTCGGGCTACGACGCTAGCCCTGCCAACCAAGGCGGCGACGATGCTACCGACAGCGATGCAGGTGTAGGCGGACAGTCGCATACGACCACATTAAGCTCCCGAGCACGACCCGACCATAGATGCAGGTTTCTATCAACCCGCTTCCCTTGGGGCGATTTCGTATGGTTGGACAACGACGGCGACGGCGTACAAGACCCAGCGAACCCGGTATTCCTGTGTAACGGTCACATTGACCTTGCCCGACGGCACTACCTTGACGACAGTAACAGATAACGATGGTTTGTATTTGTTTGACGGCTTGGTGCCTGGCACATATACAGTGAGCGTCCCCGCTACGGTAGATGGCAATAACCCGACAACACCAATTACCCTAACCACTACGTTGAGCAGTGGCGAACACGACCCGACCTTAGATTTTGGCTACGAACCTCCCACACCTTTATCGTCCTTGGGCGATTTCGTATGGTTGGATAGCGATGCCGACGGCGTACAAGACGCGGGCGAAGTAGGTCTTGCAGGTGTAACGGTGACATTGTTTAATGGCGACGGCACAGCTACGGGTCTATCGACCACGACCGATGCCACTGGATTCTATCAATTTGACGATTTGCAACCTGGCGACTACTATGTAGTGTTTGGCGCACCGTCGGGCTACGACGCTAGCCCTGCCAACCAAGGCGGCGACGATGCTACCGACAGCGATGCAGGTGTAGGCGGACAGTCGCATACGACCACATTAAGCCCTGGCGAGCATGATCCGACCATAGATGCAGGATTTTATCAACCCGCTTCCTTGGGCGATTTCGTATGGTTGGACAACGACGGCGACGGCGTACAAGACCCAGGCGAACCCGGTATTCCTGGCGTAACGGTCACATTGACCTTGCCCGACGGCACTACCTTGACGACAGTAACAGATAACGATGGTTTGTATTTGTTTGACGGCTTGGTGCGGCACATATACAGTGAGCGTCCCCGCTACGGTAGATGGCAATAACCCGACAACACCAATTACCCTAACCACTACGTTGAGCAGTGGCGAACACGACCCGACCTTAGATTTTGGCTACGAACCTCCCACACCTTTATCGTCCTTGGCGATTTCGTATGGTTGGATAGCGATGCCGACGGCGTACAAGACGCGGGCGAAGTAGGTCTTGCAGGTGTAACGGTGACATTGTTTAATGGCGACGGCACGGCTACGGGTCTATCGACCACGACCGATGCCACTGGATTCTATCAATTTGACGATTTGCAACCTGGCGACTACTATGTAGTGTTTGGCGCACCGTCGGGCTACGACGCTAGCCCTGCCAACCAAGGCGGCGACGATGCTACCGACAGCGATGCAGGTGTAGGCGGACAGTCGCATACGACCACATTAAGCCTGGCGAGCACGACCCGACCATAGATGCAGGTTTCTATCAACCCGCTTCCTTGGGCGATTTCGTATGGTTGGACAACGACGGCGACGGCGTACAAGACCCAGGCGAACCCGGTATTCCTGGCGTAACGGTCACATTGACCTTGCCCGACGGCACTACCTTGACGACAGTAACAGATAACGATGGTTTGTATTTGTTTGACGGCTTGGTGCCTGGCACATATACAGTGAGCGTCCCCGCTACGGTAGATGGCAATAACCCGACAACACCAATTACCCTAACCACTACGTTGAGCAGTGGCGAACACGACCCGACCTTAGATTTTGGCTACGAACCTCCCACACCTTTATCGTCCTTGGGCGATTTCGTATGGTTGGATAGCGATGCCGACGGCGTACAAGACGCGGGCGAAGTAGGTCTTGCAGGTGTAACGGTGACATTGTTTAATGGCGACGGCACAGCTACGGGTCTATCGACCACGACCGATATTATTGGTTTCTATCAATTTGACGATTTACAGCCTGGCGACTACTATGTAGTGTTTGGCGCACCGTCGGGCTATGACGCTAGCCCTGCCAACCAAGGCGGCGACGATGCTACCGACAGCGATGCAGGTGTAGGCGGACAGTCACATACCACCACATTAAGCCTGGCGAGCATGATCCGACCATAGATGCAGGATTTTATCAACCCGCTTCCTTGGGCGATTTCGTATGGTTGGACAACGACGGCGACGGCGTACAAGACCCAGGCGAACCCGGTATTCCTGGCGTAACGGTCACATTGACCTTGCCCGACGGCACTACCTTGACGACAGTAACAGATAACGATGGTTTGTATTTGTTTGACGGCTTCGCTGGCACATATACAGTGAGCGTCCCCGCTACGGTAGATGGCAATAACCCGACAACACCAATTACCCTAACCACTACGTTGAGCAGTGGCGAACACGACCCGACCTTAGATTTTGGCTACGAACCTCCCACACCTTTATCGTCCTTGGGCGATTTCGTATGGTTGGATAGCGATGCCGACGGCGTACAAGACGCGGGCGAAGTAGGTCTTGCAGGTGTAACGGTGACATTGTTTAATGGCGACGGCACAGCTACGGGTCTATCGACCACGACCGATATTATTGGTTTCTATCAATTTGACGATTTGCAACCTGGCGACTACTATGTAGTGTTTGGCGCACCGTCGGGCTACGACGCTAGCCCTGCCAACCAAGGCGGCGACGACGCTACCGACAGCGATGCAGGTGTAGGCGGACAGTCGCATACGACCACATTAAGCCCTGGCGAGCACGACCCGACCATAGATGCAGGTTTCTATCAACCCGCTTCCTTGGGCGATTTCGTATGGTTGGACAACGACGGCGACGGCGTACAAGACCCAGAGCGAACCCGGTATTCCTGGCGTAACGGTCACATTGACCTTGCCCGACGGCACTACCTTGACGACAGTAACAGATAACGATGGTTTGTATTTGTTTGACGGCTTGGTCTGCGCATATACAGTGAGCGTCCCCGCTACGGTAGATGGCAATAACCCGACAACACCAATTACCCTAACCACTACGTTGAGCAGTGGCGAACACGACCCGACCTTAGATTTTGGCTACGAACCTCCCACACCTTTATCGTCCTTGGGTGATTTTGTATGGTTGGATAGCGATGCCGATGGCGTACAAGACGCGGGCGAAGTAGGTCTTGCAGGTGTAACGGTGACATTGTTTAATGGCGACGGCACAGCTACGGGTCTATCGACCACGACCGATATTATTGGTTTCTATCAATTTGACGATTTACAGCCTGGCGACTACTATGTAGTGTTTGGCGCACCGTCGGGCTATGACGCTAGCCCTGCCAACCAAGGCGGCGACGATGCTACCGACAGCGATGCAGGTGTAGGCGGACAGTCACATACCACCACATTAAGCCCTGGCGAGCATGACCCGACCATAGATGCAGGTTTCTATCAACCCGCTTCCTTGGGCGATTTCGTATGGTTGGACAACGACGGCGACGGCGTACAAGACCCAGGCGAACCCGGTATTCCTGGCGTAACGGTCACATTGACCTTGCCCGACGGCACTACCTTGACGACAGTAACAGATAACGATGGTTTGTATTTGTTTGACGGCTTGGTGCCTGGCACATATACAGTGAGCGTCCCCGCTACGGTAGATGGCAATAACCCCAGCACACCGATTACGATTACAACCACTTTGACGAGTGGCGAAGAAGATTTGACCAACGACTTTGGCTATGAACCTAATTTGGCATCTATCGGCGATTGCGTTTGGTTAGATAGCGATGCTGACGGCGTACAAGATGTTGGCGAAGTGGGCATTAATGACGTATGGGTGTATTTATACAGCGGTACGGGTGAATTGTTGGATAGTATGCAAACCATTGATGGTCCTCTTGGCATAGGTGGATACTATACATTCTACAATTTAACTCCTGGCGATTATTATGTCGTGTTTGGCAATCCTGGTGCGCAGTACGCGCTCACCTTGGCTAATCAGGGTAACGATTTCTTTGATAGCGATGCTACGCTTATGAGCGGTCTGTACCAATCGGGTATTTACAACCTAAGCCCTGGCGAGAGCGATTCGAGCGTAGATGCAGGTTTCTATCAACCCGCTTCCTTGGGCGATTTCGTATGGTTGGACAACGACGGCGACGGCGTACAAGACCCAGGCGAACCCGGTATTCCTGGCGTAACGGTCACATTGACCTTGCCCGACGGTACTACCTTGACGACAGTAACAGATAACGATGGTTTGTATTTGTTTGACGGCTTGGTGCCTGGCACATATACAGTGAGCGTACCTGCTACGGTGAATGGCAATAACCCCAGCACACCGATTACGATTACAACCACTTTGACGAGTGGCGAAGAAGATTTGACCAACGACTTTGGCTATGAGCCGCTTTTGGGCAGCATTGGTGATTTTGTATGGTTAGATGCTGATGTAGATGGTATTCAGGATTTGGGCGAGCCAGGCATTGCGGGTGTACAAGTACAATTGTTCAATGCAGAGACGGGTGCCTTAGTTGGAACACAAACAACAGGTGCTAATGGGCAGTATTTGTTTGACGAATTACCCGCAGGTGATTATTTCTTGACATTTACCAATCCCAATGCTACGCATGTAGTTACGTTGAGCAACCAAGGTGCTAATGACAATACCGATAGCGATATCAATCCTAATGGAACGACTGCTACCGTAACCTTGTCGCCGGGCGAAGATGATTTGAGCATCGATGCAGGTTACTATCCGCCAGCAGGATTGGGTGACTTTGTATGGTTCGATGAAAACTTCAACTATATACAAGATATTGGCGAGCCAGGCATTCCAGGTGTATTGGTGAGTTTATACGATGCTGCGGGCAACTTGATAGACCAAACTATGACTGATGCCAATGGTTTCTATTTATTTAGTAATCTAACACCAGGTACTTATACTGTAACTGTACCATTCTTCGGTCCTAATGGATTCTTGTTAGAGGGAGTTACAGGTCAGACAACTACGCTTTTACCCGGCGAAACTGATTTGACCATAGACTTTCCTTATATTCAAGACCCAGGTGGCGGACAAGAAATACCCGAAGAATGTACTGAAATATTCACACCTATTCAATTATGTGTAGAATTAGAGCCAGGCGAAGTTGTAGTAGAAGAATTGACATCGACTACGTTTAATTGCAATATCACAGGCTCGACCGAAGAATGTGTAACATACTATCCATTCCCTGGATTTGAGGGTGTAGACACAGTATATATTGCCATTTGCCAAATCGATAACCCGCTTGTTTGCCATTACGAACCTATTATTGTCAATGTAGGTTGTATAGCACCTGATGCTAACCACGATTGGGCACATATTTACGGTAATTCAGTATCGTTTAACGGTAGCAATTCGGCTGATGCCAATGGTTATGATGGTGTAGTATTGCCCGTTATTACCAATGATAATGAAACTTGTGATACAGGCATGACCGTTACACAAATTACAAACGACCCTGACCACGGAACAGTGACTATTACACCAACAGGCGGTATTAATTATGTACCTAATGACGGATATACGGGCACAGACCAGTTTATTTATTTGTTGTGTAATGAATGTGGTTCATGTGATACAGCTGTTGTTGATATAATTATCGACCCACAACCCGAACCATGTGAGAGCGAAGACCTAACTATTTGTACTCCGCAATTTACTGCAGTTACAATTTGTCCCGAATTCTGCTTAGAAGGCGATTACAATATCGTTTCGACCAATACTATATTCGATTGCAGCATCAGTATCTTAGGCGATTGTATCATTTATACACCATTGCCCGCATTTATTGGTCAAGACACTATCGAAATAGTAGCTTGTACGCCTGCTGGGGTATGTGATACGATATATGTAAACATGACGGTAGGTAATTGTAGTGGTTGCGAAACTTGGGAAACAGAAATTTGTACTGTTCCGATGGAGCAAAATATCATCTGCCCCGAGTTTTGTTTAGATGGCGATTGGACACTCGAACAAGTACATACGACATTTAGTTGTAGTATTCAATTGATTGACAATTGCGTGCGCTATACCGCATTGCCATTATATAGTGGAGCTGATACAATTATGATGATAGCTTGTAATGCAGCTGGTGTATGTGATACAGCATGGGCATACATACAAGTAGGTGGTTGTGGAGGCAATAATCCACCATTAGCTAATGATGATACAGCAACTTCTACGGGTGGAGCAGCAGTTACTATTGATGTAACAAACAACGATAGTGACCCCGATGCAGACCCGCTTACCGTAGTAATGTTTACACAACCCGAACACGGAACTGTAACCCAAGTTGGCAATCAACTCATCTACACACCGGACGAAGGATTTGAGGGTAACGATACATTTACTTATCAAGTATGTGACGATGAAGGATTATGTGACATGGCTACTGTGACAGTAACTGTATTAGATAATGCTTGCGAAGATGAAATATTATTGTGTGCAGAACCATCGCAACCTATTGTATTATGTCCCGACTTCTGTGGATTAGGCAATGGCGATATTACACTCACCAGCGTGCGTACCACTTTCAATTGTAGTATTATGATACTCGATGATGGATGCTTCCGATATACAGCTTTACCTTTATTTGCAGGTGAAGAAACTATCGAAGTAGTAGGTTGTAATACAATGGGTGTTTGTGATACAATTCATTATACTGTCAATGTAACGGCTGACTGTGATGACATGGGAGGCGGCGAACAAGGCGGTAAAATTGAAAGCGAACAACCAAGCATCAATCATATCGGTTTAACTATCGACGGTGTAGTACCTGTTCCCGCAGTAACCTATACCGACCTGAAATTTACAACCGATGAGGGTACGGTGAAAGTTGTTATATACGACATCAACGGCAAACTAACAGAACAACGCACTGTCGAAACAGTAAAAGGTGCTAATACCTTGCGTATAGATATAGCAGATTATGCTGCGGGTATGTATGTCATAAGCATACAAACCGATACAGAAGCTGCTACAACTAAGTTTGTCAAACAGCAATAGGCTAATAAATCCAAACCCATTTTTCTCACTGCAAGAGTGTAATCCCCAATTGCACTCTTGTCAAGTGAGCAAAAGAAGAAAGGATAAATTAGTTTATAAAATAACCGCTCATAGAGGTATAAAAACCGCTATGGGCGGTTATGCTATTTATACCCAATAAAATAAAACATTCAAATGATTTCTAAATAATTTATTAAAACAATATAATCAAGCAGTGTAGAACTCTAATGTGCCTATATCACATAGTGAAACAAGCAGTATGGTATATTGATGCGGCTATATCACATAGTGAAACAAGCAGTATGGTATATTGATGCGCCTATATCACATAGTGAAACAAGCAGTATGGTATATTGATGCGCCTATATTACATAGTGAAACAAGCAGTATGGTATATTGATGCGCCTATATCACATAGTGAGACAAGTAGTATGGTATATTGATGCGCCTATATCACATAGTGAGACAAGTAGTATGGTATATTGATGCGCCTATATCACATAGTGAGACAAGCAGTATGGTATATTGATGCGCCTATATCACATAGTGAGACAAGTAGTATGGTATATTGATGCGCCTATATCACATAGTGAAACAAGCAGTATGGTATATTGATGTGCCATAATTATTTAGTCTTGAAGGTTTAGTAATTTATTTTTAATAGAACATACAATGATGTTAGGTATTATTAAATAAATATTGCCAATTACCCCATACCAAAAACCATATACCCAAAATAGTTACATTAGATAAATATTGCCAATTACCCCATACCAAAAACTATATACCATAAATAATTACATTAGACAAGTATCATTCATTACCCCATACCCAAAACCCTATACCCAAAATAGTTACATTAGATAAATATTGCCCATTACCCCATATAGCTACCTAAATTTTAAAGCCCCATTAGGTTTCAAAAACCTAATGGGGCTTTATTTATAAATAATAGAATGGCACTTAGTGTCTATTTTATTCTGCGATTATCTCAAATGGCATACGCATTTGTGCGCCGTTCATTTGGTTTAGTTTTTTGAGCATATTATAATGCGTATAATAGTCGCCTAATTCGGTTTGTAGCCATTGTTGTCGAGATTGGTTGCCACTTATTTCGTTTTTGATGCGTTCCCAAGCATCGGGTTGGTCTGGATATTCGGCAACGCGATAGCTATCGTCTGCGAGCTTAGCGCGTTTAGCGGCAAGTTGTACGGCAGTTTCGCAATTGCCTATTACATCTATCAGACCTATTTCGCGGGCAGTTTCGCCGCGCCATACACGCCCTTTGCGCTATTTCATGCACTTGGTCGCGCGTCATACCACGTCCTTTTGCTACTACGTTCAGAAAATCTTCATAGATTTTATCTACACCGCGCTGCATAATAGTTTTTTCGGCATCGGAATATTGGCGGTTGAGCAGTGGTGATGTTGGAAAATCGGAATATCGCGCTGTTTTTACGGTATCGAAAGTAAATCCGAGTTTGTTTCGATAAAACTTATCTAATTCCATTGTCAATCCAAACACGCCGATAGAACCTGTGATGGTATTTTCTTCGGCTACTATGGTATCGGCATGAGCCGCAATATAATATCCGCCCGATGCCGCCACATCGCCAAAGGAGGCAATGACGGGTATGCCTTTTTGTTGCAATAGATTTAATTCGCGCAAGATAATGTCGGAGGCTAATGCGCTTCCACCGCCCGAATTAACGCGCAACACTACGGCTTTCACTTTATCATCTTCGCGCAGTTGGCGCAATGTTTCTACATAGTTATCAGATGCGATACCTTCGTCCGATTTGCCCGTATTGATGTCTCCTTCGGCATATACGATGGCTATTTTAGCTTCGTGGTATTTTGTTTTTTCGGTAGCAGGCACGCCGTCATAGTCTAATAGCGATACGAGCGACAATTTATCATCGGCATCTAAGCCCAGGCGGTTTTTCAATTGCTCGCGCACCTCGTCAATATAATACAATTCGTCGACCAATCTATATTGTTTGGCATCTTTTGCCTCCTGCACTTTCAGTTCGTTGATAATATTGTTTAGTTCGGTGCTTGTCATCTTTCGTGCTTCCGCTATTTGTTCGATATAACTTTGCTCAAAACCATTCAGCAAAGCGCGGGTTTGCAGTCGGTTATAATCGCTCATTTTGGTATACCGCAGTGGTTCGGTAGCACTTTTAAAATTGCCCGCATAAAATATTTCGGGTTCGATGCCTAATCGGTCAAGGGCTTCTTTGACAAACATTAATTGAGAGCTAAACCCTTTTAGCAATACCAAACCCTGCGGATTGAGGTAGACGGCATCGGCAATACTGGCTAAATAATAGGCTTTTTGGGTCATCAATTCGGAATAAGCCACTATAAATTTGCCGCTGGTTTTAAAATCAACCAATTGTTGTCGGATTTCGTCTGTCAGCGCCATACCTGTTGTAAGGTTGCTCAAATCGAGAAAAATACCTTTAATATTGTCGTCTGTTTTGGCTTTTTCGATATTTTTGAGAATATCATTTACCCCCAAGTTCGACTTTAGGGCAAAGTCTCCCGTAGCCAATCCCAGACCTTCGGGTTGTGTGCGGTCGGTGATGGCATAGTTGAGTTTTAGGTGTAGCAACGAGTTGGGTTCAATGCTCGTCGATTGGTCTTGCGCCGCAAAATATAGAAACAAACATGGCGGCGATTACCAAGAAAAACAGGCACAATAATATGCCTACAATAGTGGCAAAGGTGTATTTTAAAAACTGACGCATATATAGATAACAGTTAGTGGTGCGTGATTAGGTATTAGAAGGTATATGACTAAGAAAGGTAGGGGCTTAGACATTTGCTTTTATGCGTTCGCCAAGCGACTGCCCCACAATTTTGGCTTGCACCCATTTTGGGAAATCGAAATAGGCAAAGGCTTTTCGTTCAAAATTATCGTCTGCCAATTGTTGTAGTTGCGCTAATAGGTCGATAAACATAGGGCGGGCATCGTGTTGTTTGTAGTTTTCTTGTCGATGTAGGTTTTGCAACAATTGTAACACGATGGTTTCAAATCGGTAGGGTCGGTCTTTATGGGTTAAAAAGTCGCGCACTTCTATAATCGTTTTTTGTAGTTGTTTGGGTTGCTTCATTTCGTAGGCTACGGGCAGGCGCAATATTTGTGCAAAGGTATAAATATCTTGCCTAAGTCGGTTGCTATCGGGGTCGGTAATAATATTTTGCAGCCATTGATGAGCATCGGCATATTGGTCGGCACCAAAGCAGATATGAAAGCCATAAAAACACAGCATGATTTTGCCCATTTTGTCTAATCGGTCGCCGTAAGCAAGCATACCATTTTGCATATCAGCCACAAATTTTAAACCTTCTTCAAACTGGTTTTGGCTCAGGCAAAAAGTCATTTGGTGATAATAATACGCCTCAAACAACTTGATACGCACCGTTTCGGAGGCAAGCAATGCCTCATCATGCCACATTTGTTCCAACTCATCGAGGTACTTTTGTCGCTCTTCGTCGTTGCCCATCATACTCGTTAGGTTGAGCATATTATTGAGGGCATGTATGTAGGCGGGCAAATGTTCGGTTTTGAGCAGTGGCTCAGTGCCCAGCAATTGCAGTGTTTTGAGCGAATATTTATAACAGTTCGTAATATCGCGAACAATAAAAAAGTAAGTCGAATAAACTTTATACAACAACAATTTAGCATCCAAACACAGGGCACGCTCTTCGTCGCGCAAGAGCGAATGTTGAAAAACCGCCTCTATTTTATCCACATCATTAGCGGCGCGGGCTATGCCATTGCGGTTGTGGTGATAATAAAGTTGGGCTTGCAACAACCAATACTCATCGATATTAGCTAATTTGTCGAGGGCATTTTGCTCGTCACGGCTGATGCGTTTTAGTTCATCTTCGCTAAACCCAATATACGACAAGGCTTCGACCAAATTTTTCTGTTGGTATGACAGCAGCGGTATAAATGCCCATTTTTCGTGCTTAATAGCTAATTGGTAAGCATCGGCAGCAATAACCAAGGCTTGCTCATGCAAACCCTTTTCGTGCAATACGGCAATATGCCCCAAAGCCTCGCGTAGGCGCGTATCTGTTTGGCGCGGGGCGTGGTATTGGTTCATGCCATTGAGCAATAATCGGTATAAACGACGCGCTAAGGCAGCCAAACGCTTAGGCGGAATACCCGAAAAATAGGTATGCAGCAAAGTAGGCTCAAAAACACTCAAACCATCAAGAGTGCGAAACAAAGCTACATAACGGGCAGGTTTCGCCACTATATAGGTCATATAGCGCAGCAAAAAACGCTTTTCGGGCATCGTCAATCGCTTGATGAGGCGATACAGCGGGTCATAAATAGATGCCATTTTTAGGGACACAAAGTAGGCAAGGCGTAAAATAACCGCAAAGATAGGGAATTTCAGCAAAAAATGCCTATTATATCAAGCCAACAACAGTATAGCAGCAAGCAAAGACACGGCACTAACCATTAACCATTAACCATTAACCATTAATCATTAATCATTAACCATTCACCATTCACCATTCACCATTCACCATTCACCATTCACCATTCACCATTCACCATTCACCATTCACCATTCACCATTCACCATTCACCATTCACCATTCACCATTCACCATTCACCATTCACCATTCACCATTCACCATTCACCATTCACCATTCACCATTCACCATTCACCATTCACCATTCACCATTCACCATTCACCATTCACCATTCACCATTCACCATTCACCATTAACATACAAGCCATTGAGCCACTCGATGATAGGTTTCACAGCTATATGAGGGGCAGCAACCATCATCGTATGGGTCATATCGGGCAGTACGCACAATTGTTTTTGGCAAGTAAGTTGGTCAAACAAATGTTGCGTATAATCCAGCGGAAATATTTCGTCGTTGCCAGGTTGCAAAATCATTAGGGGTGTATTTATTTGTTCGATGGGTCGTCCCAAACGCGTATTACTCAGCGACCACAAAGCGCGTACTGATATAGTTTTGATAGCCAAGGGGTCTTGCTCCACAAAATCCTGAATGGTGCCGTATTTGGGGATTTTCAGGCGTTTATGGTCAATATAAGTAGTAATCGGTATTTGCTGCTTCGGAAACAAGCGATAAGCAGCCGCCATAAGCGGTTTGCTCCACCGCGCCAGAGTGGGTAGCGGGCAATATGTAAGGTAGCGGGGTCGCTTAGGTCGGCAAAATTTTGGCAAATAGCCGATTGTATTCGGTCGTCAATAGCCGCCGTATAAAAAGCGATAATACCCCCTTGGCTGCACCCCAATAGCGATACACGTTCGTTAAAATGGTCAATGGCATAGCCAATAACGGCTTGTGCATCGCGTACTAATTCGCTCACCGTATAATCGCCGCGCGTCCCCTCGCTGCGCCCATGCCCACGCGCATCTATACCCACTACATTATAACCCGCATCGGCAATAGCCACTAAGATTTCGGCAAAACAAAGGGCATAGGTAGCCGTGCCGGGCAAGAATACAACCGTAGGAGCATTGCGGTCACTTACGATAATATCTAAATGCAAACGAATGCCGTCCGACAAGACCGTATCTTCCGAAAAACGGTGACTTAGGTGTTCGAGGTTCATCTGTTTGGCTAACTGGTAAAAATGCGAACGATACGCACTATCGGGAGGCGTGTCCATAGTAAGGATATTATACTTATGAAAATGATATTAAGGGGCAAATGTCGGCAAAAAATAAAGAAGATGGGTGCATTTTGCTCGACTAATTGTTCAATGCAGGATTTAAGGCTAACTCCATTATGAAAATACGGTTAGAATACGTAACTTGCGCCCGATTTCACTAAAACAAATATACCATAACATGAGAAAAGTTTTTTACTTCTGCTGTGTTGTTGTTGGTCCATCTGCGCCAACTATCATACAGCTAAGGCGCAATGTTTGGAATATGCCGCCGGTCCGTATAGCGACCAAGGTGCTATTTCTACATCAGGTTGCGACGGTACCACCGTAGCCGCTGCCTACCAAGCATGGGAAAACGAGGTTTATTCCTCCACCGCAGTAGCAGGCGGCAGCTATACCGTCTCGCTTGGCGCACCTGGCGCGTGCAACAATACCGCCTGGGGCGACGACGTGACTATTACGGTCATCGAAGGCGGCACTCCCACCGACGACGCACCTCCCGCAGGCGGACCGGGCAGCATCGTCGGCGGCACAGTAGTAGCCTCTACGACGGGTTGCTCGCTCGATTTTACCGCTACAGCTACCGGTCCCGTATTCTTTATATTTTCGACCGAAAGCTCTTGCGGTGGTGCCATTACTAGTGCCGATAACGGAACGCCTACGCTCACCACCAATTCGGGCGTTTCATGCGAATGTGGCAACGGCAATTGCAATGCTGCCATCGGCGAAAGTTTTGCCACCTGCCCAGGAGACTGCCCTTGCGAATCGGCATTCGACTTTTTGAGCTGGCCCGACTTTGCCGCACTAACCACACCTATCATCTATTGCCCCGAACAACTCACCGATGCTGGTTTGGGCTATAATGGCGGCACTAATACCGACCCCGCTGTGGTCTATATACCCTTTGTCATCAGTTCGGACAACGAATTGACATCTACTCCCGGAGATACTGACGACGCTTTTGGCTCGCTTAGCACTACTGAAGGCGAGTTGTATGCCAGTACCAGCCCACCGTCGCCCAATGCGGCAGGCGAGGCATCGCGCTTTATCCAATTTTTGCGCCTTACCCAAGCCGACATCGACGCATCGGGCGGCACCACCACCATCACCTTTACAGGCGATAATAGTAGTTGTGCCGAAACAATCACCATCACTTGGGCTGACGTACTCAATGCCGACAATATTGCGGCTCAATGTACGCCTTGTAATGATGATGCAGGCACGCTATCGGGTCCCAGCCAAGTCTGTTTTGGCGAAACATTTACCATCAATAGCACAGGCGTGTCATTCGACCCCGCTTCGGGCAGTGATGGCATCTTGTACGGCGTATTTACAATAGACGGACCTACGGCAGGCTTCGAAAATGACCTACTCAACGATGCTACTTTCTTAGGCGTTTTAGGCGATGACTCGAACAACTCTATCCTAAACGATATTTTTACTGACGGCGCAGAGGTAGTCATAGCCCCCATCACTTACGAAGGCACCGACCCCAACGATGGTACATATATATTAGGCAACTGCCACCACGTAGGTACGGGGTTTGCCGTTACTTTTATACCCGAAGTTACCGTTAGCGGGTTTTTGAGCTGTAATTTAGAACTAACCGCAGGCGGCGGCATAGGCAACGACGGTTATACCTATAGCCTCCTTGGTCCTGCACCCTCTACTACATTGGTAGCTTCTGGTAATGCTGAAAGCACAAACGGATACCAAATTGTCTATAACGGCGCAGCAGGCGAATATTCCCTCGAAGTAACCGATTCGGCAAGCGGCTGCACCCAATCTTTTACTGTGACAATTGCACCCAACAACGATTCGGCGGGCGAGGCTTTTGCCGATGCAGGCGACGGAGGTAGTACAGCCATTACCGTATGCTACGATGGTGCATATAGCATCGGTACAGACGGCGCAGTAGTGGGCAGCGACGATAGCTTTTTCTCCAATATATTGGGTTGGGGCATATCGACCGCAGACCCCAGCGGCGACATCAATGCTATTGACGTAGCATTTGTACCTACTACCGACCCCACCCAATTGCTCAATATGGTGAATAATGGCGATGCCCTCAGCGGTGCATTTAACCCCGACGGCACTGCCTTTACAGGTTCCTTAGCACCAGGCAATACCTACTATTTCACACCTTTCACGATGTTTGACCTACCCGGCACGCCGCTCGGCACCGAGATAGCAGGCGACGAGTTTGGTTGGCAAGGCGTAAACGGCGGCGAAGCAAATGGCGATGCCGATGGCACGGTCGATTTGGCTTACTCGTTCTATGTCGACGGTGCAGACCCTACTGGCGCGGGATTTTCGCTGACCAATATTTGTTTTGATATTACCCATGCCTATATTGGTGATGTCGCCCTTTATTTAGTCTCGCCCGCAGGTACATTTATCCAGCTCGTCGCTGCCGACGGAGGCAATGACGGAGATGATATGACCGCGTGCTTTACAGCTACGGGTGCCGACCCAACAGCAGGCTGCAACGGAGCTAACCCTCCTTGTTTTAGCGGCGACTTGGCTTCGCTCGATGCGCTTACCTTGCCCGCAGGCGAAAACCCTAACGGTTTTTGGACTATCCTCGTCGATGATACTTGGGGCGATGCCCTATCTACTGACGGCGGCGGGACATTCAATTCATGGAGCGCAACAGCTACTGGCGGAACGCTCTGGAATGGCGCGGGCAATTTTCCCTTTCCCGTTTGGGACGGCGATTGCTATAAAGCAGGTACTACTGTAGCTGTCACCTTAGCCGAACCCGTTTCGGTAACTGCTACGGCTACAGCTTGCGGATTTACCGCTACCTCCACGGGCTACTACCGATGTCAGTTGGCAAGTGAGCGATAGCGGCGGTAACGTAGTGGCAAGCGGCACGGGCACAGGTAGCAACTTTGGCGGCTCGGTGGCTGCTGACGGCACCTATACTCTTCTCATCACCGACGGCAACGGTTGCGAAGCCGCCGACGAATTTACTACAAGCGGTTGTTCTGTCAGCACTTGCCCCACTATCAGCAATTTTACTACATCTCTGACCCAAGCTTGTTCTGGTGCGAGCGTTATGCTCTGCGCCGATGTCAATTATGGTACTTTCCCCGATGCTACGGTATTATTCTCTGATGGTACTACATCGGTAGCGGGCACTCCTACGGGCGGCGGAACTCCTACCGTCCATACCATAGAAGTCGGTCCAGGCGGCTTTTTCTTTGTACCCGCCAGCGTCAATGCACAAGTGGGCGATATTATTCGTTGGGTATGGGTAGATGGTTTCCATACCACTACCTCAACCACCATTCCTGCGGGTGCAGCATCTTGGGACCAACCCCTCACAGGTGCAGGGCAACAATTTGAATATACCCTCACTACAGCAGGTACGTATAATTATGTATGTACGCCACACTCAGGCTTAGGCATGGCAGGTACGATTATCGTATCTCCCGCAGCAAGCACTATAGTTGCACCACTATCAACCTATCGAACACTACTTGCGAATCGGTTATTAACAACTATACTGCTTCGTTTGATGCCACTACTATCGGTAGTTGTAGCAACAACGTCTTAGGACCGCTTGGCGTAACGGTATATCCCAATATCGTAGCTACGGGTGTCAATGGCACTTGTTCAGCATCGGTTACGGTCAATTGTCCTAATTTTTCGGTATCGTACAGCAGCCCCGCAGGTTCGGGTAGTGGTACTACGCTCAGTCTTACACCCTCTACGACCGCGCAGAATGGCACTGTTACATTTACAATCACCCAATGGGTGCGCCCGCAGGCTGTGCTACGGCTACGGCTACGGCTACGTATGCCTGCGCAGCGGCGGCTTGCCCCACTCTCAGCGGACAAGCAGTAGCCGAGTCAGCTATCTGTTCGGGTGGTGCCTTATCGCTCACCAATGGTGCTATCAATGGCGGAGGTGCTGGCGCAAGCATAGCTTGGGCAATTAGTACCGATATGGCGTTTGACCCCTATACATCGGGTACAGCCTATGCGGGCGGAGCTTTGACCAATACGGGTTGTGAAGCAACTACGCATTACCTCAAAGCCTACTTGACGGGTGTAGATGGCTGCCAAGTATCGAGCAATGCCTTTAGCGTGATGGTTTATCCCAATATCGTGGCTTCGGGTGTTAATGGCAGTTGTTCCGCATCGGTTACGGTCAATTGCCCTAACTTTGTAGTGTCGTATAGCAGCCCTGCTGGTTCGGGCGACGGCAATACGCTTACCCTAACACCCAGCAACAGCGACCAAATCGGTTCGGTGACATTTACGATTACCCAAGCAGGCGCACCCGCAGGCTGTGCTACGGCTACGGCTACGGCAAACTATGATTGCGCTGCTACGGTTTGCTCATCACTCGATGGTTTGCAAGGAATAGATAACTCCACGCTTTGTTCTAACAGCAGTGTCACCCTCCAAAATGGCGGCGTAGTTGACGGTAGCTTTACGGGCGGTATGGTAGCTTGGTCATATAGCACTAATGCCGATTTTGACCCCTATACCGAAGGTACGGCATATAGCGGACAGGCCTTGACGGCAAGCGGTTGCAACCCCACTACTTACCACTTCAAAGCGCGTTTGACCGGTGTGTCGGGCTGCCAAGATGTAGAAGGTCCTTTTGCTGTGATGGTCTATCCCAATATTGTGGCTTTGCCCGTCAATGGTTCGTGTAGCGCAGGAGTGAATGTCGTAGGTGGCTGTAGCAACTACAGCGTCAGCTATACTACCTCGAATGGCGACAGCGGTTCGGGTAGTTCGTATAGCCTAATGCCTAGCACTACTGCTCAAAGCGGAACGGTGACATTTACCATCATCAACGCTGCTTTGCCCGTAGGCACTTCATGCAGTTCAGCCGAAGTAACGGCTTCTTATGAGTGCGCAGCCCTTTTGTGTGCCGAATTAGACGGCACGCAAGGTGTCGATTTCTCGGCAACTTGTTCGGGTCAAGGAGTGGGATTTGTGAGGTGGCGGTATCGTTGCTAACGATTTCCTGGTGGTTCGGTAGGCGTGCGCTACAGCACCAATGCCGATTTTGACCCTTATACCACTGGTACTAACTTTTCGGGTAGCTTGCCCGCCAACAATACTTGCGAACCGCAATCCTATTTTATTCGCTTTTACCTAAACGGGGTAGCGGGTTGCCAAGATGTATCCGATGCTTTCCAAGTGCAGGTATATCCGAATATCAGTGGTACAGTGACCAACAGCAACTCCGATATTTGTAGCGAGGCTACAGTCAATTTGGCTTGTCCATTTGCAGCTACTTGGGTAGATTCGCAAGGTAATACAGGCAGCGGGTCTTCTTACCAACCCGCTGATGGTGCTATTGGTTCGGTCGTATTTACCGTTACTCAAGCCAATGCACCTGGCACTTGCGGTAGCCGCACCTTTACGGCTACCTATAACTGTTCGGATTTGCTTTGCTCCGAATTAGACGGCGGACAAGCAGTCTTAGAGACTACCCTCTGTTCGGGTCAATCGCTGACCTTAGTAAATGGCAGTGTTGTGGATAACGACTTTACTGGCGGGTCAGTAACATGGGTATATAGCACCGAGTCGGGCTTCAATGCCTATACTGAGGGCACGGTATTTAGCGGTTCATTGCCCGCGAATAACGATTGCCAAGCAATAACTTATTTTGTACGCGCTCGCTTAGACGGCGTAGCGGGTTGCCAAGACCAATCTGCCGAGTCTGCCGTTAGGGTATATCCCAATATCACGGCTACGGCTATCGATGGCACTTGTTCGGCATCAGTCGAGGTCAATTGTGGCAACTTCACGGTGACGTATAGCACAAGTGTAGGCGAATCGGGTAATGGTGATACTTTCAATGCAGCCTTAGGCGAAAGCGGTACGGTGACATTTACAATTACGCAAACCGATGCTCCCGCAGCTTGTGCAGTAGCTACGGCTACGGCATCGTTCGATTGCCCCTTGTTGCTCTGCTCCGAATTAGACGGCACACAAGCAGTCAATTCGGCGGCGGTTTGTTCGGGTGCGAGCCTATCGCTTACCAATGGCGCAGTAGTTGATAACAGCTATACAGGCGGTACTGTTACGTGGGTCTATGGCACTACGTCCGATTTTGATGCATATACTGATGGTATGTTGTTAGAGGGTACATTGCCCACCAATAGCGGCTGTGACGCAATGACTTACTACGTAAAAGCGCGTTTGGACGGCGTTGCTGAATGCCAAGACCAAAGCGGTGCCTTTGCGGTAATGGTTTATCCGGCTATTGTAGCAGAGGTAACGGCAGATGCTTGCAACGCAATGGTAGTGAGCGAATGTACCTACGAAATTACTTGGCAAAATACCAGTAGTGGCCAAAGCGGCAGCGGCTCGATGTATATGGCAGAGCCAGGCGAATCAAGCGTGGTCATCTTTACCATCAGCCAAAGCGGTGCGCCCGCAGCTTGTGGTAGCCTCAGTTTGTTTGCCGAATTGAACTGCCCCGAAATTCCCTGTACGCCCAACGATGCAGGTACATGCTCTTTGAGTTTGTTGAGCTTAGTAGAAGGCAGAACCGATGCTTGTTCGGGCGATGGCATAGTAGCTACGGCTACGGGTGTAGCAGTGAATGACCCCAACTATGTAGCTGGATTTATTCTCTATACCGACCCCACCGACCCCGCAGGCTCTTTGTTGGCAGCTAATAGCGATGGTGTATTCTTGAACGATGGCACTTTGCCCACCAACCAGACCTTATATATATCGTCGGCGGTATTGGCTATACCTTTTGCCTCCAATTTTGAAGCATCGTGTAACCACATCAGCGAACCCCAAGATGCCCTGTTCTTAACGCCGCTGACGGCTGAAATTGTAGGCTATGACTGCGATTTTGAGGCGGATACCTATACCGTTACCTTTACTGTTAGCGGTGGCGATGGCAATTATAGTGCTAATGGTATGGCATTTGAAGGTGACACTTATACATCGGAGGCTATTGCTAACGGCGGTGCTTTTGATTTCCAAATTACGGACGGCGCGGGTTGTACGACGGCTATCAGTGGCGATTACCTATGCGTAGTAGCCCCCGAACCACCTACTGCCGAAAATGCTACTTATACCCAATCGGTCTTGCAAGGCGGCGTAGCCTATTTTTTAGCCGATTTGACAGGCGACGCAAATGGTGATGTTTTGAGCTATGATATCCTTAGCTACGAACCCGAATCGGCGCGTACGCTCGAATTTGATGCGGCTTCCGGTCGCTTTACGTTTGCTGCTAACCCCGATGCGGTAGGTCAATCGCTGGTGATTACCTATACAGTAAGCGACGGTGTATTTGACCCCGTACAAGGAACTATCACTATCAATATCACCGACCAACTGACTTGTGAGTTGCTCGCTCCAATTTCGATAACAACTTCTATTAACGTCAATCCATTAGACCCATCAGACCTACGTTATAGTGTGTATGTAAATACTACAGGCGGTTTGCCCGATATTGATGATACGGAATATACGATTACGCTCAATGATGGCACGAACAGCCTCGTGCAATCTGCCGAAGGTTCGTCTGTTATTTTGTTTGCCAATATACCCGCTGCTACAGTAGGGCTGACCCTAACCATTACAGCTACGGACGAATTGGGCTGTTCGGCTACCATTTCGGAAGATGTAAGTGTCGTATTGGCTGTTGAGATGTTGCGTTTTGATGGCGAAGTATTGGACAACGGCAATTTGCTGCGCTGGACAACGGCTTCGGAAATCAACAACGACAACTTTACCTTGTTGCGTTCTACGGACGGCATAGCTTATACGGCTATTGCTACGCTTGACGGTGCGGGCAACAGCAGCCAAGCGTTGAACTATGAATGGTTAGACAAAACCGCCCCCAATGGCATCAGCTATTACCGCCTAACGCAGACCGATTTTGACGGCACTACGCACATAGCAGGCAATGTAGCACTGACACGCAACGCCAAAGGCTTGGTCGTAGCTAATGTATCGCCCATACCTGCTACTGATGTGCTGACTATCAACTTTGGTAGCGTACAAAGTGGCATTACGGTAGCAACGGTATTCGACGCTACGGGTCGCCAAGTAGCAAGCACCCGCGTGAGTGATGGCAACCAATTGGCTATTGATGTAGCGCAGTATGCTGCGGGTACGTATTTCGTCACCTTGCAGAACAGCGCAGGCACAACTGCCGTGCAGTTTGTCAAACAATAAGCGGCGTTTGTCGGTGCGGCTGCCCTGAGTAGCCTGCTGATAAAACACCAAATCCCTCAAAGTGCAGCATTGCGCTTTGGGGGATTTTTCTTTTGAGGATGTATAACCAGTAGCATTCGATTAGAGGTAACTATTTAGGCAGTTTCGTCGCTCAGTTATTCATTAGACTTCTTGCGAAAGTAAAAAACCAAAGATTTAGCCTTACATTTGGGAAATGCAGAAATTACCGTCTTCGTTTCTTAAAATGCCGTAGGCATGTTATATCGGTAGTAGCATCAGGCAGATACGATTCTTAGAATGTCGTAGGTATGGCATCTAATAGTAGGATGGTATTTTGTGCTGCTATTTCTTTGCTACCAACGTTTTATCCATAGCGGGATTGAGAAGTCATTTCTTAGCACTAAAATGCTTGGGCACCGCCTAAATGGTTACAAATAATTATAGATGAATGATTAAAAAAAATTATATATAGTAGAGTGTTCGCGTAGATTGATATAATTAGTGATATTTTTTTACATTTTGTTTTTAGTAATCAATTTATTTATAAAAAAATGGGCTTTGGAATGTATAGTTTTGAAATGCTTAAATTAGAAGTTTTGGTAGGACAAACATAATTCTACAACAAACCTAAAAGAACTGAGAATTTTTGTAACCTTTCCTCTGTTCATTTACTCTAATGAAGAGTAGCCTTCAACAGAAAGCTGTATTTTTTTACGTCAAAAAATGCTAATCATGCAAAAATTAAAACTTGTGGCAATCTCAGCACTTATTGTGCTTTTTGCCCTTCAGGGATGCAAAAAAGAAGAGGATCCGCTCACCACTCCGAATTACATCTCATTGAACGCCGCCATCGAGAGTTGTGGTCTGACCACATGCAGTGGACATACGCCACTGTCGATGCCTTTTACCACGACCAGAATGGACTACAGGCGCACCTCGACCGTCTCTTGCAGAACCAAAAAGACATCGGTGCTGCCATCATGCCCTATTACGGACAGGCTGCCGGAGGTGCCCTCGCTGCCCTGCTCACTACGCATATCAACCAAGCCGTGCCCGTACTTCAAGCGGCGCAAGCCAATGACCAGCCTGCTTTGGACGCAGCACTATCAGACTGGTACGCCAATGCAAAGGAAATTGCGGACTTCCTAAGTGCTGCTAATCCCGAACATTGGCAGCAGGCAGATATGGAACAGTCCATGGAACATCACATCACCCAGACCACTGCCTACGCCGTTTCTCTGCTGACGGGCGACTTTTCCAATGCTGTCGTTCAGTATGATGAGGCTTTTGACCACATGATGGAGACGGCAGATTTGCTGGCGAAGGGCATTGCCCTACAATTTCCTGACCAATTTTAATGTGCGCTAAGGGAACTTCCTCTACGAGTTTGCCCCCCCGACCGCTTTCAACCTCGCATTGCCCAATTTTATAGGTAACGCTTAAAAAGTCAGATATAGTAAAACATTCGTGTAAATTGGTGTAATTCGTGGTATTTTTTTGTAACTATTGTTCTAACAGAAAAGTTTTTAAGACCATTTTAAAAATGCAAATAACTGAATATCAAGTAATTATATTAAAAATTAGTGCCTTAATTTTTTTGTCAGAACACTATTTAGGGTATAGGGTTTTGGGTATGGGGTAATGAGCAATACTTATCTAATAATGCCTGACATCGCTGCATATTCGATTAGTTCCCCCTACAAGGCTAAATAGCTACTTTTATTTTTAACAATCAATGTGACTATAAAAAAATGGAAAATTCATCTTTAAAACAGACTTTCAATCTGCTGAAATACACTTTCGGGATTGTGCCTATTGTGGCAGGTGCCGACAAATTCAGCAACATACTCACCAATTGGGAGCAATACATCAACCCTTCTATTGCAGGAATGCTGCCTTTTTCAGGTGCTACGTTCATGATGATAGTGGGCGTTATCGAAATTGTTGCGGGTATTCTAGTGCTGAAAAAAACCGAGATTGGCGGATATGTCGTTGCCGCTTGGCTCACTGTGATAGCATTGACATTATTACTCGGTTTCAACTATCTTGATGTAGCAGTACGAGACCTTGTTATGGCGGTTGCTGCATTCTCTATGGCGAAAATTTCTAAAATAGTGGCGGCATGAGACCCATGATTGGAATTGGAACGCTGTCCGAGGCGGCACTTATCGAGCGAATTTTGAACGGAGACAAATCGCTTTATGAGATTATCATAAGGCGATTTAACCCGCTCCTGTACAAGATTGGTAGGTCCTACAATTACAACCACGAGGATACGCAGGATTTGATGCAGGATACATTCATTGATACCTATAAAAACCTATCGCAGTTTGACAGCCGCGCTGGCTTTAGAACTTGGATTGCCCGCATCATGCTTAACAACTGTTTTAGAAAAAAAAGGAAATTCAGTGTTATCAATGAAACCGCGCAAGAGGTGCAAGATAGTGCCCTTCCAATGTTTACAAACCCACAAAACGACATCCATAAAATGGCTCAAAACCGGGAACTAGGAAGTATCATAGAAGAAGCCCTCGCCAAGATCCCCTCCGACTACCGGATAGTTTTTTCCTTGCGAGAAATCAATGGCATGAATGTGGCTGAAACGGCTGAGGCACTTAATATCAGCGAAGCCAACGTAAAAGTGCGGCTCAATAGGTCGAAAGCAATGTTGAGAGGCGAGATAGAGAAATCGTACTCACCCAGCGAGTTGTTCGAGTTCAACGCCGTTTATTGTGATGCCATGACTAATAGGGTGATGCGTATAATTGACCAATTGTAAATCCAAAGCTCTGCGCTTCGCCAGCCTTTGAAAGCATTTTTAATGGCTGTTCCTTGACTACTTCGGGCAAGAGGCTCACCGAAAAGGTGGTGTTAGTCGTGACATAAATAATAGACATTATGAATGCAAATAAATTGTCAACCATAATCATCTGATTGCCAATTTATTTGCATTCGCAATATTAAGTGTATTTTCCTATTCTATTCAGCGTGTGCAAAGGAACGGAGTATTAAAATTGCTTCCCTCTGCCATTAGGGTTGTATCACTACGGTTTGGCGTTGCTGCGCTACGGAGGTACTGAGGTAGTAAATACCTTGCGGCAAACCAACTATATCTATATCGAGGCTATTGCTACCGAGTGCGGGCACTACGCGGCGCACTTGTTTGCCGTTGCTATCGTGCAGCATCAGGTATTGGGGCATTTGTTTGGCAGTGCAATCTGCCCACGATACATGTAGGTGCTCTTTTGCAGGGTTAGGCGACGCATGTAGGCGACAACCCGTTGTGGGGTATTGGAGATACCAGATTGTGGTACAAAAGGCGCGGTGACAACCGTTGCGTGTAGGGGGTGGGCTAAGGTAGCGGCGGTAGCTACGGTAGCTTTGATATTATTGACCAAAAAATCATAATTGACAGATAGTGCCAAATCGTTGGGCGTATGGTAGTAGGGATTGCGGAAATTAGCTCCGTCTGTGAGCATCAAGGCTTGGCGGTCGGTATCCCAAAATGGGGCATGGTCGCTGCGGCGGAAGTCGGGTGCTATCTCGCCGTTGCCCGGTATGGCTAAGGACATTACTTTGAGGGCAGGCACATAGGCTGCGGCACAACTATCGAACAACATGCGCAAGGGATTAGAATCTATATTGGCAATATTGATGAGAAAATCGCCTCTAAACTCGTTGGCTTGCAATTGGGCGTATAGGTCGGGATAGAGTATATTGAATCCTGCGGGCACGGCTTGGGTATTGGGTTCTTCGGTATAATAGCCAATCATTTCGTAGTTCAGTACGCCTACAATATTGTTTTGGGCGGGAATATCATTAGCTACAAAATTGAGGCTGCCGAGCAAACCTAATTCTTCGAGGTCGAATCCGATATATTGTAGGCTGCGCTCGAAGTGATAAGGGGCTAATACGCGCATCGTTTCGAGTAGTCCGAGTACGCCCGTTCCGTTATCGTCGGCACCAGGCGCGTCGTCCACCGTATCGAAGTGTGCATCTACGATAACCACGTCTTGTTCAAGCCCGTTGCCTGTTTGTGTCCCAACAATATTTTCTGCATCTGTAAATGAACCGACCGTAAAGGCTTGGCGCACAACATTGAGATTCGCTGCCTCAAAACGGTTATATATCGTATCTTTTATAGCAGCGATATGGTTAGGGTTAGCGCTATAATGCCGCGTTCCCTCTACAAAAGCCATATCTGCCATTACGCGCTCTATATCTACTGAATCTACAATAGCCTGTATATCGACTGCTTGGCGGTCATGGGCTGTGATTTTCAAAAACATATTTGCTGATATGCCGATATTATTTATGCCTATATATTTATTGGTGCCTGGTGCAATTGGGTGCCCTATATCACCACTTAGGTCGGTATCGTCAGGGAAGGGTTGGTAGGTGACACCATTATCGTTAGAGTAGGCAAGGCTAATGATGATAGAGTCGTTTTCGGCATCACTCACATCAAAAAGGACATAGCTATACTCACCAACATCGGCTGCTATCCAAGGTTGGACATTGCTGAGTTGTGGGGCTTGGTTTTGGGCTTGGGCTACTCCGCCAAGGAGCAGCAAAGCGCATAGGCGTAAAAAAAATGTCATGGCAAAATTATATTAAGTTGTCCAAAAACGGGTGGTTTTTGGCGGTGATTAGGTGCGGGTGTCCTTAGTAGCATGTGGCGCTACGGCTTGCGGCACATAATTCGTTTAGCCCAAGTTAGTATGGTATCAATTTTGGCTTGTCGGTTTTACTTATTCATTTATCGTAACTATTTAGGGTATAGGGTTTTGGGTTTGGGGTAATGAGCAATACCCATCTAATAATGCCTGAAATCATTGCATATTCGATTAGAAATAGCGATTCTTGTGGGCTGTTTTTACAGGGCTAAATAGTTGCCATTTATCAATTAGCTCTTACTATATCGCTTAGGGCGGCAACCCAAGTGGGGTGGGCATTGAGGCTTTCTACGAGTTGTATTTTTTCGCCGCCCCATTTTTCAAATTCTTCTTGGTATTCGGTGCCGATTTCAAAAATGGTTTCGAGGCAGTCGGCTACAAATGCGGGGCAGAAAACGAGTATTTTTTTAACGCCACGTTGGGCTAATTCTTCTAATACTCGAATAGTATAGGGTTGCATCCAAGGGTCGTTGCCTAATCGCGATTGGTAAGATATACTATATCGGTCGGGCGGCAGTTGTAAGGTAGCGGCAAGGGCTTTGGTGGTAGCGTGGCATTGTGCGCTGTAGCAAGATTGGTTTTTATCGCTGATATGGTGGCAGCAGGTGGGTGTTTGTAGGCAGTGGTTGTAGTCGTCGGCTTTGCGCATTTGCCTTTGTGGTATTCCATGATAGCTGAACAAGATATGGTCATACTCGTCGGGATTATAGCTGCGCCCTACCTCGGCAAAGGCGCGGATATAGCCCGCGTGGTCATAAAAACTCTGTATCAATTTGAGGTCGGGTATTACCTGCCATTGGCTAATGACCTCCATCACGCGCTGGTGGGCAGAGCCTGTGCTTGCCGACGCGTATTGCGGAAACAGCGGCACGACAATAATGCGCGATCTCGTGCGCGGCGCAGTTCCATTAATCCTGTTTCGATGTCGGGCGATTGGTAGCGCATTGCCAGCACTACTTTATATTGGTCAGGGCATTGTTCGTCTAAGGATTGTTGTAGGGCGGTGCTGAGGTCTTGGCTAATAAATTTGAGTGGCGAGCCGCGCTCTGTCCATATTGCTCGGTACGATTTGCCCGAAGCAGGCGCACGAAATGGCGATATGAACAGACGCACCAAGAGTTGGCGTTGGATATAGGGTATGTCTATAACTCGTTCGTCGGTCAAAAATTCGTTCAGATAGCGACGCACGTCGGGCGTATCGGGGCTATTGGGCGTGCCAAGATTGATGAGTAATACGCCTATTTTTCGGTCAATAGATTGGAACATTCAAGAAAAGATAGCGATGTGGTTGGCTTTTGGGGTATGATGTATAGTTATTTCCCTGTCCAGACGGGTGAGCGTTTTTGCTGAAACGCCTTAATGCCCTCTATGGCATCTTGGGTTTGTAGAGTTTGCAGCAGCATATCGCTTAGGTAGGCGTGTGCTTCGGCGGCGGTTCGGCTACGCAGTCCGTCATAGGCTTTTAGTCCCATACGTATAGCGGTGGGCGAGTTTTGGCAAATATCGGAGCAGATGCCGTCAATAGTTGTATCCAATTCGGTATCGTTGGCTACGAGATGCGTGACTAATCCCTCGCGTAGGGCTTCGGGCGCGTACAGACGGCGAGCGCGTATACACCAATCAAGTACGCGGCGGGCGGGCATCACTTGTAGCAGGCTTTGCATGACTTGCATCGGGAACAAGCCGCGTTTGACTTCGGGCAGGTCAAAAAAAGTAGCTTCGGTAGCTACTACATATAGGCAGCCGCATACAAGCAGCAAGCCACCGGCGTAGACAGGTGCGTGTAGGCGGGCTATGCAGGGTTTGTGCAATTGAGCGAATAGGTCGCCGATAATGGGTTGTTGTGGCGGCGGAGGTATAGTTGAGAGGGCTTCACTTTCATTGCCGCTGCCAAATGATTTGAGGTCGCTCCAGCACAAAACACCGAGCCATTAGCCGACAAGACAACTACGCGGATATTTGTTTGGTGGTGGGCATACGATAGCGCGTAAGCTAATTCGTTAAGGAGCGTAGGATTGAGGGCGTTTTTTTTTCGGGTCGGTCGAGGCTTAGGTTGAGGCGGTGTTCGCTTTCGACTACGCGCAAGTGGGCAAAGGTCTGCTGGTGTAGGAGGGCGGTTTGTTCGTAGGAATAGAGCATGGCTATGGCGGAGAACTTATTGGTGGGTGGCTTCTTTATAGCATTGTAGCAGTGTTTTTTGTGTTAGTTTGCTTTGTAGCCACAGTTCAAAATTGAAAAATTGGAGTACAAATTGGTATTGGGGCATCGAGTGGTAGGTAGTCATATCTACGAGGCATTGTTCTAATATTTGCGTTTTCCGTTCGGGGCTTTTGGCTTTGAGCCATTCGCTAACCGCTTCTAACCAAACTATCATATATGGGCTTTTAGCGGGTGTTTTTTTCAGCTTTCTTATAAGCCCTTTTAGTTTTGATTGCGCGGTTGTGGTGGCATCATTTTCGATGGGCAGTTATATTTCTGCGCAACTGAAAAACAACTCGTTGGTTTGGTTGACCCAATGGGAAATATCATATAGATAGATAATATTGCAGCATTTTGAATGCAGCATCGTAGTTGCCCAAGATAAATTAGGCTGAGAAGGCATCTTGTATGGTATCGAGAAATGTGAGATTCTGGGTCGATTTTGGGTCTTCTTTTATGAGTTGCTCAAACGCTTCTAATCTGCTGGGGAGTTGTTCGAGTTGGAAGTTAGCTACGCTTAGGGTCAATTTTTTGCACAAGACGTATAAGTCGCGTATTTGGCATAGCCGCTCGTTGCTGGGTTGTAAGATTTCTAATTGTTCGATAAATCGCTGCATATCATCGAAACGTCGGGCTTGTAGGGCAGCTAAACATTGTTTTGAGAGTAGGCTTATCCAATTTCCTAAGTTCTGTTGTTGCCAACTCTCTTTATTTTGCCATATTTCTACTATTTTTAGGTGTTCTTGGTAGCATTGTTCGTAGTCTTCTTTCATATCGTAATATAGGCAGCGAGCTATATGGTAGGCACAAATAGCCTTTTGCGATAGTGACGGAGTTTGGTGCAGCAGGGGTGTTTTAAAAAAATCAGCCAATAATTGTTGCACTTCTTCATCGGTTATAGAATCTCCCAAATTTGTTAGTTTGACTACTTCCTGACCTAAGCACAAATATCGGGCTATTTCGCTTATTTTATCGCTAATTTTCTCTAAATAAACGGGGTATTCGCGCACTGCATTTATATAATCGTCGGCAGCCCCAGATTGAATAAGCCGGTGTCGGAATGGCAATAGAAATAACATTGCGCCGAACTCTTCTAATTCTTCTAACTCTACCCAAAGCCGTTTGAAAGCGGCAAGAGCGGGTTTATGAACTTTCTTTTGGTACAAAAAATTGATACTGCTTATTTTTTGATTGATTTCGATGCTTATTTCGGCTGGTTCTTGTATTGGTGCTAAGGTTTTGATAATGAGGTTGAACAAGTGATTTTTGAAAGGCGTAGGTTGGCTGTTAAAACTGCGGTTGCCTAATTTCTCTTTGAGGGCATTTTCGTCGTAGGTGCTTTGTTTAGCTATTTCATCAAATAATTTGATATATAATTTGTCGTCATCTTTTTGCGAGCCATACCCTTGGGCGTACAGTTTAAATATGCGTTTGTCGTTCGCACTAAGGGCATGTATGAGGTCGAACAGATCGGTCGAAACAGTGCGCATAATGGGGTAGGGTGGGATTTTGTTATTAATTACTGATGTTACGCGGTGGCACCACTTGGCAATGATAATAAAAAAGCCAAAATATTTTAATTGGCACTTTAAAGTTGCTTGGCTGCATGTAGCAATAAAAATCGTTTTTTTAGCATGAAAAATGCGCCCGTTAGAAAGTTATTTAAACCCCATTTTAAAGGGCAGTGCATGATGTTGGTTTTTGAAATAATTATTTTGCATAATAGATGCAATAATTTTTATAAATAAAATATATTGATTATCGGGCAATTACATTTTTGTTTTTTTTCCTTGTATTCATAAAGTCTATTATGAGGCTACTAATATACCCCCGATTGTCACACAATACGTAGGTTTAGTTTTGTCGCAAAGATACACATTAAGTGATAGATTCCAAGTAGGTTATAATATTTTTGCTAACTTTGCGGGTAACTATTTAGCCTTGTAGGGGGAACTAATCGAATATGCAGCGATGTCAGGCATTATTAGATAAGTATTGCTCATTACCCCATACCCAAAACCCTATACCCTAAACAGTTACCTTTGTGGTATGGAGCGAGTCAATACGCCTCATTTGGACAGGGAGGCAAGAGCTGCCTTAGAATTAGGGCAAAAAAATGGCAAGAGCCACGCATTTCGCTTGCATTTCTATGTGATATTGTTGAAATCCATGGGTCGAACAAAACCACGGACATACAAGGCTATAGACGTTTGGGTGGTGTTATTTTAGATTATAGCGCAAAGATACTAATTTCAACGCCTTTTACCCAAACCCAAAACAGAACGCACCAATAGGATAGGAATCTTTAAGAGTAATTTATGAAAATAATGTATATGCATTAGTGCGGCAGCAGCAAATCATAAAGGCAATCAACAAACCTAAAAGAATCCCAATTTGTTTAGATTATAAAAATTTTGAATATAAAATAAATTACATTAATCACTTACATCCCAATTTTCTTGTATGAAACGCCTTTATTTTGGGCTGCTATTGAGTAGCCTCTGCTTTTATGCCGATGCGTTGCTGGCGCAAGTAGCGGGCAACGCACTCCAAAGCCAACAAAAATCGCAGCGGTATTACGAAAACAACGACCGCCTAAACGCCAAAACTCCTACTGTGGTATGGGCGGGCAGCAGCGGTACAACGGCTGATTTTGTGGGCGATACCGCCGTTACACTCAATGCGAGGGTAATGATGAACGTCACTGCCGACTCGTATGTGGCAATGCTGGGTACAGCGCAAATTGCCGAAAACGTAGAGGAATGTCATACGCTTATCGACCGCCGCATAGATGCATTTTTGACTGCCTTAGACCGCTTAGGCATAGGCACGAAAGACCGATACGTCGATTTTGTATCGCAAGTACCCGTTTTTGAGTACGAAGTAGAAAAAAAATTGTTCAGCAAGACATATAACGAAGTGCCCCGAGGTTTTGAAATCAAAAAAAATGTCCACATCGCTTATACCGACAATGCAACCCTCAAGGCTATCTTGACCGAAGCCGCCAAGCACGAAATTTATGACATCATCAAAGTAGATGTGGTGATAAACGACTTAGAAGCCGTTTATGACTCGCTGCGCCATACAGCAGTGAGGTTATTGGGTAAAAAAGCCGACAATTATCGCCTTTTGGGAGTCAAACTATCGCCCAATCGCTACCAGAGCGTAGCCGAACATATCGGCAGCGTGTATCCCGTAGAGCAGTACGACAAATACACAGCCTTTAGCAACCCCACGCTATCCGCCGTCAAACGCGTCGACCTCAGCAACGTAGTTAGTGCCCCCAAAAGCCAGACGGTATATTACAATAAATTGCCCTACAATGAATTTGACAAGGTAATTAACCCCCAAATCATAGAGCCAGCAGTGCAGATATATTGCCATGTCCAAACGCGCTATATCCTGAAACCATAATCCAATCCTAATCTGTTTGCTGGCAACGGCATAAGGGCTTCCTAGATTCAATGAAGCCCTTATGCCGTTTTTTTATCGAGGGTATCTTGGGTTGTTGGATTAGTTTTGGTGAGTTATTTGCAATAACAATATGTTTTTTACAAAAACAATACAATGTATTATTGTTTTCACTTTATGTTGATAAATTCTTATGGTGTTGTTTTTGCTAACTTTGCAAGTCATAGTTCAACAAAATTGTCTAAATAATTATATAATAAAAATAAAGAATGATTGGTGTATCTTATATTATTACCACCTATCATCGCAATGAATTGTTATTAAAAGCCATCGATTCGGTGATTGAAGAACGTATTTTGCCCTCCGAATTGATTATCATAGATGATTGCGGCACAAAGCCGGTAGAAATTCCGACGGATCTGCAAAATCGTTTTGATAACAATATTCATTTGATAAGAAACGCGCAGAACAAGGGCGTTATCGAAGCGCGTAATGTCGGTATTGCTGCCGCCAAATACGATTATATCCTATTTTTGGACGATGACGACGTGAGTTTTCCCAATCGCTCAAAGGATTTATTGCCCTATATAAAGGAAAAAAACTATGCTTTTGTTGCGGGAAAATGCCAAATGCACTCTCGCCAAACCACAGAGATTATTCCCAGAACAACACACAGAGACCTGACTCCACTTTCATATTTGCGGATATTTCCGCATATAAATGGGATCATTTTCCAAAAATCTAAATTAGTAGAATTGGGCGGTTTAGATAATAGAGTACCACACTTGGGCGAACATATCACCCTGCAACGTCTATTGCTGAGGGGCGAAAAAGGCTTGCAAACCGACCACGTCGTTGCCCGATTTGAATCTATTGACGATGGGTTGACCGCTAAAGTACTGAATAACAACAAGATGCGCGACGAATTTATTGCTTTTTTTGATGCCTTAATGCCTGATGTTCAAAACACCAAATACGAGGAGACGTATTTAAAAATAAAAAAATTTGCTGCCACAACAGACACTCCAACGGTGGACGATTATTTAGATTTTGTTACATCTATTTTACAAAATAGAGATTGAAATTTCTATCTACCCCTTGTTTCTCCTCTTTTGGATAAATAGGTATTTCTCGCAAAGAATCAATAAGATGAAAAATGTCAATTCAACTTTTTATCTAATCATAAAAATGTAAAATTTTTAATACAAAAAACACATAATCATTATTATAATGTTAAACAAAATTTTATTTTTGATGCTAACTATCCTTAGTATCAATGCGGCATTACACGCCCAAAAAGTGTACGACAAATCATTATTTGCCTCCCAACCCATTTGGATAGAAATGATGGACGACCCCAATGTCAATTATTACGAGGCAGTGGAAGCTTTTAATACCTATTGGAAAGGGCGCAAAATTCCACCGAACAAAGAAAAAACGCCAAACCGACGAGTATAAGACATTTTCGCCACCCTCAGCATAGCCGAACGACAAGAGTATGAGCGCGTATTTTTGCACTATAAGCGATTCAAAAATTGGATGCGCAACGAAAAATCTTGGGTTCAACCCGACGGCAGTCTGCTGCCCGAAGCCGAGAAACAAGTCATCATCGACCAGCAAGAAGCCGAATTGCGTGCCATAGAACGCGCCAATGGCAAAAACGATTAATAGAATGTAGCAGTATGCGCGATAGCAAAAGGTGGTGACTGCCTAATACTCATTACCTTCTTGCCTATGTTTACATTTATAATAAAATTACATACGTATTATTTATGAAAAAAATATTTATTTTTTTATTTTTATTTTTTGCGGCATTGCAGCCTGCAACAGCACAGTTAGCCAACTGGACGGCTTATAAATCGACCAAATTTGCTACCAACTTGTCGGGGCAAATACATGGGCAAGCTCGTATTAACCAATTAAAATTTCATCATAGCAACCCCAATAAGTTTTATGCCATCACTCCGCAAGGCGGTTTGTTTATCAGCAATGATGCGGGCACTAATTGGGCGGTAGCTCCGGGTACGGATATACTCACCTACCGCTTCGGCTCGATATGTATCGATTATACCGACGACCAAGTTTTGTATCTCGGCAGCGGCGACCCTAACTATTGGAGCAATGGCGCGGGTGTTTTTAAATCGACCAACGGCGGCAATACCTTTGCACAACTCAATACGGGATTGCCTACCAATCTCATCGTAGCCGAAATTTTGATGCACCCAACCGACCATAATACTATCAGGCGGCTGGCGAATGGCGGCATCTATAAAACAACCGATGCAGGAGCTACTTGGACAGCAAAACAGCTACTTCGCTGCAATTTTGTAGTATGCAAAGGAATACTGCTGCCAATTCACATATCTTGTATGCCACTACCCGAACTGCTGCCCCTGAATTTTATCGCTCTACCGATTTTGGCGAAACTTGGACGCTTATCACTTCGGGCATTAGTGCCCCTGTCGTATTGCCACTACAATCGGGTAGCCGCGTAGCAGTTACGTCTGCCGATGCCAATGTGGTCTATTTTGCAATGGTTGCCAGCGGCGGCATCGTCTATAAATCGACCGACGGCGGTTTGAATTTTGTGCAGACCAAAGCCGGTGGGTCGCCTTATCTTACCTTTTATGCCGACGATATAAATGATAGCGGGCAAGGCGATTATAATTTTTGCATTGGGGTTGATAATGTAGATGCCAACAAGATATGGCTGCAATCGCACAATACTTGGTATTCGAACAATAGCGGTAGCACTTGGTCAATGCTCACCCATTGGGCATCAAAAGTACATACCGATATGCACCAAGTAGGGCAAAGCCCCTACAATTCGAACCATTTGTATAGCTGCAACGACGGCGGCGTATGGCTCAGTACAGACGGCGGCAACAATTGGACACCCAAAAACGATGGTTTGTTTGCTTATGAAATAACCGACCATTCGGGCAAAGGTAGCCCCACACGCAAAGATTTCATCACCATAGGCACCCAAGATAACGGACGGCTCTATGCCGACTCAACAGGTTGGTATACCATTGGCGGCGGCGACGACTATACTAAACGCGAATTGGATAAGCGTGCTAATAGCACCGCCGTCTATTTTATCGGCGACCCCGCGGGCTTTTCCGTATCAGGTGTGGGCGAACGACGCATAGCACCGACAGGCGGCAATACCTCGTATAACCTGCCCGGAGGTGTCACTATCGTAGAAGCACTTGCCTTTAATCGAACCAACAACAACTTGGCATTTTTGGGCAGTAGCAATATTTATAGGTCTAACGACGTGCTGAACAATACGCCTACTTGGACGCAAATATCGAATTTCTCTACGCCTATCATGCACGTACATAGCTGTATCGCTAACCCTAACAGACTGTATGTCGTGACCAACGACCAAAAAATTTACGTCTCAAACGATGCTTTGTCTGCAAATCCCACCTTTGCAATGTATAACCTACCCGCAGCATCGAACAATACGGCTACCGTAACGGCTATCAGCAACAATGCCGATATAGTTTATATAGCTATCAATAACCGCGTTTATCGCTCGGCAGATGGCGGGCAAAATTGGGCTAATATAACCTATAATCTGCCCTCTGCCAACCATCGACGCATACTCGCCGAAGAATATGACGGTACAGAAGAACTCGTATTAGTGGCTACCAGCAATGCCGTCTATTATAAGAAAGCAGGGCAAGTAACCTGGACAAATTATAGCACCAACCTACCTTCGCGCAAATCGCCCACCGATTTTTCGATGTATGATGATGGCAGCAATCAAGCTGTTATCCGATATGCCAGCTACGGACGCAGTATTTGGGAAACACCTTTCCACAATATACGCGCTACGCGAGCAGTAGTAGCTGCTGCCACCACCAATGCTTGTTCCGATGCAACTTGGAAATTTGCAGATGCCTCTACGGGCGATATAGCCAGCCGCGTTTGGAGTTTTACGAGCGGAACACCATCTAACAGCACTGACGCGCACCCTACTGTCACATACGCCGCAACAGGCACTTATAATGTAACACTTACCGTAACAGATGCCTTGGGCAATACGGCTTCGACGATGTACCAAGCCATAGTAAACGATTTGAATAAATGTGATGCAGATACTATACCAGGCAATGCCTTATCCCAATCCGCAACAACTGATTATTTGCTGATGAATGCCCCACTCAATATAAGCACCAATACCATTACGTTTTCGGCTTGGGTCAAACCTAATGGCATGCAAAGTAGCACAACAGGCTTAATAATGAGTGGTAGCAACGGTGCAACAGGAATACATTTGCGCAATAGTAATCGCCTAAGCTATCATTGGAATAACGAATCGGGGTCTTATAACTTTAGTGGACCCACCATTCCAAGCGATGTTTGGTCACATATAGCCGTTGTCGTAACACCAAGCAGTGCTACATTTTATCTCAATGGCGTACCTACTGTGCGCAATGCCTCGCACGTGGCGGTCAATTTTAATAGCGCGTTTTATATCGGCAACGATAGAGGCAATATCTCACGTACTTTTAAAGGATTGATGGACGAAGTATGTATCTATAACCGATCATTGACAACCAATGAAATACGCGAAATGATGCACCTAACCAAAAACCCGACCGCCGACCCCAACTTATTGGCGTATTATCAGATGAACGAACCCAGCGGTAACCTAATACTCAACCATGCCCAAACGATACACGCCACACTACAAGGCAACGCTACCCGAAACACCTCGACCGCACCCGTAGGCGGCGGACTTAGCGAGCGGCAAGGCGTAGCAAGCAGCGGTGCAAAAAACTTTTCTACCGTAGGCGTAATACTCGCTTTCCCCAACACCGGCACACTGCCTAATGGCGACGTAGTTGTTACGCGCCTCAATGTGCCACCCGACCAAAAACCTACGCCCACCATCGTACCCCAAAATGGCTATTATATTATCAACAATTTTGGTACGAATAGCACCTTTGAAACATTGACAAGCATTCAATTCGATAACCTACCCAATATCGGTAGCGGATATAGCACCGGGCAGTTCGGATTCTATAAACGCAGTTCAGTGGCTGACGGCAATACTTGGGGCAGCGTAGCAGAGCGAGCCGATACCTTTGTACCAAACGTACAAAACTCATCTTTGACATTCAGCACAGGCAACAATATCAATAACTTCAGTCAATTTGCGCTAACACCTACTTATGCCACAGCAGGCAACGATGCTTGGTTGTGTAGCGGCGAAAGTGTAGGCATAGGCGATGTCCCAATGTCGGGGCTTACCTATAGCTGGAGTCCTGCCGCGGGATTGTCGGCTACCAATATCAGCAACCCCACCGCCAGCCCAACTACTACAACCACGTATACGCTCACCGTAACCGAAACTGCATCGGGTATGACTTTTACTGATGACGTAGTAGTATCTATACATAGCGTGCCGCTATTGTCGGCAGCCTCCATAACACCTACACCCGCTTCGGCTACCGTATGCGGAGGAGGCTCGGTCTTGATGACTGCAAGTGGCGGTAGCGCACCTGCCTTTGTCGAATTGGGCAACGGCGCATCGGTTACTACGGGCAACTCAGTGGGTAGTGAATTAGGACCCAACCCATTACAGAATTACTACGGTGGCTCTAAGCAGCAAATGCTGTTCACGGCTGCCGAACTACACGCATTAGGCATCACTACTGGGGCACAATTGTCGGGTTTTGGAGTTAATTTGTCAACTGCGGGAACGAGTTACGCCCTCAACGACCTAAAAATTAGTATACAACATACTTCGTTGGCAACTTTGAGTACTTTTGTTATGTCGGGTTGGACAACTGTGCGCAATGCCGCTAATTATACACCCACCGCAGGATGGAATACCATACCCTTCAATACCAATTTTACGTGGGACGGACTTAGCAATTTGTTGATAGAAATTACTTATTCTAATAACAATGGAGGGTCGGGAGGAACGCGAAATACAGCGTTTTTTGGCACAACTAATTTTGTGAGTACACTTTTTTACCGCAATGATAGTCAGACATCCGCCACTATAGAGGCGTATAGCGGTGCGCCAAGCTATTCTTATTCATTGCGCAATAATGTGCGTTTTGCCCTTAGCGGCACTACAAATTACACATGGTCGCCTATCGCAGGGCTTAATGCCGCCACAGGTAGTAATGTCACAGCTACGCCCAGCACTACTACAACCTATACCGTAAGTGCCACGTTTTCGGGTGCCTGCCCCGCAACTGCCTCACAGGTGGTTACGGTCAATGCTAATCCGAGCCTTAGTTTAGCGGCGAGTTGTTCGGGCGGACCGGGCACAGGTGTTTTAACACCTACCTTTGTAGCTGGTTCGGGCGGTACGGCTTCATACAATCCCAGCACCCTCACAGGTCTATCAGATGGCAATTATACGGTGACGGTGACAGAAAGCCCCAGCGGTTGTACGGCAACAGCATCGGCAACTATCAATTGTACGGTTCAGTGCCCCGACCTGAGCGCGGCGGCTCCTGCTGCGACAGTAGGCAGCCAAAGCACATGCAGCAACTGCGCTTTGTCGGGCGGTACTCTTGCCGCACCTTCGGGAACTTGTCCCACAGGCTCGACCCTACAATATTCGACCGATGGCGGCACAAGTTGGACGGCAACGCTGCCAACCTACAACCAAACAACCGCAATGACAATCTTGACCCGATGCAATTGCAATTCGGACACAAATCAATCGAGCCCGACATCGAGCGTTACGACCGTTCCAGGTGTTTGTACGCCAGTGACCGCAACAATTAGCGGCACGGCAACCGCCTGCGATATGGTACAGCTAACCGCATCGGGCGGAGCAAGTTATGTATGGAACGGCGGCGCAAGCCCTTCTACTGCCATCAATACATTTAGCGCAAGCGGCACTTATACCGTAACCGTCACAGGTAGCAATGGTTGTACGGCTTCTGCCTCGCAGGTGGTTACGGTCAATGCTAATCCGAGCCTTAGTTTAGCGGCGAGTTGTTCGGGCGGACCGGGCACAGGTGTTTTAACACCTACCTTTGTAGCTGGTTCGGGCGGTACGGCTTCCACAATCCCAGCACCCTCCTGGGTCTGTCAAATGGCAATTATACGGTGACGGTGACAGAAAGCCCCAGCGGTTGTACGGCAACAGCATCGGCAACTATCAATTGTACGGTTCAGTGCCCTGACCTGAGCGCGGCGGCTCTGCCGCGACAGTGAGCAGCCAAAGCACATCACAGCAATTGCAATTTGTCGGGCGGTATTCTTGCTGCACCTTCGGGAACTTGTCCCACAGGCTCGACCCTACAATATTCGACCGATGGCGGCACAAGTTGGACGGCAACGCTGCCAACCTACAACCAAACAACCGCAATGACAATCTTGACCCGATGCAATTGCAATTCGGACACAAATCAATCGAGCCCGACATCGAGCGTTACGACCCGTTCCAGGGTGTTTGTACGCCAGTGACCGCAACAATTAGCGGCACGGCAACCGCCTGCGATATGGTACAGCTAACCGCATCGGGCGGAGCAAGTTATGTATGGAACGGCGGCGCAAGCCCTTCTACTGCCATCAATACATTTAGCGCAAGCGGCACTTATACCGTAACCGTCACAGGTAGCAACGGCTGTACGGCAACTGCCTCGCAGGTGGTTACGGTCAATGCTAATCCGAGCCTTAGTTTAGCGGCGAGTTGTTCGGGCGGACCGGGCACAGGTGTTTTAACACCTACCTTTGTAGCTGGTTCGGGCGGTACGGCTTCGCTACATCCCAGCACCCTCACAGGTCTGTCAAATGGCAATTATACGGTGACGGTGACAGAAAGCCCCAGCGGTTGTACGGCAACAGCATCGGCAACTATCAATTGTACGGTTCAGTGCCCTGACCTGAGCGCGGCGGCTCCTGCCGCGACAGTGAGCAGCCAAAGCACATGCAGCAATTGCAATTTGTCGGGCGGTATTCTTGCTGCACCTTCGGGAACTTGTCCCACAGGTTCGACCCTACAATATTCGACCGATGGCGGCACAAGTTGGACGGCAACGCTGCCAACCTACAAACCAAACAACCGCAATGACAATCTTGACCCGATGCAATTGCAATTCGGACACAAATCAATCGAGCCCGACATCGAGCGCGTTACGACCATTCCAGGTGTTTGTACGCCAGTGACCGCAACAATTAGCGGCACGGCAACCGCCTGCGATATGGTACAGCTAACCGCATCGGGCGGAGCAAGTTATGTATGGAACGGCGGCGCAAGCCCTTCTACTGCCATCAATACATTTAGCGCAAGCGGCACTTATACCGTAACCGTCACAGGTAGCAATGGTTGTACGGCTTCTGCCTCGCAGGTGGTTACGGTCAATGCTAATCCGAGCCTTAGTTTAGCGGCGAGTTGTTCGGCGACCAGGCCAGGTGTTTTAACACCTACCTTTGTAGCTGGTTCGGGCGGTACGGCTTCATGCAATCCCAGCACCCTCAGAGGTCTGTCAAAATGGCAATTATACGGTGACGGTGACAGAAAGCCCCAGCGGTTGTACGGCAACAGCATCGGCAACTATCAATTGTACGGTTCAGTGCCCTGACCTGAGCGCGGCGGCTCCTGCCGCGACAGTGAGCAGCCAAAGCACATGCAGCAATTGCAATTTGTCGGGTGGTATTCTTGCTGCACCTTCGGGAACTTGTCCCACAGGTTCGACCCTACAATATTCGACCGATGGCGGCACAAGTTGACGGCAACGCTGCCAACCTACAACCAAACAACCGCAATGACAATCTTGACCCGATGCAATTGCAATTCGGACACAAATCAATCAAGCCCGACATCGAGCGTTACGACCGTTCCAGGTGTTTGTACGCCAGTGACCGCAACAATTAGCGGCACGGCAACCGCCTGCGATATGGTACAGCTAACCGCATCGGGCGGCGCAAGTTATGTATGGAACGGCGGCGCAAGCCCTTCTACTGCCATCAATACATTTAGCGCAAGCGGCACTTATACCGTAACCGTCACAGGTAGCAACGGCTGTACGGCAACTGCCTCGCAGGTGGTTACGGTCAATGCTAATCCTACGGCAAATATCACCGGACCTAGCAGCGTATGTGAGGGTAATACACTCACTTTAACGGCATCGGGTGGTGCAAGCTATTCTTGGAGCGGTCCTGGCGGTTTTGCGGCAGCTACTGCTACGATGAACCGCACGGGTATGACGGCAGCCATGGCGGGTGCTTATACCGTTACGGTAACAAACGCTTCGGGTTGTACGGCAAGCGCATCGCGTACAGTGGCGGTGAATGCCTTACCTGCTGCTACAGCGGGTAGCAATAGCCCTGTTTGCGCGGGTGCTACGATTAACCTTACGGCATCAGGAGGTGTTACTTATGCTTGGTCTGGACCTGGTTTTAGTTCATCGCTACAAAATCCGTCTCGCGGTAGTGCTACGCTGGCAATGGCGGGTACTTATACCGTTACGGTGACAAACGCATCGGGCTGTACAGCTACAGCAAGCACTACGGTAGCAGTCAATAGCTGTGGTGCGGTGCTGAATGTAGTGAGCTATAGCATTGGCAAAGACAATGGCACGAGCAATGGTTCTATTACGCTGAACGTAGCAGGCGGTACGCCTTGTACAGGTAATACATATAACTACGCTTGGTCTGGACCTTCTTCGGGCAGTGCTACGGGTGGTAGTTCGTTCGTGATTAGCCCCTTAGCGACGGGTTGGTATATCATTACCATTACTGATTGCGTGGGTAACAGCAAGGTAGTATCGTATTTTGTACCTTTGGCAACACGCGGTCGCACCAAATCCGAAGGCATTCCGTTTGATGGTTTGACGGCTTACCCGAACCCGACTTCGGACCTAAGCACGATTAAATTTACGAGTTGGTCTAATGAGCGCATGTATTTGGGTGTTTACTCGATGGACGGCAGAGAAGTGGCGGTATTGTTTGACGGTATAGCCGAAGAAGAAGCCGATTACGAATTGCCTTTGTCCGTATCTGATTTGGCGGCAGGTGTTTATAATGTCTTGTTAGCATCGCAGAGTGGGCGACAAGAAACGCTACGTCTTGTGATAAGCAAGTAAAATAGATAACAAACCGAAACAACAATTCCCTGCTCAAACTATTTTGGGCAGGGAATTTGCGTTTAAGATAAAATACGTATAAAATTTATATATTTATCATTTAGGGACAAGGTTTGAGCTTAAATAATAAGTCGCGCATGTCGTTATCAAATCCATCATAGACGGTATAAGTCGAGTCCATTATTTCGCGCAATCCGTTGAGCAGCGTTTCGCTATCGCGGGCATATTCTACGGTTATTTGTGTTTGCGCCAATTGTTTGTAACGCATCAGGGGAACCATTATCGCCCATTTCTGTAGTACCAATTTTTCGCGATAGCTTGGTGTAGGAGCAAATTGTTGGTATCGCTCGCCGCTTAATTCGTAGAGTTTATCGGCGGTATTTTGCCAATCCGACTCGGAATACTGTGGGTGTTCGGTCGAGAAATCGGTGATAAACGCATCGTAATCGTGCAGGTATTGCTCTTTGGTATCACTTTGAAACCAAGTACAAGCACTACACATACAAGCGGTAGTCCATAGGACAACAAAGGTGCGTAGCATAGGAACAAGAATAAGCGTTGTGCGAGTTTAGGTTGGGCTTTGGTGCCAGCCAAACCGCGCTATCGTCAAAACATATAGAACTGTGCTTTCGCAAGGCTCATGAAATAGCAATGCGTCTTGGGGCAAAAATACACCATTTTGTTGCAGTAGGTATCAATTTGACTGCTCCCGTGCCTTTTTATGACGTATAGGTGAATTAGTCGCGTTTTATGCTTGTTTGGCTACTGCTTTTTCGTTGTCAAGGGGCAATTGGTCGCGTTTTTCTACTATGGCAGCTACCCAGATGCCTGCTTCGTAGAGCATATAGACGGGTATCGTCACCAATATTTGCGACCACACGTCAGGAGGAGTAATGATGGCAGCAATGAATAAAATGACCACAAAGGCATGGCGGCGATATTGGCGCATCCAGTCGGCATAAATCAAGCCCATTTTTGCCAGAAAGAACACTAACATCGGCAATTCGAACATAATACCTGCTGATAGTACAATACTTGTAAGCGTACCTACATAAGAGGTGAGCGATATAGTATTAGCTACGGAATCACTGACGTAGTAGCCCGCCAGAAAATTGATAGAAAACGGCGTAATGACGTAATAGCCAAACAATACGCCCAAAAAGAATAATAGCGATGCGCCAAGGACGATGCCTTGCGTATATTTTTTTTCGTCGTCATGTAGCCCAGGCTCTACGAAACGCCATACTTCCCAAAATATATACGGAAACGAAGCTATGAACCCAAGTACTAAGGCTACTTGCAAGTGCATAGTAAGTTGTCCCGACATTTCGGTATTGATGAGTTTAAAATTGGCGGGTTTAAAGCAAAGCGAATCGCCCAAATTGAATTGGTGGGCTAAGTGACAAAAGGCGCGATAGGTGAAAAAATTTTCTTGGCAGGGCGCGAATATGAGCTGGTCAAATACCCACGATTTGAGCAAAAATGCAGCTATCGTAATGATTGTAATGGCTACAATAGAGCGCAATAAATGCCACCGCAACTCTTCGAGGTGATCAATAAACGACATCTCGTGTGCGGGTGCTGAGGTATTAGAAGCGGACATAAGTAAAAAGCAAGGGCAGTAAGAGCATACAATTTCATGCCTCGAAAGCAAGAGCAAATAGCTCGCAAAGGTACGACATTTATTAGTATGGGCAAACGGATAAGACGCAGAATTTTGCCCTTGTTTGGGCTGATTGTAGTAGGTTTATAGCGGGTCTATCAACTGCCAACTGAAACGAAATAAGTCATTATCGCGCCTTATTTTTAGGCGTAGCGTTGCCCCCGCCTTTCGGTTGAGCAGCCCAAATACCTCTTCTATGGTCAGCATTTTGAGGGCAGTACCATTGATGCTCAGTAGTTCGTCACCGACTTTGATGCCCGATTGTTCGGCGGTGCTGCTGCCCTGGACGTGGCTAACGACAAAACGGTCAAAATTGCCCACTCCCAAAGTCTGTATCTCTATGCCGCTGAGGTGATATTCGTAGGGTTTATTATAATCGCGCCCTTTTTGTAGATATAGCCGTTGGCGTGGATAGTCGAACACTACCTTAAAGCGACGTAGCAACTCGCCGCCTATGCTGCCTTGCCAAGGTACGCTACTTGTGCGCAAACTCAATGCCGCCGAATCGGGGTAGCAAGCCGCCATAGTAGGCAATTCAAATGCTTCGATGGTCAAACCACCAATTTTGCCTAACCTACCCAATACATCGCCGTTCAGCCCCTTGCCGATATAGGTTTCGATATGGCGAGGCGGCAAAGGTATATCCGTACCAAAAAGCGAAATAGCTTGGCTCGCCCCTGTATCGATAAGCAGATTAACGGCATAATGTTTGCCCGTTATATCGGCGAGTTGTGCGGCTATATGTGCCTTGCCTTTTTCAATATGTAGCGGAACAGCAACACTTTTCTTGCGCACGCGATAAACATCAGGGCGATATAAATGTACCTTTTGGCTAATATAATCTATCTCGACTACCATAGATTTGAACAAATCGTAACCGATAATGCCATAGACAGGCTGCCCAAACATTTCGGAAAACGATAATACATTGGGCGGCAATACCACCAAATTGAGGCGCGGAGCAGTTATATCGGGCAGGGAGAGATGTACGTTTTGGGCTATATCAGCTTTGATGGGTTCGCCGCCGCCTAAACCGCGCAAACCTACCTTGCCGCTATACCTCAATCCAAGCATGGACGCAAAAGCAGGTTCGGTAAGGAGTGTGCTGCTTACACCCGTATCCAGAATAAAATCTAAGGCAAACGAACCGTTGATGCGCACAGGCACCAATACGATATTGTGAATAATTTTTGCCTGTATCGTGACCGATGTTATGCCCTCGCGCATGGTAAAAACCCCGCCAATGCTGTCGGGCAATTGAGCGGCTATGGCTACAGTGGCGGGTATTGTACTGTATAATTGTCCGCTTGCCAGCATAAGCCCAGTATATATCAAGGCTACTATTTGCCACGAGGCTGTGCGGCGGTGAACTTGGTAGCAAGGCATAAAGCGACAATTGGAGGATAAAAACTAATTAGCGATACAAGACCCAAGGCGCGGCAGCTATACACCTGTTCGATGTAGCAGACCTGCAAGCAGCTATGTAGATACCTTGCGGCAAATTGTTGGGCAAGGGCAATAGTTGCGTTTGCGCCTGATTGCCCAAAGATACATCTAACGAATAAATTGCCACTATTTTACCTGTTAGGTCGTAGCAATATAGGGTATTGCGCTCTCCGTTGCCCGACCACGATACCCTTAAATAACCATTTTGGTAGCCTACTGACCATTGCGCGGGCTTATGATGATTTGGGTCAAGTCCTACGGGGTCGGAGTCTAAATAGTCCGGTATGCCGTCAGCGTCATCATCATCGTCGCTTGGGTCGGCGTTGTTGTTAGCATCTTCGGCTATGGTCGGTATGCCGTCGCCGTCATCGTCGGGGTCTGATATATCGAACAGCAAATCGCCGTCGGTGTCTATACCCGCGCCGCTGGGGGCTTCTGTACTATCGATGACGCTGTCGTGATCCGTATCGGGAGCGTTGGGATTGGAATATAGGGCTATTTCTTGGGCATCGTCTAAGCCGTCGCTGTCTGTATCGGCTTTTAGCGGGTTGATATCTGCCAATACCTCAAAGCCGTCGTTGAGTGTATCGCCATCGGTGTCGGCGATAGTGGGGTTGGTTTGGTATATCTGTGTTTCTTCGCTGTCCGACAAAGCATCGCTGTCGGTATCGGGATTGTTGGGATTGGTATTGTATAGCAGTTCTTCGTTGTCGTTTAGGTTGTCGGCATCAGTAGCGGGATTATTGGGATTGATACCCAAATTAATTTCGGTGCCGTCCGATAGCGTATCGCCGTCGGAGTCAGGGTTATTGGATTGGTATTGTAGTTTATCTCATCTATATTGTTCAATCCATCGGTATCGTTGTCGTCTAAGTTGTCCATGTTGCCGTTGCCATTGCTGTCCATTGCCAAGGGATTAGTGAAGGTTTGATCGCTTTCTATTCCATCGCTTAGTCCGTCGCCGTCGGTATCGGGCACGTTATAGTTAGTACTTAGGTTTATTTCGTCTATGTCGGTCAATCCGTCGGCATCGGTATCTAAGGTTTCGCAGAGGGGCAAAAAACTCAGGTTGCTAAAGGAACCGCCTATATGTTGGGGCAAATTGCTGTTTAGGTTGACGAGGGTGAGGTCGGTATCAAAAAGTAGGTTGGTGTCTATATGTGGGTTGATAATATCGAAACACAGCACGCCCATCGTTGTCCATTCGGTAGTATTGATGAGCGGGCAGCCCATGTTGGGAAAATTCATGAGGGCGGTGATATTGCCCTCGCCTGTCAGGATATCAGCTCCAAAAATGGCAGTTGCATAGGGCGACGTGCCAAAGGGCGAGCAGGTTTCATTGTCGCTAAAATGCACGGCTGTATAGGTAGGCGAATTGATAGAAGCCGTATTATAGTGTATAAAAATAGTATAAGCCCCCAATGCCATCGCATCGTCGTTGGCAGATTTGATTTGTAACGTAGCACAGAATTGGTTCTCCATACAATCAGCCTGCGGCATAATCCATTGTAGGTCATAGACCGATTGAGCGGCGATAGGCGTGCCGAGCCAAGCACCGTAAAGGAACGCGATACAAGCAAAAAAAATGTGTGATTGGCGCATAAATAGCAAGGGCATTGGGGTGCAATAATAAGAAAATATTTCGTAGATGATTTTGTGGGGCAATAGACTTGTGATGGCGGTCGGGTTGGAGTGGAAAAAGAGATATTTTTGGGCTGATGGAGGCTTATTCTTGGAGGCATAGTGGAGCTATGTGTCCAAAAATAACCGAAAAGCAGGCGAAAAAGCATCATTTTATGCCCAAGCAAGTGCCGCTGTCACAAGCCTAATATGAACTCAGCCTTAGAACACCCATTCGAGGCTTGCTGTCCAACGTCGTCCTTGTCCAAAAAATACCTCTATTTGGTCCAAGTTGAAACCAATACGGGTGCTTGCATCGCTGATATAGGTGGTATTGAGGGCATTGAGCAAACCCGCATTAAGGATAAAACGCATTTTGTCAAGTTTAAATTTATAACCTGCAAACAAATCAACTATCGAATAATCGGGCAATTGCCACGCTTCGCGGTCTTCGTTGATACCCGTTAGGCGTTCGGGCTGAAAATCGGAGTAATTTTTGCCAAAATACATCCAGCGACCTTTCAAAAATAGCCCTTTGATGGGTTCGTAGCGCAGCGTCGAGCCTAATTGGAATTGAGCGGCATTGCCTACGTGTACGCCTTTTGCGCTGAACGGCGTAGCTAATTGGTCATCATTATCGCCGCCTACGATGACCGAGTTGGCATCAGTATCCCACACCCAATCGCCCAAGGAGAAAGTACCTTCCCATGTGAGGCGATTTTTGATAATATGATAAGCGAAATCTAGTTCTACACCTCTATAAATAGCTTTTAGCCCTGCTATATTGCGCGTTTCACGAATATCGGGGTCGGTTGGGTCGGTGCGCACGCTGGCGGTAGTAGGTCGGTTGTTCCAGCGCGTATAGTAAGCATTTAGGTTCAGGGCAAATTTAGGCGATTTGTAGCCCGACCCCAACTCGGCGGCTATCACTTCTTCATTTTTCACGTTGCTAAATGCGGCATTATCTTCGTTAAAGAAAAAGCGCAGAGGCGGCACCCGCGACAAGTAACCCGTATTAAAAAATACGTTTAGTCGCTCGCTGATATTATAATTAGCACCTGTTTTGGCAGTATAGCCAAAGAGCCAACCTGTTTCGCTATACGAGTCGCGCACTTCGGGCGAATTGATGTCGTATAATACGCCGTTATATTCAAATTGTTTGTAGTAAGATTTGCCGTCTAATACGCCGTTTTTAGCACCGATAACTTGGGCAATGACCGTATCGGACAATACAATGTCTTTGGGTCTGAAATAATCGCGACGGGCATTGTTCGATGCCGAACTGGTCAGGTTGAGAAAGGTAGAAAATCGGTCGTTTTTATATTATTATAGTCGAAAGTCGATAAAAAGCCATACCAAAAATGATTGTTTGCCTGCATATAAATCGCATTAGAGGTAGAATGTAAGGTCGTATCGCCAAACGCACCCATATTGGTATCATATACCTTTTGGAAATTGAGCAAACCATCGGGCAAATCGGCGGGAATAACATTGGCGCGATAGCCGCCGCCCTGCCCTATCGACAAATAGGCGATATTAGACCAACTAAAACGATTGTTCGGCGACCAAAAATGGCGCAGCGTAAATTGAGGTTTGTGGTATTTGTTATAGCGTTCCGAAACGCGCTCGGTTTCGGCAAACGCCGTATCGCCATCTGCTACGAGCGAATATCGGTTCAGCACGCCCCAATGTGGGTTGTAGCGGGTACCATAGTTGCGGGCGTTGCTAGTATCTATAAACTCATTATTATAGCGGTCGTATAGCGCGGTATTGATACCCAAAGCGGTATCTAATTGGGTAAAAAATGCTTCCTCGCTGATAATGCCGTTGCCGCGTTGGGTTTCAAGTTGTGTAATAGCGGTTTGTTGGGTGCGTAGCAAGTCATATTCGGTATCAGTGCCACCAAAAAAATCGCGAGCATACTCTTTATCAAACGTAGCAATGAGTTGTTTAAAACTGCGCTGCCCGTGTTCTTGGGGTGCGCCCAATGCCGATAGGCTGATGAGGTGTTTGCCCAATTGTTTTTCGACTTTCACAAAATAGCTCCACGCGCGTACCCAAGTATTATCTACCCAGCCGTCGCCGCGCCTATACGATACCGAGCCAGTAGCTCCCCAACCGCCTTTGAGTCTGCCTGTATTGAACATCAAGGCCGTTTTTAAGTAACCATCACCGCCCACTTCTTGGCGTACCGATAGTTCGCGTTTGCTTTCGATGCCTTTGGTCAATACGTTAATCGTGCCGCCCACCGAAGGCAAAGCCAATTTGGACGCACCCAAACCGCGTTGTACCTGCATACTGCGCGTTACATCGTTCAGGGCAGACCAATTCGACCAGTAAACCTCGCCGTTTTCCATATCCTTGACGGGTATGCCGTCGATGAGCGAAGCGGTATTGCGTTGGTCAAAACCGCGTATGCTGATGCGGGCATCGCCATCGCCGCCGCCTTGTTGGGTAGCGTATATGCCCGGCTTGCTGTTGAGCAGCATGGGCAAATCCTGTCGGCTATTCTCTTCTTTAATTTGCGTGACGCTAATGGTGCTAAATGCCACCGGCGTTTCGCGGCTACGCGCTACGTCGGCTACTACTTCTACTTCTTGCATCGTTTGGCTGTCTTCGCGCAACAAAACATTGCGCACCGCACTGCGGCTATTAGCTATTGTTATGCTAAACGTATCAGGTTTATAGCCTATATACGATACGCTTATTTGATGCGTGCCATCAGCAACTGCCAGGTATAGTTCCCGTCAATGTCGGTGACAGCACCCATCGCTTCGCCAATCTTTACTGTCGCGCCTATGAGCGATTCGCCGCTTACTGCATCTTTAACCGTACCACTAAGCGTAGCACTCTGAGCCAATAATACCGTCAAAGGGCAGAAAATACAACATAATAGAGCTAAAAAATGTTTCATAATTTTAATGGGTAGTTGATGATTGCTGGGCACTAAACAAGCCATAATGCTATTTCTAATTTTTGAGGCTTAGTATTCAGTGATTCTGGATTAATGAGTACTTCATTTATAGATTAGCACGTCGTAAAATAAATATCAGTAAATTCAAACGAGTCAAAAAAAGCTATAAATCATTGAGTTGTAATAATTTATAATTTATAAAAAATTTATTTTACAACGTATTACTTTCTACACCTTGGTTCTCGACAATTTTCGCAATTTGTAGTTATTATTGGGGTACAATCAGGTATTGTTTGCCAAAACGTAACTATTTAGCCTTGTAGAAACAGCCCACGAGAATAGCCATTTCCAATCGAATATGCAATGATTTCAGGCATTATTAGATAGATATAACCCATTACCCCATACCCAAAACCCCAGACCTAAATAGTTACGCCAAAACATTTCTTGTTAGGCGTATGTATTAGGTTCGGAAAAGTTTATTTTCGCGCTATTACTCGCTGTGCTGCTGCTACGATATTGGGTGTATCCAAGCCATATTTTTGCATAAGTTGGTCAGGTGTGCCGCTTTCGCCAAATTGGTCATCGATGGCTACCATTTCTAAGGGTGTAGGTCGGTGGCGGGCAAGGGTTTGGGCAACGGCATCGCCCAAACCACCGTTTCGCTGGTGTTCTTCGGCGGTGACGATACAGCCTGTTTGGGCAGCGGCTGCTATAATGGCAGCCTCGTCCAAGGGTTTGATGGTGTGCATATTGATAAGGCCCGCACTAATACCCTGCTCGGATAGAACCCGCGCGGCTTCGAGTGATTTCCAAACCAAATGCCCACAAGCAATAATCGTCACATCGCTCCCATTGAGCAGCGTTTGGGCTTTGCCAATCTCAAAAGTTTGGTCTTCGGTAGTAAAAATAGGCACTTTGGGTCGCCCGAAACGCAGATAAACAGCATGGGGGTAATCGGCAATGGCAATAGTTGCCAATTTGGTTTGCATATAGTCGCAAGGCACAATAACAGTCATATGCGGCAACATGCGCATCATGCCTATATCTTCCAAAATTTGGTGGGTAGCACCGTCTTCGCCCAAGGTAATGCCCGCGTGCGAAGCACAAATTTTGACGGGTTTGCCCGAATAAGCCACCGATTGCCGGATTTGGTCATAGACCCGACCCGTCGAAAAATTGGCAAACGTACCCGTATAAGGTATCTTGCCACCTATGGTTAGCCCCGCTGCTACCCCAATCATATTGGCTTCGGCTACGCCGCAATTATAAAAACGGTCGGGAAATTGTTGTTTGAATTTATCCATTTTGAGCGAACCCGTCAGGTCGGCACATAGGGCTACTACTTGGCTATTTTGCTTGCCTACGTGTAGCAAACCATCGCCAAAACCGCTACGGGTATCGCTGGCACCAAAGACAGGGAAAGAAGAAATAGGCATATAGTTTTTAGTGGTTAGTGGTTAATGGTTAGTGGTTAATGGTTAGTGGTTAATGGTTAGTGGTTAATGGTTAGTGGTTAATGGTTAGTGGTTAGTGGTTAGTGGTTAATGGTTAGTGGTTAGTGGTTAATGGTTAGTGGTTAATGGGTAATGGTTAATGGTTAATGGTTAATGGGTAATGGTTAATGGGTAATGGGTAATGGTTAATGGTTAATGGGTAATGGTTAATGGGTAATGGGTAATGGTTAATGGTTAATGGTTAATGGGTAATGGTTAGTGGGGAGTGTTTTAAATTTCGGTCATAAATTTTGGTCAATGCTGCTTTGGAGCAAGGGCGCAAGCAAGATATTCAGGTTAATTTTTTACTCAAAATTAGAAACGACTAATAGAAAGACCGTTTTCTAAGCCCCTTCGGGGTGATATCCTAATAGAAAATAAAGACGGCTAGCAACAAAAACCCCTTCGGGGTGATATCCTAATTGTCTGTGTTATAAATTGTAGCAGGGGCGCAAGCAAGATATTCAGGTTAATTTTTTACTCAAAATTAGAAACGACTAATAGAAAGACCGTTTTCTAAGCCCCTTCGGGGTGATATCCTAATAGAAAATAAAGACGGCTAGCAACAAAAACCCCTTCGGGGTGATAACCTAATTGTCTGTGTTATAAATTGTAGCAGGGGCGCAAGCAAGATATTCAGGTTAATTTTTTACTCAAAATTAGAAACGACTAATAGAAAGACCGTTTTCTAAGCCCCTTCGGGGTGATATCCTAATAGAAAATAAAGACGGCTAGCAACAAAAACCCCTTCGGGGTGATATCCTAATGGTCTGTGTTATAAATTGTAGCAGGGGCACTCAAAATTAAAAAACCAAACCATTAGTGTGTAGTATTATCTTAGCGTGCAGGGCGTAACATGTGCTGAATAGCCAAAACCCTAAGTGGCTATACTACTGCATAGTCGGGGTCGTGTTGTCGTAGTAGTTGGTCTATGGCATCAAATACGCGCTGTTTTAGTAGGTCTATGTTTTCGTCGGTCATGGGAATATCTGCTACGGGTATTGGTTCGCCGAAATAACAACTCAGTGTATGCCTATGCAAGGTAAACGGTGGTCGGCTATTGGGCATTATGCGGCGAGCTCCTATGAGTGCCATAGGCACAATGGGGCGAACAGATTCTAAGGCGATTCGTATAGCTCCCGATTTGAAAGGTAGTAAGGGCGGCTGTCCGTCTCGGTTGCGCGTACCTTCGGGAAACAGGAGTATCGAGATGCCTTGGGGCTACGGTTTTCTGCAATTCTATCACGCTTTTGCGGCGGCTTTCGGCATTTGACCTATCGACCAATACCGATACCTTGCTAAATACATAGCCTAAGATGGGGATTTTGGTCACTTCCTTTTTGGCTAAGGGCGAAAATGGCTGCCATATAGCAGCATTTGTGGTCATTACGTCAAGTGTAGAGGTATGGTTTGAAGCAAAGATATAGGCTTTCCGCTTGTCCAAGCGTTCTGCTCCTACTATGTTGTAGCGTATGCCCATCAGAAAAGCCCAAATAGTAACAAAAATATTGTTGTATCGAATGCTGACCGCTACGGCTTGCTGGCGTGGTAGTAGTGATGCCAAACCAAATACGATGGCTTGTAGCAACATGCCGCAGATAAACAAAAAAATACCCCAAACGGTATAAATCCAACGAAATAGAAGCATATATCAGACTATAAATAAATAAAAATGGACAATGTTTGCCTGTACAGATTGCGCAAACGACCTGCAAAGCTATGCCTTTGTTTCCAATTATAGAGGGCTTTGCTCGAAAAAAAGCCCCGATAGAGCTTAAAACTCTAACGGGGCTGTGTCGGTACAATAGTTGCTGTATTATCAAATTGAGTTTATGGGTCAATAAAACACGAGGCAACTATGCTGATACATTATTTCACTACGGCGATGCGCAATGTTTCGCGGCTACCGCTTTGCGTAGCAATCAATACGTGGTAGATACCCGCAGGTATTTGGTCTAATGACCACATTAATTGGTAGTCGCTATCGGCTACTGTTAAGTCGTCGAACAATACAGCTACTTGTTTGCCATCGGTTGAGTAAATGCTCACGGTAGTGTGTTCGCTGGTCCAGCTCGTAAAGGCAACGGTAGTTGTTTCCGATGCGGGATTGGGGTAGGCGGTCAAATCGCCGAATATTGCGCCTTCTGCTTTGGTACGCGGGCGTGAAGTTTTGGGTACAAAAATACTCACAACGCGCGAATTACCACCGCAGTCGGTTACAGTAACGCTATACCAACCCGAAGCCAAACCGCTGATGATGTACGGGCTGGTGCTGGTAGCAGTGCCCGATGACGGACCCGACCAAGCGAAATTGTAGGTATTGCCTGCGCAGGGTGTGCCGCCCGATACGTTTAGCGTGATAGTGCCATTAGCACCGCTGCTTGATGTAGTGTTTGCGGCTACCGTCAGACCCGCACAGACATTGACCGTTACGGTGCGCGACGCGCTAGCCGTACAACCATTGCTACCTGTGACTGTAACGGTATAAACACCGCCCATTGCCAGAGTAACAGCCGTGCGCGAGATGCTAATGCCCGTAGCAGTATAACCGCCCGGACCGCTCCAACTATAAGAAGCCCCTGCCGATGGTGCGGTGAGGTTGATATTGCCCCCTGCACAAACACTCGATGTGCCCGATACAGTAGCAGCAGGTGGAGTGGCATTGCTCGTAACGCTCGCCGAAGCAGTAGCAGTACAGCCGTTTGTACCTGTTACAGTTACGGTATAAGCACCTGCTGCCATTACGACACGTGCTGCATCGGTGCTATTGTCGTCCCACAAATAGGTGCCGCCGCCCGATGCGGTGAGGGTCGCGCTGGTATTTGCGCAATCTAATACTGCCGATGACGGTGTAATGCTCGCCGCAGGTGGCGTAGTGTCGCTCGTAACGCTCGCCGAAGCAGTAGCAGTACAGCCGTTGGTGCCTGTTACAGTTACCGTATAAGCACCTGCTGCCATTACGACACGTGCTGCATCGGTGCTATTGTCGTCCCACAAATAGGTGCCGCCGCCCGATGCGGTGAGGGTCGCGCTGGTAGGCGTGCAGCCAAGTACAGCACTTGACGGTGTAACGCTCGCCGCAGGTGGCGTAGTGTCGCTCGTAACGCTCGCCGAAGCAGTAGCAGTACAGCCGTTGGTGCCTGTTACAGTTACCGTATAAGCACCTGCTGCCATTACGACACGTGCTGCATCGGTGCTATTGTCGTCCCACAAATAGTGCCGCCGCCCGACGCGGTGAGGGTTGTGCTGGTAGTTACACAATCAGGTGTAGCAGATGAGGGGTTAATGCCTGCCATGGGCGTATTGACAGTAACCGTAGCCGAGCCTGTGCTGGCGCAACCATTAGCACCCGTTACGGTGACAGTGTAAGTAGTAGTAGTAGTGGGCGACACCGAAACGCTGGACGTAGTAGCATTACTGGGGTCGTCCCAAAGATAGGTGTAAGCACCAACACCGCCTGTGACATTAACCGTATAATCTTCTGCTTCGCCAAAAGAAGCCGAACGGCAGGGGTTAGGGGTAGTATTATTCCAGTCGCACACCACGCGCATACGAGTGCTGCCATTGGTAGCTCCCGAAGGTACGGCAATGCCCAATGTATGCGGCCCCGCTGAACTGGTAGGTCCAGCTATGGTATAGGCTTCGCCCGAATCGTTCAAGATACCATTTTGGTTCCAGTCTACCCATACATAAATATAGTCGTTGGCATCGGGGTCTATCGTCACAGAAATGGTATACGTAGTTCCTGCTGTCACATTGGCTACTTGGGCAGTATAGTCTACGGGACCGCCTATATTGCCTGTGCTCGTATTGTTAATGGCTTCGAAGGTTACGTTGCTGATAAACTCATAAGTAACGCTGGTAAAGTTGCTATTGCAATAAGTAGCTGCCGCTGGGGTTTGAACTGCTAAGGTGCTGCTTCCGCCTTCGCATATCGTTGCGGGTGTAGCCGTAGTGCTGTTGATGACGGGGCTGGGATTAAGCACTACTATCGTAGATGCCGTTGCTGAACATCCTGCCGCGCTGACCGTTACGTTATAATTGCCCGCTGCTGCTGCGGTAGCACCCGTGATAGTAGGATTTTGTGCCGTGCTGCTGAAACTATTAGGTCCTGACCAAGCAAAAGTAGTGCCTATGTCGGTAGTTGAGCTTAGATTCAAATCCGAACCTATACATACGGGGCTATTGCTGCTTGCCGCGGCGGTGGGATAGGGATTGACCGTAACGGCAAGTTCGCTGGAAAGTTGCGTACAAGGGCCGCAGTTGGTGCATGTTACTTCCAATACATAGTAGTAAGTACCTACTGTTAGCGGGTCGGTAGTATAGGTGGTGGTGGTGGCACCTGTACCGCCCGATACGTTTACATAGCCGCTGCCCGATGTAGCAGATACTTTCCATTGGTAGGTTGCGCCCGCGCCTACTGCGGACCCTGTGGTACTCATAGTAGCGGTTTGTCCGTCACATTTGTTTTGAGTGGCGGGGCTTATAGTGCCGCCGTCAGCATTCATACAAACAACGGGCGTATATTCATCGCACTATGTCGGGAGTGGTTGAACTGCGCGTATCGTTGTCATAATCCGTAGAACATGAGGAAGCGGGCGTACCTAAGTTATTGATAGCTGTGCTACCTACGTTGATATGCAAGTCGGTAGGCGACACAAATCCGGGGTCTACTTGTTGCGAATTAGCATCTTGTGCTACTGTATAAGCAAGTTTCCAATCGGCTAAGGTAGCAAACTCGGTAGTAGCCGTAAGACCGATAGTACTTGCTAAACCTCCTGTGCGCAATTGCGTATTAGTGGGGTTGATATAATAATCGTTATAGTCTTCGCCCCCTCCTAAACCGAAGCTATAAGCCGCCGAGTTGCCCGTGATGGCATAGTAGCGCACTGTAGCTGTGCTGGACGAGCTTAAATCCATATAGACAATATTATTTTTCAGCGTCAGTTCGTTGTGGGTGCCTCCATTAGCATTGACAATGCGAATGCCATTGCCAAACATAGTAGTGGCAGAAGCCGATGGGTTAGGGTCTACATCGCCGCTCATATAAATGGAGTTGTGTGTTACTTGGTCGGTATGCCCGCCCACAATGCCTAAGCCAACTGCTTGGTCGCCGGCGGTGCCATTAGCTTTTATGTTATAAATCATATTGCTACATACGATATTGTTGGTAGCAGATCCGCCGCCAGTGGTAGCCAAAATTAGACCCGCAGCCGAAAAAGTTCTTTCTTCGATGATGTCGTGTATGAGGTTGTTCATAACGGTATAATTAGCACTAGTGATGGTAGTAGAGGTGGTAATGCCCCATGTGTCAGAACCAATAGCAATACCCGTGCGGTCAGTACCACCCGTAGTATTGGCATAGTCGCCGCCTACAAACTGTACGGTATTGTTGCTGATCATAGCTATGCTATCGGCTTGCATATAGATACCCGTTTTGCCAATTTGGTCAGCCCCAAACGAGGTTGGACCTACGATGTTGTTCGTTACCACAATATTGCGGTTCTTGTTGCCTGCTGCTGTACCGCGCGTTAAAATGCCATATCGGGCGCGTACAATGCGGTTTGCAATAAAGGAGTTGTTGTCGTTGTCGGTACCATTAGAGGTAGCACTAATACTAGGACCGCTCATAATAATGCCGAAAGTGGTGGAGGTGCTGGTGTTTTGCGTAACGCCGCAGGCTATTTCGCAGTTGCGCACCGTACAGCCTGTAGCACCGTTGCCCGCCGCCACACTCGCCAACCAGACAGCTGCTGTTGCCGATGCTGTGCTGGTGTTTTGAATGGTGATATTGCGTCCTGTGCCGCCTATCCGACCGTCGATAGTTACGTTGTCGGCACCGTTTAGTTTGACGACTGCCCCTACAATGCTGCCCGAAATAGTGACGGGTGCAGTAGCAGTAATTGTCACGGATGTCCAAGCACCAGTGTGTAAGATAGCCGAGGCAAGTTCGGTGGTGCTACTACTGAGCGAAATACCAATGGTGGCACCTGTTTGCGGAGTACCATTGAGTGCGGTAAAGGCATCACCCAAGGTAGTGTAGGAACCGTCAACGCCTACGGAGCCGCTAACAGTTACTTGTGCCCAAGTGGTTTGGGGCATAATGCTCAATAAGAGAGCAAATACTGCGCCACAAGCCCATCTTGTTAGGTGGGTTAATGAATAGATAGAAAAATGTGTCATAAATTTAAAAAAATAAGTGAATAATATTGATTTGATTTTTTAGTTCTGAGTATTAATTTTGTTTGCTGTGTATCCATTTCCAAGCGTTAGGACTTAGGAAATAGCATTAGATAATTGAGATGTTAGTTCAATATTAAAAACTCCCCCTAACCCCCTCACTGAAGAGGAATTTATACAAGGCATAATTTATTGATTATCAATAATTTATGATACTTTATAAAAAATAGTTAATGTATTTTGTTTTTAAAGTGACATGAACGTATTACATCGGTAACATCTAATAGTATTAGATAATTGAGATATTAATGCAATGTTAAAAACTCCCCCTAACCCCAGGGCTAATCAGTTCTATGATTATTTACTAAAAAGTAATAAAAGAAGCAGTATCTTTGCATCAAAAAGAGATGGAAATACGTAGTTTGTATGATTATTTTTCAGACATTGAAGATCATCGCAGGGCACCAGGTCGTCGCTTTGCGATGGCAGACATGCTGATGCTTCTGACCCTATCTTGCCTTAATCATAGCGTAGGATATCAAAGCATGTCCCGCTTTTTAAGAATAATCGTGCGGCACTGGTAGCCGCCTTATCCCTAAAAGCACGGCGTTCCGAGCTATGCGGGTATGTATAATTTTGTAAATAGTTTGGACATTTCCGCTGTGGTCGAAGCTATCAATAAATGGTTGTTTCAGTTCAGAGACTTGGGCGACTCTTCTTGGTATTCGGTAGATGGTAAGTCCTTATCGGGCACGATAACCGATGCTCAGGGAGCAGCGCAAAATTTGGTATCAGTTGTTCGTTTAGTTCAGCATAATAGTCAAGCAGTTGTTCAGTTTGCCTATTACTTAACAGGCAAAAAGGGCGAAAGTGAAACAGTTAAACTGTTGCTTAGGAGTGATGAGGTGGATATAGCCGAAAAGACCATTACTGCTGATGCTTTACACTGTAATCAGGCTTTTTGCAACTAATTTTGCAAAAAGACGCTGGTTATGTGGTACAAGTTAAGGATAATTGTGCTGCACTAAAAAAAAAATAGTAGCCACACAGGAGAAAGAACTGCCCATAGATACTTACACAGAGGAAGAGAAAAAATCGCATGGGCGAACAGAAACACGCAAAATAGCAGTCTTTAAAGCAAGCACAGAATTACCTAAAAAATGGCAAGCATTAGTAAAGTATTTTATCGTTATTACCCGATCTGGCACACGAAATAATAAACCATATGAGCATACACATTATTACGTTTCTAATAGCTATCAAAGTGCCGCAGTTATGGCAAAAGGTATTCGCGGACATTGGGGAATTGAATCCTATCATTGGATAAAAGATGTGGTTTGCAGAGAAGATGACTGCCTAACACAAACAACAAAAGGAGCTAACCATATCAATACTATACGATGCTGCAATGAACATTTTTAAACTAAATGGCTATACATCTATGAAGGCTGCCTTTGAAGAGCATACCAATAAAGTCGATAAAATGATACAACTAAACGGCTTGATAAAAAATAAGGTAAGAGACAAAAAAACTAAAATACAAAAAAACAAACAACAAAAAATTAGAACTGATTAGACCTGCTCACAGAGGAGAAATTTATACAAGGCATAATTTATTGATTGTCAATAATTTATGATAATTTATAAAAAATATTTAATGTATTTTGTTTTTAAAGTGACGTGAACGTATTACATCGGTAACATCTAATAGTATTAGATAATTGAGATATTAGTTCAATATTAAAAACTCCCCCTAACCCCCTCACAGAGGAGGAATTTATACAAGGCATAATTTATTGATTGTCAATAATTTATGATAATTTATAAAAAATATTTAATGTATTTTGTTTTTAAAGTGACGTGAACGTATTACATCGGTAACATCTAATAGTATTAGATAATTGAGATATTAGTTCAATATTAAAACTCCCCTAACCCCCCTCACAGAGGAGGAATTTATACAAGGCATAATTTATTGATTATCAATAATTTATGATAATTTATAAAAAATATTTAATGTATTTTGTTTTTAAAGTGACATGAACGTATTACATCGGTAACATCTAATGGACGCAATCCCGAGAATAATCGTAGGCATGAAATTCCTGTAAGGTAAGTGTATAAACTTTAAAAGTCAAACTACTATTGGCTTGGTTTTTTAATTTTGAGTAAAAAATTGACGGGAGCATCTTGCTTGCGCCCTTGCTACAAAGCAGCATTGAGCAAAATTTGTTACCGAAATTTAAAACACAGACCACTATTGGTTTGTGTTATCGAAATTTATCGATGGCAAATTGCTTGGAGAATGGGCTATGTTATTGTTTAGGTGGGTATAAATAGGGTGCTTGTGTGGTTGGTTTTGGGGCAGTTAATGGTTGTTTAGTGCCTTATGCTCATACGTACGATATGAGAGGTAAAAGTACTGCTTTTTTAACAATATAGGCATGTTTTGTACTGTTTTTCCAGAAAAAAAATCTTTATTACGATTTAAATAATTTGGCATATATTTCTTCCACTGTTCGGATAAACACCACATTGATATTGTATTTGTCTGTGGGCAAGCCTTTGTTGTTGGCGGGTATAAAAATGGTTTTAAAGCCCAATTTGTCTGCCTCCGAGATGCGTTGGTCTATTCGGTTGACGCTACGGACTTCGCCCGACAGTCCTATTTCGCCCGCAAAACAAGTTCGCGGCGGTATTGACACATCGTCAAACGACGAGAGCAAGGCGCAAACTATGGCTAAATCGATGGCGGGGTCTTCTACCTTTAGACCGCCTGTGATATTTACGAATACGTCTTTATCGCCAAACCGAAAGCCGCACCGCTTTTCTAATACCGCCAGCAACATATTCATTCGCCGCACATCGAAGCCTGTTGCCGAGCGTTGTGGCGTGCCGTAGGCAGAGCGGCTCACTAAGGCTTGTGTTTCGATGAGCAGAGGGCGCATACCTTCGATAGTGGCACCTATGCCTATGCCGCTTAGTTCGTCTGTATTTTCGGAGATGAGCAGTTCGGAGGGGTTGCTTACTTGTCGCAATCCGTTTTGTAGCATTTCGTAAATGCCTAATTCGGCAGTAGAGCCAAATCTATTTTTTTTGGTGCGCAACAAGCGGTAGGCGTGGTGGTGTTCGCCCTCGAACTGCAATACGGCATCGACCATGTGTTCTAATACTTTTGGTCCGGCGATGCTGCCCTCTTTGGTGATATGCCCGATGATAAAAATGGGCGTATTGGTTTCTTTGGCGTATCGCTGCAATTCGGCGGCACATTCGCGGATTTGGGACACGCTGCCTGCCGTTGATTCGAGGGTAGGCGAGTGCAAGGTTTGTATTGAGTCAATAACACACCATTGGGGCTGAGTGGTTTTTAGTTGCTTGAAAATATGGTATAGATTGGTTTCGGTGAGTAGCAAGCAGTCGGGGTTGTTTATTCCTATGCGGTCGGCACGCATTTTGATTTGTTGGGCACTTTCTTCGCCCGATACGTATAAGATGCGATGCTGGTCTAAACTGACTGCCAATTGTAGCAACAAGGTCGATTTGCCGATGCCGGGTTCGCCGCCTACCAGCACTACCGACCCTGGCACGATGCCGCCGCCCAACACGCGGTTCAGTTCGCTGTCGGGCGTTACGAGGCGCACCATATCGGCACTTTGCACGTCCAGAATGCCTATGGCAGTGTTTTCTTTGCCTTCGCTGCTACCCAGCGACACGGCTTTTTCGGTGGTTTTGTTGGTGGGTATGTCTTGTTGTATCACTTCTTCGACATAGCTGTTCCAGGCTTCGCACGAGGGGCATTTGCCTATCCACCGCGCAGATACCGCCCCGCAACTTTGGCAGATGTATTGTGTTTTTAGTTTCATGGGCATACGAGTAGTTTTTGCTGCCAAAAACCTGCTTGTGGGTGTTGGATTGTTACCCAATAAATACCGCTTGGCAGTTGGTCGGTGTCGATATTCTGTTCGGTTTGGGCGATTTGTCGGGTTATCAAGTTGCCTTGTGCATCATAGAGCGACCAAATAGGCGGCTGCCCGCCCGATATGCTATGCGGCAGGTGCCAGCGCAATACCGTATTGCCCCTACTTGCGGGGTTGGGCACAAGGACACCACTTAGGGTTGGATTTATAGTAGTAGTAGGCAATATGTTCAGGCTTTCGGGCAGAGCGTGTAGGCGCAAAAATCGCCATATAGCCACTGATGCACTAAAATCTTGGCAGGTGCCCGCAAAATTGATGATGCTGCCAGGCCAAGTATGCGCTCCGCCTTCGATTCGATATAGTTCGAGTTGGCTACCTGCGTCGCAGTTGGTATATGTATAGCGCGTAGCGGTGCAGTTGTCTGCCAAATTGAGATTGGGCAAATCTTGGGCAGTGGGCATGTCGTCGCAGCCGTTTTGGTGTTTCCAATATGACACGAGGCTGTCTATGTGCAAGGCGTATGGTCCGCCCGTATAAGGCACTACGGGGTCGGCAGTACCATGTATTTGTAGTATAGGTATGGGGCGCGAGGGTTGGCAATTGTTTATTTGCCAATTGGTCATGCTGCCTGTTACAGAGGCTATGGCGGCTATGCGGTCGGTTTGAGTGCAAGCTAAGGAATAAGACATATAACCGCCGTTCGACATGCCCGTGCTGTACACGCGGCGCGGGTCGATTTGGTATTGGGTGGATAATGTGTCTAACAGAGCCATCAGAAAACCTTCATCGTCGATATTAGTGCCAGTAAAATCGAAGCCTACATTCCAGAATAGGTTGCCTGTGGGGTCGGGGGTGCCGTTGGGGTGGCAGATGATAAAGTTGGCGGTATCGGCAATAGGTCTAAAATCGGCATAGAACGTTTGTTCTTCGCTGTTCGACGAATAGCCGTGTAGGTTGAACAATAATGGCACGGCTTGGTTGGGGTTGTACGCCGCGGGTACGTATAGTTTGTATTGGCGCAATAATCCGTCGTGCCACAAGGTAGCGTCGAGGCTTTGCTGCGCGTGTACCGCCCAAGTAGCAGTAATATTTAGCCCAGTAATAAGGCAAATAGTGCCAAACAGTTTGTTCATGCTTGTTGTAAGATTTAGTATGATTAATAAGACGGCACAATATCGGTTTTTCTGCCTTGCACATCGGAAAAAATGATTGCTAAGGGCTAAGGCTGCGCCAATGAGTACCAATTTGGCACAAGATAAGGTGCAAATGGCTATTTTTGCTACATTTGTATCGCCGTATAGTGCGGGCAAGGGATAAGGTGCGATTTTTGGGGCACTTTTGCGATATGCTCCCGCACCCCTACAATTTCTAATTTTATTTTCGCAAATGTTTAGCCTTGTAGAAACAGCCCACAAGAATAGCTATTTCTAATCGAATATGCAATGATTTCGGGCATTATTAGATAGATATAGCCCAAAACCCTATACCCAAAACCCTATCCTAAATAGTTACTTCTTTTCTTTTGATTATGGCTCAAAGACGCAGCTTTAAGGACTATGAACCGCTCTTACACGTCATTTTTGGATTGGCTATATCATTTTGCTCAATTCGGTCTATGCGGGATTGGAGGTCAATGGTTGGCTAATCTTTTTGAGCAGTTTGTGTACGACTGCCATTCATGCCTTTTTGGTCTATTTCAACTTGTGGTATTTGATACCCAAGTTCTATAACCGCGAGCGTTATCTTTTGTTCTACGGTACTATCATATTGGTCGTTTTCGCCATTTTGCCCATACGAGTTGTTTTAGACAATTGGCTGTTGGGTGGCGGCGAAAAGATTATGACGCACTTGTATACTTTTTCGTATTTGGGCAATACCCTCTTGTCTTTAGTGGTGATGGTATTTGTGTCGGGGTCGTGGCGTGCTAACGAGCAGTGGCACTATACGCAACGCCTGAAACACGAAATAAAAAATTACCGCTTAGAGGCAGAGATGCGCCTATTGCGCTCGCAGGTAAATCCTCATTTCTTGTTCAATGCCCTCAATAATATCTATGCCCTTACATTTACTAATGCCCAACAAGCCGCTCCTGCCATTTTGCAGCTATCGGGCATGATGCGCTATATGCTCGAATCGAGTCGCTTAGAAAACGTTTCTTTGGACAAAGAAATTCAATATATTTATCATTATATCGAGATGCAACAACTCAAAAAGGCACAAAGGCAAAATATACGTTTCGAAATACACGGCTTAACCGCAGGCATTATGGTAGAACCGATGTTGTTCATGCCTTTTTTTGAAAATAGCTTTAAACATGGCAATATCGAAACCTACGCCGATGCTTGGATACGTAGTGCCTTAGAAGTGACTAACGAAGGCATAACGTTTAAAATCGAAAACTCGACCGACCCCAACGCCAAAAAACGACATCACGACCAAGAGAACGGCACCGGCATCGAAAACGTGCAGCAACGCCTCGCACTGCGATACGGCGATGCCTATACCCTTGACATAGACGACCACCCCTATATCTTTCGGTACGCCTCAAATTGCCTTTGTCCGTATAAAAACCTACCCAAAGCAAATATCTGCCTTACCTGAAATATTCTGTACTCGGAATAAGGATAAAAGCCAAAACCCCAAAAAAAAGCACGTAAATTTGTGCTTTGAACCCTGCATAAATCTATGAAAACCAAGCCGCAGAAACCCCGAACCAACCGTGTAAATGTCGTTACGCTGGGCTGCTCCAAAAATTTAGTCGACTCGGAAGTATTGATGAACCAACTCAAAGGCAATGGAATTGCCGTTGCCCACGAAGCCACCGACAATAAAGCAAATATCGTGGTTGTGAACACCTGGGCTTTATTGACGTAGCCAAGCAAGAATCCATAGACACGATATTAGCGTATGCCAATGCCAAAACCAAGGGCAGCATCGATAAATTATACGTGACGGGCTGCTTGTCGCACCGCTATAAAGACGAATTAGCCCAAGAAATACCCGAAGTAGATGCGTTTTTTGGCACCTTAGACCTACCCTTTTTGCTCGAAGAATTAGGTGCCAATTATCGCCACGACCTGATAGGCGAGCGAAGCATACTGACCACGCCCGCCCATTATGCCTACCTCAAAATATCGGAAGGCTGCAACCGCACTTGCACATTTTGCGCCATTCCGCTGATGCGCGGCAAACACGTATCGAAACCCATAGAGCAACTCGTAGCCGAAGCTCGCGCCTTAGTGCGCAACGGCGTGAAAGAAGTGATGCTCATTGCCCAAGAACTGACCTACTACGGATTAGATATCTACCAAAAACGCGCATTACCGCGCTTGCTCGAACAATTGGCAGACGTACAAGGCTTAGAATGGATAAGGCTGCATTATGCCTATCCCTACGATTTTCCGCTCGATGTGTTAGACGTGATGCGCGACCGTTCCAATATCTGCAACTATTTGGACATACCACTACAACACATCAGCAACCCCGTCTTGAAAAATATGCGCCGCCTCATTACCCAAGAACAAACCTACGAACTGATTGACCAAATCAGGCAGCGCGTGCCCGATATTGCGCTGCGCACGACTATGCTCGTGGGATTTCCGCACGAAACCGACGACGATATAGAAACATTAGCCGATTTTATCCGCCAAACGCGCTTCGACCGATTGGGCGTATTTGAGTATTCGCACGAAGAAAATACAGGTGCCTACCAACTGCCCGACAATATACCAGCCGCCGACAAAGCCGAACGCGCCGCTTATATCATGGAAGTACAACAACAAATTTCGGCTGAACTCAACCAAGCCAAAATAGGCAAAACCTATCGCGTGCTGTTCGACCGAAAAGAAGGACCCTATTTTGTAGGACGCACCGAATACGACTCGCCCGAAGTAGATAATGAAGTATTAGTCAATGCCCAACAACACTATGCCCGCATCGGCGATTTTGCCCAAGTACGCATCACCGCCGCCGAAGAATTCGACCTATACGGCGAAATCGTATAACTACCATTCGCGGGCATTTTTACCGCCCCGCTCCCTTCACTACGCAACTGCACCATGCCCGACAATCATACATCTGCCATAGCTTGGGAACTGCTGACCGAAGCCCTACAAGACGGCAATGCCGTATTGATCCTCGGACCTGGTGCCGAAGAAATAACCCTGCCCGATGGCAGATTATGTACGCTGCAAACCCTGCTTGCCGAGCATCTGGCGCAAAAAATCAAGCATTACCGCCCCGACCTACAACTAAGCCACCCCGACAACCTATCCTATGTAGCACAGCATTTTGAAGATGTGCATGGCAAGCAAGCTACTACGCTGCTGGGTTACGAAGTGAGCAAATTTTACGAACAATACAACCGTACCGAAATACCATTCTATCGACAAATAGCACGGCTCAATTTTCGCTATATTATCAATACCAACCCCAACAAACTGCTTATTGCAGCATACAAAAAAGAAGGCTACCTAACGGCTCAAAAGAATTTTGCCTATTACCACAATCACAACGCTTTCCATAACCAAAGCATACAGATAAACGAAAAAGACATCAACGAGCGCACGCCACTTATATACAATCTGTTTGGCACACAAGAAGACATCGGCTCTTTGGTGCTGACCGATACCCAACAAATACAACTGATAGACCACGTATTGCAAGGCGATACGGGCGGTATCCCCACCAATGTAGCCATTCATTTCTTATCGCGAGGCGGAAGTTTAATCAATAAACACTTAGTATTTGTCGGTTTCGACTTCAACGACTGGCGATTGCGCTTCATCTTACACCTCATCAACCGCTACCAATTGCAGAGCGCAGCCAAAAGTTATGCCCCTCAGAAAATAGCCAATTTAGAACAACTAACCCAATTTTTTTATCGCCGCAATTTCAACTTCGATTTCATAGACACCAATATAGGTGACTTCCTGACCCAACTCCAACAAACATCTGTACCAATAGCACCTACGCCACAATTGCGCATCGTTATTATCTATCACGATACCGATGTAGATATTTGCCACCAACTCGAAGAACAATTAGCCCCACTCAAACGCCAACAAAAAGTATCGATATGGCATAGGGCAAAAATAGCCGCCGCTACTGAAATTGACCGCGAAATCGCCAAACAAATCGAGGCAGCTCACTTGGTATTAGCCCTTATCAGCAGCGATTTTTTGGCAGACGAACAACTACTGTCCCAACAGTTTGCCATAGCAGCACAGCGACACCTCAACGGTTCCTTCGTAGTGCCCATCATTGCGGGTAGCTGCCATTGGCAGATAGATACCTTATTTGAGCCACTAAGAACGATATTGCCCTTGCCTAATGGCAACCCGCCCATACGCCAGAACAACATAATATCAGACGAAACTATCAGCCAAGTAGCCCAGGAAATAGCCGATATATGCGAAGGCATAAACGATAATTAACCACCATCTACGACCCGACAACCTTAGCCCTCTACACTCAGCAATGGCATACAAGTAAAGGTGTGTTCTAAAAACCTGTTGTGCGCCATACCTCGAAAACCAAGCGTATAAGTGTGTCTTTTTGCTCTATTGCCATGATTTTCTTAGACTTTGAACAACCCATCGCCGATTTGCACGCACATTTAGAAAAAGTGCGCGACATTAGCCGTACCGACGGCATAGACCTATCGGCTGCCATAGCTGAATTAGAGCAAAAATTGTTGCTCACTAAGCAGAGTATATACACCAAGCTATCGCGGTGGCAAAAAGTGCAACTATCGCGCCACCCCGAACGACCCTATACACTCTATTATATCAGCCAATTGTTCAGCCAATTCACCGAACTGCACGGCGACCGCCTGTGTGCAGACGATACAGCTATCGTAGGCGGCTGGGCTACCTTAGAGGGCAGAACTGTAATGGTCATCGGACACCAAAAAGGCACCGACACCAAGAGCCGCCAATACCGCAATTTTGGCATGGCAAACCCCGAAGGCTATCGCAAAGCCTTGCGGCTGATGAAATTAGCCGAAAAATTTGGCAAACCCATTTTGTGTCTCATCGATACTCCAGGTGCTTTTCCCGGCATAGAGGCGGAAGAACGCGGGCAAGCCGAAGCCATTGCCCGCAACCTATTCGAAATGGCGCGATTGCGCGTACCCGTCATTGCCACTGTCATCGGCGAGGGAGCGTCGGGCGGAGCCATAGGTATAGGCTTGGGCGATAGAGTATTGATGTTAGAAAACACTTGGTATTCGGTCATCTCGCCCGAATCATGCTCGTCTATCCTTTGGCGCACTTGGAACGAAAAAGAACAAGCCGCCGAACAACTACAATTGACCGCTACCGATATGCTGCAATTCGGATTGATAGACGGCATTGTACCCGAACCGCTTGGCGGAGCGCAATACGACCCCGCCCTGACGGCGCAAAACCTACGCCAACAGCTATTGCGCTACTTAGACGAATTGCGTACCCTACCCACCGAAACCCTATTAGCGCAACGCCTCCAAAAATATTCAGCCATGGGTGAGTTTCAGGTAGTATAGTGCAGTTTGCCCATTTCTTGGATAGAGGCAGATAGAAACGCTATGTTGGCTTTGTCTAAGGGGTGAGGCGTTTGAGGCAATACGGCTAATTGTGCATTGGGCAATTGGCGATAAACGCCGATGGTTTCTTCGAGGCTCACCATCGCGTCTCGGTCGCCGACCGATAGGCGTATGGGCGGCGCAACGGCGGCAAAGTCGGCACCGGACAAAGGCGGTGCGTCGCCCATTGCCCGCATCATTTGGGCGGTTTGTAGCAACAAATCGCGCCAACGCTCTGCACCGTGTTGCTGGGCTAAGGAGGCGGCATATTTGGGTACTTTTTCGGCAATGCGGTCGGGATTGAGCAGGGCTGTTTCGCGCTGCGCTATGTCGGGCGACCAAGCCCATTTGGTAGCTAAGGTATGCACCCAAGCTACGGTTTGTGGGTAGTGGCGTGCTAAATAACAAGCCACATAGCCGCCCATACTATATCCAAATATCGGAACGGGCTGGTCGAAATGCTCGGCGCAGTAGCAGCGCACCTGTTCGGCAAATAGCGCAATAGACAAATTGCCCTCGGACGGCGTGGGAGCGGTGCCGTGTGACCAAAAATCGAGGCTGTGCAGCGCGAAATAGGGCGATAAATGAGGGCGCAGCGCATCGAAATTGGCTTGGCAACCCATAGCACCATGCAGCAATAATAGTGGGGGCATAGCTGATGTAGCAGGCATTAGTTAAGTGATGGATAGACGGGCAAAACTACGTTTGCTTTGCCATATTTGCACTACTTTTGCCCACAATAAACGTAACTTTTTAGGTATTGCGCCCCTCTATTCTAATTCATGTTTGTATGTCGCATTTATTCCCCACAGATATAATGTTAGATGCCATACCTACGGCATTTTAAGAACTGATTAAGGTGTAATCTCTGCAACGCTCAAATCTAAGGTTAAATTTTCGATTTCTTACTTTTGCAGGAAATCTAATGAATAGCATAGTGGCGAAGTTGCCTAAATAGTTACCAATAAACTACCTAATGCCCTATTTTGTTGCCACACTTACAATTTTACTAGAAACCTACCCTAATATTAGTCAGACTACAAATTTGGTCGTACCTTTGTCGGCTTTCAAGCACAACAACGATTAGAGAAAGGAGAAAACCAAAAGTTTAACGCACCTCAAAGGCGATTCCAGATTTCTTGTAGCATACCTACGCTATAAGACGGGCATTTTTGCCCAGATGCCAATCTCATTAAAAAGGCTAACCACTCAACCAAACCATATTACATTTCTTAATTTATACATGATAAGCGTTCAGGATTTAGCGTTGCAATACGGCAAACGCATATTATTTGACGAGGCGAACCTCAAATTTACAAAAGGCAATTGTTACGGCGTAATCGGTGCAAACGGTGCGGGTAAATCTACATTCGTCAAAATTTTGGCGGGCGAGATAGACTCTACACGCGGCAAAGTAATCATAGAGCCGGGCAACCGCATGGCTGTACTCAAACAAAACCACTTCGAATTTGACGAATACGAAGTATTGGCTACCGTCATTATGGGACACCGCGAGCTATACGACATTATGGTCGAAAAAGACGCTATTTATGCCAATCCCGATGCCACCGATGCCGACTCGATGCGTGCCGCTGATTTAGAAGGTATTTTTGCCGAAATGAACGGCTGGATGGCTGAAAGCGATGCCGCCGAATTGTTGAGCAATTTGGGCATACACGAAACGCTGCACTACAAAAAAATGAACGAACTGAGCGGTGCCGAAAAAGTAAAGGTATTGTTAGCACAAGCCTTATTTGGCAATCCCGACATATTGATACTTGACGAGCCGACCAATGACCTCGATGCCGAAACCGCCGATTGGCTGTCCAATTTTTTGGCAGATTATGAAAATATAGTCATAGTCGTATCGCACGACCGCTACTTCCTCGATATGGTATGCACGCATGTCGTAGATATAGATTTTCAGAAAATACGCATTTATAGAGGTAATTATACATTTTGGTACGAATCGAGCCAATTATTAGCCAAACAACAAGCCGATAAAAACAAAAAAACCGAGCAGAAACGCGCCGAATTGATGGAGTTCATAGCCCGATTTAGTGCCAATGCTTCTAAATCGAAACAAGCCACGAGCCGCAAAAAAGCCTTGGAAAAACTCAATTTGGAGGAAATGAGCGTATCGAGCCGCAAATATCCGTTTATCAACTTTAAACCCGACCGCGAGCCAGGCGACATCATTTTTAAAGCCACCGAATTGGGCAAACGCGATGCCGACGGCAATTGGCTATTTCGGCACGTGACAATAGATATGCAAAAAGGCGACAAAATAGCTATGTTATCGAAACAAACAGGTGCTATTACGGCGTTTCTCAATATCATTGCAGGTGTCGATACGCCCGACGAAGGCACTTATTCGTTTGGGCAAACCATCACACCCGAATTTTTGCCCAACGACAACAGCAACTATTTCAAAGGCGACAACGATACCGACCTCATCAATTGGCTCCGCGAATACTCGCGCGACAAAGACGAGCAATTTATACGCGGGTTTTTGGGGCGCATGTTGTTTAGCGGCGAAGAGGTCAATAAAAAATCGTCGGTACTATCAGGAGGCGAAAAAGTGCGTTGTATGCTGTCGAAAATGATGGTGGGCAATCCCAATTTCCTCATCTTAGACGAACCCACCAACCACTTAGACCTCGAATCAATTACGGCATTTAACAACGCCCTCATCGATTTTAGGGGCAATTTTATACTAACAACACACGATATTCAGTTTATGAATACGGTAGCCAACCGCATCATCGAAATATCGCCCAAAGGGCATGATAGACCAATTGATGACGTTTGACGAATATTTGCACGCGCCGCTCGTCAAAGCCCTACGCGAAAACCTATATGCCTAAGCCATGAAACAACGCACCGCCGTCGCTACACTATCGTTTGTTATAGCCGTATTAGTACTCGTCAATATCATTGCGTTTTACGTATATGGCAGATTCGACCTCACGCGCGAAAAACGATATACTCTAACACCCGCCACCCGCGAGTTGTTGGGCAATTTGGACGATATAGCCTACGTAAAAGTCTATCTCGAAGGCGAATTTCCAGCGGGTTTCAAACGCCTACGCAATAGCACCCAAGAAATGCTCGACGAAATGCGCAGCTATTCGGGCGGTATGCTCGAATACGAATTTAGCGACCCTATGGCAAATAGCGACGCGAAAGAACGCGAAGCCGTCACACAGCAATTGATGGATAAAGGACTAAGCCCTACGCGCCTCATCGAAAATACCGAAGAGTATTCCGAAAAAATCATTTTTCCAGGTGCCGTTGTGAGCTACAAAGGACGAGATTTGCCCGTCATCTTGCTACAAGAACAATTGAACAAAAGCCCCGACGAAACACTCAACAACTCGATAGCCCTGCTCGAATATAACCTCGCCAACGCCGTACAAAAACTACAACGCCCCACAAAACCAAGCATCGCCTTCTTGGAAGGACACGGCGAACTACCGCCCAAAGCCGTAGAAGACTTTGCCTTTACGCTATCAAAATATTATTTGCTCAAACGCTTCAACCTAAAAGATAACCTATATATACCAAGCCGCGAATTTTCGGCAGTAGTCATTGCCAAACCCACCCAAAAATTTGAAGAATCCGACAAATACAAACTCGACCAATATATCATGAACGGCGGGCGCGTACTGTGGTTGGTCGAAAACCTGAATACAGAACTGGATAGTTTGCAGCGCAACGGCGGCGCGTTTATCGCCACCGATTACGGTTTGAACTTAGAAGACCAACTGTTTCGTTATGGCGCAAGGGTCAATTTTGATGTGGTCCAAGATATGCAATGCAGCCAAATACCCTTAGCTGTGGGCATCGACCAATTTGGCAATGCCCAAGATATGCAGTTGTTCCCTTGGAGCTATTTTCCCGTAGCCACCAACCACAACAACGAACACCCTGTAAGCAAAAATATGGACGCGCTCTTATTCCAATTCGCCGCTACAATAGATACTATAACAGGTAAAAATGCCGCTAAGGTCGAAAAAACCATTTTAATCAGCAGCTCGAAATATAGCAGACGCACCAATGCACCCATCAAAATTAATGTGAATGACGTGCGCCAAAAACCCGACCCCGCACAATATCCCGACCGAAACCTACCCTTAGCCGTTGCCTTAGAAGGCGAATTTGAATCGGCATTCAAAAATCGCCTCGCCTTCTCGACCCAAGCAATGGTAGATACCCTGCCCGAACTCAAATTTAAAGACCACAGCCAAGCTACCCGAATGGTGGTGATAGCCGATGGCGACTTCTGCCGAAACGATATAGACCCCAAAACAAGGCGCAGCACCCCGCCAGGTTACTACAAATATACCCGCGAAACATTTGCCAACAAAGATTTTTTGCTCAATGCCATCGAGTGGCTCACCGACGAAAACGGCATTATAGCCGCCCGCTCGCGCGAACTAAAAATGCGCCTCTTAGACGAGCAGCGCGTAAAAGATGAAAAATTCTTTTGGCAATTACTCAATACCCTCTGCCCCATAGCCCTCGTCTTGGGGTTTGCGGGGCTATTCGGTTGGTTGAGACGACGCAAATACGCTCAATAGTTGTATTTTTATACAATGTATTGAAAATTGCCCCCCTATATTCGATGGTCAAACCTCTGCTTTTCGCTGTGTCTTAGATATGGAGATGCAGCACATATTGCTATTGGTGGTATGGCTACGGCTAAGTGGTCGAATGTGCTGCAAACGGGTTTCCGAATTGGCGTAGCAGCCTTTGTATTGCCGCACTACTGTGCCTGCAAAGGCTTTGAGGTGCGCCCCCGTGCCCAGCCTCAGCTCAACTCAACTCGTTTTTGCCTGCTTTGGGCGGTAGTTATTGCTACCTCTTGCCCTCCACCACTTAGTGATGTGTAATATATCCGAACTTTTTTGCGCGATGATGTGTTCCTAATGCTGCTTTATTGTTATTAGGTCTTGTTGTTTGGGTTTGTGATTATCTAACGGCAAGGCGTATCCGTGCCCTAATTTGCTATCTGCTCTCATTGCAGTTTTGGGCAATAAATCAGATAATTATTATGAAACATGTTACTTGGCTCGCCAACTACTCCGATATCGATAGTTCGATTAAGTATCTCATTGCCGCCGAATTTTTTTTACAAATAGTCAATGGTGCTTTTACCTTAAGTCTGAATTTGTATCTGGCAAAACAAGGCTACCCCGACCCGATGATAGCCGATTTTACTGCCGACCGTTTCATGGTCGTCATGTTTGTTGCCTTGCCTTTGGGTTTGTATATCAAAGGCAAACGCCTTCGCCCTATTTTTTTGGCGGGTGTGCTGGCTTTGCCTCTTGTATCCTTAGCTTTGTTAGAAGCCGTAGCCCAACATGCCACTGTTTGGCTTCGTGGATTGTTTATTTTGTGGGGGCTTTGTTTTACGGCAGTAGCCATACCTTCGTTGCCTTATATTTTGCGCAACGCGCCCGCTGCTGTGCATACCCGCGCATTATCGCTTCATGCTGCTACGTGGAGTTTGGGGCTGCTCGTGTCGGGCACGCTAATATTTGCGTTGTCGCGTGGTTTCCCCGCCATTTTTGACGATAAAACCTTATTGCAAGTATTTTCGGCACTTGGTTTGGCAGCCGTAGCCTTTGTGGTGCGTATGCCAAAGCACGAAAATACGGATAGCGGTGAGATAAGCCCAAAAATACGCCATGAGCCTATCGGTAGGCAAGCCGCTGTTTACGCCCGCCAACTGATTAACGAATACGATTGGAAATTGATAGGTAAAGCAGTAGTACCTACTACCTTGATTGCCGTAGGTGCGGGCTTGACTATACCATTTATGAACTTATTTTTTTACCACCGCTTTGGGGTCAATACCGATGGTTTCGCACTGCTGGGGTCGGCTACGGCTTTGCTGGTATCGGTCGTTACGCTATTGGTGCCGCGCATCAAAGGGGCTTTGGGCTACAAAGCCATACCTCTGTCGCAGGCAGCAGCCATTGCGTCGCTGGTGGGTTTGGGGGCTGCCGACTTTATGAGCGGCTATACTTGGGCTTTGCCCTTGGCATTTTTCTGCTTTGTCGTTCGCCAGCCACTAATGAGCCTTGCCAATCCGATGACCTCCGAACTGACGATGTATTATGTAGGTAGCCAAAACCGCGAACTGACGGTAGCCATTATTTCGGCTATATGGTCGGGTAGTTGGTTTGTGAGTTCTTATGCTTTTGGGTTATTGCGAGCCATGAATCTGCATTATGGCACTATCTTTTTTGTGACCGCAGCATTTTATACCATCGGCGTAGCTACGTATGTTTTGTTGATAAAAGCTTATTGCTTTATGGGGCGGCAAAGGCAGGGTTTTGGACAAAAGCAGTGTCGGTCAGGGCATTCAAAAATGCGAGGAGTTGTTGTTTTAGTTCGGGGCTAAACTGCTTGCCCGTCCCAAACTTAGTAGCGATAATAGGCGATAGCGTAGGCGATGGTTTGATGCCGTGGCTGTAATGGTCTAATACTTCTTCTAAGGTACCAAACCTGCCGTCGTGCATATAAGGAGCCGTTAGGGCAATATTGCGCAGCGTTGGGGTTTTAAATTTGCCGTTGTCGTTGGGGTTGTTGGTGACACCACCACGCCCCTTGTCGGCGAAGCCATTGATGTTAGTAACGCTATCTAATCCGTTGTTATGGCTTAGGTTATCGCCAAACAGATACGCGCCGTCCACGCCCGTATGGCAGTGGAAGCAGTCGGCAGTTTCGGTAAAAAAGGCTTGGTAGCCGGCCAGTTCGTCGTCGGTCAGGAATACGCCCGAACCGGGCTGTAATGCCAAATCGAAGCGAGACGAACCGCTAACCATTGTTCGTTCAAATTGAGCGATAGCTTTGGTTACTTCGGTGGGTGTGATGGTCTGCACGCCAAATGCGCGATAAAAATCGCGGCGGTAGTCGGGCAGGCGCATTAGCTTACAGACTGCATCGGGCCAAGTTTCGTGCATCTCTATTGGGTTTTCGACTGGTCCCAAGGCTTGATGTTCGAGCGAGGGCGAGCGTCCGTCCCAAAAAAATTGTAGTCCGTAGCCCAGATTAATCACTGCCATAGCATTGCGGTTGCCCGCTATATTATCGATGCCCGTGCTAAATTGTTTGCCGTTGTCGGTAAATCCGAATAATTGAGCGTGGCAACTGCCGCATGATTGTGTGCTATCGTTAGACAGGATGGGGTCGTAAAATAGTTTGCGCCCCAAGGCGATGCCCTCTACTGTGAGGGGGTTGTCGGGGGGTATAGGCATTGATTTGGGCAAACTCGGCAGCGTTTCAAAGGACGTATGGCGTAGGATTATAGCC
>JADJTE010000005.1 GCA_016711295.1 Sphingobacteriales bacterium | reverse complement strand
GGGCGGTTATCACCAACGGGCCAGCGGAGGGGTCAATATCTCCGTAGCGGGCGGAAATTGTGCGGGAAATTATACCTATCAGTGGAGCAATGGTGCTACTACCCAAGACATCAGCGGCGTGCCCGGAGGGGCTTGGTATGGCGTTACTGTCACCTGCGGAGTAGAAACCGTAACGGCTTGGTATTGGGTCAAATCCAGCAACGGAAGAACCAAAACCAACGAGCATACCGACCTACAAATCGACATAGCACCCAACCCATTTGCCGATTTTACCCATATCACCGTCAAGGCAGAGACCAACAAATATATCCGCATCAAGTGTTTGACCTAAATGGACAGCTCGTAGAGCAGCTATTTGAGGACAAATCGATGCCAATGGAAGCAAATAGCATTAAGTTCTATGCACATAACATTCCCAGCGGAACGTATATCTGTCAAGTAAAAGACAAAGAAGGAAATAAATTGCAAGAAAAAATGATTAAGGTCGATTAAACACACCTACCTACCAAGCAGACCCAAAATCAGGCGGGGCAGAAATGCCATACGCCTGATTTTGGGCTTTTTTTTGGGGCTATTATTGACGATGATGTTGAAAACAAAGTAAAATCAAGTTCGGTATTATGGTATTTACTATTTAATACCGTACATTTGTTGTCTTAGAGGCAAGCCATGTTCAAAATCAGTTTTTATTACCTTATGCTATGTTGTTGGGTTAGCACAGAGGTATTCGCACAAGACCCCCTACGTGTAATGACCTATAACCTATTGGGTTATCCCAGTTCGTCAAACGTAAGTGCCAAAATACCAATTTAGCTCCTATTATCGCCTATTTGCAGCCCGACATCTTGGTTGTCCAAGAGATGGAAACCGATGTGGCGACGAATCCGAGCTTTTATTGCTCAATGGGGCATTGAACATGATGGCGTGACATCTTATGCAGCAGCTAATTTTACCTATACTGCAACGGCTAATATTGGCAATATGCTGTACTACAATAGTCAAAAGTTGGCATTGCAAGCCCAGTATGCCATACCTTTTGCATCGGTACGCGAAATGAACCACTATCGGCTATATTACCTATCGCCTAATTTGGCGCAAACGCACGATACTATATTTATCAATGTATTTGCGATGCACCTTAAATCATCGAGCAGCAATGCCGATGAAATAACACGACAGTTGATGGCAGCTACATTGATGAACTATTTAGACAATACGCCTTCGGCACAGATCAATACCATTGTATTAGGCGATAGCAATATTTACAACCCCAGCGAAGAGGCATATCAAACATTTACCAACTATACGAGCAACCCAAGCATTAGCTTTACAGACCCACTTGGAGCGTTAGGTTTTAGTAGTTGGCACGATAATTCGGCTTTTGCCCCCTACTTTACCCAGTCTACTCGCAATAGTTCGCTCTCGGACGGCGGCGCGACGGGTGGTATGGACGACCGTTTCGACCTCATTCTGCACGACCCTGCTATAAGTAGCGGAGCGGAACGCGTTGAGATTGTCGCTAATAGCTACCGCGCCATAGGGCAAGATGGTTTGCGACATAATCAAAACCTCATCAATCCCACTAATAATAGCGCGCCGAGCAATATCATCAATGCACTATACGCTATGTCCGACCATTTGCCCGTGATAGTTGATGTATCCGTACAATATTTAGCAGCCATTACTCCCAACCAAACACAGAGTATTTGTATGGGCGATACGACTTGGCTATACGCGCATACATCCGCAGGCAGCAGCTACCAATGGTTGCACAACGATATACCTATAACAGGAGCCACTGATACGGTTTGGGCTGCTACCCAAAGTGGCAGCTATACGGTAGCAGTGACCCAAAACGGCAATACGTTTATCTCTAATCCCGTTTTGGTCAATGTATTGCCGCAGCCGCAGCCCATTATTATGGGTATGACCACTGTTTGTAGCCAAATCGCCCATACATATAGCATTTTGCCTACATCAGGGCATCAATATAATTGGACAATAAGTGCGAACGGCACCATCACAAGCGGTCAAAATACACCTTCCATCACTGTCATTTGGTCGGGTGGCGGCGTAGGTACGGTATCAGTAGTAGAAACGGCTTTTTAATTATTGATTATATTGCATGCAATAAATTGTCATTGATTAAGGGCGCAAAGTCATGAGATAGTCGGCTATGCTATCTATATCGTTGGTAGACAATTTGCCCTCATAAGCAGGCATCCTACCTTTGCCCTTAGTCACTATTTGAACAATAGCGGTTTTGTCGAGCGTAGAGGTTGTCAAGTTTTTAGCTCCGCCGGATTTGCCATCTGCCCCATGGCAGCCAGAACAATTTTTTGAAATGCCTTGTAGCCCACCAATTGAGCATTACTCTTAGCAGGAGACTGCGAGCGGTTACAAGCTAATACAAATAGCATTGAAAACGAAAGAATTACAATATAACGCATTACTTTTGATGATTATTTGTGACTAAATTTGCTACAAAAATAATTCTTTTGATACGAATATCCTAATCTCCATGCCGAAATATCATTAGACAGCCCAATATTGCCTATGTCCTATACCATTCGTCCTACTCATTTTATCCGAATTAGCCTATTTTTTACCTGTTTTGGTCTTATTAGTGTATTGTTGCTCCATACAACTTGTCGGCAGATGGCACAGAAGCCTGCTGCACCGCACTCGTCCGCTCGCATCTATGGCACGTTGGGCGATAGTGCTATGGTTGTATCGGCACACCCTGAAGCCTCGCGCGTGGGCGTGGCTATTTTGCGCAAAGGCGGCAATGCAATAGATGCAGCTATTGCTGTCCAGTTCGCTTTATCGGTCGTATTACCTGCGGCGGGCAATATCGGAGGCGGTGGTTTTATGGTCTATCGGGCTACTGACGGCACTACTGATGTCTTAGATTTTCGCGAAACTGCACCTGCAAAAGCCCATCGCGATATGTATTTAGATGCTTCGGGCAATGTAATTTCGCGCCGCAGCATCGACGGACACCAAGCGGTGGGCGTGCCAGGTACTGTGGCGGGTGCAGTAGCAGCACATCAAAAATATGGCATACTGCCTTGGGCTGATTTGGTCCAACCTGCTGTCGAACTCGCCGCGCGAGGCTTTGTCTTTCCCTCTGCCCGCGAACCCAATGCACTAAATGCCGAACGCAGCCAGTTTACCCGCCTCAATACGCGCCCGTGCCCCTTAGTGAAGCAAGACGGCAATTGGCTAACAACAGATACGTTGCGCCAACCCGAATTAGCTCAAACGCTGACACGCATACGCGACCACCAAGCAGCCGGTTTTTATGAAGGTATAACAGCCGATAGCCTCGTAGCTGAGATGCAGCGCGGCGGCGGCATCATCACGCACGACGACCTAAAAAATTACCGACCCGTATGGCGCAAAGCCCTAATAGACAAGTATAAAGACTACGAACTTATTTCGATGCCTCCACCGTCAAGCGGCGGCATTGCGCTCTTGCAGCTATGCCAATTGTTAGAAAAATATCCTTTGGAAAAATGGGGTTTTCATAGCCCAGAGGCAATACATCATATCGTAGAAGCCGAGCGGCGTGTATATGCCGACCGTGCTACTCACTTGGGCGACCCCGATTTTTACCCCGTACCCGCCAAGGGTTTGCTTGACAAGCATTATTTACAAGGGCGGATGGCTGATTTCGACCCACAACGCGCCACCCCCCAGCCGCCAAATAACAGCAGGCAAACCCGCTACAAGCAGCGAAAGCGAAGAAACCACCCACTTATCAATTATAGACCAATGGGGCAATGCCGTTTCGGTGACAACTACCCTAAACGGCAGCTGCAGGTCTGGAAAGTGACGGTAGGAGGCTGCGGCTTTCTGCTCAACAACGAAATGGACGATTTTAGTGCCAAACCCGGTGTACCCAACCTATACGGGCTGGTAGGCAACGAAGCCAATGCCATTATGCCCCATAAACGCATGTTAAGCTCGATGACCCCGACCATAGCAACGCACAACGGACGCTTGATGATGGTAGTAGGTACTCCTGGCGGCTCTACGATTATTACTTCGGTATTGCAAGTATGGCTGAATGTTGTGGCATACCAGCAAACAATGCAGGAAGCCGTAGCTGCACCTCGATTTCACCACCAATGGTTGCCCGATACGCTCTATGTCGAAAAAGGCGGCTTTGGGACAGACCTATTGCAAGCACTCGCCAAGCAGCAACATCACATCATAGAACGACAACCCATAGGACGTGTAGATGCCATATTGCGCCGCCCGATGGCACATTAGAAGGCGGTGCTGACCCGCGCGGCGATGATAGCGCGATGGGGTATTAGGCAAAGCGATCCGCAATTTTTCCTCACTACCGCAGTGCTTGCTTAGAAACCCAACTTTCGTCGATGAAAGGCTTTGTATTTGGCAAATTTTACCCTTTCCACTTCGGGCATGTGGCGTTGATAGATGCTGCTGCTGCGCAATGTAGTCGGTTGGTGGTATTGGTATGTGCATCTTACAGCGAAACTATCCCGCTGGAAATTCGTTGTACTTGGATAGCCAAGCATTATGCCACACAGCCCCATATCAGCGTTTTGGGCTATGCCTACGACGAGGCCGATTTGCCCAATACTTCCGTTTCTTCGCGCGAAGTATCGGCAATATGGGCGCGAGTATTTTCGCATTTGCTGCCCGATGTTGAAATATTATTTACTTCGGAGTCATACGGCGATTTTGTTGCAGCGGCAATGGGCATCAAACATTGCCTATTCGACCGCGAGCGGTTGTATGTATCTATTTCGGCAACACAAATTCGGGGCAATCCATACCGCTATTGGGACTATTTGCCGCCGTCAGTGCGCCCGTATTATGTTCGAAAGATAGTTATTTTGGGCACTGAGTCGAGCGGAAAAACAGTATTGACCCAACAATTGGCGGCATATTTTCAGACCCGTTCTGTGTCGGAAGTGGGGCGCGATTTGGTGGCTCAGAGTTACCAATGTAATGCTGAATTGTTGCAACAAATAGCCCAACAACACGCGCAAGCTATCGAAGTTGCTTTGCCGTATGCTCGGCGTTATCTGTTCATAGACACCGATATACATATTACTGATTCGTATAGTCGTTTTTTATTGGGGCAATCTCTGCGTATCGCGCCTTGGATATACAAAGCCAATAATGCCGATATTTATTTATATTTAGACAACGATGTGCCCTATATACAAGACGGTACGCGCCTCAGCGAAGCCGACCGCAACCGCCTGCACGATAGCCATTTGGCAGTATTGCACGAATACCAAATACCGATATTCCGCATTAGTGGCAATTGGCAAGCGCGTTGGGAACAAGCATTGGCAATAATAGCAGCCTACGAGGAAACAAACGACTAAGTGTCCAATTATGGGCAAAATTTTCTATTTTATCCCTTATTTGCCAATTGTCCGCAAGCCGCGTCAATGTCCTTACCCCTACTTCGGCGCACAGTAGCATTGATACCATGTTGCTCCAAGTAATTATGAAAAGCGGTTAGGCGGTCTTCGGTGGTATGTTCGAAGTGCAAGCCCTCTACGGCATTGTATTCGATGAGGTTGACTTTGCTGGGGACTTGGCGGCAGAACTTGATCAATTGGCGGGCATCTTCTATGCTATCATTAAAATCGCGGAAGACGATATATTCGTAGGTGATGGGGCGTTTGAGGGCGGCGTAATAATAGCGCAGTGCCGCCGTGAGTTCGGGCAGCGAGTTGCTGTCGTTGATGGGCATAATTTCGTGCCGTTTGTCGTCGTTGGCAGCATGTAGCGAGAGTGCGAGGTTGAAAGTGGTTTGGTCGTCGGCAAGTTTGCGTATCATTTTGGCGATACCTGCGGTGGATACCGTAATGCGCTTGGGCGACATACCCAAGCCGTCGGGCGAGCTAATATATGCCGTGCTTTGTACTACGTTTTTATAATTGAGCAGGGGTTCGCCCATACCCATATAGACGATATTAGTGAGTGGCTTGCCAAAATGCTCGTTTGCCAAGCGGTTTAGAAATACAACTTGGTCAAAAATTTCGGCGGCATCTAAGTTGCGGCGCAATTTGAGTAGTCCTGTGGCGCAAAACTTGCAAGTGAGGCTACAACCCACCTGCGACGATACGCAAGCGGTCATACGCTCGCGGTCGGGGCTTGGGATTAGCACGCCTTCTATGAGGTGCCCATCGTAGAGGTTAAATCCTATTTTTATAGTTCCGTCGCTGCTATATTGCTGTTTGACTGCTTTGATAGCCTTAATATCATATAGTTCTGTCAAGCGTTGCCTCAACGATTTCGACAAATTGCTCATTTCGTCAAAATCGGTAATTCCTTTTTGCCATAGCCACGCATAGACTTGTTTTGCTCTAAAAGCAGGCTCGTCTAATTGGGCAAAAGCGGCAATCAGTTCATCTCGGTCAAGTTGGCGAATGTCGGTCTTGGGAGGCATGCCTATGCTTATTGGTTTTATTGGGGCTATGGTATTTTTAGGTGCTGCCTATTGTGAGTGGCTGGCTGTCTTTTATCCCGTTATGTTTTTTGAGTTTTTCAGGCTCGATGCCAAATTTTTGGGCGATGCTCCAAATTGTGTCGCCGGTTTTTACTTTGTATGTTTTCTCTTTGGGTGGGTCTAATAATGATATACCGACTATGTTTTCGGTAGTAGTGGGTTCCGTTTTGTCTATGGTTACATCGCTATTGCCCAAGCCTGCTTGCGCTTCTGTAATGTATATATGCAAAACATCATTTATGGTTACTTTGTTATTTTGCATTTTGTTCCAACGTTTGATATCTTCTACGGTACAATCAAATTTTTCGGCAATAGTGCCCAATACGTCTCCTTTGCGCACGGTATATTCTTGCAAAATATTTCGAGGGGTATTGTCTTTATTTTTTTTGGCGGCAGTAGCTTTTTGTGGCAGGACATTGCCAAATTCATCGTGGTTGCCGTTCCAAACATTATTTTCGGGGATACCTATTTGCTTTTCTTTGGTGCGGTCGAGGATAATATCGCGGTTGGGGTCTAAATTATTGATATATGCTTCGAACGGGGCCAATTTTGACAAGGGTAAATTGATAGGGTATCCGCGCTGCGAGGGCGGAACGCTATCGCGAATAATGGCGGGATTGAGGTAGACCAATTCGTTGAGGTTCATATCAATATTGGCGGCTGTCTTTTTGAGGTTGATGCCGCGCTTTACCCTTATTGTATCGGTAGCATAATATAGAAACGGCGCGTCGTATTTGGTAATGCTGTGTTGCTGATAATAGTTGGCGATGTATACTGCCGATATAAATAGCGGCACGTAGGCTTGGGCTTCGATAGGCAAGAATGCCGATGCCTGCCAATAGTCGCGTCTATTGCCTGCGCGTTGTATAGCGCGATTGACCGTTCCCTCGCCGCAGTTGTAGGCAGCAATAACCCAATGCCAATCGCCATATTGTCTATATAGGCGGCTCAGTTCTTTGGCGGCGGCTTCGGTAGATAGTTGTGGGTCGCGTCGTTCGTCGATAAAATCGTTGGCAGCCAAGCCGTATTGCCGTGCTACTTTATAGGGTAGTTGCCATAAGCCGGACTCTCCTGTTTCGGACTGCGCATGTGCGATGAGTGCAGATTCGATGATAGGCAGGCATTTCAGTTCTAATGGCAGCCCGTAACGGTCTAATATGGACTCAAAAGTATCGAAATAATCATCGGTACGCGACAGCATCCGGCTTACTTGGTCGCGTTTGTCGGTCAAATACATATCTATAAATCCCTTGACGAGTTCGTTATAATCGAGCGGAATAAGCGAGGGTATCGCCGCCAATCGGGTTTTATATATATCTTCGCCGCGCACGGGTTTTATGACGGGTGGGCTGATGAGTTTGTGTCGGGGTATTTGGTTTTCGACCGTGGCTGGCACATAAGCAGGTGGTGGCGTTTGTCCTGGCACTACTGGGCGTGTTTGTGCTATGGGAAGGGTATTGCCTGCGGGCGGGCGGCTGTCTGGTGTAACTTTGGTCGTAGTATTTTTATCGAGGCTATTGGGTACGAGACCCGTATTAGCGGGGCATTTATTTTAGTAGGTGTAGTATTTTGTCGCTCATTGGCACTACTTTCGCCGTCTTATCGTTGCTGCCGCCCAATTGCAGGTCTATATCAACCAGGTCGGTGCCGCCATAATTAAATTTGGTGGTATCCGATTGAAGGATTTTTTCCATATTTTGCGCTGACAATACTTGCGAGGTGGCAAGAACTATACTTATCAGCGGCAGTAGTTGATAAAGAATACTTTTTTGCATATAATTAGAGCATCTTGGGATAATAGTGAGCGTATTTTTAGGGCAAGAGTTAGACATATTTTCTTTTGTTACAGCGCATTACACATAAATAAAATTTATAATAAATATTTAATAAAAAATAGCTCTTGCCCAATAAATATTCTGCCAATGAAGCACAAATGCCGATGCGTTTGGGTGTTCTGCCTAAGCAAATAGCATTAGCGGCATCATCAGCATTAGGACATGGCTGTTTTCGTCTTGTTGGGCGGGCAATACGATACCCGCGCGGTTAGGCGACGACATTTCGAGCAATATTTCTTCGACATCTAAAACGCCGAGGGTTTCGCCCAAAAAGCGGGCGTTGAAGGCAATTTGCATTGGGCTGCCTTCGTAGCTACATGCCAATCGCTCGACAGCCTCGTTAGAATAATCTACGTCTTGGGTGCTTAGTTTTAGCTCGTTACCGTCTAATTCTAGTACTACTTGGTGGCTGGTTTTATTGGCAAATATAGCGAGTCGTTTGAGCGATGCTGCAAAGTCGCTTCTATTGATGGTCAGTCGATTGGGATTGTCTATCGGAATAACGGCTTTGTAGTCGGGGAATCGCGCGTCGATGAGGCGGCACAAGAGGCGGGCATCGCCAGCGGCAAACAATACGCTGGTGCGGTTGTGCGATACGCTGATGGTGGCATCGCCTGCGGGCAATATATTTTTGAGGAGAGTGAGTGCTTTTTTGGGCAAAATAAACTCTGCATTAGCACCGTCGGGGTTGAGGTCGTATTGGAAACGCACTAATTTATGGGCATCGGTAGCTACAAAAGTGAGTCCTAAGTCGTCGGCACGGAAAAATACGCCTGTCATAGCAGGTCGTAGTTCGTCTGTACCTACGGCAAACAGGGTTTTGCTAATGGCTTCTGCCCATACTACGGCGGGCATACCAAAAGTATCGGTGGCGTTCATTTGCGTAATGTTCAGGAAATCAGATGCATCTTCGCCGCCTAATTTGTATTTGCCATTATGCGCCAATATTTCTGTGGCGTGGGTTTCGGTATCTACTTTGAAAGTAAGCGGTTGGTCGGGTAGGCTTTTGAGTATATCCAACAACATTTTGGCAGGTATGCCCACATTACCGTCGGCATCAGCCATTACCTCCAAATTGACCGACATGGACGTATCGCCGTCCGAGGCTGTAACCGACAAGTTGCCGTCTTGGATATTAAAAATAAAACATTCCGAAATAGGGAAAGTGCGGTTGTTGCCAATAGCTCCGCTAATAAGTTGCAAATTTTTTTGCAGGGTTGTGGTAGATACCGTAAAGCGCATAAAGGGTTATAATTGCTAATTTTGAATGATTGATATTTAGAGTAGTATTGAGTGCCGCTATATGAGTTGGAGATAAAAGACACGGGGAAGGCGGTATGAGAAAGTTGTTCAGTTTTTTGTTGTGGGTTTATTCTTTGCTTATCAACACTTTGTCAATTCTATTAAAATCCATATCTATTATTTCAAATTGATAACCGCCGGTCCGAAAATTTTTCACCTGTTCGAGGTACTTTTTTGAGGTAATGAATCACAAAACCTGCTATGGTAGAATAGCCGTCTTGTTCGTGTCGTTCAAAATCGTTTATGCTTATCAGCTCGCGCAGTTCGTCTATTTGCATACCGCCGTCTATGAGCATCGAGCCGTCTTCGCGTGTGATGATGTCTTGGTCTTCGGGTTCGTCATCTAATTGGGGCAAGTCGCCAAATATATTTTCTATCAAATCATGTAGGGTTATCACGCCTATTGTTACGCCGTATTCATCGACCACCACACCGATATACGCCTTATGCTGTTTAAAGGTTTCTAATATTTTGAGGGCACGGGTAGCTTCGGGCACCACAATGGGCGGCAGCAGCAGCTCGCGAATATCAAATTCTGGCTCTACGAGTAACTTATTGATAAACGTTTTAGTTTGTAGAATGCCGATGATATTGTCGAGCGATTCGTCGCAAACGGGTATTTTGGAATAGCCACTGTCTAAAATTTCTGTTTTTTGGGTTTCAAAGGGTTCGTTTATGTCTATCCAAAAAATATCGCGGCGGCTGGTCATAATGGAGTATGCTTTGCGGTCGGCGAAGCGAAAAATGCCCTTTATCATCTCATTTTCTTTCTGTTCTATAACACCGTGCTGCACACCTTGTTCTATAATCAGTTTCATTTCTTCTTCTGATACAGGGGTCTCTTGCTTTTCTTGCACACCAAAGATGCGCAAGATGAGGCGGGTCGAAAAACCCAAGAGTGCTGTAAATGGGCGCGTGACAAGCGATAATATTTTGACAAATGGCGCGAGCAATACGGCTATACCTTCGGGGTTAGTCAGCCCTAATGTTTTGGGCACTAATTCGCCCAACACTAACGACAAAAACGTGATGAGTGTAACGACCAAGAACAATGCTGCCTCTTCGGTATAACCTGATAGCCATGCGATAGATTGCAACAAAGGTTCGAGGCGGGCAGCTAAGGCTACGCCTCCAAACATACCCGATACAATGCCCACCAAGGTAATGCCTATTTGCATGGTAGACAAAAATTGTTCGGGTTTTTCGAGTAAATCGAGGGCGGTTTGTGCCCCTATATTGCCTTTTTTAGCCTTTTCGATAAGGCGGGTTTTTCGCGACGATACAATCGCTATCTCGGCAAGGGCAAACAAGCCATTGAGCAATACTAATAATAAAATAACAACAATTTCCAATTGTTCGTATAATTTAACAAACAAATAATCTTGACAGCAGTATATGCCTATGCCAACAACTATTAAAACCGCAAAGATACCGCTTTTTGCAACAATAGCGATATAAAAACGCAAAATCTGCGTAACTTTGTGCCCCCGTTAAGATACGCCAATTCATTTGGCGCATTATCATCTATCAGACCATTTTCACCCCATATTTTAGCCGCCTCGCCATGTCACGACTTGCCCAACTGCAAGCCTTTTGCAAGAAACGCCCGACGACCCTTTTCTCCATTATGCCATTGCTCTCGAATACCTAAAACTAAGCGATTACGACCAAGCACTGCTTATTTTTGAACAATTAACCAAGAGCAACCCCACTTATGTAGGTACTTATTATCATTTAGGAAAACTATACGAACAATTGCAACTGCCCAACGATGCCCTAAATATCTACCAAAAAGGTATTGACATTGCCCAACAACTATCCGACCGACATTCGCTACAAGAATTGCGCGGCGCACAAGAAATGTTGCTCGACGAATTAGACGATTAAAATATACCGCTCGCTTCGCTCAATATCCAAATTAGGCACGACCCAACTTAAAAGCAAGCCAAACTACCCACTGTTTTTTTTCCATGATTAGAACCCGATTTGCACCCAGCCCCACTGGTGGTTTGCACATAGGCGGCGTGCGCACCGCTTTATTTTGTTATCTCTATGCCAAGCAGCATGGCGGGCAATTTATCCTCCGAATCGAAGACACCGACCAATCGCGATTTGTAGCGGGTGCAGAAGAATATATCGCCGAAACGCTTGCATGGTGCGGCATTAAGCCCGACGAAAGCCCGCAAATAGGCGGCGAATATGCCCCCTACCGACAATCAGAACGCAAAGCAGCAGGCATCTACCAGCAATATGCCGACCGCCTGATAGCCGACGGCAATGCCTACTACGCCTTTGATACGCCCGAACAATTAGAGGCTATCCGACACGCATTCGAGGCAGAAGGCAAACGATTTCAGTACGATGCCCATACGCGCCTATTGCCCCAACTGCGCAACTCGCTCACTATGTCGCCCGAAGCAGTTGCCGAGGCTTTGGCAAACGGCGAACGAGTAGTTGTGCGCATAAAAATGCCAATAGGCGAAACCATACAACTGAACGACATGATACGAGGAAAGGTCGAATTTCGCAGCGACTTGATCGACGATAAAATATTGCTCAAAGCCGACTCTATGCCTACTTATCATTTAGCAGTCGTAGTAGATGACTACTTGATGCGCATTACACACGCTTTCAGAGGCGAAGAATGGCTGCCTTCCGCACCCGTACACATCAAACTATACGATTACTTGGGCTGGAAAAACAATATGCCCCAATTTGCACACTTGCCCTTGATACTAAAACCCGATGGCAAGGGAAAATTGAGCAAACGAGACGGCGACCGTCTGGGCTTTCCCGTCTATGCTCTGGCCTGGCTCAACCGCGAAACAGGTATTCCTACGCTAGGTTTTCGCGAGCAAGGATTCAGCCCACAAGCCGTCATCAACTTCTTAGCCCTTTTGGGCTGGAACAACGGCACGGAACAAGAAATTTTTTCGCTCGACGAACTCGTAGCACAGTTCGACATAACTCGTGTCAATAAAGCAGGGGCAAAATTCGATTATGAAAAAGCCAAATGGATGAATCAACAGCATATAAAAGCGATGCCCATTGAGCAATTGACCGCACAATTGACAGCCATTGCGCCCGAAGAATACCGACACCTCTCGCACGAAGCACTAAGCCCCGCCGTAGCTTTGATGCGCGACCGTCTAATACTCATCGGCGATTTTTGGCGCGATGCCCGATACTTGTTCAGCCCACCCACCGAATACGATGCCTCCACTTTACAAAAAAAATGGCGACCCGAATTAAGCCCCGTTTTCGAGCAACTTATCGGCGATTTAGGCGCGTTAGCCGACTTTTCGAGCCACGCTGTTGATACCGCCATCAAACAAACCTTGCAACAACAAAACACCAAAATTGGCGATGTCATGCCTTTGCTGCGCGTATTTTTGACCGGCAGCATGGGCGGACCCGCCGTGCCCGACCTCATAGCCACACTCGGACAGCCCGAAACCGTCAATCGCCTGCAACGCGGTTTGGATAAGATGTAGCCAATAAAACGTTCAACCAAATTACATACACAGATACAATCATAATATATATATCAAAGCGCGAGTTTCGACATTTCAAGCCCCTAAATAGTTAAACCATTTATCAACATATATCATGTCTGCTCAAAAGCTATTGAATTGGTGGCACGAACTGCCCAAAATTTGGCAACTTTTTCTCTATCATCACCAAAAGGATTATACTTTTGTGGTAGAAGACCTCGATAAGTACGACAAAGAATTTGCCGAAATAACGCCGCAACTACTCCAAGAAATAGCCAATGTCGTCCGATTACCCGTCGTTTTTAAAGAAGGTACGCTTTTGTTGCAAGACATAGACCTAACACCACTGACGCGGCTCAAAAATTTGGCTGACTTATTACTCATGAATACGCAATTGCGCGACCTATCGCCCATCGCCGACATGAAACGACTACGCACCCTAATCTTGTCTGGTCCCGACGAGTGGGCTTGGAATCCCGAACCACCCTATTTTCCGTTCGAGTTCAATAGAGGCAACCTACAAGCCCTCGAAAAACATCCGCACTTATCATTTTTTCATATATATGGCAATCCGGGTTTTTTAGACATCGACCTTGACCTGATAAGCCAATTACCCCAACTACGCGCCCTCACGCTAGCAAATACAGAACTGAGCAAAATTGTCTCGCTCAAGCCCTTAGCAAATGCCAAACACCTATCATATCTCGATATTAGCAATACGAGCGTTGATACATTGGAAGATATTTGGCAACTAAGCAGCCTGCGCACCTTGTTCGTCTCTAAGCGATTCAATCGCCTCGAATTGCACAACTACCGCCAAACCCACCGCCGTTGCGTAGTCAAATACTCGGTATCTAACGTTTCGACTCCGCTCAACGCGACGTTGAGCGAAGCCGAAACGTTGAGCGAAGCCGAAACGTTGAGCGAAGCCGAAACGTTAATAGCAGATATCTACCAAACTTATTTCGTGCGAGCTATGCGAGATGACGTAATCGTGGATACCCATATTGCTAAGTGCTCGCGCTGTTGTAGTGCCGATGGCAATAATTTTTTGGTCTGGCAATACGGGATATTTTCGGTAATAGTTTTGAGCATTGGCGGGGCTGGTAAACAGCAAAATATCGCATACGGGTATGTCGAAATGCTCTATGGGCGTATTTTGATATACTACCAACGTTTTTGCCTTAATGACATCGCCCAATACTTTTTGCACGGTTTGGAGCGAGTTAGCAGGCTGGGGAAACAATACGTAATTATCTCGTGCTACTGCTGCAAATTCAAACGCTACTATGGTTGTATCGGCACCCATACCGACAAAGCTCGTTTTGTAGCCATATTTCTTGACCGCATGGGCAGTTGCCTCGCCTACGGCGGCAAACTTAATGTTGGGTGGCAATATCGGTTTTTGGTCAAAGAAAAATTCTACTCCGTTTTTGCTCGAAAAAAACACCCAATCAGCGTTTGGCAGATGTGGGTCGAAGGCAATGGCTTCGAAATTAAGTAGCGTTTGGGCATATACGGTATAGCCATACTGTGCGAGGGCGCGGCTAAAAAAGCTATCGGATTGTAAGTTTCGCGTAATAAAGACGCTTTTATTGCCCCTGTTTTTTAAGGCTTCGACTACGCGTTCGACGAGGCGTTTTGCGTTTCGGTCGGTCATAAATAGGCGCTGCGGGAAGTCATTCCACACCTTGGCATAAGCCACCCAAACGGCTTGCTCGCCCGGTGCTATGGTTTCGCAATATACGCCGATGGGCTGTTGGCAGCCGCCGCCTAATTTTTTGAGTATGCCGCGCTCTACGGCAATATCACGCGCTACGTCGGGGTCGTTGAGGTGTCCTACAACGGATAGCATAAAGTTGTCATTTTCGCGCACTTGATATGCCAATACGCCTTGTGCGGGCGCAGACACACACTCTAAGACGCGCAGCCGCTCGACGTGGTAGCGGCTCAAATCCAATTCTAAGCGGTTCAGCCCTGCTGCTGCAAGCACTATTGCGTCATAGTCGGTGGTATCCAATTTTTCGACTCTTGTGGGCACATTGCCGCGCATGTCGCGCATCGTCAAATCGGGGCGAAGTGCCAATAGTTGTGATTTGCGCCGTGCCGACGAAGTGCCTACTACGGCACCTTGTTTGAGTTTTAGCGGTTGATTGTCGTCGTAGGCATTTCGTTTGATGAGCAGCCAGTCGGCGGGGTCTTCGCTATAAGAGCAGCCCGCAACGATGAGCCCAGGCGGGTTGGCGGTGGGTAGGTCTTTGTAGGAGTGTACTGCCAAATCTATCGTCCCGTTCACCAATTCTTCTTCTATTTCTTTGGTAAAAAAGCCTTTTCCTTCCAACTTATCAAAAGTAAGTTGGTTGATAATATCGCCTTGGGTCTTGATATATTTTATCTCTACCTGATAGCCCAATTTTTTTAGTTCGTCGCAGGTATAGTCGGCTTGCCATTTGGCTAAGGCACTCCCCCGCGAACCAATGATGATAGTACGACTCACGCTTTATGCAAATTTCTTTGATGGATAAAATGTATTACAAAAATACATGTTGCAAAGATACAGAATTAGGGTTAATTTGTAGCTACTTTGGGTTTTTGAACGGTATTATGACACGTCTAAGATAGATAAGTAACGCACTTGTCAAGTGGTCAATGTCTAACTATATTGCTTTTTGTTGCTCGTGTACTTCTGTGTTTTGCAGTAGAAATACGGTAAATGCCGATATGATGAGCATAATGCCTCCCAGGACTACCACATTAACGGGATTGTTGCCCAATATTTTGTAGGCTGAGGATATACTAAACATCATAACCATTTGAGGAATAACGACTAACATATTAGCCACACCCATATAAACGCCCATTCGGTTGGGAGGTATGGTATTGGCTAAAATCGTATAAGGCATAGTCAAAATAGCTGCCCAAGCTATGCCCATAAGTCCCATACCAAACATAGCTATATATTTGTCGGGGGTAAGCACCGAAAATGTCAAGCCCAAACCGCCCAACAAGAGGCAAATAAAATAGGTTTTTTTGCGCCCGATAGCTGCTGCCAGAGGCGGCAAGGCAAAAGACACAATAACCGTAACGACATTATAAACAGCCATACAATTGTTGCCCCAAACCGTTGCTTCTTCAAAAGCAGGCGATTGCGCGTCGCTCGTACCAAATGCTTGTCGGGCTAAGGCTATCGTAAAATATTGCCACATACACGGCAAGGCAAACCAAGAAAAAAACTGTACAACCGCTAATTGTTTCATCGTTTGGGGCATATTGAACAGTGCTTTGCCAATCTCTGCAAAAGTAGTGCCAATAGTGCTGTTTTTGTGTTCGGCTTCAAATGCCTCCTTATCGGCAGGCGGGTACTCGTCGGTGCTGAATACTGTCCATAAAACGGCTAGCAGAAATACAATTGAGCCTACCATAAACGAATACTGAACCATTAGCGGAATACCGCTTGCCATAAGCCCCACAACGCCCAACCCGACAAATAAGGCGGGAGCGAGGTTAGCCGCTGTTTGCCCAAGCCCACAAAAAAAAGTTTGCATGGCAAAGCCCTGTGTATGCTGATTTTCGGGCAGTTTGTCGGCTACAAAAGCCCTAAATGGCTCTTGGGCTATATTGACCGATGCATCTAATATCCACAGCAAACCCGCCGCCATCCATAAAGTAGAGGAATAGGGCATCAAAAACAAGGAAATGCTGGCTAAAATAGCCCCGACCAAAAAAATAAGGGCGGCGGCGCCCCCATCGCGGGTGCCAAGTGCGGTCGCTCATAGCCCCGATAATGGGTTGTATTAGCAATCCCGTTATAGGACCTGCCAGCCACAATAGTGGTATCGTGGCTTCGTCGGCTCCGAGATATTTATAAATAGGGCTCATATTGCCCATTTGCAAGCCCCAACCGAACTGTATGCCAAAAAAGCCAAAGCTCATGTTAGATATTTGCCAAAAAGAAAGAGGAGGTTTGGTGGGGATATTGCTCATATCGTCAAAAAATAGTGAAGTGGTATGAAAAAATTATTAGCATTGTAGCTATCTTAGCGCATGGGGCTGTATCAGCGGCAAATATAGTTAATTATCGTTTGGCAAACGCGATTCTCTGCCATTTCTTGCCACTAATCTATCGACTGCCTAATTCAGGCTATCCATTTTGCCCGCTATCTATCTATTTTCGTAACTATTTAGGGTATGGGGTTTTGGGTATGGGGTAATGAGCAATACCCATCTAATAATGCCTGAAATCATTGCATATTCGATTAGAAATGGCATTTCTCCTACAAGGCTAAATAGTTACAAATTGGCATTATTTTATTTTGAATATTATTAAATAAAATTAAAAATATATTAATATTTAAAATAAATACTATTAATTTTAATATAAAGCAAATTTTTTAGTTATTTGCCCAATTTTAGCGGCAATAATTATGAAAATACTAATTTTTTTGCGACTTTTGCGCCTTAAACCCTTAAACGCATGTACGTTTTTTTTGATACCGAAACCACCGGGCTACCCCGCAATTGGAAAGCCCCCATCAGCGATTTGTCGAACTGGCCCCGCATGGTGCAGTTGGCTTGGGCTGATTATGCCACCGACGGCACATGCCTAAGCAGCACCAATTATATCATCAAACCAGAGGGCTATACGATACCCACCGATGCATCGCGCGTGCACGGCATCACCACCCAACGCGCCCAACGCGAAGGCGTACCTTTGGGGCAAGCCCTCGCCGAGTTTGCTCAATCCTTGGCAAAAGCTACTTGCCTTGTGGCACACAATTTTAGTTTTGACGAAAAAATTGTAGGTGCCGAATTTCTACGCAACGGACAATCCAACCAATTAGCTGGGCTACGCAGTATCTGCACTATGCAGCAAAGCACCGATTTTTGCCGTATCCCGTCCAACTCGCCGTATAGCCGCTATAAATGGCCGCGCCTGACCGAGCTACACCAAAAATTATTCGGTAAAGACTTTGAAGAAGCCCACAACGCCGCCGCCGATATCGCCGCTACTGCCAAATGTTTTTGGGAACTCAAACGCTTAGGCATACTCTAATGGCTGCCCTACCAAACATTACCCTACTTGGGGCGGGCAACGTAGGAACACATCTGGCTCGCGCACTGCACCAAGCAGGCTATACCATCAGGCAGATATATAGCCGCCGCCCGCAGAGTCTTGCCCCGTTAAGCCATTTGTGCCAAATAGGAACAAGCAACCGCCTCGAAGAGCTATTGCCCGACAGCGACCTATACCTCATCGCCGTTGCTGATGATGCCATTGCCTCGGTAGCAGCCCAATTGCGCGTAGCCAGCACTGCAATAGTCGCCCACACGTCGGGTTCTGTACCCGCAACTGCGCTGATACCGCACCTGCGGCGAGGCATTTTTTATCCCTTACAAACTTTCTCGGCTCAGAAAGCTATCGAATGGGCGCATATTCCCATTATTATACAAGCCAACGATACCGCTGCCGAACAACTACTGCGCCAAACCGCCACCACCCTATCGAGCAAGGTGTACAAATTGACCGACGAACAACGACAACTCGTACATCTGGGTGCGGTAGTAGTCAATAATTTTACGAACTATTTAATAAGCCTCGCCTACGATTGGTTGCAACAACACCAACTGCCCTTCGACCTACTGCAACCACTCATACTCGAAACCGCCCAAAAAGTACAGACACAAAACCCACACCATGCACAAACCGGACCCGCCCGCCGCGGTGACCACGCCACCATAGAACGACACCTATCTCTACTACAACAAAACCCCGAGCTGCGCGACCTATATAGCCAGTTAAGCCATCTCATTATGCAACAAAATAAAGTTTTATAATCAAATATATTTAACGGATAACTTTCATCTATGAAAACAAGTTTTTTTACGAAAAAAGAGATTCCTCTTGGCGAAGACGTAAGTGCTTGGGATATTAGAGAAGGCGTTTTTAATCTAATTAAGGTCGATTTTCCCGATTTCGGCAAAGACGACTTCATTTCCTTATCGGAGCTAAACCGATACAGAAGGCATTACTTAGCCCTGTTGGTCGCCCAAGAGAAAGGAGAGTTGGCGGCTATCGATAGAGATGTATTAGCTGCCATTAAAAACAATGCCATACTTTCTGAAAATATACAGCCCGAGGCAGATACCGAATCAACATGGGGGCAAAAAATTGCCGATAAGGTTGCGACATTTGGCGGTAGCTGGACGTTTATCCTCTCCTTTTTCGGTTTTATCCTCATCTGGATGGCTATAAATATTTGGTTTTTGGGCAGCAAAGCATTTGACCCTTATCCTTTTATCTTGCTCAACCTCGTACTTTCTTGTATAGCATCTATTCAAGCTCCTATTATTATGATGAGCCAAAACCGCCAAGAACAAAAGGATAGACAAAGAGGCGAACTCGACTATAAAGTCAACTTAAAAGCAGAACTCGAAATAGAACTATTGAACGAAAAAATTGACCACTTATTAATCCATCAAAACAAAAAGCTATTAGAAATACAAGAAGTTCAGATTGACTATTTAGAAGACGTCTTAAAAGAAATCAAAAATAGGTGAGGAAGAGAAGCCACCAAAAGAAACTGCCGCCTCTGCTGTACCTTTGAAAGCTATTAATTGGCTCAAAACAGCGAAAAAAATAAGCATTGCTTTATTTGCGATAGGGAGCAAAAAAAAGTTTTACCCTCTGCGAACTTTTACGCCCAACAGTGTGTTTGTAGGTTGTACATACTTATTTGGGGTCGCCTGGAATTGACGATATTGATGAGGGTATGTAAGCGTGTCGAGCCTTGTGTGGATGCTCGTAAATCTGAACACTCAAACAGTTAAGTGGCAACACTACTTATGCAATCGCAGCCTAATCCAAGGGATAAAGGTTCGATAGCTTCTGTCCTACCTCGCGCATTTTTGGCTAACTCTTGCCCGTAGGACAAAGCTTCATCAGCTAAGTTGGCATAGCAAGGTTGGGTATCGCGACAACCAAGCGAAAACTAATTGCGAGTAAGCGACCAGTTTAGGTTGGCAGCGTAGCTGCTGGTTGCTGACAAATAAAACGCGGCTACACACGTAGAAAGCATATTGGCACTTTATTCGGACGGGGGTTCGAGTCCCCCCGGCTCCACCAAAATGCATAGCCCTGATTATCAGGATTTTGCAAATTGTATGGATAAAAAATAATTTCCCTATTACTACTCCTATATGGATAGCAATAGGGAAATTGCTTTTCATGCTCCCGTATCCTTACAGACAAAATATTAAATCGAAGGCAGATAGCCATATATCTTGTTGGCGTATCGAATACGCTTACCCATGCAAAAATTGCTCTGCTCAATTTTTGCCCTCGAAATTTTGAAAATCATTCGACTTTTTTCCATTTCTTAGTATCTTTGCAAGGGCACAACAAGGAGGCAATGCTTGCATTTTTATCTTGCACATAAAATTACAAGACAATGACCTTTTTTGCAATTTTCACTTTTCATCAATCGATACAAAAATAAACATTTTTAAAGAATATCATACCTAAAAAATGAATTATATCCAAAAACTTGCCGCCCTATTTTCCTTAGTTGGCATTATTGGCTGCCAAAGCAATGATAAAAATGCCGCCCCACAAACAGCAGCACCACCGCCCATATTAGAATATTCTGTTTTGGCCCTTACTCCCAGGAGTACAACGTTATTTTCGGATTATCCCGCAACGATACAGGGGCAGCAAAACATAGAGATTCGCCCTAAAATAGATGGTTATATCGATGCCATTTATGTGGACGAAGGTGCAGTAGTTAGCAAGGGTCAAACCTTGTTTCGGATTAGTGCCCCCAATATGAGCAGGAGGTTCGTACTGCACAAGCAAATATAAAAATAGCCGAGGCTGATGTTCAGGCTGCCCAAATGGAGGTAAGCAAAGTAAGCCCATTGGTAGAAAAAAATATTATTAGTAAGTATGAGCTTGAAAGCAGGCAATACATTTTGCAAGCAAAGCAAGCTACTTTGGCTCAAGCACAAGCAAGATTAGTGAATGCAAAAACCAATTTGGGGTATACCACCATTGCCAGCCCTGTCAATGGCGTGATAGGTGCTATTCCTTTTAAGATGGGAAGTTTAGTGAGCAGCAATATGGCACAAGCCTTAACTACCGTTTCGGATATAAAAAATATATATGCTTATTTTTCTATCAACGAAAAACAAGCATTACAATTTATGCGCAATACACCAGGGACTACACCAAAAGAGCGATTATCCAGTATGCCGCCAGTTACTTTATTGCTTGCCGATGGCGTTGAATTTCCGAAAAAAGGGAAATTAGAGCAAGGAAGTGGGATTATCAATACCCAAATAGGTTCGTTTAGTGTAAGGGCAAACTTTCCCAACACCAATAATATGATTCGAAGTGGCAGTACGGGTACAGTTCGGATTCCGCAAACTATTGATAGCGTTCTTATCATTCCGCAAAAAGCTACCTACGAATTGCAAGGCAAATATTTTGTGTATGTGTTAGACAGTGCAGATACGGCAAGAAGTACCGAAATAAGCATAATGGAAAATAACGATGGCAGTAATTATGTAGTAGAAAGCGGATTGCACGAGGGCGAGAAAATCATAATTGAAGGGGTGGCTACTCTAAAAAATGGCACCGCTATTAAGCCCCGAATGGTAAATGCCGATAGTGTTTATCAAAAAATATTTTAATGTATTTGAATTTGAAAATTTCCTAAAAGAGTCCTATGTTTAAACGATTTATAGAACGACCTGTATTATCTACTGTAATATCTATACTTATAGTGGTACTCGGTATTTTAGGCTTACAAACTTTACCTATATCGCAATATCCCGAAATTGCACCGCCAACTATTTCGGTCTCGGCATCCTATCCAGGTGCCAATGCCGACGTGATGCTAAAGAGCGTGATTGTGCCTTTGGAAGAGCAGATAAATGGCGTTGAGAATATGTCGTACCTCACGTCTACTGCCAGCAATAACGGTGCAGCCACCATTACTATCAATTTTAAATTAGGCACCAATGCCGACCTCGCTGCCGTCAATGTGCAAAACCGCGTAGCAAGGGCTACGCCCTTATTGCCACAAGAGGTTACAAGGGCGGGTGTTACTGTTACTAAGCGGCAAAGCAGCAACGTATTGATATTTTCTTTGTATAGCGATAACCCTTCCTACGACCAAACATTTTTGCAGAATTATGCCAATATCAATTTAGTACCTCAACTAAAGCGGGTAAATGGCGTGGGCGATGTTACTATTTTCAGCCAAATGGATTATTCGATGCGCATTTGGCTACACCCCGACGTAATGGCGACTCATGGCTTAGTGCCTGCCGATATTAGTGCCGCATTACAAGAACAAAATATAGAAGCAGCACCTGGGCAATTTGGCGAATTGGGAAAACAATCTTTTCAATATACCATTAAGTATAAAGGAAAATTGAAAAACGAAGCTGAATTTGGCGACATCATTATACGTTCAGACAATAACAGCCAAGTACTGCGCTTGAAAGACGTGGCAAAAATAGAAATGGGCGCATTGTCATATTCGAGTATCGCCGAAGCAAACGGCAAACCCTCTGTGGCACTCGCTATTGCCCAAACAGCAGGCTCTAATGCCCAAGAAGTTATCGAAGGAAGTTTGAAAGCATTGGAAGAGGTAGCAAAAAATTTTCCAACGGGAATTAAAACGCAAAATTTTATCAATGCCATCGATTTCTTAAATGCCTCTATCAAAAAGGTAATCGTCACACTTATCGAGGCATTTATATTGGTGTTTATTGTCGTATTTTTATTTTTACAAGATTGGCGTTCGACCCTAATCCCGGCAATTTCGGTTCCGGTTGCTATTATCGGCACATTTTTCTTTCTAAGTTTATTCGGTTTTACCATTAACCTACTCACGCTGTTTGCCCTTGTGCTGGCAATCGGTATTGTAGTAGATGATGCTATTGTCGTGGTAGAAGCTGTCCATGCCAAATTAGACGAAGGGTATCAATCCTCGCGCAAGGCAACCTTAGATGCTATGGACGAAATAACAGGGGCAATCGTTTCTATTACTTTAATAATGGCGGCAGTATTTGTTCCCGTTAGCTTTATTACAGGTTCGGCGGGTGTTTTCTATAAACAGTTCGGTCTAACCTTGGCTATTGCTATTATTTTATCTGCCATTAACGCCCTAACCCTAAGTCCCGTGCTTTGCGTACTCCTGTTAAAGCCACACGATGAGACAAAACATAGCAAAAAAGGGCTGCTCAGTCGTTTCCACTCCGGTTTTAATGTTGCGTTTAAATCGATTACTAATCGTTATAAACAATCTATTTCTTTTTTAATTCGTAAATGGCCCATAGCATTTCTCGTTATTGCCTTGTTCAGTGGCTTGTTTTTTATGCTCCAAAAAACAACACCCAAAGATTTTGTGCCTAACGAGGATTTAGGAACAATTATCGGCGATATAAAATTGCCTCCCTCCGCTTCGATGGAACGCACTACGGAAATAATGAGAGAATTAGAAAAAATAGCGCGTGAAATTCCCGAAATAAGCAGTTTTTTGTACGTAGCAGGTAGAAGCATGATGAGTGGTGCAGGTAGCAATTATGGCATGTCATTCACTCGGCTAAAACACTGGGATGAGAGAAAAAATAAAGACCAAGAAATAAAAGCCATCATAGGCAAACTGCGGGCAAAGACAAGTAATATCAGAGATGCAAGGATATTGTTTTTTTCGCCGCCAACCCTTCCTGGGTTTAGCCTTACGGGTGGATTTGAATTTCAATTACAAGATAAAACAGGCGGCGACATACTCCAATTTTCAAAAGTTAGTACCGATTTTTTGGCTGCCCTCAACAAACGCCCCGAAATACAATTTGCCTCGACCTCTTTTGACCCCAATTTCCCTCAATACGAAATAACTGTCGATATAGCTAAGGCAAAAGGAGCGGGGCTTTCTGTCAATAATATATTAGGTACGCTACAAGGTTATTATGGTGGTTTGTACGCATCAGATTTTAATAATTTCGGGAAACAGTTTCGGGTAATGGTGCAGGCAGAGTCGCAATACAGAGCAAACCCCGAAGGTCTAAGCAAAATCTATGTAAGAAATGCGGCGGGTACTATGGCTCCTATTACCAGTTTTATTACCCTGAAAAAAGTATATGGACCTCCTACTATCACCCGCTTTAATCTTTTTACTTCTATTGCCATTAATGGGTCGCCAAAAGTAGGTTATAGCTCGGGCGATGCCATTAGAGCCGTACAAGAAGTAGCGGCACAGGTTTTGCCTACGGGATATGGCTATGAATTTTCGGGCATATCAAAAGAGGAAATATCATCAGGCTCGCAAACAGGATTCATATTTTTACTTGTTATTATTTTTGTATTCTTCTTGTTAGCCGCCCAATACGAAAGCTATATCCTTCCGCTGGCAGTCTTGCTCTCGTTGCCTATGGGCTTGGCGGGTGCTTTTTGCTTTGCTTGGCTGTTTGGTGTCACTAATAATATCTATGTCCAAATCACATTGATAATGCTCGTAGGATTGTTGGCAAAAAACGCCATTCTAATTGTCGAATTTGCGGTAGAGCGCAGAAGAAAGGGAATGCCCCTCAGACAAGCCGCCGTCGAAGGGGCTGGGGCAAGGCTACGCCCCATCTTAATGACTTCGTTTGCCCTTATTTTTGGGTTGCTCCCATTGATGTTTGCGTCTGGCGCAGGTGCCATAGGCAATCGCGCTATCGGCACAGCAGCTATTGGCGGAATGCTCATTGGCACTGTATTTGGCGTTTTTGTCATTCCAACATTATTTGTCGTTTTCCAAGCTATACACGAAAAAATAACAGGTAGTAATCAAGCAATCACCACGGGAAATACCGTCCCATAAAATTATACCCATTTTCAAAAAAACATGAGCTATTCATTTAAAATAAATGCCGTACTCATTGCAATGATACTCATTGTTTCGGCATCTTGTAACGTCATTCAGCCCTATCAAAAACCAACTATACCCACCACAGAAAATTATCGAGGGCAAAGCAATAGCGACACTATTGCGATTGCCCAACTCCCGTACACAGAAATTTTCAGAGATACCATCTTGCAGCACTTAATTGAAGAAGGGCTAAACAATAACCTAAACATCAAAACAGCCTACATAAGAATTACCCAAGCAGAAGCACTTTATCACCAAACCAAAGCCGCTTTTTATCCTACTCTAAGCGGAAATTTCGGCATTACGGCTTCTAAATTACCCGAAGCCCAGAGTTTTGGTTTCCAATCCAACAGAATACAATACCAATTAGGCGTATCAAGCGCGTGGGAGGCAGATATATGGGGCAGATTAAAAAGCAATAGAAAGGCAAACCTCGCTGCTTGGCTGCAAACAGATGCCGCCGCAAAAGTCATTCAAACTAATTTGGTCAGTTCTATTGCCAATAATTATTACTTATTACTGGCACTTGATAAGCAATTGCTTATTACAACCCAAACCGTAGATAATTGGGACAAAACCGTTGCTACGATGAAAGCTCTAAAACAATCGGCACGAGTAACCGAAGCCGCAGTAGTACAAAGCGAAGCCCAACGACATGCCGCACAAGTAACTATACCCGATATAAAACGACAGATACGCGAAGTCGAAAACCTTCTGAGCGTATTATTAGCCCGACCCGCCGGAGAAATTATAAGAGGTAGTTTAGACAAGCAATTGAGCTACGACAGCCTGCAAACGGGTATTCCCGCACAGCTATTAGCAAACAGACCCGACGTAGTGCAAGCCGAATATGCCTATAGAAACACCTTTGAATTAACCAATATTGCCCGCACAGCCTTTTATCCTACCCTCAATATTACCAGTTCAGCAGGTCTAAACAGCCTAAGCCTTAGCAATTTTCTAAACCCCGTTTCATTTGCAGCAAGTATTGGCGCAAGTTTAGTGCAACCCATATTCAATCGCAAACTAAACAAAACAAACTTAAAAGTTGCCGAAGCAGGGCAGCAAATCGCTTTACTCAATTTCCAAAATACATTACTTACCGCAGGGCAAGAAGTTTCTAATGCGCTCTATCTACACCAAACCGCCTTAGAAAAAATGGAATACCGCAGCCAGCAAATGACTGCCCTGCAAAAATCTGTCGAGTATACCGAAGAACTGCTAAAAAATGGATTTGCCAATTATAACGAAGTGATTATCGCCAAACAAAGTTTGCTCGGTGCAGAGTTAGGAAAAGTAAATGATAGATTACAGCAATTACAAGCAACCGTAAATCTATATCGAGCCTTGGGTGGCGGACAAAAATAGGCAATCTCCAAAAGCATACACCAAAAATAGCCCAGAACTGACCTCAATGCTAATTCCGCCAAATTTTACCCCCTGCTATCTAAATGACATTTCAGAGGTTTAGTTTTGTATATCCGCCCTCGTTTGTCTAAACGCTTGAAAATGCGAACAATACCATCTTAAAAGATAAAAATTTAGTCATGATTTAAAAAAAACGAGAATACTACATTATGCCTGCAAACCGTGCAAAAGATATAATCAAATCTGTATGCCTCATTACCATGGGCGTAGCCGCTGCCAGCATTGGACTAAAAGGCTTTTTATTGCCCAATGGCTTTTTAGATGGCGGCGTTACGGGTATATCGCTACTCTGCAACCTACTCACCAATATTGATGTATCGATATTTATTGTAGCCATCAACGCACCATTTATTTGGCTGGGGTCGCACCAAATATCTATTTCATTCGCCATAAAAAGTACCTTAGCCATTTCTCTCTTGGCTATAGTTGTGCACTTCCTGACCTTACCCGTCATTACAGAAGACAAATTGCTCATTGCCGTTTTTGGTGGCTTCTTTTTGGGTACTGGCATCGGATTGGCTATGCGGGGCGGAGCCGTCATCGACGGCACAGAAGTATTGGCAGTCTATATCAGCCGCCATACCAGCCTCACAGTAAGCGATGTCATCGTGCTGTTCAACAGCACTTTGTTTCTGGTAGCTGCTTTATTGCTCGATATCGAAACAGCCCTATACTCTATGCTCACCTATCTCGCTGCTTCCAAAACAGTCGAGTTCTTGCTCAATGGTATCGAAGAGTATTTGGGCGTAACTATTATATCGCACCAAGCAGAGGCGATTCGCCAGCATATCGTCTATCAAATGAACCGCGGTATTACGGTTTATAAAGGCGAATCGGGCTATGGCAAACAGGGTGAGATAGCCAATGAGCGTTCTATCTTGTTTTGTGTCGTCACGCGCCTCGAGGTAACAGCACTGCTAAACGAAATCGAAAATATAGACCCCGTCGCCTTTGTCCTACAGCATCCTATCAAAGAAACCAAAGGCGGCATGATTAAAAAACGCCCTCTACACTAAGCCCATGCCCCGATTTTCGGCAAAAATATTGCTCTTTGGCGAATATGCTCTGCTCTGTGGCGGCGAGGGTCTGGCTATCCCCTACCCCGACCGAAGCGTTATTTGGCAACATTCCCAACCTACGGTGCGCCGCGCTCCGCACATAATACAATCGCAGACAGCACTTCTGGGCTTGGCACAATACCTACGAAGCCACCAAGAAGGAGGCACCTTGCCCTTTGATGCCGACCTAAGTGCCTTGGTGCGCGATGTGCAAAGCGGCGGCTATTGTGCCTCTGATATACCGCAAGGCTACGGTTTGGGCAGTTCGGGAGCAGTAACAGCCTTGCTCTACGACCGCTATGTACGCGACAAAATAAGCATATCACTATCCGAACTCACCGCCGCTTATGCTGCCCACCAGAGCCAAAGCCATTGGGCTGCCTTGCTCGCCCCACTAACACACCCTACTCCCATTGCGTCGCCTCCTACTACATCTATCGAGTGGCAGGTGGGCGCAAACCTGCGCCGGCACTTGGCATTTATCGAGGCATATTTTCACGGCAGCAGTTCGGGTATAGACCCCATGGTGTCGTATCTGGGCTGCCCCTTATTGCTGAACGCCAATGACGTATTGCCCTTGCCCCACCTACAAACATCTCGTATGGCGTGTAGCATAGTCAAACCTAATACCGATTTAACACAACTAACAGCCGCCCCGTGCAGCCAGCCAACTCACCAAGCATCTATTTTTCTGTACGATAGCGGCTCGCCCCGCCAAACTGCGCCTTTGGTCCAAGCATTCTGCCATCGTTTGCACAACGAACCCGACTTCGCCGCACTGTGCAAACAAGAACTAACCGCTCTCAATCGCCGCTGCATTGCCGCCTACCTCGCACAAGACTATGCCCTACTCAATACAGCATGGCAGCAATTGTCCGATTTTCAATACCAACACTTTTCTGCTCTTATCCCAACTGGTGCGCTGCGCCAGCAATGGCAACAGGGCAAACAAAGCGGCACCTATTCCCTGAAACTCTGTGGCGCGGGCGGCGGCGGCTTCGTATTAGGTTGGATAGGGCTATAAAACGCTCGTCGCGCTTCCAACCCGTACAGTTTGTCGCTAATATAATGTATAGGTAACTATTGGTCTGTGTTTTAAACTTCGGTAACAAATTTTGCTCAATGCTGCTTTGTAGCAAGGGCATAAGCAAGATGCTTCCGTTATTTTTTTGCTCAAAATTAGAAACCACTAATAGAAAGACCGTTTTATAAGCCCCTTCGGGGCGACATCCTAATAGAAAATAAAGACAGCATAGCAACAAAAACCCCGTAGGGGTGATATCCCAATGGTCTGTGTTATAAATTGTAGCAAGGGCACGAGCCAGATGCTCCCGCTATTTTTTTGCTCAAAATTAGAAATCAGACCATTAGTTTCGCGTAGCCATTTCTATTTGCCCAAGCCCTTGAAAATGGATGCGCCGTATAAAGAGTTAATACTCAAAATTAAAAAATTAGACAAGCATACTCATGCCAATACTAAGCCAAATACTTCGTTGGCAAGCAATTGCGCTTCGGCTAATGCAGCGTGGTCGATGACAAAATCGGCGCGTTCTTCTTCAAAAAAACGCACGATATTTTCGGTCGCCATATTGCCTACAAGCGTGTTTTGCGCCATGGGGCACCCCCCGTATCCACGCATTGCACCATCAAATCGGTGGCAGCCGTTTTGATATGCTGCTTCTAACTTAGGTTGCCAATTGTGGGGCTCGCTATGCAGGTGTGCGCCAAATTCGATGTCGGGAAAAGCACTTGTTAGGTCGGCAAATACATCTCCTATCTGTTTGGGCTGCGCTATACCTACTGTATCGGCAACAGAAATGATACCAATACCTGCGCTCACCAAGCGGTCTGTCCAGTGTTCTACGATGGCGGGGTCCCACACGTCGCCGTAGGGATTGCCAAAACCCATGGACAAATAAACGACCAACTCCTTGTCTTTTTGCAAGCATAAATTGTATATATCTTGCACTAACCCAAAGGCTTGCTCTTGGGTGATATTGGTATTGCGGCGTTGGAAAGTTTCGGACACCGAAAACGGGAAGCCCAAATAATGTATTTGCTCAAAGCCCGAAGCCTCGACGGCTCCACGTTCGTTGGCAACAATAGCGAGCAATTGGGTATCGGTATCGCTTAGGTCTAATTGCCGCACCACACGGCGCGTATCTTCCATCTGTGGAATCACTTTGGGCGATACGAAACTGCCAAAATCAATCGTATCGAACCCAACGCGCAACAAAGCGTTGATATAAGCTATTTTTTGACGGGTCGGGATATGCGTGTGTATGCCTTGCATCGCATCGCGCGGACATTCGATAATTTTCATGCGCACAAATGTACTACTTTTTGCGGAATATTCCTATATGAATAAGCATTTCTGACAAAAATATGCGATATAATGTTACAACAAGGATTGATGCGACTATTTATATTTATTAGAACAAACGCGATAATATCAAATCGCCTACTTCTATCAAGATTAAGATGATGATAATCCATTCGAGCATGGCACTTTCTCGATGTTGGTAAATATCGCTAAATACGTTGAGGTTGTCCTCTACAATTTTAAAGGTATATTCTATCTCGCGAAAACGCGCGGGTAAGTCAAAGGTTTTAACCAAACCTCGATGTATTTTATCCAAATATTCATCTTCCCACGTGAGGTCGGGGCTATCGAACAGATAGAGGTTGGCAGCAATGCGATTTTTACTATTGAGCGATTTGCCGATAAAGCGCAGCATATTTTTACGGCTCAATTGTAGGCTACCCGTCGTTTCTAAGTGGTCTGTATGGCTACGCACATCTGCTAATAGGGCTTCGGAGCTATGGTCATAATAATCAAGGGCAATAGACTGGGCTACATTAAACAAAACAATACGAATCAATTTATCGTCTGAATGAGGCACTACCAAACTATTGAACTGAAAGGCAATGGCACTATTTTTGTCGGTTATCAATTCAAAATCTTCGCGTATTTTTTCGGTTAGCAATCGGTTGCAATAACTTTGCAGCCATTGTATATTTTGGCTCATACTTATCTCGTTCAGGTGGGCAAATGCCACTACGCCATAATTGCAGACATACATAAAAGCACCGCCGTCAAGGTGGTAAAATAGCTCCGAACTGCTTTCGGCATTAGGCAAGGCGGTATATTCGCTGCGTAGGCGTTTGAGGTCGATGCTATCGGCTATCTGAAAAGCAGCGATAGGCATTTTTTGAGGCATAGCGCGGGAGAGGTTAGTTAGCTATTGCAGAAAAGGGGTACAACGCGCCTTATTGTGCTAAGGTAGCCTTGATAAGCGTAGCCAATTGTTCCATTTCGTCGGCAGACACCGATACGCGCTCGCGCGAAAAATCGAGGTCGTGTATGCCATTGATAGGCACTAAATGGATATGAGCATGGGGCACTTCCAAGCCGATAACCGCTACGCCAATGCGTGCGCAGGCTACGTGCTGCTCGAGGGCGCGGGCTACGCGCTTGGCAAATACCATCATATCGGCGAGGGTGTCGTCTGCTAAATCGAACAAATAATCGGTTTCGGCTTTCGGTATCACTAAGGTGTGCCCTTGGCAAGGGGGCGAATATCGAAAAATGCCAAAAAATGGTCGTTTTCGGCTACTTTATAACACGGGATTTCGCCTGCTACGATGCGCGAAAAAATACTGGGCATGGGATTAGAGTGGCTTGTGGTGGATAGATTTGAGAAAATGGTGGGCAGTACAACCCTATGCTTTTTCGAGTGTAAACAAGGTTATTTCGGGCAAAAAACCCACTCGCCCAGGATAGGCTACAAAGCCAAATCCCGTATTGACATATAGATGTTGTTGATTTTCGGTATATAGCCCTTTCCATTCTTGGTAGGCGTATTGTACGGGACTCCATTTGAAGCCTGCAAAGTTAATACCAAATTGCAAACCGTGTGTATGTCCCGAAAAAACGGCGTTAATATCTTTAAAATCAGGCAACACCTCGCCGCGCCAATGCGACGGGTCGTGTGACAATAATAGCTGACGTTACAATCTTCGCAGCCAGTATAGGCTTGGGGCAAATTGCCATATTGACTAAATCGGCGGTTTTTACTCCAATTTTCTACGCCGATGACGGCTATTTTATGCCCATTTTTTTCGACGATGCGGTGTTCGTTCAGCAATAAATCCCAACCCATATCGGCATGTATTTTTTCCATCAGAGCGTTGCCTGCTGCCTTGTCGTCTGCCGTATCCCAATCGAAATAATCGCCATAATCGTGGTTGCCTTGGACCGAAAAAAACACCCAACGGGGCTTTTATTTGCGAAAAAATAGGTATATAGGGCAGGGCTTCGACCGAGCGATAATTGACCAAATCGCCCGTAAAAAATATCATATCTGCTCCCAGCTCGTTTATCATCGACACGGCACGCAAAGAGGCGTTTTTGCCGTAAAGCTACCCGTGTGAATATCCGATATTTGTGCAATGGTAGTACCAATCAAGGCATCGGGCAGGTCAGGAATGGACAATGTCACGCGGCTAATCTGGTAGTTGTAGGGGTTGCGCACTGCGCCCCACAGCAAGGCACTCAACGGAATGCTCGCTATTGCCAAGCCCAAACGGGTGAGAAATTCGGAGCGTGCAATGGGTTCGCCCGCGCCCGTAGGAGTAGGGTTTTGCCGCCAACGAAATACCAATTTGCCCAAACGCAAAAAATCGTCGGCGACTACAAACCAAACAAAAATGAATTTAAATACAAATGCTATGATGAAAGCCCCGCTGATATAGGCTTTTCCTTGAAACTGCCAAGTCCGAAAATCGTTCATCATGCCATAAACAAACAACCCGTATATCACGAGCGACAGAACCCAATAGGCAATATGCCAGGCGCGGTGGGGCAGCGCAGTTCTAAACCCTTGATAAGCATATAAATCGATAGCCAACAAAAAGGCAAAAGGGATAAGGGGAAGCAAAAAACGAGGCATAGTTAAATAATAGTAGGTACCTAATGGGGTTGAGCATTAAGCGTTGTTATAAACAAATACGATTTTACATCAAAAAAAATAATTTGCACGTAGCTATTTAGCCTTGTAGGGGGAACTAATCGAATATGCAGCGATGTCAGGCATTATTAGATAAGAATTGCTCATTTACCCCATACCCAAAACCCTATACCCTAAATAGTTACATTTGCACCCATAATTGAGGTAAAAAGCCAAAGACATCAATTGCGTGCCTATTCAACAAAATAAGGCGGGCTTTGTTGCATCAAAATTTTTTTTTGAAAATAGTGCCGCAAAAGTTTGGCAAATTAACTGATGTGCCCTACCTTTGCACTCCGTTACCAAAAGGCATGTCGAGGCGATTCGTCCGAGCGCGGTTTTGGTCGGCATAGTTCGGGATAAGCTCAGTCCGGTTTAGAGTACACGTCTGGGGGCGTGGGGTCGCTGGTTCGAATCCAGTCATCCCGACTTTTTGCCATTGCAGGCAAGTCATCTGTCTAATGATGGCTTGCCTGTAATTATTTTATTCAGCCAGCATTTTTTTGTTTGTCATGCGGCGTAATCCTATCCAACAATGGCTCGCAGACGGCGAAGGTCCGCGCCTCGATTTTAAACTTAGCGTAGCCGCACCCTATAAAATTGCCCGCAATATGGTAGCATTTGCCAATTCCAAAGGCGGCGATTTGATTATAGGCATCAATGATAACAAACAAATTATTGGCACCAACGTCGAAGAGCAGCAATATGCCCTCGAAGTAGCAGGGCAACGCTTCTGCACGCCACCTATCATACCACAATTTGAGGTATATGTCCGGCAAGGCAAAACCCTACTCATCGCTACCATTGAGGAGAGTGCGCAAAAACCCCATTATGCCATCGATAAAGCAGGGCAGCAAAAAATGTTTGTGCGCATAGGCGACCAATGCGTAGAACCAAGCCCAATGCTCGAAGCGGCTATTTGGAGCGGTGACCTCACACGCCTACCCCGCAACAACACCGCCTACCAACAACTCAAAACCGAGATAAGTCGCCATCTAAGCGAATACGGCAGCATCAGCGTAGTCGATTATATGCGCCTGAAACAATGCCCCGAACGCTTGGCGAAGCGCACCTTGTTCGATTTACTGCTTGACGGGTTTCTGCGCCCTACTGCCGACGAACAAGTGTTTGTAGCAGGAAAACAAACAATCATACCTCCAAAATAGTGGTTTGATTTTCTAATTTTGAGTAAAAAAGTAACGTGAGCGTCTTGCTCGCGCCTCTGCTCCAAATCGGCATTTACCAAAATTTGTTCCTGAAATTTAAAACAGAGACCATTAGTATATCGCCCCTACGGGGCTTTCGTTGCTGTCTGCCTTTATTTTCTATTAGGATTTCGCCCCTACGGGGCTTAAAAACGGTTATTGTCGGTTTTTCTGTTGGTGGTTTCTAATTTTGACTAAAAAAATAACCTGCGCATCTCGCTCGTGCCCTCGCTACAATTTATAACACAGACCATTAGAATATCGCCCCTACGGGGCTTTTGTTGCTATCCGTCTTTATTTTCTATTAGGATGTCGCCCCTACGGGGCTTAAAAACGGTTATTGATTGAACAACACAGCATAGTAAAGAAAAATGGGGTAGTGCGTTAAATGTAAGGCTGTTCTTTGGATAAAAAGCTTATGGCGTATACGATTTAGAAGCTATTTAACCCTACATTTGTAGCACTACCAAAAATGGTAACTATTTAGCCTTTTAGGGGGAACTAATCGAATAGGCAGCGATGTCAGGCATTATTAGATAAGTATTGCTCATTACCCCATACCCAAAACCCTATACCCTAAATAGTTACGAAAAATGGATAAATCCATTCATAGAATAACATCGGCAATCATAGCCTACGATTTAAATCGTGGACGCTATTATTTCGCCTGCCGCGTATTCTTTGCTCATCGTCAGACAGATAAAACTTAGTCTAAAAAATTAGGAAATCAGACCAATAGAAACGGATAATTGCCTGCATTGCTGCGCTTTATCGCCTCAGCTCTACACAGCCTTGTACCGATTTGGCAATATTATCGTCTTGTAGATAGCTGAACGTATAGAAGTACGTAGCATCAGGCACATCGCCATCTGTATTTCTGAATTGTCCGTTCCAAGCTATATTGTTTTGATAATTTTCTGCCCGATACACTACATCGCCCCAACGATTAAAAATGAGCAAAGTGGCTTGGCTGATACATAGGGCATCTACCCCTTCTATCAACCATAAGTCGTTTATATTATCATTGTTGGGCGAAAATCCGCTTGCCATTAAGGGCGCGGCACAGTCTGTCGGCATGTCATTGCTTATTATATTAATGACTATAAAAGCCGTATCACAAATTGTTTGCCCCATATCATTGGTAGCACATAGGTTGTATGCTAAGGTATCGTAGCCCACAAAATCGGGATTGGGCGTATAGTTTATCGTTCCATCAGGATTTAGTGCGGTATCGCCATATATCGGCGAAACGATAATTGCTACGGCAATATTTGTCCAATAATCGCTGTCTGCTTCATCGTTACCCAACACATCTATCGCTATGGGTGTATCTTGCGTGGTCAGGGCTGTATCGTCGTTGGCTATTAGCGTTGTACTTAGGTCAGGAGGTAGCGTGTCGGGGTTTTCGCCTGTGCTTACGAATACCCAAGCCGTATCGCTCCATTCGCCTGTGGCATCAGTAATAAGATAGGCAAAGCTATCTGTACCGACAAAACCCAAGGGTGGCGTATAGTTCAAACTTAGATTACTTGGGTTCAACTGTACACTTGCTCCATCCGAAATGGTAGACATCATCACTAATACAGCAGTCAAATCATCGCCGTCGGGGTCATAATCGTTGCCCAATACCGATATTTCAATTGTTGTGCCGTAAGGCGTATCGATAGTATCATTCTGCGCGATTGGGGCATCGCCCAAAGGTGTAACGGTTATATATACCACAACAGAAAAACAAATATCGTTTGTCGTACATAACATCACCGATAAGCTATCAAGACCTACAAAATTATCCGCAGGTATATAGGTCAAACAAAAGGTGTCGGTATCAATGCCTACGATGCCGTTTTGTGGTATCATATTTAGGTCAATAGTAGCTGGCTCAAATCCCGCTATCGGTACAGGGCATATTGTAATAGGCATATTTTCGGCAGTGGTATCGCTCATTACATAATTATCAATTGTTGGCTCGCCTGTTATATTTATAGTAATATATGCAGTGTCGCAAACAGCGGGCAAACCATCGTCGCATACGATATAAACGATATAATCAGTACCCACAAAACTCGGCAAGGGTGTATAAACTACGGTATTGCCCGCAACAATTGCAATACCATTAGCGGGGGGCGATATTCCCAACAAATATAGGTTATCTCCGTCGGGGTCATTGTCATTATCGAGCGGGTTCAGTTCGATGTTTGTATCATTTGTAGTCACCACAAAATCATTCTGGGCAACGGGGGCGGCATTAGCTGCGGTCGCCAATCCACTTACCGACACTACCACTATTGCCGTATCGCACATAGCAGGGCTAAAATTATCACATATCACATACGTTATCGAATCTATGCCTACGAAACCGTAGTTTGGTGTATAAGTTAGCGTTCCGTCGCCATTATTTTCTACCGTGCCATTCGTAGCTGTTGTATAGCTGTCGATAATCAGGGCATTGCCGCCCATCGGGTCGCTATCGTTGTCGAGTATTGGCAATATGCTGGGCGTATTGGTCGGCAAAGACCAATAGTCATTCACCGCATTAGGAGCTATATTATTGCCGCCACCTGCTAATATATTAATGCTCACTATACTTATATCGCAATTGCCTGCGGGGTCGCAAATTTGATATTCAAAATAATCTATACCCGCAAATCCGATATTGGGCGAGTAAGTAATCGTGCCATTTGGATTGACAATAATATTACCATTAACAGGGTTGCTAATAATGCTATTTACGATAATGTCCGTACCTGCGTCGTTGGTCAATACCGCAATGCTAACGGGTACGCTTTCGTTGGTATAAACAATATCGGGCTGTGCGGCTATGATTTGGGGCAGAATGTTAATAAGAACATAAGCTGTATCGCATAGTGTAGGCGCACCCGCGTCGCAGATAATATAGGCAAAATAGTCTGTACCCGTAAAATCGGCTTGTGGCATATAGCTAAATCCAACTGTCGTAGGGCTGATACTGCCGTATTGCGGCACAGAAGCGGCGTATAGTTGGGCTATTTCGTCGTCGTTGCTCATATCGTTATTTAGAACAGCTATCCAAATTGTCTCACCGTCTGTTCCTGTCGCTACGTCGTTGTTGGCTATTGGGGCTTGGTTTTGGCAAGTAGCTGCTCCTACTACCACTTGCACATACGCCGTGTCGCATAGCGCGGGCATAGCGTTGTCGCACACGATATAAGCAAAATTATCGCAATAAGGCGCGTCGCCTTCGGGTGTATAGCTAATCGTATTATCCGCATTGATGCTCGCCAAACCGTTCAAGGGAGGTATAACGATTTGTGCAATAGATAACGGGTTTCCGTTGGGGTCGGCATCGTTGGCTAATACGTCAATATCGGTTGTTTGTGCATTAGGCAATGCCATTTGGTCGTTATTGGCTACGGGAGGCATATTGTCGGCATTAGCGGGCAATACGATAATGACGACCAAAGCCGTATCGCAATTGCCTAAATCATTGCAAGCAATATAGGTAAAATAATCATTGCCTACAAATCCGCTTTGAGGCTGATAAGTGAATAAACCTGTTTCGGGGTCGGCGCCCGTAATGCCGCCATAATTAGGCAAGTCGTTCACACTCGATATGCCGATATTTTGCCCTTCGTCGTTGGCAAGCAAATAAATATTTACTGCGCTGCCTTGTTGGGTATAAACAATATCGGACTGCGCATGTATGGGCGGTGATACCGTAAGGATTACCGTAGCTGTATCGCACGCACCTGCGGGGTCGCACAAAACATAGGTTATCAGGTCTGTACCATTAAAACCTGTGTCGGGCGTATATACCAATATATTATTGCTGCCTATCGCCGCGCTGCCGTTGGCGGGTTGCTCGCTTATACTTGTCGTCCATTCCGCCGCTGTATTATCGGGGTCGGTATCATTATCTATTATATCAATGGCGGAGGCTTGGTTCGTTTCGATGATGGCGGCATCGTCGTTGGCAATAGGTGGTAGATTGCCGCCTGCGGGTGTTACGATTATGCTAACCGTAGCTTCGTCGCAAGTAGGGCTGGCAGCGCAAGGGCTACACGCCAAATAAGTGATGGTTTCTGTGCCCACAAATCCACTGTTGGGCGTGTAGAGCCAAGTACCATCGAGGTTTATACTCACTGTACCGTTTTGGGGTGCTATGGCTATTTGTGTCGTAAGTGCATTATTACAAGGGTCGCTATCGTTGGCTAATGGCGATATGACGAGGCTTTGCCCTTGTTCAGTAATCATATTGTCGTTCATAGCAGTAGGTTGCGTGCAACCCACATGCACCGTATAGACAATTGTATCGCACAAACCGCTATTGTCGCACGCATACGCCGCTACTTCGTCGGTGTCCGTAAAGCCCGGCAAGGGCAAATAAGTAAAACAGGTATCATTTAGTAGCGTGATGCTGCAATGAAACGTTGTATTGGCATCTATAATATGTGCCCCGTCTCCCAAATTGCAAAAATGGGTGCAAATTTCGAGGTATGATAATTCAGTAGGCTGAAACGGAACGGTACACAATTCGGTATCATTATAACATGGGTCTATATCCGATGTTTCAATATTGATAATCAAAGTAGCTGTATCGCATAAGCCGCTTGCGTCGCATACAGCATATACCAATTCGGTTTGAGCAGGGCAATCGGCAGCAGCAAAAAATACAATTTGGTTGGCTACAATTTCTGCCGTACCGCAATTAGGCGATATTACAATATTGCTCAACGACAAGATGCTTCCTTCGGGGTCGCTATCATTATCCAATACAGATGCTATGACGCTCTGCCCTATTATGGCAGTCGCCTCGTCGTCTTGGGCTACGGGTGCTTGGTCGCCGCAAGTGGCAAAGTTATGGCAATATATGCCGTATATGTTTCGCAAATAGTTTGGTCTATATTGCATACCGTAAATACAACATTTGTATTGCCGCTGCTTATAGCGGGTGGTATATAATCGAAACAACCCGAATTTCCCAAAGCCTGTATAGCTCCTGCCGAAGCATCGATGTCGATATCGGCGAGGTCAGGATTGGTAAATGTACAAAATTCAGGGCATATTTCAAGGGTTGTAAAGGGAGCAATACATATATTTTGCGCTAATTTCGCAAGCCCCACCACTCTGCGGGCTACATTTATACTCATCAAAGCCGTATCGCATAAGCCACAAGCATTGCATACTACGTATTGTAAAACATCAGTGCCGCTAAATGCCGTATTGGGGTCGTACCATATTTGCCCCGACATACTTGTGCCGTGCCGTTGGCAGGCGGGCTACTAATTTGGGTGATAGATAATTGTGTTTCGCCACCACAAGGATTTTCGTCGTTGGTGCTGGCAGGTAGTAATACACCCAAATACGGGTTTTCGGTGGGCAGAGCCGTTCCATTTAGCACCACCAAGCTATTGCCTATGGCTACATTATCTGCTATGGCAATAGGAGCAGTACAGCCGCTTGCGCTGACATGTATTACAGCAATTGATTCGGAACAAGCGGGCGGTATATTATCATCACACACAACAATATGCACGGTATCGATGCCCAAAAAGCCGGGCAAGGGCGTATAACGGAAACACGAATCGGAACTACCCACCGTATTGAGGCTGCAATGAAACGTAGTAGTAGATGCGTTTAAATCTACATAAGTATCATCGCCATCGGGGTCGAAAAAATGGTCACAAATGGTAATTGCCTGCATAGGTGCAGCGCAATATTCGAGCCATACGCTGTATGGAGGGCTATTTTCGGTGCCGCTATTTGCTGTTATTGATACACTTACGTTGGCAATATCGCTGGCACCGCTGTTGTTGGCGGCTAAATAGGCAAAATTATCTGTGCCCACATAACCCGCATCGGGCATATAGGTAATAGTGCCCTCCAAGGCGTTGATGCTTGCTGTGCCGTGTTGGGGCAGCGCGGCAATAGCCGATAATTCTATCCCGGTGCCCAAATCATTGGCTAATACATCAATAATAATAGGCGTATCGGCGTTGGTTTGGGCGGCGTCATCTATGGCTGTCACGGCAGATAAGGGCGAATCTTGGACAATAATACTGACATTGGCTATATCCGAATCGCCGCTCAGTGCATCTGTAATTCGGTAGGTAAAAAAATCGTTGCCCGTATAAGCAGCATTGGGCGTATAGGTGATGCTATTGCCCATTATTGCCCTTGCACTGCCGTGTGCAGGCGGCAGTATTATTTCGAGGCTCAGGTTATTGCCTTCGTCATTGCTCAATACCAACAGCATAATACTAACATTGGCAAACGTTGCTGCCGAATCGTCGTTAGCAATCACCGCTCCGAGTGCTGCATGAGCGTATATTAAAAATGGTAGGGCAATAAGACAGCTATATAACAAAATAAACCGAGATAGGAGGCGCATTAGGCAAGGGTTGGGTACTTATAGGGTAAGATTGATGTATAGTTAAGTTTCAAAAATCTTGCCATATTTTTGCAACCTTTATGTTATTGTGTCATATTGCTGTAAAATAAGGTAACTATTTAGGGTACGGGGTTTTGGGTATGGGGTTTTGGGCAATACCCATCTAATAATGCCCGAAATCATTGCATATTCGATTAGAAATAGCTATTCTTGGGAGGCTGTCCCTATAAGGCTAAATAGTTACAAAATAAGTATTCTAAGGGCTGCGCGTATGCCATTGGATAGCCAATAATAGCCCTCACAAGTTAGAATAACTCGCAAGGGCTATGCGCCATTAGTAATAGGCTTTGTTCGTCGCGGGAAGCGCAGGAGTTTATTTAGTCAATGCCACGCGGTGATACTCAGTATTGCCGTATTCGTCTCGCCATACGACCATATATATGCCGCTGCTCAATTGGTTGCTCGATAAGGGTATTGAATACACTTGGTCGGCTTCGGTATAGTCGCTATACAATTCGTTGACCAATCTGCCGTCCATACTATAAAGCGACACCGTGCTTCGTCCGCTTTGTTGGGGGCTAAACGTCACAGTAGCCTCGTTAGCAAATGGGTTGGGCATCACTGCCAAACCACTTATGTCGCCATCGGTTTTGCTGCGCCCGCGCCGCTGTTTTGGCACCCAATACCAGCCTACGGTATGCTGCGAGCCATTGGCACAAGTCACTGTCACGCTATACCAGCCCGACGGTACGCCTGTTAGGTCTTGGGTCGTTGCACCGTTAGACCACAAATAGGTATAGGGCGTACAACCCGCGCCACCACCGCTGGCGGTGATATCAATAGCACCCAGCGAACTGCTCGACTCGCCCGTGATAGAATAATTAGCGATATCTAATATGCTATTGGTGCCTGTATTTTGGTTGCTTGCTACCAAAGAACCGTTAGTACAGCCCGTATTATCGGTTATAGTGACGCTCCACTCGGCAGCGTCGTTGTAGTAGATGGTAATGGTAGCACCCGTAGCCGAATATTCTATGTCATACACCATAGCCATCGTTGTCCCACTCAAACGAATAGGGCAAGGATCCGCCCTCAACAGTGATAACGTTGGTATTAAAATCAATTGGCAGGGGACCGCCGCTACCCTCGTCTTCGTTGGCACTAACAGTCATGAGCGGTGCGCCGATAGCACTAATATCGACAACTGCTAAGCAAGTACAATTATTGGTGTCGCTTACGGTAACGGTATAACTACCTTGTGCCAAACCTGTGGCAGTAGCAGTAGCTTGCCCATTGCTCCAATTATACGTATACCCAGGCGTACCGCCTGTCGCGCTGGCGGTAGCTGTACCGTTGTTGTCAGCGCAGTTGGCAGCAGTGGCAGTAGCCGAGCACATCAGAACGGAAGGTTGCCCGATACTAAGGTCAAAATCGTCGGCACAACCCAAATTGTCGGTAGCCACTACGGTATATGTGCCTGCACCTAATGTAGCCACGGCACCCGTTTGCCCGTCACTCCATGTATAGATATAGGGAGAGGTGCCATTAATAGCCGATGCCGTAGCCGATGTAGTGCCGCCTGCGCAAGCAATAGTACCTGCCGTAGCGGTTACTTCGACGCTCAGGGCGGGCTGTGTAATGGTAACAGTAGACGACTGCGAGCAGCCGTTAGCATCGGTGACAGTCACATTATAATTGCCTGCACCCAAGCCCACAGCGGTTTGATTAAATTGTGGCGGGATGGAGTTCCATGTATAGGTATATGGTGCTACGCCACCCGAAGGCGTTGCGGTAGCTGTACCAGTACGGTCGTTTCGGCAAACGACATTGGTAACACTAGTAGTAAAAGCGCAGTCAGGCGTACAAACTACTGATAATTCAAAATTACCTTGTGATCCCGAGTCCCCTGTTACATAAATTAGGTAGCTACTTTCCGGTAGCGGTAAAGGTGATGGTCTCGTCAAGAGAACCACAATCGTCAGAGTCATGCCCTTCGATACAGGTCAACGCTCCGCGTGCCTTCATAGACGACTAACTCGGTGTCGAAATCGCTATTGTTGCAAGTACTAACGGTGACAGAACCCGATACGTTATCCAACGAATACCAAATACCTCTCGAAAACTCAACAAACCCTAACGTGCTACAACCTGTATCTGTATCGGGGAGTGCGCCTACATTGCTGCCCGAAGTGACGGTATTGCACGCTACGGGAATAGCACCGCTACATTCGTCGTTGGGCAAGCCAACAGGCGTACAAGCTACTGATAATTCAAAATTACCTTGTGCTCCTGCGTGTCCTGTGACATAAATTAGGTAGCTGCTGCCTGCGGTAGCGGTAAAGGTGATGGTCTCGTCAAGAGAACCACAATCGTCAGAATCATGCCCTTCGATACAGGTCAACGCTCCGCAGGTGCCTTCATAAACGACTAACTCGGTATCAAAATCGCTATTGCTGCAAGTGTTAACAGTGACAGAACCCGATACATTATCCAACGAATACCAAATGCCACTTGCAAAGTTGACAACCCCCGCCGTGCTACAACCTGTATCTGTATCGGAGATTGCGCCTACATTGCTGCCCGAAGTGACGGTATTGCACGCTACGGGAATAGCACCACTACATTCGTCGTTGGGCAAGCCGCCAACTATGCCGCAATCAGTAGTGCCCGTCCCGCCTACTTGTGAGAAAGTGATGTTTTGGGCAGAACCTGCATAGTTAGACACCAAGACTAGAAAGACATCGCCGCTACTGCCACTAAATGAGCCCATCTCGACTGCCGAAGTAGAAAAACTACACGAAGTTGGTGACCCCAAAGCACCGCAGGTGCCAGTAGCACTGCTGATATCGGCAAAAGGTCCCCAAATGGCATAGTCAATGTCGGATGCAGCGGCTAATTGTACGTCAATTGAGCCTCCATTGTCAAGCTGCACATAAAACCATGACGGATTGACAGGTATCCCTCCCAAGCAGCCATAGTTGTTGCCCGATTCGGCAGAGTTGCCCACGGCTGCCGTAAAATCTATGCCAACACCTCCGGGGAAACAAGCTACGTCAGCCGTAGCACAGGTAGCTCCTTGCGCAGCCGCTTGTTGTTGAGAAGCGGCAAAAGCAAAAAACATTAACAATATTAAAGATAATCCTTTTTTCATACTAAAATAATTTTAAATGTTAGAGTAATTATTTTACTTCGCTGTTCCATTGTTTGCGCAATGCACTGCCTTTAACACCCGATTTTTTGAGTTGTTCGTGGTGTTGCAACGTTTGTTCTACGCAAACTTTTAATTTGGCACGTACTGTAGCGTTGTCATATTGAGTATTGTTGATAACGGTAAAGCCTTTGGCTTCTTTGTTATACTTAAACGTGACATCGCCAATTTCTTGTTTGATTTTTTCTTGGATTTGGTTCATCAAAAAATTCAAGTTGCCTTTGTGTTTTTTGCCGTCCTTGCTTGCCGCGGCTTGGCTTTGTTTTTGAATGGCTTGTTCAGCTTTTTGGACAAATTTGCCGCCGAACTCTTCGAGTTTCATTGTAAACTCTTTGCCGCTTTTAGCAATAGCAGTGCGGCTTGCTATGGCATTGGGTTGGTTGGTCAAGGCTAAACAAGCCAATGACAACATCAAGGAGAAAGTGATAATAAATTTACGCATAAGATAAAAAAGTGGATTAAAAGATGAAAAAATTATTTTTTAGTTGTTTTTTTATTTTTTCGGTTATTTAGTTCAAACACACGCTGATAATATTGTGCTTTGTCGGTCATGCCTGCTTCTTGGTAAGCATTATACAATTTGAACGAGGCGGCGGCATCAGTAGTGTCAATGTGGTAGGCGTTTTCCCATTGCTGCAAAGCGGTTAATTTGTCGCCTCTTTCGTAATAAAATCGGGCTATATTGTCGTAAATAAAGGCTCGTTTCTGCGGAAAACGCCGCAAAGCAATTTGGTTGAGTGCCAAAAACTTCGTCATTTCTATCGACAAGGCTCAGTATACGGGCTAAATTGATATGAGGCTCTAATTGGGTCGAATCGGCGAGTAGGTTTGCCCGATAAATATTGATGATATCGCTATATCGCCCTTGTTTGAAATAGATATTGGCTAAATTGGTTGTTGCCGTAGGATAGCGGTTTTGGCGCAGGGCAATGGCTTTTTGGTAATATCGGATAGCGGCGGCGGTATCCTGTCTGTTTTCATATATCAATCCGAGGTTGTTATGTGGCTCGGCATAGGTCGAGTCGAGTCGTATTGTTTCTTGTAGTAGTAGGGCTATTCTTTCGGATAGGCGGGTATCTCTTTTATCTTTTAAGTATTTGGGCATCAATAGTTCTGCGGCAAATGCTTTGGCTTTGACTGATTGGGGCAAATGCTCCAAATCGTTGAATACTAAGGTTTCCAAATCGCGCCAGTCTGCATTTCGCTTGATGATAATACCGCTATATGTCGTTAGCAAGAACAAAGCCGCTATTAGAGCAATCTTTGTTCGGCGGGTAGGTGTGGGGTTTGCGGTGTTATCAATACGCAGATATTGGGCATAATACAACAAGCAATAGGCGGTGAGCAATGCCATACTCAACGAACAAGCATATATCCATCGTTCGGCTATTATGCCAGGACCGGGTTTCAACAAATTAGAGAAAGGCAATATCGCCAAGCAATAATAAGCCGCTATGAAGCCCAAACAACTACGGCGCGGCAATTGCAGCAGCGCGAAAATGCCAATACCTATATAAACTAAAGCAGACAAAATAGGCATGGGCGACCAAAACGATACCAACGGAATTTGGTTGAACCCATAATAATAACTCAAAGGATAAGGCAATAACAAGAGCCGCAGGTACTGCCACAAGGCTCCAAAAGCCAAGCCTAAGCGCAACTCAATATCTTTACTACATAAAGCGTATTTTCCCAAAAAAACTTCTCATTGTCCAATTTGCTGCTCCCGCCCTTGATTACATCGACCAAATATTCATACCCTACGTATAATATTATCCACACCGCTATTGGCCCAAGTATTTTTTTCCAACTAACCTTTCCTCCAAAGTAGAGCCATAAGGGTGTAAGTGCCAACATAACCACCGCCGTAGGATTGCTCAACAAAGCCAATATACCAGACCCAATAGCCGCCGCTATGCGTCCCCACGATGCCCGTGCCGCTGCCAAACAAGCATAATACCAAGTCGCAACAGTAAATAAAAATGCCAATAATTGGTCGCGGCATTTCACATTATCTACTACTTCGGTATGTATGGGGTGCAAAGCAAAAAACAAAACTGCTACAAAAGGCAATAAGGGGTAAGCATCGCCCCAAAACAACCGCAAAAACACAAACAAAGCCGCTAAGGTGGCGAGATATAATAACAAACTGATGCTATGGCTGACAAAAGGTTTCTCTCCAAATAATTGATACTCAACCGCTGCGCTTATCATCGGAATTGGGCGATAGCCATAATCTTTCGAAGCATCGCCGCTATTAAAAGACGACCGCAACAAAGCAGGTATGCCCGATATCCCCTCGTGCACTAAGGGGTGGTCGCGAATGATAAACTCATCATCTAAATTATAATCATTGGACAAACTATTGGCATATAACAACAAGGGCAATAGCAAAATAACAGCCCATTGGAAGCGTTTTTGTCGTAATAAATTAGAAAAAAAGGGCATAAAAATTCAACAAATAAAGAGGGTCAATAGGGCTACTTAGGAGAACCGTGTAAATAAATAGCAATAATAGGGCTTTTTATGCAAAAAAGCACAAAAATTAAGAAAAAAATTTACTTATATTGTTTTTTTATTTTATTTAAAAACAAAGAACAAGACCTATAATAAAGTTACTCCCATAATAAGGCTTTGCCTTTTCAGTCAAGATAGGCTTATGGCATCGCATAATATAGCATTGTTTGTAGTGGTTTGGTCTTTTAATTTTGAGTATTAATTTTGTCTGCTGTGTATCCATTTCCAAGCGTTAGGACTTAGGAAATAGCGTTAGATAATTGAGTTATTAGTTCGAGAACTCCCCCTAAGCCCCTCAAATAGGGGAAATTTATACAAGATATAATTCACTTATTATCAGTAATTTATAATAAGTTATAAAAAACACTTAATGTATTTTATTTTTAAAGTGACGTAAACATATTACATCGATAACATCTAATAGACACGAGCCTGAGAATACCGTAGGCATAAAACTCGTGTAAGGTAAGTGTATAAAACTTAAAAATCAAACCAGTAGTGCCACATTGGGGCAAAGTGAATACTAATGCCTATTCTTGGAAAAAAACAGCAAAATACAGCGAAAAAGATGTATCTTTGCCCCATAAAAGCTAACTAAGGTGCTGCCATTCAGACATTTACCAAAAAATCGCTAATAGCGAATTACCCATTCCTATGTCTAAAAATTTCGGACTTTCATTCTTGTGTTTTGTAGTGAGTATGGTATCGGCTGCCGCTGATCTACCCCGCTGCCACCTTCCCCACAGACACCACCACCTTAGCCCCCATTACTATAGCCGCCGCTGCCAAAGCCAGCCAGCTATCGCCTTTCTCGTTTCAAAACATAGCTGGGCGGCAACTCAAACAATTGTCTTGGGGACAAGAACCCGCCCTAATCCTGCAACAAACGCCTTCGGTGACAGCCTACTCCGACGGTGGGCACAGCAACGGCTATGCTTATTTCAGGTTGCGAGGCATAGACCAAACGCGCATCAATTTCAGCTTAGATGGTATGCCGCTCAACGACCCCGAAGACCAAAGTTTCTATTTTTCTAATTTCCCCGACTTTTTGCAAAGCATAGGCAATTTACAAATACAACGCGGCGTAGGTATGTCGAAACACGGCGCAGCAAGCTACGGCGGCAGTTTGCAGTTCGAATCGCCCAACCAAAGCGATAGCCTACAACTAAATATGGGCATTGATTATGGTTCGTTTCATACCTACCGCGTTTTCGGCGAATTTCAGTCGGGCACCAAGCGCAATACAGGTTTCTATCTGCGCTTGTCGCAACAACATTCAGACGGATATAAACACCATACCGCCAATACCGGACAATCGGCGTTTGCAGCATTTAAGTGGGCAAAAAAAAACCACGCCTTGCGCCTCATTGCCTTGGCAGGGCATCAGGTCAATAATGGCTTGGCTTGGTTGGGCGTAACCCAAAGCCAAATCGATGCCGACCCACGCAGCAATGGAAATTCGCCCTTAGAAACCGATGATTTCATACAAGCCTTGGGGCAACTGCAATATGCCTATTATGCCAATAGAAATCTCACACTGCGAGCTGCCCTATACGGCGCAGCAAGCGACGGCAGCTATACCTTCGATTGGAACAATTTTATCGGCATACCCACATCAGGCGACCTCTACAAATATGCATTCAGAGCAAAAATGGGTGGCGCGTCGCTCCAAGCAAGCTACGAACAAAATGGACACCGTTTAAATATAGGCATAAATTCTTATACATATAACAGACGACATATAGGCAGCGAACAAACAGTAGGCGAACTATACGAAAATACGGGCTATAAACAAGAAGCTACTGCCTTCGCGCAATATGGCTACCGCCTAAAACGCTGGCTAATACACGCCGAAGCCCAATACCGCTATGCCCGTTTTGACTATACGGGCACAGCTGCTATCGCACCGCTAACTTGGCATTTCTTGAACCCAAAAGCAGGCATCAGCTACCAAATAACGCCCAAACAGACCTTATATTATAGCATCGGTACAACAGGCAGAGAGCCTACGCGCAACGATATGTTTGCAGGTAACGACGATTTGCCTACCGACTCATTGGGCAACGCACTATTGGGCAATACCAAGCCCGAATATGTAACAGACCATGAATTAGGCTGGCGCTACCAAAGTACGCGCTATCGAATCAACGCCAATGTATATTTGATGCAATTCCGCAACGAAATTATCCTGAACGGACAATTTGGCCCCAATGGCTTGGCACTAACCAACAACGTGAGTCGCAGTTTCCGAAGCGGCATAGAAATAGAAAGCCACCTCGAATTGGGCAATCACCTACGCCTAAGCCATCAAGCAGCATTTAATTATAGCCGCATCAAAGCCGATAATGGCGGCACCGATGCCAATTTTTGCCCCATTTTAACGCCTGCTTTTGTTGCCCAACAAACCTTGTCGTATCACCGCAAAATTTGGCAGGTGGGTTTGGATATACGCTATCAGTCAGAGGCTTATATCGATTTTGCCAACGATAATACGCTGCCCGCTTTCTGGACAATCGGGCTAAACAGTTTATGCACTTGGCGCAAATGGACGGCAGGGCTTAGGCTCAATAACTTGCTCAATACGCGCTATTATAGCAATGGCTATATCGATTTTAATGGCGAAAACCGATATTTCGTTCAAGCACCATTCCATTTTACGGCATCGCTCCAATGGCATTTGTAAATACTGCCCCACACACCCAAGCGAACACAAATATACGCTCCTTGCCCCACTAACCTAATTTTTATCAACCCATCTATCATGAAAACCGACCTACAAGACCGCAGCGATATAGAGCGTTTGCTTGCCGCATTTTATACTCAAATAAGAGCCGATTCAAGCATAGGCTATATTTTCGACGAAGTAGCTAAGGTAGATTGGGACCATCATCTGCCCCTGCTCTGCGATTTTTGGGATAGCGTCTTGTTTGGCAAAGCCCAATACAAAGGCAATCCCATGTTGGTGCATATCTTACTGAACCGCAAAACGCCGCTCAATGGCAGCCATTTTACTACTTGGCTACATTGGTGGACACAAACTATCGATACACTTTTTGCAGGCGAAAAGCCGAAGAAGCTAAGGCAAGGGCGCGAAACATAGCTCAATTGATGCAATTCAAAATAGAAACGGCATAATCCGTTATTATAGGACTATGCCGTTTATGCCTGTTTGGTCAATTTGTATTTAGCGATGCTTGCCCATTAGCGGCGGGGTCGCTTGCACACAAAGCCCCAAGTAGTGGTTTGGTTTTTTAATTTTGAGTAAAAAAAATAACCTGAACTCTTGCTTGCGCCTTTGCTACAATTTATAACACAGACCATTAGGATATCACCCCTACGGGGCTTTTGTTGCTACGCCGTCTTTATCTTCTATTAGCATGTCGCCCCTACGGGGCTTAGAAAACGGTCTTTCTATCGGTGGTTTCTAATTTTGAGTAAAAAATTAACGGGAGCATTTCGCTTGCGCCCTTGCTACAAAGCAGCATTTAGCAGAATTTGTTACCGAAATTGTAACTATTTAGGCAACTTCGCCACTATGCTATTCATTAGATTTCCTGCAAAAGTAAGAAATCGAAAATTTAACCTTCAATTTGAGCGTTGCAGAGATTACACCTTAATCAGTTCTTAAAATGCCGTAGGCATGTTATATTAGTAGCATATAGCAAGTACGATTCTTAAAATGCCGTAGGTATGGCATCTAACATTATATCTGTGGGGAATAAATGCGACCTACAAACATGAATTAGAATAGAGGGGCGCAATACCTAAATAGTTACCCGAAATTTAAAAATCAGACCAGTAGTTTGCTTTGTACTACTGAATGGCAGTAGTATCAGCAGCTTGGGTGGCTTCGACGGGTGCGTCTAAGGATGCGGCAGCAGGCTGTTTTTCGATGCGGTATTGGCTTTTTAGGTCTTGCCAAGTGGGTAAATGTCCGCTGTTCCATTTTTGTACTACATGGCAGTCTTTGACCAATACGAGTCCTGGATTAGCGCGAATCATTGTTTTGGCAGGCGTAGCGTCAAGGCTATAAAATGGGTATATGCCTTCGGCTAAGGGGTTTATTTGGGTCAAATCGGCATTGGTTACGCCTATGGCTGCTACGTTGTCTTGGGCAGCGTCGCGCAAAAAGGCAGCGATGCGCTTAAAACCTTCGCGGTCGGCATTATCCAAATCATAACACGATACGATAAATTGATAGCCCGGACGCGCCAAAAATGCGTCGGCAATATCTGTGCCATCGGGTAAGCGAATCGAAAAGTCCTTTATCTTGGGCAATTGGGCTTCGCGTATCATTACTTCGCGGGTTTTGGCTTTGTCGATTGACCACGATTTGTCTTCGTACATCTTCTGCGCCAAATATTGTTTGCTTTCTACTTCTTTGGTTTCGCTACTACCTTGTTTGACCAAAGTATAGAAAATCTGTTTTTCGCCGGGGTCTAAACCTTCGAGCTTTTTCCCTTCGCAGATATCAGCACCTGCTTTAAAAGGGCGAAAATCGAACATTGGTTCGTCATAGACATTGCGGAGCGAAAATCCCAAGCAAGCTACGGTAAATATCCCCGCTATTGCCATAGCCCAAGTATTTTTGAAAAACGTAGCGATGTGTTTGCGTCCCAGAAAGAGCAACAATACCAATACGCATAGCACTACGTCTTTCATAAAAGTTTCGATGGGTTTCAGTTTCAGAAAATCGCCGAAACAGCCGCAGTCGGTCACTTTACCTGTATAGGCAGAAAAGCCGGTTAGTATCGTAAAAAATCCGATGAGCAGGGCATAGCCCCATAGCGTAAGGCGCGGCAATACGCCTAATATAAGTGTGATGCCCAAAGCCATTTCGCCCACAATCATCAAGACCGAAATGGGCAAAGCAAACTGGGCGCACAAATCCCAAAGTGGGGTTAAGGCAGGTAAATACTCGGTAAATACTTCAAAATATTCTTTCATTTTGAAGCCCGTACCCATTGGGTCTACGGCTTTTACATAGCCCGAAAAGATAAAAAATCCGCCTACGGCAAGGCGCAACAAATAGATAAGGTATCGCATCAGAATAATTGTCGGGGATTTTGGTGGAGTTTGATAGCAGCAAAGTTACGCAAATTTTTAGTTGCCGCTCATTCTGCCGCGCTTCGATAGCGGTTTTTAAGTTAAAAAATGGTAACTATTTAGCCTTGTAGGGGGAACTAATCGAATATGCAGCGATGTCAGGCATTATTAGATAAGTATTGTTCATTACCCCATACCCAAAACCCTATACCCTAAATAGTTACATAATTTCATATAAACATATACGTAGTACATTCCGACCCTATCAAGGCACGTTCAGTATTCGATAGGTCATTTCTATCATCAAATCGGGGGCATCGGTGGTACAATCTATGCCTTTTGATTTTAGGTCGTATTGGTGGAGCAGGTTAATGACGCGGCAGGTTTGCACGAGGGTAAATTTGGCAGCCGCATCGCGGTATTCATTGAGAAAATAGGCGTTTTTCATACCCATAGCTTGGGCGGCTTCGGCATCAGATTTGCCGCGCTGATGGTGATAGATATATAATCGGCTAAAAAACCGATATAAACTACCTACGACTACCACTAAGGGAGTTGTTTTGGGGTGTTGGGCAAAATGAGATGCAATGGCAAACGATTTAGAGCTATTGCGCTTGGCAAGTGCCTTTGCAATTCAAACAAGTTATACTCTTTGCTGATACCGAGATTGTCTTCGATATGTTGGGCACTAATGGCGTTGGGTGCTGATACGAGCAGCATCAATTTGTCTAACTCGTTGGCTATTGGCTGCAAGTCGTTGCCGCTATATTCGGCGATGAGGGGCATGCGTCGGGTGCTATGCTGCGTTTTTGGGCACTTACATATTTCTGTACCCAAGCCGATACTTGACTTTCGGGCAATTTAGCCGCGCTCACGACTGCCCCTTTTGCCTCTATTGCCTTGTATAGCTTGGTATTAGATGCAACCGCCTTTCCTTTATTGACCAAGACTAAAATGGTGCTTGCCAATGGTTTTTCGGCATAGCCCTGTAGTTTGCCAATATCTTTCAGGTTTTGTGCTTCCTTGACGATAAGCACTTGATTAGCTGCCATAATCGGGTAGCGGCAAGCCGACGCGATGACGGTATCGGGGTCTATATCTTTGCCATATAATACCGATTGATTAAATGCCTTGTCTGCTTCTGACAAGACGTGTGTTTCGATATAGTGCGCTATGCGGTCGATAAAATACGGTTCGTCGCCTTGTAGCAGATAGACGGGGCGGTATTTCTGCTGTGTTAGCTCGCGCATTACTTCTTCATAGGTCATTATTTTTGACGGAAATAGATGGTAAGCGGAACACCGCAAAAATTGAACTGTTGCCGCAATTGGTTCTCTAAATACTGCCTGTACGGTTGTTTGATGTCGTTGGGGTGATTGGCAAAGAAAGCAAAAGACGGGTTGCGGGTAGGCAATTGGGTAACGTACTTAATCTTGATAAAATTGCCACGCACGGCAGGCGGGTGGTATCGTTCGACAGCGGCTAACATTACTTCGTTGATTACGTTGGTGGCTATACGCTGCGACTTACGAGCATATACGTCTAAGGCTGTTTCGATAGCCTTAAAAATGCGCTGTTTTTCGGTCGCCGAGATAAAAATAATAGGTACATCTGAAAAAGGCGAAAGCGAGCGTTTGATTGCCTCTGTATAATCGCGGGCGGTATTGGTCTCTTTGTCCAACAAATCCCATTTATTGACCAATACGACAATGCCTTTTTTCTTTTTAACCGCCAATCTAAATATATTTAAATCTTGCTGCTCTACACCTGTTTGGGCATCTATCAGCAACAAACAAACGTCGGCATCGTCCATCGCTTTGATAGCTCGCATGACAGAATAAAACTCCAAATTCTCGTGTACCTTCGCTTTTTGCGAATGCCCGCCGTATCGACCAATACAAATTCTTTGCCGTACATTTTATAATGGGTATGGGTCGAGTCGCGCGTAGTGCCCGCTATATCGGTGACAATATTGCGCGGTTCGCCCACTAAGGCATTCACCAACGACGACTTACCTACATTGGGCTGCCCAATGATGGCAAAGCGCGGTATGTAGTCGGGTTGAGTGTTATCCTCTGCGCCAGGTTTGGCAGTGGTAGGCTTCGGAACAATCGGCTTTTGATGTTTTGTCTTAGGCTTGACATCATCGTCATCGTCATCGTCATCGTCATCGTCATCGTCATCGTCATCGTCATCGTCATCGTCATCGTCATCGTCATCGTCATCGTCATCGTCATCGTCATCGTCATCGTCATCATCATCGTCATCGTCATCGTCATCGTCATCGTCCTCATCATCGTCATCGTCCTCATCATCGTCATCATCGTCAAATTCATTATATTCGAAATCGAAATATTCCTCCTCCTCGTCAGGGGGTAGCGTATTGCCCGTGGGTGCGGGAGTTTCAGGGTAATAATAGCGATTGTCTTGGGTATCGCTATCGGTCGCATCATATTGGGCAGCGGCTAAGGCTTCGGCTTCTTCGTGGCTAATGCGTTCCGATTCGGGAATATATTCGGCAATTACATCTAATAAATCGCCCGTACCACTGCCGCTGATAGAGGCAATAGGATAGAGTTCGTCAAACCCCAAGCCGTAAAACTCGGCAGACTCTAAGAGGCGCTGGTTATTGTCTTTATTGACTGCCAATAGAACTTTTTGGGGACCGGCGCAGCAAACGCGCCATATCCTCGTCCAAATCGGTGATGCCCGTCATGACATCGACCATAAACACGATGAGCGAGGCTTCTTCTATGGCTATCTGCACTTGTTCGCGAATGGCTTTTTCAAACACATCTTCGGAATGGGCGACAAATCCGCCTGTATCGATAACATTGAATCGCTTGCCGTTCCAATGGCTTTCGCCGTAGTTGCGGTCACGCGTAACGCCGCTGATATTATCCACAATAGCCTCGCGTCTTCCGATAAGGCGATTATATAAGGTCGATTTGCCGACATTGGGTCGTCCGACAATGGCAATGGTAAAACTCATATATATAAATATAAAAACATATAGACGCAAAAATAAGCCCTCGCGCCAATTGAGCCGCAAAGTTACGTTTTTTTGCTCAGAATTAAAGGCTTGTCCGCGAAATAGGGCGTAATAGCGGTGTCAGAACAATCGCTATTCCTCGATATCTTTGTTTTGATTGCTTATTATATCGCACCTAAGTCCAAAATAGATTTCTATTGCGCAAACAGAGTACTCCCAATAACCCATAATAATAAATCTCACTCACCTAAAAGAATAAATGGGTGCGCGTGTGTTTATCGTCTTCCTAAGACGATAAAAGTATTACAAATCCGCTATCGCCGCTTTCACCTCATCGGATAAAATTGAGGTTTTGGGGCTAAAAGAACGGACAACTTTCCCTTTTCTATCGATTAAGAATTTTTGGAAATTCCAGCTTACGTTGTCATCTATTGAACCGTTCTGCGACTTTTGGGTCAAATAGCTGTATAAGGGGTGTTGGTCGCTGCCCTTGACCGAAATTTTGGAAAAAATCGGGAAGGTTACGCCATAATTGTGGCTACAAAAAGATCTTATTTCTTCGTCGGTGCCCGGCTCCTGCCATAGAAAATCGTTGGCGGGAAAACCCAGCACAACCACCTTATTATCGGCATTTTGCTCGTAAAATGCTTGTAGCTCTTTGTATTGGGGCGTTAAACCGCATTTGCTGGCTACATTGACAATGACCATAACATAGCCCTCATACTTACATAAACTGACGGGATTGCCATCAATGTCGTTCAGCATAAAATCATAAACAGATTGGGCGGTGGGTGCTTGGGCGGGTGCCGTATTGCCCAAGCCCAAAGCTAAGGCAATGGCAGAAAAAATATTGCGCATATCAAAATATATTTACTATATAAAATAATTTTTAGCAAGTGATTAAAGTTTATTCTATTAAAAAATATTAGTATATATTTTATTTAATATTTTTAAGTTTTTTTCATTAACTATATTTACACAACCGCTTGCCAAGCATTTCTATCTCTGATATCCAACCATGATAGTCACATTGTTATAAATTAGGGTACGCTCTGCTCTACTGACACTGCTCCTGCTACGCCGTCACCCCATTGCACCGAAATAGTATGCGTTCCTTGCCCGTTGGTGATCGTCCCGCCTATCGCTGTCCAATTGTAGGTACTACCCGCAATATTGGGCGTGCTATACGTATAGGTTTGGTTGGCACATACAATAGCAGAGGAAGCTATCGTGCCATTTTGGGCAATGGTGGGCATAGGCATTGCTTGTACGCTTACATATAGCTGTGCAAAACCACCGGTTCCGTAATCATTTACTCCTCGCACAGTGATATTGCCCGATGTAGCTCCTGGTTCAAAATCGACCGAAATACTATTTGTATTGCTGCTACCTACTGCGCCCGAAGGCAAAACCCAAATATAAGAAGAAGCATTGAGAATGGGTGGTACGCTATAGATAACATCGTTTGTACCCGCGCAAACAGCATTGAGTCCGTTTAGACTATCGGCACAACCCGGAATATGATTTTTGACCACACGATACAGTAAAAATGTAACTGCGTCCATGCCCGACGGATAGGAGTTAGTCAAACCACAAACCGATACTCCCGAACAAGTATCTTGTATCATTTTGCTTCGGTAGCCCCAAGTAGAACCGCCGTGCCCCCAATAGGTTTTTCCTTGTGTTGTCTCGCGAGCTAAACCCAAACCATATTGATAAGTCGGGGCATTGGTAGAAACAAAAGTGGTCATTTTATTAAAGGAGGCTTGGCTTAACAATTGTCCGCTAAACAAGGCATTATACCATTGTACCATTTCGCAAGAGGTAGAAAAAAGAGACCCCGCACAGCCGCCAGCAGTGTTCAAACCTACCCGCGAAGTATCGTTATAATCTACGCCATTCCACCACCGGTGGGCAAGTACGCCATTTTCTGGTTCTTGCACATCATAAAAAGTGCTATCCATATTTAAGGGCACCAAAATATGGTTGCGGATATGTTGCGATATATGCTCCCCCGTAGCACTTTGAGCTACCATACCTGCTAATATATAGTTGATATTAGAATAACCCCAACTCGTTCCAGGTGCAAACATAGGTGCAGCCACCCAGCCTACTACCTCTTCGGGGGTAAAAACCCGTGTTGGGTTTGCCATAATCGTATCCATCCATGGAGAAACAAAAATAGGGTCAGAGATACCACTTGTGTGGCGGAGCAGTTGCTCAATCGTAATATTCGGATTAATATTGTCGTAGGCAGGCAGCCATTGGCTCAATGGGTCATTTAAACTCAGTACATTCTCTTCTTCGAGTAATAATAATGTTGTTGCTACAAACAATTTAGTATTGCTGGCAATACCCATACGCATATCTGATGTAATGGGCTGCCCAGTATAAGAGTCCCCCGCTATGCCCGTCCAAATACCCTGCTCCGGTATATATACCGATGCTTCCATACCCTTTATATTGCCAATTTGCGCTACATAAGTATCAAGGGTATCTTGCAACATATTTGCTAACAAAGGATTAAATATTTGCGAATATACAGTTTGTCCTATCAACAAAAAGAATGAGAGCCAAGTTATCTGTTTCATGATAAAATTAATACACATATTAAATATTTAAAAAAAATAATTTCAAGACTACCGTGCAAAAAAGGCAAAATTAACATAAATTAAATTTAATCTCAATACATAAACGATTGATTTTTAAAATTTAATACATTTTTTAATCAATAAACATTTTTTTAAGATGACTTTTTGCACTGCAGTCATTTCAATACTTATCACCGCACCAAGGTAATATTGCCTTGCGCGGTCACTTGTCGCCCGCTGACCAATTGCGCGACCAAGGTATAAGCAAATGCGTCCATATCTTGGGCTGATTGGCGATAGGTGCCGTCCCAGCCTTGCTGCGGGTCGTTAGTTTCAAATACTAATTCGCCCCATCGATTAAAGATGCGAAATGTCATGAGGCTGATATTTGCGCGTCCTTCTACATATAAAATATCGTTCAGGTTATCGCCATTGGGCGAAAATGCCGTTGGAACACCGATATTAATTACTGGTATTACCTGAATAGGCAAGCAATATTGGTCGTTGCATTGTTGTGTATTGATGGCATCGAGGCAAACTTGTAACATGCCCAACTGCGCAAATTGGTGCTGCGGCTCAAATAGGGTATCGCTTGTTCCATCGCCAAAATTCCATAAATAGCTATCCGCATTAGTGCTCAAATTGTCGAAAGATACCGTATCGTTGAGTTCAATAATATTTGTGCTCATTTCAAACAGCGCATCGGCGTATTCAAATACGGAGACGCTGGTAGTGGTAGTGTCTGCCAAATTGCAGGTATTGGGGTCGCTGACAATGAGTTGTATGGTATAAATACCCGATTGGGTATAGCTATGCACCGCCGTAGTGCCGCTGATAGTGGTGCTATCGCCCATTAGCCACGTATAAGCAGTGCCATTGCCCGTAGCTTGCAAGGATACGTCCAAGGGCGGGCAGCCGCTGTCGGGTAGCAATACGATGTCGCCCGATACGATAGGAGGTGCAGCAATTGTAAAGGTCTCTCTACGGAATCGGGCTCGGCACAAGGCGAGTCGGCAATAAGTAGGGCGGTATAGGTGCTGGTGCGGTATAGGTATGCGCCACGTCGGTCAGGTCGCCTGCGCTGGTGCTATCGCCAAATTGCCACGCAAAATCGAGCATCGGATTGAGGGGCGTAGCAAACTGAACCGTCAAGGGGTCGCATAGTCCGGGCAAGGTATAGGTAAAGTCGGCAACGATAACGGTATCTAAGGCGGTGACGGTTGCTACAAATAGGTCTGTGCCGTTACAACTTTCGGGGTTAGCAGCCGTTAGCGATACGGTATAAGTTCCTTCGGTCGTATAGATAGCCGTAGGGTTGGTATCTGTGCTTGTTTGCCCATTGCCCAAATCCCAAATATAGCCTTCGGTGGCATTGATGCTCGTATTGTTAAATTGCACCGCCAAAGGAATACAACCCAGCGTATCGGACGCTACAAATTGGGCGGTGACGGGTGGCGCAATAAGGATAGTTTGCGTTACCGTATCGGCTGCGGGGCAGTTCGGTACGTTGCTCGTAATAATATGCGTGATGGTATAAGTGCCCTCTGATGGATAAGTAGCACTTGGATTGCTGATAGTGGCAAATTGTCCATTGCCCAAATTCCAGAAATGATTGCCCGCTGTTTCGGTCGGATTAAAAGTAGCTGTAAAATTGATACAGTCTACCACAGGCGTAAATTCGGCAGTTAGAGATAATGGGTCTATGACCGTTATAACGCTAATGGTGGTATCGGCTAAATTGCACGTAGCATTGTTAGAAGCTATCAATTGCACGATATAAGTGCCCGTTTCGGTAAAGGTATGGACAAAATTTAAATCGTCGCTTACCACTACTCCGTCTATCGACCATTCCAATTCGCTGGCGTTAAAACTGCTGCTCCCAAACGTAACGACAAAAGGGGCACACCCTGCTGCACCGGGCAATACCGCAGAAGCGGCTATGGTCAGCGGTGGTTCGAAAGCAAATTTGATAGCTCCCGCATTGCAATTACCGCTATTGTTGGTCTGCGACCAAGCCCCGCCCGTAGTAGGAAAGCTACTGAATGCCCCACAGCCCGCACAAACTGCTTGGTATATAACTCCCTTTTTGTCAAAACGGCTCGTACCGCCGTCTACGTGTTCGGGTCCGCCGCCCGACGCACCAAAATAGGTGGCATACTCCAAATCGGCACCATTTTCGTCAAGTACCATAAAATAAAAATCACTACCATCGGTAAAAGACTGAAATGCACCCGGCGTAATGGGCATACCCGTAGTAGTACTACCCGGCTGCCCGCTATTGACCTGCCCGCCCCAACCCGACACATAAATTCGGTCGCATACATCTATCAAAAAAGCAGAAGGCACTATGTCGGGGTCGCCGTCGCCGCGCCCAAAGACGGTCGAAAACAGACTGTTGCCCAAATTATTGCTCAAACAATGTATAAATTGCCCGCTATTGGCATTGCTATACACGCCACTACTCACCGGATAATTGCCCGAAGTTTGCCCAAAGGCATATACATTTAATGCCTCGTCAAACTCGATAAAATAGGCTTGGTCGTACTCTGTCGTACCCAAATAGGTGGCATTGAGCACGGCAGAGCCATTCGCGCTGATGCGGGCAATAAATCCGTCTGCTTCGCCACCGTTTTGTGAGGTATCAAATCCGTTTGCACCGTCAAAAAAATTGCTACTGCGCGTACCTCCGCCTACAAAAACGTCTCCGTCCGCGGGGTCTATTTTGACCGAATAGGCTGCATCATCTTCGCTGCCCCCCAAGTAGCTGCTCCATACAATATCGCTCAAATCAGCCGTAAATTTGACTATACAAGCATCTAAATCGCCGCCGTTGGTGTTCTGAAAACCATTGACCATCGGAAAATTGTTCGATTCTGTACAAGATGCAATATATACGTTGCCCGCCGCATCGGTCATTATTTCGCCTCGCGCTTCGTCAGAATAATTGTGTCGTAGTATACTATTATTCAAACCATCATTATTGCTCCCACCGAGATAGGTCGAGCCTATCAAACCCGTACCCGCCGCATTGAGGCGCGTTACGACAATATCAGAACCACCCATGTAGTTGATGCCGCTAAATGCTTCGGTGTCACCGCCATTGAAGTTAGTATCGTAACTCGTCGGTGTAGTTGGATAATTGCTCGAAGCCGTAGTGCCTAAAATGAGCAAATCAGCATTAGCGGCTTCGATAAGGCTATGCGGAAACTCAGACCGCCCGCCGCCTATATAAGTTGAGTAGAGCAAATTATTGCCGTTGGCAGTAAATTTGCTGATGGATATATCCGTATCGCCGCCGTTGAAAGACGCATCAAAAGCTCCCGTCGTGACGGGATAGCCAAAGGTAAAGGCTATACTGCCCAAATAGAAGCTACCATCGGCGGCTGGTGTAGCAGTAGTGCCCCAATTATCGGCAACCGAACCCGTATAGGACGAGAATACCACGCTGGGGTCTATAACGAGGTCGTAAGTGCGATTATAGCCGTCAGGAAATGCGAAGCCTATGCTTTTATCGGGTCTAATATCAAAGCGGGCTGCTACGCGCTGGGGTTTGCCTGCTATGATTTGATAACAAAGGGGGGCTTGTTCGATGAGGTCGTTGATGCTATTACCTACGTGCAGATTGCCGCCCTTATCCGTCCAAACGCTGTCTGCCCCTTCGTAGTGCCATCGGATTTGGTCGGTATTGCTGCCCGCCGATACGATGAGGTCGTATTTCAGGGCATCGTGGCGCGTATATAAGCGCAGCGCAATGCCGTCGTAGAGTTGGGCATAATCGAGCTGGGCGTATAGCGGCACGCTCGTCTGCCACTGCTGTGGATTATTTCCTTTGAGGTAGTTGCGATAGTGCGGTGCGGGTTCAGAATTGCTCAACGTGGGTGTGTGGTGGGCGTTCAGAAACGACATGCGCAAGGCATGTTGCCGAACCTTGATAGCCGCCGTATTGCAATTGGGTGCGTGCTTGCAATCATGCACCGCTTGCAGGTCGTCGGCATGTAGCAGTAGCCAAGTGAAACAGTTATTTTCGGCAAATAAATAGGCATTGGGCAATTGGGCGCGGTAACGCACTCGCGCGTCAAACTGACCTTTGTTTGCCTCAAACCAAATTCGGTCGCCTGCCGCGCTATGCGTATGTGCGCCATCGCAATGGTTATGCGACGTATCTATTGGCGCAGGTTCTATCGATAAATGACTATATGTTGCAGGCAAGTCTGCTTGCACATTAGCGGAATGGCGGGCTGCATCTAAGGGCAGCGACATCGACACGGGGCGTGTGGTGCCATCTAAATCTGTCGGCAAACAAAGTGTCGCCAAAGTACAACAAAATACCGACCAAAGGACAACAATATGGGGCAAAAGCTTTTTTTTCATACAGCAGGGATTTAACTTTGATGCTCAAAGTTTTAAAAAGGGCAAAAGTTAGCAAGTAGTATTGAACTGCACTAATAAACGCTGTATGGCAGCGATAAGTTGTCAGGTGCCACTTTTGTTTTTCTACTCTTGTTCAGTCCTTGTAACTATCGCCCAGCATAGCTATATTGGTCATATAATAGTTGGTCCATAACAAGGTGCCGTCGGGCTGATAGGCAAACAAAAATAGGTCGCTTCCTGTGGTATCGCCCGAAAACAACCCTAATACTTGTATATTGCCATTGGGTGGCTGATAGGGCTTGCATAGGAGAATATGTACTGATGAGGGTATCGCACCATTCTATCCAATTGGCTTGCCCCATATTCGTCTAATAATTGTTCCCAGGCTTGGGAGGGTTGGGCTTATAGTAGGCAGTGGGCACAGCAGAACAATAAAATATATATAAATATTTTAATTTATTTAAATAAAAATTAAAATAAAAAAATTGGTCACTATTTAGGCATTATGTCAGGTGCTTATATTTTTCGTATTCGGCACTATGCGCCGCAAATATACACTAAATATCTCCCCAACCGCTCAAATATTCCCCCATTTTTCAGGCTCACTATAAAGTAGGCTTAGTACCCTACAACAAATCTGCGAAAAACGGCAAAGTTGATGTATCTTTGTGCCAAACTTTACTGTATGATATTGCGCCCCCCTATATCGCCCAAGTCCGCCGCTTGGTTGCGCCCTTTCTGGATAGTCCTTTTGAGCCTTAGTGCTTTTTTTGTAGCCTGCGAAAAAGAAGTCGAAATTGACCTGCCGCCTATTGAGAGCGAATTAGTTGTAGAGTGCTATCTCACACCTGGCTATCCCTATGTATTATCATTGAGCGAGACGGTTTCTTATTTTGAGTTATTAGAGCAGCCTTTCGTTAGCAATGCCCTTGTGACCATTACACATAACGGTATTGCGGATACCTTACAATATCTCGATAGCATTGGCATTTATATATCGCCCCGCATTGTTGCCCCCAACGATACAGGTGCCTATTATTTATATGTCAATGATACGGCAGACAACCGAACCGCTACGGCAGTTGCCAAATTACTGCCTATGGTGCCAATAGATACTGTTATTTACTTCAAAAACGACTCGGCAAAAGCCTCTATACTCACCTATTTCAGCGACGATTCGCTCAGTACCAATTATTATCGCTATTACGTAGCGCGTTTGGGCGAGTCTGGTCCTGACTCCGTGTTGAGTCGCTCTTTTTCCGACCTCATTTTTTCGGGGCAAACCATTGTGACGGGTACAGCCTATGACTATCCCGTAGGAAATGAGGTATTGGTGCGCATCTACAATATCAGCCGCGAATATTACGATTTTTTAGAAACCGCCGAACGCGCCACTTTCGCCACACAAGGCGCATTTTCGCGCCCTGCTCGCCTTATCAGCAATATAATGGGCGGAACAGGTATTTTTACCGTCATGAGCTACGACGAGCGGCGGATAATGATAGAATAAAATTGGCGGCGACCCTTCTCTAAGCAGCACTACTACCCTGTCCAATCGTTTCATAGGCTATTTTTCGCATGTGTTATCGTTCTTATTTGCTGGCTATCCTTTGGGCAAGTGCCCTACTTTGCTTGTTGAGCTATTGCCGCTCGGATAGCAACCCCAAGCCTATTGTCGATTTATTGCCCTACCACAACCTACATGACACCGTAAGCTATGTAGGCATGGAAACTTGTCGGTCTTGCCACCAGAATATCTACGATACATTTATACAAACAGGTATGGGGCAGTCATTTGACCACGCTACCCACGCCAAGAGCGCAGCCCATTTTGGCGCACATACCGCCGTATATGATAGCATCTCCGATTTTACTACCGCCCTTTCTGGCGCAACGATTCGATGTGGATTGCCGAATATCGTTTGGGCAAACAAGCCGACACGACACACTATCGCGAACAATATATAAAATACATCATAGGTTCGGGGCAGCATACCAACTCGCACATCTACGACGAAAACGGCTATTTGTACCAAGCACCTATTACATTTTATACGCAAAGGGCATTTGGGACTTGGCTCGGGTTTCGGGTGGTTTTAATTCGCGCTTCCACCGCATTATCGGAATGGAGTGCATGACTTGCCACAACAGTTTGCCGCAGTTTGTAGCTGGTTCAGAAAACAAATACCTAAGCGTAGCAAGTGGTATCGGCTGTGAGCGGTGCCACGGGCCAGGCGAGGCGCATGTAAAAGATAAATTAGCGGGTAATATAGTGGATACCGCACGAGGTATTGATTATACGATAGTAAAACCCGCGACACCTACCTCGCGAATTGCAATTAGATGTATGCCGCCGCTGTCACCTACAAGGTGTATCGGTCTTGCAGGAGGGCAAAGAATTTGCCGATTTTCGCCCCGCCATGCCCCTCAACAGTGTGATGGATACTTATTTGCCCGAATATGATGGCGCAGAAACGCATTTTATCATGGCATCACAAGCACACCGCCTGACTAAAAGCGCGTGTTATAAAAATAGCCAAATGACTTGCCTCAACTGCCACAATCCACACGTGAGCGTACAACAAACACCCAAAGAGCAGTTCAATAAGGCTTGCCTCAATTGCCACTTAGCAAGCACTAACACACCACAAACACCCAAAAACCCAAGCACCGCCAATAATGCGCCAAGCAATACCAACTCCCCCACCCTTTCGCAAGCCTGTTCTATGCCCTTGGCGCAGCGCGTAGCCAAAAACAATAATGATTGTTCGGGCTGTCACATGCCTCCTTCGCCAAGTATCGATATTCCGCACGTAACCGTACACGACCACTTTATCCGCCGCCCCATCGCCGATAGTGAGCGCAACGCCGTAGAACGGTTTATCGGATTAGTTGCTGCCAGCGGAGGCTTTCCTACTGCCCTAAGCCGCGCCAAGGGATATTTGCACTATTTCGAGAGTTATGACACCGACAAAAGCCACCTCGATTCGGCGGCTCATTACCTACAACAAGCGGGAAATAACCTGCTGTATGTATACGACCCAAACATACATTTGCGCTATTTACAAGGCGATTTTGCGGGCATTGTGGCGTATAGCGACAAAATGAGCCTATCAAATATACGCGACGCTTGGACGGCTTATCGCATCGGCGAGGCTTTTTGGCAACAACAAGGCTATGCCGATGCCGTGCCTTACTTAGAACGCGCCGTAGAACTACTGCCCCTACAAGCCGATTTTAACAATAAATTAGGTGCTGCTTACCTGCAAACCAACCAAACCGAACGCGCACAACAAGTATTAGAATCCTTATTGCGCGAAAGCCCCAGCCACGTATCAGCCCTCACCAATTTGGGCTATCTATGTGTAGCGCAAGGCAAACTCGCTGCTGCCGAACAATATTACCTCCGCGCCCTACAATACGACCCCGACTATACGCAAGCCCTGCTGAACATGACCGCTCTAAAAATGTTACAACAACAACAAGGCGAAGCCCGTCGGTATATAGCCCACTTATTGCATTGCGAACCTAATAACGCCCAAGCCAAAACACTGTGGGAACGGCTGAAATAAGGATAGAACAAAGCAACATCACACGTCAGTAAAATGTGGTTTTGAAGCCCCACCGCGCTATCCATATCTATTGCCTACACTGCTACAAACATACTGCCCGGTTGCGGGCGCACCACACCTTTTAATTCCAAATTGAGCAGTGTTGCTGCCATGATACCAGGTCCCAATTGTGTTTGCAACATAAGGTCGGACAAATGTAGCGATTTCCCCGCTTGTTGCAATGCGTCTGCTACGCGCCGCTCGGTATCGCTCAGTTCTACGAACAATTGCGCTTGGGCTGCCTTAGCTTTGGAATTATCGTTTTGTTCGGGCAACCAGAATAGCATATCAGCAATATCGGTAAGTTCGGTACATAAAATTGCCTTTTCTTGCTTGACGAGTTGGTGGCAACCTCTTGAATATGGGTCGTTTATCTTGCCCGGAAACGCGAATACAAGGCGGTTATATGAGTGCGCATATTCGACAGTAATGAGGCTACCGCCTTTTTGCCCTGTCTGTACTACTACTACTGCATCGGACAATCCCGCCACAATGCGGTTGCGTTGTGGAAAATTTTCGCGCTCAGGCAGCGTACCCGTCATTAATTCGGTCAGTATTCCGCCGCCTTGCTCGCTCATTTTTTGGGCTAAATCGCGGTGTGCAGGCGGGTATATGCGGTCTAAACCATGTGCCAATACCCCGATGGTGGGCTGTTTGTGTTTGAGGCAAGCGCGGTGTGCCAAACCATCAATGCCATAAGCCAAGCCGCTCACCACACAAATGCTTGGGTCGAGTTGGGCAATTTCGCTGACCAATTGGTCGCATATCTCTTTGCCGTATTCGGTAGCGTTGCGCGTGCCTATGATGGCTATACTGCGCGGCATATTGAGGTTAGCCATACCCTTGTAAAATAATACGATGGGCGAATCGTGCAGCGGTTTGAGGCGTTGGGGGTAATTTTTATCGGCAAACAGCAGGGCTTGTATGCCATTTTTTTCGATAAACGCCACCTCCTCTTCTGCACGTGGCCATACTGATTCGGCATGTTGGGCTATGATATCGGCAGTTTTTATGCCTACCTCCGGAATTTTGAGCAGTTGTTTGCGCGGCGTTTCAAATATAGCTTTTACGCCACCGCAATAGCTCATCAGGTGCTTTGCGGTGATATTGCCAATACCGGGCAATAGGCTAAGGGCGATATAATAGACTAAATCGGGTTGATTCATTGGGGCTTATATGGGTGCGCAAATATCGGATTTTTTTCGCGCCTCGTGGCTGTATCCCCTATATTTTTTAGCAATTGCGCGATAACTATTTTTTCGGCAATAGAAATGCTACCTTTGCGGCACGAAACTGTACTTATCGATTTGGGAGGCATCGACAAAGCCGAAACAAGTGCAGTTTGGGCAAAACAAGTGTAATTAATCCCAATTTCGTTCAATCTATATTTATTTATGACTCGTATTTTTATACCTGGGGCAGGCAAGTCTGCCACTTCACTTATTGATTATCTGTTACAACACGCCGAACAATACGATTGGCAGGTATGTGTAGGCGACTTGGATTTGGCATTGGCACAGCGAAAAACTAAGCAACACCCTCGTGCCGAAGCCGTCCATTTCAATGTCAAAGATGAGGCTTTGTGCGACCAATATGTATCGCAATGCGACATCGTTGCTTCGGTATTGCCCGCCGACCTGCACTATATTTTAGCCTCAAATGCTTGCAATACGGCAAACATATCATAACACCATCGTATGTAAAACGAACGCGAATGGGCATTAAACGACGATTTCCGACGTGCGGGCTTGTTGTTCATGGGCGAAATAGGGGCTTGACCCCGGCATAGACCACCTCAGCATTATGGAGATGTTAGACGAGGTGCGGCATAAAGGCGGCAAACTACATGCCTTGCGCTCGTTTTGTGGTGCTTTGGTAGCCCCCGAATCGGACAATAATCCTTGGCACTATAAATTTACTTGGGCACCTCTAAATGTCGTATTGGCAGGGCAGGGCACAGCTCAATACCTCGAAAATGGACAACCGCGTTATGTGCCCTATAATCGCTTGTATAGCCATGTCAATCGCTACGAAGTGGCGGGCTATGGCGCGTTTGAGGGCTATCCCAATCGCGACTCGATGCCCTATGTCGACCGCTATGGCGTGGCAGGTATCGATACATTTGTGCGCGGAACGCTACGGCGCGACGGCTATTGTGCGGCTTGGAATGCCTTAGTACAATTAGGTTTGACCGACCATACACTACACCTAAACCATACTAATACCTACACCTATACCGATTTGCTGACTTCGTTCTTGCCCGCTACGGCAAAAGGCGCAAACCTCCGCGAGCGGCTATCCAATTTTTTACAATTGCCTACCAACGACCCCAGCATAGAACGAATAGCTTGGCTCGGATTTTTTGACCACGAACCTATCCAAATAGAACAAGGAACACCTGCTAATCTACTCTGCGATTTGTTGCAACGCAAATGGCAACTCCAAGTCGGTGATAAAGATATGATTGTGATGCTCCACCAAATAGATTATTATCTCGGCGACCAATTGCACCGGCGCATATCGTCGATGGTGCTGACGGGCAACGACGAGGAAGACACCGCCATAGCCCGTACCGTAGGGCTGCCTATGGCAATGATGGTCAAATTAGTAGCTACGGGGCAACTCGCGTCGCTCACAGGCGTACACGTACCGCTTATGCCCGAAGTATATCAGCCAATTTTGCGCGAGTTGGCACAATATGGCATCGGATTTATCGAAAATGAAAGCGTAGTAGAAAGCTAATCCCGCCATCTCTTCGGCGGCACAGCAGGCGCAGCAAAAATTCGATTATTATTTTTAGCGTCTCGGCGATTGTCTTATCACCGAGACGCTAATATTATAAATCAAGGTGCTGCACCAAGTTATTACTGTGCTTTTTCAAATACGAGTACGACTTTATTAAAATCGGCAGCGGCATTGATAACGCTTCGGAACGATTCGTATTGTTCTTTGGGCAATGATACCACCTCATAATATTCGTCGGCTGCTACCGTTACCTCGCGCCCTTTCATGGTATAGTTTGACAAAAATCGATTGACAATTTTACCATTTTCGACCACCGATTTATCAATTTTTATATCCTCCGCGCCTTTCAATTCATAGCCTTCGGGAATAGTGAATTTAATGATGCGGCGGTAAAAAATGGGATAAGGCATCTCTATGGGTTGTTGTCGCTCGTGGTTTTGGTACATTTCGACTTGTGTGCCGATAATTTCGCCGATTTTGAATAGGTAGCTGTTGCCTGCTTTTTCGATAAGTGCGTGCGCCTTTACTTCGCCCGACACACTAAACGGCAGTAGCGGATTGGCACTATCGCTGATTTTTTCATTTTTCAGTTGTAGGCTCAATACTTCTGCATCTTCAACCTCAGATTTTAGGCGGTCTTTCATAAAATCGTCTTTCTGAAATTCGTAGATTGCCCTAAATTCAGCGGCTCGGTAGCCCGTCCACGATTGGGTCATGCTCATTGTAGCTTCAAAATTGTCGGGTATATGTACTGTTGCATCTATGAGGTTCATATTGTCTTTGGCGGGCGGAAACTCGATTTTTTGCAATCGGTGTTTGCCGTTGGGCGTAATAAACAGTCCATAATTTCCTCCATATTGGTAAGCAGGCATACCACAGCGCAAATGGCGCAGGTCAGGACTTAGGTAACCTTTGAGTTGGGGCAGATAAAACAAAATATCTGTGAGGGAATGCCACGATTCAAAATCGCGGTCAAAAGTAGCGCGGGTACGCTCACAGGTAATCACCACTTCGCTGGGTATATTTGCCTCCTGAAATAGGGCTGCATATACACGCGCCATGCCCATTTCGTTAGCATATTTATTGTTCAATATTTGCGCCACGTCATACAGTTCGGCACCGCCTGCTTGCTCGATGGCAATATTGTTTTTTAGGTAATTTTCTATCGCTTTTACTTTTTCAAAATCTGATTTGAGGCGGCTAATTTTGAGATTTTTGAGCAATTTGGCAATCGATTTTTGGGCAGTTTTGTCATATTGGTAAGTAAGTCCGCTAAATGTGAGGGCGGCTTTATTCCAAGTATGTAGTTAGGGAAAATCGGGCATCTTCCTATTTTTCGCCATTTTATAGTTCACCTGCATCAAATTGGCGCGATAGTTGGCGTATTGTTCTTCCAATAGCGGTTCTATATTATCGAGTGTCGCGCTCAATACATTCAGCGAATCGGGGCTAAGGGATTCGGCAAGTTGCGGAAATCCGTTATAGCTCTTAGCGGCAAACAACAAATTGTAGGGCGAAATAATGTCAAGCGATGCTGTTTGTATCGGCGTATCGTTCTGTATGATTTCGCTACCTTGTAGGTCGCCTGCTTCGGATAAGGTAGTGTAAAAGTATTCCACTTCGCCGCCTTTTTCTACGCCTTCGATGGCAAAAATTTTGAAACCGCCCATGTCGCCTACATTTTCCAATTCTTTGATATTGTCGCGATTGAGGCTTATTACCTTGCCATTTGGCGTAATAGCGCGAGCTTTCAGTTCGACAAAATCGACAACCTCGTTCATTGGCACAAAGACTTTGTTAAAATTTTCGACAGCGGCATCGTCATTGACCCGCACAATACGGTGAATAGTTTTGTAGCAATACAAATCGTCGTCGCCATAAGCATATTCGATAATGCGCTTATCTTTGATGATAATAGCCGCTGTTGTTTGCTTGGCTGTTTCGGCGGAGTGTAAGACGGGGTCTTTTGCCCAATCGTAGGTATGGTGGCTATACGTAGCGTTTTCAGGGCTTTGCGCTAAGGCATAAAACGGCAGTAGGGCAAACAAGAGTGTGCCCATGATAAATTGTCGCATATATGGTGGTGCTTGGTGAATAAGAGAAGTGTGTAGGATAATTGGGCGTGGTAAGGATTTATTTGGAAAAATTTGCAAATACTATTTTGAGGTAACTATTTAGGGTATGGGGTTTTGGGTATGGGGTAATGAGCAATATTTATCTAATAATGCCTGACATCGCTGCATATTCGATTAGTTCCCCCTACAAGGCTAAATAGCTGCATTTTGAGGTTTTGCCCTATCTCGACGATTTCCTGTTGTTTTTGATATATAGCAAGTGCATTTTGTCACAATGAAAGCAGGCTATCGCGTAATTTATGAACAAATCATGACATTATTTTTTTAACACAGCACTTTCTTGGTAGGCATTGGTCAATTGTCGGATCATTTTGTTCCATTCGGCGAAATGGTCTCGTTTTAGAATCAAGAAATTGATGTATATTTTTTGTTCCATTTCTATCGTTCTGTCTTTTTGTCGATAGCTGACAGAATAGCCAAACAAATCGCCGTCGTAGTGACTATTGGGGGCAAATACTGACGGTATAGCCTTCGGGGATATCGAGGGTTGTTTGGTTATTTTCTACGTATTTATATTCACTTTCGCGGTCGGTTTTGCGCTTTTTCAAATCCATTTCGGCACTTTTATATTTGCGGTCTAAACTTAGGTTGACATACAATTTATTGCCCGCTTGTTTTACGTAGTCGGGTATAACAAAGTCGTAATTGATGCGTATCGCCTTGTTGGGGTCAAAAAAGCCGTTATCGTTGATTTGTTCTATGCCAAATTTATTAGAGCCTTTCTGCAAGCGGCGGCTAAAAAATAGCGGGTCTTTGTCGGCTTGTGCTTTTAGGCGATCATATTCCATAAATGTCTTTTGTAGCCCATAAGTTCGAGTTCTGCTTTTCCTTTGAGGGTTTTGTCCTCTATGCGCAGGCGTATATTTTCTTGCGAGCGGTTGTTTTCCTTATCTATAATCGGGACGGTCAATATTTCGTAGCGGTCGGCATCTATCCCCACCAAGGCTTCTTTGCCCTGTATCATCGATGTTGGCAAGCCAAATGGCAAGTATGAGCCTGTGGCATCGAGAAAAACATCTTTGCCGTCTATTTTGGCGCAAGCTATCATGTGGTTGTCTACGATAGGAGCGGGCAATTGGCGATAGGTATAAGGTTTGTCGCGCGTACCTATCCAAGTGAGGTAGGCGGGAATGCCCGCGCTTCGGTGCATGGCTACCGTGATACTACTCATGTCTTTGCAGTCGCCATATTTTTTTAGCAATATATCTTTTGCTTCGCGTGGGACAAATCCGCCCAAGCCATCTTCAAATGCAATATATTTTATATTTTTCTGAACCCAGGCAAAGATGCGGCGACTTTTTTCGGCATCACTTTTGGCACCTTTGTATAATCTCATTGACGGTATGTTGTAGGGTCCGTCGGTCTGCTGGTTTACGTCTTTCACTAAGGAGCTATACCATTGGTACAAACCTTTTTCGTCGTTCAATACGGTTTGGGTGGTGCCGTCGAGGGCTTTACCTTCATTGATGAGTATGACCAAATGCGGTGTATAGTAGCTGATATTGGGCGCGGATTCTTCGCCCTCCAACTTATTTACATTGGTCATCACCCAAGTATAGGTAGTCATAGCGCCGTCGGTGCTACGCGAAAATTGCACGAGGCTATCTGCGTTTTCGCCCAACAATTTATATGAAATTTTGACTTGTGGTGGCACTGTCACCGAAAATTCGGCGCGGAGTGTTGGTGCATTGCTTGCAAAAAAGAAAGGTGTAAGCAAATGGGGTTCTTGGGTAGTTTCGCGGTATTGCAATTGCGCCGTTGCGCCAGGGGTAAAGGCAGGAAAAACGAACTCTTTCTCTTTATAATCTGAATAAAAAATACCGCCCGCCATGACATTTTTGTCTTCGATATGCTCTACGCGATAAGTGTCGTAGCGCATTTTATTGCCTTTTTTGATTGGGACAAAAGTTTGCGCCTCTATATCGCTCAATTGTTCAAATCCGCTATATACGAGGCTTCTGCTGCCATACACCTGCCCAAGTGGGTGCAGGCATACCATTTCTTCGGTGATATCCTTAGTAATATCCCATACCTTATTGGAATAGTCGATGCGCAAATGCTCGCTGCGTAGCAGATATGCCGCATAATCGTCGGGATATTGGCGGCGCAAGGTGGCGGTATCTGCAACATGAATGGGTTGTTGTGCCCAAATATAGGAACAGAACAAAAGTAAAAACAAAACGGTTGCCCGTTTAACAAGGTATTTGCCTATTCCTAAACTAAGGGTAAATAAGGCAGAGATGTATTTTGGGGTAGGTGTCATATTGCCGACTAATAGCGAATGTGTATATTGGGTTTCACTCTTGTTAAAATGCACTTTAAACTCATCAAGACAAATAGATTTTTATTCACTCCTACCCTGCTTAATCTTGACGAGTAAAAAGTGATGATTGTATTTATCTTAGAATGTGCTGAAATGAAAATCTAATGCCCAAAAACGACACTTTTGAAGCAGTAAAATTCAAAAAAACAGCAAATTTGCCCGCCGATGGGCTTTACTTCACTTTGGCGCGGCGCACAAAGCGCGAAAAAAGGGTAGGCAACCAACGTTTGAGGTATACCGCCCAAGTTTCGCGCCCACCGATATAGGCTTCTTCGCGGCGGCGTGCTACTGCCCGCCAAGCAAGGCGGGCAAAATCGGCGGGCAACATGCCTTTTTCTGTACTTTCGTCCATCTGATTATATACTTCGCCGTGTTCGGTCAGGGCATTGAGGGTTACATTGGTGCGTACAAAGCCGGGGCATAGCAGCGTAACTTGGATATTTTTACCGTATAATTCGGCACGCAAAGCATCAAAAAAGCCGTGTAGGGCGTGTTTAGAAGCAGCATAACCCGACCTATACGGCGTACCAAATTTGCCCACCAAACTGCTTATCGTCACCAAAATACCGCTGCCTTGTGCCAACATCAACGGCAATACAGCCTTGGATAAAGCTACCGTACCTATATAATTGACTGCCATCAAGCGTTTATCCACTTCTAAATCGGTATCAAGGGCTAAGGCTCGTTGGCTAATGCCCGCATTATTGACCAATATATCGATACGACCCGCATGTAGGGCTTGCACTTGGGCTACGGCTTGTGGTATATTATCAGTTTGTGCTACATCTAAGGGCAAGGTTATACACGAGGTAGCTCCGTTTTGGCGACACAACGCGGCTACGCGCTCTAATTCGTCGGCACGCCGCGCCGATAAAACGAGACAAGCCCCTTGCTGTGCAGCAGCCATTGCCATAGCCTCGCCAATGCCCGAAGATGCCCCCGTTATCCAAACCACTTGGCGATGTAAAAAAGAAAACATATAATGAATTAGATAAAAATATTTAAAAAAACAATCATATATCGCATAGGCACAAATACCGCCCCGCATGGATTTAGGCACAAACTATGCACCAAAACTAAACTTTATTCGTATTTTGTAGCGTCAGCAATATTTAATCGTCAAAACTGAGTACAAATATAGTGCTTTTGGGGCAAATTTGCCAAAATCGTCCTATTACGCCCTATTATTAATTATTATTAGCACACGTACCTACCCTAAACGCCTTATTGCCCTAACTTGTTGGTGACAAGTGTTAAAAAAAACCAATAAAAAAGCAAGATTTGGAAAATAGTGCTGAATGCGCTATCTTTGCGGCATGGCAGCTACCGAAACCATCTTAATACCACTTGGCTTTCATGCCCCCGATTTTTCGCTGTATGATGTAGTGAGCCGTGAAACTCGCTCCCTCGCCGACCTGCGCGGCAAGCATGCTACGGTTTTCATGTTTATTTGCAATCATTGCCCATTTGTCAAACATATCAACGCCGAATTAGTGCGCTTGGCAAACGATTATTCACCGCAAGGTATAGCGTTTATCGCTATTAGTAGCAATGATGTAGAAAAATATCCACAAGATAGCCCCGAACAAATGGCAGCCCTCGCCGAAACCCTCGCCTACCCTTTTCCTTATCTATACGACGAAACACAAGACATAGCCCGCGCCTATTTTGCAGCTTGTACGCCCGATTTTAGTATATTTGATGCCGATTTGCGCTGTGTTTATCGCGGACAATTAGATGCGTCGCGCCCCAGCAACCAAATTGCCCCATCGGGCAGCGACATACGCGCCGCCTTAGATGCCATTTTACAACAAAAACCCATTCCCGAACCTCAACGCCCCAGCATCGGTTGTAATATCAAATGGCGCAATTAAACCGTTGAGTATTCCATACGTCTTATTTCTGTTCGATGCTTTCTTAGCAACGCATAAAACAATTATCTTATCATCTTTTCACTAAAAAATAATCCCTCCTTTTTTATCATGAACAAAGTTCTGAGCATTTTCGCTATGGCATTTGCCATGCTTATCGGCACTAATGCCTTCGCACAAAACGCCGCTACTACCGCTCCCGCCAAGCAATGCGCCAAAGGTGGCGGTGCTGCGGGCTGCTGCAAAGACAAAGCCGCCGCTTCCGTAAAAGATGGCGAAACCCAAGTAATGGGTGCTAAAATGACCGACAGTAAAGCCCCCGGCTGCTGCAAAGATAAAGCCAATGCTGCGGGTTGTAGCAAATCGGCTGCCGCTGCAACCGACGCTAAATGCAACAGCGCATCTGCCTCTGTAAAAGATGGCGAAACCCAAGTAATGGGTGCTAAAATGACCGACAGTAAAGCCCCTACTCCTGCTTGCACAAAAGGCGCAAGCGCAACAGGTGGCAAATGTTGCAAAGACAAAGCAGCCGCTACCAACTCGCCTAAATAATCAGACGAGCAAGTTTTAAAATGGAATGGGCTTTATGGCAATTAGAACTGCCGTAAAGCCCATTTTTTACTGTTGACAAAATAGCTCAACCAAAATGCAACACCTCACTCTTCCATGTGCCTAAACTCATTACGGCAAATGAAGCATTTATTTACAGCTAACGACTCAATTACTCAATCAAGGCGATGTTCTCTGCTATCCCACTGTATTAGTGGCGCGGCTCGCTTAGGCGCGAAATAGCAGTAATGACAGCTAATACAATAACAACAATAAGCGATACAGCAATGAGTACCATGATAAAAAAGTATTTTTAAATGTTTATTTGAATAAAAATGTCTTGGAAACGCTTCCTTAGCAAGATATAAACAAAACACCCCACCAAGGTGTCGCTACGCGCTTAAAAGCCCTGCAAAGTTACGACAGAAAAACGACAAATACAGTATTTTGGGCGTACCTTTGCGCAAATTATGATTCACTAACCTATTTTACACATGAAAATTCTGATTATCGGCGGGGGCAATATGGGAGCTACCTTTGCCGAAAGTTTTTTATCGGCACATATTATTCGCCCTAACGACCTAACTATTTTAGAAAGCAACGAAACCCGCGCCGAACAATTGCGCCGACAGCTACATGCTACCGTCGAATGCCAGCCCGACCATTATATATCGCAACACAATTTATTAGTGCTTGCCGTAAAACCCCAAGACGCACCCAACTTATATGAGGCAATACGCCCCTACCTGCACCCCGAACAATTGGTATTGTCTATCATGGCAGGCGTGCGTATGGATACGATAGAAGCGGGTCTGGGAGCGCAAAAAATTGTTCGCTCTATGCCCAATTTGCCCGCCCAAGTAGGTATGGGCATGACCGCCTTTACCGCTCGCCCCGAAGTGACGCGCCAGGAACTAATAGCCGTACAAAATCTCCTAAGTACCACCGGCAGAGCCATCTATTTCGAAGACGAACAAATGATAGATGCCGCCACCGCCATATCGGGCAGCGGCCCCGCTTATGTATTTTTCTTTATGGAGGCAATGATAAACGCCGCCACCGAATTGGGTTTCAACGAGTCGCAAGCCGAACTATTGGTATGGCAAACCTTTACGGGTGCTATGCACTTGCATAATAAAAACAATCTATCCTGCGGCGAATGGATTAAGCGCGTAGCATCTAAGGGCGGCACTACCGAAGCCGCTGTCAATGTGTTCAAAGGCGGTGCGCTTGGCGAAACCATCGAACAAGGCATCTATGCCGCTTTTCGCCGTGCCGTCGAGCTGGGACGATAGGGAAACGCCTCGCCTTGCTTAGTAACCCTAAGTGATTTTACGCCAATATCTCTTCTAAAATCTTGACCGATTTTAGTTCGCCAAAACCTTCTATATGCAATTCATAGTATTTGAGCATAGCAGCTAATAATATTTTGCGTTGTTCGCGTCCTATTGCCCAATCAGCAGCAGCGGTCAGGGGCAGATGTATCGCTTTGGCAAATATCTCGCTTAAAGGTAGCCCGAAATGGTGGGGGTGGGTAGGCAAACGATGGACAAATACGCCTTCGGTGAGGTCGAAAATAGCACGCTCGGTATAAAAAAAGTTGTCGTTGGGAAAAAACCCCAAAAAGCGACTCAATTGTAGTAGGAATAATACGGGCAAACCCGCTACCGATTGGCGCGTATCGTCTAAATAATAGATAGTATCGGATAGAAATTGGAATAATGGCTCGTTGGCTTCGGCTTCTTGCAGGCTGCGATAGAGTATTTCGGACATAAAAATAGCCAAACTACTCTTGACCACCTCGAACGGAATGCTCGTCAGGAGTTTAGCGGGGCGTATTTCGCTTAAACGCTGCAAATTCTTTTGTTCGCGATGATATACCACCATCTCCAAGGGCGTAAGTACTTGTAGCAATGCCGCTTTAAACTTCGATTTGGGGGCATGTACGCCATTAATAATATAGGCTTGCCTACCGAATTGGGCAGTGTAGATATGGGCAATGACGCTCGTTTCTGAAAAGCGCAATGTTTTTAGCACAATGCCTTGTGTATGATATAACATGATAATACAATGTAAAACGGTATCGCCCCTCGCGCTGGGAGCAATTGATGAAACGACATGGACAATCGACAATGCCCTATCGGTTTGGTGCGGTGCGTGGCGCGGGTGGCTACCCGAATCGATTAGCTACCTGACGGCATTGCTCCAACCCGACGAGCGGCAAAAATCTCTCCAATTCCGATTTGCCGACGACCAAGCCCGATATGCTTTAACGCGGGCTTGGCTGCGCCATTTATTGGGCAAATATCTCCGTACTGCCCCCAAGCACTTGCCTTTTGTGCGCAACCACCGCGACAACCCCTCCTTAGCCTTGCCCGATGCCATACAGTTTAGCGTGTCGCATAGCGGCGAATGGATAGCTATTTCGCTTGCTCCGCCCCATATCTTAGTAGGCATAGATATAGAACCCATACAACCCGCCGCACTTGTCAATTGGCAAAGTATTAGCCAAGCCTATTTCTGCGCTGCCGAACAACAATACCTAAACCAACAAAGTGCCCACCAAACCCCTACCGAATTTGTTCGGCTATGGACGCGCAAAGAAGCATTGCTGAAAGCTGTCGGCGCGGGATTGAGCGAAGATATAGCGCATCTGCCCACCGTCGATGGTATGTATATTATAGACAATGAGTTATTGTCGGAACATTTTGGGCAAATAGAGGCTTTATATGTCTATACATGGCAGTATGCGGGCTATTGGTTTAGTTTAGCAAGCAATTACGACTTGCCTTTTCGGTTTTATATTGCCGATACTATCATTTGTTCATAAACCTCGCGCCAACCTCGCCATTCGTGCAGGTTGCATAGGGTATGGTTGTGCCAAATAGGGCAAAAAACGCCTTTCACGGCTTTTATTTGGGCTATCAATTGCTCAATGGTGCGCGTGGCTTCTTCGGGGCTTAGATTTAAGTAATGTTGGAGGGTTACGTCCATCACTGCAAAAGGAAATATGCGCAGTTCGGTAGGCGTTTCGAGGCTGAGGTCGTAGAACCAAAACGAAGAGGCTGTGCCCGCCCTAAATCCGGCTTGCGAGGGATAGCCCATCGTATAATCTTTGTCGATGCCTAAGTCTAATAAGGTCTGGTAGGTCTGCGGTAGGTTTAGTTTGATATAGTGCTGGCGGCTTTTTTTGACTTCTTTTTTGGTAATATCTGCCAAACAACGCATTTCGTCGGCTAAAATATTGGGCGATGAGGCAGCGCGATAAGATGGATGAATACCTACCTCATAAAAATCGGCGATAGATTGTATGAGTCGTTGATAAGCCAAGCCATTTGCCGATATATTTTTGTCAAAAATGCCATATTCGCCGACCAAAAAAAAATAATTTGCCCTGAATTGATATTGCTGCTGCAAGTCGAATTGCCATTGGTAGGTGTCGTAGGGGTCGGGGTCTATACCTGCTAATACTCGTATGCGCTCAGACAGTTGGGCTTTGGCATTGGGGTGGCGTAGGCTTTGCAGACTACCGCCTAAGTTGCGCAAGATGCCTTTGTGTCGGTAGGCATAGGCGATGTCTATGTCGTAGGTAGCAATAAATTTGTATCGCTTGCGCGAAATGGGCAAATTGGGATAGCGGCGCAATAAAACATCGCTCAACCATATAACCCAATGGTCTATAACGGGTAGGTGTAGGAAATTATCTCGGTGGGCGAGGCTTTCTTCGGCGGGGTAACGGTCGTGCGCGTCTCGGGTATGGGGCAAATATTCTTCGTAGCGGCTGAGAAGGAAAAAGCTGGCGGCAAATATATCAAAAGGTAGGTCGGAATTGTTCTGGTGGCGGTAAAAAATGGGCATACCTCTGTACCATGTAACCTTTATTTGTTGCGTCTTGATGCCTTTTTCAAACAATAGCGTAGCGGGATAAAAAAACAATTCGTCCGCAAATTGGCAACTGCTATAATTGATTTTAGCACCGTCGTGTGCTATAAACACATCGCGGTTGCTTGTAAACTGTACTTCTAATGCCAACATATCGCTTAGAATATGTTGGGCAATATAGCGCAATCGCTTTGTGAGCAAGGAGCTATAAACCAAAATTGGGTGGTTGGTAGTCATTCTTTCGGTCGTTGGTAGGTATATCTGATGTAGGCGCAATGGGCGGGGGAGCAGATGCGGGTGGCAAGGTTCTGAATCCGAATACGCTGCCACAAACGCCACCTATGATATGAGCAAATTGCGATATTCCATCGTTCTGATTTAATATGTTTAATATCTCATTTCCCAAAAATATGCCCACAACCAACAGAAAAGTGAGCGGTATATGCCCCGATTTAAAGTTGGTCAGCGAACTAAGCAAAATAAACATAAAAACGATACCGCTTGCGCCCATCAGCCCTGTCGAGAACAAGGTAATATTGAGCAAAACCGTCACCAATGACGTCATTGTCATCATCAGCACGAGGTTTTTGGTGCCATATTTTTCTTCGAGCATAGGACCCAGCAACAAAATAAGCGTTAGGTTGCCGAATAGATGCCCCCAACCTCCGTGTCCGATGGTATGCGAAATCAGCCGAAAATACGACAAGGGGTCGAGCCACGACATGCCAGGCGATACACTAAAAAAGGCTTCCGAAATACCGGGCAAGGTATAGTCGGCAAGCGTTATGCCCGTACAAATCAGCGAAAAGGTGAGTACGGCGGGCGAATTATAAGTTATTTCCATCTTTGGGGGGTAGGTAGTGTGTCTTGTTGAGGATAGATAGGAGCGTAGAGTGGTAGGCTATCGCGCTCTATACAGGTGCTATCGCTTAGGTTTATGGTGGGTATCTTGGTAGTATCGGTCGAGCCTTGATGATGAGTAGTACTCATGGGCATATAGGCTATTTTGAACAAAACCATTGCAAATATTCCTACCACAACTAAGGGCAATATGCGCCGCAATGCCCTGAAAGGGGAATTAGTTTGACGAACAGGTCCCTCATCGGTTTGGGCATTGGGGTCGGTTATGGGGTCGGTTTTTATTTGATGTATGACTACGTCGCTGGGCTTGTCGATAGATGTTTCGTTTTTGTTGATGTCGTCAATAAGTACTTCTATACGTCCTAAGCCTCCTTGTTGCGCAGCATCGACGGCTATCGAATTGGGGGCAAGTTGCCAAGTAGCATCGGCGGCAGTTTGGGTGCTTACGGCTATTTCGCGCTCTAATACAACTATATTTTTTATATATTTCCTTTTCTTTGTTGCCTATTTTAGTGAGCACTAATACCGATATTTTGATACACAAAGCAAACTTGCCTTTTTTGCGTGGCGTAACCCTATACCGCCATTCGGTATAACAATAATCTTCGATAGGTTGTTCTAATTCGCCTGTTAGGTGTATTTCAAAGGCATCTTCGCCCGAATCGTCTATCAATTCGGTCTTCATGATACTATCTATGCGCACTTGTTCTATGACAGCATTGCTTGCTTCTTGCAATTTGTCGCGCAGGGCAGCTTCCGACACTTCTTCGGGTGCGATGCGTATATAACACGTGTGTGCCTTGTCGAGGGTCATTTGCGGCGGTATCAGATATAGTACTTTGCCCTGTCTGTAAGGCGAAGCGGGCGCAGGCTGTGGGTAAGGCGCGTCTGTATCGCCGTTTAGCCCTTTGGTGTGGGCTGTTTCGCGCACAATTTGGTGTATTTCGCTCACTATTTGGGCATACGCATCGTCAGGGCTGCTCCATACATCTGCATTATTGGGCGGAATGCCATTTTTGGGCAAAATGCCCAAGTCTTGTAGGGGTGTATCGTGCCAGAAACATTGCCGTATGACAATAGGTATCGCCACAGCATCGTAGTTTTGGTGGCGAGCCAATACAAGTGGCAATAAAGTATCGTAGCAAAAATCGGATTGGATAAAATCGGCACTCAATAGCAGCAATATAATATCGGCGGCTTGGGCTTGGGCTATCAATTCGGCTTCGCGTTCCTTACCTGCCATCACTTGGCAGTCGCCAATACGCATTTTTTCGGTGCGTTCTAATACTGCCAAATGGCTACGCAAATCCGCGCAATAGTCGGCATCGCTGGGCGCGTAGGCAATGAACAAAAAAAGTGGAGCTTGCTCGGGCATAACAAGATATGCTTTTAGGCTGCAATAATACGGCTATTTTTGCACAATCCCAAATACCGATAAGGATATGCCGATGATTATTTCTGTTGGCATCTCATGCATATCATCACCAAAAGCAGCCGCTCATTATATTAAATAAAAAAATACTGAAATACGTGTAACGCAATCACAGCATAACGTCTGAATAATAAACGCACTGCTATATCAGCTAATACTGTTTTCGCCAAACACAAAAAATAGATTTTATTTATACATAATCACATCCTGTTCAAGGATTTATGAAATAAAATTGTTTATATAGCAATGGGCTATGAAAATATTTTTTGTCCCATGCAACCCAATCACACCTTTTTTCGTCTTTAGGCAAATACCCACCAACTATGGACTCACGCACTATTTACACCGCCGCCTTTGCAGGGCTTCTATGGCTGCAAAGCACTACCTACAGCCATTTGTTTTCGGCTGTTGGCACCGAACCCATTGCCCAAGCCAAAACGTTAAAAGCTATTTTTAAAGGTATAGAAGACCGCCGCTTGACCTTGATAGAAGAAAATATGTATGGCGAAAACCACAGTGAAGAAAGCTATTTTGCCGAATTGGAATTTGAAAATACCAATCTAAAAGACCTAATCGATATTACGAACAACGAAAAAAGCAAAGTGAGCTACGAATATGATGCCGATTTTAACAAAACAGCCGTTAATATACAACGTTGGGATAGCCAAACTCATACGTGGGTAAAAAACCTACGCGAGATGTTGCATTATAACGACAACGGCACCTTGCACGAAAACAACTATCAAGCATGGGACAACAACCAAGCACAATGGATACCTATCTGCCGCGAAATATATACTTACGACCGCAACGACAACCTGACCCAAGCCGATTTGCAATGGTTTGAAGAAAACGGCGCGTGGAGCCAAATCGCCCGCGATACCTACCGCTACAATAGCGACGGCTACCTCAGCGATTATACCTCCCAACTATACGACCCCCAAAGCAACGTTTGGGCGAATACCGCACGCCATACCTACGGCTACGACACCGAAGGCTACGAAATAGAACATGCTACACAAAAAAGCGCAGGCAGAAAAGATTGGGACAACCAACAACGAACTACCTACGATTATGCCACCGACCCCATTGCCAAACGCGTAGAAGTGACAGCAACCAACCAAAAATGGCAAGGTAAATATTGGACAAATGCTTCTCGCGAAACCAAAGCCCACGATGATATACAACACCAATCCGAAACCATAGGACAATATTGGAATGCCGACGACCGGCTTGGCATAACCAACACCGCCAACTCAAAACCTATACCGATACAGTGCCCTGAACACCAACGAACATTTTTATTGGGAACCCCGAAACCCAACAATGGGAAAATGCAACGCGCACCATCAACGTCTATGACGAAAAAAATAAGCTCATCGAAATCATCGACCAACAATGGATAGGCACCGAACAACAACAACAATGGGTCAATACTGCCCATACCAAAATCGCCTATTCCGACGAAACCGTATTAGATAATCCATAACAGTTAGAAATAGAACCCAATCCTTTGTAAATCCAGTTCGCCCAAAACCAAATCCCCTTTTATCGCCCAGAGCGACAAAAGGGGATTTATGCGTTTGCATTTGATATACGTTTAATTATTTTTTAATAACGACCATTTTTCGCTTAGTTTTCCGTTTCTGACGCTTATTATTTCGCCGAACTGCAAGAATACAAATTCGCTTTGGTGTGGGCGCAAAAAGACAAAATCATCTACGTCTAAGCTAATATTCGCTGCTGCGTTGAGCATAGCTTGGTTGGTAGAGGTGCCAAAAAGTGCGTTTTGTGTTATGCCTTTGGGGTAATGGTAGTCTGCCTGCCAAAAGCCGCCGTATATAAAAAAAGATTGTTTATTTTTGGAATTGATAAAATTTAGTATGTTTTTGAATTTTTCAATGCCTGGAATAGTAGTATTTTTTTGTTTTTTAAGAATGGGCGTGGCAATAAAACAGGCTGCTTGGTAGTCTTTGAGTGTGGGGATATCAAAAGTAGTGGGTTTTACTAAGCAGGAACCAATCGATATATCGTTCAAGGGCGATTGGTCATTGTTGTGCAAATTGAAGGTAGGGCTGCCCGCACCATTAAAAGTCAGTTGTGTGTTCCATAGGTTGGGAAACTCTCGCTTGACGAGGCTTTGGCATTGCGCATAAAAACGGTTGCTCTCTTGCAAAGCTGTTTTTGGGTGGCGCAGAAAGGCGGGTATTTTTACAATATGCGGGTCGTAGCCCATCAATCCGCTAAACTGCACTTTGTCGCTATTGGCATTTATTATGTGCAACGCACGGCGCAGTGCTTGTATATTATCAAAGCCGCCGCGGTGCAGACCTACATCTATTTCTATGTTTAGTTTAATTTTTTGGTTTAAATGTGCTGCCAAATTAATATACTCAATTATTCTTTTTTCGGTATCTACCAACCATTGTATCTGCAAAAATGGGTTGAACTGATTGGGCAAATTGGGCAAATTGTCGTAGAAGTAGCGGGCTGTTTTTATGGGCATGGGCTTGCCCAATAGTAGGTCGGCATTATGGTCTAATCGGGTAGCTAAGTCGGTCAAAAAGGGCTGATGAAAGCACATTATCTTTTGAGTATTCGTTTTTTTCATTATGTAATCAATGAGTTCAAACGATGGTAGCGATTTGTCCACTATGCGCAAATGGGCTTGTGGGTTCAGTTGGGTTTTGAGTGTATCCAAATTTTGGTCGAGTATATCTAAGTCGAGCAGGAGGCAAGGTATAGCCCGGTGCTGTGCTTTTAATTGTGCATTTAGGTTCTGAAAATAGCAGTCGCTGTGGTTCATTTTTGTTTGAGTTATCTAATTAAATAATTTTTCTAAGTAGGGATTTATGAATATGTCATCAGGGTCTTGTTGTTTTCTAAGGGCATTAAAGGCGGCAAACTGTGGGTACATATCGGCAAGGGTGTGGGTAGTTTGGGTGTGCATTTTGCCCCAATGTGGTCTGCCTCCGTATGCCCTAAAAATGGCTTCTAAGGTTTGAAAATAGTGGCTATTGTCTTGTTTGTGGTACACGTGGCAGGCGATATATGCCGAGTCGCGACCATAAGCGGGGCTTAATAATATATCGTCGCCTTTGACCCAACGATTTTCGATGGGGAAATGGACGGGAAAATTTTCGGCTTTGCATTTTTTCATTATCTCCTTCATCACATCTTCGTATGCCTCGGCGGGTACGTTGTACTCCATTTCGGTAAATCGAACCAAGCGAATAGAGGCATATACTTTGTGGCTATAATTTATTTTGCTAATAGTAGGTACGCTGCCTGCCACAAGTTTGGCAATATGCTTGGTTTGGGAAGGCAACAACCTCCCTATTTCACATAATATTTTAAAAGTATAATTTTCTACCATCAGTTCAGAAAGGTAGTTGAACAAAGAATCCTTAGCGGGTTTGCCTTCGAGGGCAATATTGGTCGTTTTTGTCCAAGCCGTATCGGTATGCGGAAACCAATAATATTCAAAATTTCGGTTTTGGCTCAATCTTTCGGGCAAAGATGCTAAGACCTGCCCTACGTTTTCCTTTTCGTTTTTAATGAGCAATTTATAGGCGGGTACGCATTGCAAGGTTATTTCGGTAATAATGCCCATGCTACCCAACGAAACCTGCGCTGCCTTGAACAGGGCGGGGTTCTCGGTAGCGGAGCAAACAACGATTTCGCCTTTGCCATTGACCCATTTGAGGCGTACAACTTGGGTGCTGATGGTGCCAAACGCAATGCCTGTGCCGTGTGTGCCTGTACTGATAGTGCCGCCGATAGATTGCGCATCTATGTCGCCCAAATTTTCCATTGCCAAGCCTTGTTGAAACAGCAAATCGCCCAATAGTTTAAGTTTGGTGCCCGCTTTCACGGTAACTTGCTGCTTGGACGCATCGACCGATACAATGCCTTGATATTTATCTAAACTTATTAAAATATCGTTGGTCTGACACAATGCAGTAAAGGAATGTCCCGAACCTATGGCTCGTATTTTTTGCCGACTATTGATGGCATTTATTATCAAACTTCTAATTTCATCTTCGCTCGTTGGATAATATATTGCCGAAGGGCAAAAAATGATGTTAGCAGACCAATTAGTTTTCATAATGGTATTATTTTAATTTATACGCCATTAACGATTTATAGATAAATTTATTACTAAAAATAAAATGTAAAAAATCGCCACGGATGACACAAACTTACACGAATGTTTTACCATATCTGGCTTTTTCAAAATCGTTTACCTATAATAACAAAATTAGGCCGCCGATACGTCAATATAGTAGCGTGATATTGCCTTTCCTTTGTTGGCTTACATTAGGTTGGTCGGCTGTGGTGTAGGTCAGGACATAAACATATACGCCTATTTCCTGCATTCTTCCCTTGTAAGTGCCGTCCCAACCTACATTCTGTGCATCGGACGAAAATACAATTTGCCCCCAACGGTTAAATATTTTCAGATTCATCGTCGAAATGCCCAACCCTATCACCCTCAATTCGTCATTGACCCCGTCGTGGTTGGGCGAAAAGGCGTTGGGTAGCACTAAGAGGCATTCCAGGGCGGCGGGGCAGTTGGCTACGGTTAGGTTAGTTTTTACTATCGTATCGCAGTCGTTGGTTATCGCCGCCATTATCGTATCGTAGTAGTGCCGGTTTGGTGTTGGTATTGCCCCTGCAACCAGAGCGAGTCGCCGGTACAGATTTGGGTGCTTTGTTCGACCATAAAGGTCGCGCTCGTCTCGACGAAGGCGGTAAGCGCAAGCGTATCGCTGCCCGCGCCGTTGCTGGCTATGAGTTGTACGGCATACACGCCTGCCTGGGGGTAGCAGATATTGGCGGGGTCTTGGTCGGTACTCGTGGCGGGTATTGCCCCCTCAAATGTCCACTGCCAAGCGGTGGCGTTCTGACTCAAGTCGACGAAATCGGTGCAACCGCCTATGCAAAGGCTCGTGACGGCGGCGGTGAAATCGGCAGTGGGTAAGGGTGAGCTACAAGCGGTTGCTACTATCTGTAAAGTATCGCTCAAGACTTGGCAATCGGTAGTTTGCGTCACGATGAGCATATATGCACCCGCTGAATTGTACGTCACGATGGCTTCGGCGGGTGGCAAGACGGTTAATGTGCCATCGCCCAACAATTGCCATTCATAGATAGCCTCGCAAGAAAGTGCCGAAACGCCATACTGTTGGGTTTCTAAGGTGCAAGGCGCGAGGTTGCCTGTGATGTTGGGGCTGGGGTCGAAATGATAAGGTGCAAAATTGGGCAAGCCGAACTGCGCATAGGCAGTACCCAAACTCACCGCATTTTCGGCATAATTACAGGCTGTACCCAGTGCATTGGGGTTGCCGATAGCCGCCAAAAAATTTTCGTTGTACTTAGACAAGTATATTTTGCCGTCCGGTGCCAGTTGCAAAGCACCGATGTATTGCGCGTTGGCGGTGGCTATAAGCGTAGCAGAATTAACAATATCAGTAGCCGTTCCTGCCGACAAATCGAATTGATAGAGGGTTCTGTTCCATAGCGAGGTGGCGTACAGTTTGGTGGCGTCAGGCGAAAAGGCAACGCCGTAGCTATAATAATAGTCGGGGCTTTGCAGTACGATAGGATTAGTGACCATTCCGGTCGTATTGTCGAAATCAAACACTTCGAACCTATCCATTTTGGTAATGGCTAAGGCTAAACGGTTGCCGTCAGGCGAGGCGGTCAAGTAGCCTTCCGCGTTCCAGTTATCATACATAAATCCGCCGCCGCCTATGTGTATCGTGCCAACATTGCTAACTACGGGCGTAGTGGTCAGTCCAGAAGACGTAAGCAAATACGCCAAAAAAGCGTTGCTTTCCCATTCATGGGCAACTACCCAAATATCGATGTTATTGCAATGCCTCACAGCTGTTAGCTTTTCGGTGCAAGGGTGATGTAAAAATGTATTTTTGGTCCCCGCAATCACATCGCCTAAGCCGCCATTTAAGTTCATATCTATCATCGTATAGCGTAGTCCATTAACCAACCCAGTCGTAAGATCGTCTAACGTAAATATATAAAATATATTTTCGCTATTGGGTTGTTTGATAATGAGAGAGCCTTGCGTAGTAGAGGAGTGTCCCATCAGCCCGAAGCCGTTAGGCATTTGGTCGTGGTTGCTGTCCCATACGCTGATGCCGTCGCTGTAAAATAACAGGTTTCCATTGCTATCAGCTATGCTGGCACAGCTTTCGTAACTCGCCATACTGCTACCTATTAATATAGAGGGTGGTTCGTTATTAAAATCCAAGCCTGCATAGCCGCCAAAGCACCAAATATTAGTCATTTTCTCATTGCATTCATCGTCTATCTCTGGGGTATTGGCAGATGTATTATCAATCACTGGCTCTCCTTCGATGGGACAATCATTGCTGTGATTACATTCTAAATCATAAAGAGTAGTATTGGTTTCCTCCAAAGTTTTAAACCAAAACAATAAAAAAGGTAATAAGAAAGTCAGATTCACAAAAATTTATTTAAAATATTTAGGGTTAAAACAACCAACCAAAATTCTATCCTCCACCTGACCGTCATTCAAGTAGTGTCCTTTTAAACGTCCCTCAATTACCCAATCAGCTCTTGTATAAGCTTTTATAGATGCAACGTTAGATTCATACATTCCTCCAAATAATTTTCGTATGTCGTATTCTTGAAATGCTAACTCGTTACCTAATTTTATAGCCTCTACTGCTAATCCTTTTCCGTGATACTGACGATTTCCAAGTAATACGACTAAATCCGAAATTCCATGTACCCAATTTATAGGTCCTAACTTAATTGTGCCAATACAATCGTTAGTTTCCTTATAAAAAATTCCATATGTAAAACAATTTTTATTTTTTTCTCCCTCTTCTATACTATTAATAATATCCTCCTTAGTGATCTTTCGCTGTGAGTTGGTGTAGTAACGCATCAAATCCTCGTCGGCAAACCACTCCATAAACGAATCGTCAATGTCATTTAATTGTATCTTTTTAAGATAAAGTCTTTCAGATTCATAGCTTTGCATATAAAATATTATTTAATTAAATTAAAATTTTATTATTATATATAATTTTTATTAAAAACCCCATGTATCAACACATCGGTTGCTTTGCCCTGTATAAAAACGTGTCGTTTTAGTCGGGCTTCTTGTACGAAACCTTTTTGTTCGAGGGTTTCGACGAGGTGCGGTCTGATGTCGTAGGCGTAGGTATATATTTTTTCAAAGCCGAGTTGCCCAAATGCGATTTGTTGTAGCATATCAAGGTATATAGCCCATTCGCGTTGGAATAGGGCTATATCGTTATTGCGCTGCGTTTCGAGCAAGAAGGATATTTCGGCGTTGCGGTCTGCCCAACTGATATGTACCAAGCCACCGTAGCCGATACATTTATCTTGGTACAAAAAACTAAACAGTATTTGCGCGGGTTGTGCCGCCCCGAAAGTCGGAAAAATGACGGTCTCAAAATATCGCCTTTGGTCGTCGTCGGTCAGGACTTGTTGTTGGCGCAAAATATCGATTTGGGCATTGCGCCATTCTTTAATTAAAAATATGTCATCGGGGCGAATAGCGGTTAGCGTATAATCGCCTTGTTGGACGGTATTTTCGGACAGACAGGCGTACATATTGCTGATAGACGATTTATGTGTGATAGGGCACTATTTTTTCATTTCGGCGATAGCTTTTAGCAACATATCGTCTGTATCTTGTATGATAGGATAAAACCCGTCGCTGCCGTAGAGTTGTCGGGCTATATAAGCACGGATAAACGTAGCGAGGTATTGGCGTTCGCGGTTCAGTAATTTTTCATCTACAAAGCCCAATTGGGCTTTCAATTCGGCTTTGAAATGGGCAAATAGGGCATCGCTCACTTGGTAGTTGCGGCGAAATGTTTGTACGTCGGGATAGCCTTTAAATTCGGCACCATGTTCGCCGTAGTATTTATAGGCAAATTCGGGTATTACGCTGCGGGCGCGAATCACAAAGGTTTCGAAGCGCGAGGTATCTAAGGGCACAAAGATATCGGGCATAATGCCGCCGCCCCCAAACACTTCTCTGCCTTCGACGAGGGTGCGGTAGGTGGTTGTGTCGGCATCATCTAATTTGATGCTATCGGCATTCTGCAGTTCGCCATGTTTGTATCGCTTATTGATTTCATCGCCGTAATCTTCGCCGTTGCCTTCTTCGTAGGGTTTTTGTATGCAGCGCCCCGATGGCGTATGGTAGCGAGCTACGGTCAGGCGTAGCGCACCCCCGTTATTTAGGTCGTATTGGTCTTGTACCAATCCTTTTCCGAACGAGCGTCTGCCTATGATAGTACCACGGTCCCAATCTTGTACTGCGCCTGCAATAATTTCGGAAGCCGATGCCGACCCTTCATCTACTAATACGATGAGTTTTCCTTCTTCAAACGTACCTGTTCGGCGTGCTTTATAGTCTTTTCGTCTATAGCTACGCCCTTCTGTATATACGATTAGGTTTTTGCCGCTAATAAATTCGTCTGCAATATCTACGGCTGCATTGAGGTATCCGCCGGGGTTTTGTCGTAGGTCTAAAATCAGTTGGCTCATGCCTTGTTGGTTCAGGGCAAGCAGTTTTTGCATAAACTCATCGGACGTAGTGGCACTAAAACGGTTTATTTTGATATATCCCGTTTTATCGTCTAACATATAGCCCGCATCTACGCTGATGATGGGTATTTTGTCGCGTATAATATCGAAATGTATCAATTCTTTGGTGCCGCGCCTTTGTATTGCTACTTTTACGATGGATCCTCTCGTGCCGCGCAATTCGCCTACTACTTGTTCGTTCGTAATTTTGATACCTGCTACGGTGGTGTCGTTTATTTCGATGATTTTGTCGCCTGCCCTGATGCCAAGAGCTTCGTGGGTTAAGAAACTGATGGACGTGACAAAGATGATGGTATCATTGATAATAGCAAATTCTACCCCAATGCCATCGAAATTGCCTTGTAAGTTTTCGGCTACTTTCTTCAGTTCTTCGGCGGGTATATAACTCGAATGTGGGTCTAAGCTATTAATCATTCCATGATAGCTTGGTCTTCTAAGTGCGCTTCGTTGACCGTATCGACGTATTGGGCTTCTATGTAGTTCAAAACTTCATCTATAGTAGAGCCATGGCAATCGTAGCGTTTGTCCTGCCTCTGACCGATTCGTAGAGTTTAAAACCCATAAACATACCGAGGGCTAATAAGGAGGCGTAGATAAGAGGAGTATATACCTGAAAGGGCTTGGACGAGGGCATCTTTTCGTAAAATGGTTAATAGGAGAATTGTAATGTATGATTTATTAAATAAAATTTTTTTTTATGGTATGATAATTTACGCATTCATAGAGGTTAAAAACTCTTCGTTTGTTTTTGTGCCGCGCATGTATTGCAGCAAGAAGTTCATGGCTTCTTCGGTGGTCATGTCGGCGAGGTGGTTGCGCAATATCCACATGCGTTTGAGGGCATCGCGCTCTAACAACAGTTCTTCGCGGCGCGTGCCCGATGCGATGAGGTCAATGGCGGGATAGATGCGTTTGTTGGCAAGTCGGCGGTCTAACTGCAATTCCATATTACCCGTGCCTTTAAATTCTTCAAAAATTACTTCGTCCATTCGCGACCCCGTATCTATTAGTGCAGTAGCTAATATGGTTAGCGAGCCGCCTTGTTCGATGTTTCGGGCTGCGCCAAAAATTGTTTGGGTTTGTTGAGGGCATTTGCCTCTACACCGCCGGACAATATTTTGCCTGATGCTGGCGCAACCGTATTGTAGGCACGTGCGAGGCGCGTAATAGAGTCTAGCAGAATAACGACATCATGCCCACATTCGACTAAGCGTTTGGCTTTTTGCAGTACGATACTCGATACTTTTACGTGTCGGTCGGCGGGTTCGTCAAACGTCGAGGCTACTACTTCGGCTTTTACGCTGCGCTCCATGTCGGTTACTTCTTCGGGGCGTTCGTCGATGAGCAGGATAATCAGGTATACTTCGGGGTGGTTTTTGGCAATAGCATTGGCAATGTCTTTGAGCAAAAATGTTTTTCCGCTTTTAGGTTGGGCTACAATCAAACCGCGCTGCCCTTTGCCGATGGGCGAAAATAGGTCGATAATTCGGGTGGTATAAAGCGAGGCATCGGTACTTAGTTTCAACTTTTCGGTCGGGAACAGGGCTTTTAGGTAGTCAAAGGGTATGCGGTCGCGCACTTCTTCGAGTTTATAGCCATTGATGAGTACGACATCGTTGAGTACAAAAAATTTTTCGCCTTCTTTGGGTGGTCTGATGGTGCCGCGCACGGTGTCGCCTGTTTTCAATCCATACTGTTTGATTTGTGCGGGGCTTATGTGTATATCATCGGGCGAAGCTAAATAGTTATAGTCGGCAGAGCGCAAAAAGCCGTAGTCGCCTATTTGTTCCAATACGCCTTCGCTCATAATAATGCCGTCCAATTCGATATTTGGCTCTTCCTTCTTGGGCTTATGTTGCGTATTTTGTTCTTGCTGCTGTTTTCCTTGTTGTTGTTGGTGGTTTTTTTGTGCGTTTTGTTCTTGTTGTTTGGCATTTTGGTGGTTGCTCTGTTGTTGGTCTCGGGGGGCGTGTCGTTGGGCATTATCTATTTTGGGCTTGCCGTTTTGGTGATTGGCAGAGTGTTGTTTTTGAGTCCTTAGCTCTTGCTGCATTGTTCGGTCATTGTCGGCTAATTCGGGCGCATATTCGGCTTCTTTTCGGGGTGTTTTGTCGTGTTGTAGGGTTTTATCTGTCGTTTGCTGTGATTTATTTTTATTGCGTGTTCTATTTTTTTTGCTTTGAGGCGAGGTTTCTTCGTTTGCAGGGGGCAATTCTTCGGTGGGAATATCTGCCAAGGTGGGCATTTCGGCAATGACATCGGGCAGCGTAGTTTTTTGTTCTATGTCGGATTTCGTTTTTTCTTTTGGGCTAAATTGGTCGAGCAAATCCTTAACCGCTTGGCGTTGGGCTGCTTCGTCGCCCTGCGCAAGGAGGATTTCCTGAGCTGGCTCTGTATTATCTACTTCATTATCTGCTCGTTCTTTGAACGAGAGTGTGGGAATGGGTAAGGTGTTTTTGGGTTTAACCTCTATTTTTCGCCGCCCTGATTTGGTCATTTTTTTCGATTCGCCCTCCGAATCGGCTGGGACTGACGATTGTTTATCCAATATTTTAAATATTAGCTCTTGTTTGCTAAGGCTCTTGTATTGTGGTACTTTAAAATTGGCGGCTAATTGGCGCAATTCGGGCAACGGCATTTCGTTGAGCTGCATAATGTCGTACATAGACGATTGGAAAAATAAGATAGGTGAATAATTTTATGCACGTCGCGCAAGGCTAACGTGTGCGGGCAAGCTCCCCAAGTAGGGTGCAGACCAAGGGTAAATAAAACCCGATTACCACAAAAAGAATAGTAGATATGGCTATCATGCCGAGCAAAAAGAAGTGGGACGCTTAGAGTAGCGAGGAGGCGATGCTGTCCAACAAAAAAGTTGTGTCGCCCTAACCCGACAAAACCGAATAGGTGAATGGATAATCAGCAATCTTCGATTTAAACAATTTATGCTATATAATGCGCTGAAAATGCACGATTTAATCTTATTCGCAAAATTGTAATAAAAAGTTTACAATTTTACCACGCACTTGTTATTAGCAGAATACGAATTGTTAAATTTTAATACCGAAAATCGCTGAGGGATAATATAAAAACAGCAGGCAGAATAGATAAATTGCGAGCAATGTTTAGCTGTTTGGTGGGGCCACAAATACCTATTCAAGTTGCTTGCCAACAGCTATGGACAATACTAATAAAGCCATACTACTTGGCTCTATTATTCAAAGCATATAGACAAGCCAAAGTAAAAGGTTTTGCCAAAATTGGGCATTTGACCAATAGCATTATAGGTTGGTGTATCTCGAACAAGGTAGAACCATTGCATTATACCGCCTGAGCATCGTGCTAAGAACTGTTAGCAGGTAACAGGTACCTACCCGAATGTCCGTATAGGCATTGGTACAGCCGAGAATAAACACAAAAAGCCCCTACAACCGAAATGATGACGCAATATTAAGGCATTATCTCTAAACCGCCAAACTAATACGCATTTTTGCTACAAATGTTCAAAAAAACCGCATTGGCAGAACCAATGCGGTTTAGCGGCAGTCAGATAGCTGAATGTCAGCAAAAAAAACAAGGACGAACCAAAGTAATTGCGTGTAGTGAATGGTAGCTTCGCAGTACCATAAAATAAAAATCTCAAATTACTTGCCGTTCGCCTTTGCTCGCGAGGGTTGCGCAACTGTCGCAAAGCCCGCTCTGTTGACGACGAGCGATTCCTTAGCTTGGGCATCGCCTTTCAATATCAAGTGTATAATTTCGGGATTATTTTTATTAATCGTCGAAACTAACTTGATATCCGATGTTTGCTGGTTAGCATCTATCAAGGATACGCGGTAGCTTTTGTCGCCCTGCAACTTGAAGTAAAAATGACCATCTAAATTCGTCAAAAAAGTCTGAACCTGTTTAGTTGCCATATCTTCTAATTGCACATTAACGCCACTGAGCGGCTGCTCTGCCTGATTCATCGCAACGCCTATTAGTACCAATCTCACATTGCTTGACGGAGCAAAGGCACACAGACCTATTGCCATACAGACAAGGAAAAATAACACGAACTGCTTCATACACAAGCGATTTAGGGGGTTAGCAAATGAAAAATAAGGGGGGTGGGGAGGCAAAGCAATAAAGAGTAATAAACCCATAGCAACTGAACTATAAAACCTAAAACACTCAGTACTGACGTTGCTGTGACAAAGTTACGGTAACTTTTTCAAAGTTCTATGTTTTTGATACTTTTTTTTCAAAAAAAAATCGCTCATTTTGAAACTTTTTTTCTTTTAATTCGTAGTCAATGATTTATGGAGTAAAAAAAGTTTTTATTTATTAAATAATTTACAGAGTTATTTATTTGTCCAATCCATACATTATATATTATTTATATACTCAACTGCATCAAAATTCAATCTAAAATCATTAGTAACTATTTAGGGGATAGGGTTTTGGGCATGGGGTAATGAGCAATACTTATCTAATAATGCCTGACATCGCCACATATTCGATTAGTTCCCCTACAAGGCTAAATAGTTACAATCATTAAATCTAAACTTACTGTTTTGACGAATATTGTAATTAAAGATACACCCACAACAAATAATAATTTTCATCTGCCCTTGAAATCGCTATAAATATGCTCAAAAAAAAGCCGCCCCAACTCTTGTAGGGGCAGCTTCGGATTACATTCGGTCGGGCAGTTCTATACCGAGCAAGCCCATTGATTGGCGCAGCAGTCGCGCCACAGTTAACGACAATACGGTACGAAAATGGTTTAGTTGCGGGTCTTTATTGCTCAAAATAGGACATTCGGCGTAGAAATGGTTGTATAACTTAGCTAATTGGTAGGCATAATCAGCTATCGCGGCGGGGTCGTAGGTTTGGGCAGCTACTTGCAGCGCGGGCACATAACGGTATAGCTGTACGAACAAATTCCGTTCGGCAGGGTGCAAATCGGTGGGATTGAGCTGTATAGTGCCGTCGAGTTGATGTTCTGCCTTGTATTTTCTGACTACCGACTGTATGCGGGCATGACAATTCTGCACAAAGGGACCCGTATGCCCCAAGAAATCGATGCTTTCTTCGGGGTTAAAAATGATGCGCTTTTGCGGGTTTATTTTGAGCAAATGAAATTTCAATGCCCCTAAACCCACTATGCGGTATAAGTTTTGCGAGGCTTCGGGCGTAAATCCCTCGGTTTTGCCCAATGCCTCGGTATGGGCTTGTGCGGTGGCTATGACTTCGGCTATCATGTCGTCGGCATCTACAACAGTACCCTCGCGCGATTTCATGCGTCCCGTAGGCAAATCTATCATGCCATAAGAAAGGTGGTAAATTTGGTCGGCAAACGGATAGCCCAAATGCTGCATGATAGCTTTTAGTACCTTGAAATGGTAGTTCTGCTCGTCGCCCACTACATAAATAGAGGTATCCATTTGGTAGTCGTTATAGCGCATATCAGCCGCCGCCAAATCTTGCGTGATATAGATAGTTGTGCCGTCGCCGCGCACCAAAATTTTTTCGTCCAATTTTTCCGCGCTTAGGTCTATGGCTACTGCACCGTTTTCTTTGCGATAAAACACGCCTTTTGCCAAACCCGATTCTACCATTTGTTTGCCGCCCAAGTAGGTTTCCGACTCATAGTAGCGTTTTTCAAAATCGACACCCAACTTGGCGTATGTTTCGTTGTGTCCTGGATATACCCAAGCATTCATCATCTCCCACAGTTGGCGCGTCTTGGGGTCATTGGCTTCCCATTGGCGCAGCAGTTCTTGGGCAGCCTTAAAAATGGGCGTGGCTTGTTCTGCTTCGTCTGCCGACATACCGCCCTCAATAAGGTTTTGCTTTTGTTGGGCGTGCAGTTCGGCAAATTTGATATAATATTCGCCCACCAAAAAATCGCCTTTTTTGCCCGTGCTTTCGGGCGTGTCGCCTTTGCCCACAGCAAGCCAAGCAGCCATCGTTTTGCAGATATGAATGCCGCGGTCATTATAAATCAAAACCTTATGTACTTCGTTGCCCGCAGCCGCCAAAATAGCTGCCACCGACCAACCCAAAAGCATATTGCGCACATGCCCCAAATGCAAGGGTTTGTTGGTATTGGGGCTGCAATATTCTACTACAATACACTTGCCCGTAGGCGGTAGTGTGCCATAGTTGGGATTGCTGACGATTTGCCGAAACATATCGAGCCAAAAATCGTTGCTTAGTCGTAGGTTCAAAAAACCTTTGATGACGTTAAAATGCTCTATGTACGTGTGTTGGGCTTGTAGATATTCGCCCCAAAGGCTTGTCCCGTCTGTTCGGGCGATTGTCGGCTTATTTTGACCAACGGAAAGACCATTAGCGTAAAATCGCCGTCAAATTCGCGACGTGTCTCTGTAATTTGTAATTGTTCGGGATTTATAGTAGCCTGGTAAAGCGATGCTATGGCTGCCACAACGCTTTGTTTGATGTTTTGTTCGGGTAGCATGGATACTTATTTCGGAAATGATAGAGTAGCAAAAAAGCAGATAGACATTTAATATACGTGGCTATTTAGGTGCATCAAACATTTTAGTGCTAAGAAATGATTTCTCAATCCTACTATTTTTACTTTCGCAAGAAGTCTAAGCAAAACAAAGAGGTGCAATGCCTAAATAGTTACTAATATGCCTATAAACCCATAGGTGTTATTTTGTTCTAAATGATTGAGAATCAAATAGTTAGGCTTGGACTTCGCCTATATTTTGGTCGGCTTAATAGCCCAACAGTTCTATCAATTCGTTTAGTTCGTCAAACGTTTTGAGTCCTGTTTGTTGTTCGTCACTGCCCGTCAGGGCTATCCCAAAAGGTTGAAGTACCTCTATCACGGGCAGCATAGTGGCTGCGTCGAACGGCAATTGCAAGATAACGCGATATTGGCTACACCACTGCTGCAATGCGCCGGACTTCCATAGTGGGTGCCTGGGCAAGGAGGCAGCCGTATAATCACCTTGGCTCAGGTCGAACACAAAGGCGGCAGAGGTATGCTGGTGTAGTGCTAAGTAAAGCGCGAGGGCATCTACTTCGGTATCGGGCAACAATTCTACGCGGCGCAATACGCTAGACACAATAGGACTTAAACCCGTCAAATCTGTGGATTGTGCTACTTCGATGGTGTCTAATTGTAGTGCTTCGGCTAAGGCGTTGATATATGCAATGGGCGAATGTCCGAACTCGCCCACTAAGCGCACACCCGATACCCAACCCATCAATTCGCGAGCATTGGTCAGAGATAGGGCTTGTGGGTCGTCATTAGCCAACTTAAACCCAATCCATTCGGCAAATACAGCGAAGTAGCGGGCATCGGTCAGGTTATTGATATGTGTGGCTTTTATGGCTATTGCAGGCATTGATATAGGCACAAAAAGGCTTAGGCAACGCTATTCGATAGGTTGCCTAAACGGTATGAGTCAAAAAAAATAATGATATTTTCGGGATAGATTATTGGTCTTCCGACATCATTTTTTGGCGGTATTCTGCTTTGAGCAATTGGCTTCGGCGCACTATGGAGGGCTTTACAAATGCTTTGCGGGCGCGGAGTTGGCGCAAGATACCCGCTTTTTCAAATTTCTTTTTGTATTTGCGCAAGGCTTTGTCTATCGAATCAGATTCGCGTGGGTTGATAAGCAACATACGTTTAAAATGTGGTTGTTTTATTTTTTTGAGGCTGCAAAGGTAAGGCTTTTATTGTGTTGGTCAAAATATTAGACAATATTTTTTTGCCCTAAATGCGTTTTTTGCCTAAGAATACTCGACCTTTTGCACCAAATTTGTACCTTTACACTTTTGCGGCAAGTACACTGCACTTAAAACATATCAATTTTTATTAAAAAATGCCCATGAACCGAATATTGCTTGCCGCGTGCTTGTGTTGCTGCGCGGCTATTTCTTTGTTTGCCAAACCCAATATAGAACACATAGAACCCCCTTTTTGGTGGGTTGGTATGCAAAACAGCCATTTGCAAGTAGTAATACATGCCAAAAACATTGCTCAATACCGCGTATCTGTTTCGCCCCAATCTGCGGAACGTGGCTTGGCACTGCGCAGCACCGTCACGACCGAAAACCCCAATTATGCCTTTATCAACCTCAGCATAGCAGACAATACGCCTGCGGGCAAATACGACTTGGTGTTCAGCAACGATAAAGAACGATTCACTTACGCCTACGAATTGCGCCCGCGCCAACCCGACCGCCGCCGTCTGATGGGCTTAAATCCCTCAGATGTGATGTATTTGATTATGCCCGACCGATTTGCCAACGGCGACCCCAGCAACGACATCGTAAAAAACACCCGCCAAACAACCCTCAACCGCGATACATTAGGCTGGCGGCACGGCGGCGACCTGCGTGGCGTGATAAATCATTTGGATTATTTAGCTGACTTGGGCATCACTGCCTTGTGGCTCAACCCTACCCTCGAAAACGACCAACCCCTATGGTCGTATCACGGGTATGCCTGCACTAACCACTACCAAACCGACCCGCGCTTGGGCAATAACGATATTTACTTAGAACTATCCGACCAATGCCACCGACGCGGGATAAAAATGGTACAAGACATTATCCATAACCATGTAGGCGACCAACATTGGCTTATCAGAGATTTGCCCGCCGCCGATTGGATACACCAATTCCCTAAATTTACCAAAACTACCTACCGCGCTACTACCCTTTTAGACCCTTATCGCGCCGATGCCGATAAAAACCTGATGCTCAACGGTTGGTTCGATGCCCACATGCCCGACCTAAACCAAGATAATCCATTAGTAGCTACCTACCTGACGCAAAATAATATCTGGTGGATAGAATATGCCGGCATAGATGCCCTGCGCTTAGATACCTACGCCTATTCGAGCGAGGCATTTAAACAGCAATGGATAAAAGCTATCTTGCACGAATACCCCAATATGAGCATTTTTGGCGAAACTTGGGTACAGGGTTTGCCTACACAACTCTATTTTCACGGACAAACAAAAGTAAAACAAGATTTTCAATCCCAACTGACGGGTCTGACCGATTTCCAACTCTATTATGCCATAAAGCCGCCTTTAACGAACCTTTCGGCTGGACAGAAGGCGTGATGCGCTTGTACGAAACCCTTTCGAGCGATTATCTATACACCAACCCCAATGGAAATGTCACTTTTTTAGATAATCACGACTTAGACCGCTACCTGTCGGTTGTAGGCAATAATACGGACAAGCTGAAAATGGGGCTTGCCTTTTTGCTCACTACGCGCGGTATTCCCTGCATCTACTACGGCACAGAAATTACAATGAAAAATCTTGCCAACCCCGACGGCTTGGTGCGATTAGACTTCCCAGGCGGTTGGCGCGGCGACCCCAGCGACAAATTTACCGAAAAAGGGCGCAGCGATACCGAAAATGACGTATTCAACTATACGCGCCGCTTGTGCCAATGGCACAAAAATGCCGATGTTATCCGACACGGAAAATTGAAACAATACGTACCCGAAAAAGGCGTTTATACCTATTTTCGCTATACCGACCGCGAATCGGCGATGATTATTATCAATAGCAATGCCAAACCTACTGCCATAAATACCGCTCGCTTTGCCGAAAACCTGCAAGGATATACCCAAGCCCGCAATATCATAACCGACCAAACCTTACAATTAAACGCTACGCTCGAAATACCGCCCATGACAGTTTGGGTGCTCGAATTGCGATAAACAACCGACAAACTGTCGCGCCATTTTGACAAAAAACGACAAAGTGGCGTATAATAGCTTTGCAATACGCTTTGGCATTATTTTAGCAATCAGCTACCCAAGTAGGGTTTGGGCAAAATTTCCTAAGATTTACCCACAACGTGCTTGAACCCACCAAGCACATCTACACTACCCAATACCGAAAAAAATAAAATTACAACCACTATTGTCCTCATGAACGAGCAACCTATCACCCCCGAAACCCTCATCGCCGACCTCGAAGCAGGCTCCGAACCCGTCGAAACTACGGACGCAAGCACAGACAGCAGAGAGCAAACCACCAGCAACACGGCAGAAAACAACCATAATATCCCAAAAATAAATTACGAAATAGAGCTAAAAGAGCAAAAAGAAAAATACCTGCGCCTTCATGCCGAGTTCGACACCGCACGCCGCCGTATGGCACGCGAACGCATAGAAATGACACAAATGGCATCGCGCGAAGTAATTACCGAGCTATTGCCCATTTTGGACGATTTTGAACGCGCTTTCAAAGCCGTGCCCCAAGATTCCGACACCAAAGGTTTTGAATTGATTTATCACAAATTTAAAAATCTACTCGAACAAAAAGGATTAGAGGCAATGAAAACCATCGGCGAACCCTTTAATCCCGAATGGCACGAAGCTATCGCCGAAATACCGGCACCCAACGAGCAATTGAGCGGCAAAGTAATAGACGAAGTAGAAAAAGGCTATTATCTGCATAAAATCATTATCCGGTATGCCAAAGTAGTAGTCGGCAAATGACTAAACTGGTGGGCTGCTTGGACAAGATAAACAGTTCCTACCCCGCCACACACACTCCCCAAAACCTGCCCTGCCCTATTTCCACCTGGTGGGGCGCACAAACTAATATCACCTCCCTACCATTATGTCCAAAAAACGCGACTACTACGAAATATTAGGCATATCGAAATCTGCTACTGCCGAAGAAATCAAAAAGGCTTACCGCAAAGTAGCCATGCAGTATCACCCCGACCGCAATCCAGGCGACAAAGTTGCCGAAGATAAATTTAAAGAGGCTGCCGAAGCCTACGAGGTATTGAGCGATACCCAAAAACGAGCCAACTACGACCAATTTGGGCATAATACACCAGGCGGGTTTGGCGGTGGCGGCGGATTTGGCGGTAGTGGATTTGGCGGTATGAACGTAGATGACATCATGGACATGTTCGGCGATATATTTGGCGGCGGGCAGCGTGGCGGCAGCAGGCAAAAACGCGGCGGGCAGCGTGGCGGCAATTTGCGCGTCCGCGTGCCCCTTACACTCCAAGAAATAGCCGCAGGAGCACAAAAAATTATCAAGGTAAAAAAACATGTCACCTGCACAATCTGCAAAGGTACAGGAGCCAAAGATAGCAATAGCAGCACTTGTACCACTTGCCATGGGCAAGGCGCGGTGCGCCAGCCCGTACAAACGCCATTCGGAACGATGAACGCTACTGCCCCATGCCCTACTTGTAATGGCGAAGGCAGAATTATCGTCAATAAATGTACTGTCTGCCGCGGTGAAGGGCGCGTATATGGCGAAGAAACCGTTACCTTAGATATACCCGCAGGCGCAACCGAAGGCATACAAATGTCTGTATCGGGGCGCGGCAATGCAGGCGAACGCAACGCTCCCGCCGGCGACCTCATCATCTCCATCGAAGAAATCGCCGACCCCAACCTCAAACGCGAAGGCAACGACGTAGTGTATACATTATATATCAGCTTCGTAGATGCTGTCGTAGGTAATCCCGCTATCGAAATACCCGCTATTTCGGGCAAGGTGAAAATAAAAATACCACCTGGCACCCAATCGGGCAAGATATTCCGCCTCAAAGGAAAAGGATTGCCCTCGCTCAACAGCTACGGCATAGGCGACCAATTGGTAGAGGTCAATGTATGGATACCCCAAAACATCAACCAAAAAGAAGCCCAAATATTAGAACAACTACGCCACTCCGACAATTTCAAACCCAACCCTGGCAAAAACGAAAAAGGTTTTTTCGATAAAGTACGCGAGTTTTTTAACTAATTATCCCCCTCCATGATATTGGGAAAAACTATGCGCGAACGGAAAAAATAAATAAAAAACTGAAAACGCTACCAATTTTTATTGTGCGATAGTGCCCTGTAAATCAAATTTTAACAATTTTTTAAAACTTGTTTCCCAATATACTTAATGGATAAAACACCTATGCATATTACGTCGATGGCACCTAATAGGCACAAGCCGGGAATGCCGTAGGCATTGAACTCGGTGGATAAAATCCTATATTCAAGCGATAAACCTTCGATTTACAGGCATTTGTATTTTTTAAAATGCCCAAGGTAGCTATGGCAATGCAGGGCGCACAACGATATTCTCAACTACGGTTCGGTCGGACAATTGGTAGCATTGCCAAACGAGTTCGGCAACTTCTTCGGGCGGTATGATTTTGTCGGGCGGCACGGTAGCCCCCTCCCATGAGCGGGTGAGCATAGCTCCGGGCTGTACGCCCGTAACGCGGACGTGCTGCGAGGCGAGGTCGCGGCGCAGCAATTGCGTATAGGCATGTAGGGCACGCTTTGATATGCTATAAGCAGCACAATCGTCGAGGATGTCTATGGCAGCTATCGATTCGATATTAAAAATGTGCCCACTCTGCTGGGCTAATAGCGTGGGCAATACGGCAGCTACGCTATGGTAGGCGGCATAGAGGTTAAGCGACAACATTCGCGACAGCAATTCAGCACCAGGGTCATTGGCAGCGCGGTTCAGTTCAAACGCACCTACATTATTGATAAGCGCACCTATGCCGTGCCGTGCTTGGGCAATGGCTGCCTGCATAAATTGGGCAATATCAGCGGGCTGGCTCATATCGCAACGCTGCCAAAATACGGTAATGTTGGGGTATTGCGCTTGTAGGTCGGTAGCTAATTGAGACAGTTCGTTGGCGTTACGAGCACATAGCGCGAGGTCGGCTCCGCCAGCAGCAAATCGAGCTGCCAAGCATCTACCCAAACCTTGCGAGGCACCGGTAATAATACAGGTTTTCACTGTTTTTTTTTAAAAATTTATTAAAAAATAAGTAACCAAACATATAAATTGCCGCTACTTTGCTTCACAAATGCTTGGTTCATAAGGTTTTAGCTATCTGCAAACTATTAGCATGAGTCAGGGCTATGTCCAATCATGCTTAACCCCTCAATCGGCGGCATATTTCGTCAATAAGTGGCTACACGCGCTATGAATGGCGCAGGCACTCAACGACAAACTTAGGGGCAAACCAATGATAGTAGGAATGGCTAAGAGGTTGGCGGCTATCAGCAACAGCACAAAAAAAGTGATGGGCAATAGATTTTTGCTCACCAATCCGAGGCTCAACGATAAAGCTTGTAGGGGATTGATGTTGTAACAAGCACACAAGGGCAAGGCAAATATCGACAAGAGTGATACTAATAAAGCCATTCCCAATACCACCAAGTCCACTACAACGGGAGTATAGGCAGCAATAGCCAAGGCTATTACGAAGGGCAGGGCTATAATTATAGCAAGGAGCAGCCAAGTTTTGAGGTTAGAGGGGCGAAAAGCGTGCAGAAAGTCGGTCAATTGGGGTTTATTCGCTTGCGCCAATTGACGGCAGACCCAAAAATAGCCCGCCCAGCAGCCCGACAAGCCCAATATTACGACTAAAAAAAGGGCTAAGGGCAGCTCGCGAGCAATGCGCAATACCAGCAGCGCAGCCAAGCTAAACAAGATAAAACCGCCTACAAATTGCCGAAATATCGCTACGGACTCGCGCAGGTAGCGAATTGGCTCAAATTGGTAGGTGTATCCGTCTCGGAGGCGTTGCTCCAAGTGCGTTAGTAGGGGCGGTATTGAGGGCATGTCAAAACGAGTTGAGTGGGCATATTTTAGCTAACGAGTAACTACGAGGGCACAAGGTTTTGCTGGTAGGGCTTTGAGTTAGCCATCTACCAAACCACGCCCCATTTTTTGTATCCGATTTTCGCGGCGCAATTGGTAGAGGATTTTATCCAAGATGCCATTGACAAAATCCTTACTGCGCGGCGTGCTGTACTGTTTGGCAAGTTCTAAGTATTCATTAATAGATACTTTGACGGGTATTTGCGGGCAATAGAGCATTTCGCAAGTTGCCATTTTGATGAGCAACATATCCATCGCTGCCACGCGCTCTGGCTCCCAACGTTCTAAGTGCGGCGTTACTAATTGGTACAATTCGTCTTCGTGTTGGCGATATTCGCGTAAGATTTGAGAGGCAAATTCGAGTTTTTCTTTCCAATCATCTGCGGGAACGTAAATGACACAAGGCTCCATATTATCGGGCTGAAACGCTTGTAGCGTAATGCCTACCGCTTCGGCGGCATATTCCATATCATCTTCGTAGCTCGCAAATAGTTCTTCGAGGTGGGCTTCGTACAATTCGCTGCTAAACAATACGCGGTCAAACAGCGTCACCGCTACATTTTGTGGTCTTGCAGCGTAGGTTGCGACAGAGCTACGTATTGTTGGTAGCTTTTCTGGGCTATCAACTCGTTGAATAGCTTAGGAATCAGTTCGGGGTCGGGGTATGCTGTTATTTTCTCGCGTTTGAGCAACAAATTCAAGCCTTCGTCGGTCGATAGATAACGGATAAATGGGTTTTCGGCAATACGCACCGAAAATTCTTGGTCGGCTTTGGTGGGCATATACTTAGCCAAACGCCGTTTTTTGTCGATAAGGGCATATTGCCCTACTAAGGCAGCCGTGTGCAACAAATAAAGATATAGCATATATCCTTGTCGAATACTGCGATGTAGGTTAGATTCGACGGCTTGGTCGCTAACGGTGGTGTTTTCGCGGCAGGCGTAGAGTACCTGCATGGTTTTGTTGCGCACTACGCGGCGACTGACAATACGGTGCATAAAAGAACAAATTAAAAAACTAGCTTCCGTGCCGATATTCAGCCGAGAGTTGGCGTAGCGCGGCGGGCTTGGGTATGGGTATTCAAATAGTGATATAAAAATAAATTCTCAATTACAGTCCACTATGCAGATTTGTACAAATATCAAGCGGTTCGCCGTTATCTCATATTTTTGCGCTGTTTCCATTTGCTTGCTGTGGCAGTTTTTTGGGCGGTGTCTGTATGGTTGGGTGCTTGGGCAGCGCGATGTTCAGTCCATACCTTAGCAGCTATCAGGGCGGCTATCCGCGCTTCGGTTTCGTTGTAGTGGGCTAATTGGTTGGGGTTGAAATAATTTTTGACAAAATGCGTATCGAACTGCCCCGATATAAAGGCTTCGTGTTCCATGACCATTTTGCCGAATGCCAAGGTATTTTCGATGCCCAAGATGCGGTATTCGTCGATGGCGCGTTTCATTTTTCTATGGCTTCGGTGCGCGTGGCGGCATGTACGACCAATTTGGCTATCATTGGGTCGTAATAAATAGGTATGTTCATGCCTTGTTCAAAACCGTCGTCGACCCTTATGCCCGGTCCTTGTGGCAATCTATATGTATTGAGTTTGCCTATATCGGGCAGAAATTGGTTGGTGGGGTCTTCGGCATACACGCGCAGTTCGATGGCATGACCGTTGATGCTTAGGTCTTCTTGTACAAATGGCAAGGCTTGGTTGCGGGCAATACGCACTTGCTCTTTGACCAAATCGATACCTGTTATAAGTTCGGTAACGGGGTGTTCGACTTGTAAGCGCGTATTCATCTCTAAAAAGTAATAATTGAGGTTTTCGTCGACCAAAAACTCTACCGTGCCCGCGCCCGTATATTGGCACGACCGCGCTACATCTGTCGCGCTTTTGCCCATAGCTTGGCGCAGTTCGGGCGTTAAAATAGCAGATGGGGCTTCTTCGACCACTTTTTGGTGGCGGCGTTGTACCGAACATTCGCGCTCGAATAAATGAACGATGTTGCCATGGTTATCTGCCAATACTTGTATTTCGATATGGCGCGGCGAGCTGACGTATCGCTCTATAAATACGGATCCATCGCCAAAGGCAGCTACGGCTTCGCTTATGGCGCGTTGCATCTGCTCGGCTAAATCCTCGGCACGCTCTACAATGCGCATACCCTTACCTCCGCCGCCTGCCGAAGCCTTGATGAGTAAGGGGAAACCCGTGCGAGCAGCTATGGCTTGGGCTTCTTCGAGGCTATCAATGGCTTTGTCTGTGCCTGGCACCATCGGGATTTGATAGCGGGCGGCAGCGGCTTTGGCGGCTAATTTGCTGCCCATTGTTTCGATAGCGTCGGGGCGAGGTCCTATAAATGTCAGCCCCGCAGCGGTCACTTTGCGCGAAAATTCGGCGTTTTCGGACAAAAATCCATAGCCTGGGTGTATGCCCTCTACGCCCAAGCGCAGGGCTTCGCTAATGATGCGGTCGGCTTGTAGGTACGATTGCGCAGAGGGAGCCGCGCCTATACAAACCGCTTCGTCGGCATAGCGCACGTGAGGGGCATGTCGGTCGGCTTCGGAATAGACGGCTACGGTAGCAATGCCCATTTCCCGCAACGAGCGCATCACACGTAAGGCTATCTCGCCGCGGTTGGCAACAAGTATTTTTTTCATTAGACGGATTGCATAGTTTTCGCGCCGCAAAGATGCTATTTTTTAAGCAATTTTTTACCTATCCTGCCAACTATCGGCGCATTTCGGTTTAATTTTCGCTGTTGATAAAACGTCCTAAGTGCTTCGGCGATATTAAATATCGGGCACTTGGCTACGCGACATCAATGAATCAAACTTGTTGCGGAAAACTATTAGCCCCACCAAACGTTGTTCTAATAAAATGGCGGCAGTATATTTGCGGCATCAAACAGGTTAATTCATGCACTTGCCTCTCTCTTTATCTTGGGCTTTGGTAGCGTCGTTGCTCAATCGGGGTTTGCCCAACGATACCGTATTGTATGCCGACACTGCGTTTCGCCCTTTGAGCGAAGCCTTGTTATTGCACCACCAAATAACGCTGCGCAAAAATGGAGACTTATCGGTAGGTCGGGCAGTCATTCAGGCGCACCCTTGTACGATAGCTGTGCGCGTGCCGATGTCCGTGCAAATAGCCCTACAAAAAGAACATTTCCTGCATCGCCTTTTGCCTATATCGCTGCCTATGGTGTCGGTATCGCTCTCTGCTACGCTACATACGCGCTTATCTTGGACAGTTGGCGGGCAATTGCAATCCCAGACCACGCTCTACGACTATCATTTGCAGTCTCCGCTATCTAATTTATCGCCTATTGATATATCCAAACAATTATCGGCGCAACTCGGCACGTGGCTGCACCCTTTCATTGCCGACCTCGACCGCCGTTTGTCCGACCCGATCTGGCTTCGCATCTATTGGGAACAGGGTTGGGCAGCCCTGCAACAATCGCTCTTAGTAGCCGAATCGCCCGCCCTCTATTTAGCCTTGCGACCATTTAGCTCGTCCTATCCGCCCCCTACCCTATCCAAGCAACCCAACGAGCAGCAATTAGAAATAATACCCTTGCTTGCTAATGATAGCGGTTTGCATACGGCTTGTATTCTTGATATATCGGCGCATATTGGCGAATTGGAGCAGTTGCCACCCGTGCTTCCGCTTCCGTTTTCCTTCCCTCAATCTACTTCTGCCACTCCCGCTACTCCCGCTACCATACCTCTGACGGCACAGTGCAGCTATGTAGCCCTATCCGAGGCACTTACCCAACAATACCGCGCCCAAGGCTTATCGTTTGGCGGTTTTTCGATACCCGTCGAGCGGGTGCATATATATGCCGATTCAAATAGCGGCAGCCGGGTGCGTTTGTGTATAGCGGTGCGAATATCGCTTGGTGGTGCTTTGGGCGAAATCACCATACAAGGGCATCCTTATTGGGATAGCAATGCCCAAACCCTGCATGTGTCCAACTTGGATTATACCATTACCGAAGGTAGTATGATATTTCGCGCTGCGCTCCAACTATTGCGCCCTGCCTTATCGAGTGTCATGCGTCGGCAAAACGCCTTTGCTCTACATCGCGTATGGCAACAATGGCAAAATATCGCCAACCAATACATAGCACAATCGCAACAGCAAGCCGCCGCCGACCCAAGCAATATAGCTGCCGCCTTATTGCCCCGCATCAGCCTAAGCCAACTACGCGCCGACCACCTACATATATACGCGCAAAACATTCAGGTCAGCGGTAGTGCGCAAGTTAATTGGGGATAAATATCCTATTTATTGGTACTGTGGCTGCAGTACAAAAAGTGTAATTATTTAGGGTATAGGGTTTTGGGTCTGGGGTAATGGGTTATATCTATCTAATAATACCTGACATCGCTGCATATTCGATTAGTTCCCCCTACAAGGCTAAATAGTTACCCAAAAAGTTATTTTTAAAAAATGTTTATCAATTTAAAAATATATAAAACACTAAAAATAAACCATTCACACTTTGCGAATAAATATAATTTATAATAATTTTACTTTTTTTGTATCATAACAAATTATTTATTAATAGATAAAAATTTTAATGTGTTTGTCATCTATGCCTAACAAAGAATAAAACCGCTTTGTTTTATGCGCCGTCCTAAAAAGTGTTTTTACCTTTGCACTGTTATTTTATTCAGCTACATTTATCATTCAGTGCTGAACACCAAATTTTCAATTTTTAAAAACCATTATCTCCTTTTCCTATTCATTCTCTTTTCCGATTAGGGCAAGGGGTCAAAATCTGTATGCGTGTATTTAAATTTGGCGGCGCATCGGTCAAAGATGCCGATGCTATCCGCAATGTAGCCGACATCTTGCGCCAATACGTCGGCACTCCCTTAGTAGTGGTCATATCGGCATTAGGCAAAACGACCAACGCCTTAGAAGCCGTCACCGATGCCCATATACAACAAACGGGCAAAGCCGCCGAGCTGCTCCAAGCTGTATGCGACCAGCACCTATCTATCAGTCGGCAGTTGATAGCCGACGAGCAACACCCACTTTATAGCCACATAGCTCAATTGTGCAGCGGCGTGGCAGCTATGCTTAGCCGTCGTCCGCAAGCCACTTACGGTTTTGTATACGACCAAATTGTATCTTTGGGCGAATTATTATCTACTCGCATCGTCAGCGCGTATTTGCAAACACAAGGCATTGATAACGAATGGATAGACGTACGCCTCTTATTGCGCACCGACAATACCTATCGCGAAGGACAAATACAGTGGAAGCATAGCCAACAACAAATAAAAACACTGGTTACGCCCATCATCAAGCAGCCCAAAATGGCTATTACACAAGGGTTTTTGGGCGGCACTATCGAAGGTTTTACTACTACATTAGGGCGCGAGGGTTCGGACTATACCGCCGCCGTATTCGCCAATATGTTAGATGCTGATAGCATGACCGTTTGGAAAGACGTGCCCGGTATCTTAAATGCCGACCCGCGCTTGATGCCTAATGCCGTCAAAATAGCTCAATTGTCGTATTACGAAGCCATAGAAATGACCTACTACGGCGCACACGTCATACACCCCAAAACCATCAAACCCTTACAAAATAAGGGTATTCCGCTGCATGTACGCTCATTTGTGCAGCCCGACCAAGACGGTACGGTGGTATCTAAAAATGCCGATAATCTAAGTACAGCCTTACCGCCCGTTATCGTCATCAAAGCTAATCAATTGTTATTGTCAGTGGTATCTAAGGATTTTTCGTTTATGGCAGAAGAAAACCTAAGCCGCATCTATGAAATATTTGCCCGACACCGCATCAAAACCAACCTCACGCAAAATGCCGCCATTAGCTTTTCGGCTTGTATCGATAATACGCCCAACCGCATCAAAGAATTGCTCGACGAATTAGAAGAAGATTATTCCGTAAAAAGCAACGCTGGACTAAGCCTCGTCACGATACGCCATTATACGCCCGAAGCCATAGCCCAACAAACCGAAGGACGCGAAATTGTATTGGAACAAAAAAGCAGATATCTATTCAAATGTTGGTGCGATAAGAAGCAATATTTTGACTCTTTATAGCTAAATGGTAACTATTTAGGGCATGGGTTCTGGAGATATGCCTATCTAATGGTCTGACTTTTAAGATTTGAGTATTAATTTTGTCTGCCGTGTATCCATTTTCAAGCGTTAGGACTTAGGAAATAATATTAGATAATATAGATATTAGTTCAAGGACTCCCCCTAACCCCCTCAAAGAGGGGGAATTTTTGCAAGATATAATTTGCTGATTATCAATAATTTATGATAAATTATAAAAAACATTTAATGTATATTATCTTTAAAATGACGTAAACATATTACATCGGTAATATATAGCAGACACCAGCCTGAGAATACCGCAGGTATGAAACTCGTATAAGGTAAGTGGATAAAACTTAAAAATCAAACCAATAGTTATAAAAATAAGTATAAATTCGTGCAATTTGTGGCGTTTTTTTACATTTTGTTTATTTTGCGAAAAAAGAAGATTAATATTTAAATAATATATACATTTTAATATGCCAATTTCGTTATTTGCTCCCCAAGCCATTGCCGACTTAGAACAACGTCTGTCGCACTTACAAGCCGATACCCGCCCTCAATGGGGTAAGATGAACGCCACCGAGATGCTGAACCATTGCGCGGCACAGATGGAAATTGCCTTGGGCGAAAAACCTATGAAAACCAATTTTTTGATGCGCCTCGTGGCTAAATTTGTCAAAAGCAGCATTTTATCCGGACGAACTATGCCCAAAAATAGCCGCACTGCCCAAGAGTTATTGCCTGTCAATGTGGGTAGTTTTGGCGATGAGCGCGACAAACTCGTAGCACTGATGCGCCGCATGAAAGAGCGCGAATCGGTATTGCAAGACAAAAAGCATCCTTTCTTTGGCAAGATGTCTGCCGACGAATACGGCAAAATCACTTGGAGTCATCTCGATTACCACTTTGGACAATTTGGGCTTTAAAGCCCCATATTGCCCCTGCCGATATTGTCTGCTCATAAAGGAAAAAAATAGCGCAATAATTTTCTCTGCAAATTAGGTCATTGACCCTCTAAATTCAATCCTGCTTTTCAAAAGACACGACCTCGCCCCTATTCTATCTCTACAACCCTATACCATAGATGAAGCAATTATTACACTATTTTCCGCAGCTCAGTGAGCAGCAGCGCACGCAATTTGCCCAATTATTGCCTTTTTATACCGAATGGAATGAAAAAATTAATGTCGTTTCGCGCAAGGATATCGACAACCTTTATACGCACCACGTCCTACATTCATTGGCATTGGCTAAGGTCTTGCGCTTCAAATCGTTTACCAATATATTGGACATCGGTACGGGTGGCGGTTTTCCGGGCATACCCTTAGCTATTATGTTTCCCGAAGCGCGATTTCAACTGATAGATGCCATTGGCAAAAAAATAAGCGTGGTCAAGGCTGCTATCGAACATTTGGGCTTAGAAAATGCTACTGCCGACCAACTACGCGCCGAACAAGTGCAAGGAAAACAATTTGATTTTGTAGTGTCGCGCGGTGTTACACAACTCAAAACCCTACACGAGTGGGCAAAACGCTTAGTAGTCGAAAATCGCGAACTCCGAAACCAACAATACAATAAATTGCCCAATGGTTTGTTTGCCTACAAAGGCGGCGATTTGGAAGATGAAATCAATGCTTTGGGCAGAAAAGCTACCATTTATCCCATTTCGGATTATTTCAACGAACCTTTTTTTGCCGAAAAGTATTTAGTTTATTTGCGGTATTAGGTCTAAATGAATTGTTTCGGTACTCATGTCGCTCGCGGGTTTCGAAAATGGTACTTTGCAGCGCATGAGTCCTTAATCATCAAAGGTAACTATTTAGGGTATGGGGTTTTGGGTATGGGGTAATATCTAATAATGCCCGAAATCATAGCATATTCGATTAGAAATAGCTATTCTTGGGGGCTGCCCCTATAAGGCTAAATAGTTACCATCAAAGGTAAAAAACCAGACCAATAATTACCCACTAACCCTCTCCTACTCACCTATGAATTACTGTACTTATCTCGTTCTGTTGCGCCATTTAGGTTGCGTTGGAATTTCGTTTGTAATGCTTCTCTTGGGCTGCCTATTCCAAGCTACAAAAGCCCAAGATGCAAGCAGCCTCAACAATAGCGGCAAACAAAAGGCTTTGGCAGGCAAATTTCAAGATGCGATTTACGATTTTAGCCACGCTATCGCCTATGATTCGCTCTATTATACAGCGCACTACAACCGCGCTAATGCCAAATATGACCTCAACATTATACCGAAGCCTTAGCCGACTACCATACCGCCATACGCCTGCAACCCGACTACAAAGAGGCATATAACAATAGAGGGCTTACGCTACATGCCTTGCGCCGCTATCCCGATGCAATCAGCGATTTTGACCGCGCTATCGCCTTAGACCCGCAATATGGCAAGGCATACAGCAACCGGCGATAGCAAAATGCAATTGGAACAATACCATGCCGCCATCAACGATTATGACCAAGCTACTCGCATAGACGGCGACAATGCCACGGCATATTATAACAAAGGGCTTGCCTACGAACAATTGCAGCAGCCCGAAGCTGCTATTATCAATTATAATCGCACTATCGAACTCGACTCGGTGCGCAGCGATGCCTATTATCGGCGCGGTAGATGCCATTTGACCGCCAAAAATTATGCCCAAGCCACCGCCGATTTCAGCCGTACCTTACAAATAGCTCCTTACTATACCAAAGCCTATATTGGTCGTGCTGATGCCCGCTACGCCCAAGGACAATATACTGATGCCGAAACGGATTATCTCCGCGCCACCGAACACGACCCTAACGACGCTTCTGCTTGGACGGGCAGCGGCAACTGTCGCATGAAAACGAAAAATTATAACGGTGTATCAACCAATATACCATAGCACTGCGCTTAGACCCCGAACAACCCGACGATGGCGCAATAGAGGCTATTGCTTGTATTTACAAAAAAATACAAAGAAGCCATTGCCGATTATGATAAAGCCACTACCCAAGCCCCCAAAGATGCCGCCGCTTGTACGGCAGAGGCAATTGTTATTACCAACTAAAACAATATTGGAAAGCTATTGCCGACTACGACAAAAAAGCCATCAACATAGACAAAACCCTAACCGACGCTTGGTACCAGCGCGGATATGCCAAATATGAACTAAAACGATACGAAAAAGCTATCGCCGATTTTGACCAAACCATCGCCTTAGATGCTGCCTATACTGATGCTTATAATTATCGCGGCAACTCGTATCATTACATCAACAACGATGCCGCCGCTTGGGATAATTACCAACAAGCTATAAAAGTAAACCCCAAATATGCTAAGGCATACAGCAACCGAAGCATCGTGCAGCGCAGTTTGTATAACAACTACGAAGCCGCCTTAGCCGATTGCAATAAAGCCATCGCACTAAATCCCAAACTGAAACAAGCCTATATCAACCGCGCAGGCATCAAAGCCCACTCGAGACGAGCAGGGGCGGCTGCCGATTATAGCAAAGCCCTCGATATAGACCCAAAATATGCCGAAGCGTGGTCGGCACGCGGCAATTATTATTTCTCGCAAGGAAACGTACAAGATGCCCTGAAAGATTATAATACCGCTATACTGACCGACCCCGACAACGACGATTTTTATGTCAATAGAGCCAAAGCTCATTTTGCCTTGGGAAACAAACAACAAGCCTGCACCGATTGGAAAACTGCCCAAAAAATGGGCAATAAAGTCGCACAAGCCCAAAGCAATAGGTATTGTCAATAATATAAGTTATTGTCCCATTTTTGATTGCCGAATATAGCCCGCGATGTAAATCGTGGGTTATTATTGTTGATGCTATGCTTGGTGCTCAACATTTTCAGTTCATCCGAGAAACTACCGAGACACCCAAACCCATATCGACGGCATTATTATTGGTACACGCCCGCTACCGCTAAACCAAGCACGCTTTAAGGTGGTCAAAAGTGCGGCGGTAGGCAATGGGGCTATTGGGCGCGTCTTGGCATCAATGATAAACAAGACGAAACGACCTACGTATCCCGCATTGTGCCTATTTGCGTTGTTCTAAACAAAACCCCAATTTTATTGCTATGGCTAAATATGCTTTATTATTCGCGCTCTTGTTAGGGCTTATGCCGTTTTGTACTGTACGAGCGGGCGGATTGATGATTGTTGCGCCCGAAGGTAGCACGTGGCGACCCGACATATTGCCCCACCCACGCCCTGCGCCGCCTATATTGCCGCCTCATTTCAAGCCTTTTCCTTTGGAACTGCGCAGCGAAAAAGCCGCCGTGAGCATAGACGGGCAAAGTGTGCGCACCGAAATAGAACAAGTGTTTCACAACCCCTCGTATAATCGCTTAGAGGCTTGGTTCATATTGCCCCTGCCCGCAGGGAGCGTAATAGCCGATTTTTCAATGACTGTAAACGGCAAAGAATTGACCGCCGAGCTGTTGGACGCTGCCAAAGCGCGAAAAATTTACGAAGATATCGCGCAGCCTACGCGACCCCGCCTTGCTCGAATACAACGGGCAAGACCTGTTCAAAAGTACGCATTTTCCTATCGAACCCAACGAAGACAAGCGCGTCAAAATTAGCTATTCGCAGATATTAACTGCCGAAGACCAAACTTTTGAATATATATACCCATTAAATACCCAAAAATATAGCCCCAGCACCGTAGGCGAAGTAGCTGTATCGGTGACGTTGAGCGACGAGCGCGGCATAGGCACTGTATATTGCCCCACCCACGAAACGCGCATCGAGCGCAAAGGCAATACCGCTACCGCACAGATGACAGAGCGAAACGCCAAAAACGATACCGATTTTAGGCTATATTATACCTTGGGAAAAGCACAAGTAGGTATGTCGCTACTCACCCATCGCCCCGCAGGTGAAGACGGATTTTTTATGCTAACGCTTACACCCGACCTAACAGACAATACCGAAACCCATCTCTCAAAAGATGTAAGTTTTGTCTTGGACGTATCGGGCAGCATGACCGACGGCAAATTGGACAAAGCCAAAGAAGCCTTGCTGTTTTGTATCGATAACCTGAATGACCATGACCGATTTAACGTCATTCGTTTCTCGACCGAAGCACGTGCGCTGTTCGACCAGCCAAAAACCGCCGACAAAACCCAACGCGAAGCAGCCGCCCAATTTGTCAAAGCCCTCAAACCAATAGGCGGCACCAATATAGACGAAGCCCTACGGCTCGCCCTTGCCCACCGCCCACAAACCGACCGACCTTATATAGTGGTGTTTATTACAGACGGCAAACCTACCATAGGCACAACCGACGAAAACGCGCTACTCAACCAACTCAAAACCACTAATACCGCCCAAACGCGCATCTTTACCGTAGGTATCGGCAACGACCTCAATACGCATCTATTAGACAAACTAACCGAACAAACCCGCGCTTTTCGCACCTATATAACACCCGAAGAAGATATAGAATTGAAATTGTCTAATTTTTATACCAAAATCAGTACGCCCGCCCTCACCGACCTGCGCCTGTCGTTTGGGCGCAATATAGATGCCTACGATATACAGCCCAAGGCATTGCCCGACCTCTTCAAAGGTTCGTCCGTGACGATATTGGGGCGTTATCGCAATATGGGCAACGACCGCCTTAGCCTGCAATTGAGTGGCAAACGCAACGGCAAAACCGAAGCATATAATTACGAAGGTACATTACCCACCCAAACCCATAACGACCACGATTTTATACCGCCTCTCTGGGCTGCTCGCGTAGTGGGCTATTTGTTAGACCAAATCAGGCTGCACGGCGAAAGCAAAGAACTGACCGACGAAGTAGTGAAATTGGCACAGCAATACGGCATCGTTACGCCCTATACGAGCTATCTAATCATAGAAGACCAAGCCATAGGACAAAACCCGCCGCCGCCGCGCCACATACCCAACCCCGGACCTTTCCCGCCTCACCCGCGTCCCTTGCCCATGCCTCGTATATTAGACGAAAAATCGCAGGGCAATGCAGGTGCCGCGGCGAGCGACTATGAGGCTATGAAACGCAAAGAAGGTTCGGAAAGCGTGAGGTCGAGTACAGAAATACAAGCCCTGAACCGCGCCGATAATTTGGCGCATACGAGACAAGGGCAAGCGCGTATGTCGCCCAATGCCCAGCAAGCCAACGACAGCGAGAGCGTTGCGCAGCAATACCGCAACGTATCGGGCAAAGCAGTATATAAAGCCGACAACGACGCTTGGATAGCCGCCGACGTGTACCAACACCCCAAAGCAAAGCGCACCCGCATACAGTTTGCCTCTGATGAGTATTTCAAGCTATTGCAACAAGAACCCAATACCAAAAATTATATCGCCTTAGGGCGCAATGTTCAATTTTGGGCAAATAATCAAATTTATGAAATACATGAATAGACGCACAGGTAAAAACGCGATATATTCGCGCTAATTGCCCTTGTTTCTGTTAAGTAGGCAGCCCTTCCCGATGTGCAAAAAACATTGGGAGGGGCAATTTTATGCCTCTAAGTTCCCATTTAGTCTGTTCAAAGCGTTTTTTCGGTATCGTAGCAACTTTTTCGCGCCAAAAATCATAATTTCTCGTTTTGTCTTGGATTATAGGCAAGTATATCTTACTTTTGCCGTCATTATTCCTAATAAACACTACTATTGATATGCAAAGCATCACTTTTACTTGCGAAATTATTACGCCTATGTTTCTATCTGGTGCCGACGGCACCACACCCGAATTGCGCGCGCCAAGTATCAAAGGGGCAATGCGGTTTTGGTGGCGAGCTATGCATGGGCATTTGGACTTAGACAAATTGAAAAAGAAAGAAGCGAAAATATTCGGCTCGCCCGACGAAAAATTTGGTCGAAGTAAAGTGCTTATACGTGTCCCCCCTCCGACCCAACCATTGACAGTGAATAAGAACGAACAAATGGTGCCGCATAAGCCTACTATGACGCGCCGCGCTTTTAATGCCAAGCAGCGTTTTGATGTGCATTTATCTCTAATGCCCACAGATGCCTTTACATTCGAACAATTGAAAAATTTATTTATTCTGACATGTGTATTGGGCGGCTTTGGCAAGCGCGTAAGGCGTGGTATGGGTAGTGTAAGTGTTGTGGGCTGCTCGGATAGCAGTTGGAAAAAGAACCCATCGACTTGGCATATATTCATCGGCTTATCCAACCCTTATCCGCACACTACCGCTTGGGTCCCAGCAGCATACAAAGTACCTACGCTGGACGAACAGGCGAATACCCTTGGTTGGAGCAGGTAGAAATAGGTAAGCCTAACGAAAAGGTATTGCGCCTTATTAGTGACACCACACACAAGGTTAAAGAGGCTAATGGGCGAAAATACGAGTCGGCTTTGGGACACGCCTTTAAGGGACGTTTTGCCTCGCCCATATATGTATCTACAATAGTTGGTCCCATAAAACCAATTATTTCTACCCTACATGCGGTACCTGGCACAGGTTTCGGTGTGGATTCGCGCGTTCAAAAAGAGTTTAAACGTTCAATATTAGAATAATGGCGGATCAAAGTACTGATGGATTCAAAATCCAACTGCGCTCCTTGCACTTAGAGCGATATAAGCAATTCTTGAACGCAAGAATAGACTTTACAGATAAGCCAAGTGCAAGTATATTTATTGCTGATAACGGCGGCGGAAAAACTACCATGTTGGACGCAACCGCAGAGGCATTGCGTGTTTTTCTGGCTGCGGTGCTGGGCAGAGATTTTAAACCTGGCTCGCCTCGCATTACGAGCAGAGATATCAAATTGGGCAGCGGCGAAAATAGTGCTATCATTACGCTAACTGCCAATGTGGAATATCCCGTGCGCGTAATAACCCAAAGCAAGTCAAACGAAAATAATTCAGACGAAAATAATCCAAACGACGAGTACGCCTATGAACTACGACAAGCCGACTTCGAATTTAGAATAGCCATCAACCAACGTGGTAAGATAGACCTCGATATATCGAACCTAAGTAACCCCGATGAAACAACTATTCTAAGTGATGTATACGAAAGCATATTTCAATTGGGGGTGGGTTATTTGCCCGTATTGGTCTATTACGGCGGTAATCCTATGGACAATATACCCAACGAAAACATATCGAACGACTTGGAAAGCATTTACCGCAAAGCATTAGACCCCGAACGCGCTGCATTTAGTGCTTTCAGCAAATGGTTCGAGGCTCAATATGCCCTCAGCAAAGTGAGCAGAGGTATTATAGAAAAAGAAAAAGCAGAAAAAAAGCGAGAAATCATTGTCAAGTGTATCAAAAAAATACTAAATGCCCCTGGCTCCCATACATATCGCGAGCCATTTATGAACTATCACGATACTTATAGAGAGTTTGCCATCGAAAAACAAAACCCCGCCGACGAGGAATACGAAATAATGGAGTTTACTCAATTATCAGCGGGCGAAAAAAATACCATTGCCATCGTAGCCGACTTAGCTCGCCGAATTATTCTCGCCAACCCCAATTCAGATAACCCATTAGAGGGAAATGGCATTGTATTGATAGATGAAATTGACCAACACCTGCACCCCAAATGGCAACAGCAAATATTGAGCAAACTACGCGAAATATTCCCAAACATACATTTTATGGTGACGACGCATAGCCCCTTTGTGGTCAGTTCATATACAGACGCAGACCTTGGCGACAAACAAGCAGTCCAGACTTACCGCTTGGTGGCTGCCAATATCGAGGAAGTGAGTTATGGAATGGGACACAGTGCCGACTACGTGCTGTCGGAGGTAATGGAAGTTGATATATTAAATGCGAAAATTGAAGAATATATCAAATTGATACACAGCAAAAAGCACGAAACACAGGGAGGCAAGAAATTAAAAAACTGGATAGATTCCCATATAGACCCTAATAGCGGCGATGCCATGCGACTTAATTTTGCCTTAGAACGTTTTAAAGCCATCAGAAAATGAGAAAAATAAGCAAATTACCGCTCTATGCTTCCATACAAAGGCAAATAGCGCAAAGGTAACGGCAGGTAAAAAATATGAGGATTTGACTGCCAAGCAAAAATGCTCAATAAGAAGCAAATTACTCGAAAGCCAAAAATACCTCTGCTGTTATTGTGAATGTCGAATTTACGTAGAACAAGGTAAAAAGAACTGCCATATAGAGCATTTTTTTGAGCAGAGCGATTTTAGAATGCAGGGTGCTTCTGGGCAGAGCAACTTCACCCACAATATACATTCGCTTGATTATATTGGTATGTTGGCTTCTTGCGAAGGCGATAAGGATCCTATACCCGATAAAGATGAAAAACTTGTCCGCCGAGACAACATCTCTTGTGGTCATAGAAAAGGACAAAAGGAAAAAATAGATTATACTTTGCTCCTCAACCCACAAGATGATATAAGCCATTTATTTTCGTATCTGGATGGCGATATCAGTGCAGCTGACAATTGCACGGACGACGAGAAAAAAAAGGTTGAGTATACAATTGATATACTCGGACTCAGCTGTGAAAAATTAAAGAGGAGGCGAATTGCCGTTATTAGGACACTGCTTAATGAGCGTAATCTTAACGCTGAAGACTTTAAAAAAACGCTACCGACGTTTCTCAATGAGGATCAGGAAAAGCTACCTCCCTTTTTTTCAACGCTGAAAGAAAACTTTTCTTTCTTACTGCCCTAAAAGTTCTCAAACAAATCGACAATTATTATAAATATGCCCCAACAATACCTCCTCCTTTTTACAATAGGTCCCGTACAGTCATTCATCGCCCAAGCGCGAAAAACGTCAGACTTGGCTGCGGGTAGCCGTATATTGTCTGACCTCATCAAAACCGCCATCGATGCTGTTGGTAGAGAAAATATTGTATTTCCCTATGCCCCACAAGGCAACACCGAATGGAAGGGTATAAAATCGCTACCCAACCGCTTTGTAGCAATGCTTAGTAGCGATAGCGATAGCAATATCGAGGCGATAGCCCAAAAAGCCCAAAAAAGCGTTGAAGACAAATGGGTGGACATAGCGAGAGATTCCTTAAAAAAGGAATGGAAAGAAATAGCCCAAAAAGCATTAGAGAATTGGAACGAAGCGGCAGCAGCTCAAGTCAGCCAACACTTAGACATTAATTGGGTGGCGATTCCCTGTACCGATGATTATCGTGCCGACTATGCCAAACTCGAGCAATTAATGGGTGCTATCAAAAATAGCCGTACCTTTTCTCAATTTTCCTACAACGGAGAAATAGGCGAGCAAGGGCGAAAATGTAGCTTAGACGGCGAGCGAAATGCACTATTCTATCGTCCAATAGAGGCCGTGACCCTAAGGACAAAAAAGCACCTGCCTATATTACATCTGCGGCAATAGAAGTAGGCAAAGGTAACAACTTAGACCAAGGCGAGGCATTAAGTGCCATTAGCTATGTCAAACGCAAGTATGACAATAGAAAAGACATTTCCATCTACCGCAGAAATAGCCTTGCTCGACGTGCTAACCAAAATGAATAATAATAGCAATGCCAAAATGTGCAAAATAATACTTCTGAAAGCCAATGCGCAGTTGTTTTTCGAGGAAAATGCTCTGTCGAAAGCAAGGCGAGAAAAGATATTGAAAAATACCGAAGAAGAACCATCCGATGATAGCGTCATCGTGCAATGTTATAAAAATTTTTGGAAAGAAGCGAAAAAAGAGGGGCATTCCGAGCTTAAATACTATGCCATACTCACGTTTGACGGCGACAGCATGGGCAAATGGTTGAGCGGCGACACAAGCCTATTGCCCGAAAAAGATGTAGTGGGCAATCCCATCGATTTGCAGCAATTTCAAAAGGATTTTTCGAGAGAATTGAGCCGATTTGCCAAACATGCTTCCGAAATGATAGATAACGAGAAAGAGGGCAAGAAGAGGGGCAAGAAAGGGACGAGGAAAGAGGGGCGAGAAATGGGGCAGAACCGTCTATGCGGGCGGCGATGATTTTTTGGGATTCATCAACCTAAACTATCTTTTTAAAGCATTGATAACACTACGCAAGGCTTACCGCGAAATGGTCAGCGACAAACTAAAAGAAAAATACGGTTTGTCACGAGAATTGTCGTTCTCGGCGGGAATATGTATCGCCCATTACAAAGAACCCCTATCAATAGTACTCAAAACCGCCCACGAGGCACAAGAAGCGGCTAAGAATAAGTACGAAAAAGAAGAAAAAGATGCTTTCGGTTTGACGGTCATTAAAGGCAGCGGCGAAGTGGAAAAAACCGTATGGAAAAATTACCAAGCAGCGAAATTTATAGAAATCTTACGCTATTTTCGGGGCGAAGAAGAATGTGATGCCCATGAGGACTGGTCTTTTTCGACCAAATTGGTCGTAAATCTGCAAAACGAGTTTGTGCGGCTCATCAATCGAGATGGGTTTTTCCCCCAAGGATGCAAACATATATTAGAACATGAAATAAAACGCATCACCCAACGCCAATATAACAGTAAGAGCAAGAACAAAGACAAAGAATTTAAATTGAGGAAAGTACTTGAGATGTCAGAGCATCTAATTGAATTATACAATCAAACGCACGATGGAAAAATGAACAATTATTTTTCGGCACTCAATATTCTGCGCTTTATGTACCGCCAAATCAACGAGCAGGTTGCTCTGTATTCTGATTCCGCAGTTATGCAATAACCCCATTACCCTACTTCACACCAAACTATTATGCCGAGTATTCAAATAGAAGCCATCGACACACTGTTTTTCAGAGACGGCAAACCCTTCTCGATGGGCGACGACAATATGGCAACGGGCATTTTTCCGCCGCCGCCCAGCGTATTGTATGGGGCTTTGCGGACACATTATTTTGCCCAAAACCCCGATAAATTGTCCTACGCCAATACCCCAGACGACCCCAGCAGCCAACTACAACTAAAAGGTGTGTTTCTCAAAAGCCATACTAGTATCTTATTGCCCTTGCCCAAGGATATGGTAGTAGGGGAAGAGAATGAGGAAAAGCCAACGCCAACGTTTCTAACTATAATGGACAAGCCGCCCTTGTCTAATGCAAGTACGCCCAAAATATTGGGACCATCAAAGCTCCAAAAAGCAAAAGGAGAGGAATTTATGATAGATGAGAGTAGTTGGGCAGATGACTATGCCAAAGGGTGTGCAGTTTTTACACCGACTAAATTGAGTCATTACCTTAGCACCGAAACTAAAATTGGGATAGGGCGCAATAGAGACCAAAGAACCGTCCAAGAAGGACACTTATACCGCTTGACCTTGCAACGTTTAGAGGGAAAATTTGATATAGAGAAGCCGAATAAACCGAAACGACTCTATATCTGTGCCGACTACGAAGGGCTGGAACTGAACGAGAACCAATTAGCACGCTACGGCGGCGAGCATAAAATCATACGCACTAATCCCACTGACTCCATAGAAATAGGCTGCCCCGATGTAAAAGGCGATACCTTTAAAATCTATTTGGCTACCGATGCCATCTTTAAAAGCGGCTGGCAACCCAAAGAACTGCTACAACAGCACCGCTTGGAACTTATCACCTGCGCTTTGGGCAAATACGTCAATGTCGGCGGATTTGACATGAAAGCCAACAAACCCAAACCCATGTATAGATGTGTTCCTGCGGGTAGTGTTTATTATGTCAAAGCCGAAAACGAACAAAAAGCGCGAGAAGCAGCCCAAGCCATACATTATACTTGTATTTCTGACCTAAAAACCGACAAATTCGACGCAGCGCGTCAAGGTTTTGGTTTAGCCCTAATAGCCAATTTTAACCCCGACAAACAACGATAATCAAACAAATAAAAATATGAAAAAAGTAATTACTATGGTAGGCACTTCGCTCTACCAAAATGTGAAAAACGAGTTGGATGATAGTCCCTGCAAGAAGTGGCACGATTTAAAAGATAAAAGCTACAAAGAGGGAGAAAACAAAGAGCATGCTATCAAGAGTATAAAGGGGGCGATAAAAGAAAAATGGTCAGACAATGCCAATACCTCTGCTGAAATCGCCAGCATCATCAAAATTCAAGCGAAATTATCTACGCCTATAAGCGTTCATCTTATCGCTACTGATACTATTCACTCATACCTATGCGCAGAGTTGATAAAGGAATGGTTTGCTAAATACCCCAAAGAAAGCATTACTATTGAAGAAATTTGTCACATATCGGGGCTGCAAGTCAAGGATAAAAAACCTTTGAAGACGAAGGTATGGTTAATCTGGTGGACAAAATAGTTGAAATTGCCCGCACCGATTGGTCTAACTGCATATTCAATATCACAGGGGGCTACAAAGCCAGCATACCTTTTATAACTATACTTGCCCAAATCAAAAATTCTCCACTTTATTATCTATTTGAGGAAAGCGAAAAAGAAAGTTATGAGTTGATAAAAATACCTCAAGCACCAATTAGCTTTGATTTTTCTCTTTTTACTGATGAACATTGCGCTTTTGACCTGATAACAAGGGGAAAAGAGTGTCAAAACCTACCGATAGAATACGATTTTATAAAAAGCCTAAACGGTACGGAAAAAGAACAAGAAGAAACATTTAAAAAGTTGAAAAATTTGATGTTAATTGCTGAAAGAGATTGTCCCAAGACAAAGGATAAAAGAATAGGGTTATCAACTTTAGGCAAAATGCTATACGACATATATGATGAAGAAAAATACAACACCCTTTTGGGAAAAGTCATGGAGATTAAAGTATTCGAGTTTTTTAAAAAAGAATTTCCAAATGCAATAATAGATTTGGGTAAAAAATAGGGAAATCAGAGCAAGGAGACCCTTACGATTTGGACTTGTTTGTCGAAAGTGAGGAAGAAATTTGGTGTATCGAGGTAAAACCCCAGAATACAGATTTTTTAATTCGAGAATATATGAACAAAAATAAAACTAAAAATACATTAGCGTACAAATGCGAAGAAGGGGCATTTCACCAGGCAAAGAATGAACTTACCAAAGGAGATAAACAGCTACATTTAGTAATACTTACCTATCATATCCAAAAGCCTCATTATAAGCAAGAAGAAAATTTTATCACCTTATTACGGACATATCCCGGCGTGCGCTGGATATGGCTATGCCCCGAACCTAATTACAAAACAAATGTAAATTGGTCTGTTAGCGAAGACAAGCTAAAAGAATTTGAATTTGAATTTGAATCCGAATCCTCTTCATGGAAGGAATTTACTTTTAAGCCTCACCCTTAACACCACACCCTCATAGCAATCCCCCCTCTCCCCAAAAAACCACACATCAAAATCTGGAATAAAAAATAACTTACCCATGTATAAACACACCAACACCTTATTTCTGCTCTGCGAAACACCACTACACGCAGGCAGCGGCGACAGTTTGGGCGTAGTCGATTTGCCCATACAGCGCGAGCGGCACACCCAATTTCCCAAAATAGAGGCTTCCTCGCTCAAAGGTGCCCTGCGCGAAGCATTTGAAAGCCACCACGTCAAAACAGACCTATTAGCCCAGTTGCGAAAAGCAGGCGCGTTGTGGAGCTACGCGCCCGCCGCCGACCTGCCCGACCCAACGCTGATAGAGGCTTGCCTACGCTGGGGCGATGTCGCAGAGCTAAAAACGCTGTTCCGCTTGTTCGGCAAGCCGCGCATACGCCAAATTTGGCGCGAAAAACTGATTCCCGACGAGCGTATCTATCCACACAACTACTATTTGGCACTCATCTTTTTTGACATCAAAAATCCGCAACGCTATATACGACCGCTTCAAAAAAAACTGAGCCGCCATGAACGAATTAAACAATTTATTACCTAATACGGCAAACGTGTTGCGGCAATTGGCAAAACTACCTTTGCTCGGCGATTATACTTTTGTGGGCGGTTCGGCATTGGCAATATATTTGGCGCACCGCCTCAGCGAAGACCTCGATTTTTTTACCTGGCAAGCCCAAATCGACCCGCCCCAATTAGCACAACAACTCCGACACGCCCAAATAGGCGAACTGCATATCATCAACCTATCGCCCACGCAAGCCGACTTTATACTCAACGGCGTAAAATTGACTTTTTTGCCAACAATTGGCACGAGTTGCGGCGACGGACGCACCTGATAGACCATCTGCATATAGCCCAACTCGATACCCTGTTGGTCATGAAAGTAAATACCTTATTCCTGCGGGCTGCCTATCGCGACTATTACGACCTTTATTGCCTCAACCAACGCTATACGCTCGATGATTTTTTTGAACTGACGCGGCAAAAAATGAGCAATCTCAATAAAACATTGCTGCAACGCGCCTTGATTTTTACCGACGACATCGACGACGAAAACATACAACACTTAGAACCTAAATATCCCATCACCTTATCCCAAATAGCCCAACACTTCCAACGACAAATAAAAATCTGGAATAAAAAATAACTTACCCATGTATAAACACACCAAAACCTTATTTCTGCTCTGCGAAACACCACTACACGCAGGCAGCGGCGACAGTTTGGGCGTAGTCGATTTGCCCATACAGCGCGAGCGGCACACCCAATTTCCCAAAATAGAGGCTTCCTCGCTCAAAGGTGCCCTGCGCGAAGCATTTGAACACACCCAAAAAGACCGAAAAGACCGTGATGCCCTTAAGGCCATACAAGCAACTTTCGGACCCGAAAATGGCGACGAACATGCAGGTTCGATGGCTTTTTCTGATGCTCGCCTCTTATTATTCCCCGTCAAAAGCATGAAAGGCGTTTTTGCTTGGGTAACATGCCCCAAAGTATTGCTGCAATTGCAGCGCGACCTCACAATTGCCAATGCACTACCCACTAATTTTAAGCTACTCGAAATAGCTGCAAATACTTGTTGTAACGCTATCAACCTAGCTTACTCCGTAGGCGGAAGAGACAAGATAGTATTAGAAGAATACACTTTTGACGTGACCAAAAACAGCGAAACAACAAAATTGGCAGCCTGGCTCTCCGAAATATTATTTACCCACGACGGCATTACACCATTCTGGAAAGACCACCTGAGCAAAAATTTGGTGGTATTAAATGATGACGATTTCACCGACTTCGTAACCCTCTCGACCGAAGTAATCACGCGCATCAAAATCGACAATGAGACAGGCACCGTACAAACCGGCGCACTCTTTAACGAAGAATACCTACCCGCCGAAAGTGTCTTGTACTCCTTAGTGATGGCTGCCGACGAATTTGCTAAAAAGGAAGATGACCGCAAGAAAGAGGACCGCAAGAAAGCTGAAAAAATCATGGATTTCTTTGCAAATACCATAAAAGAAATATCTTATTTCCAAATAGGCGGCAATGCCACTCTTGGCAAGCTTTATGTATAGTAAAAAGAGTAACAAGGGCTGGGAATTATTGTACAATCAATTGTACAAATGGCTTTGCAGTGCCAAACATTCCATTATCCAAACGGAGTTAAGCAAAGGAGGTGAGTTTGTGCAGGTAATTACGCAATTAGACTCCGAAAAATATCGCTTTGCCACTCGTGAGATATTGGCTCTGGCAGCTTGGCTAAAACGCTTTGTTAAACAAGATTGACTTATCACTTAAATTCTCAATTGCCTATGTACCCCCACGATTACGACGACGACAACCCATTTAGCAAGTTGTACGACAAATTGGGCTATAACCGTCCCAAAAAAAGACCCACCCCCCGACAAGCCCAAAGACCCACCTACCCACGAGGCTACGCGCTCTACGTCTACTCTGCCGCGCCATTGCGTGCCTGCCGATACCTTAAAATGTCTTGGCAATACCCCCAAGAGTGAAAACTTTCACCTACACTTCAATCGTTTAGTATTCATCTACAACGATAAAATAGGCAATCTGTCGAGCGAAGCCGGGCAAGATCTTAGAGGCAGGCCATACAAAACCTAAGACCAACCCACCGAACAGGCAAAGAAATAGCCGAAACGGGTAAAATAGCCGAGCGCGTATGGCAACTCGCCCAAAAGATGAGCGACCATACCCAAAAACTAATTATGCACCCCGAATGGCGTTTCATAACAGGTTTGGGCGGCGAGTCGGTCTATGAAACGAGCATTTCGTTACATCATATTTATGGCGTTCCTTATATATCAGCCAGTTCGCTGAAAGGCCTTGTACGCAGTTGGATTATTCTCAACAAATACGAAAATAAAGAAGAATTGGCTATTTGCGATGATAGCTTTATAGACCTATTCGGCTGCCCCGACCAAATCCTCAAAGTTAAATCAGACGGCAAAAAGGAAATTTTTAAGAGTCGGTATGGCGGCGAATTGGGCGTTTCGCGCAAGGGAAATATCGTATTTTTTGATACTTTTCCGACAAAACAGCAAACGATAGAGGCAGATATCATGAACCCGCATTATCCCAAGTATTATGGCGGCGGAAACTGGCCCACCGATACGCAAAGCCCTATACCCGTATTATTTCTCACCGTTGCTAAGGATACGCCATTCCAATTTACTTTTGGCTATCGGAAAGCAACAGAGCATACCGCCTTTGGCAATGGCGAACAGATGGTGCAAGAGATAAAAAAATATCTACGCGAAGCCCTCACCCAGCACGGCATTGGTGCCAAAACCGCCGTGGGCTATGGATATATGCGAGAACAATCCCTCTCCTGAATCGACTTTGCCAAAGACACTGTTCTCCAAAATACTTTTTCCCCTTACCCTCCCAAAAACACACAAACATCTATGGCTATTAAAACAGGAAAATTAGAAGTTGAGCGCAATGACAAGGGCGAAGTAATTGTTCGATTAATTAAGGATAAGGGCAAGACCGAAGTATTGCCTCTATCTGATACCTCACTCCATGACAAAGAGTGCAAATATGACTGCAATTCATCAGGAAAGATACTAAGTATAACTGTTGACGGAGAAGAAATTTGGTCTCTATCTACTAGTAATGTGCAAACGGCAAGCAACGCTCACAGTGATATTTTTGATCAGGGCAAGACCCATTTGCCCAAAGATACCAAAGCTATTCCCCTAAACAATATAGATAATTTTGCTTTAAAATTACAAAAGGCAGCATATTTGGACGAGGACAAAAATGGTAATCGCAAGTTTTCGTTTTTCAAAAACGACAAAGAGAATATTCGCGAAATACATGCTAATTATGGGTGTATAGCAGATAAATTTGGCGACTTATACCGTCGGCAAAAACATCAAGCAACTCAATTATTCCCCAATAATAATATTGAAGTTTCATTTCAACTCCAATGGCGCATGGCTTTGGGTTTAGGCGGCGAGTCTGTCTATGAAACAAGCATAACTTTACATCACGTATATGGAATACCCTATTTGCCCAGTTCGAGCATAAAAGGCGTATTGCGCAGTTGGTTTATCACTCATTTTTTTGCACAGCCCGAAAATGTACCCGACTATGAAAAAAATTATCCATTGGTCAATGCCGAGTTTAGAGCTATCACCGAAAGCAAACTATTTTGTAGCATTTTTGGTTGCCCCAAAAATATCAAAAAGGTCATATTTGAAAACGGAGAACCTAAATTGCAGAAAAATAAAAAAGGCGAATACGAATACGCTTATGACGAAGATCCAACCATATCGGCATTAGGCGGCGAGCATCGAGGATTGGTTACTTTTTTTGATGGAATACCCAATGTAGCACCTATCATAAAAACGGACGTGATGAACGTACATTACAAAGATTGGTATAAAGACATCAACTATATAGCCCCAACCGATACGCACAGCACCAGACCTATCTACTTTTTAACGATAAGCGGCGAGAATGATTTGAAGTTTCAAACCCACCTTGGCGCAAAAAAACAAATTACCCTGAAAGATATAGGCGGTAATTATCACAGATTTTTAATAGGCAACCTTAATTTAAACGCCGATTCTCGATTGTTGGATTTCGTCAAACACCATCTCACCCAAGCCCTCACCCAGCACGGCATTGGTGCCAAAACCGCCGTGGGCTATGGATATATGCGAGAATAACCCTACCGTCCTTGCTTTTTATACATCATTGCTGCTTTGATAAAGCGCACAAACAAAGGGTGTGGGTGTAGGACGGTGCTTTTTAGTTCGGGGTGAAACTGTACGCCTACGAAAAAGGGGTGTGCGGGATATTCTACAATCTCGACCAAGCCGCTGTCGGGGTTCGTGCCCGATATGACCATGCCGTTTGCCTCAAACTGTGCTTGGTAGTCATTATTAAATTCGTAGCGGTGGCGGTGTCGTTCTTCGATGGTGTCACTGCCGTAGATTTGTTGCGCTTGGCTTTGGGGCAGCAGTTGGCATTTAAACTTGCCTAAGCGCATCGTAGCACCCAATTGCGTGATGCGCTTCTGCTCTTCCATTTTGTCGATGACGGGGTTTTTTTGTTCGCGAGCGTGGCGTATGGCGCATATCTTGACCGCAATACCGCGCTCGCCAAAGCCTGGGGCGACCAAAATACCATCCAATTTAGACAACTTCTGTGCTACATTGCCATCGTTCAGCAATTCGGAGTGTATGCTCTCTATCGTCACTTTACATTCGTTATACGCGCCGCCGTGTATAAATGCCTCATTGATAGATTTATAGGCATCTTGCAATTCTAAATATTTGCCCACCAAGCCGATGCGCACCTCAGAGGCAGAGGTTTTGAGCCTGCCCAAAAAATCTTTCCATGTGCGCAAGTCGGGTTCGGCTGCCAGATTGATGCGCAATTTTTGCTGTATTGTGCGGTCAAGCCCTTCTTTCAATAGCAATAGCGGCACATCGTATATCGTATCGGCATCGATGGCTTCGACTACCGCACTCAAATCGACATTGCAAAAATTGGGCTATTTTGCGCCTGATGTCGCCCGTCATAGGGCGCGAGGTGCGGCATACGATTACATCGGGCTGAATGCCATAGCCCAACAATTCTTTGACCGAATGTTGGGTAGGTTTGGTTTTGAGTTCTTTGGCGGCTTCCAAATAGGGCAACAAAGTTAGGTGTATGACGGCACAATTGACCGAGCCCAATTCCCAACGCAATTGGCGTACTGCCTCGATATAGGGTAGCGATTCTATGTCGCCTACCGTGCCGCCTAATTCGGTAATTACTACATCATAATTGCCCGTATTGCCCAAGAGCAATATCCGGCGTTTTATTTCGTCGGTAATATGGGGCACCACTTGCACCGTTTTGCCCAAATATTCGCCGCGTCGCTCTTTCTCAATGACAGTTTGGTATATCCTGCCCGTTGTGACGTTGTTGGCTTGCGAGGTCGGTACGTTCAAAAAACGCTCGTAATGCCCCAAATCGAGGTCGGTTTCGGCACCGTCATCGGTGACATAGCATTCGCCGTGTTCGTAGGGGTTCAGTGTGCCAGGGTCTACGTTCAGGTAAGGGTCAAATTTTTGGATGGTCACTCGTGCGCCGCGTGCTTGCAGCAGTTTTCCGAGCGAAGAGGCAATAATACCCTCTGCAAAGTGACGAGGTAACGCCACCCGTAACAAAACTATGTTTTGGTCATGACTATAATGGGCTGAATTTAGCGGCAAAGATGGGGCAAAAAAACGGCTTGCTGAAACAAGATAGCATTTTTTACTTTCGCAGGGCATTGGCTCACCTCAGCAATTCTACCCTGAAATCGTCTATCCATACGGGTTGGTCGGTCGGATTCCAAACAAAGGCTTTGAGACGGTCTATATTGAGCGGAATGTCTTTCAACATCGGCACTTCTAACTCGAAACGCTGCCACGTATTAGGTTCGAGGTCTTTAAGGGGTAGGTCGCTCCACTGTATGCTTTGCCAAAAATTGTCGTAGGTGAGTACCAATTTTGGCGGCGCGGCGGGCTTGGGATTGGGGCTATATACCCATACTGTGGCGCGGATAGCCTTGCAGTCGGGCGGAAAAGTGGCAAGCATGGGTTCTATACCCGACGAAAAGGCATCGGGATTGCCTACGCGCAACGAGCGTTGTCCGCTGTGTGCATATAAGGTATCGCGCAGCGGGCTGGCGGTTTCAAATTGGTCGTCGAGCAGTATATTTCGCACCGAATCGGGTACGGCTTTTCGTTCAAACAAACATACTTCGCGCTTGCCAATATATTTGTTGCCCTGCTCAAAACATTTCAATAGCGATAGGCGCGGGTCTTGTTTTAGGGCATCTAATTCGATGAGTCCGTTTTGTGTGCGTGCGAAAAAACTATCCCATATCAGCAAGCTATGGTCTTCGATATAGCCACCCACCTTCACCTGACGCAGGGAGTGGGTTTGGGTAAAAGGGTCTATACCAAAGGCTACGCTGCTATACATAGCATCATAAAAAGCCGTTTTAATTGCTCCGTAGTGTTGCTTTGTCCATTGGGCGGCTTCTATCAATGTTTTGTGTGCGGGTGTAGCTGCAAAATCGCGCTCCCAACGCAATCGCGATAGCGATTCTAATACTGTAATGAGGCATAAAATGAGCAATACCGGCGTTTTTCCATATACTCTGAGCGCGGGTAGGCGTGCGGTAAAACCCTGTATGCCACGCAGCGAAATAATCGCTATCAGCGGTATGACGCTTAACAAAACACGCACCAATCCCGCAGAGACAAAAATGCCCCAATACCAAAACAAGGAATGGGCGACAAAAAACGCCACAAATCCGCCATAAACCAACCAACATTCTTCTGCCAAAAATAGGCTCCGCCGCAATATATACAAAACAGAACGTATAAATCCGCTCAACAAGCCCAATAATAGCCAAAACACACCCAAATTGCCGATAAGTTCGTGGAGATGCGCCGCAAAATGATTGAGCTGCCCCGACCCATAGCCCGAACTAAGAGTAGCATAAGGTATGCGCCGAAATACCCACAGCCAATCGCCGTAGTACGGATAGCCCACCACGCTATATAAAGCCTGCCCCAATGCCAAATAAGGCAATACGGCATACCGCCTCTTGACCAACAAATAAATAGCAAAAACGCCCAACATAATAATGCCTTCCGAGCGCACGAGCGGCGCAAAGGACATCAATACCGCAGCCCAAGCCCAACGCCCGCAGAGTGCCCAATATAAACTAAGCATCAAGGTAAAACCCAATAAAGGCTCGGTCAAGCCCGATAAATTTAGGCTTACATACATAGGCGATGTTGCCAGCAGTAATATCGCCGCCCAAGCCGACGGAATATTTAATAGGCAAGCACTTCTGTACGTCAGCCAAAGTGTAGCAGTAGCTAAGGCTACATTGAACAATTTAATTCCCGTAAAGCCCCAATAGGCAAAAGGTGCAGCCAAAAGCGTAAAGACAGGTTTGCCCCAATGGTCGAGCAACAAATACGGGTGCTTAAAGGCATAGTGGGCTATCAAATAGTGCCCTACGCTATCGCCGTCATCGCCGGTGCCATCGGCAAAAACGGCTAAGCACAGCATAATTATGGCAAATATAGCACATAAAAATATCGGGAAATGGTCTCTGAGTTTCATAGTGTAGGGGCAAACAAAAAGAGGTGTTCTTTTGCATTATGCGTTTACAATAAACACATATTAATTGTACTATATTACAGTATCCAATCGTAGTAATTTTGTTATTTTTGCCCTACTATGGCTACAGACTTTTTGAATAATCTCGCTTCGCCGTCTGTGCCTATAGCTTGTATGCGCAAGGTATAAATGCCTATGGGTGCTTTTTCGCCATTGGCGAGCGAACCGTCCCACTTGTAATAACCTTCGGTAGCAGCTATTTCGTTGCGCACCAAATGTTGTAGCTCGCGCCCGCGCTCGTCATACAGCAATATATTAATGACATAGCCACTCGCGTCGAATTGGTAGCCGATAATAGCAAAATCGTTGTAGGCATCGCCGTCGGGCGAAATAGCAGGTGGCTCTATGCTAATACTATTGAGGTCGGCAGTATTATCGATACGCAAAAATTGCGAATTGAGATAGCCCGGCGTGCCGCCACAAGCCGCAGACGCGCCCGATTGCCAGTTGTTGGCATCTTGCGTGGGGCGCGTATAATCTATTCGTTCTAAGGCAAAACCGTCGGGCGTATCGAGCAATGGATTATGCCACGAATCGAAATAATGCAACATGTCTAAGGTATCAGCGGCAAAAAGCGATACGATAGCTACTATACCCTCGTCGTCGTTGAGGGTGGGCAGGTCGCTGATACGCAAAAACGAACGGGTAGGTATCGTTGCGCCGCATTGTCCATAATGCGCTATTACTTGTTCGGGGTTTTCGGTCAATACTACGTATTGGTCGGGAAACAAAGTATATCGCTCGGTCAGCAGGGGCAAATAAGCAGTAACCGAGTCGGGGTTTTCGGCTATATCTATTTGTGCAAAATACCAACCCGACAAGCTCAATATTTTATTGCTTCGGTTATACAGTTCTACATAATCATAGCCGCCTATCACGGGATTAAACAACACTTCGTTGATAACGATTTCGTTGGTTTGGGGCGTTTCGGCTATTCCCACTTGGACAGAATTATATAAACCAATGGGATTTCCCGCGCAGTCGCTCACCAAATTGGCAGTAACGGTGTATATCGTATTGGCTGGCAAAGGCATAGCCAAGCCAAGCAATACCTGTTTGTTGCTTGGCGAAAGCAGGGAGGCAGTAATAGGTTGTCCTATTCCTTGTACCGCCTTTGGGGTCGTCTGAGGCTTGCCAATTGGCTGCTCCTTCGCAAGGGTTGTTTGTGTCTATCATTTCGAGCGACCAGCCGCCTTCCTGTTTACGGGGTCGCGATACCACGTTTTGTCATAACTCACCGAATGGATTAATGTGCCTTCGGCGTTGAATATCGATAATCGGTCGGCACTGGTGTTGGGGTCGGTAAAGGCAGTTACGCCCAAAGCCGCTATACCGCGCTCGGTAAATAATGTTGTTTTGGTACTCGAACACAAGACCACGCGGCTGCTGGGCGGTAGTAAGTATTCGGCGAGTTGAGTGGTGTCGGATAGGTCGGTCAAGTACCAACCCTGCAAACTAATAGTTTTGTCGCTGCGGTTATACAATTCGATGTATTTGGCAGCGGGCAAATCGAGGGTGGGCACGGCAAATTCTTCGGGTGTATCCGTATCGGCATAAATTTCGCTTATCAATACATCGTAGGTATCAGCAATCTGAGGTAGTGCGAAACTATTGCTATACGGCACAAGGACATTGCCCGAACAATCGCTTATACCCGCAACCGCCAATGTATATAGCGTAGCTATTTGTAGTGGGCTGCTCAAAGTCAGTTGTATCGCTTCCAATTCTACGCTTATATCGGCAATATCTATACCACCGCTAAGGGTATAATTGCTCAATTGCTCGGCACTTGGCGCGTATACATTTTCGCTTGTCAATAGCAATATGGTTTGAGGGTCGATTATTTGTATGCCCATAATTTGCGGGGCAGTCGTATCGTCATAAACGCCCGTTACGCTATTTGCTGCGCCGGGCGTACCGCCATTGCTATTGTCCGATTCGCGCCAGTTGCCCGCGCTCGTACAAGCTACATCGGGGTCTATCTGTTCCAAAGCCCAGCCGCCTTCGCGCTTGTTGCTGCTGGCATACCAGCTATCGCTATACGTAACGGCATCTATCAAATTGCCCATTTCGTCGAACAGCACTAAGGCATCGCCGCTATTATTGAGTGATGGGAAACCGCTCAATCCCATAGCAGGTACGCCCAAAGCCGCGAAAGCCGCCAACGCATCGGCAGACGGAGCGCAGATAACCAAATAACCCTGTGCGGGCAATACGACATTGGGTGCAAAAAAAGTCTGGGGTGCGGTGGCGTTATCGCCAAATTGCCAATTGCCGAGTGATATAGGCATATCGGTGCGGTTATGCAGTTCTACAAATTCGTAGGGCGGCAAACCCACAGCGGGGTCGGGGTCTGCCAATATTTCGTTGATAACTACGTCGCGGGGTTGTTCCTCATAATAAAACAAATCGAATGTAGTGGGCGCAGCTAAGGTATGGCTTCGCTAAACGCAACGGATACCAAATTGGGCGAAGCATTAACACCTACGACTATCGGCGGCGTAGTATCTAAGGGCGGATTGGCAACATAGATGTCGTCAAAGAAAAATTTGGTCGCATTGGTCGCGGTGTGCTTACACCAAACGCCCATAAAACTCGCACCGAAGGATGGCACGGGTTCGTTAACAGACGCATCAAGCACATAACTACCGCCTACGGCTGCGGTATAGATATTCCACTCGCCTGATTCATTATATGTCACACGGATATATAAATCGGGTGCAAAGGCTACGGTAGCATCACTGCCACGCACTAGGCTGCTCACTCCGTTGTTTTGGCGGTATAGGCTAATGGCATCGGCAGCACCGTTTTCGCCTAAGCGCAAGTAATAACCGCTTAGGGTAGGGCTTTTGAGGTCGGCTTGGTCGGCGAGTAGGTAAATGCTGCTTCGGTTATTATCCGATGGGTCAAATTCCATTCGCACTTTGATGACCCATTCAGTAGGAACGCCGCTGCTGCCGATTGGCGTACTAAGGGCAATTGTATCTGTACCGCTACCGTTGCTTTGCAATTCGGCATTAGCATTGACTATAAAGGCAGCCGCATCGCCCGACCATGTAGGATTGAGTAAGTTAGCATCGGCAAAGGGGTCGCATACGGCATAATCGCTAAGTATTGCGCAATCAATGGCTTGTGCGGCGATATCCATTGTTTGACAAATAATATAACCATACAAAGCGAGGTAGGCAACTCGTCTAAAGATATACCGCCAAGCAGATAACAGGTATAAGGTATGGGTAAGATTGTAGGGCATGGGTTTTGAATTAATGCCGCTAAAATACGCCTTAATGTCGATATATAGGTAACAAGCAAGCAACAAACTTTAATTTAGCAGGCTTTTATTAGTGCCTCCATGCAATAGCAGCCGCTATCAGAACGTTTAAAAGGCTGTTTTTGCGTTCATAAATACATTGGCGGGCTAATTTGCGCCGATAGATGCAGTATTTTCAAAAAAAAGCGGCATTTTTGCGCCTTATTACTTAAACTTTACAAATGTGCAGCAGTCATACCACTATCCTGCTTGCATATAACCCATAAAGGTATGCGCCCCATTCACCACACCAAAAATACTTCATTTTATTTTTTTATGAAAAAAATAACATTTTTTCTATTGCTGTCTTGTTGCTTGTTGGCAGTGCCCGCTACGTTATGTCAGGCGCAAAAATGGATACCACAAGACCTCCGCACTTCGGTGATGTTGGTAGAGCGTTTTAAATACCAAGACCCCAATGCCACCTTAGCCGATGTCGATGACATGTATGAAGACCAAAAAGATGAATTTATAGAAAACACCAACAACCATCTCGAACCCTATAATCAACGTTTAGATAGCCTATATAAATCATGCAACGCCGAACACAAATTGGTCGATTTGGGTAAGGTGAGACGAACTATACCCCGACGTAATGATGTATCGCTACTTGCTGCGCCGCGAGGCATTTTTTGGCACGAAAAAAGTGCTTAACCTCACGACCAAAAAAACAGAAGACCAATCGTATTGCGCCTACCGCTATTATTTCTACGACCGATTTTTGAAACGCTCCTATCCCTACTATTACTATTCGGGTAACCAATGGGATCAAGTAAAACGCATCGTTTTTGGGTAAATAAAACAAAAGTAGCCCTATACGACAATACCGCCGTCGATATCCATCGGCGGCGGTACGTCTTAATAATATCGCGCAATTAGCGGATTAGATGTATATAGCCGTTTAGCTGTCGGTTTAGGATATTCGTTCCATTGCTGCTCTGCTCATACACGTCACAGATGTAATAATATACGCTTTCGGGTAGGTCTTTTCCTGTTGTGCTGTCGGTGCCGTTCCAATCGATGGTCGGGTTTTGGGTTTCATAGACCAAATTGCCCCACCGGTTGAATATTTTTAGTTGTACTTGGCTCACAAAACGCGAGCGGCGCGGCACAAATAGGTCGTTGTTGCCATCGGCATTAGGCGTAAAGGTATTGGGCAATTCATAATCCAAGCAATTTTCGGCACAAATGACGTTGCTATGCAAGCTCTCGTTTTGGAACGAATCAATAGCTGTGATATAATAACAACCCGCCAAGCCTCCGCTCAGGTTGTGCTGATATGCTGTATTTTCTGCTCCTTCGATGGTGGATAGGAGGTCAAAATCAGGGCTTAATGGTGCTTGGTAGTAAATATGATAAGCCACTACGTCATTGGCGCAGGTCAGGTTGGGATTATTCCAACTTAGGTAATTGACTAAGGGTATATCGGGAGCTGTAATATCGGCATCGCAGCCATTAGCTATGCTTAGGTTAGGCGCACAAGGTGGGTCGGTATCGGTGGGTGTAACGCAGGCTATTTGCGAGCTATTGTAGAGTGGGTCTGTTAGTTCGCTGCTGCCATAAGTGCCTATGGCGCGTATATAGTAGCAATATTGTTTTCCGTTTATCAAATTGGTATCGGTATATTGCGGTTCGGGCCTTGTAGCTATGAGGTCAAAAGTGCCGCTTGCATTTTGTCTATAAACTTCGTAGCTATAATTGAGCCAAGGCACGGCAAATTGCCACGACAAATTGGCAGCATTATCGCTAGGGTTTGTACTTAGGCGCACGGAGGAAGCCGCTTCGGTATTATCCATCAAAATTTGATTGGCATAAAACGCCACGCGATACGTATAAGCGTCGTCTTGGGTATTGAGGTTGGGGGCGGTATCGGTATAGGTCGTATCGTTTGCTTGATAAAAGGCATCGTAGTTCCATGTCTGAACAAGTTCAAAATCGCTTGTTCCGATTCCCGTGCTTCGGTAGAGTTCGTAGCGATATGGCGGTAGATTTACAGTGGTATCTAAGGGCAGCGGGCGTGGTTTAGACCAAGCCACGTATATTTGTGCGTCGTTAGTTTGGGTGGTTTCTATGCTTACATTCGTGATGATAGGCGCATCTTTTGGCAACTCGACACATATATTATTAGAGGCAGCACTCGATACGGCATTGATGGGCGTAGGCGGCATAGAGTTGGTGAAAGCGTCGGCAAATTCGGCTACTACGCGGTACGAATAACGTATGCCGCGTATGGCACTGATGTCGGTATAGGTATTGGTAGTAATATTTTCAGCTATACGTACATAGCTCGTGCCATCTAATCCCAATTGGCATTTGTCGAATTGTAGTGAATCGCAGCCAATAGAACGCCATATCGAAAAGCCCCTAAATTTAGGGCTGTTGCTACAAGTATATGGCGTTGTCAAGTTCCAATTGAGTTGTATATTGCCCGCTACTATATTTACCTGTAGCTCTTGGGGCGGCGGCGGCACTACTTGTATGAGCCACGTTTCGAGGTCGCTTAGTGGCATAGGTTGCCCCTGCGAGCTAAAATTGTCTTCTGCCTTAAACACGACCATATATTTTTCGCTAAACACGTGGTCGCATACCGTAGTCCAGATAAAAGTACCTTCGGCGGCTTGTCCGGGCGGCGGCAGTGTAGTTTCAAAAATAGCGGGCGAGCTTGCCAATTCTAAGGCACCCCCAAAGGCAGACAGACTGACGCGCTGCGTGGCATCGGGGTCGGTAGCGCGTACATCAATTTGCAGTACTTCGCCCACAATAATACACGTATCGTGCAGTGCTTCGAGGTTGGGCGGTCGGTTATTGATGTCTGCCACGATAATTTGCATATCTCGAATCATCGTGCCAATGAGCAGCCCGTTTCGGTACTCTTCTATCAATATAGCGATATTATAAATGCCTGGTTGCTGGGGAGCATTCCATAAGATTTCGCCTGTATTGGGGTCTATGCTAAAGTTGTTATTGTGCGCGGGCGAGATTTGGTCAGGGTCTTGAAAAGCGAATACAGGTTGTCCTTGTTGCGCTAAGGGCGTAGTGAACGAAAATACGAGGCTATCGCCGTCGGCGTCGAAGGCATTTGGGTTGTGCAAAAATGGGTAGCCTACATTGGCAAAATCGATGGGCGGCTGGTATAAAACAGGCGAGCTATTATAGCCGAAAAATTGAGGGTCGCGTATAAATAACGTGTCCTCTAAATAAAAAGGCACTTCGACAGAGACGCGCCAAATTGGATATTGATAATGTCTTCGACGCGGTTAGGGTCTTGCACCGACACGACATAAGTAAAGGGTCCGGGGTAATTATGTATCGCTTCGTAGCGGTTATATTTGACGTTATTGCCCTATCTCCTCGCCGGTGGTATTGCTTCCGCCATTTACACGCGGAGCGTTTTCTTGGTTGCCGTCGCCAAATAATATAGTGAGCGTATCGCGGTCGGCGGCTTCTGCCCCGCCGCCCGATACTTTGGTATAGGTGTGGATATTGAAAATATAGCGATAGGGCTGCCCAGGCAAGGGTGCGCTCCGATAAGTGATTTCGCCCGCACGATTGTGGGTAGCCATCGCTTGGGCGGCAAAAAATAGCCAAAATAGCCCGCATAGAACGGCTCTTAGGGCAGTGATAGCGTAGGGGGGAGAGGTAGGCATAGACATAGAAACAATCGTAAATCGCTTTTTGGGTATTGTTGGGGCAGTAACTATGTTGGCAAAATGGGCTTGTATAGTATAGCACCCGTGCCGAATGGCATGGTCAGCTATGCCTTGTTAGGCTATTGTTTTTTCTTTACCTCACCAACACCACTTTTTCATTGAACCGCTTACTTGCGTAATCAAAGAACAAATATACACGCTATTGGGCAAATTTTGGCTTTCTATGCTAATATTGTGCGCTCCTGCCGTTAAAATTTCATTTGATTGAACAGTTTCGACCAATTTACCCTGCAAATCGTACAATACAAGCGTTACAGTTTCTTCTTTGGGCAAATAAAACTGCACATTCAACTGACTGTTCGACGGATTGGGCGAACAATGGAGTTTTTCTGTAAATACTTGGGCGGTTTGGGCTTGTTGCTTGAATTAAAGTAGTAAATGCGACCTTCTGTGGCGCATTAAAATAGCCTACCACTTGTGGGGCATGTGCATTTGGAGCAGGCCGCTATTTGGTTTCGTCGCTTTTAAAAACGCCTTCAAAATAGCGCAGCTCTTTGCTCCAATCTAAATGAGGGTATTGCATAGCTAAACGACGCGCTTCTACCAACATACTACCCATAAATTGTCGGTGGGCGGAGCTATCGGGATAGCGCGGGCGATGCTGGCAGGCAGCATTTACGCGCTGTATGGCAGCCATAGCCGCTTGTGTATCGGGGTGGTATAGATAACATTGCCCAAATTTTTGCCAAATATATGCTATCGCCGTTTCGTTAGGGTGCAGCATATCAGTTTCATAAAATCGATAGTCGCGCAAATCGTCCATCAATAGTTCGTAGGCGGGAAAATAGTCGCAAAACTGCGTATTTTGAGCAACCAATCGACGTATAGCTACGGTTAGTATTGCTTTGCTGTATTGGTTATCGGCGGCACCATCTTTCCAATGTCTAATGGGGCTTAGGGTAAATATGATGCGCAATTTCGGATTACAATCCCGCAAGCCTTGTAATAGGGGTTGCCACTGCGCCGTTATATCATCAATATCTAACAATTTCCGCTCAAAAAAAGCATCGGGTAATTGGTGGCAATTAGCAACTATGTCTCCGTGTCTTTGCGGCGATAGGCAAGGGCTGTACCGAGTGTTATGACGGATAATGGGCTTGGCGCAAAGCTATTTGGGCTTGGGCAAAGCTTGTCGACAAGTTGCCCTGCATATATCGCGGTCGGTATGGGCAAAACTACCGTGATGAGCAAAACTGAGCCAAATGCCTTTATGTTCGTATAGTTCAGATTCGGCAAAGGGCTGTTTGGCGAGCAAACGCGCTTATACTGTTGCCTATCGATGCGGGATTATATAATACGCCAAACGGATTGACCAAGACGGGCAATTTTACCGCTGCCATGCGCGTACCTATATGCGTAGCAAAACATGACCCCAAAAGCAGTACGGGCGTTTGATAGCTAATGCTGTGCGGCGAAGCCGAGAGCTTAATTTCGGTGCGTAAAGGCAATAGGTTCATCGCAAAAAATCAAAAGCAGTTTAGCTGATACTCGTTAATAGGCGCAGTTCTTCTAATGCCACCTCGCAAACCGCCTTGACCTTTTGCACCATATCGGGCAATTCGTCCAAATGGCTACGCTGTTCGGCATATAGCTGCACATTTTTGATTGTATCGGCTATATCGTACAAACCCATATACGTGACGTTAGATTTAAATTTGTGGGCTATTGCGCCCAGCCTTGCCCAGTTTTGCTCGGCGCACCACCGTTCTATCTGTGCCAATTCTTCGGGGGCTTCGCGCAAAATAATCTCTACGAGCACCGCTTTTAGTTCAGCGTCTCCGCCAGTGGTTTCGTCCAAAAAGCGTAGGTCTAAGGTTTGGTGTTTGGGTGCGGGCGCATTGGCACCGGTAGCAATTTCATCAGAAGCACCGCTTTTTTCGGGCATGTTGGGGTCTGAAAGATGGGCACTATCGGGCATTATTTCATCTTCAAAAACGCAATTGGTCAGCTTTACTATTTTTTGGTATAGTTGGCGCGGGTTGAATGGTTTGCTGATATAGTCGTTCATGCCTGCCAAGATGGTGCGCTCGGCTTCGCCTGATGTGGCGTAAGCGGTCATAGCAAGTATGGGCAGTTGCGCCAAATGTAGGTCGTGGCGGATATAGTGGGTGGCAGCGATACCGTCCATTTTGGGCATTTGTACGTCCATTAGCACCAAGTCATAGGTGTTTTTTTGTGCATACGCTACGGCTTCTTGCCCGTTGTTGGCTATATCTATATGCAGTTGGCTAACCCATTTTTTGAGTGTTTCTGCCGCTACTACTTGGTTCAGTTCGTTGTCCTCGGCAATCAAAACGCGCAGTTTGCTAATGCGCTTAATGTCCTTGGGTAGGGCGTTGTGTAGGTGTTGCAGGGCAATATTGGCATCACCCTTGCGAAATTTGATGACGAATAAAAAGGAAGAGCCTTTTTGCGGCGTACTTTTGACCGATATAGTGCCGCCTTGCATCTCTACAAGTTTTTTGGTAATTGCCAAACCTAAACCCGTACCGCCAAATCGTCGCGTGGTGCTGTCGCTTACTTGCGAAAAACTATCAAAAATAACTGCCACTTTGCTGGCAGGAATACCGATACCACTGTCCGATACCGTAAAAGCGATAGTGGCACTTTGTGCATCTTCGCTAAACAACTCGGCTGCTATCCGGACAAAACCTCGGTCGGTAAATTTGATAGCGTTAGAGACCAAATTGAGCAAAATTTGCATCAAGCGCGTGGGGTCGCCTTTTAAGGCAGTGGGCAAGGTTTTTTCTGCTTCTAATTGCAAGTCTAAACCCTTTTCGGAGGCTTTAAATTTAAAGGTTTGCAAGACATTTTGCAATAGTTCGGGCAGCGAAAAATCGATATCCTCTAAGTTGAGTTTGCCCGCTTCTATCTTAGAAAAGTCCAAAATATCGTTGATAAGCACCAATAGATGCTCTGATGCTGAACGAATACCATCTAAAAATTTTTGTTGTTCGGACGTTAATGATGTGTCTTGCATCAAATTAGACATGCCGATAACGGCATTCATTGGAGTGCGTATCTCATGGCTCATATTTGCCAAAAATGCCGCTTTCATCACCGCCGATTTCTCTGCCAATTCTTTTGCTTTGATAAGTTCTTGGGTGCGGGTGCGTTCTGTGATGTCGCGCACAATGCCTTGATACCCAATCACCTTTCCTCGCACATTGCGGCGGCTCGTTGCCGATAGCAGGCAATCGATGACGCTGCGGTCTTTCTTGATGAGCTTTACCTCATAGCTACTTACCGAGCCGTGTTGTTCTATCTCGGCGGTAAATTTATCGCGGTCTTCGGGGTGGGCATACAAAACGCGGGCATTCAGGTCGTCTACCTCGCTGCGGGTATAGCCAAATAAATCGAGGAAAGCCTGATTGATTTCTAACATCTTGCCCCTTACGCCCGATATATAAATGGCATCGTTCGATTCTTCGAATAGCCGCCTATACCGCAAAACGCTCTCGATAAGTTCTTGTTCGGTTTTTTTGTCATTGCTAATATTCTGTATTGCTAAGCTAAGAGTCGATTTACCCCTTAAAGCCATTTGCCTAATGCCTATTTTGGCGGGGAAATGTGTGCCATCTGATTTTTGGCAAATCGTTTCAAAAGGCTCAACTAATTGCTCTTCAATTTTTGACTTGACATATTGCCGATATTCGCTTGCCCACAGTTGGTCGGGGTCAAGTTGTAGTAAGTCTATTTTTTCGTAGCCAAATAGTCGGCAAGCCGCCTCATTAACAAGGTGTACTTGGTGGCTTTCTAAAATGATAACGCCCTCAAAAGCGGCTCTTGAAAGTTGCAAAAACCGCAATTCGCTCTCAATGGCTTCGCGCTCCATCAATGCTACTTGCTCGGTGAAACGAACTTGCTCGGCTTCGAGCAAGGCAATTTGTTCTTGCAAAATGGCGACCTGCAACTCGTTAGAATTTAAAGACATATAAGAAGTGGGTGGTTCGGACATAGAAAGTGGGGGTACTATTATCGGCGCAAAGATAATTATTTTGGTGCTAAACAGCGGAGTAGCGCAAAATTTTATGTGCAACTGACTAATGTGCTTCCTTGCACAAGCGGCGATGTACTTATAAACGAGCAGCAACCACTCCACAATTTACCAAGGCATATTCAAATGTGGGCATATAAAAAAAGCGCAAACACATGGTAGTGTCTGCGCTGCAATAATAGTTGCGAGTACAGGACTCGAACCTGTGGCCTTCGGGTTATGAGCCCGACGAGCTACCAACTGCTCCAACTCGCGATTTCTACTGCAAAGATACGGCAGGATATTGAGATTAGCACTGCGCGTCACATTTTTTAAATAGTACTTGTTTTTTCGTGTTGGACAAGTATTTTAAGGTGTACATAGCTGTGCTTTTTGCATTTTATGGTAACTATCGGTCTGATTTTCTAATTTTGAGTAAAAAATTGACCTGAACATCTTGCTCTCGACCTTGCTACAAAGCAGCATTGACCGAAATCTAAAATATAGACCATTTGGATATCGCCCCTACGGGGCTTTTGTTGCTATGTCGCCTTTATTTTCTATTAGGATGTCGCCCCTACGGGGCTTAAAAACGGCTATTGTTGTTGGTTTTTCTATTAGTGGTTTTTAATTTTGAGTAAAAATTGACCTGAACATCTTGCTCGCGACCTTGCTACAAAGCAGCATTGACCGAAATCTAAAATATAGACCATTTGGATATCGCCCCTACGGGGCTTTTGTTGCTATGTCGCCTTTATTTCCTATTAGGATGTCGCCCCTACGGGGCTTAAAAAACGGCTATTGTTGGTTTTTCTATTAGTGGTTTCTAATTTTGAGTAAAAAATTGACCTGAACATCTTGCTCGCGCCCTTGCTACAAAGCAGCATTGACCGAAATCTAAAATATAAACCATTTGGATATCGCCCCTACGGGGTGCTGTCTTTATTTTCTATTAGCATGTCGCCCCTACGGGGCTTAAAAAACGGCTATTGTTGGTTTTTCTATTAGTGGTTTTTAATTTTGAGTAAAAAAAACAACTTGAACATCTTGCTCGCGACCTTGCTACAAAGCGGCATTTAGTAAAATCTGTTATCGAAATTTAAAAATCAGACCAATAGTTACACTTCATCAATTATATCCCTCGTAGCCTCAAACACAACAGCCGCTGCCCGATACATTGGGCAGCGGCTGTTGTCGCATTTATCTACGTGCTATTATCTTAGCACAATGCGTGTCTGTTAGTTATGCTTTGCTGGTTGCTACCTCTGTGTCGCCTGCGCCTATGACTTCTTTCAGGTCGGGGGTGCGTAGGGTGTCGCCTTTTGCCAAATCTACGACGAGCGGCGTAGCGATAAATATAGACGAATAAGTACCTAACAAAATACCAATGAGCAAGGCAAATGAGAAACCGCGCAATACTTCGCCGCCAAAGATAAACAGCACTAATACAGTGAGGAACGTAATACCCGATGTGATGACGGTACGGCTTAAGGTGCTATTGATGGCATAATTGATAACGGTTGCTTGGTCTTTATCGGGATTTTCGCGTAGGTACTCGCGGATACGGTCGAAGATAACCACTGTATCGTTGATAGAATAACCCATCACCGTCAAGACAGCCGCGATGAAATGTTGGTCTATCTCTATGGGGAAAGGCAGTATACCTGGCAGTAGGGCAAAGAATGCCAAGACCATCAAGGCATCGTGAAATACAGATGCGGCGGCAGCTACCGAGAATTGCCATTTGCGGAAACGCAACAAGATATACAAACCGATACCAATAGAACCAAGAACAGTAGCCCAAATAGCACTGCGGGCAATATCGTCGGCTACAGTAGGACCTACTTTTTGTGAGCTAATCACATGCGATTTGGCAAAGTCTTGACCCGATTTGCCGCCTGCAAACTTAGCTAAATCGCTATACACTTTATTGGCTACGAGCGAGTCGGTTGCTGCGCTTTCGTCTTCTATTTTGTACTTAGTCGTAATTTTGAATTGATTGCCCGTACCATAGGTGGTTACAACGGGTGCGCCTTCCAAAGAGACAGCTAAGGCTTCGCGTACTTCGTTGGCGGTAGTAGCTTCGTCGAAGCGCACTACATAAGAACGCCCGCCGCTAAAATCGACACCGTATCGGAAGCCGTTCGTAAAGTAGCCTATCAGCCCCAAAGCCATGATGGCAATGGCGATGAAATAACCGATACGGCGATTGCCTACGAAGTCGAAATTGACATTTTTGAATGCGCCTTCGCTCCACGAGGACGAATAGCTGATATCGTTGCCACGGTCTAACCACCACTCGATGACCATACGCGATAACAAGATAGCCGTAAACATCGAAGTAATGATACCTATAATAAGGATAGTAGCAAAACCAAGTACAGGACCCAAACCGTATATCGCCAAAATGACGGCGGTAATAAGCGTTGTCAGGTTAGAGTCGATGATGGCAGACATTGATTTGCTATATCCGTCGGCTATGGCTTCGCGTAGCCCCTCCCCGCGCTACTTCCTCGCGGATACGCTCAAAAATAAGTACGTTGGCATCAACCGCAATACCCATCGTCAGTACGATACCCGCCATACCAGGCAGTGTGAGCGTAGCTCCGATAGAGGCTAATACGCCCATCATAAACAACAGATTGATCAACAATACTAATACTGCCACCACACCGCCGCCGCGATAGTAAGCTGCCATAAACGCCATAACGGCAATAAGACCTGCGATGAGCGACAGCAAACCTGCCTGGATAGACTCTTGACCCAATGACGGACCGACAACTGCCTCTTCTACGATGCGAGCGGGCGCGGGCAATTTACCTGCTTTGAGTATGTTGGCTAAGTCTTGGGCTTCGCTGATGCTGAAATCGCCTGTAATCTGTGAATTACCGCCTGCTATTTCGTTTTGCACTGTTGGCGCAGAATAAACCAAGTTGTCGAGTACGATAGCAACTGGTTTTTTGATGTTTTCGGCGGTCAGTTTGCGCCAGCGAGTTGCGCCGTCGGCGTTCATCTGCATACTCACTACTACATCTTGGTTGGCATCAATGTCCTGACGAGCATCTACGATAACGTCGCCTTCGAGGGGAGCTTTAAAATTGCTTCCTCTGCTTTTGAGTGCGTATACCATATATACATTGGGCGAATTTTCGTCTGGTATTGGTTTGGCGGTATAAGCAAACTTGATATTTTCGGAAGCAAAAATGGGGCGCACTGCCGCCATATTCATATATTGGTTGAATGTCGCCGTATCGTTGCCATTGATATAGCCGACAACGCCGCCTGGATTGGGCGAGGGCTGAAACACAGCAAACAAGGGATTTTCTTTGCGGCGTGCCTCTACCGACGTATCTTTTGCAGCACCTGCTGTGTCGGCGGCGGCTATGACATCGTCGGCTTTGGTGCTATCGCTCGCTGCGGCAGTATGGGTGCTGTCGTTTGTGGCTGTTGTGCTGGGTTCGGCTTGGGCTTGCGGCGATTTTCCCGCAGCCATATCGTCCAATTCTTCTTTGACGATTTTGTTGGCATCGCCCAAGAGTTTGGCGATGTCGTTGCTCATTTCGGCAACTTCCCAAAATTCGAGGCGGGCACTTGCTTGCAGCAGTTTGCGCACTCGTTCGGGGTCGTCGCCCGGTAGCTCGACTACGATGCGGTTAGAGCCGGGTTGGAGTTGGATATTGGGCGATGTAACGCCGAATTTATCGATACGCGAGCGCATAATCTCGTAAGTGCGCTGTACAGCATCTTTGGCTTCGTCGCGAATAACGTTGAGTACATCGGCATTGGAGCTATTAAAGGTGATTTTGTCCTTATATTCGGGTGCGTTGAATATAGTACCCAATTTGGCACCAGGTGCAGTTTTTTCGTAGGCTTCGCCGAATAGCGTAACAAAGTCCGACTGGCTGGTAGCTTGTTGTTCGCGAGCTGTTTTCAGGGCTTGCAAAAACGCGGGGTCGTTGCTATTGTTCGCCATAGAACGGATGAGTTCTTCGAGCGATACTTGGAGCGTAACGCTCATACCGCCTTGTAAGTCCAAACCCAAATTGATGCGGCGTTCTTTGAGGTCGTTGTAAGTATATTTGACAACGCCCAAATTGAGTGCGGGTTTGTTGGCCACCGAATCCATATATCGGCGGCGTTCTTTGCGCAATGCCTCTTCTTTGAGTGGCTCGGATTTGAATGTGGCAGCACCGATTTTTTCTTCGGCATAATGGTTGGCATTTCGCTCAACATTGTTGGCGATAAACGTAAACGACAAATAGTAAAGGCAAATCAGCGTCAGCAAAATGCCGACAACCTTCACGAAACCTTTTCCTTCCATAAAGCAGGTGGTATTGTTATTTTATTATTTTATTTGGATTAAACTATGCGGTATTCCGCGTATGAATATTAGCTTCTCTCTAATATCTATGAATATGATAGCTATTGGTCGATTTTTTTGGGTGGAAAAAATCAACTAGAAGTAAATTAAAACCGGCGAACAAAAATCCCCCCCCGGGGGCGGGGGGGGGGGCCCCCCCCCAAATTTTCCCTTTTTTTTTTTTAAAAAAAATTAAAAAATCAATTAAACCTTGGTCATTGTTTGTTGGATACAATTTGCCTATATCAAAAAAACAGTTGTGTAGGGTGGCTTCGCATTGCTATACCTAATCAACACACAAGATAGGTTGAAAGAACGAAAATCCCAAATTTGCACATCTGCCGTTTTGCTGCAAACAAAACGTTATTTATACGTTAAATATCTAATGCTATTTGTCGATAAATCGGCACTTTTATAGGTTCTTGTCTATGCTTTGCCTCATAATTCAGTATCAAGGCTTCGGTAACAGCATTGCGGTTTTCTTCTTTTCCGCCCAAATGATAAAAATGTGAAGTCGTTATCGTATTGTAATTTTTCCAAAGGCTCTCCAAATAGGTATTCTTTCGGTATTGGTTGCTGTGCCAAGTAGAAACGATAAAATTTGCCCCACAAGTTCGCAAAGCATTTTCCAAGTCAAGCTCGTTTTGTTCGTCCCAACTATCGTAATAATCCACGTGCCTACCAATATAAGGCGGGTCGCAATAAATCAAATCGTTTTTATTTGCCATTTTGATGGTCTCTTTAAAATCTTGGCAAACAAACGCCCAATCATTATTCTCTATCAAAAACGCAATTTGCTTTACTTGGTTCGTAATTTTTGTAATGTATGCCCGTGCAAATCTTTTGGGTTTGTGTCCATAGGGCACATTAAACTCCAATTTACGATTAAAGCGTATCATTCCGTTAAAACAACTCCGATTCAAAAACAAAAAGTCAAGAGGTCGATGCTCTTTATTAAATTTCTCTCTAACTTCGTTGTAGTAGTCTTGCCCTTTATCTGCTAATATTTCGCCTTGCTCTTGCAAAAATTGTTTAACCATTAAATGATTGATTTCCTTATTCTTAATGGCATTGTAAAAATTGATGATGTGCGGGTTGCTATCTGCAAAAACGGCTTTGGGGGAGGTTGCGTTAAAACCCACAACCCCCGAACCCATAAAAGGCTCAATCCAAGTATCAAATTCATTAGGTAAATTTTCAAGGATAAAATCCACTAATTGTGTCTTTTTTCCTTGAATTTTGACCGGCGGAACGTAAGTAGTTTCTTTATTCATCATCTTTCGTATTTCCTGTCGTGCGTTTCAAAACTATATTTTCGCCAATCCACTCATCTGTTTTACCTTTGAATTGTAGGTAGGATTTCAAATCGGTGATCTTTTTGTCTTTGAAATTGATTCTACCATAGTTTTGCCAATATTCATTAAACCATTCTTCGCCTAATAAAGCAAAAATTCCGTTACCTTTCAAGATGTCGGCGATATATGTGATACTTCCAATGTTTGCTGTGTTTCCGCTACCACTTTTGTCGCTGGCAATTTTCCACTTTTCTTGTGCAAAAAACTCAAAATCAGCAATTACAGAAGGGATATTTTGCAAATCACCTTTGCTATAAATAGTGGCTTCCTCCAAATAAGTTAAGGCTTTACGTGAATATAAAATGCCTAAACAATAATGCCCAAGATTTTGACCGTAAGGGTATTGTATTTGGTGCTATTCTGTTGATAAAATACTCCCATGAGAACCTAACAACCATTGCAAAATCGGGCGTGTCTCTAAACGGTAGGTAGTTTCAAATCAACCGCAAACTTAATGTCACTTAGAAACAAAGAAATATCAGGATACCAATTTTGTTTTTCAGCAAGTATCAAATCAAAGTCGTTTTTATTGGCAAACTCCAAAAATTTTGAGAATAGGTGTACTTCAAGGATTTTCGAAATGATTTTTGTATCCGCCGAAATAGTATATATATTCTCAAACGCATCAATAAAACCCTTCATGTCCATGATTATCAGTGTTGAAACATAGTTTTTGAGTGTTTTTGCAAATTTTTGTAGTTTTTGAGAGAAGCCACTTTAATCTTATTTTTGTCCATTTTATTTGGTCTTGAATATTAATGGTAAAAGTTAGTCTTTTCTTTTGGAGTTTTGGTTTCTAAAAATTGCGGACATCTACAAAAAGCCCGCAAATGTACGGTTTTAAATGCTATAATGATAACTTAGAGTGGGCAAAAGTTTTTAATTGAGCATAAAATGCCCAAAATGCGGTAACTTTGCCCTTTCATTACTGATTATGCCCTATCAATACACCTATATCCAAGACAAAAAATTTGAGGCAAAAGGCGCGTTATTGCCATTTTTGAAGCGCGTAATGAGCTATACGTTGGCACACCGCTCGTGGTTTGTCGGCTTTATGACTGCCATTGCCGTACTTGCTCTCACCGATGCCGTTTTCCCGCTCATCTGGCTTCACTTTTTGGACGATGTCGTAATTCCTGCCACCCAACAATTTGCACAATCCCAAGCACAAGGCATAACACCCCTCGTCGATTGGCAGCCCTTGTATCTTTTTGTCGGATTGTTCTTGGCTAACGGAATGATACAAGTAACTTGTGTCTATTTTTTTGTCAAATTTGCGGGGCTTATCGAGCAACACGTCATGTATGACCTGCGCCGCCAAATGTTTGTGCGTTTGCAACAATTATCCTTCGCTTTTTACGACCGTTCGGCGGCGGGTTGGCTGTTGTCGCGCATCAGCAGCGATACGCCCCGCGTCACGAACCTCATTTCTTGGAGCCTGCTCGAATGTTCGTGGGGCATAATGATGATTACGTTTTGCTTTGTAGCGATGTTTTGGTACAACGCGCAATTGGCTTTTTTGCTCCTGCTGTCGCTACCTATTTTTTGGTTTGTATCGGTCAAAATACGCACTTTAATCTTGCGCTATTCGCGCCAAGCCCGAAAACTGAACAGCGAAACCACCGCCGCCTACAACGAACATATCAATGGTATAGAAGTTAATAAAATAACAGTACAAGAGCAGCGCGTAGGCGAAGAGTTCGGCATTCTGACCCGCGACCTGCGCCACGCCTCATTTTATGCCTCTTTTTATACGGCTATGTATATGCCCATTATACTAACCATCGGCTCGGTGGCAGCGGCAATTGTCTTGTTTCGCGGCGGTATGCTGACGCAGCAAAACGCCCTAACTATCGGTACGATGGCGACTTTTTTTAATTACGCGCTGCAAATTTTTTGGCCCATTATGGAAATATCGCGCTTTTACTCTGAGGCGCAAGGTAGCTTGTCGGCTGGCGAACGCATTTTTTCGCTCATCGACGAACAACCCGATATTGCCGACCGACCCAATGCCGATGATTTTGACACCTTGCGCGGCGAAATTGAGTTTCGTGACGTAGGATTTTCTTATATCGCCGAAAAACCCGTATTGTCCAATTTTAACCTCCATATCAAAGCAGGTCAATCCGTAGCCTTAGTAGGCGCAACGGGCGGCGGCAAATCGACTGTCATCAATCTCATTTGCCGTTTTTACGAGCCTACCGAAGGCACAATACGCATCGACGGCTGCGATTATTTGACTAAAACCATACATAGCCTGCGCCGACAACTCGGCGTGGTGCTACAAACACCCCACGTATTTTCGGGCACCATTCGCGATAATATTTGCTACGGACGCACCGATGTCAGCGACGGATCCATCATAGAAACCCTGCGCAACGTAGGTGCTACCCAATTCATTGCCCGATTAGACGAAACCGTAACCGAAAACGGCGATAACCTATCGATGGGCGAAAAACAATTGTTATCATTTGCCCGCGCACTACTCGCCAACCCGCGCATCTTGATTATGGACGAGGCTACCGCCTCTATCGACACACTCACCGAAGCCCGCATACAACAAGGTATTGAGCAGATGATAGCAGGACGAACCGCCCTCATCGTAGCGCACCGCCTATCAACCATCAAGCGATGCGACCGAATCTTGGTTATCAAAAAAGGGCAGATAGTAGAAGATGGCAGTCATGCAAGCCTTATGCAGCAACGCGGCTACTATTACGACCTATATACCGCCCAACTACAAGAATACGCCGCCCAACAATAACAGCGAAGCCGAAAAAATGTCCTTCTAAGCGAAGTCGAAGAAACATGCATATAACTTTATTACAAACCGACCTAATTTGGGAGCAAGCCCCAAGCAACCTATCTCGCTACGCGCAACAACTCGCTGCGCTACCGCAGCCCGTTGATATGATAGTATTGCCCGAAATGTGGCAAACAGGTTTTAGCATGAATGCCGCCCAGTTAGCCGAAACAGAACAAGGCAAGTCTATACAAGCAATGCTCGCTTGGGCACATACCTACAATGCAGCGGTGGCGGGTAGCCTCATCATTGCAGAGGATGGGCAATATTACAACCGCTTTATCTGCGCCATGCCCGACGGTACGTGTCATCAATACGACAAACGGCACTTATTTCGTATGGGTGGCGAGGGCGAAGTATATACAGCAGGGAAAGAGCGCATCATTATTGAGTATCGTGGCTGGCGCATTGCCCCCTTTGTTTGCTACGATTTGCGCTTCCCAGTATGGAGCCGCCGCCAAGTGCCTACCTACAATTACGACTTATTATTATATGTAGCCAATTGGCCCGCCCGCCGAAGCTATGCTTGGTCGCAACTACTAATAGCCCGCGCTATCGAAAACCAAAGCTACGTAGTAGGCGTAAATCGAATAGGTAATGACGGCAACGACATATACCACAACGGCAGTAGTGCGGTCATAGACCCACAAGGCAAGGTATTATGGACACAACAAGACCAAGCCGCCCTACACATAGCTCATTTAGATAAAACTGCATTAGATGATTTCCGCGCTGCATTTCCCGCCTATTTAGATGCCGATGCCTTTGAATTGCCGATATAGTTGCTGCCTCCGTCATAGCTACAATACGAGTGATATTATTTTCGCCTTTCGCTTTTCTACTCAATCACATTGCCCCAAAACTACCCCGCCGCCCTTTTTATTTTTGGTGTATGACAACACAACGTTTCGCGCCTATCGTTTGGCTCATTTTTATATTGATAATACAGGAATCGCTCTTAGCCCAAGCACCACAGCTATCCGCCTCCGTTAGCCGCCAACGCATTGCCTTGGGCGATACCCTCACGCTGCATCTGCAAAGCCAATATGCTCTTGGTTTGCGCCAAGACCTGAGCAGTATTGCCGATACCTTGGGACGGTTCGAGGTATTGGCGCGAAGTAAAGCGCAGACAAGCGAACAAAACGGCAAACATATTTTTGCCCAAGATTTTACGCTCATCGCTTTTGAAGCGGGCAACGACACCATACCCGCCCTAAAAGTTGCTTACGTGCAACAAGAAAACGGTATGACCAACAGCCTTGCTACTGCTCCCATCGCTATTTATATCGACTCGGTAGCAACCGATATGCAGCAAGACATCAAACCCATCAGACCCATCATAGACCTGCCCCTAACTTGGCGCGACTATTGGGATTATATAGCCTTTGCATCATTGGCAGTCTTAGCTTTAATTGCCGCTGTTGTTTGGTATCGCCGCCGCAACATTGCCCCTCCTACCCACATAGCTACGCCCACCGAACTACCCCGCCCGCCGCACGAAATAGCACTTAGCCAACTCAATACCTTAGCGCAGGCTCGCTATTGGCAACAAGGAAAGATAAAACAATACTACTCAGAACTCAGCGATATTATGCGCCGATATATCGAACAACGCTACACCCTGCCTGCCACCGAAATGATTACTGCCGAAACTATCACCGCCCTACAAATGATAGGGCAGACAAGTCAACCAATATCCTCTACAACTCCCCTCCCCGATGCAGACAAGCCACTACCCCACCCCATCGACCAAGCACTATCGCCCGCCCAAATAAGCGATATTGAACAGCTATTGCGCACCGCCGATATGGTCAAGTTTGCCAAAGCACAACCCAGCATCGACACCCATACACACCTTTGGCAATGCGCCGAACAATGGATACGCCAAACTCGGAGCAAATAAGCAATACCTAAAAACGTTAATAGTGAATATTGGCGTTTTTTTGCGCCATTATCAGTGTATCATAAAGAGACATTAGATAAAATCCTGCCCTAACAACACTAAATTTAAGGGCTATAGCTCAATTTTAGCCCAAAAAACCCTACCTTAGCTGCTAAATTTAACACTATCTTAGTCACTTTGCCAATGAAGAAAAATTATTTCTACTATTTATGTTTTTGTGCCTTTGCGTTGTTGTTTAGCACAGCTTTATGGGCGCAGAAAGCGAGCATAACAGGCGTTATAACCGACATAAACAAGGAACCTCTGCCCGGAGTAACGGTCAGAATTGAAAATTCGGCGACCAATGCGCTCACAGGCGCCACAACAGATTTGGACGGCAAGTACGAAATTTTGGGCTTGGAAAAAGGCGAGTACGTCCTTACTTTTTCGTATATAGGGTATATAACCGAAATTCGCACTGCCAACGTTAATCAAGGAGCTATCCAAAAATTGGATATATCGCTCAATGAAGACAACAAATTGCTCAACGAAGTGGTTGTAGTAGGCTATGGTACGCAACGCAAGCGCGAGTTAGTGGGCAATGTAGCCAAAATAGAGGCAAAAGACATTGTACCCACCGTAGGCGGAACGTTCGACGCTGCCTTGCAAGGCAAAGCTGCGGGCGTGCAAGTAGTACAAAACAGCGGTGCAGCGGGTGCGGGTACAGTTGTTCGCATTCGTGGTATCGGCTCGGTCAGCTCAGGCGGCGACCCGCTTTATGTCGTAGATGGTATGCCCATTACGCAAGATTATTTCTTGAACGGCGAAAGCAACGGAGCCAACAATAATCCGCTCAACTCTATCAACCCCAACGACATCGAGTCAATCGAGGTATTGAAAGATGCAGCAGCGGCGGCTATCTATGGCTCGCGCGGGGCAAATGGCGTTATCCTTATCACGACCAAACGAGGTAAGGGCAGCACGGGCAAACCGCAATTTACATTCCGCTCGGCTTGGGGTCTGTCGGAACCTACTAAGGTATTGCCTTTGCTCAATGCACAAGAGTGGTTGCAAATATTGCAAGAGGCGTGGGAAAACGATGGCGGCGTGGGTCGCGCACCCCTACCCCAAAACCTCACTTACGAGCAAATAGAGGGCATCAATACCAATTGGTATGACTATGTTTTGCAAACAGGCGTAAAGCAAGAGTATAATATAGGTATGCAGCAGGGCAACCAAAAACTGCGCACCTATATCGGCTTGGGCTATTCGGACTCTGAAAGTTTTCTGAAAAACAACAGTTTCCAGCGTATCAGCGGACGTGCCAACGTGGATTGGAACCCCGTTTCGCGCTTGCAAGTGAGCGTTTCGACCTCCTTGGCGCGAGGTCTGAATCGCCGCGTAGCCGAGGCTTGGGCGGGCGGCTTGGGTATGGCGCAAACTTCCGCTCTGCCCATCTATCCCGTTTATTCAGGCGATTTTGCGGGCGCACCCGATACCAATGCCTATTTTAACCTATACGGCAATCCCGTAGCGCAGAGCGAATTGCAGCGCAACCGCGTCGTCGAATGGCGCAGCCTCAGCAATTTATCGCTCACCTATAAATTTACCGACCGCTGGGATTTGACCGTTGCAGGCTTGTACGACTACATGAACTTGGGCAATTATACCCACGAGCAACAACTCTGGACGGGTACGTATGACATTGCCAAAGGCAGCAAAAAGAGAACCTATAACTATCTCGCACAAGCCTATACCAACTACGACGTACCGCTCAATAATGACAAACACAGCCTAAAACTGATGCTCGGTACAGAATATCAAGGCAGAAACGGCGATGCCTTAGACATGGAATTTAGAGACCTACGCGGACAAATCTACGAATCGCCCGAACAAGGCGAAGCCTTTGACACCACTAAATACGAACTCAACGACCGATTGGTAGATAAATGGATATTTTTGAGCGGTTTTGGGCGCATCAACTATGCGTTCAATAATAAATGGCTCGTACAAGGCGTATTGCGCTACGACGGTTCGTCTAAGTTTGGACCTAATAATCGATTTGGTTTGTTCCCTTCTATCGGTTTTGGCTATATCATGTCGGAAGAATCATTTTTGAAAGACAGCGAAACAGTCAATTTCCTGAAATTTAAAGCGAGTTTTGGTCTTACGGGCAATGCCGACATCAATTGGACCGAGCAGTTCGCCACTTTCCGCTATACCCAAACGGGCTATAATGGGCAGCCTTTCCGCTACCAAGACCATATCGAAAACCCCGACTTGCGCTGGGAAAACGTGCGCACTTTCGATGCAGGTTTTGAAGTAGGTTTGTGGGACGACCGCCTCACGCTTGATGCCTCGTACTACAACCGCACTACCTTAGATGCCATACTCAATGCTGCCCTGCAAGCTACTACGGGTATCGAAAACGCCAATTTGAGCTATTTCGTCAATATTGGCAAAATTCGCAATACAGGTGTAGAACTTGGTTTGGTGACACATAATGTAGTTGGGGCTTTCCGTTGGACAACTCGCATCAATGCCGCCCACAACAAAAACGAAGTTTTATCGGTAGGGACAGCTACGCCCGATGCCTTAGATGGTGGTTTTGGCGATACCCGCGCCGTAGTGGGTTATCCCGTCAATACCAACTATTTGGTGCTGTTTTCGCATGTGGATCCCGCCACAGGTCGCCCTGTTTATTTGGATAAAGACGGCAACGAAACCTTTGTATACGATGTAGTCAATAATCGTCAGCCTGCGGGCGATGCCAATCCGCGGTGGGTAGGCGGTATCACCAATACGTTCAGCTATAAAGGATTTTCGCTCAATTGCTTATTCAATTTCAGTGCTGGTGGAAAAGTGTATGATGATGCCGCAAAACCCCAATTAGGTGTTGTCACTGATTGGAATATGCGCCGCGAGGTCATTAATCGTTGGCAGGAGCCTGGCGACATAACCAATGTGCCGCGCCTCACCACTACTATGCTCAATTGGGGCGGTAATGCCAATTTTGGCAAAACAACCACTCGCTATGGCTCGAAGATGCCTCGTTCCTGCGCCTCCGAACCGTAGAACTAAGCTACCAAGTACCGCTCAAATCGAATAAGGCTGTGCGCGGCTTGCGCATCGTATTGAGCGGAACCAATCTGCTTACTTGGACTAACTATACAGGTTGGGACCCCGAAGTGACGCGCGGACGCGAAAATGCACAACAACGCAATATTGGCGGTACTAATGTCACTTATTTAGTCGCACCACAAGAAAAAACCTATAATTTAGGGCTGACACTCGAATTCTAAACCCATCACAAGCAAAAACCTTATCAGCGGCAATACTTTCTAAGGTATCGGCATTAAATAATTTAAATTATATAATATATTAAAAATAAATAACATAAGTTTATATTTAAAATTTTAATAAGAAATTAATGATTTTATATTTCGCTTATTATGAACAGAATATGAATTGTTAAATTTTAATACCGAAAATTGCTGCTAAGGTATAATCTTCTCCATTTACCCATACATTTTTCTATACAACATTCATGAAACACCTATCATATTGGCTGCTTTGCCTGTTCATTGGTGCCTTATCGGCTTGTAGCGATGATTTTTTAGAAGTCAAACCTGACGATGCCGTGCCTATCGACTCGGTATTGAGTACGCCACAGCAAGCACAAGAATTTTTAAATGGTGCCTACGATGCCTTGCGCAATAAAGGCTTTATGGGCGGTAATGCTTGGATATTGTCCGACATGATGGCAGATAATATACAAGGCTATAACCTCGGCGGCGACTGGCTGGCACATTATACATGGACAACCGACATATTCTTAGGCACTACCCGCGACTTGCTGTTCAATGGCTCTAAAACTATCTCGCGCGGCAATTTTTTGCTCAAAAACCTCGATAATATTGACGGTCTGAGCGATGCGGATAAAAACCGTATGCGGGGCGAGGTGCTATTTTTGCGCGGGCTATCTATGTTTGAGTTAGTGCGCTTTTTTGGGCAGCCCTACGGCTATACTGCCGACAATTCGCACCCTGGCATTGCTATACGCACCGAATATAGCCGCGACACCCTGAACCGCAGCAGCGTAGGCGACGTATATGCCCAAGCTATTGCCGACCTAAGCGAAGCCGCCAATACCTTGCCCACCGAAAACGGCGTATTTGCTACCTCTTGGGCAGCCAAAGCTTATTTGGCAAAAGTATATTTCCAAATGAACGACTTTGCCAAAGCCTACCAATACGCCGACGAAGTCATCAATGGAAGCGGAGCCACGCTCGAAACCGACCTTACTAACCGCTTCGGCGAGGGCAAAAGCAACGAAACCATCTTTGAATTGGTCAGCACCGACCTCGGCAACAATTCGGGCGGCGGCTTGCGCGATTATTATTGGATAGGACCGGGGGCAACCATCGCAGCAGCCCAATTATCACAAGACATTTACGGCTTGGCTACCGCCGACCCCAACGACCTACGCGGGCAATTGTGGTACAAACCCATCGAGGGCGGCGCGGCACTCCTCACACAATGCACCAAATTTGGCTATACTACCGCTATCAACGTACCACTCGCACACCTCAGCGAACTGAAACTGATACGCGCCGAAGCCGCTGCCGAACTCCAAAATCCCATCGCGCTGCAAGACCTCAACGACCTACGAATACGCGCAGGCGTACAGCCCATCGGCAATGGCACCTCGTTCAGCGACCTCATCACCTTGATACGCGCCGAGCGACGCTTAGAACTCGTAGCCGAAGGCAACCGCCTGCACGACCTCAAAAGGCAAGCCGTCCGCGATTTGCCCAACCTCAAAATTCGCGGCATAGCTCCTTGGGACTGCCCCGGTATGGTCTGCCAACTGCCCGACAACGAATTGCGCGGCAACCCCAATATGGAACCGAATCCAGCGGGAGGCTGCTACTAAACTATCACCTTTAAACCTTTGCTTTACATGAAATATTTGCCTTTTTGCCTCTTTATATTCTTAGCAAGCCTGTCGTCATGCCAAGAAACACAAGATTTGGTACTCGACCCACCCCTCAGCAAAGTAGTCGGCATCAGCGATACTTGGAGATTGACACAAATTGTCCAAGTCGATTTTTTAACCAAAATACCCGAACGCCGCGAGCGCGACATCACCACCCTCGCCATAGGTGCCAATCCTATGACCGTGAGTTTTACAACAGATGGCAACTACTCGCTCAATGCGGGCAGCTCGCTCAACTATTTGGGTGCATAATCGGGCACTTGGGCGTTTAATAACAACGATTACCCCACGCTCATCAATATCAGTGCTAACGGCATAAACTCCGAACTATCGCTATACTTGTCTTACCCGCGAAATTGATTCTTACTTGAAAGTGGGCGTACAGCGTTATTGCAATATCCCCGACGACAACGGCGTACCACAAGCTACCCCTACTTTGGGTTATGTCTATATTTTTGAACGACAATAAAACCATCAATCTTGACCTATGAAATATATATTATCCATCATAATAACATTATTGGCTACTTGGCAAACCGCCACCGCCCAAAAGGCATGGCTCGAACCCGACCCCATAGACCCCGAAGACTCCGTCACCCTATTCATAAATATAGCCGCTTGCGATTGTCAAAAATTGGTAGGCACTACCGAACAAGTATATCTATGGACTTGGTCGCCTGCCGACCCCGTAGGCGTGGGCGGCAATGGCTCCTGGAATAGCTCCAGCGAAGCTATGGCAATGACTAAGGGCGAAGGCGATGTATGGTCTTACAAATTTGTACCCACCGAACTATACGGCAAAACAGCCGACGATATTTTAACAATAAAAAAATCTTGTGCTTGGCAAAACTCAAAGACGGTGGCGCAGGCGGCTCTTGCGGAAGCCGAATTTAAAACCGAAGACTTGGAAATAGCCGTAGAACGCCCTGCTAACCCCGTGCGCAAGATTTATTCGTTCCCCGCAGCTTATATCACCGATTACGGACAAAACGACACACTCCAAACTCGCTCCGACGATATGTTCACGGTCATCTATGACAACAAATTGGAACTCAAAGAAACCATGCAAAATATCACCGATGCCTATTTGTTTATACGCGCCACAGGCACCGACGGCGTAGCCTACAAAACATCGCTCAATGTGGCTGCTTCTGACGATACCGACAAAACCAAAATGACCTTAGATGCCGAAAATCGCATTTTTTCTTATTCATTCATCCCAAATGTCTTGTTTGAGGTACCCGACGGTGTAGGTATTGTCGAAATGCGCGTAAACGTAGTAAAAGGCGGATTTGTGAACAGCAATGATGCCGTCGACGGCACATTCAGCTATGCCTTGCGCTGCGATTAATATCTCCTAATTGTCGTTTAATAATAAAAACCTCCGTAACTATTTAGGGTATAGGGTTTTGGGTATGGGGTAAAGAGCAATACTTATCTAATAATGCCTGACATCGCTGCATAATAGTTACAAACCTCCTCGCCCGATATTGGCAAGGAGGTTTTTTATTTAGAGCGTACTGAAAAAAACCAGTAATTTTCGATTTAAATAATTTACGCTATATAATACGATGAAAATGAGCTATCTGATTTTATTGATAAAATTGTATAAAAAATTTACAATTTTATAACTCGCTTGTTATTAGCAGGATACGAATTGTTAAATTTTAATACCGAAAATTGTTGTTATCTGCGATGTTAGGCAGAGTCATCACTTCCCAACATCAGTTAGTAATTCACCACTTGCTCTTCGATAGCGGCGGGTATCTCCCTAAAATCATACTGTTGATTGCGCAATTGCGGCACAAAACCCGCTTCGCGGATGGCTTGTTGTATGCTATTAGCTGTAAATCTATGCGGTGCGCCCGCTGCCGACACTACGTTTTCCTCTATCATAATCGAGCCGAAGTCGTTAGCCCCTGCGTGTAGGCTTATTTGCGCTATCTGTTTGCCTACGGTCAGCCACGATGCTTGTATATTAGGTATATTGGGCAACATAATTCGGCTAATGGCAATCATACGCACATACTCGTCGCCCGTTACGTTGTTGCGCACTTGCTTGATGCGCCGTAAGGTAGTGCCTTCGTCTTGGTAGGGCCAAGGGATAAAGGCAAGAAAACCTTTGGCATCGGCGGGTTTTTCGTACTGCACCGTTCGCAAATGTACGAGGTGCTGCATGCGTTCTGTGATGGTTTCGATATGCCCAAACATCATCGTCCCCGACGTAGTGAGGCGCAATTGGTGGGCTGCTCGCATCACATCGAGCCATTGTTGGGTGGTGCATTTGCCTTGTGCGATGAGGCGGCGCACGCGGTCGCTCAGAATCTCGGCACCCGCGCCCGGCAGCGAATCCATACCCGCGCTTTTGAGTTCGGTCAATACTTCCTTATAGCTGCACTGCTCCAACTGCGCAATATGGGCAATTTCGGGAGGTCCGAGGGCGTGTAATTTGATATTGGGGTACATCTCCTTCAAATCTCGGAACAGATTGGCATAAAACGACAAGCCCAAATCGGGGTGGTGCCCGCCTTGTAGCAGCAATTGGTCGCCGCCATAGCGTATGGTTTCGGCTATTTTTTGCTTATATGTTTCCAAATCCGTAATATAGGCGCGGTCGGCATATTTGGTGCTTGGCGGCACAAAGAAGTTGCAAAACTTACAATTAGCCACACAAACATTGGTGGTGTTCACGTTGCGGTCTATTTGCCACGTGACGATGCCGTTGGTATCGCGTTTTTGGGCTTGCCGTAGGCTATTGCCTACATACATCAGTTCGGCAGTAGCAGCGTGTTCAAATAAGTATTCGCCTTCGGCTACACTGAGGTCTTGTCCTTGTATGGCTTTGTGCAAAAGGTCGTTGGTATTATTGCTGTTCATGACTATTATGAGGGTCTATTGCTCGTATATAATTGACAACTTTTGTATGCAAATAGGGTAACTATTTAGGGTATAGGGTTTTGGGTATGGGTTAATGGGCTATGTCTATCCGATAATGCCCGACATTGTTGCATATTCGATTAGTTCCCCCGACAAGGCTAAATAGTTACCAAATAGGGTAACTATTTAGGGTATAGGGTTTTGGGTATGGGTTAATGGGCTATGTCTATCCGATAATGCCCGACATTGTTGCATATTCGATTAGTTCCCCTGACAAGGCTAAATAGTTACCAAATAGGGTTCTTATCTACGCAGTTGCAAAGGTAACAATTTTTAGTGGTACAAAGTTTCAAAAAGTTTCAAAAAAATTGAAACTTTATATTTTGCGTGCTTCGCGCCTTTGTGACGGCAGCGGATACAAAATGCCGAAAAAAAGCGTACCTTTGCGGGCGCAAAATCGGGCTGCCGTAGCAGAGCGGGCGGTAGATAATCTGAGTACGTTTTCTTTTAAAAGCGGGCGAAGCGGGTTTTTAAAATAGCGAATCGTCCTCTTTCCAAGATGGGCGAATATTGGGCGAATATTGATTCGCCCCAACGAATACGTTAACATATAATATATAATATTTATGAACATCAATCAAATCGAAACTTTATTAGGCGACAAAGCGGCTTATTACTTGGAACACCACAGCCAAACTATCAATGCCGAACACCTACACTTGCCAAGCAGCCACTGCATAGACCAAGTATGGTCGCAGACTAACCGCAGCAACCAAACCTTGCGCAGCCTGCAATCTATCTTGCAGCACGGTCGTTTGGCAGGTACGGGCTATGTGTCTATTTTGCCCGTCGACCAAGGCATCGAGCATAGCGCGGGGGCATCATTTGCACCCAACCCTATCTATTTTGACCCCGAAAATATCGTCCGCCTCGCCATCGATGGTGGTTGTAGTGCCGTAGCCAGTACTTTTGGCGTATTGGCGGCTGTATCGCGCCGCTATGCCCACAAAATTCCTTTTATCGTAAAAATCAACCACAACGAATTGCTTACCTACCCCAACAAATTCGACCAAGTGATGTACGGCTCTGTCCGCGATGCTTGGAATATGGGTGCAGTAGCCGTAGGTGCCACTATCTATTTCGGCTCCGACGAAGCAACCCGCCAGTTGCAAGAGGTATCCGAAGCATTTGAATTGGCACACGAATTGGGCATGACTACCATTTTGTGGTGCTATACGCGCAATTCGGCTTTCAAAACGGGTGGTGTTGATTATCACGAATCGGCAGACCTCACGGGACAAGCCAACCACTTGGGCGTAACCATACAAGCCGACATCATCAAACGAAAACAACCTACGAACAACGGCGGCTATAACGCCCTCAAATTTGGCAAAACTCACGCCAAAGTATATAGCGAATTGTGCAGCGAACACCCCATTGATTTGTGCCGCTATCAAGTAGCTAATTGCTATATGGGTCGCGTAGGTCTAATCAATTCGGGTGGTGCTTCGAGTGGTGCGTCTGACTTATCAGAAGCCGTTACTACTGCTGTCGTAAACAAACGTGCGGGTGGCATGGGCTTGATTTCGGGGCGCAAAGCATTCCAACGCCCTATGAAAGAAGGCATAAACATCTTGAACGCCATACAAGACGTATACTTGTGTCCTGATGTAACAATTGCATAGACCACACTTTGCCCAAAGGCGCATTTCCAAAAAAATTAGGCTCTGCCAAGCACTTTAAACACTCGTAGATGCTTGAAGTGCTTGCTTAGTCTGTCTTGTTTGCGCTCTTACCATCGTTCCATTTGTTTATTATATGATTATTCGCGCCAAAGCACCTTTGCGTATCGGTATGGCAGGCGGCGGCACCGATGTTAGTCCGTATTCGGATATTTACGGCGGTGCTATTCTGAATGCCACCGTTAGCATGTATGCCTATGCTACCATAGAACCATTGTATAACGGCAAAATCATCTTCGATGCCGTAGACATCAATTGCTATGCCGAGTTCGATTCGGCGACTGAATTGCCCATTCACAGCGAATTGAGTTTGTTTTGCGGTATTTATAACCGCATTGTTCAGTTGTATGGCTTGCCTCCGCTCTCGTTTCGGCTCACTACCTTTGTCGATGCCCCGAAAGGGTCGGGCATGGGCACGTCGTCTACCATTACAGTGGCGATGCTGGGGGCTTTTGTCGAATGGCTGTCGCTGCCCTTGGGCGAATACGACATAGCCCATTTAGCCTATCAAATAGAACGCATCGATTTGAATATGGCAGGCGGCAAACAAGACCAATATGCCGCTACATTTGGAGGCTTCAATTTTATGGAGTTTTATGACAAGGACAAAGTAATTGTCAATCCGCTACGGATAAAAGCCCGCTATGTGCACGAATTAGAGTTCAATTTATTGCTTTATTATACAGGCACCAGCCGTTTGTCGGCAACAATTATCGAAAAACAAGCCGATAATTTTTCACACAAAGCCGAAAAGCCCTTAGAAGCAGCACACAAACTCAAAGAACAAGCCGTAATGATGAAAGAAGCCTTGCTAAGGGGCAAATTGGACGCAATAGGTGAAATTTTGGATTTTGGCTGGTATCACAAAAAACAAATGGCGCGGGCATTAGCAATCCCGAAATAGATACTATTTACGAAACGGCAAAGCGGGCAGGTGCTACGGGCGGCAAGATTTCAGGTGCAGGTGGCGGCGGTTTTATGATGTTTTATGTACCGGGCACGGCGCGATATCGAGTCATACAGGCTTTGCAAGCGTTTAAAGGCGAATTGCACCCCTTTACATTCACGCATATCGGGCTGATGAGCTGGAAAATATAGCTTGCAGATTTGTATATTTTCAAAATATTTGTTTATTACAAATAAATATTTTATTAATTACATACAAATTAATAAAAAAACATATTACAATAAATTGCTATTATAAAATCAAAACGACAAAAAAATCGACAGAATAGATACAAGATAACACCATAATAAGCTATTTTTGTGCCCTATTTGCCAATTGATTGCTTCAATTCGCCTTCTCTAAGCACTCGCACCGCACTTTTCTGCCATGACCTCCGAAATTGTTTATCGCGGCGAACTCCGCACCGAAGCCATGCACACGGCATCGGGCGAAATCGTCATCACCGATGCCCCAACTGATAATATGGGCAAAGGCGAAGCTTTTTCGCCTACCGACTTGGTAGCTACCGCCTTGGGTGCGTGCATGATGACCATTATGGGCATCGTTGCCCAACGCCACGATATTGACCTACGTGGCACACGTATAGCCGTGACCAAACAAATGCAGCAACAACCGCGCAAAATTGCCGCCGTCGAACTCGTGTTCTCGCTACCTGCCCACATCGACCCACGCCACCGCCAACTGCTCGAAAATGCAGCGCGTACCTGCCCCGTAGCACTTAGCTTGGAAGCGTCTATCCTGCAATTGATAACGTTTAACTACGCCTAATCCCGCTCCCCCACCCCGATACCCCATAACTATCCCATTCAGAAGCACTTTTATTACCTCATTTCTCCTGTTTTTGCATGGTTCAAACTTTACCTATCTCTTTTTATCGGCTTTTCCTTTGGTTGGGGTTAAGCATTAGTACTACCGCTTGGGCGCAAGACAACCAAATATTGGGCAAATGGGTCAATGACGAGCAACATATCGTCTTGGAAATTTACCGCGAAGGCGATAGCTATAACGGTAAAATTGCTTGGCAACAAACAGGGCAAACCATCGCCAAGGTTAGCACAGCAAGCCAAGAAAGCCCAGCAAGCAGCGTGCAGCCACTACAAGGTGCTACCATGCTCGCCAATTTTATGTATAGTGCTACCAACAAAATGTGGGAAAACGGCACGTTCTACGACCACCAACGCGAGCGCACTTATAGTTGCCAAATGTGGCTCAACGAAGACCAATCCGATTTGCTATATATTCGCAGCTATGTGGGTTTTCCGTTTTGGGGTACTACTACGGTTTGGCAACGCCCCAATGCCAACCACCCTGTTTATGGGCGGAGCACCTCGTCACGCCATTGATTAGGGTTAGTATCGGTTCTTTTCTCGTCGGTAAATATACGCTATTCTTCTGCCCGTTAGATGCAACCCTACGGGCATATAGCTATTGCGTCTATATGAGTTTGGCATTATAACACGTCAAGGTCAAAGTTTTATGAAAAAGCTAAATATTAGCACTCATATTGTACCATTCAGCCACAAAGTTATGTAATTTTGCCACTTCATCCCCCCCCCACTATCCCCATGAAAGAGATTTTAAAACAAATGGACAAGGCTTTTGAAAGTCGTGTTAGAATAGGTATCATGGCTTTGCTGTTGGTACATGAGTGGTTAGACTTCAATACATTTAAAGAACGCTTAGGTATCACAGACGGTAATTTAGCAAGCCATACTACCGCATTAGAAAAAGAGGTTATATAGAAGTACGCAAACAATTTGTAGGCAAACGACCTAATACTGCTTATAAAGTGACCGAGAAAGGGAAGGAAAATTTTGCTCGTTATATGACAGCCTTAAAAGAATTGTTAAACACCCAATCGTAACATGTTGTCGCAGTTAAGGGCGGTATCGCACTTGCTCAAAAGTTTTTCTTATGCACTTAGTGGTATAGCACAAGTCGTGCGCCGCGAGCGCAATATGCAAATCCATTGTGTAGCAGCATTACTTGTGTTGTTAGGTGGTTATACTTTGCAACTTTCTGCCAACGAATGGTGCTGGGTAGCGGCTTGCATTGCCGCCGTATGGTCTGCCGAATTGATGAATACCGCCATTGAGCAATTGGCCGATTTGGTCAGCCCTAACTACGACAAGCGGGCAGGTAGCATAAAAGATATTGCCGCAGGTGCGGTATTAGCAAGTGCTATCGGGGCTGCTGCTATAGGAGCTATCATTTTTTTGCCCAAATTATATCGCATTTTCGCGGTTTAGCCATTGTATCTATTGTCGGTCCCGCCACCACTGTTCTAATTTTTCTATTTCGCTGGTCGTATTATATAGTTCTACGCTATTGCCATCCCATTTGACCGATAATTTTTGTATCGGATAGGCTTTTTTGTCCTTATATGCCTTGATGAGCCAATAAGCCTCGTTGCCTTCGGTCGATTGGATTTGGGCGGGTGCCGTTGTTTGCCCCGATAGTTGCACAGCAGCGCAAGGGCGTGTGCTATGCAGCAAGGGCAGCAAATCGGCTACGTCTTGGTCGGTGATGGTGCCCTTAGCGGTTACGGGTATATCTACCACTCCGCTACCATATTGGCAAAGCGCGTTGAGGTAGTTCTTAGCTTTGCCCGATTCGAGGTGCAGAGCGGGCAAAGTTGGCTTCGGTGTAGTTGTTGTAGGTTTTATGGCTGCCTTTTTACGCTCGCTATTATCGGCTGTTTCGGCGTAGCGTGTTGTCGATAAAGCGTTGTCGTCGGGCGCGGCACTTTCGCGGATTGGGGCGGTGGCATCAGTACGGCTTTTTTGTTCGGCTGCTGGGGGCTGAGTCGTCTTGCTGCGTTGGTCGCCGCGCACCAAAGCAGGTGCGGAGGCGACGGGTGGACGGGAGTCGATGCTTTCTTTGGCGGCAGGTCCGGCAACAGTAGTAGGGGTATCGCCTTGTCTATTTTTGGCTTTATCTGTTTGTTGCTTGGATATAGTAGTTTGCTGCACCATAGCAAGGGTATCGGCGACGGGGTCGGTTGCTGCAGCATCGGCTATTTTTTCTTGGTTGATGGCAGTGTTTTGGGCGATGTTTTTATTGGGCTGATTGATGACGGTAAAGTAGGCAATGGGCAACAAAAGCAGTAGCAATACCGCTGCAACAGTAAGCACTTGCCACCATACGCTGACAATAGCGCGGCGTGGCGGACGTTGCTCCAATTTTTTTTCCAGCCGCGTCCACAATTCGCTCGAAGGCGTGCGGTCGTAGCTTTGTCGCTGTTGCTTGAACAGGTCGTCTAAGGAGCGTTTGTTGTCCATTGTAGAAATTGGTGAGGCGAGAGTTGGGGAAATATAGCTATGCGGGTGGTGCTTACTTCTTGTTATAATGTGTATTTATTCATTATCTTCGAGCGGTAGGGCGAGGTTGTAACCTATTTTTTCGAGCCATTGTTGCAACATGCGCCGCGCTTTGATGAGCTGCGATTTAGAGGTATTGACACTGATTTGTAGCAATTCGGCTATTTCGCGGTGGGCATATCCTTCGAGTACGTATAGATTAAAGACCGTTCGATAGCCGATGGGCAATTTTTCTAATAATTGTAAAATATCACCTTGTTGTAGGTCGTCGTTGGCGGTACTTTGTTGGTCGGCGAGGTCGTATTGTAATCTATTTCGAGGTAACGCTGAAAATCGGTGTTTTGTTTGCGCAAAAACATCAAACATTCATTAACGACAATTCGGTACATCCAGCCCTCAAAACTGCCTTTTGGTTCGTATTTTTCTACATTTATCAATATTTTGTATATCCGCTCAGTAGCACTTCTTCGGCATCGGCATCGTTTCGCACATAGCGGCGGCATACGCCCAGCAAGCGCGGAGCATAGCGGTCATATAGCAGGCGTTGCGCACGGCGGTCGCCCGTTTTGCATAGCGTTATGAGCTGTTGTTCGGTCAAATATCGAAACGGTTATGGGGCGGGTCGCCTAATGATATAATGTTTTAGGGTGCGGTAAAGGTGTCTGCATCTAAAATTTCGGTGCGGATATCGTAACTATTTAGGGTATAGGGTTTTGGGTAAAGAGCAATACTTGTCTAATAATGTCTGACATCGCTGCATATTCGATTAGAAATGGCTATTACCCCTACAAGGCTAAATAGTTACCGGATATCTTACAATAACTGAATGGCGGGCTTTCGGGAGGCACGGGGAATAGGATTAGGTAGATAAAAATTTAAGGAGCAAATTAAACCCATTCGCCGCTGACAAGTCTATGGTATTGTAAGCACCCGACAGGGTATTTCGCCCAAAACCATTATTAATTTTAAGCACCTTTATGCCATGAAACGCAGTTTTGCCAATCTATTTATTTTTATATTCTTATTCACTATTGTTGCTAATGGCTTATATGCCCAACGCAGCGGAAGTACATCTGCTCCTACTCGCGGCACTACGGGAAGCAATGGCGACAAAACCCCTGAGCGCGTACCCTCCAAGTCGTCTAATGGCAGCAGCAGCAATACTAATTCGGGCAACAAAAATAATACACAGCCGTCAAACCAACAAACAAATAACAATTTAGGTAAATTATTTTGGGGCGGCGGCGTAAACACAACGACCGATGGCAAAAACTTTATCGTAGATGCCCAGCCTTTTGTGGGTTATCGCCTAACGCCGAGTATGCAACTTACTGCCGGACCGGTATACCAATATCAAAGCGGCAACGACCTCAATATTTATGGTGCTCGCTTGGGTTCGCGCTACGATATTGCGGCAGGTGCTTTTGCGGCGGGCATGTTCGAGTTTATGAACTACCGCCAAAACGACCAAAACCGAAGTGTAGCGCGTTTGCCCTTGGGTGTGGGCTATAACCACAACTTGTTTGGTATGGGGGCTAATTTGTCGGTCATGTATGATGTATTGCACAAATCAGGCAATGGTTCGCCCTACGCCACGCCTTTTATCATATCGGGCGGTGTAACTATCGGCAGCGGCAACCGCTTTAATTTTGGCAACAATAATTTTAATATCAATGATGTATTTAACATCAACAATCCGACTAATCCCAATAAAAATACCAATAGTAAAGCCGCCGATAACAAAACGAACAATAAGACTAACAGCAGTACCAATACCAAAACGAAGGTCAGCGGTAAAGTAAAAACGAAGGGCAATTAGATGCCCTATAACTAAGCATAGTGTATAACTTTTAGTGGTGAAAAAGTAAGCCCCCAATCCGAGATTTCGGAAAGGGGGTTTGCTCTTTCTATGGAGATAAGGAATATCAGAAACCCATATCGGGCATATCATTGCGCGGCATTTCGGGTCTTTCGCTTCGTTTTTTCTTGTCGGTTTTGCCAAATCGGTAGGTGAAACTAAGATTAGCAAATCGCGATTGGCGTTTGCGCACAACTTCTTGCACTAATGAGTCGTCTTCGGCTGTCACCTTGAATCGCATCGTGTCAAAAATATCGGCTACATTGAGGGTAAGTGTACCCGCTCCTTTGAGTACTTTTTGCGTACTGATAATTCCGTTTGTCCCATGGGCAATACTCTTCCTTGTGGTGTATTGCGCGGTGTATTGATATTGCTCGACAATTGCAAATCTATTCCCGCAGGAAGTTTATAGGTAGCTATCAATTTGAAATTCGCCATCCAAAGGCTGTTGCTTTGCCCAATCTCTAAGCCCGTAACATTCAGTTCGTTGCGAAATACATTGGCATTGATATTGAAATTAAAAGCATTGGTAGGTGCGGCATTTAGTACAAATTCTAAGCCATAGTTATTGCTATACCCCGCATTATTGAATTGTACGCGCAAGATGGCAGAACTATCTCCCGTAGCGGGGTTGATGCCATTGCTCACCGAAAGTGTTCGCACGATGGCGTTGTCGGTACGGCGGTAATAAATGGCAGCGGTGATATTATATCTGTCGTTGGCGAGTTTGGTGGCATAGCCCAAATCGAAAGAATTGATATATTCGGGCTGCAAATTGGGGTTGCCTAAGCGCAAATTGAGTGGGTCGGACAGGTCAGTAAATGGGTTGAGTTGCGAGGGTTGCGGGCGATTGACGGCGGCTATAACTCAATTGTATCTGCTGTTTGTCGGTCAGTTCATAGCTCAAATTAGCACTTGGGAATAGGCTAAAATAGTTGTTGTCAAATTGGTCCTTGCTAATCATCTCCTCGCCCGATGCTATTACTTGTTCGGCGCGTAAGCCCAATTTATAGCCAAATTTGTTGGGTTTGGAGGCTATGGTCGCGTAGGCGGCATATATATTTTCGTCGTACACAAAATGGTTAATGCGCGTAGAGTCGTTATAGTATGCACTTGCGTTGTTGTCAAAAAATTGCGAATTAAACTCGCTATCGCTTTTTCGGAACTGCGCCCTTGCTCCTGCTTCGAACAAACTACCTTTTCCAAGCGGTTGCGCATAATCGAGTTGGGCGATATCTGTGGTCAATCTATTATCGAGCAAATCTAATTGCAGGGCAGGCGGCGTATTCTGAGGCGTATAATCGGTATTATAGCGTTGTTGTGTAGAATTAGTTTGCCCTTCGTTGCGTGCATCAGAGTGCAGCAAATCGAAGTTCAAATAATTCTGAGGTTTTCCAAACTCTCGGCGATAGTTAGCATTCAGGTCTATGGTTTGGCTGGGTTTGTCCTCTATATTATTGCGTATAGATAGTTGTGTGAGGTCCTTGGCAGCATCAAGGGTTTGGTAATCAGTTTCGGACGTATTATCGCGTTGGGCTTTGGTATAGTTGGCAGCTACCGAAAAAGTATTTTTTTCGTTGGGCATATAATCCAAGCCCAAACGAGCCGAGCCGCTTAGATTCTGGTCTTCTGAGGTGCCATTTTGTTGGTAATAGGTTATTTCGTCGCCATTGGGGTTGTCGGGTAGGCTCACCTCGCGGTAGTTTCGGCTGTAGGCGGGTCTATTTTCGTAGCGCAAGCCCATATTGCTCGATACGCTTATTTTGTCGCCGCCATAGTTCAGTTGAACGTTGCCGTTGCCTTGTTGTATGTCGTTGATAAGCCCTACGCCGCCGCCTACTGTCGTTTGTCCGCTAAAACCGAGCTTGGTATTTTTTTCAGAATAATATTGATGATGCCTGCCGTGCCGTCGGGGTCGTATTTTGCCGATGGATTAGTAATTACCTCTATGGCTTGTATACTCGAAGCAGGCAACTGTGACAAGTTAGTGCCCGCCAAGCCCGAAGGTTTGCCGTCAATCAATACCATTACATTTTCGTTCCCGCGCAAGGAGGGTTTGCCGTCCGTATCGGTCGTTACCGATGGTACATTGTTCAGTATATCACTCACAGTACCCGCCTGCGACGATAAAAGTTGGTCGGCATAAAATACTTTTTTGTCTATATTACTTGCCATAACTGCTTTGGTGGCTATAATTTCGGCTTCATTGAGCAGGACACTTGACGAAGCAAGTTGTATTGTGCCCACATTGCGCTGCAAACCAATTTGCGGGTTTAGGCTAAGGGTTATTTGGCGGTCTCTATAGCCAATAAAGCCAATTTGGAGGCGGTAGTCGCCTGGTGTCAATTCGGTCAAAACAAATTCGCCTTGCTCATTGCTAATGCTGCCACCCACTAATTTATCGCCCCGAAATAGGCTGATAGTGGCAAATTCTACGGCTTGATTAGTAATAGAATCTAAAACAGAACCTGTAATTTTGCCTATGGGCGGCATTCCGCCTTCGGGTCTGCCAGGCTGTGCCCACATATTCTGCGCTACCAATAAGGCGCAGAAAAACAATAATGCAATATTAACACATCGCATTACTACAAGATTGTTTGTCATACTATTTTTGTGTTTTAAGAATGTACTATTCAAGACCGCAAAGGTACGTTTTACTCCACAAAGACACTGACAATAAAATGACTTTTAACAATTTATAAGACTTTGAGCGCCAATCGCAGTATTCCCAATCCTGTTCTCAATTGTAGCGATGGAGCTATGCCTATCAACATCTTTTTACAAAAATACAATTAACAGTTGGTTAAAAACGACAGAAACCGTACCTTTAAGCGATAATAGCCATATTAACTCAACATTCTGGACTGCACAAATTCAAAAATTATCATCAAACGCAACTCAATAATATGTTCAATCTCGCTTTTCTGGCACTTGTCGCTGCTAAGGTTTGGCAACAACAATGGGCAATAAAACTCAAGCAACCCAAGCTCGCTGCTTGACCTCAAAACCATAATTAAAGCCCAAAAAAACCTCGAAAGCATTTTAAAATTGCACAAAACAACCTAAATGTTTTTTAAACCCCGATTTTGTGGCTAATTTCGTCCCAAATGACATCATTAACGCCGCTTAAATGGCAGAGATGTTGAAAAACGACCTAAATGTTTTTTTAAACCCCGATTTTGTGGCTAATTTCGTCCCAAATGACATCATTAATGCCGCTTAAATGGCAGAGATGTTGCTATAACAACCGAAATTTTGCACTAAGTTCCAAAAAATTGTCATTTTTTCGTAAAATTAACATTCGTTAAGGGTTGCTTTTGCTGTTCCTACCAAGGGTTCGAGAATGGTGCTGCGCGTTGTAATGCTTATGGGGCAATAGTTCTACGGTTTGATAGGGCAATTAAACTTTATGTTATGTTTCTGTACAAAATATTATTAGGATGTCATTTCTTTTGCCCTATAAAATATTAAGAAAAACAATGGTAGCTTTGCACATTAAATATTGCTTGTTTTTTGTACATATGTACTAGGGTTCGCGGCGAAGAACGCCGTTAGTAGCTTTGCACATTAAATATTGCTTGTTTTTTGTACTATCACATATATATGTACCGCATCGTTTTGTTGTTCAGTATGCTTTTGTGCGCCGCCTTGCCCAAAACGTCCCTGCCCTACCTGCCGATTTCCCGAAATTTGTAGATACGGTCCATACCAAAGCAGATAATGCCCGATATGATGCCGCTAAAAAAGCTTGGATAGAAGCCAACCCCAAAGCCTATACGCGGTTGGCAGGAAGTGAAGCGAAGGCAATAACAATGCCTGCTGAACAAGAAAAAACAAGCCCTACACTGCCCCCTGCTCCCGAAAGCAGTGCGGCTAATAGCCCTGCCAGGATTGAAGAATAAACCCAAAAACTTGAAAACGACCTTATTGGGTATAATACCGAGCTACAAATTGCTAAAAACCAACAAAAATTAAGCAAGAGAAAATCATCCCTTTGTTGTACCAGAGTCTAATACATTGGGAAATAAGTCTTAATGATTTTTTGAAAATTGTAAATCCCTGTAAACCAAAGAATTGCAGCATTTTTTGTTTGATTAAAAATTACTGTTACTTCATTCACAATATACTAACAACCATGAGCAATATCTACTATAAATGTTTGCCTATAATAATAGCGATGTCTTTCTCTATTGGCCAGCTACAAGCCCAATGCTCTTGTACAGCAACAGACTATGCTAGTATAAGTGTTGCGGGATGGACTGTTGGTCAAAGCGGGACTATAACCACTTGCCAATATGGCGGTGAGCGTGCCACTATTAATAATACAGTAGCCGGTGCTGTTTATCGGGTTTCCACTTGTGGGGCAAGTTATGACACCCAGTTATCTATCTATACAACCGGATGCGCCTATATAGCTTATAATGATGATAATGGCCCTGGATGTTCCGGGGCTGCCGCTTCTGTCCAATTTACTTCTCCCGAGGTAATTTGTATTCGGTAATGAACCGATATTATTGTACTACCCAATCTACGTGCGCACCAGTAACTATTCAACTTATTAGCCTTCCTCTTACTTGTACCTATACGGTTCCTTATAGTGGGAGTAACTCCATTACCACTAACTCCGGAGCTATATGTGACCATGCGGGAACTGCTGACTATTCTAATGGCGCTAATGGCTATACAGTTATTTATCCCAGCAACACAAATAGCCTGATAAGACTTGCCTTTAACCAATTCACAACCGAAGGTAGCTATGATTTTGTAACTATTTTTGATGGTGTTGGCGTTGGCGGCACTATATTATACGGTCCAACAAGCGGTTCACCGGGCTTGCCTACTGTAACATCATTAAGCGGTCCCCTCACTATTCGGTTTACTTCCGACGGGAGTGTGGTTTATGCAGGATTTAATGCTACTATCTCGAACATAGCATGTACTCCCCCTGCCGTACCGGGGTTTGGCAACGGCACTTGGAATGTTTTAGGCTATACGGGAGGCAATATTGATTTAAGCGGTACCTTTCTGGATACTATACCGAAAGCAACCTATCCTACAATACTTTAAATCGATGGGTCAATGATGGGTCCCCCTCCCAAGCAAGCGGTTGGCAAGGTTGTTGGACACCCATAGATAATCATGTAGTTGTTGCAAAAAGAACTAATTTCAGTTGTAGAAGATACCAATTAGATATCCCCAACCATGATGATGATATAAGAGTATATGTAAATGGAACATTAGTATTTCAGCATGCAGGTTGTTGTGACACACATACTAATATTTGGACAGGCGATTTAAACCCTAGCTCCACCATTGAAGTAAGGCATCTCGAAGGTGGTGGCGGGTCTAATCAGGCACTAACGCTAGTTGATTTAGGACCCTCCCCAACTCTCGGCACGCTCTCCAATGCGGGTCCCATCAATTTCTGCGATGCAAGCGGCAATTTCGGCACCGCCCTCACCGTATCGGGGCAAACAGGCACAGTCGTATGGGATTGGGGTAGCAACAACGGCGTTTGGAACAATAACTGGATAGTGAGCAATAGTTCAGGGACATGCTGTTTCCCCAAAAAAACATCGAACAGCGACGGCAATGCCGACCGCATACGCTATCGCGTGACCAATAGCCCTTGCAGCGAAGTTACATCGGGTACGATTCTCATCGTCAATCGCTATAACGAAGCTCCCAACAGCGTCACCTCTTCGTCTAATGCCTATTGCAGCAATTCCGCACCCGCCACTATCACCTTGACAGCCACCTTCCCCGCCAATATCAATATGAACGGAACGGTGCGATTTTATAGCGGTTCCTGTGGCGGCACCTTAGTCGGGACGGTGACACCCGCCGCTACCAGCAGCACGGCTGCCGTCACCATTTCAGCACCCGCCTCCACCACCACTTATTATGCTCGGTATGAACCCGGCAGCGGAACAGGGTGCAGCAATACCGCCTGCGTCCAAACAACCGTCACCGTCAATGCGCCCTCTACTGCTCCCAGCAGCGTCGGCGGCATCTTGGCTATCTGCAACGGAGGAAATACTACGCTATCCGTCGTAGGCGGCTCGCTCGGAACAGGGGCGCAATGGGTATGGTATGCATCAAGTTGCGGCGGTTCAAGCATAGGCACGGGCAGCAGCATCCCCGTATCGCCCCTCACCAATACTACCTATTTCGTCAGAGCAGAAGGTACTTGCAATACTACTACCTGCGCTTCGGCTACCGTCACCATATATGGCACCACCATCACCAGCGGCGGCGTAGGCGGCTCGCCCGCCTTGACCCAATGTTCGGGCGGCAATCCCGCTGCTTTTGTCGTAAGCACCCCATCGGGCGGAAACGGCTCCTATACCTACCAATGGCAACAATCGGCAGGGTGCAGCGGCACTTGGACTAATGCCACCGCCGAAAACGGCATCACCAATACCCTCAACTTCGACCCTCCTGTCTTGTCGCTGCCTACGACCTCGATGTGCTACCGACTACAAATAACCGACGGATGCGGAAGTATCGGATATTCGACCACAAAAACCTATACCATCGTAGCCGACCCCGCAGCCCCCACCGCCACTAAATCTCCCAACGTCTCGACCGTCTGTGCGGGACAATCCCTGACACTGACGGGCGTGACCGACAACGGAGGCGGCACAGGTACTTGTACCATCGAATACTCACACAACGGAGGGGCTTATACATCAACCCTAACCCCATTTGCCGCAATCGTCGGAACAAATACCATCGCCATCAGAAAATCATGTACCGGTACAGGCTGCGATAACTCTGCCGCCACCACCTATACTTGGACAGGCGTACCCGACCCAAGCAATCCAAGCCTCAACACCAAATCACCCAATGTCGCAAGCGTCTGCGAAGGGCAAAGCCTATCGGCTACCTTCAACCCCGGTACAGGCGGAAGCGGCTGCTCCGACGAATACCAATACCGAAAAAATAGCGGGGCTTGGACTAACTATACTCCCGGAAACCCCATCTCCACCACCACAGGCGACGTGAGCGTCGAAATCCAAGCCCGAAGAGCCAATTGCACAGCGGGTATCGACTGCAACGAACCCGCCTTTGTCATCCTCGCCTCATGGACGGTAAGCCCCGACCCAAGCATTACAGCTACTGCTAATACGACCATCTGCCAAGGCGGTACCGCTACCCTAACGGCTACCCCCGCCAACGGAATCGGTTGCTCCATTCAATGGCAAGATAGTCCCAACGGTATCACTTTCTCCAACCTCACAGGCGAAACCAATGCCTCCTATACCACCGCTCCGCTAAGTGCCACTCGTTACTACAAAGCCCTATACAGTTGCACTGGAAACGACTGCGGAACAGCTGAGTCGAATATCATCACCGTCACCGTCAATCCCGATGCCTCCATCACCATCAGCAGCCCCGCCGATGTTTGCAACGGAGGAAGCGTCATATTAAACGTCCTCAGCACTACGGGCGGAACAGGAAACTGCACCTACCAATGGCAGGTAAGTAACAACGGAATCGCTTGGAATAACCTCACAGGCGAAACCAATGCCTCCTACGGAAGCCCCGCACTCAACACCACTCAATACTACCGATGCCTATATCTATGCGACGGAAACGGCTGCGACCCAGCTAACTCTAACATAGAACAAATTAACGTACAACCCGACCCCGCCATCGCTATCAGCGGCGCAGCGACCATCTGCGCAGGTAATACAGCCACCCTCAACGCCAGCGCATCGGGTGGGGCAGCCTCCTGCAATTATCAATGGCAAAAAAGCCCCGACGGAATATCCGGATGGACTAATGTCGGAACCAACTCGCCCAACTATACCACCGACCCACTCAATACCAATTCTTATTATCGATGCTTGTATGCCTGCTCCGGCGCAGGCTGCGACCCCGCCACCTCCAACGTCGAACTCATCACCGTCAATAGCCTATCTGTCGCACCGACAGGTGTCAGCGGTATCTTGTCTATTTGCCAAGGCAGCAATACTACATTGACCGTCGTAGGCGGCTCGCTCGGAACAGGGGCGCAATGGAAATGGTACTCGACAAGTTGCGGCGGTACGCCCGAAGGCACGGGAACGAGCATCAATATCAACCCCGCCTCCACCACTACCTATTTCGTCAGAGCAGAAGGTACGTGCAACCAAACCACCTGCGCTGCGGCAACGGTTGTCGTCAATGGAAACCCGACAGCAGCCAATATCTCTGGCTCTGCCACCATCTGCGCGGGAAACAGCACCAATCTCATCGTCACCGTCAGCGGTGGAACAGGTCCTTATACCGTCGTCTATACCGACGGAACGAACAACTTTACCGTCACTCCTTATACATCGGGCGATAATATTCCCGTTACTCCCGCTACCACCACCACATATACCCTCGTGTCCGTCACCGACAACAACGCCTGCGTCGTCACAGGAGCAGCACTCAGCGGAAGTGCCACAATTACCGTCATACCACTCAATATTGCCCCAACTACTATCAATGCCTCTGCTACCGCAACATGCGTAGGCACTACGGTCACGTTCAGTGCTTCGGGTGGATTGCTCGCACCGGGCGGAACGGTCGTATGGTATCGCTCTGCTTGTGCGGGAGCACTTGCCAACGGAACCGTCCCCGCCTCCACAGGAAACCCCCTCACGGTTACTATGCCCGCCACTCCCGGCACCTATAAATACTATGCGCGATACACAGGTCCCTGCAATAATGCTTGTAGCTCGGCTGTATTTGCCACTGTCACAGTCACCGCTCCCGCCTCCGCTGCCGTATTATCGCTCACCGGACCCAGCAATGTCTGCCCCGGCGGAAGCAGCACCATAACGGTCAATATTACCGGAGGCACTGCCCCCTTTACCTTAGACATCAACGGACACGGCACGGTGAGCGGATATACTTCGGGTTCGCCCATCACCGTCACCCCGCCCGCCAATACCACCTATTCTCTCGTCTCTGTACTTGATGCCAATGGCTGTACAGCAGGAGGCTTGGCAGGAACAGCTACCGTCACCGTAAGCGATGCCGTACCGCCAAGTATATCGGGCTGCCCATCGAATATCGCCGTCAATGCAGCGGCAAATACTTGTGCCGCCAACGTCTCTTGGACGCTGCCAACGGCAAACGACAATTGCTCAGTCAATAGCTTTACGAGCAGCCATAATTCGGGCAGTAGCTTTGCCGTCGGAACTACCGTCGTCACCTATACAGCCACCGACGGTTCGGGCAATACCGCCACCTGCTCGTTCAACGTCAGCGTCACCGACAACCAAGACCCAAGCATTACCTGCCCCGCTACTGTCAGCGTCAATACCGATGCGGGTACTTGCACCGCCACAGGTGTTGTACTCGGAACACCTACTACCAACGATAATTGCGGCGTAGCTACGCTTGTCAATGATGCGCCCAGCAGTTACCCCGTAGGAAATACTACCGTCACTTGGACAGTCACCGATGTCAATGGAAGAACCGCTACGTGTAGCCAAACCGTCAGCGTCACCGACAACCAAGACCCAAGCATCTCCTGTCCTGCTACTGTCAGCGTCAATACCGATGCGGGCACTTGTACCGCCACAGGTGTCGCACTCGGAACTCCTAGCACTAACGATAATTGCGGCGTAGCTACGCTTGTCAATGATGCGCCCATGAGCTACCCCGTCGGAAATACTACCGTCACTTGGACAGTCACCGATGTCAATGGAAGAACTGCTACTTGTAGCCAAACCGTCAGCGTCACCGACGACCAAGACCCAAGCATCTCCTGCCCCGCTACCGTCAATGTCAATACCGATGCGGGTACTTGTACCGCCACAGGTGTCGCACTCGGAACACCTATTACTAACGATAATTGCGGCGTAGCTACGCTTGTCAATGATGCGCCCATGAGCTACCCCGTCGGAAATACCACCGTCACTTGGACAGTCACCGATGTCAATGGAAGAACTGCTACGTGTAGCCAAAACGTCAGCGTCACCGACGACCAAGACCCAAGCATCTCCTGCCCTGCTGATGTCAGCGTCAATACCGATGCGGGTACTTGTACCGCCACAGGTGTCGCACTCGGAACACCTATTACTAACGATAATTGCGGCGTAGCTACGCTTGTCAATAATGCTCCGATGAGCTACCCCGTAGGGAACACCACCGTCACTTGGACAGTCACCGATGTCAATGGAAGAACCGCTACGTGTAGCCAAACCGTCAGCGTCGCCGACGACCAAGACCCAAGCATCTCCTGCCCCGCTACCGTCAATGTCAATACCGATGCGGGTACTTGCACCGCCACAGGTGTTGCACTCGGAACACCTATTACTAACGATAATTGCGGCGTAGCTACGCTTGTCAATGATGCGCCCATGAGCTACCCCGTCGGAAATACCACCGTCACTTGGACGGTCACCGATGTCAATGGAAGAACCGCTACTTGTAGCCAAACCGTCAGCGTCACCGACGACCAAGACCCAAGCATCTCCTGCCCCGCTACCGTCAATGTCAATACCGATGCGGGTACTTGTACCGCCACAGGTGTTGCACTCGGAACTCCTACTACTAACGATAATTGCGGCGTGGCTACGCTTGTCAATGATGCTCCGATGAGTTACCCCGTCGGAAATACTACCGTCACCTGGACAGTCACCGATGTCAATGGAAGAACCGCTACGTGTAGCCAAACCGTCAGCGTCACCGACGACCAAGACCCAAGCATCTCCTGCCCTGCTACTGTCAGCGTCAATACCGATGCGGGTACTTGTACCGCCACAGGTGTTGCACTCGGAACACCTACTACTAACGATAATTGCGGCGTGGCTACGCTTGTCAATGATGCGCCCATGAGCTACCCCGTAGGAAATACTACCGTCACTTGGACAGTCACCGATGTCAATGGAAGAACCGCTACGTGTAGCCAAACCGTCAGCGTCGCCGACGACCAAGACCCAAGCATCTCCTGCCCCGCTACCGTCAATGTCAATACAGATGCGGGTACTTGCACCGCCACAGGTGTTGCACTCGGAACTCCTAGCACTAACGATAATTGCGGCGTAGCTACGCTTGTCAATGATGCGCCCATGAGCTACCCCGTCGGAAATACCGTCGTCACTTGGACAGTCACCGATGTCAATGGAAGAACCGCTACGTGTAGCCAAAGCGTCAGCGTCACAGACGACCAAGACCCAAGCATTACCTGCCCCGCTACCGTCAATGTCAATACCGATGCGGGTACTTGTACCGCCACAGGTGTTGCACTCGGAACACCTACCACTAACGATAATTGCGGCGTGGCTACGGTTGTCAACAATGCGCCCAGCAGTTACCCCGTCGGAAATACCGTCGTCACTTGGACAGTCACCGATGTCAATGGAAGAACTGCTACGTGTAGCCAAACCGTCAGCGTCACCGACAACCAAGACCCAAGCATCTCCTGCCCCGCTGATATAGTTAGCACCACCAGCGCGGACGGAATGGGAGATTGCAGCACCGTCATCAATGGTATTGCTCTAACTGCCAGCGATAACTGCGCCGTAGCTAATATTAGCTGGGCTGCAACGGGCGCACTCAACGCAACAGGAAGCGGTGATGCCAGCGGAACGACCTTCCCAAAAGGTACTACCACTGTCACCTATACCGCTACGGATAGCAACGGAAATACTGCCTCCTGCGATTTCACCGTTCTAATACAAGACGACGAAAATCCCACCTTGACCTGCCCAAGCAATGCCAGCCAAACTAATGACTTAGGCATGTGTAGTGCAGTCGTCAATGGAATTGACCCCAGCAGCGCAGCAGATAATTGCAACTCCGTCAGCCTAAGCTACCAATTTACGGGTGATACCAATGCCAGCGGAACGGGAAGTGCCAGCGGAAGTACTTTCAATGTAGGCACGACCAACGTCGTATATACCCTCACTGACGCGGCAGGAAATACGGCATCTTGCTCCTTCCAAGTCTTCGTCTCCGACGACGAAGCACCCCTGTTCAATTGCCCAGAAGTCAATAATACCATCGCTGCCAATGCGCTTTGCGAAGCCATACACACCCTCGTGCCCCCAATTATCACCGATAATTGCGCAATAGGAACCCCTGCCGCTTTCAGAGGTGACGGGCAAAACCTAACTGACCCCTATCCTATCGGAGTTACTGAAATCTATTGGCTCGTCTCCGATATCCACGGAAATACCGCCGACTGCAAACAACGACTCATCGTCGTAGATGCACAAGCTCCTACTTTCGTCCAATGCCCATTGCCCAATATCCAAGCCAATGCTGACCAAGGCAATTGCCTCGCCACAGGTATCGTACCAAGCCCGCCCAGCACTAACGACGACTGCACCAATGCCTATGTGCAAGGGCAAAGAAACGATGCTATGCCGCTATACGACCCCTATCCCATCGGCACTACTACCATCACTTGGACGATGACGGACGAAGGCGGAAACACGGCTACCTGCCAACAACTCGTCGTCGTTAGCGACACACAAGCGCCGCAAATAGAATGTCCCAGCGTCAATATCTACGCCAATAATACCATCGGGCTATGCAATGCGCAAACGGTTGCCCTGCAAACACCAATGGCTATTGACAACTGCGGTACAGTCACCGTCGACCCAGCCGTCAGAGCAGATGCCTTGCCACTCAATGCTCCCTACCCACTCGGAAGCACCACCGTCACCTGGACGGCTACCGACACGCACGGAAATACAGCTACCTGCACACAAAACGTCATCGTCATTGATGCCGAACCACCTGCATTTGACCAATGCCCCGTGCCCGCCTTAGAACTCAATGCGGGAAGCGGATGCTCTATCGTGGCAAGCATCAACCCACCCACAGGAACAGATAATTGCGGCACTTTTAACGTCGGAACGCCTACCCGAAGCGATGCCCTAACGCCAGCAGACCCATATCCTGCGGGAAACACGACCCTCACATGGACAGCAAGCGACGCAGCGGGAAATACCGTAACATGCCAACAAATCATCACCGTCATTGCCGCTAATTCGGCTATCGCCTTCGACCAATGCCCGATGAGCAATATTACCGCCTCGGCAGGAGCAGGCTGTACCGCTAACCCAAGCATTAGCACACCAAATGCCACCGCTTGCGGGTCGCCTGCCACCGTCACAGGAACAAGGAGCGATGGGCAAAATATAAATGACCCATACCCGACAGGAACGACAACCATTACTTGGACGGCTAATAGCCCGAACGGCTCTACTAACTGCCAACAACTCGTAGTCGTGACCGAAAATGTGCCGCCCACTTTCGATGTCTGCCCGCTGCCCAATATAACGGTCAATACCCAAAATGGCAATTGTTCCGCTATATACGCCCTCAGCCAGCCAACTGCCTCCGACCTATGCGGAACACCCAGCATAACGGCAAGCAGAAGCGACGCACAAGCACTCGGCGCTCCCTACTCACTCGGAAATACTACCGTCACTTGGACTGCCACCGACGCAGCAGGGAATACCGCTACCTGCGCACAAATCGTCAGCGTCACAGACCCAACTCCACCACTATTCGATACGTGCCCGCTCAATACTATCAATGCCAATGCAGATGCGAACTGTACCGCTAATATCAGCCTAAGTACGCCAACTGCCAGCGACGATTGTGGAACCGTCAATGTCAGTGGCAGCAGAAACGATGCTCTGCCGCTCAACGACCCCTATCCCATCGGGAATACTGCCATCACTTGGACGGCGACAGACCAAAACGGGAATATCGCCGTATGTACCCAAAACGTACTCGTCGCTGATGCTCCACCTCCCCAATTTGCCGCATGTCCATTGCCAAACATCAATGTCACAAGCAATGGCGAATGTAGTGCTAACCTAAATCCCACCGTGCCTACTGCTACCGACAATTGCGGAACGGCGAGCGTGACGGGAACGAGAAGCGACGGGCAAGCGCTCAATACGCCCTATCCACTCGGCACAACGACCATCACGTGGCAGGCAATTGATGCGGCGGGAAATATAAGCACCTGCCAACAAACCGTACTCGTCGCCGACACCACACCGCCTACTATTACTTGCGCCGCCAATGTCTCGCTCAATGCCGACCCTAATACTTGCCTCGCCAACACGACGCTAAGCACACCAAGCAGCAGCGATAATTGCAGCAGCACCAGCATCTCCCGAACGAGAAGCGACGCACAGCCCAATAACGACCCATACGCACTCGGCACTACTATCGTCACTTGGACTGCCACAGACGCACAAGGAAATACCGCTACCTGCCAACAGAACGTCACCGTCATCGATATAACCCCGCCAACACTCGTCGGGGTGCCCAGCAATACGAGCATAGCCTGTCCCGTCCCAGCAGCACCTACCGTAACGGCAACCGATAATTGCACCGCTACACCAAGCGTAGCGATGACACAAACTCAAACAGCAGGAGATTGCACTACCGGATATACCATCACCAGAACTTGGGTTGCCACTGATGCAGCTGGAAATACCAGCCAGCAATCACAGACCATCAACGTGACAGGGGCTGCGCCACCGCTTGCCATTACAGGGGCGGTTATCACCAACGGAGCCAGCGGAGGGGTCAATATCTCCGTAGCGGGCGGAAATTGTGCGGGTAATTATACCTATCTGTGGAGCAACGGTGCTACTACCCAAGACATCAGCGGCGTGCCCGGAGGGGCTTGGTATGGCGTTACTGTCACCTGCGGAGTAGAAACCGTAACGGCTTGGTATTGGGTCAAATCCAGCAACGGAAGAACCAAAACCAACGAGCAAAGCACAGATAACAACCTGCAAATCGACATAGCACCGAACCCATTTGCCGACTTTACCCATATCACCGTCAAGGCAGAGACCAACAAATATATCCGCATCGAAGTGTTTGACCTAAATGGACAACTTGTAGAACACCTCTTCGACGGGCAAATCGATGCCAATGAAGCAAATAGCATTAAGTTCTATGCACATAATATCCCCAGCGGAACGTATATCTGTCAAGTGAAAGATAAAAATGGCAATAAATTGCAAGAAAAAATGATTAAGGTCGATTAAACACACCTACCTACCAAACAGACCCAAAATCAGGCGGGGCAGAAATGCCATACGCCTGATTTTGGGCTTTTTTTGGGGGAGTATGGAACTGACTAACAAGTGGTTCCATCATTTATATTATTTTTAGACTGGTCATACTCAAACTTCCCGCCATCAGTTTATCGTTAAAAAGGGCTATATTTTTCGCCTTTTTGCTGTATAGCCCCAAAGTATATATCAATGGCAAAATAATGCTCCAGGTGTGGGGAATGGCTAATTGTAAGGATTTAGATTGTTTTTGATAATTTATTAGGGGCGAATAGTTTCCGTTTAGCAAATGAGAATTGATAAATTCCCTTGCCTCAATCGCCCAGTCGTATCCGTAGTTGTCTCTATCAAAATTTGCAAAATCGACCATTCTCAGATTATGCACGATATTCCCGCTCCCTATTATCAGCACGCCCTTGGATCGCAATTCATTTAAACTTTGCGCCAAATCGTAATGGTATTGCGCAGGCTGGGTATAGTCTATGCTCAATTGAACTACGGGAATATTTGCGTCGGGGAATAGATGTTTGATTACGCTCCAAGCCCCATGGTCTAAGCCCCATTTTTCATCTAATTCGACTGAAATTGGGGATAATGCTTTTTGGGCTTCTTCGGCTAAGGTGGGACTACCTTTGGCGGGGTATTGCACTTCGAACAATTCTTTCGGGAAGCCGCCAAAATCATGTATTGTTCTTGGCAGTTCCATTGCTGTCACCTTTGTTCCGTTGGTGTACCAATGTGCCGAAATGCAAAGTATGGCATTTGGAGTAGGTAATGTTTTAGCTATGGTTCGGAAACCTACAACGAACTGATTTTCTTCGATAGCATTCATGGGACTACCATGTCCAAGAAACAAGACGGGCATTTTGTCTGTACTGTTCATCGAAGCAGCTATTTTGGCTAAATCTCTCAGGTTCATGTTTGAACTTATTAGGGGCAGCAATGCCAATGATTTTATAAATTTTTTTCTATTCATCTATGATATTTGTGAATAAAAAATGAGTATTGTAAGACTACAGTGCAAGAAGTCATTTTAGCAAGTGTTTAGCAATTGAAAAATGTGTAGATGACTATAAATAAATAATTTACGATTTGAAATTAAATTTAATTTGTGTCAATTTTGTCTTTTTTGCACTACCGTCTTGAATAAAACAAAATTCGGTATTTTTTTGTTGTGGAGACACCCAAATTTCGGCATCATGTCTTAGATTTGCATATTTTTAAGAAAAGTTGTGTTAAATTTTTTAATTCATACATTTATTAAGCATATAATAAATTGCGTATCATGGTATAAATGTCTGTTTTAAAAAATAATTATTATTATACAACTGAAAACTCTACAGATTTCAATTTAGGAGATTTTTTTATTTTGTTGATGTAAGATATGTTTTGATTTTATTACTATCGTTATTGCATTAATTTTTATTCGCTTTGTTGTTTGTTTGGTGCATAACAGCTATTTTAGCGTCATTTTTCATCAAACAAGTTACATAGATGAGTAAGTTGAAGCAATACCTTTTGCCTTTATTGGCAGTTTAGCACAAAAGCAAGTTCGCGGTAACCTTAAAAAGCTAATAGACAGATGGTCGCCCAGGGCGGTAGCAATCTTTTACAGCCTTTATGAAAATAAATCGGAATATGTCAATGTTTGTCGTATGTTAAGCGGAGATTTGAAGACCGTTGTTGATACGGATAAGCTCAATATCAGCCTTTTGCAGAATGCCATTCCCTTTTTTAAGGGCAAAAAAGTGGTATCTATCGTTCATGATTGCGGCCTATCCGCAAGCCCGAGAGCCGTGTTTTAGATGGTTTGGGCAAGGTTCAGTCCTTAGACAATACCGTTGTTAATGGCTACAATACCTTTGCTACGATAGCTGTTGATGTTGGAGGTCAGGGAAGTTCGGCTGCTTGCTTGCACTCCTTTCAGCAACGGCGTTGATAGCTATGTAAGCAAAGAAGAACGAAAGGCTTATGAAACAGGACAGATTAAAGACCCTCAGCGGCGAGCCGCCATAGCGGCTTATGATGCTTCTGGCGAGAGCCACCACCAAAAAGACATCGTATTTGCACAAGTGCGCTTGGTTTCGGCGCATATTAAATCGATAGACCCCGATATATCAGTTGTAGATATTTTGATAGAGGTTTTGATGATGTAGAATTGTTTGAGTTAGAAACAGCATTAGAGCAAGATTTTATTATCCGTTGCAAAGCCAGCCGAAACAGCAACGAGATGTATATAGACGAAAAAGGAATAGAAAGATGCCTAAAATTAAAAAATCAACGCTTTTGGAAAGGCGACGAAGTGATGTATGACCGCATTAGCTTCAAAAAAAAGACCTATAAAAACGTCAAAGGCGTTTTTGAGTGGAACACAGTGAAATAAACGGCAATATCTATTCGGTTTTGAGGGTTACATTTTATCAAAGTAATGGAAAAAGATATTCAGCGATGACATGTTACTGCTCACAAGTCTGACTATTACTGGCTTAGAAATGGCAAAACTAATTTGGGAAATGTATATGCAACGAATGGCGATAGAGTCTGTTTTCAAGTTCTGTAAAGATGAGTTGCAGTGGGAGGCACCAAGAGTGAATGATTGGCTAACGATGAAGCACTTGTTAAGTCTTGTCTATTTTGTAGCAGGGTATTTTTACGAAATAAAAGACGACCTTGTCCAAGATGAAGGTATTCAGTGGCTAGCAAAAATTGCTAACGGAAAAGGAAAAGTAAGCCCGCACTTTATTCTAAAAGGAATTGCCATGTTGATTGCCTACATCGAAATCAAAAAACTTATAGACGAAGGAGCAATAACAGAAGAACACATATTGTATGCAGAAAGTATATTTATGTCAGGATAATTATAGTGCGATGAAAATCTGTAGAGTTTTCAGTATACAAAATGTATAATTTCAAAGAAATAAATTAATTATATTTTTAGAATTTTAAAATGTATTATATTTTTATTTTTTTCACATAAAAATTATTTTTATAAATATTATTTTTTAATAACAAATATTATATCAATATCAATTTAGGACTTCATTAGTAACAGTTAATAAAAACGATTTTCTTCTTATTATTTTGAACACAATAAAAAGAATAATACTACAATTAATAGATTTAAATATTTACATTTCGTTTGCTGCGTTTGCGTTGGCGATGTCCGCAAAGTACAATTGGGTATGAAACCGCAATGGCATCCTTATTTGTCTCTAATTTTTTTGCCACACTATTTGAATATAATCTTTATCGATTTATCAGCCTCTTAACCCCATTCTATCGCAACAAAATCGGGCAAATATGCTTGGGCTGAGGGCAAATTGAATTGGTTTTATGCGTTGATGCTTTTTTCTGTACTTGGTTTTAGTATTTCTGTTATCGCAGCGAAGCTAAAAGTCCTTTATGCCTTAGCACCCATAGCGGTATTCACCTTGTTCTATTCGACCCCGCTGACCAAAAGCATGAAAGGTTTTTAGGCTAAGGCAGGTGCGTATCTCAAAATATTTATGATAGCATTTGTTTGGACTGCTGCTACAATTTTGCTGCCTGTAATTCATTCCGAAAAAACGTATCATAATCTTCACTTATTTGCTATGGCAATAGAAAGGTTTCTATTTGTATTTGCCATAACTATTCCTTTTGATATTCGAGATATGATTGCCGACCGCCAAGATTATGAAAACAAAGAAATTAATTTTACACATTTAAATAAATTAGAAAATACAAAGCGGAAAGATATCGTTATTTTTTAATAAACGAACAATTCATGAACAAAACATTCTACATCATCTGCTTATTTGTAGCCATAAGTTTTACCGCTTATGGGCAAAGTTCGCAAAGCCTTACTACTAAAAATCAAATTATTACTGCAAATAATATGGATTTATCAAAAATCACCAACGAAGTCGTAAAAAAAGCTATCGAAGCCTTGCAAGCCAATGACAAAAATGCTTGGTATGCCTATTTTACGAGCGACGCACTATTTACCGACGACGGTAGAACTATGAACTTCAAATCGTTTTTTGACAATGCTTTTGAGAAAAAAGAAAAATTTCTGAGCATTGACAAAATAGAAAATGAAGGGCAAGATATTTACGGTAACTTTTATGCCGGGCAATGGGGGACGTTCAAGGTTTTTTTCAAATTTCATCTCAATGCCGAAGGAAAAATAAATCGTTTGGATATCGGACAAACAAATTACTAAATGCCCCCCAGACAATTTTTATACCAACGAAAATATGAGTTGCTGCTCTTGGCACTCATTCAACACTTATTTATTGGCATATTTCTGTACGATTTGGTGTTTTACCAAAAGGTCATTTGGCCCATAAATATGGTCATCTTGGGCATTGCGAGCGTAGGTGTTTTTATAGACAAAGGCAATTGGAAAAATGTGCTTCGGAACATTTTATTCGTTTCGGTGGTGGCATTGCCCATTATTTTAGCCTTTTTTGGCAATATACCACATTTATTTTTTGCTTTAAATGCCATTTATGTACTATTTTTTACATTCATATTTTGGGAGGTCATAAAATTTCTCCTTAAACCAAGCTATATCAATGTCGATATCATCTCGGCTTCGGCTTGTGGCTATTTTTTGCTCATCGAAATTGCCACTTTCCTGATGCAGTTGTTCTTTTATGACAATCCCAACTCATTCAAAGGCATAAGCACAAGTAGCCCAGCTGAAACCTATATGGATTTGGTCTATTTTTGCTCCATCACCATTACCAGCATTGGTTTTGGCGATATTACACCCAATATGTATTATACCAAACTCATAACTTCATTATTCGGCATCGCGGGACAGTTCTACTCGGTCGTATTAGTGGGTATTTTAATTAGTAAATTCGTTTCAAATTCAGACAAATAATGCATTCAGGCAAATCATATACATTTTCGGAATTTCTTTTTTGGACAAGAAGAAATATATACAGGCTGCTATTTATAGGCATATTACCTGTTTGGCTCTATCAAGTGGCAGAGATAAAATGGATTGCCATTCCTTGGACGGTGGTTGCCCTATTAGGAACGGCGACCGCTTTTATTGTGGGCTTCAAAAACACACAAACCTATAACCGCACTTGGGAAGCGCGTATTATTTGGGGAGCAATACTCAATAATAGCCGTGCATTTGGGGTAATGAGCCGCGATTTTTTTGACAATCCCCAAAAAACCAAAGAACTCGTGTATCGCCATTTTGCTTGGCTCACAGCCTTGCGCTATGCCATGAGAGACAGTAGGATTTGGGAAACCACCAGCAAAAAATATAACTAGGAATATAAAGAATTTTATCGTATTCCCGAAAAAGAAACCTCATTAGAAGATGAGTTGAAAAAATATTTACCCGAACGGGAATTAAAATATATCCTTACGACCAAAAATAAAGCAGCACAGCTATTGAGTTTGCAGAGCAAGACCATCAAATCGCTTTTTGAAAACAAAGAAATTGATGACTATCGCTTTGTAGAGTTGCAAAAAGCAATTAAAGATTTTTACGACTATCAAGGGCGAAGCGAAAGAATCAAAAATTTTCCTTATCCACGCCAATTTGCTACCATCAATTCATTTTTTATCAAGTTGTTTTGCCTCTTGCTTCCCTTTGGTATGCTCAGGGAGTTCGACAAATTAAATGAAAGTATCGACGGCGCAATGAAAGGAGAGATGGTGTGGTTGGTAGTGCCATTTAGCGTTCTGATTTCTTGGGTGTATACCTCCTTAGAACAAGTGGGCGAAAGTACCGAAAATCCCTTTGAAGGCGCAGCAAACGATGTTCCTATTTCGCAAATGAGCCGCACCATAGAAATAGATATGCGCGAAATGCTGGGCGAAACCAATTTGCCGCCCGCATTACAACCCCAAAATAATATTGTCTTATAATCGACATTCAGCAAGCCCAAACAAGCACCCCACAAGCCTGACCCACCGGATTTGTGGGGTATTTTTTATTGCTATGAATATCGGCAAAAACCAATCTCAATTATTTTGTCTCGCGAGATTAAACCTTTATCCCGCTTGCCGCCTCTAACAAGCATCATCACTACTAAAACGAGAGCCCCTATTATCGTTCACCTTTACTCCTCATCAATTAGCCATGACAGCTATCCAATCAACTCAACATTTTGCGCTTTGGCTCGTCCTACTAAGCCTATCCATCTCGCTCAACGCCCAACGCGGGTCCTCCACCCGCACTAAACCCTCCAATGAGACAAGTAATACGCGCGGTGCCGCCGAAGCACGCAAAATAGTAGAAGAAATCAACGCTCAAAAAGCACGCAAGGGTGCTACCTACGAGGTAGGCGTAACCCGCGTATTAGAAGCGTCGCTCAATGGGTCTAATGTGCGCGGCTTGGCAGTGCCCACCAATTTAGACCGCAACAAGCTACGCCAAAACAATACTGCACCTACTCTACAAGGCGCGTCGCCCTTGGGCATGATAGCTAAACAATCGTATGCCGATTTGCGCAACTATAACTTTGTAACGCCTGTGCGCGAGCAAAGCAGTTGCGGAAGTTGCTGGGCATTCGGAACTATCGCCGCCTTAGAAAGCAATTATCTGATGCGCCATAAAAACGCTTCGCCCTATTCCTTGGATATGTCCGAGCAGCATCTGCTCGATTGTTCGGGCGGCGGCGGTTGCTGGGGCGGTTGGTACGGCACCACTTTCGAATGGCTCAAAACCTCGCGCCAAAGTATTGCTACCGAAACTGAATTGCCCTACCAAAAATGGCAATACCAATGCCAACCCACCAACGAAACATCCTACGAAGTAGCCGATTACGGCAGAGTAACGATGTCGCGCGAAATTGCCACCGTACAAGAAATCAAGATGCCATCGCTGCGCACGGTGCAGTAGTAACGGCAGTGAATGCAACCAATGCGTTTTTTAGCCTATAAAAGCGGGACTTTCAACGAAAATGCCTACGGCGACGTAAATCATGCCGTTACTATCATCGGTTGGGACGATAGCCGACAAGCATGGCTAATCAAAAATTCGTGGGGCGAAGACTGGGGCGAAAAAGGATATATGTGGATAGACTATAAAAGTAACCGCATCGGCACTTTTCCCTATTGGGTCGAATCGGTACAAAACACCGAATCTACTACACCCGCGCCTACACCTACACCCACACCCGTACCCGTACCGCCACAGCCGCAACCACAACCACAGCCCGAACCCGTATGTGATATCTACGAAATTGAACAACAAAAAGCCCGCCTCAATGCGATACGAAGCCATCAAAAAAATTCGCCCGCCCGCAATACGACCGACAATTCGCACAATACTACTAATAATAGCCGCAACAATACGACCGACAATTCGCACAATGCCACTAATAACAGCCGTAGCACTGCCGATAACTCGCCAAGTACAATCGATAATAGCCGCAACAATATCCCCACAGGACATGCCGCACCCGACAATACTACTGCCGACACCGACAAGCAATCTCCTACAAGCAATGCCCAACAAAGGTTTGCAGATGCCGAGGTCATAGCACCTCCTAATCGCAACAACAACAAGCCTATACGAGCAAAACAAATAGTGATTAACGGCAGAACTATCATCGTACCACAATAATACTCCCTGATTTGACGTTCTAAATATGGCTTTGCCATGAAAACCCGCAACCCTGCCACTAACTTTTTCGGTGGTGGGGTTTGTGTTTCGAGCAAATCGATATACCTTTGCCGACTATACGCCTTCTAAGCCACGCTAAATTATTTGTTTAACTGCACAAAACCTCCCAATTCTTATGAACCGATATATCTGGATTGCTGCTCTATCTATTGTTTCATTAGCCAGCGGCTGCGGCTTGTTTAAAGAAAAATGCGACTGCCCCAAATTTAATTACCAGCCGCCCACTGAGCAACATTTGCCCGACGACCCTTGTGCCTAAACCTCAGCACTCCCTCAGTTTGTGCTATCTGCTAAGGTACAACAGTTCATTATTAGTGCCTCGGTCTAAGGTTCTGCTAAGAACGCCCTGATTGCTGCTACAAAAGCATCGGGCTGGTCGGCATGTATCCAATGCCCTGCGTTGTCGATGACTTCGATACGGGACTGTGGAAAATACTGTTGGATAATAGCTTCGTCTTGCGGCAGGTCGATGTAATGAGGCGAATTGCCGCCTTTCAAAAACAAGGTAGGGCGGTCGTAGCGGTCAAACCTACCCAGAGGATTGCCCACTATCTCGGCATAATTATAGTAGATAGCTTCAAAATTAAATTTCCAAGCATAGCTTCCGTCCGTGTTGCGCGTCAGGTTTTTGAGCAAAAAACGGTAGGTAGCTTCGTCGTCTATTTGTTGGGCAAATAAGGTTTCGGCTTCGGCACGCGAGCTGAGGTGCTTTATATCTATATCGAACAAGGCGCGAAAAATGCTATCGTGCCCTGTGGCGGGATAATCCGTAGGCGCGATATCGGCAATGGCGAGCCGTGCTATCCGCGTGCCGTGTTCGACCGCAAAACGCATAGCCACCTTGCCGCCCATCGAGTGCCCCAGGAGCAAGGCGGCTTGTTGCAAGCCATGTTGGTCGAAAAAATCGCACAAATCGTCGGATAGCGTGTGGTAGTCAAACGTAAGGCTATGCGGCGATTTGCCGTGATTGCGTTGGTCGATGAGCCAAACGGCATATTGGTCGGACAATTGCCGCCCGACGGTCTGCCAATTGTCGAGCATACCAAACAAGCCATGTAGGATAACGATAGCGGGTTGCTTGGCACCGCCCAATAGTTTATAATTCAGAATCATGGCAAGGTCTGTCGGTCAAATGCGTCTATGAACGATTGCGGCGTAGCATTATAAATAGCAACACCTTTTCGGTCGGCATAGTCTTTGATATCAAAATAGGCGCGAAAAGTGAGGTAAAATTTTTCTAATATCTCGTATAATCGGCGCGGGCGTTGTCCTGCACGATACATGACATTGGCTTGGGCGGCATTTTCGTCATAAAAATGTTTTTGGCAAACAAGGGCTTCATTGCGCTCATTCACCGAAATTTCGGGCAACCACGAGTGGTCGGCACCCAGCAAATAAATCTCGCGAAAACCCATACCAATAGCCAACATCAAACAAGGGATAAGAACATTGTGGGGGCGCGGCGTGCCCCAAGCCCTATCGAACGAATAATGACACCAAGACCGAAATCCCTCGACGGGTGTCATATTAAAATAATATATTTTCAGGTTTGGATTTTGGGCAAATTGAGCAATGAATGCCCGATGCCCCCGCGCTTCGTAGGGCAATAGTATTGCCATTTGCCAAGTTGTTTTGCGCAACAAAGCATCGAAAGTAGCGCGGCTATTGGCTTTGTAGCTGTCTAATACATCATCGCGCCAATATTCTTTGGCAGCCAGCAAATATATGTCGGGTTTTATCTGCTCAAAAGCATCGGAGCGCGGAAAATCATTGACGCATAGCCGCCGATAATTGGCTAAAACAGGCGCGTATTGGTGCAGGCTCTGACTAAGCGAAGGTCCGTTGCCCAAAATAACACACCGCTCGCCCACACGCGGCGGGCGCACTACCCGCCATTGCGACATCAACACCACACGCAGCAAAGTAGCCAAACTGGCAAAAGTGGCTTTGAGGGCTTCTTGCCACCGAAATAGGAGCATAATCATGCCGCAAAGGTAGGAATAAAGTGCGGCGTATGCTAATCTTTTTCATTACCATTCCAAGCCACCGTACATACAAGCTAATAAGACAACTTCACAAAACCCATAGGGTCATATTCGCCGTCGTAGCCTGCCAAGCGGCGGCTTTTGTAGCGGTGGCTTTTGTTCTCCTTGTCAGGATTTTCGATGGTGTAGCAATGGTCTTCAAATCTATAATCGCCGGTAATGCCATGATAGCCCAAGCCATAGCCCATGCGCAAGATGCAGGTATTTTGGGCAGGTTCTTCTGCTCGTTTCTTAAAACCTTCGAGCAATTTGATGACCCCTTTTGTGTCTGGTGTTGGTTGTATTTTTGAAAAATGCCAATTCGCGTTGGATATGTTCTTTCGTATGTTCGTTGATAATGCGAAACAAATTGTCGATGGGATTATCTCCTTTTGATAATTTTTCGGATATTGGCAGGCAGATTTTTAGGCTGCGCTGCTCTATTTTATCTATAAAAGCATCGGCAATGCTAAGGCGGAACGTAGCTTGGGCTTCGAGGCAAAAGTTTTCGAGCATCAAGCTAAATCCCTTTTTATGTTCGCTTTCCCATTTCGAACTTCTACTGTATAGGTTAAATAGCTGAACACTAGAAAGTTCAGTTCGGGAAGGGTCTAACAAATCGGCGTCGTAGGGGCGTATATAGCGCATGATAGCGTTTTCAAAATCGCCGAGCAATTCTTTTTGGGTGTCCTTAGTATAATTCTTGATACCTAAATCGCGATAAAGGTGAGCAAACAAGGCACTTCGGATAGCTCCTTTGATACTGCTACCCGGTATGTATGCCTCTCCGTATCCATTACGTATGAGGGGGCGTATCTCGGTAGGGGCGGCATCTCTGGCATCAAATTTCCAATCCCAAATAGCCTCTATGTCTATTCTTAGGTCGCGCAAAATATAGTCTTCTATTTTTTTCATATCTCCTTTTGATATCAAATCCGTATAATTGTCAAGGGCACTATTGGTGCCTCGCCCTGGCATATTATACAATTGTCGGTACAATTTATTTCTGTCTATTACATAAACCTCACCCCTATAGGTAAAAAAGTCCATACCTTTGAACCAACTTTTTTCGCTACCCGCGCCTATATGCAGGGGCGAAAGGACTTCTAATGTCAGGTCGTAATTTTTATTGAGGCGTTCGTCTGTTGTTGGCATGGGTTTATTGGGTTGGTTTGATGGGTAAAAATAGGTTCTACCTACGCGAAAAATAGGGTGTGGAGGTAATAGCACACCGTCCAATTTTGGACGTATATTGACTGTTTTGCCTTTGGTGGCGGCATTGGTGCTAAATATACTGCCTTCGCCAAACATATAAACGCTGTTTTTCGATAGCTCAAATAATCGTCTTCGGTTATCCAGCCGCCACGTTTTATCAAGCTATCAGGCACATTGCTTGCCGCTCAGCATTGTTTGTAGCTGTTCGTTGCTTTCGGGGCAAAATAGCGATAAATTGGTGGCATATTCTTGCCCCATATCGGGCAGTTGGTCAAAGGCGGTAAAGTTTTGGCATGATAGTTCAAATATACCATTGCCTATATTGCGGTCTGAGCCTATGCCTGCATCTTGTAGGTATTGCAAAGCCGCCAAAACCTTATTTTTTATCGCGTCGTCGTCGAACTGCATCAAGCAGAATAGCCCTGAATACTGGCTAAAATAGAGGCGTTCCATATAAAAAATGGTGGTTTCCACCACTTCCTCGCCTTGTTGGTCTGTTTCGCCATAGCGCGGCACATAGCTACGAGGCACTATTTGCCGCTGCATAAAGTCGGGATTAAATATGGCATTTTGGGCTTTGGCAATATAGTATCTGTCGTTTATTTGGTCTTCTTCCGATGGCAAATCGGGATTTTGGAGCAAATGAGCAAAAGAATATGCATCGACAAAGCGTATTTTTTTCATTTTCTTCTGCTCCTTATAGTTTTTGGGTTGCAGTGTGCCCATAGGCTTAGGAAAAAACAAAATGGGGTTTGAGGCTTTTTCTGCTCTGAAATAGGGAAAAAGGCTGCTGCACGCAAATCCCAAATCGGGCGCGGCGGGGCTATCGGGCGGGCAATCCAAAATGGGGTGTTCGATACCCAGAATACTCCACGCCTGTATAATAGCCGAGTAAAGGGCATCGGAGCGCAAGGTTTGTTCGGTTCGGTCGCAGTCTGCCCGAACATTGCCTATATGCAGGGGTGCTGTAAAGCGGAACAAGATAAGGTCTAATCCTCCCATAAGCGTAGTTTTTCGGGTATTATGTGGTTTGTTTGTTGTTTAGCGTCATTATCAATATTGCCTACATTCTGATAAAACGCTGCATCGCGGGCTTCAATGTTTCCTATCCCAATTTCTATTTGCCCACACCCACGCGAACCCTTACCACCCAAATAATCGTCTTGGAGCAATAACATAGCCATAAATAAATGCTGCAACATATCATCTTCCTTGTCTTCCTCCCAAACGTTCAGCACTATTTGGAGGTCAAATTCGACTCCTGCGGGTACGCGCTCCAAAGAGCGAGGCATGGCTTCCGATGTCAGGCGGTCGATGACCACCTCGGTCTTAATCTCGGTATATTGTGGCAAGTTGGGGTTGTCTCTATATTCGCTTAATAGTGGGCAATCGCGCACCAAAATTTTTGAAGGTATGTTTCCACCTTCACTCTCGGATTTAATTGCACCGAATAGTTTAACAGTTATTGTTTTCCCATCTATGCTAGGTCCATTTTTGACCTTACCCATATTGGCGTTTGAGTTGTAAATACCCAATACTTGCTCTAACAAGGAGCGCAATTTGCCTCTGAGCGAACTACCCGGTATATAGGGTTTGCCGCTATACGCATCGCGAATAACATAGGCATCAACGTTGCCTATATCCACGCTGTTATTGGTACCACCAATATGTAAGCCCGTTAATGTTCTTATTTTTCCGTAATAAATATTTTTTTGATAGCTTTTATTAGGCATGGTATAATATTTTAATTTTAGTAATATGGTATATTATTCACCTCCGTGGAATTTGTGAAAAGCAACGACAGCCTCCTCAAATTTGGTGAAATTAGGAAATTGGTGACTCTTTCCGTTTCTTTACTCTTGCTACCGCTTCGATAAGTGGGCGCAAAGTCTTTTCGAAGTCGCCTATGCGGTTATCCCTTTTATTTTTTAGCTCCCGCGCACAAGTATATGCCAATTTAGGTTTCAGCATATAAAAGTCGGTCTCGTTGCCCTCAAAACCCATTGCTTGTATGCGGCGCAGTTCGCCAAAAAGTTGCGCAATTGGGTGGTGGTCATTGGCAATCCTTTTTTTTTATCTTTTTCGTTCGGAACTGGCAAGGTGTTTTCCAAACGCTTCGGCAAAGTCTATGGCTTCGGGGCAAGCCTTTGGGGTCAGTGACCCAATTGAGGTTAGCTTTCCAATCGCGCTCCCCGCTGGACTTGCCTTGCTGGTTATAGGTTGGTTTTTCCATGTGTATTTATGTTTTAAATTTTGTTTTGCTACGGATTAATAGTTCAGTCCATCGGCGGCTATTGCCAAGAGGTCGCTCTGTCGCTGCTGAATTGGTGTATTTTATTTTAGGTTCATCGGGTATTGCAATTTCGCCCGCCATAAATGCTTTTGTGAGCATGGCAAAAATAGCTTCGGAGAGTGGTTCTTTGCGTCTTTGTCGAGCAAAATAGTAGGCGATAACCAGCGCGCAATCGGGTTTGCCTTCATTTTTAGTTCTCTGAATTGGTATATTTTGTGTATCAATCTCTTGCTAAACCCTGTTGTTTCGTCATTTTCAATCCATTCGGCAATTTTATGGGCTAATTGTCTTACCAGCTCAAATTCTTTGTCCCAACTTACTGCCTCGTAGGTATGGTATTTATTGCGTTTGTATTCTGGGTTTTGGTGGTGGCAAACTTCCCTTTTGCAAGGGTGCAGCTCTGCGTTGACTCAGCCGCTCGATCTTTTCCTTGAACCGATCCCCGCCAAGCGCCCAGCCTTTGTGTGTGCAGGCGCGCACGTCAGCCAGGCATTCAGCGTCCATCGGCGCTTTCACCAGGCCTCGATACGCCTTCTGTCGCTCACTATCGTCTGCGCCCAGCCGCCGGTATTCACTATGCTGCGTCACCAATGGATCGTTCTTGCCTTCACCATTAGCACGGTAGCTCGACCAGACGTGTTCCCGCGGGTGAGCCACCATGCCGGCTCGCACCGGGTTGAGTTCGATGTAGCGCATGCATTCGAACAGGTAGCTTTCGGCATCGACCACGGTAGCGCGATAGCGCCCTTCCCACAGGGTACCCGTGCGTTTGTAGCGGTAATTGAAATATTGGACATAGCGCCGACCGAGACTCTGCATGGTTTTCGGCAGACTTTCTTCAGTTGCAGGCGTTGCCAGCAGGTGCAGGTGGTTGGTCATCAACACGTAGGCATGGATGATGAGCTGGTAACGCTGAGCAGCGTCGAGGAGCGCTTCCTTGAAGAACTGGCAGTCTTCGTCGTTGGCGAAAATCGGCTCACGGTTGTTGCCGCGCAGGATGACGTGCTGTGGTACGCCTTTGGCGAAGTAATTGTGAGGAAGTCGGGATTCGGGGGCAAGCCTTGGGGTCAGTGACCCAATTGAGGTTAGCTTTCCAATCGCGCTCCCTGCTGACTTGCCTTGCTGGTTATAGGTTGGTTTTCCGATGTGTATTTATGTTTTAAATTTTGTTTCTGCTACGGATTAATAGTTCAGTCCATCGGCAGGCTATTGCCAAGAGGTTCACTGCTCTGTCGCTGCTGAATTGGTGTATTTTATTTTTAGGTTCATCGGGTATTGCAATTTCGCCCACCATAAATGCTTTTGTGAGCATGGCAAAAATAGCTTCGAGAGTGGTTCTTTGCGTCTTTGTCGAGCAAAATAGTAGGCAGATAACCAGCGCCAATCGGGTTTGCCTTCATTTTTTAGTTCTCTGAATTGGTATATTTTGTGTATCAATCTCTTTGCTAAACCTTGTTGTTTCGTCATTTTCAATCCATTCGGCAATTTTATGGGCTAATTGTCTTACCAGCTCAAATTCTTTGTCCCAACTTACTGCCTCGTAGGTATGGTATTTATTGCGTTTGTCGCCACGGGTTTTGGTGGTGGCAAATAGCGCAAAGGCGTTTTTTTTGCCTTGCCCAAATTTTTTGGCAACGCTTTCGGCATCACCCGCCATTTCAGCGGCTTTACTAATAGGTAGCTTGGCACCAACTAAGGCTATGCCGCCCGATATGCTCGGAGAGGGTAGTTTTCCGATAAAGTCGGCAAATTTGCTGCGTATCTGTTCGGCAAATTTGAGGCACAAATCCCAACGCCCTACGATAAATAGGTCGTCGCCGCCCGAATAGACGATGTTTATCCAATCTTTAAACAGGTCTCGATTTCGCAGGGTATTGATGTAGCCGCTAAAAAACAGGTCTAATTGTGTAGATAAGGTGGCGTAAGCGGCAAGGCTATCAAGGGCTTTTCGGCTTTTCATGGTTTCGGCAAAAACGCCTCCTAAGCCATCTACATCCATGCGCAGCACGCCTAAGGATTTAAACTTGCCGTCTGACGTGGCGTATTCTCCTGCCAATTTCTTCGAATGACTTTTCGGCGTATTTATTGGTCTTGCTGTGTGGTTGGGCATTACCTCCATAAAACATAAAGCCGCGCGTGCTTTCGGAATTAGTTTTAATAGCGGCATCTAAAAAATCGGTGTTATTGATAAATTTTAAGGTTGATTGCCGCAGCTGAAAGATATTTTTTTTCGTATCTATTTTACTAAAACAATAATGCACATTTAAAGCAAATGATTCTTGTTCGTCTTGTTTATACCTTTCATTGTTTATCCAGTAATATTTAGCATTTGTCAGGGAATTCCCCAATTCTGTTTGGGCTTTTACTATTTCGCTCACATAAATGGCTTCCTCATTTTCCCTATTTTCATTTAGATTAAATCGCTTCTTATCTTCTTTCTTATTACCGCTTAGGGGTATTTTTTCGCCTGTTACGGCACAAACTTGGTATACTTCGGGTCGGTTTGTGTCGCCGCCGTCGGCGATGGGTGTAAAAAGTTGGTCAAAATTAGTGGTCAGTATCGATTTAAATTTTTGTTGTTTTTTCTTGGCTACTTTATCTATCAACGCTTTCCATAAATCGCCTATGTGCTTGTCCGCAGTAGAACCCTCTACGCAAAGTTGCATATTCGCATCATAGCCCCATTCTACATAATCCATACATACATATAATTCGCTTCCAATATCTGCAAAAAGATGATCTAAATATTCTTTCTCTACAGCACTCAAAATTCCTTTCATTCCTTCGGTATTGGGCAATAGCATCATCGCCTTGCCGCCCGACGTATAGACGATATGCCCCCAATTGAGGTAGATATTTTTATCGGCAGCACCTTGTATTATTTTTTCAACGGCAGTATCTACTAATGTTTGTAGATAGAACGAGCGCCCTTTGAGGCTTTTAGCGGCTTTGCTCTTGGCGATATTGTATAAAAAATCTTGAATGCCCGACAAATCGACGCAAAACATCAGCAAGGGCGATGGCATATTGTCATAATTGGGCGTTTGGTCAAAACAATTGGCAATAGCAGCGCGTATTTTCAGGGCTTCGAATAGCGATATAGATTCCTGTTCTGCCGACAAAGCAACTTGCGACCAATGTTTTTTGAGTACAAAAAACAAGGTTTCGACATAGTTTTGATTGGATAGGTTCAGTTTTTTAAGGGCAGCTAAGTCTTTTTGCAAGCCCTGCTTTAAACTGTTGGCATCGCCCTTGGGGTTCTCGGTCGGGAACAAATCGCTTTCTTCTAAGGAAAGGGCTTTGAGTGGGTAATAACAAGGTTTTGTAGGCTTGTTGTTGGAAATGGTATAAAATATGGGCAATAGGGATTGTGTGATAGCCGAGGTAGCTTTGGAGGCATTCCGCTCCAAGCCTGCGCCTTAGTCATTAGGTCGTCAGGCAAGGGGCGAGGGCTAATATCAGACCTCAATCCCATTTGGTGTAGCAGGGCTGCCAGATAAGAAGTACTTTGTTCCAAATTCATCTTTTTTTGCGTAATGATAAAACCGCCGCAAAAATAACCCAAACTCGCCCATTTACCAAGAACAAAATAGACATTTTTTAACATTTCTCAAAAATGCTCATAATTATCCGCAAATCTGTATTATCCGTGCAGCAATAGGCTGAGTGCTATTTTGCATAATCGGCATTATTCCTACTTGGAGTGTCAATTTTTTTGTACCTTTGCGCTCCAAAAATTACAAAAGCGTGCTTTATCCTACTTTTGCCGACCTATCCGCGCTTAGCGAGGGCATTGTGCTACAACAAAAAGCAGCACAAGTGCCTTTGTCCGAATTATTGTTGGATAGTCGGCGGGTGCGCTTTGCTAATAAGGCAATTTTTTTTGCGCTGGTAGGCAATACCCACGACGGACATCGCTTTTTGGGCGAATTATACGCCAAAGGGGTGCGCCGCTTTGTCGTAAGCCAAACGATAGACCCTAATACCCTGCCCGAAGCCGATATATTGTATGTACCCGACACCATCATCGCCTTGCAAAGCATAGCGGCGGCATGGCGACAGCGTTTTGGCATACCCGTATTGGGCATTACGGGCAGCAACGGCAAAACGATTGTCAAGGAGTGGTTGCATCAATTATTGTACGAACAATATTATATCGTGCGCAGCCCCAAGAGCTATAATTCGCAGATAGGCGTACCGCTGTCGGTTTGGCAAATGACCGACCGCCACGAATGGGCAATATTAGAAGCGGGTATCTCGCAGCGCGGCGAAATGGCGCGTTTGGCTGCTATCATCCAACCTACGATGGGCATACTCACTAATATAGGTGCCGCCCACGACAAAGGTTTTGACAATCGTTTGGAAAAAACTATCGAAAAATTGCAACTGTTTCGGCACGCCCAAGTATTGGTTTATCGCGCCCGCTACGATACCGTGACGCAAGCCCTCGAACAGTTACGCCTACAACATCCCGGCGATTATGCCTGCCAATGCCTTATCTGGGAATTGTACGAAACCGACCAGATACCACCACCCAACGCACCCATCTGCATAAAAGCTACACGACACCGACATCATACCGACCTCGACCTGACTTGCTCGCCCAACTTAGGAAATATCACCTTTCCTCACCCAAACAATGCGCATAAACACCATCCTAATACCCAACATAATAGCAACAACACCAAGGAACAAGGCAAAAATCTGCCCTCCAATTGCCATTTTCGCCTACCATTTACAGAGGACGCACATATAGAAAATGCCATACATTGCATTGTATTGTCACTCTACTGCGGCATCGACCCGCAAAATCTGGCGCAGCACCTACGGCGCTTGCAGCCCGTAGCGATGCGGCTCACACTTAAAGCGGGTATCAACCAATGCGCTATCATCGACGACGCATATAGTGCCGATTTGCACTCCTTAGCCATAGCCCTCGATTTTATGGCACAACAGCAACGGCACACCCAAAAAACAGTTATCCTATCCGATATTTTAGAAAGCGGGCAGCCCCGTGCTGCCCTCTATGCCCAAGTAGCCGACCTGCTAACACAAAAAGGCATTACCCGATTTGTTGGTATCGGCGAGCGGGTAGGGTCATGTGCCGAATTATTTTATAATTTTAATGCTATTTTTTTTCGCCAAACCAATGACTTCCTAGCACAAACTCCGTCCTTTAATAATGAAACTATTTTGGTCAAAGGGGCAAGGGCTTTTTCTTTTGAAAAAATAGTAGCCCATCTTGAACAAAAAAACCATAGTACTGTTTTAGAAATAGACTTAGATGCCATTGCCCATAATTTTAAATTTTATCGCAGCCTGCTGCGCCCTAATGTACAAATAATGGTTATGGTCAAGGCGTTTTCTTATGGCAGCGGTACTTACGAAATAGCCAATTTATTGCAATACCACAAAGCAGATTATCTATCCGTAGCCTATACCGATGAAGGAGTAGCCCTACGGCGGGCAGGTATCAAACTGCCAATTATGGTACTCAACCCCTTGCCCGAAACCTTCGACCAGCTCACCCAATACGAATTAGAACCCGAAATATATAGTTTTGAACAAGGAAAACAATTTTTAACCTATTTGGCAAGCAAAGGCAAAAAACGGCAAAGCCCTTACCCAATAGGCTATGGCAGACGCGGACAACTCAGCCGAACCTCGCGCATCGCTACCGTGAGCATCGGTTATGCCGACGGACTAAACCGACGACTCAGCAACGGAAAAGGCAAAATGCTCGTCAAAGGAAAAATAGCCCCTATCGTGGGCAATATCTGCATGGATATGACAATGATAGATATAACCGACATTGAAAATGCACAAGTAGATGACGAAGTAATTGTATTCGGCGAACAACTGCCCGTACAAACATTAGCCCAACAACTCGATACCATTCCATACGAAATATTAACCGCCATATCAGGGCGCGTCAAAAGAGTCTATTTTCAATCCGAAAATTAATTACTTTTTCTTATTCTTATCCGCTCAAAATATTTCCTATTACTATAAATACCCTTATCTGGAATATGCTATACTTATACTCGTAATTTATCATCATTAACCTTCAAAACATTTTTATCTTTTCCTTATGAATTACGTAGCATCAAATCTGAAATTCTTGCGCAAACAAACAGGTTTAAGCCAAGACCAATTTGCCGTTCGTTTAGACCTCAACCGAGGCAATATCGCATCTTACGAGAAAGGAAGCGCAGAACCAAGTATCGAAAAAATCGTTAAATTTGCTGCCTTTTTTAATATCGATGTCACTTCTTTTATCCAAAAAGACTTAGTAACTTGCCACTTTCTAATCACCTGCCACTTATCCCGTGCCCACTCGATACCTACTTTATTGGCTCTGCTGCCTGTCCATAGCCGTACCTCGCCTCCAATTATGGGGGCAAAACGTCACCATCGGCATACAAAACACGACCATCGCCTGCGACGTTTGTTTCGATTTGGTCTTATCCACTACCCCACCTAATTTTGGCTGCTCGTCTTGGGTGGTCGATTTGAGTTTTGACCATACCGTTATATCCACCGCTAATGTATCAGTTAATCCCACATTCAATAACGGTTCGACCTACTCTACCAGTTCTGCCAGCATCGAAGGTCGAACACTTATCTCGTGTTACCTGAACCCACCCGTCGCACCTTTTCAGATTACGAACAACCCCATACAATTGGCGCGGGTTTGCTATGGCATCATCAACCCAGCGGGCAATCCCAACTTTTCTATCCTCAATATCGAAACATACGTAGCCGACGAAGCCTTTAATACCTTACTGACAGGCAGCACCGCCACCCAACCCGCTTTCCCGACCAACCTAAGTACGAACAACCCCACCAACATAAACGCCAACAGCACTACCCACCAAAGCGCAAACCTCACATGGGCAAGCACAGGCAACTCCACCACCCAATACGAATTGCGCTACAAACCCGTCGCCGCTTTTGATTGGGATACCTTATTGGCTACTAATACCAGCCTCGTCTTAGAGGGATTGCTGTCTTGTACGCAATACGAGGCGCAAGTAAGGGCTTTTTGTGCCAACGGCGAAATAGGCAATTATGGCGCAATTACGACCTTCACTACTACCGCCTTAGCTGCTTGGACCGCCCCGCCTATCTTACAAAACTGTACCGCCCCAATTGACCTAAATACATGGATAACGGGCGATAGCGGTGGCACTTGGTCGGGCGAAGGCGTAACAGGCAATTGGTTTGTGCCCAATAGCGTATCGCCCAATACGTATAGCCTCACCTATACCGTAGGAACAGGCGCGTGTGCCGCTTCCCAAACCCAAGCACTAACCGTAAATACCTGTACGCCTGCGGGTATTGTGGGGCAGTTTCGCGTATGGTTAGGCGGTGCTTATAACTCCACTACCAATACTATGAGTACGCAACTACGCGGCAATAATTGGCTACCTCATAAACAACCCTACCATATCGCGCCTTGGAACTACGCCACTCCCGATTCGGTAGGCATACTACCCAGCAACGCTGTCGATTGGATATTGATAGAGCTGCGGCAAGTTGCTACTAACGAATTGGTAAGTAGGCAAGCAGCCTTGTTGCTGAACGACGGCACTGTGCGCGATAAATGGGGCAATGCAGGAATCTATTTCGACGTACCCGCCATTTCTTACCGCATAATAGTGCGCCACCGCAACCATTTGGCAATAGCAAGTGCTAATCCCGTTGCGCTGCCAACCGCCGTACCCTACGATTTTTCGATAGCCAATAATATAGAAGGAGGCAGCAGCCAGGCTGTTTTGCTCAACACGGGTATATATGGCATGTCTAACGGCGATATAGATCCCAACGGCGTTATACAAGTGAACGACGCAAGAGAATGGCAAAGCCAAAATGCTTCTAATAGCGGCTATTACAGCAGCGATTTAGATTTGAGCGGCACGGTCAATATCGCCGATTTTAATCTGCTGCAACCCAACCTAAGCCGTATCGCCCCAAGTGTAGTGCGATATTGACATAGTGCCAAACGAGTGTGTGGCTATTATACGTTTCTGTCATAGGACAAAAAGACACCATGCCTTTCTGATTGTTTTCAGAAAGGCATGGTGTGCAGTAACGGGCATTACCCATATTTCTTAGTTACTAATTTAGTCGTCGCGTCTGCCCAAGAGCATCATTGCGTAGTATAGTAGTGTTGCGAGCGACGCAAGGGCTGCTACCACATAGGTCATGGCTGCCCACCAAAGGGCATTAGTGGCCTTGTCGTGCTGTTGGGGTCCTACAACATTGCTGTTGTTGAGCCAAGCCAAGGCGCGTTTGCTGGCATCGAACTCTACGGGTAGCGTAATGAGCGAAAACAAGGTGCTAAGTGCCAACATCAATACGCCAACGAGTAAGACTGTTTTATTGCCACTTGCACCCATCAAAATAACGCCGCCCATCAGCACCCAACTCGTCATGTTGGAGGTAATAGTTAGAACGGGCACCATTGCGGAGCGGAATGACAGAAAGCTATAAGCACGGGCGTGCTGCACGGCATGCCCACACTCGTGAGCTGCTACGGCGGCGGCGGCTACATTGCGCTCGTTATATACTACTTCGCTCAAATTGACGGTTTTGTTTTGAGGATTGTAGTGGTCGGTAAGCATTCCGCCCACCGAAACGACCTGTACGTCATTGATGCCATTTTCGCGCAACATTTTCTCGGCAATTTCTTTACCGCTCAATCCAATAGGCATTGCCGAATATTGGGCAAAACGCTTTTTGAGCATCATCGAAACTAATTGGCTGGCAAGCATTCCCGCGACAAAAATTGCCATATAAACGGGGTCAAACATCATAGTTGGTAGGGTACTTGGTTAAAAGGTTGATACAAGGGCTTTGGGGGGTTGTTTTGTAATTTAACCCAACCCCCAAGTTGTGTGCGCAAATATAACACCTAATTGAGCGAAAAAGTTCCTTTATTAGGCTTGGGGGCTATAATTTTGATGACAATTGGTGTTTTAAGCCCGATACTTTGGTCAAATAACATTTGACCGACCCCATCACTAAGGGCGATTCGATGAGTACGGGCACGCGGTTTTTGTCGTCGGTACTCCAAATGGTCATTTCGCCGCCCTTGAACACATCGCCTGCTAAGAGTTGCAACCCAAATTTGGCACATCGGAAGTCGCCCAAATCGGTTTCTACGTTTTCTTTGCCCAAATACCGCAAATACATCGTATACATTTTTCCGTCTAAGTACAAATCAAAATGCAGTTTGTCGTTCAGTTTCATTTGGCTATAATCCATACAGCGCGTGTAGTAAATGGCAGACAAGAGGTCTTGCGCACAAGGTGTGATAGTTTGTCTTTCGTTTTGTGCTTTTAGTTCGCCTTTGCGCTTGTAATAATTGACCAATACCTCGCTCTGGGGGTGGTTGAATGTGCATAGGTTTTCTTTGGTATATGTTCCTTCGCTTATTTTAGAGCTGGCTTGTAAGGGTAGCATTGTTTTGGGGTCAATATAACTTTCGTATTGGTCGTTTACTTTATAAAACCAGTTAAATTTAGCATCGGTTTTGCCGATAGCAGTCACGTGGAATGCAGATTTGTTGTAGAGTTGCGCGTCTGCTACTTTAAAATTGACCGTACCCGCGCTCATCCACATTGCTGTCCAATTGTAATAAATTTTGTAGGTTGCGATTTCGCCAGCCGCAAAGCTGGATTGTACGGTTTCGCACGATTTGTCCGTAGCTGTGTCGGGTTGGACGGAGCTAATTGCAGGATTGCTTGCCATTAGCCAAGCCGCGCCCGCACATAAAACGATAAAAAAGGTGATGAAGGGTTTCATGATATAATTTAAAAGGAAAAGAGATAATTATAGGTGGGAGCTAAGGTATTGCACTTAAAACATCTGGCTTCGGGTAGTAGGACAGCTAAGGCAAGTTAAAGTTTAAAATTGGCTTATTTTTTGCAATAATCCGTAAATTGAGGCGTTTTATGTAGTTGCAACTTAAAATATAGCACAAGAACGGTAATTTTTACTCATCAGTATCCTTTTCGCAGCGCAACCCATATATTTCTACCCGAAAAAACATTACCTCAGCAGGAAGCAATTTTTATATCTCGCCCTAAGCCCTAATATTTGGCATAAAACGCCTTAAATCCCCAACAAAAATACATGAAAAAAATAATTTTCCTTTTCCTTCTCGGTTTTTTATTGAGTATTTCTTTTAGTGCCTGCCACCGAAAAGGCGGCAAAAGCGATGCCGTAGGCATTAAGTTCGAGCGTGCATCTTACAAGCAAGTATTGGATAAAGCCCAAAAAATGGGCAAACCCGTTTTTATCGATTTATACGCCTCGTGGTGCGGTCCTTGCAAAATGATGGAACGAACGGTATTTGTCGATAAAACGGTAGGTAATTTTCACAACGCCAATTTTATCAATTTCCGCATTGACGGCGAAAAAGGCGAAGGGCGCGACTTGGTTAAACAATTCAATATCATGGGTTATCCCACTTTGATTTATGTAGATGGTTCGGGTAAAGTATTGCATACCGAAATTGGGGCTATCGGCAGCCAAGAATTGATGCGCATCGGCAAAAATGTTTTGAAAGGTACGCACTAATGCTCTTTGATACCTAAACAACGCCGCGATGCGTTTTTTATGGTCTGGCACTACTAAAAATTTAGGCTCGCATACTAATTTTTACCTGCCAAAAAGATGCAGCCCAAAGCACAAATTTGCCCATCAAAAATCCAAATTCGTCGCCGTTGGCAATTAGCATTTTGACAAAAATGATAGGTTTAAAGTTGGGCAATACGCATAAAAATCGTACCTTTGCATAATGCGCAACAAAAACCTAAGTACCGACAAATCGCAGTTGAATGCTTCTGAAAGAGAGGCAGAAAAAGCACTACGCCCACGCGCCATCGATGATTTTACGGGGCAACCCCATATTGTCGAGAATTTAGTGGTTTTTATCCAAGCCGCTACTCGACGCGGCGAAGCCTTAGACCACGTATTGCTGCATGGTCCGCCTGGATTGGGCAAAACCACGCTGTCGCATATTATCTCTAATGAATTAGGCGTTAATATCAAAATTACATCTGGTCCTGTGCTCGAAAAAGCCTGCCGACTTAGCGGGTCTGCTCACCAATTTGGAAGAGCGCGATGTATTATTTATAGACGAGATACATCGCCTCAACATTACGGTCGAGGAGTATTTGTATGCGGCGATGGAAGATTTTACGATTGACATCATGATTGACAGCGGACCTAATGCCCGCAGCATTCAGTTGTCGCTCAATCCGTTTACGCTGGTAGGGGCTACTACTCGGTCGGGGCTATTATCAGCACCGATGCGGTCGCGGTTTGGCATTACGTTTCGCATGGATTACTACGATGTAGCAACTCTCGAGCGCATCATCAAACGCTCGGCACAGATATTGCAAACCCCTATCACCGATGAGGGGGCACACGAAATAGCACGGCGCAGCCGAGGAACGCCACGCATAGCTAATGCTTTGTTGCGCCGTGTGCGCGATTTTGCCCAAATCAAAGGCAATGGCACTATCGACTTGCCCATCGCTCAGTTTAGCCTACGCGCCTTGCAGGTCGACGAAAACGGTTTAGACGAGATGGACAATCGGATTTTGGCAGCTATCGTCGAGAAGTTTAATGGTGGTCCTGTGGGCATCACCACAGTAGCAATGGCTGTGGGCGAAGAAGCGGGTACGATAGAAGAAGTATACGAACCCTTTCTGATGCAAGAGGGCTACCTAAAACGCACCCCGCGCGGACGCGAAGCCACCGAAAAAACCTACCGCCATTTGGGTAAAATACCGCCCGCCCACCTAAGCAGTATCGAACTGTTCTGAGGTGCGAGGCTATGATAAACAAGGAAGCGGTTTTGAAAGTTGATATACTTTCAAAACCGCTTGGTGTGTGGACTTTCGCTATTTCTATCCGTTATTTTTATTTGCCAATAATGCCTCCAATTTTTCGATGCGCTCTTTCAGTTCGCGCACTTCGCGGCGGTGGGCAAGGTCGAGGCGTTCGGCAATTTTTCCGCTTACTTCGCGGGCTTTGGTCTCGAAGTTTTCGCGGGCGCGTTCGGCTTCGTCCAAGAAATTATTGACCATTTCTTTGCCCTCTTCACGCGAGAAATTGAGGGAGTTGCGTGCGCCAATTTCGTTCAAAACGCGCTCTACGCGACCTTTGACAATTTGGATAAGCCCAAAGCCTGCTTCGGCTAATTTGCGCAACAATTCTTCGGCATTGTCGCGCTCGCGCTTGCCAAATTCTTCGCTTGGGCGCGTAATTACCTCAACTTCGATGACATTCTCGGCAGTAGGTGTATGGGGGGTGTTATAGTCCATGATAGGAGAAAAGATGGGTTTTTGAAGATAATAAGGAGCAAAATGCGGAAAATAAGTCTAAGCCGTTTAGAGCAAGGCTTTTAATTTGGCTTCTAAGACATTGCGTGGGGCTAAGCCTACTTGTTTGTCTGCTACTTGCCCATTTTTGATAAACAAAATAGTTGGGATATTGCGAATACCATAACGCATGGAAATGTCTTGGTTATTATCCACATCTACTTTGCCGATAACTGCTTTTCCAGCATAATCTTTGGCTAATTCTTCGATGATAGGCGCAACGGCGAGGCAAGGTCCGCACCATTCAGCCCAGAAATCGACAACGGCTACTTTGCCACTGTCTAATACTTCGGCTTGGAAGTTTGCATCAGTGATTTTCAATGCCATAATACAAAAGGAATGATTTAAAAAGGTAAAAGAAATAAATTTGGCGCAACGCCGTTTGGTTTATAACCTACAAAACCAATACCAAAACACATTGGGCGGTCAAATAGTTCGCAATAGTGCCAATATTTGTAGCAATATGGGCGGTAGCTGCCAAGTTGTCAGCCAAATGTCGTTTGGCGGCTATCAGCGCAATGAAAAAATGGTATTTTTGCTAAACAAACCACATTGGGTATTCATCTGCGGAGGGCTTCCCTCTAAGCCTTTCAAAGAGAGAGAATATTCAACTAAACCCCTATAAAATGGTACTCTGCGCAACATAAGCCAGTAATAAGCACTGCCTATTCTTCTTTTATTGGGTAATATAGTCCATAAAACCGTATCTTTGCGGCGTTATGGTGCTGCTATCGAACCCACAGCACTACATTTATAGCACAATATGCAACACGACCGCGTAGTACCTTATGGCGACTCGGCTGCCAGCAAAAAAGCACAAGTAGCGCAGATGTTTGACAATGTAGCCCAACGCTACGACTTTCTAAACCATCTGCTATCGCTCGGCATCGACCGTTATTGGCGTTGGTATGCCATCAATCAATTAAAAGCTATACAGCCGCGCACCCTCTTAGATGTCGCCACAGGGACGGGCGATTTGGCAATTGCCGCTCTGAGGCTGAAACCCGACCACGTGACGGGTATTGATATTTCGGAAGGCATGTTGGCTTTGGGCAAGCAAAAAGTTGCACAAAGCAATATGAGTGATAAAATCACGTTGATGTATGGCGATGCCGAAAACTTGACTTTTTCTGCTAATAGCTTCGATGCTATTACATCGTCGTTTGGGGTGCGCAATTTCGAGAATTTAGAAAAAGGATTGAGCGAGCTATACCGCGTACTGAAACCCAAAGGCAAAATTGTCATTGTCGAGTTCACAAAACCGCAAATATTCCCGATTAAACAACTTTTTGCCTTCTATTTCCGTTATATCCTGCCTTTGGTAGGGCGTTTATTCTCGAAAGACCAACAAGCCTATACCTATCTGCCCGAATCGGTGCAGGCTTTTCCCGAACGCACCGAGTTTTACGGCTATTTTAGATAGTATTGGCTTTGTGCAGACGCGCCATATACCGCTTAGTCTTGGAATTTGTGCGGTTTATACGGCAATTAAGGATGGAGATTAAAACAAAAAAATTATCTATATTAAATTAGTTTATTTAAAAATAACGCACAAAAATGATATAAAACCTTACATCAATTATCATTTTTTTTCTTTTTTTAATCTCCCTTTCTCATGACAATACGCATTGTCTTTGCCCTATTAGGGGTGCTATGGTGCTTAACTGATGGTTTGTATGCCCAAAACCTCACGCGCCACGACAATAAAAAAGTGCATTTTGGCATTTCGCTGGGTTTTAATGTAGCTAATTTTAAGTTCACCCACTCCGATGCCTTTATCTATCACGATTCGATTAAAGTAGTTGAGTCGCCGCGTTCGCCTGGGTTTTAATGTAGGCATCATTTCCGATTTGCATTTGAACAAAAATATGGATTTGCGCTTCATACCTTCGTTGGTATTTGCCGAAAAAGATTTGCGCTACCGCGAAATTTCGTCCGAAGGCGATGTTACGGTCAATAAAACCTTAGAATCGATTATCCTCAATTTTCCGCTGTCGTTCAAGTACAAATCAGACCGTTTTTTCAACAATTTTCGCTTCTATGCCCTTGGTGGCGTGCGCTTCGATTGGGATTTGGGGTCTAATGCCAAAGCCCGCAAAGCCACTGATATTGTCAAAATTAAGGGCAGCGACTGGCTCATAGAATATGGCGTAGGTTTGGAGTTTTATTTCCCCTTGTTTATATTCTCGCCCGAATTTCGTATATCAAGCGGTTTGCCCAATTTATTTGTACCCACCGAAAACCTACGCTACTCCGAAGTATTGCAAAACCTGCGTTCGCGCTATTTTATGGTATCATTCCAGTTTGAAGGATAAGTATATGCCGCAGGTTGATTATATGGTTGTAGGGCAAGGCTTGGCGGGCACTTGGGTCGCTTGTTACTTGTTGCAAGCCGGATATAGCGTAGCAGTTATCGACCATAGCGCAGCTCCGTTTCCATCGGCATCGCGCGTAGCATCGGGCATCATGAACCCCGTAACGGGCAAGCGTTTTGTCAAGACATGGCAAGCCGATACAGTATTGCCCTTTGCTCGCCAAGCCTATCAGCAATTAGAACAGCTACTCGACACCTCCTTTTTTGCCCAAAAGCCACTCGTTTGGCTATTGCAACACATACAAGACCTCAATCATTTGCAAGCCCTAAGTGCCGAACCCGACTATGTGCCTTATATCGAAACCGTACAAGCCACCACTTTCGACCCCGCCCTGCAAGCTCATTTGGGCTATGCACAACTACGCACCAATTGTGTGCAAATGCCTGTGTTTCTAACTGCGTTTCGGCAATATTTGGAGCGACAAAACGCCTTGATAGAAACGCCATTCGACCATAAAGATTTGACCTTGCTGCCACAAGGCGTACAGTGGCGCAATATAAGTGCCCAGCACCTCATTTTTTGCGAAGGTGCTGCTATTAGGCACAATCCCTATTTCAATGCCTTGCCTTTTGTGCCTGCCAAAGGCGAAGCCTTGCATATCCGCCTTGTAGATGCCGATTTCAGCCGTATTATCCTAAAAAATGGCGTGTTTATTATTCACATCGACGGCGATTATTATTGGGCAGGCTCGAATTATGAACATCAATATAGCACCGAGCAACCCACCGAAGCCATACGCCAGCAAATAGCCCAACAAATAAGCGATACGCTGCGCTGCCCTTACGAAATTGTAGGGCACGAAGCGGCAGTACGCCCCGCCTCGCTCAATCGCCGCCCTTTTGTCGGGACACACCCGCAATACCCGCAACTATCTGTACTGAATGGCTTGGGCACTAAGGGCGTTTCCTTAGCTCCTTATTACGCCGCCCAATTGGTGCGCCACCTCACCGAAGGCAGCCCTATTGACGCGGCAGTAGCGATAGGGCGGTTTTGGAACTGAGTATTCATAAAATAGCTGCCTCCTTGCTGCCAAGAAACCAAACGCCTACTCTCCTACCGCCGAAACATCTCGCAATCTATTACACTCAATGTCCGCATTTTGGCTTTTGTCGCGCTATTTGCAGCCTTACCGCCGCTTCATTGCTTTCAATGTAGGCAGCAATGCCTTGTCGGTTGTGTTTTCGTTGGTATCGCTTACGATGGTTATGCCATTTTTGCAATTGTTGTTTGATAAGGTGACACCCGTGACCGTCTATCCTGCATTTAGTTGGTCTATATCGTGGCTAACGGGTTTGTTCAACTATTGGTTTTCGCAAGCCATCGTCCAATATGGCAAATCGGGGGCTTTGTGGCGCGTATGTGTCGTAGTAACGGTTGTTTTTTTGCTCAAAAATCTATTTCGCTACTTAGCGGCTTATTATATGGCGCATATCCGAAACGGCGTAGTGCGCGATATGCGGCGGCAGTTGTTCGGCAAATTACTCTATTTACCCTTATCCTATTTTTCTGACGAACGCAAAGGCGACCTAAACGTGCGGCTCACCAACGACGTACAAGAGATAGAACAAGGTATGGTGGGTTTGTTAGAAACAGCCATCCGCGAACCTCTGACGGTATTGTGCTACTTAGGCGCAATGCTATTTATCAGCCCCGCTTTAAGCATTATCGTATTGCTCGTATTGCCACTAACGGGCTGGATTATCGGGCGCATTGGGCGCAGCCTCAAACGTCGCTCGCACGAAGCACAAGGGCATTTGGGCTTGCTGATGTCTATTATTGACGAATCGCTGTCGGGTTTGCGCATCATCAAGGGCTTTGCCGCCGAGTCGCAGCAAGAACAACGCTTTGCCGAACACAATGAACGCTATACCAAAACAATGACCGCCATCACGCGCCGCCGCGAGTTGGCTTCGCCTTTATCCGAATTTTTGAGCATCGCCACCGTATCGTTTCTGCTATATGTGGGCGGTGTGATGGTATTGCGCCAAACCGCCGGGCTTAGTGCCGATACTTTTATTGGGTTTATGCTCATCTTTTCGCAACTCATACCGCCCGCTAAATTACTTTCGACCGCTTTTTCCAATTCCAAAAAGGTAAGGCATCATTAGAGCGCGTAGAGGCAATATTAAATACGCCTAACCCAATTGTAGACCCACCTAATGTCCTGACATGCAGGGGCTTCGACCGACAAATTGATTATTGCAATGTATCGTTTAGTTACCCAACTGCTGATATAGCCAAAATGCCCCCTGTTTTGCGCCACATCTCTTTTTGCTTGCCCAAGGGCAAAGTATTGGCAATTGTAGGCGCGTCGGGGGCAGGAAAAAGCACCTTAGCCGATTTGTTGCCCCGATTTTATGACCCGACCGAAGGCTATATTGCCATTGACGGCATACCTATTGAGCGGTTTAGCTTGTCGAGTTGGCGACAACAATTTGGCATTGTGAGCCAAGAGGCTATTCTGTTTAACGATACAGTGCGCAACAATATCGCATTTGGGTGTGATATGCCTGCGCCAAGTGATGCTGATATAGAAAATGCCGCTCGCATTGCCCACGCCCACTCGTTTATCAGCCGCTTGGAACAAGGATACGACACAATCATCGGCGAGCGCGGTAGCAAACTGAGTGGTGGCGAGCGGCAACGCCTAACCATAGCACGGGCTATACTCAAAAACCCACCCATCTTAATCTTAGATGAAGCTACATCTGCCTTAGATTCCGACTCCGAACGCGCTGTACAAGAGGCATTGACTCAATTGATGCAACAACGCACTACCATTGTGATAGCCCACCGACTTTCGACGGTCAAAAATGCCGATGAGATTATCGTACTATCTGAAGGCAATATCGTCGAGCGCGGCACGCACGCTCAGTTGATAAGCCAAAACGGTGCGTATGCCCAATTATGGGCGGCACAAAGTAGCCTCGCCATTAAGCAATTTAGGGCATAGCCCAAAAGCAATAATTAGTGTCTTTCCGCTGCCAAACATGAATATAAATAGCCGTGTTAGACATGTTTCGCTTATTTTCTATTGTTGCTATGAACTAATTGCCCAATAATAGCGTATTAATTACGCAATCAACTATATTGCCAAGCAATTGCCTTATTTACCGCGTCTTGCTCCCAACCACCAACCTTTATTCATTATGCGTATTGCCATTGCCCAACAAAATTATCATATCGGAAATTTCGACGCTAACCTCGCTAAGTTGCTACAAGGCGTAACCCAAGCCCGCGAACAAGGAGCTGATATTGTAGTGTTCAGCGAGTTGTCGGTATGCGGCTATCCGCCTCGCGATTTTTTAGAATTTCGCGATTTTATCCGCCGTTCGCAGGAAGTCATAGCAGCCCTATGCGCCGCCAGTTCCGATATAGCCATCGTCGTGGGCGCACCCACTGTTAATCCCGATATAGAGGGAAAAGATTTATTCAATTCTGCTTATTTTATTGCTGAGGGTGCGGTGCAGCATATTGCCCACAAAGCCCTATTGCCTACCTACGATGTGCTTGACGAATATCGTTATTTTGAGCCTGCTAAATCGTTTCATACACTTACGTACAAGGGTTATCGGATTGCGCTGACTATCTGCGAAGATATCTGGAACGTGGGCAACGAAAATCCGCTATATACCATTTGTCCAATGGACGAAATGATGTCGGAGCAGCCCCAAGTGATGCTCAACCTATCGGCATCGCCTTTCAGCTATACCCATGCCCAAGCCCGCATCGATACGCTACGCGCTAATGTAGAACGCTACCGTGTGCCTATTTTTTATGTAAATTGTGTAGGCGCACAGACCGAATTATTGTTCGACGGCGGCTCCTTGGTGATGAACGACAGTAGCACCGTGATTGCCGAACTGCCTTATTTTGTCGAAGCCGTGCAGACCTTCGACCTTGAACCACTTATCGGCAGCAGCCCAACAGATGACTGCGTGCGCGACAAAGAAAAAATGCCCTTGATTTATGAGGCATTGACAATGGGTATCCGTGATTATTTTGCCAAACTCAATTTTCGCCAAGCCATTTTAGGGCTATCAGGCGGTATTGATTCGGCTTTGGTGCTTGCCTTAGCCTGCGACGCGCTCGGAGCGGACAACGTGCGGGCGGTATTGATGCCCTCGCAATTTTCATCAGACCATTCCGTGAACGATGCTATGCGTATGGTGCATACTTTGGGCTGCCAACACGATATTATCGCCATAAAACCCATATTCGAAAGTTTTACAACCGCTTTGGAACCTCAATTTGCAGGTACGACATTTAACATTACCGAAGAGAACCTACAAGCTCGCATACGCGCTAATCTATTGATGGCGTTATCCAATAAATTCGGTTATATTTTGCTCAATACCTCCAACAAAAGTGAAGCCGCCGTAGGCTATGGCACATTATACGGCGATATGGCAGGAGGTTTGTCGGTCATTGGCGATGTGTACAAAACAGAGGTATATGCCTTGTCGCGCTATGTCAATCAGCGACACGGGCAGGAAATAATACCCGAAAATATCATAACCAAAGCTCCGTCAGCAGAGCTACGCCCGAACCAAAAGGACAGCGATTCGCTGCCCGAATATGACCAATTAGACCGCGTATTATATCAGTATATCGAATGTCGCAAGGGACCGAATAGCCTCATAGAAATGGGTTTTGACCGCGCTTTGGTCGAAAAAACACTTCGTTTGGTCAATATCAATGAATATAAACGCCACCAAACACCACCTATTTTGCGCATATCGCCCAAAGCTTTTGGGTCGGGGCGTAGGTTGCCTATTGTAGGTAAATATTTATCGTAATAGCTTTTTTGGGCAATAGACGCTTCACGTGTCTATTGCCCAAAAAAAATAATTTTGTACTGCAATACCTTGTATTGCCTCCAATGCTTGCCTAAAAATGCTTTTTACGATAAAAAAGTCGGTAAAAGTTGCACCTTACTTATGCTTATTCTTATCTTTGCGCGGCATAACAGCTATATGGCATTATGGCAACGCATTGTGCTTTAAATGCATATAGCATATAAATTTTACCTACCATGATTTTTGTCAAAAAAATAACTATACGCTTTTGGTCTTTTATATCCTTAGCAATTGCCTTTTGCCTCCATACTTCCTCTCCGCTGCACGCAGCACCCACTGACGACAAAAAGGGCAATCGCCCAAATTTTAAAGCCCTCGTCAATGACTTTATCAAAGATGTAGTCAGCGATATAGTTGCCGTTTCGACCCCCACAACAACAAGTTCCCCTACCTTTCCTACCCCGCCCTCTGCAAGCCACCCCACCACGCCCGCTATTGCCAAATCTCTCTCCGCCCCCACTACGCCCAACTCAGCCAAAACAGGCACTAAACTTGATGCCAGTACTAAGGCTGCCTCCGCACCACACAACATTCTCGTTATCGACAATATTCTGTATATTGATAATACTCCCGCTACATTAGAACGTGTGAACGCACTGAAAGCAGCAGGTATTGTTATTGATGCTGGTTTGATGCGCTACATCCCTATTGCTGCAAGCCACAACCTACGCAAGCCCCACTTCCGATAGCAGCTAAGGTTAGCACACCTACAAAAATACTCGCCAAACACCTCGAACCTACTGAAAACGTCGCATTTAGCCCCGACAAATCTATCGAAGAATCAGTAGCTGCTGCCAAAGTTGCCAATCTCAGCAAACCCACAAGCAGCAGCGCTTCCGCTTCCATAGAAAAAGTAGTATTGGCAGATATATACGACGAAAATATTCCGTGCGATTATCACTACGACCACAATTGGCATAATAGCAATATACACCCCTACCGATATGATTTGAGCAAAATGCCCCAAACGGTCGTGTTCTTGCTTACCCACGGTTTAGGTGGCGACTTTGCAGACCCCGTAGAAGGCAAAAGCCTCGTTACATCGGGCTTTGGCCCGTGGTGGCGAGCACCATAATGGCATCGATTTAGACCTCGAAACAGGCGACCGCGTCAAATCGGCATTTGCAGGCAAGGTACGCATCGCCCAATATTCCAGTTCGTTTGGATATGTGGTCGTCGTTCGCCACTTCAACGGCTTGGAAACTACTTATGCCCACTTGTCCAAAATCATGGTCTCGCCCAACCAAGATGTAGATGCAGCACCGTAGTCGGTTTGGGTGGCAATACGGGCGCTCGCGCGGTTCGCACCTCCATTTTGAAGTGCGCTATAAAGGACACCCCCTTGAACCCGCGCGAAATGATAGACTTTGAACGCAACACCCTAAAAAGTAATACCTTTACGATAGACCGCAGCTATTTTTCATCATCAAACCCCTATGAAGATGCCCACGAATTAGGGATGATAGACAACCTGACCATGACCACGAACATTCAAGTAAAGTTGTACGCACAGTATCGGCTACCAAATACCATACCGTCAAAAAGGCGATACCATTAGTGAAATAGCTGACCACCACAACGTTTCGATACAAAAAATATGTAGCCTTAACAAAATATCGGTCAAAACCACCCTAAAACCCGGACGCAAATTGCGCGTTAAATAGCCATGAGCTTTATCTGGATAACCCTACTTATCAACACACTCTGTAATGTGTTGGCTGCTGTTTATTCCTATATCGTACTTTATACCGATTGGGCAAAAGCACACCAAATACAACCCAAAATACGCAGTACAGGTATATTTTGGCAACGGCTACCATTAATATTGCTCAATCTAACCCTGTTGTCGGGGCTTACTGCAGTGGGTTTATACGCAGGACGCAATTTTTTTGTCATCGACCAACTACCTACCGTGTGGGTATTCGTAGGGCAATTGTTGTTTATTCTGTTTTGTGATGATTTTTATTTTTATTTTTATCATCGCCTAATGCACGAAAATAAATTTCTACTGTCTAAAATACATTACCTACACCACCGCGCCTACCAACCTTTTCCGTTAGAATATATTTATGTCCATCCCTTGGAATGGATGGGTGGGTATATAGGTCCCTTTGTTGCCATTTTACTGCTCCAACAAACCAATATCTACGTCCTTTGGGCTTATGTTATCTTGCGCAACTTGCACGAAATAGATATTCATTCGGGCATTAAATCGGTATTGATGAACAAAGTACCTCTTATCGCACCTACCGAACATCACGACCTGCACCACGCCCGCCTACAAGGCAATTATGCCTCGATGTTCAAAATATGGGATTGGGTGTTCGGCACGGTAATGAAAAAACAACCCTAAGCCCCCCTCATGCGTTTATCTCCTATTTATTCTGTTCTTTACCTCTCGCTGCTCTTTTGTTGGAGCATCACCTTTCAATCATGCGACGACGAATGCCTCAATATTAGTTGTGCTAATAACACCGCTTGTATTGACGGCAGCTGTGACTGTCCCGAAGGCTATATGGGCGAGTTTTGCCAATATACCACTTGCGCCCTCGCCTATTGCTCGCCTAATGCCGAATGTGTTATGGTAGATAGCACGGCGACCTGCGTTTGCAATTGTGGCTATACTGGCATTTACTGCGAGTCGGAGCTGCGAACTGGCTTGTACGGCTCATATACCGCCGCCGACCCATGCCATACCCAAGCCTACGACATAACGATAGATAATATCAGCGTTAGTGCAAGACCCCAACGCTTTCGCATCAATGGCTGGGGTGGTTTCACCGACCCCGCTATCGAAGTATTTGGCGAGATATGTACGTCCACAGAATGGACTCTGCGCGATACCGTTTTCGCCGACCCCGCTACATCGGGCATCGTATCGATTAGTGCTACGGAAGTGGGCACAATTACCCTAAACGCCAACGACATTCAGCAGATGGGAATCAGTTATGTGATAGTCACGCCCCAGGATACGCAGACCTGCGAAGTGGTTTTTGTCCCAAACTAAGGCGTAGCTGATAAGCGCGTAAGCAGCACAAATTGCACCACGCCCCTCTCTTGCCAATGCCAACACTCAGCCCACAACAATGCACAAACTCACCCGCAAAACCTCAATTTCCCACAATACAGAGTTTGCCATTTAGCCATGTTTGGTCTGTTCGCAGGATATAAGTATACCAACCAGGCGGCAACTGCTGTAAGTCCATCCGTAGGCTGTATTTACCTGCCTGTTGGGGCAGGTTGCGCCATTCGCGTTGTTTTTTGCCATTCAAGTCATACAGCGTTATGCTGACATGTTGGTTTGTTTGGGGCAGATGGTATTGAACGTAGGCAAAATCTTTTGCGGGATTGGGCGCGGGTGCAGACAATTGGGCGTATGGATTGCGGTAATGATAGCGAATATTGACGGTCGTATCGACAATAGTCGTATCTACTACCGTAGTATCGATAATGCTTGTATCTTGCGGTACGGGGTGTACGGCACGCATTTTAACCCGTATATAGAGGTCTTCTATAGACCTGCTTCGATAGGGCGACCACGTTTGGCTCAATACCTCGTAGGTGCGCCTCGATACGGGTTGCGTTTGGTCGGTGGCTAAGGCAATACCGTTGCCCTGCATGAGCCAAGCCACATAAAAACCTCCTTCGGTGATGGTGTCGTTGTCGGTGGCTACGGCGTTCCAAGTTCCTGCTGTGAGTGCCGAAGCAGGGATATCTTGCTCGAACAAGACAGTACCATTGCCAATGACTGCCCCACCGTCGTCGTCTAATACTTGGGCGCGAAATCCCGATGTAATAACGGGGTCGTTGATAGGCGGAATGACAAAATACGATACTTCTTCGATGCGTGCGGGATAATAGGGCGGCTCTATGTATATACCCGCACCATCGGCATAATCGCCGCCGCCCGTCCAAGTGAGCGAGTTTTGGGTTGCATTGTCCGTATCGACATAGTTGAGGGTCATCTCGCCCGTGCTGGTGGTATCGACTACAATTATTTCGCTTAGATTGATGTCGTTGCCGTTATTGATGTCTGATTCGGTATGGGCGCGGACGCTATATGTATAATAGCCTTCGATAGCGGGAAAATTTTCCCAAGCTATCAAGTCTTATTCGCCTTGGGGCAAGCCCACAAATTGAGTGAGGACGGGGTCGCCAAAATTATTACCTTCGTTGTCGATGATGGTCGCTGTAACGTCGATTGTGTCGGTTATAGCCACGCTGCCACCGTTTTTGATACGAGTAGTTAGATTGACCACTGAATTTTGGAGCAAAAATACCGCTCCGTTTTGTGGGTTTTCGTTCCACTGCGGGTAGATGTCGGCAACATCAATGAGGGGCAGGTCGGGGGGCGAAAATGAAAAGCAGCTATTGTCGGGCGGAATAGCACTCAATGCCATTTGCAAACCGATAGTGCCGTTGTTATTTTCGATACCTGTTACTGCGGGCGCAATACTCGTTTGATAGGCAGTTGCCATTTGGGTGCGCGGCGACAAATCGGCATAAGCAAAGGTAATGCTCGAATCGGCGGCGGCAAAAATAACTTCAAAGGTATTGCTGCCTGCAAATCCTGCGGCATTGGCATTTGTCCAAAAAGGTACGTTTTTGAATAGTATTATTGCTGTATCTATTTGGTTGGTATAAAAATAGGCTTGGGCGGGATTGCCTGCGCCACTAAAATTGAGGTCGCATAGCAAGGGCGCGATGATATTGTTGTTGGCATCGGCGGTGGGTATGCGCGGAAAATTGCCGCCCGACGACGATATATTAAATGATTCATCGCCCATAATGAGGTAGCCATTAGCCCCAACGCTGCATCGGTCGTAGCTCGCCCAATAGTACTGAAATGGAAACCCGAACTCGAATGTGCCTATAAAATTGTCATCTTCCAAACCTTCGATGAGCGTACCCACCGCGCTGATGTCGCGAAATTGGCAATCGGCAGCAGGCGTACCGTAGTTGGCGGCATAGGTATAGCCATAGTCGTCGGCAAGGCTGTTGGGTGCAATCACATCTGCCATATCTACAAATTTATTGTACCCCAAAGTGCCGTTATTATTGACATTGCGCACACGGATAGAGAGGAGTGGCTTGGGGTGTATGCCGTCGAACCACTCGTATAAATCGTCTTGTAGCTCGAAAAAAGTACCTGTTGCCGATACATCATTAAAATTTGCCTCTGAATGGAGACGCAATACATTGTGAAATGTACCGATGGGCAAAACCAAGGTGCCATAACCGTCGGCAGTGACGTTATAGGTGGCTGTACCTGTAATATTGGCATAAGTACGAGCGGCAATATCGCTAAAATTATCGCCATACGTAAATGGGTAGCTCAATAGCGTGAACGGGTCGGTATAGGTCACTTGGCTGATATTTGTGCCTGATACAGTCACGTAGCCCAATAATGAGATAGAGTCGGCATTGTCGGTATAATAGAATGTTTGGTTGCTCGACAATACTTCTGCCAAATTAGCATCGGGAAACGAAGTGCTGTACTGCGTAAGTCCAGGCAGCACATAAGTACCCGCATCAATAAACGTCGGGGCGAGGTTTATGTTGCTAAAATCCCATATTGCATTTTCACCTCCCGCACCTGCTACAATGCCCGTAGTATCGCATTTGTAGCGCGTATAGCGTATGCCCTCTGATGGGGCAAAGTGGTTGGCTTGGGTGAGGGTAGTTTGGGCAAAGGCAAATGGAGTGTTTGCCCAACAAGCACAAAGCACAATCTGCCCGATAATCAGACGTAAGGTATTCATCGTTTTTCAGGGTCGCAATGGTATTATGGTTTTAAGGCTTCGGCTATGGCGTTTAATCCCGCTTCGGTACTGAAATAAGAAACGTGGTCGCAAGCGGGCGAGATGATACAAGCGGGTACGGTTTTGCCCATGCCCTCCATGCTCGATTTGGCAGCTACTAAGTCGTGCGATTCGCCGAACAGTTTGGCAATGAGTTGCGTATGGTCGGGTATTTTCAGTTTGTCGCATAGCTGAGTTACTTTTCCCTTTACTATTTGGGGCAATAATACGTTGCCTGCTACCGAGCAATATCGCACGTCTTGGGGCGAGGTATAGCCGTTGAGTTGCTGTACTAATGCCGAATTGGTGCGCAGGTCGTCGCTTACTTTATCTAATCCCTTGAACCAATCCATTTTATCGTTCAAAAAGGTTAGAGCCGTCAAGGGCCAGCCTACAATGGTGAGTTTGCTTAGGGCAAGTGATACGCCCATTGCTGCCCAATTGGCTATTTTGACCCACATCGTACCTTGGTGGGGCGTACCAACCGTAACGAGGTGTTTGACCAACTGATTGCCGTCTAATGCTTCTATTGCGTAGCGCGACACTAATCCGCCCATGCTATGTGCTAATAAAGTGGCGCGTTTCTGGGTATTAAATCCTGCTGCTACCAAGCGCGATTTGAGGGCAGCCGCAGTATCGGCAATAGAAGTGCTATAACTATCATAATCAAATGCCAATATCAAATCGTAGCCGCTTTGGTTTAGTTGATTGTAGAGGGGCGTATCGGGGCGGCGGCGGTTGGGTCTAAAAAAGTCGCATGTTTCGCCTGTAAAGCCGTGTGTTACTACGATTGGATTTTGTGCTGCTGCTACGGCTTGGTTAATGCGTTCGGTATTTCGTTCGTAGTGTAGCTCGCCTTTGTTGTTGCGGGTGACGATGGCTAAATAGGGATATTCGTATTTGAGCAAACCTGTTGTATCGGCAATAACTTTTTGAAATACAATTTTGATGGTATTCAGAATACCGCGTTCTGAGGCTTCGCCGCGTGCTGCACCTGTGGGCTTGGGCAATTGGCAAATGCTCACTTTGGCAACGGTTTGTTTGGTCTCGGAATTTCGGGCGTTGCGAGCATAGCCTATTGGATAAATCAAGCCGTCGGCATCTAAGGCGAGGGGTATAATTTGTTCGCCGCGTTTTAGTTTGATGGGTAGCTCTATATGTAATGGCGTTTTAGTTGTCACTTCTTCGGCGTTTTCTATACCGCTCAATTCCAATACATTCAGTTCGTCCGAACCACCGCGCCCTTGTAGCAGCGGCAGCGGATAGGTCTGTGTATCGTAATCGAGTAGGAAGTCGGGCAGTGCGAGGGCAGTTTTGCCTTCTACGGTTCGGCTTCGGTGCTGCCCTGTTGAAGATAGCCCTAAGACACGCGCCTTAAAATTGCGTTTGTGGGGCAATACCTGAATACCCGCGCTTTTGAGTTGTGCTTCGGAAGTTTCGGCGACGGGTTTCACTATGCAGATGCTTAGTTGGTCACTCGTCCAGTCGTTCAATACGGCGGGTTTGGGTGTTTTGAACGTACCGCGAGCATTGGCACGTTGAAACAATTGGTCGAGGTGCTACCTCTTGCCATGTTGCGTTTTTCGGTTGCCCAAGCCAATCCTTTGAGGTTAAACAAGCTAGAATCAAATTCTTCGGTAGCGGCAAATAGTTTCATGATACTGCGCACTTCATTAGCACCCATATTGGCTAATGCCTCTGGAAATTCGGGGCTAATGGCTTGTCCATCAAACAAAAACACCGATTCGCCGGGTTCTAAACGTTGTTTGGGCAATAGCTCGTTAGTTATTTCAAAATTAGCTGCCAAGTCCAATACCGAACACCATAGTCTGCGGCTGCTGTTATTGGTCAATTTGACGCGTATGCTGGGTTCTACCCATTGCCCATTGACATAGCGATAATTGAGCCTCACCTCGCCCGATGCTGTACTGACTTGTCGTTCTACGCCGTCGATGATTTCGTATAGGTCTATGCTTGGGTTATTGGGCGATACGAATACCGTATTGGGGTTGGCTAAATTGGCTATCCTATGCCACCGCCCTATATGCACCAATTCTTCGATGACTTTGGCAGCGGTTTCGCGGCTAAATGTTTCTTGTTGTTTTACTACGGGTCGGTCTGCATCTTGGCGGATGATGCGGTATTTTTGCACGCCTTCATGTTCGTAGGCATAGACCCAATAATCCGAGTCGTCACATTCGCCCACTTCTGTCAGGAATAGTTTTTCTTTGTTCATTGCTTCGCGTACCAGCCCTATTGCTTCGCGTTGTAGCGAGCTATTGGGTTTTTCGGCAAGCAGCCTTATGCGCAATGGCGGCAGGGGTGCGCTCAAAAGGCGTGCATGATAACCTTCGAGGCTGGGGTTTCCGTCTATGAATTGGACGGTGCTTTTGTCGGGCTGTACTGATGTTATTTTGGCACGCATGGTAATGGGTGCGTCGGTAGCATTGCTATCGGCGTTTTGGTCAATAATGCCGAGAACGGTTTCGCCTTGCGTAGGTGGTATTATTCCGTGTACGCTACCCGCATCTATATACCAACCTATATTGGCATCGTTGCGGAGGAGATAATACTGTACTGAGCGTTTGGCACTACCCAACAAAAAGGTATTGAGGTCGTCGTCGGCGCGTACCGAGTCTATCTGAGGTACTTGGTCGGATACGCGATTGACAACGCGGGTGGTAGCTAATTTGACCAAATCTCGGTACGAAATATTGCCACTTGTGTTTTTGAGTATATCCAATACGCTATATGTAAAGATACCGCGCTGTTCGCCATTGACGGGCAATTCTTTGGCTGTTTGGTTGTTGCGGCAGCCTGCTAATTGCACGTGTCGCCCGTTGGGTAGGATAAATCGATTATTGATTTGGTCGATAACGGTATCTATCTTGCCGCCGTAGCGCGATTGGGCAAAGGCAAAGTCGTCGATGCTGCGCACGCGGCTGCTGCGGTTGCCTGTAAATCGGCTTTTTACGTTGGGCGATAAGTTGCGCGTACCGCCTCCCGAATGGCAGCAGTCCATCATAACGGCGATATGTGGATTTTTTTGGGCAATTTGGTGAATTAGCCAACGTAGTTCTTTATCTGCTAAGGGGTTGAGTATTTGTCCGTCGGGCGTAAGCGAGTCGACGGTTACTATTATCTCGTTTTTATAGTCGGGGCAGAAGTCCCAAAAAACGGGGTCGGCTTCTTCGCGGGAGCCGTGCCCGCTATAATGCACAAATACTATATCGTCGGCGGTAGCCTGCCCCAAATGCGTCAAAAAGCCATCGATAATATTGCTTTTGGTGGCTTTGTCGTCGCGTAGGGTTTGTAGTTGCAGGCGGTCGGGTTGTATAGTATGGCGTAGGTATTCTTCTACGTCTTGGCTATCACGCACACAACCGTTCAAGGGCATAGTTTGGTATTGGTCGATACCAATCAGTAGGGCAAAAATATTGTTGGGCATGGCTTTGTTATTGTAGGATAAAATGTTGTTTGGTGTAGTGGTTAATTAGCACACAGCCAATATGCCCCAAAGATAAGGCAAATACGCGAAATTGCAACCCGATAGGCATAAAAAAGCCCCACACAACTCCTTAGAACTTGGGTAGGGCGGGGTTTGGTAGATTATTGGGTGTTGCGTTGTTCCCAAATCCAAGCGGTGCGCATCATATCGTCGAGGTCATATCGGGGCTGCCAACCCAACAGAGCGCGGGCTTTCTGATTATCGGCATATACGGCGGCGGCATCGCCTTCGCGCCGCGCACCGATTACATAAGGCAAGGGCATTTGGGCTACGCGCTCAAAGGCAGCAATGGCTTCGAGGACGGTGTTGCCCGTGCCACTTCCTAAATTGAATACTTCGCAGCGGTTGTCGGCGGTACTTTGCGCCAAATAGCGCAGGGCTAAGGTATGGGCATGGGCTATGTCGCATACGTGTATATAATCGCGGAGGCAGATGCCGTCGCGGGTGTCGTAGTCGTTGCCAAATACGGTTAGCTGTGGGCGTTTGCCAATGGCGGTTTGGGTGATATAGGGCACTAAGTTTTGGGGTATAGGTTGTATTTCGCCGATAAGCGCGGTGGGGTGCGCTCCTACGGGGTTGAAATAGCGCAATAAGGCATGGCGCGAACCGCTATGGGTGTGCGAAAAATCGCGTATTATTTCTTCGCCGATTTGCTTGGTATTGCCATAGGGCGACTCGGCGCGAGGCAGGGGTGTATCTTCGGTAACGGGCAATTGTTGGGTATTGCCATAGACCGAACACGATGAAGAGAATACAAAATAGGGCACCTCGTATTGCTGTACCATTTGCAGCAAATTGATGAGCGATGCCAAATTATTGTGGTAATAAGATAAGGGTTGCGCTACTGATTCGGGCACCGATTTGTAGGCTGCAAAATGGATAATGCCGCTTATATCGGGGTGTTGGGCAAATAGTGTGGCTATGTCTTTGGCAATACAAAGGTCGATAGCGTAGTTTTTTACTTGTACGCTGGTTATATCGGCAATGCCTGCCAAGAGTTGTGTTGTAGCTCGCGAAAGGTTATCTACTGATATGACATCGTAGCCGTTTTCGATAAGGTCGACTATGGTGTGTGCGCCGATATAGCCACAGCCGCCCGTGACTAAGATTTTGCTTTTGTGTGACAAGGGTACGTTTTTTCTATGTAAATGTAGTAAAACAAGCAATATGCCTACTAAAATAGTGCCAAATTAGCCCCCGATATATCGCCAAACAGCACTTTTATAGGCAGTGCTTATGGCAATATTACTCGTTTGGCATACTGCATTTTGCCTTGCTGGACGAGCAAATAATAGATTTCGGCGGCATTGCCGTTGCAAGGCAGGTAAGTTCCGCGCCGATAATTGCCGCCAAATTGGGGCAATACTTCGGTAAATACGGTATTGCCGCGCGTGCCTAAGAGCCATATCTTGGTCTGTGGGGCGTGGGGTATTTCGGCATTTAGCAGCAAATAGCGGGTGTCGGGGTCGAAATAGATTTGAGATTCGGGCAAGTCGAGGTTTTTGGCGCGGCGTTTATAGTCTGTACCTGTGGCGGCGAGGTATTTTTTATCGTCGGTATCGAGGTCGTCAATAGCGGCGTATCGGGTAGCATTTCCGCAATAGTTTTTGGTAGGCACGCAGTCGGGTCGGGCAATGCCGCGCACAGACCTTTGCCAATTTTTGTCTTGGCAACGCTGTGGTGGCATAGGCAAAAACATCTCCATATCGTTGGGGGTTCGGGGCGCAGGTGCCGTTTGCAATACGGCTTGGGCAATGCGAGCTTCGTGGTGGCGCATATAATCTATTGTCACTGTATCGCCCCCGCGCATACCGTCGATGAGGTATTGCAGCATCTGAAAATTGTCGGTTCTAATGCCATTGAGGGCGTAGATGCGGTCGTTGGCTTGCAAACCCGCCTGATAAGCCGCGCTTTGGGGCATAACGCCTGTAATTCTTACGCCCAAACTGTCATCTATTCGTTTGGCATAAACACCCAATCTACCGCGATTGAGTACTAATAGGTCGTTTGTGTGGGGCGGGATAGGACGGGCGGGGTACTGAGGTTCTATGGCAGGTGCGGGTGGGGGTGCGGGTGTATTTACTATTTCTAAGTCAAAGTCTTCTATGGGTAGCTGTTCGAGTATGCGCGATAGCTCTAAGGATTCGATAGGAATGATGGTATCGAAACGAAACGTTTTGCCGTCTCGTTCTTGGGAAATGCTTATTTCTATGTGGTGAGGAGGCATTTCGCTATCGAATTGAGCAGCGGCGGTTTGTACTGTTAAGCAGCCAAATATCAAGGCAAACCATTGCAGAGCAAGGTCTGTTGTCCTATATTGTTTGGGATTCATGTAGGGGGGGTGTGGGTTTGTTAGCGCAAAATTAAACCCTTTTTGCCAATAGTAGTGCGCATGATGGGGTTAATTATTGTTAAGGGTCCTGCACAACGCCTATATGACATAGCATTGCTTATTCGCAAAGCGATATGAGTGCGAATAGGGGTTTTGGGGTGCTGTTATGTGTTTATATTACTCCACGTATAATGTCGTCTACTATTGTGGGGTCGAGTAGTGTAGAGGTATCGCCGAGGTTGGTGGTGTCGCCTTCGGCGATTTTGCGCAAGATACGGCGCATAATTTTGCCTGAGCGGGTTTTGGGCAAGCCGCGCACAAACTGAATTTTGTCGGGTCGTGCGATTTTGCCTATTTCATGTGCTACGGCTTCGATGATTTGGTCGCTTATCACTTGTTCGTTTTCGGTTTCGCCAAAAGATTGCGCCACTACATAAGCATAGATGCCCTGCCCTTTGATGGGGTGTGGGTAGCCTACTACTGCCGACTCGACGATTTTTGGGCTATGGTTGATGGCGTTTTCTACTTCGGCTGTGCCGATACGGTGTCCGGCTACATTTATCACATCATCGATGCGCCCTATGATGCGGTATAGTCCGTTTTTGTCGCGGCGTGCGCCGTCGCCTGTAAAATAATAGTTTGGGAAAGGTGCGAAGTAGGTTTGGCGGCATCGTTCGTGGTCGCCGTATGTGGTACGTATCATAGCGGGCCACGGAAATTTGATACACAACAATCCTTCTACGTCGTTGCCTTCTATCTCGGTGCCGTCGGGTGTGAGCAGCACGGGTTGGATACCGGGCAGGGGCTGCCCTGCGTGGGCGGGTTTGAGTGGGTGAATGCCCGCTAAGGCAGATATTAAGATGCCTCCTGTTTCGGTTTGCCACCTTATGTATCGACAATAGGGCATCGATTTTTGCCTATATGTGTGGCGTACCAATGCCAGCTTCTTCGTTGATGGGTTCGCCGACAGACCCTAATACTTTAAGGGAGTTTAGGGAATAGGGCAATACGTGGTCTATGCCTTCTGCCATGAGCGAGCGGATAGCTGTCGGTGCTGTATAAAATTGATTAACGCCATGTTTGTCGATAATTGCCCAAAATCGTGCGGGGTCGGGGTAAGTGGGTATGCCTTCGAATAGCAAGGTAGTAGCTCCTGACAATAAGGGTCCGTAGACGGCATAGCTGTGTCCTGTAACCCAGCCGATGTCGGCAGTGCACCAATATATGTCGCTTTCGTTGCATTGAAACACATTTTGGAAGGTATAAGCCATAAAAACCATATAGCCTCCGCAGGTGTGTACTACGCCTTTCGGTTTGCCGGTCGAGCCAGATGTGTATAGGATAAACAAGATGTCTTCGCTGTCCATGGGTTCGGGGAGACAAACGTCAGATGCGTTTTTTAGTTCGTCGTGCAGCCATTTGTCGCGTCCTGCTTGCATATCTAATTCCCAGCCGCAGCAGTTTGCTACTAATACGGTTTGTACCGACGTGCAGCTCTGTAATGCTTCGTCTACGATGCGTTTGGCGGGGATTTGTTTAGCTCCGCGATTAATGCCGTCGGCGGTAATGATTATTTTGGCTTGGGCGTCGTTGGCACGGTCGGCGAGTGATTGGGCACTAAATCCTGCAAATATGACGGAATGAACTGCCCCGACGCGGGCGCAGGCTAATACGCTGATTGCCAATTCGGGTATCATGGGCATATATAGGCATACGCGGTCGCCTTTCTTAATGCCGTTGTTTTTCAGCACATTTGCCATTTGGCATACGCGGGCGTGTAGCTCGCGATAGGTAAGGCGTATTTGTCGTTCTTTGGGGTCGTTGGGTTCCCAAATAATGGCTATCTTGTTGCCGCGCATAGCTAAGTGTCGGTCGAGGCAATTTTCGGTGATATTGGTTTGCCCGCCTATGAACCATTTTACATTGGCTTCGGCAAAGTTTCCGTCTAGTACTTTATCCCATTTTTTGTACCACGTAAATTGTTCGGCTATATCTGCCCAAAAGTGTTCGGGCTGTGCTACGCTTTTTTGATAAGCGGCTTCGTACTGCTGTATTGTGTTGATTTGCATAGATGAGTTGGATTAGGGTAAAGTTTTTAGGGGGTGTATGTTTAAAGAAATTGTTAAAACGGTTTGGGTGCGGATTGGTTTTAAAAAACCTCTCTTTCCATGCATCCGCAACAAAAAAGCAGTATCTTTGCGGCATCTTTTTACTCCTGCAAAAGTACAGACTTCTGCGTTATTCCAAATCATTATTTTATTTGTATGAGGTCATTTAAACGCCTTTCCGCGCCTTTCCGCGCCGATTTTAACTTTAGCTTTAGTGCTATTTTTAATGGCTGCTTGTAACGAACACGACTCTTGGCAGCCTACTGACAGTAGTAGTGAAGCGTTTTTGCAATCCGAATCGCTACAAAACATAGTAGTCGAAAATGGCTACTTGGTATTTGCCGATTTTGAGCATCTCTCTGCTGCCCGCCATGCCTTGAGTGCTAAGAGTCGGATTGAGTTAGATACATGGGAAGCAACCATTCCTAACTTTTTGTCGTTACGGCAATTTAACCGTACTATGTGCGATACCTATGAAAAACTTAATAGTCGTGCTGATGAGTACGCTTTCTGGAACAAGTATGACGGATTAGCTACCTTTGACGAAGACAGCATATTGCGTCCTAAACTTGACATGAACAGCCTAAGTACCGTGCTGAACGAAGTAGGTATTTTTAAGGTAGGCAATATGGTTTATAAATTTAATGCCGATGGAACTTTGCTGAATGTGTCCGAAAATGCTTTCATCAACACAGATGTCTTGACAAACATACGTGTAGCCGACTCAACTAAGGGCATCTACATCAGTCATTACCATACTAGGGGTTATGCTCAAACAGGTAGCAGCCGTTCTGACGATGAAAACCGCTACTGCTATCGCCCCTCTACCAGTCTCAACGACGAAATTGCACGGAAGCGCAATAAAACCCGCGTCATTATCACAGATATCGAGGTATTTATGGCAGGAGGCTACCACCGCCGTGTGCATGATACGGAAGCGCAAGTAGAAGCCTTATATAGAGGCAAAAATTTCTGGGAGCACCAAAGTATGGAAACATTACGATACTATGCTAAAATGGGAAGGGCAATGGATAATAGTTTCTAATCCCATAAACATTTATAGCTATGTTTCTAACTATTGGGTCTCAAACGTCCAATCTGGCGACCACGTATATACTTGGCTGATGCAAGACGATTGGAACTCCGACGACTGGCCTATAAGCACACCTATTCCACCTCTAACATTGATGCTCGGCGGTATCGCAGGGCAACCTAATAATGGTACTTATATCAAAGGCTCTATGTGGGACAAGACCCCTTGCTGTGGCTTGAGTCAAGGTTGGTTAGAATGTGTATTGAACTAAAATTTATTGATAACTTGCATGTCGTTATTCTCCTTTGATGGGGAATAGCGGCATTTCTATTTTTTTGAAAAACATGAATTACATTTTGATTTTTTGCTTTTGCTTGTTGCCGATTAGCCTATTTGCCCAACACCATTATACGATTAGCGGCACTATAAGCGATGCTCGCACGGGCGAGGCTCTTTGCGGGGCTGTTATTGCTGATACGGCTTATCGTTTTATGGCGTATAGCAATAATTATGGCTTTTACAGTTTGTCTATACCCCAACGTGAAAGCAGGCACACACTATCAATAAGCTACGTAGGCTATGCCGAAAAGCGCATACGCAACCGCACGCACGCCGATACTATCCTAAACATAACGTTAGAACCGCGCAGCGATACGCTACAAAGCATTACGATAACAAGCAACCGAACATCATTACAGCCTATTGGCAGGCTGTATATACCCATGCAACAGATTAATGACGCGCCTACGCTGGGCGGCGAAAGCGACCTACTCAAAACCTATACTACGATGCCTGGCGTGAGTAGTGGTGTCGAAAGCACAACGGGGCTATTGGTGAGGGGCGGCGATACTGACCAAAATCTAATCTGCTTAGACGATGCCATTGTATATAACACAGCGCACGCTAATGGGTTTGTGTCTGTATTTAATAGCCAGGCTATCAAAAGTGCTACGCTCATCAAGGGTGGTTTTCCTGCTCGTTATGGCGGGCGGCTATCATCGGTATTAGATGTAGTGATGAAAGAAGGAAATCGCGAGCGCCTGAGTGGCGAATTTGCATTGGGCACAGTATCGTCTCGTGGTATTATTGAAGGTCCGCTGTGGCGCAAAAAAGGTTCGTTTATGGTAAGCGGGCGTATCAGTTCGACCGCCTTGCAACGCCTACCCCAACGAATAGCATTTGATGCAGGCAAGCGCAGTTCGTACGACAATTTTTCGTTTTATGACCTCAATGTAAAGACGAACTACGAATTTAACCCTCAACAAAAGTTATTTATCAGTTTTTATCACGGCTTCGACAATCGCATCAACCAACAGCAGGAGGGCAGCAATGTTCGGTATGATAGCCATGAAGTAAAATGGGGCAATATAACCACTACGTTGCGCTATACCGACAGCCGCCGTAAAAATACTTTTTCTAAATACGTAGTATACTATACCAAATATGCTTATCAAATTGGGCGCGATGGTTTTTTGAATACCTATGTACCCGATAGTGTATTATCAGATTTTAGCCAACATAGCCGCTCTACGGTAGAAGATATTAGCGCACAATACGCAGTAGATTATATGCCCAGCAATAGGTACTATTGGCGAATGGGTGTTGAGCTAACGCAGCACCGATATACGCCTGCCCAACAACAAGGTTATTTTCGCACTTATGAAGATGGGATAAGCAACGATACGATGTATAACAGCCAGTCGAAGCTATCGGCAATTGAGGCAGCGGTATATATCGAAAATGAGTTTAGACCCAATAACAACTGGAATATTAGCAGCGGGCTACGGTATAGCGGTTTTGTGCCTCAAAGCAAATATTATCAAACGAGGTGAACCACGCCTTAGCGTTGTTTGGCAACCCAAACCTCGTTGGGCTATCAAGGCGGCATACAGCTATATGCAGCAGTATCTGCATACCCTCAGCAACTACGGGTTGGATTATCCCAATGATATTTTTTGTGCCTGCCACCGACCGCATAAAACCACAGCAAGCTAAACAGTATTCAATGGGTGCCGAATATACATCGCCTCGCCCGAATATCTTGTGGAGCATCGAAGCCTATTACAAGCAAATGAGCAATTTGATCACCTACCGCGATGGCAGTAATTATGTTTTTAACTACAATAACGACTGGCAAGACTTGGTAGCTACTAATGGAAAAGGCACTGCCTATGGTGTAGAACTATTGGTACAACGGCAAGTAGGTAGGCTAAATGGTTGGGTAGCTTATACCTGGTCGGTCAATAATAGGCAATTTGAGGAAATAAACAACGGCAAAACATTCCCACACCGATATGACCGCCGCCACCAGCTAAATGTATCCCTCAATTGGCAAATTAGCCGTCTATTTAGCTTCAATGTGCTGTGGATATATCAGACGGGGCATGCTGCTACCTTAGCTATAGGCAGGTATGATGTAGAGGGCTTGGGGGCTGTCTATATTTTTGGCGACCGCAATAATTATCGCATGCCCGACTATCATCGTGCAGATGCGAGTATCAGCTATCATGGAAAGTCTAAAAAGCGATACAATGCTTATACCATCACACTCGGAGGCTATAACGTATATAACCGCGCCAACCCGCACGCTGTAAGTGTATCGCTATATCCTATTTATACCGTAGTAATGCAACGGTCTTTATTACCTTTTTTGCCCTATCTCCAATTTTCTAAAAAATTTAATTAAGCGATGATATTGTTCATAAAAAAATGCTTGTTCGTGGGTAGCTTGCTCTTTTTGCTGTATGCATGTGACGACCGCAGCAAAGATATAGAAGTGTTTGTGCAAAACGAATACGAGCAGCAACTGGTACTAAAAAGCCTACTCAACCCCGATTCGGTCGTGAGTATTGCCGTACATCATACCGTATCTGCCGCTACGCCTTGGTCAGAAATACCTTTTCCGTTTTTTGTCGATAGTGCTACCGTAACGCTATACGAAGATAGTACATTGGTAGAAATATTGCCGCATACGCATCACGGTATCTATACATCAGCTAACGGATACCGACCCAAAGCACAGCATAGTTATTATTTTGTAGTATCGGCTCCGGGCTATGATACTGCTTATAATTTGCCCGAAACTATACCCGATACGGCAAGCATCGAATCGGTAGTATTTATCGATTCTATAGGTATATACCAACCCCAAAACTACAATTATTTTTTGGAATATTACGGGCAAACTATTTCGCGCTTACAATTTTCGTTTCATGACCCCACTGGTAGCCATAATTATTATGCCCTAAGCCCTGTGTTGGTCGAGGGCAGTATATTTGTGACAACCGACAACCCTTTCGCAGCATTGACCGACAATATAGGCGGCTGCCCGCTTCAAGGGCAACCCGCTTGCATTAGTGATGAATGTTTTGCAGGTGCTGCGCCTTGGGTTAATATCGATATTATACCTTATTATGGCAACTATACAATACATAATATGAGTGGTATCAAGTTGGGTTTAGCTACTGTATCGGAGTCTTATTACAAAAGGGCTGTTAGCTATGAAAACTATGTAAAATTAGATGATAATGTTTTTCAAGAACCCTATAACGTGTATAGCAATATACAAAACGGCTACGGATTGGTGGCTGCTTATTGCGCTAATAATCGGCTAATTGTCTTTTAATCTCTGCAACATTAGGCTACTATGCTTCTGAGCGTCAATTTATACTCCGAGAGGGTAAAAATTGACGCTTTTGCCTTACTTTATTGTTAGGACTAACCCAAAATAATGACCGTAGGTGTCATATTAGGTTTGGATAGCTGCCTAAGTTGGCGTACCTTTGGGGCAGAAACGCAGCACGAAGTTTTGTTTTTGGGCTGTTTCTAAAAACCATCGGCAGGAGGCGAGGCAATTGTTTCTTGTTTGTTATTCATTCATCTCATAATTAAGTTACAACATGAAATTGTTTTTCTATGTCGGGGCATTTTGTCTATTGCTTGCGGCGGCGGCTTGTACGTCGAGCAAAAAGACGGGTACGGCTACTACTGCTCCTAAACCTAAGCCGCAAAAAGCCTATACGCGGGAAACACCTACCGACGACGGCATGATTTCGCTTACTTTTTTGCAAATCAATGATGTGTATGAAATAGGTGCTTTGTCGGAGGGAAAAGTGGGCGGTATGCCGCGTGTGGCTACGCTCAAAAAACGCCTCCAACAGAAAAACCCTAATACGTTTACTGTATTGGCGGGCGATTTTTTAAGTCCCTCGCTCTTGGGCACTATCAAACACGAGGGCAAGCGCATCAAAGGCAAACAAATGGTCGATGCGATGAATGTAGCGGGTGTCGATTTGGTTACTTTTGGCAATCACGAATTTGACATCAAAGAGGAAGAACTCTTAGAACGCCTTGACGAATCTAATTTTACGTGGGTATCGGGCAATGTGCGCCACCGCACCAAAGCAGGCACGTTAGAGCCTTTTATGGTAAAAGGCAATCCCGTGCCTGATACGCATATCCTACATATCAAAGATGCGGACGGTACATCGGCAAAAGTGGGTATTATCGGGCTAACATTGCCTGCTAATAAAGCGGATTTTGTGTGGTATGGCAGTGTAGATTCGGCGGCTACGGCGGGCTATAATTATTTGAAAGACAAAACCGATTTTGTGGTAGCTATTACGCACCTCAATATGAACGAAGATTTGGCTTTGGCTAACAAAATGACCGGCGTGCGCCTGTCTATGGGCGGGCATGAGCATAATAATATGATGCAGAAATTTAAAAACCTTATCGTAGCCAAAGCCGATGCGAATGCCAAAACTGCTTATGTGCACCAAATCTCTTTTAATAAAGCCCAACCGCATTTGGGTATAGGTATCAGCTCGAAACTGACTAACCTCGACGAACTATTGCCCGAAGATGCCGCTACTAAGGCAGTGGTCGATAAATGGCAAAAAATAGGGGACGATAATATGAAATCGCTGGGTTTTGACCCTGCCGATGTGGTGATGACCTTGCCCAAAGGCAAAACATTGGACGGACGCGAGCAAACAATACGCAATATCCCCTGCGAATTGCCGCAATTGGTAGCCAAAGCTATGTCGGCGGTGGCACCTAAATCGGTGGCGGCTATCATGAATAGCGGCTCGATAAGGATAGATGATGAACTGAGCGGCAAAATTACTCAATACGACATCTTGCGGGCTTTGCCGTTTGGCGGTTCGGTGGTAGAGGTGGATATGAAAGGTTCTTTGCTCAAACAAGTATTGGATATCGGCAAGGCAAATAAAGGGTCGGGCGGTTTTTTGCAGCATGACCGCATAGCGTATAGCGATTCGGAAAAACAATGGCTGCTGGGGGGAAAAGCTATCAAAGATAGCCAAAGCTATCGCATAGCATTGGGCGATTTTTTGCTTACGGGTATGGAAAAAGGTCTGCCTTTTTTGACCAAAGGTAATCCCGAAATTACCCAAGTATATGCGCCTAACCCCGACGATAAGTCTGACCTACGCAACGATGTGCGTTTGGCATTGATAGATTACCTCAAAAAAACGAATACTAAGTAGGAAATGGGCGGTACTGCTTTGTTAGACGAGAAAAAACACCGCAATACCGCCCTACCCTGTCCTTTGCTGTTGTTAGCGCAGCGTAGGCTGCCCTACCTTGTCCTTCGGTAACTATTTAGGCTATGCACCTTTTTGTTTTGGTTTGTGTTTGTAGGTCGCATTAATTCCTCGCCCTTGTTTTGCTCGCGTTAAGAAATGCGCAATGAAAGGCGTGGCTGTTTCCTAAATCCACAGCGATAAATAGAAATATGCCTACGAAAGCACTGCAAGTAGTTCGCCTTGGATTTAGGCACGCCTGTAATGAAGCATTTTAGCGATGGCAAAACACAGGCTTGACCTTTTTTTGCTTCTCATCCCCATTAAAGGGGATTGTGTCAAGACAAAAAAAGAAGAAACAGTACCACAAAGCAATAATAGACAGGCGAACGGCAAAACCATTTAGATAGCTATATCCTTCGCTATTGCTAACCGCAGCACCGACCGCCCTACCCCATCCTTTGCTGTTGTTAGCTGCATCATCGTCAGAACTATAAAATTATTTTTTCATACCGACTATATCATGTTTCATTTATTTGACCAACACCGAAACGCCTTAGAACGCGCCGTAAAAGCCGTACATGAGCGCGTATTTTATGCCCATTTTCCCGAACACCCCGCCGCTTATGGCGAAACAGGCTTGGCAGACGGCAAAGCCGCTTTCGAGGGGCAATTGAACCAAACATTTAGCCTGCTACAAACCGATACATCGGGTAGTGTGGGCGAAGAGGTGTCGCCGTATACGGGACAGCCTCTGGGCGTGCAATATCCTGCTGCTACGGTAGAGGTATTGATAAAAAACGCCCAAAATGCCTTCGATACATGGCGACATAGCAGCGTGCAAGAACGCGCAGGGCTACTCATCGAATCGTTGGAGCGTTTGCGCCCGCGTTTTCATGAAATTGCCCAAGCTACACAGCATACGACCGGGCAGTCGTACATGATGTCGTTTCAAGCATCAGGACCGCACGCCGCCGACCGTGCATTGGAGACTATCGCGGTTGCTTATGACGAGCTGACGCACTATCCCGAAAATGTGCGCTGGGAAAAACCAATGGGAAAAATAGCGGTGGTCTTGGACAAGACTTATAAACCGATACCCAAAGGCATCGGGTTGGTGATTGGTTGCTCTACTTTTCCTACCTGGAATACCGTGCCCGGCTTGTATGCCGATTTGATGACCGGAAATGTAGCTATCGTAAAACCACACCCAAAAGCGGTATTGCCCATCGCTATATTTATCGCCGAACTACAAAACGTATTGCGCGATAATGGCTTCGACCCCAATATCGTGCAGTTGGCTGCCGACGAATCGAGTAATTTGCTCACCAAAACATTAGCCGAACACCCCGCCGTGCGCCTCATCGACTATACGGGGGGCAGCAAATTTGGGGATTATATCGAAAGCCTGCCCAACAAAACGAGTTTTACCGAAAAAGCGGGTATCAATTCGGTCATTATCGACTCGGCGCGAGACATACGCGAGGTGATGCGCAATTTGGCGTTTTCGGTGTCGCTCTATTCGGGGCAAATGTGCACCGCACCGCAAAACTTTTTTATCCCCGCTCATGGCATTGCATTGCCCGACGGCGAAGTATGCTCCTACGACGATGCCGTAGCACTGCTGCGCAACGAAATATCGTCGCTCGTGCTGAATCCGAAAATGGGCGCGGGTACTTTGGGCGCAATACAAAACCCCGATACGCTGACACGCGCCGAAAATGCCGCCCAATTAGGGGCTAAGGTGCTGCTGTCGCCTATTGCCGTCAAAAACGCCGAGTATGACAATGCCCGCGTATGCGCTCCTACGGTGTTAGAAACCACAGCAGCCGATAGCGCGGTATATGAACAAGAGTTGTTCGGTCCTGTGTTGGTGGTGGTCAAAACTAATGATACCCAACATTCTATCGCTTTGGCTAAGGCAATGGCTGCTAAACACGGTGCTATTACCTGCGCCGCCTATACGACCAATGCAGAAACCGCCGCTCGTATCACGGACGAAATGAATGCCGTATTTGCTCCCGTATCGCTCAATCTCATCGGGTTTATTTGGGTAAATCAACACGCCGCTTTTTCCGATTTTCATGTTACAGGGGGTAATCCCGCCGGAAATGCTTCTTTTACCGACTCGGCTTATGTGTGCAAACGCTTTGTATGGGTGGGTAACAGAAGGACGCTGTAAATATAACCCAAAATAGGCATCATCAACGCCAATCCCTTAGCTGCTGTGTTTAGTAGCTAAGGGATTGGCGTTTTTTGTGGCTTGTGATAATGCGATATGGGTGGGTCTGTCGAATAATGATAGGGTTTTGATGCCATGCCTACGGCATTCTTTGGTCTCGGTTGGCTATTTGCTATTAATATGACATGCCTACGGCATTAAACCATGTAGGTTTGAATAGGTGGGTGTGATATTATTGGTTGTATGCCACAATTTGAACTTACCTGCCCCTTTCGTCAGGTTTCGGCTTCGCTCAACCTGACAAAAGGAGGCATTTTTATCAACCGTATGACCTGTTTTGAATTTACCACAATAATTTTATTGACAGTATGCCTCAATTTGAACTTACCACGACAATCTTATCGACCATATTACACAATTTGAACTTACCACGACAATCTTATCGACCGTATTACCTGTTTTGAACTTACCACGACAATCTTATCGACCGTATTACCTGTTTTGAACTTACCACGACAACCTTATCGACCGTATTACCAAATTTGAACTTACAACAACAATCTTATCGACCATATTACCTGTTTTGAACTTACCACGACAATCTTATCGACCGTATTACCAAATTTGAACTTACCACGACAATCTTATCGACCGTATTACCTGTTTTGAACTTACCTTGATAATATTATAGACAGTATTATCTATTTTGAACTTACCGCGACACTTTTATCGACCATATTACCTATTTTGCTATTAATATGACATGCCTACGGCATTGGATTTGGGTATTATATGCCATGCCTACGGCATTTTTTGGTCTCTGTTAGCTATTTGCTATTAATATGACATGCCTACGGCATTAAGCCATATAGGTTTGAATAGATGGGTGTGATATTATCGACTGTATGACCTATTTTGCTAACGAAATGGCAAAATTGTCAGGTTGAGTGAAGCCGAAACCCAACTACCCCCCCAATTAGTCAGGTTGAGCGAAGCCGAAACCCAACTACCCCCCCCATTAGTCAGGTTGAGCGAAGCCGAAACCCAACTACCCCCCCCATTAGTCAGGTTGAGCGAAGCCGAAACCCAACTACCCCCATTAGTCAGGTTGAGCGAAGCCGAAACCCAACTACCCCATTAGTCAGGTTGAGCGCAGCCGAAACCCGACTACCACCTCCATTAGTCAGGTTGAGCGAAGCCGAAACCCGACTACCACCTCCATTAGTCAGGTTGAGCGAAGCCGAAACCCAACTACCACCCCATTAGTCAGGTTGAGCGAAGCCGAAACCCGACTACCACCTCCATTAGTCAGGTCGAGCGAAGCCGAAACCCAACTACCACCCCCATTAGTCAGGTTGAGCGAAGCCGAAACCCAACTACCACCCCCATTAGTCAGGTTGAGCGAAGCCGAAACCCAACTACCACCCCCATTAGTCAGGTTGAGCGAAGCCGAAACCCAACTACCACCCCCATTAGTCAGGTTGAGCGAAGCCGAAACCCCACCCAATATCCCAATCCGAATACCGTTTGGCTATTTTTGTTCCCAAAAATACATACCAAATCATCTATATGCCCCCTTTGTTCGCCTCTGCTCCTTAGTTTTAACATAAAAAAAACCGCCCCACTTAGTCACAGACAAGCGGGGCGGAACTATGTATCAAATATCAAGTCATCAATATAACATACCTGCAATAACAGCCGTCATAAGGCAAGCTATCGTACCGCCTAACAGAGCTAACATGCCCAAGGCAGCAATAGTAGGGCGTTGGTTAGGAGCTAATGACCCAATTCCACCAATCTGAATGCCAATAGAACCAAAATTGGAAAAGCCACATAAAGCATAAATGGCGATGATAATAGATTTTTGGTTCACAAGCGTACCCGCGTCCTTCATCGTACCCAAAGAGGTATAAGCGACAAACTCGTTGATGATAGTTTTTTCGCCCAACAAGCGCCCTATCGACATAATATCTTCGGTAGGAGTGCCGATAAGCCACGCCACAGGAGCACCCAAGGCACCAAACAAAAATTCGAGGTTCAATTTGGCATATTCGCCGTTTGTCCACGATTTGACGAGTTCGTTTAGTCCCGTATAATGCCCGATAAGGTCAGATAGTATAGAATTGACCATTGCCATCAATGCCAAAAATACCAACAACATCGCGCCTACATTCACCGCCAGTTTCAAGCCTTCGGTAGTGCCGTTGGCAATAGCATCGAGCAGGTTAGCCCCCATTTTTTCGGACGATATTTGGCTAATTTCGTCAATTGGCTCTGTTTCGGGCAGCAACATTTTCGATGCCATGATAGCAGCTGGAGCCGACATGATAGAAGCCGACAATAAATGGGTAGCAAACAGCAATTGCCGAGCGGGGTCTGTCCCCCCCAAAAAACCCACATACGCAGCAAAAACGCCGCCGGCTATCGTAGCCATGCCGCCCACCATAACACACAAGATTTCGGAGCGCGTCATTTGCGCCACATACGGTTTGATGAGCAAAGGGGCTTCGGTCTGCCCCATAAAGATATTAGCCGCCGCCGATAAACTTTCTGCACCCGACAAGCGCATAGTACGGCTCATGACCCAGGCAAAGCCACTTACTATCTTTTGTAAAAACCCCAAATAATATAGCAACGAAGATAAGCCCGAAAAGAAAATAACAGTAGGCAATACCTGAAAAGCAAAGATATAACCCACCGAGTCCATGCGCGTAATCAAGCCCGAAAACAAAAATTCGGAGCCTGCACGTGTAAACGCCAATATCTTGACAAAGAAGCTCGATATGAACTCGAAAATGATGCGCACAAAAGGCACTTTAAGTATCAATACCGCAAAAATGGCTTGCAATACGATAGCACTAAGCACCGTTCGCCAATCAATAGCCCGTCGGTTGCGGCTGAATAGATAACATACTGCCAACAAAAAAACAATACCTATAATGCCGCGCAAAATACTGTTGTTCAGCACTTTATCCATCGTAGTAGGCGGGTTGGCTTGGCGCAACGACAATTGCCAAGCACCATCAGCCTGCAACGATAGCTGCTCATCACTCAACGAGCTAATGCGGACGCGCGTAGGCAAAGGCTGCGAGGCTTGGGCAGCTAAGTAGGGTTGGCGCAAAGCCGCCGTAGCCGCCGCCGCCGCAGTGCTGTCGGCAGTAGGTGGGGCTTCGGCAAGCACCATCTTGGCTATCGAATCGGTAGTCATACCTTGCCACCGATACGCCAATCTCAGTTCTTGCGCTTGGTCGGCTTGTCGTACCCAATCGCCCGTCAAATGCAAGGTATCTTTTTGGTAGATAAACTTGTTGCCCAAAGGCGACTCGACAAAACGCAATAAAACTGCTCCGTCGGTACTAATCCACCGTTGGTTGATGTCTTGGGCAATTGCAGTTAGCCCGCCCGCCCAAATCCCCAAGCAACAAACAAGGATTCGGGCAATAAAGTAGTTATAATTTTGGTGCATAGATAATGCGATGCTAAAAATTTGTCTAATAGCGCGAAGCAATTACTTCGCATGATAGTGATATTGTTTTTATGTTGGCAATATTTCTCCCCCAAGTCATGTAGTTAGCAATAGTTAGGCATACTTTTTCTAAGCCTTTTTGTTCAGTTTGCTGTGCTTAATGCTATATCCAAAATAGATAATAAAACCCAAGGCTAACCACACACCCAAGCGCAACCAATTTTCCCAACCCAAGCCGTAAATCATAGCCAGGCAAACACCCGCCCCGATAAGCGGAAATATAGGGCTAAACGGCGTTCTGAACGCACGAGGCGCGTCGGGATTAGTGCGGCGCATGATAATAATACCCACCGACACCAAAGCAAAGGCGAACAAAGTGCCAATACTACACATATCGCCAACTACTTCGCCCGGAATAAAAGCAGCAAAAACAGCTACGAACAGAAATAAAATGATGTTGGATTTATAAGGCGTGCGGAAAGAAGGATGCAAATCGCCGAATAAAGAGGGCAACAAACCATCGCGCGACATAGCATAAAACACCCGCGACTGCCCTAATAACAAGACCAAAATAACAGACGAGAAACCCGCCAAAATAGCAACCGTCACAAAAGTAGCCAACCACGAATAATTTTGCATGTATGTTTCGATGACATACGTCACCGAAGCCTCTTTGCCCGATATTTGGAACTCTCTAAAATTGGCAACCCCCGTCAGAACATGCGCAAACAAGATGTATAGTATCGTACAAATTGCCAAACTTACCAGAATACCAATAGGCATATCGCGCGAGGGGTTTTGGTTTCTTGCGCCGCCGTACTCACAGCGTCAAAGCCGATAAAAGCAAAAAACACCGTGCCCGCCCCCGCTAAAATACCCATCCAGCCGCCCGCAAAATGCTTAATCGCGCCATTGGCATCGGGCGGATAATCAAATGCCTGCGTAATATAAGGCACATGATTAGTCCCATTGATATATTGCCAGCCAAGGGCTATAAACAACAAAACAATAGCTACCTTAATAATCACAATAACAGCATTGACCAAAGCCGACTCCTGAATGCCCTTGATGAGTATGAGCGTAATGAGAAACAAAACCAATAATGCAGGCATATTTATAATGCCATGCTCGCCCGCCTGCGAAATCTGAAACGGCGAATGGCACCAAGCATAAGGTATCTCCCACCCAACCGTCTGATGCAAAAATTTATTGAGGTATTCAGACCACGCCACAGCGACAGTTGCCGCACCCAAGGCATATTCCAAGACCAAATCCCAGCCAATAATCCAAGCAATTAGCTCGCCCATCGTAACATAAGAATAGGTATACGCGCTACCCGAAATAGGTATCATCGAAGCAAACTCGGCATAACATAGCCCCGCAAAAGCACAGCCAACAGCAGCAATGATGAACGAGATAGTGACCGCCGCGCCCGCACTATCAGCAGCAGCAGCAGCAGTACGCACAAATAAGCCCGCGCCAATAATAGCACCAATACCCAATAATATCAGCCCAATAGCACCTAAGTGCCTTTTGAGCGTCCCTTCTCCTTGGGCACGGCTTTCTTCCAATAAGTCGGGCAAACTTTTTTTCCTAAAAATAGACATAATGTGAATTATGTAAAATTAACGAAATGATATGTTTGAACGCGCAGCACGAGCAAAAATAGATGGACACAAACAGCACAAGCCCGCGTTTGGGGCGCATCGTACCGGTTTCCAAGGAAATAAAATTCAATTTGGCTACAAATACGGCAAAAGTCCGTAATTAATAGCCGACAAGGTACAAAATTAGTCAAATACATAGCTATTTAGAGTACGCTTTTTTAGGTCTTGGACAGATTTTGCCGCACATCATTAGCAGTTTGCCGCAATTGTCGTACTTTTGCCGTAACTATTTAGCTTGTAAGGGGAACTAATCGAATATGCAGCGATGTCAGGCATTATTAGATAAGTATTACTCATTACCCCATACCCAAAACCCTATACCCTAAATAGTTACCTTTTGCCTATAATATTGCATCGCCGTTCCGAGCGCGTGCGTTTTTTTCACCGTTTATTTTTTTTCGCCTTTATGTGGACAAATACCGACAATTATCTAACTCGAACGTTCTTGTTCAAGGATTTTACCGAAGCCTTCGCATTTCTCGTACAAGTGGCTATGGTAGCAGAAAAACACAACCACCACCCGCAAATTATCAATACCTATAACCGCGTTGAGTTGCGCCTCAATACCCACGACGCAGGCAATACCGTAACCGAAAAAGACCACCGCCTATCTGCCGCCATCGACCTTTTGCTGATTCCTTAATCCCCCCCAACCATCGATATGCGCCGACAATTAGCCAGTTTGTTATTCAGTGCCCTATGCGGCATCGTTTTAGTTACCGCTTGGGCAAACCGCAGCCCGAACAATAACTCGACCACGCCCCTCGCCGATACTAAGGCAAATAGCAGCATCAACACAAGCACCACCGTAGGAACAACATTGGGCAAGGCAGTCACGTTGGGCAAGATGCAAAACGGCGATATCACCATCAATGCCGAATCGATGCTAATCGGCGACAATCTATTACAACACCATTTGACGGTTTATGCCAAAGGGCGAGCTATTTTTGCCGATACCAATCATTTGTTCAGCACAGCCCAAGGCATTCTGCCTTTGGTGCGCCCTATCAGTAGCAACCGATACGAAATACTGCTGAGTGTAGCACAGGGTTACGAACACAGCACCGTATTGCGCCTAATAGCCAACCATACAGGCATTTTACAACAAGACACCCTGCCGATGTTCGATAGCAGCTATACCGATATTGACGGCGATATAGCGGTAGAATTCGGAGGCTTTCTACTGCCCCATAACACCTATTGTAGCCATTGCGACTCGACCTATTATAATCCGATGCTCATTTACGAAGCCAGCCACAACGGTTTCCGCCTCGACGAAGTAGCCACCTATGATTGGATTATTGCCCATTACGGCGTTTTTCACGGTTTTGCGCCCCAAGCCGATTTAGTCGTACCTATACAAACTCCACAAATCAAGGCAGCTACGGCATCATTAGTTAGCCTATAAACCCTGCGTTCTAGTGGTGTGATTTTTTAATTTTGAGCCCTTGCTACAATTTATACACAGACCATTAGTATATCGCCCCCTACGGGGCTTTTGTCGCTAGACCGTCTTTATTTTCTATTAGCAGGTCGCCCCTATGGGGCTTTTGTCGCTAGACCGTCTTTATTTTCTATTAGCAGGTCGCCCCTACGGGGCTTTTGTGGCTAGGCTGCCTCTGTTTTCTATTAGGATGTCGCCCCGAAGGGGCTTAAAAAATGCTTATTGTCGGTTTTTTTATTAGTGGCTTCTAATTTTGAGTAAAAAATTAATGGGAACATCTTGCTCGCGCCCTTGCCACAAAGCAGCATTGACCAAGATTTAAACCACTAATCACTAACCACTAACCACTAATCACTAACCACTACCCACTAATGGCTTGGTTTCTAATTTTGAGTAAAAAATTAACGGGAATATCTGGCTCGCGCCCTTGCCACAAAGCAGCATTGACCAAACTTTAAACCACTACCCACTAATCACTACCCACTAATCACTAACCACTAACCACTAACCACTAACCACTAATGGCTTGGTGGTTATTTCGCAATTTTGCCATCGCGCATATAATCCATGCGTTTGGCAAGCATATACATCACCAACAAGATATTTTCCATTCGGCGGCGTTCATTATCCGTATTGACCACTATTTGTTCTTCGTAGCACAATTCGCTGTCTTTGAGGCTTAGAGTGCCCATTTTCAAAAAGACCTCTTTTTTGAGAATATCGCGAATTTCTTCGTCTAACAAGTCCTTGATAAATTTTTGGTTATTCGTTTTAATCAAAAATCGGCGGTCAAAATCGATATCACCCGTAAGTACGTCCTGTTTTCCTATCATTTTTTTGAGGGTCGAACCTAATGTTTCGGAGCTAATCTCGAGCGTTACGCCTCTGTGTCGTAATGCGTCTATTGACATAGATGTATAAGGGACACTCATACCCGCCATATCTTTGTTTTTCATCGAGATGCTCAGGTCGCGCTCCAAATAGCGTCCTTTCAGGCTGGGGTAGCTCCACGCCAAATTGAATGCTTTGCGTGCAGGCACAGAAAGAGCTATCTTGAGTTGGGCATTCATGGCGGCAAACTGCGCAATGGTTCGGTCGTTGATATATTCAATACCTCGACTAACACCCCAATATACACCCACTAAGCAAGCACCTAATACTAAGGTCATGGCGGGCGACGTGACCACCACCATCAATATTAAGCCGATGAGTACAGCGGTAGCAATGACGTTTAAATTCATACAACTATCAATAACATAGGGGCGAAAAAAGTTGCCCAAGTCGCAAGTGCAAAGTTAAGGTTTTTTTATCAGTATATACTTTTTGGAGTGCTTAAATTATCGTTTTGGCACAAAATTTTAGCTTATTCGAAAAATGACATTCTCCTTTTTTGCGTCTAAGCAATAGGCATAATATCTTAAACAATGCTGTTAAAAAAGGTTATTTCGGTATGCGGGAAAAACAATAGCCCGAATAGAATTTTATAACTATAAGGTATTGAAAATCAGTAGTTTACAGGCTTTTCATTCATTTCTGAAAGTTCAGAAAGTCTATATCTGTTTATTTTTGATGAAAAAAAATTAGACAAAAGATTAGATGGTTTAAGATAAAAGCCCTATCTTTGGGGTGTCAAACTAAAACAAGTAGTATTATGTCTGCCATCAATTTTCCCGAAACTATTGTACATCTATCGGTCAATTTGAAACCTTATGCTATCAATCTGACCAAAGACATGGACGATGCCCAAGATCTTTTGCAAGAGACAGTTTATCGCGCCTTGACCAACCAAGAAAAATATTCAGAAGGTACGAACTTAAAGGCATGGCTATTTACGATTATGAAGAATATTTTCATAAACAGCTACCGTCGGCGCACCAAGCGCAATACGATTATCGATACAACAGACAATTTGTATTTGCTCAATGCTCCGGGCGAGATAACAGACAACCGCGCCGAAAGCAGTTTTGTATTGCAAGACCTCAGCCACGCCATTAACAGCCTTAGCGACGACTATCGCATTCCGTTTATGATGCACCACAATGGCTATAAATACCAAGAAATAGCCGATAGCTTACACCTGCCGCTCGGTACGGTCAAAAGCCGTATTTTCTTTGCCCGAAAAGACCTCAAGCGCCGCTTAGAGAATACAGGGTATGCCCTCAAAAATTGAGTGGTATTAGCCCCCCAAGCCCGCTTGTATAAGATACAGTCCTTTTATCGCATAATAAAGCCCTATCGGTATCCATCCCGATAGGGCTTATCACATTCTAAGCAGGCTCGTGTTTATATAAATGCCCTGAACAGCAAGTACAAACCACCCGACAAGGCAATAGTTACGGGCAAAGTAAGTATCCAAGCTAATGCAATATTTTGTATTGTGGCGGCTTGTAGGTTTTTGACCCCTTTGGATGCCACCATACCGCCCGCTACGCCTGACGATAATACTTGGGTAGTGCTGACAGGCAAGCCGTAGTAAGTAGATAAACCAATGGTGCTGGCTGCTACCAATTCGGCGGTAGCTCCTTCGGCATACGTCATGTGGCGTTTGCCTATTTTTTCGCCGATAGTGACGACAATGCGCTTCCAACCAAACATCGTGCCCAAACCCAAAGACAAGGCAATAACAACTACTATCCAATAAGGCGCAAAATCGGTGTAGGTTTTTAGCTGTCCGAGGTTGTCTTTTATCTGTTTGCGGTCGGCAGATTCGCTGATTAAGCCCGGAAATTCCAAAAATACCTTCATTTTTTTGTCTAATAACTGAATGCGTTTGCGAATGGCAAATTTACTTTTGGAATTATCTTTGTCAAACGTGCTGATATCCTGTTTCAGGCTAGCAATAGCCTCGCCCGCTTTGCTGAGTTCGGCAGGGGCAATACTACCCTTTTGAGCATTTTTTTGTACAATCTGTTCAATGTTGTTCACAGCAGCACTCGCAGCAAGCGCATCAAATTTGGGATTGAGCGCAAACTGTAAGGGCAAAAATGTCATCAGGATAATGAGCATCAAACCCACGCCTTTTTGTCCGTCATTGGACCCGTGCGCAAAACTAACTCCCGTACAAGTAGCTATCAAAATAGCCCGAATCCAAGTAGGCGGCGTGCCTTCGGGGTTGGGTTCTTTAAAAATCTCCTTGTTCTGAATAATTGTGCGCAGAATAAACATCAGCATAATAGCAACGCTAAACCCAAATAAAGGCGAAATGAGCAGAGACATGCCTATATCGATAGCTTTTTGCCAATTAACGCCTATACCCGTTACGTTTTCGGGCAAGCGGGCAAATACGATGCCTACGCCCAAGATAGACCCGATGAGGGTATGCGAGCTTGAACAAGGGATACCAAAATACCAAGTACCCAAATTCCAAGCAATAGCGGCTACCAAAATAGCCATCACCATCGCCACATTATGGGCTATACCTTGCTCCATCAGCACATCGACGGGCAACAAATTGGCAATACCCATTGCTACGGCTACTCCGCCCGCCAATACGCCCAGAAAATTCCATAGACCTGACCATATAACGGCGTGCCAAGGTTTGAGTGTATTGGTATAGATAACCGTAGCAACAGCGTTAGCGGTATCGTGAAAGCCATTGATAAACTCAAATAAGCAGACAATGACAATACAAAGCAGCAATAAAAAGGAAAGCCCTGTAGGTAAATCAAACATGATTAATCGTTTATTGGGGCACAAGGTAAGTAGCCAATGTTAAGTAATTATTAAACGCAGAAAAAAGTAATGCGGGCAAAAAGTTTAGAACCCCAATGCCTTAGCTACCGTAGCGTCGCGGCTATATACGTCGTCGTAGAAATACGCACCGCCCTCGTCTGCCCAAGTCGTAAAATAGGTAATATAGATGGGAATAGGCGTAGGCAGAGTGATGGATTGGTTGTTATTGCCCGCTACTAATTGGTCTATTTTAGCGCGTGTATAGCCCAAATCTTTAAGTAGGTATGCAGCAAAGTCTAAGGGTTCGTGTAGGTCGGATACAACCGTGGCTGAATGCACGCGGGGTTTGGGCAAACAAATGGCGCGACGGCGTGTCGTGCAGATAGACGTTATAGGCGTTTGGAAACAGAAACTTGACCTCGCCCAGCGCATTTTTGCCATTCGGTTTTTGGCGTACCACAAACGGAAAATTATTGACACTATACTTCGACCAACGAATACCTGCTGGGCTTATCTTGTTGCCACCCGAAAATAATTCCATCTTATTGCGGGTCAAATAAGCCGAACCTTGCCGTTTCAGGGCGGGCAATATCTCCTTTTTGGCAATGCTCGGCGGCACCGTCCAATATGGGTTTAGTTCTATATATTGCATTTGGTCGCTAAATACGGGCGTTTTGTGCTTCACCTCTCCTACGACCACTCGTTTGACTTGGGTAGGTTTGGTTTGTCCATTTTCGTACAGATACAACATATATGCAGGCACATTGACCATGATATATCGTTTGCCCAAATCGTTGGGCAACCACCGCCACATTTCGAGGGCTATTTGCAATTCTTGTACGCGCTGCTGGGCACTTATATTGAGGATTTGGTAGGTTTTTGCTCCTGGTTTTCCGTCTTCGCCTAAATTGTGGCGGCGTTGAAAGTTTTTGACCATCGCCAACAAAGCAGTGTCAAACACAGCGGCACTGGCACTATCGGGTACTGTGGCAGTAGCTTGTGGATATTCGAGCAATAGGCGTTGGCGCAAGGCAGCAAATTGTGGGTCGCGTGCGCCCAATTCAGGCTTGGTAGTTGCGAGGTTTAGTGTTTGCCAAGTGCCGCCTTGTTGCGCCGCTGCTTGTTGGTAAGTAGCCAATGCTTGTTTTAGGTAGCCGTATTGCGCCTGCTTGGGCTTCATTTTATCGTATAAAGTTTTCAGGTTGTTAGCATCGATTGCGGCTTGTAGTTCAGTTGCCCAATCGAATTTATTTTGGTAAATATCCCACGAAAAGCCCAATTTTCGTGGGTTCAATTTGCCCATTGCCAAATGTTGGGCATAGGTCATTGCCGCATCGGTGAGTAGTAAATCGAGCTGGGCAGGCAGCCATTGTTGTGGGTTTTTCAGGGCATTTTGCAATACAACAGTATGGTATTCTATGCTTTTCAGTCCTTCTGCGCTGGCATTGTTTATTTGTTCGAGCAGCGATTTGATAAGGGCATTATCGGTAGTATGCGGCAACCAAGCGGGCACAAATTGGCGTTGGCGATAAAATGCGTTGCACGCCACGGGCGAAAATACGCGCTCGCCTCCAAACCGCGCTACTTCGGTGGTATTTTGGGCAGCCATCATCGCATCATATAGGGTTTGGTCTTTGACAATGAGCGGTGTTTGGGGCAGTGTGTCGGTTGGGTTTACTTTGGCAGCACGCTCTAAGGCATCTTCCAATTTTTGTCGGTCTTGCCCACCCGCAGCAGCGTCGGGCAGTTCGGCTTGGCGCAATTGTTCAAAAAAGCCGCCTATTTGCCGCGTTTTGATTGCTGCTTCTAAGCGGTTCAGTACCCATACACCTATACCTCCTGGCACTGCCTCGTCGCCATATCTATCCGATACGATGCAAGGCATAATGCAGGGCAGCGTCGGTCAGCAGCACATCAAAGGTATATAATTCGTTATAATCGAACAAGCCCCAAGGGCAGATAAAAGGCTTCTATCTCGTTGCGCAATTGTTCGAGGTAAGTAGCGTGTGTGTGTTCGGGTTGCTGCGCTTGGTATAGCTGTGCCAATAGCGTGTCGGCAAGGCTCAATTGTTGTGCTGAATTGTACCAAAAGGCGCGGCAGTTTTGGTCGGTATAAGCCGTAATTACCAAATCGGGCTGATAGATGGGTTCGTTGTCAATACGGCTATTAGGGCTAAATATCCATATATATAATTCGTTACAGGTTTCGGCGGCTTGTAGGTTGCTTTTTTGTGCCCTAAGCCCTGCGGGCATGGCAATACAAATGATAAACAATAATAGACGTTGGTAAATGTGTGCCATAGTTATAGATATTAATTAATGTAACTATTTAGGGTATAGGGTTTTGGGTATGGGGTAATGAGCACTACTTATCTAACTCATGTTACGCAGAGTCATCTTTCCGCCAATCGGTTTTTACCTGCCAAAAACGCCCCTTAGACCCGCCACAGCGATTTTTGAGATAAAATTGGTTTTCTATGCTATAAAAATGCCTCGTTTAAAGGTCGTTTAAACAGCATTTTAAGCTATGCTGCGTAACATGAGTTATCTAATAATGCCTTAGATCGTTGCCTATTCGATTAGAAATAGCTATTCTTGTGGGCTACCCCTACAATGCTAAATAATCACGGCAAAAGTAAGAAAAAAAAATCGCCCGCCGGCAAAGCCAACGAGCGATTTGTGGGGGGTAATGTACTATTTTTTTTCGGCAACTACCCCACAGTTTGATAGCTGTCTCCTTTGGTGGCAAAAATTTTGTCTCGTACAGGGTTAAGTGTCTGCGCCACGCCAAAGTCTGCCCTCCAAAAGAAAGAGTTAGCTATTTTTCCACTACTATTTTTTGGGTTGCCTTACCTTGTGAAGTAATGACTTCCAAAACATAGATGCCTGCGGGTTGTTTGCCCAAACTAAGGAGCATAGGTCCTGCGTAGTTGCGTTGTGCTTGTAGCAATAGATTGCCTGTTACACTGTACACATTGACGGTTACTGCGCCATTATAATCGCCTAAGTTCAATTCAAAGTTTCCTTTGCTGGGATTGGGGAAAGTGCTTATAATGAGGCGGCTATCTAATCCGTCAATACCGATATTGCCTACATTTACGGTGCGGATAGCTTCGGCAGAATTGCCTGCGGGTCAGTAGCGGTATAAGTAACGGTATACTGCCCTTGAACTGCTGTATTGACCGGATTATCGGTAGTTAGCTCAACGGGGCAGCCAAAGACAGAATAATCATCTACGGCTTCTGCGCCAAAGTCTACATAAGTCTCATTGAGAACGATATCGATTTGCTCCGATTCGGGTGTTTCGTAGAGTTCTACGGTGCCAGTGGCATCGGTAAACCAATCTATCAAGGTAGTACCATTGACCAATTCGTATGGCTTGCGAATAATATTAGGAGCTACGTCGTCTGCATAAATGCTAATGAGTACTTCATTGCCCGAACCATCTACAAGGGTAAGGGTGTCGCTGTCTAAGTTGCCTGCTGCATCGGTAACATTAATAACCCATTTGCCCAAATCGTCGCCGGGCGTAGTATTATCAAAATCGCTGGTAGTAACGATGTCAGGGGTGAGGTCGCCGTCGGGGTGGTCTATGGCAAACGCGGTGAAGTAAGCAGGTGTAGGAATGCAGTTAGCGGGTGCTGCTACCGAGAATGTTCCGTAGAAACCGTTAATTTGGTCGGGGCAGGTATTATTAACCACAGTAGGTGCTATGATGTCATCGACGGGCAATTTCACATAACGGAATTCATTGACGGTGACTGTGGCGTGCCCTTGTGAGTTGGTATTTTGCAAGTTTGTACCAGTCAAGTTGTCTGCTTGATAGACTAAATGCACAAAGCCATTGACCTCACGTGCCATTGTCGGATATACGTCTTCTGATTTGCCATTGTCGGCTGTCACATTGTAAGGTCCAATCCATGATTGCCCGCCGTTGAGTGATTTAATCACAAATACATCGCGATAGATGCGGTTAGCTGTCAATTCGCCACCAGTTGTAATTTGCTCATAATCGCCATCGACAACGGCGCAATAAGTAACATACAAATTGCCTTGGCTATCGATACCAGAGCTAACCTGCCCTACATTGCCCGCGCCATAGCTATTGGTCTGAATAGCAGTGGGCGCACCCTCTGTATCTAATACATCGTAGTTAGCAAAATCAGCGCGGCAGTCGCCCGACATATCCATTAAAGCCGTTTGCCCCAATACGCGCACAGGGTCGTCGTCGTTTGATGTGCTGGGGTCTTCGCCCATCGATTCGTTCCAATAAGTAAGGGCATTTCCAAAGCCGGGTGTGAAGTAGGGTCCCTCAGTATCGGAGGGGGCTTTGTAATAAATAGTGCGGTCGCTCCATACGTGTACTAAGCCGTTGTTGTCTATCAATGCGCTATTGCTGCCGTTAGACCCCATAATGGGTTTCCAAACTTGGTCAGCCGAGCCATTGGCAGCAAAAATAGATGCCGTAGGATTTTCGGTTCTTTTGATAATGAAGTGGTTCCAAGTCAAGCCTGCATCGGTTGATTTGTAGAGTACAGTTTGTCCGGCGTAGGTGCTGACGACCAAAGCTACGGTAGAGCCGTGTGCATCGATGAAATAGTCGTCGGCTTGTACTTGTGCGAAGTGTTGCCCTAAGAACGGAATGGTATCTAATGCCCAAGTTTCGCCGTTATCAAAAGAGCGGAACAATGCCAAGCCACCACATACCTCATTATAGATGCTCACTGTAGCGGGGGTAGAATCAGGAGCGCATTGGCGGCCAATAACGGCGATGATGGTGTCGCCTACGTTGGCAGCACGCGCCCATACTCCTTCATTATCGCCATATTCGTCGCCTAAGGTGCGGTCAATCCATTCTGAGCCAGCATCTTTGTAGCAAAAGTTCAAGCCTGTCGCGCCTGTATGGGTCATAGAAAATAGTCTGCCGCTGCGGGTCAGACCAATATTGGGCCAGCCTGTTCTGATGGTTTCGATACGGGCGGTGGGTTCTGCGCCCCAGGTTTCGCCGCCGTCGCTCGACATATTGTAAGCAGTACCGCGGTTGGTATAGGCGGTTGGCACTTCGCCTTTGGTAAACATGGCGTGTACATTACTGCCATCGACCAAAACACGGCGGCAAACGCCTGAGTTGCTCTGTAAATCGTAGGCACTTGTACCGATAAGCACGCCTACAGTAGCGCGTTGCGACGATTGCGTGGTTGCAAAGTCTATACGTCCCGTAGTGTTTTCTTCAAAACCCGTTAGTGGTGTTGGGCGCACAGCGCGGTATTTCTGGGGTATGCTGTTTTGTGCCTTGTTGGGCTGCATCGACGTGCGTTGTTGCAACGGAGCTTGCGCCACAGCACTCAAGGTAGCTCCCAGTAGCAGGAGGCTGAGTAAAATTTTTTGCATGGCAAATTAATGTTTGTATTAGGTTACTAAAATTTGATGCGAAAGGTAGGGCTTTTTGCCGAGACCACCAAATATAGCCACTCAAAAACTACAATTTTAGGTAGGTTATCGTTCAAAATGGCTAATGGTGTCCTAAATTTGCCGATATTTGTAATGTGTCAGCTCTGCTGTTGAGCGAGGTATATTCGCATTTCACCAATATCATGCTACGCACATAATGCGTATTTTTTATCCCAAATATTATATCGAAAACCCATTAACTATGATAGCTCAAACCCCTGCTCCGCCTTACTATGCGGTTATCTTTACTTCTATCCGAACCATATTTGATGATGAGGGTTATAACAAAATGGGGCAATTGATGATTGAAACTGCCGCTATTCAACCAGGATTTCTGGGGGTTGAGAGTGCCCGCAACGAAGTAGGTATCACTGTTTCGTATTGGGATAGTTTGGCAGCTATCCGACAATGGAGGTTGCACGCCGACCACCTCGTTGCTCAACGCTTGGGGCGCGAAAAATGGTATCGCTGCTACAAATTGCGCATTTGCTTAGTCGAACACGATGCGGAAATGGGCGAATAACAGGTTTCAATACCTTGTCGCATATTGTTGTACAAAAGTGTATAGATTAAAATCGTCCCGTATGCTCAATTGTTGGCTGATGGCTTGGTGCAGGGTGTTTCGGTCAAGGTCGCTCATGCGTTTTTTCTGTATCAATTGCCACGCTTTTTGGGCGAGCAAATAGCTTTTTTTGTTCGGATTACGCGCTATTTGGCGGTGCGCGTCTATTTTTGCTAACAGTTCGGCAATGCCTTGTTCGTGGTGGGCAATGGTTTTTATGACTGGTACATTCCAATCGGCAGCAGGGCGGTCGTGCAACATTTTTCGGAGGTGCGATGCCAAGTCGTCGGCATGTGGTCGGTCGGCTTTATTGACCACAAATATATCGGCAATTTCCATCAAGCCTGCTTTCATGGTTTGTATTTCGTCGCCTGCTTCGGGCACAAGTGCTACGATAGTGGTATCGGCAAGCCCTGCTATTTCTACTTCGGATTGCCCCACGCCTACTGTTTCTATCAAGATATAATCAAATCCGAAAGCACGCACTACATCGCTTATTTCGATAATTTTATCGGACAGACCTCCCAGCGACCCGCGCGAAGCCAAAGACCGTATATAAATATTGGGGTTGTTGTAATGGGTAGCCCAACGAATTCGGTCGCCGAGCAAAGCACCATAGTTAAATGGCGATGTGGGGTCGACGGCAATAATAGCAAGGGTTTTATTGTTATCTTGGGTTAGTTGTTTGATAATGGCATTGACGAAGGTACTTTTGCCCGCCCCTGGCGGTCCTGTAATGCCGATAATAGGCGTATGCTGCGCGAAATGTAGATTTTCGAGCAGTTGTTCGTAGCCTGGTATTTCATTCTCAACTATTGAGATATGGCGTGCTAATCGGCGAAAAGGTGGTTCGGCAGTAGTTGGGGGCACGATATGAGTTTGGGTTATATTTTGGTGGGTAAGGTGCGGGTGCGGGGTATCATTCATCTATTTTATCCTTCCAACAATGTTTGTCGGTTGGGCAGTTCGTCCATGAAAGTATAGGTATTTGTTTCATAGTTTAGGTGGTAGCAGTATAATTGTTGTCCGTTGGTGACGAGGCAATAGCGCACCTTCAAAACGAGGTTGTAGCGGGCTGCTTGTTCAAAAGTGCTGGGGCTTATGGCGATATGCGGGGCTTTACATTCTGCTAACAATACGGCTTGTCGGTATTTGTTCCATATAGCTACATCGCAGCGTTGGGGCATACCGTTGAGGGTGACGAGCATTTCCACGCCGATACTGCTACGCGGATAGTTCATATCGCGTAGCAGGTATTGAGCAAATGTTGGCGCACCCATTCTTCGGGGGTTAGTGCCACATATTTTTTGCGTATTTCGTCGAAGATATAGTGTTTGCCTTGTATCTCGCGTAGCCGAAAGGTATAGGGCGGAAATTGTAGGCGCGGAAATGGTAGGGGCATATTAGACTTGTGACAGTGGCTGAGTTGGAGCGGAAAAAGAGGGATTCTTAGGCTGATTGAAGCTTATTTTTGGAGGCATAGTGGGGCTATGTTTTCAAAAACAAACGAAAAGCAGGCGAAAAAGCACCATTTTACGCCCAAGTAAGTGCCGCTGTCACAAGTCGTCCGCACAGCCGCCGTATGCCCTCGCGCGGGAGCTTCGCCCGAATTTCGCCCCGCGCCCCTTGGTGCGGGTTATGGACGGCTGTGTATTGTTGTCGGTGGTTTTCGCCTTGATGCGCAGAAATTCACTCGCTACGAAGCACTAAACCGTCCCTTTGCTATTTCGCGCTTAACTTGAGGCGCAGAAATTCACTTGCTACGAAGCATTAAGCCGTTCCACTTAAAAGTTTCAAATTCACTTCGCTATTTTGCACTTAACTTGATGCGCAGCAATTTCACTTGCTCGGCAAAATTCTACTTAGGGATGTCCAACGCACACTCATAAAGCCGCAAGCAAATACCTACTCTATTACCTCTCGTGTGTAGTCTAAAAACCTTTTGTCTGAATAATGGAGTTTATACCAAAGCGTGCCGCTTGTCATCATATAATTACCGTGGTAATCCGTTGTTGGAGTCCTTTTTTCTATGGTGTCATTCCCAACTAAAAAAGAAACCTGAATGATATGAGCGAGCCGATTAAAAGAATTGAGCAATACAGTATCCGAGCATTGTGGCGGAATAGGGATGGTAAGAATTTGCAAATCTCCATATTTAGCGATATCTTCCTCGCCCAAGTTAAGAGGGGGCAGTGTGGTAACTTTTATTTTCCCAATAGGATAAGGTGATTCATTGCTAAAAATGAGCTTTACCTTAGATGCTGCAACTTTCTTGGCTGTGGGGTTGCTGGGGGTACAAGCACCCAAAAATAACATCAATATTAGAAATGCTTTCTTCATGGTACAGTAACAGTGTAATAGTTAGAATAAGAATATCTGTAACCCGAATAGTCAATACCCATTACCTGAAATTGGTAATTGCCTCGGCGTTAGGCGGTAGAAACAAAGGCGATGGAACTTTGGTTGCCCAATACCTCATTCCCTTGAATAAATGTATTGGTCGAAGGTTTTTTTAACCTAACTTTAAGTCTGTACCAAGGCAGTGGATTAGAAACATAGATTCGCCAAGCGTGGCAATTCGGTGGCGAAGGGCATACTAATTTAAGTACACTCGTTATAGACGGTGGCGTGCCTTCGGGGTATAGCATCCTCGCAGCCTTTCTATCATTATCATTAAACGAGTTATCGTCATTAGCTGCCATCAATGAAGTTTCATCACAGGTTGGTGTTCCCCAAAGATGATTAGCCCCCCCAAGCAGGGTTTTCTGGGCATTGGGTATCGTAGGTAGCTCGTCATTACCCACACAACCAAAATTGGCATGTCGAAAGCCCAAAGCATGCCCAATTTCGTGGGCTACTATATTGGTCTTTTGCATGAGGGTTGGGAATGGAGTGGTAAGAAAACAACCAGCAATAGCAACCCACGAACCTATATCTTGATTGATGGGATAGGAAGCCCTTGCTTTTGAAAGCCCACATTCCATAGTCTTAGCACAGTTTGGTAGATTGGGAAAATCAGGCACAGAAACATTAGGGTCGTTTACATACGAAGTACCATTAAAATATGTTCCTTTAACTGCCCTTATCCACAGCCGAAGGCTTTTCGCCCAATTGCAATAATTTATCCAAAGAGATAGCTATGTCTCCTTCTACAACAGCATAGTTATCATACACTTCAACGTCTTCGGTTTTAAAAACTGCACAGTGGAGTTTCTCCATAATTAAATCCTCTTGTATGCCGCTTGTTGGCGTTACGTCAAAGCTATCTTCACAACTTGATAGCAATAGCACAAATGACAGAAATGGGAATAACCCTCTAAAAATTATTCGTTTCATAGTAGTTTATACGTTAAACCTCGCCTACTCTCAAGTCCATTTTCGGCTACCTGTGCCAAGTTCGTATATTCAAAGGCGGTTCGCTCCTGATGAAACCCCGCCGGCGGTTTGTCTTGCATTTCCTTTCCCTATTTTACGCACGTCTGATTAGAAAAGTTCGCATAATCGCTGCCAACGATTATCTAACCGTACCTATAACCGTCCATACTTCATTGCTGTTGCCCATAGCGGGCAATAGCGTCAGGGCGGTTTGGTGTGCATTTGGCGACAGTTGCATAGCTTGTGTTAGTGTAAGCAGAGCTTCGCTACATTGCCCTTTAGCCCATTGGCATACGGCTTCTATTGCCAACAAATCGGCTTGGCAGTCGAAGCGGTTCAGGGCAATTTGTAGTACTATTTGAGCTTCGGCATATTGTTGGTTGTGCGCCAGTACGTAGGCTAAGTTTTCGTAGTGGCTAAGTATATTGGGTTCTTTTTCGAGGGCGTATTGGTAAAACACGATGGCGGTATCGGCATTGCCCAATTCGAAATGCAGATTAGCTATATCTGACAGGTAGCTATGGTTGCTGGGGTCGAGCGACAAGGCGCGATTATAACAATCTAACGCGGTTTCGCCATATCCCATATATTGCCAGCATTTGCCGCAAAAACCATACTTCGTGGTTATTGGGGTTGATGTCTATGGCACATTCGAGTTCTTTGAGTGCGCGGTTGTATTGTTTCAGTTGTAGGTGGCAGTAGGCAAGTTGGTAGTGCAATTCGTCGTCGGGTTCGGCGGCATGCAGTAGTGCCTCCATATATAATTGTAAAGAGCGTTCGTATTGGCACAACTTGGCATAACATTCGCCTAAATTTCGGTAGGCGAGGTCGTATTTTTCGTTAATAGCCGTTACAAATTCATAGGCTTCTATGGCTTGGTCATATTTTTCTAGGGCAAAATAGGCATTACCCAAGTTATACCAAGCCAGGTAGCAATAGGGGTCGCGGTCGATAATGCGGCTATGTAGTTTGATGCTATCGGCATATCGCTTGCCATTTTCTACCAAATAATCGATATTGGATAGGGCTTGTTCGTTATTGGGTCTTATTTTCAAGACTTTTTTATAATAGCGGTAGGCATTATCTTCGTCCTCGCTGATTTCGTAGATGTCGGCTATGGTCAGCAATAAATCTAATCGGCTTTCGGGGTCGGTATATTGGTCTAAGGCTATGTGTAGCGCGGAGATAGCTTCGTCGTAGCAATTGAGGTAGGTAAATAGTTCGGCTTGGAGCAAAACTATATCCAATTCGCTGGGGGCGAGCAGTCGGGCTTTGTTGACCAACTCTAATGCTTCGTCAAAGTCTTTGCGGTCTATCAATAATTGTGCTTTTTTACACAATACGGTTGCCGAGAATGGGTGTTGTGTAGCGGCAATATCAATTACTTCTAACGCTTTATCGAACTCGAAATGGTTTTCGTAGTATTCGATGATGTGTTCGAGGCTGTCTAAATCAAAGAATGCCGGTGTATGACTACGCTGCATTTCTTCGTATTGCGCTACTAATTGTAGGGCTTCTTGTCGGCGGTGGTCATTGCCAAAGTCTTCTTTCGGCATAACAAAAAGGGGTGGAAGGGTTAGTGGTGCGATAAAGCAGATTGCAATTTTACAGCATATTGACTAATTTCTTAGCAGCTTTTTTTTACTTTTACAATAAAATGACAAAGCAAGGAATAAAAATGCCAATTGCCCTCGTTTCAATGCTAAAAAACACATCTGCATAATATCAGATATCAGGTGTTAATGCCTGTTTCTAAGCACAATGTACGGCGAATATCAATAGAAACAAAAAAATATTGTCATGGTTTGGTCAAAAATTTTTATTATACCTATAAATATGCACAATGGCTTGATGGTTGATAAGGCGAAATATTATGTTTCTCAATATTTTTTACATATTTTAATTTCTATCATTATTTTTAGCATATTGTGCCACTATTCTCCGATTGCTGATAACATTTGGCAGCGGCGATTTGAGTATCAGTAGGATTTTGAATCTGCTCTGGATCTAAACAAGCCGAACAAGTTTTTGGGTAAGAATGTTCTCTTGTGCAAATTATCAAAAAAAACTCGCTACTTTTGCGCTATCATATAGCCCCCTCTTATCTTGAACAAATAAAATTATATGCAATATATATTGTTTGATTGTTTTTCCTCTCTCCGTTTCCGCTTTTTTTTCGGCGCATTGTCATATATATGGTACGCAACCATGCCACTTCTTGTTGCAGCCTCGCCGCCACTTGTGCAAGACAGTAGTGCTGCTTGGCAACAGTCGGTCAAATACGATATTGCCGTTACACTTGACGATGTGGCGCATGAGCTAAATGGCACCATTCGCATCGAATACACCAACCACTCGCCCGCTGCCCTACCGTTCATTTGGATGCATCTATATCCCAATGCGTACAGCAGCGACCAAAGTGCGTTTGCCCAACAACAGTTAGAAAACCGCAATACCGACTTTTACTACGCTCCCAAAAAGCAGCGTGGCTATATCGACCAATTGCAGTTTAAGACCGAGCAAGGCAGCCCATTAACATTGACTTATGACCCCAAAACCCCGATATTGCCCGCTTAGAATTGGTAGAACCACTCAAAAGCGGTGAAACGTTAAGCGTACAATCGCCGTTTAGGGTAAAAATACCGCACAGTTTTTCGCGCTTGGGGCACGTAGGGCAATCTTATCAAATTACCCAATGGTATCCCAAACCCGCCGTGTACGACGCGCAAGGCTGGCATCCGATGCCTTACTTAGACCAAGGCGAATTTTATAGTGAATATGGCTCATTTGACGTGCGCATCACGCTACCGAGTAATTATGTAGTAGGCGCAACAGGCGATTTGCAAAATCCCGAAGAGCAAGCATGGCTCGGCGAATTAGCCCAAAGAACAGCACAAATAGACCAATTCCCGACCTACGAAGGCAAAGATGTTTTTCCGCCTTCGTCGGCAGGCACTAAGACCTTGCACTATCACCAAGACAACATACATGATTTTGCCTGGTTTGCCGACAAACGATTTAACGTCCTACGCGACGAGGTAATGCTCGAATCGGGGCGCAAAGTGGCGGTTTGGGCAATGTTTAGCAACGAAGAAGCTCAATTATGGAAACGCGCCCCCGAATATGTGGGCAAAGCCGTATTGCATTACTCGCGTTTGGTGGGCGAATATCCCCTACCAACATCTGCGGCGGTTCAGAGTGCCCTCAGTGCAGGCGCGGGCATGGAATATCCCAATATAACGGTCATCGGAAAATCGGGCAACGCACTTGCCCTCAGAAGCGGTTATCTGGCATGAAGTAGGGCATAATTGGTTTTGGACAAGGCGGCAACGAGGCGCGACCATCGCCGGCTCGACGAAGGCATCAATTCGTATTACAGGCGACGGATGCCCTGCGCGAACAATATCCCGACGGAAAATTATTGGGCGATATGGCAAATAACCCCATAGCTCGCTGGTTCGGATTTAGCTGACTATAACGGCGATTATCTCAACTACCTACTATATAGCTACAACGCCCGACAAGCCAAAGACCAAGCCATCGAGGGGCACGCAACCCAATATACTCCGCTTAACTATGGTGGCATCGTATATGGCAAAACGGCATTGGCATTCCGTTGGCTGGAAGCCTCCTTTGGCACGAAAGAATTTGACCGTATCATGCGCGAGTATTATCGGCAATACGAATTTAAACATCCACAGCCCCAAGACTTACGCCGCCTATTTGAAGCCAATACTTCGAAAGATTTGACTTGGTTTTTTGACGAACTTATCAATACAACTGCCATTACCGATTATCGCATCAAGGACGTAAATCGCCAATATGAAAAAATTGGCAATACCGCCTACGACCAATTGCGCCTCGCCCAACCTCTGGGAGCGGTGCGCGGCACATATAGCATCAGCGCGTATCGGCAAGATAGCATCGTAAAAACGGTATGGTACGACGGTTTTAATGGCAATATGGACGTGCTGTTTCCGAGTGGCAATTATGAGCGTTACCAAATAGATGCCGCACAAACAATACCCGACCTCAATCGGCGCAACAACAATTATCGGCTCAAAGGACTATGTAAAAAGGGCGAGCCTCTGCGCCTACAATTTTTGGGCAGCTTAGAAAACCCCAAGAAACGACAAATTTTTTGGTTGCCCGCATTGGGCTATAATGCCCACGACGGCGCGATGTTGGGTTTGGCAATCTACAACGGGCTACTGCCACCGCGCAAGTTTGAGTTAGCCTTGGTGCCGATGTATGCTTTTGGCTCTAAGAATTTGGCAGGTATGGGGCGCGTGGCATATAATTTATATCCCAAAACTGTTTTTTCGCAAGCGCAAACCGCCCTCAGCGTGCAATCGTTTAGCTGGGGTACGGCATCGGTCTATCGACCAGCAGAACAACCGGGCACACCGCCCACGCTTGTCAGCAGCGAAGCGGGCGTTTTTAGCCGTATTTCTCTTTCGGAGACATTGACGCTGAAAAACAAAAACCCGCGCAGTTCGGCAATACGGCAAATAAGGGCGCGGTATGTTCGGATAGACCGCAGTACTTGCGACATTATTTTTAGTACGGGTACTGAATTTTGCAGCGAAGGATTCGTAGGTTTATTGCCCGAATCCGAAAACCTATACGAGATAGCCTTTGAACATGACGACCGCCGCGTCGTCAATCCATACAATTTAGCAATGTCTGTTCGCGGTGGCGGCAGTTCGTTCCTATCGGCAACTATGGCAGCGAAATACCGTTTTTCGTTTCGCGGCAAACGACAAGGCTTGGATATGCGCTTCTTTGGTGGTTATATCCGCACCAACAATAATGCCTACCGCCTAAGTGCGTCAGACCGTAGTTTTTATGATGTAATGGCAGACGAAATTTACTTAGGACGCTACGAGAGCGACGGGCTATGGGCGCAGCAAGTAGGTTTGCGACAAGGAGGCATGAAATTTCCGTTCAGTGTAGCCCTCAGCGACCGCTGGCTCTTGGCAGCCAATTTTAAATCAAGTTTGGTACGAAAATTGCCCTTGCGCCTCTATGCCGATATAGCCTTGCCTATCGCATCGGACGACGCTGTGTATGGGTCGGGCGAATTGTGGTTTGATGGTGGTATAGCTATAACACCCCTACCCGATATTTTTGAAATTTATGTACCTTTGCTCCATTCCAGCAATTTGCGCAATATTTATAGCACTAACGATACAAAATGGTATGAAAAGATAACCTTTTTGCTGCGTTTCGATGCCCTCAACCCACTCAAAACGGTGCGTCAAATTGGCAATTTGTTCTAAGTTATAAAAAAACTAAGGCAAATTGGGCGTTATAAGCGCGAAAAACACCAACTTTGCGGCTGAAAAGTGTAAGTCTGGCAAAAATTCCCTACCTTGTCGCTTGCAATCGGCATCGATAACTATCACATTCTAACAACGCCGAGCGTGTAATACTTAATAATGGCAATAGTCATCAAATCGCCCGTTTTTTTGAACGAACAGGGCAGGCGCAAAAACAACGAAGACTCTATTTATCCACCCGCTGGCGCGGCTACCGACCAACAACGTCTGTTTATGGTTTGTGACGGTGTGGGTGGGGCAAATAAAGGCGAAGTAGCCTCGCGTATGGTTTGCGAAGCTATTGCACAGTATTTTCAAGAAAATATCACCTCTTGGGTAGATGAAGCCTATATTGTAAAAGCAATACGACACGCCGAAGCGCGTTTGCAGCGATATACTGCCACTAAACCCGAATGTGCGGGTATGTCCACTACCCTAACGCTCGTATGGCTCGACGACCAAGCTAACCGCGCTGTCGTAGCATGGGTAGGCGACAGCCGCGTATACCAAATGCGACAAGGCAAGGTGCAATTTATGACCGACGACCACTCCTTAGTCAATGAATTGGTCAAGCGCGGCGAGCTGCGCCCCGAAGATGCCGCCCACCACCCCAACGCAAAGCTATCTTGCGGGCTATTTCGGCAGATAGCTCCCAGCACTCCAAAGCCGACGTTGTAGAAATTACCGATTTACAAATAGGCGACTATTTTCTATTGTGTAGCGATGGTATCTTAGAAAGCATTGACGAACCAACCTTATCTGGTCTATTGCCCAATGCCGATATAGATTTGGCAGAGGCGCGGTTGTCCATTTTAGAAGCCTGCGAATTGTTTTCTCACGACAATTTTTCGATGTATCTGTTCCATATAGCCGATATAACTCCTGCCACAGCGTCGCCACAAATCAATACCGCCACAGCCCTCGATAACAACAGCCCCGCCATTGACCAAGAACGCATCAAAACCGCTGAAATACCCATCAGCACTCCGCCCGCAAACAAGGCTCATCAGGTCAAACAGCAGGCAAAAACCGACAACACCAACACTAATCGGTGGTTAGCGATAGCAGGAACAGTATGCTTGTTGCTGATATTGAGTCTGGGTATTTATAAAATAATGTATAGCCGCCAAATAGCTAAATACGACCAACTCATCAAAGAAGCCGACTCTCTGCGCTTGGCAGGCAGCAAACCAGAGGCAATCAAACTATACGAACAAGCACTGCAATTGTTTCCGAACAAAGCCGATGCCCAACAACGGATAGAAGAAATACAGACCGAAGACCGAAACCTATTTATTGAAGATTCGCTACGTAGTGTGGTAGACAATATACTCGCCGACAGCCTATTGCTGAACAAAGCGGGCATCACCCAATTGCAATTGGAAGAGGCTAAAAGCAAACTCGATATTGTCGTTATCAATAATCTCCAAGAGATATTAGATTCGGTCAAAAATCGCCACCAAAACGGCGATACGACTTCGGCACGTGGCATTATCCAACAAAATAGCCAAGCACCGGGCGATACCAACCGCCGCGAGCAGTATTAATATTAATATTTGGCGGAGATGCCTCGCGCCGCCAGCTACTAATTGCCCTGCGCCCTATCTAAGCGCGATTTTCGCCTCACAAAACCTTTCTCTGTTGGTATCAAAGCGCAATATTGCGCTGAATCGGCGGGCGCCGCCCTTATCTCTTATGCGCGATACGCTTAATTTTTTATCCAAACTCAGTTGGCGACGACTATATAATATCGCTGCCGTATTGGTATCGTTTTATTATACCCGACTGACGGGCAAAGCTCGACAATGGGGCTTGCCTTTCACCATTTCGCTCGAACCTACTACCGCTTGTAACCTACGTTGCCCCGAATGTCCGAGCGGTCTGCGTGCTTTTTACGCGCCCAACGGGTAGGCTGCGCAGCGATTTTTTCAGGCGCGTACTCGACGAATTACAAGACACCTTAGTCTATCTATATTTCTATTTTCAGGGCGAACCTTACCTCAACCCCGATTTTTGGAAATGGTACAATATGCCTCCGAGCGCGGCATCTATACCGTAACCTCGACCAATGGGCATTTTTTGACTGACGAGAACGCCCGCCGAACCATCGAATCGGGCTTAGACCGCATCATTATTTCGATAGACGGCACAACGCAAGAAACCTACGAATCGTATCGGATAGGCGGCAAACTGCAAACCGTATTGGACGGCACGCGCCGCCTTGTAGCCTGGAAACGCCAGCTAAAATCGCATACGCCGCATATCATTTTTCAATTCTTAGTCGTCCGACCCAACGAACACCAAATAGCAGAGGTGCAGCGCATAGGCAAAGAAATTGGGGTTGATACGGTCAAACTCAAAACGGCACAAGTCTACGACTACGAGCAAGGCAATCCATTAATCCCGACCATCGACCGTTATTCGCGCTATGCCCAACAAGCCGACGGCACTTACCGCGTAAAAAACAAATTGCTCAACCACTGCTGGAAACTTTGGCACGCCTGCGTCATTACTTGGGACGGGCGCATCGTGCCCTGCTGCTTCGACAAAGACGCAACGCACCAATTGGGCGACCTAAAAACCCAATCGTTTGCCGATATTTGGCACGGGCAAGCCTACCAACAGTTCAGGGCTGCCCTACTGCGCTCGCGCAAAGAAATAGATATTTGTGCCAATTGCTCGGAAGGCACTAAGGTTTGGGCTTAATAGCGTAGTAGTATTGTAAATAGACAAAATACAGAATGGCAATATGTATAAAATAAACAATTTTACAATTTGCCCATTTGCCCCGCCCTCTCATTCATTTCTGCCCATGATACCTACTATCTGTTGCAAGGGAAATATTATCGATTTTGCCACACCGCGCGTAATGGGCATACTCAACATAACGCCCGATTCGTTTTACGACGGTGGCAGGTATACATCGGATAAACTGCTATTAGCACAAGCCGAAAAAATGTTGGACGAGGGGCAGATTTTATTGATATAGGAGCTATGTCGTCGCGTCCGGGGGCGGAAGAGTTGGCAGAAGATGCCGAATTGTCGCGTTTGCTGCCCGCTGTCCGCGCTTTGGTACGCCATTTTCCGCAAGCCGTTTTATCTGCCGATACATATAGAGCTGCCGTAGCTCGCGCCGCCGTACAAGAGGGTGTGCAAATTATCAATGATATATCGGGCGGCTTATTCGACCCAAAATTGCCTGCCGCCATCGCCCAAATGGGCGTGCCCTATATCATTATGCACCTACAAGGCACTCCCCAAACCATGCAGCAGAATCCACAATACGACGACGTAGTGCGCACGGTCTATAACAGCCTCGTGCAACGCGCCCAAAACTACCGCGAAATGGGCGTTAAAGACATTATTATAGACCCTGGATTTGGTTTTGGCAAAACAATAGCGCATAATTACTTACTTTTGCAGCACTTAGACCGATTTGCGCTAACAGGCTTGCCATTGATGGTAGGTTTATCGCGCAAAAGTATGATTTACAAGGCACTGGATACCACACCCGACCAAGCCCTCAATGGTACAAGCGTATTGCATACCATTGCTTTGCTCAAAGGCGCACACCTCCTGCGCGTACCTGACGTAGCACCCGCCAAAGAAGCAATCAAACTAACGGGATTGATGAAATAATGACTCAAAACCATTTATACGAATAATTATTGGGCTATCTTACAGCAACACCCGACTCAATCCAATCTCCAATCTTTTACCTGATATCTACCGCTTAGGTTGATATCCGAAATGCTAATCTTATTTGTACCATGCGGCTAATATTACTGATACTCGTAGTAGGTCTTGCCATGATAGTTGGGGCTGTGATGATGAGCCGCTTCGACTCGGCAGTAGAGGCGATAAAACCCCAAACACACCGCGAAGACAACTCCAAAGTACTGCTTGAAAAAATACAAACGGTCTATAAAATGATTGTTGTAGAGGGCGAATTTTCCGATATTTTAGACCGCAAAGAGTATTACGGCTGGGATTTGCCCGGCTTCGCAAACGTGCCTTGTTAAAAGTAAAAGGCAAAGTATCAGTAGGCTATAATCTAGAAAGTTTGCGTATCGACCTCGATACTGTGCAACGCATAATGCGCATCGTCAATTTGCCCGAACCCACTATCTTGGCTATCGACACCGATGTTAATTATTATGACATCGAAAATGGCATTTTTAATAGTTTTACTCCCCAAGAACTAAGCCTATTGCAAGCCGCCGCCAAAGACACCATTCGCGCTAACGCCCTGCGCAGCGAAATGATGCAGACCGCCCGCCAGCAAGCTCAAGAAATGTTCGGTTTTGTGACCCAAATCGCTACTGAAAGCGGCTGGAAAGTGGAGTATGTAGCTAAGACACCTACACCCGTCGCCGCACCCGCAAAAGCTACTGATAAGCCACGCACCGCCCCACCCCCCAAGCAACAGCAGCAACCCAAACAGCAGCAGCAACCTAAAAAGCAACAACCCAAGCCAGAATCGCCGCCTGCAAAACCCAACACCTCTACAACACCCAAGCCGCCCGTACAACAGCAACAGCCCAAGAGTGGCAAATAGAATACGTTCGGCGTGAAATAATTGTAAAATTCTATAATTATTCCTACAAAATAAAAAAATTATTCTTTTTGACTAAATGACAATAAAATTGTGCCTGCCTCGACAAAACTTCTTTCGGTCACAAATACCTCCTCTATCACGCCGTCTCCGTGCGCCTCGATGCTCGTTTCCATTTTCATTGATACCAAAATGAGCAGCACATCGCCCGATTTGACGGCATCACCCGCTTGTACCAATACTTTCACAACCTCGCCGGGCATCTGCGCCCTATATCCGCTGCTGCTACTCTCTTCGATGGCTTCGCAGAAACGCGGTACGATTTGTAGCATTGTATGGCCAGTACGTTTTGATGGATATACAGTTTGTCGGCTTGCTCAACAAGGATAAATCTGAGCAGATGCCCATTTATAGCTATGCGAATGTGGTTTGACGGCATTGGGGCAAAGATTTGGATAGTATAACTTTGGTCGCCGATGCTTACGTGTAGTTGTTGCGAGTCGGCAGAACGATATTGTAAGGATAATACGGTATCGCCCAGACGGTAGGCGCATTGCTGGGGTGCGTGGTCGCTATTGCGCCAACCCGATGGTAGTTCGCTTAGTAAGATACGCGCTTGCTTGCGCTGTGTCCATTGGTAAGCAAGGGCTGCCAAAGCGAAATAATGTTGTTGCCGCTCGGTATAGCAAGGGGCAATATAATTAAATTGTTGTTGCAAAAAATGCGTATTAAAATCGCCTGCTAAAAAATTGGGGTGTTGCAAGATGGCAGACAAAAAGTCTTTGTTGGTAGTGATGCCCAATAAGGCTAACTCTTGTAATGCACGGCGCATTTTGCGAATAGCATCGGGGCGCGTATCGGCGTGGGTAATGATTTTGGCAATCATTGGGTCGTAGTAAATATCTATTTTAGAACCTGTTTGTACGCCTGTATCGTAGCGCGTATCGGGTGGGGCATTGCCCGTATCCCAGCAAAGTATAGTGCCCGTAGCGGGCGTAAATTGTTGCCGCATCTTCGGCGTAGAGGCGTACCTCGATAGCGTGACCTCGTTGCTCCAAATCGGCTTGCGCAAATGGGAGGGCTTTGCCCTGCGCTACTTCAATTTGCAATTGAACGAGGTCTAAACCCGTAACCATCTCGGTAACGGGATGCTCGACTTGTAAGCGCGTATTGACTTCTAAGAAGTAAAAATTGCCATCGGGCACTACGATAAACTCGACCGTTCCCGCATTGTCGTAGCCTATGGCACGCGCTGCCGACACCGCTGCTTCTCCCATAGCTTGGCGCAAAGCAGGGCTAAGTATTGGAGATGGGCTTTCTTCAATAATTTTTTGGTAGCGGCGTTGGATAGAACATTCGCGTTCAAAACAATGTAGCGCGTTGCCGTGTTGGTCGCCAAATATCTGAAATTCGATATGTCGCGCTGAGTCAAAATATTTCTCTATAAGCAAAGTGCCATCGCCAAAAGCGGCTTCCGATTCGCGCTGTGCGGCTTGAATGGCTTTGCTTAATTCTAACTCCTGCCGCACAATTCGCATACCTTTCCCGCCGCCGCCTGCCGATGCTTTAAGCAATATCGGAAAACCGACGCGTAAGGCTTCGGTACGGAGTGTGTCAAAGTTTTGGTCGGCTCCGTCGTAGCCTGGTATAGTAGGTACGCCTCTTTCGCGCATAATTTTTTTCGCACCTATTTTCGACCCCATCGCTTCGATAGCTTCGGGATTAGGTCCGATAAAGGCAATCCCCTCGGTACGGCAACGGCGAGCAAATTGGGCATTTTCGGATAAAAATCCATATCCTGGGTGTATCGCTTGTGCGCCCACCTGTTGCGCGGCGGCAATAATTTTATCTTGCAATAAATACGACTCGGCAGGCTGGTGCCCGCCTATACATATAGCTTCGTCGGCATATTGGGTAAAGAAAGCATTTTGGTCGGCATCAGAATAAATGGCAACAGTGGTAATGCCCATTTTTCGGCAAGTGCGCATCACGCGCAAGGCTATCTCGCCACGATTGGCAATCAATATTTTATCAAATAACATGTAGGCGGCAATGTAATGATAGATTGGGGGCAAAAGTAGTCATAAAGCAATTGCTTTCCAAATCAAGCAAAGCAAATTATGCGTATCAATTGAGGGGGGCAACAAGGCGTAGGCGTGTACAAAACGGCGTAAAAAAGGAGGTTCGATTTGGCATATCCAAGTCTTTGCCGTAAATTTGCCTCTGAAATAATTGATACAGACCACAACGCTTAGAAAATAACGTAGCGGGCAATTGTGCCACCCTCTATATTTTCGTATTGGTCAGCTAATGGTTTGATTTTTAAGTTTTATACACTTACCTTACACGAGTTTCATGCCTACGGTATGCTCAGGCTTGTGTCTGCTATATGTTACCGATGTAATATGCCTACGGTATTTTAAAGACAATATGTATTAAATATTTTTTATAATTTATCATAAATTATTGATAATCAGTAAATTATATCTTGTATAAATTCCCCCTCTTTGAGGGGCTTAGGGGGAGTTCTTGAACTAATATCTCAATTATCTAACGCTATTTCCCAAGTCTTAACGCTTGGAAATGGATATACAGCAGACAAAATTAATACTCAAAACTTAAAAATCAGACTAATGTTCTAACAAAAAAGTTTTTAAGACTATTTTAAAAATGTAAGTAACTGAATATCAAGTAATTATATTAAAAATTAGTACCTTATCAGCAATTTCCGCTTTAAATAATTTACGTTATATAACACGCTGAAAATGAGCAATTTAAATTTATTTTAAAAATTTTAATAAAAAATTAATAATTTTATATTTTGCTTATTATGAATAAGATACGAATTGTTAAATTTTAATACCGATAATTGCTGGTACCTTATTTTTTTTGTCAGAGCACTAATTACCGCATTTTTTACCCTTGCCCAACGCCCCACATGTCAGCCCCCTCATCTAATACGCCCCAAGCACCCGAAAGTACCCATCAACGCCATCAGAATTATGATAAAATTCTGCGTGAAAATATCCTAAAAGCCATACCTGCCTTACTTAAAAAGGTTTGCGGCTTAGAAATAGCTGCCCTAAAACCCATCAACCCTACCCAAACGCGCACAAAGGAAAAACGGTATGATTTTGCGGCAAAAGTGTTGAATCCCCGCCTGCAAGACCGCTACATTTTGCACGTAGAATTTCGGGTCGGCAACGAGCGGAAAATGCACCTCCGTATGTTTGAATACTATGAGATGATATACCATACCCATGAATTGCCCGTTGAACAGTTTGTAATTTATATCGGTAAGGAAAAACCCCGATTTATAACCCATATAACGCACAAAAACCTACAATACAATTATCACGTCATTGACCTGAAAACCATAGATGCCTACCTATTTTTATCTGCCAATACACCCGAAGAAGTGCTGTTAGCCATCTTATGCGATTTCAAAGGCGTGCCACCGCCGCAGATTATTGCCGAAATCCTAAAACGCCTTAGCCGGACTAGTCCCAGCCATAGGCTATTGGAAAAATATATCAGACAGTTAGAAATGTTGTCACAGCTACGCAATTTACAAAAACAAACCATTCAACAAATAAAAGCTATGCCACTTATTTATGACATCGAGAAGGATATCCGCTATCAACAAGGTATTGAAGTTGGTATCGAAAAAGGTATCGAAAAAGGTATCGAAAAAGGTATCGAAAAAGGTCGTGAAGAACTGCAACACGAGTTTGAGGTGCAGACCCACCAAAATGTACGCAATGCCTTGTTAGGCGGATACACTGTTGAGCAAATATGCTTTCTGTTTAGTCTAAATCGCGAATTTGTCCAACATATACAAGACGAAATAGAAAGCGAACAACAAAAGCCCTAACAATTGCACTCATCTGATTATCATCTTTATTACGTCAGACATTATATATAATATATGTGCGGCATAGCTGGCATTTATAGCCCTTGTTTGCAGCCAACAGCCCTGCAAAATCATATTGCCCAAATGACCCGCTCATTAGCCCACCGCGGACCTGATGCAGAAGGCTTATTAGTCGATGCTGATAAGGGTGTCGCCTTGGGGCATCGGCGTTTGAGTATCTTAGACCTATCCGATGCAGCGAAGCAGCCCTTTGTTTCGGCTTGTGGGCGTTATGTAATGACGTATAACGGCGAGGTATATAATTACCGCGACCTAAGACAGCGATTTGGACTACATAACCTACGCACTACGTCCGATACGGAGGTCATCATCGAGCTATTTGCGCTTTATGGTGCCGAGTGTGTGCAGTATTTCAACGGTATGTTTGCCATTGCTATTTATGACCGCCAAACCGAGTGCCTCTGGCTATTGCGCGACCGCATTGGCGTAAAGCCGCTCTATTATACTTGGCAGCCCGAATCGCAATTATTTGGCTTCGCCTCAGAGTTAAAAGCATTTCAGCAAAGCCCTTTGTTTGCCCCTACCCTATCAGTACGGCGCGAGGCAATTGCCTTATTTCTACACGTTGGGTTTATGCCAAGCAGTAGCACCATCTATCAGCAAATACAACAATTGCCGCCCGCCCACTATGCCTGCTACGACAAACAACAACTGCATCTAACGCGATATTGGTCGGCAGCCAATTATTTGCCGCATACCAACCGCGTCACTTCTGTTGCCGATGCTCGGCAAAATCTCGATGATTTAATTCGGTCAGCAGTAACATACCGACTCATAAGCGATGTGCCTGTGGGCATATTTCTGAGTGGCGGCATCGATTCGAGCTTGGTAGCAGCTACGGCGCAGGAGGTATCAGGGCAGCGCGTACAGACGTTCAGTATTGGATTTGCCGAAAGCCAATTTGACGAATCGTCATACGCGCGAGCAGTAGCACAGCATATTGGCAGCGAACACTACGAGTTTAGGCTCTCATATACCGATGCCTTAGAGCGCATAACACAATTAGCCGACATCTATGATGAACCTTTTGCCGACTCATCTGCCTTGCCTATGCTGCTCGTGTCTGAAATGGCGCGGCAGAAAGTTAGCGTAGCCCTTTCGGGCGATGGCGGCGACGAATTATTCCTAGGCTACGGCATGTATCGCTGGGCTACCCGATTAGCCAATCCCATTTCGCGCGGCTTAGGCAGTTTCATAGGACGTTGCTTGCAATACGCACCCCAAAACCGCTATCGACGCGGGGGCATGGTACTCGACTGCCGCAATTACAAGCACGTGCAAAGTCATATTTTATCGCAAGAGAGCTATTTATTTGCCCGACACGAACTAAAAACATTTTGACCTACCAAGTATAGCCGACGAAGCATTTGCATTGCCATCTACGCCCATTATTAAATCCATAGACGCGGCATCGGCACAGCTTTTTTCGATTTGCATTATTATCTACCCAATGATTTATTGGTCAAAACAGACCGCGCCTCGATGCACCACGCCTTAGAAGTGCGCAACCCCTTGTTGGATTACCGAATCGTCGAGTTTGCACTGGGTTTGCCTGCATCGCTCAAATATAAGAACGGCACGAGCAAATATCTGCTCAAACAGGTCTTGTATCAGAAAGTGCCCGCCGCTCTATTCGACCGCCCCAAGCGCGGCTTCGCCGTTCCATTGGCACAATGGCTCAAAACCGAACTGCGGTCGTGGCTCGATGACAGTTTGCAACCCGACTGCATAGCCCAAGCAGGTTTTGTAGCTCCCGAAAGCGTAAAACTATGGCAAACCCAATTCTATACCTGGGGACGCGACTATCTGTATAATCGCCTTTGGGCATTGGCAATATTACATCGTTTTTGGCGGCGCGGTATCGGACAAACAGCGTAATCGCACCCATGCGCCCCACAGCGAAATGCTCGTAATTCGCAGGGCAATCCGAGCAAAGTCGGGAGAAACAGCCATTATTTACCCAAAAATCCCTACCTTTGCACGGCAATTACCTCAAAAACAGCAGGTAAATCGCCCCATAAGCTCGATATATGTTCAACACCTACGAACTAAAACAATTTGCCGAGCGCATTGTACCCAAAAAATATCTGCGCATAGTGGGTATGTCGGCTTTGCGCCTCACCGCCTTACTCCATCGCGGCAAAACCGTTGAATGTCCTTGCTGCGGGCATACTTATAGCAGTTTTGCTTCGTATGGCTACCGCAAACGCCCCAATGCCCTCTGCCGATATTGCCTATCACTCGAAAGGCATCGCGGCTTATGGCTATATATACACGAGCGCACTAATTTACTAAAATCGCCTTTCAAGGTATTGCATATTGCGCCCGAACATCAATTCCAAGAATTGCTCAAGAACGCGCCCAATATCGACTACCTCAGTGCCGATTTGGATATGCCAACCGCAATGGTCAAAATGGATATTACCGACATACCATTTGCCGCCGAAACGTTTGACGTAATTATCTGCAACCATGTTTTGGAACATGTGCCCGACGATGCCAAAGCAATGAGCGAGCTATGCCGTGTGCTGAAACCCGGTGGATGGGCAATTCTCCAAACTCCTATGAGCGATAAAGCCCAAACGGAAGAAGACCTCAGTATCACCGACCCCAAAAAACGCGAAGAGTTATACGGACAAAACGACCACGTGCGTACCTACGGCATGGATAAAAGAAACCGCTTAGAGCAAGCAGGTTTCGCCGTCCGATTAGACCGTTACTTGTGGGAACTGCCCGAAGCGACGGTGCAGCAATACGCGCTGCTGCGCGAAGATATTTGGCTTGCCATAAAACCCACCATCTAACCGTAGCTTAACAACACAACCTATCAAGCAATAAGAGCGAAAGCCAAAAAAGGTATTGCCCAGAAACAAAAACGCAATACAAGTACGATACACGCATAACCAATAAATAATATGTAATCATTTAGTCTTGTAGGAGGAACTAATCGAATATGCAGCGATGTCAGGCATTATTAGATAAGTATTGCTCATTACCCCATACCCAGAACCCTATACCCTAAATAGTTACAATAATATTTTAATTTATTTACATACTCCTTCTTATATTTTAAAGTAAAAATGTCTAAGGTTCTTATTATCGGTGCAGGCGGCGTGGGCAACGTCGTAGTCAAGAAATGCGCCATGGTGCCCGAAGTATTTAGCGACATCCTGCTCGCCAGCCGCACCCTCTCTAAATGCGAAGCCATAGCCCGCGAAGTAGGCGGCAACCGCATCAAAACCGCGCAAGTAAACGCCGACAATGTGCCCGAATTGGTAGCACTCATCAAGAGTTTCCAGCCCGATTTGGTCATCAACGTAGCCCTCCCCTACCAAGACCTACCCATCATGGACGCTTGCCTCGAAACAGGCGTGCACTATTTAGATACTGCTAATTATGAACCCAAAGACGAAGCCAAATTTGAATACAGTTGGCAATGGGCTTATCGCGAGCGATTCAAAGAAAAAGGCATTATGGCACTATTGGGCTGCGGGTTCGACCCTGTGTTACGCAAGTATTCTGTGCCTATGCCGCTAAGCACCATTTCGACGAGATGCACTACTTAGACATCATAGATTGCAACGCAGGCGACCACGGCAAAGCCTTTGCTACCAACTTTAACCCCGAAATAAATATACGCGAAATAACCCAAAATGGCAAATATTGGGAGAATGGCGCGTGGGTCGAAATACCGCCCATGTCTATCCATAAACCCATTAATTACCCCAATATCGGCGACCGCGAATCGTATCTGCTTTACCACGAAGAATTAGAATCGTTGGTCAAAAACTTCCCTACCCTGCGCCGCGCTCGCTTTTGGATGACCTTTGGGCAAGCCTATATCACCCACCTTACCGTATTGCAAAACGTGGGTATGACCAGCATCAAACCCATACAATATAAAGGTATAGACATAGTACCGCTCGAATTTCTAAAAGCCGTATTGCCCGAACCCTCCTCGTTGGGCGAAAACTATACGGGGCAAACCTCTATCGGTTGCCAAATAAAAGGCATAAAAGACGGTAAAGAACGCAGCTACTATGTATGGAACAACTGCCACCACGCCGACTGCTACCGCGAGGTGCAAGCACAAGGCGTTTCGGATAACCACAGGCGTACCCGCTATGATTGGGGCAATGCTAATGCTCAATGGAACTTGGCTACAAGCAGGTGTGTTTAACTGCGAAGAACTGAACCCCGACCCATTCATGCACCTACTTAACCAACATGGCCTGCCCTGGCACGAGCAAGTAGATATAGCCCTACCACACGAATATTAGCCAATACGAGACCAATCGCGTGCTATAAATCCGAAGCAAATCTCGCATATCAATGGGCTGATATTGCCCTGAAACTGCTGAAAGCTAAACAATACACCGCACAAGATGTATAAATTTAGGCGTTATCTGTAGCTATAACGCCTACGCTCATCTAAGATAGAATGGAAAATATAATAATACGACGCAATGATGGTTATGAATTAGCTGCTACATGCTACCAACCAACACAAACCCCGAAAGGTGCCATAATGATAGCACCCGCCACGGGCATCAAACGCAAATTTTATCACGCTTTTGCACAATATTTGGCAACAGAAGGGTTTGGAGTTATTGCGTTTGATAATAGCGGCATTGGCGACTCGCGGCGCAAAGTCCTATCCAAAGAAACAGCTAACCTACAAACATGGGGCGAACAAGATATGCCCGCGGTGTTAGATACCTTGGTAAGTCTATTCCCCAACACGCGCTACCACCTCGTAGGGCATAGCGCGGGCGGACAGCTCGTAGGTCTGATGCCCAACGCTGGGCGATTTAGCTCCATGTTTAACGTAGCTTGTTCGTCGGGTAGCTTGCGCAATATGGATTGGGCGTTTTGGTTCAGAGCGCAGTTTTTTATGAATTGTTTCATTCCCCTCAACAACTTGATTTGGGGCTATACCCATGCGCAAGCAATGGGTATGGGCGAGCCGCTGCCGCGGGGCGTAGCCAGCCAATGGCGAAAATGGTGCAATGGGCAGGGCTATGTAAAAACTGCCTTTGGCAAAACCGTACACCACCATCAATACGATACCCTCCAATTGGCATCGTGTTGGGTCTATGCTACTGACGACGATATTGCCAACCACGCTAATGTATTGGATATGATAAGCGTTTTTCGGGTATTGAAGCCGAAATAGTAGGTCTCGACCCCGCACAGCATAGCTTAAAAGCGATAGGGCACATGGGTTTTTTTGCGCCGCGCAATGCCCAATTTTGGGATATTGCCCTGCAATGGCTCAAAAAATTTGAATAATAGGCTTTATGAACAGAGGCTGTTTTTTTCAAAAATAGCATTGAAAATCAATGAGTTAGAATCACCAAGACCCTTGTATTCACAATGAATAATATACAATATTATTTGTTTAATAATTTTTCGTAAAGCCCTTCCATATCAGCCACTAAGCGCGTATAGCTATATTGCTGGTCGATATGCGCTCGGTTGAGCTGCCCTAATTGCAGGCGCAATGCCTCGTTATCGACCAAGCGTTGTAAGTGTTCGGTAAAGGGAGCAAGGGCTTGGGAGGAACTGACAAAATCGGCTTGTGCGGCTATGATGTCGCGCACGCCGCCCACGTCGGTCGCCACTACGGGGCGGGCAGCAGCTTGCGCCTCTATCAAACTGACGGGCGTACCCTCGTTGAGCGAGCTAAGTGCTACTATATCCAAACCCGCGTAAGCACGGTCGATGTCCTTTATCCAAGACGTAAATACCAGTTTCTTGCCAATGCCTAATGCTTCGGCTTGCTGGGCGAGTTGTGCTTTTAATTCGCCGTCGCCGATAATAAAGGCGCGAAACGGGGTTTGGGTTCGCAGTTGGGCAATAGCCGACAAAAATAATGTATGGTTCTTGACAGGCACCAAACGCCCCACAATACCGATGGCTACTTCGCGGTTGTCAAGTTGGTATTGCTGTCTGAAAGCGGTGCGTTTGGCAGATTGGTCGGTATAAAATTTGCTTAAATCAAAACCCAAGCGCACGACTTCTATGTGTTCGGGGGCGCAGATGCGGTACTTTTCGCTCAATTCGCGCTTCTGCCCCTCGCTGATGGCAATAATACGGCTGCTGCGTTGGGCTAAATAGCGTTCTACGGACAAATAAAATTGCGTTTTGGCTGCACCGAAATAAGAATGAAATACGTGCCCATGAAAGGTATGCACAATGACAGGCACGCCACAATGATAAGCCGCCAAACGCCCTAATGCGCCTGCTTTGGCAGCATGAGTATGCACAATATCGGGGCGAAAACGGCGAATGAGCTGGCGCAACTCGCGATAGGCCGGATAATCGCGAAAGGGATTTATATTGCGGTACATATCGCGCAAATAGTGGGCTTGTATGCCCAAATTATGCAGGATAAATTCCGAGTCGGCTTCGCTATCGTCTTTCATGCCCGACACGACCAAGGTCTCATACTTAGGTGATAAGTGCTTGGTAAGCATTGCCACATTGAGCGTGGGTCCGCCTACGTTTAGACGATTAATAAGGCGTAAAATACGGGGCAAGGGCTATAAACTGGATAGTAATAGGCATAAATAAAGCACAAAGTTACGCTATTATAAGCATACCCAATCGTTTTTTGTCGTTTAAATCCGTACCTTTGCCGTCATTACTTCGCGAAGCATAGCTTTATGTTATGCTGCTAAACTTTGTTTATCCAATGACCTTTGCCGAATATCGCCGTTATGATGGCTTGGGGCTTGCCGACCTCATCAGGCGCGGCGAAACCACCGCCGCCAAACTCCTCGACCTTGCCATACGCCGCAACGAAGAAGTGAATCCCAAACTCAATGCCGTAGTGACCAAAATGTATGACGAAGGCATGAAAATGCTCAATGAGTATCCCAAAGACGCTCCTTTTGCAGGCGTACCTTTTTGATAAAAGATTTGGATATCCATGTAGCAGGTGCTGCCGTGATGTCGGGGTCGCGGGCATATAAGCAGTATATAACGCCTAACGATGGCGAATTAGCCCGGCGTTTGCGGGCAGCAGGTTTGGTCTTTATGGGCAAAACCAATACGCCCGAATTTGGATTAACGCCCTATACCGAACCCGTTGCTACGGGCATAGCCCGCAACCCTTGGAACACCGCTTACTCAACGGGCGGCAGTAGCGGTGGGTCGGCAGCAGCCGTAGCAGCAGGCATAGTTCCCTTAGCCACTGCCTCCGACGGCGGCGGCTCTATTCGTATTCCCGCATCTTGTTGCGGTTTGTTTGGCTTGAAGCCCACACGTGGGCGTGTGCCTTTGGGTGGTCTGCGCGTCGAAGGTTGGGCGGGTGCAGTAGTGGAACACTGTGTAACGCGCTCGGTACGCGATAGTGCCGCCTTGTTAGACTTGTTGCACGGTGCGCATAATGGCTACGGACACCTGCCGCCACCTAAGACCACATTTATGGAAGCCGTCAATGCCCAAGCCATGCCCAAACTAAAAATTGGCTATACATTACAACACCCCTTGGGCATAGCCTTGGACCGCGAGTCCATCAATGCTGTGATGCACGCCGCGTCGCTGCTGCGCAATTTGGGGCATACGGTCGAAGAAATAGCACTGCCCTACGAAAAACGCGACATCGTCGACAATTTTACGCCCGTCGTATTTGGCGAAACAGCTAATACCCTACGCGAAATGAGCAATTATTTAGGGCGCGAAGCAACAGTAGGCGATGTCGAACTCAATACTTGGCTCATTGGTCGCTTGGGGCATAGTTTCACTGCGCAGCAATACGCCGCCGCCCGCGCCGGTTGGAATGGCTTAGGCGAAAAAATGGTACAGCTACACCAAACCTACGACTTGTGGCTATCGCCTACCTTGGGCGCGCGACCCATAAAAATTGGTGCGCTGCAAAACTCCGCTGCCGAAAATGCCGCCTTGCGTGCCGTCAAACAGTTGGGACTGACTGGTTTAGCTGCCAAAACTAATTTAATCGAAAAAATAGCCATCAAATTACTCGAATATATACCATATACGACAGTCGCCAATATGACAGGGCAGCCCTCTGCTACTGTACCGCTCTATTGGACGGACAAAGAAAACCTACCCATAGGCATAATGTTTACCGCTCCTATGTGCCAAGAAGAAACCTTGTTCCGCATAGCCGCCCAATTAGAACGCACTCAGCCTTGGTTTGACAAAGTGCCGATGTAAGACCCCGCGAAATATGTTACAACTGCCCTCCCAATACGCTACTGCTGTGCGCCGCTATGCCCTCGTATGGGGTTTGTTGATAGCACTTGTAGGTGAATATTCGTGCGCCAATCGCGTGCCACCTACAGGCGGTGCCCCCGACAAAGATGCCCCCAAAATGCTACATTCCGTGCCTGCTAACGGCGCACTCAATGTGCCCTTAGACGCAAGCGTCACCCTGCAATTTGATGAATTTACCGATATCCAAAACGCCACTACTATCTTGATATCGCCTTTGGTAGGCAAACAACCCGATTTCAAATTGCGCGGCAAAAACGTCATCATCGACTTTAAAGAACCGCTATTGCCCAATACAACCTATACCGTTTTTTTTGGCGAAAATCTGAAAGACGTAAACGAAGGCAATGTATTACACGGCTTTGAATATACCTTCTCGACAGGTGCCACGCGCGATACCCTATTTTTGAAGGGAAAAGTACTAAATGCCCAAACCAACCAAGCCGCCAATAACACGTTGGTATTGCTATATCCCGAAACGAGTGCCGATACTGCTTTTTTGACCATGCAACCGCGCTATCTCACACGCTGCAACGAAAATGGGCAATTTAAACTGAGCAATGTAGCGGCGGGTAATTATCACATTTTTGCCCTCAACGACCAAAATAACAACTACTATTACGACCAACCCAACGAGCAAATCGCCTTTCTCGATAGTCTTGTGCGCGTTGCTGCACCCCAAGCCCCTCTACTACCTGACACCACCCATAACGATACCTTATCCAACATCAACACGGCTAATTGGAGCAGTACGCCGCCCATTCTAATGCGTTTGTTCGGCGAAGGCAAAGAAAAATCACAAATTGCCGAAAAACAAGTGCGCGAGTATGGCAGGTCGGTTATTCTGTTCACCAAAGGAATAGATAGCTTGCACTTGGTAGCTGCTGATAGTCTGTTACAAGACCCGGACTACCGCATAGAGCTAACACCCGATAATGATACGGCTACGGTATGGTATAGGAACGTGCCCGAAGCTACGGTTTTGTCGTTTGCCCTCACAGGAGCAGAGGGTTTTAGCGATACGGTGCGGTTCAAGCCAAGCCCCGCAACAAAAACGATACAACCCATCAAATACACATCTAATATACGGTCGGGCAGAGGCAATGCCTCATTTGACCTAAACAAGCCAATTTGGTTTGAGTTTTCAGCTCCGCTCCTGCGCTTCGATACGGCAAGGCTCGAACTTACTGCCGATACGCTACCCATACAAGGGGTGCGGTATAGTTTTGACCCTCAATACCCGCGCCGTCTGCACCTCAATTATGCTTGGCGCGGCGAAGTACAATACGAACTGACCATACCCGACAGCACGATGAGCGATTTTTGGGGGCAAAGCAACGATGAAATAGTGCTGAAGTTTAAGGCACAAGCCCAGAATCGCTATGGGACGCTACAACTGCGCTGCACAGATTTTGACCCGCAAAAGTCATATATTTTTCAGTTGCGCAACCCGAAAGGCGACAAAATTTTGCTGCAAAGCCCACTCGACAAAGCCCAAATGCAATGGGAGCAAATCAATGCAGGTACGTATAGCGTGTTCGTCATTGACGATGCCAACCGCAATGGCAAGTGGGATACGGGCGATTATGCCCAAAAACGACAACCCGAAATCCTGTTTAGCGTAGGTAACAACAACGATGCCATAGAAGTAAAAAGTAATTGGGATACGGAGGTACAAATATCGCTGCGCCCCTAACTCCTCTCGGCACACAGGCGTAGATAGCTGCTTTTCTCCTTTCTCAAAATGTCCCAAAGTATTTGATTTATGGGCATTGACGAACAAATTTACTCGTCTTTATTGGGCATCATCTCGGAATAGGTATGTCCTTTCAAAGAAAAAAGCCCTATGCCTTGCCCCCAATATTTAGAATATTATAAGACTGTTTTGCCGATGGTATGCAAAAATAAAGTAACTTTGCACCGCCCGAAAACAACCCACAACCCACCCACCTCTGAAATAGGATTATGGCAAATAACTCGACACCAGCAAGCGGCAACAAACCGTCTGGCAGGGCTAAGTCTAATACTAACAGCACGAAGCAATTACAAAAAAGGATTGAACAAATAATAGACAGCCCACAAACGAGTCATTTGTTGGGCTATTTATGCTATTTTTTACTGCTATGCCTTAGTATATCGTTTGTTTCCTACCTATTTACGTGGCGCACCGACGACAGCTATATCAAAACCGCCTCGCTATTAGATATTTTTACTAATTCCGATATATATACAGACAATTGGTTAGGGCGTATAGGCAGCTATTTGTCTAACCTATTTATCTATCGTTGGTTGGGGCTTCCTGCCTTTGGACTGCTATATCTGCTCTATTTGACCGCGCAAAAACTATTGGGGCATCGCAGCGAATGGCTCGGCATACGCTACCGCAATACACTTGTCTATATGCTACTCGCGTCGGTAACATTTAGCTGGTTCGCGTTTGGCTTGGCTTGGAGTTTTCCCGTAGGCGGAGGTATTGGCAATGTCATCCAAATATGGCTGCATGGATTTGGCAATATGATAGGCTCGGCAGCTATCCTGCTGTTTCTCTGGTTCGTAGCACTCTCTGTACTATCCGAACCCATCTGGGATTGGGTGCGTGTAGCACTCCCGCTCCAAGTTGTTCGATTTTTACACCAATTGCGCCGCATTTTCTCTCCCGCCGCTATCCATGACGACGAAGTATACCAAGCCAACGCCTTAGAACAAAACAGTGCCAAAACTAAACGCAATAATACACCCAAAACACAAGCCAGCACAAGAACAGACGACGAGAGCGAAGCGGAAGAAGACCCTACCCTATCACAACAAGGCAAACAAGCAGAACTCGATTTTGAAGCACCCAATACCCATACAACCATTCTAAACCCGACCAAAAAAGACACTAACAAGGACCGCAGTGGCGAATTATTGCTCAGTATCAACGAAACAACCCGCGAAATAGCACCCACCGTGCTTGCCCCTCCCAGCGACACGCCCATTGTCGAGCGCCAACCCAGCCATATCGAAAGCAATAATGCCGACGACGACTTGCTGAACGGACGCGAAGAATACGACCCCAAACTCGACCTAAGCCGCTACAAACGCCCGCCCTTAGACCTATTAGACGAATACGGGCGCGACCTATATGCCGAAGACCGCTTGGCGATAGACAAAGAAGAATTGGAGCGCAACAAAAAACAAATCCTCGAAACATTAGGCAATTATGGCATCGATATTGTCCAAATTAGTGCTACCCCCGGGCCCACCGTCACACTATTTGAGGTAGTGCCCGCGGCAGGTATCCGTATCTCGCGCATACGAAGCCTCGAAGACGACATCGCCCTTAGTTTATCGGCTCTTGGCATCAGGATTATTGCCCCTATGCCGGGCAAAGGCACCATAGGCATAGAAGTGCCCAATCAGCACAAAGAAATCGTATCGCTACGCGCATTGTTGGGCTCTGATAAATTCAAAAATGCCAAAATGGATTTGCCTATCGCCTTGGGCAAAACTATATCGGACGAAGATTATATTGCCGACCTCGCCAAAATGCCCCACTTATTGCTGGCAGGTGCTACGGGGCAGGGCAAATCGGTATGCCTCAATGCCATTTTGGTATCGCTGCTCTACAAAAAACACCCCGCCGAAATAAAATTTGTAATGATAGACCCCAAAAAGGTCGAGTTATCGCTATTTAGCATCATCGAAAAACATTTTTTAGCCAAACTACCTGACGAAAGCGAACCCATCGTTACAGATATTAAGAAAGTCATTAGCACCCTCAACGCGCTTTGTATAGAAATGGACCAACGGTATGACTTGCTCAAACGCGCTTATGTGCGCAACATACGCGAGTATAACGCCAAATTTAAACAACGCCGCCTAAATCCCGACAAAGGACACCGATTTCTGCCCTATATCGTGCTGGTAATAGACGAATTTGCCGACCTGATAATGACCGCAGGCAAAGAGATAGAATTGCCCTTGGCGCGTTTGGCGCAGTTAGCGCGTGCCATCGGTATACACCTCGTTATTGCCACCCAACGCCCTACCGTCAATATCATTACGGGTACGATAAAAGCCAATTTCCCTGTGCGCGTTGCTTTTAAAGTAACCTCCAAAATCGACTCGCGAACTATCTTAGACCAAGGCGGAGCCAACCAACTTATCGGACGCGGCGATATGTTGCTTTCTATCGGCGGCGACATCATACGCCTCCAATCTGCCTTTATAGATACGCCCGAAGTAGAACGCGTAGCCGAATTTATCGGCGACCAACAAGGCTACCCCAGCGCATTTCTGCTGCCCGAATACCGCGACGACGACGATGGTGGTGGTGGAAAGAGTTCCACATCTCCCGAAAACCTTGAACTCGATGATATGTTTGAAGACGCTGCCCGCCTTATCGTCCAACACCAACAAGGCTCTACCTCGCTCATACAACGCCGCATGAAATTGGGCTATAACCGAGCAGGGCGTTTGATGGACCAATTAGAAAAAGCAGGCATCGTAGGTGCTAATCAGGGCAGCAAACCCCGCGAAGTACTCGTCTACGACGAATACGAATTGGACGCTTATCTACAAAAAATGAAAAAGCGATAGCTACCGCTATACACTGCGCAATACCAATTCGTAATAATCGACCTTATGCAATTTCGATTCGAACCATAGGCGATAGCTGATAAATTCGTTAGAACTGGGCGCGAAAGGCGGCGAATCTTGCACAAAATCGGCGATGCGCTGCCGAATAGTGGCATCGGAAAAAGGTTTGGGATGAGCAATACAGCGTTTGAACAAGCGAATAAATGCCGATTCGCGGCTATACGTCCCCTGCTGCAAGAGCGTTTTATAGGCATGGCGTATTTCGCTTATTTTATAGTCTATAAAATCGAAATCGCTATTTTCGTAGTGCAAAATAACTTCCAAAAGCCGCACCCGAAGTTGTAGCTCGACCGACAATTTGCCAAATACCTCGCGTTGCAATAAAGGAGCCAAACTGCTCATCGCCTTGCGCAACTGCTGCGCACAATAGTAATCCACCGACAAATTGCCATATACAAACATATCGTATTGCGTAGCTCCGCTGCTATGCCGCTCGTTGCTTAGGCTATTCAGTAAGTCTATGGCATGAACCAATTCGTTGGAATAGAAATATTGTGATATTAAACTTTGATAGTATATCCAAATATATTTTTCGTAATACAATTTATTGTATGCCAATAAAGCCTCGTGTAGCAAAGCGGTATAGCTATTCATAGCTTTAAATTTCCTGTTTTTTAGCAAGGTATTGACCAACCAAATCAGCGAAATTATCTTATGGACATGCGTTTCTTTTTTATACAGTTGTTTGGTTTCAAAATCGCGGAGGTTTTCGATTAAATACGCTTCTAAACCGTCGTAATCTTCTTTTTGGAGCAAAATACGGCGTATTGTATTGCTGATATCAAACTGCATTTTGGGCGATTCGAGCAATTCTGTTTGTATGCTCAATGTTTCGCGTATTTCTTCTAAGGTGGTATTGAGGTGAGTATCGCGCACATTAAAATTTGATTTGAGCAGCCGATAGGACAAATTTTTAATCAAACGGTCGGTTTGCAGGGCATTTTGGTAGCGCGTCAGGTTGTTTAATTGCTTGTCGGAATAGTTTTTTAGGTCTATGGGTTCAAAATCGAATGCCATTTTAACAATTAATTCATATATTACTGCCAACAAGTCGGTATGGTCGCCTTTCTCGGCGTTGCGCTCGGCTTTTTTTAGCAGTTCGTAGGCATCTTTATACAAGGCTTTGAAGTAGTAAATTTGTGCCATCGAAATTTGGCTCATAATTTCTACTCGGTCGTTCATACCAACGTGGAGCAATAGCAGGCTACGCTCCAAATCGGCGATAAGCCTATTTTTGAGCCGGTAATAGGCGTTTTTGTCCGTATTATGCGGATATAAACGCCCGTTGAGTGCGTCGTCGGTTTGGCAGATGCCATCGTTTACCAAATCAAACAAGGTAATTAAGCGATGCTCGCCGTCTGCTTGCTTAATGCGCTGCAAGTAGATTTTGAAATGCCGCTTTTCTTCTTTTGTCAATTTGCCGATTAGGTCAAATAAATTGCGCATGTTCGGTATAGGATTGCCGCAGCAAGGCGATGGTCAAAAACGCCGCAAGATAAGTATTTTTCGGGTGGGCTTCTCATCAATAATTTATTCCTTCGCACAACATCGACAAACTTACACCAAAGCAAGAAAATTGCCGCACAGACAAAAACTATATCGCCCTCCTAAAATATCGCGCCTAAATCTGCGCTTACATTTGCTTATGTCAGACATCCACCGTATTTTTGCGCTAATGAAAGCAATGCTTTCGCAAATAGGTAAATGCGGTTTTTGGTTTGCGCAACGAAATACCGTTTTTACCTTATTTTTTTAGCCGCCAATATTCTCGTTTCTAACAAGATATGGTAATTTAAATCAAAACCCCAAATTTTTTATATCGATATGCTCGACAAACATGGCATCGCCAAGCGCATAGCGCAAGAACTACAAGACGGTTATTATGTCAATTTGGGAATAGGCATACCCACATTAGTTGCCAACTATATACCCCAAGGCATGAATATCATTTTACAATCCGAAAATGGTATGCTCGGCTTAGGTCCCTTCCCGACCGAAAGCGAATTAGACCCCGACCTCATCAATGCAGGCAAACAAACCGTAACTATCTTAGAAGGCGGCAGCTATTTCGACTCCGCCACGAGTTTTGCTATGATACGCGGCGGGCACGTACATCTGACCGTCTTAGGCGCGATGGAGGTATCCGAAAACGGCGACATCGCCAATTGGAAAATACCCGGCAAAATGGTAAAAGGTATGGGCGGCGCAATGGACTTGGTAGCGGGTGCCAAAAATATCGTAGTGGCAATGATGCACACCAACAAAGAAGGCGAATCGAAATTGCTGCCCCAATGCACGCTGCCCCTCACAGGTACAGCCTGTGTGCGCCGCATCGTGACCGAATTAGCCGTATTAGACGTTACGCCTAATGGGTTCAGGCTCGTAGAACGCGCACCTGGCGTGTCGGTCGAAGAAATAGTAGCCAAAACCGCAGGAAAACTACAAGTGCCCGCCGAAGTGCCCGAAATGGTATTGGCATAATCAGTTGCTTGTTCTGTCTATATTGTCGGCATCAAATCCCATTTATCCATACCGTTTTTATCCAATATACCCAAGAGCATCAAAGGGGTCTATTCTATGCCTATCCTTATCAAAACCAGCAACCAAGCCCTACGGCAAGTATTGCAGCCCAATATCGAAGAATGGCCCATTTATCAATTGGAGCGCGACAAAACCCAATTCATCGAGCAATTAATCGATGAATCGATGCAGCACATCAGGCAAATATTGGGCAATGACCCCAAGCGCATCATGGAAGAAGTAGCGCGGACGATGTATTTAGAGCGCATACGCATCAAAAACGAACCTTGGGCAGTAGACCCCAAAGACGAAAAACCGTTCTGGAACGCCGTCAACGAGCAACTCATCGATATATCGCGCAAAAAGCCTTTTGAGGGCGAAACCGATGCCGAGCGGCTATTGTTCCGCAAAATCATATCGCGATACGCCCACGAAATACCTGGGCATTTCAACGTCAACTCTTATCGTTTTGCCACCAAAGCTGTGCCGCTTGCCGTGTCACGCTTGCTCAATGCAGCATCGGCACGAAAAATATTTTTTCCAAAAATAAAAATACACGACCGCCTACAAGTAACAGGCGATATAGACCTCGTGCGGGCTTTATCGCTCAAAGGAACTATCCTGCTCACACCTACTCATTTCAGCAATTTAGATTCGATTTTGGTGGGTTGGATTATTAGTTCTATTGGGTTGCCCGCTTTTTTGTATGGCGGCGGTTTAAATCTATTCAATAGCCCTGCATTTCGGTTTTTTTTGGAGCGTTTGGGGCCTTACAAAGTTGATAGGCGCAAAAAGAGCCTCTTGTATATCGAAACACTCAAAACCTTTTCGCGCCTTACCTTAGAGCGCGGTTGCCACAGTTTGTTTTTTCCGGGCGGGACTCGTGCGCGGAGTGGGCAAATAGAGTCATACCTCAAATTGGGTTTGTTAGGCTCTGCCTTAGATGCGCAATGCCAAAACGTCATCAAGGCAGCCGAAGCGGGCAATGCAGCAGGGGCAAAAAAAATATTTGTCGTACCCTTAGCCATCAATTACCACTTCGTATTGGAAGCTTCACAATTGATAGAGCAGCATTTGCGGCAGATAGGGCGCGAAAAATATTTTATCGACAGCGATACCCCACCCAGTTTGCGCAAATTGACCCAATTTTTCTGGAAATTTTTTGCTGCCAAATCCGAAGCGATATTGTCGTTTGGTGCGCCAATGGACGTATTCGGCAATCGAGTAGATGCCGAAGGCACGAGCCTCGACCAACACGGCTGCCCCATCAATATTGCCGACTATTTCCGCTCTAATGATACCTATTGCGCCGATACCCAACGCGACGCCGAATATACGCGCATGTTGGGCGACGAAATCGTTCGCGCTTTTCACCGCGCTAATACCGTATTGGCGAGCCATTTAGTAGCATTTGTCGCCTTTGAAATTTTGAGCCGCAAACATCGCCGATTAGATTTATACGGCTTGTTGCGCCTACCCGAAGAAGACCGCCAAATCCCTTTCGAGCAATTAGCACCCATAGCAGAGCGCGTGCGCAATCGCCTCCGCCAAATGAGCGAGGTGGGCGAGGTACAACTCAGCAAACACCTACACGGCGATATCACCCGAATTGTCGAGTATGGCATTATCAACTTGGGCATTTACCACACCTTGCGCCCCTTAAAATTGGGTCAAGACCGACAAATAATGACCGAAAACATGAATTTACTCTATTATTATCACAATAGATTGATGGGTTATAAGTTAGAGGAACTGATATAATACATATTCAAGTCGTTTGAAATAATACGTATTATACCGTTATTGCATTGTATCGCGGCGCAAAGGCATAACAGTATCATTATCCAATCTCCAAATGGTATGCTGTAGGGATAGCGTATCTTGCGCCATGACCGAAGTGTTTACGGGCGACAGGGCAAATTGCCCCAACCATAAACCACCCGCCACTACTGCTACGGCTGCCGCAGAAGCCCAATCGAAACGGCTGAAAATGGTGAGTTTATTAGGTCGAGCATCATTAGGTTTGCTCGACGGCAGTCCTATGCCATTTTTGTGCAGTGCGGTTTGATGTGCCGCCACTTTCTGGCGCAATTGTTCGCGTAGGTTGGCGCGTACTTGCAATTGGGGCAATTCATCGGGGTTTAGCAATTGCTGCGTTTGTTGCAATAACTCGGCATAGCGATTGCTTTGCTCGCCATTGTCGGGCAATAGCGGCGATAACTCTTCGGGTATGGGACGTAGGTGGTTCATGGCTTATTGAAAGTGCTGTAGTTGTTTGGCTAAAAGTTTAATGGTATAAAACAAGCGCGATTTGACCGTACCTTCGGAGCATTGCACGATAGCGGCAATTTCTTTGATAGAAAAATTTTCTTGGTAGCGCAGCAAAAACACGCTTCGTTTTGCTTCGTCTAATTGTTCGACCGATTCGTGCAAAACCCGCCGCAGCAAGGCATCGTCTATCCGCTGCTCGATAGGAGGTAGCTCGTAATCATTTTCGCTGGCTTGGCAATCGTGCGCAATTGCTTGACCATTTTGGCGCACTTGCAGGCGGCGATATTCATTTTTGCACATATTGCTGGCGATGGTATAAACCCAAGTCGAAAAACGCTGCCGTGTATCGAACAAGTGCGGCTTCTCGACGATTTTCAGCAATAGGTCTTGCAAAAAGTCTTGTGCTTTTTCGGTCTCCTTGCCCAACATGCGATAAAAATAGTGCAATAGGCGTGTGCTATACCGCTCGTATAGCTCATCAAAGGCAGCCGTATCGCCTTGTGCTATACCGCTCATCAGGGTTTCGTCGCTGCTGTTTCGGTAACTTGCCGACTGCATAATTAATTTAGGTGGTGAATAAAATAGCAAAAATTGCGGCGTTTTTATGTCTCGTACTTGTCATAGTACGGCAGTCAAAAACCCACATCGGTTTATCTATACGTTATTACCCCGCAAAAGGCGGCGCGTTCAAGGAAAACAGAAAAAAATGCACGTTTGCCCCAAAAGCGTTCCCATAGCCCATGATGATGATGCTACGGTAGTGCTTGTGTCTTATTAATTTCGGCAATTATTTAGGGTATGTACTTTTTGTTTCGAATCCTGTTTGTAGGTCGCATTTCTTTTTCGCCATTATTTTGCTCGCGTTAAGAAATGCGTAATGAAAGGCGTGGCTGTTTCCTAAATCCACAGCGATAACTCTAAACACGCCTACGAAGCCTTGCAAGCACTTCGCCTTGGATTTAGGCACGCCTGTAATGTAGCATTTTAGCGAAAGCAAAATCAAGGCTTGACTTTTTTTTTGCTTCTTTTTTTTGTGTCAAGACAAAAAAAAGAAGAAACAACACTACAAAGCAATAATGGGCAAATGAGCAACAAAACCGCCTAAATAGTTACATTTCGGCAATTATTTTGGGTATAGGGTTTTGGGTATGGGGTTTTGGGTAATACCCATCTAATAATGCCCGAAATCATTGCATATTCGATTAGTTCCCCCTATAAGGCTAAATAGTTACTGATTTTTTTTCAAAAAAAAACGCCCATAGTTCTGAAAAATACAAACAAGTTGCTGTACCTTAGCCGCATCATACAAGTAAGCTATTTGTATGATTTATTTATTTCATTTATTTGCCCGTTTTTGGGCTTTTATGCCTGAGTACTCTGCTGCCCACACCCACAAGCGCGTAACAAGCATAGCACCAAAGATTTTTGTGCCTTATTTCCTAAACTTCCTTAAACCAAAACACTATGACCCCAAAAAACACCATGGGCTGCCCTAAACACCTAAACCACCTATTATATGCAATTTTATTCATATTTGGGGGGGGGTAAATTGTGATTTACTGGGGCAGACCCCAACTGCCCTATTTGACACGGCTCCCGACACGTTACAAATCGCAAATTGCGAGGGCGACCCATTATTTATTTTCGACGCTTGGGGCAGCACCTATTGCCTATCCGATGTGACGCAGCCCGCCGACCGCTCCTTGCTGAGTACTTGTGATTTTAATGCCGACGGCACGCTTTCGGGCGGGCATTTTAGCTTCCAAGTCGATTTTTTTGATGACCCTGGCATAGGCTTTAATGACCCAACGTTTGGGGCAGCTGCTCGCGCTGTTGTCTGCCAAGCATTGCGCGACATGTCATTCCTGATAGAAGCAAGCCCCGACTGCAATGGCTTGCCGCCCGTCTTGCGGTTAAAAATAGACGCTTCTATGAACGAGTATCCGACAAGTGCCTTAGACCCCATAGTATTGGGGAGGGCAAATCCCTTGTATTACAATTTTAGTAATCCATCAGGACAAATGCCCGGATGGGTACATAATAGCGTTTGGCGCACCGTCAATGGCGGCGAAGACCCTACGAATTATCCATTTGTAAACGGCGAACCTGTGTATCATGGTATGATGAGATTTAATTTTCATCCGAATATTAGCTGGAATTTTGACCCGCAAAACGTATTAAGTGCGCCGCAGTTTGATTTGTATAGTGTTGTGTTGCACGAAATTTGCCACTTATTAGGTTTCGCTTCTTTAGTAACCGATAATGGTACTAGCGATATCGACCCATTAGGTGGTTATACACCCTCTAATAGTGGCTTATATACCAACTACGACCGACTGTTGGTGCGCAACGAATCATCTTATTCCCCTCTGTTAAGTCCTGTTAACAACTGTTACGACATAACATTTCAGGGCAATATAAATGTGTTGACAGATCCTTGCAACGTCATCTTGCTTCGCGATGTGAATACGGGTTTATACCTGCCTGTGGTAGCACCTAACGGCTGGATTGACAATGTTGAAATGAGCCACTTAGACGATATAGGCGGTCCTTTTGCCTGCAACAGCACTCATTATTTGATGAACCGAAGCGTTATTCAAAACGCATTGGGGCAATCGTTCCGCCGCCCGACAGATGCCGAAATAAACCTACTTTGTAGTATGGGCTATAAATCAAGTGGCGTATATGGCGATGGGTCTCTGAGTTTTCATAGTGTCGTCAGCGGCAACAACCCGCCCGCTTGTGGCGAATTCGTGGCTGGGGTAGATGACGACGGAGCCAATTGCCACGACCATTTTGTGTTTTGCGAACTACCTGGCACAATTTCCATTAGTACTATTTTGGCAAATGATATAGGTGTTTTGCCAAATATTGATGCCAACTGTATTGAACCCGTTGTAGGCAATATCACTTTTACGGCAGCACCAGCGATATAACTATTAATAGTGCGAGTTTTGGTTGGAATGTATTAGCCTATATCCCCACTAATGCAACTACAAACGAATTAGCCAATACCACATTTATTTATTTTTATGTAGGATGCGACGGATGTACCAATAGCGAAGCCTGTAACGAAATATGTAACCCTCATATAAACAGCGATTGCACATTCCCCAACTATCCATCATCTAATTTGGCTAATAATCGCCTAAGTGCTTGTAGCAATATGGACGGCTGGCATTCTTGTTTTAGAGCAGGGCATTATTATCCTCAGTCTGACATTGGCTCGCTATCTTTTCCGAGCAACGACGGCTGTATAGGCTTATATGCCCGAGAACAGTTAGTAGCAGGTACTACGCCTATTGCTTCTCAATCGTCTGTAGTTGTCAATAGCACTAATATACAAGCGGGGCAAAGCTATATTATATCGCTTCATCGGGCAGTAGTTACTGATTATGATTGTTGCGATAATATTGCACAAGCGGACCATTTAAACGTATTGCTCATAAACAATAATGATTTAATCTGTGGTGACATCAATACCAATATGCTTTTACAGCTAACCAATCCACCACTATCGCAATTAGCCTACCACGAAACGAATTTGCCAATTGGGGGCTGGGAGCAAGGTATAGCTTGTTTTACTGCCAATAATGATTATGATAGAATGTTGATATATGGCGAACAAAATACGCCCGATATAGCTTACATTTTATTGGACGAGCTTAGTATTATGCCCGATGAGTTTCCCAACGACATGACGATTACCGTCAATTGTGATGAAACGGCTACCTTAGATGTTGGCTGTACGTCTATCCCCAATATGAGCTATCGCTGGGAACAACAAGACCCAACAAATCCCACTAATTGGATAGATGTAGGTATAGATGCGCCCAGCATAGTCACAGACCCAGTAGGCGGGGCAAATTCTTGCTTGGTGTATCGCGTAAGCCGTAATATGAATAGCAGTTCGCCGACCTTTCCTCTGGCAAACGATTGGGCATGTGTAGAACAACAAGCTACCTTTACGGTTTGTTCCAATTGTTGCGACAACCCACAAGACCCAAGCATAGCAGCACAATGCTGTTTATCCGATATTGCTTATGACCTCAAACCCACTACTGCTGTGCCAAATATACAAACATATAACGGCAGACTCGCCTTTGTGGTAGCCAATGGCGTGGCGGGTGCCTATACATGGACAAGTGTTAATAACGAACTAATAGACTTGGGATTGGTAACGGCGGGCAACCCCATTAACAGCGAAGTGGATATTGTGGTTCCCAACGGTGTAACACTCACTATTAGGGGTATGCACTTTTTCTTTGCCCCTACTGCCCGTATTTTTGTGGATAGGGGCGGCATTTTGGATTTATTGGGCTTTAATGAAACCGATATGAATTCACTTGACGGCTTATGTAAAGTGGTTTGGCAGGGCATACAAGTAGCGGGACCCGGTGCACCCAATGCCTTCGGCGGCGTTTTTACGCCCCGCGCAAGCGGAGCGCCAACTTTGGAATACTGACTACACGCAATACCCAAATCAAAAATGCCATTATTGGCGTTTCAGCGATGGAATTGCCACTCATGGATCCATTTGACCTCAGTTTGTCTATCCTCAATACGCCGGAATTTAGCCCTCAAAACGCCAACATATTCCCGACCGTATCGGCTTATCTTATCCGATTATACTGCTTCTAATACAGCAGTAAACAGCGCGGGCGGCGTGGCGCGAGTAGGTCCTAATACCCGTTTCTCCAACTGCCTACAAGGAGCTAACCTAAGTTGGTACGATAATTTACCGCCTTTGGATGATGCAACGACTATATCCTATGTGAATGAAGCCAATTTCAATTCGAACACACTCCATTTTCCCTTTATCACTATAGCCGCTACCCCACGCACCGAAGCAGGCGTAGTACTAAACGTATATGGGAACTTAGGAGTATCTGGCAATGAGTTTAATAATATGAAATATGGCATACGCGCCATAGAATCGAACAACGTAAGCATTAGCAGCAACGAGTTTTCAGACCTCAGTGTAGGCACTTCTCTGTTGGATTGGGGCATTACCCCGCTTACCTTAGATGCAGAAATCAACGAAAATACATACGCTAATAATAAATGTGCCATACAAGCCAGTGGAGCCATGCTCATTATCAAGGAAAAAACATCAACCTTAGCCCGCCACCACCGGGATCATTAGGACAGTTCAACGATATAGGCATATATTTACGCGGCAGTACTTTCCAAGTAAGCAATAACCTAATCAATTACAACGTATTCGGTACCATACTCATGGGCAACGGCAATACACCCAACGCCATATTCGACAATGGCTATAACTCTAACTTCATTCCCGTATGGGCATTCGGGCAAAATGGTGTACAAGGAATTGAAGGCAACGGCACCGACCTATACTGTAACCGATTTAATAATTATATAACGAGTTGGTGGCTTAGTAACTACGACCCACCCGTGGGCAGCCCATTCCCCTTTGAATCGGGCAGCCTAAGCGACCAAGGCGATTGCAATACGCCTGGTTTATTTGGTACACCCACCGACAACTTGTTCAACGGCGAGTCATGGAGTACCGTTTTAGTATCGGGCATGCCTACCTCCTTTACCTACTACTACCGCAACGACCCAAGCCAAAACTTTTTGCCTACCGTCAATGACCCAGCACTTATCAATGTAGAGGAATGTATTGGATTAATGATTTCACAAGAAGAACATTGCAATATCAGCGGCATCAAAGACGATGACGACATAAAAGCCATTAGTATAGAAAAATGGCTAAACCGCGAAGCCTTGCGCAAACTATTTTACTACGGCGAACAGAAAAACGCTGCCGCTGCCCGCGACTTGCTGAAAGACATAAACACCAACGAGGCGTATAGCCGTATGTTACCCCAATACATCAAAGAGCAAGATGCTACTAAGGTAAGCCAAACCATAACCCAACTGCCCGATGAGCAATGGGGTAATGCCCAATGGAAGGAGCTATACGGCTTGTATTGGGATATAGTGCAAGACGGCAGAAAATTAGACCAACTAACCACCGAAGAAGAAGCCATCATCCGCCAAATAGCTATGGGCGGCACCCGCGCCGCATACGATGCCCATACCATGCTGTATTTGTTGTATGGCGAAGAGTACGAAATTCCATTGCCGCCCTTGCCAACAGTACTCAACTCAACAGCAGCGGCACTATTTAGCACGAACGCCATATACTTCAAAACCGACGCGGCGGGTAACCTCATCCCCTACATAAGCCCACCCCTGCCCAACCCCACACAAGCGCAAGTAAGCCTAAGCTATTGCCTGCCCGACGGCGAAAAAGGACTATTACGGCTGTACGACATGAGCGGCAAACTGCTACAAACCCGCCATTTTGAGCAAAGCGGACAAATGAGCATAGATACACAACACCTTAGCCCTGGCTTGTATTTATACGCCATTGCCACCAACAAAGGACTAACGCAACAAGGCAAAATAACCATTGTGCCTTAATATATAGGGATTTGCCTCTTTTTGGCAGTGGTAGCCACTGCCAAAAAGAGGCTATTATTTCACTGGTGCTATGTCCGATATCTGCCAAATGTTTGCGGCAATTAGGTTGGCAGCTACCGCAGAAAATGGCATAGCCCTTAATGCAAATCAAACAATGAAATTTCAACTATTTTTACTGGTGTTGACCCTATCAAATAGCATTTTTGCGCAAACAAAATATTATGAAAAAATAATAAACATAGGTTGGCAAATTCAGGATGCACGGTATGTGCAACAGCTAAACGATACGGCATTTGTTGTGGCGGGCAGCCAACTCCAAGACCATGAACAAGGTATAAAGCCCTTTATAGCGATCATAGACCCGTATGGAAATCCAAAGAACATTCATTACTACGATACATTGGGGATTAACAGTGTAAGGTGCGTGACTGGCGTATTTGCCAACAACGAATTAGTATTTAGCGGACAATACGACAACTACTATATAGGAGGTAGTGATTGGATAAGTATTTCTTATTTTCTGAAACTCGACTTAAATGGAAATATAAAACAATTTTGGTATATGATTCGCTGTATCTCAGACAATGGACTGGCACTATCAAACAAACACCCGACAATTATTACCTGATGGGTGGTTGGGCGGGAGTTACCACACAATCACCCATACAAGACGAAGAGTGGCTGATGCACCTCATAAAAACCGATACGTCGGGCAATATCATTTGGCAGCATTACTACGACCTCGCCAACGACTTGCGTTACTTGCAGGTGGTACACCCCGCCCCCGACAATAGTGGTTACTACCTCATTGGCACCGTTAACCTTGACTATATGCAGCACCCCGACTGGGCAGACATGATATTTGTGAAAACCGACACGGCGGGGAACGTCCTCTATGATTATGTATGGCACGACGAAGAACAGGAACATCCCGTAGATGTCATAGGTACACCCGACGGAGGCATGTTGGTGGTAGGCTCTATGCGTCCCGCACAATTTGGTGAAGACGGCATCATGCGCGGCAGGGTGGTTAAATTAGACCCCGACTGTGGCATTGATTGGTTCAAAAGGTATTTTTACGGAGCGGGCTTTTCGCGGATAGTTGCCGCACCAGACGGCAACTATGTCTTGGGCGGAGATATGGGCAATCCCGACCCCTTGCTTTATGATAGTGATGCTATGTTGGTAAAAATAACCCCTACGGGCGATGTGTTGTGGCGCAGGCGATACGGCACCAACCAAGAAAATTACCTCTACCACTTAATTGCCGATTCCGATGGCGGTTATATTTTTGTAGGTCGCAAAGACAGCATAGAAGTAGGTAGGGCTTTTGTCTATATGGTCAAAACCAACTGCATGGGCTTGCTCACCGAACCCCAAGCCGCCTTTGCCTACCAAACTACGGCGGGTAGCAATTTGGTCGAGTTAGTCAATCAGTCGCAGTACGTCTATCCCGACAGCATCGACGGCGGGCATTATATTTGGGATTTTGGCGACGGCTCGCCACCATTTAGGTGCGGGCAGGGCTACGGGGCTTGCCCCGATGTAGTGACGCACGAATATGCGGCAGCCCAAGGGCAATATACGGCTACGCTTACCGCAGTCGTCTGTTCCGACACGTCCGCCGCATCACAAACTATGGCGGTGCTTTGGAATGAGGTAGGCGATGCGCATCTGCCGCCACAGCTATACGTAACGCCCAACCCTGCTACCGACCTGCTGCATGTTGCCCCATCTGCGCCCGTTTCGGGCAATTTTTGCCTGTACGACGTTTGGGGGCGTGAGGTTCGGCGGGTGGCTTTGTCCGCCGCGCCGCAAACCCTGTCGGTGTCCGATTTGCCGACAGGCTTGTATTTTTGGACATTTTACGACTACTCTAATCCCAACCGTGCTTTGGGGCATGAGAAAATTGCCATTGTACGATGAAAACAATCCTTATTTTACGCTTGGCGGGGCTTTACCTCCCGACCCCAGCCAAAAGCACCATAGCCCTAAGCCGCACCAAAACGGCTTTTAAGGCGCAAACGGCACTAATGGTGGCACGAGGGCAGCAGTTCGAAAGCCCACTGCCCGACGACGGCGATGGACAGGCCTGGCATACGGTGTTCAAAACGGACGAGGAGTCCGCGGACGATTTCATGGGATTCATGCCCAATCCGGCGACGGGAGGCGCGGAACTTACCTACCGATTGGCAGAAGGCGAGATTGCGACCCTAAAAATCTTTGATATAACGGGGCACTTAACTGCCACCATGCAATTATTTAGCAACTGCATTTATCGTTTGCCCATAACGACCTATCGCCCGGGTGTTTATCCGTACACAATAACCATCGGCGGTAAAACGATGTTTAAAGACAAGTTAGTCATTATCAGGTAACATCATTTTGGCGGCTACGCTTTTCAAAGGCGTGGCCGCCTTTACATTTTAAATCGAAGTAAAAAATGAAACTACCTATCGTACTATGCCTTGTACTGTGTAACATTAATTCAACCATGGCGCAATCAAAATATTACACCAATAAATACGGATGGTTTGACGTGCATAACGGCTTTATCGTATTACAGCGAGATAACGGTAATTATGTGGTTGGCTGCGAAGTAAAAAACAACGCCATCAACCAATGGAATTTACACTTGCTAGAAATATCGCCTATCGGGACACAACTTGATACCGCCGGGCACTATTGGAATGGTTATAATACCGCCATACGTGATATGGTTAAATCGGATGACAATATTTTTATAGTCGGCTTCGTAAGCGAAGAAATCGCAACGGGCAACCGTTATTCTTATTTTGCCGCCTGCGATTCCAATAATTATTATGCCGATTTTGACATTATAGGCGATGAGACATTTAGCAATGTTGTGAGTGCTTGTGTAATGACGGATGATCACAATTATTTGATTGGTGGTAGAATAACTACGGCTTCTCCGGGCTGGAGCGAACTCTACCTCGTAAAATTGGATGCCGATTACGAGATGCTTTGGGACACCGTTTATACGACCATACCAATTAATTACCCTTCGGGAATGATTATTGATTTTAATTATAATTATAATACTTATATCAATGATATAGCACAGGGACCCGGCGACAGCTACTACCTGCTGGCGACCGCCGACGACAATTGGGGCTGGGACGACACGGGCTTCGCCCTGCTGATGCGCATCGACGGCGCGGGCAATATCCTCTGGGCGCAGCACTTCGACTTGGGCGCCGACGAACAGACCTATTCGCTCCTCGTCACCTTGGACGGCGGGTTGCTGTTTACCGCCGTCACCGACCAGACTACGTTTGACCTCTGCATGGGCTACGTGCGCAAGTTGTCCGCCGACGGCGAAACGGAATGGACTTGGCAGGCTCCTGCCGCCGTGCCGCAGGTTTCGGGCAATACCTTTTTGGGCTACCCACACAAAGCCATACAACTCGCCGATAGCTCCTATGTGATAACGGGCGATTGGGGCGTGGCCGATGCCCCCGATTCTGACGGCACCTTGGTCAAGCTATCGCCATCGGGCGGGTTTCAGTGGCAACACAGCTATGGCAACCCCTATAACGATTATTTTTACGACCTCATCGTCGCCGACCACGATTCGACGGGCAAAAGCGGCTATGTGGTGGTGGGCAGAACCGACACCATAGGAAGGGCAGACGTATGGTTTTTGCGTCTCAACTGCATGGGCTTGCTCACCGAACCCCAAGCCGCCTTTGCCTACCAAACTACGGCGGGTAGCAATTTGGTCGAGTTAGTCAATCAGTCGCAGTACGTCTATCCCGACAGCATCGACGGCGGGCATTATATTTGGGATTTTGGCGACGGCTCGCCGCCATTTAGGTGCGGGCAGGGCTACGGGGCTTGCCCCGATGTAGTGACGCACGAATATGCGGCAGCCCAGGGGCAACATACCATTACGCTAAGGGCGGTAGTGTGCAGCGACACATCGGCAGTTACGGCTTCGGTAGCGTTGGGTAGTGGCATAGGCGGGCAGTCGGTAGGGGTCGAGGTGGTTGAGGCGATTGAGGAGGCGGCGGCAAACCCCACACCGACCTTGCTGCACTTTGTGCCTAACCCCGCCAGCAATACGACAACCCTACATTATGACCTGAGCGACAAGAAAGGCAACAGCGAAACCGCCACTCTGCACCTCTACGACTTAGTAGGCAAATTGCTACATACGCAAACCCTAAACGGACAAGGTAGCTATACCTTAGACCTGAACAGTTTTGGGCAAGGGCTGTATGTGTACGATATAAGCAACAGCTACTACACTTGGACACGTGGTAAATTGATAGTTACGAAATAATCACCTCATCGGCACATTCCATGCTTTTGGGCAAAATAGCGCGGAATGTGCCGATTTTATCCAATACTATCCCGAAAAACACGAGTTTACCTTCCGCCTCATGCCTACGACATCCTATTTTTTTACACTTAGAAACCAAGCGTTCTGCACTTGGGCATATTTTTCCAAGCATGTCTGCCATTCTATCGCAATAAGGTGATATTGCCGCTTTTGGTTTTGGGTCGCCAGAAGCCGCGTTCTTCGTCATAAGCCTCAAAACTGATGGCATAGGCATATACGCCTACGGGAGCGGTTTGATGGTCGGGTAGGTTTCCGTCCCAGGTTTGCGTGGGGTCTTCGGTTGCGAATACGCGCCTTCCCAATCGGTCGTAGATAGCCCAAGTTAGTTGGCGCACCTCGCACGGATTGAGCAATGTTATATAATCATTGATGCCGTCGCTGTTGGGCGAAAAAGCATCGGGTATCACCATTTGGCAGCCAATATTCCGGCAGTCATACGATACGAGTTGTGTTTGGTATATCGTATCGCAAGCAGATGTATAGGTAGTATCGTAAAATACGCCTGAGCGATTGCGCCATTGCCCCGCGAGCCATTTGCTTTCGCCCCAGCAAATAGAGTCGGTGCGTTGTTCTAAGACAAAATCGTTTATTTCAAACTGTATTATTTTGATTAGGCTATCGCAATTGCCGTTTTGTTGTTTGAGGGTATCGAAATATAGACCTGAATTGGATACGATTATGCCTGTATTGAGTTCGAACTGTTCGCCTTCGCAGAGTGATATTTCTTCGCTCACGACCAAATATTCGCTTATGTCTAAGAATGTAACGCGCACGCTGTCGCAAGCCAAGTTGGTGGGTATGGTATCGTAGTAGGTGCCCGATACGTATCGCAAAGCACCTTGTAGGAAATAGGGCGGGTCGCCGCCGCATTGTTGCAGGCGAATGGTGTCGATACCTCCTTCAAAGCTAACGGTGAGGGTGTCAACTCGCCAGCAGTTGCCCAGCGTAGCCGTAACGCTATACGTCCCGTCTTGATTGAGGTGTCGGACGGCTTCGGTGCTATTGTCAGACCATATAAAATGTAACCCTGCATTGCGTAGGTCGATGATAAGTTCTTCGTTGGCACATACAATTCGGTCGGGTCCCAAATCGAGGTTGTTTAGGTCTATACCCGTTGCTACATATAAAGGCGAATCGGCATCGCCGCCCAAGGCGTTGCTATTGAGTACGGTGCCTGTGGCAAGGGCTTTGTTGGGTACGATAGCGGGCGGTATGGCGGGGTTGCTGCTGGCTATGCCCATGCTATAATAGGCGGTCAAACCCGGTTCGATACCGCTCATTTCGGGGTCGGTGGGTTGTTCGGCGGCGTGGGCAGCCACCTCAGCGGCACTAAGCGGATAATCCCACAAACGCACCTCGTCGATAAAGCAGTTTAGGAAATTGATTAGGGCATTGCCCGTGGGTCCGCCTATAGACGCACCTATGCGCAGGGGTTGGTTGCTATTAAAGATGGTCGAATAATTGCCCGATTGTAGGGTGCCAATGGCTTCTACGCCGTTTACGTATACATGTACCGATGTGGGTGTATGTACAGCAGCTATATGATACCATATATTGGGCTGTGCGACTACGGCATCGTCGGTAATATACAAACCGCCGTCGAAAGGCGACGATGAGCAAGTGCCATTCTCTGACCAGCGCCATTGCAGTTTGCCACCCGCTACTATACGCAGCGAATAGGACGATTGGTTAGCCCCGCAACGGCTTTTGGAAATAATAGTATGCGTACCCTCCGCAACATCGCATAAGTTAATCCATGCTTCTACGCTTAGGTTGGTCGAAAAGTCAAGGGCGTTATTGTCGGCAATTTCGAGGTAACTGTCGTCATCCAAAATAAAATAATCGCCTACCTGTGCCGCTACGGACGCAGGAAAGGACGATATAGCAACTATAACAGCAGCAAATATCATCCATAATTTATAAGTTGGCTGTATATACTGCCGCTTCGATTCGACGTTTAGCTCATTATCGGGGTTTTGTAGTGTGGTGGAGTGATGCATAATGTAGGCGTGTTTGATAACCTCTGTTCAACTACAGCAAATTTCGTGCAATATTTAGCAAATTAGACTATGCTTGCCTCAAAAAGTTTAGCAAGCAGGATATTTTAAGGACAAAATTAGCCCCCCTACCGTGCTGACGGTATATTGTGTTGGTATAATAATATAAATGCCATTGCTTCTGTATTCATAATGTCAGCGGCTCTTAGCTTAGATGTGTAGGTGTTATTAGTGGTTTGATTTTTTAATTCTGAGTAGAAAAAGTAACGGGAGCATATTACTCGCGCCCTTGCTACAATCTATAACACAGACCATTAGGATATCGCCCCTACGGGGCTTTTGTTGCTATCCGCCTTTATTTTCTACTATGAGGTCGCCCCGAAGGGGCTTAGAAAACGGTCTTTCTCAGCAATTTCCGATTTAAATAATTTACGCTATATAACACGCTGAAAATGAACGATTTGATTTTATTGATAAAATTGTAATAAAAAATTTACAATTTTATAACCCGCTTGCTATTAGTAGAATACGAATTATTAAATTTTAATACCGTAAATTACTGGGTCTTTCTATTAGTGGTTTCTAATTTTGAGTAAAAAAAATAACTTGGACATCTCGCTTGTGCCCTTACTACAAAGCAGCATTTAGCAAAATTTGTTCCCGAAATTTAAAAACCATAGTAACTATTTAGGCAACTTCGCCATTAGGCTATTCATTAGATTTCCTGCAAAAGTAAGAAATCGAAAATTTAACCTTAAATTTGAGCGTTGCAGAGATTACACCTTAATCACTTCTTAAAATGCCGTAGGCATGTTATATTGGTAGCATATAGCAAGTACGATTCTTAAAATGCCGTAGGTATGGCATCTAACATTAGATCTGTGGGAACAAATGCGACCTACAAACATAAATCAGAGCAAAGAAGTACACCGCCTAAATAGTTACAAACCATATTATTAGCCGTGCTTCATTTATAGAAAGGCAAGTGCTGTTTTGACTAAATCTACGGATAAATTGGCCACTACGACCACTAAGACGATGCAAAATAAACCCGCAAATAGCCATTCGATGGGGCGTATTTCGGAATCCTTGCGCTGCTGCGATAGCAACCATATAAATAAAAGCGTATTGACTAATAATAGTACGATATAGAACCAATAATAGTTGGCACCAGATAGCATCGTTTTTAGAACGCCGCCATGCTCAATATTATTGTTAATTTTGGAGACCAAAAAGTTACCTGTCGCTATCGTAAGCAGCCAAAACGACATGAGTGTGCTTTTTCATTGAGGGCGGTGCTTGCGAATAGGCATACCCAAGCCCGTTATAGAAACCATCACTTCGCCCGCGGTCAAGACAATATATGCCAGCATTTGCCAAATAATATTGGGTTGTTGCCCTGCATCTATTTGTACTTGCAGCCAAGCGATTATTAAAAAAGCTACTAAGAGGAGCAGCATCCCTACTGCCATCTTACGCACGGCAGTAGGGGCAAATCCGCGTTTTTCGAGCATTGGGTAGAGCCAAAACCCAAACAAGGGCGTAAAAATGAGGATAAAAACGGCATTGATGGCTTGTACTTGCTCTGCCAATATGGTAGTATTAAGTAGCGGAATGGTCAAATTCAATTTCTGAGCTTGCAAGACCCATTCAGAGCCATTTTGGTCGTATAGTGCCCAAAATATAGGAATAAAGGCAAAAACTGCCAATACTTTCCAGACCGATTTCACACCATCTACGGCAGCCGCAGAAAAGCGATTTTTTGCGACATCAAAAAACTATCGCCTTGGTGGGCATCGTTGCGGTGTCTGAAAGCATAAGCACTAACCGCCAGAAAATTTTCGGGATTAGCTCCCGTAGGCGGCAGGTGGCGGTATTTGTTGCGCCCCCAAAAAAATATGATAGTTGCCAAACCCATCAAAATGCCCGGAATGCCAAATGCCAAGGATGCGTTCTCGGATTTACCCCCATAAATAGCGGGTATGATGAGTTGTGAAAAGAAAGCACCTACATTGATGCTCCAGTAAAAAATACTGAATGCTTTGGGTATTAAATGCTTATTGTGTTCGTCAAATTGGTCGCCTACGTTTGCCGATACACAGGGCTTGATACCTCCCGCGCCAATGGCAATGAGGAGCAAACCAAAGGTAAATCCGCCCAAATTATCGTCGAATAAAGCCAAACAAGCATGACCCGCGCAATAAATAAGCGAAACATATAATATAGTTGTATATTTGCCCCAATAGCGGTCTGCCAAATAGCCACCCAGCAAAGGCATCAAATAGGCCATCGATAAAAAGAAATGCGTTTGTTCGTTGGCTTGGGCTTCGGCGGTTTGTTGCAGGGCGGGGTCTGCCGTAGGGTTAAAAAATTGACTGACCAGAAAGGTAGTCAAGATAGCTTTCATGCCATAAAAGCTAAACCGCTCGGCAGCTTCGTTGCCTACGATATAGGGTATGCCCGCAGGCATAGTATTGTTCTGATGTGTAGAATCCATACAATACGAAAGAAAAAAGTGTGTGTGAACAAAAAAACATTCTTTCCACAAAAACAGAAAAATATTACCTACTTTTATGCTCCAAAGAAATAGGGATAAAATAGAAAGGCAAAAGTAGGGATAAATGCCCGAAAATAATAGCAACCCGAATTTATTTTGGCTACAGAACGAAAAATCAAGCCAATATCCACACCATCTGTAGTTGTCCGAACAAATAACAAGGTGCCAATCTTGCCTACAAATGCCTAACTCTGGCTATGCGGCACACACCAAAATGATACATACACCTAACATTTTGGGTTAAGAGCCAAATTATTTCCGAAGCTGAATTAGAAAAAGATGTAGGTTTAATAACTGATGTTACGCAGAGGCATCTTTCCGTCAATCGGTTTTTACCTGCCAAAAACGCCCCTTAGACCCGCCACAACGATTTTTGAGATAAAATTGCCTTTTTTATGCTATAAAAATGCCTCGTTTAAAGGTCGTTTAAACAGCATTTTAAGCTATGCTGCGTAACATGAGTAAATAATACAACACAAAAAAATCATTTTAACGTCACTTTCAGCACTACACCAAGTCTTAATACGTGTACGCATAACAAGCAAATATAACTTCATCATTTAACGTAACTAATTGATTTTCAATATTGCATAAAACAACACAATTAATTGATTATCAGTAATTTATGATAAAAAAACAGACATATTAATCTAACATCTTTTATATTATACTTATGAGCAAATCTATCCTTTGGCTATTGCTATTGTTGGTATGGATATTATTGGGGCTATGGCTGTGCAATAAATATTTGTGCAACTGTAATACCCAAGCAGCTACCCATACAGCTGTAGCTGCCGTTAGCAATGAGCCGCAAGCCAAACGCCCGAATTTAGGCGCATGGACATTTAAAGACGGTGATTTATCGGTATCTGCCGACCAGCACCTGCGCTATTCCCTGTCTAATGCTGCCCACGCCACCCCTTTATCCGGCGACCTGAATGGCGACCTAAACACCACCGCCACCTACCTGAAAGCTCACCCCAATCGAACTATCAACGTAACGGGCTATTATCGGGCAGACGAAAAAAATAACAGCATCTTGCCCAACTTAGGGCTTGCCCGCGCAAACGACATCAAAAATCTATTGGTGACATTAGGCGTACCCGCAGCGCAAATTAGCACCGATGCCAAATTGCTACCCGACGCAGCATGGTTTTTCAACGACACCTTATATAAAGGTATCGATGTAGCATTTAACGAAAGCCCCAAAAACGACACGCGCCTGCCCGACATCAAACAACGACTATTGGGCAAACCCATCACACTCTATTTCGAAACTAGCAAAAACGAAATCGATTTGAGCGAAAAACAACGTGCCGATTTTGCCGACCTCATCTATTACCTCGACCACGTGCCCGCCAGCAGTTTAGACATAACAGGACATACTGACAATGTAGGCAAACGCAATGCCAACGTCACACTGTCGAAAGAACGAGCCGCATTCGCTACTAACTACCTAAGCAAAAACGGAAATATCGGCGCGCAACGCATGACCTCGAATGGCTTTGGTCCCGACAAACCCATTGCACCTAATAATACCGTTGAAGGACGCGACAAAAACCGGCGCGTAGAAGTAACCTTAAAATAACCTTGCCCCTAAATCAAGGATTTATCGCCACATCAATTAAAAATTGATAGGCTACATTATTTATTATCTAACGCTTATTAAAACAACATTCATACCATGATGTGCATTTGGTTGCCATTACTATTAATGCTCGGTTCAGCCCTCTTATCGTGGCTGGCTACCCGCGCCTGCGCCAACGAGCGCATGCGACAACGCGATACCCAATACGACGAACTGAACGGCAAATACAGCGCAGTCCTGACCGATATAGACGGTTATAAAACGCGCTACCAATCACTAAACGATGACCACCTATCGTTGAAAAGTACAATTAATACCCTCGAAGGCGATAACAAAGCACTATTGCTGCGCATCGGAGAATGGGAAAGCAAATATGCAAAAATCGAAGGCGATAACAAAGCACTATTGCTGCGCATCGGAGAATGGGAAAGCAAATATGCAAAAATCGAAGGCGATAACAAAGCACTATTGCTGCGCATCGGAGAATGGGAAAGCAAATATGCAAAAATCGAAGCCGATAACAAAGCACTACTGCTGCGCATCGGAGAATGGGAAAGCAAATATGCCAAGTTGGAGGCTGATGGATTAGCTGCCAAAGCCAATAACGATGCTGCCATTTTGTCGTGGACGGGCAAATTTGATACCCTCAATAATCAATTTGTCGCCGTCCAAAACGAGTTGCAACAAAAACCCAAGGAAGTTGAGGTGATTAAAGAGGTCGAAGTTATCAAGGAAGTTGAAGTGATTAAAGAGGTAGAAGTTATCAAAGAAGTTGAGGTGATTAAAGAAGTACCCGTTGAGGTAATTAAAGAGGTCGAAGTTATCAAAGAAATTATCAAGGAAGTGCCTATAGCATTGCCCCTTGTAGCACCAATAGTGCCCGATGATTTGGTTAAAATAGAAGGCATAGGTCCTAAGATTGCCGAATTGCTCAACGCCGACGGCATCTATACCTTCCGACAATTGGCACAAACCGACCTAAACACCTTGCAAGGCATCTTAGACCGCGCAGGCGCACGTTTCCAAATACACAACCCAAGCACTTGGGCAAGGCAAGCCGAGTTAGCTGCCGACGGCAAATGGGACGAACTGCAAAAATGGCAAGACATCTTAGACGGAGGCGTGGAAGTGACCGCCGCCGCACCAATAGTGCCCGATGATTTGACAAAAATGGAAGGTATAGGTCCTAAAATTGCCGAATTGCTCAACGCCGACGGCATCTATACTTTCCGACACTTGGCGCAAACCGACCTAAACACCTTGCAAGGCATCTTAGACCGCGCAGGCGCACGTTTCCAAATACACAACCCAAGCACTTGGGCAAGGCAAGCCGAGTTAGCTGCCGACGGCAAATGGGACGAACTGCAAAAATGGCAAGACATCTTAGACGGAGGCGTGGAAGTGACCGCCACCGCCGCACCAATAGTGCCCGATGATTTGACAAAAATGGAAGGTATAGGTCCTAAAATTGCCGAATTGCTCAACGCCGACGGCATCTATACTTTCCGACAATTGGCGCAAACCGACCTAAACACCTTGCAAGGCATCTTAGACCGCGCAGGCGCACGTTTCCAAATACACAACCCAAGCACTTGGGCAAGGCAAGCCGAGTTAGCTGCCGATGGCAAATGGGACGAGCTGCAAAAATGGCAAGATGAACTATACGGTGGAAAAGAATAAAAAAAAGTTTGGCAAATGTTTGGCAATTCAAAAAGTTGTCGTACCTTTGCAGCGGCGAGTCTTGCACAGCCAGCTCCTGTCGAATCCTCCAGGGTCGGAAGGCAGCAAAGGTAGATGGTTGTAGCGGCGTGATGCAAGTAGCTCGCCACTTTTTTTCTTGTCATAGCAACCGCTCTCTGTACTTATCGGAGAGCGGTTGTTTTTTATTTGACCGATACGGGCTTATCTGATAAAAAAATATACATACTGCTATGTTTTATCGCTATTGTTGGGCAATATATTTGTTGTTATGTGTGGCATGTACGGACATATTGCCACAAAAAACGACTGCTGAACGCCGATATTTCGACCTAATTGGCTTTTTTGAACGCGAAATAGCACAACTCAAAGGCACGACGGTGCAAAAATCCGTAACACTCAACGACCAAACAGAGCTACAAACAAGCCAACTCACAGATTGGGCAAGCGAGTTATCGATATTTACCGCATCAGACATCAACAAACCCGCTTTTCGCGATAGCTACCAAATCGATAGCATTTGGCTTGCCGATACTTTGCGCATCAGCTATACCGCCCTAAATCCCAAGTTGCGCACGCAAAGCCTTCGTATCGACCAACTGCGCTCAACGCAAAGCATAAGCCATATTGCCATAGACAACCGCGTCAAAAATCCCTTGTACGAATTGTCGGAAGTATTACACTATACACCCGCCCGACAATATACCATCAGCAGCCGGCAAAAAGTGCGTGGTATGAATGCCAGCCAATTAGACATACGTGCCGAAATCATTGCCCGCCGCTAAGGGCAGAAAGTGCGACAGTATTTGATAAAGCCCAAACAATTAATTTACTGAAAATTCAGAAATTATTGAAAGTTTTGTAACTTTGCAGTGGCGATTCTAAACAAATATGCCGCAATAAATGTATTTAGGTCGGTAGGCAGTTCTATCGCGCTGTTTTTATCCCCAAAAATTTTCTCTCTATACTACGCAGTTGTTATGACGCTCGAAGAAGGTAAAAATAAATTTATCCAAGCCTGGGGCGCATTAGGCTCTACTTGGGGCATCAATCGGACTATGGCACAAGTACATGCCTTGTTGCTCGTATCGGCATACCCATTGAGTGCCGATGCCATTATGCAAGAACTCAATATATCGCGTGGCAATGCAAACATGAATCTGCGGGCACTGATGGATTGGGGCTTGGTAATGAAAGAACATAAGGCGGGCGACCGACGCGAGTATTTTTATGCCGAGCAAGACATCTGGAAAGCGCTCGCTTGATTATCGCTAACCGCAAAAGCGCGAACTCGAACCCATTTCTGAAATTCTTTCGAGCATTTCACAAGTAGAGGGCGATTGTGAGGAATCCGAACGATTCAAAAAACGGTCAATGACCTACGCGATTTAGCCAATGTAGCCGAAAAATTATTAGATAAAATGTCAAAAGCCGAGCGCAATTTGTTTCTCAGTACATTTATGCGCATGATGCAATAAAAACTATTCTGCCTATGCTTGCAGCTGCCATAGGTTTCCCTCCCTACCCTATTCGACAAAACCGCGCCGTAATCCGAGTTTGGAGTATGGCGCGGTTTTATTTCGATGTATAGCATCGCCCAATCTCGATATTCGGGCGTATCACTTCACCTTAAATCGGAAAGTCATCGTACCGTTCTGAACTTCGGGGGCATTAAGTTCGGCGTTGAATTTGGCTTTTTTGGCGGCGGAAGCGGCTTTCGAGGTCAAGGTCGAGCTGGTAGTAGTAGAACCTTGCGAGGTATATTTTGCTTCTATCACATCGCCTTGCCTATTCACCTTTATTTTGATAACTACCGTGCCTATATCCTGCGAGCTATCGCTAATGGGCGGCACGCTCAACAATTTTCTGCCCGGCACGTTGGCAGCCACTCCGCCCGAACTATTGCCGCCGTTTCCGCCCGTATTATTGCTAATATCTGCTCCTCCCATGCGGTGCCCTTCGTCGCCTGTGGCACCTGGCGTATTGCCCTGCGAGGTGGCATTATTGCCTTGGCTGCCTTTAAACAGCGAGTTGGGGTCGATGGCGGGTTTGCTGGCGGGTGTTTGGGCATTGCTGGGGCTATTTGTGTTTTTGCCATTGTCTTTATTATTCGCATTCGTATTTTTGCTGTCTTTTGGCGTGTCTTTGCGGGTATCTTTTTTCTTGTCGTCTTTGGTCATAGCGGGGGCTTCGTCGTCGTTGCCCGTCAGCACCGATTGTTTGTCCGAGGGCTGTGGCTGGGTAGCGGGGGCGGGAGGTGGGCTACTTTCGGGCGCGGGCGACACGATGTCGGTTGTAAGCGATTGGTCGGAGGCATCGCTCATCGGTTGCACGTCGCCCCAACCTGCTTCGTCGGTGCCAAAATTGAGCATGATACCACCTTCTTGCGGTTGGGTCCAATTAGATTGTAAGCCGATCAGCAAAAATAGCAGCAGCAGCAAGGCATGGAACAATATCGTTCCGACAAGCCCTTCTTTGGATATTTCGCTGTGGTCTTGGTCTGTGAAGTCGGGCATTTTGAGTAGTACCCCTTGCCCCTGCATATTCGGAGGGGCTATCGGCGGGGTGGGTTTTGAAAGGTGAAAAGAATAGCGTTATTTTTTATCCTATGCCTTTGTCTGGGTGCTTTGCTGAACGGGTTTGTTCTTGCTCGTTCAAGCATTCAAACAATGCGCGATTTAGGTACTTGATTTGGTTGCTAATACCATTTTTATTTTCAGTTTTGAGCCTATGCCCATTACAGTGACCAATTCTTGTACGTTGAGCGATTGGTCTATGCGCAACACCACCGTAGGGTCGTCAATACCTTTTAGTGATGCCAACAATTCGGTTTCCAACTGTTCGTAGGGTATTTGTTTATTGTTGATAAAATATAATTTATCTGCTGTTACGGTAAGAGCTACCTGTCGTTTGCTGAATGCCTGCGAAGTAGCGGCTTTGGGCAGCAATATTTTTATGACGTTGGGGTTGGCAACAGTAGCTATAATGAGAAAAAACAACAACAAAAAAAACATGATGTCGTTGAGGGACGAAGTAGCTACTTCGGCGGTAAATTTATGGCGGCGTTTTAGTTTCATACCTTTATGATTGTCTGGGCTGTGCTTATTCGGATTGTTTGTTGTCGCACCCCGATGCTGACAGAGCAGCAAATTGGCGGATAAATGTTTTGATATATCTTGTTTTGCGGAAGCGCAAGGCACTCCAATCTTCGTCAATGGCTACCTCCAAATCGTAATTGCCCAAGCCCGTATCGCGTTAAAATAGCAGCGGCAGCGTTTGGGGAGCCACCTTCGGGGTAACAAGCCCATAAGATGGCACCGCCTTTTAAATAGGGTGCTATCTGCGGGGCATAGGTATCAGCTTCGCTTTGTCGGGTGGCAAAAAAGAGGGCAAATTCGATAAAGGGCAACACCGTCTTCGGGTGGCACTACTTGGCGGTCGATGTGAGTGGTATCGGCTATGGGTTGTAAATTAGGCTCAAACGAGGCGGGCACATTGAGTACTATTATTGGGTTTTGTGCCTTATAATTCAATTTTTTCAGTAGTGGATCATGTCCTTTGTTTTATGTTTTTCAGTTTTTTTTGAGCCGTTCTATCTCTACGTCAATTTCTTTAAGAATATCTCTGTCTGCAATTTCGCCGTCAAGACTAAATACGATAAAAACTTTTCCGCCGTATTCTTCTTCAAAGTCTTGAAAACTCGCCTTCATTCTTTCAGAAATCGAATAATTTCCAAAGTTCGACTTGGCTGTAATGGGCTTTATTTGAATGCCAAACGCTTTTTCGCCCACCCAACCCAGATAATCAATATCGCCAGCGTGGTCGAGTTCGGGCGGGCTTTCTTCAAACCTCAGGGCGGGGTATAATTTTGCCAACCCATCATTGACCACCGATTCCTCTCGGATATAGCCGTCAAAAGTCCGATTGATGGTCAGGTTGTGGATATAATCCATGCAATCTTGCAAGGTCAAATTTTTGAATGCTTCTTGCCATTCGGGAATGACACAAAGCGTTATTTTTTCGTGCAGGCGGCTACCGAGTTCTATTTGAAGTGCCTTGTTTTGATTTAAAAACTGATTAATTTTATTGTTTGTCATTACTCCAAAAATTTAAAACTTAAATTTAAACGACTTTTCTTCAGCGTTAAGTCAAGGCTAAAAATATTATTGACCTCTACACCAAGTGGCGTTAAAAACACTTGATTATAATCTAAGGTCGATTTTATCTGCTCTACTAAACCCAATTCAACACAATAGTTACAGCACCAAGTCAAAAACCCTTGCATTGTCCTGCTTTGGTAATGAACATTAAAAATTCCTCTGGCAATATCTAATTTACTTTGCTCGAACTGATGCTTTTTGGGTATCCAATTTCCGTGTGTTACTTCTATAAAACGCAAAAACCAGTAAATATTTATCTTATGAGTTTTATTATTCCAATTCCCATTTGTCAAAACCTTTAATAATAGCCTTTTTTGTTCGTTTGTTAAATTGACTGAGGAGATGTTCCTTGTATTTTGAACAAATGGGCTTATATTTTTAACAAAAACTTCGCCATACTCTGTAATTTTATATTTATTATTAATAAATTCAAACAATTCAAAATCTAATGCTATTTTTTCATAACAATTAAAGTTTGTTCGACTATTACTAGGGTTCTCAAAAGGCTTAAATAGCTCCGCCTTCGTTAATTCTGTTTTCTCTAAATCTAAAAATGGTTTCATTATTTTATTCAGCCAACGCAAGAAGCAAATCGTATAATTCTTGGGACTTGGGAGTGCTAAACCTACATTTAAGCTCAGTCGCTCTACAGTATTAGTGTACATATTTTTGGCCACTTCCAAAGAATATGTTTGAACAGCTATATTATTGTCCCTACCAAATTTTTCAATAACTCTCCTATTCTTTTGCTTAGTTTCTTCTGCATAGAGAATACAATAATCTGTCATTTCTGAAAATCTTACATTTTTGTAATTAAGTATTTGACTAAAACAGTAATCCATTTTATGCTTCTGGTCTAATACCGTTTCCAATTCAACCACTAAATGTCTATTTTCTGTATTTGCTAATACAAAATCAATACGTCCAAAATCGGTTGTGATTTCTTGCCCAATGATTTTAGCAATTTTAAAATTAAGCATTCGTCCTAATTCGCTAGGATTATTTAAGAATGTCCATTGCACTAATGATTCTACCATAAGTTAAGCAGCATTTTGAATAAACCCCGGATTAATTTCATAGCCACACGAATTGCGTCCGAGGCTTTTGGCAATTAGCGAGGTCGTACCGCTTCCGAGAAACGGGTCAAGTACATTTTCTTCGGGAAATGAAAACATTTTTATCAACCTTCTGGGCAATTCTTCGGGAAACATAGCCAAGTGATTGTCTTGGCGTGCGCCGCTTATATACCAATGTCCGTTAAAATAGGTGTTCCATTCCTCTGTTGTCATGGCAGAATGTTCTTTTTGTTCAGCCCTTGGTTTGGGTGCATTGCCTTGCTTTTTGAAGAGAAGTATGTATTCAAAATCCAATTTTACGATACCATTTCTCGGATATGGAAAGCTACCCATTATGCTTGCACCGCCTGTTGTGTTCATAGTTGTCGTTTTTTGCCAAATGATAGAACCCATAAAGTCAAAACCTATCATTTCGCAAAACTTTATGATTTCGCTATGAATGGGGATGATTTTGTAGCGACCATAATAAACCGACCTTGCAAATTGATCGCCAATGTTTATACATAAGCGGCAACCTTTGTGAAGCACGCGGAAACATTCTTTCCAAGTCAAATTGAGATGATTTATATACGTCTCGTAATCATCATGAAATCCAATCTGATTTTCTGTACCATAGTCTTTCAACTGCCAATACGGCGGCGAAGTTACAACCAAGTGAATGCTCTCATCTTTGAGTTCGCTCATTTGTCTGCTGTCGCCGTTTATTATTTTGTGGTAAGTTCCTTTCATAAAACTAAAATTGGGGCATCTTTTTTTCGTTGATTTTTTTATCCGAAGCGCGGCATATCTGCTTTTTCAGCAAGGCAATAGCTCAATCCATCATCGGCACATTTTTGCAGTATTTGTGCAGCACTAAGCCGCCAAGGTAAGACTTATAGCATGGGGCGCGGTTTATTGTGTTCGCTGTATAAAATCGATTAATCCTGTCATATAGGTTTGTTGGTCGTCATACATACTAAAATGGCTGCCTTTGGGGCAATATAGATAGCTGCCCTTGGGCAATTGTTGGCTCATCATTTCCATATAAGCGGGGTCCATCGTATCGTATTTGCCGCCTATACTTAGGGTTGGTACGTTTATGTTTTTCAGGTCTTTGGTTCTGTCCCAAAGGGTAAGTTTGCCCGATATGCCAAATTCACTTGGTCCTTGCATCGTCACATAGAGCGATTGATTGATGGCATCAGTGCCTCTGTTGACGGGGTCGGGAAATTGTCCTACGGGAAAACGGCAGATGTGTTGGGCGTAAAAATGCGGCATGAGCAGTTCCATATAGCGCGGGTTAGCAAAATCTTTTTTCGCTTCTATTTGGCGTATTTCGGCGAGTACTTCGGGCGGCATTTGCGGACCTAGTACTTCATTGGCATATTTTCCGTAGGCAGGGCAACTGCTCATCATGTTTGATATGACGAGGGCTTTTAGGTGTTGTTGGTATTTCAGCGCATATTCGATGCCCAAGATGCCGCCCCACGAATGCCCCAACAAGTAAAAGTTATCTTTGTTTAGCCCTAATGCGAGGCGCACCTGTTCCACTTCTTCGACATAGCGCGGCAAATCCCAGAGGCTTGTGTCTTTGGGATTGTCGGAGTGCCCGCAACCGAGTTGGTCGTAGTAGATAAACTCGATGCCTGCGGCGGGAAAAAAGCTCTCTAAACATTCGAAATATTCGTGCGTACAGCCAGGACCGCCGTTCAGCAGCAGTACTTTTGCCTTTGGATTATTGCCTATACGTTTAGTCCATACTTTAAACTCGCCTTTGGGTGTTTTGATGGGTATAATCTGAACGCCGCCATCTTGCACCGTATCCGCATTAGCAGACGAAAAATAGGTACTTGGGCAAGCAGTTGAGCGGGTATTGCTGCCTGTGGGCATCTCGCTACAAGCTGTTGCGCCGCCAAGCAAGCACAATATCCATAAATAATAGTTGGGAAACAAACGAGCAAGCATAACAACAAAAATGGAGAATGGAGAATGACGTTGCAAAGAAAGTTTAGATGCGTATCGCACAGAATAGGGCAACTACCCGAAGCCATTGTCTTCTTTTGAATACCTCGAATTACACGCGTTGATACAATATTGCCTTGAATTGTTGTACGGCTTCTTGCATATTCAGCATAAATTTATCGGTGCGCGATTGTAGCACGTGGTAGCCCGTATAAGCTATCACACCTACAATAAGCCCCGCACCCGAGGTAATCATTTTTTCGTACAGACCACCCGCTATAATACCAATACTGATGTCGTTACTCACAGATATATTATAAAATATGCGAATAATACCCGAAATCGTACCGATAAAGCCCAACATAGGCGCGATACCCGCAATAATGCCCAAATAGCTAAGGCGTTGTTCCATTTTGGCAATTTCGATATTGGCAGTATTTTCGATAGCATTTTCGATGTCAGACGATTTGTAGCCCAAATACTGAATACCCGATGCTATAATGCGCCCAAGGGCGGTATGGGTGTTTTCGGCATAGCTTTTTGCTTCTTTAACATTGCCTGCCGTCAAATGGCGGCGTATCGTATCCATAAAACCATTATCTATGCGACCCGCGCTGCCGATAGCCATAAAACGCTCTATCATCAAATATACGCTTATAACAGACAATAATAATATAGGTATCATTACAATACCCCCTTTCATCAGCAAATCGAAAACGGACAAACTGGGAGCAGCCTGGGTAGGTTGGCTATGGGTGTAGTGCCACCTGCTTGCAGTAAAGGCAATAAGAAAAACAAAAGGTGCATAATATTAAACGAGTATTTTTAGGCGATTTAAGAAAATTAGCAGCAAAAATAACAATTATAGTACATAATATTTGATGTTAGCCCAAAAATATCCCGAATTAGTCAAAATATTTTATCCACACTTAGAAAATGGCTATTTGGGGGTTCTATTTTCAAACATTCGCGGGCTTGGTGCAGCAAACTAAATCGGTAAAACATTAGTACAAATAAACGCCGCTACTCCGCTTGGGGGGCGAGTTAATCCGTAGGCTATGCTCGATAATTGCGAACATGGGACGAATATTAATTCGCTCCGACCAATTTTTCCCCGAAAACCTTAAACAATCCTTAGATTATTGGGGTTGTAGTTATATGTGTACCTAACACCACGCCCCCACCCAACACCTTAGCCGCCTATGACACCCTTGCCCACCCAACTCGAAATCGGTATGGCAACCCACAATTCTGACTTATACCGCCAAGCCCTAGCTCTGCGTTACGAGGTATTGCGTCGTCCCATAGGGTTAGATTTTAGCGATGCCCAACTCGCCGCCGAATCGGACGAATTGCATTTGGTAGGATTACAAAGCGACACAGTAGTGGTCTGCCTCAGTTTGCAATACAGCGGTGCAGATAAATTTAAAATGCGGCAGGTAGCAGTATTGCCCGCCTTGCAAGGGCAGGGTTTGGGGTCTGCCTTGTGCCGATATGCCGAAAAATTGGCTTTGGCGCAAGGCAAAACACAAATTTATTGCCACGCCCGCCAAACAGCTGTAGCATTTTATACGCGCTTAGGCTATGAGTGCGTAGGCGAATCGTTTGAAGAGGTAGGACTGCCTCACTATTTGATGCGCAAATATTTGGCAGATTAAAGCCGTCTAACGTCTAACAATCAAAACAAAGCGGTTGTAGCTTTTGTATTGGTCAAGGTGCGACTCGCTCCAACAAGCCATAGCCGTATTTATTCACCCGAATAATTATGGCTGTCAGAGTATAGGATTAGCGTGCTACTAATCTTCTTCGCGGTTGTCGCGCCATTCATAGACCCAAGCGGCTTGTATCATTTCGAGGTGTCCTTCGTTACATTCTTCGCGTTTGCCTACAAAATGGTCGAGTCCCAATACCCATTCGATGAGGTCAGTAAATCTGATGCGGTATATTTTTGATTCGGTAAATTCGTGCCCGAATCGTTCGTATAGTTTGATGGCTATGTCTTCGTGGTCGCTCCACGTGATAGGGGGTTCGCTAAAAAAATTAGACATATTTAAATAGGGCGGGGTTTAGTGTTCGTGTCCGATGATACCACTTTGGTCGGGTATGACGATGCTAATTTCGCCTTCGTCTTCGAGCAGTAGGCATTGACAGGCGAGGCGCGACTCTAAGCGTGGGTTGATAGCACGGTCGATATAATCCTCTTCTTTCTCGCTGATTTCTTCTATCAAATCGTCGCCTTGTTCGACATAGATGTGGCAGGTCGTGCAAGCGCATACGCCGCCGCAGTTGTGGTTGAGGTGTATATCATTGAGCAATACGGCTTCTAAGATGGTATATCCTTCTTCGGCATTGATGCTGGTGGGCTGTAAATCGCTTTGTTCAAAATTGATATGAATGGTGGGCATAATGGTATATCTTGGTTTGCCTTGGTGGGCAATAAAATACTGATGGTTTGATGGTGAATGATAAATGGTAATAATAGACTTGCGCCAGTTATTGTCTCGAATGTTTGAGCAAGTTTTCTGAACTCTGTACGCAAATTGAAGATTCTTGTTGGGTTATTGGTTGCTGCATTTGGTTTGTCGGAAACAAGACCAGCGACGACCAAAAGTTTTAAGTCTTTGCGTCGTATGGATTTAACAGCCCCAATTTTTTCGTTTATTGCCTACCTTGCCCATATCACGCACTTTGGCTATATATTCGGCGGCTATGGGTACTTTGCAAGCAGTTCCGCCCATGTCTACTTTTACTTTACCCAATTGTTGGGCTAAGGTATATGCTTTGTCGCTGAGGCTTTGTAGGTAGGTGCCCACTGCAATGACAAACCCATTCATCGTATAACGCACGCGATTGGGAGCGGTAGTAGCGTTGGCAGCAGCGCGGTGTAGGAGTTCTTCAAATAGGTCGAGGTCTAATTGGTCGTCGGGCTTGGTGGCGGCAATGGCAGCCAAAGTAGCCCAACCCGTATTAGCCATCAGCTCGTCGGGCGATTCTATCCAGTTCAAAGCCAAACCAAGCCCATGCTGATTGGCTGCTGCCGCACCCGCTACGGTATATTCGCTCAACATATACCAATAAGCACCGTCTGCCCAAGTTTGCAAATCGGCGTGGGTCATTTGGGTGGGGTCGGCTATTAATCCTGCTAAATACATGGCATCGCTATTGCCTGTGGCGTATAGCTCCATCGAAAGCGCGTAGCTTTTTTTGATGCGCTTTTGTATTTTTTTTAAGTCTTCAAACTTTACCCCGTAGTAGGGCTCGCGCACACCGTGTTTGAGCCATATTTTCTTAGTGGTTTCGTTGCCCAAGGCGGCTAATTCGCTTAAAATATCTCGTGCTGTCATGACTTGGGCGTGTCTTTGTCTTTAAAAATAGGCACTGCCGAGCAGGCTTCGCCATACATCAGCGATTTGACGACGGGTTGCAGGCGGCGCGTGATTTCGACATAAGCCGATTCGGGTATGGGCAAATCGCCGCAACCTTTATAACTACGCGCTTGCCTTTGTATTCGTTAGGGTCTATTTGGGCAATAGCTTCGACAAATGCGAGGGTGCGCAGGGTATCTTCCGAGCCAAACACCATTCGGCGAGCTATAGGCGCAAGGTAGCCGCAACAAGCATATATGCCCATTTCGGCACAATGACATCAACACTGCACGTAATAGCGACATTACATTGATGGTATTGCGTCCAATCGAGTTCTTTGAGGGCTGCCCTAAACTCTTTTTCGCGCAATATCATTTCCATAAATAAAAATCCTTTTAGGTCGAATACCTTTATAGGTTCTGGTGGGTAAAAAGTGGCTAAATCAAGGGTGATAATGCCGCTTTGTGCCACGCGATTGACAATGATACCGTTATCCATAACTCGTTACGTAGGTTTTGAAGTACATACCTATAACCAATAACAGCCCACAAAGTTACGCCAAAAACCCAAAATTTGCTCTTTTCAATTGTTTTTACAATAATTATTGTATCTAAGCTACGCCAAACAACAAAACTATTTGTACCTTTGGGCTTCATCTACACGCTTTTATAGCTTGCATTGTTCGTTCCTTCTTTATTCATTCCCACCACTTTGTTCAGCCCGCGTATGGCAGCAGCCCCCGTTACCCCCAAAACCACTTCGGAGTCCATTTTTCAGAAGCGCGTCAAAAACTTCAAAAAAATAGGACGCGCTTATTATTCGCTCATTATTCTGGGTATTTTATACTTATTATCGTTTTTCGCCCCTTTATTAGTCAATAACAAAGCCTTGATTGTCTCGCACAACGGCAGTTATTATTTTCCTGCTTTGGGCGATTTGTTCGGCGCATCATTCCCGTTGCTTATAAAGAAGCAAGTTTTTTTGGGCAGACAGAGGTATTGGGCAAACCCCGACAAGGCGACGCGCACTATCGCGAGCTAAAAAAAATGTTCCAAGCCGAAGGCAAAGGCAATTGGGTACTGATGCCTATCTATCCGTATAGCCCCGTAGAGAACCTACTCGACGAAATAACAGAACAACCGCCTACACACCCCGACAGCAAAAATATTTTGGGCACCGACAATCGCGGGCGCGATGTATTTGCCCGTATCGTGTATGGATTTCAAATATCTATTTCGTTTGCCTTAGTTGTATCGTTTTTTTCTATCTTATTGGGCATTCTCTTAGGCGGCACGCTCGGTTTTTATGGCGGCAGAACAGATATGGTAGGGTTGCGGCTGATAGAAGTATTTAGCCAAATCCCATTTTGTTCTTGGTCATGATTATCGTATCATTTGTCAAGCCGAGTTTCTTTTTGTTGGCATTTTTGCTCATCATATTTGGCGGCTGGATAGGGCTTACCTATCTGGTACGCGGCGAATATTACCGCGAAAAGGCAAAAGATTACGTGGCTGCTGCCCATGCCATGGGCGCATCCGATTTTTCGATTATGTTCAAGCACGTATTGCCCAACTCGCTAACGCCTATCATTACTCGTATGCCTTTTATGATGGTGGGCAATATAACCGCTTTGGTAGGATTAGACTTCCTCGGCTTTGGGCTGCGCCCGCCCACACCCAGCTGGGGCGAATTGATTAATCAAGGCCTGAGCGAAGACATCAGCTATTGGTGGCTCATCTTGTCGCCTTTGTTTATGATGCTCTTTACGCTCAATACCATTACGTTTATCGGCGAGGGCGTGCGCCAAGCCTTTGACCCACGCGATTATACCCGCTTGCAATAACGAACCAACACCGCCTATCTTGCCCGACCTAAAAACATCAGCCACCTGCCTATTGCTCCGTAATTATCGGCAGTGGCAAAGGCTTGCATTTTTTTAACACATTTTCCTAACAAGCAGCATAGCACATAAGCCCAATAAAAGTAGTACCTTTGCGGCGTTATTAGCGATACCCCTCTTAGCAGGTACGCCTCTTTTTATCAAAATTTATTGCTTATGCGCCTCCAAATTGCCGCCCAAGCCAGCCCTACCGACACTATTATCTATATCGGTGGCACACAAACAGACTGGGCATCATTGGGTTTTAACGAACTCGACACTACCCATATCCAAGAACAAATCAAGGCAAAAAACGTCATCATCGGTTTTCGACGTGCCGACCGCTGGGAAGCCGCTGCCTATTTCGAGATAGACAAAGACAAACACAAAACCCTCGAAAACTGCCGAAATGCAGGAGCCGCCGCCGCTACACAACTCAACAAAGTGCGGGTAAAATCCGTATTTATTGCCAACGAAAGCGACCTCCCCGAAGCCGCCTTGCTATTTGCCGAAGGCATGGTATTGGCGAGTTACCAATTTTTAAAGTACAAAAAAGAAAAAGATGCTGCACCGATACGCAGCACCCTCGAACAAATCGGGATACACCACGACGCAGCCACCGAAACAGAAGTAGCCGAAATTCAGCACCTCACCGATGCCGTATATACCGCCCGCGACCTCATCAACGAGCCCGTAATGTATATGACTGCCGTACAACTGTCAGAGGAAGCCCAAAAATTAGGCAAAAAAGCGGGTTTTAAAACAACAGTATTCGACAAAAAGAAATTGCAAAAAATGGGCATGGGCGGTATTCTGTCGGTCAATTTGGGTAGCCAAGACCCACCTACATTTACCGTCATGGAATATAAACCCAAAAAAGCCGTCAACCAACAACCTATCGTATTAGTGGGCAAAGGCGTGGTATATGACACAGGCGGACTAAGCCTCAAACCCACTCCCGACGCAATGGACCACATGAAATGCGATATGGCAGGTGGCGCAGCCGTAATGTGCGCCTTGTATGCCGCCGCTATGAACCAATTGCCCATACATGTGATAGGTTTAGTTCCCGCTACCGACAACCGCCCTGGCGAAAACGCCTACACACCAGGCGACGTCATTAAGATGTATGACGGCAGCCACGTAGAAGTATTGAATACCGATGCCGAAGGGCGCATGTTGCTCGGAGATGCACTCGCTTATGCCAAACAATACCAACCCGAATTGGTCATAGATATAGCTACTCTAACAGGTGCAGCAGCAATGGCAATGGGCAACCAAGGTGCCTTGCTGATGGGTAATGCCTCCGAAGAAATCAAAAATCAAGTCAAAAAATGTAGCTACGAGGTATATGAACGCTTGAACGAAATGCCACTCTGGGACGAATATTTCGAACAAATCAAATCCGATATTGCCGACATAAAAAATACCGGCGGACCAGGCGCAGGTTCTATTACAGCAGGCAAATTTTTAGAATATTTTACCGACTACCCTTGGCTGCATATAGATATGGCACCCACAGGCTGGAACCAAACCACCACAGGATACCGCATCAAAAACGGGTCAGGATTTGGCGTGCGCCTCCTTTACGCCGTCCTAAAAGCACGTAGCCAGCAAGGGCAATAATCAATCCAAACGTAGCGGCGCGATAAATCGTATTGCTGTTTAGTACCGGTCAAAAAATAACTTAGCGAAATCGAAACAGCAAACCAAGCAAGCGGCATGTTTTTGAAACCTAAATCGTTAACTTATTATTTTAGCATTACTTATATCAAGACGCGATAAATCGCGCCATGCAAACAACCCAAAATCATAATATATGGACGAACACCCCAAATCCAACCCACCCGAACAACACGAAAAGGGCAAAAAACAACCCCGCACCCAATATCCGCAAGGCGATAACCGCCAACGCGACCGCCAAAATCAACAACACCGCTATACAACCGATAAAAATAAGCAGCAAAACCCCAAAAACGAGCGCAATAACAACAATAATCCACCACCGCCCCTCAGCGACGGTGAGGAGGAGACAATGCTGAGTATCAGAGAGCAAGAATCGCTAACACCGCTTTTGCCCGACGAACAAGAAAAACACAAATATACTACCCAGAAACAAACAAGCGAAAAAGAAGAAGAACCAGCAAAACACAGACCTATCATAGGTATCACGATAGGCGACATGAACTCTATTGCGATAGAAGTCATTATCAAAACGTTTCAGGATAGTCGCATGTTGGAGCATTGTACGCCTGTTATCTATGGTTCGTCGCGAGCAATGTCCTACCACCGAAAAGTATTGCAATTTGATGCCTTTAATTATCATATTGCTCATAATATTACTAAAATAAAACACGGCATTTGCAATATCATCAACTGCTGGACAGATGAAGTGCCAATTACGATAGGAAAACCCAACAAAAAAATGGGTGATTATGCCTTCCAAGCCCTAGAAGCCGCTACATTCGACCTACAAAACAAACATTTAGAAGCTATCGTAACCGCACCCATCAACAAACACCATGTCCATAACGAAAGCAACGGGTTTATGGGGCATACCGAATATTTGACCCAAAATTTAACGCCCCAATAGTGTAATGCTATTGGTGAGCAATATTCTCAAAGTCGGTTTGGCAACTAACCATCTGCCCATCAAAGACGTAGCCGAAAATATCAGCACCGACCTATTAATCAAAAAATGACCATCATGACCCAAACGCTCCTCGTCGATTTTGGCATTATGCACCCAAAATCGCCGTTTTGTCGCTCAACCCCCACGCAGGCGACGACGGATTGATAGGCAGCGAAGACGATTTGATACTCAAACCCGCTATCGAAAAAGTCAACCAACAACAACATGCCATGTATTCGGACCTTTCGCCGCCGATGGTTTTTGGGTCGGGCATGTATTCCCGCTTCGACGCTATTTTAGCCATGTACCACGACCAAGGATTGATTCCTTTCAAAGCCCTCAGTTTTGGGCACGGCGTAAATTATACAGGGCTACCCATCGTGCGCACCTCGCCCGACCACGGCACCGCCTATGATATAGCAGGAAAAAACATCGCCTCCGAAGAGTCGTTCCGAAGTGCCGTATTTATGGCATTAGATATCGCCCGCAACCGATACAACTATGCCGAAATGAACGAAAATCCATTACAAAGAGGTTTAGCCGCCAAAGCAGGACTAGTAACTCGCGAGGGAACAGTAGCTTAAAAATTTTTTTATCCCCTTTTTTATTGCCCAAACCCAAAAAAATAGCTATTTTTGCCTAAAAAACCATTCATATCCATGATAAACCTAAAAAACTTAAAATCTATATTCGTCGTTGAAGACGAAAATATGGCTAAAAACGACGATACGCCCCAAAATGAACCCGTTGCCAAAGATGAGCCCGTTGCCAAAAACGAATCGGTGAAAGTAGAAACTAAACCCAGCAACGAGTTGCCCCCACCACCCGTTGCTCCCAAAACGCAAGCTCCCACAAACGAGGCAAACAAACGTTTTGTGGAAATATTGACCAAAGCCCTCGAAAAAAACAACCAACAAGGCTTCGATTATTTAGAGTTTCGCACTTCACTCATGGCATTGGCTAATTTACCCTTAGACGAAGCCACGCGCTACCGCTCCGCCTTTGCCACGGCAAGCACGATGGGGCTGACCATCGAAAAACTGCTACAAACAGCCCAATTCTACAAAAGTGTATTGGACAAAGAAAAAGACCAATTTACGACCGAACTCAATACGCGCGGCGTAGAAAGCATACGCGCCCGCAGCGACGAACGCGTAAGTTTAGAAAATCTTATCAAAGAAAAACAAACACAAATAGACAACCTGCAACAACAAATAGCCCAACACCAAGCCGATATAGCCCAATTAAGCAAAGAATTGGAAGAAACAAGTAGTAAAATTAAGGATATGAACAACGGTTTCTTAGGCGCATACGAGCAAATAACCACCAAAATAACAAGCGATATAGATAAAATAAAAAGCTATCTGCAATAAAGCGGCAAAGCAATCAGTCAGCGCGTTGGTGAGTTACCCAACGCGCTTTTTTTATCCATACACCGCAATAAAATTTGACCAATGATATGTATCTTTGCCGCCCCTCACACTCGCAAAGCGACCCCTAAAAAAAAATTACCAAACAACCCAAAAACCGCCTACCGACCTTGCTGCGTCCAATTATCTCTTTTTTTTTGTTCGTATACGGGCTGCTAACCCTCGCTTGCGGTAGTAGTACCTTAGATGATATGGGCAAATTAGGCGAAGTAGCCAATACCGCCGTCGAAACCGTCAAAAATCCACATATCACCTATAGCGATATAGGTGAAGTACGCATCACCGTAGCTGCCCCCTTGCTACTGCGCCACAAGGTCAAAGATGCCTATACCGAATTTCCCGAAGGCATAAAAGTCACGTTTTTTGACAATGCTATCCCACAAGGTACGCTCACCGCCGACCAAGCCACCCGCTACGAAAAAGACCGCAGTACAACCATCAGAAATAACGTAGTTTGGCAAAGTAACCTAAAAAACGAACGCCTCGAAACAGACGAACTCGTCTGGGACGAAAAAAACCAAAAAAATCACCTCGACCAAAACCGTTAAAGTCACCACCGATAACGAACAGATAACGGGCGAAGGATTAGAAGCCGAGCAAGATTTTAGCCGCTATAAAATTAAATACATCACAGGTACGCTCAAATTGCAGTCGGGACAATTTGGACAATAATTATATGCCATGAAAACCCTCACATGTGTGAATGCCATGTCGAACTATACGACCATTACAATAGTTTTAGCGAAGCGGAACGACAACTTTTTGCAGCTGCCAAAGCCGCCCTACACAATGCCTACGCCCCCTATTCCAATTTTCAAGTAGCTGCTGCCGTATGGCTGTCTGACGGAAGCATCTATCAGGGCAATAACCAAGAAAACGCCGCCTATCCAAGCGGTTTGTGTGCCGAACGCGTAGCCCTATTTTATGCATCCGCCATCAAACCCGATATTGCGCCACGCGGCATAGCTGTTACAGTCAATTACGAACATCACCCCGATTTCGACCAAATTGTATCGCCTTGTGGCGGGTGTCGCCAAGTAATTGCTGAATACGAGCATAAATTTAAGCAACCAATTTGTATTTACCTGCTCGGCAGTGGCACCAAAGTAGCAGTTATCCGCACTATGTCGGAGTTGTTACCCCTACTCTTTTCGGGCGATGTACTCAAATCGTTCAGCACTCCGAAATAAGGCAATTGGGCGCAGTAATCTTATCTTTCAAAATTTTCTCAAACGTACTTATCCACAAGCAGTTTGCCATAATTGGGCGGCACCTTGGGCATTATCAAACAAACGCGACAATACTTGGCGGCGGTGGTCGCGGTGGGCTTCTGTAAAGGGCATATCGGCTATTCGGTGCAGGGCAGCCACAAAATCGGAAGCCGTATCAGCCACGATACATAAATCTTCCAAGCCCGTATGCGCTACCATCGGCGTATTAGCGAGGCAAAAACGCCCATTAAATAGGCTTTCGAGCAATTTTAACTTGATGCCCGTAGCTTGGAATGTAGGCAATAATTGTACCTGCGCATCGGCTATCAATTGGCGCATATAGTCTGCGTCGGGGTTGGGCAATAGTAGCGCGTTGGGGCATTGCGCAATGGCTTTTTGTAGGGCGATAGTAGGGTTTTTGCCCGCTATCACTAAGCGCAAAGGCAAAGCACTGCCCAGCGAAAATACTTCGCGAAGCAAAAACAAAGCAGCTATCTCGTTTTCGCGCACCCCCAAATTGGCATGATACAGCGCGTAATTGCCCTTGCCTAATTGTGAAACGGGCGCGTCGTAGGCATGGAAAGCGGGCAAATAACGGGTTGGGTAATATTGCTGAAAATAGGCAGTATCGGCGGGCGAAATAGCCCAAACAACATCGGCATAGGACAATACGCGCTCGTAGCGGCGCAATAGCATCGCCTCCGCGCCGTAGTATATCTTTTTCAGCCCCCAACTACTCGACCGATATAGAGAAGCGTAATAATCGGCTTCGATATTGTGCATACGCACCATAGCAACGCGCCCCGCCGCTCGTGCTTGGGGCAAATAAGCGCAGGTATGCAAACCCTCGAATAGTATAGGGCATTGGTCGGCACACAAATTGCGCCACAAATCGTCCGAACGCCGCGAACCAACTATATAGGGATATTGACCTATTCGGCTCTGCATTGCCGACAAGCGCGGATAGGTATATATTTGAGTACAAAATTCTGCCAAAGGCGTATCTGTCTGCCGTTTTTTGCCATACAAAAAAGCGTGCAACACCACCGAAACGCCTAAGCGGTGCAGGGCTTTCAATTTATAATACACATCTATTGCCCCACCATAATCAGGCGGATAGGGCAGGTCGAAAGCTACGACGTGTAGGTGTGTTGGCGTGGATATAGGCATAAACGGCAGGCAGTAAGGGCACAAAATTACCCCAAATTGGCGATAATGTCAATTTGGGGCAAAAATTATGCGTATAGAGCCTCTGTTATCGGCTATTTAACTCAATGCAGCGGCTTGCTCTTTCCAATTGTCACGCTCGATGCGACCGGGAAAAACTTAATGGCTTCGGTGATAATTTCGATGTCTTGGCTGGTAAGTTGGCTCAATTGGCGGAAGGTATAAATCCCAATATCGTGCAGTTTTTTGGCAATGACCGTGCCGATACCCACAATTTTAGTGAGGTCGTTAGCCGTATTGCTCTCGGCTTTTTCGATGCTGAGGCGGTCAATGACAGCAGTAGCCTTGGCAACTTCGCCGATAACGGGTTGGAACGACCCTACTGCGCCTGTGGCATAGCGCATATACGAGCCCCAAGTTAGGTTGTCTTGTCCGGGTTTTTGGGCAAGGGCGCGTTCGATGGCGTAGTTAGCTACGGTTTCTACGACCCACTCAAAGTTTTCTTCGCCTACCGAATGTACGTCGGCATCGGGTGCGGGGTTGCAGAAGTCGATGGCGTAGGGAATACCGTCGCGGACGGCAAATTCGACGGTGTTGAAGTCGTAGCCCAAAGCGCGGTTGAGGCGCAATACGTGGTCGTGGATAGTTTGCAGCAATTCGGGCGAAATGTCGTGATTAGCTACATAGCGCAAATGGTGAGGGTTGCGGGGTTCGTAGTGCATAATGCGAACGTGTTTGCCGCCTATGCAGTAGCAACGAAAATACGACTCGAACTCGATAGCTTCTTGCAACATCATTACTAATTGTCCGGTTTCTTGGTGTTTTTCCCAAAATCCTGCACTGTATCCAATTTGTACACACTTTTCCAGCCGCCGCCCGAAAATGGTTTCATGAAGGCGGGGAAGCCTACATAACCAAAAATCGATTCCCAATCTAAGGGGTATTTTAGGTTGGTGAACGAATCGGCATTGGTGTCGTCGGGGTGCTCGTGCGAAGGTAGTAATACTGTTTTCGGGACAGGCACGCCGATATGTACGGCAAGGCAATTGTTAAAAAACTTCTCGTCGGCACTCCACCAAAAAGGATTGTTAATTACTGCCGTGCCCATGAGAGCGGCGTTTTTGAGAAAGCCGCGATAAAAAGGCACATCTTGCGAGATGCGGTCGAAAATGACAGCATAATCGCTGGGGTAGCCTTGCATCACTTTATTGAGCGAAACGGGTTCGGCTACGATGCCTTCGACATTTTTGGCATTGATACGCGCTACTAACGCTGCGGGGAACGAACTTTCGCGCCCGTGTAAAATTCCAATTTTTTTCACTATGTGTAAGGGTTTTAAGTCAAAAAACGCCGCAAAGGTACGATAATTGCGCCATATAGCCAAACATTTTTGACAATATACTGCAAACACCCTTCAAAGCACTATTGCTGCCTTGTTACTTCTAATTTTTGGCGTACCTTTGCCGGCTCAAACTATACCATTTCCAAGACGATATTGGACATCAACGACCATTACACCGCTCCTCCATTCGGCGATTTTAAAAATAGACTTGCCAAAAACTACCGACATATCGGCAAATGGGCAAAGCGGCAGGGCATTACTTGCTTTCGGGTGTATGACGACGACATGCCACAGTTCCCATTAGCCATCGATGTATATGGCGATTGTTTGCATGTAGCGGAATATAAACGCAAACATACCTTAAACCCCGAACAATATGCCGATTGGTGGCGCGGCTGCCAGCGGGTCTGCCTCGATTTTTTTGCTCTGCCGCCCGAAAAATTATTCGTTAAATGGCGCGACCGACAAGCGGGCATAGCGCAATATGAAAAGTTTGACCAACGCCAAGCTATATTCACGGTATCGGAAAATGGCTTGTTATTCGAAGTCAATTTGTCGGATTATCTCGACACGGGCTTGTTTCTCGACCACCGACCTACGCGCCAATGGGTGAGAAAAGCCGCCGAAGGTTTGCATGTACTCAATTTGTTTGCATATACAGGGGCTTTTAGCGTGTATGCTGCCGCTGGCAACGCCGCTACGGTGACAAGCATCGATTTATCGAACACTTATCTGCAATGGGCGCAGCGCAATATGGCACTCAATCAATATACCGACCCAAATCGCTATCGATATGTGCAAGCCGATGTATTGCGATGGCTACGAGAATCCCCCGCTATACCTAATTATGACCTTATTGTGTTAGATCCTCCTACGTTTTCGAATAGCAAACGTATGGACGATATATTAGAGATACAACGCGACCATGTACGGCTTATCAATCAATGTTTGCGACGGCTACGGCGTGGTGGAATACTCTATTTTTCGACTAATTGTCGCTCATTTCGGCTGTCGATTGCTGATATTGATGTTGCTGCTGACCAAATTAGAGATGTAACGCGCCAAAGTATTCCCGAAGATTTCCGAAACAAATCAATACATTATTGCTTCAAAATCGATGCGTAAATTACATAACGACGAACTGAACCGTTTATCGGTCGCCGAGTTCAAATCTGCCGACAAAATACCCGTTGTATTGGTATTAGACAATGTGCGCAGTTTGTATAATGTGGGGTCGGTGTTTCGCACTGCCGACGCTTTTTTATGTGCAGGCATTTGCCTATGCGGTATCACGGCTTGCCCACCGCACAAAGAGATACACAAAACCGCATTAGGCGCGGAAGACTCCGTGGCTTGGCGTTTTTCGACAATACGGTCGATGCCCTTAGCTATTTGCGCCAAGAGGGCTATACTATTGTGATAGTAGAGCAAATAGAGGGCAGTAAAGTCTTGTCGGAAGCTATATTCGAGGCAGGAAAATCCTACGCGCTGGTGTTTGGGCACGAAGTAAAGGGCGTGGACGAGGCTGCCTTAGCGATGGGCGATTGGTGCGTAGAGATACCGCAGTTCGGCACGAAACATTCGCTCAATATTTCGGTGAGTGTAGGCGTAGTATTGTGGGAAATGAGCAAACAATTGATGCCCCGAATGGTATGAGCATTGATATTGCGCTGCTATTAGCTTCTAATTTCGGAGATAAGAGCAAAAATGATATTTTGTAGCTTGGCATTGCCTTTGTACTGCTGGTTGGTGGATTTTTTTGTTTTGACATAACCATTTTTAATGGAGATGAGCAGCAAAAAAAAGTCAAGCCTGCATTTTGCTTTCCGTAGAATGTTTTATTACAGGCTTGACTATCCTATACAGAAATGTTAATACCTTATTTGCGATATACCGATATGGCTGGCGCGGCTTTGATAGAGGTTAAAATCGGTTACGGTGACATGTTTGTCTAAATTTAAGTCGCCATTAGCATATACGTTGATAGCGGCTATTTGTGTTTGGTACAAATTATAATCTGCTACGGTGACTACGCCATCGGCATTGACATCGGCGGCGAGCAAACCGAATACGCTGCTTCCTAAATTGGCTTGTTGGTTAGTGCCGAAGGCTTGGGTCATGGCAGTAGAGAAATCGTAAGGAGTAGCGTTGGGTAATGATGGGTTGGTGTTGCTCATTGCGGCTATATGATTGCGGTGGCGCACTACGAGGTAATAGTTTCCCGCTGCTACATTAAAGTTTAAGCCTATGCCCCCTTGTGCGTTCGCTACTGTTCCGTTATTTAACAAAAAACCGGCTTGGCTTACAAGTGGTGTGTTGCCAACATTATTGCTTCGCAACTCTACTAATATCCAATCGACTGCATTAGCGGGGATATTGTTGGCAGCGGCTACGTTTTCTGTGCCATTATAGTACCAAGGTGCTACATTGTATGGTTGGTTGAGGGGTAATAAGTTTGCTGTTCTTAGTGCGGTGTTCATATTTCCCGCTGAGTACGCACCTTCTAAGAAGAATTTTATTTGCACATTGATACTTATATTCTGTTCGGGCTGTTGAAATCCTTGTGTGAGTATATTTGTGCCATTGTTTAAGGTTGTATTTATTGCTTGTCCCATTGTATATTGTAATGTGCCTGCTGCATTGGTAAAGCTGGCGCCACCGCTTGCTATCACTTGCGGACTTAATGTTTGGGCATATCCAAATAGATAAGTAGCAAAGGCTATGCACATATAGATTGATGTTTTGATGATATTTTTCATGCCGAAACGCTATTTATTTTTGGTTATTAATAATTTCAGTTCGTCTATTTGTTGTTGTAAATGGGCATTTTGTTGTTGTAATGTGTCGATAATGGTTTGTTGTTCTTGTACGGCTTTTACTAATGGCACGACAAATTCGGCATATCGGAGACCATATAAATCGTTATCGTTTTCTGGTTTATCTACGCCACTAAATTCGAAATCAATAGATTTGGCTGCTTGTTCTACTTCTTGGGCTAAGAAACCAGTATACCTTATTTTTTCTTTTTGATTCAATGCTTCTCTATTGCTGGGGTCATCAATCATGTTTTTTTCGCGTGGCGAGTAATTTTTATGTAGAAATTTGTCTAAATCGGTGGCATTGACTTGATAGCTGACGGGTCTTAGCTTCATAATAAAATCTAATCCCTTTACATCGGTCTGAATATTTGTTTTGAATCGTTGGTCGGAATAAGTGGTGAAGCCTACATTACCTCGTATAGAAGTGATGCTTGTATTGCCGATATTAACTTGATTATTAGCGGTGATAGGTGCTGAATAACCCAATGCAATGCTATTAGAAAAATTATCGGCGTTTATTCCTGCTTCGTATCCAATCATTATACAATTGGTGGCATCTGTGCTATAATCGCCCGCAGAAAATCCTATTGCGATATTATTATTAGTAGTAGCATTGTCATACAAGCTCCATCGCCCAAGAGCTATATTATTGCTGCCTGATGTATTATAATAAAGGGCATCAGTTCCATTAGCTACATTAAAACTACCTGTATTGTTGGTATAAAGCGCTCGATTTCGGTAGCAACATTTCCTATTCCCTCATTATTTGCAAAGAGTGCCTCTGTACCACAAGCAGTATTATAATTTCCTGTTGTATTGTAATAGAGGGCATTATGTCCATTGGCTGTATTATTGTCTCCCGACACATTGGAATAAAGAGCATTATAGCCGCTGGCTGTATTATAGCTTCCTGTTGTATTTGCGTACAGTGTTTTGCTTCCTACGGCGGTATTACATTCTGCTTGGGTGCCTGTTGCGCCTATTCCGTTGTTATATAATGCACTATCGCCTATGGCTACCAAATTGCTGCTCTCAGTATTTTCTGATAAAGCAGATATACCTATTCCAATATTGGAGCTTCCCGTAGTATTTTTTGATAATGCGCTATATCCATTGGCAACATTATTCCTTCCTTCGGTATTTACGTAAAGAGAATAAGTGCCAACACTTGTATTACCTCCTCCTGTTGTATTAAAAAATAGAGTTCTCGTACCTATGGCAATATTACCATTACCAAAAGTGTTAACTTGAAGTGCTTCATTGCCAATGGCAGTATTATTGCTGGCATTGGTGCTAAGAATAAGTGTGCCATTTCCAATAGCAATATTAAAATCGCCTCCGGTATTGGCATAAAGTGCGTTATTTCCGTAAGCAATATTATATTCTCCTACTGTATTAGAATATAATGCTTTGTTTCCTATTCCAATATTGTAGTAGCCCACTGTATTTGAGTATAATGATTTTTTCCCTATGGCAATATTGTCAATAGAATTATAGTTAGCTATCGCACCAAGGCCATTATTAAATAAAGCACTGTCTCCTATCGCTATTAAATTGTTGCGTGTCGTATTGAAACGCAAAGCGTTTGTACCTATTCCTATATTGCTGTTGCCTGTGCTGTTTGCGAACAGTGCATCTTTGCCATTGGCAATATTATTATTACCTCCTGTGTTTGAAGAAAGGGCACCATTGCCATTAGCTATATTATTATCTCCCGTAGTGTTGAAATATAATGAATTATAACCCACCGCTATATTGTTATTTCCGTCAATATTTGAATATAATGCGTTTCGACCATTTGCTGTGTTGTCACGCCAATAGTATTGTTGTTCATAGCATTCATACCAAAGGCAGTGTTTCCTGTATTTAAAGTACCTGCTTTTTGGTTATTGACTCTAAATAAAAGGGGTTGGTCGTCGGTTGTACCGATGAAGTTAGTAGACGGATTAGTAGCGGCATTTCCTGTCAAATTCCAACCGCTGCCGCCTCCGCTCGAAGGTAATGTAACACTTCCGCCGCCATTGCTCAAACTCAAATTGTTGCCCGACAAACTTAATGTTTGTATTTCATTGCTGCTATTGTTATCGGAATCGCCTATATTGCTAATAGTATTGCCCGATATGTTTATACCTGTGCCTGCTATATAAGTAGTTCCTGTTGGCAAGGCTACGCTGCCACCGCCGTTGCTTAAACTCAAATTGTTTCCCGACAAATTTAATGTTTGTATCTCATTATTTGGGTTGCTGTCGGCATCAGGCGGAGCAGTTCCTGCATCTTTTGCATACAAAGCATAAGGCACGCTTAATAATTGAGTAGAACCCATATTGGTGTAGCTCAATCCGCCTATGCTGCCGTTAGGGTCTAATTCTACTTGTTGAAAATAGGTATTATTTCCCCAAGCAATGTTATTGAATGTGCCGCTTATGATTGTTCCCGTACCTATTTCTAAACTAAACAAACCAAATTGGTTAGTAGTGGGCAAATGGGTTTCTTGATAAACAATAGTGCCCGATGCACTTGCTTGTCTGATACTAATGCGCAAGCCTATTTGCGTATTAGCAATTAAATTTCCCGAAATATCGCGGGCTACGGCTTGATAATTGTACTTTTGTGGCGTTTGTGCTTCGGCATATAATATGCAAAATAAAGAACAGAAAAGTAAAAAAATACCTCTTGTAAGTGTAAATTGTGCTTTTTTCATTTTTAATGAGGTTTTAAATTTTAAGTAAATGAGTATTTTTGTGTGAAATGTGGTAATGTTTGCGTGAAATGTGACAATGTTTGCGTGAAATGTGACAATGTTTGTGTGAAATGTGCCAATGTTTGTGTGAAATGTGCCAATGTTTGTGTGAAATGTGCCAATGTTTGTGTGAAATGTGCCAATGTTTATGTGAAATGTGCCAATGTTTACGTGAAATGTGCCAATGTTTATGTGAAATGTGCCAATGTTTACGTGAAATGTGGTAATGTTTACGTGAAATGTGGTAATGTTTACGTGAAATGTGCCAATGTTTATATGCCATACCTACGGCATTTTTTCATTTGTGGTAATTCTCTATTATTAATATAGCATACCTACGGTATTTTTTCAAAAACACACATTTATATACCATTATACCATTATCGATATTGTTATTTTCATAGTTTATCTGTTGTTGGTGTTTTGTTCTTAGTCGATGTTTGTTTCAATATCTAAATATTGATGTTATAATTTGCCTCACTCTAATAATAATAGTGCTGATTTTTATTTACACATTATTATTTTTTATTTTGTTTTAATATTTTTGCAGCCTATAAAATTTTTTTTTTCTTAGGTATATAAAAATTAAAACAAAGTTTTCTACTTTTGTGGCATCAATCATTTTATTTTATTTTTTTTCTATCTCCTTATTTCTTAATTTTTATCTTTTTAATTATGCCACGTACTTCTGGACGTATTAACGTCAGCAAAAACGCCGAGCAATTGCTCAAATTAGCAGCCGATGTGTATGCCAAACATCTCGCCGAAGGTGTAAATTCGCCACTCAAATCCTTAGACGATTATAATTGGGACGCTATTGGTCTGGCTATTCAACCTTGTTTAGATTTGCATAAAACTGCCGAAATGCACAAAGCCAAAATGGAAGAGGCTTACCGCGAGCGCGACAAAACGCTGCCCAACATAGAAGAAGCTGTTCGCGGAGCAAAAGGGATTTTAAAGGCTATCTATCGCAAAAACCCGAAAAAAATGGGCGATTGGGGTTTTACTATCGACGATTCGCCGCGCACTAAACGTTTATCTACTGAAAAAGAAAAAAACGGCAATTCTTGATACACCAAAAACGGCATTTTGCAATACAATTTTATTTGTGTCAAAGTGCATTATGCCGTTTTTTTATTTTGATAATCGGATTAACAATTGATTTTTTTTGTCTTACAAATTGCATAAAACACGTAACTTGTATCATAAAACGGCAATTAGAATAAAAATTTCTTTTTCAATTTAAAATATTTATCAATCCATTAGCACAATTTTCATTTTATTGCCGCTAAGGTAGGTTATTTGTATAAATTTTACAAATTTTTTAAATTTTATTTTTAAATTTTGGCAGAAAAATTGTTTATTTTATCCTAATTATACAAGTTACAATAACAAAAATGCTTTGTAATACAAGATTATCGCTTTTTAACATCAATAAACTTGTTTGGCATTGTTTATTGTTTAAACATTTCTTTCTTATTTTTCAAAATTTGTCATGTTGCGAAATTTATTTTTGCGCCATATTGCCCAAACAAGCTCTTCGCCGCTGCTCATAGAAATAGAACGCGCGAAAGGCGTTTATTTATATTCCCCTGACGGAAAGGCTTATATCGATTTAGTAGCAGGCATCAGCGTTAGCAACTTAGGACATGGACAACCCGATATAATAGCTGCCATACATGAGCAAGCCCAAAGCTATATGCACGTTATGGTGTATGGCGAATATGTCGAATCGCCACAAGTTCGTTTAGCCCAATTGCTAACCGAACAGTTGCCCAGTATATTAGATAATGTATACTTCGTCAATTCAGGAGCAGAAGCCGTAGAAGGTGCATTAAAATTAGCTAAACGCGCTACGGGACGTAGCGAAATTATTAGTTTTCAGAACTCATATCACGGTAGCACGCATGGCGCAATGAGTGTCACAGGTAGCGAAATATTTAGGCAGGCTTTTCGCCCTACCCTACCCGATATACGACATATCCGTTACAATTGCTTAGACGATTTAGCCTATATCAATTCGCGAACTGCCTGCGTAATAATAGAACCTGTGCAAGCCGAAGCAGGTGTTATACTCCCTCATCTCGATTTTTTTGCGCAATTAAGGCAACGGTGCACCGATGTAGGTGCGTTATTGATATTAGATGAAATACAAACCGGTATGGGACGCACAGGTACTTTATTTGCTTTTGAACAATTGGGTATTGTGCCCGATATATTGCTCCTCGCCAAAAGTTTTGGTGGTGGTATGCCGTTGGGTGCTTTTATTGCTAACAAAAACCTAATGTCTGTGTTGTCATACCAACCTATATTGGGGCATATTAGCACATTTGGTGGGCATCCTGTGTCCTGTGCTGCTGCTCATGCCGCCTTACAAATATTATTGCGCGACAAACCACAAGAACAAGCCTCTGCCAAAGCCGATTTGTTTTGCCAACATTTGAAACATCATCGCATCAAAGCTATACGTCACTTCGGATTGTTGATGGCAGTAGAATTAGATGGCGATTTTGAGTTTTTACAACAGGTTGTCAGCCGCTGTATCAAAAACGGTGTCATTACAGATTGGTTTTTGTTTGCCGATAATTGTTTGCGCATCGCTCCACCGCTTATTATTAGCTCGGAACAAATCATACATGCCTGCCAAATTATCTGCCAAAGTTTAGATTAAAACAAATTTGCCATTATTGTTTTTGTTTTTGTCCTAATAATTTTGTTTTTACCTTTTTATTTACCTCGATTTTCAAAAAAAAAATTGCTCATGAAAATATTCCCTTTCATAGTTGTTAGTTTTGTTTTGTTAGGATTAATATTTGCTATGTCGGCTTGTGATATAGAAAACGATATAAGCACCGACCCCAATGCACGGCTCGAATTTTCGACCGATACCCTAAGTTTTGATACTGTTTTTGTAACAATGGGTTCAATAACCCTCGATTTTAAGGTGTATAATCGAAATGCACAGTCCGTAAAGATTAGCAATATTCGTTTAGCAGGCAACAACGATTCGCCTTATCGCATCAACTTAAATGGCGAAAACGGCACTGAATTTAGCGATGTCGAATTATGGGCAGGCGATAGTTTGCATATTTTCGTAGAAGTGACAATAGACCCCAACGAAGCCAATTTGCCTTTTGTAGTAGAAGATTCTGTATTGTTTAATACCAATGGCAACGAACAACGTGTGGTATTAGCTACATGGGGGCAAAATGCCCATTTTTTTGGACCCAATACGGCTAATGGTTATCGCGTGGCAGTAACAGGCGATACCACTTGGACAAATGATAAACCCTACGTTATTTATGGTGGTATAGAAATTGCAGCGTCGAATCGCTTGCAAATAGAGGCAGGGACTAAGGTATATATACACAATGGCGGCACTATTTTGGTCAATGGTCAATTGCAAGTGAATGGAGGCACCGATACAAGCAGCCGTGTCATTTTTCAAGGCACACGCCTCGACCGCGCTTTCCCTTATGATTATAGCGAAGTGCCAGGGCAATGGTTCGGAATCATTTTTGCGAGCAGTAGCAACGAAAGTTATATCCGCAACGCACTTGTTCAGAATGCTTATTCAGGCATCACCCTATTGCCCGATACCTTAGTTTCCGCGGGTATCATACCCGACTTGGTATTAGAAAATGTAGTCGTGCGCAATATGTATGCTTATGGTTTATGGGCAATGAATAGCTATGTCGTAGGCGCAAATTGTTTGGTCTATAATTGTGGAACCTATACTGCATTGTTCGAAGGCTGCCGCATGATGTTTTATAGCAGTACCTTTGGCAATATGAAGGACAGCTATATATCGCCCGACCGCCCTGCGATATATATCGACAACGAATTTATTTGGGGAAACACTCGTTATCAACAAGTACCCTTCTGGGGACGTATGGCTAACTGTATCATAACAGGCAGCGAGACATCTATAGAAGATGAATTGGAATTAGTGCCCGAAACAGGAGCTATTTTTGATTTACGCATCGAAAATTCGTTGGTCAAAACCAAACGCACTCCGTCCGATACATTAATTAATTGTACCGTACCCTCGTCATTTGCCAAAATATTTGTCGATACACAAAAAGATGATTATAGCCTTGCCGATAATAGCCCTGCCCTAAGTATCGGAAACAGTTTATTTCAAAATATCGATGCTGATTTTTTACAAATTAGCCTCTATACAGACTTAAAAGGCAATCCACGTTCCGAACCTTGGGACGTAGGAGCCATAGAACGCTAAAATGTCATGTTTGTATTCTTAACTTCTTTGCGCTATTCCTTCGCTGTACAACTTTTAGCCGTTCATCTCAAAAAAAATGTGTCCTTATTATTCATTTGGTTCATTATTTTTGGCGTAGCTACCAGCAACTTAGGCGTATCGTATGGCGCACCCTACACAATACTCGACCCCGAATATATGGGAAGGGTAAATTTTTGGAGTTTTTGGTGGATAGGATTAACATTTGGCTTTTTTATAACGGCTTGGCATCTATCTTGTTATATGCTCAACAGTTTTCGTTTCCCTTTTTTAGCCACTTCACGCCGCCCTTTTTTGCACTTCTGCATCAATAACAGTGTTATACCTTTATCCTTCGTCATAACATACATTATTGCCGTTACTAATTTCCAAATCCATAACGAATTTACACCTGTTTGGCTTATACCTTTGTATATACTCGGTTTTTTGTCGGGATTAGTCTTTATTTGTCTCTTGTTTGGTATTTATTTTCATTATACCAATCACGATATAAAAAATGGTTCGCACTTTTTGTCTGCATTTGGATATAAACAGCCTATAATAGACTCTGTTAAACAAAATAATGATTCTTTACGCAAAGTACCCGATTGGGAACAACCCTACCGCAACCCCAAAATAGAGCGTGTAGATAATTATATCAATGCCAGATTCAAAATTCGCCCTACCCGCAGCACCGAACACTACGCCGAAGCCTCCTTGAATGCCATTTTTCAACAACATCATGCTAATGCGCTACTCGTACAAGTGGCAGCTATGATGATAATGATGTTTTTAGGCTTTGCTGCTGATATTCCTTTCTTTCAAATCCCTGCCGCTGCCAGCATTCTATTATTATTGGTCATTATCGTGTCGTTGATGGGTGCATTTACCTATTGGCTCACCGCTTGGCGAACAGTAGGTATTATAGTTGTTTTTATGATTATGAATAATTCAGCCCGAATTGGCTTTCTCAATTATAATACACCCGCATTCGGTTTAAATTACGACACTATTCCCGCCATATATAGCGATACGCTCATCAAACATCCCATTAGCCAAGCGCAATTAGAGGCAGACCGCGCTTATATGCTACCTGTTTTAGAGAATTGGAAGCGCAAAGCACAAATTGCACAGGGTTTATTGCCCGCCGAAAAGCCCGTTATGGTATTGCTCAATTTTAGCGGCGGCGGATTGCGCTCTATGTTGTGGAGCAATGTAGTAGTACAAGAGATAGATAGCCTTTTAGATGGCAGATTATTAGACCATACTTTTATGATGGCAGGCGCATCAGGGGGCGTACTCGGCGCAGCTTACTTGCGGCAGCGTTATTATAACGAAACATACGGCAAACCTATCGAACAACGCCAACAACCTAATGAAGCAGACAAAATTCGTTTCTTAGATAACGCCTCCAAAGACTATCTCAACGCTATATTTTTCACCGGAGCCACCAACGACCTGTTTATACCCTTGCGCACATTCAGCACCAGCGGATATACTTATCGCCGAACCCGCGCCTACGCATTTGAACGGCAATATCACATAAATACCGACTCTATCATCGCCAATAAGACCATCGCCGACTATGCCGAACCCGAAAGAAATGCCGACATGCCCTTATTACTCGTCACACCTACCATTGTCAGCAATAGCAAAAAGATTATTATCAGTCCCCACCCCGTTTCATATTTGTGCCGCCCCAGCAACAGCCTCAATTTTGAGCATAGCTCGGTCGAAACCGATGGCATAGAATTGAGTTATTTCGCCGCCCAAGACGGTTTATAACATGTTATTATCAAGTGCTATCCGCATCAGTGCCACTTATCCCTTCATCTTACCCGATACTTACTTGCCTCTCAAGCCCGATATGCAAGTCATGGACGCGGGTTTCAGAGATAATCACGGATTCGAGACTACTTTTCGCCTTTTACTCAATTTTGCGCCATGGATTGACAATAATGTATCGGAAGTAGTGATGGTATTCGTGCGCTCTGACGAAAAAGACGAAGTATTGAGCTATCCCAAACAAACCTATATAGAACGCTACCTAAAACCTATCCAATCATTTATCGGTACTGATATGCAAGATTTCAGTCTCGACCTAAGTGCCGCCGCCGTGACGAGGCATTAGCGGGCAAACTCAGCATTATCGACCTCGAATATATCCCGAACGACAAAGAGCAACGCGCCGCAATGAGTTTTCACCTCACGACCAAAGAAAAACACGACTTACGTCAGGCTATCTATGCCCCCAAAAACAAACAATATACCCGCCAACTGTCCGATAAATTGAAAAGGAAAACCCAAGCCACCGCAGCCACCCAAGACCTTAAAAAACCTTAATCATCGGTACATTTCACTTTTTTTCTTACCTTTGCCGTCTCAAAAACGATATTTCGACATTTCTGTACGCCTGTACGCCGCAAAAATATCCATAGGCAACGTTTTGTCCACCCAAAACGTTTAATTATCTGAACCCCTACCCTATCCGTATACCGCTAAGTACTAAACAATAACTCCATCTTCCGTATGCCCGATTCTATTTCTCCTGTCATCGACCCACAGCGATTGCCCCGCCATATCGCCGTTATAATGGACGGCAACGGGCGTTGGGCAAAAGCACGCGGCAAAAATCGCGTGTTTGGGCATACCGAAGGCGTTAAGGCAGTCAAGCGCATCACCGAAGCCTGCGCAAAATGGGGTATCGAATATTTAACGCTCTATACTTTTTCTACCGAAAATTGGGGTCGCCCCTCCCTCGAAGTACAAGCCTTAATGGAGTTGTTGGTGCATAGCATTCGCAAAGAAGTAGACGAATTGAGCGAAAAAGGCGTGCGCCTGCGAACCATTGGCGATATGGCAGCCTTGCCCAAACGCTGCCAAGAAGAATTGACCAGCGGCATCATACAAACCCAACACAATCATCGGCTCACCTTAACCTTAGCCCTAAGCTATGGTTCGCGTTGGGAACTGACCGAAGCCATGCGCAGCATCGCCCGCGACATCGCCGACGGCAGTATAGACCCCCACGCCGTGAGCGAAGCCCTCATTAGTAGCCGCCTGCAAACCGCCGATATGCCCGACCCCGAACTACTCATCAGAACCAGCGGCGAACTACGCATCAGCAACTATTTACTCTGGCAAATTGCTTACTCCGAACTGTATTTTACCGACCAATATTGGCCCGATTTCGATGAAAATGCCCTACTCAAAGCCATAGCCGCCTACCAACAGCGCAGCAGGCGAATGGGTAAAATTAGTTAAACCTGCCTACCAATCATCTGCTCGAAATTCTACTTCTTCCCCCTACAACGCACCATGAAAAAAATATCATCTGCCAAATACTGCTCGCTTGGCTCATCGGAATTGTGCCCTGTGCCAAAATTTTTGCCCAAACAACCGGCGAAATACCACTTATCGATTTTAGCATTACCAAAGAATACGAAATAGGCGGCGTTAGCATTACGGGCACCCAATTTTTAGACAATAACGTATTGGTATCGCTGTCGGGCTTGACCGTCGGCGACCGAATCAGCATTCCTGGCGACAAAATACCCGATGCCCTCAAAAACTTATGGGGGCAAGGTCTGTTTTCAGACGTAAAAATCTATGCCTCCAAAGTCATCAACGACATTGTTTTTCTCGAAATAAAATTGGTCGAACGCCCGCGCTTGTCAAAATATAGCTTCGAAGGCTTGCGCAAATCCGAAGAAGAAGACCTCCGCGACAAACTAAGCCTCACACGCGGACGAATCGTGAACGATAATCTGCTAAGTATTACGCGCAATACAGTAAGCGATTTTTTCCGAAACAAAGGCTTCTGGAGTGCCGACGTAAACATTACCCAACAACCCGATACGCTGTTTAATAACAATAGTATTATGCTCGATATAGATGTAAGGCGCGGCAATAAGGTGAAAATAGACCAAATTACGTTTACGGGCAATGATAATGCCTTAGCCCGCAAACTAAAAAAACAGATGAAAGATACCAAAGAACGCATGAAATTTCATGAAAACCTTCCACAGAATGCTTGGAACGATGCCAAAAAAGCCAATATACCCAATATGCTGGGCAATATGACAATGGGCGAAATGCTACAATATAATCGACGACCGCGTATTTCGGTTCAAACTATTTGCTTCGTCCAAATTTTTAGAAGAACAATACGAAACCGACAAAAAAGCCGTCATCGAACATTATAATGATTTGGGATTTCGCGATGCCCACATCGTGAGCGATACATTTTACCTGAACCAACGCGGCAATATGCAAATAGATATTGCCTTAGAAGAAGGACAACGCTACTACTTTCGCAATATAGATTGGCGCGGCAACAACAAATATGACGATGATTTATTGTCGCGTATGTTGGGTATCAAAAAAGGCGACATATATAGCCAATCCACCTTGCGCTCGCGCTTGTTCATGGACCCCAGCGGCACCGATATTACTTCGCTCTACATGGACGACGGTTATTTGTTTTTTAACGTCAATCCCGAAGAGCGTGCGGTAGAGGGCGATTCGATAGATTTGGTCATCAATATCAACGAAGGGGCACAAGCTACGGTAGATAAAATCATTATCAGGGGCAACGACAAGACCAACGAACACGTCATCAGGCGCGAGATACGCTCGCTGCCCGGCAGCAAATTTAGCCGCGCCGATATTATCCGCTCGCAACGCGAATTAGCGACCCTCAATTTTTTCGACCCCGAACAAATACAAATCAATCCTATTCCCAACCCCGAAAAAGGTACAGTGGACATAGAATATAAATTGGTCGAAAAATCGTCTGACCAATTAGAATTGTCTGCGGGTTGGGGTGGCAATACGGTAGTGGGCAGTATCGGTGTAGCATTTAACAATTTTTCGCTGCGCAATATCGGCAAAAAAGAAGCATGGCGCCCCTTGCCCAGCGGCGACGGACAACGCCTAAGCCTTCGCTTCCAATCGACCGGACGCGCTTTTCAGTCGCTCAATGCCTCTTTTAGCGAGCCTTGGTTAGGCGGCAAACGCCCCAACGCGCTCACAACTACCGTATTCGGGACGCGCCAATATGCACTAGGTAGAGCCGCCGACGGCACAACCATAGACCGCGAGCTATATACCATAGGTACATCGGTAGAATTAGCCCGACGCTTGCGCAAGCCCGATGATAATTTTGTATTGCGCAATTCTATCGACTACCAATATTTTAAGCTCAACAATTGGGGTGCGGGTTTTGTCATTAATAATGGCGTATCTAACAACCTAAGTACAACAGTCACGCTGTCGCGCTATTCATTAGACCAGCCCTTGTTTCCGCGTAGTGGTTCTAATATCGTAGTATCGCTGCAAGCTACGCCGCCTTTTTCACTACTCAACGGCAAAGATTATAGCGAAGCAACGCAAGAAGAGCGCTATAAATGGGCAGAATACCACAAATGGAAAATAAAAGCCGAGTGGTTTACGCCCGTCATAGGCAAATTGGTCTTGCGCACCGTTGCCAAAATAGGCATGATGGGCTATTATAACAAAGACATCGGGCACTCCATTCCAACGATTTGAGGTAGGCGGCGACGGTATCGGCAATTTTAATTTGGTGGGTAGAAATTATCGCCTTGCGCGGCTACCAACAATCCGATATAACAGGACGCAACGGCAATAGCAACGGGCACCCCTATTATGCCAAATATACTGTAGAACTGCGCTACCCATTGAGTCTCAACCCCAATTCGACTATCTACGCCCAAATATTTGCAGAGGGCGGCAATTCGTGGGGCAGTTTTGATGAGTTTAATCCCTTTGACGTGCGCCGTACTGCGGGCGTGGGTTTGCGCATTTTCTTGCCTATGTTTGGTATGTTGGGCTTCGACTACGGTATCGGTTTCGACAAAACACGCCCCACCAATAGCACGGGCAGCTATTTGTCGGACAAAGCGCGGTTTAGTGTTGTCTTGGGCGTTGAGCCAGAATAAATTTCTACTGTGTGGGTAGTTTGCAAAGCTACTATATTTGCGTTTAAAATTGCGACCGCCGAAACCGTATTGCTGCGATTTCGGCGGTTGTGTAATTTTATTTGCTTAGTCAGCTACCACTTCACAATTCGTTGTGTTTGGGTTTGTTGGTCGGTTCTTAGTTGTACGATATATAGACCAGCGGGTAAATTGTCGGGTAGTGTGGCATTGGCTTGGTGTTTGCCGCTTGGCATATCTGCGCTCAACAAGGTATTGAGGTGTCGTCCTGCGGTATCGAATAGGTCGATATTGACCTTTTCGGCTTGGTTGAGGGCAAAGGATAGGCGTAGGTTATTATGGCAGGGATTGGGTTGTAGTGATAATAATGTATTGGGTGCAATTGGATTAGTCGTGCCTACGCCTTCCATTTCGCCAAGTGTATATAGGATATAGCTTATAAACATTTCGTCGTTCACACTCATACCAAATGTAATAGGTGCGGCGGTTTGGTTGTTATAGGTAGCATCTATCATTAGCCCTTCATCAAGTTGTATAGGCAGCATGGGGTCGAAATGTCGCACGGGTGGGTGACTATAATCATAAAATCCCATATTGGTAGTATATTCGCTATCGTAGAAGCCTTCGTAGATTTGTTCGCCCCGCGTGCCATCGGTATTTCGTTTGTAAATATCAAAATCGCGTCCTCTACTGTGTGTATGCGATGTGAGCAGCCAAATATTCATTTGTTCGGTGCTGGTTGAGTCGTGATATTCTATGGTGAAGGTATGGTCTAAGCTATCGGGCGGCAAATATAGTTCGAAAGGATTGGTTTGTGTAATAGTTGCGGTTTGCATTTCGTAGTCAGCTGTGCCGCGTGGTTGGGTATAGAAATTGATATAGGCTTCGGCAGCTAACACACCCGCTGGGCTATAATTATAGATATGGTAGTTGAGATTGAGGGTAGTGCCTATTTCCCATCTAAATGCCGTATTTTCGGGCAATATTGTTTGGTTTTGTGGCGATTGTGCCCCCGCCACATAGCTCGAATTGTTAAAAAAATCGATGGCGCCTAATATATCGTTCATGGGTCTGATACCTTCGGGTGCATCGGCGGCAAACTTAGGAGAGCGGAATTTAGATACGCCGTAGTGGTGCGAATAGGGGTTCATTCGGCACTCGATACCGATAATTTCGAGCGAATCGCCGAGTGGTATTTCGTGTTTTTTGATAAATTCGTACTCTTGGTCGGGTTCTATAAATAGCGTTCCCAAATAGACTTGGAAACCCTCGCCAGGGGCAGGCGGGGCAAGCGGGGCAATACGTGGTATAGAATCGCCTGCATAAAAATCGGCAATGGCATTTTCGTTATCAACAGAGCCTGTCATAGGTGCGCCATACATCACCCATTGCCTAATCAGTTCGCGTTGTGTAGGGCTTAGGGGTTCGGCGGGCATATTGCCGCCTCGCCTGCTGCTATGTTGGCAGAAGAATACAAACCATGATTGGTTTTGCGCACTAAGAAACTGCGTTCGGGGTAGCCTGGTCGCACTAATTTGTCGCCACGCTGCTGGGCAACGGGGTTGACAGGCGTTGCGTTTACGAGTAGGCTGTACACCTCCTCTTCTGTGCCTGTTAGCAATGGCAGCGCACCGACTGCGGGGCTATGGCAGCCCGTACAATTGGTCTGTAGAATGTTATACACTTTGGAAAACGTAGCAACCTGTGCATGTAGCCAAGGAGTTAATAATAATAGCATCAAGGCAAAGTACCAATTAATGTAGGTATTTTTGCCTAATACCGGGTAATACTTAAAGTGCATGTAAATAAAAATATTTAGTGATGATAGTGTCCGTAGAAAAGGCGGGAGCTAAACAGCCTCAAAATTGCCATTACTTTTTTTTATCCTGCTATTTTTCAATCAACGCTGCTGAATTTTCAACCAACGCTACTAAATTCTCAATGAATATCCTGTTTCTAAATCATGTATCAATATTCGATTATCCTTTTCGTTCAGCGCAAAAAGGGCATTTATGTTGAATAAAGCAAGAGTATCTTATCATTAGTAAGCAAGGTCAAAACGCAGTACGCAACATCAAGGGCAAGATGATTTGCTTTGTGCCAAAATGCCGTATCTTTGCAGCACATTAACCGCATATAATCCTTTTTTATGGCAACTGAACTGCATCATTTAGACCAACACGACTCTGATTTAGTGCCCGATGCCGCCGACATGCGTTTTGGTATCGTTGTGGCTGATTATAACCCTGCTATCACGCATGCCTTGCTTGACGGGTGTTACCAAACCCTTACGCAGTATGGTGTCAAGCCCGAACATATTTGCGTATGGCATACACCTGGTGCTTTCGAGTTGCCTTTGTCTGCCCAGCTATTGCACCGCGCCACCCGACCCGATGCGGTTATCTGCTTGGGTTGTGTTATCAAGGGCGACACCGACCACGACAAGTATATCAATGCCGCTGTGAGCCAAGCTATCATGCGTTTGGGTTTGAAATACCGAAAGCCTTTTGTTTTTGGCGTATTAACGCCCAATACGTTGGCGCAAGCCCAAGACCGTGCAGGTGGCAAACATGGCAATAAGGGCACCGAAGCTGCTGTTGCGGCTATTCAGATGGTAGCTCTCTGCCAACATGCCGCCCAATTGCGCCACCAACGCCATGAGAAATCCCTCGCTGCCATTGACCAACAATTGCGCCAAGCAGCCCAAGAAGTGGCGGAGCAATAGTAGTGTCGCGGTAAATTGTGTCTCTACTCGTCAATTTCGGTGGGTTGGCCCCATCGGAATAGCCAAGTGCTTCGGTCGCCGCGTTGTAGGCATTTCCGCAATAAGGTGGGCACGCCCAACAGCATAAATCCTTTGTCGGGAGCAGGTTGTAGGGCGCGTATCTGCTGTACGGTGGTACTTCCTACTATTTGGCTTTCGCGCATAATTCCTTGTGCATTAAAAGCGGCAAACATCCACAAATCGGGTTGGGCATGAGGCGAAGTAATATTGATGGCGGCAGCTATATGCTGTTCGTCTGCAAGGGCAAGTTGCTGAATTGTTTCATTTTCGCTGCTTCCGTAGGTGTGTTGCCATACAATTTCGCCATCTAAGGTTATTTTGAGCAACCAAGCGTCGGCATTATTGCGGCTTACAAATTGTGTTCCGCCGACCAATATCTGGTTATCGGCATTGAGCAAGGCTGCTTGTAGTGCGTCCCAAGCGTTGGTGCCGATATTTTTTTGCCAAATTTTGCTGCCGTCGCTTTTTACTCTTATGAGCAAACCCTCCGACGAGCGGTCTTTTCGTGAGGGTATTGCCCACTAATAGCACACCACCGTCAGGCAAGGATAACATGGCGGTAGGTGTATTTTGGTCGGCACTTTCGTAGGTTTCATTCCACTGCAGTAGCCCTGCTGCATTGAGTTTGAGCAACCAAATGACTTGCTGTCGGGGTTGATTAGGCGTGGCTTCGGCATTTGAAGCCGTACTGCCCTCGATGCTGGAATAGAGGTCGCTACTCTTTGTTGGGGCTTTTGAGTGATAAGCAGCTATCCAATAGCCTCCGTCAGCAGTAGGTAATACGGCTACTGCTTGGTCGGCTTCTAATCCGCCGTAGGTATGCTCCCATTGTGGGTTGCCTTGCGCATCGGTTTTAATGACCCATACATCGCTTTCGCCCGAGCCCTTAGAATAAGTATATCCCGCCACGACATAACCTCCGTCTTGGGTAATAGCTATGCTGTTAGCAGCATCGTTTTTAGTGCCGCCGATTGTTTTTTGCCATACTACATTGCCGTTTTTATCGGTTTTGACCAACCAAACATCTTCGCCTCCCGCCCCGACTGATTTGGTATAACCCGTAAAGATATAACCTCCGCTCGACGGCGTAGGAGCAAGGGCTGTGGCAATATCGAGTACGTCGCCACCAAAAGTATTTTCCCATACTAATGTGTGTGCTGTGCGTTGGGCAAACAAGCCAGCCAAGGGCAGCAAGCAAGCCCCTAGAAAAACGGCAATTCGGAACATGGAATGCGCGATATATGGAGTGTGGTATAAATTGGGGTCTGGTGGGTGCTTGTCGATAGCGACCTAATTGGGTATAGTTGATAGCAAACAAATTAGCATCTGAGTGCAGCAGGGCGGGGCGCAAATTAGTGTGGCATTGCACTATGTCGTAGGTTTTTTGGTTGTGGCAAATCGAATACGGTTGATGCCATACGTTGGGTGTTAGGCGAACAAAAGAGCAAAGCGCTACGCCTCGAAAAAATGGACAATGTGTTGTTTAACGGCACTAAAAAACGCCCCGCCGCAGGGCGTGCCGAAGTATCGCTTACATTTGAAAATACGCGCAACCTATTGCCCACCGAGTTTTCGACCGTTACCGTAACCCGCATTTTGTATCGTTCGGGCGAAAGCGAATACCGCCTCAACGACGTGCGCTGCCGATTGAAAGACATTTCCAACTTGTTTTCGGATACGGGCATCAGCAGTGATTCGTATGCTATCATAGAGTTGAAAATGATTGATGAGATATTGAACGATAACGAAGACTCGCGACGGCGTTTGTTCGAACAAGCAGCAGGTATATCGAAATATAAGTTGCGAAAAAAAGAAACGATGCAAAAACTAAATGCCACCGATGCCGACTTAGCAAGAGTGGAAGATTTGTTGTTTGAGATAGAAGCAAACCTAAAAACCTTAGAAAAACAAGCCAAAAAAACCGAACGCTATTACAAACTACGCGAACAATACAAAGAATTAGCCGTAGAACTATCCTTGTATCACTTGGGCGATTATGCCCTAAGCCGCGAGCGGCTGACCCAACAGCAACAATCTGAAACAGACCGAAAAATCGGTTTAGATGCTACTATCGCCTCCTTAGAAGCGCGAACAGAAAGTGACAAGACCATTGCTATATCGCGCGAACGCGCCTTAGCCGCTCAACAAAAAGAGGTCAATATTCTGATAGGACAATTGCGCGATAACGAAGCGCGAAAAGGATTGTTAGCCCAAAACATCCGCTTTTCGGGCGAAAAAAAACAACAATTAACCCAACAAATAACTGCTGCCGAGATACTCATCGAAAGCTTGCGCCGCGAAGTAGGGCATCTCGAATGGGATAAAAATGGCGAAGAAAAACGCTTGCAAAATGCCGTAAGCGATACCGAAACCTTGCGCCAAAAAGCCGATACCACCCGCAAACAACACCAACAAGCCCGCAGCGAATTAGACCGACTGAACGACTTACACCGCAAAGCAGAGCTGAACGTTTTTGACCTCGAAAAACAAATTGCCGTGCAGCAAACCCAACTCGACAACTTGCACCGCGAACAAAATAACCACTTGCGCCAATCTGAAAACCAAACCCAAGAAATAACACAATGGCAACAACAACTAAGTAACTGCGAAAAAGAACGACAAAAACACGAACAAACCCTACAAGGCTATTCGGACGAAGAAGAAGAAATCCGCGAACAAATGGCACTCGCCGAACGAAGCATTGAGCAGCAACGGCGATATATTGCCGACCTACACCGACAAAGCGATGCCAAAAACAATGAACTCAAACTGACCAAAAGCCTCGTCGATAGCTTAGAGGGCTTTCCCGATTCGATTAAATTCCTGCAAACAAATAAAGATTGGAACAGCCAAAATATACCGCTCTTGTTAGACCTCATCAACTGCCCCGATGAGTATAAAGCGAGTATAGAGAACTATTTAAAACCTTACCTGAATAGCTATATTGTAGCAAACACCGCCGACGCGCTGCAAGCCATCAATATATTAGATAAACACCAAAAAGGGAAAGCCCAATTTTTAGTACTCGAAGACCTCGCTCCCAACCCACAACAAGCCGACCAAACAAACCAAACAAACCAAACAAACCAAGCAAACATCAACATAGCCAATGCTACGCTCCAATCGGCTTTGGCGGTAGTATCGGTAGCCCCCGAATACCAAGCACTCCTCAATTTATTATTGCATAAGGTATATATTGCTTCTAACAACGACATTGACGCACTATATCGCCAGCTCAACACCGATATTGCACCCAATACTAATACTATTGAACAACTCATTATCATTGACCAAGCAGGCAAACAAATGCGCGGCAAAGGCTGGCTGTCGGGCGGCTCGGTAGGCAGCTTTGAGGGAAAACGCATCGGCAAACGCCAACAATTAATCCAATTAGAGCGCGACATAGCCCAATTAGCCAATACCTTGCAAGGGCAAGAACAAAAAATACAGCACCAACAACAGTTGAGCCAACTACAAAAGAGATTGCAAGCTACCCTACAACTCGCCCAGTTCCAACGCCAAGAAATCAATAAAACACAACAGCAAAATACCCAACTAAAAACTAAAATTGGCAGCGCACAGCGTTTTATCGACGATGGCGCAAATCATATAGCCCAAATTCAACAGCGCATTGCCAAACAAAATAACCATATCACACAGCTACAACAACAATTGGACGAAGCACGCGAGCGGCAAAATAGCGATACCGAAGCTATTGCGCAAGCCGAACAATCATTCAGGCAAGCCCAACACCAATTGACCCAAGCTAACCAAGCCTTTAACGAGCAAAACATAGAATACCACAAACAACAAAATAGACTGAATACCATTGTGCAACAGCTCGATTTTAAGACCCGACAACTCACCGACACCCAACAACAACAACAACACAACCAAACCCAATTGGCACAAACCGAACAAGAACTACAAAGCACCGAAATACAACAACAACAAATAAGCGACCAACTAATAGCCCAATATACCAAGCACACCGCCGAAGAAGAAACCCTCCGCGACATAGAAACCGCCTATTATCAAATAAGAGGCAGTTTGGACGAACAAGAAAAAGAATTGCGCCGACAACAAAAAACCAAAGAACAATGCGACTCACTATTGCAGCAAATTCATGAGCAACTCAATCGCTTAGACCTCCAATTTTTATCGGTCAAAGAACGGCTAAGTATCGAGTTTAAAATAGAATTGAATAGCCTCAAAGACCGACAACCCAATCCCGACCTGAACCGCGAAGAAGTAGAATCCAGAGTGAGCAAACAAAAACAACAACTCGATAACTACGGCGAAATAAATCCCTTGGCAATAGAAGCCTACAACGAAATCAAAGAACGCTACGATTTTATTGTAGCGCAACGCGAAGACCTGTCCAAAGCTAAAAAATCGCTGCTACAAACCATCAAGGAAATCGAAACCGTAGCTACCGAACAATTTATGACAGCTTTTAACCAAGCACGCCAAAATTTTATCCACGTCTTTCGCTCGCTCTTTACCGAAGAAGACCAATGCGACCTGCTGCTCGTAGAACCCAACAATCCCTTAGAATCTGCCATTGATATCATAGCCAAGCCCAAAGGCAAACGCCCACAATCTATCAATCAATTATCGGGCGGCGAAAAATCGCTCACGGCATTAGCAATGGTTTTTTCGCTCTACCTACTCAAGCCCGCGCCTTTTTGTATCTTGGACGAGGTAGATGCCCCCTTAGACGACAATAACGTAAGCAAATTTACCCGTATTATCCGACAATTTTCGAGCGACTCGCAATTTATTGTCGTTACGCACAACAAAAATACAATGGCGGCAGTCGATATTATTTACGGTGTTACGATGCACGAAGAAGGCGTATCGCGCGTAGTACCCGTCGATTTTAGTACGCTTTGAAGCACCTAATCAAATACAGGCTATACTTTTGCGAAAGAAATAAAAAAAACACCATCATCAACCTACTACTATGCAACAAATAACCGTCATCGGAGCGGGCACTATGGGCAACGGCATTGCCCATGTTTTTGCCCAAAACAGCTACCGCACCACTATCATCGACCTAAGTGCCAGTGCATTAGCAAAAGCCTTAGCTACCATCGAAAAAAATTTAGACCGCATGTTGGCAAAAGGCAGCATCAGTGCCGAACAAAAAGCCGATACCCTTGCACGCCTCAGCACCGCCCAGCAAGTACAAGGGGCGGGGGTCGAAAATAGCGACTTGGTGATAGAAGCCGCCACCGAAAACCTCGACATTAAATTGCGTATTTTTCAGCAATTAGACCAATTATGCCCGCCCCACACACTATTAGCCAGCAATACCTCGTCTATATCCATCACGCGCATAGCGGCAGCTACCCAACGCCCCGACAAGGTGATAGGTATGCACTTCATGAACCCCGTTCCTGTGATGAAACTCGTAGAAATCATACGCGGCTACGGCACCTCCGACAGCACTACCCAAACCATTATCGATACAGCACAAAAATTAGGCAAAATACCCGTAGCCGCCAACGACTACCCAGGATTTGTCGCCAACCGAATTTTGATGCCTATGATAAACGAAGCCATCTATACGCTATACGAGCGCGTGGCGGGTGTTGGCGAGATAGATACGGTGATGAAACTGGGCATGGCGCACCCGATGGGTCCGCTCCAATTAGCCGATTTTATTGGTCTTGATGTCTGTCTGTCTATTTTGCGCGTCTTGCACGACGGTTTTGGCAATCCCAAATATGCCCCTTGCCCCTTGTTAGTCAATATGGTGACTGCGGGAAAATTGGGCGTAAAATCGGGCGAAGGCTTTTATACATATACCCAAGGCAGCAAAGATTTGGTGGTATCGAATAATTTTGGGCGATAAGCAACAACATCTCTGCCATTTAAGCGGCGTTAATGATGTCATTTGGGACGAAATTAGCCACAAAATCGGGGTTTAAAAAAACATTTAGGTTGTTTTTGTGCAATTTTAAAATGCTTTCGAGGTTTTTTTGGGCTTTAATTATGGTTTTGAGGTCAAGCAGCGAGAGCTTGGGTTGCTTGAGTTTTATTGCCCATTGTTGTTGCCAAACCTTAGCAGCGACAAGTGCCAGAAAAGCGAGATTGAACATATTATTGAGTTGCGTTTGATGATAATTTTTGAATTTGTGCAGTCCAAAATGTTGTTTGGCATCTCTAAAATCGAACTCAATTTGGAAGCGCAATGTGTAATATGCCATCATCGTTTGGGCACCGAGTTGGAGGTCGTTCGAGAAAAGATGACGGTATGCCACTTTGCCTGTTTTGAGGTTGGTGGCTTTTGTCGAAACTACGTTGAGCAAAAACGCAGGCATTTCTTTATTGTATGCCTGAAATTGATAGATGGTGTAGTGTATGCCGTTTTCTGTTTTTTCGGAGACGATGAGTGTATCGGGCAAGTTTTGATGTCGACTTTACGACCGTATTTTTGGGGTCTTCCTCGTTTTTTGTTGGGCGTATCGGTGTCATTTTGGGGCGTATCGGGTAGGAAAAACAAGGCGGGTGACTGGCGCAATTCGGAAATGACGCATAGTCCTTTTTCTTTGGCTAATTGCAAGTATTTGCTATTGCCGTAGGCTGAATCGAGGATTAAGTACGACAAGTTTAGTCCGGGGCAAAAGGCTTGATAATAAGCTCATTATACTTTCGAAAAAAGTTTTAAATGTACGAAATGACGCAGTTTGTTCAGGCATCTGCCGCAACATCGCTTTTTTGGGGGGCGTTCTTTGTGCCCTTTTTTCGCCCTTTGGGCTTACCTTTGCCCGCTGCTCTTTTCGCTTTTTCGACTGCTATGCGTGCCTTGTCTTGTTCGTTGTGTACTACTTGGTTTAGCCCCAAAAAATAGGATTTCTCGCTATCTACCTCTACCAAAGAAAAACCGAAAAAACACACCGAATTAATCGCCGTCTGAAGCACGGACGAATAGAAGCGTCCCTGACCGAAGGTCGATTTTCGCGATTTCGACTCAACCGTTTCATCGGCTACTAATAAATACACGCAGCCCTCTTTATGAATGAAATATTTAAATATTCTTACAAACAACATATTCCAATTTATTGTTTGTCTGATAAATCGGAACAAACTGCGTTCGCTATATGTCGTATAGCGGCTTAGGGTGCGAATGCCGCCACCATAAGAAATACAAAGAAATGAATGCAATATCTCCCATAAAATACCTACATTTGCACGGGACCGATACAGCGCGAAAAGTTATTTCTATCAAGCATTGAATAGCGTTTTTTTAAGGTTTGGAAACTCAAAATTAACGCTTTTTCAATGCTTTTTCATATTTGCACTGCCTTTATTTTGGCAGAGATGTTGATCTAACATTTTATTTTAAATAACTCATGTTACGCACTTTTAAGAAAAGGGGAGTAAAATACTTACCTTTGCGCGATGAAAACAAGTTTAGATTTATATACAGACTACTTGTTGAGTAGTACTGGTCAAACGAGCCTCTTTGAGGGGGTCAGGGGGAGTTCTTGAACTAATATCTCAATTATCTAACGCTATTTCCTAAGTCTTAACGCTTGGAAATGGATACATGATAGGCAAAATTAATACTCAAAATTAAAAAACCAAACCATTAGTGGTTAGTGGTTAATGGTTAGTGGGTAATGTTTATGCCACTTTAAAAACAAAATACATTAAATTTTTTTACAATTTACCATAAACTATTGATAATCAGCAAATTATATCTTGTATAAATTCTCCCTCTTTTAGGGGGTCAGGGGGAGTTCTTGAACTAATATCTCAATTATCTAACGCTATTTCCTAAGTCTTAACGCTTGGAAATGGATACATGATAGACAAAATTAATACTCAAAATTAAAAAACCAAACCATTAGTGGTTAATGGTTAATGGTTAGTGGTTAATGGTTAGTGGTTAGTGGTTAATGGTTAGTGGTTAGTGGTTAATGGTTAGTGGGTAATGTTTATGCCACTTTAAAAACAAAATACATTAAATATTTTTTGCAATTTACCATAAATTATTGATAATCAGTAAATTATATCTTGTATAAATTCCCCCTCTTTGAGGGGGTTAGGGGGAGTTCTTGAACTAATATCTCAATTATCTAACGTTATTTCCTAAGTCTTAACGCTTGGAAATGGATACATGATAGGCAAAATTAATACTCAAAATTAAAAAACCAAACCATTAGCACATAAAATTAAATCGACAGCAGTTCGTAGCATTGCGAACTATATGTGCCGACATGTGGCATGTAGCTAAAAAACACCTATCTTTGTGCCCCAAAACAAGCAACCTGCCAATTTTAGCTGGCAAAAGGATAGCAACCCAAAAAACAAATTGGCTGTGGCGGGTGTTTCTTAGCAAGGTATTACCAATTCTTTTTTTATCCTCAATCATGAAATACGATATTACCGTTATCGGTGCTGGACCTGGCGGATATGTGGCGGCTATCCGCTGCGCACAGTTGGGCTTTAAAGTAGCAATTATAGAACGCTACGATACATTGGGCGGCACCTGCCTCAATGTAGGCTGTATTCCATCCAAAGCACTGCTCGACTCGACCGAGCATTACCACAATGCCAAGCATCATTTTTCTGCTCACGGCATCGATTTGACTGGTTTATCTGTCAATTGGGCGCAGATGGTAGGGCGCAAATCGAATGTGGTGAAAGAAAATGCCGACGGCGTGCGCTTTTTGATGAAAAAAAACAATATTGACGTATATCACGGTCATGCCTCTTTTGTCGATGCGCATACCATCAGCCTCAAAAAAACAGACGGCAGCACAGATACGATACAAACCGACAAAACGATTATTGCCACAGGCTCGAAACCCACAACCCTGCCCTTTATACCATTAGACAAGCAGCGCGTCATTACCTCGACCGAAGCCCTATCTCTGCCCGAAGTGCCGCGCACGATGGTCGTCATAGGCGGCGGTGTCATAGGCTGCGAATTGGGGTCGGTCTATGCGCGTTTGGGCACAGAAGTGACGATGATAGAATATATGCCCAGTTTGATAGCTACGATGGACGGCGAATTGGGCAAGGAATTGCAAAAATCGCTGCGCAAATTGGGCATGAAATTCGCGCTGGGCTATGGCGTTACGGCAGTCGAGAACTTGGGCGACCGCGTGCGCATCAGTGCCAAAGCCGCCAAAAGTGATGATACCCAAACTTTTGAAACCGATTATTGCTTGGTGGCAATAGGTCGCCGCCCCTATACCGAAGGCTTGGGCTTGGAAAACATAGGCATAGCTACCAACGCCAAAGGGCAAATTGTTACCGATGAACATTTAGAAACAACGGTCAAGGGCATATATGCCATTGGAGACGTAATACAAGGCGCGATGTTGGCACACAAAGCCGAGGAAGAAGGCGTGTTCGTAGCCGAAACCATAGCGGGGCAACACCCACATATCCACTACCACCTTATACCGGGCGTGGTTTATACCTGGCCCGAAGTGGCAGGCGTTGGCTATACCGAGGAAGAGTTAAAACAACAAGGCAGGGCATATAAAAGCGGCAAATTTCCGTTTAAAGCCAGCGGCAGGGCACGCGCGAGCATGGACACCGACGGTTTTGTCAAGGTATTGACCGATGCCAATACCGACGAAATTTTGGGCGCACACATGATAGGACCCCGAATAGCCGACCTAATAGCCGAAGCCGTAGTAGCCTTGGAATACCGCGCGTCTGCCGAGGATATAGCGCGTATGAGCCACGCTCACCCTACTTTTACCGAAGCTTTCCGAGAAGCCTGCCTCGCTGCCACGGGCAACAGAGCAATACATATATAATGGCATAATAGGCATCAAAAAACGCAAGCATCGGTTTTGACACGCTTATACGGAATAATGCGCTGTTTGTTAATAGCCACAGCAATAGCAGGGCTATCGGGCGCGGCGGCTATATGGCTAATCCCTTATGACAATTGGCTGCAATATGCCGTACAGCAAAGCGGCAAACCTTATTTGCTGCCATTGCTGCGCGACCGTTTTTTTAGCCCTCAAAAATTTGGGCTGCTGCGCGGGATATTGCCCGTATTAGCAATAGCCTATGCAATAGGCGCGACTTGGATAGCTTGGCAGCTGCCGCGTTACAGCGCAACCATTAAGCACCTAAGCACCGATTTTGAGCGGCTGGGGCAATGGTGGCTGTATAGCTTTCGGTTCATACCGCCGCCGCTGAAATATGTATTGGCAGTAAGTATTGTTTTGTTGTGGATTAAAACGGCATATTTCCTCCAATTCCCTATTCAGTACGACGAGGCTTGGAGTTATAACTATTTTATCGCCAGTCCTTTGCCGCTATCGCTTGCCGCCTATAACAACCACCCGCTACTAAGCCTTTTACAACGCCTATTCCAATATCTGCCCTTCGATATGGCAAGCAATTTGCGCTTGCCCGTCGTGCTGGCGGGTATGGCTGCCGTATCACTGCAATTCGCCTTAGTACGCCGCCTTTTCTCGGTCGAGATTGCCGTTGTAAGCACCGTTTTTTTTGCTTTCTGCTGCCCCGTTACATTTTATATGTTGTATGCACGCGGATATATGTTCGCGCTGCTATTTGCACAATTGTTATGGGCAAACACGCTGTTAGCCCAAAGCGATTCGCGCCCTACTGCCTCGCCCTCGTTGAGTTGGCAGTTTGTCAATGCGTTTTTTATCGGTTTGGGTATGTATAGTATGCCCACCTTTATTTACTGCTTGCTGCCCTTTGGCGTAGCCTATTGTTGGTCGTCTGTCGGGAAGCGCGGCAATGCCTGCTTGCCCTTCAATGCCCTTACGCTCTTGATAGGTGCTGCTTGGGCAACGCTGCTATACCTACCCATGCTCTTGGGTACGGGCTTGTCCTTGGGCGCATCAGTGGCGAGTGCTGCCCTGCCATACACTGAACTACTGCCCCAAACGGGTAAATATTTGTCTTTAGTGTGGTATTTTTTGACGGGTACGGTGCTATATTATCCGCTTGTCATTGTCTTGTTGCTCCTAAGTGTAGCAGCTATCCGCGCCCTGCCCCAAGCCCCGCAACGCATGGTCGGGATTTATACCTTAGCATTTTTGAGTTTGCCGCTTTGGGTTTGGTTGGTGCAGCGCGTGTGGGTGCCAGAACGAATATGGACTTTTTTGGCAATTTATATGACCTTTATGGTGGCAATTGTCTTGGCTTTTGCCCAAACCTTTGTGCCCGCCGAGTGGTATAAACGACACCGCTATAAAATAGTTGGCTTGTTGTCGGCAGTGATAATGGCGGGCAATACGTATGTATGCCTCCAACACGATTTTGTCAATTGGAGCTACCAACGCGACCGCGATTGCCGTGCCGTAGCCCAATTGATGCTCGATGCCGATATTGCCCAATACTATACCGATTTTGACTATTATCAGCCCGCAGTAGAATATTATTACCGCTTGGCAAACCGACCTATTGCAGCCCAGAGTGCTACCCCCCAGAGTGCCAATTATGCCCCATATATCCCCGATTCGATGGCATATAGCTGTATTATCAGCCAGCGCGAAGCTCGCAGCAGCAAACCCTTGGCAATTCCAAGCAATTACCAAATTGTATACCAAAACGAAGAAGTAATAGTGGCTTTTCGGCAACCATACCACCCAACCCAACCCTAAAAAAAATACCCTCCCATGAATGAGAGGGTCTTCACCTTAAAAACAAACAAATTATGAAAAAAAAAGCACCACTCTCAAAGAAAAAAATTGCTTGCCTTGTTGTTGCTTAATGCGGGCAAAAGGCGGCAAGGCGCGCGGGCGGTTTCTTAGTTGGAAATATCCCCTCCGATATGGAGATACGCGAAGGGGATTTCCGTACTAAAACAAATTATGAAAAAAAAAGCACCACTCTCAAAGAAAAAAATTGCTTGCCTTGTTGTTGCTTAATGCGGGCAAAAGGCGGCAAGGCGGGCGGGCGGTTTCTTAGTTGGAAGTATCCCCTCCGATATGGAGATACGCGAAGGGGATTTCCGTACTAAAACAAATTATGAAAAAAAGCACCACTTTCAAAGAAAAAAATTGCTTGCCTTGTTGTTGCTTAATGCGGGCAAAAGGCGGCAAGGCGGGCGGGCGGTTTCTTAGTTGGAAGTATCCCCTCCGATATGGAGATACGCGAAGGGGATTTCCGTACTAAAACAAATTATGAAAAAAAAGCACCACTTTTTATTAGGGTTATCTATGCCATAGTAGAAATAAGGCTATGATAACAAACGGGCATTATCGTTTTAATTCTATATATCCCGAAAATGCTTTGGCTTCGGTGTCGGGTATATTTATTTGCAAGCTATAAAAATACGTACCATCAGGCACGGGGTCAGTTTGGTTGTTCAGGTTGCCGTTCCAAGCAGCGGCATTGTCATAGTGTTCGGTGCGATAAACGATGTCGCCCCAGCGGTTAAAAATGCTTAGTATAGCTTGGTCGCCGCAGGTCATATCGGCTATCAGCCAGATGTCGTTGGGCCCGTCGCCATTAGGCGAAAATCCATCGGCAAATTTTGGCGCACAATTAGTAATGACGGTGTCGCTATTTTCGTATATATGAATAACTACCCAAGCTGTATCGCAAATACCACCTTGGCAAGGTGTATAGCTCAACGAATCGATGCCTACAAAATCGGTATTGGGTGTATAGTTAATCGTGCCATTGCTCCATGTCACATTTGTCGTACCATTTTGCGCGTCTTGGGCTATGCCAATTACGACAGTAGCATCGGTATCGTAAGTATCATTTTCTAACACATTAATATCAATAACTGTGCCAGAATTTGTGCTTGCTGTATCGTCTTGTGCTGCTAAGTCGGAAAAAATAGGTGTATCCGATACCGTTACGGTTACAGTAGCAGTACTATTCGCGCTTGTTGGGTCGCTTGCGGTATAAGAGAAGGTGTCAATGCCCACAAAATCGGGATTGGGTATATAAGTGACTGTCCCGTCGGGGTTGATAGATACGGTGCCATTGGCGGGTGTGCCTACTTGTATTACCGTCAAGGTCTCGCCGTCCAATTCTATATCGTTGGTCAGTACGTCAATAGTAATGGCTTGTCCGATAGGGGTTTCGGCGTTGTCGTCTTGTGCTTGCGGAATATCATTTTCGGGGCTTACTACAATAGCGATATTAACCGTAGTGCAATTGCCCGCTTCGCCACAAACTGAAACGCTCATTTGGTCGCTGCCTACAAAATTGGCATTGGGCGAGTAAGCAATACAATCATCGTCGCTCACATAATAGGGCGAACCATTTTGGGGCAATGCGACAAAGGCAATGCTATCTATATCAAAGCCCAAATCAGCTATATATTGGTCAATACAGATGTTAATGTCTTGGTCTTCGGGCGTGATGACGGCTATATCTGCCGTATCTGCTCCTGTGGTGATGGTTATTTGCACAAAAGCGGTATCGCATAGGCTCGGGATGCCATTATCGCATACGGTATAAATAAAAAAGTCGGTGCCGCTAAACCCGCTATTGGGTGTATAGGTAATATCGCTGCCATTTATAATTGCCGTGCCATTGCTGGGCGTAGTAATATTGCCTATTGATAGCGCGTCGCCGTCTTGGTCAGAGTCGTTATTGCTTACATCAATGCTGACGGGGGTGCTGGGGGCGGTAATATCATAATCGGGCAGGGCTATGGGCGCGTGGTTTGTATTGCCCGCGCCTACGGTAATGGCAACCATAGCTATATCGCACAATCCTTGTGGGTCGCATACGGTATAGCTAAATGTATCGACACCTTCAAAACCGGGATTAGGCAAATAAACGACCGATATGCCCCAATCGGTGGTAAAACTTGTGCCGTTGGTGGGTTGTTCTACCGATGTAACGCTCAATGCCTCGCCTTCGGGGTCGCTGTCGTTGTTAGCAACGTTCATTTGCAGCGATGTATTGATAGCTACGCTATATACATCATTGACGGCTACGGGTGCTTGGTTAATATTGGTTATAGTGACACTCACGGGGGCTTGGTCACATTCGCCCAAGGGATTACAGATTTGATATTCAAATACATCGGTACCCGCAAAATCTGCATTGGGTACATAAATAATAGTGCCCTCGTCGGTAATAGTCACCGTGCCGTTGGCAGGATTGGTGGTATTGCTTATCATTATTTGGTCGCCACTATCGTTGTTCATTACAGCAATGACCACCGCCGTATTGGGTGAGGTATTGGCTATATCGGGCTGCGCATTGGGCAGGACTAAATCGGGCACAACGCTGATGCTTACACTTGCTTGGTCGCACTCGCCTTCGGGGTCGCAAACTTGATAGGTAAATTGGTCGCTACCCAAAAAATCGGTATTGGGCGTATAGCTTATTTGTTGTCCTACCACCACCGCCGTACCATTAGCAGGCGGGCTGGTGATACTGAGTATTAAGTCGCTATCGGGGCTGTTTAGGTCGTCGTCGTTGTTTAGTACAGCTACATTTAATGGCGTATTGATATAAGTAGTAGCCACATCGTTTTGGGCGGCGGGAGGCAAATTGCCATTACCCACCGTCAGCGTCACATAAGCCGTGTCGCAGAGTGGCGGATTAGCCGCATCGCAAATCATATAGGTAAAATAATCTAATCCTTCAAAAGTGGCATTGGGCGTATATGTAGCAGCTCCCGTAGCAGCGTCGAAAGCCGCTGTGCCGTGTGCAGGAACAGAAGTGAGCGTCACGGTCAAAGGGTCGCCTTCGGGGTCGCTGTCGTTGTTCAATATCCAAACCGTGGCGGGCGTACCGATGGCAACGCTGCGCGTATCGTTCTGGGCTATTGGAAATTGGTTATCATATACCACGCCTACGGCTATTGCTACCGTAGCGTCGGCACACAACCTTTGCTGGTCGCATACGGTATAATCGAATGTAGCGATGCCGCTAAACCCTACGGGAGGTGTATAGTTGATAACTCCGCCCGAACCAATAGCGGCTGTTCCTTGTGTGGGTGTAGTAACAGACGCTAAAAGTAGATTGCCATTTTCGGGGTCGTTGTCGTTATATAATACGTGTACGGCTATGGGTGTGCCAATACCTGTGCTGTCTATATCGTTGTGGGCAATAGGGGCTTGGGCGGGGCTGCCATTGGGCAATACCGTCACCGCCACTAAGGTTTGGCTACATTCGCCGTCGTCGTTACAGATTTGATACAAAAAATAATCGACACCCGAATAGCCCGGCGATGGGATATATAGCATCAATCCCGCAGGTGTAGTAGCTACCGCACCGTGTTCGGGAATGCTAAACGACACAATGCTGACATCTGCACCAATATCATTGGACAATACGGGTATGCTTACCGAAGTGCCGAAACGAGTTTGTATTACGTCGGGTTGGGCTAAAATATTGGGTGCGGGTGGCACTATGATACTACTATTGACCGTAATGGCGAGTACCGCCGTATCGCATTTGGGCGGCGAGCAGTTATTGCAAGCCAAATAAGTGATATAATCGATGCCCGAAAATCCAGGGTTGGGCGTATAGCTCGCCGTACCATTGGCTTGGACGCTTGCCGTACCGTGTGCGGGAGCTATAAGCATGGCTGAACTTAGGGTATTGCTGCACAATTCCACATCGTTGCCCAGTACATTGATAGATAAAGGTGCGCCATCGGTCAGGGCTACATCGTCGTAGGCTTCGGGGGTCATACAGCCCACAATGACCGTAGCAGTTACGGTATCGCAAATACCGTCGGCATCGCAAGCTATCAGCGTTACTAAATCCGTGCCCACAAAACCGGGTAGAGGTGTATAGCGGATACAAGTATCGCCGATGAGGTGAATACTGCAATTAAAAGTAGTAGTAGCGTGTTCAATACTTACGTCTTCGTGCCCTATCAAGTCGCAAAACTGTATGCACATTTCTACGGGGCTTAAAAAATTGGGCGTACAATATTCATATTGTTCTAAGCAAGGCGCATTGACAAGAATATATACCGTAGCTTGGCTGCATAGCCCCGTAGGGTCGCAGGTGGTATAACTAAACGAATCGTTGCCCCAAAATCCGGCATTGGGCGTATAAAGCAAGCCGCCGCTGACAGCAGGAGCTAAGGTGCCATGTTCGGGTTGGGTATAGCTGTCTAAGTTCAAGGGGCTGCCTTCGGGGTCTATGTCGTTCAGTAGCGGATAAACGAGCAAAGCGGTTTCGGGATTGGTAGCAGCATAATCGTCGTTGGCTTGGGGCGGGTTGGTGCCGCAGTCTTCGCCTATGGCGATAAAGGTATATGTCGTATCACAAATGCCGCCTCCGCAGGCTATGGCTGTGACAATATCAATGCCCGTAAAGCCCGCTTCGGGGATATAGACTATACAACCCTCGTCGGCATCGTTCAAAGAACCATGTAAGGCACTTGTCGATAGCGTATTGATTTGGGCGGGAGCGAGTAGGCAAAATTCGGGGCAGAGTTCGAGGGGCGTGAAGGGCAGCGTACAGGCATTGATGTCTTGGTCGCAAGCACTACCATTGGCGGGCAATATATTGATAGTCACAACTGCCGTATCGCACAAGGGGCAATCGTTGCAGGCGATATACGTAAATTGGTCCGAGCCACTAAACCCCGCTTGTGGCGTATAGGACACCAAAGATGTGCCCACTACCGATGCCGAACCATGCGCAGGGGCATCGAGTACGAGAGGCAGCGACAGGCTATTACCGCAAACGGGGTCGTCGTTGGTGAGGGCATTGAAAATAACGCCGTTATAACCCGTTGTAGTGCTTATCGTATTGCCGTTGATAACTACGGCGGTGGGCGCAATGGCTATTTGGTCGGTATGGGCTTGGGGATCTACGCAACCTACATTTACTATTGCTATTGCTTCGGCACAAGCCGCGGGGCTTTGGTCGTCGCAGAGGGTCAGGTATACGTAGTCGGTGCCCGTAAAAGCGGGCAAGGGCGTATAGCGCACGCAAGTGTCGTTCAGAAAATTGAGGCTACAATTGAAAGTAGTGTAGCCTCCCGTAATGCCAAAATCGTCGCCGTTGGGGTCGGCGGCGTGGAGGCAAATAGTGACGGGCTGCATGGCTTGAGTGCAGAACGATAGCGTATCGAGGGCGGCGGGAGGCAAATTTTGGGCTTGCAAAGGCATTGCCCAAGCTATCAGCCATAAGCCCAAAGCAAAAGCTATGGTGCGCATTAAACGAAAAGAGGTGTGGTGGTGGTGCTGGCGGTTCATGTTCTAAGTTTGTTTTAGGCTCAGCCTCTCAAATAAAAAAGCAAAATCATTGATATAATAATTATTGCCCAATGTTTGTAGGTTGGTGTAGAGGTGCTATATGATATGGTTTCAAAATCTGCGCCAAAATGTCCGAAAAGACATTCTAACTTTCCTGTCTCAACAAAAATCGCGCAAACTCTTTGTAGCAAAGGGTTTGCGCGATTTACCAAACAGTCACTAAATTGTAATTTTTTTTAAAATGACGAAAGTAGTGATTAGTTGTAACTATTTAGACGGTTTGATTTTTAAGTTTTATACACTTACCTTACACGAGTTTCATGCCTACGGTATGCTCAGGCTTGTGTCTATTAGGTGTTACTGCTGTAATATGCCTACGGCATTTTAAAGACAATATTCATTAAATACTTTTTATAATTTACCATAAATTATTGATAATCAGTAAATTATATCTTGTATAAATTCCCCCTTCTTTGAGGGGGGCAGTAAATTCCCCCTCTTTGAGGCAGGGCTAATCAGTTCTATGATTATTTACTAAAAAGTAATAAAAGAAGCAGTATCTTTGCATCAAAAAGAGATGGAAATACGTAGTTTGTATGATTATTTTTCAGACATTGAAGATCATCGCAGGGCATCAGGTCGTCGCTTTGCGATGGCAGACATGCTGATGCTTCTGACCCTATCTTGCCTTAATCATAGCGTAGGATATCAAAGCATGTCCCGCTTTTTAAGAATAATCGTGCGGCACTGGTAGCCGCCTTATCCCTAAAGCACGGCGTTCCGAGCTATGCGGGTATGTATAATTTTGTAAATAGTTTGGACATTTCCGCTGTGGTCGAAGCTATCAATAAATGGTTGTTTCAGTTCAGAGACTTGGGCGACTCTTCTTGGTATTCGGTAGATGGCAAGTCCTTATCGGGCACGATAACCGATGCTCAGGGAGCAGCGCAAAATTTGGTATCAGTTGTTCGTTTAGTTCAGCATAATAGTCAAGCAGTTGTTCAGTTTGCCTATTACTTAACAGGCAAAAAGGGCGAAAGTGAAACAGTTAAACTGTTGCTTAGGAGTGACGAGGTGGATATAGCCGAAAAGACCATTACTGCTGATGCTTTACACTGTAATCAGGCTTTTTGCAACTAATTTTGCAAAAAGACGCTGGTTATGTGGTACAAGTTAAGGATAATTGTGCTGCACTAAAAAAAAAAAGTAGCCACACAGGAGAAAGAACTGCCCATAGATACTTACACAGAGGAAGAGAAAAAATCGCATGGGCGAACAGAAACACGCAAAATAGCAGTCTTTAAAGCAAGCACAGAATTACCTAAAAAATGGCAAGCATTAGTAAAGTATTTTATCGTTATTACCCGATCTGGCACACGAAATAATAAACCATATGAGCATACACATTATTACGTTTCTAATAACTATCAAAGTGCCGCAGTTATGGCAAAAGGTATTCGCGGACATTGGGGAATTGAATCCTATCATTGGATAAAAGATGTGGTTTGCAGAGAAGATGACTGCCTAACACAAACAACAAAAGAGCCGTAACCATATCAATACTATACGATGCTGCAATGAACATTTTTAAACTAAATGGCTATACATCTATGAAGGCTGCCTTTGAAGAGCATACCAATAAAGTCGATAAAATGATACAACTAAACGGCTTGATAAAAAATAAGGTAAGAGACAAAAAAACTAAAATACAAAAAAACAAACAACAAAAAATTAGAACTGATTAGACCTGCCTCTTTGAGGGGGTTAGGGGGAGTTTTTAATATTGAACTAATATCTCAATTATCTAACGCTATTTCCTAAGTCTTAACGCTTGGAAATGGATACATGATAGGCAAAATTAATACTCAAAACTTAAAAGTCAGACCATTAGTGTTCTAACAGAAAAGTCAATACAATTAATTAATTATTAATTTGATTCAATTACGCATCTGTTTTTGTTTTATTTTGCTACCAACTTCATTATATCTATTTTCTAATTTTTCTCTTGCTTTATCTGTGGTAAAAGACCAATGTACTTTTATAGCTTTTTGTTTCGCTCATCTTGCCAAATTAAGGCTTCTTGCCGCAGCATATCTATGTTGGGTATTCGTCGGTCTAAGCATTGCCTTGAAAGTGCCGAGAACTCTATCTCTGCCATGTTTAGCCACGAAGCATGCTTAGGCGTATAATGAAATTCAAGGATATTTTTTATTTTTCGGGCTTCATCAAAGGGCAGATTTTCATAAAAAGCTCCGTAAGAATGGGTGCTAAAATTATCTTGAACGAGTTGTATTTTACTTGCATTCGGATAATGGGTATCTAAAAGCCACTTCATAAATTGGGCATAATCCGCTTTGGTTTTGCTTTCCGTTACCATCAAATAGCGTTGTCCTGTATCTATGTCATATGCCAATAATACGTTGCATACACCATTACGAATATACTCCTGATGTTCTTTTTTAGTGCTATTGGGTTTGGCAGGTATCGGAGCAAGTACGTTACCTATCAGTTGGCAAGGTCGCTCGTCAAAGCAAATTCTAGGGATGCCACTGAACGGAGCAGCGTAATGTCCAAAATATCTTCCATATTGGCTAAATATTCGCCATTTATCATACCAATACACCATTGTCGTTTCTGCAGGCTTTGAGTTTACTTTTTTTAAAACTAAACGAATAGATTCATCTGATAAACTATGCTCACAACCTAATTCAACTAATTTATCGTTAATAAGCGATAAAGTCCATTTGACGAACCCGGAGCATCACTACAAGCAATGCTCGTAATTTTGGCTTCTATGTGTTCGGTTATCTTGGGTGGTCGTCCGCTACGTGGGAGATCATCTAAGGCAGCAGAAAGTCCTTCTGAAAGATAACGACGTTTCAACGTGTAATAAGCATTTCGATTAAGACCCAAACTTTGTTCCAATACAAGCGGACCATTTCCGTCTGCCATTGATAGCAAAGCAAGGGCACGGGTAACTTTGCGACTTTTATGAGTGCCGCTTTTAGTAATACGAAGTAACTCTAACCTGTCAGATTCACTTAAATTAATAACCTTAGAAATACGTGCCATTATAGTAATTGATTTTTATTAAATAAATGCAAAATTAGTGATAAATTTTTTTTTGACAGAACATTAGATGTTGTCAAGCATTTTAGTGCTAAGAAATGACCTCTCTACCCCGCTATGGATAAAACATTGGGAGCAAAAAAATAGCAGCACAAAATACAATCCTACTGTTAGATGCCATGCCTACGACATTCTAAGAATCGTATCTGCCTGATGCTACTACCAATATAACATACCTACGGCATTTTAAGAAGCGGCTAATGTGTAATCTCGGTATCCCCCAAATTAAGGTTAAATTTTCGATTTTTTACTTTCGCAAGAAATCTGATGAATAAGCGAATGACGAAACTGCCTAAATAGGTACAAAACATTTTTGCACTAAGGTCAAAAAGCACAAAAAATAGTGTAGCTTTGCGCCTGCATTGTTGTGGAATACCGAACAGCCTACTAATGCCAATCCGCAAGTTGATGTACAAAATAGCGGAGGAAAATTCTGTCCAGTAAATTTTTATCTTTACATAAAAAAACAAAAAATGAGCAATTCAGGTGCAGGCGGTTGTCTGGGTATTTATGATGATTGGCATGATTGCCTCTTGGTTAGGCTCAGGTCTTTGGGCTTGGAATTTGGTTGAGCCAGATAGTTTTGGAACAACAATTATTTTTTTAATTGCCTGGGCTATTCTTAGCAGGGTTACAGATTTTATTCTGGGTTTAATAGTAATGGTAATTACCGATAAAAAAGAGTAATATGGACAAAATAATTAAAATAGGGCTTTCCATTTTGCTGCTTATTTGCTTGACAGATATGCCGTATGGATATTTTCAGTTGGTAAGATTTATAAGTCTAATCGGCTTTGCAATTCTCGCTTATCAAGCCAAGCAACAAGGAAAACAAAGGGAGGCAATAATTTTTGGCGTATTGGCATTGCTGTTTCAGCCGTTTTTAAAAATTTCACTCGGTCGAATATTATGGAATATCGTCGATGCTATAACAGCAATCTGGCTTTTGTTAAGTATTTTTCGCAAATCAAATAATAATAAGTAATGCTTAAAAATTAACTTGGCGAAAGACAAGCAGCAAGCCAAGCAAACAGCGTGTTTTGGGAACAATCAATCGCTAAGTTATTATTTTATCGTTACTAAAAACGAAGACTACGGTGCAAGAAGTCATTTTAGTAAAGTGTTTAGTAATTGCAAAATGTGTAGATAACTATAAATAAATAATTTGCGATTTGAAATTAAATTTAATTTGTGTCAATTTTGCCTTTTTTGCGCTACGGTCTTTTAAGGAAAAAAATTCCCCTCGCTCTCCTAAGCATGAGAATAACAAGCACTATACTTCTCCTTATCAGCCTCTTGTGGTGTAATGCCCAGAACACCACCACCATCACCTACACCGCTAATAATACCAATTTTGCCAATCCCGAACGCGGTTTTTATCGCTATACCGACACCTACGGCAGCAACCCAATACCCTTGACCCTCGCCGAACTCAACAACTTGCGCAGCAGCACCCAGCAAACCCTTATTTTTCGCTATATTGTCCTCGACGATTTTGTAAATGCGCCCATATCTAATGCCTTTCTGACCGCCATACAAAACGATTTTAATATAGTACGTCAGGCGGGTTTCAAAATAGTGCCGCGCTTTTGCTACGTCAATCAACTAAATTATGATGCCAACGGCAATATCCTGACACCTTATGGCGATGCCAACAAAGCGCGTATATTGCAACACATCGCCCAACTCAAACCTATTTTGCAGCAAAATGCGGATATTATACTCACCCTGCAAAATGGTTTTTGGGGCGTATGGGGCGAAAATTATTATAGCGACCATTTCGGCTGCATAGCAGATGCCCCGCTCACGCCACAAAATTGGGCAGACCGAAAAGAAGTGGCCGACAGTTTGTTAGCGGCTTTGCCCAACTACCGCAGCGTTTCGCTCCGAACTCCTGTCCTAAAAGCGACTTACTACGGGCTAACTATGCCCGACGACAGCATTAGCATAGCCGATGCCTACAATCCAAGCAATATTTTGAGCCGCTTAGGTGGGCATAACGATTGCTTTCTCGCCGATTATAACGATTATACCTTTGACGATACCCTCAGCGAAAAAAGTTATTGGCGAGCCGAAACCCGCTATCTGCCCATGGGAGGCGAAACCTGCGAAAATAATACTACCTATACCAATTGCGCCAATACCGCAGTTCCATTGGACTTACTGCAACGACGGCTATCACCCCGCCGTACTACAAGACTGGACTAATCAAGGCTGCATCGCCGATATTAAAAAGCGTTTGGGCTATCGCTTCGAATTGCTCAATGCCAATTTTCCCGATGCCGCTGCACCCAATGCCCCTTTTACCTTCAACCTACAATTGCGAAATATCGGGTTTGCTGCTCCCATAAACCCACGCGATGTCAAGCTCGTGCTGCAAAACATTGACGACAATAGCCTATATACCATCGACCTGCCTAACCAAGACCCGCGCTATTGGTTTGCCAACACCACCTACACCACTACCGAAACCGTCAATCTACCAAGCAATATTAGCTGCGGCACCTACCAACTATACCTCTATCTGCCCGACCCCGAACCAACACTTGCTAATAACCCAAAATACGCCATTCGTTTAGCCAACCAAAATACGTGGCAAAACACAACAGGCTATAACGACCTACAACACAGCATCAATATTGAACTGAACCCCAATGTTGTCGGCAACAACGCCGTTTGTGGCAATAGCACCCACACCTACAACGTCTCACCGATAGCAGGCAGCACCTATACCTGGACAGTAACAGGCGGCAGCATCATGAGCGGGCAAGGTACAAATAGCATTACTGTGCAGTGGAACAACGGCACGGCAGGAACGGTGGCAGTCACGCAAAGTTTGCCTTGATACAATTAGAACAAAATAGCGCATTCTAATTGCCTATCGCCCGTCTTTTTCATCGTCGCTAATATAAAACAAAAACGCTTTTTCCTCCGTCGATAGGCTATCATAACCGCTTTGGCTGATTTTGTCCAAAATTCGGTCTATGCGTTCTTGTTGGTCTTTGCTGCGCTGGACCCGAGGCAGCGTAGAGGAGGCGGTACTCCTGTCGCGGGAGTCTGCTTGTTCGCTTTTGAGATAGCCGCTTGCATTTACTTTTTCATTTTTATATACCATACGTGGCTTTCGGGCAGCACCAAGTTTCAGCCGGTCCCAAAACGAGGCTATTTTATCGAACCAGCGATTGATGCCTACCGACCAATCGCTGCCTTTTTGCAACTGACGAATATAGGCAAACCCCAATAGTATGCCGCCTAAGTGAGCAATATGCCCGCCGGGGTTCGAGTTGGGTATCATAAACAAATCGATAAGAACAAAAAACAAGGCTATCCAGCGCAGTTTTACCGCCCCTACAAACATGAGCAATATAGTATAGTCGGGGCGCAAGGTAGCCGCTGCCCCCAGCACCGCCATTACAGCCGCCGAAGCCCCCAGCATATACGCGCTGTCTAATTCGGACTGGAATACGGGCAATAGCTGAAATAAAACGATATAACTCGCTGCTCCCGCAAGACCACCCAAAATATAAAGTGGCAAAATGCGTCTATTGCCCAACAAATCGCATAAAATATTGCCGAACAAATTGAGCATGAGCATATTGAATAAGATGTGGAAAAAGCCGACATGCAAAAACATATAACTCAATACAGACCAAGGTTGCCAAAGTAAATTGCCTATTTTGGCGGGCACCATCAATTTGTTGAGCAAAAATTCATAGGTCGCGGTCGATTGCAACAACCACGATAGCAATTTTAGCAACGACATGACGCAGAAAACCGCCGCATTTGCTAATATCAACTGCACAACCATAGTGCCGTTGTAAAAGTAATGGCGCAACTCATCTACAATAGACATTTCGTTGTTGGGCATGGGCAATAATATAAGGGGTTAGTGGGTTTATTATTGGGCTGTTAGGTCTTTTCTTAATACCACCTTTTAATATTTGGCGTGCCGCCGCCCGTTTTTCGCCAATATTGCATCAAAATATATCCAAATATCATACCGCCTAAGTGGGCAAAGTGGGCTATATTGTCGCCAGGATTGTTTTGCAAACCCATTACTAAGGCTGCTACGCCCAATAAGATGGCAAAATAACGGGCTTTGATGGGCAGTATGCCATAAAAATAGAGCGTTTGGTTAGGTGCAACCATTGCATAAGCCATAATCAAACCATAAATAGCACCCGACGCACCTACGGCAGTGCGCAGGTTGAGAAAATAGGATTTATAATCGTCGACATAGCGCATTAGGCTGCTCAATTGGCTTTTGTCGTCGCTTTGGACAAAGGCAGCGGCGTTTTGGCTAAATGTATCAAAGCTATCACAAATATTGGGGTCGGGCAATACTTCGCAATACCCAACGGCTGCCAATACATCGCTGTTCAAAATTGCTCCCAACGAAGCGGGCACGGGATTGCTCAAAAATTGGTCGAGCAAGCGTAGGTCGGGCAGCAATTCCCAATGGGCAGTAGCCATATAAAGTATAGCTGCCCCAATGCCCGTGAAACAATAGTATATCAAAAAACGCTTCGACCCCCAATATTGTTCTAATACTGTCCCGAAACTCCATAGGGCAAACATATTAAAAAAAATATGCCCTATGCTGCCGTGCATAAACAAGTGGGTAAACAATTGGTAGGGCGCAAAATCGCGTGCGCCCCACAGGTGTAGGGCGAGATGCTGCGATAGTTGGGGCTGCCACATATTGGCTACCACAAAAAACAGTACATTGATAATGAGCAGGTTTTTGACTACGGGCGGCAGGGTTCCATAAGCGGGCGGACGGTATTGCATAGCGGCTTCGCGGAATATAAGAGCGGATAGATAGAATGTTTTATCAGGACAATATGCTGCGGGCTATGACCATGCGCTGAATTTCGGACGTACCTTCGTAAATTTGCGTAATTTTGGCATCGCGCATCAAGCGTTCGACGTGATACTCCTTGACGTAGCCATATCCGCCGTGTACTTGTACTGCCTCTATGGTGGTGCGCATAGCCACTTCCGACGCAAACACTTTTGCCATGGCAGCAGCTGTGCCGTAGGGCAGATGTTGGTCTTTGAGGTAAGCCGCTTTGAGGCAAAGCAAGCGAGCTGCTTCGATTTCAGTAGCCATATCTGCCAATTTAAACTGTATGGCTTGGTGCTGGGCAATTTCTTTGCCAAATGTTTTGCGCTGTTTTGAATATGCCACTGCCAATTCGTAAGCACCCGACGCGATACCCAATGCTTGGGAAGCAATGCCGATGCGCCCGCCGTCGAGGGTTTGCATGGCAAATTTGAAGCCAAATCCGTCTTCGCCGATGCGGTTTTCTTTGGGCACTACTACGTCGTTAAATATGATAGAGTGGGTATCAGATGCTCTAATGCCAAGTTTGTTTTCCTTAGCAGCGACGACCACGCCAGGCGTATCGCGCTCGACAATGAGGCAATTGATGCCGCGATGTTTTTTTTCAGGGTGCGTATGCGCCACTACTAAATAGACCGAAGCGTGCCCGCCATTAGTAATCCAATTTTTGTGCCACTGACGACGTAGTGGTCGCCTTTGTCTTCGGCGGTGGTGCGTTGTTGCGTAGCGTCCGACCCCGCTTCGGGTTCTTATAGACAAAACGCGCCTATCTGCTCGCCCGATGCTAAACGGGGCAAATATTTTCGCTTTTGGGCTTCGTTCCCAAACGTTTCTAAGCCCCAACACACCAATGAGTTATTGACCGACATAGCTACCGAGCAGGAAGCATCTACTTTCGATATTTCTTCCATCGCCAAGACGTATGACACGGCATCTAAGCCGCTGCCGCCATATTCGGGCGATACCATCATGCCCATAAAACCCAACTCGCCCATGCGCCGCAGCAGTTCGGTGGGGTGTTGCATTTTCTCGTCTCGCTCTATAACGCCTGGTTTTGCACTCGTTTTGGGCAAAATCGCGAGCGGCTTTTTGTATCATCAAATGCTCTTCGCTGAGTTGGAAATTCATACGATTATTATTTTTTTGGGGAGAAGGATATGATTTACTTTTAGTTTATAGTTGTACTTGGGTTATTTTTTGGGCAACGGCAGTAGCTACGGTATCAAAATCGGCGAGGCTATCGACAAAATTGAGGTCATCTACGTTGATGATGAGCAAATTGCCATCGGTATAGTTATTAATCCAAGTTTCGTAGTGATTGTTCAGGTTTTGGAGGTAATCTTGTCGAATATTATTTTCGTAGTCGCGCCCGCGGCGGCGTATCTGGCGCATGAGGGCAGGCAGCGACGCTCGCAGATAGATGAGCAAATCGGGTGGAGCAATGAGCGAGGTGACGGTTTTGAATAGGCTATGGTAGTTTTCAAAATCGCGCGACGACATCAAGCCCATTTCGTAAAGGTTGGGTGCAAATATATGAGCATCTTCGTATACAGTTCGGTCTTGCACAACGGTTCGGCTGCCCTCCTGTATGCGTCTGATTTGGCTGATGCGGCTATTGAGAAAATATATTTGTAGGTTGAACGACCATCGGTGCATGTTTTCGTAAAAATCGCTCAAATAGGGGTTATGGTCTACGTCTTCGTAGAGTACGTCCCAGCCAAAATAGGCACTCAATTTGTCGGCTAAGGTGGTTTTGCCCGCGCCAATATTGCCCGCAATGGCAATGTGTCTGAGAGATTCCAAGGTATAATGGTTTATTTTTCGCGCTTTGACGCGTTTGGTCGTTAAAAATACGAAAGTCCTATCAATTCTTTGGCACCTTGTAGGGTGGCATTGGCACTAATTCGAGCTTTTTCGCCGCCCTCTTGCACTACGCGGCGCAAGTAATTGGTATCGGCGGCTATGGCTTGGTAGCGTTCGCGCAGGGGTGCTACACAGCGCACCATATCTTCGGCTAATTGCTTTTTGAGGTCGCCATAGCGGATAGTGCATTGGTTATATTGTTCGTCGAAATGGGCTACGGTATCGGGGCTACTCACAAGGCGTAGTAAGTCGAACAGATTGGCGATAGCGTCGGGTTTGGTTTGGTTGGGTACGGTAGGACCGCTATCTGACGTAGCACGCATTATTTTTTGGCGTATGGTTTTGTCCTCATCTTTCAGGAAAATAGAGGCACTGGGGTTGCCTTCCGATTTCGACATTTTACCCGAATTGTCGAGGCTCGGTACGCGCAATAGCGTATTGCCATAGCTAAACCCGTAGGGTTCAGGAAAAAAAGAGCTGCCCGTCATATAATTAAATCGGTTGGCAAAAGTGCGCGTAATTTCGAGGTGCGATTCTTGGTCTTTGCCTACGGGCACTTTCTGTGCACGGTGTATGATAATATCAACACACATCAATACGGGATAGGTGAGCAATCCCGCATTGATACTTTTGCCCAAAGCCTCTTGGCTGCGTACTTTTTCTTTAAAAGTCGGTATCTTTTCCAATTCGCCTTTGTAGGCAAGCATATTGAATAACAGGTAAAGCTCAGGTATCTGGGGCAGATGGCTTTGGATATACAGCGTACATTGGTCGGGGTCTAAACCACAAGCGAGATAGATAGACAAGGCATCGCGCACAAAAATGGGCAATTCTTTGGCATCGGGGTGGGTGGTCAGGGCGTGATAATCAGCAATAAAAAAATAGCAATTATATTCGTGCTGCATCTTTATAAAATTGGCAATGGCACCAAAATAGTTGCCCAGATGCACATCGCCCGTAGGTCTTATGCCGCTCACTACAATTTCTCGGTTCGTCATTATCAGTATAATTTTTGGTCGTGCAAAGGTAGCAAATTAGGTGCAATTGTCCAAACATATCAGTAGCTGCGAGCCAAAATAACGAAAACCATAAACACAATAAAATATATTTATTAATTTACGTATCATCTATTACATTCCTATTCGGCTCAATTTGTTTTTCCAATGCCATACATAGCTTTTAGCGCGTTCCAAAGTGCTGCCTTTTTGCTTTTATCGGCGGCAATAACAGCGAGCGAATCAGCCAATAATAAACACAAACCACCGCCTTGGGGTATAAATGGCGTATAGGGCGCAAGACGGAGCGACAATCCCATATCCGACAGAGTAATGCCAAATCCAATAGCATATTGGAGCGGATAAATGCGCCGAAACGCCGATAAAGGGTAGCACTGCGCTGCAAGGTCTATAAAACGCGACTGTGCAGCCTGTACTCCTACGGCTTGCAAAATTTTTGGCACAATTCAGGTCTGCGCTTGGTATAGCTGTGCCATATCGCGCCAAACAAAGCGTATGCACCGAATTATCGGCAACCAAGCTCGGTTCTCTAATTTCGGAAAATTGATACAAGTCTGCATCAAATACCGTATCTTTGTGGCTCATAAGCAAATTATTGAAAGAATTTAAGCGAAAATTCGCTATTTTTTATTTTTCGCGAACTAAGTTCGTTCGATCCAGCAAAAATACCGCTTTCAACAAAAACTTAAGTCTTTTCGCGTGTTATTATTTTAATGAACCGCCACAACCGTATCCCGCAATAAGCAGCTATAGCCAACTACAACCCATCAGTTGTTGGCTGTGGCTGCTTGTCTGTTTTATTTGCTTGCCAACATTATCGACAAATTCCCCTCTTTACTTATATACTGTCAAATTAAATCGTTACATTTATGATTACCACCCATCCAACCATTCGGGTAAACAGAGTAAAACATTCGCGTTTGCCCGAGGTAGATTTTAACAACCTACCTTTTGGCAGAGTTTTTTCTGACCACCTATTGCTCATCGAATATGCAAATGGCGATTGGAAACAGCCACAGATAATGCCCTACGGAAACCTAAACCTTAGCCCCGCTACATCTGCCTTGCATTACGGACAGTCTATTTTTGAGGGAATGAAGGCACACCGCGACATCAATAGCAGTGATATTATTCTGTTTCGACCCGAAAAAAATGCCGAACGCTTCAATCGCTCGGCTGTGCGCATGGGATGCCCGAATTACCTACCGATTTGTTCATGGAGTCGCTCGTCGAATTGGTCAAATTAGACCGCCGCTGGGTGCCTAACCGCTCGGATAGTGCGCTTTATTTGCGCCCCTTTATGTTTGGTACTGACCCCTATATCGGAGTACATTCGTCCGAAACTTTCCAATTTATTATCTTTACCTGCCCCGTCGGCCTATTACTCACGCCCCATTTCGGTATTAGCCGACGACCATTTTGTGCGTGCTTTCAAAGGTGGCACGGGCGAAGCCAAAGCAGCAGGCAATTACGGTGCTACCCTATACCCCGCCAAATTAGCCAAACAACAAGGCTACGACCAAATCCTATGGATGGACGGGCAAGAACGCAAATATGTAGACGAAATAGGCACGATGAACGTATTTTTTATCATCGACGGCGTAGCTGTTACGCCTATGCTCGACGGCACGATATTGGAGGGCGTTACGCGCGAAAGCGTCATGCAATTATTTAGAGACAACGGCATACCCGTAGAAGAACGCCAAGTAAGCATAGACGAGTTGATAGCAGCAAGCAAAAACAATACACTTCAAGATGCTTTCGGGGCAGGCACAGCCGCCACTATCACGCATATATCGGGCTTTGGTTATAAAGGACAACACTACGAATTGCCCGACCCTACCTCGCGCTCCTTGTCCATAGCTATAAAAGCCGAACTCGAAGGCGTCAAGCGCGGCTCGGTTGCCGACCGCCACGCTGGACAATGCACATCTAAACTTGTTTTCCTATATATCCCCTCCTTACTTGACAGCGGCAAACCATTTTCGGGTTTGCCGTTTGTTTTTTATCCTGCATAGCCATCATATATACCCAACTGCCTCCTTGGAACAAGGTATGTTGCTTCGCAAACTATCCAAACTGCCTTAAAAAACGCACATCATTTTCGAACATCAAACGTATATCGTTGATGCGGTATTTGAGCATGGCTACGCGCTCTATACCCATACCAAACGCAAAACCCGAATATTTTTCGGGGTCAATGCCGCAATTTTCTAATACCGCGCTATCCACCATACCACAACCCAAAATCTCGACCCAACCGCTGTGTTTGCACACCGAACAACCTTTACCGCCGCAAATAAAACACGATATATCCACCTCTGCCGATGGTTCGGTAAAGGGAAAATACGAAGGGCGCAGGCGAATCTGAGTATTTCTGCCAAATAATTCTTGGGCAAAATGGAGTATACATTGTTTGAGGTCGGCAAATGATACATTTTCGGCTATATACAAACCCTCTATTTGATGAAATTGGCAGTGAGCGCGTGCCGATATGGTCTCGTTGCGATAGACCCTGCCGGGCGATATAATGCGAATGGGCGGTTTCTGCTGTTCCATAATGCGCACCTGTACCGTAGAGGTCTGCGAGCGCAATACCGTAACGGGGTTCATGCTGACATAAAACGTGTCCTGCATATCGCGCGAGGGGTGGTCTTCGGGCGTATTGAGGGCGGTAAAATTGTGCCAATCATCTTCAATCTCAGGACCTTCGGCAATTACAAAGCCCATGCGCTCAAAAATGCGTTCTATCTCGCGTTGTGTTTGGGCAATGGGGTGGCGTGCGCCCGCCAAATGGAGTTTAGCGGGGCGTGTTAGGTCATTGGGCAAGTTGGCAATTCCTTCGGGGGCAGCATCGAGGGTTTCTTTCAAGGCGATATATTTTGCCTCCGCTGCTTGCTTTACGCTATTGGCTAATTGCCCAAACTCGCGCTTGCGCTCGTTAGGCACATTTTTTAGCTCGGCGAGCAATTCTTTGACCGCACCCTTAGAGCCGATATAGTCAATCCGAAATTTTTCGACGGCTTGGGCATTGTTTTGGCTATCAAATTGTTCTATTTGTTGCAACAATTCTTGCGCTCGGCTGAATAAATCCATAAATAATACGAAGTTTTGAATAAGTATAAGTTGAGGCGATATTTTGGCTCTCTAAAAGCAATGCGAATATAACAGCACAAAGCCAAAAAAATTTGTTACCCGCCCAATATTTTTTTGAACGCCCCCCAAACACCCGTTTTCGGTGCTGGGTTATTGGGTGCGTCGGGTGTGTTGGTCGAATGGCTTTGGCGTTGTTGGCAGTGTTTGATGCCTTCTTCTATGGTAGAGGTTTGTAGCTCGTCGGCGGCTTGCTGGGCTATGGGTAGCGCGGCTTGGTAGGCATCGAGGGCGGCTCGCCATTGCTTAGTTCCTTCGTATAGGACGGCTATTTGGACGTAAGCGTTGGCTTGTTCAAAAAATTAGGGACATTGCCAAAAAAATCGGCGGCATATTGGTAGCGCGAAATGGCTTGGTCGGTTTGGCTTTTTAATTCGTATATTTTTGCTATCAACAGTTCGTTCACGCCTAAGTCCTCATAGGGATTTTCCATCTCCAAAAGGCTATTTTTGGCGCGTTCGTAGTGTTCTATGGCAAGTGTATGTTTGCCATATTGCAAATAGATTCGGGCGAGGGCTTGGTAGCAAGCTGCCATAGGGCGATATTCGGCTATGGGTTGGTAGCAACTAACTGCTTGTAGGTAGTGTTTTATCGAATCGTTATGCTTATTTAGATAGGTATATATTTCGGCAAGTGTGCGGTGCGCATTGCCCGTATCCGAGGCATTTTGGGTTTTATTGCCCCATTCTATGGCTGTTTCGAGGCATTGTATGCCTGTCTCGTTTTCGCCGTTTTCGACGTACAAGGCTCCTAATCGGCGATATGTCTTGGCATATTCGTGTTCGGCTTCGTGTTCGGCAAATAAATCGGCGGCTCGTTCCCCATTTGCGATAGCGCGTTCTATATCTAAGGCGCGGCTATATTGCAGGGCTAACTCGTGGTGTATATCGGCGCGTTGTAGGTCGGTGTCGGTTTGTTCGCCGAGTAGTTGTATTATTTGCTCCAAATGCTCGGCGGCTTTGCCAAATTTGTCAGTTTCGGCGTATGCATCGGCAATTTGGCGGTGCAAGGCTATGGCGGCAGCCGTGTCGACGGGGTCAGCATCGAGCAATTGCGCTAATTCGGCTGTCCATTCGGCAATCGCATCGCGTTCAGTGGGTATTTGTTCGGTTTGTTCTTCCATTTGAGCAGTGTTTTATGTTTTATTATTTTTTATATATTAAAAATATATTTTTATAAATTTATCAATTGTCGATATATGTAATGGTTTGGTTTTCTAATTCTGAGTAAAAAAAACAACGTGAGCATCTTGCTTGCGCCCTTGCCACAAAGGGTCCATTGACCAAGACTTATGACCGAAATTTAAAAATCATACTATCAGTTTGCTTATATCGGGCATTATCCATTTACCTTGTTGGGTTGGGAAATTGAGGTATTGGTCTATCTGTGCCAAAAAATCGTGGCGCGGGATAGCCATTGCGCCCATCGAGGCTAAATGTTCTGTTTCTACTTGGCAATCTATCAGGGCATATTGTTGTTGGTGCAGGTATTTGACCAAGGCGATAAAGCCCATTTTAGAGGCATTGCTTGGGTGGGCAAACATCGATTCGCCAAAATAACATTTTCCCAAAGCCAAGCCGTATAAACCACCCACCAATTGTTTGGTTTCGGCATTGCGCACTTCAACAGAGTGGGCATAGCCTAAGCGGTGTAGCTCGCAGTAAGCGGCTTGCATTTCGTCGTCTATCCAAGTGTCGCCGTCTTGCCCTGGTCGGGGTGTTTGTCGGCATTGCGCAATAACGGCATCAAAATCGGTATCAAAACTGATGTCGAAAGGTTGTTTTTTGATAATTTGGCGCATACTTTTGCTTATTTTCAGTTTGGGCGGATACAAGACCATGCGCGGGTCGGGCGACCACCACAAGATAGGCTCGTCGTGGCTATACCAAGGAAAAATGCCCATTCGGTAGGCTAACAACAAGCGGTCGGGCGACAAATCGCCGCCAAAAGCCAGCAAGCCGTCGGAGTCGGCTAAATAGGGCGGTGGAAATTGCAGGCGTTCGTTTAACCTAAAAATCATAATAATTATTCATGCCTCAACGATTCGATAGGGTCTATATTGGCGGCTTTGAGGGCGGGATATAAGCCCGAAATAAGCCCGACTACCAAACAAATAGCGATACCGCCAAAAATCCAAGCCCAAGGCACTAAAAAGGGTCCTTTGATAATCAGCGACACCAAATTGCCCGCTCCTATGCCCATAATAATACCTACAACGCCTCCTATTTGGCATATCATGATAGCTTCTATCAAAAATTGGAGCAATATTGTACTTCTTCGCGCCCCTAACGCTTTGCTGATACCTATTTCGCGTATGCGCTCGCTTACGGACACGAGCATGATATTCATCAAACCAATAGCGCCGCCTATCAGCGTGATAATACCGATAATAGTAGCGGCAGTAGTCACATAGGTCGATTGGTCAAGGAGGATACTCGATAATTTATCGCTTTTCGATACGTCAAAATCGTCCTCTTCTTGATAGCCCAATTTTCGAATGCTTCGCATCAGACCTATGGCTTCGGCTTCGGCGGTTTCTAAGGCATAAGCATCTTTCATTTGTACGGTGATGACATACGAAGTTTGGTCGGTGCCATATTCGGCGCGGCATTTGAGCAGGGGAATAATGATGATATTGTCGCTACTAAAAATGCTGCTCGACCCCTTAGCTTCCAACACGCCCACTACGCGGTATTTGCGATTGCTGACTGATATCGTTTGGTCTATTGCTTGAGATGCTTTTTTGAACAAGCGCGTAGCCATGCCATTGCCAAGAATTGCGACCGACCTGCCTGCTTGCAATTCTTGCTCCGAAAAATTGCGCCCCGCTTCGACCTCAAAACCGCCTATCGCGAGATAATTTTCATCGCCGCCCATGACTTGTATCGTGGGGTTCGTTTTTTCTTCTGCATATTTGACTATTGCCGACATCTCGCCCAGCATCGACACGCATACCGTAGCAGGAAACACATAGCGTTCTCTGAACAAATTGGCTTCGTCTAAGGTAATAACAGGGGTTTGTTGCTGCTTTTTAAACTTTCTGCCGCCTATCTGTATGCCGCCACCTTTTTTGCGTATATCAAAATTATTTGACCCCATCGTAGCAAAATTGCTGCTCAACGATGCCTGAATACCATCAACAGCCGTCAGAATACCGACCAAGGCAGTAATGCCAAAGGCGATAATCATAAATGTGAGCGTAGTGCGCAGCTTGCTACTCCAAATAGCACGCAGCGCGAGGCGCAAAATGTCGGTCAGTTTCATTGCTTGGGCGGGGCAAAATAAGTTCGAGATTTGCGCAGAGGTGCGCAACAAACCATTGGGGCAAACCTCAGCGCGGATAAGATAGCTTGTGTCCTACATTGTATCGTTGGAAAGGGCTGCTAATAAGTATTCGCGGTTGAGGCGAGCGATATTGGAGATAGAAATGCTTTTGGGACATTCGGCTTCGCAAGCACCCGTATTGGTACAACTGCCAAAACCTGCTTCGTCGTGGGTTCTCATCATATCCAATACGCGGCGTTTGCGCTCGGCTTGTCCTTGTGGCAACAAGGCAAAATGCGATACTTTGGCACTCAAAAACAACATTGCCGACGAGTTTTTGCACGATGCCACACAAGCACCGCAGCCGATACACTCGGCAGCGTCCATTGCTTTATCGGCAGTTGTTTTGTCTATTGGTATGGCGTTGGCATCTACCGCGCTGCCCGTGCTTACCGACACATAACCGCCCGCTTGTACGATTCGGTCAAATGCCGACCTATCGACTACCAAATCTTTGATAATCGGGAAGGCTGCTGCTCGCCAAGGTTCTATGACTATAGTATCGCCATCTTTGAACGAGCGCATGTGCAATTGGCAGGTGGTAGTGGCGTTTTCGGGTCCGTGGGCACGTCCGTTGATATACATACTACACATACCGCAGATACCCTCGCGGCAGTCGTGGTCGAAGGCTACGGCATCGCGTTTGTCGTGTAGTAGTTGTAGGTTCAGTATATCCATCATTTCGAGAAACGACATATCTTCGGTGACATTATCGAGTGAATATGTCTCGAATTTGCCTGCGGCTTGGCGGTTTTTTTGTCGCCAAATTTTTAGGGTGAGTTTCATATTTGGAATATATTTTTTTTAAAAAAAAATCCTTGAACTGTTTGGAGATGTTTTTTATCCTGCCCTGCCAAATACCCATTCAAGCATAGAAAAACAGCCCAAGAGTACGAGTAGGAGGTTGGGGGTTCATTGTTTCTTTGGGGGTGGAAAGTTTATGACTTTATAACAAGCAGCCCCATTCCAAGCACTAAAACGGGGCTACTTGTTTTGACCCATTCCGCATAATTGCGGGTTTTTACCTCTAAGTTTTCAAATATTAGTTCTTCTTTGTGTAGTGTTGGAGCTTTGTTCATGCCATTGTATTGCCAAGCCGATACGTATTGGTATTCGTCTTGTCGTAGGGCTTCGCCGTCTGCCATTTGGTATTCCTCGCGGAAGTGCCCCCCACACGATTCGTTGCGGTTCAGGGCATCGATGACCATCAGTTCGCCTAATTCTAAGAAATCTGCTACGCGACCTGCTTTTTCCAATTCGGGGTTAAATTCGTCGGTGGAGCCTGGCACAAATACGTTTTTATAAAACTCTTCGCGTAGGGCGCGTATTTCGCTTTGTGCTTCGGCAAGCCCTTTGGCATTGCGCGACATGCCGCATTTTTCCCACATAATTTTTCCCAAGGCTAAATGAAACTCATCGACCGTTTTGTTGCCTTTTATATTGATGAATTGGTTTAACGTATCGCGCACCGATTTTTCGGCTTCGGCAAAAGCGGCCTGGTTGGTGTCTATCTTGCCGCTTCTTATTTCGTGCGATAAATATTCGCCTATCGTTACGGGCAGCACAAAATAACCATCTGCCAAGCCCTGCATCAATGCCGATGCGCCGAGGCGGTTAGCACCGTGGTCAGAAAAATTGGCTTCGCCCAAGGCGTACAAGCCGGGCACGTTGGTACTCAATTCATAATCGACCCACAAGCCGCCCATCGTATAGTGTACGGCGGGATAGATGCGCATCGGTGCTTTGTAGGGGTTTTCGGCGGTAATGCGTTCATACATATCGAACAAATTGCCATATCGCTCGCGGATAACGTTTTCGCCCAGACGTTTGATAGCATCGGCAAAATCGAGGTATACGGCATAACCGCTTTTGCCTACTCCCCTACCCTCGTCGCATACTACTTTGGCGGCACGGCTGGCTACGTCACGCGGCACCAAATTGCCGAATGCGGGGTAGCGGCGTTCCAAATAATAATCGCGGTCTTGTTCGGGGATATCGAGCGGATTTTTGCCGCAATCTTCTTTCTTTTTTGGCACCCATACGCGCCCGTCGTTGCGCAAACTTTCGGACATCAGGGTCAGTTTTGACTGAAAATGCCCCGACACGGGAATGCAAGTAGGGTGAATTTGTGTAAAACAGGGATTGCCAAACAAGGCACCCTTGCGGTAGGCTTTCCAAGCAGCCGTTACGTTGCTGCCCATAGCATTGGTCGAGAGAAAAAATACGTTGCCGTAGCCGCCCGTAGCCAACACTACGGCATGCCCGCCGTGTCGTTCTATTTCGCCGCTCTCCACATTGCGGGCAATAATACCGCGTGCTTTGCCGTCTATGGTAACAACATCCAACATCTCGTGGCGGTTATACATCTTGACCGCTCCTGTATTGATTTGGCGGCTCAATGCGCTATAAGCACCCAACAATACTTGTTGCCCTGTTTGCCCGCGAGCGTAAAAGGTGCGCGACACCTGCGTACCGCCAAACGAGCGAGTATCGAGCAAGCCGCCGTATTCGCGAGCAAAGGGCACGCCTTGCGCCACACATTGGTCGATGATTTGTACGCTCACTTCGGCGAGGCGGTACACGTTGCCTTCACGAGCGCGATAGTCGCCGCCTTTGATGGTATCGTAAAACAAACGATACACACTGTCGCCATCGTTGCGATAATTTTTAGCGGCATTGATGCCTCCTTGTGCCGCGATGCTGTGGGCGCGTCGGGGCGAGTCTTGGAAGCAAAAGCATTTGACGTTGTAGCCCAATTCGCCGAGTGTAGCAGCGGCAGCAGCACCAGCAAGCCCCGACCCTACGACTATAATGTCGAGTTTGCGTTTGTTGGTGGGCGATACCAAATGCACAGTCGAACCGAGGTTTTTTCCATTTGTCGGCTATGGGCTGCGGGTATTTTTGCGTCTAATTTCATATTTAATGTGGTTCTGTTTTTGGACGGATTAAAGTGGGGAGCAAAGTTGAGCGGCAAGCAAGTCGCAACCTCGTTTATTGTTTTTAGTGGCTTAGAATTTATGGTCAGAAAAACTGCCTTAATCCTCAAATACGTCTTTGAGGTCTATCAGCAAATCGGGAAATAGGTAGGACGGCATTAAGTCGTCTTCAGCAAATATCTTGTGTAGGTAATATTTGCCTTGTCCGTTCAATACAAATTGGAATACGCTTTGTTCGTTGGGATAAACAACCCAATATTCGCGAACGCCGTGTTCTTCGTAGAGGTCATATTTTTTCTGTACTTCTTTCTTGGAATTGCCCGGCGATAATATTTCTATAATCCAATCGGGTGCGCCCAAGCAGCCGCGCTCGTCTATCTTGCTTTTGTCGCATATCACGCATAAATCGGGCTGCACTACAGTATATATGTCTCTATCGGCTTTCAATGACTTTTGAGCGTCATAAAACCGCACATCAAAGGGGGCATGATATACTTGGCAAGATGTCTTATAGAAAAAATTGCCCAATAGTCGGCTCGTAGCAAACGATATGCGCTGGTGTCTGCTACTCGGTGCAGACATTCGCATGATATAGCCCTTGATGAGTTCGACGCGCTCCGAAAATTGCCACAGCAAATAATCAGCGTAGGTATAACGCGCCGTGAGGTCTAACTGGGATAAAGAGGTTATTTCCATAAAAATGAGACTATTTTTTTTATATTCTAATCCTCAAATACGTCTTTGAGGTCTATCAGCAAATCGGGAAATAGGTAGGACGGCATTACGTCATCTTCGGCAAATATCTTGTGTAGGTAGTATTTGCCTTGTTCGTTCAATACAAATTGGAATACGCTTTGTTCGTTGGGATAAACGACCCAATATTCGCGAACGCCGTGTTCTTCGTAGAGGTCATATTTTTTCTGCACTTCTTTTTTGGAATTACCCGGCGATAATATTTCTATAATCCAATCGGGTGCGCCCAAGCAGCCGCGCTCGTCTATCTTGCTTTTGTCGCATATCACGCATAAATCGGGTTGTACTACGGTATATATGTCTCTATCGGCTTGCCGCGATTTTTGGCGGTCATAAAACCGCACGTCGAAAGGGGCTATAACTGCTTGGCAATTAGATTTATAAAAATAATTCAATATTACCCTTGCAACAGCCCCACTGGTGCGCTGGTGTCTGCTACTCGGCGCGGACATTCGCATGATATAGCCCTTGATGAGTTCGACGCGCTCCGAAAATTGCCACAGCAAATAATCGGCATACGTATAACGCGCCGTAAGGTCTAACTGGGATAGAGAGGTTATTTCCATAAAAACGAGACTATTTTTTTTATATCCTAATCCTCAAATACGTCTTTGAGGTCTATGAGCAAATCGGGAAATAGGTAGGACGGCATTATGTCATCTTCGGCAAATATCTTGTGTAGGTAGTATTTGCCTTGTTCGTTCAATACAAATTGGAATACGCTTTGTTCGTTGGGATAAACAACCCAATATTCGCGAACGCCGTGTTCTTCGTAGAGGTCATATTTTTTCTGTACTTCTTTTTTGGAATTGCCCGGCGATAATATTTCTATAATCCAATCGGGTGCGCCCAAGCAGCCGCGCTCGTCTATCTTGCTTTTGTCGCATATCACGCATAAATCGGGTTGTACTACGGTATATATGTCTCTATCGGCTTTTAATGACTTTTGAGCGTCATAAAACCGCACATCAAAAGGGGCTACATAAATTTGGCAAGCAGACTTGTAAAAATACTTCATTAGTGCAAACTGCAAATTGCCCGAAATGCGCTGGTGCCTGCTACTCGGCGCGGACATTCGCATGATATAGCCCTTGATGAGTTCGACGCGCTCCGAAAATTGCCACAGCAAATAATCGGCATACGTATAACGCGCCGTAAGGTCTAACTGGGATAGAGAGGTTATTTCCATAAAAACGAGACTATTTTTTTTATATCCTAATCCTCAAATACGTCTTTGAGGTCTATGAGCAAATCGGGAAATAGGTAGGACGGCATTACGTCATCTTCGGCAAATATCTTGTGTAGGTAGTATTTGCCTTGTTCGTTCAATACAAATTGGAATACGCTTTGTTCGTTGGGATAAACGACCCAATATTCGCGAACGCCGTGTTCTTCGTAGAGGTCATATTTTTTCTGTACCTCTTTTTTGGAATTGCCCGGCGATAATATTTCTATAATCCAATCGGGTGCGCCCAAGCAGCCGCGCTCGTCTAATTTTGAGGCATCGCATATCACGCATAAATCGGGCTGCACTACGGTATATATGTCTCTATCGGCTTTTAATGACTTGGAGCGGTCATAAAATCGCACGTCGAAAGGAGCATTGTAGAGGTTGCATTTTATTTTGCGAAAATAGCTCGTCATCAAAAATTGCAGGTTGCCCGAAATATGTTGATGCCTCCTATTCGGCGCAGACATTCGCATGATATAGCCCTTGATGAGTTCGACGCGCTCCGAAAATTGCCACAGCAAATAATCAGCGTAGGTATAACGCGCCGTGAGGTCTAACTGGGATAGAGAGGTTATTTCCATAAAAACGAGACTATTTTTTTTATATCCTAATCCTCAAATACGTCTTTGAGGTCTATCAGCAAATCGGGAAATAGGTAGGACGGCATTAAGTCGTCTTCGGCAAATATCTTGTGTAGGTAGTATTTGCCTTGTCCGTTCAATACAAATTGGAATACGCTTTGTTCGTTGGGATAAACGACCCAATATTCGCGAACGCCGTGTTCTTCGTAGAGGTCATATTTTTTCTGTACTTCTTTCTTGGAATTGCCCGGCGATAATATTTCTATAATCCAATCGGGTGCGCCCAAGCAGCCGCGCTCGTCTATCTTGCTTTTGTCGCATATCACGCATAAATCGGGCTGCACTACAGTATATATGTCTCTATCAGCTTTTAATGACCTTTGATGGTCATAAAACCGCACATCAAAAGGGGCTACATAAATCTTACAAGGGCTTTTGTAGAAAAAAACGCCAATTATGCGCGTCAAGTTTGTTACTACGCGCTGGTGTCTGCTACTCGGTGCGGACATTCGCATGATATAGCCCTTGATGAGTTCGACGCGCTCCGAAAATTGCCACAGCAAATAATCGGCATACGTATAACGCGCCGTGAGGTCTAACTGGGATAGAGAGGTAATGTCAGACATAGTGGGTTGGATAGCTTATAAAATGCCTGCTTGTTTTAGGAATAGGAAAATGGGTTGCGTAGCAAAAGCCAAGGGGATACCTATTGCAAACACCACGCCCAAAGCCTTGATAAGGGGCGTATATTTGGGGTGGTTGATGCCCAAAGTTTGGAATGCCGACTGAAAACCGTGCAATAAATGGTAGGCTAAGGCAAACAGACCGACCAAGTAAATAGCTACATACCACCCTTGCGAAAAGGCTTCTACTACTATGCTGTATAGGTTGTGGATTTCTTGCCCGTCGATATTTACGTGGGGCATCTCGCCAAATTTAGCCCTGAACCAGAACGTTTTTAGGTGAATAATTAGAAATACCAAAATAAATGTACCCAAAATAGCCATATTGCGCGAAGCCCAAGTGCTACTCGTAGGGCTTACGGCATATTTGACGGGACGTGCTTGTCGGTTTTTGTAAGCCAAATACAAACCGTCGATAAGATGAAATAAAATCAGCAAGAAGTTGACCTTTGAAATTAGTTGTATCAGCGAATTATGCCCCATGAAGTGCGAGTATTGATTAAATGCGACACCTCCGTCGCTTTTAAGCAATTGCATATTGCCCAAACATGAATGACTAAAAATGTACATAAAAACAAGCCAGTAAGTGACATAATCAGCTTTCTGCCCACCGAAGAATTTAGAAAAGTAAAGAACCATTTCATACCGTTATGCAAGGTTTGATAAGTAGGATAATATTTAGTTTAAGGCTGCAAAATTAGTGAAATTAGCCCAATTTATGAGTATATTATAACATTTTTCGCCTTAGAAAGGTTGATACTAAGCGTTTTAGTTCGCGCCACCATATCTCGCGTGCCGAAAAATGAGGTAAATAAGAAAGGGCGTATAAAGAGCCATTTTGCCATATACCGTAACGGTTATTGCCGTCTGTGCCACTTGTCACCCAGACGTAGCGGGGATTTATCTGCCGCGCATACGACTCGGCTTGTTTGATGCCTTCGGCAAAGCCACGTTCCCCTATCGCCTCCTGCTTGCACTCGACCAATAAATGCGGCACGCGCCAATCGGCATCGGCAAATACTACTATATCGGCATAGCGATATGACGAACCCATTTTAATGGCATATTCCAAGGCGATATGTTCGGGCGGATAGCCCATTACCATTGCCAAATGCAAATAAGCCAACAAGCGCACCCATTCTTCGGGTTTGCCTATCGGATAGGTTTTTCGAACTTGGACATACTCTATACAACGTCCCTTATTCGTATCGACATAGCGCACCAAACCCAATTCGATGCCGCGCTGAACCGTTTTATGCATAAACAAACAACAAAATAGTAAAATACGAATAACGATAATATTTATAGCTCAGATAACCCGAATTTTGTATTTCCTATCGATTTTGATGGTACAATTGTCTTGTTCAAATCTCGATAAGGGGCAACAAAATCCCTGAAAAAGGACAAAATTTGACCTTTAACACTCCTTAACGCCCCCTTAACACCTTGCTACCCGTAAAGGTACTAACTTTGGCTGACCAAACCAAATTTTTACTGTATGAACATCAAACAACACCTACTTATCGGTTTGCTGGCAGGTATTTCTGCCGCAACACCCCTATCGGCACAAGGCTCTTTGGCGGCGCCCCCACTACCGCCATTGCCACCACCACCGCCAAGCGAATTGCCGCCGCCGCCGCCCGCTATGTGGGAAGAGGATAGACCGCAGCACGGATTTCTGGGCATCATCATGCAGATGGAACGCGAAGTAAGCATCGCAGACGGAAAAGAAACCGTTACCGCTACGGACAAAGGCAAGGGCAAGGGCGTGTATGTGCAAGAAATAGCGCCCGAAAGTGCCGCCCAAGCCGCAGGTTTGCAAGCGGGCGACATCATCACAGCTATCAACGGGCAGCCCACACCCAACCCCGACGCACTCAGCGACATTATTCGCCGCACAAAAGTTGGCGAGCAAATCAGCATCAATTACCTACGCAACGAAACCTCTGCCACTACACAAGCCACACTACAAGCACGCACCAAACAACCACACCACTGGGAACACCACGCCAAGCAAGAGATGCCTTATCATTGCAAAGACGCGCAAGCACGCCCTAAGCATTGTGACCAACCCAACAAAGCGCGGCTGGGCGTAATGGTCGAAACATTCGACGCTACCTTAGCCCAACAAGAAGGGCTAAAAACGGCTTCGGGCGCGTATATCACAGAAGTAACAGACGAAAGTGCCGCCGAAAAAGCAGGCCTGCAAGAAGGCGACATCATTACCAAAATAGACGGCAAAGACGTATTGAGCCACCGAGACGTAATAAGCGCGTTAAGCGGCTTTGCACCCAACGACCGCGTAAAAATCAATTATATCCGCGAGGGCAAAAAAATAATACCCAAGCTACCCTACAAACCGCACCACGAAGCGAAGCCTGCCAAGGCAAAAATCGACACAAAGAAAGAGTAGAAAAAATTATCGAGGATTCCGACTGGCAAGAACACATGGGCGAATGGCAAGAAAAAGAAGGACCACTACGCCGCCGCGTCATAATCAAAAACGACGGCAATAACAACGAAGACCGACGTGTTGAGAAAGTGATTATTATCAGGGATAAAAACGGCGAAGTCATCACCGAAGATATATCTCCGCTAATAAAAGATTTTGACATCGAAATAGGCGACGAAGTTATGGAAGATGGCAATTTGACACTCAATATCCTAATACGAGATTTGGAAACTGCCGACCAAAACGTAGTCAAAGATGTATTTACGCCTGCTACTGCGGATAATGCCAAAACATTGTCGGACAAAACATTACATATCGCCGTCAATAATTATCCCAACCCCACCGAAGGTACATTTACCGTATCGTTCTATGCCCCTGAAACAGGTACGCTCAACGTGCGGGTAGCCGATGCACAAGGCAAGTTGGTTTTCAACGAAACATTAGACCATTTTTCGGGACAATACCAAAAAGAATTAGACCTATCGGCTAATACTAAAGGCACTTATTTCCTGCAAATTACCCAAAATGGCAAATCGTTGAGTAAAAAAGTTATCGTAGACTAATAACAAACCAGCATTTTTTTGAACAGAACAAAGCCCGCAAATCCTTATACAAAAAGGGTTTGCGGGCTTTTCTTGTGATCCCAACTGGGGTCGAACCAGTAACCTACTGCTTAGAAGGCAGTTGCTCTATCCATTAAGCTATGGGACCAACATTGAGCCGCAAAGATACGGCAATGTTGCTTAAATATCGCAAAGAATAGCCCAAAATCTTTTCATTTCACTACAGTATAGCCTCGTGTCATCGCACACAACAAAAACATTTTTTGCCCAAAACACTGCTTTCTAACCGCTAAGCCCTACCTTTGCAGCGTTTTTACAGAATAAGGTGATGCCTTAGTTTCAGATTTGCTCTGCGTAGTGTTATGAGGAGCAAGCATAAACAAAGGAATTGAAAAGGGAATCCGGTATATCAAAAGCCGGAGCGGTACCCGCCGCTGTATGTTTTGCCGAGCGCAAACCCCGTGTTTGCCTCTAAGGTGTGGTCTTATTGCCACTGTACCCCAACTGCGTGGTATGGGAAGGCGACCAATACCGACCAAAACGAGCCAGAAGACCTGCCTTGTTCTTTTTGGACAATACGCTTTCGGGAGTTAAAGCAATATTTATATATGACCAAACAATTATTTTTTGCAGGCGCGTGCCATCATGCCGCGCTTGTCGTAGGGCTATTGTGCCCTACCCTATTGCGCCGCGCTACCTTGCTTGGCGCATTGTTGGCAGCACATGTCAGCGCGGCATGGGCTCAAACCCAACTTGACGAGGCAGTAATAACCGCCAACCGCTTGCCGCAAAAACAAGCCCAAACCGTCAAAGTGCTAAATATCCTGCCCGACTCCGTGTTGCGCCGCTACGAAGCACAAAGCCTAAGTACCTTGCTCAATACCCAAACGGGCATTTGGATTCAGGGGGCCAACTCAGCCCCTGGTACTTTCGCCAACATCTATTTCAGAGGCGCGAATGTGGGTTATACTGCGGTTTTGCTTAATGGTATCCCGGTCAATGACCCATCGGCACCCATCGGCAATTTTGACCTCAATACCTTAGCCTTGTCGCAAATAGGGCGTATCGAAATTTTAAAGGGATCGCAATCTATCTTATACGGCTCTGATGCCGTAGCAGGCGTGATAAACCTTATTCCGCGCAGCGAGCAAGTAGAAGATGCTCGCTTGCTGTCGGGTAGCCTGTCGGGTGGCAGCTATGGCAACATACAAGCAGCGGTAGGCATCAATGGCAAATCGAAAGGCTTGAACTATGGCGTACATTATAACGTACAACGCATAGCGGGTTTTTCGGCGGCATACGATTCGTTAAATACCGACGATTTTGACAACGACGGATTACAACGCCACGTAGCCCAAGCGCATCTGTCGCAACAAATAGGCAAACGCTTCACACTACGCGCTATGGGGCAATGGGCACACTCTCGCGCCGATTTAGATGCGGGTGCTTTCAAAGACGACAAAGACTATACAAGCCGACACAAGCACTTCACCGTCGGGGCAGGTTTCGATGCGCAATGGGGCCGCATCACTTGGAAGGGCAATTATGCCTTTTACAATACCGACCGCAGCTATATAGACGACTCGACCTATGTGCCACCTATGGCGTTTAGCCATTATTCGAAAGGCGACTATCGCGCCCGCAATCATTTTGCCGAACTCTATGGCAGCCGCTCTTGGGGACAGCATATCCAACTCTTGGCAGGGCTTGAATGGCGGCAAGCCAATACCGACCAAAGCTATTTTTCGGTGAGCAGTTTCGGTCCATACGAAGAGCCACCTATCGGGAGCGACAGTGCCCGCATAGCGCAATATAGCGGCTACGTATCGCTGCTACTCAACGATTTGGCAGGTTTTAACCTCGAATTAGGCACACGGCTGAACCGACACGATTTATACGGCAACAATCTATCTTACCAAGCAGGTATCTCGCGTTTTATCGGGCAATCGGTCAAATTATTTGGTAGCGTATCATCAGGTTTCCGTGCGCCGTCGCTCTATCAATTGTTTTCGCCCTACGGCAATCGGCAATTGAAGCCCGAAACCGCCTTGCACTTCGAAGGAGGTTTGCAATGGTATAGCAGCAACCGCCAATTATCGCTACGCGCCTTAGCATTTGGGCGCAATACTGACCAAATCATCACCACCGAATCGCTGGCTAATTTTCCGTATCTCCGCTATATCAACCAAAATGAACAACGCGACTGGGGTATAGAAACCGACCTCACTTGGCAGCATAAGCGTTGGAATGCCTCCTTGGGTTATGCCTTTGTCGATGGAAAAGTAACTGCTATTGACGCATTCACAGGCAACGATACGACCTATAACAACCTATTTCGCCGACCAAAACACCGCGTCACACTACAAGTAGGCTATCAAATACTGCCCGCTTTATATGCTGAACTGCGCCTACAAACCGCATCGTCGCGCACCGATTTGTTTTTTGACGAAACTACATTCAGCACCGTGCAGCGCCAGCTCGACGGGATCGCACTCATCGACCTATACGTATCTTACAACTTCAAACCCAACGTGCAGCTATTTGCCGACCTGCGCAACCTAAGCAATGCCCGCTATTTTGAGCTAACGGGTTATAGTGCCCGCCGCTTTAATTTTGATGCAGGGCTGCGCGTAACTATTCATTAAGCGGCAAGAAACCTCTCCAAAATCATTGTTCTCCCAATATCTATTAGGTAGGGGCACGCTTCTTTGCGTGCCCCTATTGTTTTTTAAAAAAACGTAACTATTTAGGCTCTGCACCTTTTTGTTTCGGTTTCTGTTTGTAGGTCGTATTTATTCCCCACAGACCTAATGTTAGATGCCATACCTACGGCATTCTAAGAGTCGTACTTGCTATATGCTACTACCAATATAACATGCCTACGGCATTTAAGAAACGATGTAACTATTTAGCCTTGTAGGGGAAATAGCCATTTCTAATCGAATATGCTATGATTTCGGGCATTATTAGATGGGTATTGCCCATTACCCAATACCCAAAACCCCATACCCTAAATAGTTACAACGTAACTACTACAAAGGATGCCAGATTATTGCAATTTTAATGCGTTTATTCTAATATATTACAAATATTACAATATTGATGATGCTATACAAGCACCTTTCGGGAGTACCCTCGCCAAACCATAACAAAAAAATACATTTTATTTGGTGCTCTATCCATAAAAAATTACCTTTGCTGCATTTCCATCACCTTTTTCACATTTCACTTTTTTATGCTCCAATTTATACGCTGTAATCTCGTGTTGTGGTTGTGTTTGCTGTGCGCTGGGCAATTGTGGGCACAAACCCTCATCAGCGGCACTGTAAGCGATGCCAAAACCAAGGAACCCCTTGCAGGTACTACTATCGTCTTAAAAGGCACGAACCAAACCGCCGTGAGCGATATAGATGGTACCTACCAATTTCGCAATGCTTCGTCGGGTACGCTTGTATTTAGCTATGTAGGCTATCAAACCCAAGAGATGGCTATTGACGGCAAAACCACCATTGACGTAGCCCTCACGCCTTCGTGGATATTGGGCGACGAGTTGGTAGTTATCGGCTCGCGCAATCAATCGCGCAGCAAAATGGAAGTAGCCGTGCCCGTTGATGTGATACCCGTATCGGAAGTGAGCAATAGCGTAGGCCAGGTCGATGTCAATCAGTTGCTCACCTATATCGCTCCCTCGTTCCAATCGGCACGCCAAGCCATTTCGGACGGAACAGACCACGTAGACCCTGCACAGTTGCGCGGCTTAGGTCCTGACCAAGTATTGGTATTGGTCAATGGCAAACGCCGCCACCAATCGGCATTAGTCAATGTAAACGGTACGGTCAATCGCGGAACAGTTGGCACGGATATGAGTGCTATACCCGTCAGTGCCATAGAGCGCATCGAAATTTTGCGTGACGGTGCAGCCGCTCAGTACGGCTCAGATGCCATAGCAGGCGTGGTCAATATCGTACTCAAAAAAACGACAGGTAAAATAGGTGCTACCGTTTCGTATGGTTTGCATGTAACAGAATATGACAAAAATTTTGCCTACAATACCCTCAATGGCATTGACGAAGACCCCGCCGTATCTGTCACCGATGGCAATACCGCCCAAGTTGGCATTAACTATGGTTTCCGTCTGGGCGATAAAGGTTTTATCAACCTCACGGGCGAATATCTCATGCGCGACTATACCAACCGTGCAGGTTTATACACGGGACAAATCTATCCGCGCGTCAATAATGTCATTAAGGACGACAGTATTTTGCTGGCGCGTGGCTTAGACCGCAACGATTTTGATATGCGCATCGGTAACTCTGCTGTCAAAGGAGGCGGTATCTTGCTCAATGGCGATTATAACCTCAATAACCGCTGGACACTGTATGCCTTTGGCGGATTTAACAAAAAAAATGGCAATGCAGCGGGCTTCTTCCGCTATCCAAATGCTATCAATAGCAGTGCCAAAATACATGCTGCCGAAGTATTGGCACTCTATCCCGATGGCTTTTTGCCCGAAATAAGTAGCGATGTAAGCGACTGGTCTTTGGCGGCGGGCATACGCGGCAAATTAGGTGCTTGGAACTTGGACATCAGCAATACCGTAGGACAAAACACCTTTGATTTTACGATAGAAAATTCGGTCAATTATACCCAAGCCGCCGTAGCCTCCGATTTGCAAACTACGTTTGACGCGGGTGGCTCACGTTTCTTACAAAATACGACCAACGCCGACCTAAGTCGCCGTTTCGATGTGATGCAGGGCTTGAACGTAGCCGCTGGTGCCGAGTTCCGTTTTGAAGAATTTGCCATCCGAGCGGGTGAAGAATCTTCTTACGCCAACTATGATATACCTTCTACTGCTACGGCGGGTGCGCAAGTGTTTAGCGGTTTTACGCCCGAAAACGCCAATACCAACAGCCGCAACGCCATAGGGCTATATACCGACGTAGAGTTAGACCTCACCCAAAAGCTACTCGTAGGCGGGGCATTGCGCTTTGAAAATTATTCTGATTTCGGAAGCACTTTTAACTATAAAGCCATAGCCCGCTACCGATTTGGCAAAGCATTTACGGTACGCGCCTCTGTCAGCAGTGGTTTCCGTGCGCCCTCTTTGCAACAGCGATTCTATGCCCGCACCAGTACCATATTCGTATCGCAAGGCGGCAATTTAGTGCCCGTCGAAAGTGGTACTTTCACTAATGACAGCGACCCCGCCCAAATATTGGGTATTCCGTCATTGAAACAAGAAACCTGGCAACACTATGCAGTAGGCTTTACTGCTGCACCCGTACAAGGTTTGGAAGTAACGGTCGATGCGTATATGATAGACATTGACGACCGAATCGTGCTAACTAATAATTTCGATGCGGCAGGCGATAGCACCCTCGCCGCTCAGTTAGCCGCTGCCAATGCGAGTGCTGCTAACTTTTTCAGCAATGCCGTCGATACGCGCTCGCGCGGTTTGGAAGCAGTACTGGCATACAATACCAGCGTCAACAGCAAACACAAATTTCGCTTTACAGTAGCGGGTTCGTTTATCGACAATGAAGTGAAAAAAGATGCAGATGGCAAACCTATCATCAAAGCCTCGCCCATTTTAGAGCAAACAGGGCAGATAGCCAAATATTTCAACCGCGAAGACCAAAGCCGCATCGAAGTAGCGTCGCCACGACAAAAAATTAGCGCGACGATTGATTACAAAATAGGCAAATTCGGCGTGATGCTTCGCGGCGTACACTTCGGCAAAGTGGTGTATCTCGACCCCACCATCAACCCCGCCGATACAAGCACTTTCGTAGCTAATGCCTTCGACCCTCCTGGTCCTAAACAAACCTTAGACCAAACTTTCGGAGCAAAAGCGGTGTTCGACCTCGCCCTGAGCTACGAACTTGTCAAGGGCATTCGCCTTACAGTAGGTGCTAACAATTTGTTTGATACCTACCAAGATAGGCACACCCATTCGAGCAATATGAGTTCGGGCAGATTTGTGTATAGCCGCCGCGTACAACAATTTGGTTTTAATGGTCGCTATTTGTTTGCTCGCCTCAAATTCGACTTGTAATCATAAGCGCGCCAGGTGTTAATTAAATAAAGAGGGTTATACTTGGTCTAACACAAGTACAACCCTCTAATTTCTTGGCTAAATATTGCCCTAATGTCCCAGAAGCTGGCAACTATTCGTATCTTCGCGCTCGTTTTTTACCATGCCCCACCACCAAATAGAATAGATTGATATAAAATATTGAGCTAAAAGCAACCCTCTGTTTATATAACTCCTAAGCAATCCCTTCTCCCTTAAACTGCCCAAGAGCCATGCAAGCAAGTCATTTGTTTTCTAAAACGCGCATTTGGCAATTATGGCTATTGTCGAGCATAGCCATATTGGGGTGGCAGGCCTCAATAGTACCCTACGGCGATTTGCCCGACAAAGTGCGTTTGGGCGAAATGCTCTTCAATGATGAACGACTATCGCGCGACGGCACGATAAGTTGCGCTTCGTGTCATTTGCCCCAATTTGCTTTTGCCGATACGCTCGCTCTAAGCAAGGGCGTAGGCGGTAAGTTGGGTACACGCAATACGCCCGCGCTCACCAATCTATCGGCGCGTCCGCTCCTATTTTATGACGGGCGTGCTAATTCGCTCGAACATCAAGTCCATTTTCCTGTGGTCAATAGCCTTGAAATGGATTTCTCTTTGCCCAAGCCATCGTCCGCCTGCGTCGTTCTGCCGACTACCGCCGCTATTTCAAAGCCATATACGGGCACGCACCCGACTCCGCGTCGCTTGTCGATGCTATTGCCGCTTTCGAGCGCACCTTAGAAACGAGCAATACTCCTTTTGACCGCTGGATGGCGGGCGATAGCACCGCTATGAGTGCCGCCGCTATACGCGGACGCGAGTTGTTTATGAGTACACGTGCTAAGTGCTTCGATTGTCATTTTTCGCCCGATTTTACGGGCGATGAGTTTCGCAATATCGGTTTATACGATGGTTCGGCTGCCCTTAATGATGCGGGTAGGTTCGCAATTACAGGCGACAGCCTCGATTTGGGGCGGTTTCGCGTGCCAGGGCTGCGCAATGTAGGTGCTACGGCACCTTATATGCACAATGGTATGTTCAGAACGTTAAGAGAAGTAATAGATTACTATGCCCAACCCCATCTAAGCGTAATTAATCCCATCAATATAGACACCCTGCTGCAAAAGCCGCTCGACCTAAGCAATGCCGAAAAATCCGATTTAGAGACATTCCTACACGCCCTCACCGACGACAGATTTCGACAACCTTAGCTGCTCCAAGCCCGTTTTGGGTCATTTCACTAATCGCAATTGGATTGTTTGCCCCGATAAGGCAGCTATGGCTCGGCAAATTTGGGCTACGTCGCCAATGTCTTGGGGCAATACGCGGTCGGCGGCGATATGCAATTCGGCATATAGTTGTAATGTCGTAGGCGACGATTGGCTGATATGCAGGCGATAAGTGCCCAACTGGTTGTGCCAGGTTACTTGGTGGGCAGCATCGGGCAGCAGGCGCACGGGATAATCAAAACTGATGAGATAGCGATAGGTATCGCTGCCTATAAAATCGGTATAATAGGGCAAATGTCGGGTTTGAGTTGTATCGGGTTCGGGCAATACCATCGGAGTCCAATTGCGGAGCGATAGTACATAGGTGCTATCGTCAATGGTTTGTAGTAACGTGGGGTCGGCATAAGTCAATTTCACTTGGGTGCGATACGGAAATTGCTCGTCGCTACTTTCTACTATGGGCGCGGCGGCAGTATTTTTGTGGCTCAATTGGTTAGGTCTCTGATAATATTGCCGATTGACGCTGCTATCGCGGAAGTGCCGTACAAGTAGGATTCGCGCAGGAGTGTAGCATATTGCCCGCTCAGTAGGATACGCGCTTCACAAATAGCTTCGCGGGTGTGGGTATCTATTTTCATATTTACGTCTGTCGTGCGCTTATTGTCGTCAGCAGTGCTATAAGGCGTTTGGTATAGCTGCACTGCTGTTGGGTTCTGGTAGGAGTCGGTGAGTTGTGCGGCATGTACGGATACTGTATTTTCGAGGTAAAAGGGCAGTTCGTTGAGGTGATATCCAAATCGGCGCGTCTTGGGGTTGATATAAAATAGCGCACTATCGGCTTGTATAGCGAGCCAACGGTTTTCGCCCCATATAGGCGTACATACATCGGGTTTTAGGGCAGCTACGCGCTGGTCGTTGAGCAATACGCGGTTGTAGGGCGCATCTACGCGGTTGAGCAAGCCCGTATAAACGGCATCGGCATTGGTATTTTCCAAGCGTTTTCGGTCTATTGCGGCTGCTACTGTTTCTAAACGGTTATCGGCAATGCCTCTGCTCGATTCAACGCTAAGTTGTTCGTTGGGAGGGTTAGCACCTAAGTTATCCAAATCATAGATGCGGTCGAACAAGCCATGATAGACATAACCCCTATTGATATTGCGCATCAATAGGCGCATCGACCCTCGGCTGAGGCGGCTCAGTCGGGGGTCGATATTGGCATAGGCATCGGCTTGGGCATAGTAGTCAAAATCGTCGTTTAGGTGGCGTTGCAATTGTGCCCAGCAGCGCAATGGGCGCATAGCAGCATCGTCGCCCATCGTATCGGCAACGGCACGGTATAGGTTGTTTAGGGCGACTTCTTTTCGGTTCAGGCGTATTTTTTGTTTATAGCGCACGCTTTGCCTAAATCCTACCCAATCGTGCATATAATATTGCCAGCTATACGGCATAAAATCGGTGGCATAAAACTCGTTCCATAGACCATAATTTTTATTATGGATATAGTATTGAAGGTGAGGCAAATCGCGGTAGGGGCGGGCATTGGTTTCGTAGAGGCAAGCAGGTAGTTTGTCGTATTGCCACGTATGGCGCACCTCCTTGTCTGTTTTGACCGAATCCGTACAGACTGCGCCGTTTTGTGGCTGCCATACATAATACTCGCGTGGGTGGTGTATGATGCTTATTTGGTAGTGTTGTTTGGGCAATTTGCCGTGAAAAAACAAGCGTTTTTGGTCGAACAGATAAGGCAAAAAGTATTGATATTGTACCTCCAACACATCGCCCACCTCGATTTGGGGGCAACTAAACACATAACTATAAGCATAGAAATTGCGGCTATTAAAAAATAGTTCTTCGGTTTCGATACTATCGCGGCAAGTAAGCAATTGTACTGTGCCATCGGGCTTGACGAGGCGAGCCGACCAATACAGCAATTCCAAATCGAAATATTTGGGGCGGTGTAGCTGCTGGGGTTCGCGTTTCTCTATGGGCAAATCGGCATAATCGTAGGTAGGGTCGGTACATTCGGGTATGGTGATGCGATTGTGTAGGGCGATACCGCGTGGGGTTAAGAAACGGATTGCCAATTGCTTTTTGACGGTAGTGGTGCGCTCTAAATCGTTCATGCGCCACTCCGTTTGCTCTGATACAATAACTGCATCAGCTCCCAGAAATGCCGAATCGGTAGGAGCAAATTGTGGCTGCGGATTTTTCCACATCGGAGGGCGATTCTGCCGATATTGCGTGTATTGTGCTTGCAATGACAAACCCGTTAGACCAAGCAGCAGCCCAAAATAGAGATAAGGAAAGTACATAGATAAATGGCGTTTAGAAAGCCCAAATATAAGGAATAGTAGGCAAATCGCCAAAAATAAAATGGCAGTACTATCGGTTTTAAATAGATATCAGCTTTATACTAAATAATTGATAATCAGATTATTGAGCAACAAAATTGCTGCCTTTCATCGCATACACCCGCAAAATAAAAGTCAGTTTAAGCCCATAATCCACAAGTGTTGATAAATAATTGCTTGTGCCTACCAACTACTTGCCTTATCTTTGTGCTATTCATAAAAACCAATGTAACTATTTAGCCTTATAGGGACAGCCCCTAGGAATAGCTATTTTTAATCGAATATGCTATGATTTCGGATATTATTAGATGGGTATTGCCCATTACCCCATACCCAAAACCCCATACCCTAAATAGTTACAAACCAATAAACTATATCCCCACGATGCCCCCCAGCACAAACACTTGGACCGAACCTATCCTAACCGAAAACAAAGACCGCTTTGTACTATTTCCGATTACTTACGACGAAATCTGGGCAATGTACAAAAAAGCAGAGGCTTCGTTTTGGACTGCCGAAGAGATAGACCTCGCTAATGATTTGCAAGATTGGCAAACCCTCAGCGACGACGATAGGCATTTTATCAAACACGTATTGGCTTTTTTTGCTGCCAGCGATGGCATTGTCAACGAAAATTTGGTACTCAATTTCATGCGCGAGGTGCAAATACCCGAAGCGCGTTGCTTTTATGGATTTCAAGTAGCCATTGAAAATATACACGCCGAAACATATAGCCTATTGATAGATACCTATATCAAAGACCCGCAAGAAAAATATTACTTGTTCAATGCCCTCGAAACCGTACCCTGCGTGCAGAAAAAAGCCGAGTGGGCTTTGCATTGGATAGAAGAATCGCCTTCGTTTGCGCATCGCCTCATAGCTTTTGCCGCCGTAGAAGGTATCTTTTTTAGCGGTAGTTTCTGCGCCATTTTTTGGCTCAAAAAGCGCGGATTAATGCCCGGCTTGACTTTCTCTAACGAACTCATTAGCCGAGACGAAGGTTTGCACTGCGATTTTGCCTGCTTGCTTTACAGTATGTTGCAAAAAAAATTGCCCGAATCCGAAGTAAAAGCGATTATCGCCGAAGCCGTAGCCGCCGAGCAAGAATTTGTATCTGACGCTTTGCCCGTATCGCTCATAGGTATGAACGCCGACTTGATGAAAGAATATATCGAGTTTGTCGCCGACCGATTATTAGTAGCTTTGGGCGTTGATAAAATCTACGGCACTGCTAACCCCTTCGATTTTATGGAAATGATCAGTTTGCCCGGCAAAACCAATTTCTTTGAAAAACGAGTTGCCGAATACCAAAAAGCAGGTGTTATGGCAGACAAACGCGACCAAGTGTTTGAGGTCAACGACGATTTCTAAGCCAATCATCGCAAAGCGTTTATTTAAAGCTAAACCGTACCATCGCCTTCAATTCGCTGCGTTGGTTGCCTGTTATTTCATCGTTACCTGACCCAATGGGATTTTGGTTTGCCCAAAATGTTTGAGCATAGCGTAGCCATACATCTACGCCGCGCACCACGCGGTAGCGCAGCATGAAATAAGCCCGCGACCCGCGTAGATAAAAGGGCGGAATGCTAAATTGATAGAGTACATCGTTTTCGTAGGCATAAATGCGCGTATTATACGAGTCGGTATCGAATAAAGCGAAACGGGCTGCCATCGAAAAGGGCGACGATAGGGGTTTGAGTATCAAATCCTGCATGACCATAAAACCCTGTTCGCGATTGTGGGCAGGATTGAGGTCGTCTGTTCCGCCGTCGTACCACGACCATTCGACACGGCTGCGCAAGCGCACGGCTTTGGTCAATTTGTAGTCTATTTGATAGCGGAAGCCCGACCGTTCGTTGTCGTCCAAATAATCGGTGGGACTGCTATTGTTGGGGGCATTCTGTTGTTTGTTTTCGTATCTAAATCGGGCATACATTTCCATTTCGCGCACGGGTTTCCAGGTTACTTGTGCCAAATAATCGTGTCCGTAGCCAATGCCGTCGGTTTTGAAGCGCAACCAATTGCTGCGATAGAGGTCGGCATAGGCGGTTATTTCCCAACCTTTGGCGGGTTTTATCAGCAAGCCCAAAAACAAGCCGTTTTCGTTGACAGGCTGGCTATTTTCGGCAAAAGCCGCCGTAAAAGGGCTGGGCTGGTAGCGGTGGCTATATTGGCGGTGCGCTATTGACAAAAACACACGCTTGTCTAAGCTCACAATAGCTCCGTTGATGCTGGCAATAGCTCCGTTGCCGCTCATAGCGGTTTCGCCAAAGAAGTTGACATGCGCCACAACAATTTATAATCAATGCTTAGGTTCAGGGCATTGCTACCCGCAAAACGGAATTCGTTGTAGAGCAGATCGGACGGATTGAGGGCATTGCTTAGATGCGTGTACATAGCGTTGGCACCCAGCGAAAATCGGCGACTTTTATAGCCCACGCTACCGCCCGCATTGAGCATATCGTTTGTATTCTTGTCTTTGATTTCGGCTTCGGTGCGGTGCAGACCCGATGTAAGCAAGGACGTAGCCGTTCCTAAATCGTCATAGTCTAAGGCTTCGGCATCTACTACTTCGCCTTCGCCCACGTCGATGGTGGCAATTACGTTGCCAATGTCGGTCGAATCGACCAAGTTGCTATCGCGCTTGCGCCACGAGCCAAAAGCGGTCATTTCCCAATTGCCGAGCGACACAGTAGCGGCTGCCCCTCTGAAAAACAAGGCTTCGTTGACCGATGTATAAGGGCGTACTGCGGGTCATAACGCAGTACATTCATGTTAACGACGCTTTTGCACCCCGCAAAGCCACTTCACGCCACCAAGCCTTGCCCCAAGCGCCATTCATAGTCGCCCAAGGGCAATATGCTTAAAAATACCTATATCGCGCAGGTATAAATGAGCCGAGTAGAAATCGAATCCTTGGGCATTGGCACCCTTAAAAAATGGCTCGCCGGGGTCTTTTTCTGCCGTTATGCCATAGCTGATTTTGTTGCCGTATTTATAGCGGTATCGGGCATACAAGCCGTCGGGCGACCCCCAAATATTTGGGTACGGCAGTTCCGTCAGCTAAGGTGTCTAATTTTTATAGCCTTTGGACTGTTCCAAGATGCGGCGATAGCGCGTAAATATTTCGTGCCTGCCGCCAAAGAGCAGTTTAGAAAATGGTATATTAAAATCCATCAAATCGCCTGCTCGTACAAAGGGGGCAATGCGTTTGCAGGTTTCGAGGTCAAGTTGCGGAATACTTTGCAGTTCGTATACGACTAAAAAATGTCCGAATTTTTCGCGGTGTTCTAAGATGGCATCTATCTGTTCGGTATTGAGCAAACCCAAACTAGCCAAATCGCTATATCGGGCTTTGTTCAGGTTAATGGGGTCATCTATATAATCTTGCAGCCTTTCGGCATAGGTATCGTTGTCTACTTCGCTGTCCTCGGCTTGGTCTTCTACGATGGTTTCGATAAAGGTATCGGTTTCTTGTTCTACTTTGTCTTGTGTATTGGTTTGTGCGAGAGCTATGCTCGGCAATAAGGATAAGATTGTCAGCCAGCAGTATAATTGTTTCATAGTCCGCAGATTGAGAATGGAAATAGATAATGTGTATTTTTTATCACGCTACACTACCCAATCATAGGTGGCAGCAATATGGATACAAAAGCAGATAGATTAGCCGCAGTAGAAGCCATTTATCAGCACGACAAATATATGCCTATTTACGCTAATTATTGTCAGCATAAGCCCCTTGTGACCAAAAAATGACAATACATTTAGTAGGGATATTATGCTTAGTATCCCCCGCTAATATTTCAGGTTTAACGGGGAGCGAGGCAAGTCGGCGTTGCTAAAAGGCGAGGCTTGTTAGGTCTGAAAGATAGCGGAGGATTAAGGCGCAATGCGGCAGATAATGCCGTTGTCGCCCGCAGCCCATATCTCGCCGTTGGGACGTAGGGCAAGTGCATTAAATTGGTGGCGGTCGATATCGCCGCCTTTATAGCTTTGCCAAGTATTACCCCCGTCTTGGGTGTGCCACAATAGCCCATCGCCTGCTACCCAACCCTCTGTGTCAGACACAAATAATAAGGCGTTGAATTGGTGTCTGCCGCCTATGCGCCATACGCTTTCGCGGTGCAGATTTTGCCAAGTATTGCCGCCGTCAGTGGTTTTGTATAAACTACCCTGCCTACCCGCCACGTAGCCCAGGTCAGAACTTGGGAAACAAATAGCCACCCATTCGTCACCGCGCAATTCCATGTTTTGCCAAGTTTGCCCGCCGTCTGCGCTCCTGTAAGCCACGCCATAGCCGCAGGCATAGAGCATATTTGTAGGAGCGACATAGGTTATATCGTTTAGTTGCCCTACGAGGGTTTGGTATTGCGCCGCCTGACTATGCGCGTCGAGCAATAGCGATACGCCCGTAAAGGTGGCTTGCCCGCCTACAATAGTTGCCGTGCTATCGCTTGTCCAAGCCATAGCGCGTAAGGGTTGCCAAGCCAAATCGGGCGCACCTGTCTGTATTGTTTGCCAAGTTGCGCCGCTATTGTCTGAATACAATATTTTGCTGTCAAATGCAGATGCCCAAACCCTGCCATCGGCGCAAATGCTTAGGTCGTATAAGGTTTTGTTCAGCGTAGCATTATCCATACATACCGCCCATGTATTGCCGCCGTCGGTGCTGCAAAGTATAACGCCGTCGCTATACTCGCGCCCACCTACGGCATAACCCGTATCAGAGTTGGCAAATGTTATGGCGCGTAGGGACAAAGCAGTAGGACTTTCTCGTAGGTCAAATTCGGTGGGTTGCCATTCGTCCATACCGCAAGCCGTATATCCAAGCAATAACACGCCGCATATAGCCCCGCTAAACCAAGCAGTCCCGCATTTTAAAGCGGCACGTTTAATCGAACAAACTTGTTTTTGGAGCATCGCTATTATCCTCCGATTGATTTTTTTTGCGCGTAGGCGGCATAATAATCTCCAATTCCAAATCGGTATTTAATTTTTTGGGGTTGTGCGTATTGAGTTTGGGAGCAATATCCTGCGGCTTACTCATGTCGAGTTCTAAGGTAGCTACGGGCTGTTTCGTAGCTGCTTGGGCGGGCGTGGTATCAGTAGCAGTACTTATGTCGCGCACAGCTATAATTTTGTAGGTCGTTAGTTTGTTGCCTATGGCTTTCCAGCCCTTTACCTCTATAAAATCGGCTAAACTAACGCGCTCGGTATGTTTGGGTTTGCCCTTTATGACCTGAAAATCGTATTCGGCGTGGGGTCTGGGGCGTGTGCTAATATAGACGGTAGGCGATTTTTTGGGGTCATCGACAAAATAAAAACGTTGGTTGATGCTGGTTGTTTCGATGCGAAAACGCTTGACAAAATAAGTAGCTTTTTCGGCATGAAAATAGATAGCGGACAATACGGTGTCGGTAGGACTAAATTTTTCGACGGCTACCAAATCGTTCATTTCGTAGCGGTTGCTCAATTCAAAGTCGGTAAGTTCGTAGCTACCGTCTTTAAATACGCTAATGATTCGGTCGTTGGTATCAAATTCGCCCAATAATCTGCCGCGTCCGTCTAAGTTGAGCCGTCCTATCGTTTCGTCTAACCATACCTTGCGCCCGCCGAGCGTAGAAGCACCTACTTTGAGTTGGCTAATTTTTTTTACTGGATAACGTGCCAATATATTGCCTTTCGACTCGCGCCCTTTTACGGCAAGCTCGCCGAAATTGAAGGTATAATCTTTGATTTTAGCTTTGGCGGTTGGCGACAATAAGATACGTATTTCTTCTGCTTCGCTGTTGGGTTGCGCACTAAAATACAGCATTTTCGACCCTTTGCTATCGGCAATGAGCAAATACTCGCGGTCGCGCGTTACAGCAGTTATATTAAATCGCTTGACATAGCTAATGCCCGTTTCGCCGTCAAGGTAGGCGAGGTGGTAGGTGCGCCGCTCATCATTTTTTTTCCATACATCGACATGTATAATGTCTTTTCCGACAAAAGTTTTTTCGGATACCTTGCTGACAAGGCATTTGCCGTCACGCCTAAATACGATAATATCGTCTAAGTCGGAGCAGTCGCATACCCATTCGTCTTTTTTGAGGTTAGTGCCTACAAAACCATCGGCGCGATTGACATATAGTTTGGCATTAGCTATGGCTACTTGGGTAACAACGATATTGTCGAAACTGCGTATTTCGGTGCGTCGCTCTCGGTTTTTGCCATATTTTTTGATTAAATCATTGAAATATGCCACTGCATATTCGGTCAGATGTGCTAAGTGGTGGCGTGTTTGGGTTATTTGTTCGTTCAAATCGCGGATACGCTCGTCGGCTTTGAACGAATCGTATTTAGAGATGCGTTTGATGCGTATTTCGGTCAGCCTGATGATGTCTTCGCGGGTAATAGGTCGGATAAATTTTTTGACGTGCGGTTGTAAGCCCAAATCTATTGTTTCGATAACCGACTCGAAGGTGGTGCATTCTTCGATACGGCGATAGATTCGTTTTTCGATAAAAATTTGTTCTAAGGAGGCGAAGTGCAAATCTTCGAGCAAATCGCGCAATTTATTTTCTAATTCGGCTTTTAATAGCGCAAGGGTATTTTGGGTCGATAAGCGCAGCAGCTCGTTTACGCCCAGAAACCGCGGTTTATTGTCGATAATAATACAACAATTGGGCGGTATCGATACTTCACAGTCGGTAAAAGCATAGAGTGCATCTATGGTTTGGTCGGGCGATATGCCAGGGGCGAGTTCTATTTGTATTTCTACGTCTTTTGCCGTATTGTCGGTTACTTTTTTGATTTTTATTTTGCCTTTGTCGCTCGCTTTGATGATGCTTTCGATGAGGCTGCCTGTGGTAGTGCTAAATGGTATATCCTTGATAGCTAAGGTTTTTTTGTCTATTTCGACAATGCGGGCACGCACGCGCAATTTTCCGCCGCGTTTTCCTTCGTTATAGTTGCTCACATCGACCATGCCACCTGTCGGGAAATCGGGAAAAATAGCCACTTCCTTGCCGTGCAGCACATCTATCGAGGCTTTGCAGAGTTCGACAAAGTTGTGCGGCATGATTCGGGTAGATAGACCTACGGCAATGCCCTCTACGCCCTGCGCCAAGAGCAGAGGAAATTTGAGCGGCAAATGGACGGGTTCGCGCTTGCGTCCGTCGTAGCTCAATTGCCATTCGGTATTGTCGGCATTAAATGCTACTTCTAAGGCAAACTTTGACAAGCGTGCTTCTATATAGCGCGGTGCCGCTGCCGAATCGCCTGTGCGCATATCGCCCCAATTGCCTTGCGTTTCGATGAGCAAATCTTTCTGCCCCAAATTGACTAAGGCTTCATAAATTGATGCGTCGCCGTGTGGGTGATATTGCATCGTTTGCCCAATAGCGTTGGCTACTTTATGAAACCGCCCGTCGTCCATCTCTTTTAGGGCATGCAAGATACGGCGTTGTACGGGTTTCAAACCGTCTTCGAGAGCAGGCACGGCGCGGTCGAGGATAACGTAGGAGGCGTAATCCAAGAACCAATTTTTATACATACCCGTCAGCGCACCCGATTCGCCGAGTTGGTTGTCTTGTTGCTTGGGTAATAATGGGTTGTTCTGTTCCGACATAAATAAAAACAATTCGAGATTAGACCTTGTGCTATGTAGAACTACTCATAAGGTCTGCCGCTCAATAGGCGGCGGTAGTGCAAAGGTAGGTATTTTCTGGCAGATATTCGATAAAATACGGTAAATTACGCATTTTTTTAGTAAAAAAGCCAAATAAAATGGATATTTTGCCTAAAGATCACCGCTTATTATCACAATAAAAGCGCGATGGTCATAGACAAAAATCCCAGCCAATAGCCGCGTACTACCTCGTACATCTCGTGTTTGCCTAAATACAAACGCGCAGTACCCGTCAAACCCGCGCCGAGCATCACTAATATCGCCCAAGGCAACATATTGGTACTCGCTACGGTTTGGGCAGCAGATAAGACAAAGGCCACCAATCCGCCCATGCCCATTGCATGCCAACTAAGCCGCTGATGTACCGGATGTACGGCCAAGGCTATGGATACGCCAATACTTGCGCCGAGCATTAGGTCGCTCAGTATTTCGTGGTATTCGGTGCGGATAAATACGTTGAATGTCCATATATAATAAACGCATACCGCCATCAAAACGATGATGCGCTCGTAGCGGCTTTCGAGGGCATATCCCTCTACAAAGCCCAATGCTTTCATCAAGGCTATGGTGACGAGCGGAAAAAACATGGCATTGAACAAAATAGTGCCCACGATAAAAAAATAGTCGGTCGATAGCCATACACCAAACAAGTAGGGATTGGCATATTGGAGCAACAAAACGGCATATAGCGGTACAAATACGGGGTGCGATAAGACAGAGAAGGCGCGAAAAAATAATTGCATAAAATCCTTTTCGCCCTTAGAAAAGAGGCGGTTTGCTTGTTGGATAGATGTGTATATGTGTGCTTATCAGCGCAGCATGGGCAAAGCCAAGTGGCTGGCATATTGGCGGTACAGGTCAAAATCGGCAATATTGACCGTACCATTCAAGTCTAAATCGGCGGTATTATAAGCGGGCGCACTCTCAGTTTGGCTTAGGTAGGCATTAAAGTCGGCTACTGTCACCACGCCATTTGGGGTAGCGTCAGCGGGTGCCAAAGCCCAAGTAGCAGGCGATAGTGCGACGAGCTGCCCTGTTCCCATAGCAGTTGCGGCGTTGGTGCTTAGGTCGTATGGATTTGCGTTGGGCAGCACAACGGGGGCGGCGGTCATAGCAGCCAAATGGTTGCGGTGTTTGATGGCTATATAATAATTGGCAGCGGGCAACGAAGTGCCAAACGATACTCCTTCGGTGCCGTCGGGTTGGTGTATGGTGCCGTCGCGGTAGAGCAGGGCAGCGCGGCGGGCAAGTACCGTAGCGGGATTTGTAGCCGAGCGTAGCTCTACCAATACCCAATCAGTAGCTTGGTTGGATAGGCTGTAGGCGTTTTCGGTGCCTGTATAATTCCAAGGTGCGGTATTGTAGGGCTGGGTCTGGGGCAGCAATTGTTGGTTGCGTAAGTCGCTGCGCATAGTTTGCGTAGCATTGTCATAGGCCCCCGCCAAGTAACATTTGAGTTTTGCGTTGAGGGGCGTGGCGGCGGTAGGCAATACGGTATAGCTATACATACCGTCGGGGGCAGTAATGGGGCGCATTTGGGTTTTGCCCGAATTAGCTTCGGCTTCTATATAATATTGTACTACTGCACCCGCTGCTTGGGCGGGAATTGTGGCAGTCCATACGTTTTGTTCGGGGTCGGTCAGGGTCATTGGCAGGGCATAGGGCGCAGATGGGTCGGTGAGGCTGCTTGTATAATATAGCGTAGCGTTGGCAATGCCCGATAGGTGCTGAATATGAGCAATGACGGTTCGGTCGGCAACGAGGTCGGTATCGCGCAAGCGAGCATGGGCTATCCAGAGCGGGTCGGGCGTATGCACGAGTTTAGTGATGCAGTGTAACGCTCCCAAGGCAGTTATGATATTGTTGCAATTGATACCCACTACGTTATAGCCTGGCAATTGTTCTTGCAAAATGCGCAGTCCTGTGGTGTCATATTCTTCTTCGTAAGTGGGCACGAGTACCGTTTTGTTCACAAAAACGCAATTGGCATAAGTGCGGTAGTCGCCATTATCGTCGGGATAATCGTTTCCTCCGTCAGGAGGCATCGGTATGCGCACTACGTGGTAGGGATTGCCAAAGGGTGTTCGGAAGTTGTTCAAGACATAATTTAGGTTGGCTTCTATTTGCGGTCCGTCGGCTACGCCTGCGGGATATTGCCCCACTAACAGCGTTTCTTCGTCTAACAATTTCATGTGCATATCGATATGGTGTATATCGTCGTAGGGCAAGGTTTCCATTTTTATATAGCGGTCTATGCCCATAAAATCAGCCATTAATTGGTCAATCTCGGCTTCGTTTAGGTCGGGATTTTCGTCCAATACTAATTCAGACGAAAAAGCCGTGCCCATGCCATCGACCATAAAATTTCCGCCCGTATGCACGATTTCGTAGGGCGCGGCATTCATTTCATAAAGTGGCAGGCTGAGGTCGCTGGCTATATGTATTGGTATCACATTGTCTAATGGGCGTGGTCGGTTATATGTCCAATCTACGATACCTAAGCTATCTACAGCATTGGTATAGACCGACCAAGGTCCGTAATCGCGCACCCAGACACTGTTGTATGAATGGTTGAGTATCACTATATTGTCAAGCGATACGCCACCTGCGGTCAGGTAGTTTTGAACGCTGCTGGGATTGGTCGTTATGATATAAACTGTACATTCTTCGCGGGCGTGGCGCACTATTTCGCGCAAGATAGCTTGGTAGCTCGTCCAAGTGACGATAAGCCCTTGGATTTCTTCCCATTCGGCGGGTGTGCGCACCCCTGCTGTGGGCGGTTGTAGGGTTTGTCGTAGGCTTGCTTCTGTACGTATCTGTTGCCTATAAGCGGGCATCTGTCGCGCTTCGGCGGGGCTTAGATAGTGGGGCAAATTGTCCGTTTCGCGGCTTTGTGCCCAAGCCGTAGTGCCAATAGCCCAAAGGGAACTACTCAAAAGCAATAAGTGCCACAGATAATTTTGTTCATACACCAATAAGAAGGGAGGAAATGGTTAAACAAGGCTCAAAGATACAGTTTTTCTAAACTTTAAAGGTCTATCAGCAATAAAATGCCAATTATGCCGTAATTTTGTGGTGCGAATGAATGACCATAAAAACATTCCACCTTTTAACCATGAAAAAAGCACATATAGCAGCCCTCTTGGCGGTTGCACTGCTCATTGCCTATATCGCCACTATGTCGTCGAGCTATACGACTTATGAAAGTTTTGCCACAGCCTATTCTAATACAGGCAAAGATTTTCAGGTAGTCGGCACACTCGAAAAAGACCAACCCTTGATATACGACCCCCAAAAAGACCCCAATTATTTCGCGTTTTTTATGAAAGATAACAACGGCGACGTGCGAAAAGTCGTTTATGCAGGCAGTAAGCCACAAGATTTTGAACGTTCCGAACAAATAGTATTGACAGGGCACAGCAACGGCGATGAGTTTTTGGCGAGCAAAATTTTGCTCAAATGCCCATCGAAATATATACAAGATAAATTGGACGAAAACGGCATGTATGATGTGAGCCAACAATAGCCGCCGCCCTTTTGCTCCATACTCGTGTTAAAAATAGCAGTAGTGCTGCATGAATGCGAGCTATAGCACCCAAACCGCCCTGAAAGAAATACGGCTATCCCGCCCACCGCGAAAAACCATCTAAATTATAGCCCGTTTTTTTTCACCTAAACCCTAAAGCCATGAAAGTCTTATTTAGCCTACAGCTATCCGTTTTGTTGTGGGTAATGGGTATGTTGCCCCAAACAACACAGGCGCAGGACACCCTCGCGCTTATTACGCCTGATGTGTTTTTGTGTTCGGTAGCAGGTGCTTCTGCCACCTATGATATTGCCGCCAACATCACAGGCAGTTTTGCATCGCTCACCCTGACAGCATCGCCTCAGTACGGCACAGCCAATTTTAATGCAGCAGGCGCACTGAGTTACACACCTACGAGCAGTTTGCAGGTCATCGACCAATTTGCGTATGCCGCTTGTACGGCGACTGGCGCATGTAGCTACGGCAATATCTATGTAACACTTGCCGATATAGAAAGCCTGCCACCCATAGAGCCTACCTATTCTTATTACAGCGCAACGCTGCCTTATACCACCGATATTTGCACCAATAATATCGGGTGGGTATTGCAACACAATGGCAACCCTGGTTTATACACCGTTACACTTACAAACAACGAATCTTTGGGTAGCCTTAGCTATATCAGCGACGAATGTGTATTATATACGCCCACGGCAAGCGGCTCGGACACAATAAAAATTGTCGGGTGTGGCGACGCACCACCACCTACGTTTTTGACCTGCAACGGTTGGGAAACCATGAATACGTGTAGCTACACGTATTTGGTCGTCAATATTTCGCTGGGTATCCAAAGTTCGTTCATCGAAACGCATAGTATCGCCTGCGATTCGACGCTCAATATAACGGGTTTGGGCTATCCAACTTGGGCAGTACCCACTATCATCGACCCGCCTGCCAACGGTACTGCTACTATCAATACTATCGACCTCATGAGTTTGATGAGTTATACACCCAATCCCGAATTTAGCGGTATCGATACCGTAGTAGTCGAATGTGCCCACGCCACCCAAATTACTTGCGAAACAGGCATGTATATTTTCAACGTCAATTGTGGTGCAGTCAATACTTACCATTTCAGCGAAAGCCATATCGCCGACTGCCTCTCGACTACTTATATTCCATTAGGTTGCGGCAATACACCTACTATCATGGCACAGCCCGAAAACGGCATAGCGACTATTCTTTATGGCAATGCTTGTAATTATTTGGTCTATATGCCTTTTGATGGCTTTATGGGACAAGACTCAATAGGGGTGGCTTGCGCTGTATTGTCAGCAAGTGGTGAGTGTCAAAATGGACTTTATAATATAGATGCCATTTGCGAACCAGGGAGCGGAGGCAATACCCAAATTATCACGCTCGATTGCGACAGTACTTATACATCGGGCTTTTTGGCAGGAGGGTGGTCATCGCCCGCTTATATTTTATTGCCTCCCAAACACGGCACCGCTACTATATTATCTGACCATTATTTACATTATATACCCCAAGCAGGCTTCACGGGCAGCGACACCGTCTGGGTCGATTGCGCTTTTTCGGGTCCCGCCGATGGCTGTTTGAGCTTATTATTGATATTCCAAGTCGATTGCGACAATAGCGTATCGGGAATTGATGGTGATGCCTTGCTACAAATTGCCGTCTTGCCCAATACGCATAGCATTGACCTACACCTCAATCCCCTCGTATCGCTCGCTGCCAATATCGATTTGATAGACCTAAATGGGCGCATAGTAGCCCGATTTACTGCCCTTCCCAATGCCGATAATCGCTCTATTACGCTTGATTACAGCCCCTTTGAATTGCCACGGGGTATTTATGTGTTGCGCATACCCACTTCGGCAGGTGTAGTGAGCCGAAAATTAATAATAACTCAATGATGTTAAGCCGCCTTAGCACTGCCCAATGGGCATTAGCAGCATGGTTATTGCTTATTTTCTTGCTCTGTATCATACCCACCGACCGCCTGCCGCGTGTATCGTGGGATATGTTAGAGCCAGATAAATTTATCCATGCTGCCCTATTTATCGTTTATGGATTATTAGCCATTCGCGCCTATCCCGTAGCCCAAGGGCAACTATCGGCGCGAATGGTTGTTTATATCATTGGCTTTGCTATTGTTTACAGCTTTTTTCTCGAAACCTATCAACAATATTGTACCGCCAATCGGCGTTTTGAATTGCCCGACATTATAGCCAATACCGTAGGGGCTTGTATCGCTATATGTATTGCTTGGTGGCAACAAAAAAAATGACATCCTTTTATCAGCATTTCTGCCAAAATTGCGTAATTATATGATTTTCAACATCTTGCATAACAATATAATTGACTGATTATCAAATATTTATGTAAAAAAAAATGGCAAACATCAGCAATTTCCGCTTTAAATAATTTACGTTATATAATACGTTGAGAATGAACGATTTGATTTTATTAATAAAATTGTAATAAAAAATTTACGATTTTATAACTCGCTTGTTATTAGTAGAATACGAATTGTTAAATTTTAATAGCGGAAATTGCTGGGCAAACATATTGTTTTATCGTAACTATTTAGCCTTGTAGGGGGGAACTAATCGAATATGCAGCGATGTCAGACATTATTAGATAAGTATTGCTCATTACCCCATACCCAAAACCCTACACCCTAAATAGTTACGTTTTATCTATCCCTAAAAAAATTATGCCTTTTGATATGTCGTATTTATTATGCCCTGCATGGCTGCGCTATGGTTTATATATATGCTGCATTACCTGTTCACTCGTAGCAGGAGCGCAAAATATCAACCAACAAGATGCCAATTTAGCCCAAAATTTTCTGAATCAGGGCGAGTACGAAAAAGCCGCCTTGCTCTACGAAAAATTATATGCCGAAAACCCCAATACCAGCGTATATTATCGCAATTACTACAAATCGCTGATGGGTTTGCGCCGCTTTGCCGATGCCGAAGCTTTGGTACAGCAACAGCTAAAAATTTTCAAAGGCGATGCCTTATTGTATTTAGATATGGCAAACATATATAAGGAAAAAGGAGAGTCTGAAAAAAGCCGCACCGAAATAGAACGTGTTATCAAAGAGGTAAAAGAAGCATCGGTGAGCCGCGTAGCCACCGAACTCATCAATATGGGCGAGTTGGACGCGGCAATTACAGTATACGAAAACGCCGAACAACAAGGCAAAACAGGCAAACGCTACCTGCGCGACTTAGCAGGCGCGTACCAGCAAAAAGGCGAAATAGAAAAAGCCATTAATGCTTGCTTGGAATTTTCGAACAACGTTGGGCAATCTATGAACACTATCACTACGATGTTGCAGCGCATGACCAACAAACCTGAAAACATGGAATTATTACAAACCCAATTGTATAGCCGTATCGCCAAAGACTCCGACAACCCCGCCTATCCCGATTTGTTGGTATGGTCCTTTGTCCAACAAAAAGATTTTGAATCGGCTATTTTGCAAGCCAAAGCTATAGACCGCCGCAATAATGAAGAAGGCACGCGCTTGATGGGTTTGGCAGGGCAAGCCATCAAAGAACAACAATACGATGCCGCTATTGATGCCTATAACTATGTTATCGAAAAAGGCGAAGCAATGCCCCGTTATACCGAAGCCAAAATAAGACTGCTCGAATGTAGGAACGAAAAAGTAACCACTACGGATAACTATACCGAAGAAGATTTGCTCCAACTCAAAAAGGATTATCTCGATTTTCTGGCCGCTTCGGGCAAAACCCCGCCACTGCCACCGCTATGCGCGACCTAAGCCACTTGTACGCATTTTATCTCAATGATATAACCGCTGCTACTGCCCTAAGTCAAGAAATTGTGAATATGCCTACATCAACGGCGAATATACGTGCTCTGTCGCGCCTCGATTTGGGCGATTATTACTTGATAGCCGATGATATATGGGAAGCTACGCTATATTACTCCCAAGTGGATAAAGCATTCAAAGAGGATATCTTGGGCGAAGAAGCCCGATTCCGCAACGCCAAACTATCATATTACAACGGCGATTTTGAATGGGCACAAGCTCAACTAAACGCCCTAAAAGCCTCTACATCAGAACTCATCTCTAACGATGCTATCAAATTATCGGTGTTTATTACCGACAATTCGGGCTTAGATACCATGACTACGCCTATGGCAATGTATGCCCGCACCGATTTGTTGCTACTGCAAAACAAAACCGCCGCCGCCATAGCTACCTTAGACAGCATCAACCGATTATTCCCCGGACATGCCCTGTCGGACGACATACTATATACCCGCGCTAAACTTGCCAGCAAAGGACACGATTATATCCAAGCCGCCGACTACCTACAAGAAATCATCACCAAATTTGGCACCGATATTTTAGCTGACGACGCTATCTTTATGCTCGCCGAACTATATGCCCAGCACCTCAAAGACCCACAAAAAGCAATGGAATTGTACCAGAGTATCTTGGTCGAACACCCCGACAGCCTATATACCGTAGAAGCACGCAAAAAATACCGCCAACTTAGGGGCGATGCTGTGAATTAGGCAATAGATTTGGAACACAAAACGAAAAATAGCCTCAACAAGGAACGACATTTCCTGTTGAGGCTATATTTTTGCTCTGTACTGATAACTATTTTGTGAAGTTGAACCTTCAAATGCCACTCTCTAAACGAGTTGGTGAGGGCAAAAGCATTAGGTTAATCTCGCCTACAACTGTTTGCCATTGCGGGCATAGTAGCCCGTACCGTCATAGGGGCGGCGGCGCGGGTGTTCGTAGCAAGCAGTACTACACGCCCCTTGCATTTTTTCGCCACATTCGGCGCACAACACGAAATGTTCGTTACATTCGGGATTGGCGCAATTGACCATTTTAGCAGAAGGAGTACCGCATAGGCGGCACTGCGATATGATGCTCGGATTGACGGTATTGACAGGTGCCACTACGCGCTTGTCGAACACATAACATTCACCTTCAAAATCGGTACCGCCCGTTTGATGCGCATATTTGATAATGCCACCATCGATATGAAACACTTTGTCACGGTCAAAACCCTGCTGAATGAGGTAGGCAGTAGCTTTTTCGCAGCGAATACCGCCCGTACAGTAAGCGATGATTCTTTTGTTGCGGTAGATTTCGAGTTCGGGCAGATGTTTGGGCAAATCGCGAAATGTTTCCAAATCGAGTGTAACAGCATTTTTGAATTTACCGACTTGATGCTCTACATTATTGCGCATGTCTATCATCACTACATCGGGCTGGTCTTTTATAGGAAAGACTTCGTGGGCAGTGAGGCGTGTTGCGGCAAGGCGTGGGGCTATATCAACGCCAAAATGCACGATTTCGCGCCTGTAGCGCACGTGTATTTTGCCAAATGCTATTTGGTCGGTATCATCTATTTTAAATTCGATGCCCTCGAAGCGCAGGTCTTGGCTGAGGTGTTGCATATAGGTGGCGCATTGTTCGGGCGTTCCTGATACCGAGCCGTTGATGCCTTCATTGCCCACCAAGATACGCCCCTTTAAGCCTAATGTTTTGCAATAACGCAGGTGCTCGGCAGCAAAGGTTTCGGCGTCTTCTAAGTAGGCATACTTATAAAACAATAGAGTTTGGAAAGCAGACATATTATGAGGATTATGCGTGGGGAATATTCATTACATTCATTCAAAACATTAAATAATTTATGTTATATAATGCGCTGACAATTAGAAATTTAAATTTATTTTCAAAATTTTAATAAAAAATTAGTGGTTTGATTTTTCGTTTCTGATTTAAATACAAAAAATCATTTCACCAAAATATTTATTAATTAAAAAATGTATAAAATTTTAAAAATCAATCATTTATACATTACAAGTAAATAAAATATATACTAACTTTGCCTTTTTGGTAACTATTTAGCCCCGCAGGGGAAATAGCCATTTCTAATCGAATAGGCAGCGATGTCAGGCATTATTAGATAAATATTGCTCATTACCCCATACCCAAAACCCTATACCCTAAATAATTACCCTTTCTATACCATAGTTGCTTGTTATGAACAGAACACAAATTGTTAAGTTTTAATACCGAGAAATTCTGACTCATCTATTATCGCTTCACATTCAAAACTGCCATTGGGCGGCGGCTTGGCGCGTTGCTTCAAATTCGGCTAAAATTTCGGCTACGATGTCGGCAGCGGGTTTAATTTCTTTGACCAAAGCAGCAATTTGTCCAATTTCGAGTTCGCCATCGTGCATATCGCCCTCGAACATACCTCGTTTGGCGCGAGCACGACCCAAAATCTGCGTCAATTCGTCGGCACTTGCCCCGCGGTTTTCGGCTTCGGACACTTGTTCGTAAAAATGGTTTTTGACTAAGCGTGCCGCCACCAATTTTTTCATCACCAACATCGTATCGCCTTCGCGCAGTTGGGTTACTTTTTCTTTAAAAGCCGCATGTGCCGAAGACTCGATACTTGCCACAAAGCGCGTTCCGATTTGTACGCCTTCTGCGCCCAAGGCAAAAGCCGCTGCCATAGCCCTACCCGTAGCAATACCACCTGCCGCAATGACGGGTATGCGCACGGATTGGCATACGGCGGGAATAAGGCATAAAGTAGTGGTTTCTTCCCTACCGTTGTGCCCGCCTGCCTCAAAACCCTCAGCAACTACGGCATCTACGCCTGCCGCTTCGGCTTTTTGGGCAAAAACAGCACTCGATACCACATGTACGACCTTGATACCGTCTTCTTTCAGGCGGTTCGTCCAAGCCTTGGGGTTGCCTGCCGACGTAAATACAATAGGTACGCGGTAGCGTCGGATTAAATCTATATGTTGAGCAATATCGCTATACAACAACGGAATATTGACGGCGTAGGGTTTTTGGGTTGCGGCATTGCATTTGGCGAGGTGTTCTTCTAAGATATGCGGATACATCGAACCTGCCCCGATAATACCCAAACCACCCGCATTGCTCACAGCAGCAGCTAATTGCCAGCCCGAACACCAAACCATACCCGCTTGGATAATTGGGTAGCGTATATCGAAAAGTTGTGCGATGCGATTCATGTCTATATTATAACCACAATGAGCGTTTATTTGGTCATATTCGTGGCACAAGCTACGCCCAATTGACCGGGAAATGCGTATTTATAGTTGAACGAAACGGAAGTATCCGTACCATTGGTGCTAAATGTGCCCAAAATAAGGGGCGGAGCTACGATATAGATACTGTCGTAGGGTGGCACGGCGGTATACGGAAATCCCTGCGTTTGCGAAATGACAAAGGTAGTGGTATTCAAAACTCGTGCTTTCACATTGATATTGTTGCGGTCGCCCATATTTCGAATAATGATGTCCTGAATATTCTCGCCGGGTAAAATCTCGCAAGTATAAGCCGTAGTACTGCCCGCACATAAGTCGGTGGCATTATACGTGCCCAAGAATTTTTGGCGCATGGCTTGGTTACAATCGGGTGCAAATTCGTAGCCCGTCACACATTCACAAGCACCCGTATTGGCATTGCAGGTAGCATTAGGCGCACATGCTACGTCATAGCAAAGGTTTATCAAATCGCACTTGGTGCCGTAATAGCCGGGAAAACAATCGCACACTACAATACCCAACGAATCGCGGCAGGTGCCATTGATGCAGCCACCATTATTGTTGTAGCAGGGGTTAGACGTTTCGCAATTAGCACCGCCAAATCCGGGCAGGCAGATACAGTGGGCTTGGCGCGGATTGAGGCTATCTACTTCGCAAGTACCCCCGTTTTTACATTCGAGTACTTGGCAGGGGTCATAATTTTCATAGGGGCAGTTCTCGCCGTAATAACCGGGGTAACAATCGCATTTGGGCGTACCATCGGTAGCTACGACACAATTGCCATAATTACACTCGAAGCCCTCGCAAGGGCTGGGACGCTCGCAGGCACTCAATATTTGCCATTATTTTTTCTTAAACAAACTATCCACAAATTGGCGTTTGTTGAAAATTTGCAACTTTTCGACACCTTCGCCCACTCCGATATACTTGACAGGTACTTTCAGTTGGTCGGCGATACCCAATACTACACCGCCTTTGGCAGTGCCGTCGAGTTTGGTAATTGCGAGGCAGGTTATTTCAGTGGCTTTGGTAAATTCTTGGGCTTGGTGGAAAGCGTTTTGCCCCGTGGAGCCGTCCAATACGAGCATGATGTCTTGCGGCACAGGTGGGGCTACCTTCTGCAAAGCGCGTTTGATTTTGCTCAACTCTTGCATCAATTGCGTTTTGTTGTGCAAGCGCCCTGCGGTATCTATCAATACTACGTCTATCTGTTTGGACATAGCCGACTGTACGGTATCAAAAGCTACGGCAGCGGGGTCGGCACCAGTGCCTTGTTTAACGATAGGCACGCCTACACGCTCTGACCAGATAGTTAGCTGTTCTACGGCAGCCGCCCGAAATGTATCGGCAGCACCCAGCATAACCGACTTGCCATTTTTCTTGAACTGATACGCCAATTTGCCGATGGTGGTTGTCTTGCCTACACCATTTACGCCTACCACTAATATCACATACGGATAGGGATAAGTAAACGGTATGTCAAAGCCTTCGTAGTCGGGCGTATTGTTTTCGGTCAGCAGGCTTACTATCTCGTCTTTGAGCATATTGTACACCTCTTCCGTATTGACGTATTTGTCTTGCGCCACACGAGATTCTAAGGCTTCGATGAGTTTGACGGTAGTAGCCACGCCAATATCCGATGCGATAAGGGCAGATTCTATTTCGTCTAAGGTTTCTTCGTCGACTACGGTTTTGCCTGCAATGGCTTTGGATAGTTTGTCAAAAATACCATCATGGCTTTTTTGCAAGCCTTGGTCGAGGTCTTCTTTGCGCTCTTTGGTAAAAAAATCGAAAATTCCCATATAATAGGAGATAAGTGGGGCAAGTACCGGGGAAAGGTGTTAAAAAATAAACGTAACAATTTAGGGTATAGGGTTTTGGGTATGGGGTAATGAGCAATGCTTATCTAATAATGCCTGACATCGCTGCATATTCGATTAGTTTCCCCTACAAGGCTAAATAGTGTTCTGACAAAAAAATTAAGGTGCTAATTTTTAATATAATTACTTGATATTCAGTTACTTACATTTTTAAAATGGTCTTAAAAACTTTTCTGTTAGAACAATAGTTACAAATAAACTTTATTAGTTCGTCAAGCTACACGGCTAATGGATATATCACTCTATCGACTTAATTTTGGCGGTTGAATATTCGCGATTTGCATTTGTTTACGAATGGGTTAAAATGAAAATTAGTAGGCGAAATTAAATTTTTAAAACATGAGAACAAATATTGTGCTTGGTACTCAAGTGTTGCCTCTTGTTTGGGGGCAATTATTCGATTATTATTATACATAGATTTTCGTTTTATCAAAACGCAATACAAGGCAAACACAAAAAGGCTTCTCTTTGGGAGATGACAAAGAGAAGCCGATTGGCATTGTAGGTTATGGGGCATTGCGCACGCGCGCAAAGGGGTAGCCACACAACAAACCTTAGAAACCTTTAAGGGCTTCGGTGAGGTTGTCTTTGTGGATAATTTTTTCTTTATAGACGTAGGCTCCTGTTTGCGGATTTTTTTCGCTGATAATAATTTTGATATGATTTTTACCACCATCTTTCGCGCCGCGTTGAGCTGCTTTGGCGTTTTTACTTACCTTTGCCATAGTACAAAATAGGATTTGAGGGTGAAGCTATTTAATTTCTTTGTGTAGAGTATAACGCTTCAAGACGGCATTAAATTTTTTCAATTCCAATCTTGCGGGCGTATTTTTGCGGTTTTTCATCGTCATATAGCGAGACGTACCGGGCATACCGCTCGTTTTGTGTTCGGTACATACTAAAATAACCTGTATTCGGTTGCCTTTTGCTTTTTTTGCCATGATGCTATGCTTATAAAAAATAAATGAATAGATAGGGGCGAATAGGGTCTATCGAGCCAAATCGCGCAGATATGCAGAAATGCCTTTTTTGTTGATAGTTCGGATAGCTGAGGTAGCTATTTTTACTTCAACCCACATATCATCTTCGGGGATATAAAATTTCTTTTTCTGTAAATTGGGCTTGAACCAACGCTTGGTTTTGCGGTTGGAGTGCGAAACTTTATTGCCGGTGATAGGGCGTTTGCCGGTTAATTCACAAACTCGTGCCATGATATTAGGTGTATTATATTACTTGATTTAAAAAATTGCGGGGCAAAGGTAGCATTTTTCGTTCAATAATTATAGTCTTTGCGCTAAAAAAGTTTTTATTTTTTGCTTCGTAGCTTAGTTACTCGCTTGTAGCCGCATTATTTGGGCAAAATGGGCTTTATATGCAGTTGGGTTTGCCCCTCGGCTCTTATGTCTATGCGCAAAACATTGTTTTCCATATAGCTGCTGGTGGCGCGTAGGCTGCTGATATTGCCTTGCAGTTGGCTTTGAGGCAAGACCATATTGTTTAGCTGCAATTGCAATTTTTGGCGAGCGTCGGCGAGGGCTGCTGTGGCATCGAACTGCATTTTTGCGCTACCGACCGCAAAAACACTTTATTGATGAGCCAAGCGGCTTTGTCTTTCAGCAAATTGCCTGTTTCGAGCGTATAATCGAACTGCTCGAAGCGGAATATCTGATTCGCTTCGTCTAACTGCGGAATGCCTGCCATCACGATATTGCCCGATATGGCATTGCCCGATACAGTAGCTTTGACCACTACCCTATCGCCCGCCCCGATGAGGTCTATATCGTCGATGACGATATGCTGGTTGCCACTTATCTGAAATCGCTGCCCCAATAGCTGCGGCTTGACGAGCGGCTCTATCGAGTCGATGGGCATTACTAAGGGCATGGTTATGCTGAACGACGGCGGAGAAGTGGTAGCTTGTAAGCGGGGCTGCGGTAGGGCTGCGGGTAGGGCTGCGGGAGGTTGTTGCCCTAATGCAGTGGCTATTTTTGCGTGAAACAACAAGGTGGTTTGCAGTTTTTCGTTGCCTATGGGCTGCAATTGGGTATAGGCAATGTCGGTGGGTTTGATGAGCGTCCAAGCAGAGATAGGCGGCGCGGCTGTCCTGAATGGCTTTTGGATTGATTGCCAAAGGGCGGTTATTTGGCTGCGTAGGTCTATGCGTTGACTGATGTCGGCATCTATCTGCGGGGCGAGCAAGTTCAATTGTGCTTGTAGCAATTGCTCCGTTCGCTCTTTAAAGGGTATTTCGTAGCCCATGAGGTTGAGGCTCAAAGGTTTGGTGACGTGGGCAGTAGGTTGAGTTTTGATGTCTAATTGCCAATTGCGCCCTATACCTACGCGGCTTTTCAGGACAATGCGGCTGCGTATGTCTATTGGGTAATTGGGCGATGCCAAACCCAATTCTATCGTTGCGTTGCCCGTGATATGTATATCGAAACCGAGTAGTAGGTCGTGGTCTTGGTCGTCGAGTAGTATATTGATGGGGTTTTCGCGCACAATAGAGAGGCTTTGCGCCACTACGCGCGGGTAGTTGCTGCGCAGTTCTTGCTGCGATAGGTCTTGCAGATTAATGGGCACTTGGGCATTGGCAATAGCTTCTAAATCGGCGAGGCTTAGGTCAATTGGCACGGCAATGTCTGACAGTTCGGCGGTTTCTAACTGTGCCAAAAAACTCTGCTGTATAGCTTCGGGCAGGGGTGGGTCGAGGGTATAACGCGCTTCGATGCCGCCCGATTTGCAAGCAGCAATGCCCAAAATAAATGGCAGGGCGATATAAATAAGGTAGGGACGTATCAAAAGCAAAATAGCATGTAGGGTTCTAAACGCACAAAACTCTATGGATATTAGAGATGTGCGCAAATTATTTTTATTCGTAACTATTTAGGGTATAGGGTTTTGGGTATGGGGTTCTGGGCTATATCTATCTAATAATGCCTGAAATCATTGCATATTCGATTAGAAATAGCTATTCCCCCTACAGGGCTAAATAGTTACTTTTATTCTTTGACTCATAACTGATGAGAATATCGCCCCTACGGGGTGCTGTCTTCATTTTCTACTATGATGCTGCCCCTATGGATAACAGCTCCGTAGGAGCGATATAATAATAGAATCAAATTGTGGAATATAGACAACTCCGTAGGAGCGATATAATAATAGAATCAAATTGTGGGATATAGACAACTCCATAGGAGCGATATAATAATAGAATCAAATTATGGGATATAGACAACTCCATAGGAGCGATATAACAATAGAATCAAATTGTGGGATATAGACAACTCCGTAGGAGCGATATAACAATAGAATCAAATTGTGGGATATAGACAGCTCCATAGGAGCGATATAATAATAGAATCAAATTGTGGGATATAGACAGCTCCGTAGGAGCGAAATTGTTTCCTATTATTGTTGTTGATTGGTTCATTGTAAAGTGGTGTCTTTGTTTATGTCCGTGTTCTAAATTTCGGTAACAAATTTTGCTAAATGCTGCTTTGTAGCAAGGGCGCGAGCAAGTGCTCGCGTTATTCTTTTTTATTCAAAATTAGAAAATCAAACCACTATTTTGGTGGTTTTGTCGCTCACTTGTTTATTGTTGTATTAAGACTGTATTGATAGGAAGTGCAAAGTTAGCCAACTTTTCGCAATTGCCCAATTCGTTGTTAAAATGCGCTCACGTATAGCCATATAAAAGCCTCCGTCAGCGGTAATATTGCGGCTGGCGGAGGCTAAAAATATGATCCGGCTTGCTATCAATACCTAATCTGCGCAATACCGATACGGCTGGCATTGGGTTGGTATTTGTTGAAGTCGGCAGTGGTTACAGTTCGGTCTAAATTGATGTCGCCGCCCGTATAGACATTGATTTGGGCTATTTGGGTGGCATAAATATTAAAATCGGACACTACTATTACGCCGTTGCCATCTACGTCGCCTGCGTGGAGGGCAAAATTGCCATCGCCCATATCTTTTAACTGACTGCTGCCAAGCGCGTAATTCATACCCGCAGCAAAGCTATATACATTAATATTGGGCAGGGGCACGGGCACAGCACTCATCACCGCCATGTGGTTGCGGTGGCGCACTACGATATAATAATCGCCGGGCAGGCACATCAAAATACATACCGTCTTTGCCGCGGTCGTTGATAGCTCCCGTATTGGTGAGCATAGCCGCTTTTTGTGCCACAATGACGTTATTATCTGTCGCGCTGCGCAACTCTACCAATACCCAATCGACGGCATTAGCAGCAGTAGTTTCGGCACATTCTTCTCCTTCATAATACCAAGGATCGGCGTTATATGGTTGTTCCTCGCTAATGAGATGATATTGGCTAAGGGTAGTACTCATCGCTCCGTTGCCCGAATATGCTCCTTCCAAAAATGCTTTTACCTTGACGCGAATAGGGTCGGCAGCTGATTCTTTCACTCGCACGCATACATCGCCATAATTATAGCCAAAGGCGGTACGCGCCGATGCGATTTGGACAAAATAGGTATCGCCTGGCTCTAATCCTGTAAATAGTGGCGCATCTTCGCAGCGCGATGGATTATAGGCACAACCCACTTGGGTCATATTGCCACATACACCCGAATATAGCGAAACAGTATGCACAAAATCTGCCCCCGTAGCGATGCGTACCCTTCCCGAAGCCGGTGCTACAAATTCGTACCAAAGGGGTGCGTCAGCCTGAAAGTCGCAGGTTGTGAACATACCATTGATATTGGCATCGTTGAGTAGGGTGCTTGCCTCACCTGGTCCCTCGATAGTTGTCGTATAAGTACCCGATTGGTAGCTTTCCCAAGCACTTGTAACGATATAATACGGTGTACTGGCGGTGAGTGTTACGGTTACAGTCGAGTAGGCAATGCCGTTATAATCGTCGTTGCCCGCCAAATAGGTGGCACAAGGGTTATTGGGGTCGAATGAATTGGCATATATATGTAAGTAGCCGTCGTAGTATTCGCTATAAGCATTGAGTATCGTATAAGAGCCTGTCACATCTACTACAAACGAAAATACGTCATATTGGGGTGTAGTAGTACTCATCTCGCAGGTAGCACCTTGGCTGGGGCGCGTATAGGTAACGCCTGTTTCGTTAGACGAGCTATAAGATTCAAAAGGAGCCATCAAATCGACCAAAGCTCCGTTGAAATGGGCATTCTGGTTATTGCCCATCGTGCAGTCAGAGTCGTCAACGACGAGCGATACGGCTTGGGTACATATTTCGTTAGCAGGTGCAGGAGGTGGGTTGGTGATGCGCACACAAAAGTTGCCCTCGACAGTAGCAAAATACCCACTGATTTGGATATAATAGGTTTGTCCTGCGGTCAATCCGGTCAAAGCAAGGGTACGTCCATAGTCGTTGCCGCCTACTTCGGTGAGGTTGCTGTAGTTAGACCCACCATAAACGGTCAGTACATCGGCAAAATCGGCATCGTTTTCTATCAATACACTGCCGTTGGCGGAGTGCGTAAATCGTGCACAAACCGATGCACGAGAGCGAGCATTGCGCGACGGGACAGGTTCTGGGGGCTGCATGGTAGCGGCGCGGTTAGTGCCATTTACGCAGGCTTGCCCTATCCCAAGCACAACGGCGTTGGTGCAATTATCGTTGGAGGGTGGCGGCGTAGCGGGTGCCCCTGCTGTTTGTATCTCGACACAGACATTGCCTTCCGACGCGCCAAAGCTATCGGTTACACCGCTTACACGCACAAAATAGGTTTGCCCTGATGTTAATCCTGTCAAGCGCAGTGTTTCGGTCATAAACCCAAACTCGTCGAAGTTAGTACAAGCAATTTGGGTAAGCCCCGAACAAGTACCGCTAAACACCGTTATCACTTCGTTAAAGTCGGCATTGGTCACTACGTTGGCAGCCCCGCCCGCAGGTGCTTGGAACGAGAACCAAATTCCGGATTCGGTCGAGGCGACGCAATTGGGATTAGCACCCGTAAAAATAGCGTTTACGTTGCTATACATCGATGTGCAGGGTACATTGAGCGATAGTGCTTGGGCGCGCGAGCAGTCGTCGCTCATCGTCCCTTCGCCCGTAATTTTGAAATTATCGACAGCAGCCCACCAAGCCCATGTACTGCAGTCGTCGTATACCTATAGCGATGCGGTTGTTAGTAGCGCGATAAGCCGAAATATCTATGACGGCATGTGCTTCGTCCGAATAGGCATCGCCCGTATAGTTTTGCCCCGAATAGCTGGCTAAGGGTCGGTATTCTGTACCGTCAAATACCATAAAACTAAGCGCACTGGCATTGTATTGACGCAGATGAAAATCGATTTCGAAGGTAATAATGGCATTCTGTGTGCCGTCAAAAGGCGGCGATAGCAGCGTAACACGGCTGTACGGGGCAGCATCGCCCAAGGCATCATCATTAAAAAATGCCATACAGGTGCCGTCCATATTTTGCGTCCAGTTGTTGGTGTCCTGCCCCAATGACCAAACATTAACACCTGTATCGGCATTGTTTTGCCAACCTGCGGGCAAAGAGTTTTTTGGCAAATAATTATCATATCAGCACCTTTTTTTTGTCACAAAATTACCACAATTACTTGCACAGGGTCTTTTGTTTAATAAAAGCGGACATTTACGTGTTTTAAGTTCCACAAGCCATTGTACATAACTATACAGAGCAAATAACTAAACAAAAAATATAGTACAATATGGAAAAAATACTCTTTTTTAGCCTACTTTTGTTGTGCAGTTATGCCTAACCATCCTAAGGGATTAATGAAATCAATTACATTATGAGTTGTGCCACCGGTACTATTGCCCCTTACGTTCCGTCTGTTACCGTACCTTGGAACAGACAGCGCATCGCCCACCTATATCGCCGCGTGGGTTTCGGAGCGACTAACGCACAGATATTAGCCGCTTTGCCTATGTCGCCCTCCGCCTTGGTCGACCAAATTATTAACCAAGCCACCGCCTTGCCCCTGTCTGCACCGCCTACCTGGTACGACTGGACACGTGCCCCTATTGACGATTATACCGATTACGATAATCAAATTTATGAGCATCGCGATATATGGACACGGCAATGGGTCAATGACATGATAACCTATGGTTTTCGCGAAAAAATGAGCCTTTTTTGGCATAACCACTTCGTGACACAATGGGGTGCCTACGGCTGCTCGGCATATATGTACCTATACCACAAATTGCTCCAAGAATATGCTTTGGGCAATTTTAAGGAGTTCGTACACCAAATCGGGATAACGCCTGCCATGCTCATGTTCTTGAATGGCAACCAAAGCGAGGTAGGCGCACCCAACGAAAATTATGCCCGCGAATTGATGGAATTGTTTACAATGGGGCAAAACAACGGCTATACCGAAGAAGACATCACCGAAATGGCACGCGCCTTGACAGGTTGGGTTTGTAGCAACGAAACGTGCGAACCATCTTCGTTTGTACCTGAAAGATTTGACAATACCGATAAAACGATTTTTGGGCAAACCGGCAATTGGGGCAATACCGCATCGTCGGCTACGCCTACTAATGTGGTCAATCTCATTTTTAACTATCGCCAAGACCAAACCGCTACTTATATATGCACCACATTGTGCAAATTTTTTATCACACCCGCCCCCGACCCCGATATAGTTAATGCCTTAGCCACTACTTTCAAAAATAACAATTTCGAATTAGCACCCGTATTGCGCCAATTATTCAAGAGCGAATATTTTTTTGACGATGCACATATAGGCGTATTGATAAAAAGCCCGATAGAAATGCTCAATGGCATTGTATACTCATTGCAAATGGAATATACCAACGATACACTCGGTGCGCTTGCTTATTGGGCTTACGAATTGGGGCAGGAACTCTGGACACCTGTCAATGTAGCAGGTTGGCCGGGTTATCGCACTTGGATCAACGAAAATTACCTGACCAAACGCTGGCGATATGCCTCCTATACCCTCTGGGGAGCTAACGAAAATACCGAAGCTACTTGGGTGTTATTAGCCAAAAACCTAAGCGGTAACTCGAACAATGCCGCCGTAGTAACGCAAAGCATCGTCGATTTCTTGTTGCCAAAAGGGTTGCTCAATGCCACTGAATACGAATCGGCTACTACGGTATTTAAAGCGAGTATTCCCGAAAACTATTTTCAAGAAGGACTCTGGAACTTAGATTGGGATACCGTTCCTTATCAAATGATGTTACTGTTGCAACATTTGGTCAAACAACCTGTATTCCAACTCAACTAAATATAGAACGTGTGCTTGTGCAGTCCCCGCGGCTCAATGCACTAAAACAACCCGCCCCCTCTACCTATCACTGACTTCTATCTCTAATTTCCTATCAAAACATTATGTGCGATAACAATAACTCAAACAATCATATACGAAACGGTGCTGCCCTCGAACATGGCGAAGCACACGAACGCGAGCACGCCTTTTGGAGCCGCCGACAATTTCTCAATGCCACAGGCTTATTTGCCCTTGGTAGTGCATTTGCTTTGGGCGGCAACCGCATACAAGCCTTAGCCAAATCGCCCGCCCTAACCAAAGCCCTCATGGAGGCTAACAACGAGCGCGTATTGGTGATTATTTTTTGGGCGGCGGAAACGATGGCTTAAATATGATTATCCCACGCGACAATACCACTTATTATGACATACGCCCCACTATCGCCGTACAAGAAGCCAACCTCGAAGCACTAAGCCCCGAATTTGGGCTGAATAGTGCTATGGCAGACCTAATGCCCTTGTGGAACGACGGAAAAATGGCGGTAGTGCATAGCGTAGCCTATCCAAGCCAAGATTATTCGCACTTCCGCTCGACCGATATATGGGCATCTGGTAGCGCAGCCAGCGTATATCTCAATAGCGGTTGGTTGGGCAGATATCTCGAATATGAATACCCTGCCTACGATATAGCCCCTAACGAAGCCCCCGTCGCCATACAAGTAGGGGTGCAATCGAGTTTAGTACTCATGGGCAGCGACACTTCTATGGCACTGACGGTCAATAACCCCACCGAGTTTTATCAAATTGCACAAACAGGACAAGTATACCCCAACGACGTGCTACCCGATTGCGCCTACGGCGAAGAATTGGGCTTTATGCGGCAAATGGCTAATAATACGGTGCGCTATGCCGAATCGGTCAAATATGCCTACGACCGCGCTACGCCCGCTACCTACCCCGCCGATAACGACCTCGCCGAACAATTGGCTATCACAGCAAGGCTCATCAAAGGCGGCTTGTCTACCCGTATTTATCTACTCGAAATTCATGGCTTTGACACCCACGCCAACCAACTCGACAACCACCCCTATTTACTCCAACAAATAGGCTCGGCAGTAAAAGCCTTTTATGACGACCTCGGCACTGCTGGCGTAGACGAAAACGTATTGACGATGACCTTCTCCGAGTTTGGACGCACCAATGCCGAAAATGGGCCCCTTGGGCACAGACCACGGACAAGCAGCACCGCTCATGATGTTTGGTGGCACTACAATAGGCGGCTTAAAAGGTACATTCAGCCCACTCATGACGGCGATAGCTACGACCAATCCTACACAACTGACTACCGCTCGGTATATAGTGCTATCCTCACCAACTGGTTTTGCTTAGACCCCTTAGTGGTGCGCGGCATTATGAACGACCAATTTGCGCCCACACCCAACCTAATTGCTCCTTGCCCGCCCTCTGTCGGCTCTAACGATTTAGCAATACTACTTGGGCACGACCGTTCATTGAGCCAAAGCAATACGCTACTTATAAAATACGCCATTTTGCAGCGCGGCATGGTGCGCCTACAACTGCTCAACTCAGCTGGACAGGTAAAAGCTACTCTCGTAAACACAACGCAAGAACCCAATAGCTATACCGTTCAGGTTGTGCCTGCTGCCCATGGCTTGCCTCCGGGCGAATATTTGTATCGATTAGATACAGGCGGAAAAACATATAGCCGCCGCGTGATGATCGCGTACTAATGCCTAATCTCGTATGCTAATTTTAGCTCCAAAACGTTTTAACAAAATACGTTTAGATAGTTTTGAAGTACAAAATTAACACTCATTTTGCCCATATAGCCCACGATTTATGTCGTGGGCTATCTATTTTGTCCGCCGCAACACCTGCAAGAAACGCATTTTTTTGTACCTTTGCTTGCTTACCTGCCATAAATCCCTCAAAAAAATTGCTTATTTCAACCAATATTATGCGCACCATCTTATTATATCTACTGACCGCTACTTGTATTGGACTGGGCACGGCTTGCCAACCCAAAAGCCCAAATACTAGCAACACCACACCACAAGGACAGACGCAAACAGCAGTAGGCAAAGACGAAAACGGTTTGCCCCTCTACGAAAAAGATTATGAAACCACCAGCACGGGCAAACGCATACGCCGCTCGGCAATGGGCGTTACTGTCCGGTTTCCTGACGGCTGGAAAAAAGAAGATATGGATTTCCATATCGGCTACTGCCAACAAATGATGGGTAAAGTCGAAAATTTGGATAGCGACAAATTTTGCCGCTGCTTCTTAGACAAAGCACAGTATTACTACGAACCTATCTATGTGCGCGATGCCTACGAACATCAACAGCATTGGAACAAAGAATGCTTTGAGTTTGCCCATCTATAAAAATGCTCATCACATCATCTTACAGCCCACATCTAAACAGGATTGAAACGCTTTGGCAAAAAATTAAATACGAATGGATGATGCCGAAAGATTTTGCTTCGTGGGATAATGTAACAAGTAAGTTGGATGATATTTCATCAAATACGGCAACCAAATATACTATAAAACTTGAACCTTATTAGCATCGTTTATTTACGTACTACTTAGTTACGCGTATTCCAAGAAACGAAGTATAATTATTTTGAGGCGCAATAGCGGCAGATAACCCAAATATCACTATCTTTGCAGCCTAATTGCGGTTTTTACCCAAAAACGGAGAGTTGTCCGAGTGGTTGAAGGAGCGCGCCTGGAAAGTGCGTATATGCCAAAAGTGTATCGCGGGTTCGAATCCCGCTCTCTCCGCACCGTTTTTTTTAGCGAGAACTGTGCGCCCGTTACAATTCTGATGGTCAGCAATAATAGGTAAAATTTATTTGCACAACAAGCATTTATTATTGCAAAATAATCAATGCATTTATTTGAACAAGACTATACAAGCCCAAACCCCTAAGCCATTGCATCTACCAATGATTTAGGGGTTTTGCTGTTGATGTACTGATGGGCTTTATGAACAGAAACAAAGTTAGCCACCTAAATCAAAGCCATTTTTTTGAGCAAAATCTCGTATTCATACGGTTTATAGGAAAACACTTTAAAAAAAGTCCGATATAGTATAACATGTGTAAATTTGTATGACTATTGGCATTTTTTTGCATCTTATTTTTAATAATCAATTTATCTATAATGCGTTTGCCTTGTTATTCTGCGGCGCGTTTGGCTTTTTCCCATACTACTGATTGGCTGCCGAGTGCGATGCGCCACATGCCTCGAAAGACAGCGTAGTTCATGAGGCAAAAATAATAAGGCACAAATAGTATTTTTACTTTTAGTTGTTTTTTTTCTAACAAATAGCCCGCAAAAGCCATTGCATAAAACAAGACTTGGGCAGCTAATAGTCCGTCATACATGGCAGACGGGTGTTGTAGGCTCAAATAGAGGTTGAGGCATAGCAATAATGGCAAGGCAAGCGGGGCAATTGTCCATCGTAATACGCGGTGCGAGATATATTGAAACGATAATACGCCGTAGCGCAGTGGGTTGAGTAGTGGTGTCAGGCGCATGATGGCTTGTATGCCTCCGGCAGCGATTCGTATTTTTCGTTTCAGTTCGTCGGCAACAGATGCTGAGGCGGTTTCTGTGGCGTAGGCTTTCGGCTCGTACATGACGCGATAACCGCGTTGTGCGATGCGTAGGGTCATATAAAAATCTTCGATGATGGTGTCGGGCGGCACGGGTTCGTAGCAGTCGGTACGTATAGAGAATAGCTCTCCTGCTGCTCCTACTACGGAGTATAGTTCGGAGTCGCCGCGTTTGAGTGCCGATTCGTAGCGCCAATAGATGCCTTCTCCCGCCCCCTCGGCGGTATCTTTTTCTTTGTTGGCAATTCGTTTTTCGCCTGCCACCGCGCCTACTTGCGGGTTGGCATAGTGTCGCACGAGTTGGTAGGTAGCGTCGGGGTTGAGGTATGTATTGGCATCGGTAAATATGACCACGGGGGTTTTGACGTAGGGCATAATGCGGTGTACGGCAGCAATTTTTCCGCGCCTTTCGCTGCTATGGTGCAGTTCGACTGCGGGGTATTGCCGCACTATTTCGGGCGTATTGTCGGTAGAGCCGTCGGTGACGAACAAGAAATGCAGTTTGTCGGGCGGATAATTTTGCGCCATCGAGTTTTTAATTTTGGCTGCTATACAATCTGCTTCGTTGTAGGCAGCCACTACCAGCGTCACGGCGGGCAATTGGTTATTGTTGTTTGCACAATAATTGTGGTTATTCTGTGGGTTCGAATGCAATATTCTTTTAATTCTCACGGCTACAAGTAGCACGATTCCATATCCTATATAGGTATAAAAGACCAAGCACAATAGAGACCAAAAGGCAAAAGTGGGCAATGACATGGGTAGAAGGGGGGAGAAATAATTAAAAATGAAACAAAGAAGGTGCTGTAAAAAAATAAACGTTACAAAAAAATTACATGTCGTATTTTAGTAGCCGCCTATAGTAATAATAAAAAAAATAAAATTTATATCTTGCTGGAAATCAGATTATTTCAAACAACAATAAATTCAATTGTTTAGCATATCAATACATTACGATTTATTTCGCTATATATTTAGAAAGACCTGTCAGAAATATTTGGGCAAGTTTGAAACTTATTTAGCAAAAAATCGTCACGATTTTGTCAGAATTACTTTACTTTGCATGGTAATTAGCTACGTAATAGAAGCGAAAATGTTTCAATAGCTCAAAGATAAGCAACAAAGCAAGCACATATTGATGTTGTTCTAGTCAAAGCAAACAAGATTTTTTTTTATTAATACATTTTTAAGTTATCTACAATTTGCTTATTTTCAAGCTATATTGACAAAGTAAAAAGCATTTTTCTTTAAAAACACTCAAATTTGCAAAGGTATTACTTTTTATAATACCCATACGCATTTGTGCAAGTCTTTTATTTTTTAGCTCTTTCTTTGAGACCGCGAGTGTCATAACAACGTCATAACGCTGTTCGCCAAAATTTATGCCAAAATCTACATTTCCTCTCCTTAAAGCCTTATTATATGACAAAGAAATCAATCCTCATCATCGACGACGATAATAGCACGCGTATGCTATTGGGTTTTTTGCTCAAACAGCATTATACCGTAACTACCAAAAAGGACGGTATTGAGGCAATGCTTTGGCTCAACGAGGGCAATATACCCGACCTAATACTATTAGATATGAGTATGCCTCGTCTAAGTGGCTATAATTTTTTACAAAACCTGCGCAAGAGCGGCTTTTTTAAAGAGATTCCTGTTATCATCGTATCGGGCACTGACCGCCTAAAAGATATTGAGTTTTTTTTGCAAAACGATCTCAACGATTTTTTACCCAAACCATTTAACCCACAAAACCTATTTAGTAAAGTAGAAGCCGCACTTGCCACACATTCTGTTGACTGAATGTAAACTAAGCCTTGTAATCTTACTTTTTAGCCCAAACATATACCACTTAGAATCAAAACACCTTATTTATGAACCCGACCGATTACTTTACCACTACTAACCTAAACCAAGACCGTAGCAACGCACAAACTGCTAGCTATACTACCGAGCTGCTATTCGTAGGCAGCAACGAATTTTTTCTGACCGAGAACCTCCCTGCTCAGATGAAAAAGCATTTCCATTTTAGCACCGATATCGTCAATGATACCGAAGAGGCTTTGTCTTGTCTCAAAGATAAAATTTACAGCATGTCGGCATTGCCCGTAGCTATTTTGTGCGAATACGAATTGTTGGAAAAAAGTAATTTCCACCTTTTAACTGCCATTAATCGTAACGATTACCTACGGCATATTCCGTTTATTGTTGTTTCGAATGATGTTTTTCCGATACCGCAAAAAGAAGCTATTGCCCGCGGAATTGATGATGTATATATTGCGCCGTTCCCGATACGCGATATGTATGACCGCATCGAATTTCTGCATCAACTCAAACTATATAGTGCCAATGTATCGCTGTCTGACGACCAGCCGTTTAGCCAGCATCTGCCATTGGCTAAGCGTCTATTTGATATATTTGTATCGCTATGTGCCCTTATCGCATTAAGTCCTTTATTTTTGCTCATTTCCTTGCTGATTAAACTCGAATCGCGCGGTAGCATCATGTATAGTGCTAAGCGCGTAGGCACGGGCTACCAGATTTTTAACTTCTACAAGTTCCGCTCTATGTATGCCGATGCCGACAAACGCCTGCAAGAGGTCATGCACCTAAACCAATATACCCCCACCCCAACCGACCATACGACAACAGAGGCTAATGAATCCTATACTAACCCCAGCGGCGAACTGCCCTCCTTTGTCAAAATCAGCAACGACCCACGCATCACACGCGTAGGCAGGCTCATTCGCAAAACAAGCCTCGACGAGCTACCCCAACTCATCAACGTCTTGAAAGGCGATATGTCAATAGTGGGCAACCGCCCGCTACCACTCTACGAAGCAGAGCAGCTTACGCGCGATGTGTGGGCGAAGCGATTTTTAGCCCCCGCAGGCATAACGGGCTTATGGCAAGTATCTAAACGCGGCAAAAAGGAGATGTCTATCACCGAGCGTATAGAACTTGACAATGCCTACGCAGGTCAATACTCTTTATGGTTCGACCTAAAAATTATGCTCAAAACTATCCCCGCTATGCTACAACACGAAAACGTATAGCCCTCGCTCACACTCCGCTCTCTCTCCACTACCCCACCCTACTTATACTACGGCTGCTTTGATATCTACTTCGCCTCAATACTACTTTCTCGCTCCCCCCCCTTCCACTTCTCTTTCCTGATACCACTTCGTTTTTTGTCGTCAAAAAACAAAAATGCTATTTCCGCCTCGCAGCGGAGGGATTAAGAGAAATTATACTATCCCACCCCCCAATTACTGCTTAGCCACCCATGTAACAAAATCTTATCCGTTTCACCTCCGTTCTCTTAGTTGATTTATGTACCGCCCTACGGTATCTATTATTACGGTTAATTATAACCAAGCGCATGTAACATGTGCCCTACTACGCTCAATCCAACAATATGCCCCCCACAATACAGAGGTGATAGTGATAGACAACTGCTCTGCCGAACCCATCGAACCCATTTTGCGCGAGCAGTTTCCCGAAGTTGTTTGTATCAGCAGCCCGCACAATCGCGGGTTTGCAGGCGGCAACAACTTGGGTATCATGGCAGCAAAAGGTAAATACCTATTGTTTCTCAATAATGATACCGAAATCACAAGCGGTATGATTGAGACTCTCTTAGCAGCGTTCAGCCGCTTGCCCGATGCAGGTATTGTTTGTCCTAAAATATGTTATTTCGAACCTCCTCGACTGATACAGTATGTTGGATATACCGAAATGAACCCCTATACGGCACGCAATACGACTGTTGGCAACGGCGAACCCGACCAAGGACAATATAACAATACGATGCGCACCCATTATGCGCACGGAGCAGCGATGATGCTGCCCCGCTCGGTGGTTGATAAAGTGGGCATGATGCCCGAATGTTTTTTTCTGTACTACGAAGAGTTGGACTGGTGCGAACAAATCAAACGCGCTGGCTATGGTATCTATGTCGAGCCAAATGCCGTTGTATATCACAAAGAATCGGTATCGGTAGGCAGAAATAGCCCTTTCAAAACGTATTATATCACGCGCAACCGCATCTTGTTTATGCGCCGCAATGCTACTACAAAGCTACAATTGCTGTTGTTCTATGCTTTTATGCTGCTGTTTGCCCTACCCAAAAACCTGCTCTCGTTTGCCTTACATCGCGAGCCGCAACATGCACGCGCCTTTTTGCGCGGTATTCTATGGCATTTTAACCCAAGCTATACTTATTAACTATCTATAATTTCATAATATTGTGCTTATTTTTATTCTTATTTGTCACTTGGTCATTATAGCTTGTTTACTATTGCCTTTTGGACTAACGCTATTTGCCCCCCGCCCACCCGCACGTAGTGCTGCCCCGCCCAATGCTACTGACCATATCCTTAGCCCCGATGCCGAACAATACCATTTTGCTTGTATTATCACGGCATATAATAGATGCGAAATAGCTTTTCCGCTCATCCAATCAGTACTACGCCAAACCCATAGCAATTTTCATATTTATTTGGTAGCCGACCAATGCGGCGATGCCAATTTGCTCCAAACCTACCAACACGAAACGCGCCTACATTGCTTATTGCCGCCCGAAGCCTTGCAGTCTAAGGTCAAATCGATGCAATATGCCATGCAGCACCTCGCCCAAACGCCCACGCATATAGTCGTATTTGACCCCGACAATTTGGCAATACCCGATTTTTTAGCCCAATTATGCCCGTATCTACAAGGCGGTTATGAAGCAGTACAGGGCAGGCGCATCGCCAAAAATTTAGATACGCCTTATGCCTGCGCCGATGCGCTGGGCGAAATTTATAAGAATTATATAGAACGATACGCGCCGTTTTGTTTAGGCTCATCGGCGAGTATTGCGGGGTCGGGTATGGCGGTCAGTACGCCTCTATTCGAGGCATTTTTGCAAAGCCCCCCCATCGCACGCCGCCAAGCAGCCCAGCAAGTAATTGCCGCCGAAGATAAATTATTACAACATTTTTTAGTAGCCCAAAATCAGCGCATCGCCTTTGCCCACGCTGCTTGGCTCTATGACGAAAAGATACAGACAGGCGAGCAAGTGACACGCCAACGAACCCGCTGGCTATTTGCCTACTTCGATAATATAGCAGTTGCCCTGCGGCATATAGGCGGCGGTTTGCTGCGTTTGCAATGGAATCGCTTCCTATTCGGTTGTTTGTCTATCATACCGCCTTTGTTTATATTGCTACTCGTTGCGGGTTTGTTCGCCATGGCTGATACGCTTATCGCCACCCTAAGCCGCACCAATTGGCAAGCCGTCCTAAGCGGTATAGCACCGCCCCAAGTGGCGTTTTGGTGGCAAGCCTCCGTCGCCTTGTGGCTTTCGATAGGTATTTTTGCCGCCAATATCGTTTGGACACTCTATTTAGACCGCGCCCCGCGCCCCGTATGGCAAGCCCTTTGGCAAATGCCCGCCTTTGTAGGCAGACAAATCCTAAGTTTGGTTCAAATCAACAAAGCTCGACGCGATTTTCTAAGCACCCAACATACTCAACTCATCAGCCTCGAAGAGGCACAACAACAACAACAACAGAGACGTTAAACTCAACCTACCTATCTCAAAAAAACAATATGGAAATCTTTTTCTTCTTAAAAGTATTGTGGCGACGCATGTGGATTATCGCCCCTATCTCGCTCTTAGCAATGATTGCTACTTATTTAATGTATAAAAACGAACCTAAAGTATACAAATCATCGGCATTGATGGCTACGGGCATTATCAATGTAGAGGAAGGCGCGGGCAGTTGGGTGCAGGAATACAAGGTGATGAATGATTTTAACAACCTCATCGCCCAGATGACTTCGCGCGAGCTTATGCAGTCATTAGTGAATGATTTGGTGCGCCACGATTTGGTGAGCAGCGAGCCGTTTCGCCGCTCCGCCGATATAGCCAAATACCTATCGCCCGCCGAAATAGCCGACATCGTGCGCTATTTAGAGCAGCCCATTTCTAACGATAGCACCCAACTAAGCAAAAACAGCCAAGAAGCCACCATGCGCAACCACGTGCGCAATATCGCAGGTGTATTGGGCTATACCGACCAAGCCCTACTCCAACATCTATTAATAGAACGCATGAAAGATACCGACTATATCCGTGTAGAAGTGACATCAGAAAACCCCCGCGCTGTCGGCTTTCACCGCTAATATGTTGGGCCAAAATTTTCTCACAGCATTCACTAAACTAAAAAATGAGCGCACCGATAATTCTGCCGATTTTTATCGCCGATTAGCCGAGGGCAAAAAAGCCGAGCTAAATGCCAAGACCGAATCCTTGGAACGCTTTAAACTAAGCAGCCAAGTAGCCGATTTGGAACAACAAACTAAGTCACCTTTAGAGCAAATTCGCGATTTGGAAATGCAAAAACAAAAAGCGACCGAAAAAATCCCATCTTACGAAAAAACGCTCGGCAACTTGGAAGGTTATATGGCACAAGACCAACAAACAGTGAGCAGCACCCGCAGCGGCAACCCACGCATAACAACCCTACGCGACCAAATACAGCGATATAACGACGAATATGTGGCATCGGGCTACAAAAAAGCGGCATCTAAACAACAAGCCGACAACTTGCGCCGCGAATTGGAAATGGAAGTCAAACGGACTACCATGAACGAAGATGTAGGTATGGGTGCAACGGGCGGAACAGTAGCAGAATCGCGCCGCGATTTATTGAGCAGAAAATTAGACACCGAGCAACAATTGGAAGAAGCGCGGTCGAGTGTGCGCACTATTGATACCGAAATAAATCGCCTCAAAGGAAGCGTAAGCGGTTTGGTGTCTAAAGAAGCAACTATTGCTTCGTATGAGCGCGAAATAAAAATTTTGGGCGAAGAGTACTTAGCTTTGACCGAAAAATTGAATGCTGCTGATTTTGCCGCTATCAGCAAAAGCCACGACCAAAAATTGCAAATCCACGAAAAAGCCCTTGCCCCTGAAAGTCCCGAACCCTCACAAGCACCGTTTATGACCCTTTTGGCAGGTATCGCTACCTTTATGATGGCTACCTTTGTCTTGTTGGGTTTGGTCTATCTCGACAACCGCCTGCTGTCGCCTTTCCAATTGCAAAAACAAACGCGCTTGCCCCTGTTAGAGGTATGGAATCGCCTCAGCAGCGTGAAAGACTTGGATTTAGACCGCATTTTTCACCAAAATGACAATAAAAAAGAATTAGAAACTTTCAAACAGTTGGTGCGCAATACGCGCTACAAAATATCGGCGATGGGAGACGGAGTGCGCACCTTACTCCTATGCAGCCTAAAACCCAAAGAGGGCAAAACGCTTGTAGCTGTTACCTTAGCCTACGCGCTTAGTCTGAACAACCAGAAGGTATTATTGCTCGACTGCAATTTTAAAAATAATGGAATCACGCGCCTGCCCGTACAATCAGTAGCTCCGAATAGCGGTTTGGAACGCATTTTGCAACAATCTGATTTAGACCGCGTATTTGGACTGAAAGGCAGATTGTTCAATCATATAGGCGGCTCGGTAGATATAGTAGGTTGCCGCGCCGATGGCAATTCGGCATCAGAGCTATTATCGGGCAAAAATTTCCGCGCTTTACTGACCAATTTACAGCAGACTTATGATTATGTATTATTAGAATGTTCGGCAATGGATAGCCATACCGATACCAAAGAATTGAGCAATTATGCCGACAAAGTGGTGGCAGTATTATCAGCCAATAATACCGTAGCTGCCGCTGAACAGAGCAATATTGATTTTTTGCATAGACTGAATGACAAATTTGCAGGCGTTATCCTAAATATGACCGATATGCGCAACCTTAGCTAACATTAGCTCAATTACCATGAACAAGGGTGTATAAAATTATAGTCTTAACAAGCCATAATATCATACACCTAATTAACATATATCGGGCAAGCAATATTTCTCATGAATGCCCAGCAACAAACCCTTTTATGAGTAATTATTGGATAAAATCGGGGATTTTTTCGCTATTAGACCGATTGACGGGCGTTTTGTTCGGCTTTGGTGGCGTTTATTTGCTGCTGCGTGGTCTATCAAAAGCCGATTTCGGTGTCTGGACACTGTTTCTGACCGTCAATGCTATTTTTGAAATGGCACGCATCGGACTGATACAAAACGCCCTTATCAAATATACCGCTTCCGAAGAAAATGCAGCTATTCGCCCTACTATCAATACGGCTTCGCTTGCCCTTAACACCATCGTAACAGCAGCTAATATAGGTTTATTTTTAATATCAGCTCCTATCTTGGCTTATATATGGCAAAGCCCCGAAATAGCACCTATGCTTTATTTGTGTGCCATTACAACGGTATTGCTATTGCCTTTATCGCAATGTAATTTTATCCAACAAGCCCATTTCGATTTTGCGGCTCCTTTCTGGGCAAGTTTAATGCGGCAGGGCAGTTTTTTTGCTTATTTGCTCTACTGCCATTTCGCCCAGCAGACCCTCACGCTCTACGAATTAGCTGTGCTTAATACTGTCACCACCTTGCTAGCTGCTATTGTAGCCGTTGTATTGTGTCGTCGCCATTGGAATTTTGCACCGCATATCGATTGGCAATGGTTGCGCACCTTGTTTAATTTTGGAAAATATGTATTTGGAACTAATTTATCATCGATGATACATAAAAATGTCGATAAGATTATGTTGGGGTCTTTGGCAGGCACAGCCTCCGTAGCCGTCTATGATTTAGCCATTCGCATCAACAACCTAATAGAAATACCTACCTTATCAATTGCGGCTATCGTGTTTCCGAAAAGTGCCCAAAAATAGATACCGAAGGTAAGCCTGCTATCAAAGCCCTCTACGAACAATCGGTCGGCGTAATGCTGGCACTTATTATACCCGCTGCTATATTAGTCGTGTTCTTTGCCGAGCCTATCGTACAAATTATCGCGGGCGAAAAATATTTAGATGCCGTGCCAATCTTGCGCCTTACCATCTTGTTTAGCTTATTATTGCCCTTTGGTATGCAGTTTGGCACTACGTTTGACGCTATTGGAAAACCTCGTACCAATTTTTACATGGTACTATTCAGTACGCTGCTCAATGCCCTATTGAACTACTTTTTTATCCAACGCTGGGGCATTTATGGTTCGGTATATGCTACCCTCATCACGCTGTCAGTCGGGTTTGTGGTTACGCAAATACTCGTCTATCGCGAGCTAAACGCCAATCCGCTACAATCTTTTTGGCATATCAAAACAGTATATGCCGCTATATGGCAAATGTTGCGCCGCCAATTGAGTACTCGCGACCCAATACCCATAGAACCAAGCACCGTCCCGCCCAACAATATTCCTAGCAAAACCGTAGCTGCCAAGACGGAAAACTCAATAGCCACACAACAATAAAATAGACAAATAAATATCCGTTCTGGGCACGCACTTCTGACAAGTGCCCCCAATAAACATCTTGCTCTTCATTTATTTGTTTTGCCTCCTCTCATCATTTGCCTCTAACTCTTTTTTCTGTGACCGACCTCATCATATTAGCTCTATCGCACGCCGACGCGCCATTTTCGTCCACGATTTTTTCGTTGGCAAAAGAATGGGCACGCAACTGCCGCGTTTTTTATATCGAACACCCTTTTACACTCAAAGATTATTGGAACCGCCGCCACGAGCCAAGTATCCAGCAAAGGCGCAATGCCTTGCTATACGGCAAAAATATTTATCGTAGCATCAGCGGTGCGCCCGACAATTTGGTCGTTGTTACACCACGCCTCACCTTGCCTATCAACTCGCTGCCCGAAGGAAATAGCTACGAATGGCTGTCGCGCCTCAATGACCAAATTTTATACGAAACCATTCGCAAAATAACAAGCGATTATAACGTACAACAATATATTTTTCTCAATTCGTTCGACCCATTCTATGGGCGATATTTCCCTGCATCGTTCCAGCCTCTACTCTATATCTATCAGTCAGTCGACGACATTAGCCAAGAGCCTTATATTGCGCGGCACGGCGTTAGGCTCGAAAATGAAATAATAGCCCGCTATGCCGACTTAACCCTTGCTACTTCGAAAACTTGGCACAAGCCAAAAGCCAATTGTCGCCTCATACCCACTTGCTGCCCAATGCCGCCGACGTTGCTTTGTTTCGCACTGCCTTAGAACACCCACTACCCAAGCCACCCGAATTGCAAAACCGCCCCCACCCAGGCAAAGTCATTCTCTATACGGGTGTTATCAGCGATTTAAGAATCGACTATGCGCTACTCAATTATATAGCCCGACAGCATACCGACAAAACCTTGCTCCTCGTTGGTCCGTATCATACCCACGAATGTCGCCAACACGGTTTAGACCAATTGCCCAATGTTATCTTGGCAGGGTCAAAACCCATCAACCAATTGCCCGCTTACTTACAACACGCCGATTGCGCCATTATTCCATTTTTGATGAATACGCTCACCAAAAGCATCTATCCGCTCAAAATCAACGAATATTTAGCGGCGGGCAAACCCGTTGTTACTACACCTTTTTCGGACGACATCGTATCGTTTGGCAAAGTAGTATATATAACTCCATCGCCCGTGCAATTTTCGGATTATATCGAACAAGCTATTTATAATAATAATCCCTTAGTACAATTAGAACGCCTCCAAACTGCCGAAAACAATGCTTGGACCAAACGAGCAGAGCAGTTTTGGCATATCGTAGCCCCTTACTTAGACGATACAACTAACCCAATGCCCCACAAAACAGATAAAGCCGCCGCCTTACCACTCCGAATCAATCTATAAATATGACACTATGATAGCCAATATTATGAGCCATTTAAAACAGTGGGTCAAGTCCAGCGAGTGGCTGAAATCTTGGGCGGGCTTCTTGTTAGCTCCCAAAAACCAAGCCCGACCACGCTGGTGGATTAAAACCTTTGTAAATCCAATGGTGCACCAACGTGGCAAAAATGCCCTCATACGCCCACAAACTCGCATGGATTTAATGCCCTACAACCCATTTTCGTTGGGCGACGACTCGACCATAGAAGACTTCGCCACCCTCAACAACGGCGTAGGAGCTATACACATCGGCAAACGAACCCGCATAGGCATAGGTTGCGTACTGATAGGTCCTGTAACAATAGGCAATGATGTGATGTTGGCACAAAATATCGTCTTGTCGGGTCTGAACCATAGCTACGAAGACATCAATCTGCCCATTAGCCAACAACCTTGTACTACCGCCCAAATCACCGTAGAAGACGAAGTATGGATTGGGGCAAATGCCGTTTTGACGGCGGGCGTGCGCATAGGCAAACATGCTGTTGTAGCAGCGGGTTGCGTAGTGACCAAAGATGTGCCGCCCTATTCAATCGTAGTGGGCAATCCGGCGCGCGTTATCAAGCAATATAACGCCCAAACCAAGGCTTGGGAGCGACCTATCGTTTATTCATAGATAAATTGTAACTATTTAGGGTATAGGGTTTTGGGTATGGGGTAATGAGCAATACTTATCTAATAATGCCTGACATCGCTGCATATTCGATTAGTTCCTCCTACAAGGCTAAATAGTTACGATAAATTTATATAAAAACAACAACACTATTTAATTTTCTATCTATCAATTATATACCCTACTTCAATTGCTTTTAGCGACCATGATTTCGCCCGATAATTCATCGCCCAACAATTCGTTCGATACACTGCATACTTGGCTCCTAATTGGCTTTTGTGCTGCTGTATGCTACGGTTTTTTATCAAAATCGTCTTTTTATGAGCAATCCCTTTGAACATATAGCCCGCGATAACGGCGGTCAATCTGCCGCTTGGAAACGCCATTTCTCGCTTGGTGCAATGCTGGGACAGCGCATGGCTAGCCCTCTGGGTTTGGTGGTCATGGCTGCAATGGGCTTGCTTCTGGCTTTGGCAATAGGGGCATCGGGTTACAAAATGGGCATTTTGTTAGTTTTGGGCATAGTGGGTCTGCCTGTTATATTGAGTTGTCTGTTTAACCAACAAATAGGCATTACCGTATCTACAACGGTATCGTTTTTTGTATTGGGCGTAAAGCGGTTTATGGGTGATGTTCCTATTGGTTTGCTGCTCGATGTATTGCTGCTGCTGATGTTCCTGGGTTTAGCCATACAGCAATTCAGGAGTAAAAATTGGAGTTTTGCCAATAATCCGGTGAGTTATCTTATCGCATTTTGGCTCTTTTATAACTTTGTCGAATTTATCAACCCCGATGCTGCCTCGCGCATGGCTTGGTTCTATACTGTTAGGGGCATGGCGGGGGTATTGCTGCTCTATTATATCGGGCTGTATGCTTTCAGTTCGCTGCCATTTATCAAATTTACACTCAAATTGTTCATCGGTCTATCGTTTATAGCCGCTCTATATGGTTTGAAACAAGAATTTATAGGGCTGACCAACGCCGAATTAGCTTGGCTTCACTCCGACCCCAAGACCTTTGAGTTGATATTTCAAGGCGGGCGCATTCGGATATTCTCATTTCTCTCCGACCCCACCGCCTACGGCATCCTGATGACTTATATGGCTATGTTGTGTTTGTGCCTTATGCCCTTGAATATAGCAACATGGAAGCGCGTTATCTTAGGCATTGCGGCGGCATGTATGCTGGCTTGTATGGCTTATGCAGGTACTCGGACGGCTTATGTGTTATTACCTATTGCTATGTTTTTTTATATGTTTTTGACGCTCAATAAGCGTGTCTTGATAGGCGGAGCTTTGTTTTTTGTGCTTGGTTCGGGTTTGATGATGAAATCGACGGGAAATGCGGTCATTTATCGCATACAAACGGCGTTTTCGTTCAAAGAAGATGCCTCTATGAAATTGCGCCTCATGAACCAAGCCTATATAAAGCCTTTTATCCAAAGCCATCCTTTGGGAGGCGGCTTAGGCAGTACAGGTATCTGGGGGGCACGCTTTTCGCCCAATAATCCGCTATCCAAATTCCCGCCCGATAGTGGTTATGTACGCACCGCCGTTGAGCAAGGCTGGATAGGTTTGCTGCTCTATTGCACCCTCCTATTCGTTACATTAGCCATCGGCATATATCAATACAAACGCCTGCACGACCCCGACCTAAAAACCCTACAAGCCGCCGTGCTGACCTTAGTATTCTGTTTGGTATTTGCCAACTATCCCCAAGAAGCCATCATTTTGCTGCCTAATAGTTTTATTTTTTATCTCTCTATGGCTATGTTAGCCAAAATCCCCACCTTTGACCCACCTTCACCCAGTCTACTCACCCAACAATCCTAACCCACCACTTGCGATGATGCAAAAGTTTATCTACCCCGATTGGGTGGCTCGACACAATTATAGCTATACCAAACTGAGCGAAATCCCGACGCAATTGCTCGAAGACCTGCGTCAAAAGTTAGAGCGGTTCAATATTGATGCCCCCGAAGTATCTATCGTCATTCCTGCCTATAACGAAGAAGCGGAATTGCTCAAAAGCCTTTCCTCGTTTTCGGAACTGACGATACCGCTAAAAACCGAAATCATTATCGCCAACAATAATTCGACCGACCGCACCCAAGCACTCTTAGACACATTAGGCGTTAAGTCGGTGTTTCAGCCCTCGCAAGGGGTGAGCTATGCGCGGCAGGCGGGTTTAGAAGCAGCACGCGGCACGTATATCCTCAACGGCGATGCCGATTCGATTTATGCACCCGATTGGGGCATTGCCCACGTCGAAATATTGCGCACACAACCCGATGTAACCTGTGTGTATGGGCGTTATTCGTTTGTGCCAACCGAAGACTCGTCGCGGTTTAGGCTCGCGCTACACGAGTTAGCCGCCGAAACAGCCTACGCCCTGCGCGGTAAAGGTATGGAATCTGCCAGCGTAAGGGGTTGCAACTTTGCCTATCGCAAAGCCGATGCCATGAAAGTAGGTGGATTTAAGCACAACTTAGACCGAAGCAATACCGCCCGCTGCGAAGACGGTTGGATGGCATTAGAATTGAGCGAATTGGGCAAAATACACTATTTAGGCACCTCCGACCAAGTATGGACAAGCAGCCGCCGCCTACTCGAACAAGGCAGTTTGCTACGCGCCACATATAGCCGATTCAAACTATACATGCGCGAATTTTATAGGCGCGAGAAAGCCATAGCACACTGAAAACCACGAGTCACCACCTCCCTATCCGCCAAAGGTCGGGCAAGAAACTGACCTAAGTGCGCAGCCTCGGCACTACTATACTTGTGACAGCGACACTTACTTAGGCATAAAATGGTGCTTTTTCGTCCATTTTTGAAAACATCGCTCCACTATGGCTCCAAAAACAAGCCTCGAATAGCCCAAAATTTTCTCTTTTTCCACTCCAACCCGACCACGGTCACAAGTCTACTGAAAAAATTCGCCCCTGAAATAATACATTGCGCCAAATATTAGCACAAATGTAGCTGTTACGATACCGCGCATGGCGTAGCCAAATTCGTGGCGGGCAAAAAATTGGAAAGGCAAAATATTGGCGACTATCCCGACCGATACCGCCAATTTGTCGGAAAAACTCCAACCATCGGGCAAGGTCGTCAATATGGATAGCAGCCAGCCTCCGCCCTTGAACAGATAATAAAAAATAACGGGAAAGGCAATGCCAGCAGTAAATCCGTTTCGGAAAGTATCGCGCGAGTCGTGGGGCATAGATAAGGTAGAAATAGGAGATAAAATAAATTGGAATTACCACCCCTTGCGCTGCCGTAGGGCGGTGATATGGGCAGTATGGTGTTTGCCATGCCAAGCATAAAAGCCGTTGATTTGGTCTATGGTAAAGACCTTGCCATATTGGGGGTGTATAAAACCGCGTTGGCGTTGCTCGGCATCAAGGCTTCTTAGCAGATAAGCCCAGCGCGTATGCAGGGCATTTAGCAGTTCGAGCGATATGGCAATGGGCAAACTGTAGTCGGGCAGTTTAGCCCACTCCGCTTCTTTATAGGGTTTGATGGTAGGCTGAGGTTCGGTAAGTGCCAATTTGAGGCGCGTAAACATATTGATATGACTATCTGCCAAATGATGCACCACTTGGCGGCAGGTCCAGCCTTCGGGTCGGTAAGGCGTATCTAATTGTTCGTCGGTCATGCCCTCGACAGCCGCTGTCAGTTGTTGGGGCAAATGGGCAATATCCGCAATTGATTGTTGCCAAATAGCATCGGTCACTTCGGCGGGTTTGAGGTATTCGCCTATCGGAAATCGGAGGTCGGGGGTATGAGACATGGTATAAAGTAGGAAATATGCACGCAAAAATAACCAAAAAATTGCGGCAGTAGCATTTTGGGCGGTTATTTTTATCCTAGTCGACGGTAGTATGTTTATTTCGGCTTCGGTCGTTAAACGTAGGCATAGGTTAGAAAGTCAAAAAAACATTATTCATAGGGCGAGCCTTACCCTTGTCCTTTTCATTACACCTTACCTACCACCAACTGTTTTGTTTGTTATGCCTACCTTATTCTACTTTTTATTGGCTTATTGCGCTGCATTATGCTCAGGCATTGCCTTAGCCCAACCTACGGCTGTGCTACCACACTCGGCACAAAGCCCCTATACCTCTATCCGCCACGCCGAAAATACGTTTTACCGCCAATTCAATTTTTCTTCGGAGGCAGAAGTAGATAGCGTCTATCGCTTGCTGAATGGCGACGTAAAACCCGCGCCCAATACAGCTCGCGAAAAAGATAATACTTGTACGCTGCGCAAAAAGGTATATGGCTATCACCCTTATTGGGTATCGGCGGCGGCGGCGGCTAACTACCAATACGACCTCATTTCGACATTTATCTATTTTTCTTATGAATTAAATCCTGCTACGGGCAGTTATAGCGATATTCATTTTTGGCGCACGAGCAATGCTATCAATTTAGCCAAAGCCGCTGGTTGTCGAGTCGAGTTGTGTGTTACTAATTTTGGGTCGGCAGACAATACCACGTTTTTGAGCAACGAAGTAGCTTGGGATAGGCTTATCGACAGCCTTATCGTATTGCTACCCATACGCCAAGCCGATGGTGTAAATATCGATTTTGAAGGCGTTCCCGCATCGCAGCGAAGCAATTTCCGCGCTTTTATGGAGCATCTGCATACGCGCCTCAATACTGCTTTGCCCGGCACGGAAGTCAGCGTAGCAATGCCCGCCGTAGATTGGAACAATATTTTCAACCTTACAGAGATGGACAGTTATGTCGATGCGTTTATTATCATGGGCTACGACTACCATTATTCGGGCGATCTGGCCGAAGCCGACCCGCCTCTCTATTGGGGCGACCAATGGCCAGAGCTATCGCTATATCGCTCGCTGAACGATTATATTGCCGAAGCCGCCTCGCCCCAAAAAATCATTATGGCAGTACCCTACTATGGGTATGACTGGATAACTAACAATACGGATATACCCGCTCCGAGCCAATCGTCAGGCACATCGCGCACCTATACCTATTTGCGCCAAGAAATGTACGGCACTTATACGCGCCAATGGAACGAGCAAAGCCAAACGCCTTATTTTATGTATATATCAGGCGGCAATACGCGTCAATGTTGGTTTGATGACGAAGTAAGTTTGGGCAAACGCTATGATATGGTCAATAGCCGCAATATAGGCGGTACGGGCATGTGGGCTTTGGGCTACGACAATGGCTATGGCGAACTATGGGGCGCGCTACGCGAAAAATTCACAGACTGCGGCACACCCAATCCTACCATAACCATCTACGACACGGGCGGAAGTTCTGGGCAATACCGCAATAACGAAAATTATAGCTTAGTACTCCAATCGCCCGACGGCACATCGCCCGTTACGGCTTGGTTTACGTCTTTGAATATGGAAAACAATTTCGATTTTATCCGCATTTATGATGGCAATAGCAGCACCGCACCACTCATAGCTACCCTCACGGGCAATACCCTGCCGCCTGCTTTTACGTCTACGGGCAACGTCCTTACGCTACAAATAACGACCGATGGTGCTACGCGAAGCAACGGTTTTGCGCTGCAATGGTCAACTGGTTGCTCGCCCACAACCGCCATACAGCCCATACAAGCAGCAGTAGATGACGATAATTTGCAGGTCAATTTTGATGATGCCGACAATTGCGGCAGTGGCATCAGCGAGCGTTTTTATCAAGCTCTATCCGCTCCCGCAGGCACCAACAATTGGCGCGGAAATGCCCAACGAGGCTTTTTCAACGACGATTTTGACAGCGGCACGTTATCGGGCGACTGGCTGGCAGAAAGCGGCACTTGGATATACGACGACGGCTCGGTGCAACAAATAGCCACTGCCAACAGCAATACGAATTTATATACCGCCTTGGCGCAACATAGTGGCAAATCGTGGCTCTACCACTGGCGCATGAAAATAGGTAGCACGGGTAGCAATCGCCGTGCGGGGCTGCATATATTTGCCTCTGACGGCGATGCCGAAAATCGCGGCAACTCGTATTTTGTCTACCTTCGCCCCGACGACGGCAAGGTACAACTCTATAAAGTAACCGATAACGTATTTGGCCTAAAAACGAACGATACCGCCACCGTGCCATCTGACACTTGGCTCGATTGCAAATTGCGCTACAATCCCGCCGATGGTACTTTGCGTTTTTACCTCAACAACAGCCTTGTATCGTCTTGGACAGATAGCAGCCCCCTCAGCGCGGGTAGTTATCTATCGCTGCGCACGGGTGGCTGCGAAGCCAACTACGATTTTGTGAGCGTATTGCAGTCGCGAACGGGTAGTAGCGTTATGATTAGCATGGGTAGCACTCCGGATAATGATATTTTTCCCACAGGACAACAAGTACGCATCGTATCTATCGCACGCAACGCCACCCATTTTACGAATCTCGCCTATGCCAATGTGCAGTTTGGGGGCACAGTAAGCATTGATACGCCTAGCGAAACCGATAGCTCGACCCTCACATTATACCCCAATCCAGCGAGCATACAGACCTATGTTCAAATTAGCTTGCCCCATAACCGACCTACGCCTGCCACCCTGCGCCTATACGACCTGCATGGCAAATTGGTATCGGCACAAGCGATAAGCTATGCTGGGGTATGCAAAGAAATCCTTATCCTTGGCAAATTGCCTGCTGCTACCTATATCGTATCTATCCAAACGCCCGATGCTGTAGTTACAAGGCAGTTGGTGGTATATTAGCTCGTTCCGCTCCGCTAATGGGGTTCTATATTGTATTGCCATAGCTAAGGGTTTAAATACTTGGCTATGGCAAAAATGACTTTTGAGCGGATATCGGGCAGCTAAATTGCTAAGTTTATACAAAAAGTTAAACTTTTAAGCCACTAATTGCGTTAAAAACCCGAAATTTGCAGCCATAGGCATACTATTGTGCTGTTAGTAACTATTTAGCCTTGTAGGGGGAATAGCCATTTTTAATCGAATATGCAGCGATGTTAGGCATTATTAGATAAGTATTGCTCATTACCCCATACCCAAAACCCTATACCCTAAATAGTTACTGCTGTTATATGAATAGGCACAGCACCTATTTTCTATTTTTCATAGGGCGATTGCCACTATTCTTGGAGTTAATTTTATGCGCGGAGCTGTTTCATTGGGTCGTTTAGCGGGTATTAAAGTATATGTTCATTGGTCGTTTTCATTATTATTGCTTTATGTAGGCAGTAGTTCTTATGGCGAAGGAACAACTATCTGGCATGTCTTAATGGGTATTGGCTTTATACTCGCTGTTTTTGGCTGCGTCACGCTACACGAATTGGGTCATGCCTTAGCAGCGCGGCGGTACGGCATCAATACGCGCGATATTATATTGCTACCTATCGGAGGAGTGGCACGCTTAGAGGGCATGCCCCAACGCCCTTTGCACGAAATAGTAGTTGCCATAGCCGGTCCGTTAGTAAATGTAGCCATAGCTGCTGTTTTGCAGGTGGGATTATACTTCCAAGCGGGCTATTGGATATGGGAACTGCCACACGAAGCCTTTTTTTCGTCCTTTTACTTAGCATTGCTATATATGAACTTGGTATTGGTCGTGTTTAATGCCATACCCGCTTTTCCGATGGACGGCGGGCGCGTGCTGCGTGCATCCTTAGCTTTGCTGGTAGAACGCCCCTTAGCTACGCGCATAGCTGCCACAATTGGGCAGGTAATTGCGGTTTGCTTTGCAATTTATGGCTTTATGAAGGGGCAATACGGCTTAATTCTGACGGGAATATTTGTGTTTTGGGCGGCAGGAGCAGAAGCCTATCAAGTAGCACAAGAAGCCAAACGCCAAGAAAGTGCCGAAAATACCGACGATGATGTAGCCAAAACCAACATAAGAGTATTATATTTGCCCAAACGAGCCGATACCCAATCAAAACAACCAATTGACCAATTGCTACGCGGTGCAGGACAATATGCAGTAGGGCGCATAGAAGCCTCTACGGGATATGTACTGACCCACCGCAACGAATTGTATAAGGGCGAGATGACCCCCGAAACGCTCCAAGATGTTTATATGATATTTGACGACTTCGAGTCTGCCCGCCGATATGCTTTCGACCAAGTGCAGCGCCAAGAAAACCTCAAATGCTGGATAGAAGGCTTAGAGACGGAGGTAATATTGGTGTTTAGGGCATAGGGTTTTGCGGTTTGGGTCCCTTACTTGGGTGTTTTTGTTTAAACTGCTTATTTTTTTATTAATATTATCATAAAAATAAAATTATTTTTCTTATAAAGAGATGATAGAAGTTCTGTTAGAAATCCTGAAATATGGCGCACCCGCCATGTTGGTCTTGTTAGGCATGGTATTGATGGTGCGCAGCATCTTGTCGCATAACGAGCGGTTGCGCGGCATGGAATTGTCGCTAAAAAGTGCCGAGCTGAATGCCCAAAAATTTCACGAGACCTTGCCGCTGCGCCTGCAAGCCTACGAGCGTTTGGTACTGTACTTAGAGCGGTTAAGCCCTACCAGCCTCATCAACCGCACGCGCATGGAAGATATGACCGCGCCCGAGCTGCAAATGGCTATGGTGGCAACTATACGCATGGAGTTTGAACACAACTTAGCGCAGCAATTGTATGTATCGGCTGATGCTTGGGAAATGTTGCGCACTGTCACCGAAGAGAGTATCACTATTATCAATAATATAGCCTCGCGTATGGACACCGATGCCACGGGCAACGACCTAAGCCGCGCCCTACTCGAATTTTATTTGACGAGTGGGCACTCATTCCCATCGCAAAAAGCTGCTTTGGTACTCAAAAGCGAAGCCTTGCAATTGATGGGTTGAGATAGAGAACACCAAGCTGCAATCGGGATTATCTGTGCTTTGTCTCAACATTTCACCTTTTTGCTCGTATAATGCACTATGCCTCATCGCCTAACACAAAGGTTATATATTCTGTCGTCTAAACTACAATGGTTGCTGCACCAACGCATAGCGTTGTTGTTATTGGCTGTATTGTGTTTGGCTGTATCTATTCCGCTATACGATTCTTTGAGCCGCCCCCAACCCCTCAAAGAATTAGCAGGACAGCTACAAGCAAAATTGAAACAATTAGAAAATGGATTCTATGCACTAAGCACCGAACACGCATTGATAGAGCGTTTGGCAGCAGGGCAAGCTACGCATACCGACCTTGATAGACTAAGCAATTTAGGTTATGGATTATTTGTCTACCGAGCCGATACCTTGCAATTTTGGAATACGAATACCATATTGCCCGAACCCGAAACCATGCCCCAACACCGCCATAGCGTTACGTTTCGCAAATTGCAAAATGGTTATTATCAACTCATCAAAAAGCCGTATCTGAATGCCGATGGGTCAGCTACAGACATCATGATAGTAGCTACGCAACTCATTAAGTTGGATTATGGAATAGAGAATATCTATCTGCAAAACAACCTAAATCCCGCCTTAGATGCGCCAAGTATAGTGGGTATCACACAACAAGAAACCGATGATTTGGGCAATTATTACCCATTGACCTGCGATTTTGACAAGAGCAACCTCAAGGTATATTACGACAAAAGCAAGATGGAGAAGCGCGTAGTAATGCCTATTGTGATGCTACAGTTATTGAGTTGGCTATTTTTTCTACTCTTGGCACATGGCATAGCCCGCGATATATCAACGCATTATTCGCCCATATTAGGGTGCTTACTGCTCTTGTTGGTGCTGGTGGCAACGCGCTTATTGACAGTAGTACTCGATTACCCGATGACGATGAGCAATTTTTGGCTATTCGACCGCTACGTATTTAAGAGTTCCCCCCTATTCTTATCGCCTGCCGATATGTTCATCAGTTTGGTATTAGTGTTATGGGCAATTGGATTTGTCCATTACCACTTACCTGTCAATATAGATACGTCTGCATGGTCTAAGAGCAAAAAAAAGGTGGCTTATTGCGGTGCTAATTTGCTCGGATTCGGCTTTTTCTATGCCGCTATAATTGCTTTGCGCACTTTGACCCTCGATTTCGACATCAATTTTACGCTTGATTTTGACAACTTAGCCAACCTGAAAGGCTTGGTAGGTCTGCTATCATTGAGTTTGGTGCTGCTATCCTTATTTGCCTTGCTGACTAAGATATCGGTATTTATATGGTCGTTAAGGATAGAAAGTTTGCTTTTTCGCACGCTGTTTTTATCGTTTGTGGTCGTATTTTATGGGCTGATACAATGGTTTTATTTTTCTGATGCGTGGTCTTGGATTTTTATGCTTCCCTTGTTAATATACTTGGGGCATATTCATTTTGCCGAAAACGTTGTGCGCCACGCCTACCGCTATTTTACGCTCAAACGTTTGGCATTTTGGGTATTTGTATATACGACCTTTGCCGCTTTTATCCTCTACGGATTTAGCAATGAGCGCGAAAAAATAACGCGCATGCGCCTTGCCGAAAATATCGCCAAGCAGCGCGAATCATCAACCGAGTTTAATTTTGAGGGCGTAGCTAAAAAAATAACCATGTCGGACGATGTAGTGCAGGCCTTTTTTCGCAACCCCGACATAGGCGAATATATTTTGGCCGACCATGTGAAAAACACTATCATGGGCGCACATTTTAGCCATTACGACCTCAAAATCTATACCTTTGATTCGATGGGCTTAGCAATGCGCGGCGACAAGAACCAGATTAAACTTCTCGACTACGACCTAAAAATTACGCACCGCTTCAAAACCGACAACGATTATTTATTTGTAGCACTCAATCCTGCTACGGGAGGCTATATGTATTTGTCAAAACTACCTATTTTTGACAGCGAATCGCCCACACTCCTAGGGTATATGATGGTAGAAATGATACCCAAATCGAACCGCCAAAGCAATGTATATCCCGAACTTACCATAGAAGACAAATTCCGTCAGCCAAAAGAAGCCGGCCAATATAGCTATGCTATCTATCAAAAAAACAGGCTTGAAACATCGGCGGGCAATTACGAATATAATTATTTCAGAGACCCGATTTTTTCAGCCAGCGACAGTATAGGGCATTTTATAACCCAGAATGGCTATTCGCACTATGTCTTTGCCGAGCGCGAATCGCAAATAGTGGTAGTGTCGCACCAATTACAGGGTTTTTTGGCATTGCTGTCTTTGTTGTCGTATCTATTTGCATTTGCGCTTATTGTCATCATCGTCATTCTGACCATTGCAACTATCGTACAACGGCACAATATATATTTGGGCGTTCGCGATCTGCTCTTTGTCACGCTGCGCAAACGCATCAATTTTGCTATAGTCTGTATCTTGTTGTTGTCATTTAGCATTATTGCCGCCATAACGGTTACTTACCTCTACAACCGCTCTACGGACAACTATCGCAAGCGTTTAGAGCAAAAACAGCAAGAAATTTTGATGGCATTAGAATATGCCCTTCGCGAGGTTCGTTTCGAAACAGCGATGGAGGGCAGCTGGCTAAACGATAATTTATATCCGATAGTCTCCAAAATATCCGAAATACATGGTATTGATATCAATTTGTTTAGTGCCAATGGTTTCTTGCGCAGTTGCTCGCAGCCCACTATTTTTGAGCAAAAACTGATAGCCGCTATCATCGACCCAAAAGCATACCAAGAAATTAAACACATGCACCACCTGCGCCACATGCAAAACGAGCGCATAGGCGAGTTGGTATATCTGGCTTCGTATCTGCCCATCAAAAACGAAAATGGCAAATTGGTGGGAATACTCAACATTCCTTATTTCTCGAAAGAAAAAGAATTGCGCAGCGAAATATCCACGTTTCTCGTCACACTTATCAATGCTTATGTCGTATTGCTATTGGGCAGCGGCATATTTGGCATTTATCTCGCCAACTCTGTCACTAACCCATTAGTGATGATAGGCGAAAAGCTGAAAAATGTGCGATTGGGACAACAAAACGAACAATTGTCTTGGGACGACGATGACGAAATAGGTGCTTTGGTCAAGCAATATAACCTCACTATTGCTGAACTCGAAAAAAGTGCCGAACGACTCGCCTCGACCGAGCGGCAACAGGCTTGGCAAGAGATGGCAAAACAAGTGGCGCATGAAATCAAAAACCCACTTACGCCGATGAAACTAAGCATACAACACCTACAACGCGCCTATAAAGAAGGCAGACCCAACTTGAAAGAAATGACCGAACGCGTAACACAAACCATCGTAGAACAGATAGATACGCTTTCGCAGATAGCCTCCGAATTTTCGGATTTTGCCAAAATGCCTAAGCCCCAAAACGAAATCTTAGACCTACGCGACATCATATCTAATGTAACAAACCTACTCGAAAACAGCAGCACTACTCGCCTGCACAGCATAGTGCCGCCCGAACCCTGCTACGTCTATGCCGATAAAAACCAATTATTGCGCGTGTTCAATAATTTGGTCAAAAATGCAATACAAGCCATTCCCGACGACCGACAAGGCATTGTGGTCATCAATGCCAAAAGAACAGCTAATTGGGTCATTGTAGCAGTGGTCGATAACGGCATAGGTATCGATGACGAAACAAGAGACAAAGTGTTTAAACCCAAATTTACGACCAAAAGCTCTGGCATGGGCTTGGGTTTGGCTATGTCGCGCAACATCATTGAGGGGGCTTATGGCAAAATATGGTTTGAATCGAAATCTAACGAAGGCACGACATTCTTTGTTCGCCTACCCTTCTACGAACCGCCTATATCATAGCAAGTGTTGCTACTTGAAATAGGATTCTTCGTGTTCTACATCGTGCATGATAGGCTCGTCGTTGATTTCGTTGCCCGCAATAACAATGGTATATTCGCCGTCCTTCTGCTCGGTAGTGGGGCGGAAAGGACGTTTTTGTAAACTGGGAACATTAGGATGGTAAAGGCTTTGACGATTGCCTTTATCTACACGAAAACTCAATTGGTTGGGCAAGAATGGCGCACTATTGTCAATCAAAAAAAAACGCCCGCCGCTATAATCGCGCGACTTAGAAGTGCCATAAAAAAAGAAATTGGTTTTGCTGCCCAAAACCCTATCGTAGCCAATATGCGAACTGAGTTGCACTGTCTCGCCGGGTTGCACCGAATACCAACCTTCGATTATCCAATTGTCTTGGCTGACGACAGACATACCGGGTGCATCGGCAGGCACATGGTTATAAGCGATGCTTATCCAAACCAACTCTTGGGTATCATTGCGGCAATACATTTGTGCCCAAAGTGCGTGGCTCGACAAAGCGAGCGATAAAGCCATTATTAAAAGTTTCATGGCGTAATAAATTAGTGGTTTGATTTTTAAGTTTTATACACTTACCTTACACGAGTTTCATGCCTACGGTATGCTCAGGCTTGTGTCTATTATATGTTACCGATGTAATATACCTACGGCATTTCAAAGACAATAAGCATTAAATATTTTTTATAATTTACCATAAATTATTGATAATCAGCAAATTATATCTTGTATAAATTTTCCCTCTTTGAGGGGGTCAGTAAATTCCCCCTCTTTGAGGGGGTTAGGGGGAGTTTTTAATATTGAACTAATATCTCAATTATCTAACGCTATTTCCTAAGTTTTAACGCTTGGAAATGGATACATGAATAACTATTTAGGGTATAGGATTTTGGGTATGGATATAATGGGCTATGCTCAGCCAATAATGCCCGACCTCTATGCATACAATATCTACTGCTTCACCAAGCCAATATCCATACATCGCCAAGGCCTTGCCCAAAATTGTCTGCACCAAATTGTTACTACCGCTAATCATCATGCAAATATTGTGCCTTTTCGTACTATTTGCCTATCTTTGCACCAAATAATTTACTTGTTACTATGCGCCATAATCATTTTTACGCAATAATTATTGCCACCGTTACATTCGCTGCCATTTTATGCCCCACCGCAAGCGCACAAAACGAGATGCGCCCCAACCACGCCGCTCAAAAGTTTGCGCAACTTGACCCCGAATTGCCCACGCCCAATACCTACCGAACCGCATCGGGCGCACCCGGACACGAATATTGGCAACAACGGGCTGATTATGACATCAGCCTCGAACTAAATGACGAACAACAACGCATCGACGGCACCGAAACCATAACCTACTACAATAACTCGCCCGATGCACTTAGCTATATATGGTTGCAATTAGACCAAAATATCTACGACAAAGATAACGATACGCGCAAAACAGAAACGCAAAGCGCGGGTGAAAAAGCCTATTTCAGCGATTTTGGCAAACTTCATTCCGATTTCGACGGCGGGTTTAAACTCGCCTGGGTGCGCGATGCCCAAAACCAAGACCTACCCTATACGGTCAATAAAACAATGATGCGCATCGACCTGCCCCAACCCTTGCAAGCCCGACAAACTCTGTCGTTTAGCATCAAATGGCATTACAATATCAACGACCGCATGAAAGTAGGCGGTAGGTCGGGCTACGAATATTTCGCTGCTGATAAAAATTACCTCTATACCATAGCGCAGTTCTACCCACGTATGTGCGTGTATAGCGAAACACAAGGCTGGCAACACAAACAATTTTTGGGGCGCAGCGAGTTTGCCCTTGCTTTTGGCAACTATAAAGTGAGTATAACACTGCCCGCCGACCACCTCGTAGCCGCCACAGGTACACTCCAAAATCCCGAAGCCGTATTGACCGAAGCCCAACGCAAAGCCCTCGAAAAGGCAAAAACAGCCACCCAACCCATCATCATAGCCTCGCAGAAAGAAGCAGAAGAACGCGAAAAATCGCATAGCAAAGAACGAAAAACTTGGCAATTTGCCGCCGAAAATGTCCGCGATTTTGCTTTTGCTACATCACGAAAGTTTATTTGGGACGCACAAGGCGTGCCAATGGGAAACCGAACCGTTATGGCAATGTCGTTTTACCCCAAAGAAGGCAACCCTTTGTGGGAACAATATAGCACCAAAGCCGTAGCACATACCTTGCGTACCTACTCTAAATATACATTCGATTACCCCTACCCCACCGCCATATCCGTACACGCCGACCGTATCGGTATGGAATATCCGATGATTTGTTTCAACTTCGGACGACCCGATGCCGACGGAACCTACTCTGCCCGCCTCAAATATGGCATGATATCGGTCATTATACACGAAGTAGGGCACAACTATTTTCCTATGATTGTCAATTCGGACGAACGACAATGGACTTGGATGGACGAAGGACTGAACAGTTTCCTCGAATACCTAAGCGAAACCGAATGGGAACGCGACTACCCCGCCCGCCGAGGACCAGCCCGAACCATCGTCGATTATATGAAAGGCGACCCCAACCGATTAGAACCTATCATGACATCGGGCGAGTCTATCATACAAGCGGGCAATAATGCCTACGGCAAAACCGCAGCAGCACTCAATATATTGCGCGAAACCATTATGGGGCGCGAGCTGTTCGATTATGCCTTCAAACAATACGCCCAACGGTGGATGTTTAAACACCCCAACCCCGCCGACTTCTTCCGAACGATGGAAGACGCATCAGGTGTTGATTTAGATTGGTTCTGGCGCGGTTGGTTCTACACCACCGAACCCTGCGACATAGCCATTAGCAACGTGCAATGGCTACAACCCGATACCAAAAATCCCGACATCGAAAAACCCATAGCCGCCGCCCAAGCCCGCCAACAAAACCCAAATATCACCGAACAACGCAACGAGAACGAAAAAATGATACACGCCATAGATGCCGATAAAACACTGCGCGACTTTTATAACGAATACGATAAGTACAAAGTAAGCCCCTACGAACAACAAGAATACCAAAAATATATAGGTAGCCTTTCGGAAAACGAAAAAATTATTGCAGCAAAACTTCCAATATTACGAAGTAACCTTTAGCAACGAGGGCGGCTTGGTGATTCCACTCATCATCGAATTTGAATATGCAGACGGAAGCAAAGAGATAAAACGAATACCCGCCGAAGTGTGGCGGCTCGACGACCGACAAATTACTAAAATATTCCCACTACACAACCCATCAAAAGCATCGCCTTAGACCCCTATTTAGAAACCGCCGACATAGACCTCAACAACAATTATTATCCGCCTCGCCTACAACCTACGCGCTTTCAACTATATAAAGGCAGTAGCCAATATGGTAGCGGTAGCTATGGCAACGAAGACAACCCAATGAAAAAAGCAAAAAAATAAGGTAACTATCTAGGGTATAGGGTTTTGGGTATGGGGTAATGAGCAATACTTATCTAAGTATGCCTTACATCGCTGCATATTCGATTAGAAATGGCTATTCCTGTGGGCTGTTCCTACAAGACTAAACAGTTACAAAAAAAACAACAACAATGAAGCTATCGCAACCTATTGCCACTGAAAGACTTGCCGAACTATTGGCGGTGTCTGTTATAACAGGCAAGGCAAAGCAAATAACAGGTATCAACGAGATACATAAGGTCGTAGCAGGCGACCTGACCTTTACCGACCACCCCAAATACTACGCCAAAGCCCTGCAATCGGAAGCAGCAGTTGTGCTTATCAATACGACCGACCTATCCAATCCGCTGCAAAAAACCTTGCTCCTCAGCGACGACCCTTTTCGCGACTATAACACCCTTGTACGGAATTTGTCGCCCACCCAATTCATGTCCCAAGCAATAAACCCCAACGCGCAAATAGGCAACAATACCATCATACAGCACGGTGCGGTTATCGGCAATCAGGTACAAATAGGCGACAATTGCCTTATCTACCCCAATGTAGTAATTTATGACGGCACAATCATAGGCAACGATGTAACAATACATGCCAATACGACAATAGGAGCAGATGCCTACTACTACAAACGCCGGCCAACAGGCTACGACAAACTACACTCGTGCGGCAGGGTATTGATACACGACCACGTAGAAATAGGTGCTGGCTGTACGATAGACAAAGGTGTGTCGGGCGATACGATAATAGGCTATGGCACAAAAATGGATAACCACGTACATATCGCGCATGGCGTAGTAGTAGGCGAACATTGCCTTATTGCAGCACAAGTAGGCATTGCGGGCAAAACCACTATCGGCAACAACGTCACGTTGTGGGGACAGGTAGGCGTATCGAAAGACCTCTATATCGGCGACCATGCCGTAGTATTGGCACAATCAGGCGTATCCAAATCGCTCGAAGGCGGCAAAACCTATTTCGGGTCGCCTGCCGAAGAAGCCCGCGGCGCGTGGCGGCACCTCGTCCAACTTCGCCAAATTGCCGCTTGGTGGAGCGAAAAAAAACCTTAGCAATAAACATCGGCAGCACGCAACTCAACGATTAAATACTACTAAATTTTGTAGTAACTATTTAGGGTATAGGGTTTTGGGTATGGGGTAATGAGCAATACTTATCTAAGTATCGCCTGACATCGCTGCATATTCGATTAGTTCCCCCTACAAGGCTAAATAGTTACATTTTGTATTTGTAATACTTACAAGCATAGCTACACTAAACAACCGCGGCATAATAACAATACCATAAAGTAGCAAGCATTTGCGACAAAAATGCTAAAGCTAAACTTTTTATGCATTTTTGTATCTAAATGCGTGCGCAAGCGTTACTTACCCGCATCATTTACGTATTAATAGCGCAGCCTCCACTGCGCACAAAGCCACACCAACCGACCAATGTTTTATTACCTCCTTTTGGCTTTTAACCTAAAACCCAAAAGCCTAAAACACCTCAGCGACGAAGAAGTAATCGAGAGAATCATCAATACCCAAGAGGTCGCCTTAGTAGAAGTATTGTACGAACGATATGCCGATAAGGTATTTCGGAAATGCTTATCATTTGTAAAAGACGATGCAGCAGCCGAAGACCTTACACATGATATCTTTATGAAACTATACATGAACTTGGGCGCATTTAAGCATAAATCGAAATTTTCTACTTGGCTCTACTCCATTACCTATAATTTCTGTGTAGACCATTCGCGCAAAAAACAAAAAAATAGATGGGTAGAAATGGACGACCAAGACAGCCCCGAAATCAAAGATTGGGAAATAGAAACCGCCGAAGACCTCGGCTATATAGCCGTAGAACGACTCGGACACCTATTGGAAAAAGTAAAAATAGAAGAAAAAATGATACTACTGATGAAATACCGCGACGATATGACCATCAAAGACATACAAGAACTTCTGAATATAACCGAGAGTGCCGTAAAAATGCGCCTCAAACGCGCCAAAGAAAAAATTCAAACGCTATACCAAGTACAATATAACGAACACATATAAAAAAAACAACCATCAAACGAGCGAGCTAATGGCTAATAACCCATTTAAACAACTGCCCGAATCCGATGCGCAGGCTCCCGACCGCCTGCGCCGACAGATATTAGGCTCGTATAGTCTGCTAAACCACACTTTCAAAATAATAGACCTCTACTTGGGCAATATGTTGGGCACAGTTATCGGTTTAATGACCCTACGACACGAAAAACAACCCCAACACACTTCATTAACCGACGATACACCCAAGCCTGAACCCGAACCTAAGCCCGACGATACTTGGTAAACCTATGCAAAATGCGTACCTTTGCCCCTAACGCTGCCATAACCACGCAGCAAGGCAACGCATGATTACCATCAGTAACTTATCTATCCAATACGGCGGCAAATTTTTGTTCGACGACATTAGTTTCGTCATCACCGACAACGACCGCATCGGGCTGGTCGGCAAAAACGGTGCAGGCAAATCGACCCTACTCAAAATTATCATTGATGAGATGCGCCCCGAAACAGGTAGCATCGCTATGGACAACCATACAACGCTCGGATATCTGCCCCAAGATATGCGGCTAAATCCCCATTTGAGCGTCTATGAAGAAACAGCTAAGGCGTTTAGCCAACTACGCGCCTTAGAACAACAAGCCGACCAACTCATCGCCCAATTAGACGAACACCCCGACCACCAAAGCGATGATTACTTGAGGCAAGTACAAGCATTGAGCGATGTGCAAGACCTGATGGCGCAATGGGGCAGCGGCAACCAACGCGAAAACGTAGAACGCATATTGCGCGGCTTAGGCTTTGTGAGCAGCGACCTCGACCGACCCCTAAGCGAGTTTAGCGGCGGTTGGCAAATGCGTACCGAACTTGCCAAAATATTACTGCAACAACCCAGCTATATCTTGCTCGACGAGCCTACCAACCACTTAGACATCGAAAGCATTATGTGGCTCGAAAATTATTTAGCCAATTATAGCGGCGGCGTTATACTCATCTCGCACGACCGCGCTTTCTTAGACCGCGTAACCAACCGAACCATCGAAATCGTCAGCGGAAAAATATATGACTATCGCGCATCATATAGCGCATTTATGGAATTGCGCGAACAACGCATCGAAAAACAAATCAGCGATGCCAAACGGCAATCCAAAGAAATAGAGCATACCCAAATGCTCATCGAAAAATTTAGAGCTAAGAAAAATAAAGCCGCCTTTGCCCAAACTCTTATCCGAAAACTCGAAAAAACCGAGCGCATCGAAATAGACGACCAAGAAAATGCCTCTATACGATTCCGGTTTCCCGACGCGCCCCGTTCAGGAAAAGTAGTCGTACATATCGACCAATTAGCAAAAAGCTACGGCACCAAACACGTCCTCGACCGCGTGAGTTTTGATATAGAGCGCGGCGAAAAAGTAGCCTTCGTAGGCAAAAACGGCGAGGGAAAAACTACCCTTACCCGCATCATTACCGGAAAAACCGATTATCAAAGCGGCAAATGCGAATTGGGCTATAACGTCAGTGTGGGCTATTTCGAGCAACACCAAGCCGAAAACCTCGCACCACAAAAAACGGTTTTTCAAATCATTGACGACGCTGCCACAGGCGATATGCGACAGCGGGTGCGTAGCCTGCTGGGAGCTTTTCTGTTTAGCGGCGAAGATGTCGAGAAAAAAGTAGCCGTCTTATCGGGTGGCGAACGGTCGCGCTTGGCATTGGCGCGTATGCTATTAGAACCCGTCAACCTGCTGATATTAGACGAACCGACCAACCACTTAGACATGCAAGCCAAAGAAATCTTGAAACAAGCCTTGTTTGACTATAATGGCACTCTCATCGTCGTGTCGCACGACCGCGAATTTCTGAAAGACCTCACCGACAAAGTATATGAATTTGACCGAAAAAGCGTCAAAATGCACATCGGAGACGTATATAATTTCTTGAAAGCACGACAACTCAACTCCTTAGACGAACTAAACTTAGGGCTGCGCCGACAAAAGGAAATAGACGAAAAAATAATACCCCCCACGCCCCAAAATTCTGCCAATGCACCCACTAATTCAGCCAATACTCAAAACCGCTGGGCATTGGACAAAGAACTCAAATCGCTATCAGCCAAAGTAACGAAAGCCGAACAGCGCGTAAACGACCTCGACGCACAAGTGAAAAACTGCGAAAATACCATGAACGCCCCCGATTTCTAGGTAGCACCAACCCCAATCCAAATGCCGTGATACAGCAATACGCTGACCTAAAACGCCAAGCCGCACAAGCTACCGAAGCATGGGAAGAACTATTTATGCAGTTAGAAGAACTACAAACCGCCCGCGACCAAGCATAAATACGAGGTTTTCACTGAAATACATATCAAAAAATACATAAACTACTCCAAGATTTTACTTGACCTACTGAAACCTATTGCTATTTTATTCTTACCCCATCTCACAGCCCTTCTGATATTTCAGCAGTCGAAATCCAAACTACCAGCAAAAGAATCAAATAAAAAAAACAACTCCATGTATCGCCTTGCTAACCTAATAATGCTGCTATTTTTCGCTGTTAGTACGGCAAGGGCGCAGCCCGAAACCTTATACGAACAAGACGAAACTACTAAAATCGACCCCTACTTGATGCGCTACCCGCGCCACGCCATCAGCCTCAATATAGGTATGGTGGGTATAGGGGGCAACCATTACAACTCCGACCTAAGCAATATAGGTTTGGGGCTTGATATGACAGCATCGGTACGGCTGCATAAATACCTTTGCTTGTCGGCTACGGCAAAGGGCGTGAGCGATGCCTTTGGGCAGTGGCTCAATGATAGATTGGTGCGGGGTACGGACGAGCAATTGCCCGGCGATTACCTAAGAGTCACCGTACCCGAACAGCAGACAAAAATACCGCAAAACCTTTATTTGGGTCTGGGAGGCGGCTTATCGTTTGCCGAACGCGCCCTTGCGGTTGATATATACGCACAAGGCGGTAGCTTGTATACACCATCTACCGACTACGATTTGACGGGATATTATGGTGTTACTGCGGGCGAAAACCCCTTTGCAGCACAGATAAATAGCGGTGCAACGTGGAGTCTGGCGTTTTCGGGAGCCTTGGCAGTGCGCTATACGCTGTTCAAACGCTGGGGTTTAGGGCTAAAAGCCGATTATATGAGCAGTACGCTACATACCGAAAACCATTACAAAATTAACAGTTCTAACTTAGCGATAGAAAGCAGCCACAGCGATACAAGCACCATACAATGGTGGGGCATAGGTATTCAGCTATTGTATTATTGGGGACGCGAAGCAGGTGTTTTGCGCCAATAGATGGTTGAATATTTCGCAATTTCGCTCAGTTGTAGCTTATTCGTGCTGTGGATACTACAATTCTAACTCGCGGCTCAACTGTTTGAATTTTTGGTCTATTGCCTCATAGCGGAGTTGTAAATCGGCTAATTGTTGTTGTTCCTCTTTAACAAATGCATCAAACTCGAAAAATTATTGTCTATCTTGTGTTTGATTTCGCGCACGTAGGCTTTTAGCTTTTCGTCTATTTGTTCGAGTAGGTTGCTTCTGCCTTCGGCTATCTGTTCGTCGAACTGCGCTCCTATTTTGTTGCGCTTAAACGCCGTGACGATGCCCGCCACCGTCAAACCCACCACCGACAAAATACCACCCGTCACATCAAGCATCACCGTATGCGTAACGCCCGCCAAGATAGCCCCGATAACTGCCAGCGAGCCGCCCAAGGTGATATTGGGCATAATAGCTTCGCTTTGGCGCAAGGCTTGCGTATTGACAAAACTCTCTTTTTCGGACAACATGCGTTGCAATTGTTGCTGCAAAGCCTCTAATTTCTCTTGGCGTTTGTCGGCAATATCGCCAAAAATTTGGCGGTTTTGGTGCACCGAAGCCGCTTTGTTTTTCTGCACTTCGAGGTCGATGATTTCCGCCATTTGTCTGATGCTGTCGGATATATTCACTACGCCGTCGCGCATTTTGCGTTCTAAGGCAGGTTTTAGGGTATGTTCTATTTTGGCAGCTATATCGCTAATCCATTGTTTCATGCTTTGCTTGTCGTCCCAAATAGACCAAATCGATTTTTTGAGCAAACTAAACAAGCCCAGACCCTGCTCGAACTCGAATCGGATATTGCGCGTCACTTTGTCGTATTCGTCGGTTACGGTCTCGACGAGGCTTTGCACTTGTTCGCCCGATTTAGTTTCGGCATGGTCTAACAGCGTTTTCACGCGGTTGCGAAATACGGTATCGTCCAACATGCGGCGGTTGCGCTCGTCCAAACCTTGTTTGATGGTATCGGTAATGTGTTGAGACGTATTGATTAAACTTTGTATTTTTAGGCGCATATTATTGCCGCCCGTTACCGATTCGCGGATAAATTGGCGCATTTCGGCAAAACCGCTATTGGCAGTATCGCCTTTTTGTTCGAGTTTTGCCGATACGCAAAACAGTTTAGGGTCGTTTAGCCCGCGCTGGATAGCATATTGGATAACGCCTTTTTTATTGATTTCCAAATCGTCGGGTTCCATCACATCGCATTGCTGCAATACAAACACTACTTTTTTGCGCCATTCCTTGCTCACATAGTCAAAAAACTGCCACGCCGATTGTCGATACGGATTTTTCGCCTCAAATACAAAGATGATGAGGTCGCTACTGGGAATAAATTTTTCGGTAATTTCGGTATGGTGTTCTAATACAGTATTGGTGCCTGGCGTATCTACGATGGCTATTTTTTTGAGTATGTCTATGGGCAGCGTCAGTTTGCGTAGGTGTTCGCTGATGAGGAGTGTGTTTTCGGTTTCGCCATATACGATTTGTTGTATTGTATCGGTACAAGGGTCGGGGGCTACTTTGCACACCTCCTTGTCGGTTTCGAGCAGGGCATTGACAAAGCTGCTCTTGCCTACCTTGACCTCGCCAACTATGACAAACAAAAACGGCTCGCTCAGGCGGGCGCGTATTTCAGTGACAATCGATGCCATTTTGTCTTGGCGTATGTGCAGGGTTAGGTCGTGTAGCTCTTTGAATATATTGTCAATAACGCTTTTGTATTGCTCATATTGACTATCGAAAAGATGTGTGGGCATTGTTTGTTGGGCAAAAAATAAGAAGGAAACGAGGTAAGGGCGGAATAAAACTTTCCACCCAATTTAGGGCGGTAAGATAAGCAATATTTCGACACCTATTGCCGTTTAACGTCACAAATTAGGCTGTAAAATGACTATTTGCTGCTAAACAGCAGCCACGCATTGCGAAACATTAGAATAAGGCAGCAATACCCATGCTTATTTAAAGCAACCATAGCCGATTCAGTAGCGTATTATTAATTGTTTTTCCTTGTTTTTAGTGGATTTTTTGAAAAAAACCATCATTTAAATATTGTATTTATTTTAATATTAAATTGTGTCGTAAAAAACGATTAACAAGCCTACAATTTTACCGACAACACAATAAAAAAAAACAAAACGTTATAATTTGCACTATTTACCCTAACTTTGTTTCCATTTTTACCGCGCGAACCCTTTTGACCATTATCTATATCACATGAAACAATCTTACTATTATTTCTGCCTTATTATCTTTTTTATTGGATATATGGCTATGCCCATACCAGCATGGGCACAACTTATCGTCGATACCTCGCTTGACGACGAAACCCTGATACAATCGCTGGCAGGCGAGGGCGTTTTGGTCAGTAATATCCAATTCGACTGCCCTGACGAGGCTTACGGTTGGTTTTCCTGTCCCGACTGCAACGTGGGTATGGGCGCAGGTTTAATCTTAACTTCGGGCACAGCTGCCGATGCTGCCGGTCCCAACACAATAGATGTAGCCGCTACGGGCAATGGTAATGGCGGCGATGCTGACTTGGACAATATTCCCGGTGTAATGGGCACGCAAGATGCTTGTTCGGTAAGTTTTGATGTGCAAGCTGCTTCCGATACGCTCAAATTTAATTATGTATTCGGGTCGGAAGAATACCTCGAATTTGTAGGTAGTTTTAACGATGTATTTGCCTTCTATATTGAAGGTCCTGGCGTACCATTCCAAAACATCGCTTTGTTGCCTGGCACTACTACAGTTGTGTCTATCAACAACGTCAATGACGTAGACAATCCAGAATATTACGTAGACAATGGTCCTGGCGGAGCGGGTTTGTCAGCCTCCGACGATTATTATATCCGTTACGACGGCTTTACAGTGGTTTTGGAAGCCAAAGTAGCCATGATCCCCTGCGAGACCTATAGGCTTCGCCTTGTAGTTGCCGATGACTTGGACACAACCTTGGGATTCAGGTGTATTTATACAAGCCGGTTCGCTCAAAACCAGCAGCATTGATGTAAGTGCTACTACTACACTCGCCGATGCAGGCTTTGCTAATGCCATAGAGGGTTGCGTCGATGGCTTGATTAATTTCGACCTCGATATTGCCCCCCAAGATACGGTGGTTATCTATTTCGACGTGAGCGGAACTGCCACTAACGGTTTAGATTTTACGTCTGTACCTGACAGCATCATTGTCTATCCTGGCGATACTACCGCCCAAGTATTAGTAGCCCCCTTAGCCGATGGCATAGAAGAAGGCATAGAAAGCGTTAGAATCAATATTACCAATCAGGGATTGTGTAGCAGTGGTTTATTAGATAGCGTTACGCTGTATATACAAGATGGAATAACGGTTGATGTAGTGCCGCCTTCGACCAATATTTGCCAAGGCACACCCGTACAGTTTTTAGCCACAGGAGCTATTAGCTACCAATGGTCGCCGCCCGACGGATTGAGTAGCAACACGGGTGCCACACCTATTGCCACACCTGCCCAAAGCACCCAATACATGATTATTGGCAATATAGGACCTTGTATCGATACTACCTATGCCCAAATCAATATGGACGATACCTTTAATCCTGTTGTGCCGCCCGAATACACTGTCTGCGAAGGAGGCATACTAACATTGAGTGCGTCGGGCGGTTTTTTCCCCGTATGGACACCCGCCACAGGTTTGAGTTGTACCGATTGCTTCAACCCTACGTTCACTGGCACCGAAACAACGGTATATAATCTATTGTTGCGCAACCTCAATGGCTGTGAATTTAACTATACTGTTACGGTCAATGTAGGTACCAACGATTTGGGCTTGGTCGACCAAAGCTATACCCTCTGCAATGGCGAACAACTTAGTTTGACCTTGGGCAACGCCGCCAACTATACCATTACGCCCGCTACGGGATTGAGCTGCTCCAACTGCCCCAACCCCACCGTTACAGCTACTGCGCCCATTACATATAATGTCGTAGCTGCTACGGGTAGTTGCAGCCAAACCGCTGCTATCAGCATCAACGTCAGTAGCCCCACCGTAGCAGCGGGCAACGACCAAACCGCTTGCAGCAATATCAATATCATATTAGGCGAAACCGCCACAACAGGAGCTACCTACGCTTGGTCGCCCGCTACGGGGCTAAGTGGCCCAAGCACCGCCAATCCGACACTTGATTATACCGCCACCACAGCAGGCAATTATACTTATACTGTCACTGTCACCGATGCTGAAGGCTGTACGGCTACTGACGCTGTTACGTTTACCTTAGATGTATCGCCCAATATCGTCATCGAGCAACCCGATACCGTAGTACAAGGCGGCAGCGTATCGCTTGCTGTGGGCGGTGCGCCTGCGGGGTCGTCCTACTTATGGTCGCCCGCCGACCGCCTAAGCGATGTCAATTCGCCCAATCCCATTGTTACGCCCTTACAAACCACGACCTATACCGTCACCGTTACTACCCCCACGGCGGGCTGTACGGCTACTGCCTCTGTCACCGTACCTGCTATATTGCCCCCCATATTACTTGTAGCATCGGGGTTTTCGCCCAATGGCGACGGCATTAACGATTTTCTGCTGCCCGTAGGACGCGATATTGCCGAAATTGTGCGCTTTGAGGTATTTAACCGTTGGGGCAAAGAACTATATAGCAGTACCAATGACCCACAAGGCAAAGGTTGGGACGGACGCTATAACGATACCGACCAAGATGTAGGCGTATATGCCTATTATGTCGAATTTCGGCATATCGGCGACCCTACATTGCGCAAGCAAAAAGGCAATATTACCTTAGTGCGCTAAGGCTATACGGCTCTAACAAAACATCGGCATTGACTTTATGCGCCCGCGCATGCAAGTTGATGCCGATATTTTATTTTGCGCTAAACGCCATCGCAAGCAGTATCTATTTGCCCTAAGCCACAAAGGGCTTGGGGTAGCGAATGGGGTCTAACGTATTCTATTCCGCGCTACCTTATGCGCAAGGATAAATGCGCGGCACAAATGAGTTTAGGCGGTAGCGGCATCGAGCATGGTGTTGCTACCGCCTAAGTATTTTAACGCATTTTGGGGCTGAACAGTATGGAGTTAACTTGTCGCAATCCTCATGACATTGGAAGGCGAATATTACTAACACCGTTGATGGGTGCTTTCTCTATAATCCGTAGTCGCAATCCTCATGACATTGGAAGGCGAATATTACAGGACAATAAAGGCAATTATATAACAGGGCGTTAAACTAGTCGCAATCCTCATGACATTGGAAGGCGAATATTACTCATGTTGGGTTCAAAGGCACTAAAATTAAGAGCGTCGCAATCCTCATGACATTGGAAGGCGAATATTACCATTTTGGCATCTAACTTTGCCAACTCTTGGTCGTCCGTCGCAATCCTCATGACATTGGAAGGCGAATATTACCTCTTTCACGAACCGTGACGGTTCGTGAAGTTACCGTCGCAATCCTCATGACATTGGAAGGCGAATATTACTTTGGTAAGGGGTAGTTCCTCATTACCAATTGTTGTCGCAATCCTCATGACATTGGAAGGCGAATATTACCTGGCTAGGATTTGCTGCCACGAATGCTTTCCAGTCGCAATCCTCATGACATTGGAAGGCGAATATTACCTGCAACATTAAACTGCGGATTCAACGCAGTCACGGCAAGTCGCAATCCTCATGACATTGGAAGGCGAATATTACTCGATCACCTCGGGGAGGCGATCTAGGGAAAAATTATGTCGCAATCCTCATGACATTGGAAGGCGAATATTACCGCTGCAAGAGGTCTGGAACAGCCATGCAAATTGGAAGTGTCGCAATCCTCATGACATTGGAAGGCGAATATTACCATCGAAGCTACGGGCTGCCATTCAAAAAATGGTGTCGCAATCCTCATGACATTGGAAGGCGAATATTACAAAAAATGGGAGAAAGGTCTTTGGCAAAATCCACTGTCGCAATCCTCATGACATTGGAAGGCGAATATTACAGTCAATCTATTCTAACTATCGGAATAGTGGATTGGTCGCAATCCTCATGACATTGGAAGGCGAATATTACATCATTTCAGACTCCTTTCGAATGAGTTTTTACATGGTCGCAATCCTCATGACATTGGAAGGCGAATATTACGGGGAGTTCGAAGGTGTCACCTTTGATAAAGTCAAAAGTCGCAATCCTCATGACATTGGAAGGCGAATATTACCAAAATCTCTTATCCTCGGGTCTATCACTAGATCGTCGCAATCCTCATGACATTGGAAGGCGAATATTACCCGATGAGACGGAGGGTGGCAATTGAAATGTTTTGCCGTCGCAATCCTCATGACATTGGAAGGCGAATATTACTCTCTTGATAGGCTGCCTCGCCTATGAAAGCGCGGTCGCAATCCTCATGACATTGGAAGGCGAATATTACTTGCATTTCAACCCTTACAAGGTTATGGTTATCGAGGGTCGCAATCCTCATGACATTGGAAGGCGAATATTACTTGCCGCCTTAAACGAGTGCGGTCTTTTTAACTTCTGTCGCAATCCTCATGACATTGGAAGGCGAATATTACGCGAAGCTCCGTTGTAACCGTGGAAGTTTCCGTGAGTCGCAATCCTCATGACATTGGAAGGCGAATATTACTGACCAGCGAATAATCCCCCGTTCACGACGACCGGTCGCAATCCTCATGACATTGGAAGGCGAATATTACTGGGAATCTGTTTCTTAGCGGTCTCCACAACTATCCGTCGCAATCCTCATGACATTGGAAGGCGAATATTACGCTAACTTCACGAACCGTCACGGTTCGTGAGAGAGTGGTCGCAATCCTCATGACATTGGAAGGCGAATATTACGATTTGCATATTTCTCATGATTCACCCTCTTCATCCCAGTCGCAATCCTCATGACATTGGAAGGCGAATATTACTTGAAAGGCTTGTTTTTTTCTATTTTTTTCTTCTGTGTCGCAATCCTCATGACATTGGAAGGCGAATATTACCCATTACTCGCAGCATAGGCTTGCCACTTTTGGAATGTCGCAATCCTCATGACATTGGAAGGCGAATATTACTCAAAGCAAATTTTTCGGGCTTTCAAAAGAAGACCGTCGCAATCCTCATGACATTGGAAGGCGAATATTACGGCAGGGATTTTTTGACGGAGATTGCTAACTTCCCGTCGCAATCCTCATGACATTGGAAGGCGAATATTACCCAGAAAATTTTAAATTCTGGGCGGCTTTGTCATGTCGCAATCCTCATGACATTGGAAGGCGAATATTACTCGTGGTTGTGGGTGTCAGGTTCAGCCGCTCCGCTGTCGCAATCCTCATGACATTGGAAGGCGAATATTACCTTTTAAGTTTTCAAGGGCAAAGTTAATTTCTTTTACGGTCGCAATCCTCATGACATTGGAAGGCGAATATTACCTGATCCTTTATATACAACCAAAATCAATAACATTGTCGCAATCCTCATGACATTGGAAGGCGAATATTACAAGACACAACTCCCTATAATAATGGACTATTCCATGTCGCAATCCTCATGACATTGGAAGGCGAATATTACTTAGGATCGATCTTAGTCTCTTTGTGGGTATAGTCGCAATCCTCATGACATTGGAAGGCGAATATTACATTCGAAAGCTCTAAGCCACTTTGTCAGTTACGGATTCGGCAGTCGCAATCCTCATGACATTGGAAGGCGAATATTACCAGACATCGAGATTATGGGGTTCAACATATTTCAAGTCGCAATCCTCATGACATTGGAAGGCGAATATTACAAAAGGAACTTGTTGCAGTGTTTCGCAATACTAAGTCGCAATCCTCATGACATTGGAAGGCGAATATTACCACTTAGGCTCTTTCGCCGTAAAAGCCTCTAAGAGTCGCAATCCTCATGACATTGGAAGGCGAATATTACTAACTTTGTAATCAGTGCTTCCTTTTGGATAATAATAGTCGCAATCCTCATGACATTGGAAGGCGAATATTACCAAAAAAGGGTTTCAGAACCCTTTTGATAGGGAATTGTCGCAATCCTCATGACATTGGAAGGCGAATATTACTTGTGTTGATTTTAGAAACGGCAACAACTTTACTACTGTCGCAATCCTCATGACATTGGAAGGCGAATATTACAAGATTTTCCCAGGAGGGCGAAAGACTGAGGAACTGTCGCAATCCTCATGACATTGGAAGGCGAATATTACTCAATGAGTTGCCTCATCAGCGGTGGATTATACAAAAGGTCGCAATCCTCATGACATTGGAAGGCGAATATTACGATTTTTCATTATCCAAAGGGCGAGTTATAGTGCCCGTCGCAATCCTCATGACATTGGAAGGCGAATATTACAAAAAACTCCGCTGGCGAGCGGTATATACAAATACGGTCGCAATCCTCATGACATTGGAAGGCGAATATTACTGCACGTCAAGCCAATTTGTGCAAATGTCGCCTTTTAATGTCGCAATCCTCATGACATTGGAAGGCGAATATTACAAAGGTAGTAAAAGCCTTAACAAAGATTGACAGGTCGCAATCCTCATGACATTGGAAGGCGAATATTACCAGGAGTTGAGCCACAGTAAAAAAAACATCTTGTCGCAATCCTCATGACATTGGAAGGCGAATATTACACAAAATCAAAGCCAAAAAGAAAAAATTTCGCAGTCGCAATCCTCATGACATTGGAAGGCGAATATTACCGTCTTTGTTGCTGATGGCTGCCTTTTGTATAATCCGTCGCAATCCTCATGACATTGGAAGGCGAATATTACTTTACCCACAAAGAGACTAAGATCGATCCTAAGCCTTGGTCGCAATCCTCATGACATTGGAAGGCGAATATTACGGGAGCAAATGTGAGGACAAATCAGGTTTTTGCGGTCGCAATCCTCATGACATTGGAAGGCGAATATTACTCCATACATGCTGTTTTTGGTACAGCAGCGAAGAGAGTCGCAATCCTCATGACATTGGAAGGCGAATATTACTCAAGCAAAGAAGGAAAACGCCTTCTTGAAAGGTCGCAATCCTCATGACATTGGAAGGCGAATATTACATAATGCCCGGAAAAATACCTCGCAGTTTCGTCGCAATCCTCATGACATTGGAAGGCGAATATTACAATCGAACCTGTGCTGATCTCCAAGAGAGGAAAATTGTCGCAATCCTCATGACATTGGAAGGCGAATATTACTAAGCAATATTTAGAATACTTATCCTCATTCTTACCTGTCGCAATCCTCATGACATTGGAAGGCGAATATTACTATTTTTATCAGGCTGCAAATTGACATAGGTTTGAGTCGCAATCCTCATGACATTGGAAGGCGAATATTACAGAGAAATATAGTGATCAAACACCCGCATCATGATGGTCGCAATCCTCATGACATTGGAAGGCGAATATTACATCGATCTTCTCTTGAAAGTGAGGTATTTACCCACAAGTCGCAATCCTCATGACATTGGAAGGCGAATATTACGAATGAGGCTTTTTTCGAGAAAAGAGAAGATGTGTCGCAATCCTCATGACATTGGAAGGCGAATATTACTTACTCAAATAATTCCGTTGGCGAATTATTTGAGGGGTCGCAATCCTCATGACATTGGAAGGCGAATATTACTATGTATAATAAAATCGTCCGTTGTCCCTATTGGTGTCGCAATCCTCATGACATTGGAAGGCGAATATTACGCAGGCTTTTGAGGCTTTAATACCGAAGTAATTATTGTCGCAATCCTCATGACATTGGAAGGCGAATATTACTAGCTGTTGGGATAGGGGAATGTGAATGACAGCATGTGTCGCAATCCTCATGACATTGGAAGGCGAATATTACAGAGTTATCACCCCCGATGACCAAGGTGATTTACCGTCGCAATCCTCATGACATTGGAAGGCGAATATTACTAACTATTTATATGGCGCGGTTAGCCTCGCGCATTGTCGCAATCCTCATGACATTGGAAGGCGAATATTACTGTACTGATGTTGCTTACAAATTTTAGTAGCAAATAGTCGCAATCCTCATGACATTGGAAGGCGAATATTACTCGATTATTTCTATGAGGCGGCA
>JADJTE010000004.1 GCA_016711295.1 Sphingobacteriales bacterium | reverse complement strand
AATAGTGCCAAACGAAGCCCGTCCACAAACTGGCTGCAAAAGTAGCCACGCCCGTCACCGCCGCATATAGCCCTACCCCCGTAGCTACTTGGTCTGGCGGGCAAAGGCGACTAATCCAAGCCTTGGCGAGGCTTTCGGTAGCTGCTGCATAAATACCGTAGCCCAACAATAAGCACAATGCGCCCCACCACGATTGTACCCAAACCATACCTATATATACACCGCCAAACAAAGCAAGCCCGCACAAATATGTCGGTTTCATGCCCCACCAATCGCCCAATTTGCCCAATGGGTAAGCAGCCATTGCAAATATCAAATTAAAAAACATATACGCGCCTATCACTTGGGCATCGGAGCAGCCTATTTGGTGCAGACGCAGCAACAAAAAGGCATCGGCACTATTGACAGCAGCAAACAACCAAGCCAATACCGCTATGCGCTTGTAGGCGGCAGGGGCTTTGGTCCAATAAGCCAAAAACCTAAATGGGCTGCCCCCTTCTAAGCTATTGGGTTTTACTGTATCAATAGACGCATTTGCGTCGCGGACGGCGAAAGTGAACAACACCGATACCAAACCAGGCAATACTGCTATGATAAACACAAGTGCGTATTGTTTCGGGTAGAGATGTAGCAAATATAAGGCTAAGGCAGGTCCCAATGCTGCGCCCCGTGAAAGCGCGATGGAAAAACCCAAAGACGGTCCCCCGGTGGTGGGCTGCTGATTCGGCGGCTAATATAGCGTCGCGAGGGGCTGTGCGTATGCCCTTGCCCAAGCGGTCTGTGGTGCGCACCGCCAATACCCAAATCGTAGCTGTGCTGATAATCGTCAGGGGCTTCGACAAGGCACTAAGGGCATAACCCCAGCGAACAAAGGGCATACGGCGTTGTGTTATATCAGACCAATAGCCAAAATAGCCCTTGCTTAGAGCGGCAGTAGCGTTTGCCAAACCCTCTAATAAGCCCAAGCCAATTGCCGAAAACCCAATATGCTTCAAATAAAGCGGCATTACGGGATAGAGCATTTCACTCGCAATGTCGGCAAACAAGCTAACTAAGGATAGAATAAAAATGGTGCGGGTAATCATCGGCTGGGCGCGGTTTAGCCATCAAAATATTGCCTAACCGCTCGGGATTATTTGATTTATTACCTTTTGCAATTGTACAGTAGTAGCGGTTCGGATAGCGTCGATAGATTTGAAATGCTGAAATAATTTTTCAATAGATTTGTCGCCTATACCTTTTATTTTTTCTAATTCGGACTGTATCGTACCCTTAGAGCGTTTTTGGCGATGAAAAGTAATGGCAAAACGGTGCGCCTCGTTGCGGATTTGTTGTATGAGGCGCAAACTTTCCGATTTTTTGGCAATCAATAAGGGTACGGGATCTTCGGGCAAATAAATTTCTTCTGTCGTTTGGCAATGCCCGCTACGCCACCTTGCCATAAATTCCCGGGGATTTTAGGCTCTGGCTGCCGCACTCAATGACCCTTTCCACCATCAATCAATACCAATTGGGGCAGGTCTTGGGCTTCGTCGAGCAGGCGTTTGTAGCGGCGATATACGATTTCTTCCATCGAAGCAAAATCGTTGGGACCTTCTACGGTTTTGATATTAAAATGCCGATATTCCTTTTTAGCGGCTTTTCCCTGCCGAAACACCACCATAGACGCTACGGGAAACGCGCCTTGTATGTTCGAGTTGTCAAAACATTCGATATGTTGGGGTAGCTCGGTGAGGCGCAAATCTTTTTTTAGCTGGTTCAGGGTTTCAAACTGTCGGTCGGCACCTGTTTTGATTTCAGATGTTTGTATTTCGTACTGTTTTCGGTAGTAGAAAGCATTTTTATGTGCCAATCGAGCAATTTTTTTTTGTCGCCTATCTGCGTACGGTCAGTTGTAGCGAGCCGTCGGGGTAATCTATGGCAAAGGTACTAAGGCTTCGGCAGAAGTATCGGCAAATTGTTGCCGCAGCTCGGTAATGCCAAAATAGCAATAGTTCTTCGGGTGTTTCGTCCAATCGTTTGTTGAGTTCTATTACTTTGGTCTGAATAGTAGCTCCGTTCGTGACTTTGAGGTAGCTCACAAAGGCACGTTTTTCGGTATTTTCGATAAAATAAACCGATATATTGTTCAATTTCGGGTTTACGACCGTCGATTTGCTTTGGTAATTTTGCAATTGCAGCAATTTTTCTTTGATGGCTTGCGCTTGTTCAAAGGCAAATTGCTCGGCATATTGCTTCATCAAATCTTTGAGGTAGCCGATAACCGACGATACATTGCCGCGCAAGATATGTCTTATTTGGGTAATAGCTATATTATAATCGGCTTCTGTTTGCAGGTTGGCGCAGGGACCGCGGCAGTTGCCTACGTGGTGTTCGAGGCAGACTTTGTATTTTTGAGCGGCGATATGTTCGGCACTCAAATTGAGGTTGCAAGTACGCAGTTGAAATAGCCGCCGTATGAGTTCGAGTACGGTATAGGCAATGCCTACTTGTGCATAGGGTCCGAAATATTCCGAGCCGTCTCGCTCTACTTGTCGGGTCAGGAATACGCGCGGGAATCGCTCTTTTTTGATACAAATATAGGGATATGTTTTATCGTCTTTGAGCAGTATATTGTATTTGGGTTGATATTTTTTTATCAATACATTTTCTAATAACAAAGCATCTTGCTCCGTCTCGACTACTGTAAATTCGAGGCGGTCTATATTTTTGACCAATAGTTGTGTTTTACCGCTGTCGAGTTGTTTGCTGAAATAGGACGATACTCGGCGGCGCAGATTTTTGGCTTTGCCCACATAAATTACCTGCCCTTCGCTGTCGTAATATTGATATACGCCGGGTTGGTCGGGCAAACTATGCAATACTTCTTGGCGTATTTGTTCGTGGGTCATATAGGTGTTTTTTTATCTTGTTCATATTACGCATATATATCGTTTTGATAGATAAACATTGCGCAATATGGGCTACACTTTATTCCTTATCCTCAAATTTTTTCAACAATGCCTTTACGTCGGGGTTATCCATATTGAGTTTTGCTTTCGGAAATTGCAGGTTTAATGCTTCTAATGCTTCGCATACGGTTTTGGCGATGAGGTGTTCTTTATACCAATTTTGGTCGGCGGGCACTATTATCCAAGGGGCATTATTGGGGCTGCAATGCTCAAAAACATCTTCGTAGCATTGTTGGTATTGTTGGTTTTTTTTGAGTTTGTGCAAGTCATCTTCGTTATATTTCCATTGTTTTTTTGGGTCGGTCATGCGTTCATAAAACCTTTCTTCTTGTTCTTCGGGCGATACGTGCAAAAAGAATTTGAGTATGACGGTATTATTATCGGTCAATAATTTTTCAAAGCCGTTGATGTGTTCAAATCGGCGGCGGGCGGTTGCCTCGTCAATCCAGCCTTCTACGCGCACTATGAGTACGTCTTCGTAGTGCGAGCGGTTAAATATTTTTATTTGCCCTTTGGCGGGTACTTCGCTGTGTACGCGCCACAAATAATCGTGGCTTAGTTCTTCGGTGCTGGGTTTTTTGAACGATTTGACGCTTACACCTTGTGGGTCGAGGGCGCGAAATATATTTTTGATAGCCCCGTCTTTTCCGCTTGCGTCTTGCCCCTGCACCACCACAAGCAGTGCGTATTTGCCTGCTGGCGTATAGGGCATATTGCAGGTCTTCCTAAGCGTTTTAGGTAGTCGCGCGTTTTTGCTTGGGTAGCCTCTTTGTCGAGGTCTTTCGGAGCGCGTGTCGATAAGTTGTTTAAGTTCATATATTATACGGGGTTAGAATAAGACACAAAATTAGGCAAATATAGCGGTATTTTCAAGTAGTTTGGGAAAAATGCACCCGATTGGCTCAAAAATTAATGCGGGCGGTGGTATAGTTTGCGTTACTCAATTTTTTATTTTTCTATACAAATTGTGCCATAGCTATAATCATCATCTAAAAATCTGGGTATTGCGCTAAATGTAAGGCTGATTTTTGGGTAAAAAGATAGCAGCGTATATGCTTTTGAAGCTACTTAGCCCTACCTTTGAGGTGTCACCAAAGATTACTATAATACAGGGCAAACGTCTGCTCTGGGCGGACATGTTATTCATAATGTTTTTTTATTCAAGTATTTTGTATTTCTCACACCAAGTTATCTATCACAGACAACCGACAAAGCCAAAAAGTCGTACCTTTGTGCTAATAATTACCCAATCTATCGCCCTTATACGAATGAAGTTTGACCTTTTAACTGTCATAGTGCCCGCCTATAATGAAGGCAAGACCATTACTAAAATCTTAGAAAAACTGTGCAGCGTGCAACTCATCAATCAAATACGCAAAGAAATTATTGTTGTCAATGATTGCTCCAAGGACAATACTGCCGACGTAGTGCGTGGTTTTATTGCCCAAAACCCCGAGCATAATATCAAATTATTAGAACACGAGGTCAATAAAGGCAAGGGCGCAGCCCTACACACGGGCATACGCCATGCTACGGGCGATTACCTAATAGTACAAGATGCCGATTTGGAGTATGACCCGCATGAATTTAACCTGCTCATCAGACCCGTTACCGATGGTTTTGCCGATGTGGTATATGGTTCGCGATTGGCGGGGCAAACCCGCACCGCATCTTATTCTTTTGGCACTCTATCGGCAATCAATTCTTGACGTTTTGCTCTAATATGTTTAATAATTTGAACCTGACCGATATGGAAACGTGCTACAAAATGTTTCGCACCGACCTTATCCAAAACCTACCGCTGCACGAAACCCGTTTCGGTTTTGAACCCGAAGTGACGGCTAAAATAGCTCGTATACCCAATGTGCGCATCTATGAGGTGGGTATCTCGTATTACGGCAGAACCTATGCCGAAGGCAAAAAAATCAATTGGCGCGATGGTCTGCGTGCGCTCTATTGCATTGCTCGCTATGGTTTGTTTCGTTAAATTAGCTGCCGGGCATATTGCCCTAGCCAAAGGAGGTAGCCAAGCCTCCGCTTTGCGGTTTCTTTATATTTGGCAGATAGGTCTTCGCCTGTCTGCCGCATGACTTCTACTACTTGATTGAACGAAATAACAGGGCGCGAGGTGCGTCCGTCTGCTAACAAGTAGGCGTTATAGGCTTTGATGGCTCCGTTGGCGTTGCGCTCGATGCAGGGTATTTGTACTAATCCCCTTGATGGGGTCGCAGGTCATGCCCAAATGGTGTTCCATAGCTATTTCGGCGGCAGCCACGATGCGCGAAAACGACAATCCGTTGCAGTAGCTAAATAATGCCGCCGCCATAGCCGCCGCCGACCCTACTTCGGCTTGGCAGCCCAGTTCTGCACCCGATATAGAGGCATTGTCTTTGATAATAAAGCCCACCATCGCCGCTATCAACAAGCCGTTTTGCAGGGTGCGTTCAGGTATTGCACAGTCGCAGCGCAAATATTCTAAGCAGGCAGGAATGATACCTGCCGCGCCATTGGTAGGTGCTGTCACGACCATCTGCCCCGCCGCATTTTCTTCGGATACGGCTAAGGCATAGGCGTTTAGTTTAGCAAATAGGGCATCGGCATAGCGGTTTTGCTGCGCCAATTGCAACGATTTTTCGTACATACCCTTAGCACGGCGCGATACATTAAGCCCACCTGGCAATATGCCTTCTGCTGCCAAGCCACGCAATACGCTTTGGTGCATCACCTCCATAATATCGGCGATGCGTTGGTAAATAGCGGTTTCGGAGTCGCCCGTCAATGCGATTTCGTTGTCGAGCAATACTTTTTCGACGGGCAAATGCTCCCAAGCGACAATTTTTTCTAATTCTGCCATATTGCCGTATGCGTAGCGCGGCTGTTTTTGGCTCTCGGTATGGCGTGGTTCACCTTCTTTTCGATAAATCCGCCACCGATAGAATAAAAAACCTCCGATAAGAGCGGCACAAAATCGGCATCGAGCAGTACAAATTTTACGGTATTGGGATGTCGGTAAGGGTTGGCAGTATAATCGAAAAACAAATCGCGTTCGGTCAATACTATGGACGGGTAATCGTCAAACAATACGTATATTTCATCGGGTTGAGCAAAAAATCCGTTTAATCGGTCTATATCCACATCGGTTGGGGTATAGCCCAATAGCCCTGCAAGCAAGGCGCGGTGCGTGCCGTGTCCGTGCCCTGTGGCGGCTAAGGCTCCGTACAATTCGATGCGAATATGGTAGCGTTGGTGGGTAGCTGCGCCGATATAATCGGCTACTTCACGCCTAAACCGATAAGCGGCTCGCATAGGTCCGATGGTATGCGAGCTGGACGGTCCGGGTCCTGCTTTAAACAGTTCAAAAAAAGAAGTGGTTATCATAACTAAGGTACAAAATTAGAACGACTCGGAGGCTGTGATATAAAATTCGGTATTGCCGCCTCCGTGCCCCACATCTAAGCGTATATTGATGCGCTCGCGCTTGTCTATCATAAAGCGCAAACCGCCGCCTACGCTATATTTGAGGCTTCGGAGATTAAAGGCTTTGATAGTGGGGGCTACATCGCCCGCAGCAATAAAGGCAGCTGCCCCAAACCGCCACCAAATCGGGAACCGATACTCTAAGGTAGTTGTTAGGGCGTGTTTGTCGCGGAAACGCCCATTGAAATAGCCGCGCATCACCTCCGAACCGCCTATCTGCGCGGTATGGAAAAAAGGTACATTTTTGCCAAAATTGAAGCGTCCGAAAATGCGCATCGCCAAGACATGCCGATATTTGGGCACGACATTCCAATAAAAACGGGTGTCTATTTCAAAATGGGTATTGTTGTATTGCCCACCCATCCAACGCGGGTAAAATAAATTGACCAAGTGAGCATAGAATCCTTTACTCGGATTAAAAAACAAATCGCGGCTATCCCAATTGATCATATAACCGATACCCGACATAAAACCGCCATCGCGCCCCAGAAAATCGGCTTCTTCATACAAACCTCCTTCTTTCCAATCGACGCTAAACAGCCCCAAATAGCGATAGCGCAGCCCAATAAACAAGCGGTCGTGTATGCGGCGCTGGAACGATGGATATATATCCCAGCGATTATAACTATATCGCTCTTCAAGCGAGTCGACTGTATTGGGTCCTATGCCCCAAAAACTATCGGGATATTTTTTATACGAATTATGTAGGCGTAGTTGATAATTTTCGTGCTTGAAAAAAATAGTATAGCCTACTTCCAAAATCATTTGCTTATTGAGCGTATAATCTAAATTGAGCAATACGTTGGAGGGGCGTTGGGTGGTATCGGTCTTATTTATCTTAAAAGTAAGCCCGCCCGCCACGCCAAAGCCGAAGTTGGTTTCGGGTGTTTTAAATATCAATGGTGCGCCATAAGCCTTCATTTTATAGGGCTTGGGTGGAGTTTTAATCCCGTTCGAGGGCGACTGCAATGGAGGTATAGTATCGACAGTAGGCGGAGGCGGTGCCATGTCTTGAGCTTGTAGCACTGTCATTGAGGCAAGCAGCAGAACACTAAACCACACAAAGGCGGCAAATCCGCACCAATAAGCACTGATACGGAGTAATAAGCAGAAAAAAACTGATTTTTGGCAATTTTCTGGTAGGTCTGATGACATAAATGAGAAAAACAATGTGTAATGATATAAGACAAGCACTATGCCTGTAAGCATTACCCGTCCATAGGTCGATAAGATACGACTACCGCTGGCAGATACGGTGTGCCTGACAGCGGTAGTCGTATTCTAACAATTTTTACGCGCTGTTCGAGCATTAATCTATCTTATCTTTACCCTTGAAAGACCACGCATAACGGAGTGTATAGCTACGTGGTGCGTCGACAAGGGCGGGGCGTAGTGCATATTCGGTGTTGAATAAATTTTTGACTAAGAACGATAAGGTAGAATTGTCGCCTAATTTAATACCGCAGCGCAAATCCAATACCCAATCGCCGTTGTTATGGTTATCGCGAAAATCTTTGATGCCAGGCAGCAATACATTGAAAGCCTGGTCTATTGCCTCCATATAGCTATAATACTGCATAGTTAAACCTACGGAGAAACGCTTGATAGTGGTTTCGATATCGCCTTTTACAGTATGGCAGAATCTGTATTTGAGTATATTATTAGGGCTTGACGAGAGGGCTTGTTGCACATCGTCGAAATCTTGGAATTGTGGTTTGATATACGTATAGCCCAACAAAGCAGTGGTGGGCAAGCTACCCAATTTGCCCTGACCTGCCAATACAATATCAGCCCCCAAAATGCGTGTATCGCCAATATTGAGCGATTGAAACCCGCACGCAATGCGTTGTCATTAGGTATTTGTACGTCTGCTTTGAGCGCAGATGTATCTACTAAGAAAGTATATAGGTCGGGGTCTAAGGCATTGGGACCAATTAGGTTAACAACACTTCGGACACTATTGTTGATACCAAACGTAAATTCCATCATATCGTTATATTGGTTGATAAAGCCCGTCACATCGATAAAGCCGCGCCAATCGCCGAGTTGTAAGCCTTGCTTGATACCTAATTCAGCACTCCAACCCGTTTCGGATTTGAGGTTGATATTGGGAAAAATACCCAGTTCGATGGGTATGCCCCCTACTACATACTCACCCAAGTCGGTGCGTACATATTTTTCGGCGATGGTCGGGAAGCGGTAGCCTTGCCCCCACGAAACGCGTAAAAAGGTATATTTGGCTACTTCGTAGTTCAGACCTGCACGAAAAACGGGCTTTGCTTCCGACACGTCTTCTACTTTATTATATTCGTAACGTGCGCCGAGCGAGATATTGAGGCGGTCAAAGAATTTTTTATCTACTTGTAAATAACCTGCTATATTAGTGGCGTATCGGGTAGTATCTTGGAACAATTCGGCATTAGAAATGATGCGCGTACCGACAACACCCGCCGTTGTTACTAATTTGGCTTGTTCAAATCGTTTTTGGAATTGATATTCGCCATACAACAAATCAGATGCGGTACCTTGTTTGGGTCATTCTGGTTATCATTGCGGAAAAAACGACCTTGCAATTTATGTTTGACGTCTGTGGCAGTACTAAAAATATTCGATAAACGGGTCGATGTTAATCGTATAGCTATTGTTATTGATAGGCGGCGTAGCGTCCCATAGGCGATACGCACCGCCGTCAATGCCGCCCTTGGGTATGGTGTCTTGGTTCAGGTTGTTCCAAATCAAAAAGCTGCCGCTGGTTTGCAATTGGGCATTGACTGCTAAACCCACCGACAAGCCCGGTGCGTTCGGAAATCGGTAGCGCGTATTGACATTAAAGCGTCCGCGTCGGCTATATTGTTTTTCGCGCCACGAGTCGCCTGCAAAGATATAAGCACCTGTAACGAGGTCAAAATTTTTAAATTTTTCTTTATGCGCAAATGAGGCACCTGCTTCGTAGATATAGCGTCCGCCCCACCAAGATTTTTCTACCGTATCGATGGGCGTAGCAAACGCTGTATCGGAAGCTAAGTAACGCACTATTTGGTTGCCGCTTGGGTTTTGGTAAATAGTTCCGAACGAGGCAAATTTGGTTTCGGGGGCTGATTTTGGATAGGCGGTGCGCATATTAATCACGCCATTGAGTGCCGACGAGCCGTATAATGCCGACGACGCGCCTTTGATAATTTCGATTTGTTCTAAATTTTCGACGGGCAAAAAATCCCAGTCGGGATAACCCGCATCGCCGTTCATAATGGGCATATCGTCCATGAGCAACAATACGCGGCTGCCCGCGCCATAAGAATAGCCGCTACCGCCGCGTATATTGGCTTGCCCGTCTATAACATCAACGCCGGGGGTGCGCTCGATGGCTTTGTCAATAGACGTGGAGTTGATATTATCGACAAAATTGGGTTTTAATACTTCGAGTGATACGGTTTGTTCGCTTAGTTTTTGTTCAAATTTACCGGCGCTCACTACTACTGTTTCTAACAAACCTGCTTCGGCGAGGCTCATATTGAGGGTAGCACTTTGTCCTGCTGTGAGCGTAATGCTTTGGGTAGCGGTGACATAATTGACATACGACGCAGTTACGTTATAAGTGCCCGCGGGTAGCGATAGCGTATAAACGCCGTCAAAATCGCTTTGTACGGCTTCGGCTTTGCCATTCACGTTGGCAGATACAGTAGCAAACGCAATGGGTTCGCCGCTTTTAGAGTCGCTGATTGTACCACTAATGGTGGCATTTTGGGCGCATAGGGCAATGCTAATGCCCCAACAAAACATGGCTGTAAGCCATTGGTAAAGGTGCTGCATACGAAGATGTGTGGTTTGATGGGTATTTAATTGTGCGACAAAGGTAGGTTTTATTTTTAGATATTGGTTGATGTAGATAGGCTTAAATTTGGGGAAGGACGAAACCCGCCCCCACTATTTGCCACGCCATATTAGGTGTAAGTTGCTTGACCAATATAGGGCGCTATTCTTGGACAAAATCGCGCCACGATTGCCCGTCGGGGTTCTTATATTCGGGGTCGGCACCATGAGCAATAAGCAATGGAACTACCATGTGGTGGTTGTTAGCAGCAGCCCACATAAGGGGGGTGTAGTTTTTGTAATTGCCATTGAAAGTTACTTGCAAATTGACATCGGCTTTGTATTGGATAAGCGTTTTTATTTTTTCCAACACTTCTTCGCGCTCTACCGAAGTCAATACTTCAAAAATAACGGCGTTGCTGCGGTCGGTCGTAGTATAGTTGGGATTAGCTCCTTGTTCGAGCAAAAAGGCGAGCATCTTGGGCGTACAATGCAAGGCATTGAGCATCAGCGTCGATTTTTTGTTTGGGTCGGCATATTCGAGCGTTGTGCCTGCTGCTTGTAGCAATAGTTTGATGCAGGGTATATGTGCATCGTCGTGGCATACAAAGTCAAGTACTGTTTTTGGGCTTCGTTGTTATAGTCGTTGAGCAGCGGAAAGGGTTGGCTTAGGAGTTGGGCAGTGCGGGCAGTATCGTTATTTTGTATAGCATTGATGAGTGCCAATTGTTGTGGGTCTTTGAACAGATGTTTGCCTGCTTCCATTTCTTCATTCTGGCGAAAAATGATGGCATTGCGCCTATCATAAGCCCATTTTTGCCACGCGCTTTCTAAGCGGATAAAAGCAAAAGGCAGTATAATAATAGCCAAAGCCACATAGCGCGTCCAAGCGTATGGCAAGCATTTGAGTAAAATAAGCACGGCTAAAAATATGCCGCCTACGACCAGAAAAAAACTACCCATGCCGCGCGAAGCCGCGTCGCCTCCACCGCGCTGCATATCGGTAATAATACCGACCATCCAGACTGTAAGCGCAACAATAGCCAACCAATGAATAACATTAGCCAACATAAACATCACTGATTTTATACTTTCCATAAATGTAACTATTTAGGGTATAGGGTTTTGGGTATGGGGTAATGAGCAATACTTATCTAATAATGCCTAACATCACTGCATATTCGATTAGAAATGGCTATTCCCCTCACAAGGCTAAATAGTTACCCATAAATAATTTGAATTGAGCTAAACAACGCACCCAAGGCATAACGCGGCAAATGTACGAAATTTGTGCGTGGTGCAACGCAAAATGAGCAAAATCAACTGCTTAGAAGGCTATGCTTGTTCTGTTTTAAGGCTTATACTTTGTCATTCAGCATTTTTTTTAACAAAAATTTGCAATAACAGCATTTTTGCCTTACCTTTGCACCATTAAAAGAGGGGACACAATAGTAGTCCCCTCTTTTTTATACCGATAAATGCTTTTTTAGAGTTACATTTCCCTCCCAAAAAATTGTCTAATGACCCCAAAATCCGCGCAAATAACACAACATATCGAAGAATGGCTGCAATCGCATCTCGAAGGAACGGATATTTTTGTCGTAGAAGTACAATATTTTCCCAAACGCGATAAAATACAGTTGTTTGTAGATGCCGATAGCCATATAGGTATAGAAGCATGTGTTCGCATTAGCCGCTATTTAGAACCTCTATTAGAAAACAGCGGATTGCTTGGGCAAAATTATACCTTAGAAGTATCGTCGCCGGGTGTGGGTACGCCTTTCAAGCAACGCCGCCAATATCCCAAAGCCATTGGCAAAGTCCTCATTATCACACTAAGCGACCGCACTACTATAGAAGGCACCCTGCAAGCCGTCAGCGATACCGAACTCACCCTTTTGCCCTTGCCCCAAAAACCGAACAAAGCAATACCGCTACCCCTACAAATTCCATTTTCAACCATCCACACAACCGAAGAAAAAATTGTTTTTAAACAACCCATTAAACAACAATAGGCTATGTCGAGCAACAACATCGGACTGGTAGAATCGTTTTCCCAGTTCAAAGAATTTAAAAATATTGACCGTCCTACCTTAATGAAGGTATTAGAAGACGTATTTAAAACTCTATTGCGCAAAAAATATGGCAGCGATGAGAATTTTGATGTCATCGTCAATACAGACAAAGGCGATTTAGAGATATGGCGCAGGCGCGAAATTGTCGACGACAGCGACCTAAGCGACCCAAACAAAGAAATAGCCTATTCCGAAGCCATCAAAATAGAAGAAGATTATGATGTAGGCGAAGAACTATACGAAGAAATCAAAATCGGTGATTTTGGTCGGCGTTCTATATTAGCCGCCCGCCAAACCTTAGTGTCGCGCGTGAGCGAGTTGGAAAAAGACGAGCTATTTAAAAAATTTAACGAGCGCGTAGGCGAATTGGTGACGGGCGAAGTGCACCAAATCTGGAAACGCGAAATATTGATACTCGACGACGAAAGCAACGAATTAATACTGCCCAAAAACGAACAAATACCAAGCGACTTCTACAAAGAAGGCGACACCGTAAAAGCCATCATCAAAAAAGTAGATTTGCGCAACAATAAACCACGCATTATCTTGTCGCGTACAGATAATTCGTTTTTAGCCAAACTACTCGAACTCGAAGTACCCGAAATATTTGACGGCGTAATTACCGTCAAACGCACAGCCCGCGAACCAGGCGAACGCGCCAAAATAGCCGTCGAATCATTTGACGACCGCATAGACCCCGTAGGAGCCTGCGTAGGTATGAAAGGCTCGCGCATACACGGCATAGTGCGCGAATTGCGCAACGAAAACATCGATATTATCAACTATACCAACAACGCTCGACTGCTCATACAACGCGCCCTCACACCTGCCAAAATTGTGTCGATGGAATTAGACGAAAACCGCAAACGCGCCTCCGTCTACCTAAAACCCGACCAAGTATCGCTCGCTATCGGCAAAGGCGGCATCAATATCAAATTAGCCTCTAAACTGACAGGTTACGAAATAGATGTATATCGCGAAATAGAAGACGAAGATGAATACGACATCGAACTCGACGAATTTGCCGACGAAATCGAAGGCTGGGTGCTGGACGTACTCAAAGGCATCGGTTGCGATACTGCCAAAAGCGTCTTAACACTAAGCCTCGACGAACTCATCAGACGCAGCGACCTCGAAGAAGAAACCATCCAGCACGTCTTGAATGTACTGAAATCCAAATTTGAACGCGAAGAAGATGAGGACGACGACAATGAAGACGACGAAACAGAACAAGAATAAACCAAGCAATAATAACCCAAAACATGAAATATCAATTTATGTAAATGATAAAATAATCCCATCAACCTTGCGCAGCCCGCTATGCTAATTAGCTACGCGTAACGCCGCAACGCCGCGCCTTATTGCTCATTATTATCTACGTATGCTCTGGTTGCCAAACACAACTATCATATACACCATATTTCGCTTTTCCATTCCATAGAACCATACGCCATTTTTTAAACAGCATATATCCCTACATGAGTGATAACAAAGGAGTAAGACTCGCCAAGGCAGCCCTCGAAATAAATATAGGCATCGAAACCATTGTCGAACACCTCAAAAACGCGGTTTTGAGGTGGAGAACCGTCTAATACCAAATTGACGGACGGATGTATTCGATACTATTAAAAGATTTCCGTGCCGAAAAGAACCTAAGAGAAAGAGCCGACCAAATCAACCTACGTCCTACCAAAGATAAAAAAGACGAAGAACACGAGGTCACCACCATCAAAACATCGCCGGTTATCGTAAAAGAAACGATACCGGTCAAGGAAACTACGCCCATTATCAAAGAAATTACACCCATTTTCAAAGAAACTGCCTTAAAACCTATAATCGATACGCCACAACCCGACCTCAAACCCAGCCAAGATGCCCCACAACACGTAGTGCCTGCCAATGACAAACAGCAACAACAAGCCGAAACAGACTCAAACACCACTGACGATAAAAAAACAAGCCAAGAAGACACAACTCCCCCCGCCCCCCAAAAAGAAACCCCAATAACAATAACCCAACCCGAACAAGAACCCGTACCACCCGACAGAGATAAAGCCCCCAATGACAACAACCCTCAAACCGAACAAACGAACAAAGAAAATACAAAACCCGAATCCGAAATTACGCGCTTGGGTAATCTAAAAGTAGTAGACAAAATAGACCTCGACAAACTAAAACAAGAAGAAAAAGATAAATTAAAAACAACACAAAAAGAAAAAGAGAAAAAACGCAAGAAAGCTAAAAAAGAACGCGAAAGACAAGAACGCCTGTCTAATAATACCCCCACCAATACACATCTTAAGCCCTCCTGCTCCCAGCGATAAAAACGAAAAACGCATAGACATAAGAACGCCCCAAGTTATCAACAAAGATCAATCAGCAGGCACCATTGACCCCGAAAAAGAAGTATCAAAAATCGAAGCCCGCAAATTAGACGGACTCACTGTATTGGGTAAAATAGAACTGCCTACCCAAGGAACAGAAAAAGACGGCAAAAAACGCACGGAAAAACGCAAACGTATCGTCAAAGATAAAAAGGTTGCCCTCGAAGACTCTGCCAAAACTGTATCAGTAGACGGAAAAAGCGGGCGCGGAGACAATCGGAATGACCGCAACCGCAATAATAACAATAACCGAACCGACCAAAATAACCGAGATAACAACAACAACAATAACCGAACCGACCAAAATAACCGAGATAAAGACCGCAAACCCAATGCCCAAGGCAGTAGTGGCGGTAGCGGTGGCGGACGCAATCAAAATAACAATAATAATAACAACAGAAATGCAAGCAGTGGCAACAATAATAATAACAACAATAACCGAAATACGGGAAAAGACCAACCGCGCAGACGCAACAACGACCGAAACGACAACAAACAACAACAACCCGCCACAGGCCAACCTACACTCGTTACTGAAAAACAAATACAAGAACAAATGCGGGCTACAATGGCACGCATGGCAGGTACAACCAAAGGCAAAAACGACCGGTCTAAAAACCGAAAACTCAAACGCGAACAACACGCCGAACGACGCGCCGAAGACATCGAAGACGGCAAAACACTACAAGTAACCGAGTTCATCTCAGTTAGCGAACTCGCTAAACTAATGGATGTTTCGGCAACCGAAGTCATCACCACTTGCTTCAACCTCGGCATGATGGTTACTATCAACTACCGCTTAGATGCCGAACTCATCGAAGTAGTAGCCAACGAATTTGGCTTTGACATCGAATTTGTGAGTGCCACCGAACAAGACGAAGCCAATGCCGAAATACCCGACGCTCCCGAAGACCTCTTACCACGACCACCCATCGTTACTATCATGGGACACGTCGACCACGGTAAAACATCGCTACTCGACTATATCCGTAACGCCAATGTTGTGGCGGGCGAAGTAGGCGGTATCACCCAGCACATCGGAGCTTACTCGGTAGAGCTCGCCGACGGACGCGAAATCACATTCTTAGATACCCCCGGACATGAAGCCTTTACCGCTATGCGTGCGCGTGGTGCCAAAGTAACCGACATCGCTGTTATTGTCATTGCTGCCGACGATAGCATCATGGAACGAACCAAAGAAGCTATCAGCCACGCCCAAGCAGCCAATGTGCCTATCGTATTTGCTATCAACAAAATAGACAAACCCGGTGCCAATCCAGAGCGCGTCAAAGAACAATTGGCACAAATGAACTTATTAGTCGAGGACTGGGGCGGCGAATACCAATCGCAAGAAATCTCAGCGAAAAAAGGCATCAATATCGATTTGTTGCTCGAAAAAATATTGCTGCAAGCCGAAATACTCGAACTAAAAGCCAATCCCAATAAACGCGGCGTAGGTACTATCATCGAGGCATCACTCGACAAAGGAAAAGGCTATGTATCAACCGTATTAGTACAAAGCGGCACTATACGTATAGGCGACCCCATACTTGCAGGGCAATATTACGGTAAAGTAAAGGCAATGTTCAACGAGCGCGGCACCAAAATAAAAGCCGCAGGACCCTCACAATCAGTGATGGTATTGGGTCTGAACGGCGCGCCCCAAGCAGGCGATAAAGTGCGCATCGCCGAAAGCGAACAAGATGCCCGCAACGTTGCCCTCAAACGCGAACAATTGCTGCGCGAACAACAACAACGCACCAAAAAACATATCACCCTCGAAGAAATTGGCCGCCGCTTGGCTTTGGGCAATTTCAAAGAACTCAACCTCATCATCAAAGGCGATGTCGACGGCTCGGTCGAAGCCTTATCCGATTCCTTGCTCAAACTCTCGCGCGACGAGGTACAAGTGCGTATCATTCACCGTTCAGTAGGTGCTATTACCGAAAGCGACGTACTGCTCGCCAGCGCGTCCGATGCTATTATCATCGGTTTTCAAGTACGACCCAGCCCCCAAGCCCGCCGCCAAGCCGAACAAGAAAATATCGATATCCGCCTATACTCTATCATCTACGATGCCATCGAAGAGGTCAAATCGGCTATGGAAGGCTTGCTCGAACCTACTATCGAAGAAAAATTTGCCTGCAATATCGAAGTGCGCGATGTATTCAAAATTACCAAAGTCGGTACGGTGGCAGGTTGCTACGTACAAGAAGGCAAAGTATTCCGCGATACCAAAGTGCGCTTAGTGCGCGACGGGGTAGTAATCTATACGGGTAGCATCGATTCGCTCAAACGCTTCAAGGACGACGTAAAAGAAGTAGCTTCGGGCTACGAATGTGGTATCTCGCTCCGCAATTTCAGCGACATCAAAGAAGGTGACTATATAGAAGGGTATGAAGAAATCGAAATCAAACGCAAATTGACCTAAGCATACACCGCATTTCTAATACTGCCATATCGCCTAAAATATACTTCATCGGCAACCACCTTTCAGCAGAGAGGTAGTCGCCGATGAAATCGCTTTAGCAACGCTCATGGCTCAATATAGCCAAAAACAAAGGGCAAAACAGCTACCATAGCACTTTTCGCCTTACCTTTGTATCCATATTCAGCCGCGCTTTTGCCAAAAACGTCCAATCCTCTTATCCCACAAGCAAAATAGACACGGAAGGCAGGTATGTTTTGAGAAAGCACAAGGAAAAGCCACCTGCTGCGGACATTGCAAATAAAAAGCAACGTAACTATTTAGCCTTGTAGGAGTAGCCCACAAGAATCGCTATTTCTAATCGAATATACAGCGAAGTCAGACATTATTAGATAAGTATTGCTCATTACCCCAGACCCAAAACCCTATACCCTAAATAGTTACAAAGCAACAATACATAGCCTTGCTAATACTGCCTTAAACTTGTGGAGATACATATCCGTCTAAATACCGTAAAAGCAAGCATTAACACTACCTCCCTTGTGTTGTAATGCCGCACAATTAGCCCTAAACCGGCTTGTTCATCTAATCTTTTTTGTGCTAACCCTCCGAAACACTCTTATATATGTACTTTTCCGCCAGCCCACGCCGCTCTATCATTTGGCACTATGGCAGCCTTTGGCTTTTATTAGTCGTGCTTGGTGCTACGGCTTGCAAAAACAATAAAAAAGATACCGCCTCTACCCCACTACCCACTTCTGCCGAGTTGCTGTCGGGCAAAATCGCCGATAACGAACTGCCCGCCGAGTGGTTGAGTGCCACCCTAAACATTAATGCCAACGACGGAAGCCGGAGCCAATCTTTTGCCGCCGATATGCGTTGGCATAAAAACGAAGCGATATGGCTGTCGGTCTATCCCAATATCGGCATCAAAATAGAGGTGGCTCGTGCCCTTGTTACACCCGATTCCGTGCAGGTCATTGACAGATTCAACAAGCAATACCACGCGCACTCGATACAATATTTGCGCCAACTTATCGGCTACCCGATAGATTTTAATACCCTGCAACGCATCATGTCGGGCGGACGCTTGCTAACGCCCGATACACCCACGCATACCGATACGCTGCCGAACGCCTTTGTGCTGATGACCGACCGCGAAAACCTGCACGAAACCATCGAACTAAACCGAAACGATTTTACCGCTGCTAAAATATCGCTCCACGACGCGCAAACAGCGCAACAACTCGACATCATACTGAACAATTATCAACCCGTCGGTGACCGCGCCTTTGCACACCAACGCAATATAGCTGTACAATCGCCCAAAGGTAGCTATAATGCCGAGGTGCTTTTTTCGAGCGTAACCCCTCATAATACCGCCTTAGAAATGCCATTTAATGTAGGCAATAAGTATAAAAGGCAGTAAGGTGTAGCGTAGAAAAAGGTCTTGGGTCTAATAAAAGCTATCTATACAAGCCCCCACAAACACTAATGGTTTGCCCTGTGACGTAGGCGGACAGGTCGGAGGCTAAAAACAAGGCAACCTGCGCCACTTCGTCGCCCGTCCCAAATCGTTTGAGCGGAATACCATTGCTGTATTCGGTGCGGGTAGCTTCGGGCAGGGCTTGGGTCATTTCGGTATCAATAAAACCGGGCGAAATGACATTGCAACGAATATTGCGCGACCCCAATTCTTGGGCTACCGATTTGCTAAATCCTATCATGCCCGCTTTCGATGCGGCATAGTTAGCTTGTCCCGCGTTGCCGCGCAAACCAATAATACTGCCTATGTTAATGATACTGCCTTGCCGCTGTTTGAGCATATAGCGCGAACTGTGCTTGCAGAGGTGAAATACCGATTTCAGATTGTTGTCCAATACTTCGTCCCATTGGGCTTCGCTGAGGCGCAGCAAAAGATTGTCGCGAGTAATGCCCGCATTATTGACCAAGATATGTATGCCGCCCATCTCATCACCTACCCGACGCACCAAATTTTCGGCTTCGTCATAGCGCGACCCGTCAGCGCGAAACGCTCTGATAGTCACATCGTATTGCGCGGTGAGTTGTGCGCATAAATCGCGGGCTAAATCTGCCGACGATTCGGACACATAGCTAAACGCCACCGATGCGCCTTCGGCAGCAAATCGGGCAACGATAGCGCGACCAATGCCGCGCGTGCCGCCCGTGACAAGGGCGGTTTTATGGGCTAACAACATGTGTAGTGTATGAAATTATGTAACTATTTAGGGTATAGGGTTTTGGGTATGGGGTAATGAGCAATACTTACCTCATAATGCCCGACATCGCTGCATATTCGATTAGTTCCTCCTACAAGTCTAAATAGTTACGAAATTATAAGAAGACTCCCGCATACTATACTTGCCTATTATTTCTGGCGTAACGCGACAACCCTCGTCCTATTGTACAAAGGGTACTTCGGTAGTAAAGAGCAAAATATTTATTTTTTCTTATCCTCCACGCCTTCTTCTAACTCGCGCTGTATAGATGACTTAGCATCGTTAAACTCGCGAATACCGCGTCCCAGACCGCGTGCTAATTCGGGTATTTTTCTGCCGCCAAACAACAGCAAGACGACGAATAAAAGAATAATGATCTCGCCGCCGCCGGGCATCGAAAACAATAAAGTATTCATGGTTGGGGTGTTAAATGATGAATAACACCGCAAAGGTACAGCATATTAGCCATACTTGGTTTACTTCTGTGCCTTAAATCGCTGTTTATTGCCCACCAAAGGTAACTAAGGTAAATCTATCGGTGGTTTGCGCCCTGTTCATTTTGAGTAATAACAATAAAAAGCGCAGCTATACAAAGCAATTTTGCCAAAATACCGCTATATTTGGGCTTCAAAATCGTAGGCAAATGCCATACGACAAAGCAAAAGGTTCGATTGTTAATAATAGCTAAAACGACCGAAAATATAGACAATAGCCTCCATTTCAGTTCTACCATGCCTAACTCCAATTTTTATACTGCATTGTGCCGCTGGGCGGCATCTCTTTGTTTCGCGCTATTTTTCTCTGCCTTTCTCGCACCGTTTTTGGCTGCCCAAAACCGCGCCGTAGCAGTAGTATATGACAATTCGGGTAGTATGCGCGATGCAGGGCAGTGCGACGGTATCAACTACGCGCTACAAGTGATGGTCGGCTTGCTACACTCCCAAGACGAATTGTATGTCTATAAAATGGACTCTCCCAATGGACATTTTATGAACCTAAATGATAAACACAACACCATCAAAAATATTAATACCGTATATGACTGCAAGGCCAAAGCCACGCCTTTCGAGGCGGTTATCAATGCCAAAAACAAACTGAGCCAAAGCTCCCGCAAAGATAAATGGCTGCTCATTCTGTCAGATGGTATGATTACCGACAAACAATTTATTGCCAAATATACCAACGACCTCCGCAGTTTTGTAGAGCAAACAGGCTCGCGAATTATATTTCTCAATGTTAGTGCTGCCAATACGCCCTTAGACCAATATTTTAGCCAAACCCAAACCCCACAACAAACCCAACGCACCGACGGCAATTTTACCCAAATCATCAAAACGATGGAGAACATCGGTGCTACCGTAATGACGCTTTCGGGCGGAGGCGTGCCCTTCAAACCCGTAGGCACCAAGCTACAAATCAACACCCCTCTACCGCTCAAAAAAATCATCGTTTTGGAGCAAGAAGCACGAAAAAATACCGTTTTGCCTACCGTCAAAAATGCCACCAGCAGCGGCAAAAATTTATGGATTGAAGATACCTATACCGCCCAAAAAGCCAATGCCAACTACCAAATGACGGGCTTGATAACGCATATATCTGCCGATAAAACTGCCAATGCCATCATACCAAAAGGAGCTATCGACATCGATTTTACCGGGCTACCCGACCCCTCAAAAGTAAAAATATTGCCCGAAGTAGCTGCCAAATTAGTAGTAGATATAGAAGGAAGCGTCAAATCAAAAAGCGGCAACCAACAACAAATATGCGATACAGTGCGTCAGGTGCGTGTCATAGCGCGGCTACTCGATTTGAAAGACCAACCCTTAGACCTACCCGTATTGCAAGGTAGCCGCTTGTGGGTGATGAACGAAACAAACCACCAAAAACAAGCCATGAGTTTGGACGAAAAGAATAGTCGATTTAGCACCACCATTCCTCTATCGAGCAATCATATCGTTCTATCTGTCACCGCCGAATATGCAGGCTATTTCAACTTCCAAAGCCAAGTTATTAACTTACACAAAGATGCGTGCCCCATTCCAAAAGCCAATTTAGAAGCCTCCAAAACCAAAATAACGGCATCGGTATTAGCAATGGATGCGGCAGACTATATCACCGTTTTTCCGCGCCTAAGCGTAGGCGACGCGCAAGCACGACCGCCCACCGAAGCCGAAATGAAAGACCTCTACATCGAACAAAGCGGCGGCACCGAGGGAATCTCCCTAAGCATCGACAATATGCCTGATGGGTCGATGCGCATACGCCCCAAAGGAGCATGGTGTGCTTGTTTCACACGTACAGGAAAATCAGATATTGGCTTGCAGCTCAAATCGCGCAATCCCAATATCCAAATTGGCAGCAAAAATAACCTCACGGTATCAGTCGAAATTACCGATGCACCTTTTTGGGCCAAATGCGGTTGGCTGATTATAGCCACTCTCTCCGCGCTGTTGGTATTGTGGTATATAGTAGGACTTATCAAAAAACCCCGCTTTTGCAGGGGCAGCGAAGTAGTTTTTTCGCGCATCACACCCCTACAAACCCAAAAAGCTCGCAGCTATCCCCTACCGACAGGCGTCCTAAACCGCTATTTAGTGCCTTATATCGCCGAGCAACAAGTAGTAGGCACGGTCAAGTTTAGAGCGGGTGCGCGATGCAGCCATATTTTAATCGACAAATCGGCACAAACCGACAATATGTTTGTATCGGGTTTTCCTATCGAGAATCCGCGAGTAAAAGATATACGACTATCTAACGGCGAAAAATTAGAAGTTGCTCGTGCGGGGCAAAGCAAAGAAACTTACGAATATCGCAAACTATAAGTTTCACCCCATAATTCAGACGGAGGCACGCTTGCGCTATTTATGGGGAATAAAATAAGGAGTAGATGTCGATTGGACTTTGGACAGATTTTTTAAAGACTTGGGTGCAAAAAGTCATTTGAACAAAAAATTAATTAGTAAAAAAATACATAAATAACGAAAAATCAATCGTTTATGTATCGAAAATAAATTAAATTTGTGTTAATTTTGCCTTTTTGCACCATAATCTCAATAAATTATTGCATAGAATCAATACATATACTGAAAAATAAATTAAACTCTGTCCAAAGTCCAAATGTTGCGCCCACTATACCTAATATTCAAGTGCAATAGCCCCTCCGAATACCACCTTAATACCGCAAGGGCGCGATACCTATCATTCGGGCATTGGGGCGATATAGGTCAAAATCGGCGGGGCTAACGTCGCCGTCCAAATCAATATCGGCGGCAAAATAGCCATTATTGGTATTGCCCGAACCAACCTGTGCGATATATGCATTATAATCGGCAAATGTGATAGTGCCATTAGCTTGGGCATCGCCGCAGCGCATAGCCCAATGCGTAGGCGATACAGCGACGGCTTGTTCTGTACCAAAGGTTTGGGTAGCAGCCGTTGTAAAATCATAGGCTATGGCGTTAGGTAGGGCAATAGTAGCGGCACTCATCGCCGCCAAGTGGTTGCGGTGGCGCACAGCTATGTAGTAGTTGCCACTCGACACATTGACGTTTACTCCCGCCGTACCATCGGTATTTACTATCGTTCCGTCGGCGAGCAGTAGGGCAGCCTTGCGGTCGTATAGCGTAGCGGGATTGGCAGCATCGCGTATTTCGACCAATACCCAATCGCAGGTATTAGATGGGAAAGCCGAAGCCGAAGCTACTGCTTCTGTACCGTTATAGTTGAATGGCGCAGAATTGTAGGGTTGTGCTAAGGGCAGTAGATTATTGCTTTGCAGGTCGGTGCGCATCGTATTGCCGCCGCTATATGCTCCTTGTAGCAATACCTTTATTTTGGCAGTAATAGGCGGCGAAATAACTGTAACGCCCTGCGCTGCCATAGACGTACAACCATTTTGGGTTAGGGTATAGGTGATATTACAGGGCACATTGAGCGTTGCGACAGATGGTATAAAAACGTTGCTCGCCAAGCAGTCGCCCGACCATGTGCCGCCCGCCACCACAGGCGTAAGCACTATTGGCGGGTCGCTGGGATAATAGGTCGCGTTGAGTTGGGGCGTAAAACTGGCATTGGGTTGCGGAATGACGGTCACATTTTGCGTAACAGAGGCGGTACAACCGTTTTGTGTAAGGGTATAAGTAATGGGAATGGGTGTGTTCACGGTTGTGACAAAGCGCGGATTGAAAGTGTTATTGGATACGCTTTCGCCCGAAAATGTGCCGCCTGCGACCGTAGGAGTAAGGATTACGGGTGCGTTCCCTTGGCAGTAGCTGTCGGCTAAATCGTTAAATGAAGCGTCGGGTGCAGTGCCTGCTGCTATTGAAAAATTGAGTACCGAACTACAAGGCGCACTTGCCGAGGTGGCGGTAATGCTTACGTCATCAATTGCAATAGCGGGGTCGACACCTGTACTATTATTGTTCCAACAAAAGCGATATTTCAGGCTGCTTTGGTTGTCAAATGCAGCATTGGCGATATTGGCGGTTTGCCAAGCATCTTCGCCATACAAGTAGTTGCCTACGGTTTGCCAAGCACCGCTGGTTTGGTACTGCACGTAGCCATAAGAGTTGGTGCTACCACCGCAAAGCCAATAAAACCGCAGCGATACACCTGTTTGTCCCAATGTCGAGATGGGCAAAGCCATTTCGGTGCATCGGTTAGTGGTGGTTTTTCCGCCGTCATAACTAGCATTCAGCGGGGGCCAAGGTGGGTTGCAAAGGCCGCCTGCCGTACTGGTAGCGCGTATATGCAAATAAGTACTATACGGCGAACCCGTTATAGCAGCAGGCTGGGCAGCTACGTCGGGTACACTAAATAGGGGTTCGCCCAAAAAATTGCACGAACCTCCCGTATAGTCGGCATCGACAAACCAGCGGTTAAGCCCCGCACCCGTTGCATTGACGACCCAATTATCAGCACCGCTGTTGAAATTGTCCGAAAACAAAGTGGTCGTACTTGTGCCCGACCCCGACAGCGAGCCACTGACCGTGACGCTGTATGCACCTGGTGCCAAATTGTTTGCTGTGGTAGTATTGCTCACATTAGGCAGCCATGTATAAGTATAATTGGCAGCGTTGCCTGCCACCGAAATGGTAGCTGTTCCGTCGTGGTCGCCCGCGCAAGTTTCGGGGGTAGTGCTTACGCCGTTCACGGGGCAATCAATAGCCCATAGAGGGCAAATTGTTGCGCCTAAAATGCAGCAGACGACATATAATAGGCGGCATTGGATAAAACGTTTCATGCTGATAAAAGGAATGAACAGGAATATGAATTATTGGATGGGCAAATATGCAACAAAAAATACGACTTTTCTTATCCTTTTAGAAATATTTTCGTGGGCATTTGATTTATCCTAATCAAATTTGGGTTTAATAAACCACCGGTCAGTGAGCGAAAAGCCTACTGTACCGATAACGAAGGTTTCGCGCACGATATTTTCGGCTACCCTACCTGTTTGCCCTGCTTCAAACGATAGATTAATGCGCGAACTTGCCTTGCGAATAGGCAAACCTATACCCGCAGTAACGGCATAGCTCGGCAAGCGTTGTTCGCCAAAGCGCAGGTTGCCTGTGTGGTAGCGTATTCCAAACCTATAAGAGGCTGCCCGCCAATATTTGGTCAGGGTGCGCGGGTCGGGCACTATTTCGACCCCCAGCGATAGGCGTAGGTCGTTGGCGAGGAGGTCGTCAGCACTGCCCAAATAGCGAAAATCTTCCCATTGTTCGTAGGTGGCATCTAAGCCAATCAAGAGCGAGCCAGGTCGCGAATAGGACAGCCCTATCCCGATTTTGGGCGGCAATACCACTTTGGCAGATTGCCCTATGGTCTGTGCCACGGTATCAATGACACCTACGCTCTCGTTGCTATATACCGTCACGCGGCGCACCAAATCATTCTCAACGGCATTGACCGATATAGCAGGATTACCCGATACGCCTATAGTCAGCAATTGGTCTTTGGGCAGTTTGAGGTCGTATTGCAGTCCAAAATTATAGAGCCAACCACGCGACTGCAAGGCAGCAATGCGTTGGTTGCCGTAGGCATAATAACATTAGGAAAATAAGAGCGTACCTCGCGATTGATTGTGCCGAACAGGTAGCCCACATTAGCCCCTATATATAGGTTTTTAATCCTAAAACCATTGCCCAAGTATGCTTGGTATAATTGTCCGTTTCCCAAAAACCGGTGCTGTATCGTGTCTATGGGCTCGTCGCTGCCACCTACGACCTCCGCCTTTTTGATGTCGTAGTGGCGGCTGCTGTGGAATCAAGCCGAACTCATTGTCCAGAACTTGGCAGCAGGAAATGCGAAAGATGCCAAATAACCCAAAGCTCCGGTCGCGCTACGGCTTTTGAGGGTATTTTCAGCCAACCATGAACCGTTGAATTGCAAGGCAGTTTCAAAGGTGGTCAGTTTGATTCGGGCATACGATGCGGGATTATCGTAGTTGATATTAGTAGGCGAATGGTAGGCTGCTGTAATGCCTCCCATCGCTTTGTTGGCGGCAAATTGGGTAGGGAAGAGCGTGCCAATACCTATCTTTGAATAAGGCGTATTGACTTGGCTGATTTGCGCCGATACGTGCAAGGTGCCGAGCAAAAGAACAAATAAGCCCCAAAACTGCCTCATCGAGAAAGGGTTTATTTGTTTTGTGGTGGGCGGCGATTGGGCAATTGTAGGCGCAAATATAGTTGGCATTTTGTTGGTGGATAAGGAGTTAGTGTTCAATGGCTGATTGAGTAGCATAGCCGTAGATGTGGTATAAGCCATATAATATTAAATACGAGATATAAGAAGATGGATAACTAAGTGTTTGTTGTAAAAAAGGAGCGTCGCCTCCCGTGACGAGGGTGAGCAATTGGGGGTATTGTTGTTGGTATTGGGCTACTATACCATTGCAGGCAGCAGCGGTTTGGTGCAGTACGCCGCTCAATAGCGCGTTGGTGGTATTGCCGCCTACGAGGGGCACAGATACGGGCAGTGTTTGGGTGATGTCGTAGTTTATTAAGGGTAGGGCTTGGGTAAAATGGTGTAATGCCGCAAACTGCATTCGGATACCCGTAGCTATGGCTCCGCCGCGATAATTGGCGTTTTGGTCTATAAAATCGTACTTGATACACGTACCCGCATCAATGACCAGTACGTTGCGGCGTGGGTAGAAATAGTGTGCCCCTGCTATGGCTGCCAAGCGGTCTTTGCCCCAAAGGTATGCGGCGTTTCGTAGCAGTTAGTAAAAGGTAATGGCGTATTATGGTCGAGAGCAAGCGTAGGCAGTTGTAATTCTCGGTAGATATAATCGGGTAAGATTTTGTTTTGGGTTACATCGGCATAAATAGCTGCTTGTGGGGCGTAGTGGCTTACAAGTTGGCGCAGGGCATTATGGGCTTCGCTCGCTTCAAAAATAGTGGTATGCAAGAGCGATTCCTTGGGTTGGGGGCTCTGTTGGCGAGAAAAAATACCCGCTTTGATGCGCGTATTGCCGATGTCTAAGCACAATATACTACTCATCGCAAAAAACTAGAACGTTCAGAATCTAACTTGATAAACACAAATAGCAGTATCGTAAAGCTAATAAGAGCCGACCCTCCATAGCTCAAAAATGGCAATGGAATACCGATAATGGGCACTAAGCCGATGGTCATACCTATATTAATGGCGAAGTGGAAAAACAATATCGCCGCCACGCCATAGCCATATACCCGCGACAGAGGCGAGAGTTGCCGCTCGGCTACCTGCACAATGCGCGTCAATAACAATACGTATAAGCCCACAATAAGGAGGCTGCCCAAAAAGCCAAACTCCTCGCCGATGGTGCAAAAAATAAAATCGGTGCGCAATTCGGGTACAAAATTGCCTTTATTTTGAGTGCCTTGTAAGAAGCCTTTGCCCCAAAAGCCGCCCGACCCAATAGCTATTTTCGATTGATTGAGGTTGTAACCAACGCCTTGTTTGTCCTCGACCAAACCCAAAATGACCCCAATACGGTTTTTTTGGTGAGGCTTTAAAAAGTGATTAAATGCAAAATCTACACTACTAATATAGGCAGAGCAGAGCATAAACAAACTCAGCAAGCCAAATATCAGTCGCTTGCTATTGAAATACAATATAACGACCACGCCCGTCCCCACTACGCTGAGGGGCAGCAGCCAAGCAGCTCCCAAATAATAGGACACAAGCAGTGCCAAACCCACCACGCCTATATATATCCATATATTAGAGGACATCATTGCCCTACCTTCGCGCCACAGCAATACGCCCAACAAAATCACGCCTATTGCCGCACCCAAAACGGTATAGGGCAATAGCAATGCTAATAGGAATAAGGCAGTACAGATAGCTCCCAACACCAAAAACATACCCGAAAGCCCCTCGCGGTACAAGACCAATATGAGCGAAAAGAACACCAAAGCCGAACCCGCATCGCCCTGCATAAGGGTTAGCAAGATGGGAATAATGATAATGCCAAACGTAACGATATGCTCGCGCTCGGTGCTGATGGTGCTGCTAACTCCTGCCAAATGTTTGGCTAAGGCTAAACAAGTGGCAAATTTGGCTATTTCGGAAGGCTGTATATTGAAAAACCCCGTTTCTATCCACGATTTAGACCCCGATATGTCCGCGCCTGCTACCAATACCAATATCAATAATAGCAAGGAAAGGGCATATAGCACGTAAGCCGAGCTAGTAAAAAGGCGCGAGTCGACCATAAGCACTACAAAAGCAATAAACAGCGACACGCCCATCCAAATTGCCTGCCTGCCGTAGCTTCGGCTCATATCGAATAAGGCGGTGTGGGCATCGTCATAATCGGCAGTATAGACCGCCAGCAAACCGACGACGATTAAACAGACATAGGTGAGTATCAATAACCAATCTACGCCCGTTGTTTGCTTGCTATTCATAAAACGGATATTGGGGTGCAAAATTAGGGTTTGTAGGTCACATTTTCGATGATTAGCCGTATTAATTGCACAAAGCAGCTAATAAGAGCATATTTAGCAGTAGTATACAGAAACTAAATTTGCTCCAAAGTTCATATTCAGCCTTTGACCTCGCTAAGGGTTTTAAAGATTTTGAGTAGACAAGTTACTCAAATATAGAAAAAAAATTACGCTAAAAAATATCTTTTTTTAGCGAAAAAGCCGTACCTTTGCAGTGCGAAAAAACCATAAACTATATATAAACGACTGTAAATCAGTCATTTGCATAAAAATCGCTTTTAGCGAATGTTTTTTAAATACTCATTCTACGGGTAAATCATAGCCCAAACCTACTGATTTGATTTTCTTGTTTGGAGTAAAAAAATAATGCGAACATCTCGCTCGCGACCTTGCTACAAAGCAGCATTTACCAAAATTTGTTACCGAAATTGAAAATACAGACCATTAGGATATCGCCCCTACGGGGTGCTGTCTTTATTTTCTTGGTAATATTTAGGGTATAGGGTTTTGGGTATGGGGTAATGAGCAATATTTATCTAATAATGCCTGACATCGCTGCATATTCGATTAGAAATGGCTATTTCCCTTACAAGGCTAAATAGTTACTTTTCTTGTATAAATTCCCCCTCTTTGAGGGGGTTAGGGAGAGTTCTTGAACTAATATCTCAATTATCTAACGCTATTTCCTAAGTCCTAACGCTTGGAAATGGATACACAGCAGACAAAATTAATGCTCAAAATTAACGGGAACACCTCGCTCCCAACCTTGCTACAAAGCAGCATTTACCAAAACTTATTACCGAAATTGAAAATACAGACCAGCACTAAAACCCAAAAAATAACCGCGCCAACGATAAAAATAGCACTCCACACATTTTTTTTAAAAAAAATGCCCACCTCGCGAACTTTAGGTCTTAGAATTGCGTTATTATGCTATCCACACTACTTTGCAACACAAGGTACTGTTAGTGTCAAAAAGGGCAATCATTTTTAGCGAATAAAAATAGACTCGCCGAACTCAAGACCCTATATATGCGTTTATTAAGTAGATACAATATTTGCTTTCTCATCGCTTCTATCCACAACATTTATTTCACAAATAACTCATAAACAGTTTTTTAAACAACATTTTTCACTAAATTTTTATTTTATGGAAGCTCGATTTTGTAGCCTCATTACATTAGCCGTTTTAGTATTTTTGAGTACTGTATCATTCGCTCAGGGCGAAGAAGAACAATTAGCACACCTCAACCGTGCCGCTGTCCGCCAAGCCAAGCTCGCTGATAGCTCGCTCGCCGACCACTTGGCAAGTTCCTTAGCCACTGACGGCATAGAAGGCATGATAGACGTGTTTTACCTGATGCGAAGCGAACCCCAACGATACCGCGCTGATGAAAAGGCTATGACAGAATTAGGCACACAATTGATATTAGCTGGTAAAACCGCAGAAAGTATCGCCGTATTGCAATTGACCACACAAATATACCCCGACTCTTGGCAGATACAAGAACATTTAGGTAACGCATATCTCGCAGAAAGCAATGTTGCTGCCGCAGAATTATGTTTCGACAAAGCTGCCGAACTCAAAGGCAACCACGATTTAGCCAACGAAACCGAATGTCCCATATCAACACACCTGCCCAACTAAATGGGCAAAACCACTAACAAAAGAGGTAGTTTTTTTTCATAGAGTTTGTGCTTATAGCCCTGTTTTTCGTTCGCGAGAGGCAGGGTTTTTCTTTTATAGTCACAAATCACATATAACATTTATTTACAAATAAAATTGATGCGATATGCCCTTGATAATAAGGCTATATATGGCATCTGTGCATTAAACCTTTTGGCTCATTCGATGTCTAAAGCAATGGTATAATGCGCTATTGTCATTATTGCCCGTCTCATTTCCTAAACTTCATTTCCCTAAGCCATGAACACAGCCCCCTTGTATCACATTTATTGCACCCTTGTAATAACATTCGCTTGCTGTTGGCAAGTAGCCCAAGCCCAATCTACTGACGATGCCTATCGGTATGCCCAAACGGGCTTTGGCGGCACCGCTCGCAGCATGGGTATGGCGGGTGCGTTTAGCACCGTAGGTGCCGATTTTTCAGTAGCCTCTACCAACCCCGCGGGATTAGCCCTCTATCGGCGCGGCGAAGTGAGCGTAAGCTGGTTTACAATTTAGCAATACCGAAAGCACCTATTTAGATAGCACTCTGTTCGACACCCGCAATACGTTTCACCTCAATCATTTCAGTTATGTAGCCGCCCGCAGCGTAAGCGACGAGCGTAAAGCTACCCGCGATTGGTTCGGCAGCAGTTTTTCGGTGGGCTATAATCGCCTTGCCAACTATAACCGCCAACAATCGTTTGCAGGTTTTAATACCGACAATTCGATTACTGATTATTATGCCCAAATTGCCGCTGGCGTACCCGAAGATAAAATACGCGAACAAATGCCCTTCGATGCGGGTCTGGCTTATTGGGTCTACCTCATCAATCCCGATGCAACGGGTATGAACTATACCGCCGCCGCGCCGGGCGGTAATGTATTGCAGTCGCAATTTCAGTTCGAAAAAGGCGGTATGGACGAAGCCAGCATATCGTTTGCAGGCAATTATCGCGATAAACTCTATCTCGGTGCTACGATCGGCATTCCGTTTGTGCGCTACACGCGCGAAAAAACGTATAGCGAAACCGATGCGTCCGACATCATCGACAATTTTGATAGCCTCGAACAATTAGATGTACTAAAAGCCACAGGCGCGGGTATCAACGGCAAATTGGGCTTAATTTATCGCCCCGCAGAGCCTTTGCGCGTAGGTTTTGCCATACATACGCCTACTTTAATGTCGATAGAAGAAAATTATTCTACTACACTCAAATCATTTACCTCGCTGCCCTTAGCAGATACGTCGTCGGGTGCATTCGAATACCGCATCACCACGCCTTGGAGCATCAACACGGGTGCATCGTGGATATTTGGGCAATCGGGCATAATTAGCCTCGATTATGCTTGGACAGATTTTAGCCAAACCGAATTTAATACCGATGGCAACGACGAATTTAGGATTCAGATGAATACCGCCATTCGCCAAAAATTCAGACCTGTATCGACTTTGCGCGTGGGCGGCGAATATGCCTATAAAATTTTTCGCGTCCGGGCAGGTTATAGCCTCAGTACAAGTCCTTATAAAGATGCCTCCTTGTCCGATTTTACGCAAAGTAGCATCACCGGCGGCTTGGGTGTGCGCGAAGAAAACATTTTTGCCGACCTCGCCTTGGTGCGAAGCATGGGCAAAAATCGATATACGCCCTACGGCAACGCACCCGATGTAAACCTAAGCAGCCGCACCACCAATATCGTATTTACGCTCGGGTTTCGCTTATAAGCCCAAGCCTAAAAATGGCAACTTTTCGGTAACTATTGGCATGATGGTGTGATATAGCCCGCGATTTAAATCGTGGGCTATATTATTGTGCCTGCCGCGTATTCATTTCTAAGTGTTGGGCAGATAAAATGTAGTGTATAAAATTAGAAAACCAGACCACTATATTGCAAGGGCGAATTCTGCCAAATCACAGAAAATCGGCGGTGCTTAGATGGTATAACTTCCGATAATTGTCTTACCTTTGTCGTGTTTTTGTACCCGCCTTTTCACCCTTTACCCCTTGTCATTTTCTTACCGTGTCCACTATCCTTATCCGACATATCGCGCTATTAGCGCAAGTTGAGGCGCACCCACGCCGCTTGGTAGCAGTGCCCGATATGGCTTACCTACCTACCATTTCCGAAGCCTATTTGCTCATCAAAGATGGCTTAATTGCCGATTTTGGCACCATGACCCAATGCCCCACTCCTACGCCCGACATACAGGTCATAGAGGCACACGGAAAAATGGTATTGCCTTGTTGGTGCGATTCGCACACATATTGTGTATGCGGGCAGCCGCGAAGCCGAATTTACCGACCGCATCAGGGGCATGAGCTACGAACAAATATCTGCCAAAGGAGGCGGTATTCTCAATTCGGCACGCTTACTACAACAGACCCCCGAAAGTATTTTGTTCGAAAAAGCCCTGCAAAGGCTCCAAGCTATGATGCGATTTGGCACGGGTGCCGTCGAAATCAAAAGCGGCTACGGCTTATCGTTCGAGGGCGAATTGAAGATGTTGCGCGTCATCAAGCAGCTCAAATCTGCATCGCCGCTCACCATTAAATCTACTTTTTTGGGTGCGCACGCCATACCCGCCGAGTATAAGAGCAATCGCAGCGGCTATATATCGCTGCTCACCGACCGCTTATTGCCCACTATTGCCGACGAGGGTTTAGCCGATTTTATCGATGTGTTTTGCGAGCGCGGCTTTTTTACGGTCGACGAAACGGCGCGTATCTTAGAAGCAGGAGCGCAATACGGTTTGCGCGGCAAAATACACGCCAACGAACTCGATTATTCGGGCGGCGTTCAGGTAGGCGTACATTATAACGCCTTATCCGTCGACCATTTAGAATGTGTGAGCGATGCCGAAATCCATACCTTGCTCAACAGCGAAACCATGCCTACGGTATTGCCTTCAACTGCATTTTTCTTGGGCTTGTCCTATGCGCCTGCTCGCCGCATGATATCGGCAGGTTTGCCCGTAGCCCTCGCCACCGACTCTAATCCGGGCTCGTCGCCGTCGGGCAATATGCCTTTTGTCTTGTCCTTGGCATGTATCAAAATGAAAATGCTGCCCGAAGAAGCCGTCAATGCAGCTACGCTTAATAGCGCCTATGCCATGGATGTAGAAGAAGAATTGGGTACTATTGCCGTAGGCAAACGCGCCAATGTGTTTATCACCCAGCGCATACCTTCCTTAGCTTATCTGCCATATAGCTTTGGCACCAATTTGGTCGAAACGGTTATTATCAACGGCGCGGTGCAAGCCTAAATATTTTTTGTTGGGAGGGGCGCGGCGTTTTATTGCCTATCTAAGCGCACTATGGCTATATCATCGGTGGGCAATAGGCGGTGTTGGTGGTGCAAAATAGCACATTTGCGTGCCAACATGCCGTTGTGCGCTGCCAAATCGGTATTGCACAATAGATACTCGGTGGCTTGGCGGGCAGTCATGCCTTGGTTTCCTCCCGCAAAACTAAGTACGCCATCAGTAGCAATAGCTATTTGGTGCAGGTTTGTTATGTAATAGCTTTGTTTTTTGAAATAGGCAGCCCATTCGGTATCGCTCTCGCTGAGGTGATAGGCGGGATAATCGGGTGTATTATTTTGCTCTATGTCAATAATCTCGCCGTTGAGGTTCAGTACGCCATCGCCCAACACGCTCACCCAAGCCGTATCGCCTTGTCGTACCAAGAGTATCATAGTAGCCAACAATTCGAGGTCGGAAAGGCATAATATCATTTGACTCTCGGCGAGTTGTTCCATAAATTGCTGCAACAAATATACACCCAGAACATCAGGTGAGGCAGAGAGCGGCAAATCGGGATTGCTACTGACAATTTTACGCAATAATTTACATTGCAGAGTAGCGGCAAAATGTGATTCTTTGCCGCTTGAACACCCGTCACATACCGCTGCTACCCATACTGTATCAGATAATTGTTGGGTAAATAAGGCATCTTCACAGCCCAAAGGGTGCTGTATGCCGCGCTGTAAAGTATGATATAGGCGATACATGGTTTATCGTAGTGGCTATTTAGTATCCTTGTAGCTGATATTATGCAGTACTTAATAAGCGGTAGTAACGAGGCTATTTGGGGCGAAATTAGCTCCTGAGTTAGGCTATTTCGTAACTATTTAGGCGGTTTTGTCACTTACTTGTCTATTGTTGCTTTGTAGTGCTGTTTCTTCTTTTTTGTCTTGACACAAAAAAGAAGCAAAAAAAGTCAAGCCTTGATTTTGCCTTCGCTAAAATGCTACATTACAGGCGTGCCTAAATCCAAGGCGAAGTACTTGTAAGGCTTCATAGGCGCGTTTTGAGTTGTCGCTGTGGATTTAGGAAACAAGCCACGCCTTTCATTCCGCATTTCTTAACGCGAGCAAAATAATGGCGGGGAACAAATGCGACCTACAAACATAAATCAGAACAAAGAAGTACACCGCGCCTAAATAATTACGCTATTTCTATTATTTCCAAAACCGCAACAGCAGCATTTCGACCAATAGACATAATAATGCCAGCGCCAAACACCATTTCCATAGCGGAATACCTTTGTTTATCTGCTGCACGTCTAAGGTGACGTTGTTGCCTTCGATAAACGAAATATTGGGTGCGTTGTATTTGGCTTTCAATTCGGGCAAGGCGTAGTAATCCAATACCGATTCGCGGCGGTCGTAGTTGTAGGCTATTGCCGATAGTGGTTCGGCTTCATCCATAAACAAATCGTACACGCCCGCAGTTCTGACCTGTCCGCCCATCGATAGCCATACTTTGTTGCCCGTAATTTTTGTCCTGGTATAAATTCTTTATCTGCTCCGCGCAATTTCAGTACGCTTTCTTTATCCGTAATGGTAGCAGCTACTTCGATATTGTCATTTTTGCCGATGGTATATGCCAAGTTGCCACTTTTTGCACTTACGATAGCGGCTTTGTGTATCAGAGGCACAAATACGGCGTGCGCCGCCAAATTGCTCGTGTTCAGGTCTAATGATACTGCTGATAGGTATACTTTTCCGTTGCCAACGCTGTATTTGCTGATGCAAGAGCCTCCGTCTTTAAATGCCATGACAACTTCCTCGCCTGTATTGCTAAATGCCGTCATGCCCAAACTGGCAGTGGCATAAGGCAAATCGACATTGCCGTCTGCGGGATTTTTTTCAAATACGTTGTTGAATATTTCTTGTTCTATATTGATGCGTCCGACTTCGCGGCGCGTAACGCTAGGTCCGGTATAGGTATTGACGTGCAGCGATTTGAGCAAGGTATTATAGCTGGCTATATTGGCTTGGGCATCGGGAAATATCATCAGGCTGCCGCCTGCCTCAACGAATTGTTGCAAAGCAGCCGATAGTCCCGAAGGCACGTCTCGTAGGTTGTTGAGTATAAGCAGCCCATAGGTATTGAGTTGGGCATAGTCCAATTGTCCGATGGCTTGGCTATTGAACTTAAAATTGCCTGCCTGCCGCATCAGGGCGGTGAGGTAGGGTGTTTGCCCGGTGGGGCTTATGGCTAATACGGCGGTTTGGCTGGCTATCTCGAAGGCGAAATAGTAGGTATCGTCAAAGGTAATGGGTTCGTCGATGAGGCTTACTTCGCAGCGGTTCTGTCCTGTTTCGGTGGCGGCAAAACTAAGCGTATCGGTTGCTGTTTGTTGGGCAGCCACGCTAAAATCGGTCAATGCTTTTACTTGTCCGTTGATTCGGAGCGTTAGGCGCGATGCGTTTACATCTTTATCGCTTTTATTGACGATGCGGGCTATAAGGCGGTTGGTTTCGTTGCGCAGCAATACGGGCTGCTCAAACCACACCGAGTCGATATATACGTTTTGTTGTTCGACTGCTTGTAGCGGAATGAGGTAGGTTTTATAGGCTGTATCGTTGTCAAAATCGGCTATATTCTTTTGGAAGTCCGAAATTACGAACAAGTTTTTTTGCGTAGTTGCTTCGTTTTCTAAGGCTTGTTTTTGGCGTTCTACCACATCAGCTAAGGGGCGCGTAGCGGGCGATACGGTTACTTCGTCCAGATAAGCCATTAGTTCGTCTTTTGTAAGTAGGCGTTGGTGTTTGCCTTCAAAATCGTTGGTCAGGAGTTGAAAACGGTCTTCTGGTCCGTAGGCATCGGCTATTTCGCGGGCGCGGTATCGGGCTTTTTCTAATAGCGATACGTCGTCGCTTTTGGCGTTCATACTAAACGAGTTGTCGATATAGATACTCACAGCCTTGTTGCCTTGCACAATTTGCGCGTCGTTTTTGGGCAAAAGGGTTGTGCAAATGCCAATACGAGCAGCGCAACAGCCAACAAACGCGCCAACAATACCAAGTAATGTTTGAGTTTGTTGCGCGAGGCTCGTTCTTCCTTTATTTCGCGCAAGAACTTGACGTTAGAGAAATAGATTTTCTTAAAACGGCGGAAATAAAACAAGTGTATGATGATGGGTATGGCTAAGGCAGCCATAGCCGCTAAAAATGCGGGGAATAAAAAGTTCATTCGTCAGGCAAAAGGTTCGGTTGGCTAAGGGGGCGTAATTATGGGTTCTTATTGCTCAATATCCAATTATCGCTATCTATGATGAGGTCAATTTCATTGTCCGGTACAGCCGTCATAGATTGGGCTGACTGATAAAATACACGGTCTAAGTAACTCATACAACAAGAAAAATAAGTTCTTTTTTCAGTGGGCAAATGGGTTAGCGTGCGCAAAGTTACACATTTTTTGGGGCTTGTTGTTATTGAGGGCTATATGTTTGCACATCGTTTAGTTATCGGGTGCGTTTTGGGGCATAAAAGTTTGGCTATTCGGGGTGGCTGCCCTATCTTTGTATTTACAGATACCACATCTTGTTGCCGCCACAAAAATAGCAGTTTTAGGCTATATAAGGCGGGCATTTAGTGGCATTTTTGTATTTTTAACCCTTTTCACACCATTCCCACCTACAATTATGACAAAGCACCTTCTCTTAGTTGCATTACTTTGATGGACAGCCTTTGCACTCGTTGCTGTTGCACAAGACATTACATTTAGCGGGCGCGTAATAGACGCACGCACCCAAGAAGCCCTCATTGGTGCTACGCTGCTCGGCACGTCGGGCAAGGGCACAGCCACCGACGCATCGGGCAATTTTTCTATCCAAGCCCCCGAAGGCGAGGTCTTTACGGTATCGAGCATTGGTTACGAAACACAAAAAGTAACTGCCACTCCCAAAAACATCACTATTGCCCTGCCTATATCGGCTGCGTCCTTAGATGCTGTTGTTGTAGTGGGCACGCGCAGCCTCAACCGCACCGCCCTCAATACGCCCGTACCTATCGACGTTATATCGATGCGAGACGTAGCCCCTGCCCTACCCCAATACGACCTCAATCAAATGCTTACCTACTTAGCTCCCTCGTTTCAGTCGAACCGCCAATCGTCGTCTGACGGCACAGAGCATATAGACCCGCGTCGTTGCGCGGCATGGGACCCGACCAAACCTTAGTACTCATCAATGGCAAACGCCGCCATACCACTTCGCTACTCAACAATCAAGGCACATTTGGCAATGGCTCGGTAGGTACAGACCTCAACGCTATTCCCGCATCGGCAATAGACCGCATAGAAGTATTGCGAGACGGAGCTTCGGCACAATACGGCTCTGATGCCATAGCGGGCGTTATCAATATTATCCTAAAAAAAGATACCGAAGGATTGTCATTTACAGCTATGGGCGGCGGCACCCAAGCAGGAGACGGAGCTATGGCGCGGCTATCTGCCAACTACGGCTTGGAAGTAGGCAACAACGGCGGGTCTATTCAATTATCGGGCGACGCTTATGTGCGCGACCGCACCAACCGCACCCAGCACCACGACCTAATTATATTTGACCAATCGGCTTTGGGCAATTTTTTCGCCTATCCATTTACCGATAATCCCGACGCAGCCCGCGCCTACGACGATAGCGTTTTGGTAGCACGTGGATTGACCCGAGACGACTTCAATTTTCAGGTCGGCGATGCCAAAATCGTCAATCTGGGCTTATTCTACAACCTCAACCTGCCGCTCCGTAGCCAAAAAGGTGCCTTCTACTCATTTGGCGGTTCTAACCTACGCAAGGGCGAAGGCTACGGATTCAGGCGTTTGCCCAGCGATGGCAATAAAATGGTATTGAGCAAATTTCCCAACGGCTTTCAGCCCAATACAGTATCTGACATATACGATTTTTCGGTAGCTGCGGGCTTTGAACATGAGTTTTGGGGCATGGCATTTCGATATCAGCAATGTATTGGGCAATAACACATTTAACTATTCCGTCAAAATACCGTCAATGCCTCTTTGCAAGATGCTACGCCCACCGATTTTGATGCGGGCGGGCACGTTTTATGCAAAATACGCTCAATGCCGACCTATCGCGTCATTTCGGCAATGTATTGAAAGGGCTTAACTTGGGTTTAGGTGCTGCTGAATTTGGGTACGAAGGCTATCATATCACAGCAGGCGAAGAAGCGAGCTGGCGCAATTACGGCTTGGTCATTCTACCCGACGGCACGGTCGAAGACCAATTGGTTTTGGCGGGCGGCGCACAGTCGTTTCCCGGTTTTTCGCCCGCCAATGCCGTCAATGCCTCGCGCAATAGCCAATCGGCATATACCGATGTCGAATTAGACCTCAACAAAAGCTGGTCGATAGGTGCAGCAGGGCGTTTCGAGCGGTATAGCGATTTTGGCAGTACTTTCAACTACAAACTTGCCACCAAATACAATATCGGCGGCAAAGTAGTGTTGCGCGGTGCGTATAGCACGGGTTTTCGCGCTCCATCGCTGCACCAACAATATTTTAGCTATGTATCGACCACCATTCTAAGCGACGGACGCTTGGGGCAATCGGGCTTTTTCAGCAACAATTCGGACTTAGCCCAAGCCTTAGAGATACCCAAGTTGAACCAAGAAACGGCAAAAAATCTCAGTTTTGGGCTTACTTACAAACCAACCAACCGATTTAATTTATCGATAGATGCCTACCGCATCCGCGTGAACGACCGCATCGTGCTAACGGGTTTGTTTGGTTACGACCCATTTGGCAGCCCCATACCCGAACTGCAAGCCTTGCTTCTGCCCTACGGAGCCGACGCCGCCCGATTTTTTACCAACGCCATCAATACTACCACGCGCGGCTTAGACCTGGTAGCTTCGTATAAGGTACTATGGGGCAAAAGTCGCTTGGAAATTAGTGCCTTAGCTAATTTTAACGAAACCAAAGCAGATAGTATCCTTAATATTCCCGCCCAATTAGAGGGGCAAGAGGACATTTATTTCAGCCCTGCCGAGCGCGGTTTAATTGAGCGGGTCAATCCGCGCCAAAAATTCAATTTGATAGTCAATTATAGCATGGGCAAATTTAATGCCGTATTGAGCAATGTCTATTTTGGCAAATCTTACCGCAATGGTTTTCCGTTTGGGGTAGAGCAAACATTTTCGGGCAAAGTTGTCACCGACCTATCGCTATCGTACCAATTTAGCCACAATCTGAACTTCACCGTAGGCGCAAACAACTTATTGAATATATATCCCGATTTGCAGGCTTATGAAAACAGTTATTTCGGGGTGTTCAAGTATGCCCCTGTGCAAATGGGCATGAACGGAGCCTTCTATTTTGCCCGCTTGCGAGTCGATTTGGGCAAGGAAAAAATCAATACCGCTGTACTGAACAACTAATTTCGCCTTTGCAATATGCACACCTTAGATATATCGCCCGCCGACCAAACCCGCGCCGACCGCTACCAAGCCCTGTTGCCCCAAATAGCGGCTGTCATTAGCCACGAAACTGATTTGGTCGCCAATGCCGCCAATATAACGGCTATCCTCCGAGAGGCGTTTGGTTTTTTTTGGATAGGCTTCTATTTTCACAATGGGCAGCGCGAGTTGGTATTGGGACCTTTTCAGGGCACCTTGGCTTGTACGCGCATCGCATTTGGTAAGGGTGTTTGTGGTGCGGCTGCCGAGCGCAGGCAAACGATTATTGTGCCCGATGTAGCACAATTTCCTGGGCATATCGCTTGTAGCAGCCTATCGCAATCCGAAATAGTAGTACCACTTGTTCAGAATGGCGAAACGCGCTTGGTTCTGGACATAGATAGCACCCAACTCGACGATTTTGACGATACCGATGCCCATTATTTGGCGCAGATTATAGCCCTGCTCAAACCAGCTTTATCGTAACATTCGGTTTTGCGCCGCCGCTACGCATGACGTAGCGGCGGCATTTTTTTAGGCAATTGAGCCATACCAAAACACCTAAAAGGCGAATTATTCGGTGTATCAATCTACTTCTTGCAAAATATCTACCGTTCCTACGGTATTGTCGTCCCATTGCACCGAAATTTGGTGCGTGCCTTGCCCGCTTAGTATGGTGCCGCCTGTTATTGTCCAGATATAAGTGCTGCCCGCTATATCGGGCACGCTGTATTGAGCCATCGAGCCATTGCATACATCAATGCTTCCGCTAATCTGGGGCGAAAAAACACAGTCTTCGCCCGTATATTCGTAAGCACCTATGTCATAAGTTGCTCCCTGCGGTCGGGCAATACTATCCATATCCGTTGTAATGGCAGACAAACTTATACCCGAATCGATACAAGGGCTATCGGGCAATAAGTGAAAATCATTATTGGCAGCATCTTCAAAAAGAGGGTCGGACGAAATGCAGTTGTAGGCATTTGAGATAAAATTAGCAGGCATTCCGCCTTGTATATTGTATAAATTGCAATTTGAAAAATACGTATTTGCTCCATTAGGGACAATATCATTGGCGAATATACCTACTTTAAAAGCACCGCCTGGGGCTTGGGGTAGTGTGCCCTGAAAAATAGTATTGATATATTTCATGTTTGCACAAGGACGGGCAGCACTGAAAAGATATCGCGTTTTATAGAAAGTATAATTTGCGATGGTATTGTCTCCTGCATCGGACGGAATGCTATAATCATTAAAATCTATACCGATATAACAGTTATAGGCAAGCCCATTCATTATGATATTATTGTTGCCTGGGTGTCCAATTGGGGCGGTGCCCGTATCTCCGTCTTCTACTGTATCGTTAAAACGGATAGCTGATTTGCAATTTTCGGCTATGCAGCCATCAAAAACATTGTCGCTAGCACCATCTCTGATAACCACAGCATTTCCCCTGCCGCTATTAGAACCATCTGCTCCTGTGTGCGAGCCTATGGCTTTGCAGTGATAAAACAAATTGTATCGTGCCGTGCGGTGGCGCACACAAAAAGACTCTCCCATATTCTTGGCTATACAATACCTAAATATGTTGTATTCGGCAGCTATGGGCGGAATGCCTAAGTTGTCGTCTATGACCTGTTCGGCGTTGGTCTTTGCCGAATAACCATGCCCTAAGTGCGACAAGGTAGGCTCCATTTCTATATAACAGCCTGTTATGTGATTATAACTACCCGTTACTATTACATAATAATCTGTCGCTGCGGCGTTGGTATCCTCATTGCAATAAACCTTACACCCCGTCACCGAATTATTATTGCCGTTGATACCGATGCCTTCGGCTGCAACATTTACCACCAAGCAACTATCAACGGTATTGTCGTTGGAAAAACGGGTGCCCATACTACCCAACAAGATTCCATACCCTGAATAAGAGGCAGCGATATCTCCAATACTTTTTATGTTTATATTGAAAAGATAATTATTTCCTGCATCTTGCTGTGTACTCCCAAGTATAAGACCATAGCGATAGTTCTGAATCTGAAAATTCAGAATTCTTACGTGCTTTTGATAACGGCAATCAAATCCAATTCCCACTGCTCTATTCCCTCCGTCAAAAGTAGGCATGTCTGAGGTCAAAAATGCCGCATAAGGGTCGGTAAAGTTCGCCCCTACAGGCGGGTGGTCGTTTGGAATTATCTTATATCCGATGAATGAGATGGGCTGGGCGGCGGTGCCGCTTTGCGAAATAATTATATTCTCGTTGTATAAGCCCGCTTTAACATATACCGTATCACCAGGTTCGGTATTAGCAGAGGCAAATGTTACTGTATGCCAAGGCTGCGAAAGTGTTCCTATATTTCCATCATTCCCAGTAGCCGAAACGTAATAAGTGGCTGCATATAGCCCGTTTGTTGAAAGGAGAAAAAGGAAATTTAGGGTCACGAGGAATAGTCTAATTGCATTAGCCCTAATTATAAAATATTTATTTTTCATAATAAGATTGCGGCGCAAGAAATCATTTTAACAAAATATTTAATAATTACAATATATGTATCTGACTATGAATAAACAACTTACGATTTGAAATTAAATTTAATCTGTATCAATTTTGCTTTTTTGCGCTACAGTCTTAGAACACAAAAATATTGATATTATTATTCTATTTCCTGCACAATATCTATCGTTCCTACGGTATTGTCGTCCCATTGTACCGAAATTTGGTGCGTGCCTTGCCCGCTTAGTATGGTGCCGCCTGTTATTGTCCAGATATAAGTGCTACCCAATAAATCAGGTACGCTGTATTGGGCTATCGAGCCATTGCATACATCAATACTTCCGCTAATCTGGGGCGAAAAAACACAGTCTTCGCCCGTATATTCGTAAGCACCTATATCATAAGCTGCGCCAATGCTTATACGTGCGCCCACCTGCTGTGGGTGTTCGTATCGATATTGGGGTGTTAAAGACATAGCAGCATAGAAACCCGCGTCGGCAGCCATATCAATCGCAGGCGATGTGGCTTGCAAATGATAATCAAATGTAGCGGGATTTAGCAATTGTGCGTCTGCTATATTTGTTCTACGCAAATTGGCGAGGCTATCCAAGGTCATAGGCGTACCGTTTAGATAGTTGCCGTTGCCGAGTACTAAATTATTGTACAGTTTAAATAAATTAGTATTTGGACTAATAAAGAAAAAAGTTCCCGTAGGTCGATTATTGACAATCGTATTATGTATGGCTATAAAATCGGCTATTGGGTTGCTAAGTCCTTCAACGCCATAGGTTATAATGCTAGCATTTTCTGAATTGGCACTTTGTTCAATCAAATTGCCCATCAAGATGGTCTCGCCGCCGTTGGGTATATCGATGGTATAGCTTCCACTACCGTTTTCTTCGCTAATGCGGTTGTAAAGAATATAATTGTGCCGCGCACGAGTTTTGAGGGCATGCCCTATATCGGGGTCGTGAGAATAGTTATACCTAAAAACAAATGTATCTATATGATTGATATATACATTATGCGAGTAGCCGTCGCCAAAGCCATTAAGCGCAAACTCTGAATGTTCGATAGTGATATTGCTATTGGTATTGCTGCCCGCCAAAATACCCATTTCGTTGTGGTGAAAGTAGCAATGTACTATGTATACGTTTCTGCCTTCTTGCCGTATTCCTGCCCCTGTTATTGTCGGGCACGGTGCAGTTCAGAAATTCGATATTTTCTATCCTGCAATTATCGCCTTTTATGACCCATATTGCCTTGCCTTCGGCGTTGTTGTCATTAGCATCGAGGCGAGCATATCCGTTGCCTACACCTTTGATATATAAGTTGTCGGCAAACCAACTGGCTACATCGCCTATATAAGTTGCTGCGTCAATTTCGACGGTATCGCCGTCTAAGACCAAATTGGCTACTGCACTGGGAACTGTATAGGTGCGCGTAGGACCAACTTGGTAAGTGATAGCATGTAAGGCAGATGTAATCAAATTTAAGAGCGTCGTTACCACAATACATTTTAAATTCATAACAATAGTTGGAGTGTAAATAGTGATGAGTTTTAAGTGTCGCGTATTTTTCTATAAAGGACAGCAATGGTGCATAATATTCCAATATTTGCTAATCTATCTCTTGCACCACATTCAGCGTTCCCGCCGTGCCGTTGCTCCATTGCACTGTAACTTGGTGCGTGCCTTGCCCGCTTAGTATGGTGCCGCCTGTTATTGTCCAGATATAAGTACTGCCCGCTATATTCGATACGGCGTAGGTATAGGTTTCATTCGTGCAAACTTGGGCATCGCCCGCAATAAGGGGGCGAATACTGCAAAAGCGCAATACACCGCTCACGCTGCTCAAAAAACTACCCGTCGGCGTAGCATTTGCGGTAATAGAATTGCCATTGTCTATCACGTCATACAGCGTATTGGGCTGCATACCGCAAAGTGTATGGATAGTCTGCCCTGACGCGGCATAGTTATAGGTAGTGGTACTAATGGGCGGCGGCGTTTGTCCGCTTTGTTGGTTAAACAATACTACAAAGCGGCTGCTATCTGCTAAGGTAATGGCTGCGCCCACCATATTATTATCGTTGCTGGCAATATTATCGGTATTCATATTAGGTAACTCTAAATTTCCCGCACTAAAAACGGTCAGGAAAGGGTGTTCCAAAATATTACTGTCGCTGTGTTTGACGGCAATGCGCCAAGTAGGCGAATCGGCATTTGCCCCGCCATAATAAGTGGTATTGTCGGGATTATTGCTCTCGTCTATGAGGGCAATATTGGCATTTTGGGGCAAAAGCGTATGTAAGTTCAGTTTTGATTGCCGATAAGTAGCCGTCACTTGGTTGCCGTTGCTAAGGGTGGGCGTAGCGGGCGTATGCCAGCGCAATTCTTTGATATATTGCCCTGCAGGATTGGTAGAGTTATCGGCTTTTACTTGGTCAAATACGACAAATGCATTGGCGGCGGGCAAGTACACAAAACTGCGATAAAAATAACGCAATTTTCGCATATCCCACTGCGTAGTATCATACGAGCGGTAGTAAGCAGAGCTTAGGTCGCTGCGAATATAAGAAAATAGGTCGTTTTGTTCGGCAGCTACTACTTGGTCTTGCCCCCAAGACGATTGTCCGCCGATATAATAGTCGCCCGAATACATATATTCATTATAATCGTGAAAAAACAAGGTATTGCAAAATGCCGAATTGCTGGCATATACATTATTTCCCACCAAGCCTCCGCAGTCTTCACCGGGCGAATCTTTAAAAATGCTGGCTTCGATGAGCAAAAAATCGCTGTTTCGTTTTAGAGCTATATGCCCTGCTTGGCGGTGTTCGTGTCCTTCGTACATAGCTGCCCCCATTTTTGCCGATGCCCAAGTAGCTGCGGTATCCCAAGAACTGCGCACCATAAAATAAGGCAAAGACAAATTGTTATGCTGGGCTTGCGGGTAGGAATCGGGAAAACCGCTGTAATACAGAGGTTCGTCCATAGGTATAGAGGGTCGGCTTAGGTCTTCAAAATAAAAACGCTCCCACGCTTCGTCGGGAAAGACAAAACCCGAACTAAACAAACATTCATTGTCGGGTGGCTGCACAAAATTGTAGCGCAAATGCTGCGCTCCTGCGCCTTCGGGCGTATTGGATAGTATAGATGCCAATCGAGTAGTAAGGTATAGGGGGGCAAAAGCTCCGTAGCTGCCTCCGTAATCGGAAAAAAAATCGATTTCGCTTCGGTTGGGGTGCAGTGAGTGTTTTTGGGCTTTGAGTAAGGCTACCAACTAGCGGGGTGGTAGGCATCAAAGGTAGCTTCGTTGGCAGCGGTCTGGCGCACCTGCATATAATCTAATACCCTTGCCAGAGTTGCGCCATAAGCCCAACCCTCTACATAAACACCTCCTTGACAAGGTGCACCTACGATATGGGTAGGATTGTTATACGTTTCGGTAGATAAGATAATGGGATAATTGCCCAAAAAAGTTTGGGTGAAGTATGTTGCAGCGGTGTCTGCACCTAATGAGGCATACATACTGCCATCAAATCGGTTATCAGCCCAATTTATCATTTCTTGGGCGCGGCTGTTATCGCCGTGTGTAGCATAACCCATAAAGCCAATGCCCACAAAATGCCCACTAAAATAATTATCGCCCGACCTCGCTTGTGTCTGATATCCGTTAGTGCGTATGGCGTCGTAGTAATGGTTCATTAGATTGGCTAATTGGGTTCGGCGCGTGCTGCCCAATTCGTCGTAACACCAATCGTATATGACCGCCACCGCACGGCACACAAATCGCGACGGGTAGTAGCTATCTACTCGAATAGGACGGATAGTGTCGTTAGCACCATACAAAAAATAGTTGTCTTGGGCAGCTAATATGGTATCGGCTAACGCTATCAATTTGTTTGAATATATATCGGGTTGGTGGCCCGTAGCATTGCCTTTTCTCAATTTGTGTGCCATACCCAAATTAAATGCCGCGTCATACCAGCCGCCGCCTTGGTAGGAGTAGCAAATATGGTTGCTTGGTTCGGAGGTATAGGTATTTTCGTTCCAAGACAAGACGGTATAAGTTACCAATTCATCGGCTTTCGCTTGGAGTGCTTGCCACGAGGCTTCATTATTGTTCTTTTTGTTCAATAATTGAGCTTTAATGGCTCCGTTAAGCAGTACGCGCGGATGTGTGGTTACAATTTGAGCCGCCGAATTTGGCATACATACATAACAAAATAGCGTATACAAAATACAGGTAGTTAATTTTTGCATCATAAATAATTGTTTTCTATCATTTGTGTAGAATAAGGGACTCTTGCGAAATAAATAATTTTATAAAAATATTTATTAATTACAAATTATGTAAATTGCTAAAAATAAATTTATTACAAATTTTAATTAAAATTAATTGTATCAATTTTGCATTTCTGCACCCAAGTCATAAGAATTTGCACCTAAAAACAAGACGCAAATAAATCGTAATCATTTAGGGTATAGGGTTTTGGGTATGGGGTAATGAGCAATACTTATCTAATAATGCCTGACATCGCTGCATATTCCCTTAGAAATGGCTATTCCCCCTACAAGGCTAAACAGTTACAATAAATCAAATACTATTAAACAATACTTTATTATCATCAGCCATATTGGATGGAAAAAATAATCCCACCACAAAAGTACATAATCCCCGTTATAATAGCAAATCTATTACCAGAATGAATATCCATAAACAATACTTTATTGTTATCAGTCATATTGGATGGAAAAAAATAATCCCACCACAAAAGTACATAATCTCCGCTATAATAGCAGTTCTATTACCAAAACAAGCATCTATACGCGCTAAAATGGTAAAAAAACTCGGTAACACGAAACTTCTTTGCCCCATTATTATCATGTAACACGGTCAAATTTCTGAACTTGCCTCAAAATAATCTCGCATTTAGTGTTTGAATATAGGAAGTCTATCCCTAACTTTGCCGCCTAAGCATCTATGCCAAAGCCCGTATATGCCCCTCTTAACTACGGTTGTGCGCCTCCTACTATCTATCGATACCACCATGTCACAGTCCAAATATATCCTCGCCCTCGACCAAGGCACGACTAGTTCGCGTGCTATTTTGTTCGATGCCCAAAGGCGCATCTGCGGCATTGCCCAGCGCGAATTTGCCCAAATTTATCCCCAAGCCGCTTGGGTCGAGCATAAGCCCGACGAAATATGGCAAACCCAATTGGCTACCGCCCAAACTGTTATTGCCCAAGTGGGCATCAGCCCTGCCCAAATAGCTGCCATAGGTATTACGAACCAACGCGAAACAACCGTAATATGGAATCGGCATACGGGCAAACCTATCTATAACGCCATCGTATGGCAAGACCGCCGCACAACCACCATTTGCGACGACCTAAAACAACAGGGCTATACTGATTATGTACGCCGACAAACGGGCTTGGTCATAGATGCTTATTTTTCGGGCACTAAAATAAAATGGCTATTAGACAATGTGCCTGACGCTCGCCGACAAGCTGAACAAGGCGAGCTATGTTTTGGTACTATCGATACGTGGTTGTTGTGGCAATTGACGGGCGGGCAAATACACGCTACCGATTATAGCAATGCCTCGCGCACCATGCTGTTCGATATACAAACGCGCCAATGGGACGCAACACTCTTGCGTGCCTTAGATATTCCGCCTTCCTTGCTGCCCCAAGTAACCGGATTCGAGTGGCGTAGTAGGACACAGCCTACCGAAATGGTTTGGGGGCGTATCGCTGCCCATAGGCGGCATGGCAGGCGACCAACAATCTGCTTTATTTGGGCAAGCCTGTTTGTCAGAGGGTATGGCAAAAAATACCTATGGCACGGGTTGTTTTATGCTTATGAATACGGGCAGCCAGCCCATTTTGTCGCAAAACGGCTTGCTTTCTACCATCGCTTGGGGCATAGGCGGAAAAATCACTTATGCCTTAGAGGGCAGCGTTTTTATAGCGGGAGCGGCTATGCAATGGCTGCGAGACGGATTAAAACTACTCGACGAAGCCCCGGACTCGGAGGATTTTGCCCCAAAGTGCCCGATACACAAGGCGTATATGTAGTGCCTGCTTTGTGGGTCTGGGTGCGCCTTATTGGGATATGTATGCGCGAGGAGCTATTTTTGGCTTGACGCGAGGCGTGAAAAAGACGCACTTGGTGCGAGCTACGCTCGAATCGCTCGCCTACCAAACCCGCGATGTATTAGATGCAATGCAAGCCGACGCACATATCCAGCTACAAGCCTTGCGCACCGACGGCGGCGCATCTGCCAATAATTTGCTCATGCAATTTCAAGCCGATATACTCAATGTACCGTCGAACGACCTGCCATTATCGAAACTACGGCATTAGGGGCAGCTTGTCTGGCGGGTATGGCAGTTGGGCTATACACCTATACCGATTTGGAGCAAGCACAAAAATCATTGACCCGATTTGTGCCACAAATGCCTACCGAACAGCGCGACAAATTGTATCGCGGTTGGCAGAAAGCCGTCCGCCGCTGTATGGAGTGGGAAAAAGAATAGACGTAACTATTTAGGTGGTTTTGCTGCTCACTTGTGTATTGTTGCTTTGTAGTTCTGTTTCTTCTTTTTTGTCTTGACACAAAAAAGAAGCAAAAAAAGTCAAGCCTTGATTTTGCTTTCGCTAAAATGCTGCATTACAGGCGTGCCTAAATCCAAGGCGAAGTACTTGCAAGGCTTCGTAGGCACGTTTTGAGTTGTCGCTGTGGATTTAGGAAACAAGCCACGCCTTTCATTCCGCATTTCTTAACGCGAGCAAAATAAGGGCGGGGAATTAATGCGACCTACAAACATAAATCAGAGCAAAGAAGTACATTGCCTAAATAGTTACGAATAGACAACAAATATATCCTACTGTAACTATTGGTCTGATTTTCTAATTTTGAGTAAAAAATTAACGGGGGCATCTTGCTTGACCCCTTGCTACAATCTATAACGCAAGCCATTGAGATATCGCCCCTACGGGGTGCCGCCTTTGGTTTCTATTAGCATGTCGCCCCGAAAAGGCTCAGAAAACGGTCTTTCTATTAGCGGTTTCTAATTTTGAGTAAAAAAATTAACGGGGGCATCTTGCTTGACCCCTTGCTACAAAGCAGCATTTACCGAAATTTGTGACCGAAATTTAAAATACAGACTGGTAGTGGTCTGATTTTTAAGTTTTGAGTATTAATTTTGCCTATCATGTATCCATTTCCAAGCGTTATGACTTAGGAAATAGCGTTAGATAATTGAGATGTTAGTTCAAGAACTCCCCCTGACCCCCTCAAAGAAGGGGAATTTATGCAAGATATAATTTACTGATTATCAATAATTTACAATAGATTATAAAAAATATTTAATGTATTTTGTTTTTAAGATGACGTAAACATATTACATCAATAAGATCTAATAGACACAAGCCTGACAATACCGTAGGCATGAAACTCGTATAAGGTAAGTGTATAAAACTTAAAAATCAGACCACTAATAGGAAAGTGTTGCCTTAGTAGTAGGCATATCCGTGGGGCATGTTCAGATAATTGGTAACATAATCGGCAACGCCTTGTTCGAGCGTATGAAAAGGAGCGGTATAACCCACGCTGCGCAATTTTTGCATCTCTGCTTGGGTATAGTATTGGTAACTTTCACGTATATTTTCGGGCGTATCAATAAACCGGATATCGGGTGGCAAAGCAAGGGCAGCAAATACAGCCTTTGCCAAATCTAAAAAGGTGCGGGTTTTGCCTGTACCTACATTATAGATGCCCGATTCGGGCTGCTGACGCAGCAGAAAAAAACATACATTTATCAAATCTTTGACATAGATAAAATCGCGCAGTTGCTCGCCGTCGCGGTAGTCCGAGCGGTGCGATTTGAATAGATTTACCGCTCCCGTAGTTGCAATTTGCCGATGAGCATGGTATACCACCGATGCCATACGCCCTTTGTGGTATTCATTAGGTCCATAGACATTAAAAAATTTCAGCCCATACCATTGGGGCGGTCGCTCGGTTTGTTGCAATGCCCAAAGGTCAAAATTGTGCTTCGAGTGTCCGTAGGCATTAAGGGGCGATAATTGGCTAATGTTGCTATGGTCATCGCTATATCCCTTATCTCCCTTGCCGTAGGTAGCCGCCGACGACGCATAGATGAGCGGTATTTGGTGGCGGGTACACAATTGCCAAACGCCAATGCTGTATTGATAGTTGAGCCGGTCAAAAATAGACGTATCTGTTTCTGTCGTATCGGTACGCGCCCCTAAGTGTATTACGGCTTTGATACCTTTATAGCTATACCTGCTCCAACTCAAGAAGCCATCGCGATTAATCCAACCTAAGTATTTTTTGTGTTCTATATTGCACCGCTTCGCGGGTTCGAGTATGGCATCGGACAAAATAATTTGGTCTATGCCCTTATCGTTGAGGGCACGCAGCATACAACTGCCGATAAACCCCGCAGCACCAGTAAGAACTATCATAAACAATAATAAGAGATAAAATGGAGGACGCTACTGCATAGTAGCTATCTGTATGCGGTCTTCGACAATAAAAGCGCGTTTGAAAGTTGGTTGCAGGTCGTTTAGGGCTTTGTAGGCGGCAATACGAGTTTTGAAATCACCTACGCGAATTTTAAATGTGGGCGATTCATACGATTCGTAGGCTTCGTACTGTGGAAATTTAAGCAGGGCATTGCCTTTCTCGGCGCGGGTGATTTCGCGGTTGCTATCTTGGGCAATCTGAACCCGAAAGCCTGCCATCGTCTGTTCCGCCTTGCTGCGCCTTAGTATAGGCTTGCAACATAGTTTCGATGATAGGAGATACTTGAATTTGACCTTTTGCTGCAGCAGTTTGGGCTTGCAGGACAATGGGACAAATACAAAAAACGCTCCAACGAGCCATAGTGCAAAACGAATGGGCATGGTAGAACTAAATTTGTATGAGTAGGAGGAGTACGGATTTCAAAACAAGAATACGGCGCAATAAATTTGGCATACCGCGCTGTTCGGTACAAAGGTAGTTTTTTGATTTCAATATTCCAAACTTTTAATTACCTTTGCACAATAAGCCCTAATCCTAAATATGAATTTTACTCCCAAACTGCCCGACGTAGGCACAACCATATTTACCGTTATGTCGGCATTAGCCCGCGAGCATAACGCCATCAACCTGTCACAGGGTTTCCCCGATTTTGCTTGTGACCCGCTATTGGTCGAACTTACCCACCAATATATGCAGCAGGGTTATAATCAATATGCACCTATGGCAGGTTTGCCCGCTCTACGCGAGCGTATTGCCGAAAAATGCGCCTTATTGTACGCAACCCACCTCGACCCCGATACCGAAATTACCATCACAGCAGGCGGCACGCAGGCACTCTATACAGCTATCAGCGCGTTTGTACATCCCACCGATGAGGTTATCGTATTCGAACCCTGCTACGATTCGTACCTACCCGCTATACGTGCCAATGGCGGCATACCCATTCCGATAGCCCTACAAGCCCCCGATTTCGGCATACCTTGGGACGAAGTGCGCCAACGCCTATCGCCCCGAACACGCATGATTATCATCAATACACCCCATAATCCATCGGGTACTATCCTTACTGCTAAGGACCTGCAACAATTAGACCAGCTAACTGCCGATACCGATATATTGGTATTGAGCGATGAAGTCTATGAACATATTATATTCGACGGGCAAGCACACCAAAGCGTATTGCGCTATCCCAATTTACGGCAGCGCAGTTTGGCGGTCTATTCGTTTGGCAAAACCCTACATGCTACGGGCTGGAAAATAGGCTACTGCATAGCTCCGCCCAATCTGACACGCGAATTTAGAGCCATTCATCAATTTTTAGTCTTCTCGGTCAATACGCCCCTGCAATATGCCATTGCAGATTATCTATCCCTACCCACGCGCTATACCGAATTGCCCCATTTTTTCGAGCGCAAACGCGATTTGTTCCTGCAACTCATTACAGGTAGCCGATTTACCTACCAACAAGCAAGGGGGTCTTATTTCCAATTCCTCGATTATTCTGCTATCAGTTCTATGCCTGATACCGAATTTGCCCGTTATCTCACGCAACATATAGGCGTGGCTGCTATTCCCATATCGGTATTTTATAGCCAAAATAAACCCCAACAATCGGTATTGCGCTTCTGTTTTGCCAAACAGGATAGTACTCTGCACCAAGCCGCCGAATGTCTAATGAGTTTGTAATATAAAACAAATAGTTCAGATATACTCGCATTGTCAGCACAGCCAACGTATGCACCCCGTACCCCTCGCGAGGGCTATGGGCAGCAGTGCTTTGTTCGCAGCATTTTTTTTATTTATTTCTCTGAAAATATCTCATCTAATGCCGTTTCTATCTTCCCATCCAAGTCCTTGACTATTTTTTGATGCGGAATTTTGAAATGGTCAAGCACTTTTGAGAACCGCAGATACCCCTCAGTATTTCGCAGCTCTACCCATTCAACTTTGAGTATATCCAATTGTTCTTTGTTTAAACCCGACAATTTATCAGCGACAAACAATGCACTATCTCTTGCAATTACAGCGTCTGCGCTTTCAGGATTACCTTTTCCCATTAGTTTGACTTCGCAACGGTGATACTGTTCGCCATTTATCAAATAAAAATCCACTTCTCGCATCGAAGTTGGGATTTTCGATTGGTCAAAATACCGAGGGGGTATTTCAAATACTTTGCAGAGTGTCATCATCAAAAATTTCTCGACTTGCTTCCCTGCCGTACTCCATAAACCACCTCGTAAAGCAGCTCTTTTTGACTGCCAAAGTGTTGATGACAATTAGACTTTCGTTGATATTCAAATCCACGCTTACACCTCTAAATTTAACGGTCAATGTCAAATCAATCTCGTTTTGACCTTCAATGAGGCTACTAATTGATTGATAAAGTACATCATAGTGTTCATTGGCTGCATCAATCACGGTTTCTTTGGTGGCTGAATTGTGCATATTCGTGATTGTCTTTTTGTTCAATCCCGAATTGATTGCGATTTCTTCTGAACTCAATTTTTTGTCCAAAAAGGCTTTTGTACCAATCAACCGTCAAATCCTCGCTTGCTAACTTGGCTTCGACCACTTTTTTGAAAAAATCTATGGCAAATTGCAGAAATTCAGCATTTATCAACGCCACAATTTCAATGCGATAGTCTTGACCTTTGATAAGGCGTTTGATGATGTTTTTGATTACTTGCTCTGCTAATGTCATACTTTGGCGATAGTTTGAAATTCACTAAGTGTCAAAAACTTCGTTTCAATATCATTAAAAAATCCTTTCGAGCTTGCCTTGCTTTTCATGTATTTAAAATAAGTTGGCTCTTTTTCGGTGAAAAAGAAATACCTACCAAGGCTTTTTGCTGTTCTACCCACTGTTCCGCTTCCGCCAAATGGGTCAAAAACCAAATCGCCTTTGTAAGAATAATACTGAATCACTCGTTTGCACAATTCAACCGGAAAAACAGCCGAATGTATTTTGTCAAAACAAGGGTCAATTCGCCAAACATTTGTCGTTTCATAGCCATCGGCAACCTTGCTTTCATTGACTACATTTTCCTCGTAGCTGCGGATATTCCAGTCCAGTAATTTCTCTGTTTGTTTCCGATAAACCATTAAATATTCAGTAACAGCATTGGGTTTATAGCCCAATGGTTTTCGATGCTGCATAAAACCGCCAATTCGATTTTTTACGCTTGTTTCGGGTTTTAGCCAAACAATATCATCGACAAACTCCCAACCATTTTTGACCAAAAACGGATGTAAGTCAAAAGGTATTCCATAACGTTTGCTCGAATGAGCGCGGCTAACTCGCGGAATAATTATGGGCGAGGTGTTTACAATCAAAAACCGACCCTCTTTGGTAACTCGATGCGTTTCTTTAAACACATCGTTTAGAAAGTTCAAATACTCCTCATAACTCTGATAGATTGAATAATCTCTTGCATTGTAATAGGGTGGAGAAGTGAAAGTTAAATGTACGCTTTCATCGGGAACTGATTTTAAAGCATCTATCACGTCTGCATTAACCACAATGTTTTTAAGAAAATCATGAGTTTGGGGATGCGGCAGAGCATCTCTTGCAATTGTTTTATGAGCAAAATATTCTTTATAAATCACCGTCCTCACCATTTCGTTTGGGTGATTTATTAAAGGTTTTAGGGCATCTTCAACTTCTTTATCATTTTCAAAAACAAATAAACCTCTAATGGCCCGGCAAACAATTTTCGGGTCATTGTCTTCCAACGCTTTAAAAAGCAATGGTTTGTTTTGTGGATTTCGCTGTCTTCCAATTGACGAAACAGCTTCGCGTTTTACGGTCGTGTCGGTTTCTGTTTCCAATATTTTTAAAAGTTCTGTTTGAAAAATGGGCTTATCAATCTTCCCAATCGTTTTTACGGCCCAAAATCTTACCTGTGAATTGGGATGATTCACAAGGTCTCTCAAAAATGAGCCGTCAAAATCAGAAGGGATTTGCCCAAGGCTTTCTAAGATGAAAGTAATAGTTTTGGCATCTCGATATTGGTTGACGAGGTGTCCAACGTCGCCATTACCGTTTTTTTTTCAGTTCAGATATGTAGTCTTTTGTAAGCATATCATTTTGTATTTTAGGGTCACAAGGTACGAAGTTTTGTTGCTTCTGTGTTTTTTTGTTTTTTCACTTTTTTGGTTTTTTTGTTATTCTCATTGCCGCCAACAAACTATTATACGCCACAATACGATAGGTATGGTCTGTATCTGTTGTCGTGCTGCTGCTTCCACCTTGCTCGTAGTAAATCACCATCTTTGCCTCTCGATGGATTTTATTATTTACATCGATTTGGTTCTACCACCATCTACGGGCAAATTAACGCCGTTGATATAGGCAGCAGCAGGCGAGGCTAAGAAAGCAACGGCAGCAGCTACTTCGGCGGGGTCGGCAAAACGACGAGCGGGGATATACGATTTCATGACGTTAATGACTGCTTCTTCGCTTTGCCCCGATTGCGCTTGCTTAGTGGCAATAATGCTCTGCAAACGCAGCGTATTAGTGAAACCCGGCAGTACGTTATTAACCGTAATACCGTATTGTGCCACTTCGCCCGCCCACGTTTTTGCCCAAGCAGCCACCGCCGCACGAGTTGTATTTGATACGCCCAACCCCTCAATCGGTTCTTTGACTGATGTAGAAATGATATTAATAATGCGCCCATAATGAGCCATTTTCATACCTTCCAATACCAATTGCGCCAAATATTGATTGACAACGATGTGCTGTTGGTATGCCGCCAAAAATGATTCGGCGGTGGCGGTACTAATGCTACCCGCCGCAGGACCACCCGTATTATTGATAAGGATATGAAATATGGTTTGGGTATTTGCTATTTGTTCCGCTATGGTCTGGCGCAACTGGTCGGGCTGGGCAAAATCGGATACCCAATAGCGGTGTCGCTGCCCTCGCGAGGTGTCAAGTTCCGCCGCTACAATAGCTAATTGTTGTTCGTTGCGAGCCAACAAGGTGACATTAGCCCCTAAACTCGCTAATTCGAGCGCAACTGCCCGCCCTATGCCCTGAGTACTTCCACCTACTAAGGCATTTCTACCGCTTAAGTCAAGATTCATTTTCTTCTTTCGTTTTTTTGATGAACAGGCAAAGGTACAAAAAAAATAACAGACCTAATACCCCTTGGCGGTGCACAAATCGCATATATCTTGTTGCCATTATGGTCAATATACCGTATCTTTGCACTAAAATAGCCAATCTATGGAAATCACATTAGCCAATATCTATCAATTGTTCGCCGAAAGCGAAAGATTGCGCATTGAAAATGAACGTGTTTTCAATGAAAAATTGAAAAATTGGAAAAAGAACGCGCAGAACGTGAAAAAGAACGCGAAAAAGAACGCGCAGAACGCGAAAAAGAACGCGAAAAATCGCGTGCTGAGGGCGAACGTATTTTCAACGAAAAATTGGAAAAACAGCGCATCAGCAACGACCTATTTATCAAAAAACTCTCCAAAGACCTAAACCGAAAAATAAGCAGTCTGGGAGATATAATGGGTCTCTACGCTCAAACCCAAATACAAGAACGAATCGTCGAAATGTTTGTACAACGCGGCATCGAAGTAACCAGCCTCTCATCTAACTACAGACAAGAAGACGGCAAAGGAGGCTTTGTCTATGAAATAGACTTATTGCTCTACGATACGGCTTTTGCCATCATCGTAGAAGTAAAACATCAATTGAAAAAAGACGATATCGACGAACACTTAGAACGTATGGAAAAATGCACCCAAAGACCACCACGCGGCACAGAAGGCAAAAAGGCTATTAGGAGCAGTAGCTGCCATGATAATATCGCAGGAAGTAGCATCCTATGCACAAAAATGTGGACTGTTTATCATCAAACCCAATGGCAAATCGGTCAAAATAGCCAATCCACTCGATTTTAAGCCGCAAGAATGGCCTACCAAAGTCTAATCTCGATATTTAGAATATATCGCCACCGCCGATTGATGTTGTAATACACCAATCGGCGGTTTATCTTGTCTCGCAGCACTCCCTAACGCACTAACGTGTGGCAGTGCATATATCGCGTAGCTATTATTGCCATTATGGTCAATATGCCGTATCTTTGCACTAAAATAGCCAATCTATGGAAATCACATTAGCCAATATCTATCAATTGTTCGCCGAAAGCGAAAGATTGCGCATTGAAAATGAACGCATTTTCAATGAAAAAATTGAAAAATTGGAAAAGAACGCGCAGAACGCGAAAAAGAACGCGAAAAATCGCGTGCTGAGAACGAACGTATTTTCAACGAAAAATTGGAAAAACAGCGCATCAGCAACGACCTATTTATCAAAAAACTCTCCAAAGACCTAAACCGAAAAATAAGCAGTCTGGGAGATATAATGGGTCTCTACGCTCAAACCCAAATACAAGAACGAATCGTCGAAATGTTTGTACAACGCGGCATCGAAGTAACCAGCCTCTCATCTAACTATAAGACAAGAAGACGGCAAAGGAGGCTTTGTCTATGAAATAGACTTATTGCTCTACGATACGGCTTTTGCCATCATCGTAGAAGTAAAACATCAATTGAAAAAAGACGATATCGACGAACACTTAGAACGTATGGAAAAATGCACCCAAAGACCACCACGCGGCACAGAAGGCAAAAGGCTATTAGGAGCAGTAGCTGCCATGATAATATCGCAGGAAGTAGCATCCTATGCACAAAAATGTGGACTGTTTATCATCAAACCCAATGGCAAATCGGTCAAAATAGCCAATCCACTCGATTTTAAGCCGCAAGAATGGCCTACCAAAGTCTAACCTTGGGAGACAAAAGGAACTCGCCGATTGACGTTGTAAAATACATCAATCGGCGAGTTCCTTTAATTCACAACCTCCCTAACGTAGCACCGTTATGTTGCCTTTGAGCATTTCGGTTTTGCCATCTTGGTAAGTAATATCGGCTTGGAATACATATACACCTATTTCGACCGCCGCATTGTTATAGCTGCCGTCCCAACTCACGCTATTTAGGTCGCCTGTAGCTGTATATATATTATTGCCCCAGCGGTTATAGACGTGCAAAGTTATGGTTTTTACATTAGTCCCTTGCAGCCTAAATACATCGTTATTGCCATCACCGTTGGGCGAAAAAGCATTTGGCACAACTATAACATTGTTCCTGATTATATTAACCAATGCGCTTGCTTCGGCTACGCAACCAAAATTATCGCTCGCTTGTACGGTATAGAGCGTTGTTTGGGCAGGCTGTGCAGTAGGCGCGGCACAGTCAGTGCAGGACAAGCCAGTAGCAGTTATCCATTCGTAGCTTATCGCGCCGTCTAAGCCCGATCGCCGCAACTTGCAATACTACTGATCCGCCATTATACAAGGTCGTTTCTGCGGGGCTAATGTTCGCTTCAACAGTAGATATCGCTATGCTCAATGAAGTATCTGCCTCGCAATCATTATCGTTTGCCGTTAATAGTACTTCGGGCATGCCCGCCACATTCCACTGCGCGGTGGCGGTGCTGCCCGTAGCTGTAAGTGGAATGGCATTTACCCCAAAACTCCAAGTATAGGTAGCCGATGCCGATGTTGCGCTCGTCAGCGTAAAAGTTAGGGTTTGCCCCACACAAGCCGTATCAGCATTAGCGGTAAAAGCAACGCTCGGCATCGGATTTTCGGTTAGTACAAAGGGTAATGCTTCGCTGAAACAAGCATCGGCAGGGATATTATAGGCAATGGCATAGTAAGTACCCGCCACAATAGGCACATAATCATTACCCGCTGCCAAGCTATCCGCCGTAGTAGGATTGCTGCCATTATACCAAATAATAGCGGTGTTCGGAGCTGGGACAGCCACAAATGCTGCTGTATTAACCGTTCCCGCACAAACCGCCAACGCATCGACCGTCGCAGTTGGGGTAGCAGGTGTGGCGCAATTACAATCCTCGACAGTCACGCTTACCACGCTCACGGCATCGGTGCAAGGCGCATTGGCAGATAGCGTATAACTAAATGTAAATACACCAGGGCTATGCCCATCTGTATTAAACGTAGCGGCAGTAGCATCAAAAGCACCAGTATCGGGCGTACCGCTATCCAAAGACCATGTACCGCCGCTGTCTGCACCACTCAGCAATTCAGCTAATGATACGGTGACAGCAGCATTATTGCATACCGTAACTGCATCGCCAATACCTGCATTGGGGGCATTGTTCGCTACAATAATCTGAACTGATGAATCGGGGCAGCCCACCACAGTAGTGGTAAGCGTAAAAGTAGCCGTATAATTTCCTGCTGCCAGACCCGTTGCATCAAAGGTCGTGCCGCTGATAGCTATAGTATTATTGGTAGCATCGGTAACAGTCCAAGTTCCTAATTCAGTCCCTAATTGTAGCGTAGCCAAATCGAGTGTACCGCCGTCGTTGCATAAAGCAGGTGCAGGGGCGGTAGCAACATTGGGACAAGCACAATTTTCTACGCTCACTTCGGTTGTATAAATCACGTCAGGGCAATTGCCACTTCCCGAAAGCGTGTAGCTAAATGTATAGATGCCTACCGCTACGCCATCAAAATCTAAGGTAGGGAATGTACCGCTCGCACCGCTGCCGTCAGTATCTGCCCAAGTACCCGACGAACTTGTACTGCTCACCAACGTGCTAAAATCGAGGACAGAACCCTCTGCCGAAGCATTACACACCGAAATAATAGGGATTACAATAGCTGTTTGCACCGCGTCAATACTGACTGTTACTTGTTCGCTATCGTCGGTGCAAGGTGCGTTGCCCGTTATAGTATAGGCAAAGGTAAGCAGGGCGGTGCTATGGTCAGCGATATTTAAGGTAGCGTTGCTTGCATCAAAAGCCCCTGCATCAGGCGTACCGCTTACAAGCGTCCATATACCGCCGCTCTGTTCGCCGCTCAACAAATCGTATAGGTTTATAACGGTATTGTCATCACTACAATAGGCACTACTCGCGCCTATTCCCGCATTAGCGGCAGCTACCACTACAATATTTTGCTGCGAACTATTGGCGCAGCCCGTGGGCGGTGCCGTATTGAGGGTGAAGGTAGCGGTATAGTTGCCTGCTGCCAAACCCGTCGCGTCGAGGGTTGTGCCGTTGAGGGCTATGGTATTGTTGCTTGCGTCGGTGACAACCCATGTGCCTGCTGCTGTACCGCTGTATAGCGTAGTCAAATCGAGCGTACTGCCTTCGTTGCATAGGTCGGGTGCTGCATTAGTCACTACATCGGGGCATTGACAATTATTGACCGTTACGCTTGCCGTTTGGACGACATCAGCGCAGGGGTCGGCGGCATTCAGGGTATAAGTAAAGGTATAAATACCCGTAGCTACGCCATCAAAATCTAAGGTGGGGAATATGCCGCTCGCACCACTGCCATCTGTATCGGTCCAAGTGCCGTTGGTATCGCCATTGGTCACAAGGCTCGAAAAGTTTAGAGTCGAACCTTCGGCGCTCGTATTACAAACCGTTGCTGAGGGGGTTAGGGTAGCACTTAATCCATCGGCTATATTGACGGTGACGGTGGCTTGGTCGCTGGCGCAAGGTGCGGCGGCACTTAGGCTATAAGTAAAGCTATACGTACCCGCCGTATGATTGCTAAGGTCAAATATGCCATTGGTATTATCAAATGCACCTGCATCGGGTAGCCCGCTTGCAATGAGCCAAGTTCCGCCAGGTATCTGCACCGTTGAGCAAAGTTGTCAAGTCTAAGGCTATTGCGGCATCATTGCAATAGCTCTGTGTGGTGCATTGCCCGCTTCTACCGCATTGCTAACCGTTATTGTTTGCACCGATGCGGCAGGGCAGCCCGCGGGTGGCGCGGTATTGAGGGTAAAGGTAGCGGTATAGTTGCCTGCTGCCAAATCCGTAGCGTCTAATACCGTCCCATCAAGAGCTATGGCATTACCTACTGCATCAGTTACAACCCAAGTGCCATTTTCGGCAGTTATTTGTAAAGTGCTGAGGTCAATGCTTCCTCCACTATTGCAGAGTGCTGCTGTAGGGGCTTGAGTAGCTACGCTGGGGCAAGCACAGTTTTCTACTAACACGGTTGTCGTATAAACAGCATTATTGCAAGGCGCGTCTGCCGACAGGGTATAGGTAAATGTATAGCTATCGGGTGCTACGCCGCTGAAATCTAAGATAGGAAATGCGCCACTCGCACCGCTACCGTCTGTATCTGCCCAAACGCCATCAGTAGCTCCTGACAGCACGAGGCTCGAAAAGTCGAATACCGTATTATCTGGTGCAGCATTACAAGTGTTAGCAGAGAGGTCTATTTGTGCTGTTGGTGAAGCGACAAAGGTAGTGGTAAAGCTCGAAACAGCATCAGTACAAGTAGCACCGCCCGACACGGTATAAGCAAAGTAATAGCTTCGGCAAAACCCGCAGGGGCATTCAGCAAGCCGTTAGCAGCATCGAATACTGCACTACCTACATTGCCCGCTTGCACCGACCAAGTGCCGCCTAAATCGGCATTGCTCAATTGGGCATTTAGGTCGTAGGCTACGGCGGCATCAGTACATACGGTTTCGCTACTGCCTATGCCCGCATTGGGGGCTGCTTGCAGGGTCAGGTTTATCCATGCCGTATCATTAGCGCAAGGAGCAATACCGCTTTGCACATAAGCAAATACTAAATTGCCGGGTGTGTGCCCATTGGCATCGAGTGTAGCATTGGCAGCATCAAAGGCTCCTGCGTCGGGTGTGCCGCTGATGGGTATCCAGTTGCCGCCGTTTTGTTCGCCGCTTACGTAATCACTCAAAATAAGCGGTGCTGCCGTATTGTTGCATATCGTTGTGGTGCTGCCTATTCCTGCTTCGGGTGCGGCGGGCGATAGGGTCAGTATGGTAGTTGATGTATTGGGGCAACCTGGCGGCGGCGTAGCTAAGGTAAAGGTAATGGTATAATCGCCCGCGTCTGAATTGTTGATAAGCAATACATCATCTAATCCCTGCGTGACGGGGTTGCTACCTACGGGCGCATTTGTTATATCAAACGTACCGGTCTGGGGCGTATTGAGTAGGTCTAACAAATCGACCGTACCACTTGTTTGGCACTGTATAGGTGGGGTTTGCAAACTAATATCGGCACAAATACATTCTGCCACATTGACGGTGACGGTCGCTGTGAAAGCGGGACAGATGCCTGTGGGGTCGCTCAGGGTATAGCCAAAATCGTAGCTGCCCGCTGCTACGCTATCAAAATTGAGGTTGGGTGGGGTGCCACTTGCACCGCTCGCATCTATATCAACCCAAGTAGGTATGCCTACGGCATTGCTCACGTTATTGCTCAGATTGACCGCCGAGCCGCCTGCGATTGTGTTGCAGGTCTGCACTGTTGTGTTGACGGTGGCGTTGGGAGTGGCGGCGATATGTAGTGTTATGCTCGCTGCGTCGTTGGGGCATGGCGTGTTGCCCGAAACGGTGTAGGTAAATACTAAATCAGCGGCGGGGTGGCTTTGTGGGTTAAATATGCCGTTGGCTGCATCAAATGCGTTGGGGATAGTTGTTCCGCTTGTCAACGCCCAGATTCCGCCTGTATCGGCATTGGGTCCTAATAATGTTAATAGATTGATGATGTTATTGTCATTGTTACAAATACTTTGCTCGGCATCTGTTCCTGCTTCGGGTGCGGCGTTGAGGGTAATATCGAGGGTTTGCGAGGTAGTAGGGCAGCCCGCAGGAGGTGCAACAGATAAGGTATAAAGTAAGGTATAAATGCCCGCCGCAGAGCCGTTGCCATTAAAGTTGTTGCCTGTTATCGCAGCAGTAGCTCCCGCAGGCGCATTGCTGATGCTCCACGTGCCTGCTTCGGTGGTTTGCAGCAGGGTACTTAGGTCGTAGGTGGCGGCAGTAGTACAGAGCGAGATAGGTGCGGTGTTGATAGCTACGCTGGGGCAATTACAATCTTCTACAATAATGCTTACCGTAGGGCTAATATCGACACAAGGAGCTATAGCACTATTGGTTGTATAGGTAAAAGTATAGCTACCGGGCGCAACGCCTTCAAAGTTCAGGTTGTTGGCATTGCCCGTAGCCCCTGAATTGTCGGTATCTGCCCAAGTGCCGCTATCGTCGCCAGATAGAAGCAAGTCGTTTAGGTCGATGCTTGTCGGGTTGGCTCCGCCAGCGGTGTTGCATAATGGTGTCGGCTGTGTGAGGGTGACAAAGGGTGGTGCATTGACAAAAATGCTCACTTCTAAACTATCAGCGCAAGCATTCTCGGTATATAAAACCCAAACACTCATGTCGTCGGGTGGTACGAGCGATAAAATGCTATTGCCTCCAGCGGGCAGTCCGTTGAACCATTCGTAGGTGCCGCCGCCATTGCCATTATAATCGCTCATTATCAACACGTCGCCTTCGCAAGCCTGTATCAAACTATTTATGTCAAGGGTGGGAGTAGGTGTAACATTAATGGCGATTTCTAAGCTATCCGTGCAGCCGTTTTCGGTATATAATACCCAAACGTTTGTATTGGCGGCAGGTGTAAGGGTAGTAATGACATTGCCCGTGCTGGGCGGTGCGTCGTACCAAACAAAAGTGCCGCTTTGTGTCCCGTTGTAATCGGATAGAATAAGGGTTTGGTTAGTGCAAGTAGTACTGGGCGGCGATACATCGAATATAGGCGGCGGGGATATTTGTATATCTACTTGCAAGCTATCAGCGCAGGCGTTTTCGGTGTATAGCACCCAAACACTCGTGTCGGCAATAGGCGTAAGGGTGGTAATGGCATTGCCTACGCTCGGAATAGCATCGTACCACGTATATGTACCTGTACCGCTGCCGTTAAAATCGGTGAGGGTAGCAGTATTACCCAAACAAATCGATATAGGTGCAGTTACATCAATATTGGGTAGCGGTGTGATGGGTAAATCTACCGCTAAACTATCGGAACAGCCATTTTCGGCATACAGCACCCATACACTTGCGCCGGCGGTGGCAGTAATGCTCGTGATGGGATTGCCCATGCTCGGTATAGTATCATACCAAGTATAGATTCCTGTACCTGCGCCATTGAAATTAGCTAATACGATGGTTTCGCCCATACAAGTAGGCGTAATATTAAGTGCAGGCGGCACAACGGGCGTTACCGAAATAGTTAGTTGTAGGCTATCTTGGCATGAGTTTTCGGCATACAGCACCCATACATCTGTATTAGCAAGAGGCGTTAAGGTCGTAATAATATTGCCTATGCTGGGCAAATTATCGTACCAAGTAAAAGTTCCTGTTCCTGCGCCATTAAAATCAGATAGCGCAATAGTACTTCCCGCACAAACAGGGCTTGGGTCGACGCTAAATGTAGGTGCGGCTGTGGTTGTAATACTCACTGCGGCAGTTGCGATACAACCATTTTCGGTATATTGTATGTAAACGGTTGTATTGGCAGTAGGAGTAAGTGTAGTAATGGCATTAGCGGCAGTAGGTGGAGTAGCACTATGCCAAGTATATGTGCCGCTACCTGCGCCGTTATAGTCCGATAAAATGAGGGTTGTGCCCACGCAAGTAGGTGGTATAGGCAAAAAGTCGGCGGTAATAGTGGGCAAATCGACCGTAAAGCTAACTGTTGCCATACAGTCGGCTGCATCGGTTATACTGACGATATAGCTGCCTGCTGCTAATCCTGCGGCGGAGTTTGTAGTTAGGTTGGCATCGTGCGACCAAGCGTATTGGTATGGATTAATAGGGTCGGTAAAGGGTGTGCCACCTGTGGTGGTGATATTGGCAGTAGCGTCGCTCGTATTGCAGCCCGATAGCGGTGTGGTTGTGCCCAATATAGCATCGAGGGGTGTAGCGGTGTTGATGGTGAAAGCCGCTGTACCTGTGCAGTTGCCGTTGCCTGTATCGGTGACGGTGACGGTATAATTGCCTGTGCTTAGGTTGTCAATAGTATAACTAAGGCTACCCGCAGCAGCTGTTGCCGTACCCGAAGCCGTACCCGACCAAGCTATATCAAATGCTCCTATACCATTGAACCAACCTACGATACTACTTCCGTTTGCTGTTCCGCTCGAACAATTAGGAGTAGTGCCAATGAGCGATACTTGCAGGGCGGTATTAGCACCATTTACGCCAAATGTTTCTACTACGGCGCAGCCCGTTGTTTGGTCGGTGACAGATACCGTATATTCGCCGATGGGCAAATTACTCACGCTGTTAGTATTAGCTGATAAAGGCGCCTGCCATTGATAGCTATATGCGCCGATACCATTCTGTACGCTCGTGATAGCAATACTACCGTTGGGGGCACAGTCGGCGGTGTAATGGTAGCAGACAAAGATAAAGCGTCAGATACATTGACGGTGACATTTTCTTCGTGATAGCAATTGCCTGTTGTATTATACGCCAAAAAAGTATAGGTAGTAGTAACTCCCAGATTGGTCACTTGGGGCGTTAGAGAGGTGGGGTCGCTCAATCCTATGGCAGGAGTCCATAAATAAGAAGAGGGGTCAATGTCAGTTGGATTAAATAAAGTGACCGTTAGGCTAATTGTATCTGTACCGCAGAGGTAGGCGGGCTGTGGCAAGATGTCAAAATCCGGAATGGGTGCTACGTGCAGCGTAATCTCTACCCAAGCAGACCAACCGCAGCAATCTGATTTGACGCGATGGCGAATAGTATATGTACCTACGTTAGCAAATACAATATTGTTTAGTTGGTCATATAGATTGATAGGGTCGGGTCCGTAGGTAGTAGGTACAGGCGCGGGACCGCCTGTTACGGTGACAAATTGCCATTCATAATCTATTCCTGGTTGTAGTGCTTGAAAATTGACGGCATCACCTGCGCATATTCGGTATTCATCTACGGCGGGTGCGGGTATCGGTGGCGCATTCGTGTATATATCTGCTTCGGGCACGTAATCCAAACCACTATTGACGAAGCCGTTATAGGTTTGTGCGCCATACTGTATATTTTCGCGACCTATATCGGTATATTGCGTAATAACCGAAGCACCCGATAAAGTAGCGGGCGATGCGTTGGCACCTAAGTTCCAACTTTGTGCATTAGGTCCAGTAAAAGTAATATCGGTATCGACGCAACTTTGCCCTGAATATACGATGACCGGTTGAGCCGTAAGGTTAAAGTTGTTGATATTAGTAGTTATGGCGTACCATTGATGTATAAAGTTTGTGCTTGTCCCGCATGACCATTAGCACCACTGCCGCCGCTACCACCATTGCCACCACTACCGCCGTTGCCACCGTTTCCAAAATCTCGTTCATAATTGAGTACGCCGGGTGTAATGTCGAGTAGATTGGGGAAATCGGGCACAAAATTAGTACCCCAAATTTGTACGAAGCCGATAAAAGGTATATTGAATCCGTAGGCAGGACAATCGATGGAGCATGTAAATGTGACACCGCCGTTTCCGCCTGCTCCGCCGTTGCCACCTGTGCCACCTGCGCCACCCACACCGCCGTTGCCTATGCTGCCCGCGCTTGCATTGCAGTCTATCAAATTTCCGTTGTTGCCATTAGCAAACAGATATATACCAAACGAACCTCCGCCGCTATATGCACCCGTTCCTGCTGTGCCCAAAAATCCGCCGCCGCCACCGCCGCCACCGCCGCAACCTGCGTCACTACCTAAGTCGGCAGTAATAGGTACGTTGGGCAGAGGGTCGGGTAAAATAGTACCTTCTGTCGCATCTTGACCGCCACCGCCACCGCCGCCGCCGCCACCTGTTCCGTTGGTGCCGTCAGTTCCGTTGCCGCCTTGTCCTCCTGGCACAAACAGCGCGTTATAGGAAGGTAAAGTAGCACTTATTGTTCCGTTGGTGCCGTTAGTGCCACTTGCGCCATTAGTTCCGTTAGCACCATTGGCATTAGCACCCGCGTCACATTCGCAGTTATAGATATTTTCCGATGCACCCAAACCGCCGTTGCCCTGTCCACCGCCACCGCCGGTGCCTGCACCGCCGCCGATACCTGCTATACCGCTTTCGCCATTATTATTGCCGTTGCCTTGATTAAAGCTACGCCAACCACCTTTGCCACCACGCCCGCCAGCGTTAGCACCTGTGCCACCGGCGCCGCTGGCATTGACCGCACCTGTACCTGTGCCCGGTGCGCCGTTTACATTGCCCGAACAATTGACCGATGGCGACCCGATGGGGTCGGCACTACAACCGTTGGCACCGTTTCCTCCCGCTGTGCCGTTAGCACCTGCTACGCCTGCCATACCGTTAGCACCTGCTGACGCATTACCTGGCAAGGTGCGGCAGCGTACTATATTATAACTGTTACAAGCATTGAGGTAAATGCCATAAGTAGAAATACCCTCGACCGATGAGGCAGGGGCATTCGCAGTTGTAAAGGTAAGGTCTTGCAGACGAAAATCGTGAACCGAATTTCCGCGTATAGCTATCAAAGCAGCCGCACCTGCTACTCCATCGTATGGATAGCTGCCGTTAGCAGTGCGGTTGATAATAGTAGTAGTAGCGGGTGTGCCGTCCGTAGAGGTCTTTTCCCAATCCGAACCCGGCAAAAAGCCGCCTTCTATGGTCATGTAATCAAATAGTTGTATCGGTTGGTCGAAATTATAGCTACCTACGGCTAATTTTATAACCGCATTATTGCATTGAGACATACTTAGAGCCGTAGGTAAATCGACGGGGTCTACGCGCGAGCCGTCGCCGCCCGCATTTCCTGACGGTGTTACATAAATGTTGACACATGTAGGGTCGGGGGCAGGTGCGCCCGAATAGACGGTAGTAGAATTAGATGCCGTGCAGCCTTCGGCGGTTGTAATATTAACCGTATAAAGTGTATTGCCCGATGGAGATGCGTTGATGCTTGTACCATCAGTCGGACCGTTGATGCCGCCGCCCGACCAATTGATAACAGCACCCGCAGGGGATATAACATTGAGTACAGCCTCGCCACCTGTACAAGTGGCGGGGTTAGTGGGCGATATTTCGGCATAAGCTTCGGTGAACAATGATTAAAATACTTTCTGTACGCGAACAGAAACCATTATTTACTTCTATACTATACACACTTGTCTCGGTGGGAGTTACGGTTGTTGTCGTACCAACTGCTCCATTGCTCCATGTGCCCGCAATATTAGATGTAAGCGTCACCGTTGTATTCTCGCCGCCGCAAACAGTTAGTTGCGAGGCACTCAGAACAATAGGTTCGGGAAATGTAAAGGTCTCGCTATGATTCATAGCCGTTCCGCAAATATTAGTTGTCCCCGTTGCTGTGAGCGTAAAGCTACTGCTGGGTGCTGCACTCAATACATATTCGACCGATATCTGAGTAGTAAAACTACCGCAGCCTACTCCCTCCACATTGGTAATAGTTGCGCCTGACATCGAAAAGTCGAGCGTGCCAATGGTAGCACAATCCATCGGCGCACTGCATTGGAGCAATAAAGGCTGACCTGGGTTGCACGAAGCTATGCTAAATGTGGGAGCAGGAGACGAAGTGGTAACAACTTGTGCTGTGCCGGTAAATTGTAAATCAAAACCATCATAACTAAACGGATTTATCCAAAGCCAATTGAGCATTAAAGCGTATGTATGACCGACTTGCACATCTATACCGGGCATAAATGCCGAACCTCCCGACCCTTCGCCCAACGGTGTATTGATAATAGTAGACGGATTTAGTCCTGTATTGCCATCATCGTTAGAAAAATTACAACGCAGGGGTGCTTCCTGCCCCAACGTGGCACAACCATATTGTGTAATGTCCCAAAGTAAGAAGTCATAATCTTCATCAGTATTGAGCGTGAACCCAAAAGTGCCGCTTTGTTCGATACTAAACACAAACCAAACAGAGTTAATTTCGCCACCTTCGCTACAATTCTGTGCGGGCAATACCTCAAAATCATTGCCGAAACCCAAATAATAATCGTTGGTGCTATACGCGCCATTGCATATAGGGATAGCATTAGGGCAATCTTGCTCAGGTTGGAAATATAAAGGGATTTGCTGGGCGAAAGTGCCTTGGCTAATTGCCCAACACCCACATAAAACAAAAAAACAGCGCGTATAGCATCGCGCCGCTTTGCCCATTACGTTGGGAAGTGAATATAAAAATAAAGCAATGAGATGAGATAAAAAGTGTTGAAGTCCTGTCATCAGCGGCAAATATGGATAGGGTTATACTATTTTTTGACGGCGAAATGTACGACTATTATGTATTATTTATTGCCTTTGCTCCATTTTTTTACAACAGCATGAATAAAAAAGATTTTTTTACTTCAAAAACACCGAGTTTAATATGTTCTAAATATTCATTGAGAAGACAAAAATAAGGCGATTATCAAGCGAAAATAAGTAATAGTAAATGCGACAAAAACAAGTATAACGGGAAATCGTGTTTTAGGTCAAAAAAGATGTATGTATTAATAATATGTCAACTTTTGTCCTCAAATAATCGACATGACCCCAAAAGAAAATTACTTGTGCCCTCAAACGATCGACATGACCCCAAAAGAAAATTACTTGTGTCCTCAAATTGTCGACATGACCCCAAAAGAAAATTACTTGTGCCCTCAAATTGTCGACATGACCCCAAAAGAAAATTACTTGTGCCCTCAAACGATTGACATGACCCCAAAAGAAAATTACTTGTGCCCTCAAATTGTCGACATGACCCCAAAAGAAAATTGCTTGTGCCCTCAAATTGTCGACATGACCCCAAAAGAAAATTACTTGTGCCCTCAAATTGTCGACATGACCCCAAAAGAAAATTACTTGTGCCCTCAAATTGTCGACATGACCCCAAAAGAAAATTACTTGTGCCCTCAAATTGTCGACATGACCCCAAAAGAAAATTGCTTGTGCCCTCAAATTGTCGACATGACCCCAAAAGAAAATTACTTGTGTCCTCAAATAGTCGATACATGACCCCAAAAGAAAATTACTTGTGCCCTCAAATTGTCGACATGACCCCAAAAGAAAATTGCTTGTGCCCTCAAATTGTCGACATGACCCCAAAAGAAAATTGCTTGTATGTTAAAAATATCACCCAATATTATTTCTGTAAATGTTCTGAATTGGTAAAAAACAGCTACGCATACAAAAGTAAATGACTTTTGTATGCGTAAAATAGTTGGCATAATAAAACACAACATAACTATTTAGGCTATGCGCCTTTTGTTTCGACTTGTGTTTGTAGGTCGTATTTATTCCCCACGTATCTAATGTTAGGTGCCATACCTACGGCATTTTAAGAATCGTACTTGCTATATGCTACCAATATAACATGCCTACGGCATTTTAAGAAGTGATTAAGGTGTAATCTCTGCAACGCTCAAATTTAAGGTTAAATTTTCGGTAACTATTTAGCCTTATAGGGGGAACTAATCGAATATGCAGCGATGTTAGGCATTATTAGATAAGTATTGCTCATTACACCATACCCAAAACCCTATACCCCAAATAGTTACGAAACCACAAATAGAAAGACCGCTTTCTAAGCCCCTACGGGGCGACATGTTAATAGAAAATAAAGACGGTCTAGCAACAAAAGCCCCGTAGGGGTGATATCCTAATGGTCTGTGTTGTCACAATTTAGCAAATTACTGACACTTACCACGTATGCACCACCTTGCCGCGTGCCACTGCCAAGCCGCCTTGCTCGGCTACATATACGTACATGCCTTGGGGCAACGAAGCGGGAAAAGCCACGCGGCTCAACGCCTCGCCTACGGAAAGCGGCTGCTCCATGACTAAGCGACCATTCAGGTCGTAAATCAGCAGTTGCGTGGCTTGGTACAGTTCGGGCGCAAGTGCCCAATACTCGCCCGCGCCGGCGGGTAGTAGCCGCACGGCTTGGGCGGGCGCGGCACGCGGCGGCGGAGACGTACTGCTAACGACCGAATGCACTATGGTGGTGTCGTTGCAACCATCGGCACCAAAGCAACCCATCGAATCTACTTTGAGCAGCACGGCTTGCCCTTTCCAAATGCCGTCGTCGGGGTCGGGGCGCGAGGCAAAACCCGTGGCTACGATGTCGCCGTAGGGGTCCTCCACTAAGTCGTACAGCAGCATCACCTGCGCCAGCGCGTCCCAATAGATATACTCGCGCTGCCAAAGCAACTGACCCGACGGCGATAAACGAAACATCCAGCCCGTGGGGGTATTCTAACCAAGATACCACAAAATTGCCATTTTTTAAGGTGGCAAGGTGTATGGGTACATTAGGCGATGTACTAGAGAAGTCACTTATCCTTTTTTCCCAAATGGTGTTGCCCATGGTGTCTATTTTGCGGAGGTAGCCTGATATTTTTAGGGTTATGCTATCTTGCGCCCCTATACCTATAACATACTCGTCGGAGGGCAGTAGGGTGATGTTTGCCGATAAGTTTGAATAATAACCTACTACATTGGGCAATGTATCGCGGTGCAATAGGATGCCCGTGCTGTCCATGGTATTGTCATTGGGTAGTTTCAATAAATCCGTCACACCACTAGCGTTTATTGGGTAGTTAAGTACATGGTTCCACACTTTATTGCCGTTTAAATCAGTTCTTACATAACAAAATTTTTCAGCACCACAAAATACAAAATAACCCTCTTCATCCGCTACAATATGCAAGCCTGTATCAGAGGCTGTATTATCCACATTTACCGTTGTCAAATAATAATCTTGCGCCTTTAATGTAAAACCACTTAATAACAGCATAATAACTATTAAATTTTTCATACCCTTAAATTTAAAATAAGGGCGGCATTGTGTGCCTTGCAGCTAATAATGCCGCCCTTGGGTTAAAAGATTAATGCTGTACGGCTAATTTGCTTTGTGCTAGCAAAATGCCATTGTCGCGTAGTGTTACTATATAAATACCCGCATCTAAGTGGCGCACATCTATACTTAGCACCGTTTGGTCGGGTAGCACGGGTAAGGTTTGCACTACGCGCCCTGTCATGTCCAATACCTCTACCTGCGCTTTGCCCTCGCACACAAAAGGCGGTAGCAATACACGGGCAGTCTGCGCCGTAGGGTTGGGGCTTAGGTGTAGGCGATTGCCTTGGGGCAGGTCTATGAGCGGCACTTGGGGGTAGGCGGCTGCGGTGGTGCTGGTCTTAGCTTCGCCCTCTTCCGCTTCGGTCCAGTCAAAGTATTCGCCGCGCAATATGCCGAGCAGTGCCTGCGCGCCGGGGGCTTGGCTGCCGTAGGCATCGGCTATGGCATGTAGGGTTTGGTACTGGGCTTCGCTTAGGGCAAAGGCGGGGTCGGATAGGTGTTGCAGGTTTATCTGCTGCACGGTCTTGTAGTCCTGCTCGTCGGGGGTGTCGGTGGGTAGGGCATCGAGCAGGCTTTGGGTGGCTTCCCAGTCGCCGCGCCCCATTTTGGACCCCAGCAGTGCGCGGACGGCATAGGTTGTGTTTTCGCTGTTGAGCAAACTTTCCAAATTGGCATAGTCGTTCTCGTCGCTGTATTTTTGCAGCAGTTCGCCGAGTAGTGCCTCTTTTTTACTCGTTTCGCCGCCAATGCGCATATCCAATCGGTCGCGTTCCGACAGTTGGATATAGTATTTTAGGGCATACAATACCTGATAGACCGAGGGGCTAATGCTGTTGTAGGCTACCACCATTAGGCTGTCGCTTAGGGGCGCGTTGGCGAGCAGTATATTGCTGCGGCGCGAGGGCGACATCAATGCGCTGGCGCATACTTCTGCCAATACGTCGTCGCTTAGGTAGGGGCTGGCGGTCATGTATTTTTGGTAGGTCTCTAAGGCTTCGGGGCTATTGTATAGGTCGTCGAGCAAAGCCTGTTTGTCGCCGCCGTCTTTTTGCTCCTCCATAGCCGCCAATTGCGCTTTTATCGCCTCGTAACATTCGCGCGTTTTTGCAGGCTTTCGCACCGGGCGGCACTACGCCAGGCCGCCGTCGCCGTTTAGGTCTATGCAAGTTGCTCCGTTAGGGTCTGTGTTATTCACATAATTAGCCGAGTAATTATAGGTGTTGGTGCATCCTGCAAATGGGGGTGTTTCGCCGGCGTAGCAGTGGGGTACTAATCGGTTGTTTACGTCGGCGGTGTAGTTGGCGGGGTCGGTGTGGTAGAAATAGAAAAAGGGCGTGGTGCCCGATGCGGTGGTGGTAATGCGGTGGTGGGGGCGGCTGAGGGTAAATAGGTTGAAGTAGGGGAAGAAGTCAAGAGTTGGAGTTACAACTCCCTGAAACACATTTATGGTTCCCGAAGCTACGCGCACGTCGTGCTGGGTGGTGTTAAAGGTATTGTCCAAGAAATGCAGCCCTGTATTGTTTTGCTCGGTACTAATGCCTCGCGTGCATTGTTCAAAAGTGTTGCATACTATGGTGCCACTGCCTTGGCTTATGGCACTGGTGTTTACGGTTCGTATGCCGCGCGATAGTCCTGTAAAGATGTTTTGGGCTATGCCGTAGTTGCTTTGTCCTGTCAGGAACACACCCATTGGTGGGATAGGCAGCACTACGGGCGGCGGTGGCATAACAAAGCTGAATTGGTTGCCTTCGACTCGGAGGTTGTACTGCGTACTGTGAATGCCTACAATATTTTGGTCAAATGTGTTGTCGGTTATCGTAGCCCCAAACGAACCGCCTACATTACTTGCTTCGATGCTAATACCCCTATTGAGGAAGTGAAAAGTGGTATTAATCACTTCCAATTTGCCCGCGTCAAACGCGCCAATGCCCTGTTTAAAAGGCAGAGTAGTAGGCATGGGAATAGTGGGTGCATCGGCAAAATCGAAATTACATTCGTTGATGGTGATACCATTACAAGCCCAAATGGTAATGCCCTCAAATGCTTTGGTATTGTCGTTGGCAGTAAAATTGCATTTTTTAAAATGGCTAAAATTTTGGGGTTCGTACTTCATCATTTCTATGGCTTTGCGGCAATCGGAAAAAGTGGTGTTTTGGGCATAAATGATACCGCCGTAGTACGTGTTTCCGAAATAGCCGTCTTTTCTTCGGTCGGTGGTGATGGTGTGATTTTTGCCGTTTTCGATGCGCGAATGTTTGGCATTGGTTCCGCGCAGTATAACCATTCCAGGGTCGTCTGGTCCCAACAAGGCATTGGTGTAGGCAAGTACGTCAATGTTTCCGGGTACGCTGCCCGTTGAAAACAAACTGCTATGCTCTACCGCAGTATTGCCCCATACTTCTATGCCGCCCCATTTGGCATCGGGGTCGCCTGTAATGGTGGCTTCGGCGGTGTGCGTACCGTCGGTAATTACAATCAGTTTTGCCCCTCGTTTTACGATAATGCCGCCCCAAGCCGTATTGCACATATCGGTAATGGTGGCATTATTGACACGTAGCACTCCACCCGGTTCTACGGTAATGGTTCGGTCGGTTGCCATAAACAGCGTAGGTGAGGTAGCGGTAGCCGAAGCGGGTTCTATGGTTAGGGTGGCACCGTTTTGGATAACAAGGTTGTGATACATCATAACATTGTTGTTATAAGTGGTGTTAGTGCTAATAATTTCGTTTTCGATTACGGGCGTGGGTAGTGGCACTTCCCACAAGCCAAAGCCGTGCGTACCTGTATATAGGGTATTGCTGCATCGGTTTATTTCCATGTCGGCAACTACGCAGCGCGGTCCGCCTCCTGCATACAGTGCCCATTCGTCCATAGCATTTGCGCCGTCAAACTCGCGAAAAAACACGCCTATGTCGGTGGCGGCAAACACGCGGTCGGGCGAGTCGGGCTGGTAAGCAATAGACAATACGGGCAAGTCGGTCAAGCAGTCCGAAACGTTGGTCCAAGTAAGACCGCCGTCGCGCGTCCTCCAGATGCGCTCGTGACTGTCGCCTGTCGAAGAATTGCCCATTGAGACCCAAATATAATCGGGATTCTTGTCCGAAACGCAAATATCGGTAATGGGGTAGCGTACCCCTGCGCCTGCGCCGTTGTCTTCGGTGCGCATATTGTTGGTAATATCGGTAAAAGCCCAAGCGGTCGCGCCGCCTGTGGGTCGGTCGGCTCTAAAAATGCCGCCAAAATTGGCAGGCGAATTGGGTCATGTATTCATGTCCCAATAATCGCCTGAGAGGGCAAAGAACACTTGGTCGGGATTGCTCGGCGACATAGCCACGCTCGAAATCCATTTTGCTTGTAGTATGTCAGGCGGTAGTGCGGTAGGTAAGTACAAAGACTCCCAAGCACTCCAAGTATTGGTAGCCGCCGAATAGGTTTTGCGCAATAGGTTGCGCCCCCCTGCAAATACTTCGTTGGGGTTGGTCGGGTTCTGCAAATAGGGGCAATAGTGGAGTTCACCCAAACCTAGTGTGCCCATATTAGGTATCGGGACGCTACTGCCTCCGGTATAGGTATCGCAAGTTAAGTTTCCGTGATTTAAATTGTTTTGGCTTTCTTGAAACACCACTTTTTCTGAATTAGATATTTCTCTCGCTATTACCAAGGCATCGCCATTATCGCCGCCCGGGGCAGTTTCGCACCAAGCCCCTTTTCTATAATAATTGATGCTTCCATCTTGGCAGCCACCCAATACGAGGTCTGCCTCCAATTCGTCCAGGCCTATGCCTATAAATTGCGAAATGGTCAAGCCTTCGCCCGTAATGTCTTGCCAATCGTTTCCGTTTATTGTTTTGGAGATGCCGCCGTCGGTTGCCACATACAAAGCGTCGGTATTGCCCGTATTGTCCGCCGCATTATAGACATAAATATGGCGCACATCAAGGTGGTTATTATTGTCATTGGTTGCCAAAAATGCTGCGCCATTTACCGATTTTATCACTCGCCTGGTTGAATTTTCGGCATAAATGATATTGGAGTTGTAAGGGCTTAATACAAATTCGGCAAAAAAGGGATTGGGTGCGGGAATATCGATAATTTGCGTCCAGGTATTGCCGCCGTCGGTCGAGCGGTAGGAGAATTGGCACTCGGAGTAGGCGGGCTGGTTGGGGGTAAATCTAAGTCTTGTCCCGCTACAAATTGGATACGTATAACGATGTGATCTCGTTGGTTTTACATCTAATGTGCCTATTAAGTCCCAATAACCCAAGTCTAAGCCAGCGTATGCCGTTGGTATCGGAATCAACCCTGCTGTTCCTGTGGTGGTAAAGATGTTTACTAAGGTAGCAGTAGCGGCACCCGGCATTACGCGATATAAGCCAATAGCGTTGGTGAACCACAAAGTGCCGTTGGTTTCTATGCCCATATCGTAAATATATTGTGCGGGTCCTACGTTGAGCGGAATTTCTGTCCAATTGCCATAAGTGCCACTGCCGTCGTTGGCACCCGCGGCGGCATTGCCCTGCCAGCGCATGAGCCTATTCTGTACGCTGGCATAAAGGATAGTATTTCCTTCGGTGCTATTGGGGGCAATCATTAGCCCTTGCACGTCGCCGTGTAGGTAGCCGCCTATGAGTATATTGGCGGCGGGATTTTCGTAGCTCAATCCTGTGGCGTACCAAGTATCGCCGCCGTCGTCGGAGTACAATACGCCCAAGGCATACGGATTGTTCCCCAAGCCCCAAATAGCAGGTCCTTTTCGGCTACCCGACGACGCATAGACAAAATTGGGATTGTCGGGGTGGTGGTGTATCGCCGAAAAACCCGTTAAGGAATAACCCTCGTCGTAGGTGGTATTATGCCAATTGGCTCCGCCGTCGGTGCTTCGGTATATATTACTATTGCATGCCCCTACTACAATGTCGTTAGCATCGTTAGGGTTGACCGAGATGCACTCTAACCTACCTTGGTTTTGGGTCTCGGCAATTGTGCCATAGTTGGCATCGGCACCTTGCGAGTTGTAGGGTCCAAGATTAGTCCACTGAATGGCGGGGTCTAATTCTTCGTTGCAAAATTCGATGTCTTGCAATAGCGTTTGGGCATACACAGCACCGATGTTAAAACGCCCTTGGCTGTCGGTTCGGTACTGCCAAAAACGTTTCCAGCGTCCAAATTTGGCAAACAAACCATCTTCGTCGTTTTCGTCGCAGCCGTGCAGGTCAAAATAAGCCTCCATGCGGGCACATACTTGATAGTAGGTAGTGTCGGAGGGCTGCAAGATGCTCATCATGCTTTGCCCTTGTGCATTAATACTACACCCCAACATAAACATTATTATAAATAAATATAAGTTGGGGGGGGGGAGATAGGCACGTTTAAGCGGCGTGTCGGGAGGGGTATTTGCCTACGTGTTGTAGCAAATGTGTGGGGCATTTGGTTCATAAATAATAAATTAAGGTTTATCGCCATTCTATCTTTTAACATTTATTTCTGTTAAAATAGTTTGGCAGTTTACATTTTGGTAGCAATTTAGGCATAGCAATATAGTGTTTGCCTTGTTTCACTTTGTATTTTCATTAGACTTGTGGCACAGGTCTAATTGGTGGGGTAAAATGAGAGATTTGGGGCAAGCGGGTTTATGTTCTCCAAAATAAACGAAAAACTGGCAGAAAAGCCCCCTTCTGCGCCCAATTAAAAGCGACGGTCACAACTCTATTGCCTCCTTATTCTTATGCAAATATAAGGCGTATAATTGAGCAAAAAAAAAACTCTTTTTGGGCATTTTCAAACACATTAAATCCTAAATTATTGCGTAATCTTTTTGATTTTAAAGACATTAGATAGCATTTGTGCCTATTTTTTTTCCGAAAAATTTGCCGCTACTTGCTTCATTCTTGCGAGATTTTTCGCTACTTTTCCTTATTCTTTCTTGAATTAAAGTAGTAAATGCGACATTCTGTGGCGCAATAATAATCACATTTTTCAATACCAAGAGCGCGAAAAAAGACGCGCCCTTTGGTACTGACGGAATAAATGCTTATTATTGCCCTCGTCTCAAAAAAACAAAATATGTCGCATCTAACCTTATCGCAAAGATATGAAATAAAAGCTTTGCATGTAGCTCAAAAGTCCGCAACTTTTATCGCGCACTATTTAAATATACATCGTAGCACGGTTTATCGTGAATTGGAGCGTAATAGTGCAGGCAAGCGATACGAGGCAGCCGAGGCAGACCGTCGCGCTGCAACTCGTTGCCGCTGGCGTAGTCGCCCTCGCAAGCGCAGTGCGGCGATGGAGCAACAGATTGTGCGGTATCTTCGTGATGGTCTTAGCCCTGAGCAGATAGCGGGTCGGTGTCGCTTAGAGGGCATAGATATGATTAGCGCAACATCTATTTATAAATATATTTATGATGATAGAAAAAAGGAGGGAGCTATGCAAATACTTGCCCCGACAACATCCTAAACAACGCAAAAGAGTAAAACAAAATACTGATAATGAGGCAATTACAGATAAAATAAATATTAGCCAACGCCCTGAAATTGTAGCACAACGAAGCAGAATAGGAGATGTGGAGGGCGATACTATTATCGGCAAACAACACAAACAAGCTATTGTCACCTTAGTAGAAAGAAAAACAGGCTTCCTGTTAATGAAGAAAGTAGAAACTAAAAAAGCAGAAATCGTCAGAAATGCGATTGTCGACCTAATAAAGAATAACACTATCAATATGCCCATTTTAACCATTACCTTTGACAATGGTACTGAATTTGCCCAACATAAACAGATGAGCGAAGACCTAAATGCTGCTATTTATTTTGCCAACCCTTATCACTCATGGAAAGAGGTACTAATGAAAACACGAATGGATTAGTCAGGAGGTTTTTTCCCAAAGGGAACAGATTTTGATACTATTTCAGAGGAACAAATTAGTGAAGCACAACAAAAAATAAACAACAGACCAAGAAAAAGACTCGGATTCTTATCGCCTATCGAAGCGATTAACTTGCACCAAAGCCAACTAAACAATGTCGCATTTACTACTTGAATCTAGGTTTTCCTGTTTTTTTGTGTGACAGATTGATTATTCGCAACTATTCAGTGGCTTGGTTTTTTAATTTTGAGTATTGATTTTGCCTATCATGTATCCATTTCCAAGCATTAGGACTTAGGAAATAGCCTTAGATAATTGAGATATTAGTTCAAGAACTCCCCTAACCCCTCAAATAGGAAAAATTTACACAAGATATAATTTACTGACTATCAATAATTTACGATAAATTACAAAAAAACACTTAATGTATTTTGTTTTTAAAGTGACGTAAACATATTACATCGGTAACATCTAATAGACATAAGCCAGAGAATACCGTAGGCATGGAACTCATGTAAGGTAAGTGTATAAAACTTGAAAATCAAACCACTACATATACCCTCAAAATAGTTGCTTATTTATGTTGCTCAGTACTTTAATAGCGAAAAGCAGGCGAAAAAACACCTTTTATGCCCAAGTAAATGCCGCTGCCGCAAGTCTAATAACATTTTTAGGGCAATGTGCCACCGTGGAGTTAGCATTATACAAGAGAATACCGCCTTTGTCCTATTCTTCTATATAGTCCAATTCTTTCCCAAAGGTTTCGGGTATCAACATGAGCGCAAATAAGGCTATACCAATACATATTGCTCCCAGAATTAGCGCGGCTTGCATCAATCCCAAAGATGTTTTGAGCGATGCGAATATAAAGGTAATAGGTGCTAATGAACCGCGTGCAAAATTGGGCACAGTAGTAGCCACCGTAGCCCGTATGTTAGTTCCAAATTGTTCAGATGCAATAGTGACAAATACCGCCCAATATCCTACGCCTATACCGAGCAGAAAAGATTTTGTATATAGCATTGCGGGGCTTATATTGCCCGATGTGAGATAAAATATCACTGTACCAAGCGATAACAAATGGAACAACCACATTACTTTTTTGCGGCTGCGCCACCATTGACTCAACAAACCACTTAGTAAGTCGCCCAAAGCCAATCCGAGATAACACCACATTACCGCCATACCTGCTGTTTTAGGGGCTTCGGTCATCATAAAAGCATTTTTCGCAAATTCGGGTGTCAATGTAACTAAGATACCTACCACATACCAAGTTGGTAATCCTATCAATATACAGAGGATATATTTGTATAGCCAGCGTCGTCGGCTGACGAGTGCTATAAAATTGCCTCGCTCGACCTTTGTTTGTTCAGCAGTTTGTTTAAACATACCCGACTCGTGTACAGAGATGCGCAATATGAGTAGCGCAAAGCCCATCAGCCCGCCTACTAAATACGCCATGCGCCAACCTGTAAAATAAGTGTGTTGTCCGATAGCAGCGACGTGGTCAAACAAAGCAGTAATGCCAAATGCTGCTACCGCACCCAATACGCCAATAGTGGCAATGATAGTTGTGCCGTATCCTCTGTTATGGCGGTCTAATACCTCGCTGACGAGCGTGACACCCGCGCCCAGCTCGCCCGCCAGACCGATGCCCGCAATAAGGCGCAATATTTTGTATTGCTCCACGCTGCTCACAAAGGCATTGGCAATATTGGCTACCGAATACATCAAGATAGAGCCGAACAAAACCGACAACCTCCCCTTTTTATCGCCCCATACCCCCCACAAGATGCCGCCAACAAGCATACCCAACATTTGCCAATATCCCAATAGCTCGGAGCCTATATCGGCTATTTGTTCGGGCGGCACACCTATATCAGTGAGGCTCTGTACGCGCGTAACGCTAAACAGCACGAGGTCATAAATATCGACAAAATAGCCCAAGGCGGCTACAATGACCGCCGCATGAAGAACGCGCGACGAGGATTGAGGTGTGTGTGTGGTCATGACAAAGCCCTACCTTTTCCGTTTTGCTGTGCAAGGGACGGTAAAGGTAGGTTTTTTTGATTTTTTCGCCAAATATACAGGTCTATTTTCCGTTTTTCGGGTTGTATGTGCGCACTATTTTAGCGTTTGGATACCATAACTATCTCGCCCGTTTTTACAAAGGGCAAACATCCTTATAGGGGCAGCCCCCCAAGAATAGCTATTTCTAATCGAATATGCAATGATTTCGGGCATTATTAGATGGGTATTGCCCATTACCCCATACCCAAAACCCCATACCCTAAATAGTTACGGGCAAACATATTACCTGCGGGCAGCTGATACTATCGCGGCAAAATGATTGCCAACTGCATTTGCCTTGCAACGCTCCTCGGCACGACAACTATTCTTTGATGTTATACTCCCGAATCTTTCGGTAGAGGGTGCGCTCCGATATGCCTAAGTCGGCGGCGGCATCTTTGCGTCTATTTTTGTGTTTGCTCAGGGCGCGGGTAATCAGTTCCTTTTCGTTGTCTTCGATAGATAGCGAATCGGCTACTATTTCGGCGGTATAATCTTGGTGATGTTCGTTGGGGCGGTGCAGGTTGGGTTTCAGGGCTTGCTCGCGGGTAGGAAATATGAGCGCGGCGCGGTCGTCGTATGGCGCAAGTGCGGTATTATGTTTCGCTTCGGGTGCAGCAGTATTATTGCCATAACTTCCTGTTTTGCCAAAAGCTCCGCCCATATTCAAACCCATTACTTGCAACATCATTTGTTTTAGTTCGGCAATGTCTTGTCTCATTTCGAGCAAAAATCGGTATAGCAAATCGCGCTCGCTGTAATTGCCAAATTCACTTCTATTATTATCTGCCCCACCGCCATATGACGGGCAATTGTTGGTTTTGAGCGGCTTGTGGCAAAAAACGCAACAAATCGTAGCCCGATATTTGTCGGTCCGTAGAGAGGATAGACACTTGTTCGGCAATATTTTTGAGTTCGCGGATATTGCCGGGGTAATGATAATTGAGCAATATCTCGCGGGCATCGGGCAGCAGCGATATAGGCGCGATGCGGTTTTTTTCGCAGAAATCGGCACTAAATTTTCTGAACAACAAATGAATATCGTCTTTTCGCTCGCGCAGGGGCGGTATAGCTATCGGCACGGTATTGAGGCGATAGTATAGGTCTTCGCGAAACTTGCCCTTCCGCACAGCTTCGGCAAGTTGGACGTTGGTAGCCGCAATGACGCGCACATTCGTTTTGAGGGTTTTGGACGACCCGACACGGATAAACTCGCCCGATTCTAATACGCGCAACAAACGCGATTGCGTGCCCAAAGGCATTTCGCCTATTTCATCTAAAAAAATAGTACCGCCATCTACCACTTCAAAATAACCTTTCCGCGCATCAGAAGCCCCCGTAAACGCGCCTTTTTCGTGCCCAAACAATTCCGAATCTATCGTACCTTCGGGGATAGCTCCACAATTGACAGCAATAAAGGGGTTATGTTTGCGTGCGCTTAGGGCGTGTATGATTTGTGAAAACACTTCTTTCCCAACGCCGCTTTCGCCCATAATCAATACCGATAGGTCGGTAGGTGCTACCCGCACAGCAACACTCAGTGCATTTTCGAGTGCCGCCGAGGTGCCAATAATGCCAAATCGCTGTTTTAATGATTGAATATCCATATCTTGCCAATAAGGGCGGTTAAAAGTAGAAGTACTGCATGTCGTACTATGTAGGCGGCATCAAAGTATGTCTATATTGTCATGAAATCGCACTTCTCGGCGGTCGAGGTCAAAGGCGCACAATTTACCTTGGTAGGCACAAGCCGCGTCGATGTTGATGGCAGGAAATCGACGGCAGTCAATGCTGTCTAAGATGTCGGTATGTTCTTGGGGTGTATGTCCGTGTATGACTATTTTATCGCCAAAAGGTCGCTGTTGGGCTAAATATTCATACCAGTTCTTAGGGCGCATCCATAACATAGCATGGCGGTTGTCAAAGGGCGACGCTTCGGGTTTGCTTAGGTCAAATCCTGCATGCACCAATACATAATCGTCGAGTTCTACGTATAGGGATAGTTGGTAAAAGAAGTCGGTATATCGGTGGTCTATTTCGTCGGCTCGCTCTACGCCGAAACTCAGAAGTGTTTCGCGCCCGCCATTATTTTCCCATAGCCTATTGTCGCTGCTATATGGGTCTATTCGGGCTGCGAGCAACATTGTTTCGTGGTTGCCCGCCAAACATACGACATTATGTCCCGTCGCTTGCAATTGCCAAATATAATCTATTACGCCTTTGCTATCGGGTCCTCGGTCTATATAATCGCCCAACAAATAGAGTGTATCCGTAGTATTTAGTTTCAATACTTCTTCGACCATATAGGCAAAGGTTCGGCGGCAGCCGTGTATGTCTGACAAGGCGAAACGCCTTGGGTTAGGTGATTGCATCGGGTGCGGGCAATAGGGGTTGGAGGTGGCTAAATTGGGGTTTAGTCTAATTGTTCGATAATGCCTTTGATGATATCGGTCATCTGTGGTTCTAAATAATTAGCTACACGCACTACATCTTCGAGACTAACGGGCTTGACGCGCTGTGGCGGGTAGCCGTCGTCAGTAATAGCCGACAGCGCAAATGTACGCATACCGCTATGCACACCGACTATTATTTCGGGTACGGTAGACATGCCCACCGCATCAGCACCGATGCGATGTAGGTAAGTATATTCGGCTTTTGTTTCGAGGTTGGGACCGGGTACGGCGGCATATACGCCCTTATGAACGAAGTAGCCTCGCTCTTGGGCAATGCGTTCGGCGATGGCTATCATGATGGAGTCATAAGGTTGGCTCATATCGGGAAAACGGGGACCTAACTCGTCGTAATTTTTGCCCATTAGTGGGCTTTTTCCTAATAGGTTGATATGGTCTTCTATAATCATAAGCGAGCCTGTTCTGATGTGGGGGCTTACACTACCCGCCGCATTAGATACGATGAGCCGCTCTACACCCAAGCTACGCATGACGCGCACGGGAAAGGTTACTTCTTGTAGCGTATATCCCTCGTAGTAGTGAAACCTCCCTTGCATGACCATTACGGGTTTGCCACCCAAATAGCCCAATAGTAAACGACCACTATGGCTCTCGACCGTCGAAATGGGGAAATGTGGCAAGGCGCGATAAGAAAATTGGGCAACAATATCGAGTTCTTTGGCTAAATTGCCCAAGCCTGTTCCAAGTATAATGCCGTATTGTGGTACTAAATCGGTGCGGGTGCGGATATAGGCAACCGCTTCGTCAATAGCTTGTAGGAGTTGTGCCATGGTTTATTGATAAGACAGAGGTGACATTTTGACGCAACAAAGGTAGCATTTTTTGTTTAAATGTCAGACTATCCCTCTCATTATTGCGTTTTGACCAATTTAAACCGTGCTTTTTTGCCATCGGCTTCTATCTGCAACACGTAAGCTCCCTTTGCCAAATTAGCTCCGTCGATTAGCAATCGTTCTTCGCCGCTATGCTCGATGCGCCGCAATTGTCTGCCGTTCATATCGAATAATTGCACGGTGGTTTGTTGTGTTTGGGTGGGTACTTCTACGATAATATCGCCGCCCGTAGCAAATCGGTTGGTGTTATACACTTTAATTTCGTCGCCTATTGGGTTATCGAAGCAATATTTTAGTGTCACCGTCACCGAATCGGTCAGGGTGATATTGTCATTTTTGAGCGTCAGCAGATAGGTTGTCGTTCTGTTAGGGCTACAAATTGGGTAGGCTACGGTATCGCTGCTGAGTCCTTCGTTGGGTGTCCAAACGATTTTTCCGCCTATGGGGGGCAGTACGCTCGCGCCCAAGGTGGTTGTATCGCCAAGGCATATTTCGCGGTCGGGTCCTGCATCTGCGGTTATGGCGCAAGCACCTTCGAATAGCCCGCGTTGGTTAAAGACATAGCAAAGTTTGTCATAATATTTGCCGCCTGTTAGTTCTTCGTCTGTCAGTATGGCAATGTAGGCAGCATCGTCTAATCCAATACCCGCCGACCATTTATAGAGGCAAGCCAGCACCAGCGAGTCGGTAGCAGGTCTGCCTATTTCGTCTAATATGTCGGACAAAGCTCCCGAAAAATGAGTGAAGTAGCATAAATGCTTTCATCTGATACGTCTTCGGGATAATGGGCATTATTGTCGGTATTGCGTCCTTCAAAGAAAGGGTTATGACCGTCCCACGAAAAGACTTTTTTCCATTTAAAATTAGATAATCCTTTGGAGTAAGCGGCGGCAAAATAGTCGCATAGGGCTTCGTCTAAGGCACTACGCTCGTCGCCGTCGTTGCAGTCAGGGCAAGCGGCATAGGATAGGGCATGCCCCAATTCGTGTATGATTACGTCTGCATCTTCGGCATCGTCTATGCCGCCTTCGCCGTGTGTGATGATGTGTTTATCAAAATTAAAGTCGTATCGGTGACGCGATTGGTCGTCTCCTTGTTCGGCATGGGTATCTATCCATACTTGTTTGCCGTTCATCATATCAAAACCCAAAGAGGCTACATAATTCATCTGTGTAGTAGCATGATAAAAGGCATTGACATCTTCAAAACCCGATTGCGAGCGCGTAAAGTCGAAACTGGGGCTATTGCTGGTAGCGGGTGCTGCGGCGGGGCTTTCGTACTCTACAATTTTGACTTGCTCGTTTTCTAAGTGCCAAATGCCGTTCGCCTCGTCTTGGGTAGCGGTTATTGTTACTTGCTGTCTTTGTGCGGTCAGTTGGGGGGTATCTGTGTCGTTATTGTCTATCATGCCCGTTGCGCCGTATTGTTTTTGGGCAGTAGTTAGGGGGTCGGGATTAAAGATATAGGCAGAAATTTCGCTTCCTTCTCTGGCAAAGGTTGAATAATTTTGGGGTTCGGCTGCTTCATAACAAGGCGCGTTTGCTTCCTTTGCATTGTGAGGCGTTTTTTGAGGGCTTCCTACTGCCTTAGCGTCGTTGGTCAAATCGCGTTGGAATACTTGATTGCCCTGCTCGTCTATCAAATATTCGGTATATGTTTTGTGGTCGGGGCTTTCGGCGGCTACGCGATATACCCATTTTGCTTGTTGGTCATTGGTAAATAACAGCCTAATAGCATCGGCGGGCGAGCGGCGGGCGGCGGGGCTTTGTTGGATAATTAATTGATGTTGGGTCAAAAATTGTGCTATGGCAGTAGCTGCCTCTTCTCTGAATTGAGCAGACAAGGGGCGTATATCGGCAAGCGTTGTATTAAAAGTGCGGTCGGAGAGCAGGGAAATCTGCCCTTTTCGGTTGATACTCGCCCTAATGGTAGCTTGGTAAATGGCGATACCGCTATATGTTTGCACAAAACTGTAATGGCTACCCATTGGACTTTCTATTTGTTGCACTAATTGCAGGTCTATGCGCGGGTCGCTGTTCAGATTGGGCAGATGGGCGCGTATAGCCTGCGCTATTGTTTCGGCAGATGCCGAGCCACCGGGCAATAAGTTCGGTAGGTGGTGTAAAGTGGCTTTGCGTTGGGTCAAATATCGTGTGGTAGCTTGCAGATTAGCAGCAGTACGAGGTGCGTAGGTTTGTTGTGCGGCTACGCTCATACCCAAGCATAAACTGAATAGATAGGTGTATAGGCAGTAAGAAAGAGCATTATTCATATAAAATTAGGTGCAAAGGGGTTGATAATTCGTAACTATTTAGGGTATAGGGTTTTGGGTATGGGGTCATGAGCTATTAGGATATCGCCCCTACGGGGCTTTTGTGGCTATGTCGCTATTAGGATATGCCGCCTATTAGCATATCGCCCATACGGGGCTTTTGTGGCTATGTCGCTATTAGGATAGTGCCCATACGGGGTGCCGCCTTTATTTTCTATCATTTTAGCGTTATTTGCGGTTTCATTTGTATCGGGCTATCGCACTTTACAGACTAACATTTCGCGTCCGTTGATGCTGCCGCGCAGGTCGTCGCCTATGGCTACTTTGCCTACACCTTCGGGCGTGCCTGTATAGATGAGGTCGCCTTGTTGTAGGGTAAAGAAGCGCGATATATAACTGACCAATACGTCAAAAGAAAAAATGAGTTGGCTGGTATGTCCGCTTTGTACGGTGGTGCCATTGCGCGTCAGGGCAAAGTCGATATTTTTGGGGTCGGGCAGTTTGGCTATAGGTATGAACTCGCCTATGGGCGCAGAGCCGTCAAAGGCTTTGGCTATTTCCCAAGGGCTGCCCTTGGCTTTGAGCCGATTTTGGAGGTCGCGTGCTGTAAAATCGATGCCTATGCCGATATGGTCGTAATATTTGTGGGCAAATTTTTCGGCAATATGCTTGCCATTTTTGCTAATACGCAATACCAATTCGACTTCGTGTTGTACGTTGTCTGAAAAATCGGGTATATAAAAATCGCAGGGCGATTGGAGCAATGCCGTTGTTGGTTTCATGAACACGAGAGGTTCAGTAGGCAGCTCGTTGCCCAGTTCGCGGGCGTGTTCGGCATAATTTCGTCCGATACAAAATATTTTCATCGGGAATAAGGTATTGTACGTTACAAAGATAATAACAATACGGCAATAAGCCAAGTTTAGTACTTACTTATTGCCGTATTTTTTGGGGTAACGGTTTAGGGCTTTGCGAGGTGAGGGGCATTTGAAGCACTAATAGACTTGTGACAGCGGCACTTACTTGGGCGTAAAATGGTGCTTTTTCGCCTGCTTTTCGTTTGTTTTTAGGTAACTATTTAGGGTATGGGGTTTTGGGTATGGGATAATGGGCAATACCCATCTAATAATGCCCGAAATCATAGCATATTCGATTAGAAATAGCTATTCTTGGGGCTGCCCCTACAAGGCTAAATAGTTACATAAACACAAAAAATATCTTTTATTTTGCCCTTGATATCTGTATCTTTGTTGGCATTGTAGTAGTATAAAAATGGATGGTAAATCTGATAAATGCTAAAACTATCAGGCTTGCCATTCTTTCCTTCAAAAACGCCTATTGTTCCTTGAAATTCAATAGTCAAATCAACTTCAATTTGAATATTTTTCATTTTAAGCATAATATCTTGACCAATATTATACTCAAATGAAGTTTTTGTCCTGTGTGGGAAATAAGTTTTAGGGCGTTTGGCTATGTCTATATCTTCAAACTCCGTGTCTTTTGCCTACTCCATTCAGTACTACGAAAAACAACCCCATACGCATAACCTACCCCATAGCCTATGAAGTTCGATGGTTGGTTATGCGTTGTTGTGGGGTTGTTTGCTGCTATGAAGCAGAAAATGCTCAAATTTTTAACTCATTCATTCCGCCTACTTTGAACGAAATAAGCAAGGCTGTTGATTAGTGTCGTTCGGGTTCGAGTCCCCAAGTTTTAGGCGAGCGCCATAGGGCAGACAAGAGCAGTTCGCGCATAAACAAAAATTCTTTGGGTAGGCGGTCGTAGCCTTTTTCAAACAATTCTTCGTGTGCGAGGAGTTCGTTTTTCCATGCATCTCCATCGACAGACATGACATTTTTGAAATCTTCTTTGGTAAATTCTTCTAAGCCTGTCCATTCCAAATCGCTGTATCTCGGCATCCAGCCGATAGGGCTTTCGACCGCGGCGGCGCGTCCGAGTGCGCGTTTGATAATCCATTGCAAGACGCGCATATTTTCGCCGAAGCCGGGCCATACGAAATTGCCGTTTTCGTCTTTTCTGAACCAATTGACGGCAAATATACGCGGAGGATTGGGCAATGTGCGTCCAAATTGGAGCCAGTGGTTAAAATAATCGCCCATGTGGTAGCCCATAAAAGGCAACATAGCAAAGGGGTCTCGGCGCACTTGCCCTATATTTCCAAAGGCAGCGGCGGTCATTTCAGACCCCATAGTAGCGGCGAGGTATACCCCAAAGTTCCAATTAAACGACTGGTATACGAGTGGTATTGATGTGGAGCGTCTGCCTCCGAAGATGAAAGCAGCTATTGGCACGCCATCTTTGTTTTCCCATTCGGGGTCTATCGAGGGGCATTGGTGGGCAGGAGCCGTAAATCGGGCGTTGGCGTGGGCAGCGGGTTTGCCGCTTTTGGGGTCGTAGGGTTTGCGTTGCCAATCTGTCAGCCCTTCGGGTATTTCTTTGGTCATGCCTTCCCACCATACATCGCCGTCGGGCGTAATGGCTACGTTCGTAAATATGGTATTGCGCGATATAGTTGCCATCGCGTTGGGGTTGGTTTTTTGGTTGGTGCCTGGGGCTACGCCAAAATAGCCTGCTTCGGGGTTAATGGCGTGTAATCGTCCGTCTTTGCCGGGGTGTATCCAAGCAATATCGTCGCCTACGGTGGTTATTTTCCATCCCGACATTTTGGCGGGCGGAATGAGCATGGCAAAATTGGTTTTGCCGCAAGCACTCGGAAAAGCAGCGGCGATATATGTTTTTTCGCCTTGGGGCGATTCTGCGCCTAAGATAAGCATGTGTTCGGCAAGCCAACCCTCTTCGCGGGCAATGGACGAGGCAATGCGCAAGGCAAAGCATTTTTTGCCTAATAAGGCGTTGCCGCCATAGCCGCTACCATAAGAAATAATGAGGCGGTCGGACGGAAAATGGGTAATATATTTGACTGTGGGGTTGCAAGGCCAAGTGCTATCTTGCATGCCCTCTTCTAAGGGTGCGCCTACCGTATGTACGCATTTGACATAATTATCGTTGGTGATATTTTCTAAGGCTTGGTTGCCCATGCGCGTCATTATTTTCATATTGACGACGACATATTCCGAATCGGTAATTTGTACGCCATAGCGCGACAGCGGTGAGTTGATAGGACCCATACAAAACGGAATGACGTACATCGTGCGTCCGCGCATACAGCCTTTGAGTAGTTCGTTGAGTATATTTTTCATTTCGCGCGGGTCCATCCAATTGTTGGTTGGTCCCGCATCTTCGCGGCGACGGCTGCAAATATAGGTACGGTCTTCTACACGAGCAACATCGCTGGGGTCTGAAAAACAAGCAAAGCTATTGGGGCGTTTTTCGGGATTGAGGCGGATAAACGTACCTTTTTTGACCAATTGCTCGCACATAGCTTGATATTCTTCTTCTGACCCCGTACACCAATGTACGTTTTCGGGTTCAAAATAGGCAGCAAGGCTTTCTACCCATTGATGCAATTCCATCGGAGATGTATCGCCGATACTGGATTGCGGGGTATCTAATGTTAAATGGGACATAAAAAAGAGGGATAAATGATTTTGGATTGATTAAATGCCCGTATATTTGACAACAAAAAGGAGGAGAAATTCGTAAATAGTTGTACGGCTTAGGCGGGTCATTTTTTTGCAAAGGTAAGCACTTTTAACGACATTCAAATTATGCCATGCAATTAGTTTTTTGTAGAAATTGAGTTAAAAACTGAACGTTTGATTGGGAGATATCGCTAAACGCAAAGCACCCGTTCGAGTTAGCAAAAGCACCTTTGCCCGCCTAATTTAGGAGAAGCGAAACTTCATTTGCCCATGTCTGTTGCTTGTAAATAAAAAACGCCTTTCCATATCGCAGTATTGATAGATATATCGTACTTTTGTAGGGTCATTACTATTATTTCTAAACACCTTGAAAGTTTTTCTTATGCCAAATCTCCGTTCTATTGCTTTCGCGCTCATCGTGCTTTGCTTGGGTGTTGCAGTCGCTTGTCGGTCGGCAAATTCGTCGTCTGCTGATAGTTCCGACAAATCCACATTAGCCCCTCGCACCGAGAACCTGACAGCAGACCAATTCGAGCAACAATTACAACAACCTAATGCTTTACTACTTGATGTGCGCACACCCGACGAATATGCGCAAGGACACCTGCGCGGTGCTACACTCGTAGATATAGAAGCCACAGATTTTGACCAAAAAATAGCTACCTTAGACCGCAGCAAAACCATTATGGTCTATTGCGCTACTGGTGGGAGAAGTTCTGATGCCGTTGAACGCCTCCAAAAAGCAGGTTTCGGCAAAATACAAAATTTAACCCAAGGCTATGACGACTGGACAGCCAAAGGAAAGGCAACAGAAAAATAAGTTGTTTTTGAATAAGGCGTAATTTCTGCATTTCCCAGATTAAGGGTAACTATTTAGCCTTGTAGGGGGAACTAATCGAATATGCAGCGATGTCAGGCACTATTAGCTCATTACCCCATACCCAAAACCCTATACCCTAAATAGTCACGATTAAGGTTAAATTCCGATTTTTTACTTTTGCAAGAAGTCTATTAGACCTCTAAGCAAAAACTAAGCACCAAAAACTAAAAACCAAAAACTAAAAACTACATCTATCGATGAATCGTTTGTTATTGATAGCTTATTGTTTGCTCCTTACAGCGGCTTGCGGCAGCGGGGGCGAATCGAACAAGACCGAGTTGCGCAAAGCCCCCAAGGGCGATGCCTACTATGGTGGTGTATTCAATTTCAATGAAGAAGAATATTTTCGTTCCTTATTTCCGCATAATATCGGCGAAGTGGGCGGGCACCGCATCGCCAATCTCATATACGAAGGTTTGGTGCGATTAGACCAAGCCGATTTATCGCTGCAGCCCTGCGTCGCCGAGCGGTGGGAGGTCAATGACAATGCCACTCAATACACGTTTTACTTGCGCAAAGGCGTATTGTTTCACGACGACCCCTGCTTTGAGCAAGGCAAAGGGCGCGAAGTGACCGCCCACGATGTTAAATATTGCTTTGACTTGCTATGTTCGGCATCGAGTACTAATATTGGTTGGGGTTATGTAGGCGGGCGTATACAAGGAAGCGAAGCCCATTATGCCGCTACCCAAAAAGGCACCCGACCCGAAGGCGGCGTAAGCGGTATCAAGGTATTGGACGACTACACGCTACAAATAGACCTCGAACAGCCATTCAGTAGCTTTTTGTATGTATTGGCGATGCCAATCGGCTATATTTTCCCGCGCGAAGCTTATGAAAAGTATGGCATTGATATGCGCATAAAAACCGTCGGCACGGGACCTTTTACGCTAAAAGCCCTGCGCGAAAACGAAACCGTCATATTGCGCCGCAACGAACATTATTGGGATAAAGACGAAAACGGAAACCCCCTACCCTACTTAGATGGGGCTCGTTTTTCGTTCATCAACGACAAAATGGCAGAACTCCTGCGCTTCAAACAAGGTAAATTGGATATGGTTTTTAAGTTGCCATACGAAATTTTAGACCAAATAGTCGATAGACAAGGCAATTTGCAAGGCGAATACCAACAGTTCGTACACCAAGATTTGGTGTCGATGAGTACGCAATACTACGGATTTTTGACCGATGGCAAACAATTCTCCGACCCACGCATACGCCAAGCCTTTGCCTATGCAGTGGATAGGCAGAAAATAGCCAATTTCACGCTCAAAGGCGGTGCCGTGCCCGGCATTTATGGTTTTGTACCGCCCGCATTTGCGCAATATCCCCACGAATCGGTGAAAGGATATATTTATTCACCCGCAAAAGCCAAAGAATTGATGGCAGCAGCAGGCTACCCCAACGGCAAGGGTTTTCCCGATGTAACGCTACAAATCAATAGCGGTGGCAAGCGCAACGAACAAGTAGCCGAAGCAGTACAAAAAATGTTGCAAGACGTGTTAAATGTGCGGGTAAAAATTACAAAAGTGCCCTTTTCGCAGCATTTAGAAATGCAAGAAACCCGAAAAGTAGATTTTTGGCGAGCAGGCTGGATAGCTGACTATCCCGACCCCGAAAACTTTTTGACCTTTTTGTGGGGCAAACACCTGCCCAAAGACCCTAACGAACGAACCTACCAAAATACGTTCCGCTATCGCAATGCCGAATACGACAAAATTTTTGTAGAGGCACTCCAAACCGCTGACGAAACACAGCGCAACCTACTCTATGCCAAAGCCGACCAAATTGCAGTGGCTGACGCGCCCTTTATGGTCTTATATTACGACAAAGACAAACGCCTGCTACAAAAACACGTGCGCAATATGCCCCAAAACCCTATGGAATATCGCCTACTGCACAACGTTTATTTTGTACCTCAATAAGTTTGGCTATATCCACCGCCATCCGACAACACCCTCCGCGTTATTTTGCCTGTTCCTTGCCAAGCGAAACAGCAGCCAGAAGAAGCGAAAGATGGAAATAATGCCTTGCAGCCCCAGAAAATAATTACTTGCTCGCATTTCTGGTATGGGACAAAATGCGTATCTTTGTCACCTTACCTAAAAATACCGCTAATTATCTGCCATGCAACGCAAATTATTATTTCTATCCATACTATTTTTTCTCTGCCAACCCGCCATAGCACAAAACGCACTTTTGCAAGGCTGGTATTGGGAATACCCCAAAACCGATATCGGGGCGCATTGGGCTGATACAATGCAGCTACGGGCACCTGATTTAAGCAACAACGGATTTGCACATGTATGGCTGCCGCCCTTGTCGCGCAGCAGTTCTATACCCAACAACAGCAGCAACGGCTATAATATCAAAGACCTATTCGACATGGGCGAATATGGCTTGGGACCTACGGGATTTGGCACTCGTGCCGAACTCAATAGCACCATTAATACTTTTAATAATTGGCGCATCAATACCGTTGCCGACATGATTTATAACCATCGAGACGGAGGTTTTGCCGAAGATAATGCAGCAGTCGAAGGTTGGGTAGAAAATTTCAACGTATCGAACTGCGTATATCCGTCCGACCGATTTAGGTGCTACCTGCCCTTGGGTGGCGCATCGGGCAACGGCGCGGGCGATTATTACCTCAAAATAAGTTCTCAAACCGGTGCAGCGGGTTTTTATGGCAAACCCTACAAAATGTATGTGACTACTAACCGAAATAATGCCTATCAAGGAAGTAGCTCCGAAACAGAACCCAACGACGGCTGCGACTGCAACTGCGCCGAACAACCCAACACGCTACCCCTCAATACCGACCTAAGTGCTACCTTAGACAGCGACGGCTGCCTCACCGACGAGTTTAAAATAAGCCTCGCTGCTAACGATTTTTTTAGCGCGGGCGATACCCTCTGGATATATCTAAGCAACCAAAACGGCGATTATTCCGACCACCGCATCTATGGTATATGGAACGCCGCCGCCGCTACCGATGTCGTAGCGCAATTGAAATACCAAACTTATACCGATTTTTCGCACGTAGCATCGGGGCGAGGCGCGATGAACTATACTTGCTTTAAACCCAATGGCAACCCCACTAACCTCTGCGGCGACCGCGATTTTCCGCTATTTTTCTACGACTACGACCACAGCGTGCCCGCCACCCGCGACACCCTTGCGGCTTGGACGCGCTGGGCATACCAACAAGTAGGCATCAAAGGCATGCGCATCGATGCCGTCAAGCATTTCGAACCGTCGTTTATGGGCTATTTGTTCAACTACCTACACGCCAACGGCATTAACACGGGTCTGGTGGTAGGCGAAAACATCAACGACGCAAACAGTATCAATACTTGGATAAATGACGTATATGCCAATATGAATGCCGCAACATCGGCAGTAGTCAAGGTGAATGCCTTCGATTTTCCGCTGCGCTGGGCACTCAAAAATGCTTGCGATGCCTTTGGCTACGATGCGCGGCAGGTATTCAATAGCGGTATCGTTGCCGAAGCAGGCGGCAGCCCGTTCAACGTTGTCACGTTTGTCAATAACCACGACTACCGCACTTCGGGCGAAGCCGTGCAAAACGACCCTATTCTGGGCTATGCCTATACACTCACTAACAACCAAATCGGCTTGCCATCGGTCTATTATCCCGATTATTATGGCAATACAATAAGTTATATGCCCAATGCCGCCCTCAAGCCCCAAATAGATGCCTTGCTCAATGCACACCGCAATTTTATAGAAGGCGCAACGAGTATCGATTACCTAAGCCGTTTTAGCACACCCTACGGCAGCAATTATATAGAAGGGCAGCCCAATACAACGCTGTTGTATCAAATTTATAATACACCTACGGGCAACGACGTAGTAGTAGCTATCAATTTTGCGGGCACTGCACTACGTTTAGACCATGTAGTCAATACAGGTACGGGCGGCTTGGGCACGGGCGACACGCTGGTTGATGTATTAGGACGCTCCAATTTTCCGTATGCCGTTGTCAATGGCAGCAACCAAATGTATATCGAACTGCCGCCGCGCAGTTATTCGGTTTGGGTGCGCTGCAACAACCCCGCTGCTCCTGATTGTGTACCCACAGCAGGCGCAATATTCAAAGGAAAAATATACTTAGAAGGGGCTTATAATACGGACAGCTATATGCGCCCTACGCTATTTAACAATAATTTGTTGCCCAAAAACCAACCCTATACCGCTGCACCATTCAACTATAACGGCACCGAAAACATTCCCGCAGTGCGCAATCTACCACCCAATACCATCGACTGGGTATTGCTCGAAGCCCGCAGTACTTCGGATACTGCTGTGGTATCGCGCCGCGCCGCTCTTGTACGCGCCGACGGCACCATTATGGACGAATGGGGCAATACATCGGTGCGTATGCCCAACCTAACAACAGGTAGCTACTATATCAGCATAAAGCACCGCAATCATCTGCCCTTGCTATCAAACAATCCAATAGCCTTACCTAATGCCATACCCTTCGATTTTTCGGCAGTAGCAAATATCGAAGGCGGAGCAACACAGCCGTATTGCTAAGTCCCAACCTATATGCTATGCCCGCAGGCGATGCTGCCCTAAAAGGTACAATCACGTTTGCCGATTATAATGCTTATAGGCAGGCAATAGGCGGCATAAACAGCTACCACCCCGCCGACCTGAACTTAGACGGCAATATATCAACCGACGATTTTAACCTATACCGACAAAATGCAGGCAGGTTAGCAATACCCGCGCTTAGGTAGAAGCCCCGCCCCAATCACTATACATTACAAACACAAGGATTTTGGTGATTCTAACTCATTGATTTTCAATGCTGTTCTTTTCAAGAACAGTTCCTATTCATAAAGTCTGCTATTCCGCGAAGCAATTCCTATTTGCCCAAACCGAAACCTCGAAAATGAAGTAACTATTTAGGGTATAGGGTTTTGGGTATGAGGTAATGAGCAATACTTATCTAATAATGCCTGACATCGCTGTATATTCGATTAGTTCCCCCTACAAGGCTAAATAGTTACAAAATGAATAAACAGCCCAAGAATTAACCACTCAAAACTAAAAAAATCAGACCAAGACTTAGATTTTCGCGCCTTATCTTTGCCCAACTTTCCGTTTCACATCTTCTATACTATCATGCGCATCATAGGCGGCAAACACAGCGGTTACAGATTTGAACCGCCCAAAAACATACCTGCACGCCCAACTACCGACATTGCCAAAGAAGGTTTGTTCAATATTTTATATAACACTTTCGATTTCAGCGAGCTATCGGTATTAGACCTATTTGGCGGAACAGGTAGCATAAGCTACGAATTTGCCCTCGCGAGGCTGCCCCGACATTACCCTTGTAGAGTTGGACAAACGCAGCCTATTTTTTATTGAGCAAACCATCAATCGCCTACAACTGCCCATTGCTGCCGTCAAAGCCGACGTATTTAAATTTATGGCTTCGTGTTCGCAACAATACGACCTCATCTTTGCAGGTCCGCCCTACCCTTTGCCCAATTTGCATACGCTACCCGATTTAGTATTTAGCTACGACCTACTGAAACCCGAATCGTGGTTTGTATTAGAACATAATCCCAACCATAATTTTGATGCGCACCCGCGATTTTTGCAAAAACGCAACTACGGCACAACCATTTTTAGTATCTTTGAGCAATTGCCATAGCCCACACTCACCGCACACCTATCGCTTTTGGGGCTATGCCCTTAGTGCGCACACCATTCGTCACAAGTAAAACCCCCATCTCTGTTTTCGGCAAATACCCAAAGCAGGAGGATAAAACAATATGTTAGCGCGTTTTTTTTATCACTTTGTTCTATATGGAGTAGGGCTGTGTGCCGCCATATTGCCTTGTAATGCCCAATACGAACTGTTGGGTGGCGCGGTCAAATTGGACAAAGACCGCTACCGCCTCACGCGCAAGTTGCACGACAGCCAAGCCGCTATCTGGCGCAAAAAGAAGCTCGACCTAAAAGAGCCGTTTGACCTAAAATTCGAGGCGTTTTTGGGCTGTCGCTATGCCGATAGCGATGGGCTTGCCTTTGTATTGCAACAAGAAGGCGACGACGCAATAGGCGGCGGCAGCTATGGCTTGGGGTACGGCGGACTAAGCCCCTCGATAGCCGTAGAAATAGACAATTATGTCGACGACTTTGAAGGTGCTGCCCATACCCACGTAGCAATTATGAAAAATGGCGATACCGCCACCACTCACGAAACAACCTCGCCGGACCCACTAATGCCAACCCCGACAAAGCCGCCGACCTGCCCGACTGCCGCCGATATATCGTCCAAATATCGTGGCGACCTGACGAAAAACGCCTAAGTGTAAGGGTAGATGACGTATGGCGACTGTCGTACAAAGGCGATATAATCAAACATATTTTTCGCAACAACCCACAAGTATGGATGGGATTTACTGCTGCTACTTCCACCGAACGCTTCAATACGCAAGGTATCCGCATATTGCCCGTAGTGCTGCCCCAAGACGAACCACCCCAACGCGACATCGTACCCGACGACCTACCCAACCTAAGCCTGTTGCCGCCTAATGCCGAACCCAAGCCCCGCCGCCCCTATACCGAGGCTCCCCCAAAAAACGCACCGCCTCCTATCCCAAATATTCCCGAACCACCCTTAGAAATCCCTGTCATCAAACACCCATCGCCCTATGGCAGCCCCAAACCTACGACAACCGTCGATTTAATACCCGCCCAAGACCCCATACCGCTCAACGACCCCAAATTGCCGCCCGAACTGCGCGACATAAACATCACCTATACCGAACGAAAAATACCCGACGAATTGGGCGGACGACCCGTTTTTAAGCGCAACGACGTGAGTATTCAAAGCGAACGCATCGAAATTTGGGTTCGCGACAACGAACAAGAAGACGGCGATACTATATCGCTCCTGCTCAACGGCGAATGGATTTTGTACCGACAGCCCCTTTTATCGCTCAAACGAACCATCACCGTCAATATACAACGCAACGCCGACAATTACCTCATTCTGTTTGCCCATAACTTAGGGAGCATTCCGCCCAATACCGCCGCCATAGGCATCATAGACCGAGGGCGCGAAATGCGGCTCGCACTTAGCTCGACAATGCAGCAATGCGATGCCATCAAATTTAGGTTTGACAAATAATATATTACTCAACAAACAATAATTACCAGACTGCGGTGCAAAAAGTCATTTTACCAAAGTGTTTAGTAATTTCAAAATATGTAAATGACTGTAAATAAATAACTTACAATTTGAAATTAAATTTAATTTGTGCCAATTTTGCTTTTTTGCACTACAGTCTTACCATTGACATCTTTTAGGTTTGTTGTGGAACAAAGCTATGGAACTTTTTAGGGCAGCGATTCTTGTTCACTTCGCAATAAGGCAATCAGCAACGTAACTATTTAGGTATTGCGCCCCTCTATTCTAATTCATGTTTGTAGGTCGCATTTATTCCTCACAGATATAATATTAGATGCCATACCTACGGCATTTTAAGAATCGTACTTGCTATATGCTACTAATATAACATGCCTACGGCATTTTAAGAAGTGATTAAGGTGTAATCTCTGCAACGCTCAAATCTAAGGTTAAATTTTCGATTCCTTACTTTTGCAGGAAATCTGATGAATAGCCTATTGGCGAAGTTGCCTAAATAGTTACTCAGCAACAACGATAGGAAACAATTCTGCTCCTATGAAGCTATCTAATCCTCCTTTTTATTTCGGCTTCTGTTTATAGGTTGCATTTACTACTTGAATCTAGGAAATGAGGAGCAAAGCCCGAATAATGCCTAAAATATAATTTTTTCGCTATACGCATGTCCATCATTAGTGACAATTTGGAGCAAATACATGCCTTTCAAAGGGCATTGCAGGTCAATGCTATGATGAGCATCGGCGGTTTGGCTGGACCATACCTTGCCACTAATATCTACCAAGCGCACTTGGGCGGGCGTTTGGGTAGTAAGGCTAATATTGCCGTTGGCAGCTATGTTTTGCAGCGTATAGGGTTTGGCGGGAATAGCGTTTTCGATAGCAACACTGCCGACCGTGACGGCTTCGGTATGCACAAATTCGCCGCTAAAATTGCCGCTGCGAAGCGTAACGGTATAAGTGCCGTTGGCAGCATAGGTATGTGTTGGGTGACGTTCGGCAGAGGTAGCACCATCGCCAAAATCCCAATTCCAATAGGTGCCGTAGTTAGTAAAGTTTTGGAACGATACCGACATACCGCTCACTTCGGGTTCAAATTCGGGAGCAAGGGGTATGATACCGCCACCACACAAACTTTCGATACCGATAAATACGCCCGAATCGAAGATGCTGTCGCCTACATCGGCAATACTGAGCCGCACGTGATAGGTCTCGCCCGGAACGACATTGACCGTTGCCGTTAGCGGAACGGTAAAGCCGTCGTAGGCAATTTCGTTGGGTACTGCGGTCGCTTCGTTGTCGATATAAAACGAGGGGTTGGTGCTGCTATTGACGTTGTTGATAGCTACGGGTGTGGCGGAGCCTGGTATGAGCGCAATGTTTTGTGTGCCACTGATGCCCGGACCGCTCACAAAAAAGCCAAATACGTCATTGAAACTCGAACCCACAAATTCGGGGTACTCTTCTGACCCAAATACATAAACGAAGTTCAAATCGGGGTCGGTAGAAACGAGGTCGAACTCAATAACCGCCGCATCAAAAGTGGGCATGATAGTGGTGATGGCTTCCAATACTGCATCTCCTCCGGTATTCATATAGCTAGTAGCAAACGCCGATGACCCCGCCGTATCGGCTGCGCTGGTCGTATTGCCGCTCGATAGCATGATGCCCGCATTTAGCCCTACATTGCTGGCAGAGCCTTCAAAAAAGGCTAAACTCGACGGGCTACCCGTATAGGTTATATTGGAGGTCGTTACGCAGTCGCCCATAAGATTAAAAAAGTCGCCGACCATTTGGTTGGCGGTATAGGTCGTATCGACAAACAATTGCGCGTGTGCGCGAGGTGCGGCAGCTAACAATAGGCAAGTTGCTGCTGTAAGGGTAAACAAAAAATGTTTCATGGTGCTTATAGGTTTTAAAGGTCATTATTTGGATAAAAACACTAACAAAGTTAGTACTTTTCTAAGTGAATTAAGCAGAATAAGGGCAGTTTTTTTTATACCTTTCATTTTGGGTTGATATTTTGGCACTCTAAATATATTACCCTAACTTTGCAGCGCGTTAGGGCACGAGTTATTACCTATTATTCACTTTTCATTCTCCACCATGATCACCATGCTCTATTCCATGACCGGCTACGGCAAAGCCCTTGGCAAGGTAGGCGACAAAGGCATTAGTGTCGAAATTAAGGCAGTCAATAGCAAATATTTAGACCTCAATCTGCGTTTGTCTGCTCTGTTTAAGGCAAAAGAGATTGAGTTGCGCCGTATGCTCGGCGATGCCTTGTTGCGTGGTAGGATAGATGTGAGTATATCAGAAGACCGCCTATCGAACTACCATAGCAGTAGCCTCGTCAATCGCGATGCGTTTAAACGCTATTATACCGACCTGAAATTACTCTGCCACGAACTCCGCCTTCCCGATGAGCATTTGCTCGAAACTATTATGCGTATTCCCGACGTATTGGTCTTAGAAAGTTCTGATTTGAACGATAGCGATTGGGTAGAATTGCAGCAAATTGTACGGCAAGCTATCCAAGATTTTAATCATTTTCGGCAAACCGAAGGCAGTAACTTGGCGGCTGACCTGCTCAATAGACTACAACTCATCGAGCAATATGCCAAACAAGTAGCTATATTAGCCCCGCAACGCATAGAAGCCATACGCCAACGCCTCAACGACGACTTGAAACAGTGGCTCAACCCCGATACCATAGACCGAAACCGATTTGAGCAAGAAGTGGTTTATTATCTTGAAAAATTGGACCTAACCGAAGAATTGGTGCGTCTACAAAGCCATTGCCGCTATTTTGCCAACGAAATAGCACAAAATGGCACCGACAAAGGCAAAAAGCTACATTTTATCTCGCAAGAAATAGGGCGCGAAATCAATACCATAGGCTCAAAAGCCAACCATGCCGAGATACAAGTCTGTGTAGTGCAGATGAAAGACGAACTCGAAAAAATTAAAGAACAATTGATGAACATAATATAAACACCGCACACCGAAAACAAATTTTTACCCAACCCGCTTTGCCCCCGCTACTAACCAATTCTCCCCTCATATATGTCCCCAAAACTTGTTGTATTTACAGCTCCCTCTGGTGCAGGCAAAACTACCCTCGTGCACTATTTGCTGCAAACCATTGATGCCTTAGCCTTTTCGGTATCGGCAACCACGCGCCCACGCCGCAGTAACGAAACCGACGGCATAGATTATTACTTTATCAGCAAAGAAGAATTTCGCGACCGCATTGACAAAGGCGAATTTGTAGAATGGCAAGAGGTATATGACGGCAATTGCTACGGAACGCTCAAAAGCGAGCTCGACCGCTTGTTCGCACAAGGTAAAAGCATCATATTCGATGTAGATGTAGAAGGCGCGAAAAATATAAAGCGGCAATATGGCAAACAAGCCCTGACCGTATTTGTAAAACCACCTAATATCGAAACCCTACGCGAACGCCTCCAAAGCCGCCATACCGAAACCGAGCATACCCTACAACAACGTTTGCAAAAAGCCATCAAAGAATTAGCCTGCGAAAACGACTTCGACACCACCGTGCTAAACGACCAATTAGACAAAGCCAAAAGTAGTGCCTTAGAAATCGTACAAGATTTCTTGTATTGCCCGACAAACAACCCGCAAAAACTTCATACAGTGGGTATAGACTAAATACCTCTGAGAACACCATTGCCGCGCCGCTTAGTAGCATTACCATATCAACCGCCTATTGATTCGCTTTGTAGCACCAATGGGCGGTTGTTTATAGATAAATTGGTAACTATTTAAGCCTTGTAGGGGGACTAATCGAATAGGCAGTGATGTCAGGCATTATTAGATAAGTATTGCTCCTTACCCCATACCCAAAACCCCCCCAAAACCCCATACCCAAAACCCCATACCCAAAACCCCATACCCAAAACCCCATACCCAAAACAGTTACATAAATTTATTATTAAAAATATAATGTAAAAAAAATTGCCACGAATTACACAAATTTACACAAATATTTTACTATATCGGGCTTTTTTACAATTCGTTTGCCCTGGTTTTAACTCCATTACAGATAAAACATTGCTATCAGATGAGTGCATATCCCTCATAGATGTGCAGCGGGCAAAATCAATACTCAAAACTAAAAAATAAAATCAGTACAAACACTATTCATGACACATTCCAAAATTAGCGGTATCGGGTTTTATGTGCCCGAAAAATCGTTACTAACCACGACCTTGCAAAGTTGATGGACACCACCAATGAGTGGATAATTGAACGCACAGGTATTCAAGAACGCCGATATGCTCGCAAGCACGAAGAAACAACCACGACCATGGCAGCCCGTGCCGCCGAAATAGCTATCAAAAGAGCAGGCATAGAAAAAACCGACCTCGATTTTATTGTATTTGCTACCCTAAGCCCCGACTACTATTTTCCGGGCTGCGGCGTATTGTTGCAGCGCGAATTGGGCATCAACCATACCGAAATACCCGCTATTGATATTCGCAATCAATGTTCGGGCTTTATTTATGCTTTGTCGGTTGCCGACCAATTTATCAAAACAGGCATGTATCGCAACGTATTGGTTGTTGGTGCCGAATTTCACTCCTGCGGCTTAGATTTTACTACGCGCGGACGCAATGTAACAGCCATTTTTGGCGACGGCGCAGGAGCCGTAGTAGTACAACCCGCCCAAGAAAGCGACGAAAGTGGCATTTTGGCTACTTGCCTCCACTCCGACGGCAAGAGTGCCGAAGAGTTGGCATACCTCAACCCCGGCTGCCATGGCGGTTATTATGTAGGCAAAGAACAATTTAATTATACCGACGATGAGTTTGGCGGTATTTTCCTGAACCAAAGCATGATAGAGAATGCCCAAACCTACCCACAAAATGAACGGTCAGTTTGTGTTCAAGATGGCGGTACAGAAATTTCCTGCCGTTATTTTGGAGATTTTGCAAAAAACGGGCTATTCGGTGTCAGATATTGATATGCTGGTGCCGCACCAAGCCAATTTGCGCATCAGTCAGTTTGTGCAACAAAAACTACAATTGCCCGACCATAAAGTATGGAACAATATACAACGCTATGGCAATACTACGGCAGCTTCTATCCCGATAGCTTTATGCGAAGCCTACGAAGCGGGTGCCGTCAAAAAAGGCGATTTGGTGTGTTTGGCAGCTTTTGGCAGTGGTTTTACTTGGGGTTCGGCACTGATTAGGTGGTAGGTCGGCGCATTAAAGACAAATTGATTATTAAAAATAAAATATAAAAAAATTGCCACGAATTACCCAAATTTACACGAATGTTTTACTATATCTGACTTTTTTCAAAGCGTTTAGTAACTATTTAGCCTTGTAAGGTGAATAGCCATTTCTAATCGAATATGCAGCGATGTCAGGCATTATTAGATAAGTATTGCTCGTTATACCCAAAACCCTATACCCTAAATAGTTGCAGCGTTTACCTATAAAGCATTAAGAAACCCTTACTCTTAGCCGCTGCGGGCTGCCCTGCGCGTAAAAAACGTTTATAGTCTGATGTATGGGCATAAAAGAGGGGCTACCAAGAATGGAAGCCCCCATAAGAAATCACGACACTCAACTCTCAATATCTTTGTGCCATAAGGCTATTTTGACTGCTTTTGCGCTGCAAAGATAGCGAGTTTGCATAGGAAATTAGACCTTCTACCGAAGTAACTTTTGCTCAAAACATAAATATTAGATTTTTTTACCATACCCAATCTCCGATGTTGTCGCAGCAATACAAATACAAAAAAACGACACTATTACGAGGCATATCAGTATCCGCGATGCTGTGGCGTAGCCCGCTGAGTCCAAGATATTGCCGCTTGGTGGTTGAGGCACAAAAATTATGTTCTAAGCATATCCCAATCTATCTCAATTTGGGGCTTGAGCAGGGCAAAGATAATCGATGCTGGGGCGTAGTGCCGTGCAGGGCAATGGCTTGTCGGTGTTCGGCGGTGGGGTATCCTTTGTTGCGCTGCCAATTATAGGCGGGGTATTGTTCGTGCAATTGGGTCATATACGCATCGCGGTGGGTCTTGGCGAGTATAGAGGCGGCAGCAATAGCGGCATATTTCGCGTCTCCTTGTACGATACATCGATGCGGTATATCGCGATAGGGTTTAAAGCGGTTTCCGTCTATCAATAAATGCTGCGGCTCGATAGACAATTGGGCTATCGCTTGGTGCATCGCCAAAAAAGATGCCTGCAAAATATTGATTTGGTCGATGTCGGCAGGCGATACCGATGCTACCGCCCAAGCCAGCGCGTCGCGCTCGATGATGTAGCGCAATTGCAAGCGTTTAGACGCGCTTAGTTGTTTAGAGTCGTTTAGGTCGGCATGGGCAAAGCCACGGGGTAGAATAACCGCCGCCGCTACCACGGGTCTGCCAAGCACCCCCTACCCGCTTCGTCGCAGCCTGCTTCGATATATTGCGGGTCGTAGTAAGATAAAAGCATATCGTTTTTTATGTTTTATTAGTGTAACTATTTAGCCTTGTAGGGGAAACTAATCGAATATGCAGCGATGTCAGGCATTATTAGATAAGTATTGCTCATTACCCCATACCCAAAACCCTATACCCTAAATAGTTGCTTATTAGTTTCGTTACACGGCAATAGCTCTTCGAGGGCGCGTTAAGCGATTGGTGGCCAGAAAAGCACCGCAAAAAAGAAAGAGCCAAAATTTTTGTCGTAAATTTGCGGTTTATTTTTGACAACTCCTAAATATGAGCGAAAAAGAATTACCGCACCTCATCGAAAAATACCGCAGTTTATCGGCATTTGAGCAAAATATACTCAAAGTGCTATCGGTTATCTATGAACCCATTAGTACTAATTTTTTCTTTGAGACTCTACGCCACCTCAAAATAGCCGATAGCAATGCGGTGGTATTTATGACCGACGTGCGTTTTAGAGCCTATAAGTCGGCATTAGTGGCGGCAGGATTGCTGACAATTACAGATAGAAACGAGTTTGCTTGTAGCGAGGCTATCGTAGTGAAATGGTGTTTCGCGAAGCGTAAAAGCACCATTCTTTGCGGATTTAGTAACCTGGATAGACCAGCGCATACGCTTTGAACCAAGTTGGTATTATTACAACGTCAAATTTGAGCGCACCATACGCGGGCTGCGCCTTGCCTACTACCTCAGCGATAGCGAGCGTCTAAACAATGTCGATAAAGTGATTAGCGAGCGTTTTATACGCGATATGCAAAACTTTCATTTCGGCGACCGTTTTTTTGGCAACCCCATCGACTTAGAATGGCTCGAACAGTTTAACCCCGAAATACAGTGCCGGGTATTGTGTAATCAAATAGAAACCGACATGATGCAAGGAGAAGACGTAACGAAGTACATAGCTATTGCCCGCCAAAAAGCACAACAACCCGAACTAAACCCCTCTGCCAAACTCAGTTATAGCACTTTCTTATTCACCTGGCATTTGTTTTGCGGCGAATTGGCTGCTGCTCGTCAGTGCATTGCCCCCAAACAATATATGTCACTCGATATACGCCTCTTAGCAGTTGCCGATATGTTGGAAGGCAAATGGGGCGACTCACTCGATAAATTTGCCATTTCGCTCAAAGCCTACCGCAAGGAAGTGCATACCCGAAAGACGTTTTTTGAAGATTATACCGCCATATTTTATATATTATTGCTGTTTCGCCAAAAAAACGATGCCCACTTCATAGAAGCCGAAACGCTATTGAGCTATACCTCTTCTAACCCAAGTGTGTTAGAGCTTCGGTCTATCATAGCTATGGCTCGAAACAATAAGGCAATGGCAGAATCGCTCCTCCAACAACCGCCGGATGGTCCGTTCAGTTGGATTATTCATGCTTATTGCTACTATTGGGCCTTCGCGAAAAAGCAGGAAATTTTCTTTCTCACCTCAAATCGCAATACCAAATAGCAGGCGAAAATGGCTACCGCTACTTAGAAATGGAACTTGCCCACTTATTGTCTATATACAATCCCAAAGGCGACCTATACGCCGCCCGTCGAGACGTATTAGCCAAACAATTAGGCATCATCTCCATTTCCGAATGTGTAGAACGCCAAGAACCTTGGATGCATGCCCTAAAAAGCATTGTCGCTAATGGGCAATACGGGCAAAACTAACACCGAAAAGCTATCGCGCGTAGTATGGCTCATCGATTTTGCCAGCCAAACCATACAACCCAAAGAACAAACTACCCTCAAAAGCGGGAAATGGAGCGAAGGCAGAAATATAGCCCTCAAACGCCTAAAATCTGCCGAAGTAGATGGGCTAACCGAAAAAGACCTACAAATAATACGTGCCCTGCGGCAAGACTACTACTACAACGAATTAGAATGGGACTACGAACAAGCTATTCTGGCTATGATAGGGCACCCCTACATTTTTTTAGCCCGAAGCCCACAAGTAGCTATCGAATTAGTAAAAACCGAGCCTGAATTGGTCATCGAAGAAACCCCAAAAGGCTACCAAATCAAACTCGTGCCGCCTGTCATGGCAGTGGGTATCAATATAATCAAAGAAACAACCACGCGCTATTTGGTACTCAACGTCAACGAACAACACCTAAGCATACAACAAACCATCTCTCAAAACGGACTGGTAATTCCCGAAAAAGGCAAAGAACAACTATTGGCTGCCGCCAAAAACCTGACCCGCTCTATCACCATACATTCGCCCCTCCTACACGACGATGCAGAAATAGAAACCATAGCTGCCGACGAACGTTTATATTTCCAACTCCTGCCTTTCGGCGAAGGGCTACGCGCCGAAGTATATGTAAAACCCTTTGGCGACCGTCCGCCCTACTCCAAACCCGGCGAAGGCAGCGCAACACTTATGAGCAATATAGACGGCAAACGCATACAAACCACACGAACCCTAAAACGCGAAAAAAATGCCCTCGCCGACTTCATCGCCCTATGCCCTACCTTAGATAAAAACGACACCAAAACCTGCGAATGGCAATTGGACGAACCCGAAGAAGCCCTACAAATGTTGCTCGAAATAGAACCACTAAAAAGTACCAATAAAATAGTGGTGGAGTGGCCCAAGGGCGAAGCCTTCCGCATCAAATACGAAGCTAACTTTGACCACTTGTTTATGCGTGCCAAAAAGCAAAATAATTGGTTTAACCTCGAAGGCGAACTGCGCTTAGACGAAACAATGGTACTCGATATGCGCCAACTAATAGAAATGGTCGAAAACTCGCCCAACCGATTTGTACGCCTCAACGACGGCAGTTTTATGGCACTAACCAAAGAATTTCGCCGCCGACTGAAAGAAGTAAGTGCTTTTGTCGAAACCGACTCAAAAGGTATGCGCATACACCAACTCGCCGCTTTTGCCATAGACGATTTTGCCAAAAAAATCAGCGAATTTGAAGGCGACGCGCAATGGAAAAAACAAATCAAACGCATCAAAGACCTACCCAAACACAACCCCAACGTTCCATCGACACTACAAGCCGACCTGCGCAATTATCAAGTAGATGGCTACAAATGGCTATCGCAATTGGCACACTTGGGCGTAGGTGCCTGCCTTGCCGACGACATGGGTTTAGGAAAAACCCTGCAAGCCATCGCCCTTATCTTAGAACGAGCACCCAAAGGACCTACCTTAGTCGTAGCACCATCGTCGGTTTGCCAAAATTGGATAAACGAATGTAACCGATTTGCCCCAACCCTCAACCCACTTCTATTTGGCAGAGGCGACCGCCAATTGATGGTCGATGAACTGCGCCCATTTGATATATTGGTAAGCAGCTATACCATGATGCAGCAAGAAGCCGAAATGTTGGGAAAAGTGCAATGGATTACCACTGTTCTGGACGAAGCCCAAGCCATTAAAAACTATCAAACCAAACGCTCGAAAGCGGCTATGGATTTGAACAGCGAGTTTCGCCTCATTACCACCGGTACGCCCATCGAAAACCACTTAGGCGAACTGTGGAATCTGTTCAACTTCATCAACCCAGGACTGCTGGGTAGTGCCAATTCGTTTGCCGAGCGTTTTTCGACCCCCATCGAACGCTACGACGACAAAGACCGCCGCCGACACCTGCAACGCCTCATACAGCCATTTGTCCTGCGCCGCCGCAAAAACCAAGTATTAGAAGAACTGCCCCAAAAAACCGAAATCGCCTTGACCGTCGAACTCAGCAACGAAGAACAAGCCTTCTACGAAGCACTGCGCTTGTCGGCAATGGAAAAATTAGAAGGCTTGAAAGATACTGCTAACGAAGGCGTGCAACGCATACAAATTTTAGCCGAAATAACGCGCCTGCGACAAGCTGCCTGCAACGCCAAATTGGTCATGGCAGAAGCCGACTTGCCCAGTTCTAAGCTAAACCTATTCTCCGAAATTGTCGACGAATTATTAGAAAACGGGCATAAAGCCCTCGTGTTCAGCCAATTTGTCGGACACCTCAAAATTATAGAACAAAAAGTACAGCAAAAAGGCATTAGCTACCAATACTTAGACGGAAGTACGCCCATGATGCAACGACAAAAATTAGTCGATGCCTTTCAACGCGGCGAGGGCGAGTTGTTCCTCATCAGCCTAAAAGCAGGCGGCGTAGGGCTTAACCTCACCGCCGCCGACTACGTAATTATCATGGACCCTTGGTGGAACCCCGCCGTAGAAGACCAAGCCGCCGACCGCGCCCACCGAATCGGACAGCAACGCCCCGTAACCATCTACCGCCTCGTGGCACAAAATACGATAGAAGAAAAAATCGTTAAGCTACACCACCAAAAACGCGACCTCGCCGACAGCCTGCTCGAAGGCACCGAAACCGCCGCTAAACTAAGCGCAGGCGATTTGATGAAATTGATTAGCGAAATTTAAGCTACCGACACGCGCTAAAAACAGAGAATTGAAATAAAAAAAATAGCCCGCTATATGCCCGAAAAATTAATTTTAGTAACCAACGACGACGGCATTACCGCCAAAGGCATTGCCGCCTTAGTACAAGTAGCCGCCCCATTCGGCAGAGTAGTAGTAGTAGCCCCCGACAAACCCCAATCGGCAATGGGGCACGCTATGACTATCAGCCAGCCCTTGCGCCTCGTCCGCACCGATATATTTGGCGACATCGAAGCCTATACCTGCTCTGGCACGCCCGTCGATTGTGTCAAATTGGCAATAGACAAAGTATTGCACCGAAAACCCGACCTCTGCCTGTCGGGAATTAATCATGGGTCGAATGCTGCTATCAACGTCATCTATTCAGGCACCATGTCGGCAGCTATGGAAGCCTCCTTAGACCGCATACCCGCCATAGGATTCTCATCGCTCGACTATAAACACGATGCAGACATGAGCGTTGCCGCACATTATGCCCAACAAATCATCTGTTCAGCCCTCGAAAAAGGATTGCCGAGTTATAATTTGCTCAATGTCAATATACCCAAACTGCCCGCAGACCAAATAAAAGGCATCAAAATGTGCCGCCAAGCCGCTGCCAAATGGGTCGAAAACTACGACGAACGCATAGACCCACAAGGCAGAAAGTATTATTGGCTAACCGGCGAATTTATAGCCGAAGAAAATTCCGAAGAAACCGATTTATGGGCATTAGACAACGGATACGTATCGGTAGTTCCCGTACAACACGACCTAACCGCCTATGACGACCTCGCGTTCCTACGCCAAAATTGGTAGCCCCAAACGCAACCTTTGCCGCCTCTATGACGTTATAGTCCGTGGCTAAAACAATTACAACCCACTCCAAACCACTGTTTACATTAGCACGCCCATCAACTACCATGCTTTATCGCCTATTGCTACTCGCTTTTGCTTGTTTTACCATAGCCGCCTGCAACGACCCCACCGATATAGGACAAACCCTATTAGAAGAAGACGAATTTTTTAATTCTGCTTATACCGATACCCTGAGCATCAAGGCGCATACCTTGCGCACCGACTCAACCTATACATCGCCCGCTACATATATGCCATTGGGTTATTTGTTTGGAGCTACTAACGACCCCATCTTTGGGCGCACTACGGCGGGTATCTATACCCAATTAAAGGCTTAGCACAAACCAACAACACACTCGGCGACTCGCTGGCACTCGATTCTATCGTCTTATCCCTCGCCTACAACGACCTCAAACTATACGGCGATTCGACATCACGCCACAACGTAATGGTCTATGAAGTAGAAGAACCCATCGGGATAGGTGCGTATTTTGCCGAGCAACACTTTGCCTACAACAACACACCCATCGGCTACCGCAACCAAGTACAATTAGTCCGAAAAAAACCGTTCCCGTCAAAAAATACGTCAAATACGACAAAATAGTAGATAACGATACCCTATTTGGATACGAAGAGATAGATACCGTCTATTTGCCGCCTCAATTGCGCGTGCGCCTCAACGACGAAGTGGGCTGGCGCATACTTAGCCGTTCAGGGTTGCAGGAATTAAAATCGACTGCCGCTTTGCAGCAATTTTTCAAAGGGCTATACATCACTACTACTGGCGCAGGCAACTCAATGGCTTTTGTCAATTTTAACATCAATTCGGCACTTACGATTTATTATCGCAGCGGTAGCACCAAAGGACTTTCCCTGACCCTCAACCTAACAGGCGGCATCGTCAATCATTTAGACCATGACTACGCTAACACGCCCATATCTGCCGCATTTGCCCAACCCAACCCCAACGGACAAGAATATGCCTACCTACAAGGCGCAAATGGCACGCATTTTGAGTTTGAAATACCACATTTTAAAGCATTAAACGGCAAAATCATTAACAAAGCCGAATTGGAAATGACCATCTTGCCCGAAATAGACAGCCTTTACGCGCCCGCTACCAAAGTAACAACCTACGCCGTAGATTCGACAGGCAGAAAATTGTTCTTGCAAGAATATCCCGCCTCTAACATCAGAACTCCAACCTATATAGCGGGATTTAAGTATGAGGGCAAAAATGCCGAAAATGCCAATATTCGCCGATATACACTCAACTACCGCGATTTTGACCAAGCCATGCAAGACGGTTATTTAGTGCGCTTTGGTGTAGAAATACCCGATTATATCCCAAGTCGCGCTATCATTTGCGGACCCGACCACCCGCAGTATCCAATGAAATGGAAAGTATATTATACCGACAAGCCCTAATAGGCTTTTGCTCTCCCACCCACCCACCCACCTAACCACGAACACTCATATCGCTCGCATTGCAAGTAGCTATAACAAATTAGCCGCACCGAGCTATCATCAATCCTAATTAGGTCGGCGCAATAGCTGTGCTAATTATTTTTTTACCAACCATCTTTACACGGGCAAAGCCCCTATATTTCATCTAATTATTATGTGCGGAATCATTGGTTATGTTGGCAAACGCGAAGCGTTTCCGATTATCGTCAAAGGGCTACAAAGGCTCGAATATCGCGGCTATGACAGCACAGGCGTAGCCTTGCTCAATGGCGATTTGCATATTTATAAGTGCAAAGGCAAAGTAAATGATATGGTCAGTTTCTCGCAGTGCAAAGACCTAAGCGGCAATATCGGCATCGGTCATACGCGCTGGGCTACACACGGCGTGCCGAACGACATTAATGCGCACCCGCATCTGTCGGCAAGCGGCAATTTGGCAATTATACATAACGGCATCATCGAAAACTACGCCGTTATCAAAGAAGCCCTCATCGAGCGAGGGCATACCTTTGCTTCCGATACCGACACAGAGGTACTCATTCATCTGATAGAAGACATACAGCAAGCCGACAACTTAGCACTCGAAGAAGCAGTGCGCTTGGCTTTACAACAGGTTGTAGGCGCGTATGCCATCGTCATCATTGCCCGAAACGACCCACACCGCTTAGTGGCTGCACGCAAAAGTAGCCCCTTAGTCATTGGCATTGGCACAGATGAATTTTTTATTGCCTCCGATGCCACACCCATCGTCGAGCATACCAAAAATGTAGTCTATCTGAAAGATGAAGAAATAGCCGTAGTAGATAATACACAAAATCTATCTATCAAAACCTACACAACCAACACAAAACACCTTTCGTAGAAGCCTTGAATGGAATCTGGAAACCTTAGAAAAAGGCGGCTATGAACATTTTATGCTCAAAGAAATACACGAACAACCCAACTCGGTCAAAGATAGTATGCGCGGCAGACTACGCGCCAACGAGGGAATCATCGTTCTGGGTGGCATACGCGACTACCAACAAAAACTCGTCCAAGCCAAACGAATTATTATCGTAGGCTGCGGTACATCGTACTATGCAGGCTTGGTAGGCGAATATCTGATAGAAGACTTGGCTCGCATACCCGTAGAAGTAGAATACGCTTCCGAATTTCGCTACCGCAACCCCGTTATCAACGCAGATGACGTAGTGATAGCCATCTCGCAGTCCGGCGAAACTGCCGACACCCTCGCAGCTATCGAATTGGCAAAGGCTAAGGGTGCTACTATTTTCGGCATCTGCAACGTAGTAGGGTCAAGCATCGCCCGCACCACCCACGCAGGCGCATATACCCACGCAGGACCCGAAATAGGCGTAGCTTCTACTAAGGCATTCACCGCCCAACTAACCATTCTGTCGCTCATGGCACTGACCATTGCGCACGAGCGCGGCACCATCACCGAATCGCGCTACCACGAACTATTGATAGAATTGGAGCAAGTGCCACAAAAAATAAGCCTCGCTATGGAAAACGAAGCCCAAATCAAGTATATCGCCGACGTATTCAAAGACTCGCGCAATTTCCTCTATTTGGGCAGGGGCTATAACTATCCCGTTGCATTAGAAGGCGCATTAAAACTAAAAGAAATATCGTATATCCATGCCGAAGGCTACCCCGCCGCCGAAATGAAACACGGTCCCATCGCCCTTATCGACGAAGAAATGCCCGTAGTGGTAGTGGCTACCAACGAAAGCGCATTTGAAAAAATAATGAGCAATATCCAAGAAGTGAAAGCCCGACACGGGCGCGTCATCGTCATTACGACCGAGAACAACCGCCACCTACGCGAAAGTGCCGAATTCGTGATTGAAATACCCCGCACCGCCGAACCCTTTACACCAATGATTTCGGTCGTGCCCCTCCAATTGCTCGCCTACCATATAGCCGTTCTGCTCAACCGCAATGTAGACCAACCTCGAAATCTGGCTAAGTCCGTTACTGTCGAATAACTCGACTATTGTATAAGCAAAAAAAAACTGCCCCAAAGTTATTCCTTTTCCAAGTAAAAGTAATAACTTTGGGGCTTAATTATCCATAACCTTTTTAAAAGCACGAAATTCCATGCTACAACGTTTACAAAAAATAGCCTTATTGGCTGCCATCTTGCTACCCGCTTTCTGCTACGCACAAGGTCCTTATGTTTCGGTCGATTGCCCTACAGCATCAGCAGGCAACCCCACCCCGCCCGCTAATACAGTTATTGCATCAGGCGGCATGAGCGCGGCAGCAGGTATCCCAACTACGGGACAAACCCACTACGGTTTCATCGTCACTAATCCCGTTTCGGCGGGTGCTACCCTCTTGGGAATCAGCGACAATGGCGTTTATGACTTTGCGGGATTACCCGACGGCGAATATGGATTTACAGGTATTACCTACAACAACGCCGAATTAGAAACCGTAGCAGGTTTAGTATGCGCACTGCCTACCTCGTTTTTGGTTAGTACCTTTGGCGTAGACGTAGCAACTGCCGAACAAATCAAAGTCTATATCTGCGGAAGCGTAACGAGCCCCACCCCCGAACCCGTTACCCTCACCAAATTATTTGGTTTGTTAGACTTACTCGCCGACAACCCCCAAACCATCGACAGTGTTGCTGTACAACTCAATACCATTTCGGGCAACGCATTGGTCACGGTTTGTTATGCTACTACCGTAGTACCCGCCTATACTATCACAGTAGGCAATGTTGGTGTGCAAGGCATTGATGGTTTCGACCAAATTGCGGTATTGCCCACGCTCGCCACAGACCAAGTTACTGTACGCGGAAATGTGACAAAAGCACAAAACCTACAAATCAGCATCAGCGACATGACAGGTCGCCGCTTGGCAACCTATACCCCCCAAGCCACAGTAGGTAATTTCAGCTACGACATTCCATTGAGCAGCCAATTGCCCACGGGCTACTTATTGCTCACTATCAGCAGCAGCGAGGGTATCTATACTACACGCTTCATGCGCCAATAAAATGGCAAAACCTACAACCAAATTTGTTGATGGACGATGGTGTTTGTTCTAAGGTTAAAATTAGTACGCAAATCTAAATTTTTGCAGCACTATACCGAGAACCATACATTTCACATAACATCAAAAAAATAGGTGATTGCACACAGCAACAATACGCAGCGGCATCGGAGGAAATATTTTTCCACCGATGCCGCTGCTCTGTTAGATAAAGGCGATAAATCTTATTGAGCCAAGGCACTCGTATTGCTCATCAATCGTTCATAAAACCGAATGGCGTTTTTATAATCCGACAAGCAGATACGTTCATCTTTGCCATGTATGCTATTCAAATCGGTTTGGTTTAGCACGATGGGCAAAAAGCGAAAGGCATTATCAGCCACGCGCTCATAATGGCGAGCGTCGGTAGTGGCAACGGTCAAGCCCGGAGCTACTACAGCAGCGGGAAACACCTCTTTGATGCTGCGGCTGATATAATCAAAATAGCCTCCTTCCTCAGTATCAGCAACGGTGCTGGGGTTATTGCCGCCCGGTAACGTATCTATGCGTATATCGGGATTATTGACTATTCGGCGAACATGTGCTACTACGTCGTCAATTGTTTCGCTGGGCAAAATCCGAAAATTGATGATAGCACTTGCTTCGCGTGCCAATACGTTCTCTTTGGGGCTGCCTTGCAACATAGTAGGGGCGGCAGTAGTGCGTGTGGTGGCATTAGTGGCTTTGCTTTGTGCTAATGCTCGCTTTATCAGGGGCGTTAAAAGCCATTGGTTGGCAAATACCGCTCGAAGTGGCAAATCCATTTCGGGACCCATCGCATCGAACATCGCTTGCGTAATGGGCGTAATTTGTTGCGGCATGGGATTAGCTTCTAAGTCGGCAACGGCGCGGCAGAGCATACCCGCGGCGGTTTGGGGCGCGGGCATAGACGAGTGCCCGCCCTCAGCAGTAGCAGTTAGTTGGAGGCTCACATAAGCGGCAAGCCCCACCGAAGCTAAGGGTTTGGGTAGCGCAGGGGCAATGCCCTGTGTGATGACCATGCCTTCGTCAAGCAAGAATCCTACCTTTATTCCGCGCTGTTCGAGTGTGGCGGCTATGGTTTGTGCGCCTTTGCCGCCTATTTCTTCGTCGTGCCCAAACCCGAAATAGATGGTACGTTGGGGCTGAAACCCCGCCGCCAGCAATTTTTCAGCGGCTTCCATTATGCCCCATACGCTTACTTTATCATCTAAGGCACCGCGCCCCCATAGGGTATCATTGCTGATAGTGCCACTAAACGGAGGCATTGTCCAGTCGGCACTATCGGCGGCGGGCACTACGTCTAAATGGGCTATCAACAATAAAGGGGCTAAGTCGGGTTGTGTGCCGCGCCATTCGTAGAGCAAACTATATTGAGCGATGGTTTCGCGCTTCAACTGGCGATGGCAATGCGGAAAATGGGTTTCGAGCAATCGGTGCAGAGCATACATAGCCGCGCTGTCGGTAGGGCTTCGGTCGTAGCTAATGGTGCGCACTTGTACGGCTTCGGATAGGCGCGTAGCCGCGCTATCGCTGACGGCGGTAGGAGGCAAAGGCTCGATGCCAAGGGCTTGCTGCGATACAAAAGTATAAGTACGATAGGAAATAATACCCGATAAAGCAGTAAGGAGTGCTAAGAAAAAGTATAGTGTTTTTTTCATAAAAAAAAGTTGAAACCCAGCCAGACCGCACTTTGTTTGAGTAGTTGCTAAAACTTATTGCGTCCATCTTGCTTTTCAGGCAATTTCTGCTGCATTCGGGCAGTTATTTCTTGTAATTTTTGGGCAAACCACTGTTTGCTGGTCAAAGGCAGGTTGGGATTTTCAACCATAGATTGCAATTGTGCCGCTTGTTGTTCATTATATGTCTCTGATAGTTTACGCAGCAATGAAAAGGTAATTATGAAGTTGTTGAGGGCTTGCTGCGTACCTTGCGCCAAGTTGTCGTGGTTCTTGATTGTTTTTTTAAAGGACAAAAATAAGTATTCCATGCTTTCAGTATTATCTGTTTCGTAGTAAGCTAACAGCAAATAGGGTTTGACCGAAAAATAGAGGTCACTCCTAAAATTGGGTAGTTGCGAAAATAACGCGATGGCTTCGGAGTAATTTTTTGCCTGAAAATGCACCAAAGCGCGGCAGTAATCGGGCAATGCCTCTTGGAGGTAGGGCAGAAGTTGGTGTTTTTTTTGGTCGATATAGTCCATTGCCCACTCTATCCCGTGTAGGGTGTAGCCTATTTCGGCAATAAGGGCATAGTGTATTTCGAGCAAATGTAAATGGTTTTTTTCGCGAAGTGCGGCAGCTTCCTGTACCAATTCCATTTTTAGCTTTAAATTTTCGATGGTGCCAACATGCTCTCGTTTACTGTGGTATTCGAGATGGTTTGACAGTGCGCGGTAGCAAGTATAAGTTTGGTTATCGGGCATTTTGCCAGTTGCTGCTTTGGCATGGTTGTAGAGTTGTGTCCACCATATCCATGAATGGGTGCTTAGCAGCATAGCACGGTAATAATCGGCTAAACAAATAGGGTCGTCCTCAAAGCACTTAGGGTCGAAAGTGATTAGCATTTTTTGTAATAATTCTGTGTCGTAGGAGTAATCAAAATAAACCATTCGGTCGTTTTCGGCTTCGTAGATAAGCATTAAAACCTTTGTCCAAATCGCTTTTTGCCAATAGTTCTCCCTTTGTTGGTGTGCTTCGCTGTAACTAAGTCGTTCTTCATTACGGTCGTGCAGAATCATTTTGTACTCGTAATATTCAGCATATAGGGCATTGTAATCGTTATCACCCCACGAATCTTTTATCCATTCGTATATTTTTTCCAAGTGCTGTTCGGCTTGCTTAAACTGTTTGCGATTGATGAGTTGCTGGATGCAAGCGAATTCGCCCGTTGCATAGCTTTTATTTGCAACTCCTTGCCGCAAAAAGCCCAAAGCCAGCTCATACAAATCCGACAACACGTTGCGCAGGTAGGTGTCGCTATACGTCGGTTTGTCCGGAAAGGCTTTTCGGAACACCTTTTCCCATTTCAGCCCCGCAAAAGTGGGGTGTATCGGGCACAAGGCTTTGTAGAGGGCTATGGGGGCTTGTCGTTTGTTAAAAAACGGCGATTGCACGTAATCGCCCAAGCCTTTCATTTCTTCGGGGCTGAACGTTGCCAGCAGGTCGATGAGTTGGGTATTTTTCATGTCGTTGGGCCATCTCTGCGTCGGTAGCAGTGCGCGGGCAAATGTAGCGCGAAATGCTTGTATATCAATGGCTTGCCGCACACTTTTTTTTCAAAAAGTTGGCTTTTGGCGATACAATGCCTCTTTTTTTTCTTTGGATTTGGGCAGCGGGCTGGCTTATATTTGTCCCATTATCCCGAATGGCAGGCGAAAAACCAACTAACGGCAAGTAGCCGGCGCATGTGCCAAGACTAAGACCTTATCGGCTACAAGTAGTCATTAAAATCACCCATAAAAAAGCATGTCATGACATCAATTCATTTTTTTAGCTTTCTATTAGGCATTAGCCTTTCGCTGCCTTTATGTTTGTGCCAAGCGCAAAACGTTTGGATAGGCGGTTTTCCCGGGCACTAAACCGATTGGCACTTCGCATTTAACTGGTCGATGCACCAAGTGCCCGACGAGTGGGACGACGTGTATATACCCAATACCAGTACGACCACGTTTGTTTACCCTATCGTCGATGCCAGTGCAGGTACGATAAACAGCATAAAACATGGGATTTGGTGCGTACATCACAATTACCGAAAATGGCGACTTAGTCATCAAAAACACAGAATACAGCAACGGCGACACTCGCCAATGGCAGGCTTACCCGCCAAAAATGCCCGGTGCCCTTTCCGACAAGTAGGGTTTGTTTGCCTTAGCCGAACAGCCCAGATGCCCAATGGCGGCAAAACGCAAAATATGCCATATTGGATAGACCTCTGCCCAAAGGCATATATTTTGTACACGTTGCCGACCGAGCAAATCACATCAGCAGTATGTTTTTAAAAAAACAAGTAACTATTTAGGGTATAGGGTTTTGGGTATGGGGTAATGAGCAATGCTTATCTGATAATGCCTAACATCGCTGCATATTTGATTAGAAATGGCTATCCCCCCCTACAAAGCTAAATAGTTACAAAAATAACAATCAAACACATCAATATTTTATTACATAAAAATAAACATGAAAAAAATTTCTTTAATCACAGGACTTCTGTTCATGGTCTCTATGGCAAATGCCCAAATAAATAGAGATAGAATGCAGCTAAACATTCCGACTAATGCCCAAGTCACAATGCACAAGATAATCCCTGATTGGTCGGGCTATATGACCGACCCAGGCCAACCTACCTTAAAAGTGCGCGAAAGGCATTATCAGTTGGGCAATACCCAAGTTTTAGACTTAGAAGTTACCAGCACCAAGCACGCCGTAGGCAATTTTACGACCAGCACCTGCAACGAAAATCGCACCTTGAATGGTTGGCAATATGTTTCGTTAAGCCCTAACAACCCACAAATCCTAAAATTTGAAACGACCAATACTTGTAACAATGGATGGTGGTGGCAAATTAAGGACTATCGAGTTCTAACGCAATGGACAGATTGGACTCAATTTGATGCCAACGGGCTAAAAGCACGCATGTGTTATAGCTTTGAAACTAATGGGCAAAAAGTAGTTTACCTCCAATTAGAATCAAAACATAGAGCTACCTTAGAATGTGCTATCAAGACCTGCCAAACCGATGATATAGCACGAAACGGTTGGAGAAAGATTAGTATTGAGGCTAATAAGCCTACATCATACAAATTTTTTTATAATAATTCATGTGATGACGGCTGGTGGTGGGAGTACCGCAACCGAAAACGCCAGCCAGGGTTGCTCGAAAATGACATGGAATTAATCCCAGTTGATGAATAATCCCAAACAAAATAAAACCATTTGTAACTATTTAGCTCTGTAGGGGGAATAGCCATTCCTAATCGAATATGCAATGATTTCAGGCATTATTAGATAGATATAGCCCAGAATCCCATACCCAAAACCCTATACCCTAAATAGTTACCTATATATAAAGCAAAAAGCAACCCATTACTTATCCCAAATATCAATCCCCCAACAACACCTCCAACGCCACACCATAATGGTCGGATAGTTGTTGGCGGGTTTGGCGGCGGTGGGTCCATGTCTTTTTAAATTCAGTGACATAGCGTTTTTCGCCTAAAATAGTGCGAGCATTGGGGCGTAGCAGTATATAATCGAACAGATAGGCGTTGGGTGCGCTATATTCGTCGGTTGTCCAAGTTGTTTGTTGTTTGCCTGTCAATTTGCCATCGGTAGCGTCTAATTCGCGGAGCATTTGGGCGTAGGTGCTTTGGGTTGTGTTCATGTCGCCTGCTATTATTTGTAGTACGCCGTTTTGTTGATTGGGCAATAATAGCTTATGATAGATAGCGCGATATTGGCGGCTGCGCACTGTATCGCGGCGGCTGCCCTCGTCTGCTTGCAAATGTGTGCCTAATATTTGCACTTTTTGCCCATTTTTTTCGGTTTGCACCAACATAGCCCCTTTCCGCGCCCAACAATCGGAGCCTGCGCAGTCGTCAAATCGTATTTCGCCCAATAAAGTGAGGGGCAATCGGCTCACAACCCAGATGCCGCTATTGGTTTTGATGCCGCCGCGGCGGTTGCCTACTTCGGTTTGGTACGGAAATGTTTTGCACAGTCCTTTTGCCAATATGCGCCGTGCTTTGGGATGAAAGGCTTCCGTCATGACGATGAGGTCGTAGTCGGTTTGGGATAGGGTATCGGCAATTTGGGCGGCGCGGCTTATTTGTCCCGTGTGCATAAAAGTACGAGCAGGCAACATATACACGTTCCAAGCCAATATTTTTAGTGCTACGGTATTGCTATCGGCATCTAATGTTATTTGATACCTGTTATTAGCGGGTTGTGCTATGCTGGGCATTGCTATTGCTAATAATACAACTGTATACAAACCTATTAAAGGAAGCCACAAGTTTTTATGTGACATATTGATTGGATAAAGCAAAGAGTTGGGCAAAGGTAGTTTTTGAAAATGTGTTATTTATTTTGCCATTACTGCTGCTACTATATTCAATATTTCGGCTTCGTCGGTTTGTGCTTGTTGTAGCAGGGCATAGCCTTCTTTTAGTTTTTGTTCGGCAAAATTGCGGTCGGCGAGTCCTGTGGTATTGATTTGCACATTGAGGTAGGCAGCCCACACAGCAGTACGGGCGCATAGCGCACCTACGCCTATATCGGATACTGAATTGGGATTGCCTTCGCTTGCCATCTTGCGCAATAGGGGCATAGTGGCTGCTGCTAATTGCATCACTTTAAAAGGCGTTTCGATAGCGGCTTTGGTAGCTATTTCGATAGCTATTTTTCTAATTTTTGTTTCGTCGGGCGATGTTTTGGGTAGGCGCATAGCGTCCATGATACCATTAAAGGCGGCGGTATCGGCATCTACCATTGTTAGTAGGGCATCTTTGAGTTGTTGCCCTTGTTCGGCATATTCCGAAAAATAAGCCCACCGTTCGTCCCACCCTTTTTTGTGGCTCGATAGGTTGGCTACCATAGTGCCGAGGGCAGCGGCTAAGGCACCCACATAAGCAGCAATAGAGCCACCGCCTGGGGCGGGCGATTCGGACGCAGTTTCGTCGGCAAAACGGCGTAGGTTCATAGCTACTAAGGGTTGTGTAGCGGCATTATTCAGGCGATATTCGATGATTTTTTGTTGTGGGTCGAAGGGGGATAGCTCGTCTAATCCCATTGTTTTGATAGCTATTCGGACCAATTCGGCTTCTGACACACCTGCGGAGCGTTGTTGTTGGTGCAAAAAGAGCGTCCTGCGTCGAGTAATGCTTTGAGGGGTACTAATCCGACTAATTCGGAGCCTGTGACGCGCATACCGCGTTGTTGTGCGCTTTGGCATACGGCATCGAATGCTATGTGCAGGGGTGTTTGGGTGATATTGGTTAGGTTCATTGATACTTGGGCTATGCCGTATTCTTCGATGAACCAACCAATGGCTTTTACGCCTTTTGTGAACCTGTGGTGCGTATGGGGTTGCCGTCGGCATCGCGTAGGATATTGCCCGTGCTGTCGAGTACTACGCGCCCTGCTTCGCGCACGTCGAACGCGACTGAATTGGCGCGGCGCACTGATGTAGTATTGAGGTTTACGTTATAGGCAATCAAAAAATCGCGTGCGCCCTATGGCTGTTACGCCTGTGCGTGCTACGTGGTCGTTAAATTCGGCGGGGCCGGCATCGGGTTGCCAGTGGGGGTCTTTTAGTTTTTGGGCTAAACCCTCGTATTCGCCGGCGCGTACAGTAGATAGGTTTTTGCGGTCGGGGTGCGAGGCGGCACTTTCGTATAGATAAACGGGTATGCTCAGTTGCGTGCCTACTCGTTGGGCTAATTGTCGGGCATATTCGGCACATTCTTCCATCGTAACACCCGAAATGGGTATGAGCGGGCATACGTCTGTGGCACCAAATCGGGGGTGTTCGCCTTGGTGGTGGCGCATGTCGATGAGTTGTGCGGCTTTGGCGATGGCGCGGTAGGCAGCTTCGCAGACGGCTTCGGGGTTGCCTACGAATGTCACTACGGTTCGGTTGGTCGCTTTACCGGGGTCGGTATCGAGCCATTGCACGCCTTCGACGCTATTTATTTCGGCAATGATTTGTTCGATGATAGACATATCGCGTCCTTCCGAAAAATTGGGCACGCACTCTATTAGTCGGGTTGTTGTCATGGGATATAATAATGGATTGAGGTGGCAAAAGTACGGCTTTTAGGCGATAATTGTTTGCTTCTTGCTGTAATCTGCGAAGTTATGCTTATTATTGCAGCCTAAAACCGCACACATTATGAGTATCGAAAAATTTGGTTGAAACAATACCCCGCTAATTTACCCGCCGAAATAAATGCCGACCGTTACAGCAACTTAGTCGAAGTATTTGAAGAGGCATTTGCCAAATATAGCCGTCAGCCTGCGTTCAGCAATATGGGCAAAACGCTTACTTTTGCCGAGATAGACGAACAATCCGAAGCCTTTGCCGCTTATTTGCAGCAGGGTTTGGGTTTGCAGGTTGGCGACCGCATCGCTATTATGATGCCCAATTGTTTGCAATATCCTATTGCGTTGTTTGGTGCATTCAGGGCGGGTTTGGTAGTTGTCAATACGAACCCTTTGTATACGCCGCGCGAGATGGAGCATCAGTTTAAAGATTCGGGGGCAAAGGCAATTGTTATTGTCGAAAATTTTGCTGCTAATCTCGAAAAAATAATCGCCCAAACATCGATACAGCATGTTATCCTGACGGGTTTGGGTGATTTGTTGGGTTTTCCTAAAAAACAACTCGTCAATGCTGTATTGAAGTATGTCAAAAAAATGGTGCCTGCTTATCATTTGCCCAAAGCTATTCCGTTTAGCCGTGCTTTGTCGGAGGGTGGGCGAATGGATTGGAAAAAGGTTAGTGTTAAGAATAGCGATACTGCGGTATTGCAATATACAGGTGGCACTACGGGTGTATCGAAAGGCGCGATACTGACGCACCGCAATTTGATAGCTAATATGGAGCAAATATCTGCATTGATGGATAGCTACCGCATTACCGATGGAAAACAAATCGTTATAACGGCATTGCCATTATACCATATCTTTGCTTTTACCGTCAATCTGATGACCAAAACCAAACATGGTGCGCATAATATACTTATCAGCAACCCGCGCGATATGAAAGCCTTTACTGCTGAACTCAAAAAATATCCTTTTACGTTTATTACGGGAGTAAATACCTTGTTTAATGGCTTGCTCAATTATCCCGATTTTGCTAGCGTCGATTTCAAATCTATGCGTGTAGCTATTGGGGGCGGTATGGCGGTGCAGCGAGCCGTAGCTGAAAGGTGGAGACAAGTGACAGGCATACCGCTATCAGAGGGCTACGGATTGACAGAGGCTTCGCCCGTATTGACGATGAACCCATTGGACGAAAAAGGGCGTTTGGGTACGATAGGTTTACCAGTACCCTCAACATTGATTCGGTTGGTAGATGATGATGGTAAAGATGTGCCGTTGGGCGAAACAGGTGAAATTATTGCCCAAGGACCGCAAGTAATGCAGGGATATTATAATAGACCCGACGAAACAGACAAGGTTATAAAAGAGGGTTGGTTATATACGGGCGATATGGGTGTGATGGATACGGACGGTTATGTGCGCATTGTCGATAGAAAAAAGGACATGATATTAGTATCGGGTTTTAATGTGTATCCCAATGAAATAGAGGATATAGTAGCTACTTGCCCAGGTGTGTTAGAAGTAGCCGCTGTGGGTGTGGCTGATGAAAAATCGGGAGAGGCAGTGAAGATATTTGTAGTGAAAAAGACCCTAATTTGACTAAAGAGGCTATTATCAACCATTGTCGGCAGCATCTGACGGGATATAAAATACCTAAATTTTGTGAGTTCCGCGAAGAACTGCCCAAAACTAATGTAGGAAAAATATTGCGCCGTATGTTGAAAGATTAGTAACTATTTGGGGTATAGCGTTTTGGGTATGGCGTAATGAGCAATATTTATCTAATAATGCCTGACATTGCTGCGTATTCCATTAGAAATGGCATTTCCCCTACAAGGCTAAATAGTTACAAAGATTAAATAAAGACGCAACAAATCCTGTTCATGGCTATTGTTACATTTATCCAATACAATTCTAAACTTCCACCTTATTGATGCGGCTAATTGCATCGATACAAAATCATCTTTTTATGAAACATCTACTATTTTTTATCACCTTATGGGGTTCTTTTGCCTTAGCTAATGTTGCGTTTGCCCAAACAACGGGTAACAAGAAAGTAATTGCCAAAAAATCGGCAGCGGCTACGGCAACTACTACGGTTACTCAGGCTGCTCCGAGTGTTGATGCGGCTAATGATAATAAGGCTACTTCATTGCCCGAATGTGATATTTTGTATCCGCAAAAAATTTTGCGCTTACAAATCGCATTGAAGGAAGCAGGATACGACCCTAATGCAGCTGATAATATATTAGGACCAAGTACGCGACAGGCTATCATTCAATTCCAAAAAGACCATGATTTGCCCGTAGGCACCCTCAACTTACCCACATTAGAAGCCCTCGACCGCGTTCTGGTCGAAAAAGGCTTGTGTAAGATAGGCAATTAAACCCCTTTGCCTACCTATTTTTATCTTATTATGCAAGATACATACCGACATCTCGGAATGCGCCGCCGTTTGGTCGATGCTTTAGTTGCAGAATATCCGTTTAGCCAAGCCGTACAAGAGGCAATGTTAAAAGTACCGCGCCATTTTTTCTTCGAAAAAGCCTTTGTCGAAAAAGCATACGAGAATAAAGCATTCCCCATAGGCGAAGCTCAAACCATTTCGCAACCGCTGACCGTAGCATACCAAACCGAATGGCTACAAATAGAACCCGGTATGAGGGTGCTTGAAATAGGTACGGGTTCGGGCTATCAGGCTTGTGTCATTGCGGCAATGGGGGCAAAAGTCTATTCGATAGAAAGAAACCGAATATTACACGAAAAAGCTACCCAATTGATACAGCGTATGCACTATAACGACCGCATTGTAACGTTATTGGGCGATGGTTATCAAGGTGCAAAAGCCTACGCCCCTTTTGACCGCATCATCATAACAGCAGCAGCACCCGATTTGCCCAACGAATTGATAGCGCAACTTAAAATAGGCGGCAAACTTATTGTTCCGCTCGGAAAAGACGACTCTCAAATAATGACACTTGTCACAAAAATCGATGATGAACATACCGAAACCCATAGCTACGGACAATTTCGGTTTGTGCCTATGTTAAAAGGAATTGTCGAATAAACCCTCAATACCTAACCCAATGACAAATAATTATAGACCATTCTATCGCACTATCTATCTTTGGCTACCCTATATATTGGCTTTGGCTTTATTGATACAAATATCGGCATGTACGAGTAGTAAAAATCTGCCAAACGACCTAAACCCGTAAAAGGCAGAGTAACAACAGCTGATAAACGCGATATCACACCCCCAAAACTGCATATAGACCCATTCGCAAATGTCGATACCATCAAAAAAATGCAGGTATTGTTATATCTAAGTGGCTATGAACCGGGCAAAATAGATGGCTTGCTGAAAGAACAAACCATTAAAGCAGTAGAAGATTTTCAGCGGTTAAAAAATATACACCTCGGCGACCGAAGCGACACTACCCTACTCGCTATTGGTGTGACAGAAATGAACTTTACTGTACGCGACTTGCAAGACACATTATCTAAAAAAGGCTATGACCCAGGACCTATTGACGATATTATAGGACCTATGACAAGAGGCGCGTATGTCGAGTTTTTGCAAAACAATGAATTATCTTCTATGGGATTGTCGGCAGAAATACGAAATGCGTTGTTTAGCGACGATGCTAAGTACCAAAAACCACTCAATACAGACCCATTATTTAGGCAAGGCAATACATTTGTACCCTCTTATAGTAGTTCGGTTTCGTTGAAAAAAGCCACTATATCCGACGTGCAGCAAGCACTACGCGCAAAAGGCTATGACCCAGGACCCAACGCTGATATAATGACCCCACCTACCGCCGATGCACTTTATTTGTTTCAGTGCGACAAAAAATTACCCATAGGTGGTATCAATTATGATACGCTGAGAGCTTTGGGATTTAAAGAATAATAAACAATAGGCTTGCCCTAATTGTTTGCAAACAAGATAAATAAGCCTATCGCTCCTTATTTGTATCCGAAAACTATTATTCATTAACTATGTTTATACCATATCGGGCATATTACTTGCATGTATGTAAGTAGTATGCCCTATTTTTTAACCTCATTTTTTTATCGAACCGAATGTCAGCTAAAAAACTTATTTTGTCCGCAGCCCTTACAGGTGCTGCTACTAACCGCAGCCACTGCCCTTATATACCTTATACACCCACAGAGATAGCCGAAGAAGCCCGCCGCGCTGCCGATGCAGGAGCAAGTATTGTGCATATACATGCTCGCGAAGATAATGGGCAACCCTCATGGCGTACCGAAGTGTTTGAAGAAATACATACCGAAGTACGATTGCGTTGCCCCGACATCATTATTAACTACTCTACGGGTGCTATTGCATTGAGCAAAGAAGAACGAACAGCCCACCTCGCCATTACAAAACCAGATATGGCAGCCTTTAATATGGGCAGTATGAACTACGCTATCTATTCATCAAAAGCCAAACAATTCTATTGGAATGCTGTATTTGAAAATTCTTTTGATACAATGATACACGTAGTAAAAGAAATGACTAATAATGGTATTGTACCCGAAATGGAATGTTTCGATACAGGACATATACACAACGCAGCCCCCCTGCGCGATATGGGATTGATACCCGATAATGCTTGTTATAGCTTAGTCATGGGCGTATTAGGTGGCATACCCGCCACTACCGAAAATCTAATACACCAAATCAAACAATTGCCCAACGATGCCTATTGGCAAGTAATCGCTATAAGTCGCAAACAATGGCAATTAGCAGCCGTAGCATGTACTATGGGCGGTAATTTCAGGGTAGGATTAGAGGATAATTTTTATTTACCCAATAATCAAATGGCAAAATCAAACGGCGAATGTGTCGAATGGGGAGTAAAATTAGCCAATATGATGGGGCGAGAAGTAGCAACTATCGCCGAAACCCGACAAATGCTAAATATCCCGTAGTAAGGGCGAATAGTAGTAAGGGCGAATAGTAAGGGCGAATAGTAAGGGTGAATAATCATTCACCCCAACGAATAAGGGCGAATAGTAAGGGCGAAAAGTAAGGGCGAAAAATCTTTCGCCCCAACGAAAGGGCGAAAAATCTTTCACCCCAACGAAAAACTAAAAACAATGAAATATCAATATATCAACCGCGAATTGAGTTGGCTGCAATTTAATGAGCGTGTATTACAAGAAGCAGCCGATAAGCGAAACCCGCTATTATCTCGCCTCAAATTTTTGGGTATCTTCTCTAATAATTTAGACGAATTTTTTAGGGTACGAGTAGCTACCTTGCGCCGTCTATTAGCTATTAACCGCGAGGCAAAAACCGCTCTTGGTTTTAGCCCCAAAAAAACATTGTCCGAAATACAAAAAATAGTAGTCGAACAGCAAGACAAATTTGAAAGTATCTATTCTGATATTTGCCAACATTTAGCCCAGCAGCATATTTTTATTGTCAACGAACGCGAATTATTACCCGAACAAGGTGCGGTAGTTCGTGCTTTTTTTCACGACACTGTCCGTCCTTGCTCGTACCACTTATGTTAGATGCGATACCTACTTTTCCGAGCTTGCGCGATGGCAGTATTTACTTAGCATTATACCTACAAAAAAAGCAAACAAAGGAAAAGTTTCATTACGCGCTTATCGAACTACCTCGACCCGAAAAATTATCTCGTTTTTTTGTCTTCAATCAAACAGAACAAGCTACTTACGTAATGCTTATTGATGACGTAATACGTTATTGTCTCAATGATATTTTTGCTATATTTGGTTATGACAATTGCAAAGCCTATACTATAAAAATAACCAAAGATGCCGAAATGGATTTAGATGCCGATGTATCTAAAAGTTTTTTAGAACTATTGGCAATAGGACTAAAAAAACGCCGACAAGGGCGTACAGTTCGTTTTGTATATGACAATGATATACCCAATGAACTATTGCGTTTTATCATAAAAAAGATGTCGTTACAAAAGAATACATTATAGCAGGTGGAAGATACCATAATTTTAAAGATTTTATGAATTTTCCTTCTCTCGGCACACCTGAACTAAACAATCGTTCTAATTTACCGCTATTGCATAAAGATATAGACCCACAAAAAAGCCTATTTGCTTTGATTAGACGACAAGATATAATGCTTCATTTTCCTTATCACACCTATCATCATGTTATAGATTTGTTGCGCGAAGCAGCTATCGACCCACAAGTACGATATATAAAAATGACATTATATCGCGTAGCACGTCATTCTAATATCATTAATGCCTTGATTAATGCTCGGCAAAACGGAAAACATATTTGTAGTAGTTATAGAACTACAAGCGCGTTTTGATGAAGAAGCGAACATAGAATGGGCAAAGATATTGCAAGAATCAGGCATACACGTCGTACATGGGCAACAAGGTATTAAAGTACACAGCAAATTATGCCTTATCGGACGAAAAGAAGGCAATCATATCATACATTATGCCAGTATAGGTACAGGTAATTTTCATGAAGGAACAGCAAGACTATATGCCGATGATATGCTAATGACTGCTAATGCAGACATAGCCAATGAAGTAGCCAAATTATTTAACTATTTAGAAAACCACCTGCCCGTATCGTTCAAACATTTGCTTGTTTCTCCTTCACAAATGATAGATAAACTATTTGACCTAATAGACCGCGAAATAAAACATGCCAAACAAGGCAAAAAAGCCTTTATTATAGCTAAACTAAATAGCCTAAGCGACGAAACAATGATAGATAAACTATATGCAGCATCTATTGCAGGTGTAAAAATACGCCTTGTTGTGCGCGGTATATGCTCACTCATACCACAAATAAAAGGTATGAGCGATAATATAGAAGTCATCAGTATTGTGGATAAATACTTAGAACACTCGCGCATCTATGTATTTTATAACAATGGCGATGAACAATATTATTTGTCATCTGCCGATTGGATGGAACGCAACCTATATAGACGAATAGAAGTAGCATGTCCTATCTACGACCCAACATTAAAAGCCGAATTAGCTATGATACTCGATACACAATGGCGCGACAATACCAAAGCACGCTATATAAATAATGACAATAACAACCAATATAGAACCGATAACGAGCCACATAACTCTATCAGGGCACAAAATGTTATCTATGACTATTTCAAAGAACATAAAAACAGATAATCGAAACTAAAAAACAATAACCATTAAATTTGCATAGACTGAACTAAAAACAAAAAAGTTAAAAAAAAACTATCCGATTATAGCAACAATATCATTTTATGATTTACCTTTGTAATAATAGTTCGCATAATTTTATTTAGATAAATAGCATAACATTCAATAACGCTACAAAATAGACCGAAACAAGCATTATTGTATATCGACAAGCTACTAAACTATATTGAAACAAGCATTATCGTATATCGACAAGCTACTAAACTATATTGAAACAAGCATTATCGTATATCGACAAGCTACTAAACTATATTGAAACAAGCATTATCGTATATCGACAAGCTACTAAACTATATTGAAACAAGCATTATCGTATATCGACAAGCTACTAAACTATATTGAAACAAGCATTATCGTATATCGACAAGCTACTAAACTATATTGAAACAAGCATTATCGTATATCGACAAGCCACTAAACTATATTGAAACAAGCACTATTGTATATCGATAAGCTACTAAACTATATTGAAACAAGCACTATTGTATATCGATAAGCTACTAAACTATATTGAAACAAGCACTATTGTATATCGATAAGCTATTAAAATAATCTGAATAAATATAAGCATATACCTAAAAATCTAAAAAATAGATTTTAAGCTAAACAAATCAATAAATATTTCTTTACGAAACAAAAAAGATTACACCTTAAACCATTAATTAAAATAATTATCTAACTTACAATTATCATTTTTATATTGCCATCTAAAACCTTTATAATATGGCAACTCCAAGCGATTTAACTAACTTAGCCCAAACAGGTATAACATCGGGTACAGTATGGGGCAGTAAATACCCAACCCTAATTGTTAGCTTTGTTAATCAACCCGATTATCTTTCATTTCATGAAACAATGCGCAATGACATTTTAATACAAAAACAAAATGATGCCACACGTCGCGAAGTAACTTCTCGATTAAAAGCCGTAAACAAAACAATTAATAGTCATTTAAAAAACTTAAAAGATTATCTATCTGATGAATATGGCAAAGATATTTCTAAGGTATGGTATGCAGCATACGGTATTGAAAAAAAAGGTTCTCTTTATATCCTTCCAACCGATAATGATGGTAGAGGACGTTCATTGGATATTTTAATTCAAGAATTAAGCAAACCCAATAACCCCATAGCTACTAAAAAATATGGTCTCAGCTTTTGGATAAGTCAACGCGATGAACATAAAGAAATTTGGGCATCGAGCAAAGCAATAGATGGCACACGTAGTATCTATGCAGATAAGTTAAAAACAGCAAAATTAGAAGCAAAACGCCTACAATCAAGGCTACGTATGCACCTCCGTGCTACTTATGGCGAACAATATAAAAGCATTTGGCGCGATTTTGGTTTCCAAAACGAAAAATATAAATAACCAGAAATCGAATTATACTTTTTTCCGTTGTTTTTAACAACATAAAAACGCTATTGGTACGAGTACCAATAGCGTTTTTAAGTAATACAGATTAGATAAAACCAATTACCCCTACTCAAAAATATCCATTAAACTTGTGATAGTAGTCATTTTGGGGCAAAAAAATAGAATTTATTGTATTGATAGAGGCTTATTTTTATAAACATAGTAGAGTTATTGTCATTTATATCGGCTTCGCTCACTATGACGGCAAGAGCTTTGTTTTCAAAGGTAAATGAAAAGTAGACAAAAAAGTATTATTTTACACCCAAGTAAGTACTGCTGCCGCAATTCTATTCTAATGTATAATATCAGTATCTACGGTTCATATCCAAAACAAAAAAGCGGTACAGCCAAATCGACTGTACCGCCATCAATAAATTATTACACCAATAACTTAGGATAAAGTTTATTTGGTCAATACTACCTTGTAGTATTGCATATCGCCATCGGCATTCCGCAATACAACGGTATAAAGTCCTGCGGGCAGATTATCTCCTGCTATTTGTACCGAATAAATCACATCAGCATTAGCTATATCATCATACAAAGTAGCTATTTGTTTGCCATCAACGCTATACAACGATACATTAGTAACACCCTCAACAGCAGTGCTAAATGTTACAGTAGTTTCGTTAGCAAACGGATTAGGCATTACCGACAAATTACCATTGTCGTTATCTACTTTGTTGCGTCCGCGTCTTTGTTGCGGCACCCAATACCAACCTTCGGTATGGTCTGAGCCATCAGCGCAGGTCACTACCACATTATACCAGCCCGATACTAAGCCCGTAACATCTTCCGTAGTAGCTCCGTTAGACCACAAATAGGTATAAGGCGCACAACCAGCACCACCTCCACTAACTGTGATGTCGATAGCTCCGTTAGGCGCACCTGTACCACTCTGTCCCGTGATAGTATAATTAATAATGTCTAACTGCACATCAACATTGCTATTGTCATTATGTATTTCGAGGTCAGGACCTGTACAGCCATTAGCATCGCTTACCGTTACTGCCCAAGTAGCATTGTCGGAATAATATATAGTCACGGTTGCACCTGTGGCAGTATATTGGATATCATAACGCACATATCCCGTATTGTCCCAATCAAAGCTATAAGGTGCAGTGCCACCCGCTATTGTAAATACATGTGTATTATAAGCAAAAGGAGATGTTCCACCCGAATTGCCTTCATTAGTATTAACACTGCTTGTAATGACAGGCGAAGCCTCGTTAGCAATGCTAATGCCCGTAGCCACACACGTACAGCTATTAGCATCGGCTACCGTAACGCTATATGTACCTACAGCCAAACCCGTAGCCGTAGCTGTAGTATTGCCATTGCTCCATGAGTAGGTATACCCTGGTGTTCCGCCCGAAGGATTGACGGTAGCCGTACCATTGTTATCTCCACAAGTAGCAGGCTGCACACTAAACGGACACATAACTTGGCTGGGTTGTAACAATGTATAGTTATCTACTGCGGGGCAACCTACCGCGTCGGTAGCCGTTACACTATACACACCCGCTGCGGCTCCTATGATGGTAGTAGTAGTTGCACCCGTACTCCATGCGTAAGTAATAGCACCTGTACCACCCGACCCCGTTGCAGAGAGCGAAGTAGTACCACCAAAACAAGTAATTGGTGCAACTTGGCTGATATCTACCGATACACCTACTGCAGGTTGGTTTATCGTAGTCGAAGCAGTATTCGTACAACCATTATTATCCGTTACCGTAACGGTATATGTACTTGCATACAAACCTACCGCCGTTGCATTAAATTGGGCAGGTAGGCTGTTCCATATATAGCCGTAAGGTGTTTCACCACCCGTAACCGTTGCCGTCGCCGTACCCGTGCGGTCGCCACGACAAACTACATCGGTCGAAGTAGCCGAAACCGCTGGAATAGCATTGATAGTAACCGGTACACTAAACGTACTCGTACAACCGAAGCTCGTCGTTACTGTTACGGTATAACTAATAGTAGCCGCTGCCGCTCCGCTATTCGTCACCACGCCACTTATCGTAGCACCGCTGCCACTCGGAGCAGTTACGCCCGCCGGAAGCGAAGCAGGTGCCCACGCAAAGATAGCAGGTAGGTTTGCATTAAGGGCAAAATTAATCGTCTCTCCCGAACAAACTTCTGCCGATGCAGGCGTAGCAGTGCCCGCAGCCACTGGATTGACCACAACGCTCACCGTTTCGGCATCAGTAACGCAAGGCGCAGCAGCCGAAAGTGTATACGTAAATTGGTAGGTGCCGCTATTGCCCGCCGTAGGTGCGAATGTTCCCGCACCTGCATTGAACGTGCCGCCCGCGGGGTTGCTTCCCGAAGCCGACCAAGTGCCACCTGCATCTTCGCCTGTCAGCAAACCTGCCAAGCTAATAGTTGCCGTATTGTCGTTGCAAACAGTGACGCTGCTACCCGTACCCGCGTCGGGTTGGTCGCTGATAGTTACGCTTACCGTATTGCTGGCAGTAGCGCAAGGCGGAGCCGAAACGGGATAGGTAAACGAATAAGTACCTGCCGCTAAGTTAGTGGGGTCTAAAAGACCGGCTACGCTAAAAAAGTTGCTCGGAGGTGCCACGGGGCTGCCCGACGTAGTCCAAGTGCCGCCCAAGCTCGCGCCGGGCAATAAGGCATACAAATTGACCAACGGCGAACCGACACCATTGCATCGCGTAGTGCCCGTTACAGCCGTACCCGCCGATGGGTTAGCTACTACCGACACTTCTACGGTTTCGCTATCGCTCGAACCCGCACACGCACCCGCGCCATTGATGGTATAGGTAAATAAATAACTACCACTCGCGCCCGCGGACCAAACGACCCCGCCGCCGCATTGAAGGTGCCGCCCGAGGGGTTGCCCCCTACTGCTGTCCATGTGCCGCCGCTTTGTTCGCCACTAAGCAGCCCGAACAAATCAATAGTAGCAGCAGTGCTACAAACTACCGTAGGAGCTACGTTAGCTGTGCCCGCATCGGGAGCTGCCGTAATAGTAACAGTAACGCTCACAGGCACGGGGTTAGCGCAGGGTGCAGGGCTATTAACGGTATAGGTAAACTCATAAGTGCCCGCCGCCAAACCGTTAGGATTCAAAATACCTGATGATGCGACAAAGTTAGCACCTGGTGTGCCACTTGTCACCGACCAAGTACCGCCTGCGGTTTCGCCGCTTAGTTGGTTGTATAAGTCAATGAGTCCCGCGCTATTGTTACAAGCCGATGTATTGGTGGGCGTGCCCGATGTAGCAGGTGCAACAACCGTAAAGCTAACGCAAGCAATCTCATAACAGTTGGGCGAGGTGGTATTCGTTCCCGCAGCAGGTGCGTTGGTCAGAGCTGTTACGGGATTGCCCGCCGTATTTTTGTAATTCACCACACAAGCTTGGTAAGTGCCCGCCACTAATGACCCAAACGAACCGCTTGCCTGCGGTCCGAATGCAACGAGGTTAGCATTATCGACAATATAATATTGGGTGCTATATTCCGATGTAGCATTATTACCGCTTGTGCTGACCGTAATGCCAGATGTAGTACAAGCCGGATTGGGGCTTTGGCTAACTGTGCCCGCTTCGGGCGAGCAGCAGCTATACGCGCCTACCAGCGCATAGCTGTCGGCATCGTAGCAGCCTGACGTAGGCAAACCTACACCTGCGGCAGGCGCAGGAGCAGCCGTAGCATCGTGGTTAATGGCATAGATACGAACAGTTGTGCCCGCCGCCAAACCCGCGCAGTTAGCTCGGCGGTGCGGTAAACGAACCTGATGTATTAGCTGCCGAAATGGTACCGCTATTCATCAGGGCATACGTTTGTGTATTAGCTGCTTGGTAGCCCGATGTACCTACTGTAACACTTGCGGTTTCGCTTTCACAACGACAAATAGCAGGTATCCAATCAATATCAGAGCAACCGCCCGATACAGCCGACACATTACTGCCCACGGCTAAGGCTGTGCCCGTAGGTGGGTTGGCGTTGTCATAAGTAATGGCATATAGCCTGAAAGTACCCGTAGGGGTAGCTATTGGGGTGGTAAAGGGGGCAGTATCGTCAACTACGGTTCCGCCACTATCGGTAAGGCGGTATATAGTTGTATAGCCTGCTCCCGAACCTTGTACGGTGGCTGAAAAGGTACATTGTGCTTGTGCTTCTTGCTTAGATAGCAATAGCGCGAACAATAACAATGTAATGCCTTTTAGCCAAGTATTTAGTCTGTTAGGAAACATAATATTTTCTTTTGATAGTGAGAAAATGGGAAATACTAAATAAAAAGGCTAAAAAGGTATTAATTCCATGCGCCATTATTGGCGTTGCAGGGAGGAGGCGTAGAGCAGGAAGGCACCGAACCTACGGCTTGGCTCATCGTGCAACTAACATCAAAGCTCGCTATAACAGACTTGGGCAAGCCGTCGGCAGCAAACCGTATGCCACTAAATACCATAGGTGAGGCACTCACAGGCTGGCTCAAAGCACCACCACCCGACAAGGCATCGCCACTAAGCGTAAGCGTACCTCCTGCGGGAGGGTCAGTAAATGTAACGGTGATAGTTGCTGTAAAATAATCATCTGCGGTGGTGGTGGGAGTGCCATTATCGTTGCAAGCCGACACGCCTGTAACGGCAATATTGCTGATGTCGCAAACGGGATTGACAATAGTACAATCGGTGCTACCCGTACCGCCTGTTTGCACAAACGAGATATTTTGAGACGTGTTAGCATAATTAGTGATCATGACTAAAAATACTTGTCCTGCTGTTCCGCTGATGGTAGTATTTTCGGTACCACTCGCACTATAGCTACAGCCAGCAGGAGCAGGAAGCGTTCCGCAATTTGCTGTTGCTGACGATATATCGCTATATGGTCCCCAAGTGGCAAAGTCAATATCAGAAGGGGCACTCATTTGCAGGTCTAAGGTGCCAGAATTGGCTACCTCTATATAGAACCAGCCTGGGCTTGGTTGAGTACCCAAACAGCCATAGTTATTGCCCGTACAGTTGCTCGTACAACTAGAATTAAAACCTGGCTCGGCAGTTGTACCAACAGCAGCAGGAAAAAAGATAGGTCCTACATCGAAGCAGGCGGGCTGTGCGCTGGCGCAGTTAGCACCTTGTGCGTATGTATCGGTTGTGGCAGAGCAAATAACCGATAGTGCTGCAATAAAAAATAATATTTTTTTCATTGTTTTAGAAGTAATAAATGAAAGGGTTGAATAAAAAGCGATAGGCAATTGCCCATACTTACTTGCTAAATTCTACTTTGAGTTGGTTCATCATCGTACGGCTGTCCATACCCGATTGTTGGAGCGTTAGTAAGCGTTGGGCAAATAGGCTTCCTTGTTCAATTAGGTGTTGTTTGACTTCGGCATTAGTGTGCGAGGTGTTGTTAGTAATGACGATGGTTTTGGCTTCTTGGTCAAATGTAGCGGTCATTTTGTCCGAATTGAGCCGATGTCGGAGCATTGTTTTTACAAATTGGCGCAGTTCCTTTTGCGCTTCGCTTTTTCCTTTGAGCAGGGTTTGCATAGCAGGGGCGTGCGTGCCAAAAAGCTCTGTTGTACTGATGTTAAACTGATTGGCATTTTGGATAGTAGCCGCTTTTTGTGCCCAAATGTTGGAATGGACAGTGCTACCCAACCCAAAGGCGCAAGTTGCCAACAGGATAAAAAGGGATTTTTTCATGATAAAAAAATGGTTAAAGAATGATAAGTTATTTGTTATTTGTTTTTTAATGTTTGAAAAATATGTTGGTATTTGAGGGCATTTGCTGTATCTCCTGCTTCTAAATAAGCATTCATTAATTTGTAGGCGGGTGCGGGGTCGGTAGTGTCGAATTGGTAGGTTTTTTCCCAATATTGCAGGGCTGCTGCTTTGTCGCCTTGTTCGTACAAAATCCGCGCTCTATTATCATATACTACCGATAGTCGTTGGGGCATCAGTATTTGGGCTGTATCGTTCATAGCGAGGGCTTTGGGGAGTTTGCCTATATGCGCTAAGTGGGTGGCATAATCCAAATAAATCTGGGTATCTATATTAGGCTGCCCTAAGTATTGACGGTATAAGTTCATTAGGTCATCGGGGCGTTTAGCATTTACATATAGTCTTCCTAAATTATCTATGGCAGTTCGGTCTATTGATTTATAGTTCAATGCGTTTTCAAAACACTGTATTGCCTTGTCCGTTTCGCCTCTACTTTCTTTGAATAGTCCTAAGTTGTTCCACGCTGGTCCGTAAGTGCTATCAATGGCAAGTGATCGTTCTAAATAGTATTCGGCTTTTTGTCTAATAGCATCGCTTTTGTTGGCGGCTAAGAATTGGGGTATCAACAGCGCCCCAAGCGTGGCGTTAACTTTTGCTGAATTGGGTACTGTTTTTGCGTCTCGTGCTACTAAGGTGTTCATGTCTTTCCAGTCGGGTATTCGGTTTTGGATAATAAGAATATATCCCGACAAGATAATTCCCACTCCTATACATAAGCCCCACCATTTGTTTTGCTGCCGTGCGGATTGCCAGGTAGCTGTGGTGCCTACTGTAACGTGCAATAAGACCAAGGCAAGCCCCATACAAAAAAAGCCAATGACGCGCTATAAGCCCAACGCTCGGCAACGATGCCTGGTCCATATTTCAGCAGGTTAGAAAAGGGCAAAATGCCAAGTAAGAAAAAGCAAAGTATAAAGCCGACAGTAGTTTTGCCTCGCATAGCTCTCGGCAGACCATATTGCCAGCTGCCAAATAAGAGCCAGCAGGCAATATGAAGTGGATGGCTAAGGGCATAAATGGGAATTTGGTTGTATCCATAATAATGACTGAGCGGATAAGGCACTACGAGTAAGCTGATATATTTGATGAGCGATGCTGCTGACAGTCCCAGTACGTCGGCAAAGGTGTGGGGTCCGTATAGCGGGTTTTCCCATACTAATGATAATTGGTTTATCCGTTCTTGCTTCATAGATTTTCCGATAAAATCGAATGTGCGAATTAATGCGAATAAACTAACGACAACAAGAGACAGGCGAATCCAAGAGATATTGGTAAAAAAGTACAAAACAAGTAAGGTAAGTGCCAACATAACAATCGATACGGGATTGCTGAACATACATAAGAGGGCACTAAAACATCCAACCGCTGCCCAGCCCCAACGCATCTTGCCCGTATATTTGCTTGTTTTGATTGCAGCTACCCAAGTAATGATCGCAAATAGAAACGCCAGCAATTCATCGCGGCTTTTGACATTGATGACAATTTCGCTGTGTATGGGGTGGAATAAAAATAGCAAGGTGGCGATAAATGGCAGCAATACATAGTTTGATGCGAATATCAATTGCAAAAAATAATAAAGCAATACGATGCTTATGGCATATAGCAAGACATTGACGGCATGGCTCACGGCGGGGTTTTCGCCAAAAAATTGGTATTCTATTGCTCCTACGGCTACGGGCAGAGGGCGGTAGCCGCTCGAACGGGCACCGTCATAGGTACGAGTATAGGGCGAGCTGAAAATTTTGGGAATACCTGCTATGCCCTTCTGCACATTTTTATTGTTCTGTATCACGTACTCATCATCTAAGCTATAGCCATTTTTGATAGTAGGTATATAGACCAACACGCTTAAAGCAAATAATATAAAATAAGTAAGGCGGCTCTGCATGAAAAAGGGAAGTGGTGGCGACAATAAGGCAATATAGAAAATTTCATCTATACTAAAAAGTCAGTAGTCTTATTATGATATAAATTCATTCACATTAAATAAATGCCTTATATTATACCTTGCTATTCTCGAGTACAATATTACAGTGTTCTTTTTAAAGGGCAAAATTTTTGGGCATTTTTTTTTCATACTACATTTATCTTTTATGTATTGACTAATTATCAAGCCAAATCCTAAACACAGCTCAAAACTAACTAAATAATGTCGCCTTTACTACTTGAATCTATGGCATCTTAGCTTGGGCGTATTAGAAACAATTCGAAGCAATAATAATTAAGCACCATACTAAACATTTCAATAAGGACTTGCCAATAGGTAGTAGCGGCACACATATTTAGCTAAGACGCAAAAGCAAACGCTTTTCCACGTTGGTGGGCATAAAAAGCTACGAATATTTTGTATATTCGTAGCTGCATTGCCCCGTAGGGGTGTCGGTATTAACCTTGTATTATACTGGGATACGCAATACTTGGTCGGGGTAGATAGCATCAGGCGATTTGAGCATGGGGCGGTTGGCTTCAAAAATATCTTTATGTCTGGTGCCATCGCCATACATTTCAGTGGCAATTTTCCACAATGTATCGCCCTTTTGTACTGTATAAAAACGCGAAGATGTATTATCGCCTACACTACGGTTGGCGGTTTCTTCACGCACTTGCAGATACTCAACTACCGACGCCACGTCGTGTACATTACCACAAGCCAAAACCACTTTTTCTTGGTCGGCTAGGCTATTGACGGTGCCATAAATGGTGGCGGTGTCGGTATCGCTGTTAAAATCAACGCTGAGGCTATCTACTTCGATACCCAAACCGCGCACTAAACTTTCCAAATCACGCGACATGGCTGCGTCAAGTTCAGCTTTGGTAGGTTGTGGAGCGGGAGTGCTTTTCTCGACCGCCGCCTCTTGATTGCGTTTAGAACCAAAGATTTTAGCTCCTGCATTTTTAATAAAAGAAAAAATACCCATTTTAAAAGAAAAAAAATAAAAAATTAGTAATGGTTTAGTTAGCTACAAAGATAACACAATTAGGACGCATAATGTTAGGAAGGTTACATAATAATAATAGTTAAGTAAAATTAAAAAATAAGTTATTAATTTTGACAAGTTTGGTGAGGGCGCAACAGCAGTAAATCATTCGAACGCACAAAGGTAGTACAAAATAATGGAATAGGCCATCGTTAAATCAAACATAAATCCTGCTTTGTGCGTTTATAGCGATATGAAGAGTCACCCCATTTTGTTATTTGACGGTGTATGCAAATTGTGCAGCGCACCGTTCTGTTTGTCGTTGAGCGCGACCCAAATGCCTTATTCCGCTTTGCGCCCTTGCAATCAGAATCAGGGCAAACCTTGCTCCGACAATATAGTTTGCCTACCGATACATTTCAATCGGCGGTACTAATTGTAGACGGCAAAGCCTATACCGAATCAGATGCAGCCCTCTATACGGCAAAACATTTGGGTGGTATTTGGCGATACCTCTACCTATTGAGATATGTACCAAAGGCTTGGCGCGATGTCTTATATCGATGGGTAGCTCAACGCCGGTATCATTGGTTTGGACAGCACAAACAATGTATGATGCCCAGTCCCGAGTTAAAAGCGCGTTTTTTAGCATGATGTTGGGAATTGGAACTCGGTATTTGAATAAAATGGTTTAATTTTTAATATTATTTTATATTTCAATAAACTAAGCAATTTGCTTGTTAAAACAATGTAATTGTTTAAATATTTGACTCCGCTACCTATAAAAATGCACTGCACAGCGGTATTTACTGTCGGCAATCTCAAACCTTGCTCTAATTTTTTTGTAGCTTTGCGCATGAGATAGCACCTATATTCACTAACCTCCCAATTTTGTGTGCAATGCCATTTAATGCCCCTACCCGCTACCCCGAATCGCCGCGCCTTTTTCTGAAAAGCCCGCTTGGCACCGCCCTTGCTGCCGTAGAACAGGACCCCGATATGACGTATTTTAGAATCCTAAATCGATACGTATATATCGTACATAGCCCACAAGCCATAAAATATATTTTACAAGAAAATTATAAAAATTATCACAAAGGGCGAGGTTATGAGCTACTAACCTACTTTTTGGGCAAAGGGCTGCTGACTATCGAGGGCGAAGCATGGCACCGACAACGCCGATTGATTCAACCCGCTTTCCATCGCGAAAAACTGCAATCGCTGGCGCAAGTTACTGCCAACTGTACGATGAACCTACTCCGTGAGTGGCAAAAACGCGAAGGCGAAACCATCAATTTTACCCAAGAAATGGGGCGTTTGACTATCGACATTGTAAGTCGTGTCTTGTTCGGCACACAAGTTGCGCCCGATATTGTGCAAAGCGTATGGCATAGCGTCAATATATTGAACGGATTGGCAGCAAATCGCCTGCGGTCGCCCATCATCTGGCCATTTTGGTTGCCCTTGATTAGCAATTTCAAGGCAAAATGGTATATCGAGAAAATGAACAAGATTATGTATGGACTTATCAGAGACCGCCGCCAAAACCCCACCGACGGACACGACCTGCTGAACATGCTGCTCGAAGCCCGAGACGAAGAAACAGGCGAAGGTATGAACGACCGACAATTGCGCGACGAGCTAATGACCATATTCGTAGCAGGACACGAAACAACAGTCAATGCCTTGTCGTGGATATGGTATTGCCTCAAAAAAAATCCCGATACCGAGCAACGCCTCCGAGCAGAAAACGATACCATCTTAGGTACGCAAATGCCTAATTTTGATAATGTATCGCGCATGGCCTATAATACTAACGTCATCAACGAAGGCATGAGGCTTTATCCGCCTGCTATGTTTGTGGGGCGAAAGGCAATGGCTGCCGACCAAATATGTGGCTACGACATACGACCAGGGCATACGATAGTTGTCAATATTTATGGCGCACACCGCAATCCTAAATATTGGGACAAACCCAACGACTTCATGCCTGAACGTTTCGATAGTTTTGCCATCAAGGGCGACAATCGCTTTGTGTTCTTGCCTTTTGGCGGCGGACCGCGTATCTGTATCGGCAACAATTTTGCGATGCTCGAAATGCAAATCATCAATGCCCTACTTGCCCGCCATGTGCAATTTGACTTAGTGAGCCAACACGTAGTACCCGACCCACAAATTACCCTCAAACCCGTAGGCGGAGTAGTCGTCAAACTCAATCAAGTTACACTCTAAATCAAACGATATTTGTGGGCACAACGAAATAAAAGGTATTTACCCTTCGTTATTCAATTATTGCTTAACTTTGCATGGAGTTTAGTGTATCGTCCACTACAAATAGTGCAGACCAATACCAAACCAATTACACCTACTTCTACAAAAAGCCCTTAGCAATACCCCTTGAATATGACTTATGTAATTGTCACCCTACATGCCCCCGACCCCGCCTATCGCGAAATATTCATATCTCTATTAGATGGGATAGGATATGATGGTTTTGAAGAAGCCGATGCAGATATCAAAGCCTATATACCCGAACAGCAATACGATGCCGATAAACTGAGCGAAATCATACACGCATACGCCCTCGAAGATCATATACAGGTAAGCAGTATAGCCGTTATGCCCGACCAAAATTGGAACGCACTGTGGGAAAGCAATTTCCAGCCCGTTGTGATTGACGATAAAGTGGTAGTCAAAGCACCGTTTCACCAAACGCCCGCGTATCATTACGAAATTATCATCGAACCTAAGATGGCATTTGGTACGGGACACCACGAAACAACCGCTATGATGATTAGGCAAATGTTGAACGTACCAATGCGGGGCGCACAAGTACTCGATTTTGGTTGCGGTACGGGTATTTTAGCTATTATGGCGGCTAAATTGGGTGCGCAACACATTACCGCTATTGATAACGACCCCGCCGCCACCCAAAACACACTCGAGAATATAGACATTAACCAATGCCGTAGCCAAATAACAACACTACAAGGCGACCATACCGCTATACCCACCAATGAGCATTACCACGTCATACTTGCCAATATCAATCGGAATGTTATATTAGACACCTTACCGATGTTATGCACTTCACTGCTACCCGATGCCGTATTACTATTGAGTGGTATTTTTGCGCAGTGATGTCGCTGACATCAAACATGCCGCCCAAAAGCAACAACTTATATTTGCAAGCGAACTGCACGACGGTAATTGGGCAATGTTACACTACCAAAGGTAGTGCTATGCTTTTAGTATTCCAACACCAAAACCCATCATATTACCCCTCTATGAAAACAAACATTTTGCCTATTGCCGTGCTATTATGCGCTATTGCCTTGGGTGCGAATAACGCTGCCGCCCAAGCAAACGTACATTTTGACCCCTCGCGCGACCAGGTGCGCGACAGCACCCTGCGCGTGATTGATAGAAATGATATTGCCACCCAAGCCGAGATAATACCTACTCCCGCCCCAACTTATAAAGGAGTGAACGACCTTATAGCCCTACCCAATCCCATAGCACAAGGCGAAATGCTCACGCTTTCGTTTTGGATTGGTGCCGCCAATACATTTAGCATCACGATTAGCGATAGCAGAGGCACGCCCATCGAAGTACAAAAAATGGGTAGTTTAGCCAAGGGCGCACACCATCTATCGCTCGAAGTGGGCATGTTAGATGTGGGCGATTACAATATAGAAATCAAAGGCTTGGACGACGTATTTGGGCGTACTAAATTTAGCGTCAAATAGCATATTACCAATTTTGGCTTTTATTCCCTTGCACTTGGGTGTGTATTGCGCTCGTGCTGCTAAGGGTATATGGGGCGTTTGATAGATATTGGGGCAATAGCCCTCATACCTGTCAAACGCTTTTTGCTATTGGCGGCTAAAGTAGGCAAATCGTTCTTTTAGGCGCAAGAAAGGACGTTCGAGAAAGCGATAGCTTAACTCGCTGATGCCAATGGTTAGAATTAAGGCGAGTGTAGTCTCTAAACACAATACTTGCCACAATTGGGTATTGAGGTGTAGTAGTTTGGTCAGTTGTAGTGCTATGAGTATGCCGATAAAATGTAGGCAATACAAACCATAGCTGATAGTGCCCCAATGACTAATCCAAGTCCAATGCCCCAATTTGAAGGGCGAGCGCAAGGCATAGTTCTGTTCCAAAATAACGCCCAACGCCACCAATGCTACCAAAGTACGCTCGAAAATGCGCAGTATGTAGTGGCTATACAATACTTCGTCTCGAAACAGAAAAATAAATACCAATAATGCGTATAAACCGATGATAGCGCAGCGCGGTAGTTGCTCAAAAAAACGACGGATAGCTACGTACTGCCCTATTGCCCAGGCACCTAATGCACCCACAGCCATATCGCCCATACACGAAAACGTACTATATTCGTGTAACATAGCGATGTCGTTGCAAGCCCGATATGCCCAGCTAATCAGTATAATGCCCACAAATACCCAGCTATAATGGCGGACGGGCAAAACATATAGCACCAAGGGTACAAAGCAAATAAAATTGCTCTTCGACGGCTACGCTCCAAAGAACGCCTAAGATGGAAGCATCGGGCAAGCCTTGGGCAATCAAATCAAAATTGCTCAAAAACGCCAGATAATAACCGACAGTTGCCGTCTCGTTGGGTGTTTGTCCGAGCAAAGTTTTGAGCATCGGAAACGCATAAAATCCAAATAAGACACAACAATAATATAGCGGCCAAATGCGCAAGATACGGCGCAACCAAAATCGCGGCACATCAATTTGGTGGTTGAGTTGCTTTTCTGCGATGAGCAAATAGGTAATCAAAAAGCCACTAAGGACAAAAAAGAAATTGACCCCATGTTTCCGTTGCCAAAAATATGCTCATCTACAAACCGATAAAGCGGTGCGTCTTGGAGAGCTGTCGATTCGGTATGAAAACTATGATACAGAAATACGGATAGGAAACACAAGAATCGCAAGCCATCTAAATGCTCAAAATGAATATTTTTGACTATTGGGCGATGCTTGTCAGTAGTTTGGGCGGTCATGTGCGGCTTAGGCGGCTACTTTGAGCCATTGTAGCACGGCTTTTACAGGTTGTTCGGACGTAGCTATTACGTTGTGCTCTATATGTAGCGGAATTTCGATATAATCTCCTGCGCCTAAGCATACTTCTTCATTACCAATCAAACAACGACAAGACCCTTCTAAAATGAGAAACGACTCGATGAGGTCGTCGTGGTGTTCGTCGAGAATAGCTCCGTTGAGCCATGCCAATGATATTTCTACGATTTCATCTTTTCGGAGGGTGTGCATATAAACACCTCAAATTCGGGGTGTTGGATGTCGTTGGTGATGTGCTGCCAAAATTGGAGTTTGGCATTTCGTGTGAGTAGCGGCAATTGTTCGGTAGGCAATATGCCGTGTTCAACCCAAGCGTTGTTGAGTTGTACCAATACCTTATTTTTGAGCAGAGTAGCAGGTAGACGGGCGTGCTGGGCGGCATATAATCCCAATGCCTCCTCAGATTGGCGCACTAAGGCAGCCAAGTCGTAGGAATCTGCCATAATTGCCTCGAATCGCGCTTTTTCATCGCCATCCATAAAGCCAAAAACATAGGATTCTACTTGTCCCGATTCTATGATAGAAGACAAATCCATAATATGATGTTAAAAAATGCGGTATAATTGCTTAATTAGAGTTCTGACAAAAAAATTAAGGCACTAATTTTTAATATAATTACTTGATATTCAGTTACTTACATTTTTAAAATGGTCTTAAAAACTTTTTTGTTAGAACATTAGGTTAAATGACACCTAAGAGGACATTGCTATACTTTGGAATAGCCGTTATATCATGCCGCGCAACAATTGCAATGCCGCGCGGGTTTTCGTTTTTACTGTACCCAGGGGCATTCCGAGCGATTCGGATACTTCGGCTTGGGTATAACCTTTAAAATACATCAGGTCTAATATTTTGCGTTGGTCTTCGTTCAGTGCTTGTAATAAATCCCTGATGCCTATGGTATCTATATTGGTTTGCGCAGTTACGGTAGTTGCAGCAATTGTGTGCAAGTTAGAGTCTACCCTATCGCTACTTACGAAACTATCGATACTTTGGTTTTGTGTATTGACTTTATATTGCTTGGAACGCAAAAAATCAATAGCAGCATTGCGGGTAATTTGGATAATCCAAGTAGCCAATTTGCCTTTTTGAGGGTCAAAGGCGTTTATATTTTTCCATATCTTGACAAATACATCTTGCGTTACCATTTCTGCTTGGTTCTCTGATTTAAGCGATTGACAGATAATACCATAAACCATAGCACTATAATGGTCGTATAAATAAGCATAGGCAGCCTCCTCGTTGCGCAACAAGGCAGCCACGAGGTCGTTCTCAGTTGGTTTTTTTAATACCCTAAACTCCATATAACGACAATAAGTGTGAACATAGTGTAGATAGCCAAACACAAAGGTACGTTATTCTATCGAATTCGCGCATTTTTTTTTGCCAACTTGCCATTACTATGCAAAAACACCAAAAAAAGTATTACCTTTGCACCCTCAATTTCATTTTGGCGGCTTGTATCTTTGCACCAATACGCCAAACGACTTAAACCATATCTGTTCACCTATTAAAAAAATTTAGCTTTGCAAGAGCAAGAACAAAACATCACCTCTAACGAAGAAACTGTTGTAGAAACAGCGACAGAGGTGACCGAAACAGTTCAAGATACTGTATCGGAAAGCGTCGAAACCGTTGTCGAACAACAGACACCCAAAAAAGTTAAGGTAAACGAGCCTAAAGCAGCCCACGATGATTATAATTGGGGGCAAGGCAAACGTGCCGTGCATTACTACGAGCAAACAGACCGCTCTGATTGGGAAACACGCTACGACAAAACCTTCAAAACGATTAACGAACACGAAATTATTCAGGCAACCATCGAAGCCGTAACAAGCACCACGCTGTTTTGAATATCGGTTTCAAATCGGACGGATTAGTACCCCTATCCGAGTTCCGTCATGACGGCGAACTCAAAATAGGCGATACCGTAGAAGTTTACGTTGATGAAAAAGAAGACAAAAATGGTCAATTGCGCATCTCGCGCAGCAGCGCACGCGACCTACGCGCATGGGAAACCATCATCGTTGCGCACCGAGACGGTTTAGTAGTCAAAGGCGAAATCATCAGCAAAACCAAAGGCGGCTTGATTGTACGCATCAATGGTATCGAAACATTCTTACCAGGCTCGCAAATCGATGTGCGTCCCGTCACCGACTACGATTCCTATGTAGGCAAAATTATGGAGTTCAAGGTCGTTAAAGTCAACGACATTATCAAAAATGCCGTTGTTTCGCACAAAGCCCTCATCGAAAGCGACATCGAAGACCAACGCCAACGCATCATCTCACAACTCGAAAAAGGACAAGTACTCGAAGGTACAGTCAAAAATATCACCGACTTCGGTGCATTTATCGACTTGGGTGGCGTAGACGGCTTGCTCTACATCACCGACATCTCTTGGGGCAGAATCAACCACCCCAACGAAGTATTGCAACTCAATCAAAAAATCAACGTCGTGGTTATCGACTACGACGAAGCAAAACGCCGCATCTCATTGGGCTTGAAACAGCTAACCCCGCACCCGTGGGAAGTATTGAGCGAAGGTTTGGAAGAAGGCTCTACTATCAAAGGCAAAGTAGTGAACATAGAAGACTACGGCGCATTTATCGAAATACAACCAGGTGTAGAAGGCTTGGTGCACGTATCCGAAATTTCGTGGTCGAACCAACCCGTCAACCCGCGCGATGTGTTCAAAGTAGGCGAAGAGTGCGAAGCCAAAATCGTTACGCTCGACCGCACCGAACGCAAAATGTCGCTCAGTATCAAACAATTGCAATCTGACCCCTGGGAAACTATCGAAGAACGCTATCCTGTCGGCAGCCGTCATACAGGCGAGGTGAAAAACACCACTCCCTACGGCGTATTTGTCGAACTAAAAGAAGGCATAGGCGGTATGGTACACATTTCGGACTTGTCATGGACACGCCGCTTCAACCACCCATCGGAGTATGTCAAATCGGGCGAAAATTTGGAAGTTATCATCTTGGGTATCGACAAAGAAGCCCGTAAATTGTCGCTCGGACACAAACAAATCGAAGAAGACCCTTGGGATACTTTCTCGACCGTATTCCCGATTGGCTCGGAGCATAACGGTACTATCATCAAACGCGACGATAAAGGAGCTATCATTTCATTACCATACGGTATCGAAGCCTTTGCACCGAACAAACACCTGCGCAAAGAAGATAACTCAATGGCTGCCCAAGACGAAACCTTAACTTGGCGCGTTATCGAATTTGACCGCAACGACAAACGCATCATCGTATCGCATACCGACTGGGTCTATGCCCAACGCAATGCCGCCGAGAAAGCCAAAGATGCCGCCGCCGAGAAAGAACAAGCCGAAACTAATAAGGCTATCGAAACCGTAAACCAACAAACCAACGACAGCAAATCCACAATGGGCGACCTAAGTGCCTTAGCCGACTTGAAAAAACAATTGGACGGCGAATAATCTCAAGCGCGTTTTATCTTTTGAGACCATACCATAACAAACCTTATAGGCTTTTAAACGAACCTATAAGGTTTGCCTTTTTTAGCCAAGCCGCACCATTGCAATAAAATATACACAGCCAGCCATGTTGCCAACCTTACCTTTGTGGCAAACCGCCGATGCCACACGCTTTTTTTTGATGGCAGGACCCTGCGCAGTCGAAAGTGAATATATCGCACTGCACATTGCCGAAAAAATAACCGAGATAACCCACCGCCTCGGCATACCTTATATTTTTAAAGCCTCGTACAGAAAAGCCAACCGCTCGCGCTTAGACTCCTTTACGGGCATTGGCGACGAAAAAGCCTTGCGTATTTTGGGCAAAGTGCGCAGCGAATTAGGCATACCCGTTGTCACAGACATACACGCGCCCAACGAAGCTGATTTAGCCGCTGCCTATGTCGATGTATTGCAGATACCCGCTTTTTTGTGCCGACAAACCGATTTGTTGATAGCCGCTGCCCAAACGGGCAAGGTAGTCAATATTAAAAAAGGGCAATTCTTATCGCCCGATGCCATGTGCTTTGCAGTTGATAAGGTACGGCAAAGCGGCAACCCAAACGTCTTGCTCACAGAACGCGGCACCATGTTTGGCTACCAAGATTTGATAGTCGATTTTAGGGCTATCCCACAAATGCAAGCCTTTAATCTGCCCGTTGTGTTGGATTGTACACATTCTTTACAACAGCCCAACCAAACAAGCGGCGTTACGGGAGGATTACCCGCCCTTATTGGCACTATTGCCCGCGCAGGTATAGCCGTTGGGGTTGATGGCTTGTTTATCGAAACCCACCCTAATCCTGCCGAAGCACTCTCAGATGGAGCCAATATGCTGCCCTTAGACCAATTAGAAACGCTGTTGGGCGCATTAGTGCGCCTGCGCGAAGCTACTATGGCTTAATTGCTCGTAATAGCACGGTATGAGTATTGGACAATTAAACCATCTGACCCACTAAAAAGATGTTGCCTTTTTAGCGAGGAGCATTGGCAGCCTTTTTTTGTCGGTCGTAGGACACTTTACCCTCTTCGATGCGCTCGACGCGCGAAAATAGGCTGTATTCAGGTTTGAAAATAAAATCGAGCAACAGCCCTGACCACGAAGTATGATATTTTAAGCTGTCGTAATATTCAGGGGCAATACGGCGCACTTCGGGCAATTTATTCCAAGGTATAGCGGGAAAATCGTGGTGTTCGTTGTGATAACCTACATTGAGGGCGAAAAAGTTGAGCGGTCCGTAGTAGCTGAATGTCTCTTGTTGTCCGTCGGGCGTATAGTGTTCTTGAATCCAACGGGCACCCAAGGGATGCAGCCCTATCGAGAATGCAAACGATGCCACGAGATAGACAAAAGCATTCATACCCAAAAAGTAAATAACGGCGATATCAAAAGCAAGTACTATTATTACATTGGCTACCGACCATTTATTGCTGATGCTGATTTCTTGTAAGCGCGGAATGCGCAAGACCTGAAAAATAGGAAAAAACAGCAACCATAAGGCTTTGCGCCACCATATATTGCGCACAAAACGCGCTTCCCAATCGCTTGCCATATCTGCGTCATACTCGTGGTCGCCTTGGTGAGCGTGGTGTTTTTGGTGATAGACCCGAAAACCCATTGAATTAGGCACTATATTGGTGAGGTCTGCCAAGAGAGCAGCTATTTTATTGGCAGGGCGACTCTTAAAAAGGAGGTCGTGGGTAGCTTCGTGAGTAACAACAAATAAGGTATGGTTGGCAATAGCCCCTACTATATAAGCAATGAGCAGCGCAAGCCACCAATACGACAGTCCCCAGCGACCCATTAGGGCGGCAATGGCTATTTGCATACCCACGGTAAACAATAAAACAGCGAAAGTATAAGGATTTTTGCCTATCAGCTGAGCAATTTCGGGGTGTGCTTTCATGATAGAGCGGCTACGCTCGGGGTGAGGCTGATTGATGATTGATTGATGAAAAATCGTCGGGGAATGGCATCATAAGGATAGATTGGTTTTGGCGGCTCAAAAGTACGCCAATTTAGCGATATGACCTACAAAAAGGTATTTTATCGATATTTAGTAACCCGAAAAATAACCTATTAAATTTGCGGCAACTAAATTACGCATGATGTGCAAAGGCGTCACTTCTCAATGAATCAATCAACAGCAATGATAGGAAACAATCCTGCTCCTGCTTCCCTCACAATTTGATTCTATTATTGCGGAGTTTTATTACAGATGCAGAAACCCAAATAGACCCTTTAGCCTATCCACTTCGCGGCTTAACTGACATAATTGAAAACGCAGAAAAGCCTTGTATGGGCAAAAATATCCTAATGTTCTAACAGAAAAGTTTTTAAGACCAGCAATTTCCGCTATTAAAATTTAACAATTCGTATTCTACTAATAACAAGCGAATTATAAAATCGTAATTTTTTTATTACAATTTTATTAATAAAATCAAATCGTTCATTTTCAACGTATTATATAACGTAAATTATTTAAAGCGGAAATTGCTGTTTTAAGACCATTTTAAAAATGTAAGTAACTGAATATCAAGTAATTATATTAAAAATTAGTACCTTGATTTTTTTTGTCAGAACACTAATAAAAAAACCAACAATAACTAATAAGCTACTTCGGGGCGACCTCCCAATAAAAAACGCATGTTCCGTAGAGGCATCACCTAATTTCTATTGGGTATTTAAAAACAGAAAATATTATGTTGAGCAAAATTAGCAAGTTTGCCGTTCTTACGTCGGGTGGCGAGGCGCCTGGCATGAATGCGTGTATTAGGGCTGTGGTGCGCAGTTGTGTATATCACCAATTAGGGGTTGTGGGCGTGCATAGGGGATATGATGGCTTGATTGATGGTGACTATGAACCGATGCAAGCCTCGTCGGTGCGCAATATCATACACCGGGGTGGTACTGTTTTGCGGTCGGCACGCAGCCAACGTTTTCGCACCCCAGAAGGTATGGATACCGCCTACCAGGCAATGCGAACAGCCGATATAGATGGGCTTATCGTTATCGGCGGTGATGGCACATTTAGAGGGGCACTCGAATTTTCGCAACGCCATACCATTCCTGTTATTGGTATTCCGGGCACAATAGATAATGACTTACACGGCAGCGATTTTACCATTGGCTACGATACGGCACTCAATACAGTGGTAGAAGCTGTCGACAAAATACGCGATACGGCTGCTTCGCACGACCGTCTTTTTTTTATCGAGGTTATGGGGCGCGACGCGGGATTGATTGCCCTGCGTGCAGGTATTGCCGTAGGCGCAGAAGATATTTTGGTGCCCGAACACCCGCAAAGCGTCGAGCGATTGCTCGAAAACTTAGAAACCGCCCACCGCCGCAAAAAGCTGTCGAGTATTGTCATTGTTGCAGAGGGCGAAAAAGAGGGTAATGTGTTCAAGCTCGCCGAACGGGTACGCCAACAAATGCCTGGCAAATATGATGTGCGAGTGGCTGTGCTGGGGCATATACAGCGCGGCGGCAGCCCCACTTGCGCCGACCGCGTGCTGGCAAGTCGCTTGGGCATAGGCGCAGTCGAAAAAATAATGGCAGGCGAAACAGGCAAAATGGTGGGTATCATCAATAACGAACTTGCCCTAACGCCCTTGTCCTTAGCCGTCAAGCACATCAATACTATTCCAAGCGATTGGATGCGAGTGGTTGAAATACTATCTATCTAAAACCCAAACGGCTCGGCGAGTTAGTGCGCCGAGCCGTTTGAATGAATTCCATTATGTGTGCGTAAATATAACCGATAATATGCAAAGAAGCCGCAGCCTCTCAAAAGTAGTAAGCCATTGGTAGTACTGAACCGGTAAATACTAACCGCCAATTGGCTCGTTAGACAAGCCTCGATGTGTCCGGCACCGATAGGAGCAGTTTAGGTCGATATTCTCATAATTAGTAATAGGGGTATATTTTAGGCGATTAAAAATTCAAGTTGTCGCCTATACCCTACCAATAATCGTGCCGATTTGTTGGTCATAGTCCAAAAAAATAATTTTTAAGTATGTATTATTAAAAAGACTATCATTCAAAATCGAGGAATTTTCTTTTTGTATGACAATTCAGTTATAAACAGCACCCGATGCTGTTTTTATTGTTGGTAGCAACTGAGTACACCCATTTTGCCCCACCCGTACCCTATCAACAAAATACTACTCCTGGGCTTATCGATTGACCAAATCGAGTAGGTAATTGCCATATCCACTTTTGAGCAAGGGTTGCGCCAATCGGTATAGCTGCTCTTGGTCGATAAAGCCCTTGCGATAAGCAATTTCCTCTATGCAGCCCACTTTCAAACCTTGCCGCGTTTCGATGACCTGAACAAATTGGGCGGCTTGCATCAGCGAATCAAAAGTACCCGTGTCGAGCCAAGCAGTACCTCGGTCTAAGATGCTCACATGTAGTTTTCCCTGCCGTAGGTATTCGCGGTTTACGTCGGTTATTTCATATTCGCCGCGTGGGCTGGGTTGTAGGTGGCGGGCAATATACACTACCTCATTATTGTAAAAATATAAGCCTGGCACGGCATAGTTCGATTTGGGTTGCGATGGTTTTTCTTCGATAGAAATTGCCTTATTATTATGGTCAAACTCAACTACACCATAGCGTTCGGGGTCAGACACGTGGTAGGCAAAAATTAAACCGCCCTCTACTTTAGCAGTTCGATCCTCCAATTGTTGCTCGAAAGCTGTGCCATAAAAAATATTGTCGCCCAAGACAAGCGCAACGGGCGAATTGCCGATAAAATCAGTCCCCAACACAAATGCTTGTGCTAATCCGTTGGGCTGGTGCTGTATGATATACGAAAAGCGGCAACCTAAATGAGTTCCATCGCCCAAGAGATTTTGGAAAAAGGCAAATGCTCAGGGGTCGAAATGATGAGTACATCGCGCATGCCCGCCATCATTAAGGTCGATAAGGGATAATAAATCATCGGCTTATCATAAATGGGCATCATTTGTTTGCTGATAGCATAGGTGATGGGATGCAGGCGCGTACCCATACCGCCAGCTAAGATAATTCCTTTCATGGTGTCAAAAGATAAAAATGTGGAGTAAACATGATAGCATTATAGCGAAATGTATGCCAAAAATGGCTTGATATAACGTCACAGGCAAAGATACGCCGTATTAACTCTCAAAAGGTATGTATTGCGCAAACAAGCAAAAAGCCGTATCTTTGCAGGTCAAACAAATGCCTTTCCGTATCACCACCCTTTATAGCAGGTAATACTAACATTTTCTTGTCATTCCATTCATTCTAAAGCCAGCCAAATTATATGCCCGATTCTAAAGAACTTACCACTACGCTACTCGATGTAGCCCCCATTACATTTACTCCCAGCGCGTTACAAGAAATAAAAATGCTGGTGTACGAAAAAGAAATCGGCAGCGGTCGTGGCTTGCGCGTGGGCGTAAGTGGCGGCGGTTGTTCGGGTTTATCATATATCTTAGGCTTCGACGATATACAGCCCGATGACGATATATTCATGGTCGATGAGGTGCGCATATTGCTCAACAAAAAACATGCCCTTTACCTATTAGGCATGCAAGTCGATTACGTGCGCGGCTTGAACAATCGCGGCTTCGTTTTTAGCAACCCCAATGCCTCCTCTACCTGCGGTTGCGGTAGCTCCTTTGCCGTTTAGTTCGGCTTCGCTCACTATGACGGCAAAGCTATCGCCTGACGGCTATATCCAACTTGCCTGACGGCTATGTCTTATTGCCTAACGCCAATAACCTCCGCTTAGGCAGGGAAAACCGCACAAACCAAAAAATAGCAAAGCTATATACATCACCGCAGTCATGGTGAGCGAAGCCGAACCATGACGGCTATGTCTTATTGCCTAACGCCAATAACCTCCGCTTAGGCAGAGAAAACCGCACATACCAAAAAATAGCAAAGCTATATACATCACCGCAGTCATGGTGAGCGAAGCCGAACTATGACGGCTATATCCAACTCGCCTGACGCCAATAACCTCCGCTTAGGCAGGGAAAACCGCACAAACCAAAAATAGCAAAGCTATATACATCACCCAGTCATGGTGAGCGAAGCCGAACCATGACGGCTATGTCTTATTGCCTAACGCCAATAACCTCCGCTTAGGCAGAGAAAACCGCACATACCAAAAAATAGCAAAGCTATATACATCACCGCAGTCATGGTGAGCGAAGCCGAACTATGACGGCTATATCCAACTCGCCTGATGCCAATAACCTCCGCTTAGGCAGGGAAAACCGCACAAACCAAAAAATAGCAAAGCTATATACATCACCGCAGTCATGGTGAGCGAAGCCGAACTATGACGGCTATATCCAACTCGCCTGATGCCAATAACCTCCGCTTAGGCAGGGAAAACCGCACAAACCAAAAAATAGCAAAGCTATATACATCACCGCAGTCATGGTGAGCGAAGCCGAACCATGGCGCGATAAAATTATTCATTCCATGAAGAACATGTATGTATATATACTGCTTTGTGTCGACAGTTCATACTATGTAGGCGTAACGAACGACATAGACCGTCGCTTGGTAGAACACGAAGACGGCATACATCCAAAATCATACACCTTCACACGCCGCCCATTGCAATTGGTGTATATCGAATATGTCACTTCACCTTTGGCTGCCATTGCTCGCGAAAAACAAATCAAGCGTTGGACACGGCAAAAAAAGGAAGCACTCATTGCCCAAAATATTGCATCATTGCACGAACTCGCGGCTTGCAAGAACGATAGCCATTACGCCATCCGCAATCATCCTGATAAAGACAAACCGTCATAGTTCGGCTTCGCTCACTATGACAATTGAGTCCCTCTTGCCTGAAGGCAATATCCAACTCGCCTGACGGCGGTATTCTATCGCCCAAAATAGGCAGACCCAAACCAAAAAACAAGATAGCACAGATAGCCCCCCACCCTCGTCATAGTGAGCGAAGCCGAACCATGGCGCGATAAAATTATTCATTCCATGAAGAACATGTATGTATATATACTGCTTTGTGTCGACAGTTCATACTATGTAGGCGTAACGAACGACATAGACCGTCGCTTGGTAGAACACGAAGACGGCATACATCCAAAATCATACACCTTCACACGCCGCCCATTGCAATTGGTGTATATCGAATATGTCACTTCACCTTTGGCTGCCATTGCTCGCGAAAAACAAATCAAGCGTTGGACACGGCAAAAAAAGGAAGCACTCATTGCCCAAAATATTGCATCATTGCACGAACTCGCGGCTTGCAAGAACGATAGCCATTACGCCATCCGCAATCATCCTGATAAAGACAAACCGTCATAGTTCGGCTTCGCTCACTATGACAATTGAGTCCCTCTTGCCTGAAGGCAATATCCAACTCGCCTGACGGCGGTATTCTATCGCCCAAAATAGGCAGACCCAAACCAAAAAACAAGATAGCACAGATAGCCCCCCACCCTCGTCATAGTGAGCGAAGCCCCGGCAACCGCAGCCAACGGAAAAGTATCTGCAAGCGATAGCCCCGTTCTCGTCATAGTGAGCGAAGCCGAACTATGACGAGACCAAGAAATAAGGATTCAGCAAATTGTCCTTGTTATATTGCAGTGTGCTACCCGATGGATATTGGCTTACCGTAGCACCTGCCTCGGTGGCTATTATATGTCCTGCGGCGGTATCCCATTCCATTGTAGGGGCAAAGCGTGGGTAGGCATGTGCGCGACCTTCGGCAATCAAACAAAATTTGAGCGAACTGCCTGACGATACCAATTCTACCTGCCCGTAGCGTTGTTGTTGGGCGGCGATATATTGTTCGGTATCGGCATTGAGGTGCGAGCGGCTGGCTACGATTCGCATTGGTTCGTTGGAAGCGAGTGGGCGAACTTGTATGCGTTCTGCTACTCCATTTTGTGTTATGCGATAGCTACCTTCGCCTTGTACGGCATAGTAGGTCGTATTGCTTACAGGTACATGCACTACTCCTGCCACAGGCACACCCTCGCGCACCAATGCTATATTGACTGTAAATTCGCCATTGCGTTTTACAAACTCCTTAGTGCCGTCTAAGGGGTCTATGAGCCAATAGGTATGCCAATGACGGCGCAAGGCATAGTCGGTTAGTTTGCTTTCCTCCGAAATATACGGTATATCGGGATAACGGCTACTTAGATTTTCGACGATGATTTGATTGGCGGCAGTATCGGCTTGGGTCAGTGGGCTAGCGTCGGCTTTCTGCTCTACCTCAAATGGCTGCTCATAGATACGCAAAATGGCATCGCCCGCACTTCGGGCAACCTGTAAGAGCCAAACTATATCAAGGGTCATGGGTAATAAAAAGGATAATGGGATACGGGCAAGCAGTAATATTAATGTGCATTGGAATAGATTTCAATGCAATTTATGATTTATTTTTTCTGTTGCTGCTGCTGCTCGCGCAAACGCTGCTCTATCATCTGTTGGAATGCCGACTGTTGGCGCGGTTTATTTTGATTGGCAATTATTTCTTCGCGTAATTTATTATCGTTGATAAAATATTTTTTGATAGCCCACTGCTGCGCAAAACCAATGACGTTAGATAAAAAGAAATAGTAGGTTAAGCCCGCCGCCATGCTGTTGAACAAAAATAGTAGCATGAAAGGCATGATATTCTGCATCATTTTCATTTGCATGGCTAATTCATTGTTGGTATCGGTTTGCGGGCTCATTTGTGCGTTCATTTTGGTAGCAAAATACGTACTTACTGCCGATAGGATACAGAACAAGCTTACGTGGTCGCCGTAAAATGGTATTTTGAAAGGCAATTGTAGAATGGAATCATAAGACGACAAATCGTTTGCCCACAAAAATTGTTCTTGGCGCAACTCGATAGAGGCAGGGAAAAAGCGATACATCGCCACCAATATCGGAAACTGAATGAGTTGCGGAATACAACCTCCCATCGGGCTAACGCCTGAACGGTTGTATAATTGCATCGTTTCCATTTGTTGGCGTTGCTTATCATCGGGATATTGGGCGCGAATGGCTTCTAATTCGGGTTTGAGCGCGTTCATTTTGGCAAACGAGCGAAAAGAGCGATAGGTAAGCGGCATTAGCGCAAACTTGATGACCAGCGTAAGCAATAGTATGATAATGCCATAATTGCTGATAACACCACTGAGCAAATTAAATATCGGTATGATGATGAGTTTGTTGCACCAGCCAAAAATACCCCAGCCCAAAGGTAGGAGTCGTTGCATATCTAAGCCCATTTTGCGCAGGGTGCTGTAATGATTGGGTCCCATATACAAGCGCATCGGATAGCTGAAAGTGGGCGTAGCTTCGTAGGAAAAATCGAGCGTAGCTGCTGCTAATTCGAGGGTTCGGTCGTCTTGTTGGGTGGGTTGGGCAATAGATACTTTTGCCGACTTAAATGGTTTGGGTGCGGCAATGAGGGTTTGGTTAAAAAAATGTTGTTTGAACGATACCCATTCGGTTGGGGTACTGATGTCTTTGGAGTCGTCTGAGGTTTCGGACAACCAATACGCGCCTTCTTCTTGTTCTTTGAAATAAACGCCCGTCACATATCGCTCGGTTTCCAATTCTTTTTCTTGCCCTAACATCTGGCTGCGCCATTCTAACTGCATTGGTGCGCCGCCCAAGAGACGTTTTTCCATACCCACCATATTGAATTGATAATCGACTTCATAACTACCATCTTTGATGGTATAGACTTGTTCGATATAGCTCAACGAATCGGCATAAAGGCGAAACGCCACTGATTGAGGCGATAATTGTTTGCCTTCGAATCGATACTGTTGTGTTTCTACGGGTTGTTGCCCTACATAAAATTTGTAGTTAAATACGTTGGCTTCGCCGTCGTTCAATATCAAAGGCTGTTTGCCGTAGGTTTGGTATTTTTTAAGCTCGGTGCGATAAATACGCGCTCCTTGGTTGGTCAATTTGATGCGGAATAGGTCATTTTCCACATCAAAAAATTGCTCGGTACTGCCTGTTGCAGGGCGAAATATACCATTGGCAAGGATAGTACTATCGCTTGTTGGGACAGGCAGGGGGGCTGTATTTGTAGTAGTGGTTGGGCTACTCGGTGCAGTTGTTTTGCTCAAACTATCTGCTGTCGTAGCCGTAGTGTTGGTGGCAGGAGTTTGTTGGGTGCTTGTCCACATATATAGTGCATAGACTAAAATAATGAGAACCATGCCGATAATCGTATTTCTATCCATATTGGGTGGGTAGGGGAAAGGGGCAAATAATGGTATATGCGCGACAACTATGCGGGGCAATGGTCGCAAAAATTCTCTCAATAGCGAGGGCTTTTTTTAGCGGCGCAAAGGTAGGCTTTTTTTCGCACAATACCTAATTTAGTTCCAACCCGCGTGAGGTAGTCAGGGTTGTCGGGTTTCTCACTTATGGTTCTGCTCTATGGTACGCGATTATGTCTATATGTGCATTTTTTTAGCTGTGGGGTAATATTATGCAAGTCAGCCGCTCAAATCTTGGTAGCCAAGGTATAAAATTGTGTCATTAGTGATATTAGGCGGCAGCCGCGCTTAGTTAAGCGTTTGGCAATACCGCTTTTAGGGTCTATCTTTGCACATCTAAATCAATAATTTTATTTCATGCGCCTTATTAGCCACATCTCTTTTCTTGCCCGTTGCTTTCTGCTCATATCAGGGCTATTCCTATTTTTATCTACCCAATTGCAAGCCCAACGCTATGGCACCACTATCGGAGCGCGTTGGGGTGGGGCACGCTACGGTGTAGCGCTCCAACAGCGCATCGAGGGCAACTCGACCGTAGAAGCAATGGCACTATTTGGCGGCGGCGAAACCACGCCTGGGGGCTTTGTACGAATACCACAAGCCAATCATATTTAAATGGAAAGGATTTAATACGTATATCGGAGCAGGGGCGCATACGGGATGGTATCGAACGGACACGCTCAATGCCAATTTCTGGGGCTTCGCGGGTATTATGGGTATCGAGTATAAATTGCCGCTGATGCCTTTTTGCGGGTAGCCTCGATTTTAAACCCACCTACAACCTTAGCCACCCCAACGAAAAACGGCATTTTCAGCCCCAATTTGCCGTGTCGGTACGTTATATTTTGGTTACATATCGCGAACAAGAAAAACGCAAACGACAACGCGAGCGAGAACGACAAAAAAACAAAGATGACGATAAAAAAGGCGGTATTTTTGACATTTTTGATAAAAACGACAAGGATAAAGAAGACAAAAAGAAAGACGATAAGCCCCAAAAGGACAAAAAGGATAGCAACAGTATTTCGGGCAAAAAAGAAGAAGAAAAACCTAAAAAAGACGCAAAAAATACCCCAAAAGACGATAAACAGCCCAAAGAATCCGAAAGTTTTTGGGATAAAATCAACATTTTCAAAAAGAAAGATGACAATTGAGTGACTTTGGCACAAAAGTTGGGTCATAGCTATGAGTTTGCACTTCGTTGTGCAAGATATAGAAAAAAATTTATTCAAAAATACGCAACTTTACTGCAATTGATTTATCTTTGTCATAGAGGTAAAACTAAACCCATAAGCACATGTCAAAAATCTACCCCCACCCACTATCCCTACTTGGTTTCGCTGCTTTAATGTCCTTGTTACAAGCCTGCCAGTTCGACCCACAACCCAAAGCTCTTGCCATCGAAGCTCCGACCAATACCGTAGCCACTGCCACCAATAGCGAGGTAGCGGTAGCCGAAACAGCATCTGACCTAGTAGTTGCTGCTGAAAATACCGCACCTACCGTAACCGAAACAGTCAGTAGTGCAGCTACCCAGAGCAGCCCCGCCCCCGAAAAAGTACGCGATGCCAAAACACTTCGCGACATTGCCGACAAAGTAGTGACTACGAAAAAAGAGCGTCAAGCAAAAAATAACAAGGACACCAAAGTATCGACAGTAGTAGCCCAAGCTACCAACACCCAAACCGAAGCTACCGAAACAGAAACCGACAAGCAGCCCGAAAAACCCGTCTTGATGAATGTAGCAGACCCCGCTATCGAACAACAACCTGAACGCGCCACCGCTCCGCGCACATCCTCTGCTGCTGCCTCGATGGTGTTCGACAAACAAGAGCAGAGTTTTGGCGTAATCGCGACGGGTGAAATCATCGAGCGAAATTTTGACTTTACCAATAAGGGCAGCGTACCGCTCATTATCTACGATGCCAGTTCGAGTTGTGGATGTACTATTCCCGAATACCCCAAAGAACCCATCATGCCTGGCGAGCGCGGCGCAATCAAAGTTACCTATGACAGTAAAGGTAAAATAGGCACTCAAGACAAAGCCATTACGCTTAAAACTAATGCGGGCACGCATACGGTACACCTAAAAGGCGCAGTATTTACCGAAAATATGATGAAAAAAGATAAGCAATAAAAAATATACCAAACAATTATACATACATCGGCACAGCCAAGCCCTACCGCTTGTTTGTGCCGATGTTTTTTTATTACCCTAAACACACCAAGCAATTGCGCAAAATACTAACTTTGCCGCAACAACCATTTTTTTTAACGCATCATGTACGAAACCCTTATCTATCAGCTACAAGAAGGCATAGCCACTATCACCCTCAATCGCCCCGACCGCTTCAATGCGTTCAATAATACCCTCAGTGCCGAATTGCAAAAAGCCCTCAAAGAAGCCGCCAAAGACCCCGCCGTGCGCGTAGTCGTACTAACGGGTGCGGGCAAAGCTTTTTGTTCAGGACAAGACCTCAAAGATATACAAGGGCAAACAGGTACGCGCAACTTGGGCGAATCGGTCGAAAAACGCTATAACCCGCTCATCAAAGCAATGCACGATATGCCCAAACCTATCATCTGCCGCCTCAATGGAGTAGCTGCGGGCGCGGGCTGCTCCTTAGCTTTGGCTTGCGATATGATTATCGCCTCCGAACAAGCCAGCCTCATCGAAGTATTTGTCAACGTCGGGTTGGTGCTCGATTCTGGCTCGTCTTATTTTCTGCCACGCGCCGTAGGCATGAAACGCGCCTTTGAAATGGCTACTATGGCAAGCAAAATAACTGCCCACGAAGCCCATGCGATGGGCTTGGTCAATCGCGTAGCCCCACACGACTTGCTCGACGACGAAGTAGCTATTGTAAGCAATTATTTTGCCAAAGCCCCAACCAAAACTATTGGCATGATAAAAAAAATGCTCTACCAATCCTCCGAATCTAATTTAGACCAAATGCTACAACAAGAATCCTATTGCCAAGAAATAGCGGGCTACTCAAAAGACTACCAAGAAGGCGTAGCCGCATTTGTCGAAAAACGCCGCCCCACATTTAAGGGCGAATAAAGCAAGCCCTTGTTCGGTCGGTATAGCCCAAGCAGCATTGCTTAGTATTAAAAAAAAATTAAACCAATATTAATCATGGCTAAATATTATCTCAATGCCTTATGGCTATTATCCGTAGCTCTATTGTCCCTGCTCGTCAATAGTTGCGAACACGAATCAATAGAACCCGAACCCGACAACGATACGCTAAAGCCTACTTGACCGAAATAGCAGGCTCGGTTCAGCGCAACGGCACTCCTGCTGCGGGTCGTGATTACCTACTGTACGGCGATTTTGTCGACCACGGCGTACCCTACAACATCTACACCCTCGCGTTTGGCAGCAGTGGCGACGGCAATCTATTGGAACGAACAGGTGATAATGCCAATATCAGGCACGATTATACCGCCATTACTGCCCCTAATGGCTTGCGCATCGTATCGCCCAATTGTTTGCAATGCCACGCCCAAATGCTCAACGGGCAATTGGTGGTGGGCTTGGGCAATTCGGTCGCCGATTTTACTAACGACCAAAGCGAAAGCGTAGCAGCAGTAGATGCCCTTATTACTAACTTGTACGGCACCGATTCGCCGCAATGGGACGCTTACGCGCCTTTCCGCCGTGGTATCCTCGCCATAGCACCCAATATTAAACAAAAAGTACGTGGTGTCAATTCTGCCGATAATATCGCTGCCGTATTAGCCGCTCACCGCAATCGGCATACCCTCGAATGGCAAGAAGAGCCTACTATACAGTACCCCAACGAAGTAGTGCCCGTTGATGTGCCCGCCTGGTGGCAGTTGCGCAAAAAAAATTCGATGTTCTGGACGGCATTGGGCAGAGGCGATTATGCCAAAATTTCGATGGCATCGAGCTTGCTCACCCTCGTCGATACGGCTAAGGCGCGGCAGGTAAACGGGCAATTTGGCGATGTAGAGGCTTATATAAATACCCTCGAACCGCCTACCTATCCGCAAAACATCAATACCGACTTAGCAGCACAAGGCAAAACCCTATTTATCGCCAATTGCCAACGCTGCCACGCACCTATGGCGGTGAGACCGAAACCTATCCCAACCTGCTCGTATCGCTCGACCTTGTCAAGACCGACCCCATGTTAGCCGTCGATGGCATGTCGTTTACCGAATTTGTCGACTGGTACAACGAAAGTTGGTTCAATACCGAACCCTTTCCCGCTTACTTGACCCCTCATTATGGCTATATCGCGCCGCCCTTAGATGGTGTTTGGGCTACTGCGCCTTACCTGCACAACGGTTCTATACCCACCCTCGACGACCTACTCAATAGCACTCAACGCCCCAATGCTTGGAAACGCACCTTTAACACCAGCGATATAGACTACGAAAAGGTGGGTTGGAATTATAGCCTCGAAGCCGCAGGCAGTGGCAACCCCGAAATATACGACTGTACCGTGCCTGGCTACCACAATACAGGGCATACCTTCGGCGACCGCCTGAATACCCAAGAACGCGCTGCGGTCATCGAATACCTAAAAACGCTATAAACTTGCGGGACAAACGCATTAAAATTGTAATAATCTGAAAATCAGTATTTTACAAATAAATTATTATACTTCAAATTAAGTATAATAATTTATTTGTAACTATTTAGGCGGCACCAAGCATTTTAGTGCTAAGAAATGACTTCCCAATCCCGCTATGGATAAAACGTTGGTAGCAAAGAAATATCAGCACAAAATACAATCCTACTGTTAGATGCCATACCTACGGCATTCTAAGAGTCGTACTTGCTATATGCTACCAATATAACATGCCTATGGCATTTTAAGAAACGATGAAGGTAATTTCTGTATTTCCCAAATGTAAGGTTAAATTTTCGATTTTTTACTTTTGCAAGAAGTCTAATGAATAGCATAGTGGCGAAGTTGCCTAAATAGTTACAAAAGGCAAATAAAAAAATTGCATGCACACCGATATTAATATTTATAACATAAAAATTTTTATCTAAAATTAAATGAACCCAAAAGTCCACAACCAAATAGTAAGTTTTATTTGGAGCATTGCAGACGATGTGCTGCGCGACATATTCGTAAGATAAATACCGCGACATCATTTTGCCATTCACCGTTCTGAGGCGGTTAGACGCTTTGCTGGTGCCCACCAAAGAAAAGGTGTTGGAGGCAAATGCTTTTATGAATGAAAATAAAATTGACGACAAATCTGCTTTGCAAAACGTAACGGGTTATCCGTTTTGGAACACTTCCAAATTTACGTTTGAAACCCTGCTGAATGATGCCGACAATATTGACAGCAATTTAGAAACCTACTTAGACGGTTACAGCCCTAACGTGCAGGAAATCATCAGCAAGTTTAAACTGCGCAACCAGTTAGAAACAATGAAAGATACAGGCATTACGTATCTGCTCATTGACAAACTCTGCAACAAAGAAATAAACCTAAGCCCCAACGAAGCAAAAAACAGCAGAGGCGAAACCCTGCCGCCATTGACCAATTTGGGCATGGGCTATGTGTTTGAAGAATTGATTAGAAAGTTTAATGAAGAAAACAACGAAGAAGCAGGAGAACACTTTACGCCCCGTGAAATTATTAAACTGATGACCCACATTTTGTTTCTGCCTGTAAAAAACAAAATCAAAAAAGGAACGTATTTGATTTACGACCCTGCTTGCGGCAGTGGCGGTATGCTTACCGAAGCAGAACATTTTGCCATTGACATTACCGACGGCGACCCCGACCGTTTTCAACTATACGGACAAGAGATTAACCCCGAAACATACGCCATTTGCACCAGCGATATGTTGATTAAAGGCGAAAACGCCAACAACATCAAATACGGTTCTACGCTGAGCAAAGACGGATTTCCGCATTTGCATTTCGACTTTATGCTATCTAATCCGCCTTATGGCAAAACTTGGAAACTTGATGTTGATGCCATTGTGGACGAAAGAGGAAAAAAGGGAAAGGAAATTATCAAAGACCCTCGTTTTCAAGTTGGATTGCCAACCATTTCTGACGGACAACTTTTGTTTCTCATGAATATGGTAAGCAAAATGAAACACAACACCGAATTGGGCAGCCGTATTGCCACCGTTCATAACGGTTCGGCTTTGTTTACAGGTGATGCTGGTGGTGGCGAAAGCGAAATACGCAAATACATCATTGAAAACGATTGGTTGGAGTGCATTATCGCTTTGCCAAAAAATATTTTTTACAACACGGGCATTCCTACATACATCTGGATTGTAAGCAACAAAAAAGCAGCCCACCGAAAAGGCAAAGTGCAGTTGATAAATGCTTTGGAACTTTACGAAAAACTACGCAAAAACCTCGGGCAAAAAAATTGCGAAATGACAGCCACATTGACCAACTCACCCAACTCTACATTGACTTTAAGGAAACCGACCTGTCTGCCGGACAGGCAGGCATTTCAAAGATTTTCCCCAACGAGTATTTCGGCTACAACAAAATTACGGTTGACCGCCCCTTGCGGCTTTCATGCCAATTCACAGCCGAAACAGTGGAAAGTTTACGTTACGACAAAGCCATTCGTGATGAAATGGAATGGGTTTATACCCACATTTGGCGAAAGCGTTTATACCGAACTGAAAAAGCACAAAGACAAAGTTGAAAAGCATCTTGCTAACAACGAAATAAAACTTTCGCCTGCCAACAAAACCAAACTATTGAGCCAAGAGCATTGGAACGCACAACTAAAACTGATGCAAGCAGCCGAACAATTAGCAAAGCATTTTGGCGACAAACAGTTTGACGACTACAACAGTTTTGTGCCGTTGCTCAACAAAACGGTGAAAGAGCTGAAATTGGAATTAGATGCAAAAGCCCTGAAAACCATTTTGGACTGCATTAGTTGGCGAAACGAAGATGCTGAACGGGTGATAGACAAAACCGACAAAGCAAGTCCTGAGCGTAATCGAAGGAACGGCACGGTGCATTATGTAGCCGACAGCGAACTACGAGACACCGAAAATGTGCCGCTTGACCAAGACATACACGAATACTTTGAGCGGGAAGTATTGCAGCACATACCAGACCTGCCCGCCCTTAATGCAGATTTAGGTTTATTTTGTGTTTATGTTCTAAAATGTGCTGATGGCAGTTTTTATAAAGCCAAACAAATAATATCAAAAGAAGATTGGAAGAACATAGGAAAGGGGAAGTAAGTTGGACTTCGAAAAATCTTCCGATATTATTAGTTCATTGCGAACAATTTCAAACAAGAGAAGAGGCGGTTAAAAGGGAAGATTATCTTAAAACAGGTAGAGGAAGAGAGTGGATAAAAGTAAAATACGACAAACGTGAATTGAATAATATGGGCAGGCAGGCGGGTGCTTGGATTGACGAAAGCAAAACCGTAAAGGGCTACGAAATTTCGTTTACCCGCTATTTTTACAACTATGTGCCGCCACGCAGTATTGAAGAAATTACGGCTGAAATTTTTGCACTAGAAAAAGAAACCGATGGCATCTTAAACCAAATCGTAAATAACTAATGGCAACGCTGAAACCATACGACAATTATGTGCCCGTGGCTTACGACTATGTGAGACAACTGCCCCAAGATTGGCAACTGCTACCCAACATTGCCGTTTTTGAAGAACGCATTGAAAGAGGACATGAAAACGAAGAACTGCTATCTGTAACCATTGGCAGAGGTGTAATTAGGCAAACTGATGTTGATATAAAAAAGGACAGCAGCAACGAAGACAAGAGCAAATACAAACTCATAAAGGTTGGCGACATTGCTTACAACAAAATGCGTATGTGGCAAGGTGCTTTGGGTTACAGTGAGTATCAGGGAATTTCAAGCCCTGCTTATGTAATTCTGAAACCGAAAATGAAAATCAATCCCCGATTTTTTCATTACATGTTTCGCACAGGTTTTTATACCAATTACAGCAAACGCTTTTCTTATGGAATTGTGGACGACCAGTTGAGTTTACGCTATACCGATTTCAAACGCATGTATAGCATTGTTCCCCCATTAGAAGTGCAAAACCAAATAGTTGCGTACTTAGACCGCAAAACCGCTGCTATTGATAAGTTTATCCGCAATAAAGAAAGGTTGATTGAGTTGGCTATTGAAAATAGAGATAAAAAGTTTTGGGAATATATAACAGGGAAGAATCTTGTAAATATAAAGTTCAAAGAATCAAATATTGATTGCATTGGCTCAATACCTGAAAATTGGGAAACAAAAAATCTTAATCATATTTCAAATGTAGTATTAGGTAAAATGCTTTGTAATGAAAACAAAGGCAATTATAGTTTGAGACCCTATCTCAAGTCAAAAAATATTGGTTGGGAAAATGTAATTGTTGATGAGGTTGACAAAATGTGGTTTTCAAAAAAGGAATTGAAAATTTATCGCATTCAGAAAAATGACTTGTTAGTAAGCGAAGGTGGTGAAGTTGGAAAAACTTGTATTTGGAAAGAAGAATTAGAAGAATGTTACATCCAAAATTCAGTTCACAAAATAACATTGAAGCCAAATCACAACCCAATTTATTTTCTATATTTCCTTTACATACTTGGTAAAAGTGGTTTCTTCAAATCAATCGTTAATCAAGTTAGCATTGGACATTTGACAAGAGAAAAATTAGTAAAAGTTGAATGTATTGTTCCGCCAATTGAAGTTCAAAACAGAATTGTTGAAAAACTTTTTGAAGAAATAAAAATGTCAGATAGTATTATTTCCAAATCCCTCCGCGAAATTTCTGCCATCAAGGAATACCGCGAGGCACTTATTAGCGATATGGTCACGGGCAAATGGAGTGTGCCGCAGTAAGAAAAAAGAGAAAATTATGCAAAACGAAATTGTCATATTTCAGAATCAGGATAATCAAACAGAAGTACAGGTTCTGTTTGATGGTCAAACCTTTTGGTTAAATCAATACCAAATGGCAGAGTTGTTTCAAACCGATAGAACTTCTATTTTGGAAACATCTACAAAATATTTATACTACGGAAGAGTTGGTGGAAGTAGCAACTTGTGCAAAATTTGCACAAGTTCGGCAAGAAGGCAAAAGGAGCGTAACAAGAGAGTTGTTGCATTATAACCTTGATGCCATACTTTCAGTAGGTTATCGTGTCAATTCTAAGCGAGGCACTTATTACTAACGCAGTAACAGGCAAAATACAAGTGTCTGAACTGTGATTTTTGTGATTAAATGATTGCCGTGAATAATTAATAATAATATGACGATGATAAAGGAGCAGTATAAATACTCTGAACTGACATCCAAAATTATTGGATGTGCCATTACCGTCCATAAAATGCTTGGGAATGGTTTTCAGGAAGTGATATACCAAAGGGCTTTGGCTATTGAGCTGGCATTGGCAGGTGTCGGCTTTTCACGAGAGCATGAAATGCCAATATTTTACAGAGAAGAACAAATAGGCACAAGGCGGGTAGATTTTTTGGTTGAAGGCGTTATTTCGGTAGAACTAAAAGCCATTACTAAGTTGGAAGATGTTCACTTTGCTCAAGCCATTAATTATTTAGAAGCATATAATCTTGAAATTGGGTTACTTATAAATTTTGGTGAGACAAGTTTGAATTTTAAAAAGACTTACCAACAAGAAATTCAAACCACCAACCATTCAACCACAAAAATCAAACAAATCATAGTTCAGACAAATGATATTCACCGACACATCAGAAAGAGGTTTTCAATCGTTCATTGCCAATTATTTGGTAAATGAGCACAAATATGTGGTAAGCACACCGCAGGAGTTTGACCGTGAGTTTTGCCTCAACATCAAACAGGTATTAGCATTTATAGAAGCCACACAAAAAGAGGTGTATGAGTTTATTCAGAAAAAAGGCGAAAGGGCATTTTTAGTTCGCCTTGACGAAAAACTAAAAACCGAAGGCGTAATTGAAGTGCTGCGCAAAGGCGTAAAGCATTTTGACAAAACCATTCAACTGTTTTACCGCAAACCCAGCAGTAGCCACAACGCCCGAGACCTTTCCAACTACAAGTCCAATATTTTCAGCGTAACAGAAGAACTCAAATACAGCTTAGACCACGAAAACCGTTTGGACTTAAGCATTTTCCTAAATGGTGTTCCCATCATCACTACCGAACTCAAAAATCCGTTGAGCGGGCAAACCGTTCACAAAGGCATCAAACAATACCAAACCGACCGTGACCCGAAAGAGAAACTGTTTTCGTTTGCCCGTTGCATGGTTCACTTTGCAGCCGACACCGAATTGGTGTTTATGAGTGCCTACCTCCAAGGAAAGAAAACCAACTTCCTGCCCTTCAACAAAGGACTGAATGACGGAAAACCCAATCCGCCATTTGGCAAAGGAAACCCCGTAAATCCCAAGGGACTGAAAACACATTATTTGTGGGAAGAAGTATTGGGCAAAGATTCATTGTCAAACATCATTGACAAGTATGCCCAAGTGGTAGAAGAAACAGACGAAGACACGGGCAAGACCAAAAAAAAGATGATATTTCCCCGCTATCATCAACTGACAGCAGTTCGACAAATTTTGGCACATGCCAAAGAAAACGGAATAGGTCAAAAATATCTGATACAACATTCGGCAGGTTCGGGCAAGTCTAATTCCATTGCATGGTTAGCACACCAACTTATTGGGCTGCACGACACCACAGGCGAACAAAATATTTTTGATTCTGTAATTGTGATAACCGACCGAACCGTTTTAGACAAACAACTTCGGGACAACATCAAACAATTTGCCCAAACCAAAGGAATAGTTGAAGCCATCACAGGCGAAGGCACAAGTAAAACCAATCAGCTGAGAGACGCTATTGCCAACCGCAAAAAGATAATCATCTGCACGGTGCAAACATTTCCGCATTTGTTAGACGAAATGCAGGACATGGGCAACTTGAAATTTGGCATCATCATAGACGAAGCACACAGCAGCCAAAGCGGTGAAACCAGTGCCAAAATGAATGCAGTGCTGGCTGTAAAGACGCATCATGTTGCGTCTCCTGACGAAGAACAAGAGGACGAAGAAGAACCAACATTAGAAGATAAAATCAACGACTTGATTGAACGCAGGCAAATGATCAAGAACGGCTCTTACTTTGCCTTTACTGCAACGCCCAAAAACAAAACGCTTGAAACTTTTGGTATTCCGATAGCACCCGTAACAGACGAAAACGGAAATATCAAAATTCCGCATGTGGCTTTTCATCTTTACGGCATGAAACAAGCTATTGAAGAAGAATTTATTTTAGATGTGTTGAGCCATTACACCACTTACAATTCGTATTACAAATTAGTGAAAGCCACCGAAGGCAATCCCGAATTTGATACCAAACGAGCACAACAAAAATTAAGGGCTTATGTAGAAGGACATGAATTTGCCATTGCCGAGAAAGCCAAAATAATGATTGACCACTTCAACCGAGAAGTGAAGCATTTAATAAACGGTGAAGCCAAAGCCATGATTGTAACCAAAAGCATTGTGGCGGCAATCAAATACAAACATGCTTTTGATGAGTATTTGAATGAAATAAAATCGCCATTCAAAACCATTGTTGCGTTTTCGGGCAAAACTGTATGAAGGCGTTGAGTACACCGAAACAGAAATGAACAGTTTTTCGGAATACAAGCACGACATTCCGAAACATTTCAAGAAAAAAGAATACCGCTTTTTGATAGTGGCAAACAAATACCAAACCGGATTTGACCAACCGCTATTGCATACGATGTATGTTGATAAGAGTTTATATGGCGTTACAGCCGTTCAAACACTTTCTCGTTTAAACAGAGCATACAAGCCATGGAAGAAGGACACTTTTGGGTTGGATTTCTATAATGATGTGGAGGAAATAAAAGAAGCGTTTGACCCTTACTATACTTCAACCGTATTGAGCGAAGAAACCGACCCGAACAAGTTGAACGAGTTGGTGGACAAAATGGAAAAGGAGGAAGTGTTTTATGAGCATCAAGTAAAAGAGTTTTTTGAGAAATATGTAAACGGAGAAGAACGCACCAAATTGGACCCGATTTTAGATTCTTGTGCTTTTGTATTCAATCAGCAGTTGGACGTTGGGAAGAAAATTGATTTTAAAGCCAAGGCAAAATCATTTCTTCGTGTTTACAGCTACCTGACAAAAATTATTGATTTTAAAAATCAGTATTACGAGCAGTTATGGTGGTTTTTGAAGATGCTTGTTCCGAAACTAATTATTGAAGAGGACGAAGACCTTGCAGCAGGTATTCTCGAAACTATTGACATGGACAGCTACCGCCCAAGCAAACAAGGCACAGGCAAAATTGACTTAGACGACAATCCAGGACTTGTAGAACCCATTCCAGTTGATGCAGGTGGCGGAAAAGGCGAACCAGAGTTAGACACTTTGGAAAACATTTTGCAAGTTTTCAATCAACGCTTTGGCGACATTGACTGGACAGACAAAGACAAGGTAAATCAAATTCTTACAGAGCAAATACCAACCGACATGAAAGCGGACTCAAAAGTGATGGATGCTATTGTTACATCACCCGACAGACAGAACGCAAAAATTTCATCGGACAAGAAGTTGGAAGAACTCATGCAAAAATACCTATTCACACAGACAGAGATTTTCAAACGCTTTCGCAAGACAAAGACTTTCAGCGGAGATACAAGGAATTTATTTTTGATACGCTTTGGGAACAATCCAATAAGCAAGCACCCATAAATCCGTAAGAGAATACAGTCGTTCTCCCAATAACTTCGAGAAAAGTTTGAGGTTAAGGCAATGCATACCTACTTTTGGTATTGTAAGCATTGCTCTAAGCCCCAAACCTGCTCTATTCGTAACTATTTAGCGTGTGCAGCACCTTTTTGTTTCGGTTTCTGTTTGTAGGTCGTATTTATTCTCCACAGACCTACTGTTAGATGCCATACCTACGGCATTCTAAGGGTCGTACTTGCTATATGCTACTAATGCCTGACATCGCCCCAAACCCCATACCCTGAATAGCTACCTCTATTCTAAGATACCTCAAGCAAGCGGATATCGGGCAATCAAGCCCGCCGTTGCTTTCGGAATAGCTACGTTCATTTGTCCGGCAATCTGCTCTTGCGTGCGGGCACTATTCCAAATCCGCACTTCTGCCATTTGTCCCCTAAAAATATTCACATCTCCGGTTGGCATACTGAACCTACCTATCTGTACAAAATTGCCTTTATCGTAAGGCGGTATATTGGGGGCAGAAATGACCATTTGCCCATTTCTATAAAGTTTCATTTCTTTTGTATCCGCATCATAGGTAACGGCGTAATGCTCCCAATCTTGCGACACTATTTTTTCGCATATTACATATTCATATTGATTATTATGCCCCGCTCGCACCTGACGAGCATTAATCCAGAAAGCGTGTTGTCCAAGTTCTGCGCCACCTGATATAATGTTCATTTGGCTATTATCTCCATCGGGAAGTTTTATCCATGCCTCTTTTGTATATGAGCGCGAAAGTTTGTTGTTCACAATAATAGGCGTGCTTGTGAGGTCAAAGGTCATGGCTTGCCCCACAGGTACAGCGGCTGTTGTTGGGATGCTAATAATAGTAGGGGTGCTGGTCAATTGTCCATCTCTAATTTCTAAGCGTCCTTCGAGAATTATCGTTTTGCCCAGCGGTGCCTCTATGGTGAAAGTGATGGTATTGGACGAGATACTCGTTTTTGAAGTAGATTCAGGGCTTGCAGCATCTATTGGAGTCGCGCTTTTTGGTCGCCATTCATCCGTATAAAACTGATTAGTATTTACTTTCACGGGAGAACCCAATGGCGTGCCGTCTTGGCGATATATAGTATACGTACTCTTTGCTTGAAAAAGTGCCCCGAAGCTCCCGCCTGTCACTGTTTGTGGGTACATATAGTTTTTTTCTTCGTATTCTGAAGTAGCACCTCCCCAGGAATGGCTGTAAGAAGTTTCGATAGAAGCCGTTATAGACAACTCTGCTTCGCCTCCTGGTAGTGCGCCTGAAGTTACCGTCGAACTTGCCTCAATAGATAAGCCAAGCGTAACCCCTACCTCGTTGTTATAATTAGTTTCCGCGCTTCTACCAATCATTACCGAATATTGTTTGGTTTCTGTATTGATTGGTTCATAGCTGTCGATGGCTTCATACCTCGTAACTCTTCTAATTTTGTAGGTTGGGCTTGCCCGAAACTGATCCAATTGGCTCTTGTAATTGGGGTCTTCTACCGCAAAAAATGGAACGTAATATTCCTGTGTCACCTCTGACGCTTTCATTTCCTCGATAGTTGGCAACTGCGGTCCTTTTAGTTTGACCTTTTTGTCGCCCATTTCTATATTTTCCAAGATATCTTTTTCAGGAAAATTCAGTGCCAGCGCATAGACCGTATCGGCAGGCATAATATTATGATATCGGCTTGCCTTAAAAGTGCCTGCCACCAAATAAACCTGGTTTCGCGCTGGGCGTGCATTGGATTTCATCAGCCAAATAGCTACGTCTTTATCCGCTCCCGACCCGTTATCGTCCCAATATCCTTTTGGGTTTGTTTCGCCCGTTGGGGCAAGATTCAAATAATTGGCTCCTGCTGTCAGCGATACGGCTTCTCTCTGCCCATTCAAAGCCGTCTGTTTGATACAACGCACAGATCCAGCACTGGGGTTTTCGTCGCTCGTCACTATATCTCCCAAAGCGACATAGCCATCAGGGCATTTCATGCGCCAAATATAGCAGTCGCCATAAGAGCCTCCCGTTCCTGCGTCGTCCCAAATCTTGTCAAATCCAATTGGTTCTCTTAATAAATCTTCATAACCTGGCTTTGGGGCGAGCGTGATGGTAACAGGGGCAGTGCGTCCTTTCTCTGGTTCTATTTCACGAAAATCGGTAGCCAGATGCCCCAAAGCATAAAAGCCAGGCGAAGGGTCAACTTTCCAGAAAGCGATATCCCTATCGGCTCCTGTATCTCTGTCGTCCCAGATCTTGCCATTTTGGGGGTTTACCTCCTTTATTTGGATGTAAAAAAAGTCAGAACTAAGCCCATTGTTCTGATCCATCAAGGTGTTTACATTACTCATAGTAATTAAAATTTATATTAAAAATAAAACGTTTTTAAATTTGAAGGTTTGCAGAAAGTCGTTTATTCAGTTAAATACAAATAACATTTTGAATCAAAGTAGCAAATATTACATTTTTGAAAAATAATGGCAAAGGTATGAAATAAAAACTATGCATCCAACCCCAAAGCCAACATTTCTCTATTGCGCATCAATAGCGGCAATGGAGCAAAGAAATCTCATTACTTTTGTGTCATTTAGAGATATAATTTGTATCTTTGTGTAATTCTCCTTTCTTCATTATTCTCGAATTAGTTCAAGGTTAGTAATGATGATTAATTTTATAAATTTAAATAAATAAATATTTTTATCCCACATCTAATAATCAATCATAGCCCACAGGATTTAAGGTGGCGGAGTGTCACCATAAATTATAAAATAATTTTTATATGAAAAAACAAATAATTAACAATACAAAACAGCTCAAATTTTTGGTTTTCTCTGCTTCATTACGGAAAGACTCCTTGAACACCCAATTAGCAAAATTAGCAGTAAAGGCAATTGAAAAAAATGGTGGCATTGCCGACTATGCTACCATGAACGAGTTTGACTGCCCATCAATGAACCAAGACCTCGAAGTAGATGACTTTCAGCCCGACGGGGCAAAGGAATTTCGCAAGCGCATATTAGCCAACGATGCCTTTATCATCTGCTCGCCCGAATATAATGGCTCTATGCCCGGATTGTTGAAAAACACGATTGATTGGGTTTCGCGATTCCGCCCGCAGCCGTTTAACGAACATCACGCGTTGCTCATGTCTGCCTCGCCATCTATGGCTGGTGGCAATAAAGCACTTTGGTCATTGCGAATGCCACTTGAGCATCTCGGCACAAGGGTTTATCCCAATATGTTTTCGCTGGCAATGGCTCATAAGGCATTTACTCCCGAAGGCTCTATTGCCGATGAAACTTTACAGCAGCGTTTTGAAACAAACCTCGTCGCATTTATGAATCTCGTCGAAGCGGCAAAAAATTATCCGTGCATCAAGAAATCATGGGTTGAGTTTTTGGGAGAAAAGACAGACCTCGCCACAGAGCGAGTTGAATAGAACGGCGCACCCCACCCAAAAATATGCCCGCATACCTCGTTATTATGGGCTTTGTTAAACTTCGGCGGGAGGTAAGGAGTCATACTTAAGCCACATACATTGGAACAAACCGACTAATCTCGCCAAGTCTAAGTTCCGTCGTCAGAAAAAGTTTAGCCTTGTATGGCACAAAATAACCGCAAACACCTCGCCTTGGTGCGCACCCGATGTAAGTCTAAACAGCCGCGCCACTAATGCCGTATCTGCGCTCGGACTTCGCTTCTAAGACCAAGCCAAAAAAACGTTAAATTTCGCCCTATCCGCGAATAAATGTGTAACTTTGTCGAAACATTTCTACTAACCCGCACCACCTCGCCAGCCGCATAGGGCAATACGCGCCCTAAGCAAGCAAGTAGGTGCTGCGGTTAGTGTCATTGCTGTATAGATAAATTGGTATAGCATTGCTATATTCATCTTAGTTTTTTTCATTATTTGCTATTTATAGCCTTGTAGGAGGAACTAATCGAATATGCAGCTATGTCAGGCATTATTAGATAAGTATTGCTCATTACCCCATGCCCAAAACCCCATACCCAAAACCCCATACCCAAAACCCTATACCCAAAACCCATACCCAAAACCCTATACCCTAAATAGTTATCTATTTTTATATATCCAACATAAAAACATGCTAAAACCACTTTTTTGCGCCATTTTATTGGCATCTGCTCTACAAGTCCAAGCCTCCTACCTGCTTTGCAGATGGACGAAACCCAAAAAAACCACCTCAAAGCCTATGGCGTTGCTTATAAATGCTTAGCAGCAGGCGTAAATGTCGATTGGTTGCTGAATTATAAAGGCGGCAGCTTTGCTGTGCCATACGCCGCCCCCTTAGAAGCCGAATGTCGAATACGCGGCGTGAGCTATACCGTATTGGCAGATGGGCAATATAACCAAGTAATACAAAAAATTGCCGACCCCGAAGTAAATATGGACGTAGTAAAACTCGAAAAAGCACCCAAAATTGCCGTTTATACGCCCAAAGAAAAACCCCACCACCCCGAATTGCCTTGGGACGATGCCGTGACACTCGTGCTCGAATATGCTGAAATACCCTTCGACGCACTCTACGACGAAGAAGTCTTGAAAGACAAACTCACCGAATATGATTGGCTACACCTACACCACGAAGATTTTACAGGACCATACGGCAAATTTTATGCTTCGTATGGCCGCCAACAATGGTATATAGACCAAGTAGCCTACGAGGAAAAAAAAAAAGCCAAAGAATTAGGTTTCAATAAAGTATCGCAGATGAAACTGGCAGTAGCCCAAAAAATCAAAGAATATGTAGCAGGCGGCGGATTTATGTTTGCTATGTGTTCGGCTACCGATAGCTACGACATCTCCCTATCCGCCGCAGGTGTCGATATTTGCGAAGCCGTGTTTGACCACGACAGCGCCGACCCCAATGCACAATCCAAACTCGATTTTCATCAATGTCTGGCATTTGAAAATTTTTCTATTATCCGCAGCCCAACAGAATACGAATTTTCTAATATAGATATGCCCGCCCAAAAACGCCCCATTACCCAAGACAAAGATTATTTTACCCTCTTTGAATTTTCTGCCAAATGGGACCCTGCCCTCTATGCTAACCCAAGACCATACCGATGTGGTCAAGGGTTTTATGGGGCCAAACAACAGCATTTAACAAAAGGTAATCAAAAAAGATGTATTAGTAATGGGCGAAAATAAACCTGCTAATGAAGCCCGCTATATACATGGCGATTTGGGCAAGGGATTCTGGACATTTTACGGCGGACACGACCCCGAAGACTACCAACACTTTGTGGGCGAACCCGAAACTGACCTATCGCTGCACCCCAATTCGCCGGGCTACCGCCTTATTCTAAACAATGTGCTGTTTCCTGCCGCACGCAAAAAGCACCAAAAAACATAGCCCAAGCCATTGGGTACTGCCAAAACTGCGCTAACCGCATGGGCAACTACTTCCCATTCTCTACCACTAAACAACCAACCATCTATCACCGATGAAAAAATATGATGCCATAAACGCCGAATTGTTTATTGCCAACCGAAAACGCTTAGTGGCACAACTGCCGCCCCATAGCATCGCCATCTTACATGCCAACGACGAAATGCCGCGCAGTGCCGATGGATTTTTCCCGTTTCGACAAAACTCCGATTTGTTTTGGCTCACGGGTATCGACCAAGAACAAACCGTATTGGTGCTGTTTCCCGACCACCCCGAACCCGAACAACGCGAAATCCTGTTTGTACGACGTACTAACGAATATATCGCCGTTTGGGAAGGACACAAATACACCGAAGAAGAAGCCCGCGCTGCATCGGGCATTCAGAATGTCAAATGGACAGACAGTTTCGACAGCCTATTGCCCAATTTGATGTATCTGGCAAAAACATGCTACCTCAACCTGAACGAACACGGTCGTATGGCAAGCGACGTAGCCGACCGCGACCTACGCTTTGCCCAACGCTTGCGCAGCCAATTTCCGCTTCACCAATGGGGTCGCCTCGCGCCCTTGATGCACCAATTGCGCGCTATCAAATCGGATTTGGAAATTGCCCAAATCCGACAAGCCATTGCTATTACCGACAAAGCATTTAGGCGGATATTGCGTTTTGTGCGACCGGGTGTGGCCGAATATGAAATAGAAGCCGAAATCTTGCACGAGTTCGTGCGCAACCGCGCTACCGGTCCGGCGTATAGCTCCATTATCGCATCGGGCAAAAATGCTTGTGTCTTGCACTACGTCAATAATAACCAACCCTGTAAAGACGGCGATTTGATACTCATGGATTTCGGGGCAGAATATGCCAATTATGCCGCCGACCTAACGCGCACCATACCCGTCAATGGGCGTTTTACCGACCGACAACGCGCCGTATATAATGCCGTTTTGCGCGTAATGCGTTTCGCAACCAACTTACTGCGTCCCGGCACTTTGCTCGACGAATACCACCGCGAAGTAGGCTTGGCTATGCAAAGCGAACTCGTAGGATTGGGCTTGCTCAATGCCGCCGACATAGCCGCACAAGACCCGAAAAAAATGCCACTCTATAAAAAATACTTCCCACACGGCACCTCACATTTCTTGGGCTTAGACGTGCACGACGTAGGACACCGCCACCGCCCCATCGAAGCAGGTATGGTATTTACCTGCGAACCCGGTATCTATATACCCGAAGAAGGCATCGGCATACGCCTCGAAAATGATGTACTCGTTACTCATAACGACCCCATAGACCTCATGGCAGACATACCCCTGACCGCCGAAGAAATAGAAGACTTGATGAACAGTAATGGATAGTATTAGACATTCCCCGCCTAAGAACCATCCCAATTTTGACCCCATCAATGTAAAATTGTGGGTACTCTAATCATATCGTAACTATTTGTCCTTTTAGGGGTAAGTTACCAAAAGAATGGCTATCTTGGGGCAAAATGCAACGATAGCAAGGATTATTGAATAAATATTGCATACATAAAATTCTGTCTCACAAATAGTTACGCCATATTACCTATTATGAAATACCCATTACTTTACCTATGCTTATTGCTGTTGGTATATACAGGAAGCAATCTATTTGCCCAAGTGCCAACGACAAATACACCGCTCAAAAGCGGAAAAACCCTGAAACCGCATCGCCAATGCAGTTGCCAATAGCCCCGAAAAACGGCAGACAATACGCCTGCGCGGGCGCGATGTTCCTGTCCAACACGTCGACAATAGCCCACACAAAGGAAGTGGCAAATCCCTATTCCCGACTACAAACAGCCACTCTGACGGTTCGTTGATGGGTAGTTTTCGGCACTCTACCGCTGCTACTTCCGCCAATGCCGATTATCGCATAATGAGCATCGATTACGACCCTAAATCGAGCAGCCCCACGCCCATATATGTGCGCCTTACGAGCGACAAACCCAATGCTTTTGTAGCACCCGCCAAAGGTGTCGAGGGCAATTATATGGACATTTTAGAGGCACAACACTGCTTGCTGCATATCGAAAAGCCCAAAGACGAATTTAGGCTAATCGCTACCGAAACCGACGATTTGGGCATTACGCATGTCAAATTACAGCAAATATACGAGGGTGTTCCGCTGCAAGGCAGCCAATTATTTTTGCATTATACCGCTTCGAGCGAATTGGTCATCAACGGACGCTACCAAGCTACACCCCAAAACATCAGTACCCTACCCTATTTTACACCCGAAACCGCCACGAATACCGCCCTCGCCCACTTGGCGCAACAAACCGTGCTACGCCCCCTCAGCGATTTCGAGCGGCAAATACTACAGTACGACCAGCCCGACTGCCAATTAGTGTTGAGCCACCTGCCCGACGACCCGCAGCAAATACCCGTCTTGGCGTATCAACTCACCATACGCCCCAATTTTTTGGAGCGTTGGGTCTATTTTATCAATGCCCACAACGGTGCGGTTCTGTATCATTATAACCATACATGTAGCGACGGTCCCAGCAGCGCAACCGTCACCGACCTCAACGGGCAGCCGCGCAACATACCCACCTATCAAGTAGGGAGTACTTATTATATGATAGACGGCTCGCGCCCGATGTTCAATGGCGGCATGTCTGACCTACCCGACAACCCAGTAGGGGCTATTTGTGCATCAATTCTAACAATACCGCCCTTGATAACGTAACGCATGTAACATCGCCCAATAACGTCTGGAATTCGCCTAAATCGGCATCGGCTATGCACAATGGCGGTCTTGCATATGAGTATTTTCGCAATACCCACAATCGCAATTCACTCAACGGACAAGGTGGCACTATTATATCAGTTATCAATGTGACCGAAGACGACGGCACGCAAATGGATAATGCTTTCTGGAATGGGCAATTGATGGCTTATGGCAATGGCAACCAACTATGCGACCGCCCCTTAGCCGCAGGGCTTGATGTAGCGGGACACGAAATGACGCATGGCGTAATAGAAAATAACGGCGCAGGTGGCTTAGAATATATGGGGCAGTCGGGCGCGCTAAACGAGAGTTTTGCCGATATTTTCGGCTGTATGATAGACCGAGACGATTGGCTCGTGGGCGAAGACATCATCAATAATGCCGTTATACCAAGCGGAGCCTTGCGCAGTATGTCTAATCCGCACAACGGAGCCAGCTCGCCCAGTACGTTTTATTGGCAGCCCGAAAACATGAGCGAATACCAAAATTTGAGTTCTAACCAAGACAACGGCGGCGTACATATCAATAGCGGCATTCCCAACAAAGCCTTCTATCTGTACGCTACTGCTGTCACAAAGATAAAGCCGAGCGCGTTTATTACCGCGCCCTAACACAATACCTGACCAATAATTCGCAATTCATAGACTGCCGAATCGCCGTCATACAAGCCGCTACCGACATATACGGGGCTTCGTCCTACGAAGCGCAGTCTGCTCGCAATGCCTTTGATGGCGTACAGATTTATGGCGGCAACCTCTGGCAATAACGGTACAGGCGGCAGCGGCGGCACAAGTAGCAACGACGACTATCCGCCCGTCAATGGCACCGACTACTTATATGTATATGCCCCTGACGAGCAAAAGAGCTATGTCGTAACGACCGGAACGCCCGTTACGTTTGAAGAATTAATAGACGGACAATTGATTAACAACGCCTCTATATCTGACAACGGTAGCATCGCTTTTTTGGTAGCTTCTGATGGCAATGTGTATAGCACCACCCTTAATACTACCAATCCGCAAGTAGAACAATGGACAACCGACAACACTTGGGTAAATGTAGCTGTATCGCGCGATGGCACTAAACTCGCCTTAGTAGATAATAGCACTACCGGACATACGCTATATGTCTATCATATAACGAGCGGGCAATTATATTCGTTCAACTTATACAACCCCTCTTATTCGGGCACTTCTTCGGGAGGCGTGAAGTATGCCGATGCCTTAGACTGGGATTTTTCGGGCGAAACAGTAATGTATGATGCCTATAACGCTATCAACAACACAGGCGGCAATGACCTCGACTATTGGGACATCAATTTTATCCAAGTATGGGACAATGCTACCAACCAACCCGCCAATGGCGAAGTACAAAAGTTGTTCTCGTCCCTGCCCGAAGGTATTAGCATTGGCAACGCTGTCTTTTCTAAAAACTCGCCCTATATCATTGCTTTTGACGTGTTAGACGACAATCAGAATACGTTTTATCTGTATGGCACCAATATCATCAATGGCGACCAAAGCGAAATCTTGTCGTCTAATACAGTAGCGGGTGTGCCTTCGTACTCCAAAAACGACAATTTTATCACTTTTACAACCGTAGACGGGACGGGTGCTGATATGATTGCCAAAATACCCTTAGCCACCGACAAAATTACGCCTAATGGCAGTTGGAGCAGTATTGTTACGGGTGGTGTATGGTCGGTATGGTACACGGTAGGCACGCGTCCAAGTACGGCTTGCGTTGGGTTTGGGGTAAATATCACAGCACAAGGAGCTACCCAAATTTGCTCTGGTGGCAGCGTGACCTTAGACGCAGGAGCGGGTTATACGACCTACGCTTGGTCGGGCGGCGGCAATACGCGCTATAAGACTGCAAGTACGGCAGGTAGCTATACCGTCACGGTCACGCAAGGCACTTGCTCGGCTACCTCGCAGCCCATCAACGTATCGCTGCAAACCACGCCTTCCGCTTCGTTCAGCTATCAAATCAACGCTTCTGCTGTTTCGTTCAGCAATAATTCGCTCAATGCCACGAACTATTCATGGAATTTTGGCGATGGCACCACCTCTACCGAACCCAACCCCTACCACGTATATAGCAGTGTTGGCAATAAAACTGTTACGCTCACTGCTTCGAATAATTGTTTCAACAACAATAGCTCGCAGACATTTAACATCAGCATAGTAGGTATTGGCAACGAAGCCGCACAACCCGATTGGCAACTGCGCTTGCTGCCGAATCCCGTTCCGCAAGGGCAATGGCAATTGTCGGTAGCTCGCCTGACCGAAGTGGCACAAGTAACCGTATTCGACCTGAATGGGCGAATGGTGTTCAGCGATAAAATCGCGCCTGCACAGCCCGCCGCTACCTTGCCCATTGATATGAGCTATTGCGCAGGCGGTTTATATATGGTGCAAGTGAGTACAGCGCAAGGCACAATGAGCCGAAAGATTGTGTTGGAATAAACCCATCTCTCGACCGAATGAGTCTCAAAATATTTGTTACATTCTAATATTATTAAACGCCGCAGTACGGCATAACAACGTACTGCGGCGTTTTTTTTCTAACAAGCATGATAAGAGTTCCTCCTTGCACAATTAGCATAGCTTGTCAATTGTATAGCAAATTGAGGGATTTAATATTGAGACAAGATGGGAGAAGCGACGGCATTGGGCACAAAATCGTGTAGGCTGAGGTGCAGCCATTCCAAAGCGGTGCCGTGCAATAGTTGTGCTTTCTGGCTATCGCTATAAGGCATCGACTCGATGAGGCTACCGGGGTGTAGTTCGCCCAATGGGAAAGGATAATCTGTACCCAATGCTACGCGGTGAGTACCTACCAAATTGACCAAATAGTCGAGCATGTTTGGCTCATGCACGAGCGAATCGAAATAAAATTTGCCTAAATAATCGCGTGGATTCACATTATTATCGACAGCGCATAGGTCGGGGCGCACCTCAAAACCGTGGGCAATGCGTCCAACAGTAGACGGAAACGAGCCACCACCGTGGGCAAAAGCTACGCGCAAGCGCGGAAACCGCTCAAAAACGCCGCCAAAAATCATCGAACAAATGGCCAAGGCAGTTTCGGCGGGCATACCTACCAACCAAGGCAGCCAATATTTCGACATGCGCTCTTTGCCTATCATATCCCAAGGATGCACAAAAATAGCTGCCCCTAAATCTTCGGCAGCTTCAAAAATGGGGAATACATCGGGTTCAGACAAGTTTATTCCATTAATATGTGTACCTATTTGAATACCGCGCAACCCTATTTTCATACATCGCTCCAATTCGCGGATAGACAGCGTAGCATCTTGCATGGGCAGTGTGCCCAGCCCCACAAAGCGTTGGGGATATTGCGCCACGATAGCTGCTATATGGTCGTTCAGAAATTGGGCGATAGCTAAGGTATCAGAGGGTTTTGCCCAATAATTAAACATCACAGGTATGGTCGAAAGCACTTGTACTTGCAAGTTCCAATCGGCACACTCGCGAATGCGCTGCTGTGGGTCCCAGCAGTTCGATTCTATCTCGCGAAAAAAGCGGTTGTCTATCATCATGCGAGCACAACAGGGCTTGTGGTGTTCGAGGTGAACAAAGCCGCCATAGCCAAATTTTTCGGCAAAACGCGGCAAGTGCTCTGGAATGATATGTGTGTGAATGTCAATTTTGAGCATGATAGTAGGATATTGGTATTGCTGCTGCGCCAACTACGCTTTTTTGCCGGAGAGTTGGGGGGTGCGCAAGCTATAGATGCGAATTTGGCAAACACATACTAGGTCTGGGCAAACCTCTTGATAGCACAACCTCGTAGCTTGGAAAGCTACTTAGTACGCCACTTGCAGGTATACGGGTAGGTGGTCGCTATAATCGCCGTAATATTTGGTGCCGCCGTAGGTGCGGCTTGGGAATTTGTCGTTCTTCTTTTTGTCGTAATACAACATCCAATCTTGTTTATAGATTTGGGTGCTATTCGGCTTGATGCGCAGCGATTTTTTGCTATTCGCCAAGGCTCCCGACACGATAAGTTGGTCAAACAGATTCCATTTGCCTTCGTGTACTAAGGTGCCTTCGCCGCGAGCTTTGAGGGGTGCTGTCAGGTTAAACAACTGTTGGTCTTTGCCATTTTTGTTGTCCGGTAGGGCTTGTAGGGTTTCGGCAATGCTTCGGTTGCTGGGGTCGTCGTTTAGGTCGCCCATGATAATGATTTTTGCTTTGTCATTTTGGGCATAAATCGCGTCGATGCGTTGTCGCACTACGCTGGCCGCTGCCATGCGTTTGGGTTCGCTTTTTTCGAGACCTTCGCGGCGCGATAGTACCAATGGTTCACGAATAAATGCAGTTCTTCGCCGTTGATACTGCCGCGCACATACAACACGTCACGGGTGCGGTCGGAGGGGTCAGCGGCAAAGGTCACTTTCAAATTTTCACTTTGTATTACTTTTAGTACATCAGGTCGGTAGAGCAATGCTACATCTACGCCGCGTTCGTCGGGCGAGTCAAAATGCACAATGTCCATACCGCCGCCTGCTTGCCGTATCAAGTCCTGCAAAACAGATTTGTTTTCTACTTCGCACAAGCCTACTATGTCGGGCATTTTTCCGTTGCCGATACCCGTGAGTACTTTGGCTATATTAGCCAATTTCTTTTCGTAGCGTGCCTTGTCCCATTCTAATTTGCCATTGGGCAAAAAATCATCGTCTTTGGTATTGGTATCGTCTAAGGTATCGTATAGGTTTTCGATATTGTAAAAAGCTACCGTTGCCATAAGCCCTTTCTCGGTGGCTTGGGCTTGGTCGGTTCTGTGGGTATTGGGCGCAACAGTAGCATCTTTTGGTGCGCAGGTCTGTACCAGCAATAAGCCGAGAGATATAATAGCAGACAAAAAATAAGTAGTCATAAATGTTGGAAATATAGGTTTTGGGATATTTAAATGGTGGTTAATTGGCTGAAATGCCGTTTTTTCCGAGCAAAAAAATCAAACACAATGCTACCCGCATAATAACCTTGTGCATGGCTTCGGTCGGGTGCTTGTCGGTATTGGGCAATGGCTAAGTTTGTCTGTTGGCGTTGTCGCAGGGTGTTGGGCAGTCGTCGCCAAATATGTGCGTGGGCACGCAGCGGGGCTTTTGCGTTGCTTAGGTCGCGCTGTGCGACAAAGGCTAATAAGGCTACGATATCGAGCAATAAGCGTAGGGGCAAGACCCAAATTGCCTCTGTCCAAGGTAGGTTTTTGAGTAGCATTGTCCAATTGTTGCGAAAGTTGAGGTAGGTTTTGAAAGGGCTGCTTTTTTGGAGTGTTCCGCCCCCTACATGCCATACCACCGATTGCGGGCAGGTCATGATGCGGTAGCCCATGCGTCGTATGCGCCAGCATAGGTCTATTTCTTCCATGTGGGCAAAAAAACTGCTATCGAAGCCACCTAATTGTTTATATATTTCGGGACGAATAAATAGAGCAGCACCTGTAGCCCAAGCCACTTCTCCGGTATCGTCGTATTGTCCGTTGTCAATTTCGCGTTCGTCCAAGATACGTCCTCTACAAAACGGATAGCCCAATGCATCTATCCAGCCGCCTGCTGCGCCTGCGTGTTCTAAGCGTTGTGGGTCGTCGAAACAGCGTATTTTGGGCTGGCAAGCGGCAATATCGGGGCACGCGTGCATCAGGGCAATGATGGGGTCTATCCAATCGGGCGAAACTTGCACATCTGAATTGAGCAACACCCAGTAATCAGCCTCTATATCCTGCAATGCTTGGTTGTAGCCCTCGGCAAATCCCACGTTGTTGGTATTTTGTACGATGCGCACTTGGTCGGGGTAATGCGCTCCGTAGCCATTCGACCGAATTGTCTGAGGAAGCATTGTCGGCAACATAAACCGTATAGTTGGGGTAGTTGCTTGCCAATACGGAGGGCAAAAATTGCGTTAAATAGTGCCGTCCGTTCCAGTTAAGGATAACTATGGCTACCGAAGGCATCATAAAAAGAGAAATAATGGGCTAAATCGCTTATATTTTTGTAATCGTCTGTTTTTTTCTTAAAAAATCGTTTCTTATTGCAATAGGTCTATCATTTTTTTCCTAAATAACTCATGTTACGCAGCATAGCTTAAAATGCTGTTTAAACGACCTTTAAACGAGGTATTTTTATAGCATAGAAAACCAATTCTATCTCAAAAATCGTTGTGGCGGGTCTAAGGGGCGTTTTTGGCAGGTAAAAACCGATTGGCGGAAAGATGCCTCTGCGTAACATCAGTAAATAATTGACAATCAAATATTTAAATTATTACATAAAACACTTAAAATAAATTAATTATGCAATTCTGAGCGATATATTGCCTCCTATTTCAAATATTTTGTTCTAAAATGCAGTAAGCATAACAGGTCTATTTGCTACAAACACAAATTGCCGATGCACTTGACTGTAAGTGTTAGCGATATTGCTACATTCTTATCGAGATTGATAAAAAGAGTTTTTTGGCTCGACAAAAAGCATATCGTTTTGTCGTTATCCCATAAAATCTGTAACTTTACGGCGTTATTGGTCGCTTCTGCACCACAAAATTACACATTACTTTGAAACAAAGCCCTTATCAGCCCGTTTTGTGGTATTTTTTTTTCGTTCTACTCCTCATTTATACTGCATCGCAGGGCGCACCAATCTATGCTGCGTCTTGCAGTACTGCCCATAATACCATCTTTTTGCCCCTTGATAGCTTGCCTACTGCCTCGCCCGATAGCATAACCGCATTGCGCCGCGACAGTACTGCCACACTGCCCATATCATCTGGCGGCATCGACAAGCAGGTAAAGTATATGGCTACCGATTCGATAGTATATGACGTAAAAACAAAAAAATACACCTCTATACCAATGCCGCCATAGCGCAAGCTTCTACCGAATTGTCGGCAGCCCGCATTACTATCGACCAATCGAGCAAAATAGTGTAAGCCAATTATACGACCGATAGCACGGGGCATATCAGCGGCAAACCGATGTTTGTAGAGGGTACGCACCGTTTTCAGTCAGATGCTTTGACGTATAACCTCAATACGGGTAGGGGCAAAATACAGCATATCGTAGCCAAAGAAGGCGAAGGCTATTTACAAGGCGAACAAGTGAAAAAAAACGCTCGCGACGAGATGTTTATCCAAGGCGCGTTTTATACTACCTGCGGGCTTGAACATCCACATTTCAAAATAGCGATAAATAAAGTTAAGTTAGTGCCCGATAAACTTATCGTTTCTGGACCCGCGCAATTGGTCATCGAAGATGTGCCTACACCTTTGGTTTTGCCCTTTGGCATTTTTCCGCTCCAAAAAGGGCAACGTTCGGGGCTATTAATTCCGTCTTACGGCTATTCGCCTACGCGGGGCTATTATTTTCAGGGCGGCGGCTATTATTTCGGGTTCAGCGACTATTTAGACTTAACCCTCACCGGCGATATTTATACCAACCTCACTTGGCGCATCAATGCCACCACGTCTTACCGCAAACGCTACAAATATAGCGGTCTGTTGGCACTCGATTTTGCTCGCCTCAACGAGGAAGACCGCCTTTCGCCTTCGTTCAGCAGTTCGAGTACGTTTTTGGTATCGTGGAATCACAGCCAAGACCCCAAAGCCACCCGCAACGGCACTTTTTCTGCCGATGTTCGTTTTGGCAGCAACCGAGTCAATCAAGAATTTGGTTTGAACAATGCTACTGTCCTGAGCAATAGCTTTACATCGAGCCTCGGCTATCGGCGTAATTTTGCGGGCACGCCGTTCAGCCTTAGCGCGGGCGCACGTTTAGAGCAAAACAACAATACGCGCTTGGTCAATCTTACATTTCCCTTGCTCAACGTCAATATGTCGCGCATCAACCCGTTTAAGCGCAAAATGGCAGCGGGCAAAACGCGCTGGTACGAAAAAATAGGGTTACAATACAATTTAGATGCACAAGCCAAAGCCTCCCTACCCGACAGTATCTTGTTTGGCGGCAGGTCTTGGGGTAGCGACGTGCTCCAATACGGCATCAAGCATACGGCTACCCTCAATACCGATTTTCGTTTGTTCAAATACCTCAATTTTCAGCCCAGTATCAACTACAGTGAGTCTTGGGTATGGCAAACGGTCGATAAAGAATGGATACCCTACGAAGCCTACCGCGATACAATTATCAATGGCGAACTAACGACAGATACAATACCTCCCTACCTCAAAACCAATACCGTAAAGGGTTTCAAACGCGCCATGCAATTCAGCACAGGCGTATCCATGACGACCAAGCTATACGGATTGCTACAGTTTAAACGCGGCAAACTCAAAGCCATCAGGCACGAGCTAACGCCTACGGTAGGTTTTTCGTATCGCCCCGACTTCGGTGCCCCGCCTTTTAATTACTACAAAACGGTACAAAACAATATCAACGGCAAGACCACCGAATATTCGATTTTTGAACGCAATATCTACGGCAGCCCGCCCAATGGCGCGGCGGCAGCCATCAATTTTTCGCTGCAAAACAACTTGCAAATGAAAGTATTCAGCAAAAAAGATACATCGAGCAAACAAGAGAAAAAGGTTGTATTATTAGACCGACTAAGCATAAACGGCTCATATAATTTTATCGACGAAACGGGTCTTAAATGGTCGCGTATAACTACCGAAGCCAGCAAGAACCTATTCAACAACCGCTTTACGGTATTGCTGCGCAGCACATTCGACCCCTATACCTTGGACAGCATAGGCAAACGCATACCTACAACCGAATGGGCGCAAAACCGCCGATTGCTACGCTTCGAGAGTTTGTCGCTTAACTTTCCCATTGCTATCAATTCCGATATGTTTCGCAAGGGCGGTACGGGGCAAAGTAGCAGCAGCCGCGCACAAATCAGGAACGGCAGTCCGCAAGCTACCAACCAACAACAACGCGATTTGAACGACAACCCCGACGATTTTGTCAATTTTAATATCCCTTGGACATTGAGTGTCGATTATACATTTGCCCTCAATGCGCAACGCCTCAAAACGGGTAAAGATACGCTACTCACTACCCAAACCCTCAATTTTAGAGGCGATATTAACCTAACCCCCAAATGGAAAATAGGCTTCGATTCGGGCTATGATTTTGCCAATAAAGCCATTTCGCGTGCTACTATTAATATATACCGCGACCTGCATTGCTGGCAGATGACTTTTAATATTGCGCCCATTGGTGCTTACCAACACTATATGTTCACCTTGCAAGTCAAAGAGCAAATTTTGCAAGACCTCAAACTCACCAGACGGCGATATTGGCGCGATTTCTAAGCGGCGAACGAACAAATATGCAGCGAGGCTTATGGTATAAATTTATTTAAATACAAACAAATTAATTATTTAATCGTATAATATTCAATCATTTACAACAAATAAAGAGTTGTGGCTTGAACAAAATTAATCAGAGCAAACGCATTAAAAAAACAAACTTGACTATTTAAATAAACTACTATGCTTAATTTGAAGCTATAATTTACCCCTTTTACCTCACCAAACTTAACTCCTCATGTACACTACCTATCGTTTGATTGGGTATTTATGCGTGCTATGCCTTGTCACTTCTAGCATTTTGGCACAATCGTTTAGCCACCTCAAAACCCTCAAAACACCTGCGGGCACCCTGCGCTATAATGCCGAAGTGACGCGCATCATCAATCGTCCCGACCCAAGTTTGTCGGAATTTACGCCCTTTGGCGAGCCTATTCTGGTGCTTGCCGAAACTGAATTAGACCGCAAAACGGCAAAAAAATACCTCATTGCCTACGACCCAGGACCAAGCGACGACCCCTCGTACCTCGTCCTCGATGCTGCCAACCGAAAAGCCATCAAAGTAGTGGCTTCGCTGTGGGCTTTAAACCTCGTAGTAGCGAGCAACGGTCTGCTATACACATCGGGGCACACCAATACGATGTACGACAAGCATTGCAAATACGAATTGGAGCGCGACACCATCGTCGAAGTTAAACAACCATTTTACTATATAGGTTTGGCATCAGAATTATACAAACCCTTTACGCTATATGCCGACCGCGAAATGACCCAACCCATCGCTCAATTGCCCAAAGGCTCGAAAGTGACTGTTGTATTGGCAGAAGAATACCCCAATCCGGATATGCCCGACTATCCTTTTGAGCGTTTTTTATTCGCTACACCTTTCGGGCTTACGGGCTGGACCCGAATAGAATCTATGCAAGCCGACGGCAGCGACGACCCTGCTGCAGAGTATATGACGGGTGTAAAAGGCATCTATTTTGCGGGCGATTAGCGAAATCAGGGCTTGGCTCTAAAAAAAATCCCGCCTTGAATAGCGTTATTCAAGGCGGGATTTGGCTTGACTAAATTATTTCGCTCGATAGCTTCCGAACTACACTCATCGGAATACCGATATATTTTTGTTCTACGTAGGCTAATACGCGGGCTAAGGTTTCTTGCGCTTGCTCGTCCAAAACGGCAATTTCTTTGCGAAACACTTGCGTTAGGGCACGTTCTCTAATCTCTTTCACTTGTTCAGGAATATGTGATAAGGTGCGCTCCATTTGTCGGCGGCGTAAGGCTTGCCTGCACTCGGTCAGGCGTTTATCTATAATGGCATTAGCTTTGACCACTTCTTGCTGTCGTAGTGCCAAATTTTCGGCGGCTAAGGCACGCAAGCGTTCTACTTCGATATAGCGTATCGGAAAATGGCGGACTACGCTTTCGTCTACATCGCTCGGTACTGCCAAATCGATGACAATTTTGCTGCTTGGGTCATTTCCCACCAATTTTTGGTAAATATCCTGCGTAATGACCGGCTCGGTAGCACCTGTGCATACAACCATTATATCAAAGCCTTTGCTATAATTGGGTAGTTCGTCGAGGGTATAGGCTTCTGCGCCGAGCCTTACCGCCAATTCTTGAGCATTCGACAAACTGCGATTAAATACTACAAAATTTGTAAAGTCGTTGCATTGCAACAATTTGGCGACGAGGTGGTTAGTTTGTCCTGCACCGACCAACAAAATGCGGGCATCTCTTGCAGGATTATATTGCATCAGGCGCAAGATAGACAGCGACACCACAGATACGCTATTTGCGCCTATTTTTGTTTCGGTATATATTTCTTTTGCAGCGGGTATGGCGCAGTGCATCATCAATATACGGATATAGTCGCCTGCCAAACCTTCGGTAGCACAAAACTCATAGGCGGTGCGCAGTTGGCGCAAGATTTCGCGTTCGCCCACTACTAAGGAATCTAAGGAAGCCGCTATTTCAAAAATATGCCGTAGGCACTGCTCGCCGCGATAGGTGGCTACAACGTCTTTTAGCTCCGCAAAACTATCTTCCGATAACTTGGGGTGCAGATATGTAAATAATTGGTGCAAAAATGTTTCGTCTACCCATTCTTCGCGCAGCACCAAAAAGGTGAGGCGATTGCAAGTAGCCATATAAAACAATTCGTCTATCCTCAAATTGGCTTTGATTTGGTGCAGGGTTTGCACTAAAAGGGCGGCATCATTATTGAACGGCGGAATATATTTTCCGATATGATTTATATTCGCCGTTTTATGCGTAATGGTTATTAACTGAAAGTTATACACGCAGTTTTACTTTTAGGCGGCAAAGATACAGCAGGATTATTTTCTGCCTGTCACGCCTTTGTAAGTATTGTATTTCTTGAACAAATTTTACATTCAGCTAACGATTTGCTTAGTTAAAAGTGCCTGATTAGCAGATATTTATCGCATAATACGATTTTTTTTAACTATCACTCTTGTGCAGTCAGCTTTTTTTTACAACGCTGTGCTGCAATTGAGTAGAGGCAGCAATATAATAGGCGGTCAGGAGGTGGTAAAATCACCTCTCTGACCGCCTTGCTGGGTCTGTTAAGTCTATGCTTCTGCGCTTAGTTCGGCAAAGGCAGCAAAAAATGAGGTATTGTTTCGATGCCTTTGTAGTAGTTAAACAAACCGTAATGTTCGTTGGGCGAGTGTATGGCATCTGAATCTAAGCCGAAGCCGAGAAAAATGGTTTTGATGCCCAATACGCGCTCGAACAAGGCAACAATAGGGATACTACCACCTTCGCGGGTGGGTATGGGTGTGGTGCCAAAAGTGGCTTCCATTGCTTTCACAGCGGCGCGGTAGCCTATCGAGTCGGTGGGGCTTACATAGGGTTCGCCGCCGTGGTGGGGCGTTACCGTTACTTTGACCGATGGCGGAGCTATGCTTTGGAAGTGACGGCTAAATAATTCGGTGATGGTGTCGGAGCTTTGGTGGGGCACCAAGCGCATCGAAATTTTGGCAAAGGCTTTGGAGGGCAATACTGTTTTTGCACCTTCGCCCGTGTACCCGCCCCAAATACCATTTACGTCTAAGGTCGGGCGTATCGATACGTGTTCGAGAGGGGTATAGCCCTTTTCGCCGTGTGTATCGCCTATATCCAAGTATCGGCAGTAGGCGGCGTGGTCAAAAGGGCGGCGATTGAGGGCGGTGCGCTCGTCGGCATTCAGTTCTTGCACGTCGTCATAAAAACCGGGTATGCTGATATGTCCGTTCTCATCATGCAAGGAGGCTATCATTTGGCATAAAATATTGATGGGATTGCCTACTGCGCCGCCATAAGTGCCCGAATGTAGGTCGCGGTTAGGACCTGTAACGCTCACTTCTATATAGCTTAGTCCGCGCAGCCCTACGGTAATAGAGGGCGTATCGTTGGCTATCATCGAGGTATCAGATACTAAAATGACATCAGCACGGAGCAAATCGGCATTTTCTTGGACAAAGGCACCCAGATTAGGCGAGCCTATTTCTTCTTCGCCTTCTATCATAAATTTGACGTTGCAGGGCAGCTCGTTCGTTTGCATCATCATTTCAAATGCCTTGATGTGCATATACATTTGCCCTTTATCGTCGCACGCGCCTCGTGCATATATTTTTTCGTCTTTAATGATAGGTTCAAAAGGCGGCGAATCCCAAAGATTTAAGGGGTCAGGTGGTTGCACGTCGTAGTGTCCATATACGAGTACAGTAGGCAGGTGGCTACCTATTATTTTTTCGGCATACACGACGGGGTGCCCTGCGGTGGGGCATACGCGCACGTTATCGGCACCTGCTTCGACGAGGCGGTCGGCAATCCATTGCGCGGTTTGTGCGGTTTGTGTTCCATATTGGCTATCGGCACTGATAGACGGAATGCGCAACAAACTGAGCAATTCGCTCAAGAAACGGTCTTTATTGCCCGACAGATAGGCTGCTAATTGTTGCATGGCTGATGTTTAGTTTTTATTGTCATCTTCATCGGTGTTTTCATCATCGTCTTCGTCGGTATCGCTACTATCAAACATAAGATTTTCGCTGTATTTGGATTGGTCTATTTGCGAAAAGAACAGGTAATTACCTGCTCCGAGTTTTCGGTCTAGTTTAGCTAGGATAAAATATGGGTTATCATGGGGGCCTTGTACATAGCAAGGCTGTCCATCTTGCCCGAATTCGATATCGATATAGCCAATTTTGTCGGCGGGGTCGAGGATATATTCTGTTGTAAGAAAACCCTTGTTAGGCTCAAAGCCCAAATCTTCGGCATATTCGATAGCTCCATAGATGATATTTTGCAGCAAAAGAGGGTGGGCGGCTTCTTGGGTCAATTGCGATGGGCTGTAGGTTTTTTCTAAAAAATCGTCAAAATCGCCGGGGTCAAGCCCAAAGCGGAGTCCCGTGTTTTTGAGTCCAAGGCATTTGGTATCAACGATATAAATGCCGATTATCAATTTGCCGCTTGGTTGTACGCGCGATAAAACAATAACTGCCATACCCATCAATTGCCAATTGTCGTTGATATAGCATTTGCCCCAAGGCAGGCTGCGCGATTTGGTCTTGATATAGGTTGTAGGCGATATATTTGGTTTGGGGGCTACTGTTTTTTTCTTGTTAGACATGAGAAATAAAAGGTTTTTTTGTTTAGTAACGATATTTTACGTTATAAATACATTTTAATATTATTAAAAATTTTTTGTTTTATATTTTTTTGATTATCAATTCTTTGCAGGATGCAGTCTGCTGTTTTATCCTTATCTACTACGCTTTTTAAGCGACCAAGTGATGCGAAACCGCGCTACTTCTTCGCCGTTTTTATTGCGTCCAATGCTTAGAGCTGTTAGGGTAACGGCTTCGCCCGTGCGGGTAGTTTCGGCTACGGCATCAAAGAATGCTTTGCCGTCGGTACAAGTAAAGGTACTTAGGTCAGTAGCTTTTTTGCTAAATTCGGCTTCTAAACCAACAACCAGAATGGCAATAGGCAAGCCGCTATTTTCGATGGCTAACAGTCCTAAAATGCCCGTTGCCATTTCGCCCGCCATAGCCAATACCGCGAAATAGGTCGATTGAAAAGGGTTTTGGTTCAGGCGTTTGTAGGGTACGCTTACTTGGGCTTGTTCGGTATCCGCACTTATAACGCGCAAACCTGCCCAAAAAGCCATGGGCAATTTCCATATAAGAAATATCCTAAACCAAACGGGATGCAGGATACGATGCAAAAAGTGCTTGGCACGAGGAGATAACAACATAAACGAGTTATCTGATATGAATGGTAGATAAAAAATTACAATTTTTTCGATTTTTCCAATACCTTTTTATCGGGTATGGCTTCTTCGGGTTTGCGCCCTTTGAAATTGTCCATCGAATGATATACGCCAAATATTTTTTCGGCTAAAAAATCGAAGGCGCGGGTAGGCAATACGCCTTTGAGGACAGGCAGCGACTTGACAATGGCAGGCTCTAAGACCAAAACCTTATTGCGCTCAATGGCTTGCACAATTTTAGCTACTATTGTCTCGGGGTCTAAGATGGGTGTTAGCAGAGGCGCACTCACGCCTTCAAACATGCCCGTATTGATATAACTCGGTGCTATGGTCGTGACGTGTAGGTGCTGGCTAAGGCGTTCTAATTCTAAACGCAACGACTCTGACCAACCCATAACCGCCCATTTCGACGCGGCATAGACCGACATATTGGGGTTGGCAGTATAGCTCGAAGCGGAGGCAATATTGACGACATGCCCTTTGCTGCGCTCAATCATATTAGGCAAAAACGCATTGGTGGTGTGCATTACGCCCAAAACATTAATACGTATGGTTTTTTCAATCTCGCGGGTGCTGTGTTCATGAAAGGCTTTGCCCACTATAATACCTGCGTTATTGACCAAAATATCTATGCCACCCAGTTCTTTGATAACGTCTTGCGCGGCGAAATCAATATCGTCTGTATCAGCTACATCGACTAAATAAGGATGCACGTCGTAGCCTTTTTGCGACAATTCGGCGGTAGTGCTTTCCAAATTTGCCTCGTTGATGTCCCAAATAACGAGGCTCTTAGCTCCTTTTTCTAAGAGAGATTTGCCCAATAGTTTGCCGATGCCGTTGGCACCACCCGTTATCAGGACAATGCTGTTTTTAATGGCTGTCATAGGTAATGTTGTATTTAAAGGGTGCTAGTGAGTAGATGCCCAAATAGGCGGCAAAAGTAGCAATAAATTGGGGTTTTCTATGCAAAACACCGCAAAATTATTGCCGATACTGCTGGATAGAGGAAATGCCCCTTCCCGACAAGCGGAAAGAGGCATCATGCCGTATATGGGTTGGTGGCTTGTCTTAGCCTACGACCTCATCGAGTTCTTTACCGGCTTTGAACTTGACCACCTTTTTGGCCTCTACTTGGATAGACGCACCGGTTTTGGGGTTGCGGGCAGTACGGGCAGAGCGTTTGCCTACCGAAAAAGTGCCGAAACCGACTAAGGTAACTTTATCGCCCGATTGGAGTGCGTCGCGCACTGCGTCCATAAAGGCATTGACGGCAATACCCGCTTGGGCTTTGGTGAGTGCCGCGTCAGAGGCTACCTTGTCTATTAACTGTCCTTTGTTCATGGTTAAACAGCTTTTAAAATGAAATAATGAAATAATTTTTGAGCAAAAGTAGGCTTTTTGTGGCTTTTTACAACACTTTTGATTTCATTATCCTTGTACACACTTCGTTCAAGGTTCACAAAACAACAATATTGAAATACAAAAATACGCAACTTACTGCCAATCAGCGAATTAAGAACGAATAAACGTTTTTCCCGAATTGTAATAATTATGTAATTATTTTCGCCTTTTTGCCTTACTAAACCATTACTGCCAAATATTGTGCCAAAAATGAAGTGGGCAAGCCTGCCCTCGTCTCTGCCCAAAAAAAAATGAAGCGACTACAGCAAGCAAACGCGATGAACCAATATCTATTAGAACACAATTGCCCAGCTCTGCCCCCAACGCAAAAAGCCCTCGCTTGGGTAAGCAAGGGCTTGCGCTATACAAGCAACAAAATAGCTACGAACCAAAAAGTCGAGAACTATTAGTGTTTGTGGGTGGTGTCGCCAGGAGCATGCTGGTGGGCTGTGTCTGCGGGCTGTGTAGCGGCGGGCTGTGTAGCAGGTTGCTCAGTAGCAGGAGTTTCCTCTGCTTTTTTGGGGGCTTCGCCCGCACAACCTGTAAAGCTAACAAAACCAAGGGTCAAAGTGACCAATGCGCATAAGTGTAATAACGTTTTTTTCATCGTTTGGAATGAAGTTGGAGGTTAAAAGTGCCGCAAATATACGGTGTTTGTTATTGCTCGTATCGTTTTTGCTTTATTTTTTGTATCTAAGGGCAAAAAAAAAGCATTTCGGATTTAACAGTACTTAACATTTGCAAAAACCAAGCATCATAATTACAGCTTTCTTGCAAAAATCTGTGCGTATCTATAAAACCGGATCCATTGATATTCCAATATGCGTTTTTTTGTAAAAAGCCTAATTACACCCATACACCAGAACATCTTTACGGAATGCCCAAATACTGATAAATGACCCATATCACTCAAATTTGGACCTATCCAAACAAGCACCAATAGCATCTCCCTCAGAAAAACAAAAAAATACAACAAAAAAACAGCGCACATTTCAAAAAAAAACCGTACCTTTGCACCCTTAAACTAAATATCAGTTGCGGTATTTTTGCCCTGCATCTCTTGATAGCTACAACGCTGTACGCGTAAACTCGAATTACGTCGGCGTTGTGGCGTTTTGTTATGTTATCCAAGCTAAAAAAACAACCTATTTTACTATATGCCTCCTTTCAAAAGAAGAAAAAGTAACGAGCAACTTCTCTAACATCACCATCTGCCTATCGTCGCCCGATACGATATTGGAACGGTCAAAAGGAGAAGTCTTAAAGCCCGAAACTATCAACTATCGTACCTACAAACCCGAACGCGATGGCTTGTTCTGCGAACGCATATTTGGCCCTATCAAGGACTACGAATGCTTTTGCGGCAAATATAAGCGTATTCGCTATCGCGGTATAGTCTGCGACCGTTGTGGCGTAGAAGTCACCGAAAAAAAGGTGCGCCGCGAGCGCATGGGACACATCAAATTGGTCGTGCCCGTGGTGCATATCTGGTATTTTAAATCACTGCCCAACAAAATTGGCTACCTCTTAGGGCTATCGTCCAAAAAATTAGAAAGCATCATCTATTACGAGCGATACGTCGTTGTCCAACCAGGCATAAGCGAGTGTAAAGACCTCCAACTGTTGAGCGAAGAGGATTATTTAGAAGTTATCGAAAAACTACCCCGCGAAAACCAACTGCTCGAAGATACCGACCCCGATAAATTTATCGCCAAAATGGGTGCCGATGCCGTACAAGACCTCTTGCAGCGCATCAACTTAGACGACCTATCAGACCAATTGCGCCACCAAGCCGCCGGCGAAACATCGCAACAACGCAAAGCCGAAGCCCTCAAACGCTTGTCTATCGTCGAGGCATTCCGCGACGCTAATAGCGTCATGGAAAACCGCCCCGAATGGATGATAGTGCAATACCTACCCGTCATTCCACCCGAACTGCGCCCCTTAGTTCCCTTAGATGGCGGCAGGTTTGCCAGCTCCGACCTCAACGACCTATATCGCCGCGTCATTATACGCAACAACCGCCTAAAACGCCTCATCGAGATAAAAGCACCAGAAGTTATTTTGCGCAACGAAAAACGCATGTTGCAGGAAGCTGTGGACTCGCTGTTCGACAACTCGCGCAAATCCAACGCCGTCAAAGCCGAAGGCGGGCGTGCCCTCAAATCGTTGAGCGACGTACTAAAAGGCAAACAAGGACGGTTCCGCCAAAACCTACTCGGAAAAAGGGTAGATTATTCGGGTCGCTCGGTTATTGTCGTAGGTCCAGAACTCAAAATGCACGAGTGCGGCATTCCCAAAGATATGGCTGCCGAACTGTTTAAACCTTTCATTATACGCAAACTCATCGAGCGCGGCATCGTAAAAACAGTCAAATCGGCTAAAAAACAAGTAGATAAAAAAGAATCGGTCATCTGGGATATCCTCGAAAACGTCATGCGCGGACACCCCATATTGCTCAACCGTGCCCCTACCCTACACCGATTGTCTATCCAAGCCTTCCAACCCAAAATGATAGAAGGCAAAGCCATACAACTACACCCCTTAGTATGTACGGCATTCAACGCCGACTTTGACGGCGACCAAATGGCGGTACACGTACCCCTAAGCAACGCCGCCGTTCTCGAAGCTCAATTGCTCATGTTGTCGTCGCACAATATCCTGCACCCCCAAAACGGAGTACCTATCTCCGTACCATCGCAAGACATGGTATTGGGGCTTTACTATATCACCAAAGAACGCAAAAGCACACCCGATGCCCCCGTCAAAGGCGAAGGACGCGCTTTCTACTCGGCAGAAGAAGTAATTATCGCCTATAACGAAGGACAATTAGACCTACATGCAGGCATCCGCGTGCGTTTATCGCTGTGGCAAAAAGATGGCACGTACAAACGACAATTAATGACTACTACCTGCGGGCGCGTCTTGTTTAACCAAGTCGTACCGCCCGAAGCAGGCTATATCAACGACGTATTGTCGAAAAAAGCCCTGCGCCGCATCATCAGCCACGTCATCGAAACAGTGGGCGTAGCGCGTGGCGCACAATTCCTAGACGACATCAAAAAAATGGGCTTCGAATGGGCGTTCCGCGGAGGCTTGTCGTTTAGCTTAAAAGACTTGGTCAATCCACCCGACAAAGAACGCTTTATCGAACAAGCTCAATCTGAGGTCGACGAAGTAGCGATGAACTACGAAATGGGTCTCATTACCAACAACGAACGATACAACCAAGTCATTGACGCCTGGACGCACCTCCAAACCCGTATCGCTTCGCAAGTAATGGAAATGTTCGAGAAAGACCGACAAGGCTTCAACCCCGTGTATATGATGTACGATTCAGGGGCGCGTGGTTCTAAAGAACAAATCCGCCAATTAGCAGGCCTGCGCGGGCTAATGGCAAAACCCCGCAAATCGGGTGCTGCCGGACCCGAAATTGTCGAAAATCCTATCTTAGCGAGTTTCAAACAAGGATTGTCCGTCTTAGAGTACTTTATCTCTACACACGGTGCCCGAAAAGGTTTGGCAGATACCGCCCTCAAAACAGCAGACGCAGGTTATCTAACCCGCCGTTTGGTGGACGTAGCCCAAGACGCTATCATCACCGAAGTAGACTGCGGCACACTGCGCGGGATAGAAATCGGGGCACTCAAAGACAACGAAGAAGTAGTTGAACCACTATACGAGCGCATTTTGGGTCGCGTAGTACTCAACGACGTATTCGACCCCATTACTGATGAACTGATTATCGGCTCAGGCGAAGAGGTCACACCCGAAACCGCCCGCCATATCGACGAAAATACGGGCATCGAAACGGTCGAAATCCGTTCGGTACTTACTTGCGAATCGCGGCACGGCGTTTGTGCCAAATGCTATGGTCGAAACTTAGCTACCAATCGTATAGCCCAAATCGGCGACGCTGTCGGTATCATTGCCGCCCAATCTATTGGCGAACCCGGTACGCAGCTTACCCTCCGAACTTTCCACGTCGGTGGTACGGCATCGAACATCGCTACAGAATCGAAACTACGCGCCAAATTTGACGGCGTTATCGAATTTGACGCTGTGCGTACCGTTATCCATACCGACGAAGAAGGCAATTCGCTCGTAACCGTGTTGGGGCGTACAGGCGAAATACGCATCGTCGACCCCAAAACAGGCCGCCAATTAGTAAGCAATAATATCCCATACGGCGCAACGCTGATGGTAGAAGATGGGCAGTCGCTCGCCAAAGGCGATGTTATCTGCGAATGGGACCCCTACAATGCGGTCATCGTATCAGAATACGCAGGGCACGTGCGCTTCGACAGCATCGTCGAAAACATCACTTACCGCGAAGAATTGGACGAACAAACGGGCTTCCGCGAGAAAGTAATTATCGAATCGCGCGACAAAACCCGTATCCCCGCCATTCAAGTCGAAGACAGCAACGGACAATTGCTATTTACTTATAACCTACCCGTTGGCTCGCATATCATCGTTGATGATAAAGACGAAGTGCACAGCGGCGAGGTCTTAGTAAAAATACCACGCTCTTTGAGCAAAGTACGCGACATCACAGGCGGTCTGCCCCGCGTTACCGAGTTGTTCGAAGCCCGAAACCCATCAAACCCCGCCGTAGTATCAGAAATTGATGGTGAGGTGCGTTTCGGCAAAATCAAACGCGGTAATCAAGAAATCATCATCGTATCGAAAGAGGGCGAAGAGCGCAAATATATGGTTCCGCTGTCCAAACACATACAAGTACACCAAAACGACTTTGTGAAAGCAGGTCGTCCTTTATCAGACGGAGCTATCACCCCCGCCGATATTCTCAATATCATGGGCACATTTGCCGTTCAGTCGTACTTGGTGAATGAAGTACAAGAGGTGTATCGCTTGCAAGGTGTAGGTATCAACGATAAACATATAGAAGTAATTGTGCGCCAAATGATGCGCAAAGTGCAAGTGGTTGACCCAGGCGATACGCGCTTGATGGAAAATGCAGCAGTTGATAAATTCGAGTTTATCGAAGAAAACGACCATATTTTCGACAAAAAAGTAGTGACCGAAATAGGTGCTTCGACCAAGCTCAAAGTAGGACAAATCGTATCACTACGCCAATTGCGCGAAGAAAATTCGTACCTGCGCCGCCACGACCATCAATTGGTACAATACCGCAATGCCGTACCCGCCACCAGCAAACCCTTGTTGCAAGGTATTACCCGCGCATCCTTGGGTACAAGTAGTTGGATTTCGGCGGCATCGTTCCAAGAGACCACCAAAGTACTGAGCCAAGCTGCTATCACCGCCAAGCGCGACGGTTTGCAAGGTCTGAAAGAAAACGTCATCGTCGGGCACCTTATCCCCGCTGGTACGGGTCAGTTCGCTTTCCGCGATATGAATGTCAGCCTCAAAACCGACGATGGCAAACAGCCCAAAAAGGAATATTCGCACGAAAAAATCATGCGCTAATCCCTAAACAGGCACGAACAATACGACCAACGCGGCAATGATAGTATTATCAACTATCGTTGCCGCGTTTTGTTTTTTTTGTAAAAAATATGCGTTCTGTTACTCGCAATACAACACCAAACCTTTCAAATATTTACCTTCGGGGTGAAATAGGCTTACGGGGTGGTCGGGCGGTTGGTAGAGGTGATGTAATACGCGCACAGGTCTTTGGGCTTCGATGGCAGCGGCGGTAATGGTATCATAAAATAACTGCCGTGTCACGACTGCCGAACACGAAAAGGTGAATAAAATACCGCCCGACGCGATGCGTTGCAAGGCAAGCGCGTTGAGGCGTTTATAGCCCTGAACTGCTTTGTGGCGGGCACTTAGGTGCTTGGCATAGGCGGGTGGGTCTAAGATAATGAGGTCGTAGGCACTATGAGGGCTTTGTTGCAAAAAGTGGAGTGTGTCGGCTTGATAGCTCTGGTGTTGTGCTTGGGCAAAACCATTAAGGGCTATATTTTCGTCTGTTAGAGCAATAGCCCTCCCCGAACTGTCTATGGAGTGTACAAGCGCAGCGCCCGCACGTAGGGCATAAGCAGAAAATCCGCCCGTATAGCAAAAAGTATTCAGCACGCGCCTTTGAGGGGCGTAATGGGCTACCAAGTGTCGGTTGTCGCGTTGGTCAATAAAAAATCCCGTTTTTTGCCCGCTTTGCCAATCAATTTTGAACTGCAAACCATTTTCTTGTGCAATGGTATTGCCCGTACCTGTGCCATACAAATAGCCGTTATTAGCTACCAATTGGCTACCCGCCGCCAAGGTTTCGGCACTTTTGTCATAGACGGCTTGCAGGCGGCTGCCCATCACCGCTTGTAGGGCTTGGCAGATATCATACCTCGCCCGCCACATACCGCCGCTATGCGCTTGCAGCACGACAGTGCCATTATAATAATCAATAATCAGTCCTGGCAGCCCATCACCTTCGGCATGTACCCAGCGAAAAGTGTTGGTCTCAGGGTTATTGGTCAGGTGGGCTGCTTGGCGAGTTTTCAGGGCATTTTGTAGGCGTTGTATCCAAAGTCGGCATCGATAACTCGTTTTTCAAAGGCTAAGATACGGGCTGCTATACTGCCTTCGGCTTGGTAATGCGCTGTAGCAAGCACTGTTCCGTCGGGCAGGGCTATATGTATGGGGTCGCCTTCTTGTGGTTTTCCTTCGGCGCGGCGCACGGCTCCTGTAAATAGCCAAGGGTGGCGGCGGTCGAGCAGATTGGCTTTGCGCTCATCAAGTATTAGGCGCGGATAGGGGTCGGGCATGGTATAGTAAGATAGGTAACTCAGCCCTTATCTACGCATAAAGTCGCGGGCTGTGGCACATTCTTTTATCAAATCGCGGATAAAAGCGGTTTGGCTGAATTTTTTTTGTAGCAACTTGGCATAGGTCAAGTTGGTTGTATCGGAAGAATGAAAAGAGGCAAAAGGATTAAATGGGCAATCTTGCGCCATATAAGCTGCCTGCGCGGCTAACTCCGTGTCATTTTGTGCTGCATCTACGGCTTGGGCATAAAATTTGAAGGCGTGGTCGCGTTTGCCATATTCATTGCGCAATTGTTGTTGGCTTAAAATCAGCGAGTCGAGTAGATTTGGCAAGTTTAGCGGATACTCTACATAATCGCCATACCCTATCGTATATAACAAATTCCCCTGCCATAAATGGTCGTTATAACCCCAATAAGGCGAGCCATAAAATCCGTTGCCGAGTTGATAATAATAAGTAGCGGCTTTTTTGGAGTCGGCGGCAGCCTTTTGCTGTAGTTCGGTTACTTTTCGGGCAAAGGTCAATTTATTGAACGATGTTTGCAATTGAGGTGCCGTCAATGGGCTTTCGTCGAAATTGGTTTCAAAAGAGGTAAAATCCTCTCTATATTCGTTCTCAGGTTGGGCTGTCCAATAGCGTGGCGTGATTGCCTCATATTTTTTGAGTGCTGCTGCATAATCGCCCTTGCGCATCAAGCGCGTGCCTTGTATATCAAGGATGACATCGCGCTGAAGTCGAGTGTCTTTAAACAGATATCGCTCAAACGCCGATTTGTTGGTTTTTTCGGCTAAGGCTAATAGTTCATCTAATTGGGCAAGGGTAGCATAGCTATCGAGCAATACATTGGTAGCAGATAATTCTTGGGCTTTATCAAAACACAAAGCGGCTTTGGCTACATTGCCTTCGCGCAAATATTGTTGGGCTATGGCGGCTAAGGCACGAGCAGGCACGCTATAATTATTATATTCATCGGCGGGAAGTTTTTTGCCCGATAAAGCGCGATAGAAGTCATTTTCGGTATCGGCATCAATGGCTTGTGTAGCGATTCGGGTCAAGCCGCGCACCAAATCGGCTTGCTGCACAATGCTTTTATCCGTTGTTCTGACCAAATCTAAGCGTTGGTTGGCAGTGGTGTAGTCGGTTGATAGATACGACAAATAGGCAGCGGCGGTATGCCATAGAGCAGGTTGTTTGACGAGGGCAGCATCAGCAGTTTGCGCTACAAAATCGCGCAATTCGCGGATATACCCGACATTTTGAAGGCTTCTGGGATATTTGCCCGATGAAGCAGCAGCCGCCGAACCGTTTTTACCTCGAAAAAGTCCCATAAACCATTCCCAAATATCGCTAAAAAAATCGCTGATACTACCCAGCAACGAGGCGGCGGCAGGATTTTTATGTATGATGCTCGCGTCTTCGGTTTGTTCTTCTTCTTCCTCGTCCGTATCGGTAAGCGATTGGGTAAGATAAGGCGACAATAAATTGCGTTCTATTTTATTTATTTCGCGTAGCAATAATACTTGTGCTTCTGCCGACTGTGCATCGGTCTGGCAGACTGCTTTCAGTTCGCCAAAGCTCAAATCGCTGTTGGTAGCGGCTCGGATAGTCCAAATAGCTATCTTTTCTTGGGGTGTTTTAGCCATAGCGATGGCTTTTTCCCAATCCGATTTTTTGGCACGACAGTTGAGCAATACCATGTCGCGTTTGTCCGGGTTGGCGGCAAAAACACGGCTAAAATAATAGAGTGATTCGCCTTCGCGCCGCAATTGTTTGAGTGCGCCTGCTTTTAGTGCCATTGCCCAATATAATACTTGACTTTCCTTGACGAGGGTAGTTTGCGCTTTATCGGCAAGGGGCTGTATCAGTTTGTCGTATAGGGTAAGGGCTTGGTCGTAATTGCCCATATAATGCGCCAAACGCACTACTTGAAATCCATAACGAAGGCGCAAAAATTCGGAAGCCGATTCGTTGTAGTTAGCTATACCGCGTTCGATAAGTGCTTGTATAGCCGCTTTATCGCGCGGCTTAGGTTCCCACATATCTTCGGCTTGGATATGAGGTTCGCATTCACGGCTATACACGAAGTATTTGATCGCGCTAATGTCTTTTTTCAGCACCAACTGCCGTACAAACAAGTTATTGCCAAAAGGCGGTGCAATGGATTTGCCGATGCTAAGGGGTTGAAGGATAGCTGTTTTTAGTGCTTCGGGGTCAAGTTCATAGATAATATCGGCGATATCGGCTAAGGCGGGTTTGTTTTCAGCATATCTCTGCCACTCTATTAAGTTAGCTTGGTATCTATCGACAAGCGATTTATCATAATAATCCCACTCGGGGTTATATAGGTCAGCATCGATATAGCACATTTTATAACTCGCGTCGTCGCTCGATAAAGCGGCATCGAAATAGGTTACATAAGCACGTTCTAAGGGCGGACCACCCGAACAAGCATAGCTGGCTGCGGTCGGTATTAGTAATACGCTACTCAATAAGGCAGCATAGAGGCGGAGTTGGCAAACATAGGCTGACATGGCAATATTTAGTAAGGGGTGTTTGGAGTAAGGCGAGGTCAATCGCGTTTGCGGCGCGTTTTTTTGGGCTTATCTGTTGTGGGTGTATCTGTTGTGGGTGTTTCGGTTGTGGGTGTTTCGGTTGTGGGTACATCAGTTGCTGCGTTTTCTTCTGCTGATTTGTCGTCGGTCAATTGCACCTCATTGGCAGGATTATCGCCTACTTTCGACATTGCCATCATGGTAGCCATCATTTCGGGTGTTAGGGCAGGTTGTTGCTGGGTAGGTTGATATTGCTGCAAATCCTGTTCTTTTTTCTCATCAAACACGATAACCGCTTGCACGGTTTCTTTGACGGGCGGCACATCTTCCTCGGTTAGTGTCATCAATATTTCTTCGGTAATAGGCGCAATACTCACAATGCGGTTGGCTTGTCGTTCTACGCATTTTTCAAATATATTGCGAGCTACGCGGGCATTGCCAAATGTTTTATGGCGTTTTTGGTGTAGTTCTTCAAAGATAAACAGCAATTTTTCTTCGGCATCTTCGGTTAATTTGAATTGTCCTTTATGGGCAAAATCTTTTAGGATTTGCAGCAATTCTTGGGGCGAATAGTGTTCAAATTTGAAATAGCGCGTAAATCGCGATTGCAATCCTGGGTTGGATTTGATAAATGTTTCCATTTCGTCGGGATAGCCCGCAACGATAACTACCAAGCGTTTGCGGTTATCTTCCATGCGTTTGAGCAGTGCCTCTACTGCTTCGTAGCCGAAATCGCGTTTATCTCCGCCACCACCTTCGCCTCGGCTTAGGGCGTATGCCTCGTCTATAAACAATACACCGTCTAAGGCAGCCTTTACTACTTCATCTACCTTTATGGCGGTTTGTCCTATATAGCCTGCCACTAATCCCGCGCGGTCGGTTTCGACCAAGTGCCCTTTTTCTAAGAAACCTAAATGTTTGTATACTTTTGCTAATAGGCGTGCTACTGTCGTTTTGCCCGTGCCCGGAGGTCCCATAAATACTGAATGGATAGAGCGTTCGGTATTGCTCAAACCTTTTTCTTCGCGCATTTTCTGTACTTTCAGAAAATTTATCAACGTTTTGATGTCTTCCTTAATATTTTTCAGCCCTACTAAGGCATTGAGTTCGGCAATCACATCGTCAAACGTGCTTTTGTCATCAAATTCTGTTTGTTTGACGCTCTGCATCGTTTTTTTGGGTCGGCTCGACATATCCATCACCTTTTTGAGTACTGCCTCCTCTTCTGCTGTCACATTGCCATCTGCCTTCAGGACTATGGACGCAAAACGGTAGAGCAAATTGGCTACGGTGGTTAATAGTTCGTGGTCTAAGCGCGACAGTATAACAGGCAATAGCAGCTCGTCGGGATATTCGCTTTTGACATCAAATATTTTAAATTCGCGCAATTGATTGATATTCTGGGCAAACTGTTCGCTGCGCACCATATCGTTCAGGCGTTCAATTTTGATACTTGCCGCCATATCACCATCGCCCACCAAGCGTTCGAACATATAGGCTAAGGCAAATTGTTCGCGGCGGGTCACTTGTCGGTCAGACTCGGATGTAATATGAAACAGTTTAATAAGGTCTTGGGTGAGCAGTTCGGCAGCCGAAGGGTCATTGACAATAATATCGGTGTCGTTAGCCATTTTGCGTACGGTCTCTTTAAACACCTTGTCTTTGTCCAGTTCCTCGCAGACCTTAACAAAGGTATTGCCTTCTTCTTGTAGCATTTTTAGCAATTCTTCGTCTATCAAATCCTGCTCGCGGGCTTTTTCGGGGCTTAGGCTCGTATTTTTTTCGTTTGCGCCATTTATCACAATCTCGATGGGTTGCCCCGACGAATGTCGTCCTGCATATTTGGCGGCATTACTGTCGGCAGTTTCGTTATAAGACAACAAAGCAGCCAATAAACGCGCTATCTTTTGCTGTATTTCGGGTGGCAGTCCATTGGCTTGTGGCATTTTCAAATTGCCTTTATCATCTATCAGGCTGCCCAATTTTTCGATGGGCAAATAGCCGCCATAAAAATGCAGATTAAAATCGGTCAATAAAAAGCCGCGATTTACGCCCTCGCTGCTTTGGTCGAGCAGCAACATCATATTTTCTCGCGCCAAATTGAGCGACGGAAATTGAGCAGATAAACGCAAAATAGCTAAGGGCGACACATTACTGCCTAAGACCAGAGCTTTGTGTTGGGCAAAATCGGCAGCGGTAAAAATGTCGCGCAATTGCCGTTCTATATACTGCGTAGGAATTTTAGACATGTTTGGGTAAAATTGGTGGAATAAGTCTGTATTAATTGGGGAGGTTAGCGATATCTAATCATAAAAACTCGAAAGGTGGCGATGCTCAGTAGTGAATTATCAGCGCGTAAGTGCGCTCATGACTATCCAATTCCATACATGATCTCGGAATTGGCAAAAATATTTTATGGTATTTACAAAAGTATAATCACTTGATTATCAATAAAATATCAACAAATCAGCCTGTTATAATATAGCAGGCAATACCCGCCAGATAACCAAGTAATGCAGTAAAACTGACATGGCGCAGATACCAGCCAAAACTGATATTTTCCATACCCATTACCACCACACCCGCTGCCGAACCAATAATCAATATACTGCCTCCCGTACCTACTGCATAGGCAAGCGATACCCACAAACTATGGTCGGTCGGAAAATTGCTTAGGTCATACATGCCCTGAACGGCGGCAGTTAGGGGCACATTGTCGATAATAGCCGATAAAATACCCAGACTTGTTACAATAAGGGTTTGGTTGCCTATTTGATTTTGTAAGAATGTGGCAGCATGGTGCAATATGCCAACTGCTTCAAAACTCGCTACGGCGAGCAAGATACCCAAGAAGAACAGAACGCTGCTCAAATCGATTCGCATCAAGGCATTATTAATTTTCAGATGGTCGCGGTTTTGGTCTTTGCCATGTACTAATTCTGTATAAATCCACAAGATGCTCATGCCGCCCAAAATGCCTAAATAGGGAGGCAAATGCGTGATAGCCTTAAATAATGGTACACTAAGCAAAGAAAGTATCCCCAAAATAAGCACAGGCAGCGATTTAGGCTCTGGCAATTGCTTAGTGTCAGGAGTAGCCTCGATATCTCCTTTCAAAAACAGTGACTGATAACATAGTGGTACAATAAGGCATACGAGGCTGGGCAATAGCAGTTCGCGCATCAAATGCAGCGAGCTAACTTGCCCCCCTATCCACAACATTGTAGTAGTCACATCGCCGATAGGCGACCAAGCACCGCCTGCATTGGCGGCGATAATTACCATAGCCGCAAATATCATTCGGTCGTTTCGGTCATTCAGCAATTTGCGCAACAAACTTACCATCACGATGGCAGTGGTAAGATTATCCAAAATCGAGGACAAAAAGAAAGTGACAAAGCCAATCAAGCAGAGCAGTTTGCGCTTATTAGTAGTTTTGATAGCCTGAGTTATGTGGTCAAATCCGTTGTGCAGCGCGACAAGTTCTACAATAGTCATCGCGCCCATCAGAAAAAACAATATTTCAGAAATATCGCTCATGTGATGGGCTAATTGTCCGTGTACTTGCTCGGTAGTAGAGACTCCGCTAAGGGCATATACCGCCCAACTAAGCACTGCGAGCAATAAAGCAGGGGCTGTTTTGTTAATTTTCAGGGGGTGTTCAAAGGCTATGAGTGCATAACCTATCACAAACAGCACTATCAGTACCAGTTCAATATTCATGTAGAGATAGTAAAAAAGTCATCTTTTTAGACTAAAGGACAAAGATACGCTTTTTGCCATTTGTCAAGCGTTTTTTAGGGTCTTGCCTAAAAAAAAATACCTACATTGTCTGTCTCAAGCTATCGAACTATGCGTTTTTAGTTGTTCGCATGTTATTATCTGAATAAAAACAACAAACCCCCCGCGTATTTTACGCGGGGGGCAGTTTTAAAATAAGTTTGGCGGCTACCTACTCTCCCGGTTACTACCAGTACCATCGGCGTGAAGGAGCTTAACTACTCTGTTCGGAATGGGAAGAGGTGGATCCTCCTTGCTATAACCACCTTAAAATCATTAGACGTATTGTTAGATAGGATAGAACGGCACAACCCGACTGCGCTATGCAGCAGAAAGCTATGAATGATAGATAACAAAGAGAAGTGGAGACTACTCATTAAAGTAGTGTCAGGATAATAATCTTAGTTAATTATTTCTTTTATGTCAAAAAAGACGATAAATGATAAAGTCAGTCATGTAAGCTTACGGGTAATTAGTACGGCTCGGCTGTGATATTACTACCTGTACACCTGCCGCCTATCTACGTGGTCATCTACCACGACCCTTAATCAGAAATCTCATCTTGGAGTTGGCTTCGCGCTTAGATGCTTTCAGCGCTTATCCGTTCCGAACACAGCTACCCGGCGGTACATCTGGCGACCTCACCCGGCACACTGGAGGTTCGTCCGACACGGTCTCTCGTACTAATGTCAGCTCTCCTCAAATTTCTAACGCCCACAACAGATAGGGGCCGAACTGTCTTGCGACGTTCTGAACCCAGCTCGCGTGCCGCTTTAATGGGCGAACAGCCCAACCCTTGGGACCTTCCTCCAGCCCCAGGATGCGACGAGCCGACATCGAGGTGCCAAACCTCCCCCGTCGATATGAGCTCTTGGGGGGAGATCAGCCTGTTATCCCCGGGTACCTTTTATCCTTTGAGCGATGGCCCTTCCATGCGGAACCACCGGATCACTTTACCCTACTTTCGTACCTGCTCGACTTGTCGGTCTCGCAGTCAAGCACCCTTATGCTAATACACGCTACAAACGGTTACCAACCGTTTTGAGGGTACCTTTGGGAGCCTCCGTTACTCTTTTGGAGGCGACCGCCCCAGTCAAACTACCCACCATGCACTGTCCTCTATATGAGTTAGTAACTAAGTAAACAAAGGGTGGTATTTCAACAACGGCTCCACAAATACTAGCGTACCTGCTTCATAGCCTCCCACCTATCCTACACATTATTGACCCAATTACAATGCAAAGCTATAGTGAAGGTTCACGGGGTCTTTCCGTCCCGTTGCGGGTAATCGGCATCTTCACCGATGCTACAATTTCACCGAGCTCATGGCCGAGACAGTGCCCAGATCGTTACACCATTCGTGCAGGTCGGAACTTACCCGACAAGGAATTTCGCTACCTTAGGACCGTTATAGTTACGGCCGCCGTTTACTGGGGCTTCAGTTCAATGCGTCGCCTTGCAGCTAACCCCCTTCCTTAACCTTCCGCACGGGCAGGTGTCAGACCCTATACGTATTCTCGCGAATTTGCAGAGTCCTGTGTTTTTGCTAAACAGTCGCCTGGGCCTATGCTCTGCGACCTCTCCTAATAATAAATTATTGAAGTAGGTATCTCTTATCCCGAAGTTACGAGATCAATTTGCCGAGTTCCTTAGCCATGAATCACTCGAGCACCTTAGGATATTCTCCTCGACTACCTGTGTCGGTTTACGGTACGGGCACCTATTACCTGATGCTTAGAGGTTTTTCTTGGAAGCTCGCTTGGGCGCATTATCCATGAAACAACATGCTCCACGGTACTATCGACTTTCTGCTCAACAGGCGGATTTACCTACCCATATCTACGCCTACATGTCTTCAACGCAGTATTCCGTAACTGCGCAGCGCTTACGCCTCTCCGTCACCCCATCGCAGTAATAGCTGGTACAGGAATATTACCTGTTTGTCATCGGCTTCGGCTCTCGCCTTATCCTTAGATCCCGACTAACCCTGATACGATTAGCGTTGTTCAGGAAACCTTAGTCTTGCGGTGAGCGGGTTTCTCACCCGCTTTATCGTTACTTATGCCTACATTTGCTTTTCCGGAAGCTCCACAAAGGCTCACGCCCATACTTCGCTGCCGCCGGAATGCTCCCCTACCACTGTACTAAGGTACAGTCTGCAACTTCGGTAATATGCTTGACTTTGGAGTATTTTCCGCGCAAAATCACTCGACTAGTGAGCTGTTACGCACTCTTTAAAAGAATGGCTGCTTCCAAGCCAACATCCTGGCTGTCTTAGCAATCGCACCACGTTCATACAACTTAGCATATATTTAGGGACCTTAGTCGACAGTCTGGGTTGTTCCCCTCTCGGCCACGGGCCTTAGCACCCGCAGCCTCACTCCCGTAAAACATGTATTAGCATTCGGAGTTTGTCAGGGGTTGGTAGGCGGTGAAGCCCCCTAGCCCTATCAGTAGCTCTACCTCTAATACACTCTTAATACGAGGCTGCCCCTAAAGGCATTTCGGGGAGTACGAGCTATCTCCCAGTTTGATTAGCCTTTCACCCCTACCCACATCTCATCCGAATGCTTTTCAACGCAAACCGGTTCGGACCTCCACTACGGCTTAATGTAGCTTCATCCTGGACATGGGTAGATCACGCAGGTTTCGCGTCTACGCCGACCGACTATTGCGCTCTATTCGAACTCGCTTTCGCTACGGCTTCGTTTCTGAAAAACTTAACCTCGCCGGACGGCAGTAACTCGTAGGCTCATTATGCAAAAGGCACGCCGTCACAACTTAACGTTGCTCCGACCGCTTGTAAGCGTAAGGTTTCAGGTCTATTTCACCCTCCTAACAGGAGTACTTTTCACCTTTCCCTCACGGTACTTGTTCACTATCGGTCTCTCAGGAGTATTTAGCCTTACCGGATGGTGCCGGCAGATTCAAGCAGGATTTCTCCAGTCCCGCCCTACTCAGGTACACAACTTATACGAATATCTTACGTGTAAAGGGCTATCACCTGCTACGGCTGCTCTTCCCAAAGCATTCCACTTCAAATTCGTATAATTATGTCGTGCCCTACAACCCCGATTTGCCACGCAAATCGGTTTAGGCTCTTCCCATTTCGCTCGCCACTACTCAGGGAATCATTGTTATTTTCTCTTCCTGCGGGTACTTAGATGTTTCAGTTCCCCGCGTTTGCCTCCCTATAAAGGGATAATAGGTCTTCAACCTATTGGGTTGTCCCATTCGGAAATCTCCGCTTTAACGGTCGTTTGCACCTCTACGGAGCTTATCGCAGCTAACCACGTCCTTCTTCGCCTCTGAGAGCCAAGGCATCCCCCTTACGCCCTTATTCGCTTACTATGCTTGACTAATATACTGACATTACCTACACAAGTAGCCTCGCGCTACTCTTAATATCTTTATAATATACCATATACTCATGGTATATCCTACTGTCTATCCTAATTCACAATAGGTCAAAGAACTTTTATCTATCGTACTCGCGTACGAAAAAATGAGGATAGGTGCTTGGCTGCAAATCCTAGCGATTTTATTAAAACCCGCTCATGCGAGCGACCCATAATATAAAAAAGGTAAGTAAAGCGGAGCATGTTGCCATGCGTACTTAATAATGTACAATTATGTACTCTAAAAAGGAGATATTCCAGCCGCACCTTCCGATACGGCTACCTTGTTACGACTTAGCCCCAGTTACCGGTTTCTCCCTAGACCACTCCTCGCGGTTATAGTCTTCAGGAGCACCCGACTTCCATGGCTTGACGGGCGGTGTGTACAAGGTCCGGGAACGTATTCACCGTAGCATCGCTGATCTACGATTACTAGCGATTCCGACTTCATGGAGTCGAGTTGCAGACTCCAATCCGAACTGAGGTAGCGTTTCTGGGATTAGCTCCATCTCGCGATATTGCAACCCTTTGTCGCTACCATTGTAGCACGTGTGTAGCCCTTTAGACACTTATTAAAAACAAATGTCGAGTAAACATAGTTTAGGGCGTGGACTACCAGGGTATCTAATCCTGTTTGCTCCCCACGCTTTCGTCCCTCAGCGTCAGATAAGGCTTCGTGAGCTGCCTTCGCAATCGGTGTTCTGTGTCATCTCTAAGCATTTCACCGCTACATGACACATTCCGCCCACGTCATTCTATCTCAAGTACTACAGTATCAATGGCACCCTCCAAGTTAAGCCCAGATATTTCACCACTGACTTATGATACCGCCTACAGACCCTTTAAACCCAGTGATTCCGGATAACGCTTGCATCCTACGTATTACCGCGGCTGCTGGCACGTAGTTAGCCGATGCTTATTCGCCAAGTACCGTCAAAACTCGATAAATCAAGCACTTTCTCCCTTGACAAAAGAAGTTTACGATGCATAGCACCTTCATCCTCCACGCGGCGTGGCTGGGTCAGAGTTGCCTCCATTGCCCAATATTCCCTACTGCTGCCTCCCGTAGGAGTCAGGACCGTGTCTCAGTTCCCGTGTGACTGATCATCCTCTCAGACCAGTTATTGATCGTCGGCTTGGGAGCCGTTACCTCTCCAACTACCTAATCAAACGCACACTCATCTCTAAGCAATAAATCTTTAATCAACAATCCATGCGAACCATTGATACTATGGGGATTATTCTCAGTTTCCCAGGCTATACCCCACTTAAAGGTAGATTGGTACGCGTTACGCACCCGTGCGCCACTCGTCAGCATCCGAAGACCTGTTACCGTTCGACTTGCATGTATTAAGCCCGCCGCTAGCGTTCATCCTGAGCCAGGATCAAACTCTCCATTGTATATATTCGTGAAAAGTCCGCATAGCTTCAATTCTCTCCGCTTACTTACCCAATTTTTCAAAAAGAACAATATACAAAATAACAAAACCTCACGGCTCATTATCTCAATAATTAACTAAAAAACAAAACAACTATGTGCCTCTCTTTCTTAGCGGGTGCAAAGGTAAGACGACTTTCAATACTTACCAAACTTTTTACAACTTTTTTTCAAAAAATTTTTTTGACGCAAAAAAAAGCTAAACAAGCAAACAAGCAAAAATCATTCCCCTTATTTGCGGACTGCAAAGGTACGACCAAAAATGAAACTGCGCAATACTTAAAGCACTTTTTTTTAAAAAAACTTCTTTCCGCGCTTACCAATAGCTCTTTTTGCCGCTATAATTGCCAAATATGGCTATTGGTGATTACCTTTGTCCCACGATTATCGTACCCCAAAAATCTATTTACTACTTTTTAATGAAAGCATTTATCACTTCCTGTGCTTTATCCTTGGGTTTGGCGAGCCTGCCACTTGCCGCCCAACAGGACGTATCGCACGTACGTCCGTGTTTTACCCACGAATTACAAACGATGCACACTTGGCAAGACCGCGCTTATGGCGAATCGGTGCAGCGTGTTTTTGACGAGGCGAAACACCGTTCTCAACTGCGCGATGACGATACTACGGTTTATCGAATTCCCGTTGTAGTACACGTATTATATAATACGCCTGCTGAAAACCTTTCGGACGCAGTAGTACAATCACAAATTGCCAAATTGAATGAGGACTACCGTCGCCAAAATGCTGATGCTGCTCAAACTCGCGATGTATTTTTAGACCGTGTCGCTGATACGCGCATCGAATTTTATTTGGCGTATCTCGACCCTGACGGCAACCAAACCAATGGTATCACGCATACTGAAACCACTCAAACTTTTTTTCGCCCTTTGGCGACATAGGTTCTGTATTGGAAGATTTGGGTTTGACTCCCGAACAAATTCAATGCCTCATGGAGGCAGTATCGACAGGCGATATTAATTCTGCCTTGGCTTGTGGTGTAAGTTTAGAGGTATTGCTCCAACTCGTCGAGATATTTACGAGTGGCGGCGGCGGCAATATGGACGCGATGAAAGATCCTGCTACGGGTGGGGTTGCGGCTTGGGATACCGACCGTTACCTGAATATCTGGGTTTGCGACCTAAATGGCGAAAATCCGGCAGTTGGTTTATTGCTTGGCTTTGCCTATCCGCCCGCCGATTTGCCCAACTGGCCTGCGGGCAGTAATGGTACGGCAGCTACCGATGGCGTAGTGATTGATTATCTGAGCTTTGGCAATAATACGCCTAATACAACTCCGCTCCAACCTTTTGCCGATGACGGGCGCACGGCGGTACATGAAGTAGGGCACTATTTAGGTTTGCGCCATATATGGGGCGATGGCGATTGTACGCAAGACGATGGCATAGATGATACGCCCGACGCAGATGCGCAAACCGATGCAACTGCCGGCTGCGATCCCAGCCAAAATACTTGTACGGAAGCCACCGACCCGCAATTGCCCGATATGTATGAAAATTACATGGATTATTCGAGCGACGAGTGCCAAAACTTGTTTTTACGCCAACAGGCTGATTTGATCCGTTCGGTACTGATCCCCGCGCAGGTTTGTTGTGGCAAAATACGGTAGGCATAGAAAGTCCTGCTATTGATATGCCCAAGTATCGGCACAACCCAATCCTACCAGGCACTTTGCGGGTATCATGGAAAGGCAATGTACCGCCCAGTAACCTATCTGTATATAATGCAGCGGGTGCATGTGTGGCAACAGTGCAGCCTACGGGCATGACAACGAAATTGACCTAAGCCAACAACCACAAGGCGTATATATATTGAAAGCTACTACGGGCACGCAACACCAAATTGTCAAGATAGTGAAGCAATAATAGACTTTTTCGGTTGATATTGCTAAACCTCTGATAAGCCAAGTTGTATAGAGCACGTCAAGATGTAAATTAAAATATATTATTGTTTAAAATAACTGTTTAAAACCCTGCCACGTTCTACTTATAATTTTGAGCAGGATGCGCCGATTTGTTTTTTTACCTGTAACTATTTAGGGTATAGGGTTTTGGGTGGGGTGTGAGCTATTCTATCTAATACGTCTGACATCCTATATTCGATTGTTCCCCAGGCTAAGCTAAATAGTTACCTTGTACCGTAACTATTTAAGCGTGAGCCAAGTATTTGTATGTTAAGAAATGACTTCTGTAATCCCGTTAGGGAGCAAACATCGGTAGCAGAGACATCTCAGCACGTAAATACATCCTACTGGTGTAACGCCGCACCTCAATTGTGTATTTCTAAGAATCGTGAATCTGACTGATACTATTAATATAACATGCCTACGGCATTTTAGGAAACGATTAAGGTAATTTCTGCATTTCCCAAATGCAAGACTAAATTTTTCAATTTTTTTTACTTTCGCAAGAAGTCTAATAAATAACTGAGCAAACGAAACTGCCTAAAATAAGTTACCCTTTGTAACTTACTTGAGTTGCTTAATGTTGTGCGTGTGTATTATGACTACGGGAAAGAATTGGACATCGATATCATAGTAAAACAATGTTTAGGTATTGTTTATATTTTTTTTGATTAAATGTATCGTATTTTTGTCTTGCAAATAAAATATATTTAATATTTTAATTACTGTTTATCGGCAATTATCGGTATTAAAATTTATCAATTCATATCTTATTCATATTGCGCAAAAATATAAATTATTAATTTTTTGCATTAAAATTTTTAAAATAAATTTCAAATTAGGTCATTTTTACGTATTATATAACGCAAATAGCTTATTACTATGGAGGATTAGTAGTCCACACTACACATTATTTTTAATATAAATTTTAACTAAAAACAATTTTACACCATTGACAGAAAATGATGCCAACACTCACATATTGTTATCGTTGGATGAGGGCGGGCAATGTTTTTTTTTGTCAATTGTGCCGAGATGTGCCCTTCGTGTCGGGTAGTAACCGTTTTGGGAAAAAGGCAAACGCCTATTGAAAAAAAGTAAAATATCGGGGTGGCGGACGCCAAACGTCACCACGGTTTTGACGGGTAGCCGACCCTGTCGCAAAATTACCCGCGCGGGCAGTAGCGAATTTACAGCTCCTTTTCAGCATTTCCAACCCTCCGCGATACTACAGTTTGTTTGGTAATAAACGCGGAGTACGCGCAAAACTGAAGCGGACGGACGTATGTTCTCCGACTACCGATGATTCGCAAACTATCATCGACTGCTTCGGTGGTGGCGCAGCCCAACGCGCAGGTGCGTCAATACTACGCACCCAAACCGCCCCACACGCCATAACACCGCTTCATCGCCACCCACCCACTTGGCAATTCCCGGCACAGGCAATCCTCCTGCCACCACAACCCTAACCGCCGATATAGTATTGATGGCTACGGCAGCAGGTACTTCCTCTGGCAACAAATCGCCTTAGACATAAGGCCGATAGCTCCGGGCCTATACTGCCTTTATTTACTTTGCAGATAAAGACCCGCGCCTTACCGAGTTAACAGTGGCGTGTTTGTCGGGCAGGGCGAACTGCGCCTACCTGGATACCGGGCGTCAAAACAGACGAGCTTTTGTTCGTTACGCATTGGGGTTTCGAGTAACTTCCGCCGTGTTATAGGCTTATTTATGTTTGGGGCTGAATATCTGCACCAAAAACTATATTACTGCAGCCATAATCGTCAATTTTTGCCTCATCTAAGCCCCACACAACTCTTCGCCGATTTGCAGCACTCCGCGCAACCACACAGCCCAAAAATATCGCTGCTAACACATATCAAGCACTACCGCTGCGCCTCCCTTGGCAATGCACAGTGCCTTACTGCGTGTAATGCTTACAGCGCACCAAGTGGGCTTTGATTTGTCGAACAAAATTCTTGCACATCTATCCGTTCAATCTGCACAAAGTAGCTTGCCTATAACAAGCAAAAGTACATTCAAAGAAGAATTTGTAAAGTTGCGGCGGCGTATTGCTCAAAGAATCTGGACCTTAAAATGATAGCCGTGCGCTCTAAACTTTTCTTGGCGGCGAAGTCTTTATATTGATGCTGTTAATGGTGGACGGTACCAAAGCGGCTTATTAAACCGTTTATATAGCTGCTTACCGGGGTCCAACAAAAGCTGAACAACGCAACTTCGACATACTCTTAAGACCAATACCAATTTCGACATATACTTAATTTAATCAAAATCATAAATGGCTAATCATCAATCCGATATAAATTGTCATGAAATTCAGTATGATTATGACTAAGCTATAATACCCCCAACAATCAGAAAAATACAAAGACATTAATTTAATAATCAATAATTATTAATGCCTTCTATCGAGGTCTAATTTTTATGTAATGTGACTTTTGTCTTCTTTATCAAGACTATATAGAGCCTAAAAGATGATAATTATGTTAAAGTGCTTTATTGCAACTTTAATAATTTCAAACTTAAATTTTTATTGTGTATCACTGTTTACCTTATTTATGCTGCTTTGGGTTCGGTAAGTCGAAGCCAAAAAGCGTTCAATTCTTTTCACGAAGAACTGATAGAACAGAATACGACGAGCGGATAATGTTCTCTATCCGTCATTGCGCACCTCGGTAGCATATAGTACGGCAATACTACCAAGACATCAACAATAATGCCAATGCGCTGATGGTTGTCAGCAATTTATTTTACTATGTAAAGGAACTAAACCCCAACGATTGGTTGTTTTACCTGTCATTAGTAGCACAAACCGCCGACAAAGTAAGTTTAGAGTGGCGAATCAACAGAAAATTACCGCACCTGTTCTGTTGGTTTATCTTGCAGCGTTGTATTATGTCGTAATTCTGGCTAAGACGAACAAGACCGAATGGCGGCATCTGTTTTGCGGCAGATTTGATTTATGAAGCCCCTATCTCCAAAACCGACCAAAAAATACAGGAGGCAGATGACGACAACGGCAAAATCGGGCACAAGCAAGGCTATTTAGTCGATTTGACCGCCGTACTCACAAACCCATACGTAAGTACTCAGTTCCCGATTTACGCTTACACCGCCCCGTAGGGAACAGCGCGGATGCGCTTTCTTCATTCGTAATGACCGAACTGCCTACGTTCAGTAAGGTAGAACACGAAAAGAAACGCATATTTTTATCCATGACAATAAATTGTGATGGCAGTTGATGGGGTAAAAAGCATTATCTGCGCTTCGCATAAAATACCCGCAAATGGTGGCTGAAAATCACCTCAAACACCTCTTTCGCCCGTATGCCTCGAATCGAGGCGGCAGCCTATTGCCGCTTTTAGAAAAACCAAAGCTCCCACGCCGAGGCAGGCAAAAGCAACAAGCTTAGTTTTACGCGCCAAGTGTCAGACTACGGCGAAGATTATCTCGAGCTAGTCGTCGGAATAATCTTCTTATTTATTCAGTTGTATCTTATTCTACCCCCAAATCGGACTGCGAAGACCGCGCCATTCTTGTTCTGTTATTTAGCCAAAGAACCGCTTAGTTTGAGGTAAATGCTTATCGATTATCCCCTGAATATGCCGCCGCCGTATTGTTTCGACCAGGTTTCATGGTACGCATATTACACACGAAGGCAAGACATGTTGTATGCGGACCTCATTGCGATTATTAACCACCCAGGCCAGGCGAAGTGCCGCCACATTTCTTCGGAGACATCGCGCCCCAAAATATTGCGCGACTAAACAGTTGATACCTCTAAAAACGCAAGATACTAAGCTCATCAGCGAGCTGAGTTAAAAGCTACCGTTCTGTTCTAAGCGGATCCTTCGGTTTTGTCTTATCAGGCGCGGATGGGCGACAATAAACTCCAGCCAAAAATTGCTCGATAAAAAAATTCAGCGAACTAGCGCAGCTCAAATTTTTGTTACTTTACACAGATTTATCAAGTCATTAGAACTTAAGTAATCCACGAATTTTTTCGCTTTTAATTTATTTTATAGTCTGCCTCTAATCATAAACCCCACATCACCGCCGATTTATATCCACATCAGAGTTTTGAGAAATTAGATTTTTCGCAAAGTTCTCGACGATTACAGCAAATTTCCAAGCCCATTGGGTTTGCAATTTCACACGCTTCGATGTTGATTAAGCCTGAGTACCGACGCCGAGCGGGTGGCTCAACAATTGTGCCAAGCGCAGGAATTCGAAACAATTACTACAAATAGAAGACCAAGCCTTTCCGTCTGACCATTACATAGACCTCCGCGCCGAATTAAAATATCGGTTCGGGCGTCGGCATTGGGTTATGAAGAACATTTTTTAAACTCTGGGGTATTAAACCCTGCATACCGTAGGCGAGATATATGCTGCAGTATTTTGCAGGCGATACTAATAAACGCCGCGAACTACAGGCACCCCGAAATTTGCCGTATCTAAAATAAATTCAGGTGAGTCGCACCTTAGTAAATTATATCAAAAATCAGACGACAACGGCAAAGTGCGCTCCGATGCTTCGCCATTCGGAACTATTGCAGTATCAGAAAAATTTGATACAAGAAAGTATGCCAATTAGAATCGCCAATTCACCACGTTATTGGGGCAATATCGCAAAAATAATTGGATAGCCGATAGCGAAGAAAGATACGCAACGGTAGGCGTGTGTT
>JADJTE010000003.1 GCA_016711295.1 Sphingobacteriales bacterium | reverse complement strand
TTGCTCGAAGTATTGCGGATTAGTTGTACTTCGGCTATCCAGCTTTCTGTTGTTATAAATATTTTTTCAAATTTGTCCATGCTAAAATGGGGTTTTAGTGGTTTATATTGGTGGAATAATTGCTTAGTGGTTTGATTTTCTAATTTTGAGTATTAATTTTGCCTGATGTATCCATTTCAAGGATTAGGACTTGGGAAATAGCGTTAGATAATTGGTAAACTATTTAGGGTATAGGTTTTGGGTATGGGGTTTTAGGCTATGTCTATCTGATAATGCCTGATATCGTTGTATATTCGATTAGAAATAGCTTGGTCTTCCTCAAGGCTAAATAGTTACGATATGTCTATTATGAGATTTTGGGCATATTGAGGCGAAACTCTTTGTTTTTGCTGAAATAATTGTCGATTTCCTTCTTCTTTGCCAAAACTTATCAACCCTTGTCTTTATTTTTGGACAAGCCCTGCGCTTAATTCACGTTCGGTCTGGAATAGTAAATTGGGTTTTAGCTCTTCGTTCCAATGCAATTTTTTATATCTTCTAAGCTAATGCGAATGATATAATAATTGCAATCGGGTCGGTTTCCAAAAGTCGGTTAGCTTCCTTATGTATATGTAGGGCTGCACTGTTGTTTTCAACAACCGATTTTATGGTTGTCTTCACATCAATATAACGTTGTTGGGGTGTTTGGTTTGCCACCTCAAAATATCGTATTCCTTCTGTCCTTTTTGTTACGGCTAAGATGTTCGGGCTTTAATTCTCTGCTTTCGAGCCATTTCATGGCTAATTCCTCGCCAATGCGACCTATAAGCTCGCTGGCACTTGATTCTTCGTCTTTGAGGGTTTGAGTTTTCCGCTTAGAATATCCTCTAAGGTCTTTACGTCCAACGATGATGCTATTTTCTCAATCACGTCTTTTTTATCTTCCGAGACACTTACATTGCCACTTTCGCCCTCATTTTTCCCTTGGCTGCTGCCATAGGTTGAATGTACTCTTTTTATAAGGGCTATTAGCTTGTCCTTGTCGGAGGGGAATAACTGAGATTCATTTTCCATTAAAAAATTGAAAGGTTCATCTTGGTCAAAAAAGACATATATTTTGTTTCCTAAACGATTTTTCGTTCCCGTATTATATGTTTTTACAAATGGGGTATTTGTCAATTGGAACTTAAACGGAACTTCCGTTTTGGTCGTATATATTTGGTAGCCTTTGGCTTCGTTGCTTTTCCATGCTATATAATGTTCATTGTCCCATTCTTGCGCTTTCTGCTGGGCTTCTGCCGCGTCAAACTCACTTTTTAGCTCGACGGAAATGCCGAAATACCTCCTAATTGTGCTTGTAAAGGAATAATGGGAGGCATCTATTATTGCTACTTTAGTTTCAAATATAAAATAGCGTCTTTCCATATATGATTATCTTTCTCGTGAATGCTTTCTGCGATATGATACATCGGTTCTGCGCAAACTGCAAGCCGCAATGTTAGATCTTCATTGAGGTATAAACAATGCGATGTTTTTTGCGCCGAGTGTTCTGCTAATATTAAAATTAATTTTTGTAATAATGTATATCGATACGAAACTCTTTCGATGGCATTAAATCCTTGCTGATTAGCCCAAATAAGTGTATTGGGCGAATGTGTGGGTGGTATTCGATTTTTTCCGACTCTTTATTGTCTAATAAAGCCTGCCTAATTTTAATAATGGGGCTGCTCGCATTGAAAAGCCCTGCTTCGATTAAAAATTTTTTGCGCTCTTCGTTTTGGGCGAGCCAACTTGTTACGAATGTAGGCAAAACGTTCGCTTTCTAAGGTAAGTGTGTTGGGCGTATCGGCGATGTGTTTTGTGGGGTTAAAGCAGTTTTGGGGCAGCGTAAATTCGGCAAAAAATGTAAGTTTGTGCTGATAAAGGCTATCTAAAAGTGCTTTTTCTGCATTGGCTAAATATTGCAGACTGAAATTGTTCAGATTTGTATTGGTACCATCACTGCTTTTTTTGTAAGCCCATAAAAAGCACAGTTGTTCGGTGTTTTTGATGCCCTGTGAGCTAAGATACGCCACAATTTTATCTTTCGGAAAGGATTTAGTCTCGAAGAGATTGGCATAGGTAATATGATTTTCCTTCAAAAAAGATTTGGCTCGCTCAATAGCCTCGGCATCTTTGCCGCGTTCGGGTATTAAATCGGCGAGCTTAAAGGTAGCCTTGGATACAGTTACTTCATGGCTATAAGTATAGGACGAGACGGACTTGTCATTTAATAATACTTTGGTTTTAAATGTTTCCACCCAATTTTTTTGGGTGTAAAGTTCAAATATTTTTCTTAAATTAGCTGTAACTACCTGCCCCTTTAACTCAAAGGGGAGCATTTTATCTAAAAATATTGCTTAATCCTATCATTAGCACCTGCTACTAACTTAATAAAGCACTGTTCCGACCCATACTTTTCTATCAAATTTGTCGTAAAGCTATCATCGGTTTGTTGTAGCGATGAGTCATTTTGGGAAATGGAGCAATAATTTTGGGGGCAGCAAAAATAGCTTTGGGGCTTAGCTTTTGCCAAGAAATCATTTATGTCAACATGTTCGCAGGTATATTGTTTTTCGTTTGTCTCTTTTAATCTTATTCTATAAGGTGATATATTTTGTTTGATAATGTATTTTGCTAAAAAACTCTTGCTGCTGTCTTGTATTTTGAGCAATACTTTCAATTGCTCTTCGGTGACGGATATTTCGTTTTCAACCCAATATTTTGCCAAATCCTCATTGCTGATATGGAGCGGTTTAGTGAAAAATATGGATTTAAGTATATTTTTTGTTTCAAATGATAATGTTTCTAAGCGGGTATTGCTTTGAACAAAATCACATAGGGTTTCGTATTCTCTTTCGTTTAGTTTTTCGCTTATATTTAAATTAAAATACACTTCGCTGAGAGTACAGTATTTGCCGCTGCGGGTTTTTATCCAAGCACAATCGGGCGAAATTTGTCCTGAGGTTGCCTGCTCGTTCATACAGCGTTTGGATATCCGACATTAAGGCTGTATATTTTATTTTATGAAAGTAGGGTTTGATGTGTTTGTCCCATGATGTTTTATCTTTCGTCAAATATGCCCAAATTTCATTTGGCTGCATTAGATAGTCTTTTAAATCATCGCTATATTGGTCGGCGCGGAGTTTGAATTGGTCAATGATACCACTTGCCAAGCGCATTTCTCCGCTATACAAATGGGCTAAACATTGTGTTTCGTTGTTGATATTGTAAAAAATATTGATGTAGCGAATTAGTGCCATATCTACACCGTTCTTTTTAAGCATTTGACGATATTCCATTTGTCGGAGGTTTCCCCATAGTTCCTTTTTCATTGACCGAGAAAATCAATGTTGCGTAATTGGGACTGCCCATCAGTAGCGGGCGTGCTGCGACCATTTTATCGCTACACACAATTTTGAACCTGCCGAGGGTTTCGTACAATTCTTTTATTTTGGGATAGAGCAAAATTTTATCGGGTGCGCTGCCAAGTTCCTGGGGAGTATAAACCAAACCGTCGTTAGCCCGAACAAACCGTAAATCTGTAATATTCTGAGGAGTTGCCTGCGATTCTATTTCGGATAATAAATTATCATATTGCGCATTATTCAAGCCCCGAATCCATTGCGTAAGGGCAGATTTGTTGGCTTCTCGTAGTATTTTTATAATATTGGCTTCTTTTATGCCTAATTTTCCTATCTCACAATCGGCTAATTTTTCGTGTAGAAAATGCCAATTAATGCCCAATTCTTTCAGATTGATGGGTATATTGGTTTTTTTAACAAAGGTATTATCCGTGTTTCCGATGGTATTTTCTGTTGTTGGCAGGCTCCGTTTTAGCGCCGCTAATAAATCATCGTGAAACAATTTTTTATGTTGAGGCTGTCAATCTCTCTGGGTTTTGAGCTTAGGACACATCTAATAAGCGCGACGAGTTGAGCGATATTTTCGTCATTTCCTTGCTTTATTTGGCTGATGCGCTCGATGATTGCCTTACTTATGTCGGCTAAGGATTTTTTATTGGCTTCGTTTGTATCGATATGCTGTCGTGCGCTCGTAATGCTATATTTTTTGGAGTCGATGATGAAATTTAACCCGTATTTTGTTGCTGTTATGGGATATCGCGCATAAAAATTATAGAAGTCGGTACTTGTTTGTTGTTTGGGCAAACCAAGCGTAAAAAAGTCGAAGTCGATAATCTCGAAATTGGCTTTTTTAAATATTCGCCGTTTATTTCAATGGTTTTTTAGGTGTTTTAGATGGCACAGTGCGCCCGATATACCCGTTTTAGGTCTCCTTGTAGCAGCTCTAATAATTCGCGATGCTGGTTTTTGCCCATCGGTATATACAACAAAGCACCCAAGTTTGGAAAAGGCCGAGGGATGCATTTTTTCCAAAAGGCGAGGCATTTTTTCAGTTCGTCTTTGCTAAACAGCACTTTGCCGTTCGATGTCTCGCCCAGAAAGGCGGGATAGATGGTGTTGATAATTTTGCACAGCAAAGGTATTTTTTCGTTGTCGCAATCGCCTGTAAATTCGAGGTCATTCAAAGTTGAATAATGGAAATGTTCAAAGCTATCGGGATTGCTCCAACTAAATAAGATAGCCCCTTTTAGTTGCGTTGCGATAGTGTCATACAAGGCATCTTCGGGGCGTTTGTCGGTATCGAGCAATAAATTGTATAGCAGTTTAGCTCCTTGCCCATATTGGCCTTCGCTTTTGGAGTCGCCAAATTTATCGCCTTTTGCTAAAAGAGCATATAATTGCCCTTTTCGGTCTGTGGGCTTGTTAGGAAAACTCCTATCCGAATAAAAAGGATTCCCCGTATTGACGACCAATAGGTTTCCTTCGTCTATAAAAAATGAGACCGATTCGGCTTCTGCATCGTTTGCATTTTGTAAAAATTCGTAAAAAATTTGCGTTCCCGTTTCGGTTGCAAATTTTGTCAGGAGGCTAATATATTGTTTTGTGTTATAAGATTCGCCAAAAATTTTCTCTTGCCACTTTTCTTGTCGTTCGGTATCTTTGATATGTCCTATTCGATATGTTACAAATTCGTTTAAATTGCGTACTTGCATGACAATTTTATTATTTTAGATTGGGGATATAAGGTATAATTTGAATAATGAATCGACGGTTTTTCGCTTCTTCGTCTCCGCTGTATCGGCATTGCCCGCCATAGCCGCTCCCTGCTATATACAACTCGGAGGTAGTGGTTTGGAGGTTGATATCGTTACCTTCCCACAGCCGAACTAAACTGATGGCGCGGTGATAGCTGAGGTCTTCTTGAGAAGGGTGGTCGCCAATTTTTGAAGAGCTATTAGCTACATTGCTCGCACGCCCCTCCACAACAATTTGAATTTTGCACCCTCCTGATTTGTCCATTTTTTGCACGATATCCAAGATTTCTTTCCCTGCTCGCACCAAATCGCGGCGGCTTCCGACTGGTATGGAGTCGGAGTTATACGGAAATTTAATGTCTTGCTTATATTCAAATCTTTTGCATTTTTCGTTATACTCAAACAAACCCGACGTCTTGAGTTCGGACAACATGTCTTGTATTGCTTTTAATTTTTTGTACTTATCGGCATCTACCTTATGCTCATCAGCATCTGTCTTAGACCTATCGGCATCTGCCTTATAGTTAGAAACTAATGCCAAAGACACAATAATAAAAATAACCATTAGCCCTGAGTACAAATCAGAAAACTCATCCAAATATTGTGTTGCTCTTCTTTTGCTTATTAAACATGATAGTATATTTGTATGAAGTGGACTAATTTTGTTGAATGGGCAACCTGCTTAGTGTATCGCTCAGATTTTGCAATTGTTTCGATGTTTGCGATGCTTTGTATGTGGTCGTTCATTCTTTCTATTTCGTCTTCTTGCGAAATAAGAAAATAATATAATTTTTGTATGTTTTCTTGCAATTCGCTGGTGGTCTCTATTTGCTTTTCTAATTCGTCCAAAACGCCTTTGTTTGCGCCTTGCGCTTCTTTGAAACTGGCTACCGATGCCGAAAACACCTTAATCGTAGTGGCCAGGGTGGTTTCCGATTGTTTGCGAAGCAATTCTAAGCGCTCAAAAATGCCTTTTATTTCATTCGTGTTGTTGTCTAAAACAGCACTGATTTTGGCTTGGATATCTTTGTTTAAATGGGTCTGAACACTGTCTACTTGGGCACTCAAATGGTCTTTTAGCATTTCCAACGTTTGGTTTATATTGTAGATAGCATAGCTCAATTCGCCTGCATTGCTTTCGGTAGTATCTTTTAAGGTATCCAAGGCAGTAAATATTTTTTCCTGAATAGCACTAATTTTCTCTGCCGATTGGTCTTCAAAAAAGCTACCCTTTCTTCTAAAACCGCTCCAATGGCTTGCCGCAATTCGTCCATTCCTTTGATTACCGTTTGCCCCATGCTCTCAATCTGGTCTGCCAAGGTCTTTTTTAGCTGTCCCGAAATATTTCCCAAGGATTTCTCTGCATTTGCTATTGAAGTGTAGATACCCGTAAGTGTTTGTCCCTCTTGCTTAATACCACTTAGAATATGTTCTAACTGGTTTCCGACCTTGGTGCCGATAGATTTCTCGATGCCATCTACCCGCTCAATAATGGTAGATAAGTGAGATTCTGAGCCACTTAGAATATGTTCTAACTGGTTTCGACCCAAGTGCTGATAGATTTCTCGATGCCATCTACCCGCTCAATAATGGTAGATAAGTGAGATTCTGAGGTTCTTAATCTATATTCAAGTATATTGCGCATATCCCACAAGATTTGATGCGGGTTTTCTTGGGCATATCTTTCTTCTCTTTCGAAGTTCTCTTTTTCGCTTAACTTGCGTTTTATACGGATGCTCCAAACTATGGAAAAAGCTATTCCTATAACAGAAAAAATAAATTTCCCTGCGAGTTTTTCGATGATGCCGCCTAATTCTTTGGAATCAAACAGAACCTTGCCTGATTGTTCGTCACCCAGGTCGCTTAGTACCCACCAAATGGTGACAAAAGAAAGTAGTACCCCCACGGAGGTACAGAAGCTGGGAATAAAACTGATGATAGAATTTTCGTAATTGTATTTTTTAAGCCAACATCTGGGTACGAGAGATAAAGTAAGTATCTCGGCTATGCAAAAGAAGAGTGACCAACCGTCAATAATAGGAATATACATATTAATAAATTATTTTTTATAGAAAAACGCGATTATTCAGGTTCTTTCAGGTTTGTTGTGGAGCTACGTTTGATATGCCAAAACTCTTAATTTAAGATTTTCGAAATTAGGCATTCCAAACGACATTCTCCTAATTGTTTTTATCAGATTATTGCACCCTTCTGTTACTCCATTGGATAACAGAGTGCCAAAATAATTACAAATAAGTGATTTGTAATTGTTAAAAGTTTTTACAAATTTATTGAGGTGCTTATTGGCAATTAACTCGACATAGTCCAGCCAATGTTCTATCTGTTGGCAAGCAAAGGAATATTCAAATTGAGCATCGAATATTGCTTTAAAAGTATTTTGGTTCTTTCAGGTTTGTTGTGGAGCTACGTTTGATATGCCAAAACTCTTAATTTAAGATTTCTGAAATTAGGCATCCCAAAACGACATTCTCCTAATTGTTTTTATCAGATTATTGCACCCTTCTGTTACTCCATTGGATAACAGAGTGCCAAAATAATTACAAATAAGTGATTTGTAATTGTTAAAAGTTTTTACAAATTTATTGAGGTGCTTATTGGCAATTAACTCGACATAGTCCAGCCAATGTTCTATCTGTTGGCAAGCAAAGGAATATTCAAATTGAGCATCGAATATTGCTTTAAAAGTATTTTTTATTTCATAAATTTCTTCTAATACGGACGATTGCTCAAAAGCTTTGCTTAATTTCTCCTCGTCTTGTACTGTTAGCCTCTTAGGATCTTTGAGTAAAGCCCACTTGATACCTTTAAACACTTCAACATCTTTATTCGTTTTCTGATCTCTTTTCGTTGTTCATCTACTGCCGCGTTCAGGTGCATGGCTACATGAAAACGGTCAATAACAATCTTGGCATTGGGAAATAATGCCTTTGAACTCGTGATGTAGCCATCCCACATATCGCAACTTATATGTTCGATTTGTTGCAAAAAAGCCTCTCCCTTAGCCTGAAAATGGGCGATAAGCCGCTCTTTATCCCTAAATGGCAACATATCTATGACACAGCCCCTATCCAAATCTACTAATACACAAGCATAATCGCCATGACCTTTGCGAAGAGCTATTTCATCAATGCCTAAATTGCGCACCGACTTATAGGGGTCGCAAGCAGAGATAAGTGACTCAGCACCCAATTGATAAATATGCGCTACTTGGGAATAACCCATGCCCAGCAAAGCAGCCACCTGACTAATAGGTTGTTTTTCGCAAAGCATAAACACCCACTTCGCCTGACGGTGCGTTGTTGGTCGATTCACTGACAAAATCGAACCGTTCGCTAAATGTGCGATTGCAATCGAGGCAAATAATTAGCGTACCTCTAAATTCAACACCACAGAACGACCAGAAATAGGCAAATCCGAAACACTGCGATGATAACGTTGATTTACTTTTGTCGTCTTTTTTACAACAAGGACAAATCCCTTCGCCTAATTGAGAGTGACAAGGACGACCAATTTGTCGCTATCAAACGAAACAGAACTCACTGATAGAAAAGGTAAGTCCAAAAAGTAATTCATAAAATTTGCAATCTTCCATAGGTAAATTAAATAGAGTACCAAAGGTAATCATTCCACAACAAACCTAAAAGAACCAGTATTTTTATTTCATAAATTTCCTTCTAATACGGACGATTGCTCAAAAGCTTTGCTTAATTTCTCCTCGTCTTGTACTGTTAGCCTCTTAGGATCTTTGAGTAAAGCCCACTTGATACCTTTAAACACTTCAACATCTTTATTCGTTTTTCTGATCTCTTTCGTTGTTCATCTACTGCCGCGTTCAGGTGCATGGCTACATGAAAAACGGTCAATAACAATCTTGGCATTGGGAAATAATGCCTTGAACCGTGATGTAGCCATCCCACATATCGCAACTTATATGTTCGATTTGTTGCAAAAAGCCTCTCCCTTAGCCTGAAAATGGGCGATAAGCCGCTCTTTATCCCTAAATGGCAACATATCTATGACACAGCCCCTATCCAAATCTACTAATACACAAGCATAATCGCCATGACCTTTGCGAAGAGCTATTTCATCAATGCCTAAATTGCGCACCGACTTATAGGGGTCGCAAGCAGAGATAAGTGACTCAGCACCCAATTGATAAATATGCGCTACTTGGGAATAACCCATGCCCAGCAAAGCAGCCACCTGACTAATAGGTTGTTTTTCGCAAAGCATAAACACCCACTTCGTATGGCGGTGCGTTGTGTTGGTCGATTCACTGACAAAATCGAACCGTTCGCTAAATGTGCGATTGCAATCGAGGCAAATAAATTGGCGTACCTCTAAATTCAACACCACAGAACGACCAGAAATAGCAAATCCGAAACACTGCGATGATAACGTTGATTTACTTTTTGTCGTCTTTTTTTACAACAAGGACAAATCCCTTCGCCTAATTGAGAGTGACAAGACGACCAATTTGTCGCTATCAAACGAAACAGAACTCACTGATAGAAAAGGTAAGTCCAAAAGTAATTCATAAAATTTGCAATCTTCCATATGTGTAAATTAAATAGTATACCGCAAAGGTAATCATTCCACAACAAACCTAAAAGAACCATTATTCATTCAGACTACAATTTCTAAGCCATCATAAGCCAAACGGATATGGGCGGGCAATTGGGCTTCTACCTCGGCATGTTTGCCAATTTGGTGGCTGAAATGCGTTAGGTAGGCGCGTTCGGGTTGTAGGCAGTCTATCATTTCTAAGGCTTGGGACAGCGAAAAATGCGACCAGTGCGGTTGCAGGCGCAGCGCGTTGAGTATCAATACCTTGCTGCCTTTGATTTGGGCTTGCGATTCGGGGCTTATATAGCTGGCATCGGTAATATAGGTAAAATCGCCGATGCGGAAACCCAAAATGGGCAAATTGCCATGCGTAATTGTAATGGGTATGATGTCGGTGGTGCCAATGCGAAATGCCTTGCCATGTTCGATGCTATGCAGGCTGAGGTCGGGACCGCCGGGATATTTAAATTGTGGGTCGAAGGCATAAAAAAGCTGCGCCGTAGGGCATCTTGCGTTAAGCGCATCGGCATAAAGGTCGAGACTGCGCTGCTGAAATATGCTAAAAGGGCGCGTGTCGTCTAATCCTGCTATATGGTCTTGGTGAGAATGTAAACAAGACGGCATCTAAGCGCGTAATGCCGTTTTGCAACATTTGCTGCCTAAAATCGGTCCCGTATCGATACACAAGCGCAAATCGGGTGTTCTGAGGTAGGCGGCAGTACGTAGGCGTTTGTCGCGAGGGTCGTGGAGCGGCATACCGCACAACTACAACCTATCATAGGTATGCCCACAGAGGTGCCCGTGCCGAGGATAATAATTTTCATGGCTTACAGAGAGGTGGGAAAAAGGAGAGGGGAGAGGCGGGATTATTGCTGTATTTTTTCGCCGAAACACAAGTCGCCCGCATCGCCCAAGCCCGGTACGATATAGCCCTTGCCCGTTAGCTCGTCGTCAATAGCGGCAGCCCAGATACTCACTTGTGGATAGTGGCGGCGCAACTCTTCGATGCCCTCCGTGCTGGCAATAGCCGATACAAAATGGATTTGTTGGGGTGTGCCCTGTCGTCACAGTGCGTTGAGGACAATAACCGCCGACGCACCCGTCGCCAGCATAGGGTCGGACACTATCAATATGCGGTCGTTCAGGTTGGGACACGACATATAATCGAGCTTGATGGTAAATTCCCGCTTTTTTTTTCGTGTTGCGATACGCCGATACGAAGGCACAGTCGGCACGGTCAAACATGAGCAGCAAACCATTTTGCAAAGGGTAGCCCTGCACGTAAGATAGTAGCTAACACGGGCTGCTCGGCGGGTACATTAGCGGCGGCAGTGCCCTGCGGCGTAGTTACTTCTTGGTAGCGCGTAGGCAGATGTCGGGCTATTTCGAGGGCTGCTGCCTCGCCTATGCGCTCCATATTGCGCCTAAATCGTTGGCGGTCTTGTTGTATGTTTATGTCGCGCAATTCGGCTACAAATTGGGCAACTAAGGGGTTGTCTTTGCCAAAAGTGCATCATAATAATAAATAGTGCTGAAGTGTGATGGATGGTATTTGTATTTTGCTTTTGCTCAATACCTATTGCGGATAGGGGGGGTATTTGATGGTCTTGCTTTGACTGGTGGTTTTTTTGCCATTCAGCACCTAATGGCTCTGCATCTTATTTTGTTGTTGGGCAAAAGACTATTCGCTCACAGCCACAATAATTTGGAGCAGGGAGTCGCGCTGAGGTACGACAACTGTTTTGCCGCCTGCCACCGAATCGCCCCAAATATGGTCGTATGCCCGCGCATAGACATAATACGTATCGGCGGGCAATTGGGCAAAAAGCCCCTTGCCTGCGGCATCGGCATACAAAGAGGTGTCGAACGTATGCGGCGAGTCGTTATAGAAATAAGGCAGCGACATCGTATCGGTGCGCCGTTTCAAGTAAGTTTGGGCATAAGGCACGTGCCATTCGTGGTGCATGACCGTAAAAGCGAGGTCGGGGCGGGGTGGTTCGAGCGGCGTATCGCGGCAGGCTACCCACAGGCAGGCTATTGCCATTATTGCCCATAGATAGCGGGTCATAAGCCATACAATTTGCCACAAAGCTACAAATTTATTTGCTTAAGAACGCATATACAAGCCATATTTTGGCGATATATTGCCTTTGTATACTTGCCTATTAGTACGGCTAAATAGATATAAAATACGTGGTGTGGCATCTAATGATGAACACAAAGTTCTGCACGGTCTTTTTTACAAAAGCAATATCGCCCAAAACATGATTTTTGGGCGATTTCTAATCGAATATACAGCGATGTCAGGCATTATTAGATAAGCATTGCTCATTACCCCATATCCAAAATCCTATATCCTAAATAGTTGCATTTAGGCAAAGGCTTTTGGGCAGAGGAGAATTTATTCTTCTTCTACCGTAATGGCATCTTGCCAGCTATCGGCAATTTTAGTGGCTAATGGCAGGTTGTCGAATGTATGTGATGAAAACTCAGTAGTCAAATCGATGTCTTCCAATACTTTTAGAATATCGAATATAATGCCTATTTCGTTTTCGTCGCCTTCTTTGCCCGAAACGCTAAATGCCGATGTACTGAAATCGATTTGACGGCTTAGTGCGTCGGTGCTACGTGATAGCTAAACTCTTTGTTGGGTGCTTGGTCGCTGGTAGCGGTGCTATCTACCATACCTTCGAGGCGGAAAACAAATAACCGCTATTCCACGACCAGTGCATAGAAGGGGTTTGAACGGCTAAGGGGCTACCTACTGGTTGTAGGGTTGGGTCGGCGTGGTTGCGAAGCGAGTCGACACCGAGCATAAATTTAAAGCCTTTGTAATTGCCTCTAGAGGCACCATGCCCAATTCATAATCTCTTTCGGCGGGGCTGACGAGAAATACGGTATCGCCGATGGGCAATTCAGTGCCATCTTCTTGAATAAGCACAACGTTTGATATATAATGGCAGCCGCTCAGGCTAAATTGGCGACCGTTTTCGGTTTCAAACGCTAAATTAGGCAACGGGCAAGTCGCCTAATTGGTTATGCCAGTGAAATTACAGGCTGGCATTTTCGGCATCTTTGTCGCAAGAGTTGAGAAAAGACGCTGCTCATAAGAGCGACGGCTAACAAAACTGTTAAATGTTTGATGGGCATAATAAAAATAAGATTAAAATTAAATAATAAAATTATATATTATTTTATTTCAAAAGACTATGGTGCAAAAAAGGCAAAATTAGCACAAATTAAATTTAATTTCAATACATAAGCAATTTATTTTAAAATTTAATACATTTTTAATTAACAAATACTTTTTAAAAGAGACTTTTTGCACCAGTCGTAAAATGAAAAAAAACTTACAAGTGCACTAATTTTTTGTAGGGCGAGTAATCGTATCGTTTTTCATCGTTGTGCTGTATAAATGGCTGTTCGTAGTCAAACAAAGTGGTCAGTACGGTGCGGAGTTCTTGCTCGAATTGTTCGAAAAAGTCGGGATAAATCAGTTCGCCGTTTCGTAGGTATGTAATGCCCCGCGCAATTTGCCGTAGGTTGTATATGCCCGCTACAACACGGGCATTGCGTTGGTGATTAGTCCAAAACAAATAGGCATACATATAGGCTTGAAAACCCGCTTTATATTCGGGGTTGTTGAAATAGGGCGCGAAGTAACTATCGGGTTTGCTCGTCGTTTTTGAGCTTTCTACAATTTTGACCATCCCCGTTTTATAATCCAAGATGCGATAAACGGGCAGATTGTCGGCTGCATACGTAATTTGGTCGATGCGGTCAGATGGTGCTGATAGCAGTATGCTGCGCCCGTCCGCTAAGTTGAGTTCGGTTTTATATTCTTGTGCCTCCAAGCCGATGATATTAAATGGTGTGTCGGCTTTGTCGGTCTCTAATATTTGTTGTATTAAGCGCAGCAATACTCGTTTCAAGAGTAAATTTCGTCCTTCTTTGGGCACTTCAAATTTTTCGTCTCGGAAAGCGCGGTCTAATTTGCGGGCAATATCATCGGGTTTGGCTAATATTTTGTCGATAGTAGCTGCCATGACGGGGGTAGCGTTAGTAGGGTTGGTATATTGGTTCGAGGCAGCGGTGCAGCAGATTGCAAAAATTTGGTGATTGATATCCTCGTCAATATTGCCTGTTTCTTTTTGGGTTGAGCTACATATTCGTAATAAAACTGTATGGGGCAGGTCAGGTAGCGCGTCAGGGCAGAGGGGCGATAGGCTGCGCTGTTTCAGGGCATTGTGCAATGCGTCATCGGCTTCGTGGTCGAAGTGCAGCCATTGTGGGTGGTTGCCCACGTAACGGTCTAATACGGCTATGATGTCACGTTGTTTGGCGATAGTTAGCGGCTCGGTGCGGGGCGTATGTACCGATAGCGGAGCGGTAGCCGTATGGTGGCTTAGGGTGATATGGGGCGCATTGTTAGCATTTAATTCATATAACAATTGTAATAAATATCGGCTGCGTTCTTCGCCGCCCGTGCTGCCTGCTTCGGTATTATATACGAGCCATACTTTTTCGGCGCGTTGCAGCAGCCTATAAAAATGGTAGCCGTAAATAGCATCTTGGTCTAAGAAAGTAGGCATACCAAAGGCGCGGCGCAGATTGACGGGGATAAACGTAGCGGTAGGGCGCGGGGCGGGTATCAAGCCCTCGTTCATGCCCAAAATAAATATATTTTTGAAATCGAGGCTACGCGCTTCTAAAAAATCTAAAATTTGCAAGCCATGCAAGGGTTCGCCTTCGAAAGGGGAGTTGGGTACTTTGTATTATTTCGCGCAATATTTTCCAATATGTATCGACCGAAACCGTATGCCGATGTCGGCGCAGGGCATCTTCTAATTTGCGCACTTGCAGCAGGGTATGGTATAAAACGCCAGTTCGAGCGGTGGTTTGGCTTGTTTTGGAACTTATCCGCATCGGGTTCGGGTAATAGCTCGGTCTGCGCAGTAGTATATTCATATTCGTCGGGCTTATCGTTAGGGTCGTCGTTAAGCCCCGATTTGGCTTGTAGGTCGTTGAATAGTTGCAATAATACATCGCTCAATTGTCGGCTGAGGTCGATAAATGTAGCGTAAAGGCTGGAACAACAGTTGAAATATAGGGTGGCTTAGGCGGCTGCAAATGGTTTCGGCTTTGGCATATATCCAATTATTGCGCTCGGCTTGGCTCATGTAGGTTTCTACGCCGTCGCGGTCATAGATTTTGATATATGGATTGTTGAGGGTTTGTAATACCAATTTGCTGTAATATACCGATTGAATCGGCTTGGGCGGCATCGCTTGAAGGGCTGTCGGGCTTATTATTGTCGTCTTCCTTAGCGGTTATAGGGCGGTCTTTGCGCGTTTTGCAGCATCAATGGGTTTCTAATAGCTGGTAGGCAGGCGTATGGCGCAGCGGATAGCCCATCGTCACATTGACCGTTTCCTATATTAGGTGGTAGGGCATAGAGCATCGGGAATAACAACGCTTCATCGCCCAAAACCAGGCGATATCTTGCCAAATCGATATCGTTCTCGCTAAGGATTGAGCTATGACCTGCCCCGCATATTTGGCTTGCCCTACTTGCAAGGGCGTGCTTACGAGGTGTATTTGTTGGCGATTTTGTAACCAATTGCTTTGGGTGTGCCACTTGTGGGCGGGGTGTTGGGCATATTGTCGATAATAGCGGCGCAAAAAATTGCCTGCTTCGTGCTTGTTGCGGCGGTGCTTATGCGGGAGTTCGCCTGTATTATTGTATTGTCGGTAGAATTGTCGTTTGGTGCGCCCTTGTGTCGGTTTCGGGCGTATCGTCCATATAAAAGCGGTCGGTATCGCAATAGATGGTGGCTTGCTGTCGGCTGCTTAGGCAATCAATAATGCGTTGCTCGGTAGCGGTGAGGTCGTTAAATCCTGCAAAAACAAAATGGTCATAAGGTGGCGGTAGTATATCGCGCTCTAAATCCTGCACAATGCGGCGTTGTGCCATACCCATATACGCGGCGTTTTGTGCCAGCTAATGTTTGGCTAAATGCTTCATATACTTGACCTAATACCGCCAAACTTTGATGAACTCGCGTTCCAAATCGGTGCTATTTTCCTTGCAATACGCGCCAAAACTGTTGGAGGTAGGGCAGTTGGTCGGGCGGCAGCGAAAAAAGCCTCTTCTAAATTGCGCAATTCTTTGAGGTTGGCAAACAAGTCGGTCGCCTGACCATATAGCGTCTATCTCGTCAAAGTCGCTTAGGAATGAGCTTGCCCCACGCATAAAAATTATCAAAACGCACTTCGGGTTCTATCTGCTTATACGTCTTATACAACTCTAATACTTGGGCACGGTATCCGTAAGATTACGGTTTCGGATAGCTGCTCGGTAAACTCGACGATATTCCAAACTTGGGCGAAAACAAGTATTTTGTCGCGTTGCTGCTGGTATTGCTGCCACCAAATACTTACGAAAATAAACACCTGCTCGCTTGTTCGGAAAAACCAAACAATGGCGGCGCAGGGCATCGGGGCGGATGGGCGCTAAATCGGCGGCTATCTGTTCTAAAAAAATTCAAGCGCGTTTAGATTGGTGAATGGTTGGGTTGAGGGACAGAATTTCGGGGCTAAGGGCATGCTAAAAATATAGGGCAATATATTGGACATTGATGACGTAAGAAAAACAAGGATATAAATGCTTGATAATCAGACAATTGTATTATGACAAATAATTATATTTGTAAAATATATTATGTATAATATCAACAGTAAATAACTTATTTCCCTGCCAAAAAATGGCTCAAATAAGCAAAACGCGGCACAATACACCGTTTTTGCAATGGTAGCGTTGCAGCATCGGGCTTTCGGGCTTAAATAGCTCAGGCACAACCCATTGGGACAGGGCACCACCGAACATGTGACGCATCGCGGGCAGTTCGTTGGGTAAGGTTATCTACCGACATGATGTCGATGGTATGGGCTTGGTAAGGGGCTTCTTCTTGTTCGGTATGCGGGTTATAGCCATTACGGCATCGCCTGTGGTGGTGGCGCGGGTAGTAGCGGGTATCGAGCCGTTGATGTCGTACGGAAATATCGGCGATGGCTCGAATGCGGAAATCGGGGCGGCGCATATCCGCTTTGCTGAAAAAAACGAGGTGCTTGTGGGGCCAAAAACGCCGTTCAACGTCAGGTCGGTGATGCGCGTATATGCCTCAAAATCGCAGCGATATAATTCGGGGTGATGTAGAAAGTCGAGGCAGAGTAATAATCGAGGTTGTCTTTTTCGCGGCGGTATAGGTCAGACGAGCGCAATTGGGTATATACAGCGTAGGGTAGGGCTTCGTTGCGCAGGTACTCGGCAGGGCTAATTCAAAGGTATCTCCACGTACTCAACGCACTTTCCTCCTCGCGATACGCGCCTTGTACCCGTCAGCACAATGCGCATAGGCGGCAGTTGCAAAGTAGCATAAATAGCCTTGATAGCGGCATGGTCGTGGCATTCGTAGGCAGGCGGCGGGCTAAAAGCGCCCGTTTTTGCCCGTACCTTAACAGACCATTATGTGCCCCAACAATACCCGCAAAACGCCCAAATCCCAAAATGCGCGTTTCGCGTTCATCGACCAAACATTCATAATCCAACATTTCGATACCTTTGCGCACTATGGCTTGCAGCAACGAGCGGGTTATAGGTTTGCTGTTTGATGGTATGCGAAAAGAAAATTAGCGTTTGTCGGGCAATAATTGCTCTTTCGGCACTTCCTTTACGCCCATCAATACGTCCTGGTTCGACAAATCGGCGTTTAGCTCGATGCCACAGGCGCGATATTCGTCGTCGCTAAAACAGCACATCAGACGGCAACGCTGGTTCGGAGTTGGGGATATTGGTCGGATAGAGTACGGCATTGGAGGGGGGTAAGGCACGCGCGAATCGGGAGACTCTTGTTCGTGAACAATACCCAAGTGTAGGTGGTTCATGCAATAAACAAGGAAAAGATTTGGGGTCATCTAATAATGACTTAAAAAGGCAAACACCGCGTTATTGCCCGCTAAAAGCCACAAAAGTACGACAAATAACGCAAAGATAGCAGTTTAGCGGCGTATTATGTTTATAAGCCAAACAACCCCAAGCGTAGTGAGAGAAATGGATAAATCCTGCGCAGAATGGCAACGAACCGCAGCCAACAATTGTAACTATTTTAGCCTTGTAGGGGGGAATATGCAGCGATGTCAGACAATATTAGGTAAGTATTGCTCATTATCCCATACCCAAAACCCTATCCCCTAAATAGTTGCCAACGATTTTAAATCGTGGGCTATGGAATCTCAACCTCATTGGGCTGTATTGTTATTAGTCTACCACCCAATCATATTGTATGAAAATCACATTTTTTTGAGCGTAGACCAAACCGATATGGGCTACCTAACGAAGGCATAGACACCACCGTAAGCATACAAAATATGACATCCGAGCTATCACAAGTGCCCGACCTAAAAATACGCCACTGCCCACCCAAGTCAATCACGCGAAGCGCGCTATTTCTCAGTCCATTGCGCCCGCCGACTACTTGGTGCCGCTCGACGAGCCCGAGTAAATCCTGCAACATCGCCCGATTTTGCCCAATATCTCTTGGTACTGGCTAACTGCGCAACACCAAACATCGTATTTTTGTGGCGGGGCTATGGGTTCAGTACAGCAAAGTTCACGAGCGCTAATGCCCAATTATCACTTGTCGGCAATGACATTTTCGCACCAATTAGTGCGCCCTCGTATTATGGAACAACCATACCGCGCTTTCAGATACCGAACAACGAACCCTA
>JADJTE010000002.1 GCA_016711295.1 Sphingobacteriales bacterium | reverse complement strand
AGATGGTACTACCGAAATCAAGTATAAGAACGCCCAATCTTTCTCTGACTAAGCAACCCCTACCCCGCAAACAGTAAACACCTCCGATTTTACTGTGCGGCATAGCTTTTGTATCAAAAAATATTCACTTACCCTTTTTAGCATGATTAAGCAAGTCTCTTACCTCGTTGGTGCCATGTCGTTGCTCAGTATATTGCAATTTAGTAGTTGTGCTAATGGCGGCAGCGGCAAAGAATTGGATACGCCCTCCAAAGGCGAAATCAAAATAAGCGTAGATGCCAACTACGAACCCATCATAGATAGCGAGTTGCAGGTGTTTCATGCCCAACGACCCGCCGCCAAAATCATACCGCGCTACGCCCCCGAAGCCGATGTTGTGAACGACTTGTTGCTCGATAGCGCGAAAGGCTCATCATCGCCTGCGCCTGCTTACTGCCGCCGAATTAGATACCTTTGAAAAACTAAAATCGCCCCCCAAAGTAGTGCATCTCGCTACCGACGCTATTGCATTTATCGTACACCCATCGAGCAGCGATAGCACCCTAACGATGTCGGAACTGCGCGATGTGCTGAACGGAAAAATAAACAAGTGGCAACAATTAAACCCCAAGTCAAAACAAGGTGTCATAACATTGGTTTTCGACAACGAAAAATCGAGTACAGTGCGCTATGTGATGGATTCGCTTTGCCAAGGAGCAGCACTGCCCGCTAATGCCTTTGCGACCAAAACCAACGAAGAAACTATAAAATACGTATCGGAAAACCCCAACGCCATAGGCATTATCGGCGTAAATTGGATTAGCGACACGACCGACCCAAAAACCCAAGCCTTTAACCGAAAAATACGCGCCGTAGCCCTCGCCAAAAAATAGGAATGGATTATTACAAACCCCTACCAAGCCTATATCGCTACGGGTGATTATCCCGTCACGCGCAAAATGTATAGCATCAGCCGCGAAATGCGCTCTGGATTGGGCACCGGGCTAAGTGCGTATTTAGCCGCCGAAAAAGGGCAACGCATCATCTTAAAAAGCGGCTTAGTGCCCTCTACCATGCCCCTGCGCATCGTAAGCATTAGCAGCGACCCAATAGAGTGACGAATAAGTTCGCAGGGTAAACGCATTAAAAAGCCAAATTTGACTATTTAAATAAATTACGATATTGTTCTGACAAAAAAATTAAGGTACTAATTTTTAATATAATTACTTGATATTCGGTTATTTACATTTTTAAAATGGTCTTAAAAACTTTTCTGTTAGAACATTAGTTTATTGCCTATCCATAAAAAACAAAATTTATTCTGCAAATAGTTAAGCCCAAAGCATACAGTATAAATTTTTTATTTATAAAGTACTGATTGACAGATTATTAAGATTTAAATGCGTTTGCCCTGATAAATTCGCACCAACACCACAAATCAGCAACATATACAATTACATATATTTTGCATTTACTCTTTCTTCCAGCAAAACCTCTAAAACTCACATAAACAAATCTATGAACCGAACGAACCTATTTGCCCGCCTTGGGGTAGTATGTGCGCTATGCCTCCTCATGGGGCAAACCGCTGTGGCGCAGTCTTTGCAAGAAGGACTAAAAATGATGAGCTATGAAAAATATCCGCAAGCAGTGGCTGCCTTAGAAGCCGCTAATAAAAGTATGCCTGCCGATGTAGATGTATTGTATCAGTTGGGCAATGCCTATTTGCTCTCGGGCGAAGCAAATAAAGCTAAGGAAACCTATGCCAAAATTATTTTGTCGAACCCCAAAAGTTTGTTGGGCAATATCGGTGCAGCCAAAATAGCAATGGCCGAAGGCAACACTGCCGACGCAAGCAAATTGTTAGAAGGTGCTTTAAAAAGCTCAAAAGGCAAAGATGTCAATATATTGCGTTATATAGGCGAGGCATATTTGGTCGGCAAAAAACCCAATGCCGATGCCGCCATTACTGCCCTGACCAAAGCCGTAGCCTTGGGGCAAAAAAGATGCCTTAGTCAATCTGACACTCGGCGACGCTTACTTAGCCAAAAATGAGGGCGGAAAAACCCTCACCAACTACGAATATGCCGCCGAATATAACCCCAAAGACCCTGTAGCTCCTTTCAAAATCGCAGAAGCCTACCTACGCGCCCGCAACAACGTAGAAGCACTAAAAGCCTTTGAAAAATCAAAAGCCAACGACCCCAATTTCCCGCCCGTGTTTCGCGAATTAGGCGATTTCTTCTATGAACTAAACCGCTACGAAGAAGCAGCCGAACACTACGGAAAATATATACAAATAGGCAATGCAACCATAGACGACCAAACACAATATGTCAATGCCTTGTTTTTGTCAAAAAAATATCCCGAAACCATCGCCAAAGTAAATGAAATTACCAAAATAGATAAGTCTAAAAACTATCTGAACCGCCTGCTCGCTTATTCGTACTACGAAACAGGAGACTCGGTGCAAGCATTATCCTTGATGGAAAAATTTTTGGAAACAGCCGAGCCAAAAAAACAAATAGCAATGGACTACCAATATTACGGCAAAATTTTGGCAAAACACCAAAAATTAGACCAAGCCGCCGCCGCTTACCAAAAAGCTATTGCCATAGCCGATACTGCCAAATCGGTTAAAGAAGAGCAAAAATCAGATATCATCGGCGAGTTGGCATATATGTATTACGACAAAGATAAATTCCCCGAAGCTATCAAATATTACCGCCTCAAAATAGCACATACGGGCACCCCAAATGCCAACGATTACTACAACTTGGGCAAATCAGCCTATTACGGTAAAATATATGCTACTGCCGACTCCGCATTTGCTAAACTAAGCGAACTAAAACCCAATTTGCCGCTGGGACACCTATGGCAAGCCAAAACCGCCAAAAAAGTAGAAGGCAGTTCTAACAACGGAAAAGCCGCGCCTTACTACGAAAAATTCGTAGCCCTCGCCACGGCCGAACCTGCCTCTACCACCAAGTACAAAAAAGAAATATTAGAGGGCTTTTCGTACCTCACCGAATTAGCCTATACCAAAGGCGATACTGCCAATGCCCGCGCTTGGGCGCAAAAAGCAGTTGGTTTAGACCCTACCCACAAGTATACCAGCGACATATTAAAAGTCATCGGACAATAGCACCTCCTTTCAAAGACAGTAGAATAATCCAAAAGCGGTATATTTCTTGTCGAAATATGCCGCTTTTGGAATTTTCGAGGTCAGCAAAAGCGAATTTCTTTGATGTCAAATTCGCGGTATTGCCCTTCGGCGGTGCATAATACCAATTTGCCCTTGTTCGGTTACGTCTGTTATTTTTGCCGTCAAAATTATACCTTCGGGCGTTTCGTAATGCGCCATTTCTTGGTAGCGGTACAGGAATTGTCGGTAGTTTTCGTGTAAATATGCCAATTTGTCAGCTCGCAACTGTAAATATTGCCGTTCTATATAATGGCACAATTTTTTCATTAGTTCGTTCGTATCCCATCTGCTACCTGTAAGTATTGCGATAGAAGTAGGGTTGGGTAAGTCGGGCGGAAAATCGGTTTGATTGACATTGATACCAATACCCACAATCGCCGATACCCAACCATAAGCATTAACAGTATTCTCGATAAGTATGCCACCCAATTTTTTATTGCCATAGTATAGGTCATTTGTCCATTTGATACGAACTTTTGCCCCCAATATTTCGTTTAAGCAATGATAACAACCCAAAGCAACAGCTTGGCTCAATGCAAACTGACGCTGCAAAGACACAAACGTAGGATACAATATAATAGACATTGCTAAGTTTCTGCCTACCTCGCCGTGCCACTCACTGCCCCGCTGCCCACGCCCCGCGGTTTGGAATTGTGCCGTAATTACCGTACCTTCGGGCGGTTTTTCGCTGCGTAGCCATTGAAGGGCATAATCGTTGGTAGAACTAACACGGTCTAAGGAAATTATCCGCTGGCCAATAAAAAGGGTGTCGTCGGGTCGAGGCATATAAGCAATAGAAAAAAGGAACGCGCAAAAATACGCAAATTCAGCTAAAATCAGAAATCGTCCGAAAGGGCGAATAGTAGTAAGGGCGAATAATAAGGGCGAAAAATCTTTCGCCCCAACGAATAAGGGCGAATAATAAGGGCGAATAATAATTCGCCCCAACATTTTTTTTTATCCCAATCATCTTAAAAATTTAACATTGAACAATCAATCTCAAATACAACAAGCCAACGATACCTCCATACGCCGTCGCTCTGCCAGCACCGCACAGTTGGTAAGCGTAATTATTGACAGCATTTTGGATAAAAAAGGCGAGCGCGTTGTGAGCATGAACCTAAGCAACCTAAGCGATGCGATGACCGATTACTTTGTGATTTGCGAAGCCAACTCGCCCACCCAAGTACGCGCCATTGCCGACCATATAGAAGAAAAAGTACAGCAATCCCTACAAATGCGCATCAACCACATAGAAGGCATTGATACCGCCGAATGGGTGCTGGTCGATTATTTTGACGTGATGGTACATATTTTCCTGCGCGAAAAACGCGAATTATTCGCCTTAGAAGAGCTATGGGCTGATGCTGCTACCACCACCGAATATAACGAAGACGGCTCTACAAAACATATCACCGAACCCCAAACCGCCCCAAAAAGGCGTAAAAAATAACAGCAGAAACTGCGACTGACTTGTATTAGTTGTGCACTTCCCTCTCTATCATTATTCCCCAAAAGCCACTTGGCTTACCCACACCCACCATATTCGCAAATAAACGCAAATGAGCCAATCAAATAACGAAACCGACAACAACAGCGGCAATAATAACCCCGAAACCAGCAGTAACAGGGGGCAATATTGGCTGCTTGCTATCATCTTGATAGGGTTTATTGTGATGACTTTTGTGCCGTTCAAGCCGCCCGCAAAAGAAATATCGCAGCAGCAATTTTTCCAAGAATTGATGCCCACACAAGATGTCGAAAGAATCATTGTGGTCAATAAGGCGTATGTAGAGGTTTATCTGAAATTAGACCGCCTACAAGACCCTAAATACAAGTCTATCGCCGAATCGAGGTGGAGCGGTATCAACCGAGGTCCACACTTCCATTTTACGATAGGCTCGGTTGATGCGTTTGCGCAAGAATTGCAAAACAAACAAAAAGAACTACCTCAAACCGCAGCTATGGATACGCGCTACGAACAACGCGCTGATTGGCAAGCGGGCTTCTTTACCTATATACTTCCTATCCTGATTATTGTGGGTATTTGGGTTTTTATCATGCGTCGTTTGAGCGGTGGCATGGGCGGCGCGGGCGGTCAAATTTTTAATTTTGGCAAATCGCGGGCAGCCTTATTTGACGGTGAAGGACGTGTAAACCTCACCTTTGACGATGTAGCAGGTTTGGACGAAGCCAAAGAAGAAGTGCGCGAAGTAGTAGAATTTTTGAGAAATCCCGAAAAATACCAATCGCTGGGCGGCAAAATCCCCAAAGGCGTATTGCTTATCGGTCCTCCGGGTACGGGCAAAACGCTCTTGGGCAAAGCTATGGCCGGCGAGGCAAAAGTACCATTTTTTAGTATATCGGGTTCCGATTTTGTCCCGATGCTCGTAGGCGTACGCGCGTCTCGGGTGCGCGACTTGTTCCGCCAAGCCCGCGACAAATCGCCTTGTATTATTTTTATCGACGAAATAGATGCCATTGGTCGCGCTCGCGTACGCAATACCATTCAGAACAACGACGAGCGCGAAAATACCCTCAATGCCCTATTGGTAGAAATGGACGGTTTTGCGAGCGACAAAGCGGTCATTATATTAGCAGCCACCAACCGCCCTGATGTATTAGACAGCGCGTTGTTGCGTCCGGGTAGGTTCGACCGCCAAATATCGGTCGATAAACCCGACTTGGTAGGACGCGAGCAGATTTTAAAGTCCATATCAAACCCATCAAAACAGTACCCGACCTGAACCTCAAAAAATTAGCCGCCTTAACGCCCGGTTTTGCAGGTGCCGACATCGCCAATGTCTGCAACGAAGCCGCTCTAATTGCTGCTCGCCGCGACAAAACTGCCGTTGATTTGCAAGATTTTCAAGATGCGATAGACCGCGTTATAGGCGGATTGGAAAAGAAAAATAAAATTATATCGCCCCAAGAAAAAGAAATTATCGCCTACCACGAAGCAGGACACGCCATAGTAGGTTGGTTTTTGCAACATGCCTATCCACTCCTGAAAGTAACCATCATACCGCGCGGCGTAGCAGCCTTGGGCTATGCGCAATATATACCCAAAGAGCAATATCTCTATACCATCGAACAACTAACCGACCAAATGTGTATGACCCTCGGCGGGCGCGTAGCCGAAGACATCATTTTTGGTAGAATCTCGACAGGAGCGCAAAACGATTTGGAGCGCATTACCAAAATGGCTTATGCTATGGTGACGGTCTATGGCATGAACGAAAAAGTGGGTAATATCTCCTTTTCCGATTCCGAAGCAGAATACTCCTTCCAACGCCCCTACTCCGAAGCCACCGCGCAGATAATAGACAACGAAGTGCGCCAAATTATTACCAACGCCTATACCCGCACCAAACAACTGTTGCAAAATAAACGCCGCGAGTTAGAAACCATAGCGCAAGCCCTGCTCAAAAAGGAAATTTTGCACAAAGACGACCTCGAAGCCCTTATCGGCAAACGCCCTTTCGACGAGCAAGCCGACCATCTACCCCCGCAACTAAGCACCAACGGAGTGACATCGGCATTTTATAGACAAATAGATTGTTAAAAATGAAATGCAAAAAAAATCGCCATATATTGTACGGTTTTTTGTAGCTATTTAGGGTATAGGGTTTTGGGTATGGGGTAATGAGCAATATTTATCTAATAATGCCTGACATCGCTGCATATTCGATTAGAAATGGCTATTTCCCCTACAAGGCTAAATAGTTACGATTTTTTTAAAGATATTTATCGGTAAAACAACTTGCCAATATGCGGTGGCATATAATTTGCGGTGGCTTTGTACCACTCCTAAAATTATAAGCAACGAACTATTGTTCTGTCAAAAAAAAATTTATCACTAATTTTGCATTTATTTAATAAAAATCCCTGACTATAATGGCCCGTATTTCTAAGGTTATTAATTTAAGTGAATCTGACAGGTTAGATTACTTCGTATTACTAAAAGCGGCACTCATAAAAGTCGCAAAGTTACCCGTGCCCTTGCTTTGCTATCAATGGCAGACGGAAATGGTCCGGGCTTGTATTGGAACAAAGTTTGGGTCTTAATCGAAATGCTTATTACACGTTGAAACGTCGTTATCTTTCAGAAGGACTTTCTGCTGCCTTAGATGATCCTCCCACGTACGGACGACCACCCAAGATAACCGAACACATAGAAGCCAAAATTACGAGCATTGCTTGTAGTGATGCTCCTGGGTTCGTCCAAATGGACTTTATCGCTTATTAACGATAAATTAGTTGAATTAGGTTGTGAGCATAGTTTATCAGATGAATCTATTCGTTTAGTTTTAAAAAAAGTAAACCAAACCTTGGCAGAAACGACAATGGTGTATTGGTATGATAAATGGCGAATATTTAGCCAATATGGAAGATATTTTGGACATTTACGCTGCTCCGTTCAGTGGCATCCCTAGAATTTGCTTTGACGAGCGACCTTGCCAACTGATAGGTAACGTACTTGCTCCGATACCTGCCAAACCCAATAGCACTAAAAAAAGAACATCAGGAGTATATAAGAAACGGCGTTTGTAATGTCTTGTTAGCCTATGACATAGATACAGGGCAACGCTATTTGATGGTAACGGAAAGCAAAACCAAAGCGGATTATGCCCAATTTATGAAGTGGCTTTAGATACCCATTATCCGAATGCAAGTAAAATACAACTCGTTCAAGATAATTTTAGCACCCATTCTTACGGAGCTTTTTTATGAAAATCTGCCCTTTGATGAAGCCCGAAAAATAAAAACATCCTTGAATTTCATTATACGCCTAAACGTCTTCGTGGCTAAACATGGCAGAGATAGAGTTCTCGGCACTTTCAAGGCAATGCTTAGACCGACGAATACCCAACATAGATATATGCGGCAAGAAGCCTTAATTTGGCAAGATGAGCGAAACAAAAAAGCTATAAAAGTACATTGGTCTTTTACCACAGATAAAGCAAGAGAAAAATTAGAAAATAGATATAATGAAGTTGGTAGCAAAATAAAACAAAAACAGATGCGTAATTAAATCAAATTAATAATTAATTAATTGTATTAACTTTTTCTGTTAGAACACTATGTCATTCAAAAAAGAGCATATTCCTTATTTTTTGCCCAAGCCACAACCCGCCGCCCCCTGCTATCGTATATCATTGTAACTTACATAGACACTTTCACCGCTTGAATCATAAACTGAATAACTGTGTTAAAAGAAAATCAATTTATCTCAAAATTTAAATATAAAGACCTGAAAATTTATGGGTCTTCGGAGTGGCTTGCCAACGGGCGAAAAAAATATCGCCGCGTGTATGACCGCTCCGAAACTACGTATATTTATGTCGAGCTGTCATTTTATAATAAACTATTCGACGAAGAAGATTGGGACATACATGTAGGACTGAAAGCATTTGCCCTAAAAGGCGACGAGCGCAAAGAAGTATGCGACATACAATTTGACAAACACGTTACGAAAGATACTAATATCGTATCGATACACCAAGCATGGGGCAATAAACGCCCTGGCTTTTTTTGGAAAAACGGCGAGTATGAATGGGAAGCCTATTTAGATGGGCAAATAGCGGGCAGACAGCGTTTTTGGGTCGAAGACGTAGGTACAGTGACAGACGACAGCAACCCTTATTTTTCGGTCGAAGCCCTAAAATTATACGAAGGTACGAACGAAAATGTGCCAACCGACAAGCGGATATATGCCAAAGCCTTTGACGCTCGCGACACACGTTATGAGTTTTGCCGAATTTACGTTCCAAAATTTGGTAGCACACGCCCTTAATTGCGGACTCCGATTCAGGATTTTATAACGATGCCCACCAATTAAAAGGTGAAACAGTCGAATTAGTGACTATCGCGCCTACCGACAAAATTATCACCATTACGTCGGGCTGGGGGTCTAACGACAAAGGCACTTGGTTCAACGACAACTATACAATGGAAGTTGGGTTTATGGACCGATTAATTGCCATCTTGCCCTTTGAAGTAGGCAATTCGTTTGAGCGCGGCATGAACGAAGCCATTTTGCCTGGTACCGGTGTTACTTTAATGGCTTCTGACGAAACACCTACCGAAACCTTAGACGATGTGATGCAAGCCTTAGACGATTTAGTAGGTCTTCGCTTTGTAAAACAACGCATCAGAGAATATGCCGAATACCTGAAATTCCTGAAAATACGCATGGAGCGCGGTTTTGAAGACCAACAAACCCTCAACCTCCATACCGTATTTACGGGCAACCCCGGCACGGGCAAAACAACCGTAGCCAAGATGCTGGGGCAAATATACCGCCACTTAGGTCTATTGTCCAAAGGGCATATCGTAGAAGTAGACCGCGCCGAATTGGTGGGCGAATATATCGGGCAAACCGCGCCCAAGGTCAAAGAAGCCATCAAACAAGCACGCGGCGGCGTATTGTTTATCGACGAAGCATATAGTTTAGCTCGCACCAAAGACGACCTAAAAGATTTTGGACGCGAGGTAATCGAAATTATCATCAAAGAAATGTCGGACGGGCAAGGCGATATTGCCGTAGTAGTAGCAGGCTATCCCAACGAAATGAAATCGTTTATGGACGCTAATCCGGGCTTGAAGTCGCGCTTTACGCAATGGTTCGAGTTTCCCGATTATATGCCCCACGAATTAGCCGATATTGCCGACTTTGCCGCCCAAAAACGATATATCGCCCTAAGCCAACAAGCCAAAGCCTATTTGTACGATAAAATCGTAGAAGCATACCGCACCCGCGACCGATACTTCGGCAATGCCCGACATATCTACTCCCTCATAGACCAAGCCAAAAGCCAATTTGGGCTTGCGCGTAATGAAAACCGAAAACCCACGCCGCCTCTCCAAAGAAGAGCTATCTACCGTAGTGGTCGATGATATAGCCGCTATCTATACGCCCAAACAACGCTCAATAGCCAATATTCCGATAGACGAAAACCTGCTGCACGAATCCTTAACCGAGTTGCAAGAAATGCCCGGGCTACAAAACGTCAAAAAAGAAATCAACGAATTAGTAGGTTTGGTGCGCTTTTATCGCGAAATGGGCAAAGATGTATTGAACAAATTTCCGCTCCATGCTATTTTTACCGGCAACCCCGGCACAGGCAAAACCACTGTTGCCCGAGTATTAGCCAAAATTTTCAAAGCCTTGGGGTATCTTAGAACGCGGACACCTCGTAGAGTGCGACCGACAAAGCCTCGTGGCGGGGTTCGTAGGGCAAACAGCTATTAAAACCGCCGAAAAAATAGACGAAGCCATCGGTGGCGTGCTATTTATAGACGAAGCATCGCGCTTTGACCGACCGCGGCGGCGGCAACGACTTTGGGCGCGAAGCTATCGAAACGCTTATCAAACGAATGGAAGACCAAAAAGGCGAATTTGCCGTAGTTGCTGCAGGCTATACCGACAATATGAAACTGTTTATGGAAGCCAACCCTGGGTTAAAATCGCGCATCGACCGCGTTATTCATTTCGAAGATTATAAAATAGATGAGCTAATGCTCATTATGCACTACTACCTGAAACGCGAAGGCTATATCGTAACCCAAGACGCGGAAGCGCATCTACACAGCTATTTTTCGTTTATGCACCATACAAAGGACAAATATTTTGGCAATGGTCGTGCTATTGTCAAAACCATTTATGATGTCATAAAAGCGCAAAATCTACGTTTAGCTCGCTTGCCGCTCGAAGACCGCAGCCCCGAAATACTGCAAACCCTTACGATAGAAGATGTAAAAGGATTTGACGAAAAACGTGCGCTTAATGCAGGGCGAAAAGCAGTTGGGTTCAGCAAACCCGTAGGTGCTGCTAACCATACGAATAAACCATCTTGATACGTTATTTTGCGCCAAACTTGCCTTATGGGTAAGTTTGGCGTTTTTTCCGCTAAGATATTGGTTGATGCTTGCGGTTTGGGGCTGGAATACGTTAAAGTCGGCAACTGTAATTACGCCATTAGCGTTGATGTCGCCTGCTTTCAGACCGTTGATGCTTGCATTGAGGGATTTCAATTGAGCAACCCCGCCCAATACGTTGCTTGCTACGCTGAAATCGTAGTTAGCGGCGTTGGGCAATGATACTGTAGCAGCACTCATCACAGCAAGGTGATTATGGCTTCTGACAATGATATTATAACTTCCCGGAAGGTGTAATAGCAAAACGGAAACCTGCCGTGCCATCTATATCGCGCAAAGTGCCATCGTTGAGCAAGAAACCCGCACGGCTGGCAATGAGCGCATTGGCGTTGTCGCGTAGTTCGAGCAATACCCAATCGACTGCATTGGTTGGTATGTCTGATTGTTGGGGCACAGTTTCCGCACCGCTATAATTCCAAGGCGCAATATCAAAAGGTTGGAGCCGTGGCAATAAAGATGCACTGCGCAGAGTAGTGTTCATTAGGCTGGTACCGCTGTTGAAAGGACCTTCCAAAAACAAACGCGCTTTGACTATCGTGCCGCATACAGGAGCAGTAGCCGCTACTGTGGTATTGGTAGACACGATGGCGCAGCCTGACGCATTGGTTACTTGAACGGAATACGTACCTGCTACCGTAGCCAAATAAGACCATGATGTAGCACCCGAAATAGGATTGCCGTTCAGCCGCCATTGATAGGTATAGCCCGTGCCTTGCACCGCCGTCAGATATACGCCGCCGCCCGTACAATACTGTACCGAACTTCCGTTGCTGATGCTCGCTGTGGGCGCGGGATTGATGGTGACATTAAAAGTAGCCGTACCGACACACGATTGCGCTTGTAATGCCAAAGGGCTACTGATGCCCAATATAAGAAGTAGGCGAAAAAGTTGTCTCATTGGGAAATATGATGCAGTTAAAGTATAAATAATTAAAATAAAATTAGGTGGGTAATTGCAGCCAAATGGATAATTGCGGGCAATTAAACGCCAAAGTTAGTGCTAAAATAGCTAATTTGCGTACTTTTGCATTACTTTTTTTTACTTGAACGCTGTATTAAGCAAAGATGTTTATAAAAGTATAAAAGAAAAGAAACAACCCCCTTATTCAAGCATGAAAATTGTTATCCAGCGCGCCCTAAGTGCTTCTGTCAGCATCAGCGGGCAAATCAAAGCCCAAATAGGCAAGGGTTTAGTATTGCTGCTCGGCATAGAACATACCGATACCACAGACGACCTGCAATGGCTATGCAAAAAAGTAGCGCAATTGCGTATTTTTTCCGACTCTGATGGGCTGATGAATTTATCCGTACAAGATATAGGAGGCGCGATAATTGTCGTCAGCCAATTTACGCTCTATGCTTCGTGCAAAAAAGGCAATCGCCCCTCTTATATACGCGCAGCCCGCCCTGAAACCGCCATACCCCTGTACGAGCAATTTATTGCCGAATTGCAGCAATATATCTCCTCGCCAATACAAACCGGCGAGTTTGGGGCAGATATGCAAGTATCGCTCATCAATGACGGACCCGTCACTATCATTATCGACAGTAAATTGCGCGAATAAATGCGCCAACGCAGCTTATTTCAGGCAATTATAGCCCCGACAAGGCATATTGATAACAGCAAGAAAAATCATTGTCTTGCCCAACAACAAGCATAACGCACAATTTTTTTTAAAAAAATCGCATTTTATCGGCTTCAAGTATTGCTTTTTCGGCGCAAAGATCATACATTTGCCCCTATACAGCAAGACTTATGCCCATGAAATACCTGCCTAACTTTATTCAACATCTGCGCCTCGAAAACCGATATGCCGACCACACCCTCAAAGCCTATGAAACCGACCTACAACAGCTATCAGACTACCTGACCCATACATATAATGATCCCGTATTGACCGATAATCCCGAAGCCCTTATGCCCTACCACATCAAATCGTGGCTCGTGGCACTTATCGAGCAAGGCACAGCGCGGCGGTCAGTAGCCCGCAAATTAGCAGCCCTCAAATCGTATTGTCAATTTCTGAATCGCCGTAGCTATACCGACCATAACCCCGCTGCAAATTTGACCGCACCTAAATTTGCACGCCACCTAAGTGGGTTTGTCGAAACCAATCCTATGCTGCACCTTTTGCAACAATTACCTTTTAGCGACGATTTTGCTGGCAAACGCGATGCCATAGCCATCGAACTGCTCTACGCTACCGGATTGCGTAGCGCGGAGTTACTGAGCCTGTGCGACCAAATGTTAAATTTTGCCAACAATACCCTTAAAATCGTGGGCAAAGGAACTAAGCAGCGCGTAATACCGTTATTACCTCACACAGTTCAACGTTTGCAGCAATACATTAGCCTACGCAACAATACGTTTCCCGAATTGGCAGCAGCCGATAACCCGCCCCTGCTCATTACAGACAAAGGCAAAGCTATGTACCCACGCCTACTATATCGCATCGCTACGCGCTATTTAGCCCTCGCTACTACCGCCGAATACCGCGGTCCGCACCTATTGCGCCATACCTTCGCCACTCAGCTCCTCAACGAAGGTGCCGACCTCAATGCCATCAAAGATTTATTGGGACATAGCAATCTCGCTGCAACCCAACATTATACACACAATACAATAGAAAAAATACGCCAACAATACGCCCAAGCCCACCCGAAGGCAAATGCCTCATAAATTGAGCGCATGTTTCAGCAATTTAATTCTATGCGCTAATTTCTATTCCAGACCACCTGAAAACAAACCCCTCCCGATTGTCAATCATCCACCCACAATCATCAGTAATAAGTCGTTTTACCCTTTGGTGAAAATATATTTTAATTTTAAATCAACTTGAACCTATCATCTATGAACGTATTAATTCATGCCCACGAATTTTCGGCAAGCGAACAGCTATCGGATTTTATCCACCAAAAAGCAGCCAAACTACAACAGTGGTTTGACCACATCGTCGACGTAGAGATTTACCTAAGTTTAGACCATAAAAGTGGTCAGGTACGCGACAAAATCGCAAAAATCAAGGTAAATGTACCCGGACACCAAGCCATAGCGGGCGAAACTCGCCTCCACTTTGAAGATGCCATAGAGGCAGCAATGGATATGATTAAAAAACAATTAGTGCGCCATAAAGAAAAAATGAGGGGCAATAATTTTTTCAAAAAGTTTTGGTAAAACAAAATACTCGCCGTATCTTTGCGCACCGAAACGAGAAAATAAAGAAAGAAAGCACTAAACACAACGTTTTTAATACCGATTATTATAAAAAGAAGCCGATATAGCTCAGTTGGTAGAGCAGCTGATTTGTAATCAGCTGGTCGTTGGTTCGAGTCCGACTATCGGCTCTCCTTTTTATAACAATCTGTTGGGGATATACCAGAGTGGCCAAATGGGGCAGACTGTAAATCTGCTGACGTACGTCTTCGGTGGTTCGAATCCATCTATCCCCACTTTTTTTTTACGATGCTTTTTAGTGTTGTTCTATTAACAACAACTATTCGACATAGCCCACATAGCCAACACCCCCATGTCGGAATCTTTTTTTTAGATACGCAACTATATTACAAGCGGGAGTAGCTCAGTTGGTAGAGCGTCAGCCTTCCAAGCTGAATGTCGCGGGTTCGAGCCTCGTCTCCCGCTCGATTTTTTTTATCGATAGCGTTGCCGATGTAGCTCAGGGGTAGAGCGTTTCCTTGGTAAGGAAGAGGTCACGAGTTCAATTCTCGTCATTGGCTCCATTTTTGTTCCGCAGTATAGCCTTCGCGGGCTATTCTTTTTTTTGTCTTTTTTCACGACGAAAAAATCCACCTAACAACTATATGCCTTTGGACAGGATATTCCCTCAAAAGGTTTTTTTTCTAAACAATCATACTAAAACCATAAAAAAGACGACCATTAGTCATGGCAAAAGAACAATTTCAGCGTAGTAAGCCGCACGTAAACATCGGCACTATCGGTCACGTTGACCACGGCAAAACTACATTAACCTCTGCCATTACTTCAGTATTGGCAAAAAAAGGTTGGGCAGAAAAAATTGACTACGCTAAAATTGATGCCGCACCCGAAGAAAAAGAACGCGGTATTACCATCAATACAGCACACGTAGAATACCAAACCGCCAACCGCCACTATGCACACGTTGACTGCCCCGGTCACGCCGACTACGTGAAAAACATGGTAACGGGTGCTGCCCAAATGGACGGTGCTATCTTAGTAGTAGCCGCTACCGACGGACCCATGCCCCAAACTCGCGAACACATCTTGTTGGCACGCCAAGTAGGTGTTCCGCAATTGGTAGTTTTCCTCAACAAACCTGACTTGGTAGACGACCCCGAATTGTTGGAACTCGTAGAGATGGAAGTTCGCGAATTGTTGAGTTTCTACGAATTTGACGGCGACAATATTCCTATTATCACTGGTTCTGCCCTCAAAGCATTAGAAGGTGCTGACGAAGGCGTTTTAGAAGTTATTGAATTGATGGATGCAGTAGATAGCTGGATTCCGCTTCCTCCCCGCCCCATCGACCAAGACTTTTTGATGCCTATCGAAGACGTGTTTTCTATCACGGGTCGTGGTACGGTAGCTACTGGTCGTATCGAGCGCGGTGTTATCACCACAGGTTCGCCCGTAGAAATCGTAGGTTTGCGTCCGAAAGAAGAAAAAACTTTAACTTCGACCGTAACGGGTGTAGAGATGTTCCGCAAAATCCTTGACCGCGGCGAAGCAGGCGACAATGCAGGTATGTTGTTGCGCGGTATTGACAAAGATGCTATCCGTCGTGGTATGGTTATCTGCAAACCCGGTTCTATCAAACCCCACACTCGTTTCAAAGCCGAAATTTATGTATTGAGCAAAGAGGAGGGTGGTCGTCACACGCCGTTTTTCAACAAATATCGCCCTCAGTTCTATTTCCGTACTACGGACGTTACAGGTGAAATTTCGTTGCCCGAAGGCGTAGAAATGGTTATGCCCGGCGATAATATCACTATCACCGTCGAATTGATTTACCCCATCGCTATGGAGCGCGGTTTGCGTTTCGCCATCCGCGAAGGTGGTCGTACCGTAGGTGCGGGTCAAGTTACCGAAATTCTCGACTAATACTTTCTATAACGGCAGTAAGGCTGGTGGTAAAAACCGTCAGCCTTATTGTGCCGTTTTTTGCACTACGAAAATCGAAGTATTGCAGTTTCTAATAAAAGCAGCCCTTAACAAGGGGCATTTCACCCACGCGGACATAGTTCAAGGGTAGAATAGAGGTCTCCAAAACCTTTGATCTGGGTTCGAATCCTAGTGTCCGTGCTAATTTTGTTTTAATTACCGCTTATTATGAACAATCTAAGGCTTTACGTCAAAGAGTCTATTGATGAGTTATTGTATAAAGTAACTTGGCCTACTTGGCAAGAATTACAAAGCACCACCCTCATTGTGTTGGTTTCTTTGGTTCTTTTTTCGGTAGGCGTTTTTTTGGTAGACTTTTTGCTGGGTGCCAACCCCGAAAATCCGCTTTTTAAAGGCATATTGTACTACGTGTATTCTATTTTTAGCTAAAATTTTTAATCCACGCTACAATGAGCGAAGAAAAAAAGTGGTACGTGCTGCGTGTTATTAGCGGCAAAGAAAAAAAAATAAAACAAAATATCGAGACCGAAATATCGCGCTCTAATTGGGGAAGTTATATTACACAGGTTTTTGGACCGACCGAAAAAGTTTATCAGATAAAAAACGGCAAAAAACAAGTCAAAGACCGCAATTATTTTCCGGGCTATCTCTTGGTAGAAATATTAGACCAAGAATATGAGGACGAGAGAAAGCGCAAGGAACAGCAAAAATTGGTGCAGTCTATCGTGCAATCTATTAGTGCGGTCAATGGTGTTATCAATTTTTTAGGCGACAGAGGCATACCCGTTCCGCTGCGCAAATCGGAAGTAAATCGCATTCTCGGTACAGTTGACGAAATGCAGGAAAGTGGCGAAGTAATGACCGAACCTTTTTTGGTGGGCGAAACCATCAAAATTATCGACGGTCCATTCAACGATTTTTTTGGCACTATCGAAGAAATCAACGACGACCGCAAACGCCTCAAAGTTATTGTCAAGATATTTGGCAGACGCACGCCTCTTGAACTTGCATTTACCCAAGTCGAAAAGCAAGCATAGCTTAATTGTTTATATTTAGACTGTCATATTTGATAGCCTTTCAATACCTCTCTTTTTACTAACCACAGTATTTCAGACCAATCTATTATAGCCAATGGCAAAGGAAATCGAAACCTACGTCAAGTTAAACGTAAAAGGCGGTATGGCAAACCCCGCCCCCCCTATCGGTCCGGCACTCGGCTCGAAAGGTGTGAATATTATGCAGTTTTGCAAATCATTCAACGCTGCCACCCAGGATAAAATGGGCGAAGTTTGTCCGGTATTAATCACGGTTTTTAAAGACAAATCGTTTGATTTTATCATCAAAACGCCCCCGCTCCCTATTTGTTGAAAAAAGCGGTCAAAAAGGATGTCGGTTCGGCACAACCTAACCGCAACAAAATAGGCTCGGTTACTTGGGACCAAGTGCGCGAAATTGCTGAAAAGAAAATGCCCGACCTCAATGCCTTTACTATCGAATCGGCAATGAGTATGGTAGCTGGTACTGCCCGCAGCATGGGCATTACGGTAAGCGGCACTCCTCCTTGGAAACAATAAAATAGTGTGAAAGAGAGAGAACGCCTCCCTTGACAAAGCGGCGTGGCTGTTCGTTATATCTCGCTCTAAGCTATTTTCGGCATCAATCCTCCTCCGATGCCACTTAGTAGTTCACTTCCATATTATAACATCGTGAAAGTCACCAAAAAAGACAAGAGGTAAACAGTAAAGTAGAAAAAAACAAACTTTACACCTTATCAGAGGCTTCTTCCTTAGTGAAAGAAGTAACCATCACCAAATTTGATGCGTCCGTAGATTTACACATCCGTTTGGGTGTTGACCCGCGTAAGCCCGACCAAGCCCTGCGCGGCACAGTAACCCTACCACACGGAACAGGTAAAACCAAGCGCGTACTTGTGCTGTGTATGCCCGAAAAAGAAGCCGAAGCAACAGCTGCGGGCGCAGACTACGTAGGTTTGGACGAATACATTGACAAAATTTCGAGCGGCTGGACAGACGTAGATGTCATCGTAGCTACGCCTAACGTAATGGCAAAAATCGGTAAATTAGGTCGTATTTTGGGTCCGCGCGGCTTGATGCCCAACCCCAAAACCGGTACCGTAACCCAAGATGTGGGCAATGCTGTTACCGAAGTTAAAGGCGGTAAAATCGCTTTTAGGGTCGATAAATACGGTATCGTACACGCATCTATCGGGCGCGTATCGTTTACGCCCGAAAAAATTTCGGAAAACGCCTCCGAATTGCTACATACCTTAGCGCGAATGAAACCATCTGCTGCCAAAGGTATTTATTTTAAAAGCATTTACTTATCAGGCACTATGGGTCCTGGTATTGCTATTGACACCAAAACAGTAAAAGGTATTTAAATCATATAATAACATGACAAGGGACGAAAAAGCAGGTCTTCTCAACGATCTCACCGAGAAATTTGGTCAGTACGATTATTTCTATGTGACCGATTCCTCTACCTTGACGGTATCCGAAATTAATGCGTTCCGCAGATTTTGTTTTGAAAAAGGTGTAGAAGTAAAAGTTATCAAAAACGCGCTGATAAAAAAAGCCCTCGAACGCATCGAAGGCAAAACATACAGCGATATGTTGTTAGATAACTTAAAAGGTCCTTCGACTGTTATTTTTTCTGAAAACTCTAACCTTCCCGCTAAGGTTATCAAAGAGTTTAGAAAAGGTAAAGAGCATGGTCGCCCTATTTTAAAAGTTGCTTATATTGCAAGCGACGTTTTTGTAGGCGACGAGTCGATTGATTCACTCATCGCACTGAAATCGAAATCCGAATTGATCGGCGAATTAATTGGTTTGCTTCAATCGCCTGCGAAAAATGTCATTTCGGCATTGGAATCGGGCGGCAACAAACTGGCAGGTATCCTCCAAACCCTTTCCGAAAAGGAAAGTAGCGGGTCGTAAAACACAAAGCGCAATACTCATTGGTGTGCGGCTATCATCAGCCTGCACCACCCTTTGTGCAAAGGTTTTTTCACGACTTAGCCCACACACTGCGGGCAACTATCGGCAATCGAGCTTCCACAACCTTGCTTACAGTAATGCCCACATGCCCACACCTCGCTTGCCCGTATATCTCTTTTGAACGTTACGCACTCGGATATACTTAACAGCGATTGGCTCACATTCATTTTATTTTTTTCATTCAAAATCAAATTAAATAACCATATACAATGGATTTAAAAGCATTTGCCGAACAATTGGTAAACCTTACCGTAAAACAAGTCAATGAATTGGCTGCTATTTTGAAAGATGAGTATGGCATCGAACCCGCAGCAGCAGCACCCGTCATGGTTGCTGGTCCGGCCGCCGGAGGCGGTGACGCAGCGGCAGCGGCACCCGAAAAAACATCTTTCGACGTTATCTTAAAATCTGCTGGTGCACAAAAACTCAACGTGGTGAAAGTGGTGAAAGCCATCACCGGTTTGGGCTTGAAAGAATCAAAGATTTGGTAGATGGCGCACCCCAAGCCCTCAAACAAGGCGTAAACAAGGAAGAAGCTAATAGCATCAAAGCACAAATGGAAGAAGCAGGTGCAGAAGTAGAAATTAAATAATCTACGGCTGTAAATCCGCTACTACTGTTGGTTCTTCAATCATAAAAGTGTTGTTTTAGACAATAGCTGTACAATAGAACTTGTTTTTTTATAGTACTTTATTGCCTGAAACAACCTTTTTTTGTATTTTTGGTGGCATTTTTAGCCTCGCCCTACGATGTGAGTGGGCTATTCAAAGTTGCCCAAGGCCCGACCTAAGAATTTTTTACTACTCTGAAATTGTCAGCACCAAGGCACAACGATAAAAGTATACCCTATAATTCTCAGTTATCACGTATCCCAAAGATAGGTACGGCTATTTCTCATCGCGACTCTACTATTTTTGTCTTGATACATATCATATAACATAATACCGTCAGGCATCGAAAAATACTATTTTTCGAATGTCTTTTTGTTGTTTTAAACGAGTGTACGCAATGTTTCATCTCTTTTAATCATTCCCCCACCAAGCCTCTACACATGAATAAATCTATTAATAAAAGAGTTAGTTTTTCCAAAATCAAACAGACATACGAATACCCCGATTTGTTGGGCATTCAGTTAGAGTCGTTTGAGACTTTTTTTCAGATAGAAACAACTCCCGAAGACCGCGTCAACGAAGGACTGTATCAGGTTTTTCAGGAGAATTTCCCTATTTCCGATGCACGCAATATTTTTGCACTCGAATTTTTAGATTATTTTGTCGACCCACCGCGCTATACCATCGATGAGTGCTTAGACAGAGGGCTTACTTATCACGTGCCACTCAAAGCTAAATTGCGTTTGTCGTGTAATGACGAAGAACACGTTGATTTTAAAGTAACAGAACAAGAAGTATTTTTGGGGAGCATTCCGTATATGACTCCCAAGGGCACATTTGTTATCAATGGTGCCGAGCGCATCGTGGTATCGCAGTTGCACCGCTCGCCAGGCGTATTTTTTAGCCAAAGCGTTCACCCCAATGGTACGCGCATTTATTCGGCGCGGGTCATACCGTTCAAAGGAGCATGGATAGAGTTTGCGACCGACGTGAACAATATTATGTATGCGTATATTGACCGCAAAAAGAAATTTCCTGTCACTACTTTGCTTCGCGCCATTGGTTTTGATACCGACAAAGCTATCTTAGATTTGTTCGACTTGGCTGACGAAGTAGTCGCCACGCGCGATGTGTTAGAGCGTTCGATAGGTCGCCGTTTGGCTGCTCGGATCTTAGAAAGTAGCATCGAAGACCTTGCCGATACCGATACGGGCGAGGTTTCGACGATAGTTCGCAACGAGGTACTGATTGATCGCGACGTAGAAATTGACGAGGATAATATTGATATTATTTTAGAATCGGGTGTTAAGACGGTTATTTTGCAAAAACAAGATAAATCGCTCGATTACGGTATTATTTTTAATACTTTGCAAAAAGATACGGCTAACTCCGAGTTGGAAGCCGTACAGCATATCTACCGCCAATTGCGTGGTGCCGACGCGCCCGACGACGAAACAGCACGAGGCATTATCGAAAAATTGTTCTTTTCGGACAAACGCTATGATTTGGGCGAAGTAGGTCGCTATAAAATCAACAAAAAGCTACACGCCAATTATCCGCCCGAAGTGCGCGTATTGACCCGCGAAGACATTATATCGATGATCAACTATTTGGTGCAATTGTGCAATCAAAAAGCCGAAATTGACGATATAGACCACCTGAGCAACCGCCGTGTGCGCACCGTAGGCGAGCAGTTGTATGGGCAATTTAGTACGGGTTTGGCGCGTATGGCACGCACTATTCGCGAGCGTATGAACGTGCGCGATAGCGAGGTGTTTTCGCCTACCGACCTCATCAACGCACGTACACTGACCTCTGTTATCAGTTCATTTTTTGGCACGAGCCAATTATCGCAATTCTTAGACCAAACCAACCCGCTATCCGAAATTACCCACAAACGCCGTATCTCGGCACTGGGTCCGGGCGGTTTGTCGCGCGAGCGGGCAGGTTTTGAGGTTCGCGACGTACACTATTCGCACTATGGTCGTTTGTGTACTATCGAAACGCCAGAGGGTCCGAATATCGGTTTGATTTCGACGCTTTGCGTACATGCCAAAGTAAATGGTATGGGTTTTTTGGAAACACCCTACCGCCGCGTAGATAGCGGCAAGGTGCAGTCGGGAGGCGGTGCGGTCAAATACTTATCGGCAGAAGAAGAGGACGAAAAAATTATCGGTCAAGCCACATCGGATTTTGACCCCGAAACAGGTGAATTTCACCAACGCCGTATCAAAGCGCGTTTTCAGGGCGATTTTCCGATACACGAACCCGAACAACTCGAATATATCGACGTAGCGTCGAACCAAATCGTAGGTGTATCTGCTTCGTTGATTCCGTTTTTGGAAAACGACGACGCTAACCGCGCCTTGATGGGGTCGAACATGCAACGCCAAGCAGTGCCTCTGCTTAAACCTGAATCGCCGATTGTCGGCACGGGCTTAGAGGCGAAAGTAGCGCAAGATTGCCGTATGCTTATCAATGCTGACCGCCGCGGCGTAGTTGATTATGTCGATGCAGAAAAGGTGATTGTGCGTTATGAACGAACCGACGCCGAGCGTGCCGTATCGTTCGAAGATGATTCGGTGGTATATAACCTCACTAAGTTCCGCCGTACCAACCAAAATACGTGTATCAACCTGAAACCCGTTGTGCGCAAAGGCGATATTGTAGAGACAGGGCAGACCCTCTGCGAAGGCTATGCCACCGACAGCGGCGAATTGGCATTGGGTCGCAACCTTACCGTCGCATTTATGCCTTGGAAAGGGTATAATTTTGAAGATGCTATCGTTATTTCGGAGCGCGTGGTTAAAGAAGATATTTTTACCTCGCTTCACATCGAAGAATTCCAATTAGAAGTGCGCGATACCAAATTGGGCGAAGAGGAATTAACACCCGATATCCCGAATGTGAGCGAAGATGCTACCAAAGATTTGGACGAAAATGGCATTATTCGTATCGGTGCGCACGTCAAAGAAGGCGATATCATCATCGGTAAAATAACGCCCAAAGGCGAATCTGACCCCACGCCCGAAGAAAAATTGCTTCGTGCTATCTTTGGCGACAAAGCAGGCGACGTAAAAGATGCCTCGATGAAACTGCCGCCCTCTATTCAGGGTGTAGTCATCGGCAAACAGCTATTTGCTCGCGCTAAAAAAACCAAAGACAGCAAGGTAAAAGAAAAGGAATCCGTTGCCAAATTAGATGCGCACAACGAGAAAAACTTGACCGCACTGAAAAACATTTTGGTCTCTAAATTAGCTGCCATTTTAGAAGGCAAAAAATCGGAAGGCGTACGCAATACCCTGAACGAGGAAGTAGTGCCCGCCGGCAGCAAATTTACGGCTAAAACATTAGGCAATGTCAATTTTGACAACGTGCGCACCGATTCTTGGACTAACAGCGACGAAACTAATCGTTTGGTCAAAGCCTTATTGCATAATTATACGCTCAAATGCGGCGAAGAAAATGCCCGCTACAAGCGCGAACGCTATAATATCAGCATTGGCGACGACCTACCAACGGGCGTACTCAAAACCGCCAAAGTGTATATTGCCAAAAAACGCAAGCTCAAAGTAGGCGATAAATTGGCAGGGCGACACGGCAATAAAGGTATCGTGGCGCGTATCGTGCGAGAAGAAGATATGCCTTTCCTGAAAGACGGCAAACCCGTTGATATAGTACTGAACCCGATGGGCGTACCCTCGCGTATGAACTTGGGGCAAATCTACGAAACAGTATTGGGCTGGGCAGGCTTAAAATTGGGTAAAAAATATGCTTGCCCCATCTTCGACGGTTCCGTCTATTGATGAGATTGAGAGCGAAATACAAACAGCAGGGCTACCCTCCTTGGGTCAGACCTATTTGTATGACGGCGAGACAGGCGAGCGTTTTCACCAACCCGCTACGGTAGGTGTTATTTACATACTCAAATTGTCGCACATGGTCGATGACAAAATGCACGCTCGTTCTATCGGTCCTTACTCGCTCATTACCCAACAACCCCTGGCGGTAAAGCCCAATTTGGTGGGCAACGCTTTGGCGAGATGGAGGTTTGGGCATTGGAAGCATTCAGGGCAGCTAATATCTTGCGCGAGCTATTGACTATCAAATCAGACGACATTGTAGGACGCGCCAAAGCCTACGAAGCTATTGTTAAGGGCGAAAACATTCCTACGCCGGGTATTCCCGAATCGTTCAACGTATTACTGCATGAATTGCGCGGTCTAACCTTAGACTTAGTATTTGAATAATCGTCAAATTCTTTGCGCATACCGCTATGCTTATAGTCAGCAGCCTTATAGGGAACCAGGAATGCCTATAAGGCTGCTGTTTTAATGTATTTTAGCAATAAAATCATGCAAGAATATAAAAACATCTCTTGTTTATTTCTACACGTCTATTCGTGCCTTAGACCATGCCCTAAAAACCCAATGGCTATGGATTAGCAATATTTTATTGCTATTGACAGTCAATGTGCTTATTAAACCCATTTGGATTTTTGGTATCGACCGCCAAGTGCAAAACAATGTCGGGACGGCGCAATATGGCATCTACTTCGCTACGTTCAATTTTACGGTGCTGCTCTATATCCTGCTCGATATGGGCATATCGAGTTATAACGCCCGCCGCATTGCCCGACAGCCCGACCTTTTAGACCATTCTTGGGGCAGCATATTGGGTATCAAAACCTCGTTATCGCTTGTCTATATTGGTGCTTGTGTCTTGGGGGCTTGGTGGCTGCAATACGACACGTTGCAGCAGCAATTATTGATTTATTTGGGCGCAAACCAAATTTTAATCGGCTATATCGCCTATTTTCGTTCCAATTTGCAAGGTCTGCACCAATTTAGAACCGATACGTTTTTGTCTGTTTTAGACCGCTTGCTCGCTATTGTCTTCTGCGGAGCCTTGCTCTATGGCTCGTTGGGCGAGCACCTACGCATCATCGAATACGCCCAATACCAAACCCTAAGCTACACACTCAGCGCAATATTAGCATTCTATTTGGTACAAAGGCAGCTAAAAAAGCCCAATTACCGCTTCGATGCCCAATTACTGCGGTCTATTGTGCGGCAAACCTTACCTTTTGCCCTCATGGTATTGCTCATGAGTATCTATACGCGCATAGATGCCATTTTGCTGTCGGCACTACTGCCCGACGGCGATCTACAATCGGGTGTTTACGCCTCTGCCTACCGACTTTTAGACGCGCTCAATATGATAGGCTCGTTGGCAGCTACCCAATTATTACCTATTTTTACGCGCCGCCACCAACAAACTACGCAATTGCATCGCTTGTTTGGCGTATGTATTGCCGCTGCCTTTATAGGTTCAACAATCATAGCCGTGGTTTGTTGGATAGAACGACAAAGTATCATGAGCTATCTCTACCACGCAGCAAGCCCTTATTACGCCGATGTATTTGGCGGGCTAATGTGGTCGTTTATTCCCATCTCTTTGATTTATGTAGTTGGTACGCTCTGGACAGCCATCGGCAACATGCGCCTCATCAATTGGGTGGTGGGATTTGGGGTAGTGGTCAATGTGGCATTAAATCTAATCTTAATACCTCCGTACAAAGCATTGGGCGCGGCTTGGGCTAGCGTAGGTGCGCAAAGTTTTATAGCCATAGCCTTTATCAGTGCTTATTGCTTGCGCAAAACAAAAATTTAAACCCTAACTTTCTAAAAAACTCCCCTCAAAAAGGAGGCAGGCGGGGTTTATTGGTGCTTCCAATGGCGGCAATACCCAGTATACAAGAAAGGAATGTACCTTTTTTGCCCCATATAGTTTCAATCAAATCTGCCAAGCTCAAAACAGACAGAGGTGCTGATGGACAAAAAAGTATGGACTTTGCAAGATTAGTTCAAAAAAAAAACGGCAAAAATCGCAAAAAAACTTGCCCAAAAGCTTGGAAATATAAAAACGATATGCTACATTTGCCTTGATATTGTTGTGCAACGGTCTTATGTTTTTTATCTTTTATATCTAACCGCAATGCTGCCCGCCATAGCCCCAAAACCGACTTGGCGACAGCATTGTTACAAAACGTTTTTTTAAATATGTTATTTACCCCCCATAAATTTAATATACATAAAAAATGTAAATTATTTATTGATTTACGTTTTTTAATTTACTTGGCTTTTATGCTAAGTTGCCTCTTGTTGGGCAAAACTGCTTTGGTAGGGCAGCCCTGTACCATTCCTTTTAATTATGAGGGTTTTGCGTATGACTGTGTGACCCAAGATAATGATATTGATGGCACTACTATGTCCGTCGGACCTTACTGCAACCTAATTTATACTGCTACCGACGCAGCAGGCTGTACGGTTAGCGATGCTTATTACTTTGGGACAATAGGCTGTATGGTTACTTCGGATTGTGCCCGGAGTTTTAGAAACTCTGCTTACACCTCTTGCCTTGGCTGCATAACGGCTAATAACTGCACAGACGACTGCCCGCTATTGCCCGACCTTATTGTCTCGCCTTGGATGGCAGTGCTGGGCGATGATAATACCCTAAACTTAGACGAACATACCTTGCTCCTGCCCGTCAATACAGCCGCAATAAACATCGGTCTGGGTCCATTTGAAGAATATAGAACAGGCGAATTTTATTGTTGTAATGCCGATAATACATCATGTACGCCCGCCAACGCCACTACCGATTGCGCGGACGGCTCAGAACTAAAAGAACTTATCAAACAACGTATATATAAAGCAAATGCTAATGGCATTATGACCGACGAATTTGGCACTACCGCCGCTTATGCTATTTACCACCCCGAACACGGGCAGTATCATACCGAAAACTGGATACATGTAGATTTGCGAAAACGCCCCGACAGCGCAAGCGACCCCAACTATAACCTGCCTGATAATTGGCAGGTAGTAGGCGATTATAACAAACTCAGTTTCTGCGTTATTGATGGAATAAATTGTATTGCAAGAAGCCCATTTGTAGGAACGAACATCGACAAAAACAACATCGTAGGTATGATTGATAATTATAGCGGTTCTTCCGACCATGTTTGGGACGACCCCAGGCACTTGGTGGTCAGACCCGAACATAGTAAAAAATAAACGCGCCGATTTCCCAAACTATTTTTTCGGAAAAGAATACAGCTACCAATGCAACAACTCTACCATTCAAGGCATGACGCCAGGCTTTGGCGATTCGTATGGCTCGCGGACACCGGGCAACAGCATCGTATTGCCTTGCGATTTGGCTGACGGAAAGTACTATGTCGTACTCGAAATAGACCCCCTTGGTTTGTATCAAGAAAGCAACGAAAACAATAACTTGGCTATCATTCCTATTACCTTAGATATGCCCGAAGCTATACCATTTTCAAACGACATTATAGCGGGAGACGAGCTATCTCATTACCAAACTGCTGGCGACCCATCGTCCCAACCCGTATGGAGTTTAAATAACCGAATTAACGGCATTGTAAAAGTAGGAGCGGGTATAACCCTAACCATACAGCATTGCACCCTTGAATTTATGACCCCCGAAAGCGGCATCGTCGTCGAAAAAGGCGGCAAACTCATCGTAGAACATGCCACCCTGCGCGGCAACGAATGCTTGGGCAATGTATGGAAAGGTATAGAAGTGCAGGGCAACGGCGAAATAGCTCAAGTGGGATTGGGCGATACCGACCCCAACCACGGACTACTGCAATTAGACCACGCCACCATACGCAATGCCAAAATAGGTGTATTGCTACGCGCCACTCCCGTCCCACCCCCACAAGTATTGCTATGGGGCGGCGGCGGCAAAGTAGATGCCCAAAACAGCCAATTTATAGACTGCTCGGTAGGTATAGAATGTAGAAACCAAAAATTTGATAACCCAAGCCGCATCAACGAATGTCAATTTTTGATAGACCAAGGACATAGCGGCACCATGCGCTTTCCGAGCATAGGGCACGTAGGCATTTATGCCTATGGCGTGCATACCATACCCGTTACTGATTGCCGATTCGAAAACCTAAACCCCAGCAACTTTACTATGGAACAACGCGGCGTAGGTATAGTTGCCAAATCGTCCAATTTTATAGTGGGCAGCACCGACAGCGACGAGCAGGGCAACGAATTTGTGAACCTACACAAAGGTATAGATGCGTATAGCACCAACTCGCTCTATGGCGGTATGTATATCTATAACAGCCAATTCGACAACGTGAAACGCGGCATTACCCTAAATGGCTGCGCTATGTCCGAAATAGCCTACAACAATTTTGAGGTAAAAATACCCGGCGGCTACGGCGTATATGCCCTAACGAGCGGCGGTAGCACCATCGCACACAACCGTTTTGCTTCGCACCTACCTTTTGACGACACAACCCCACCCCAATGGGCGGCGGTCGTGAGCAATGCGGGCAATATCTACGATACCTATGTGTATGACAACTATTTCACATTTGGCGAAGTACCGCCTTTTGACGGACAATTTTATGCCGCCACCCAAATAGAAACCCCATCCGCCGGGCAAAACCGATACGTATATATAGACTGCAACGAGTACGCCGCCCGCAGCCAATACGACCTATACATAGACGACGACACCCCCGCGTTCAGCAACCAAGGCGGATGCGAGCCTGCTGACCTTAATATAAACCCCACCGCCAACCTTTGGCACACTATCACGGGTGCCGCCGCACAACAGCACATTTACTATGCCAACCCCAATGCCAACTTCCAAATTACCTGCCTGCCCGACGACTATACCCCTACTATCGTCTCGAGTAATGTAGAGGTGTACGTATGCGAGGGAGATGAAAACGCCTGCGACCTATTTGCCGAAATAGGCGGTGACTATGCCGAAAAAATAGCCAATATACGCAGCCGCCTCCTATCCACCGACCTAAGCGACAAGGAGCGCGAAGCACTATTTGCCGAATTGTTGCGCAGCCACGTCAAAGCCAGACAATACGCCGCCGCAAAAGCCGACCTCGAAGCCCGCGACCTACTGAGCGACCGCAAACTATTGGTAGCCACCTACACCAACGAGCGCGAATTGGCAGCCGCCACCACCAAACTCGCCCAAATACCCTTGGACGAGCAGCCCGACATAGATTTTTACAACCTATTCACGGCTATTATAGACGATTTAGATACCAACCCCACACCCGAATACGACGACGGCAGCGGCAAGGCGGCGATGCCCCTGCCCGAAACCGTGGAGGAGGAAGCTCTGCCCAACACAAAGGCTGCTACAAACATCATGGCACAAAGCCTTAAAGCACAGCGCCAGCATACTGCTTACGACCGCACACCCAACTACAAAACCGACACCCACCAGGACCAAGGCGAAGCCGCCCCGCTACACATAGCCCCCAATCCTGCCCAGAACAGCGTGTTGGTCGTGTGGGAACTGCCCTACTCCAACGCGCTACTGAGCCTATACGACTATACAGGTAAAGTGGTAACACAACAAAACGTTAGTGGCAAAAGTAGTACTATAGATATCAGTGGGCTACCCAATGGCATATTGATGACGCAACTTAGTCAGCAAGGTGTTATTATGGCTACTGGTAAAATCATTATCATAAAATAACCATTTCGTTCACTTATGGTAGCCTTGCTTTTTGACAATAAGTAGGGCTACTACTACTCTATATCTTTGTAAAATGAAAAAGTTGTTTTTTTTAATTGTGTTGTTTTGTGGTGGCATTTTTTTACCTTTAATTGCGCAAAACGGTAATACTAACCAAATCTATTTCAACAAACTATTTGATTTGCCTGATACAACCATTGCAGGCGTGGGAAATGGCGCAGTTTTGGACGATGGTTATTTATTTACGGGAAATTGGAGTTTTTACGATGACAACTCCGGTGTGCAAGGTTTTTTAGCCCTAAAAACAGACTTTAAAGGCAATATACAAACCATCAAATACCTATACCAAACCGAAGGGTTGGCAATGCTCTCGGCAGGAGGCGACGTTACTGCTACTTTAGACGGCAATTATTTATTGGTGGGTACAATCACTTACGCTGATGGTACCGAAAATGAAGATTTATTGTTCACTAATGTTCTAACAGAAAAGTTTTTAAGACCATTTTAAAAATGCAAATAACTGAATATCAAGTAATTATATTAAAAATTAGTGCCTTAATTTTTTTGTCAGAACACTAAATACAATAAAGACGGCGAAATTATATGGCAACATGCCCTAGAAAAACCCAATACGGTGGAGCAGTGCTTTGGGACATCCACCACCCAAGATGGCGGCTATATTGTTGCTGGTCGCCAGCGTACATTTAGCCAAAATGGTCGCTTTTTTATCCTAAAAACCGACAGTATGGGCAACGAACAGTGGAGCCACCAATACCACCCCTTGCAGCACGGAGCGGCTTTCTCTATATTCGAGACCGATACGGGGTATATAGCGAGCGGTGCTATTCAATATCCGGATACCGACCACGATATGTTTGTAATGGAAATCGACGAACAGGGGAATGTTGTTTGGGAAAAAAACTACGGGGGGGTAGAGAGCGATAATGCTTGTTTGATTTTGCCCAGTATTAGTAATCCCAATACCTATTTTGTGGTCAGTGCTATTCGCGAAAATGCTATCCCTAAGCCTTTCATTACCCAAATAGACAGCATAGGTGGCACGATTTGGGCTAAAATTTATGATATAGAAGTAGGTGCCTTGCAAGAAGCCCCGCCGCAACTAACCTCTGACGGCGGTTTTGTGTGCCTATATAGCTACGACACCGAATTTGGCTACCGCGCCCCTTGGTTCTGGCGTTTCACCGCCACGGGCGACACCCTTTGGACGCGCCGCATTCCGGGCATGCCCACCGACCACAATAGCTACCTCAAAGACATAGCCCGCACCCACGACGGCGGCTGGCTGCTGTCGGGTTTCGACTACTCGGAGCAAAGCAGTTGGGCGGTCAAGTTAGATAGTTTGGGGCATACCTGCTCCTACTTGGGTTGCGACAGTACGGCGTCGGTTGGGCTGTCGTTTGTGCCACCGCCGCCCCAAACGGCACAGCTCAACATTATGCCCAACCCCGCAAAAGAATTTGTTACTTTGTCTTGGGCAACAACCCTGAACGCTAAGGCGGAGTTGCTGATTTATGACTATACGGGCAAAATAGTATTGCGGCGTTTCGTAAGCGGTAATGCTGCTAATATTAATCTTGATTATTTGCCAAATGGCTTGTATATTTGTCAAATTACGGACAATGGCATGATGGTAGCATCGGGCAAAGTGACTATTTTTAAGTAATTTTGTAAAAAATCAAACCATGAAAACTTTATTTTTCCCACGCAGCCACGTCAAAGCCAGGCAATACGCCGCCGCAAAAGCCGACCTCGAAACCCGCGACCTACTGAGCGACCGCAAACTGTTGGTAGCCACCTACACCAACGAGCGCGAATTGGCAGCCGCCACCGCCAAACTCGCCCAAATACCCTTGGACGAGCAGCCCGACATAGATTTTTACAACCTATTCACGGCTATTATAGACGATTTAGAAACCAACCCCACACCCGAATACGACGACGACGGCAACAGCAAGGCGGCGATGCCCCTGCCCGAAACCGTGGAGGGGGAAGCTCTGCCCAACACAAAGGCTGCTACAAACATCATGGCACAAAGCCTTAAAGCACAGTGCCAGCATACTGCTTACGACCGCACACCCAACTACAAAACACAGCAAAATAATAATAGTATTGCAACTAATACAACACAACTTAATGTGCTACCTAACCCCGCCAAGGGCTTGGTTTCCTTAGTTTGGCAAACAACATTAATAAGTATTGGCAAATTACAATTGTATGACCATACAGGCAGGTTAGTATTGCAACACGAGGTTAGTGGTAATAAGGCAAACCTTAATATTGAGCGTTTGCCCACAGGGCTGTATATCTGTAAAGTTAGCGCGAATAATGCAACCATCGCATCAGGTAAAGTAACTATTATTAAATAATTTCTTATGTTTTTATTTGGACATTCAAGCAAAAACATTTTTTTATTAAAAAAATATCATGGAAAATTTATTTAAATTAGTTGCATTTTTTACTCTGCCCATTATACTGCATGCCCAAAATACCGTGTATTTTAATAAAACATTTAAACCTGACACTATAAATACATTATCGCCATCTATTTTATCAATACAGGATGGATATTTAATAGCACATACTTATAATGCAATTTCAGGTAATGAAGGATTTGCGATAAGAAAACTAAACCATTTAGGTGAGACCCAATGGTTTAAAAATCTAAGTTATGGAGTGGCTACACATACAATGATTGGTGGTGGCGTTTTAATAAATACACTAGATAATAATTATTTACTTACAAGTGCAATCACTCAAAATGCAACAGATCTGGATTATGATATAACACTTTTTAAATTTAACGAAAATGGAGATCTGATTTGGTCTAATAAAATAATAAACCCTAACAAGGTAGATTATGCTTATTCCATACTCCCCACCTCTGACAAGGGCTATATCATGGCAGGCATACAGCATAGCCAGACGTATAACAACCGCTTTTTTATCCTAAAAACCGACAGTATGGGCAACGAACAGTGGAGCCACCAATACCACCCCTTGCAGCACGGCGCGGCTTTCTCTATATTCGAGACCGATACGGGGTATATAGCGAGCGGGTATATGCAATATCCGGATACCGACCACGATATGTTTGTAATGGAAATCGACGAACAGGGGAATGTTGTTTGGGAAAAAAACTACGGGGGGGTAGAGAGCGATAATGGCGGATTGATTACCCCGATAAATAACAACTTTTTCTTAGCTGGTGCGATTAAACAGAACAACATAACAAACCCATATATCGCAAGACTTGATAGTATTGGCAATACTATGTGGACAAAGACTTATCATGTATCCATCGGAGGAATGCAAGAAGCCCCGCCGCAACTAACCTCTGACGGCGGTTTTGTGTGCCTATATAGCTACGACACCGAATTTGGCTACCGCGCCCCTGGTTTCTGGCGTTTCACCGCCACTGGGCGACACCCTTTGGACGCGCCGCATTCGGGCATGCCCACCGACCACAATAGCTACCTCAAAGACCTAGCCCCCACCCACGACGGCGGCTGGCTGCTGTCGGGTTTCGACTACTCGAGCAAAGCAGTTGGGCGGTCAAGTTAGATAGTTTGGGGCATACCTGTTCCTACTTGGTTGCGACAGTACGGCGTCGGTTGGGCTGTCGTTTGATTGCCAACCGCCGCCCCAAACGGCACAGCTCAACATTATGCCCAACCCGCAAAGAATTTGTTACTTTGTCTTGGGCAACAACCCTGAACGCTAAGGCGGGAGTTGCTGATTTATGACTATACGGGCAAAATAGTATTGCGGCGTTTCGTAAGCGGTAATGCTGCTAATATTAATCTTGATTATTTGCCAAATGGCTTGTATATTTGTCAAATTACGGACAATGGCATGATGGTAGCATCGGGCAAAGTGACTATTTTTAAGTAATTTTGTAAAAAATCAAACCATGAAAACTTTATTTTTCCCACGCAGAAAATAAAAGCGGCACCCCGTAGGGGCGGAATCCTAATAGAAAATAAAGACCGCACCCCGTAGGGGCGGAATCCTAATAGAAAATAAAGACCGCACCCCGTAGGGGTGATATCCTAATAGAAAATAAAAGCGGCACCCCGTAGGGGTGATATCCTAATGATCTGTGTTTTAAATTTCGGTAAATGCTGCTTTGTAGCAAGGACGCAAGCAAGATGCTCAGGTTAATTTTTTACTCAAAATTAGAAAATCAAACCACTATAATGGCACTTTCTCTATCGCCCCATCATTTGCCCAATTACAGTTTTTTATTAGCGTATCTATTCCTTTGGATTTGCCTACTTAGCTCGCCCGCGTCAGCCCAAACCTTCGGAGGCGACTCATGGGGCTGCCACCTTGGGCTATCTCTGTCGGTAGGCAAGAAAATAAATCGCATCGGCATTAAAATCGGTGTATATGCCCATTGGCAACATATCGTACAAGGCAATTTGAACTGGCATGGCTTCTATGCCTTTGATGGGTACGGTCCCCGCGCCTGCCGCTGGGAGCAACAAATAGGTGTGGGAACAGCAGGTGCATGGGGCAAACTAACTCCCGAAAATGACACTCTGCCTATATTTCCATCCCAGCCCGCACGCCGCCCCAATAGCATTGCCTACACCTATTGGTGGTATATCGATAATATGGGTATGTCGCAGCGGTCGGGTAGCGTAGCTATACAAACAGGCGCGTGGCGCATCTTGTGCGAAAATGACCTCTTTGCAGGGCAAGGACGCGACCGCTACCGGACAGGCGCGTTCGGCATATACTATACGCATGGCAATTGGCGTTGGTCTTTGGTCAATATCTTATTTACGCCCGACCCCAAGGGCACGCCCCGAATATGCGACAACCACCAGTATCCCGCGCGATACGGCTATTTCGACCTCAGCCAAGCCAAACAATATGCCGACTGCTCGCATGGGGTCGCCGCATTGCAGGTAGAGTACGCCCTACCCTACGCACAAATAGCCTCCTGCCGCATCGGTATCGACAGCGAAAGGGTGCGCCATATAGTACAAAACAAACTAATACACGACCTCCCGATGATACCCCGCCGCCTTAATCGCGCCCAAAACCCGCACGTACCAATGATAGACAAGACAGGCAAACCCTACTTGTTCAGACCCGAACAAGCCATAAAACCCGCCTCGCTGTGGTGGGCTTTATCTGCCAATTCACCCGATTTTTATTGACCAACTCGCTGTTTATTAGGCTGAATACCTTATCTTTGTGGCTATATTGCACTTGCATAATCTCAACCATTATTTATTTTTCGATATGCGCTACTTGCTTTTGCTAACAATTGCCTGTTTCTTGGGCAATATAAACACAGCACTTGCCCAAAATACTGCCAATGCAACTACGCCCACTGCCAATACAAGCACCTCATCAAGCAATGGCGATGTTATTGACAAATACGATTTGTTCAAAATAATACAGCGCAAACTACCCGCTACTTGGCTCATTGCTCAACGCGAGGATAAACCCGGACAAATGTATTTCGCCATATCGCGCAGCAACTCCTACTTAGTGCGCAACGAAATACCGTATAGCGGCGACCCCACCCAAGAAGACGCATGGGCAAAAAAATGGCAACGAATTGCCCTACGAAATACACCTATTATTCGGAACCATATTCCTACGACGCTTATAAAGCACTTAGAAGTGCTAACAACAGCACCGTCACAGCCCCCATTTCTAATACTACCACCAGCCTTAGCCCAAGCACCTTAGCAGGTAAAGAATTGATTGCCGATTTAGAAAATAAGTATGGGATAAAAGAAATAGCCTTTGACAAAGATGCCAACACCTACGCCGCTTTTAGCAAAGACGAAAAAGACCGCTTAGTCAATTTTTTGCTCGCCAAAGAATATTATGGCGGGCGACCCTTGGTCGTCAATACCGGCGGTCCCTTGCCTACATTTTACGTCAAAGACAATATGGTTGCTATCCGCTACAAATATCCAATAGAAGAATTTCGCGTTTATCCCAAACAAGTAGCTGCCGAAGCCCAACGCATCGAACAAATAATTAAAGAAGCACTACAACCCAAATAAAGCTATACTCGGATTAATCGGCGTTGCTGGTCCGATTTTTTAGTTTTGAGTATTAATTTTGCCTATCATGTATCCAATTCCAAACGTTAAAACTTAGGAAATAGCGTTAGATAATTGAGATATTAGTTCAAGAACTCCCCCTAACCCCCTCAGAGAGGGCAATTTATACAAGATATAATTTATTGATTATCAATAGTTTACGATAAATTTTAAAAAAACATTTAATATACATTATCTTTAAAATGCCGTAGGCATATTACATCGGTAACATCTAACAGACACAAGTCTGAGAATGCCGTAAGCATGAAACTCGTGTAAGATAAGTGTATAAAACTTAAAAATCAGACCGCTACTGATTTGTGTTCTAAATTTCAGGAACAAATTCAGGAACAAATTTTGGTAAATGCCGATTTGGAGCAGAGGCGCGAGCAAGATGCTCACGTTAATTTTTTATTCAAAATTAGAAACCACTAATAGAAAAAAACTTCCAAAATTAGAAAATCAAACCACTAACATGATTATAGACCCAAAGAAAAGCAGCACTAATGCAAAAGCCCTAAAAAAAACCATATAGCCACGAATGTTGCCCATAGACCGCTGTCTGCAAGCATTGCAATTGCTCTATACTGCCCGCGCTATGGCAGAAACCTACGACCAAAACCGCCCTATCTGTAAGTATGTACACAGCACCTCGCGCGGACACGAAGCCATACAATTAGCCGTAGGCTTGCAGCTACAAGCCCACGACTATGCTGCGCCCTACTACCGAGACGAATCGATATTATTAGGCATGGGCTTTACGCCCTACGCACTAATGTTACAACTATTAGCCAAGCGCGACGACTATTTTTCGGGCGGGCGCACCTACTATGCCCACCCCTCCTCGCTCCGAACCGATATGCCGCGCATGCCCCACCAATCGAGCGCAACGGGTATGCAGGCTATCCCTGCTACGGGTATGGCGCAGGGATTGGCATACTTGGCACAACAAGGGCTGGCGCACCACACCGACCCCATCGTATTATGTTCGCTGGGCGACGGCTCGGTGACGGAGGGCGAGGTAGCAGAGGCTTGGCAATTTGCTGCCCTCAAACAATTGCCCATCTTATATTTGGTACAAGACAATGAATGGGGTATTTCTGTAAGTGCCGATGAAGCGCGAAGCATGAATGCCTATGAGTATGCCGCTGGTTTTAAGGGTATCAAACGCCAAAGTATCGATGGCAGTAATTTTGTAACTGCTTATACCGCCGTAGAAAAAGCCATCGCCTACGTGCGCCGACAACGCGCCCCAATGGTGCTACATGCCCGCGTGCCCTTGCTCGGACACCACACGTCGGGCGTGCGCAAAGAATGGTATAGAAGCAACGACGATTTAGCCCAACACGAGCAACGCGACCCACTGCCCCAGCTCGAAGCCTATTTGAGGCAACAAGGCATCGGCAACGAACAATTGAACGCCTTAGCCCGCGAAGCCCAACAATTAGTAGCCGAACATTTCGCGCGTGCCGTAGCAGCCCCCGAACCCGAACCCGAAACACTGCTGCTACACGAGTTTGCCCCTACGCCCGTGGTCGAAGAACGCGGCAATCGAAGCCCACAAAACGGCAAAAAAGTAGTGATGGTAGATGCCGCCTTGTTTGCAATAGATGAAATTTTGCGTCAATATCCCGAAGCCGTCTTCTACGGACAGGATATCGGCAGACGCTTAGGCGGTGTGTTTCGCGAAGCCGCTACACTTGCCGAAAAATACGGCGATACCCGCGTATTTAATACCGCTATCCAAGAGGCTTACCTCGTTGGCTCGACCGCAGGCATGAGTGCCGTAGGACTGAAACCAATCGTCGAAATACAATTTGCCGATTATATCTGGACGGGCATTAATCAGCTTGTTGTCGAATTGTCCAAATCGTGCTATTTGTCGATGGGAAAATATCCCGTACAAGCACTCATACGCATACCCATAGGCGCGTATGGCGGCGGCGGTCCTTACCATTCGGGCTGTATCGAATCGAGCATTTTGGCAGTACGCGGCATAAAAGTAGTATATCCAAGCAATGCCGCCGACATGAAAGGTCTGCTCAAAGCCGCCTTTTTAGACCCTAATCCAGTAGTGGTATTTGAACACAAGGGTTTATATTGGTCCAAAGTAGCGGGCACAGAAGATGCCAAAACCATCGAACCCGATGCCGATTATATCCTGCCTTTGGGCAAAGCCGCTACCATACTTGCTGCCGCGCCCGAACATTGGCAAGGAGGCAACAGTATCTGCATCATCACCTACGGCATGGGCGTATATTGGGCAAAAAATGCTGCCAAACGCTTCGAAGGACAAGTAGAAATAATCGACCTACGCACGCTTTATCCCTCCGACGACGAGGCAGTATATGCAGCAGTGCGGCGGCACGGCAAAGTATTGGTATTGACTGAAGAACCCACGCTCAATTCATTCGCCGAAAGTTTAGCAGGACGTATTGGGCAACATTGCTTCCGCTACCTCGATGCTCCCGTAGCCGTCATGGGATCCGCCAATCTGCCCGCCATACCGCTCAATATGGGCTTAGAAGCCACCATGTTGCCCAATGCCGATAAGGTAGCCGATAAAATAGCTCAATTATTAGCAGAATAACAACTCAATCAATACATTATAATTGACTGATAATCAACACCTTATAATATCACCTGACAGCTAATCCGCTTCATTATCTCTCTCGCCTATGTCGCGTCTTGCCTTGCTCATTGCCCGCCGATATTTGATATCGAAAAAAACGACCAATGCTATCAATGTCCTTTCGGGTATTTCGATGTTTGGTATGTTTGGCGGTACTATGGCATTGATTGTCGTGCTGTCGGTATTCAATGGATTCGAGTCCTTGGTTACATCGCTCTACAATACGTTTAACCCCGACCTGAAAATAAGCCCTCGCGAAGGCAAGGTATTTGTGCCTACCGAATCTCAATGGGCTGCCATGCGGCAAATACGCGGCATCGGTGCAACGGCAAAGGTATTGGAAGAAAATGCCTTTTTTAAATACTACGAAAATGGCGACTTCGGGCGGCTCAAAGGCGTAGATAGTGCTTTTACACAAGTATCTAACGTAGATACTGCTATTATCGAAGGCGAATATCGATTGAACGGCTATTTGAGCGAATATAGCCAAGCAGACCACCGCGCTGCTTACGGCGACACGGCAGCCTTGTCGCCCGACGAAGCCCAACCCGACCGCCTATTGAACTATGCCGTTATGGGATATGTATTGCAAGCCAAATTGGGTATCAGCCTGACCGACAATTTTTCGGCTCTGCGCGTATTTATGCCCCTGCGCATAGGCGACGCATCGAGTACTGCCTTAGAAAATGCCTACAAACAAGAAACAGTGTATGCAGCAGGCATATTTTCTATCCAACAAGACTTAGACAGCAAATATGTCATTGTACCCATCAACTTTGTGCGCCAACTGCTCGACTATACACAAGGCGAAGTGAGCGCGATAGAAATTGATGTGCCAAATGATGCCGATATTGCAACCGTACAACACGAATTGCAGCGCGTATGGGGAGACGGATTTAAGGTGCGCAACCGCTATCAACAAGATGAAACGCTATATAAGGTAATGCGTACCGAAAAATTGGCAGTTTATATCATCTTGATATTTATGCTTATATTGGTGGCATTTAACATGGTGGGGTCGCTATCCATCTTGGTTATCGAAAAAAAGCGCGATATTGGGATTCTAAAAGCAATGGGCGCAACACGGCAGTTTATCGAACGGGTATTTTTATTTGAAAGTATGCTGTTGGCTTTTATCGGAGCAGCGTCGGGTGCGCTATTGGCGGTAGCACTCTGCTGGGCACAGCAGCAATTTAAAATCATCAAACTACAGGGCAATTCGTTCTTGGTAGATGCCTATCCCGTACAAATGCAATGGCTTGATTTTGTATGGGTTGGGTTGGCGGTATTCGTCATTGCATTTATAGCTGCTTACTTGCCCGCCAAACGCGCCGCCGAGCAGAGCCAATTATTATTACAAGAATAGAGCCGCCAAAAATGTAAATGCGCCGATAGCTGAACAACTATCGGCGCATTGCGTTTTTATGGTTAGTAGGTATTATTCCTTACCTCCGTCTAATTCGTCTTGCCAAGCTTTCAACTCGTCCCACTGACCTGCGGCGGCTAAGGCAGCTTGTCGGGGCCATGTATCGGGCTGGTGAACAGAAAAACGCGAACCCGCTTCGCTCAATATGGCTTCGAGGGCACTTACTTCGGTAGCAGCAAGTTGGGCAAAAGTATTGATACCATTGTCGTTGAGCAAACGCTCGATGGCAGGACCGATACCTTCTATCTTGCGCAAATTATCGCCGTCGGCAATTGGCTCAAGAATAGGCGAAATACTCATTAGGTCTTCCGACTTTTTCGGTTTGGGTTTAGGAGCAGGAGGCGTGGCAACCGTAAATTTGGGTCCCGTACCTTTGGCACTACCGCCTTTGACCGAAGCACGCACCTTATCGACCAAAGCCGTAAATGCGGCGGGATGATGTAGGGCTAAATCCGCCATTGTTTTGCGGCTCATTTCGATACCTTCGGCGTGGATAGCTCCCATAAATTTGGAGTAGCTCAAACCTTCGGCACGGACTGCGGCGTTGATACGCGCTATCCAAAGGGCGCGAAAATCGCGTTTTTTGTTTTTGCGGTGCGCATAGGCATATTGTAAGCCTTTTTCGACCGCATTCTTGGCTACCGTCCATTCGCTTTTGCGGCGACCAAAGTAGCCTTTCGCCATATCGAGGATTTTTTTGCGCCTCGCACGTGATGCTACTGAATTGACTGACCTGGGCATGTCTGTGTAAAAAAATTAAAGGGTGAACCCGACATAGTGAACCCATGCAGGTAGTTGCTTGCAGGCATAAAAGCAACGTTTGTCGGAAAATAAAAATGACTTGTCGAGACAATGTACCGCGCAGCAGGATATGCCACGAAGCGGTAGTTGTCTCATGTTAGAGGCAAAGCAACAAACGTACCCGTGCCATATCGCAGGGTTTAATCACTTCAGGGCGACTGAGGCGGCGTTTGCGCGTTTTGCTTCTGCCTGTCAAAAGGTGGCGTTTCCAAGCTTTGGAGAACTTGACCTTTCCAGTGCCTGTGACGCGGAGGCGTTTTTTGGCACTCGAATGTGTTTTCATTTTAGGCATAATCTATCCTTTTTTAACGGTCGGCAAAGGTACGGCTTTTGCTTTGGTTTTTCCTAACATTAGCCCAAAAAATGTCGATTTTTTGCTCATTTCCTTATTTTTCGCCTTGTTATTGGTTTTTAAAGCAGTTTGTCAGCTATATAGCGGGCTATATCGGTGGGGCTGTGGTGCGGGAGCGGGTATATGATATGTGTCGCTTGGCAATAATAGGGTTCGCGCTCGGCTATTTTGTTGGCTATCCAAGCCTCTAATGCGGCGGGCGTGTGTAGGTCTTGCAGCAAAGGGCGGTGTTGTCGCTCGGACCAGAGGCGTTGGGAAAGGCGAGCAGGAGACACAGCCAAATAGATACTACGGCTATCGGCAGGGCGGTTGATTTGGGCGATATTGTCGAAAAACAAGGCGTACCGCCGCCTGTAGCCACTACCATCGGGGAGGACAGACTTTGCAAACACCGCAAGCAGGCAGCCTCGATATGCCTAAAATACCCCTCGCCGCCTTGCGCAAATAATTCGGTAATAGTTTGGTGCGTATATTGCTCAATCAACGCATCGGTATCTGCCAACGCATAGCCTAATAGGTCTGACAGGGCTTTGCCCGTTGCTGTTTTGCCGCAACCCATCATACCGAGCAAAAAAATATGTCGGGCAGTGTGCAGAGTCATGGTGTCTATGCAAAATTGCTTGCGCTACTCAATGGCAGTACGTCGGTTAAGGCATACCGATTATTTGATAGTAGTGCGAAAAATGATGTCCCATAGTTTGCTGCTCACGCCGTAACCATTGTCGGGGTCTTTGAAATGGTGTAGCATGTGGTGGCGTTTCAATTCTTGGAACCAAGGATGTTTAATTTTGGCATGGTGTACGGCATAATGCAACATATCGTAACACAAGTAACCGATTAAAAAACCCGCAAAAAAAGGTGGCAGCAAATGTTTGCCCAATATAAATAGGAATAAATAGTAGAAGCCCGTAGAAAGCGGGATACTAAGCGCGGGCGGCAATACCAAGCGTTTCGAGTCGTTGGGGTATTGGTGGTGTACGCCGTGAGTAACAAAATGGATTTTTTCGCCCCATTTGCCCGGCGGCTGCCAATGAAAAACAAAGCGGTGCATGACATACTCGGCAAATGACCACGTCGCCAAACCACATAGCATCAGACCGATAATAGGTAATATAGCCCATTGCTCAACCCAATAAGCACGGTATAACAGCCAAGCAATAACGGGCAAAAACAAGATTAATGGGGTTGTCCAATGTACGCGCGAGATAAAATCTAATATCGGATTGTCAAACATACGCACCGATTCATCGGTAGTAGAGATTTTTGGATAGACATAACTAATGATTGGATAAATGTAGATGACTATAGATAATGTGATGAGCATTCAACCTCAATTAGTCTCGTAGCTTTTAGTCCACGATAAGACGCTATACACAGCAGTTATATTTTATAACTATACGAGGCAATACCCAATATCTAACAAAACACACTCGCCATAGGTTTATTTTCAAGCCACAAAGTTACATCATTTACACTATATCATAGCTAATGTTCTGTCAAAAAAAAATTTATCACTAATTTTGCATTTATTTAATAAAAATCAATTACTATAATGGCACGTATTTCTAAGGTTATTAATTTAAGTGAATCTGACAGGTTAGAGTTACTTCGTATTACTAAAAGCGGCACTCATAAAAGTCGCAAAGTTACCCGTGCCCTTGCTTTGCTATCAATGGCAGACGGAAATTTATCCGCTTGTATTGGAACAAAGTTTGGTCTTAATCGAAATGCTTATTACACGTTGAAACGTCGTTATCTTTCAGAAGGACTTTCTGCTGCCTTAGATGATCTCCCACGTAGCGGACGACCACCCAAGATAACCGAACACATAGAAGCCAAAATTACGAGCATTGCTTGTAGTGATGCTCCTGCGGGTTCGTCCAAATGGACTTTATCGCTTATTAACGATAAATTAGTTGAATTAGGTTGTGAGCATAGTTTATCAGATGAATCTATTCGTTTAGTTTTAAAAAAGTAAACTCAAACCTTGGGCAGAAACGACAATGGTGTATTGGTATGATAATGGCGAATATTTAGCCAATATGGAAGATATTTTGGACATTTACGCTGCTCCATTCAGTGGCATCCCTAGAATTTGCTTTGACGAGCGACCTTGCCAACTGATAGGTAACGTACTTGCTCGATACCTGCCAAACCCAATAGCACTAAAAAAAAGAACATCAGGAGTATATAAGAAACGGCGTTTGTAATGTCTTGTTAGCCTATGACATAGATACAGGGCAACGCTATTTGATGGTAACGGAAAGCAAAACCAAAGCGGATTATGCCCAATTTATGAAGTGGCTTTTAGATACCCATTATCCGAATGCAAGTAAAATACAACTCGTTCAAGATAATTTTAGCACCCATTCTTACGGAGCTTTTATGAAAATCTGCCCTTTGATGAAGCCCGAAAAATAAAAAACATCCTTGAATTTCATTATACGCCTAAGCATGCTTCGTGGCTAAACATGGCAGAGATAGAGTTCTCGGCACTTTCAAGGCAATGCTTAGACCGACGAATACCCAACATAGATATAAGCTGCGGCAAGAAGCCTTAATTTGGCAAGATGAGCGAAACAAAAAAGCTATAAAAAGTACATTGGTCTTTTACCACAGATAAAGCAAGAGAAAAATTAGAAAATAGATATAATGAAGTTGGTAGCAAAAATAAAACAAAAACAGATGCGTAATTAAATCAAATTAATAATTAATTAATTGTATTAACTTTTCTGTTAGAACACTATATTGAATCGCCTAACGCGCTGTTTCGCGGGTTTCTTGGCTGGTCATATCATTATTGGGTTGGTGGAGGCGCGGCAAACACTTGGATGGGCGTAGCTCCCACCGGCTTTGCTTGTCGTGATAAGGCAAGTAGGCAAAAGTAGCGCGTTGCAAAGCGTCAAAGATGCCATAGTAACGATACAGCACCAAGGAAGATAATTGGAACGGAAAAGGCAAATGCTCGTTATTGGCAGTAATTGGAGTATCTTTTTGAAAGGATAAATCGTTGCTCGCTACCTGTGTGCCGTTGGTATGGTAGGCAGTAGCCTGGATTTGGTGCGTGCCTGCTGCGGGATTGAGCCACAACAACCCAAACGGAAAAGTATAATCAATGCCTAAATACTGCCCATTGGCACGAAAAGCAACCTTTGCTATTCCTTTGGGGTACGTTTTGCGGGCTATGCGCTGGGCACTCATCGCTGTGCCGCCATCGTATAGATTATCGCATTTTTGCTCGTTCCACCAAACAAAAGGCTGCTTGCCCCCTGTAAATGCGATGTCGCGCACTGCAATTTGGAATGTGCCCGCATCAGCACTATACGGAAACTCAAAATACGATAAGGCACCAAAATTAATACCCGCATAAAAGTCGGCGAGTGGTAGGCTTATTTTCCGCCAACCATTGCCCATATCTTGCGCCCCTGCTATATAAGGTGCAAGCGGCAGAGGCTGATTGGCGTTGCCCTGTGGGTGCAGTCTTATTTTTGACCAATCCGCATTGCCTCCTATGTCTTTCAGTACAATTTCTAAGGTATGGTTGCCGCCCGCCACGACATCTTGCGGCGATGCCCAAAGGTTGCGAGAATCGTAACCCCATTTAAACTTAACCCAACCTTTTTGTTGGTTGCTTATCAACAAATAAGCGGGGTCGTAGGTGGCGGTCTCGGCATGTATTTCGACATAATCACCCGCGCGGAGTTGTTGCTCCTCGGCAGGCGACGACAAGGAAATATGGGGCAATATGCCAATTTGTGCCCACAAATTGTTCAAAGTAAGACAATAAAGAGTACAACACACCCAAAAACGGTGAGGATAGTAGGAAATCATAAGGCAAGGGTTTGGGATAGTACAATAAATTACGTCTATTATATCCGACAAGGCGCAGATACAGCAGTTCTCGGTTCGAAATGCCGAAAATTAGGCTTATTAGAGCGCAATATTTCATTTTCATGACAAAACTCGCCCTATCTATTTGCGATTTACGATAATTTATTGTTGTCCGACATTTATCATACAAACTTTTATCCCGCTTACAAATAACCGAGCGTGCGGGTCATGTTTTTGTGCTTAATTATGCAAAAATAATTTATGGCTTTTATACGGCTACTATACCGCACACCATTGACTATAAGCATAAGGAGCGATAAGTGGATATTTTTTTGCGCAAAATGCCTTACCTTTGTAGCCTCACTTAAACCATTATGGTATGAAACAACTACTAATTTTCATCTGCCTAAGCACCTGCACCGTGCCGCGCCTATGGGCTTTACAAGCCGAAATCAATTGGTCGCTATTCTATCTGCCCAACAAAGGCATGTATGTAGAGCATTACATACTGATACCGAGTAGTACAGTGCGGTTTGCACCCGACAGCAAACGCAAAAAACAAGCTAAGGTCGAAATTACGACTACTTTTGCACAAGGCAATACCATCGTAAAAGCCGACCGCTATGTGCTGAACAGCCTACCCGTTGCCGATACGCTACCCCTTGCCTTCAATCTCATCGACCAAAAACGCACCCTGCTGCCCGACGGCGATTACGTATGGGAAATGCACTTCCGCGACCTGACCGACACGAGCAACCAAACTACATTCCGACGCGACCTGCACATTGCCCAAGTGCCCACTGACCGCCCCGCCATATCCGATATTTTGTTGGTCGAACAATACCAAACTAACCAAACCGAGAACGAATATTCGCGCAATGGCTACGATTTGGTGCCCAATGTATTGCATTATTTCCCTACGGGCTTAGACCGCCTCGCACTATATGCCGAAATTTATAATACCGACAAAGTAGCAAACGAAACCGATTATTTGGTCAAATACTATATTGCCCAACAAGGCTCGGTAGAACCAAGTGCGGCTTTGCAGGGCTATAAAAAAATGAAAGCTACCAATGTATATGTCGTATTTGCCGATTTCGATATCAGCCGCCTCTATTCAGGCAATTATGAGGCAGTTGTAGAACTACGCAACCGCAATAACGAATTGCTTTCTATGCGCCGTACCTTATTTCAGCGCAGCCAAAAAAATCCCGAAGCCGACAAACCCGACGCTATCGCCGAAAACGCTGCCCCAAGCAGCATCAATTTTTTGAATACCGATATACAAAATACTTTTGTAGCTGCTTTCACTCTCGACGAAGCACAATATCATTTACAAAGCGTATTGCCACTATTAGCAACACCCGCCGAAGAGCGCGTTATTGCCAATTTGCTCCGAGTCAAAGACCTAAACTATATGCAACGCTACTTGTATCGATTCTGGGAACAGCTAAACCCCACCAACCCCAAAAATGCTTTCGATAAATACCAAACCGACCTAAAATGGGTGGATAACGAATACGGCACGCCCCAAAGCGAAGGCTTTGCCACCGAATTGGGCAGAGTCTATCTACGCTATGGCAAACCAAACGACATAATAGCCATCAATAATGACCCCGTAGCGTTTCCGTACCAAATATGGCATTATTACCAATTAGATGCCTTACAAAAAGATGTGCGTTTTGTATTTTATCAGCCCAACGAAAGCGGCGATTATCGGCTTATTCACTCCGACGCACGCAACGAACCCTACGAACCTAATTGGAAACGGTGGGTGTTTAACCGCGCTCGCCAAGCTAACAACAACGACGCTGAGAACAACCAACGCACCGAAGAATTGGATTATTTCGGCAATCGCGGTAGAGAGAGCGACCCTTACTTCCGAAAAAACAACAAGTCAGAAATAGACCGCCCCACCAAAATAGACGACTAATTCATGTTGCTCAGTTCTTCATTTTAGCAGAAAATTATTAGCCCCTTCTCCTATTCCAGTCTACCATACCACGCGCAACCACCAAAACCGCAAAGTGGCATACAGTAGCAGTAAGGCGGCAGCAGCAATTGCCCAAGCATAAAACCGCTCGGCATAGCGGCTAACAGTTGTCACCTCGATTTTGCTTTTTTCTAATTGGTCAATTTCGGCATATACTTGGCGCAATCGCTCGTTATTGGTCGCACGATAATATTTGCCGCCCGTAATATCGGCAATTTGGCGCAGCAATGCCTCATCAATTTTGACCTCCATTGCTTGATAAGTAGTCCCAAACAAACCCTGCACAGGATAAGGGGCTTGCCCTTCTGTACCGACACCAACGGTATAGGTTTTGATGCCATATTGTCGGGCGGTTTCGGCGGCGGTGAGTGGGTCAAAAAAACCTGCATTATTTACGCCATCGGTCAATAAGATGATGACCTTGCTTTTGGCGGGGCTATTTTGTAGGCGCGTCACTGCCGTAGCCAAGCCCATACCTATGGCTGTGCCGTCGGCAAGCATACCGCTTCGGATATGGTCGAGCAAGGTAGTCACTACTTTGTGGTCGGTAGTGGCGGGGCATTGCGTAAAACTTTCACCCGCAAAAACGACTAAGCCAATTCGGTCGTAAGGGCGATTTTCGACAAATTCGCGAGCAAGGGTCTTGGCTGCCCCTAAGCGGTCAGGCTCAAAATCGCGGGCGAGCATACTTCCCGAAACGTCCATCGCAATGATGATGTCGATGCCGTCGGCATTTATTTTTTCTTCGGCATATCGGTTTTGCGGTCGTGCTAATGCCACAATAAGCAAAGCCGCCGCCGCTAAGGGCAATAGCCATAAATAAGATGCAAAGCGGGTGCGCCACGTAGCGCGGTAAGAGGGCTGTCGCAAAAAAGACGCATCGGACAGCATGAAAACAGGCGTATGCCGGTGCCGCTGCCTATAAAGATGCCACGCTACTAAGGGCAACAAGGCAAAAAGTAGCAAAAAGTAGGGTTGTGCAAAACTCAACTGACTCAACATAACGCAAAAATACGCTGCAAAGCCCAGATATTACACCCAACAAGCAACAAAAAAGACAAAACCGCCACTTAGAGCGGGCTTGGGGGCACTATACATACCCGCCCATATTCGGCACAAGCTATTATCATTGCCAAAGCAATAGACCAATGCCACAACTTGCCACCTTTCCCATCTGTGCCTAAATATAGGTTTTGATAGGCAGCAAAAAAAAACCGAATTATTTTTGCCTAAACCTTGCAAAAACAAAATAGTTGCCTTATCTTTGCACCCGCGTTGGTGAGGTGGGTGAGCGGCTGAAACCAGCAGTTTGCTAAACTGCCGTACTGGAAACGGTACCGCGGGTTCGAATCCCGCCCTCACCGCCAGTCTTTGACAACCCGCATGTTAGGCAAAGATGCACTCTCATGCGGGTTTCTTGTCAAAGTTTGATGAAACCCAAAATATTCGGGGCGTAGCGCAGTCCGGTTAGCGTACCTGCTTTGGGAGCAGGGGGTCGCGTGTTCGAATCACGCCGCCCCGACTTATGGGTCTCAACATTCATTTAAAACCGTCTTTTACGCAATACTATACGTAAAAGACGGTTTTTTTTATGAGCAGACACCCACTGCCAGGTGATAAAAGTGACCCAAGCATACCATCTACCCTAAAACGAAAAGGTATTTTTGGAAAATTACGAGAAAAATCAAAAAAAATAAGCCTCAACTATTGCGTAAACCAAAAAGTAGTCCTACCTTTGCAACGCAAAAAACGCCTCCTTAGCTCAGTCGGTTAGAGCGACGGACTGTTAATCCGCAGGTCCCTGGTTCGAGCCCAGGAGGGGGCGCAAAGCATTCGGTAGCCTCTCTGTCTTTTACGGCAGAGAGGCTATTGTCTTTTATTCGTTTCACAAATTGCCTCTATTTTTGTCATGCCGCTATTATCGCCCGAATTTAGCCCGATTGCCAATCTTTTTCAGTCCGACCTATTATTGCGCCACTTCCTGCGCCGCGAGGCTTCGCCCGATGCTTATGTCTATATGTATGACCACTTAGACCAATTAGGTGCGCTCGCCGCCAAGCAGATGACCGAACTGTCCATGACCGCCGACCGCCATAGCCCTACCCTGCAAAAGCGCAATCACTACGGCGATACCATCAACCGCATCGTTTTTCACCCCGCCTACGATGAGTTGATGCGCATAGCCGTTGCGTCGGGCATGATGCGCGTCAAATGGGAACCCTCGCTGCGCCAACGTTTCGGAGACGAACGGCATTTACTAAAGCTTCTGCGGGCTTCTTGTATGCCGCTGCCGAATCGGGCATCTATTGCCCCTTGTGCATGACCGACGGCATGGCACAACTCATAGACCGCCATGCTTGGCAGAGCGACCGCGACCGCCTTTTGCCCCATATCTATACGAATGATCCCACTCAATTTTATACGGGTGCTATGTTTCTGACCGAAAAAAGCGGCGGTTCTGATGTAGGGGCTAATGAGGTGCAAGCCACGCACCTGTATGACGATTACTACGCGCTGAACGGCGAAAAGTGGTTTTGTAGCAATGCCGACGCGCCGCTCATCGTAGCCTTAGCTCGCACGCGACCCGATGTGAGCGGCACAGCAGGATTGTCCATCTTTTTTGATAGAGCGCACCCGACCCGACGGCAGCCCAAACCCAATAGAAGTGATACGCTTGAAAGATAAATTAGGCGTGCGCTCTATGGCAAGTGCCGAATGTGTATTTACGAATACTTGGGGCAAAATATTGGGCAAAGAGGGCGAAGGCTTCAAAATCATGGCGGAAATGATTAACCTATCACGGGTATATAATTCAGTAGCGGCAATAGCAGCAGCACGCAGAGCACTTGCCGAAGCATATCATTATTTGCAATTCCGCACTACCTTTGGCACTAATGCCCTGAACCACGCCTTAGTGCGCCGCCGTCTATCCGATTTGTGTGCTACTTATACCGCCGATTTTTACCTCACTTTTCATGCCATTCGCACCTTAGATGCTGCCGAACAAGGCAATATCAAAGCCAAACAATTGTTGCGCCTGCTAACGCCCATGCTCAAACGACAAACCGCTCAAAATGCCGTTTATCTCGTGCGCGAAAGCATGGAACTGATGGGCGGCATGGGCTATATCGAAGACGGCATATTGCCCAAACTGATGCGAGACGTAATGGTGTTGCCCATTTGGGAGGGAACGAGCAATATAATGGTATTAGACATGTTACGCGCCTCGCTCAAATCAGATGGATTACAAATAATGGGCGAATATATTAGCGATACGCTGGCACGGAACGGCTTGCAATATCTAAACGACGAGCATTTACAGCCCTTAGTGCGCCTGTGGCGGCAACTAAGTAGCGGCACATATAGCAGCGATATTACCGAAAACACCGCCCAAGACCTATTTGAGCAGCTAACCGCGTTATACCAAATAGCTGTGGTATGCCATTATACAGACGAACAAAGCCGCCCGCACTTACAACCCGTTCTACAACACCTATTGCAACGCTTATCAAACAAACGCGATATCGCCCTGCAAAAAGCCCCCGACCGCAATACCGTAGAAGCCATGATGGGTTGGAGCTAAATCTCTCTGGGTTACAAATTGAATTAGACCTGTATTCTCGCCTTCATCACCGCAACTCTGCAAGCCCTATTCTACCTAAATTATTGATGAGCCATTCGTGGTCGGTGGCATTGATATAGCCGTCCATATTGCAGTCGGCGGGGTGATAAGTAGGTTGCGTGGCGGGCAATTGCATCAAAGAATGTAGGTCGGTATAGGTCATTAAGGCATTCGCATTGGCATCGCCTACGGGAATGAGGTAGCGCGTTTCGGTGGGGTGCTGTACTAATTGGGTGGTATCGCCTAAGACATTGGCGGGGTCAGATAGGTCGAAGGGTGTGGCATTGGGTAGGGCTATGGGAGTGGTAGATAATACAGGCAAGTGGTTGCGGGTGCGCAAGGCTATATAATAGGTAGCAGCGGGCAGGTCGGCAAAGGCTATGCCGTTGGTATTGCCATCTATATCGACAATCATGCCATTATTGAGCAGCAAAGCGGCGCGGCGAGCTATGACTTGGCTCGCATTAGCAGCATTGCGCAGTTCTATCAAGACCCAATCGGTCGTATTGGCGGGTAGGTTTTGCAAGTCGTAGAGCATTTCACCACCTTTATAATTGAAAGGTGCTGCGCCGAAAGGTTGCGCCACGGGTAATAATTGTTGGCTGCGTAGGTCTTTAGTCATCGTGTCATTGCCCATATACGCACCTTGCAGCATGGCACTTAGTTGTAGGCGCAAGGGCGGCGCAGTAGATGCGCAAAGGGTATAATTAGATTGGTCGTATCGGGCTTTGGCGGGTATCGCTTGGCTATTGATGGCGTTAGGTATACCAATGGGCGGAAACGGGGCGGCAATATTCCAAAAATCGGGCGCTGACTCGAAAAAATACGATATATCGGCGAGCGTGCCTGTGCCAGACGGATTGATAGTGCCGCGTATATTATTGCCATGCGCAAGGTGGTCGCTGCCCGTAAGGGTATAAAAGCCTTGCAGGAAAGCATTACTCGTCACTTCGTTGCCTACAAAATTTTGGCTATTAGTGCCCGATGATGTCATATAAATGCCGTGTCGCGTAAAGCGATTGCGAAACATCGTATTGTAGGGGCCTGATGGTCCCCAAGCATCGTCTGCCCAAAATAATTCGGAGTGGTTGCCTTCAAATAAATTGGCATAGGCATAATGTCCGTGTAGCGATATATCGGAGGCAAACTCGTTGGGAAATTCGGAGCGGTAGCCATCTCCCGAATAATTGTAGGCAAATACATTGCCGTTAGCACCTTGTTTGACCATCATGGCATGGCGCAGGTGGCGAAAAATATTATTGACTATTAGGCATTGCCCCGCATGTGCCCCGATAACCACGCCGTAGCCTCGTGTGCTGGTGCCGTCATAGGTAAAAGCATCGTGCAAATAGCAACCTTTCACCTCTATATCGCTACTTTGGAACAAGAAAAAGTGCGCCCCCACGCTTTTGTTGCTGCGCACGCCCGATATGCGACAATTGACGGCGTAGGTAAAGGCAATATTGTTGCCGCCGCCGCTGCCCGTAGCATCAGAGGTGCGCTCGATATGCAAACATTCGACCGATATGTTTTTGACGGGTGCAATAGGGCGTATTCGGACGTTATGCGTAGCATCATAATTGGTGCGCAAGGGATAGCGGAGCCAAATAGTATTGCCCGACACGGCAGTTATGCGCACTATTTGCCCTTTCGAGTCATTTGCCCAACTGATGGGTTCGGTGTCCCAAGTGCTATTATTATCCTGCACCAATTCGGCAAAATGCCCTGGTCGCAATCCCGCTGTATCGGCTACAGACAGCATCGAAGACCCTTGCGTATAGCCACTTGTAACGGCGCGGTAGGGTCCGGTGGCTGCTCCCGAAGCATTGATACAGGTAGAACCCGAATTGGGTAGGGCAAAACGCAATTGGGTGAGCGTAGCACCCGCACCGCGCAAGGTCACGCCCGAAGGCAAACTCAGACCTCCTTGTAGCAGATAGGTGCCCGCAGGAATATTTACAAGCCCGCCGCCCGCAGCACTCGCTGCATTGATAGCAGTTTGGAAAGCAGGCGTATTATTGCTACTATTGTCGCCTACGGCACCGTAATCTAAGACAGATACGGCGTATTCGGGCGCAATAAATGGCATATCTATGCCTGCTGCCGACCAATCAACGCGGCGCGATTCGGGTACGACTTGGGCAAATAGGGTTGCCGAACAGAGCATACAACTCAATAAGATATAGCGTTTTGTCATCATTGCACGATAGTTTAGTACATAATTATTGTGCAATAGTACGATTTTTATCCCATATTCTTAAATCATCGCGTTTTTCTGCTCCTAATTTTTCTTTTTAAGGCGGTTAGGGTTGTTTTGCAAAAAAGATTTCCAATCTTTATGCCGTGTAGCGGCGGAATTGTCATTATCCGTTATGCTGCCAAGTCGGTTTTGTAGGTAGTGGCATACAGCTACGCCAAGCGCGTCGGTGGCATCAAAATAGGTAGGTAGCGCGTCGAGCCGCAGCATGTTTTTGAGCATGGCGGCTACTTGTTCTTTGGAGGCATTGCCATTGCCCGTAATCGATTGTTTGATTTTTCGGGGCGAATATTCGGCTATTGGTAGGTTTTTCATGGCTGCTGCTGCAATTGCCACGCCTTGCGCTCGCCCTAATTTGAGCATCGATTGTACGTTTTCGCCATAAAACGGCGCTTCTATAGCCATTTCGTGCGGGTGATAGGTTTCTAACAAAAAGTTACTTTCTCAAAAATCTTTTTGAGTTTTACGTAGTGATTGTCGTACTTTTGCAGTTGTACTACGCCTACGCTTTGTAGGTATATGGCATTAGCACTGATTATATCGATAATGGCATAACCCAAAACACTTGTTCCTGGGTCGATGCCGATGATAGTGCGCGGCGGCGAGGGCATGATGTATTATTATAGGTTTTAAGTTCTCACAAAAGTACCATTTGGGCTATTGCTCGCCTTTATCAAGTATATAGGACGCATCAATACCAAGTAGCACACCGCCGTTCAAATAATTATTCCAGATTAGGTTATGCCAAAACGAGGCAATAAAAGCGGGGCTACCGCCGCAAAGGTAGCTATTTTTGGGTTATTGTGGTGGGCTATCTACGCACAACTCAAAGCAGCGTCTAACGATTGGGCTAATTTGCTGCATCAGGGATTGAGCCTGCGTGCTTGGGTGTATATCGTTGTGGCATGGCTATTGGTAGCGGTCAATTGGAGTTTAGAGGCGGCAAAATGGCAAACTCTATTGCGTCATCTTGTCCCACAAAGCATAGGTACGGCTTTGTATAGCGTATTGCGCGGGGTAGCCCTTGCCTTATTTACACCCAATCGCATTGGCGAATATGGCGGTAGGCTCTGGGATTTGCCTGCGGACGCACGTTGGGAGGGATTGCTTGCCTTGTTGGTGAGCAATATGCTACAATTGTCGGTCAATTTGCTGTTTGGGTTGATAGGGTTTAGCCTTTATTGTTATTGGCAGCAATTCGGCGGAACTATTTTGCCCTATATGAGCGCGGCGGCGGCTATATTGCTCTTACTGATGGCTTGTTTGTTTTTGTCGATGCGTTGGCGGCAGCGCATGGTGGCAGTTTTGCGGCGTGTATCCCAATGGCTCTACCCGCAGGATACAATATCTTCCCACATTTTAGCTATTCACGACAGGCCAGACCCCACTACCGATATAAATTTGCCTCCACTTTGGCATCGTTTAACAGATAAACGTTATTGGCAAACCCAAACGAAAATAGCTTGGGATAAACTACGTCAGTCGCTGCGCCATATTATCCAAACATATACCTCTGCTCAATTGCGCCGCGTATGGCTGTTGTGTGCAGTGCGTTATGGCGTTTATGTTGCGCAATATGTGTTATTGTTATTGGCATTTGGCGCTCATGCTTCCCCTGCGCAAATCATTATGGGAGTATTGGCAGCTTATTTATGCCAAACGCTATTGCCTACCGTAGCTATTTTAGAATTGGGTATCAAGGGCAATATTGCTCTTTACTTTTTATCTGCTTTTGTGCCGCAAGGTAGTATTTTGGCAGCTACATTATTGTTATGGTGTTTCAATTTGGCTTTGCCTGCTTTGGCAGGTGCTGTTATATTGAGCAAAGAATAACATTGTAAAACAGGTAATACTTGGTATTATAAGCCATAATTGTTTTTTTCGTTGGGGTTACTCAATCGTTAGGACAAATCAAATGAATTTGCAAACCTAACTGAAAGGTGCCAAATGGGAATGTTAATGATTAATGGTTAATGGTTAATTATTAATGGTTAATGATTAGTGTTAAATGTGATAATGTTTTCGTGAAATGTGATAATGTTTTCGTGAAATGTGCTAATGTTTTCGTGAAATGTGATAATGTTTTTGTGAAATGTGATAATGATTAATGATTAATGGTTAATGTTTAGTGTTAAATGTGGTAATGTTTTCGTGAAATGTGGTAATGTTTTCGTGAAATGTGTTAATGTTTTCGTGAAATGTGTTAATGTTTTCGTGAAATGTGCTAATGTTTTCGTGAAATGTGATAATGTTTTTGTGAAATATGCTAATGTTTTTGTGAAATATGCTAATGTTTTTGTGAAATATGCTAATGTTTTCGTGAAATGTGATAATGTTTTTGTGAAATGTACCAATGTTTTCGTGAAATGTGCTAATGTTTTCGTGAAATGTGATAATGATTAATGATTAATGGTTAATGTTTAGTGTTAAATGTGCCAATGTTTTCGTGAAATGTGCCAATGTTTTCGTGAAATGTGCCAATGTTTTCGTGAAATGTGCCAATGTTTTCGTGAAATGTACCAATGTTTTCGTGAAATGTGATAATGTTTTCGTGAAATATGCTAATGTTTTCGTGAAATGTGCTAATGTTTTCGTGAAATGTGCTAATGTTTTCGTGAAATGTGATAATGTTTTTGTGAAATGTGCTAATGTTTTCGTGAAATGTGATAATGTTTTTGTGAAATGTGATAATGATTAATGATTAATGGTTAATGTTTAGTGTTAAATGTGCTAATGCTTTCGTGAAATGTGCTAATGTTTTCGTAAAATGTGCTAATGTTTTCATGAAATGTGCCAATGTTCTTGTGAAATATGATAATGTTTTCGTGAAATGTGATAATGTTTTCGTGAAATGTGATAATGATTAATGATTAATGGTTAATGTTTAGTGTTAAATGTGCTAATGTTTTCGTGAAATGTGATAATGTTTTTGTGAAATGTGATAATGTTTTCGTGAAATGTGCTAATGTTTTCGTGAAATGTGATAATGTTTTCGTGAAATGTGATAATGTTTTCGTGAAATATGCTAATGTTTTCGTGAAATGTGCTAATGTTTTCGTGAAATGTGATAATGTTTTCGTGAAATGTGATAATGTTTTCGTGAAATGTGATAATGATTAATGATTAATGGTTAATGTTTAGTGTCAAATGTGATAATGTTTTTGTGAAATGTGCCAACGTTTTTGTGAAATGTTCCAATGTTTTCGTGAAATGTGCCAACGTTTTCGTGAAATGTAGCAATATTTTCGTAAAATGTGATAACGTTTTCGTGAAATGTGATAATGTTTTCGTGAAATGTGATAATGTTTTCGTGAAATGTGATAATGTTTTCGTGAAATGTGATAATGTTTTCGTGAAATGTGATAATGTTTTCGTGAAATGTGATAATGTTTTCGTGAAATGTGATAATATTCATATAATTTTTTATTTTTTAATGGCGTAAGTATGTTATATTGATAATATCCCGCAAATAAAAATGGTAAAATGCCATAGGTATGAAATTTTTATGCCATTTGCCCATTGCCAGCCTCATAAATTTTGAACATCAACCATATTCCTTGATTAGTAATTTTGTATCTTTGCCTCAATAAAAAAGTAGTGACAATAATCCTCCGTTGTTTTTGTCTTTTGTTTCTATGTCTATCATAGTTGAGGTTTAAATTTTATACCGTCTAAATGGGCATTTGCATTGCTCCATTAGCCACACTCAATCTCATCGTTTTCTAAACCAAACGCCATTGTCATGCCCCAGTTTTTACATTCTTATCGTTTGCTTGCCTTTGTTACGGCAGTCGCATTGGGCTTTTTTGCCTATCAATATGCCTACCGCTCTTCATCGTTTGACGATGCCTATCGCGGTTTGCAGGCATCATTGTCGGTGGGCAAAGGCGAAGACCGTTTTGCCCGATTCACGTGGGAAAACCGCCGTTTGGTAGCTCCCGATGGATCCATACCCGAAGCAATGCGCCGCCACGAACTCGATTTTGCGCGTCAGTTGCGCCAGAAGCACGCCGCCAAAAGTGCTGAGGCATTATCGGGCATAGATTCGCTCGAATGGGTCAGCCGCGGACCTTATAATATGGGCGGCAGAACCCGCGCTTTTGCGATGGATATTGCTAATCCCAATATTTTGTTGGCAGGTGGCGTATCGGGCGGCATGTTTCGCTCGACCGACGCGGGGCTTAGTTGGACAAAAGTGAGCGACCTCGACGACAACCAAGCCATTACTTGTTTGGTGCAAGACCGCCGCCCAGGATATACCCATACGTGGTATTATGGAACGGGCGAAGCCTATGGCAACTCGGCGAGTGGCACAGGCGCAGGGTCGTTTTATTTGGGTGATGGCGTGTATAAATCGACCGACAACGGGCTTAGTTGGGAACCACTAAATACGACCGACAACGGTAGCCCAAATTCGTTCAGCACCGAATGGCAATTGGTCTGGAATGTAGCAACCGACAACAGCAATACCGCCGACCAAGCCGAAGTATATGTAGCCAGTTATGGAAGGATATTTCGCAGTGCCAACGGCGGCGAGACTTTCTCCACAGAACTGATCCGTGGCAACGCCTATTTTACCAATGTAGCCGTGACGAGTACGGGCGTAGTTTATGCCACTATCAGCAGCGACGGCACCAATGCTGGCGTATGGCGTTCGGAAGACGGCATGACTTGGACTCAGATAAAACCCGCCAATTTTCCCGCTAACTACGACCGCACCGCCATTGGCATTAACCCCAGCAACGAAAATGAGGTTTATTTTTTAATGTCCAATACCGTAGGTTCGGGCAAAACAACCTACGATTTCAGGAACGAACCCGAAGAGAATAGCTTTTGGCGGTATAATTACGTGAGCGGCGATGGCGCAGGTGCAGGCGGCACTTGGACAGATTTATCTGCCAACCTACCCATCGGTCCCTATGCTTTCGACGACTTTATCGCACAAGGCGGTTACGACCTCGTAGTAGTAGTAAAACCCGATGAACCTAATGTGGTTTTTATAGGCGGTACCAATATTTATCGCTCTACCGATGGTTTTACCAGCTCCGACAATACCACTTTTATGGGCGGATACGATGAAGATACCGAATTGCCTTTGTTTACACTCTATCCCGTACAACACCCCGACCAACACGTCTTATTTTTTGATTCCGCTAACCCCAATATACTTTTTTCGGGCAACGACGGCGGCTTGTACCGCACCGACAATTGCATGGCAACTTCGCCCCAATGGACAAGCCTCAATAATGGCTACGTCACGACACAATATTATACGATAGCTATCGACCACGCCGTATCAGACAACCTCATCATAGGCGGTTTGCAAGACAACGGCACGCGCTATGTCAATACATCTAATCCCACGCAGGCTTGGACAATGCCCTTTAACTACGATGGCTCGTACTGCGCTGTGCCGTCGGGGCGCGATTATATGCTCATGTCTATCAATGGCGGTGCTATCGTCAAAGTACAAGTGGACGACAACGGACAAATGAGTGCTTTCGAGCGCATAGACCCCGAAGAAGCTAATGCCGACCGCTATCAATTTATCAATCCTTTTGCCGCCGACCCTACCAATAACGATATTATTTACTTGTCGGAAGGGTATAATTTATGGGTCAATACCGATGTGTCTGCCATACCTATTGCCAACAACTACGAAAAGAAAACGACAAATTGGTTCAAAAACAATAGCACCATAGCCGATACGACTGAGTTTATATCTGCCATAGAAGCCACTACCCTACCCCAACATCGCCTTTATTTGGGCACCAGTGCCAAGCGCGTTTATCGCATCGAGAACGGCTTAGACCCCAATTCGCCAATGATAGATATTACACCTACCTCGGGCTTCCCAAGCGCGGGTTATGTGTCGTGTGTCGAAAGCGACCCCCGCGACGGCAATAAGGTATTTGTCGTATTTTCTAACTATGGCGTTTATAGCTTGTTTTATTCGGTCAATGGCGGCGAAACTTGGGTCAAAGCAGCGGGCAATTTGGAGCAATTTACCCAAGGCACGGGCAACGGTCCTTCGGTTCGCGCCATATCTATATTGCCCTTGGGCGCAGATAGTACCGCTTACTTTGTGGGTACCAGCGTGGGATTGTTCCATACTTCGCTCATCGATACATTAGACACCGAATGGACACAAGTTGCCCTGACTACAGTAGGCACTACGGTGGTAGAAGCCATCGAAACACGCCAATTGGACGGATTGATAGCTGTAGCTACGCATGGCAACGGCGTATTTACCGCCAATACGCCCCAAGACCCTGTAAGCATCACCTCACCGCCCACTACGCAGATCTCCGCTACACTTACTGCCCAAATAAGCCCTAATCCCTGCACCGACGGACAAGCCACCCTATTATTACAAGTGCCCGAAGCGATGAGCGGTATTTTGTATCTTTATAATATGGCAGGGCAGCAACTGCGACAAATAGCTATACCCAACCTACCCCAAGGCAAACAACAAATATCGCTATCCTTAGCCGACTTACCACAAGGCACATACCTCTATCAAGTGCAAAATTCAGACCGACATAGTGCAAGCGGCAAGTTATTGGTTTGGTAGGATAGCCTGCTTTTTTTCATAGCTTGCGATTGGGAGGTATAGACGCTGAAAAAGGAGTGTTAATGGTGGTCTGAATTTTGAGTATTAATTCTGCCTATCATGTATCCATTTCCAAGTGTTAGTACTTAGGAAATAATGTTAGATAATCGATATATTAGTTCGAAAACTCCCCCTAAGCCTCTCAAAGAGGGGGAATTTATACAAGAAAATAAAGACGGCACCCCGTAGGGGTGATATCCTAATGGTCTGTGTTTTAAATTTCGGTAACAAATTTTGGTCAATGCTGCTTTGTAGCAAGGGCGCGAGCAAGACTCCCATGTTAATTTTTTACTCAAAATTAGAAACCAAACCATTAGTGATTAGTGGTTAGTGGTTAATGATTAGTGATTAGTGGTTAGTGATTAGTGGTTAGTGATTAGTGGTTAGTGATTAGTGATTAGTGGTTAGTGATTAGTGGTTAGTGATTAGTGATTAGTGGTTAGTGATTAGTGGTTAGTGGTTAATGATTAGTGGTCTGTGTTTTAAATTGTAGCAAGGGCGCAAGCCAGATGCTCCCGTTACTTTTTCTACTCAAAATTAGAAACCACAAATAGAAAGACCGTTTTTTAAGCCCCTTCGGGGCGACATCCTAATAGGAAATAAAGACGGTATAGCAACAAAAACCCCGTAGGGGTGATATCCCGTTCTACAGTTGATAAATTGCAAAAGCACAAGGCACGAAAGCACTGCCTACCTAAGCATTTCGCTCTAAACATTTGAATTTCTCTATTTTTTGATGCCTCATTCTCCGCCGCCTACTGCTATTATTCATACGCCCAAAGTGAGACTACAAATCGTTGTCGCCTTTGTCGGCTTGGTTTTATTAGGGGCAAAATTATGGGCTTACCACCTGACTAACTCCAATGCTATTTTGACCGATGCCTTAGAGAGTATCGTCAATGTCGTAGCGGGCTTTTTGGGTCTATACAGTTTGGTGTTAGCCGCTACGCCTCGCGATGCTAATCATCCTTATGGACACGGTAAGATTGAGTTTATATCGGCGAGCATCGAAGGGCTGCTCATTGCAATAGCGGGCGCAAGCATGATAGCCAAAGCCGTATGGGGCTTGCTCTATCCTCAGCCCTTAGCGGATTTAGAAATAGGCACTATCATCATAGCCATTACAGCCGCCGTCAATTGGCTTTTAGGGGCTATTAGTCGGCAATACGGCACGCGCCACCATTCGCCCGCCCTAAGTGCCAGCGGCAAACATTTGCAGTCAGATGCCTACTCTACGTTGGGCATACTTTTGGGTTTGTTGCTCATTTATATCAGCAATTGGCAGGTATTAGATAATGTCATAGCTATCATTTTCGGGGCTATGATTGCCGCTACTGGCTACGGCATCTTGCGCCAATCGATAGGCGGAATCATGGACGAAGCCGACACCGAATTGCTCAAGACCCTCATAGCCCTCATGCAGCAACACCGCCGCCCTAATTGGATAGACATACACAACTTGCGCGTCATTAAATATGGCAATGTCCTGCATATCGATTGCCACCTTACTGTGCCTTAGTATTTCAATGTACGACAAGCCCACGATGAATTAGATTTATTGCGGCATATCGTTGCTACGCAATTGCCCAACCCCATCGAACTGTTTATACATACCGACCCTTGTTTGCCCCAATCTTGCCCCTTGTGCAGCGTTATGCAATGCCCCCACCGACAAGAAGCCTACCAATACAGTATTGATTGGAGTCTTGACAACGTACTCGAAAATCAAAAACATACCATCGACTAATACCAAGTATTCTATGACCAACCTAACCCATTCGGAAGCCAAATATGCTATTATCGGAGCAGGGCCTTGTGGTTTGGCAGCCGCTAAAATTTTTCTGGACTATAACATTCCTTTCGACGGCTACGAATCGGGACCCGACGTAGGCGGCTTGTGGGACATCAACAATCCCGACAGTACGGTGTATGAATCGGCGCACCTCATATCGTCTAAGTTTACTACTGGTTATAGCTGCTTTCCGATGCCCGATTCTATGCCCGACTACCCGTCTCACCGCGAGGTATGGAAGTATTTCTGTCAATTCGCCCAACATTTCGGGCTATATTCTCATTTCTCGTTCCTTACCCGTGTAGTGCGCGTACAGCCCAACGACGAACAAGCGCAAACTTGGCAAATAACCCTACAAAATGGCGAAACTCGTAGCTATGCGGGTGTAATTATTGCTTCGGGCACCTTTCATACGCCCTCTATGCCTCGATTTGAGGGTAATTTTAGCGGCGAAATCGTCCATTCAGCCGCCTATAAAAGTGCCGATTTATTTGCCAACAAGAGGGTATTAGTTGTAGGGGCGGGCAATAGCGGCTGCGATATAGCGGTCGATGCCGTTTATCGTGCACAAAGCGTAGCACTCAGTATGCGGCGAGGCTATCATTTTATCCCCAAATATGTGTTTGGCAAACCCGCCGACACGCTGGGAGGCTTGGTACGATTGCCACGCCCCCTCAAACAACGCATCGATGAATGGATATTGCGCCTCTTTGCTGGCGACGCACAGCGAGTTGGATTTCCCAAGCCCGACCATAAACTATATGAGCTACACCCTGTTGTCAATTCTTTGGTTATTTATCATGCGGGGCACGGCGATATTGCCATCAAACCCGCTATAAGCCGCACCGAAGGCAAGCGCGTATGGTTTTCTGACGGCAGCAACGACGAATATGACCTCATATTGGCTGCCACAGGCTACCAACTCAACTATCCATTTATCGACCCAAAATACCTTTGTTGGCGCGGCACCTACCCACAGTTATTTCTACACATTTTCAATCCTCAATACCGCAATTTGTTTATGTTGGGTATGGTAGAAGCTACGGGTTTGGGTTGGCAAGGTAGGTACGAACAAGCACAATTAGTAGCTGCTTATATCCGCGCAAAAATCCAATATCCCGACCGCGCACAACGCTTCGACCACGCCATTAGCCACGACCAACCCAAGCTCAACGGCGGCTACCGATATATGTCCTTAGACCGAATGGCATTTTACGTACACAAAGATACCTACCGCCAGACCATCAAGGCGTATTTGGATAAATTATTGTAGGGGCATGTAAATCTATTCATGGCACTAAACAATTTACACTACATAACGAGCTTGATAATCATTTTTTATACATAACTACAATAAATTATTTATAATTTCACAAATTATTCATTGCCAACAAAATACAATTTATTATATTTAAATATCTACAATTTTAAACTATGTATTAAAAATGATGCAAAATATTATTATACTTAAAAATAATCTTTTGTATTGCTATACAAATTATTTATGAACGAAAAAGATATTATCATCGAAAATATTTCTACCATTTGCCGGCGGATAGAAAATACCTGTCATCGAATTGGTAGAAATCCGAAAGAGGTAAAATTACTTCTCGCTACAAAAACCGTTTCTGCCGAGAAAATTAAAATTGCACTGGAAACGGGAACTACTCTCATCGGCGAAAATAAAGTGCAAGAAATAAAAGAAAAATATGAATGTTTAAAAGACACTCCACATACTAAACATTTTATAGGACACCTGCAAACGAATAAGGTTAAAGAGCTTTTAAAGTTCGGCGTTTCCTGTATTCAAAGCCTTGACCGCTTAGATTTGGCAGAAAAATTACAACAACGCCTTGAATCTGACGACAAAAGCATTGAGGCTTTTATTCAGGTAAATACTTCGTATGAAGAAAGCAAATTTGGATTAGACCCCAGCGAAGTTTTGGCATTTTCCAAGCAAGTATCGCAACTCAATCGCATAAAAATCAAAGGGCTTATGACCATTGGGCTGTTCAGTGCAGACACGGAGAAAGTGCGAAAATGTTTTAGGTTGCTGAAAGAAATCCAACAAAAAATCATTGCCGAAAATATTCCGAATATAGAAGTAAATGAACTTTCAATGGGAATGAGCGGCGACTTGGAAACCGCCGTTGAGGAGGGAACAACGATTATCAGGGTCGGAACGGCAATTTTTGGGCAGAGAATTTATCCCGACAGCTACTACTGGAACGAACAGAAATAATATTTTGAACGTCTATCTACAACCCATCGCCCCCCGAAAGCAGTAGTGTAATTTTAGCTTCAAACATAATATCTTATAGAAATATTTTACTTTTTTCTTGCCATAACAAGCTGCTCCCCTGCATAACATCGGTTACTAAGCAACTCCTTGGCAGACACCCATCTTCACAAGGGCGCACACCATCATAGGATTAGGCGGGTATATTATTCTAATGGCGTACAATTTCGATAATTTTATTGCTTAACTCGCAGAATTAACGCCAAAAAGTTTGGCGGTATGCCATTTTTGCCCTACCTTTGCCCCCGAATTGGCGAGGTAGCTCAGATGGTTAGAGCGTTGGATTCATAACCCAAAGGTCACGGGTTCAATTCCCGTCCTCGCTACTATTATATTGGTAAAGGTCATTGAATTTCGTCTGAAATTCAATGACCTTTTGCCTTATTGGTTTATGTCATCGACATATATCGCGCATGGCTATTGCACCACTACCATTTGTCGGAAAATGCCTATTTCGCTGTTCAATTCCAACAAGTATGAACCTTTGGGCAAATTGCCGACGGGCAGCGTATAGCGCACTTGGCTAAGGTCGATGCCACTTTGCGCCCAAACTGTTTTGCCACTTAGGTCGTAAAGGGCAAGCGCAGCATGACGAGCATCTTTTAGCGGTGCTATATGCAATTGGTCTTGTGCGGGATTGGGGTAGCTACGCAGCAAGTTGGCATTTGATTGGGGTGTATTGATACCTACCGAATTATCGACCTGATATAATACAACATCATCTACGGCAGCTTCGACCAAACTACCGCCGTCAAATTCAGTACCAGGAATAAGTATATCCGATGCTATAAAGCGCAGCAGGGTTTCGGACGAGGGCGTTACATAATCGCTTACCTTAAATGCCACCATGCGCCAGCTATGGTCGGCAAAGTTGATATCCTCTATGGAAACCCAGGTGTTGCCTCCGTCGTTAGATATATCCACGCGCCAATTATCATTGCCCGGATTAGCACTTGGTCGTTAGAGTACCAGCGGTAGAACGAGAATGCGGGTTCGTTTAGCTGAATGAGGTTGTAATTTTCTGAGATGAGCGTATTTTTCCCGCATCTACATCGTTGTCGCCCGGCGAATCGGACAGGCTGCTGTTGCCCGTAAAAGCACAACGGTTGTCCGATGTAGGTGTATTATCGGTATCGGTCTGCACCATTGCCGCGCCACCTACATAGCTGCCCTGTGGTATGCCAATATCCCACATGCCGCTCGTAGCGTCGTCGTCATCGGCATATTGCCAATCAGTGCTACCCGCAGCCGTGCTAAATGCCTGCGTCTCGATGGTTTGATAGCCTATCAGCAATTGGTAAGGTATATTGGGCGCAGGGTCTTTTATGCCAAAGGGTGCATATACTCTGCCGCCTACGTTATCGACTAAGGCAATAATAATCGATAATAGTGCCCTTGGGCTGTGCCGGTATGTTGGCGGTATATTCGCCGTCGCCCAAATCAGTAGCGGTAACAGTTTGATAAGGTTCGGTGTCAGATGTTCGGTAGCTCACTTCTAAACCCGCCAAGAAAGGCGTAAAATCGAAATCGATGCTAACGCTTGTATTGATAGGGATAGGTATATCGGCAGCGTAGGTGGGCAATTCGTTATGGGCAATATCTGCACCGACCAATAAGGTAATGCCATGCAGCGCAAAGGCTTCGATGATGGCAACGCCATGTGGCGTACCGTCGAAAATATTGTCATTATCGTCGTCTGCCAATAGTGCATCGAACAAAATATCGCTATATAACAAGCCCTCTTGCCCGTCGGGGCGCATAGCTACGGCGTACTGCGATTCGATAAATAGGGCAAACATCTCGTCCATGCCTATTGCCTGCCCCAAATCCCACCAAGCACCTGCTATAATTTCGCCGTTGTCGTGTACTTCGCCTGTGAGGTCTTGTGGGTATACTTTTATATTGGTATCGTAGCGGCGCACCCAAGTACCCGTGCCCGAAAATCCGGGGCCGAGAATGGGGTTATTCGTCAATTTCAATCCCCATACATCGGCATACCCCTCGCCAAGCGAGCCGTTGTCAAAAAGCCGCCATGGCTTCATAAAAATAGTAGTTGATGCCATGCCCGTATTCATGATAAACTACGTCGCTTACTTGGGCGGTGGCAGCACAACCGTCGGCTTCGGCAAAAAATTCACATCGCCATCATAATAGGCATTGCAACTTCCGTCTGTAATATCGACAAAAGTGCGCATAGGGTCTTCCATGCCTATATCTTCGGGTACACATTGTTTGAGGTGGCGATATTGGCGGTTGACGTGCAAAAATCCCGAAGGTACGGACAATTGCGCCGCTGGTATATCGATGGTCATAGTGGCGGCGGCAGGGTCTATCGTCACGGGATAAGAGGGCGTAGTGTTGCCCGTATTGATGCGTATTTGCGAATGAGGTCCCTCAAAATAAGCCGTACCGCTAACTATCTCCGTACCCGGATAGTCGAGTACGCCATTTTCGTCGGTAAAATAGTCGATGGTGCCAATTCTGATGCGCATATCGGGTATAAAGTGCATAGTCAGAGGTGTTTCGGGGTTTTCCGAAATTTCGGCTTCTACGCTAATTGCGGCATCGGATAGGTGGTTATGTTGTTCAAAATTGCAATATACGACGCGATTTTGGCGGTAATATACCGCACCGTTGTGCGCATCGACACAAGTGAAATAATCGGCTTTTTTGCCGTTGCCCAATTGTCCGCGTATCTGTGTTGTATAGACCAACTTGTAATCATAGCCAGCTTCGGTGAGCAAGGGCATGACGGCTAAGTGGGGCGTTTCGGCTTGCAATGTGCCCTCCGTGCCTTGCATTGCGTAGGTGCCTACCTCCTGCGCGGCAAGCGTCGCAGTAGTGGCTATGTCAATGCGGGGGTGGATATTTGCAGCTATGCTCACGATGTCGTTTTGGTGGTTGAGGCGCACTCGCATGGTAGCGGTTAGGACGGGCAAGCCTTTATAAAATTGTTCCAAGACAACAATGTGGTATTTGCGGCTGATATTCGTGCGGCTATATTGCATATCGGCTAAGGGAAATGCGTAGCCTTGCCATTCGGCGTCAAGAAGTGGCGCACACGCGCTTCGTCGGTATCGCCAAGGGTGGCAACAGGCGTTCCTGCTGCTTGCATAGGCAGGGCGGTATAGCCGTCAAACGCGACATGCCATGCTCCGTTGCGTTGGATAAAGTTTTTCCAAGACGCTTGTTGTCTAAATTTTTGTTGGGATACTGCCAAATCGGGTCTGATTTGGTCATTATATGTTGTGATGTGATAGGGGTCGCGCTCGGCAATCAACAACGTATTGCCCCAACACAATAGGCACAATGCCCATAATACGAGGTGGTTGTTCATAGAACAGGTAGAGGTCATAAATAACGATTTTAAGAAGTGACTAATGGGTGAAAAAATTTTGAACAGATAGGGAATAATATTAGCGTGCGCAAAGCTAAGGATTTAAGCGGCGAAGTGCAGTATTTTTGCTGTTTTTTGGCAAATCGGCGGCTATACCCTATATTTGCGGCATGACCCCACTTTCTCCTTTCGCTTCCTTCTCATATAGGGCATCAATATGGATAATTGCCCTGTATTGGCTCCGCCTATTGGCTTCTTGCGAGGGCAAACTATCGGATATGTCCCAAAAATCGGGCAAACCGCCCCTTGACGAACGGCAAGTAATGCTCATATTGACCGATTTGCACACCGCCCAAGCCATTATTCAAATATACCCGCAGCGCGACCGACAATTGCCCAATACACTCGACGAATACTATTCGCAGGTATTATGTATGCACAATGCGTCTGCTGTCGACTTTGAGGCATCGTTCAAACATTACTCGGCAGACCCCTATACCATAGGCAAGATATATGATGACGTGCAATCACACCTGAATTATATCGAAAATTTGGTGAAAGAACGCAGTGCAAAAACTCCTATCCCACCCGGACAGACACCTACCGCTGCTGCTGCTCCTAATACGTCAACGCCCAAATTGCCTGCCCAAGACTCGGCAACAGTGGTTAAAATGCTGAAAGGTCTGAATAAAGTCAAGCCAAGGGTTTTGAAAGATAGCGATAAATAAGCGTCAATACTATTGGTTTGGTTTTTTAATTTTGAGTCCAACTTTTGTCTGCTGTGTATTCACTTCCAAGCGTTAGGACTTAGGAAATAATATTAGATAATTGAGATATTAGTTCAAAAACTCCCCCTAACCCCCTCAAAGAAGGGGAATTTACTGCCCCTCTCAAATAGGGGGAATTTATGCAAGATATAATTTACTAATTATCAATAATTTACGATAATTTATAAAAAACATTTAATGTATTTTGTTTTTAAAGTGACGTAAACATATTACATCGGTAAGATCTAACAGACACAAGCCTGAGAATGTCGTAGGCATGAAACTCGTGTAAGTTAAGTATATAAAACGTAACTATTTAGCCTTGTAGGAGTAGCCCACAAGAATCGCCATTTCTAACCGAATATGCTGGTTTGGTTTTTTAATTTTGAGTAGAAAGTTAACGGGAATATCTTGCTTGCGCCCTTGCTCCAATTTATAACACAGACCATTAGGATATCACCCCTACGGGGTATTTTCCATTAGCATGTCGCCCCTACGGGGCTTAGAAAACGGTCTTTCTATTAGTGGTTTCAATTTTGAATAAAAAATTAACGGGAACATCTTGCTCGCGTCTTGCAACAAAGCGGCATTTAGCAAAATTTGTTACCGAAATTTAAAAATCAAACCACTATATGTAGGTTGCTATACCAAAAAGCCAAATAAACTTGGTTTGTCGTTCAGTACGGTATAGAGTAGTCCTTTTTTCGTTCATACGCAAAATGAGTGGGTCGTAATCTTCGCGGTATTTCAGCTCTATACCCACAAGCGAATTACGTGGCGCGGTTGGTTTTTGGTATATTCAAAGTCGGTGATATTGTCGTTGAGTCGAAGTACATCGGACAGAAATTCGCGAAAAACGCGGCGCGTTGCGGAAATTGTATGATGAAATAGTGCTTTAATCCCTCATAAATCAAGGAACGTTCCTTTATTTCGGGCATTCGTTCTATATCGTTATTGCCGCCGCTAACGATACAGACCACGTTTTGCCGCGTATTTGCTCGGCATATAGGTCTAAGGCGGCTATGGACAAAGCTCCTGCTTGCTCGACGACGATGGCTTCTTCGTTGTACAATTGTAGGATAAACGTACAGATTTTTCCTTCGGGTATTAGGATAATTTCGCGCATCACTTGGCGGCATATTTCATAGTTCAGTTTGCCGACTGTTTGCACGGCAGCCCCATCTACAAATTTGTCGATATCGGGCAGGGTTACTACCTTGCCTTGTTCAAAGGCGCGGAGCATAGCGGGTGCGCCTTGTGGCTCTACGCCTATCAATTGTGTTTTTGGGCTAAAATGGGCAAAATAAGTGCCCACGCCCGCACTAAGCCCGCCGCCGCCGATGGGTACAAACAAATAATCTATATCGCCTTTAAAATTGTTCAAAATTTCCATGCCTACCGTGCCCTGCCCTTCCACAACGCGCTCGTCGTCAAAGGGGTGGATAAAGGTTTTTTGCTCTTTTTGGCAATAGCTGACGGCTTCGGAATAGGCTTGGTCGTAGGTATCGCCGCGCAACACTACTTCTATTTGCTGTTTGCCCAAACGCTCGACCTGTTTTATTTTCTGGTTTGGCGTTGTAGCGGGCATATACACCCTGCCGCGTATGTTCAATAAATTGCATGAATAGGCAAAGCCCTGCGCATGGTTGCCCGCGCTGGCGCATACAACCCCACGCGCCACCTGTTCGGCATTTAGGTTGAACCTACAATTATAAGCACCTCGAATTTTGTAGGACCGAACGACCTGCAAGTCTTCGCGCTTGAGGAATATATTTGCTCCGTATCGCTCCGACAAATTGGCGTTGTGTTGCAAGGGGGTTTCGACTACGATACCATTCAGGCGATAGCCTGCCCGAATGATGTTTTCGATGGTGATGAGTTCAGCAGTCATAAGGATGTGGGGTTATCGGTCATTTCTTCGACTGACCATGCTTCGGGGGCTTGGGCAAAAAATGTTTTGGTCGTTGCCCACGTTTCGCGAAAAAACGCCGATTGGCGATATGCCTCCAAATGTTCGGGCGATTGCCAGCGGCTATGGGTAAAAAATAGGTCGGGGCAATGCTTGTCGCGCCATAAAGCTACGTGTTGGCAACCCTCGAAAGCGGCGATGCGGTGTTTTTTTGCCTCGAACAAGATTAAAAAATCAGCTACGGCATCGGGGCGAAAGTGCATTTTGACAATACGAATCATGCGCACAAAAGTAGCGTGTTTTAGCACATCTTGCGGCTTATTGTCCAATAATTATCGCTATCTTGGCGAATAAAACCTATTTTTGCACCATGAAAACCATTTTTAAACTAAGCGGGGCTTTGGTATTAGCCTTTTTGATAGCCAAAGCCGTGGTATTATTGCGCAGCCAAGGCGTGTTCAATGCACGGCGCATCGAATTGGCACAGTTGCCACTAAGCGATTTGCAGGGCAACCCTATCAATTGGCAAACATATACGGGCAAACCTATATTAGTGAATTTTTGGGCTACGTGGTGCGGACCGTGCAGAGCCGAAAAACCTCACTTGGCACGCGCCCAACAATTGCTTGCGCCCGAAGGTTGGGCTTTCGTCTCTATTTCAGACGAAGATTTACCCTTGTTACAACAATTTGCCCAACAATATCCTATCGAAGGCGTTGAGCTATGGCACTTGGGAAAAGCCGACAATTAGCAAATTTTTGAAGTTCCTCAAACTTATATCATCTCCCGCGACGGGCGGTAGTCTATCGGCATACGGGCGCACGGGCTTGGGATAGCCCCGAAGTATTGGCAGAGTTGCGAAAATTGGTAGCCCCTTAGCGGTGAAGCCCGAACCTGCCTTACCCTTGGTGTGAACACGGTTCCCACGCCATCTAAAAAAACACCCTTTTCTTATGAAATACGTACTTATTTTAATGCTATTGTTTTGTGGAGCTTGCACTGACTCTTACGAAGAATTAAAAAATTGCCCTTATGAACTGCCTTATGGTCAGGCATTATCTCAAAGTGCCCATTACCATTACGCCCCACAAGTTAAAATATTCGGTGGGCGATACTATATACATCAATACCATTTTTTCCGACTCAATATACGACCGCAATACAAAACAGACCTTTAAAATCAGAAATTTTCCGTTTAAACCCATGACCGGTTTGTACCGATTTTATGACGGCTTGAATTGGGATTCGGGCTATACTGTCAACGATTTGTATGTCGATTCGTCCTATCACCATGTCTATCATTATTCGAGCGATTTTTGCGATAACTATAGGGCTTATACCATTTACGAAAACGACCAATACCGATTCGAGAGCCGATTGATTTTGAAAGAGCCAGGTAGATATATACTGATATTTACAGACATGTACCAAGAATATTTGGGCGCGGGGCTAACGGAGGAATATAATGCCGAAGCCGACTCCACGACATTGAGGGCAAATGCCCTATGGACTATTATATTTGCAGCATGATAGAGGGCGACAATCACCTAGAATTATTTGTAGACGAATTGGTATATTTGGACGAAGTACATAAAGGACGCTTTAACTCCACCGTAGATGGACCCTTGGATTCTTTGAGGTCGGGTGACGTTATTATAGAAAGTAGCGGTTTTTATGGTTTTGAGGTGGTGGAGGAGCGGTGCATAGACTCGCAAAATTATAGCCCGCGATGCGTATCGTGGGCTGTAGAAATGGGCAATCAGATTCCGAGTGCTTTAATGGCTTGTTGCTCTTGCACCAAACTCAAGCAGCCACAAGCACCTCGCTTTGCACGATTTGACCTAGCTCAACTATCGCTGGAAAAAGCAAATATGCCCTGCTTCCCCCCAAACCCAACCTCGGCGGGGCGGCAGGGCAATAATACCTCTAAAGACATAGCCATTTTTGACCTTATTGGGCGAATAGTAAAAGCACAAGGCAAATGCAGGGCAAGCCGGTGCCGATGGTCTGCCCCAAGGCATGTATATGGTATTGGCTCAAAATCGCCTATAATTAGCCACCAAAAAATAGAACGCCACCGCACAGCCCGCCGCCAACAACAAGAAAGCATAGCCTATATGTAGTACAAAAAAAGGCAACGAACAGACAGATACAAAAAGCCAAGCGCAGCACGACATTGATGACCATAAAAATGCTCGATGTGCGCCCAATGACCTGATTGGGTATGTGGTGAAATAAATAAGACACGCGCAAAACCCTCGCGCCTGCATTTGCCCAGCCAAATAGAAACAGCAAAAGGTAAAAAAGCCAAATATCGGGCCCAAACGACAATACGATTAATACAAACATAGCCAATGCCGTACAGATGATATTGCCCAACACCGTATTATTTCCAAATATACGACCTATAATCATGCCCGCCACAGCCGACCCAAGCGACCAGCACAAATCACCGATGGCGTATACCTCTGCACCGCCTTTGAGGTGATTGCGTGCAAATTCGGGCAGCATGGTAAAATTGATGGTCATCGTAACGACAAAAATAAAGTACGAGGCATTGCCAAATAAATTGACAAGCGGGTGGCGGCGCAAAAAGTCGATGCCTATGGCAAACCGCTCGCGAAGGCTGATAGATTCGGCATAACGCGGGGCAATAGCGGTATAGCGCAAGGGCAGGATAAGCGCAAATGATAATATATATGTAATGCCATCGAACAAAAATACTTCCTGTATTGTCCAAGCTCTGCCAAGGGGTCGCCACAATGCCCATACGCTATCGGGCGACAAATCTGCCAAGAGCCAAGCCCCCAAAGCCGCCGCCAAGCCCGTAGTCACCTGCCCTTGTACTTCGAGGTAAGACGTAATGCGGGCATAGTCGTGTGGTTCGGTAATTTCTTGCATAAACGCATGAAGCGCAGGGTAATGGACGTTGTAAATAAATAGGGTGCCGCAAAATACCGCTGCAATCAAAACCAAAGGCACCTGTCCCGTAGCAAAGCCAAAGGCAGCAGCCGATAAAACGAATATTGCTCCGAAAGCCGCTTCGTACAAAAACAAGTGTTTCCGGTTATGTTTGTCGATGAGCGTACCCGCATACAAGCCCCAAAACAACGATACTAAGGTAGTGACGGCATAAATGCGCCCAAACAGAGGGGTGTTTTGCAGTGTATCGGCAAAATACCAAGGTACCGCCAACATACTAAGCCCCTGCGCCAAACCCGATATGGTATTGGCGGCAAAAATACGTATAATAGCATTGCGGTTTTGCATACGTTCGCTGAGAGAGTAATTTTGAGCAGCGGTAGCCTTGTTTGCTCAACCGCCATAACTGAATGAATAGAAATAAGCTCAAAACGCAGGCGGGTTGTCGTGCAGCGATTGAGGTTGATATACTGCCACCTCAGACCCCTGCGCCAATAATACGTTGAAGGGCTGCTGTTCGTTGAGTGCTGCCCATTGCTTGCCATAAATAGCTCCGAAGTCGGCTTGCAAGGCGTAGCGGCGTATGGGATAAACTGCCCAAACAGGGTGATGCACTCGGTAGTAAAGCGTATTGCCGCGCTTATCTGTCCCAAATCCGAGTTCATGCTCTTTAAAATAATGCTGTATGCTATTGGCAGATGGTGCGAGGGCGGTAGTCTCGGCTTCAACGGCTACGGTATGCCACGTTTTACCTACCTTAAATCGGTGGCGTACTTGTTGCGCATCGGGTGCTATCCCTACTGTTTCGGTGTGCATAGTTATTGCGCGGTAGGGTTCGTTATAAAAACGGTTGGCTACCAATGCTATGCAGGGCTTGGGTACATATTCGCGGATAAAACAGACCCCGCGCTGCACGTTAGCGGGGGTATCGAATGCCAGTTGTTCAGAGGCATTAGGTTTGTAGCTCAAAGAATTTTGTGTTTCATACTTCACATAATACCGCAAATTGATTTCGGGGAATTGCTCGTGAAAAGGTATGCGCCATCCTTTTAAGCGCGTGTTGGCAAAATCGAAAGCGACAAAGCTCACAAAGGCATATCCATTTTGGATATCTAATTCGACCCCTTGTGGCACGTAGGGCAATAGCCATTCGGGGTCGACGGCGTAGGTAATATTGATAAGATTGCGCCAATGAGCAGTCAAAAAAGGGCTTTTAGCAAACATACGAGCTTAGGGTGTTTTTACGTTTCTTCATCAGTATCGGTTAATAAAAGCATAGCTTGACGGATACAAGGCGTATCTGTCAAGCTATTTTCTTGTGACTATTGGTATATATTCCTGACGATGTTAGTGTTTGGAAAAATCCTGTAACCACTATTTCGGCTACCAAGGAAACACGACAAGGGAGGGCTTGCGTAAGCTATTCGGCGTACTAATCCCAAGTGAGTTCGCCGTCCTTGTCTTCGGTTTTTTCGTCGTCGCTGCTATTGTCTTGTTCGTCGGCGAGTTCGTTGACAAACTCTTCGCCTGTGCCGCTATCCTCGGCTACTTCTTCTGTTGTTTCGTTATCGCTTTGTTCTTCGTCGGCATAACGATTTCTGCGCATCAGACGTTCTTCGTGTTCTTCTTCGTGGCTAAATTGGTCGAAGTCATATTCGGGCATCAATTCGGTTTTTAGGTAGTCGATAGCACTTTGCAGCGATGCCAAAAATTTGTTTACGTCTTCTTTATAGACAAAAATTTTGTGTCGCTCGGTTGAGTCGTCCATGCGTTTTTTACTTTCGGTGACGGTCAAGCAAAAATCGTTGTTTCGCGTGGGGCGGATGTCAAAAAAATAGGTTCGTTTGCCTGCTCGCAATTTTTCGCCATACACCTCGCGTTCTTCGCGGTCGCTGTTGTAGCGTGGGCGGTCGTTGTTGTAGCGCGGACGGTCGTAACCGCCACCTCTTTCGTCGCGCGGACGGTCGTTGTTGTAGCGCGGACGGTCGTAGCCACCTCTCTCGTCACGTGGGCGGTCGTTGTTGTAGCGCGGACGGTCGTAGCCCCCTCTCTCGTCACGCGGACGGTCGTAGCCGCCGCCTCTTTCGTCACGTGGGCGGTCATTGTTGTAGCGCGGACGGTCGTAGCCGCCGCCTCTTTCATCACGTGGGCGGTCGTTGTTGTAACGCGGACGGTCGTAGCGGTCTCGGTCTTTGTTCACAATAATATGTTTTAATAGATAAGTAAAATTGCTGCCGTAGGCAGCCATAAAACACAAGTCGGGCGCAAAGCTATGGTTTAATTAGCAGACGGCATAATATTTACCCAAAATTGTGCAAATTCTTGCGTTTAGCTCGGCTTGCAGTATCAATATTCCGCGTCCGAGGCACATAGTTCGCAAAAAATAGTTATATTAAATTGTAATACGTATTATTTCATCCAGCAAATGCCTTATTTTTATTCGGTAAAAATGGTTATAGTGGCTATTTCATCGCTGCCAATAGTCCTTAGTGCCATCTTTGGCGGTGGTTGCCATTCGGTCGCCGTCTATAAAATAGGTGCCCATATCTTGTTGAGCGGCGGTCACGGTCTGTCCGTTTGCCTGTACGATATAGATATGTTTGCCGTCGCTGCGCAATAGCCCAGTTATTTGAGGAGCAGACCAAGCCGAGCCGTCATAGCTCCAATTACTGCCCCCTCCTACCGAGCGCGTAGCTCCGTACTCAAACGTAGCATCGGCATTGATGCGAAACAGCACATCGGTTTGGAAATAGGCCATGTCGCTGCCATAGCCCGAATTGTTAGAAACCGATTTTATCCAGCTGCCCATCAATTGAGGTTCTACACCGCCTTTTGCTGTGGGCATATTGTTGGTGCTTGGTGCTTGGTAGGCGGGGGTCGAATTGTTTGCAGAGGGGGTTGTACTGCGTTGCAAAACTACCTCAATGACGTTGGCAATATCCATAGTGAGGGCTATTTCCAATTGGTTGCCTTTCAGTTCGCCTGCTATCAAGGCTTGGGCGGCGGTTTGTCGCTCGGTGGCGGAGCCTGCCCAATAATTGCCCTGCCCAAAAGCGGCTATATCGAATGTGCTTTGTGCATCGGACAATACGCCAGTTAAGGCATTATCTTGCCCGCTCAATACCAATTTTACGGATTGCCCCGCGTATGCGCCTGTATAAATGCCCGCCAATGTTTGTCCATATATAGGTAGCGCATAGCTGACCCATAGCCCAATACAAGCGAGGAGGAAAGAATAATAATGACTACGATGTGGCATAATAGTAGAATTATATGGTAATGAATGACGGCAAGAGTAGCAAACGAGTTTGAATTTGTATCGTTCGCGGCATCTGAAACAAAGGCAGATTAGCAGCAAAAAGGCAACTTTTGCTTTTGCCCAAGCACCTATTTCAAGGTTTTCGGGTTCTTAGGGCTTATACGCAAACCATTCCTTTTTCGTTGATGCGCGACAAGTATGCAGGGGCTATTTCATTGACGAGCAAGGGGTCGTATTCGGTTTCTACTTTAATATAATTGTCGGAATAAGTAAAGACGTGTAAATAGGACACGGGCAAGTCGTTTAGGAAGCGGTAGGTGTCCAAAAAATCGTCGTGGGTTTCGCCTCAAACCTACTATGACATCGACACCGATACAAGCGTGCGGCATGGCGCGTTTGATGTGTTCAACGCGCTCGGCGTATAGCTCGCGGCGGTATCGGCGGCGCATTCGCTGTAAAGTTTTGTTGCTACCCGATTGCAAAGGTATGTGAAAATGGGGCATCACGCGGCGCGATTGGGCTACGTAATCGATGATATTGGGGTGGAGCAAATTGGGTTCGATAGACGAGATGCGGATGCGCGGCAGGTCTATTTGTCGGTCTAAGGTGCTTAGTAGGTCTAAAAACGACACTTCGCGGTCGGTGCCGTCGGGCATTTGTCGTCCGTAGTCGCCTGTATTTACGCCCGTGAGTACAATTTCTTTTGCTCCCAACTCTACGATGCTGTTTGCCTGTGCTACTACGGATTCGATGCTGTCGCTTCGGCTACTGCCTCGCGCTAAGGGAATGGTGCAAAAGGCGCATTTATAGTCGCAGCCATCCTGCACTTTTAGGAACGAGCGGGTGCGATCGCCTATCGAGTGGGCGTGTATGAACGTATTGGCATGGGCAATATCGCCCGCCACGACCTTTCCTTTGGGTTGTTTGCAGAGTTCGTTGAGGTGTTGGGTGAGGTTAAATTTTTCGGCAGCCCCCAATACAACATCAACGCCTTCTATATTAACTATTTCGTATGGTTTGAGTTGGGCATAACAACCCACGACCACGATATAGGCATTGGGCGAATGTCGTAGGGCTTGTTTGACGATTTGCCGGCATTTTTTATCGGCATTGTCCGTTACCGAGCAGGTATTGATAACATATACGTCGGGGCAGTCGTGAAATGGCACGGTGTCGAAGCCGTTATCTGTCATCAGTCGCCCCATAGCGGAGGTTTCGGAGTAGTTGAGTTTGCAGCCGAGTGTATAGAAAGCAACGGTTCGTCGGGGTGTGGTGGGAGTATCAAGGGCGGTTGTCATGGTTCATATCCGTTGTAGAAAAAGAATAGGGGGTTTGGTATATCATTACTGCACACACTCGCCCATAGCGGCGCGTTTCATGTCCTCTGCTAAGTCGCCGACTGCGGCACCGAGTTCGTCAATAGCAGGTGTAAGGTAGCCCAACTTGCAATAGACTATCGTGGCAAGGGGTTCGACGTAGGGAAATACCTTCGAACTGGCTTTCATGTCGGCGGGGATAAGTTTGCCTTTATCGCCTAGGGACAAGAGCGTGCTAAATCCGAGCGTGAGCAAAAATGCCCATAAAAGGATGCCCAAACTCCGATTGAGCGACCCCAACTGGGCAGCCCTTACAAATACGTCTAATGCCGAGCTTATGATAAAAAATATGCCCATAACACCTATCAGCATGACAATAAAGGACAAGATAGGCGTATAAAGCGGGCTAATATGGAGTACCTTTTGCAAAATAGCCGACAATGCCGAGCCAAAGCGCAGAGCTATATAGATGCCTATCGCAACTTTAATAAAATTAATCACACCGCCAAAAAAGCCTTGTGTTGCGCCTTTATACATGCCATACGCCATGACAGCGGCAAAAGCAATATCAATGGGATTCATAAATGAATGGTATTGGGTGGGAAAATAGGTAAATAAAAGGTAATGCAGCAGGTTTTGGGGCTATCCCAACAATTCCTTGACCATTGTAGCAATGGCTTTACCTTCTGCTTTTCCGCTTAGTGCTTTGTTGGCTGCTCCTATAACTTTGCCCATATCCTTGCCTGATGTAGCACCTGTCTCGGCTATGATGCGTTGTAGCTCGGCACGCAGTTCGTCGGCAGTGAGGGGTTGTGGTAGGAATGTTTGGATGACGGCTATTTCTTCCTCTTCGCGTTGGGCTAAGTCGGGGCGGTTTTGGCTTTGGTATACTTCGAGTGAATCGCGACGTTGTTTCACCAATTTGGTCAGCAGTTTAGTTTCTTGCTCTTCGGTGAGGGGGTCAGTGGCACCCTCGGCGGTTTTGGCTAATAAAATAGCCGATTTGATAGCTCGTAAGCCGCGCAATTGGGCTTCGGCTTTGGCACGCATAGCATTCTTGATTTCTTCGTTAATGCGTTGTTCTAAACTCATGATTGTTTTTGATAGATGTTTTTTGTGAAAATTTATTTATATTATTTCTGTTTTGATATATTTTTATAAGGCTTAAAATTGGTATGAGCAACCACTATGCCTATAAAGCGCAAAGATAACGTTTTTTAGCGTATTAAAGTTCCCGCAACATACTTTTTGCCTAATTACTTGCTAATTTGTTGAGCAAAAAAGCACTATCTATCAATAAGAGTGGCAATAATGCCCTAATTTGCCCGAAATACCGTATTTTTGCGGCTTGCTGTTTTTGGGCATACCTTTGTTATGACTATCCATTGGTAGGAGCAAAAACGGGTCAGCCTAAGCAGCGTCGCTGTTGGTACTAAACCATTCGTCCTCAACTATTCTGTCTCATGCCTATCCATACCCAAGCCGATTTGCGGGCTGCCCTGAAAAATAATGCCACCGAATTTGTAGCCGCCGTGCAAGAAATACCCAATGCCGATTTTGAAGCTACGCCCAATGGCAAATGGTCGGCAGGTCAAAACTTAGACCACCTCATACGCTCTGTGCAACCCGTGAGTTTGGCATTTTCTTTGCCGCGTTTCTTATTGCGTCTATCTTTTGGCAAACCCAATCGCGCGTTGCGAAGCTACGAAGATATAGTGCAACGCTACCACGACAAATTGGCAGCAGGCGGCGTAGCTACGGGAGCTTTTGTGCCGCCTACCATAGCACTTGCCAACAAAGACAAACTAATTGCCACCTACCACAAACACCACGAAAATTTAGACCGCCGCTTGGCTGCCTACGACAATACCGACTTAGACCAATATCTCCTACCCCACCCTTTGCTTGGGAAATTGACCCTCCGCGAAATGCTTTATTTTACCATTTATCATACCCAACACCATACCGAAACACTAAAAAAAAATGCGTACTGCCCTCTTATTTTTGCTCTTCTTAGCAGCCGTACCCTGCTTTGCCGCTACCAAAACCACTATTTCGGGCAGCATCAGCCAAGCCGCCGACGGCGATACCCTCAGCCTACAAATACCATACGTATATATAGGCGAACCCAAAAAATCGGAAATTACCACCCAAAACGGCAAATTTGCGTTCAGTTTTGACCTCGAACAAGCCCGCGCCGTACAACTGAATTATAAAAACCAAACAATGCGCCTCTACCTCGAACCAGGCGACGAACTTGCGCTCGACATAGAAAAAAAAGATGATGCTTGGCAGCCCCGTTTTTCGGGCAAAGGCGCGGCAAACAACCAGTTCGTAACACAATTTTATACCCAATTTGCCGAAGCATTCAATGCCAACTTCATGACCGAAAAGGTTAAGTCCAGTACGGTAGATGTAGTAGAAATGTATTTGTTCGCCCAACGCAAACAACAAACCGAATGGATAAATAAATATACCGATATAGCCAATGTGTCGAGCGATTGCAAGGCCTTTGTCAATCACGAAACAACTTACAATTACTACAATTATATTATAGGGCATCCCATCATTGTTGCCAATAGCAAAAAAGACATGCTCGTGAGCAGATTGCCGCAAAGCGTCGTGGAGGGCATCAATGATGATTTGGCAAACAATACGGCAGCAATCAATAGCCCCGCATACCGCCAATTTTTGGTACATTATACCACATATTTTACGTCGGAGAGCAATAAATTTATGAAGTTTACCGACTATGCCACCTCGCTAAATATGAAATATAATTATGCCCGACAACACCTAAAAGATTTCGCTTTTGTCTATGCTGTATCGCATTTTACCTACGATTTGTGCGAAAAAGTAAGCCCCGAAACCCTCAAAAAAGTATACGGCGGCTTGGAAGAAGCCGATAAAAGCCAACAATATACCGCTATCGTGCGCCAAAAATGCGCCGATTGGATCAATGCCAAAATGCCCGAACCCAGTGCCCAAGCCGATGCAGGTGGCAAAGGCAAATCGAAGGGCAAATCGAAAGGCAGTAAAAACAGCGGCAAGAGCGAGGGCACGAGCGCGTCGTCGCCCGTCAGCAATTTTCGCGCTGTTGATTTAGAAGGCAAACAAGTAGGTTTAGACCAATTTAAAGGCAAAGTCATCTATGTCGATTTTTGGGCAAGTTGGTGCGGTCCCTGCCGACAACAATTTCCTTTTGCCAAAACCCTGCACGACAAATTTACGGCTAAACAATTGAAGCAATTGGTGTTCTTATATATATCTATTGACGACAATGTCGATAAATGGAAAAAATCTATTGAGAGTTTGGGCATCAAGGGCTACCATACGCTATCAACGGGCGGCTGGGGGTCGGAGGCTGCCCGTGCTTTTGGTCTAAGCAGTATTCCGCGCTATATGCTCATCGATAAAAAAGGCAATATTGCCGATGCCAATGCCAAACGCCCGAGCAGCGAAGAAATCGCAAGCGATATTACCAAATTGCTGAATGTGAAAAAATAAATGGCGCCGCCCAAAACCCCTTAACAATAGGACCCAATAATACCGATTTGCCCGCCTTTGTCCGTGTTTCTTTATGGACAAAGCAAAAAACGCCCCATATCCCGAATTATGTCATTTTACAGCACCCGTCGCGAATCGCCCGATACCGACTGGCAAACCGTTTTGATGCAAGGACTGCCGCCCGACAACGGCTTGTATATGCCTACCAGCATTAAACCCTTGCCCCCCGAATTCTGGTCGCAATTGCCCCAATATAGCTTCACCGAATTAGCCTATGAAATAGCCCACTGCTTGCTACAAGATGCCGTACCGCCCAAGGATTTGCACCGTATCGTAGCCGATGCTATCAATTTTGATGCTCCTGTATACGACGTATGCCCTGGCATTGCCTGCCTCGAACTGTTTCACGGACCGTCCTTGGCATTCAAAGATTTCGGAGCGCGATTTATGGCGCGTATGATGAGCTATTTCGTGACTCGCGATGCCGATACTAATGCCTCCCAACGCCAACTGCATATTTTAGTGGCTACATCAGGCGATACGGGTGGAGCCGTAGCACAAGGTTTTTTAAATGCACCGGGCATACAAGTAGTTATCCTGTATCCGAGCCAAAAAATAAGTCGTATCCAAGAACAACAGTTGACCGCTCTGGGCAATAATGTTACTGCCTTAGAGATAGAAGGTACATTTGACGATTGCCAAGCGATGGTCAAGCAAGCGTTTTTAGATGCCGATTTGCGCCGCCAAATTGCCCTATCCTCCGCCAACTCTATCAATTTAGCACGGCTTATCCCGCAGACATTCTATTATGTCCGCGCCTACCAACAAGTAATGCAACGCGGCAAAAAGGTCGTTTTTTGCGTGCCAAGTGGCAATTTTGGCAACCTCTGTGCAGGGCTAATCGCTTTAAAGATGGGGCTACCCGCAGCCCATTTTATAGCTGCCAACAATGCCAATAATACATTTACGCAATATCTACAAACCGCCTTGTTTGAAGCACGCCCTTCGGTACAAACCCTGTCCAATGCGATGGACGTGGGCAATCCCAGCAATTTGCAGCGCATTCAAGACCTCTATAATAACGACATCAATGCCTTGCGCCACGATTTATCGGCATATAGCTTTGACGACGCGCAAACCCTGCAAGCCATACAACACGTATGGCGCGAATACCAATACCTCATTTGCCCCCATACCGCCGTGGCTTGGTTAGGTCTGCAAGCCTACTTGACACAATACCCCGAAGAGCGCGAGCAAACACAAGGCATATTTTTGGCTACTGCCCACCCTGTCAAGTTTTACGACATCGTAGAGCCTGCCCTACAAATAAGCGTACCCATACCCGATTCCTTAGCAACCCTACTACAATGCCCCAAAGTAGCGCATCTATTGCCACCTGATTACGCGGCGTTGCGCCGATTTTTGCTCTCTCAACAATAAGCCCCCATGACAACCCCTACATGAAACCAAGCATACCCAAAGGAACGCGCGATTTTGGAGCCTCTGAATTGCGCAAGCGTTATTATATCATCAATACTATCAAAGGCGAATTTGAGCGATTCGGCTATGCCCCCCTCGAAACGCCCGTGATGGAAAACCTAAGCACCCTGACCGGGAAATATGGCGACGAAGGCGAAAAACTGTTGTACCGCATACTCAATTCGGGCAATTTTTTAGATGGTATCGATGCCTCACAACTGAGCGAAATGAGCCATAAGCAATTGCAGACCCAAATAGCAGAAAAAGGCTTGCGCTACGATTTGACCATACCTTTTGCTCGCTATGTAGTGATGAATCAAAGCCGTTTGGCATTCCCATTCAAACGATACCAAATACAACCCGTATGGCGTGCCGACCGACCCCAACGCGGGCGATACCGCGAGTTTTACCAATGCGATGCCGATGTGATTGGCACTAACTCTCTGCTCAACGAAGCCGAATTGACCCAATTGTACGACCGCGTATTTGCCCAACTAAAAATACCCGTAACCATACACCTGAACAACCGAAAAATTCTGGCGGCTATGGCTGAAACCGCCCAACAATCTGACCGACTGACCGACATCACCGTAGCTATCGATAAATTGGACAAAATAGGTATGGACGGCGTAAGGCGCGAACTCACCGAACGCGGCATTGACGAAATAGCACAAAATATCATAGCTGATTTTTTGCGCATCGAGGGCAGCCCCGAAGTAGTATTGGCACAGCTCGCCGAACGGTTTGCTAACTCCGAAATGGGCAAAAAGGGCATTGCCGAAATGAAAACCCTGCTACAATACCTACAAACGGCTACCGACGGCGGCTCGCCACTCGCCAACCACCTGAAAATAGACCTCACCTTAGCACGAGGCTTAAATTACTATACGGGCACCATCTACGAAGTAAAAACCAATATCGTGCAAATGGGTAGCTTGGGCGGCGGCGGCAGATACGACGATTTGACCGGCGCGTTTGGGCTAAAAGGTATGTCGGGCGTGGGTATCTCGTTTGGCTTAGACCGCATCTATGACGTATTAGAAGAAACCAAGGGTTTTGCTCAAATTGACCAAACAGGAACTACGCGCTTGTTGCTCATCAATTTTGGCGGAGCCGCCGAACAGTACGCTTTCCGCCTCGTGACCCAACTGCGCCAAAGCGGAATTTGCGCCGAACTATACCCCGAACCTGCCAAATTGGACAAACAGATGAAATATGCCAATGCCCAACAAATTCCATACGTAGGTTTTACGGGCGATGAGGAAATGACAAGGCAACAAGTAAAAATAAAAAATATGGCAAGTGGCGAGCAAAAAAGCGTAGCAATAGCCGATGCCATTAGTCGTCTAATTAAATGATATGATAGGTAAATCGATTATTTCAGATAAATTAATTATTAAAAATGAAATGCGATAAAAAACCGCCACAAATTGCTCAATTTTACACGATTTTTTATCGCATCTGACCTTTATAAAGCGTTTATCTATCAGCAAGCCCCTATCGCAATTTCTACCTCACAATTTTTGTACCGCACCTCAAATATTTACTGCTACCTGCCGTGTCTGTCGAAAAAATAGCCCGCTTGCTCCTCTACCACAATGACGAACTACTGCGCAAACTTGCGGTAGTAAGCGGAGCGCATACGCCTATCACCATTGGCAGGCGCGGGTTTGGGGCTATTATCGACCTACCCGAAACTTATGTATCGCGCAAACATGCCGAAATTAGCTGTACAGATGAGAATTTTCTCGTCCTCCGCGATTTGGATAGCACCAGCGGCACCTTTGTCAATGGGCGGCTCATCAAAGAAAAACGATTGGCTCATGCCGACCGCATCACGTTTGGCGTGCCCGACGATAGCTACCGATTAGAAGTAGAGTATATTGTTCGCGAGCAGATAGAAGCCGTCCCTGAATCGTCGTGGGTGCGCCTCAAAACCCCGATGTGCCGCAAGGAATGGCAATCAAGGGAAGCCGCGAAACATCGGACGTAGCTGCCTTGCTCGAACTGAAAGGCGAAATCATGATAGGACGGTCGAAAGATGCCGACATCATATTACCCCAATTGACCATCACACGCCAACACGCCGCCATACGCAAAACCGACGACGGTAAATATTGGATACGCGATTTGGGTTCTAAAAACGGTACTTTTGTGAATGGCAACCGCCTCACAGAAGAAACGCCGTTGAGCGAACACGACGATATTTTGATTGGAGCGTACAAATTCCGCCTTCGGCGACCGGCTGAGGACATACGAAGACAAATGGCTATTGGTGCCGACGGACTGACCCGCACCGTCAATGGCGGCAAAACAGCTATTCTACGCAATTTGAGTTTCAAAATCCCCGCCCGCGAGTTTGTGGCAGTCATGGGTCCGTCGGGCTGTGGCAAATCGACCTTGCTCAAAGCCCTCAACGGCGATTTTCCTGCTACGGCAGGCAAGGTATCCATACATGGTTTAGAGTTGCATCGGCATTATGACTACCTAAAACGGCTCATCGGCTATGTGCCCCTGGACGACATCGTACACCGCGAATTGTCGGTAGAAGACTCCTTATATTATGCCGCCAAACTGCGCCTATCCAACGACGTATCGAACGAAGATATACGCCAAAAAATAAGCGAAGTACTGACCAACTTACATATCAACGACCCCGAAATACGCCGCCGTGCGGTGGGCGACTTGTCGGGCGGGCAGCGCAAGCGTGTTTCTATTGCGGTAGAGCTACTTACCGACCCTTCTATCTTGTTTTTGGACGAACCCACCTCGCCCTTAGACCCTGAAACGATAGAAGATTTTTTGGTCTGCCTCAAACAATTAGCTGACAACGGCACTACTATATTGATGGTGACGCATAAGCCCGACGATTTGTATTATGTCGATAATGTGATGTTTTTATCCAAGGGCGGCTACCTGACCTACTACGGTGAAAAAGCAGGCTATCTCGATTTTTTCGGTGCAAAAACGTCATCGAGGTCTATGCCAAAAACGGCACTATCGAAAACGGCGCGATGTGGGCTGATAAATACAGACAATTATTTCCCGTATCGGGTTTGGTGGCAGAGGGCAATAATGCTCCCGACCGCCGCCGCGACGATTCGATGTTTAAACAATTGTTTTGGTTAGTGGTGCGCTATTTTCACATCAAAACTAATGACCGCGCTAATACCGCCATTTTATTGGCACAAGCTCCTATTATTGCGGGTTTGTTGGCACTGATTTTGGGCGAATTAGAGTTGAGCGTATTATTTTTTATGACTATTTCCGCTATTTGGTTTGGTACGAATAATGCCGCCAAAGAAATAGTCGGCGAATTGCCTATTTATCGCCGCGAGCGCATGTTTAACCTACGCATCATGCCCTATTTATTGTCCAAAATTATTGTCCTGACCTTCTTCTCTGCTTTGCAAGTGGCAATTTTTGTGGGCATTATTTATACTTTGGTCGGTAGCGACGCGCTGCGCATGGGGTCTTATTGGGCACATAGCGGCATGATGCTATTATTGGCATTTTCGGCTACTCTTTTGGGCTTGTTCATTTCTGCTAATGTGAGCAGTACCGAAAAAGTAATGACCATTATCCCTATCGTATTGATACCACAAATCATCTTGGCGGGCGTTATTACGACTATACCCGAAAAAAGCGCAGTCGAATATGCGAGTTATACCATGTTTTCGCGTTGGGGTACGCAGGGTTTTGTCTATATCCAAGATAGTTTGCGCAGCTATATGGCTACCAATCCGCTATGCCCCGACGAACTGACGTATAATACCTTAAAGGGTGTCGATTTTTTGAATCTGCCCAATTCGATAGGCTTGCCTGAAAAATTATCGTCGAACCTTTGGGCAATAGGTCTTATCGATTTTGTTTTATTTATCGGCATCTTTTGGGCTTTGCGTCGCAAAGACAGCTTGTAGGGGTAAGTATTGCCAAGCAGTTGTATGGCATTAGTTATCAGACCGAAGCCACCATACAATTATCGGCTATCCAATTAGCGGTTAGCTGCATCACCTCGTTTTGTTCGGGTTCGTTGTGTAGCTCGTGGTATAGCCCTTTCCACGATTGGAATGTGATGTGCTGTGGATTGAGTGCGGCTAATTCGGCAGATGCCTCGTGCGAGGTGATTGCGTCGTCGGTGCCGTGCATTAGCAGCATGGGTATGGCGAGTTCGGCGATATGGGCAAAGGCGTATTTAGCCGCTTCGGTAGCCCCATAAAACCAACGCACCGATATTTTGGGGTGTACGAGAGGGTCGTTTCGGTAGGCTTGCACTACTTGGGGCAGGCGCGATAATTTTTCGAGGTTCAGCCCGTTATTTTCAGACCATCCACCCCACACATTTTTCATTGCCTTGGCAAGCCATAGTTTGAGGGCAGGAATGGGTTGAGTGGTGCGCAAGTAAGGTGCCGATACTACAACGCCGCGCAATCCTTTTGGGCGCGTAATGGCATAATTGATGGCTATATTGCCGCCCATGCTATGCCCGTATAGCACGATGGGCAAATTTGGCAACCGCTGTTCAATGGCCTGCACGAGGCGTTCGGTTTGGTCTAATAAAGTGCTATAAGCTGCTACGTCGCCGCGCCGCCCTTCGGTTTTGCCATGCCCGCGCAGGTCGGTAGCAGCTACGGCAATGCCTTTGGCAGTCATAAATTCGGCAAAATGGACGTATCGGCTGCTGTGTTCGCCCAAGCCATGTATGAGGCAAATGACGGCTCTTGTAGGCGTATAGGTATCGGGCTGCCATAGTTGGCAATAGGCGGGCATGCCATCAGAAATAGCGCAGTGAAATTCGGTCTGTTGCATCTATCAAAAGGGAAATTATTTAAACAAACATGGCACGGCAGCATCTTTTTTGTTCATTATGCCGTATATTTGTGTCGATAGTGCAAAGGTATCAAAAAATACGCTTCCATTCTCTTTCGTAGTGGTATTATCCGCAGCACCAATAAAAACCCCATCTTGTGCCGTTCCAAATAGCACTATATTCTTGTCCCGTAGCCACCCTAAAACCATATATATATCATGAAATTCACTTTTATTTATGCAGTACTCGCTTGTTATAGCTTGCTATCTATTGCAGGTTTGTCGGCTTGCACACACCACCCCATACACCTGCCTATCTGTGCGCCCTTGTTGATAAATGACAATACCGAAACGGGCAATTATTGGCTATCGCAGGCTTTTATCAGCGGGCAATGCTTATACGTACAACTATCACACGGCGGCGGCTGTGCCGAGCATAGCTACGAACTCAGTTGGGGAGGTGGCTTGGCAGAGAGTATGCCGCCCCAAGCCTTTCTCGTCTTGCGCCACATAGACCCAGGCGACCCCTGTGATGCCATCATCGAAACAAGCCAATTTTTCGACCTAACACCCTTGATTGACGAAACCTACGACCAGATTATCGTACATGTGACAGGTTGGGAAACGCCTTTGATGCTGGAAGATTAGAATTGCCGCTGCACTATCGCGACAAAGGCACCTAAATACTTGGCTTGCAAAGGCAACCATTCCCATTTTTTTGCGTTTTAGGCAATGATAATCCATTATTAATATTTTAAATTTTACCTTATATGAAATTCATAATTTCTTGGCGTGCTTACTTTTTTATCGCCATTGCCGCTTGCTTGTTGGTCAATTCGGCTTGTTCGGACGACAAATGCGAATACACCTATTATGGTTATGCACCTATTTATAAAAGCTACGAAGAATTTCGTTTGCCTATATCAGCTACCGAAGCCCGCGAGCTAAAAAAACCGGGTAAAATTTACTACAAAACCCCGTATTTGTTTATCAACGAGCAAAACGAGGGCGTTCATATTGTTGACAATAGCAACCCGCAAAATCCACAAAACCTCGCGTTTATCGCCATTTCGGGCAATAGCGACATCGCTATCAAAAACAATACTTTGTATGCCGATAACTATACCGATTTGTTGGCAATTAATATCGACAATCCAAAACAACCCGTTCTGAACAAACGCCTCGAAAATGTATTCAACCAACAGTATCCCACCGAGAAGAAGGCGTGATAATTGGCTACGAAGACGAGTTAAGCCCCATTTCCTATACCTATGACTGCGACCAAGAGTGGATAATTTGTGGCGACATGCAGACTTTCGGATCTGCTACTGCCGCTAATGGGAGCAGCGAGGTACAAAACAGCCCCAACTCGCAAGGTATTGGCGGCTCGATGGCGCGTTTTACTATCCCACCGGGCGGCAATCATCTATACATCGCCACTACTAACGAGCTTAAAACATTTGACCTTAATGATACTGCCAATCCCATTCAAAAACAAGATATTTATTTAGGTTGGAACATCGAAACCATTTACCCATTCAACAACAAGCTCATGATTGGCTCTATGAGTGGCATGTTTATTTACGACATCAGCAACCCCGAAAGTCCGAAATATATATCCACTTTTGCACATGCTACCCAATGCGACCCCGTCGTAGCTGCCGGAAACTATGCCTACGTAACGCTTCGAGACGGTACTGAATGTCAAGGGTTTGGCAATGAACTAAACGTAGTAAGCATCGCCGATATTTATAACCCAACCTTAGTAAAAAGCTACCCCATGACACACCCATTAGGATTGGGTATTGATAACAACACCTTGTTTATATGCGATGACGAAGACGGTCTAAAAATTTATGATGCCGCAGACGCAAGCAATATTGCGAGCAACCAACTTGCCCACTACGAAAACGTAAATGCTACCGACGTAATACCCTTCAACGATGTACTAATGATGATAGGCAACGATGGGCTCTACCAATATGACTACAGTAACATCAACAACATTACGCTACTCAGCAAAATTCCCATCTCGCAATAAAGTTTCTCTTTCATTTCCTATCCAAGCATAGCAACGCCGCCAACTGCCAAGAACAGTAGCGGCGTTTTTTTTGCTAAAACATCATGAGCGTAATAAACATATTGTTTTGCTATAGCAACAAAAACAGCGCAATAAACCCAACGGATAGATTTATTGCTTATACTACTTGCACGCACCAAGCAATCGTTATTTTTCGGTCAAATAATGTAGAAAAAAGAGGGTAAGCAGTATATCGTATTCAAATTTTGCTTACTTTCGCCCCAACTTTAATCTTTCTAAATTTATTCACACATGTACCCAAAAGTTTACCACTTTTTATTGGTATGTCTGCTGTGGGGCATTGGGCAATTTGCTTTCGCCCAGATGACCATTAGCGGCAAGATAACAGATGCCAAAACGGGCGAGGCACTCATCGGTGCCACTATTACCGAACAAGGCACTACCAATGCTGCTATTACAGATTTTGATGGCAAATACTCGCTAACAGTTAAAAATACTATCGGGGCTATCGTCGTCACCTATGCGGGCTATGCCGAAATGGTCGTACCTGTCACGCGCACAGGCACTTTTGACGTAGCACTAAAAGAAATAACCACCGAATTGGAGGCAATACAAGTGACCACCGGCCGCCGCCGCGAGCGCGTCATGGATGCACCTAACGCCATATCGGTGATTGAACAAAAAACCATCAAAAATCAAATTGTAGCTACACCTACCGACTACCTGCGCGACGCGTCAGGGGTCGATGTCATCAAAACAGGTATCGTAGGGGCTAATATTGCCGTGCGTGGTTTTAACAATATCTTTTCGGGCGGTTTGCTGTCATTGGTCGATGGGCGTGTTACGGCAGTGCCTTCGCTGCGCGTCAATATGCAATATATGATTTCGAGCAACCCCGGCGACATTCAGCGCATCGAGGTATTAAAAGGTCCCGCTTCGGCAATGTACGGTCCTAATAGTGCTAACGGCGTAGTGCATTTTATTACCGAATCGCCCTTGGATATGCCCGAACGTTTCCGCACGACTATCTCTGTGGCAGGCGGTTTGCGCTCCAAATTAGATACAGTTCTCATCTATACGCCAGGCGCAACGGATAACCTAAGCGACGACGGAGGCAAATGGGCTTATGCGACCTCGCTACGACACGCAGGTAAATTGATGGATAAAAAAGACGGCTTAAAAATAGGCTACAAAATATCGGGCAAATGGTTTGAGGGCAACGAATGGGTTTATAAAGACCCCTTTGAACCTGCCAATATCGTAAAAGGAAAACAAACCGCCGATGGTAGGGTCATTTTCCTAAGCGACGGCACAGAACGCCTCCAAACCGAAGTATTAGCCGACCCTGCCCTGCTGGCTTTGGTCGATTCAGTACCTAACAACCGCAATACGCAAAACAACATCTATAACGGCGACGCACGCATCGATTTCCGCTTCAACAAACATACCGAACTTATTTTTTCGGGTGGTGTGAATAGCGCGACAGGCGTAGAACTCACGGGATTAGGCGCAGCACAAGCCACCGATTGGAAATATATCTACGGACAAGTGCGCTTTATACACCGCAATTGGTATGCACAGGCTTATATCAACAATAGCAATTCGGGCGAAACCTACTTGCTACGCGACGGTAACTCTATCATCGACAAGTCTAACTTTATTTCGGCACAACTACAGCACAGTAGCCAGTTTATGAAAGAAAAGTTAAAACTCATCTATGGTATTGATGCCCTCTTAACACGACCCGACACCAAAGGTTCTAGCAACGGGCGCAACGAAGACAGCGACAATATTAACGAGTTTGGTGCTTACTTCCAAGCTGACTACAAAATCAGCGAAAAATTAAACATTTTGGCTGCTTTGCGTGGCGACAAACACTCGTTTGTAGATGATCCTTTCTTCTCGCCTCGCGCTGCTATTACCTACAAACCCTCGCCCAAACACGCCATACGCGCTACTTATAACCGTGCCTTCTCGTCTCCCTCTGCCCTCAATCTATCACTCGACATTTTGAGCGGACGACTCCCGACCGGCATTGACGTGCGCGGCGTAGGCAATCGCGGCGGCTTCTATTTCCAACGCGACGACGCAGGGCTGCCCCAATACCGCACTCCTTTTGCACCCTCGCAGGCGGCACTACCGACCAATATTATAGCCTTGGCAATATGAACATCAATAATGTTACGTATGGCGTAGCTGTCGATTTATTAGCCGATGGCTTGAAGGCTATTAGCTCACAATTTGGCATCGACCCCACTATCGTTGATGGCATCATTACCAATATCATTCCCACCCAATTGACAGGCTCTGTGCCCAACGTATTGCGCACTTTCACTACCATACCCAGCAATCCGTTTGGCGACGTAGAAGACCCCAGTACAGTCGTAGATATCGCCCCCATCAAAAACTCTCCTACCCAAACCATCGAATTGGGCTACAAAGGGCTTATTAAAGACCGACTCGCCGTTACGCTCGATGTATACAAAACAGACATCACCGACTTCGTAACCGCCTTGGCGGTGCGCACCCCCAACGTATTTTTAGACCCTACTGCCGTAGCTGCCGATATTCAAGCCGAAATAGCCGCTAATATGGCAGACCCTGCTAATGGCTTGTATAAAGTTATCGTAACTGCGGTATTGGATACTGCCGAAACCATACAGGGCATATATGTAGGCGGCAACAACGACGGCGATGCCACCGAAGAGTTAGTACGCCTCATCTCGACCGCTGCGGGTCGTATTCCGTTTGGCACGGTATCGCCCACCAACCAAAACGACCCCGCCATGTTGCTCGTCTATTCTAATTTTGGCGATGTTACGGTTTATGGTGCCGAAATGGGCTTGAACTACTATATCACCGATGGCTTTAAAGTAGGTACAACTCTCGCCTTTGTAAGCGACGACGAATTTGAAACCGAAGGTAGAACAGTTTCGCTCAATGCTTCGCCCCTCAAAATAGGGCTTTCGGCAGACTATCGCTTAGACAAAATAGGGCTTGACCTTGGTTTGCGCTACCGTTGGCAAAAAGGCTTCAATGCCAATTCGGGCGTTTATGCGGGTAGAGTACACGACATTAGCCTCTTAGACCTCAATATCGGCTATGCCTTGCCTTTCTCGAAAAATACCCAAATATCATTGTCGATGCAAAACGTATTAGACAAACAACAACAAATGTTTGTTGGTGCGCCGCGTTTGGGTCGCTTTACGCTGCTCCAAATAGCACATACATTTAGCAGCAAATAACCTAATTGGGTTGTCGTTTCTAAACAAACCCCGCAAATCCTTATGTGTAAAGGATTTGCGGGGTTTTGTTGTAGTACCAATGTGGTTTTTATTGACTGTGGTGCAAAAAAGGCAAAATTAGCGCAAACTGCATTTGTTCGCAATGTCTAAATAATCGATTTTTAAAATTTTATATATCTTTTAATTACTAAATACTTTGTTAGAATGACTTCTTGCACCACTGTCTTTTATTGCTTGATAAATTTGACTGCTGCCAATACGCTGCTGTTATATGTAGCGCGGGCTGTATATAATCCCGTGCGCCAGCGATAAGGCAATACTTCTACGATATGTGTTCCTGCTGCGTAGCTGCTGCTCTGCGACCAAACCTCAGTACCATTACTATTATATATAGCCAGCGTTAGGTTATTGTAGGCTATGGGGCATTGTAGGCGCAGAACACCTATTTGGAACATGGGATTGGGCTGTACTGCCATGCCGAATGGTTCTACTATCAACTCTGCGATAGGTGTGGCTACTACGGGCGGCGTTTCGCCTACGGTGATATATTCGCAATGTTGGTCGATGCAGAACGAGGTAGTGCCTGGTATGCCCGACATAATCGTGAGGCAAACTTGGTGCGTGCCATTTCCGAACCAATGAATAGGGGCAGTTTCGTTCGAAGATGTGCTATCGCCAAAATCCCACCAGTAAGTCAAAATAGGTTCGCTCACTATCGATTGGTCGGCAAATGACAGGGTATTGCCCACATCGTCAGATTCGAGCATAGATACACCGAAGCTCGCTGTGCAAGTAGCCCCGATGAGCGTACCAACGGTAAGTTCGCGGCAATCGGTCGTAGTGCAGCCATCTGTTAGGGTAGCAATAAGGCAGGTAGTATAAAAGCCCGCGCAATAGTAAGTATGTGTGGGGTAGAGGTCGGTAGATGTATTGCCATCGCCAAAATCCCACCACACGGCATAGTCATTGGCAGGCAAGCCACTTGCGTCTAAGACCCAAGGCGAGAATGTGAGCCCGAGGGGGTTCAGCGGAATTGATTCGGCACTAAAACTAACCGCGCATTGGGCAGATAAGGTTAAGGCATAGCCACCCCATAAAGTTAGCAAAAAGAGAAATGTCTTCATGAGAAATGGGCGTGTTTTCTTAGCGGCTGACAACGATTCGTTGCGTAGTAGAACCCTTGTCGGTATTCAGTACGGCAAAATAGATGCCTTCGGGCAATTGGTCTACGGGTATGGTTTCGGTAGGCAGGGAGTGTGCATGTCGGTACACCAAACGTCCTTGCATATCGTAGAGCATAACGCTTTTAAGTGTGTTTTTGTCCGGATTGGTCAGGTGCAAATAGTTGTTGGCAGGATTGGGGCATAGTTGCCAAGCCGTTGTATGGGGTGCTGGCGGTGGGTTGCTCGACAAAATAACATCGATAGAAGCAGTAGCGGTTGTATCGGCAATATTCATATTTACGACCAAGCCATTGCCGCCCAAGAGCGAAAATCGGTCAATGCTCAATGTCAGCAGGTCTGATAATTGTTTGCCCTCCAAAAAATTTTCCATCACAAACGACACTCGCGCTATGGTGCCGCTGCCTTGTGCTTGGGTATGATTGACGCGCGACAAGGCGGCATCTATTCTACCTGTGCCATAATTTTTTTGTATGTTTACGGTATTGGTATCTATACCTACAAAAGAGGGCATAAATTCTATTTGTGCCGTATTGCCATCGTTGGCATTAAAACTAAGCGAAAACGACAATCCATAAACGCTGATAAGTTCTGTGGCATCGCCCAATACGATATCGGCGGCTACGGTATCGCCTTCTTCGACGGCAGACGTATTGAGGATTTGGAGCGATACGTTGATAGGTGCTGTATCGACAGGGACAGATGTTAGGGTGCTGAGGTCGGCAAGATGCGACATGCCATAGTTGAGTATGATGCTTTCTATATCGGCATCATCAATAGTGCCATCGCCGTTACAGTCGAAATGTTTAAAATTTAGCCCGCCCAAATCGGCAGCCCAGTCGTCGGCGGCGTGCGGTTGCCATTCGTTGCCCTGTTCTGTATCGAGGCGCGGTATGCCCGAAAATCCATAACCGATACCTATATATAATAAATCATCGGCATTTACGCTGCCATCGCGGTTAGCATCGCCCGGATAAACGCAATCGCTGAGGCAGTCGTCTGATGGTAGCTCGCTTCGTATAATTAGTACCGTAGCGACATTAGAAGTAGCCGCCAGCATACCAAATTCGTCGTAGGCGTTGATGCGATATGTAAATGAATCGGAGACCCCAAAATCGCCGTATGGAATATACAATATAGCCCATTCATTGCCCAATATGGGTTCGCTGCTGATAAAGGCGGCTAATCCTTGCATGGATTCGCTCATTATTTCGACATCTATCGAATATTCCGGATTTATATTGATTTCGTCATTGGCAAGCGGCATAATGACGATGGGCTGATACTCGGTATATAGTAGGGCGGTATCGCCTATGGCATTGATTGTTTGGGCTTGTGCCGTAGGGATATAAATGGCAAAGGCGATAAGCGCAAATAAGTGTTTCATGAGTGATTGGCAAGATATAGCAAAGGAAAGGAAAGGAAAAGCGATATGGTATAGGAGTAGTAGTAGGAAGTTTGAGCGCGCTGCTTTTGGTAGGTTTAGGTATGTGTATAGTCCTTGTGATACTGCAAAAGTCTTTACTTTGACGCAAGGATATGGAAAATAGCAAACTCATTTTGCTACTCAAATCGACGGCAACGGGTACTAGGCGCAACAAACGCTTGCTCGATTTTTTTACAATCGCCCTATTTCAACAAAAAGGACGAGGTAACGCAACTATACCTGCAGCTGCTCCATTACGCGCCCGATTTTGACCACCCCGATATGAGCAAAGAAAACCTGTATAGGCGCGTATCGGCATCGGCGCGGTATGACGAGAAAGAATTTGGCTATTGGATGAGCGATCTGGTCAAATTGATAGAAGAATTTATTATTACCGAGCAAAACCGCCAAGAAGAAGTAGCGCGGCACGAGCAGTTGATTAGCTATTATTCGGCACAAAAAATAGAAAAACTACATATAGCGACGCTCAAGTCATATCAAAAATTAATAGATGACTTTCCGTATCGCGATGCCGAGTATTATCGCTATCGATTTATGCTGCACGAGCGCGAAAACGAATTGTTCGAGAAACAGAAACGACACGAAAGCGACGAAAGTTTGCAAAAAGCTATTGATAGTTTAGATTTATATTATTTATCCAACAAATTGAAATATAGCTGCGAGATGCTCAACCGTCGGCGTATGGTTACGTCAGATTATCAATTGCGCTTGGTCAACGAAATTTTGCAGTACTTAGAGCAACACCCCAACGACAATATACCACCCGTAGCTGTTTATTCCTGCGTTTTGCATAGTTTTTTGCATCCCGAACGCGAAAGCTACAACAATTTGAAGGCATTATTGGATAATTATGCCCATTTATTTCCGCCCGAAGAAGCACGAGACCTATACACCTTCGCGCTCAATTATTGTATAGAGCGGGTCAATAGCGGTGATGCGCAATATGCCAAAAAACTATTCGAGCTGTACCAAGTGCTGATAGACAAACAAATTGTGTTTGACCACGGGTTTATATCGCCATGGACATATATCAATATCGTAGCAACGAGCGTGCGCGTAGGCGAATTTGCTTGGACAGAAGAATTTATACATCGCTATAAAGCCAATTTACGCCCACAATTTCGCGACAATGCCTATACCTACAATCTAGCATATCTGTATTTTTATCGCCAACAATACCCAAAAACCCTACAATTGCTCAACGAAGTGGTATTTGATGATATGTTTTATGCCCTCAAATCAAAAGTACTCATCATGGCATCGTATTACGAACTGCAAGAAACCGACGCGCTCGAATCGCTCGTGGCATCGTTTAAGATGTATTTGCGCCGGTCAAAACTCATATCTGACGTAAAAACAGAGCGATTTTTTAATTATATCAAATTTATAGAACAATTATCCAAAATTTGGATGGGCGACAAAGATGCCCACCGCCAATTATCCCTTTTAGCCGACAAGATAAAAGCTACGCCCAATACGGTCAATGTGCGTTGGTTGTTAGACAAAATAAATGCGAAAATGAATGGGCAATGAATTTTTTTGATATATTAATTACATAATTTATTACATCAATCTCTAAGTGGTGTCTTTATTCATAAGGTTCGCGGAAAGGAACGACATTATTAACAAACTAAACAAGGTCTAACAGCATAACTAAATATGGAAAAATTCAGAGGAAAATACAGAATACCTCCCGCAAGGTTGCAAACATGGGATTACGGCAGCAATGCCCTATATTTCATTACGATATGTACCAAAAATCGCAAACATTTTTTTGGTGAAATCGTAAATGGACAAATGATGTTGTCAGAAATCGGAAGGCTGGCAGAAAAATATTGGCATGAAATTCCCGAACATTTCCCATTCGTAATTCTGGACGAATTTGTGGTAATGCCCAACCATATTCACGGAATTATCGAAATCGCAAAAACCAATGGTTCCACCGAAACCAATGATGCCGTCAACAACGTAGAGACGCAAAATTTTGCGTCTCTACAACCACCACCGCCACCACCACCGCCCGATTCATTCCATAAAAACAAATTTGGTCCGCAATCAGAAAATTTGGCATCCATCGTGCGCGGGTATAAAATAGGCGTAACCACAAACGCCCGAAAAATCCAGGCCGATTTTGCATGGCAACCCCGTTTTCACGACCATATCATACGAAACAGCCAAGCATATCAAAACATTAAAATTACATCGCCAACAACCCACAAAAATGGGCTGATGATACATTTAATGTAACTATTTAGGGTATAGGGTTTTGTGGTCTCGCCGCCGCCGCCGATGTGCAATACATCGGCGGCGGCATTGTTTATATACCAAGCGCAAACCAAGTTGAAGGAAAACATCAAACTATGCAAAATTTTCTATGTTTGAGTAAGCACGCAAATCGGTCAGATGAAAGCCATAAATAATTATAAAAAAGAGAGCGACGTGCCCAACAGGAAAAAAACGCCATAAAATTATATTCAAGCTCTCAATGCTAAAAAACCAACATTTTGTATCGTATTATTTTTTTTATTTTTCAAAATTTATTCATTATCAATATTTTAAAAAAGCACAAAAACGCTATTTGTATCAATACGATGATAGTCGTAAAAATGTTTCATTATTATTTAAAATTCTATCTAAAAAAGTGAACAAAAAATAGTCATTGAAAAGTAAAAATACACTAACTTTAATGTGCCGATAATGCTTTCAGGCTGTATCGAAAAGTTGTTACCTTGCCCAAAATCCACTCCTAATATGACCCGAATTTTATTTACACTCCTCCTTTTTGCATGTGTCATTCAAAAATCATGGGCGCAAACCGATATGGGCAATAGCAGCTCAACTGCCTCCGCCACGACACCTGTTAGCCCAAGTACCGCTGCCAACGAAGAGCGAGACCTCTATTATAAAAAAGGTACAGAGAAGTTGGTGTCAGGCGATTATAATATTGCCCGCGCCTACTTCACCTTAGCCCTCGAATCCGACCCCAACTATGTGGCGGCTATGGGCGGTATGGCAAAAGCCGAAAATGCCTTGGGCGAACACTCCAACGCCATACAATATTGCGATAATGCGCTTGCCAAAGATGCCCGCAATGCCGACGCGCTACTCCAACGCGCCTTAGCCCGCAATAAAATAGGCGAATATGCCAAAGCCCTCCTCGATTGCGATTTGGTACTCAAATTAGCACCCGAACGCAAAAAAGAAGCCTTGATGCAAAAGAGCATCGCTCTCTACAAAAACAAAGATTATAATAAAGCCCTAATTGCTATTGATGAACTGATAGAAATCGATGGCAAATCGGCAGAAGCCTACTACCATAAAAGTAATATCGAATTGGCAATAGGCGACCAAAAAATGGCTATCGAATCGCTCAAAAAAGCCGCTGACCTCGATACCAAGTACCAAGCGGCGTATCAGGCTGCCACCACAGAACGCGCTACCGCCTCAGCTACGGTCAACTTCACCGCGCCAGCAGCGAGCAAAGAAAACTCCGCTGCCGCACCCGCCACCACCACCGCCGCTACGCCCCCCGCCGAAGCAATTACTTGGAACACGGTAGGCGGCATTGATGCGATGCTACAATCATACAACCAACAAATAAGTACAGACCCCAAAGCCAAAACCGCTTATTATAACCGCGCCAAATTGCAGCAAAAAATGGGCAATACCGAAGATGCAATTGTCGATTATACGGCTGCCCTACAAATAGACCCCGCCTATACTGACGCTTATCGCGCACGCGCACAAAGCTATACCAGCATAGGACGCAGCCGAAGTGCTGTTGCCGACCTAAGCAAATTGTTAGAAATCGCCCCGAAAGATGTAAAAAACATTACAAGAACGCGCCGAACGATATACCGACAATAGCGATTATGATATGGCAATTGCGGATTATGACAAAATTATAGCCCTAAGCCCCCAAGCAAGCGATATATTAATAGAACGCGGCAAAGTAAAACTCAAAAAAGGCGATGCCAAAGCCGCCTTGTCCGATTTTAACCAATACATTATCCTAAATCCGCAATCCGAAAAAGGTTATGTGCAAGGCGGCTATGCCTTGACAGCACAAGTAAAATATAAAGAATCGCTCGCGTCGTTTGATAAAGCCCTTGCCATCAATCCCAAAAGCCCCGCCGCGCTGCTGGGGCGTGCGATGAATTACGCCAACCAAAACGAGCATTATAAAGCCCTACTCGACTTAGAACAAGCCGTAGCACTAAACCACCAAGACCCCGACATATACTACCAGCGCGGCATAGTGCGTATGGCACGCAAAGACTATATCGGCGCAATTATAGATTTTAACGAAACCATCAACCTCAGCCCGCAATTTATGGCGGCTTACCAACAACGCGCCAAAGCCGAAATTGCCGTAGAAGATTACGTAAGTGCTATTGAAGACCTCAACGAAGTATCGCGCCTCAGCCCGCAATATGCCGATGCCTATTACGAGCGAGGTTTGTCGCGTATGACTATTAAAGACTACAAAAATGCTATTGTCGATTTTAGCAAAGCCATACAAAAAAAACGGACAAATGAAAATGGCGTATTACCAACGCGCCATGTCGCATATCTATCTGCGCAAGCACCAAAACGCCATCGCCGACCTCAGCGAAATGCTGCGCATAGACCCCCAAAATATAGATGCCTTAGTATTGCGCGGCAACGAATATATGGTGCAACGCGAATACAACAAAGCTTTTAACGATTTTAGCAAAGCCATCAACATCAAACCCAAAAATTTGGAACTCTATATTTTTAGAGGCGATTCGTATATGGCGCAAAAAAAATTCAAGGAGGCATTAGCCGATTATAACCACGTCATCACTACCAACCCGAAAGATTATACCGCTATCTGCAAACGCGGCGATGTATATGCAGCTATGGGCAAATTTGCCGATGCTATGGTCGATTTTAACCAAGCCTTGGGCATGGACGTACAATGTATTAATGCTTATACCGGACGTGCTAATGCCTACTCGCTGCTAAACAAAACCGACGAGGCGATGAAAGACCTCAATGCCGCCATCAAAAGCGATACCGCTTTCTTAGAAGCCTATATCCAACGAAGCAAGCTATATGCCGACCTCGCTAAGTATGACGCAGCTCTCGCCGACCTAAACCGCGCTATCGAATTGGACAATAACCGATTAGAACTATACTACCAACGCGGCAAAAACCTACACGCCGATGGCAAATTCGTTGCTGCCATAGCCGACCTAAGCCACTACCTACAAGGCGTACCCAACGACAAACAAGCACTGCTACTGCGGGCTGCCGCCAAAAACAAGGTAAACGACTACGCAGGCGCACTAAACGACTATAACCGCGCCATCGGCAAAGATAATAAAAACGAAAATGCCCTCATGGAACGAGCAGCACTACGCAACCGAATGGGCGACTGCACAGGTGCTACCGAAGATTGTAACTTAGCCATCGCCCTAAACGACAAAAACTATAAAGCCTATGTAGAACGCGCTATCTGCTTTACGTCGCAAGGCAAACGCGAAGAAGCCCTATCCGATTTTGGCAAAGCCGCCAATATGGCTCCCACAGGCGAAGACATCTTTCTGGGCAGAGGCAATACATATATCGTATTGGGCGACCTCAAAAGTGCTATTGCCGACTATGACCGCACCCTTGCCCTGAACCCCCAAAACATAGCCGCCAATATCGCACGCGCCAAAGCCAAAGCCGCACTCGGCGATTTGCCCGGTGCCATCGAGAACTATAGCAAAGCTATTGCCATACAACCCAACAGCGAAGTTTTGGTGCAACGCGGCACCGCTCGCCTACAACTAAAACAGTACCCCGAAGCCATTGCCGATTTCGAGGCGGCTCTATTGCGCAACCCCGAAAATAACGCCGCCGCCGACCGCCGCTCAGAAGCCTATGCCAAATCAAATACCACTGCCCCGCTTGCTACAGCAGCCCAAAAAACCTACGAAGAGGGTTCTGCTAAACTGAACAAAGACGACCTTACTGGTGCTATTGCCGACCTCAGCCAAGCCATTGCACAAAACCCAACTTATAGCATTGCCTACAAAAGACGCGGCGATGCCAAAACCAGCCAAAAAGACTACGATGCTGCTATCGCCGACTATACAAAAGCGATTGACATGTCGCCCGAATATGCCGATGCCTACCTCGCTCGCGCTAATGCACTCGATAAAGCAGGCAAGCCCGAAGAAGCTATCGCCGACCTATCCCAAATTATTAGCTTCGACCCCAATTTCAAAAAAGCCTACTTGCAGCGCGGTTTGGCGAAACTCCGCTCTATGGACGCTGCCAATGCTATTGCCGACCTCAGCCTCGCTATCAATATCGACCCCAAATATAACGAAGCCTATGCGCACCGAGCAAAAATTGCAGAAAGCATCGGCGACTTCAAGACTGCCATAGCCGATTATAGCATTATCATCAATAGCGAACCCAAAAACGCCGAAGCCTACTACAACCGCGCCAAAGCAAAAGCCAAAAACGGACAATTTGAAGAAGCCGTCGCCGATGGCGATTATGCCGTAGCACACCTCAAAACCGCCGAAGCCTATTGCTACAGAAGCCTTATCTTGCAACAACTCGAAAAATACTACGAAGCCTTAGTAGACCTCAATAAAGCAGTACAACTAAGCCCACGACTGACTACCGCCTACTACCACAGAGGTAACCTCAAACGCCGACAACAAGACTATAAAGGCTCCTTGGGCGATTTGGATAAAGTAATAACGCTGAACCCCAACTACAAAGAAGCCTATTTTAATCGCGCTATTACCAAACAAGGCATGAACGATGTAGATGGGGCGATTACCGATTATGGCAAAGTGATAGAACTCGATAATGAATATGTCGATGCCTATTATAATAGAGGTATCCTATACCGAAAAGCCCAACATTTGAAGATGCCATTAAAGATTTTACTACCGCTATAAAAATAGACCCCAATTCTGAAAACGCTTATTTCCAACGCGCTGTTGCCCGCCAAACCCTCAAAGAATACCGCAGTGCAATTGTCGATTTTGACCGCGTTATCGACCTAAACGACAAAAATGGCAGTGCCTACTGTTTCAGAGGCAACTGCAAACAACAACTCGGCTATTTGGAAGATGCTTGTTATGAGTTGGCAAACCGCTCTAAACAAAGGATATAACCAAGCACAAGCCGCTATCAAAGAATACTGCCGCACAGCACAGTAGTCCCCTACCCCACCTCCCTCTACCCATTTTACTCATAACCTCCCTCTACCTAACTAACGATGACAAAACGCCTTACTTGCTATTGCCTGCTTGTATTGCTGCCCTACATAGACATAGGGGCGCAAAGTGGCGGATTGAACCCGCCCACAGCAAATAGCCCCGACCCTACGGCAACTATTAGTGCCGAACAAGCCCAAGAGCGCGATATCTATTACAAAAAAGCCCTCGCCAAATTCTTGGCACAGGACTACAGCGTAGCACGTGCCTATATCACCATTGCCTTAGAAACCGACCCCAACTATGCGCCCGCATACGCCACACTTGCCGAAATAGAGTTGGGTTTGGGTAATATAGACGAAGCATTGATAGCCGCCGAACAAGCCGTCAAAACTGACCCCACCTTGGTCACTGCTTATATAGCGCGAGGCAAAGGAGCATTGAAGCAAGAAAATCCAAAAAAGGCACTGAAAGATGCCGAAAAAGCATTGACCCTCGCTCCCGACAATGCTGATGCCAAACAATTATTAGCAGATGCAAGCGAAAAGGCTAAAACCCTTAGCGCAGAAAACGAGACAACAAAAGACGACAAAGGCAGCGACAAGAAACAAACCGCCCTACAACGCCAAGCCGAAGAACAAGGTATGTTGCCTGCTGCCATAGCCAAAGCCAACAAACAACAATATGATGCTGCCCTGAAAGACTTCGGCGAGATAATTAGCTTAGACCCCAATTTTAAAACTGTCCTACCAACGCGGACTTACGTATATGCGCGTAGGCAAACATATAGAGGCATTAGCCGATTTATCACAGGCTATTTTGCTCGACGAACGATACGTAGATGCTTATAAAGCCCGCGCCGAAGTACAGGTGATGTTGGGTAGGCTGCGCGGGGCAGTGATTGATTACAACAAATTAGCCGCCATAGACCCCAAAGACAAAGAAAGTATTGCCAAACGAGGCGGCGTAAAGGTAGCTCTCGGTAGTTTCAAAGGGGCTACTACCGATTTTACCCGCTCTATTGCCCTCGACAAAAACTACGAACCCGCTTATATGGGACGAGGCAACGCTTATATGGGGCAAAAAAATTACCAAAATGCCCTTGATGATTATAACAGAGCCTTGCAACTAAATCCCAACAACGAAACGGGATATGTCAGTAGGGGCAATGCCAAAGGAGCATTACAAAAACATGCCGACGCCATAGCCGATTTTGACCAAGCCATCACACTCAACCCTAATAACGCCGATGCGTATGTAGGGCGCGGCGTAGCCAAAGTTGCCATGAACGACCCCTTCGCAGCCCTGCTCGATTTTGACAAAGCCATAGCACTCAACCCCAATTCGGAAAATGGCTACTACCGACGCGGCATGACCAAAAGTATGCGCAACGATTATTCGGGAGCTATCGTCGATTTTGACAGTGCTATACGCCTCGCGCCCCAATTCCGCGAAGCCTATATCGAACGAGCTTTCGCACTCTTAGCCCTAGGCGATTATGACAAAGCTATCAGCGACTTTACCGAACTCATCAAACTCGACCCGAAAAATGCCGCCGCTTATTTTCATCGCGCCAAAGCCGAAAGCGGGCGCGGCAACAACAATACCGCCTTGCAAGACCTAAACAAATCTATTCAACTCGGAACTCAAAACAACGATGCCTACTTCCAACGCGCTATATTGCAACTAAAAACGAACCAACCACAAGCCGCTATTACCGACTTAGACAAGCTATTGGCAATAGACCCAAACTACCCAAACCTACGAGCCGAACGCGCTAAATGCTTGGTAATGCTCAAAAATTATCATGCCGCCGCCACCGAACTCGATATAGCCATTGCCCAAAAACCCGACAATATAACACTATACGCCTCTCGCGCACAAGCCTATTTCTTGGCAGGCAAAGATGCCGCAGCCATTAGCGATTATAATTGGCTTATCGGCAAACAAAGTGATAATAAAAGTCATTATGCGGGCAGAGCCGCCGTACTTGCTGCACAAGGAAAACACCAACAAGCCATAGACGATTATAACAAAGCCATCGAAATAGACCCTAATTACAAATGGGCTTATACCGACCGCGCTAAATCGTATATCGCCTTGGCACAAACCGAAAAAGCAAATGCCGACTATGACAAAGCCCTCAAAATAGACCCCAATTATTACGAAGCAATTATAGGTAAAGGAAATATATGCAACCAGCAACAACAATATACCCAAGCCATAGACTATTATGCCAAAGCGATAGCCAGCCAACCCCAATATGCCGACGCTTATCGCCAGCGTGCCGCCGCCTACAATGCCACGAACCAATTCCGCGCTGCTCTAAGCGATATCGACCAATATATGCGCCTCGACGATAAACCGCCCATAGACGCATACGCACTAAGGGCAAATATACGCTCGGCAACGGGCGATTATTCGGGTGCGCTGACAGATTATGCCCAAGTAATTGCCGCACAACCCAAAAACGAACAAGCACACGCACAACGGGGCAGCATACGCGCACTATTGGGCAACCACGAAAACGCTATTGACGACTATACCCAAGCCATTCTATTGCAACCGCAAAAAGGCGAAAACTATACACAACGCGGCAAAAGCCGTACCGCCCTGCGCGACATAACTGGTGCTATCTCCGATTTTAGCCAAGCCATTAAAATAGATAAAAATAGCCAAACCGCCCTAACACAACGCGGCAATGCCTTAGCTGTAATTGGCAACTACAAAACAGCTATCGAAGATTTTGACCAACTGATAGCCATTGATTCTACCAATAAAAATGCGTTTAGCCATCGCGGAAGTGCCAAAGCCGCAATAGGCGATTATAAAGGAGCAATTGCCGACTATGACCAAGCCATAAGCCTCGACCCAATGGCGCGTGCCAGCTACCACGACCGCGCTACATCAAAAGCCAAAATAGGCGATTATACAGCCGCCCTCGCCGATTTTAACGAAGCCATCGCCATCGACCCCAAATACCGCCTTGCTTTGTTCAATCGTGGTGTAGCCAAACACAATATTAAGGACTACCGCGCTGCCGTCGCCGATTATAACCAAGTTATAAGCCTCGACCCCGAAGATGCCGAAGCCCTCAACTATCGCGCTAATGCCCAAGTAGCCATAGGCAATTATGACGAAGCCATGCGCGATTTTAGGCAAGTAGTAGCACTAACCACCGAAACCGACGACCCGTTTTTCAATAACCGAAAAACCCGATTGCGAGTCGAAACCGTAGCTATCACCACCGCCACCGCCGATAACTCTGCGTATCGCTATTACGAAAACACCCTCAAAGGGCTATCGCTGGCGGCAACGGGTGCTTATGACCAAGCCATTGCCCAATACAACGCCGTATTGAAACAGAAAAGCGACTATACGCCCGCACTACTTTACCGCGCCATTGCCCACTTGCGTTTGCAGCACGACACCGATGCCCAAACCGACCTAAATACCGTGATAAAACTTGACCCCAACAACGCCGAAGCCCATAACGAACTGGGCAAAATAAAAGCCGCCAAAGGCAACTATGCCGACGCTATAACAGATTATAACCGCGCCATCGCTGCCCGCAACAACTACGAATTAGCCTACAATAATCGCGGCATTGCACATGCCGCACAAGGCGATTACGCCGCTGCCATTGCCGACTATACCCAAGCCCTACAAATCGCACCCTATTACAAATCGGCATACAATAATAGAGGCTTGGCAAAAGCCGCCAACAAAGACCACGACGGTGCCATCGCCGACTACAACCGCCTCTTAGAACTCGACCCGCAGTATAAAATGGGTTATAACAACAGAGGTATTGCCCGAACTGCTAAGGGCGATATTGGCAACGCACTAACCGATTTCGACCGCGCCATAGCATTAGATGTCCAATATATAGCCGCCTATAAAAACAGAGCTTTCCTGCGCAAAAAAAATGCCGACTATGAAGGGGCTATCGCCGATTATGGGCGTATCATATCGCTACAGCCCAAAAATATAGAAGCCTATACCGAACGCACCAACCTATACGTACAACAAAAACAATGGGACAAAGCCATCGCCGATTTGGGGCTTGCCCTGCAAATAAAGCCCGAACAAGGCAACCTATATTTGCAGCGCGGCATACTATACTATCAAACCAACCGCTTCGATTTGGCAATGAACGATTTTAATGCGCTTATCAAAATGAACCCCGCCGATGCCGATGCCTATTTGCAACGTGCCCATACCAAACGCAAGCTAAACGATATATTGTCTGCTATTGCTGATTATGATTTTGTCATCAAATTAAAACCCACCGACAAAGAAGGATATTATTACAGAGGTTTAGCCAAACGAATGGCTCAAAACTACAAGGGCGCACTTGCCGATTATGACAAAGCCTGGGATTAGACCCCAACTATTTAGATGCCTATAACAATCGCGCTAACCTGAAAGTAATTGCAGGCGATTTTGTCGGTGCTTTGGACGACTATGAAGCAGTTATCAATATCGACCCACAACAAAAAACCGCTTACTATAATCGCGCCCTCATCAAGCAGAATTTTAACGACTATCGCGGTGCTATCGAAGATTATAGCATGGCAGTATCGATAGACGAGCAATATGGCGAAGCCTATTATAATCGCGGCGTATGCAAACAACAACTCAATTATGCCCAAGATGCTTGCCTCGATTGGCAATATGCCATTAAAAATGGATACGATAAAGCCTCCGAAATGATGACAACTTATTGCGAAGAATAATACTATATGCCGCTACGCTGAAACTGCTAATCGGCTACAAGATGCCTCGCCTCCTTGCACTATTCAAGGAAGCGAGGCATTCTTCTCACTCTGCCTTATGGCTATCGGCGCGGAGGCTCGGATAATTTGAAAAACTGGTCTAATTTGGGCAAAATAATGATTTCGGTGCGGCGATTGATGCGCCGACCATCGCTCGTATCATTGTTCGTTTTGCCTACATATTCCGACCGACCGCCCGCAGTCATGCGGCTGGGCTGTACGCCATAGCGCGTTTGAAGCGAGCGCACTACTGCCGTAGCTCGCATAACGCTCAAATCCCAATTATCTTTCATACAACTCGTGTTGATGGGTACATTATCGGTATGCCCCTCGACTAAGATGTCCAAATCGCGGTGGTCGTTTACTACCTTGGCAATTTTGCCCAATACCTCTTCGGCGCGGGCATTGATTTCATAGCTGCCCGACCTGAACAGCATTTTGTCGGAGAGCGATACATAGACCACTCCTTTTTTGACTTCTATGGTCACGTCTTCGTCATTGATATTGCCCAACGAGCGTTTGAGGTTCATGACCAAAGCCAAATTGACCGAATCTTTGCGGTCGGCGGCGTTGTTCAATTCTTTGATATAACGGCTTTGCTCGTTGATGGCTTCTAAGGATTGTTTGATGCTCTCGGCACCTGTTTTGCTCACCACCGATAGGTCAGACAAGCGTTCGAGCAAGTTGGTATTGGTAGCACGCACATAGTTCATCTCGTTTTCTAATTTGTCCAACTTGCTTTGTAGTGCCCTTTTTTCATCTTCGCAGGCTTGGGCTTTTTCTTGCCACGAGCGGTCTTTTTCATTCGTATCCTCTACCAAACGTGCTTGTTGTTTGCGGCAGTCGTTTAGGTCGTTGACAGCCTTTTCGTACATAGATTTAAATTCTTTGCCTTTATTTTGCTCGGCGACAAATTTTTTCTTGCCCACACAAGCATTTAGCAATAACATAGCGGCTAAGAGCCAAATAACAGATTTGATGCGCATAAAAATTATTGGTTGTGATTGATTAATAATAGAGTTAGCTATCCTTTGGATTGTCTTATGGGACTTCGCGTTTAATGGCTTGCGCCGAAAACGCTTGGCTGATAGCACTTTTGCCCAATAAAAACGCCCTACGCACAAAGATAAGACTTAGAAATGAATTTAGCAAAATAGGCATCTATTTTTGAGCTAAGTAACGATAAAATAATAATTTAGCGATTAGTAGTCCAAAGATACGCCGCTTGCTTGGCTTATATCTTGGCTTTCGCTAAGTTAATCTTTAAGTATTACTAAGTCTGTTCATTAGGGCAATATTGGACGATACAGCACAAAAGTTTGGTCGTCTAAAAATATCTATCTAACTTTGCCCCAACTGCGCCAACCGCGTGCCATGTCGTTTATTCTAATCATACCCACTATATGTCTTATACCTACGAGTATCCGCGCCCTGCCCTTACCGTCGATGGCGTTATTTTTGGTTATGATAGCAACGAACGCGATTTGCGCGTATTGCTCATCTTGCGCTCTGGCGAACCCTACCGCAACTATTGGGCTTTGCCTGGCGGCTTTGTCGAGATGGACGAAGACTTAGACACCGCCGCCCTGCGCGAGCTACAAGAAGAAACGGGTCTGCATAATATCTTTTTGGAACAACTCTATACCTTTGGCGCACCCGACCGCGACCCACGTGGCAGGGTGGTGTCGGTGGCATATTATGCCCTTATCTCGCTCAACGACAGCCAGCCTCTGCAAGCCGATAGCGATGCGCAAGACGCACGATGGTTTTCGATAGACCAATTGCCGCCCTTAGCCTTCGACCATGCCGATATTTTACAACTGGCACTACTGCGCTTGCAAGGCAAAATCCGATATATGCCCATCGGTTTTGAATTGCTACCCGAAAAATTTCCGCTTTCGCAATTACAGCACCTCTATGAAACGATTTTAAAAGGTACATTTGAAAAACGCAATTTCCGCAAAAAAATACTCAGCCTAAATATACTCACCGAATTAGACGAAACCCAACAAGGCGTACCACACCGCGCCGCTCGCCTATACAGTTTCGACCCCAAAAAATATGAGCAATTAGTCAAAAATAGCTTCGATTTTAAACTCGATTTAGAAAGAAAGCGAAAACCCGCACAAAATTAGCACTGCCAAGCAATACCGTTCCCAAACTACTGGTTAGTTTTTATTAAGATGTCTAAAAACTGAACAATGGGTTCAGACCCAAAATGAGCAGAAAGAGGTGCCAAATGGCAATTTGCAAACAAGGAGGCAAGGGTTAAAATATGCAAATTATATCCGACAGTTTAACAAAAATAGACCACTACCAATATTCACCTATTATTCCAATACCGTAACTATTTAGCCTTGTCGGGGGAACTAATCGAATATGCAGCGATGTCAGGCATTATTAGATAAGTATTGCTCACATTACCCCATACCCAAAACCCTATACCCTAAATAGTTACCCAATACCTTAATAGATACCACACACACCTTTAATACCTAACATCTTCTACGATGACACACTTCTACCAAGCACTTCGGCTATTATTGCTATTCATCTGCGGGCTACCTTTGATAAATGCAACGGCACAAGATGCTACACTACAAGGCACCGTCACCGATGCCAGCACCCGCGAAGCCATTGGCTTTGCCACCGTAGCTACTACGAAAGGCAGCAAAATGGCAGGTGTACAAACCAACTTTAACGGGCAATACACCCTAAACTTGCCCGCAGGCAGCTATACCGTTAGTATAACGTATGTCGGCTATACGACACTCAACCAAGATGTGAGTTTAGAAGCAGGGCAAACCCTAAACTTAGACATTGCCCTCAAAGAAGAGCAACAAATCTTAGAAACAGTAGTTGTGAGCGAGGGAAAATTTGCCAAAAAACTCGGCGAGCAAACCCTGTCTGTTTCGGTCATAAAACCGAGTTTTATCGAAAGCATCAACGCACCCACTATTGATGCTGCTATCGAAAAAACGCCCGGCGTTGATGTCATTGACGGACAAGCAAACATACGCGGCGGTAGTGGTTTTTCCTATGGCGCAGGTAGCCGTGTCATGTTGCTAATGGACGATATGCCTATCTTAACCCCCGACTTGGGTTATGCCGATTGGGATTTTTTGCCCATCGAAAATTTGGAACAAATAGAAATATTAAAAGGCTCGGCATCGGTGCTATATGGCTCGTCGGCACTAAACGGCGTTATCAACCTACGCACCGCCTACCCCAAATCTGAACCCGAAACCAAATTCTCATGGTTTACGACAGGATACCAAAACCCTGCCAATAATATGGTGGTCAAATATCTGCGCAGCGATGAGACCTTCTCAACGCCCGTCGATACGGCATATAAAGCGTGGTGGGGCAACCGCCTCCTGTTTGAAAGTGGTGCTACCTTTGCCCACAAACAAAAATTTGGGCAATTAGACCTCGTAGCAGGTGCGGCAGTCTATGCAGGCGACTCATGGCGCGAATCCTTGTATAGCCGACGCGGGCGCGTAAATGCCAATTTGCGCTACCGTTTCAAGCAAATACCCGGTTTATCTGTCGGCGTAAATACCAATTTGCAACAGCAATCGAGTGGCACCTTCCTTATCTGGAACAATTTTAATAAAGGCGATACCATTGCCCAAAACGGTGTCGATGAAGGTGCTTATACTTATTGGGATTTGACCGCCCCGGTTATCAACCAAAATTTTTCGATGACCATAGACCCGTTCATCGAATATTTTAGCACATCAAGCGGCATTAAGCACAAGCTTATGGCGCGTTTCTACAAAAACAATAACCAAACTACCGCCCAACGCAGCACTTTTACCGATTATTATTACGGCGAATACCAATTCCAAAAACGCTTCGAAAATATAAGATTGGTACTTACGGCAGGCGGGGTAGGTATGAAAGCTATTGCCGATGCCGAATTGTACGGCGGCGGTGGCATATTTAAGTCATCTAATGTAGCGGCGTATTTGCAAGCCGACAAGAAATTTTTCAACCGCCTCAACCTATCTTTTGGCGCACGTTGGGAGCGCAACCAAATCGGCGACGAATCGGAGGCAAGACCCGTATTCCGCGCAGGTATGAACTATGAAGCAACGCCAGGTACCTTTGTACGTGCTTCTTACGGGCAAGGCTATCGCTTCCCAACTATATCAGAAAAATATCTACGCACAGGGTTTGGAGCATATAAAGTAAACGACTTTTTGATTATCGACATCGGCGTATATCCCAACCCCGCCTTGCGTTCCGAATCAGGTTGGAATGCCGAAGTAGGCGTAAAACAAGGGATAAAAATAGGTGAATGGAGCGGTTTTTTAGACATTGCAGGCTTCGTTAACGAATATGAAAACATGATGGAATTTACATTTGGTTTCAGCCCCACGCTATACCAAACCGTACAATCGCCTGCCATACAAGCTATTATAGCAGAAACATCGCCCCAATTAGCTGCCTTTCTGAGCGATTCTTGCGCTTTTGAGGCAAATGTCAATATCCCCGACGACGGCACTTTGGGCGCGGGCTTCCAATCGGTCAATATAGGCAATACTCGTATCATTGGTGCTGAAATATCTTTTTGCCGGACAAGGCAAGCTATTCGGCTATCCTACCAATACCTTTATCGGCTATACCCGAATTACGCCCACTTTCAAAGATTTCAATTGCGTACAGCAAGCCCTGTCGTCAAGCGACGAAAATATACTCAAATATCGCTTCCGACACACCGTAAAAAGTGACATCGAAACTACCGTCAAGCAGTTTAAAGTGGGGCTTACGTTTCAATATTATAGCTTTATGGAGGCTATCGACCAAGCATTTACGATATTGCTACCCGGCGTAGCCGATTTCCGCAATAACCACAACAACGGCGATTTTATCATCGATGCGCGTTTGGGTTTCAACCTCAGCCAAAGCTCCCAAATCTCATTCTTGGTCAAAAATCTACTCAACCGCGAATATATGCTGCGCCCAGGTATCATCGAAGCACCGCGCAACTTCACCTTGCGCTACGCTTGGACGCTCAAAGGCAAAGAAAAATCGTAAGCATAGACAACAAAAAAACAAAACGCCCCAGTGCGTGTACAGCCCTATAAGCCGTTGCCTACGGCTGATAGGGCTTTTTTGTTATCCCAGCATAAGCCACAAACCGCTACCCAAAAAATCAGAATCGTAGAGCGATAGCGCACAATAGCTCCTATATTGTCATTGATAAGCCCAATGAGCAGCGTATAGCTTAGGGCAAAAGCAAGGCAAAACCCCCAAAAAGCGCGGTCGCGAGGCAAGGTAGTGGCGCGGCGGCATACGACAGTTACCACCATCAAGCCCAAAAAGCGATATTCTCAATGGCCGTTAGTAGCAATTGCCACCAATGGCTGCCGCTGTAATAAGTAGGTAGCACCAATACGCGATAGAAAGCGGCAGGTGTATTAGCGGCAAAACTTTCCAAAGTCGGACGCAGCCGATCCACTTTCAAATCAGATGCACTACCCGAAAAAATAAGGTAATAATATTGTATCGCTACAATTTTGGACAATAAATCGAGCTTGGGGTGGAGCAAGGGTGCTATGCGCACTACTAATAAGGATAGCCCATAAGTTACGACATAGACCAACCCTACGCGATGGGATAAATAACGGCTCGATACCCACCAAGCCAACAACGCAGGCACTAATAGCATGACAATATAAGAGCGCAATAACAGCAAAAATGCCAATGCCACCAACAAAACTACCCAAGAACGGCGCGGCGACGAAGCGCGGCGCGTAATGAGCGCGTAGGCACAAAATACTACTAACCCAATGCCCAATATGCTCAATGCCTCCTTGTGTACGCCCGACCCCCAAAACCAAACAGAAGGCAAGCCAAATACCGCAATAAAAGGCACGACATAAACCCTTTGCGCTTGCTCTCGCAGCCATACATAGCGTAGCAGCCGCGAACCTAATACATCTAAAAGCGTAGTACTCGCTACTGCCAACAAGGTGCGATAGATGCCAATAAGCCCCGTAAACGAAAAAAAAGCAAAAAATACGGCGTGTACGCTGTAATATCCTCCCGAAATGAGGTGCAGCAGCGCATTGACGCGCAAAACGGTATAAGTGCGTATGTCCGACCAATGCATAATCGGCTCTACGATTTCGCATAGATAATCAGGCGGACGGCGGGCATTGGGTCCAAACGTGAGTTCTAAATAATACAGCGGATTGATATAGAGCGTATCATAAATCATACGACTATACCGCATATATCCCCAGTATCGCCGCCGCCATTAAGTAGCCAATAATAACCATAAACAATACCCAACCCTGCTTTTGTGACCAACAAAATGCGCAGCCAAGTAACCCCCCAAACCGCTTTTGGCAAAATAAGACCAACGCGGTACGGCATAAGCTAACAAAGCTAAGTAAAAGGCACTTAATAATAGCTCGATAATCATAATAAAATGAGTTGGACAGGCGCACGAGGTAGAAAACAGATGCCATATTCATCTATTCATTGGGGAACTAAATCGCCACAATTTGCTGAACGAACCCAAGAATATTTACCTAAAATAATGCCGATACAAACCTCTCGGACTGTATCGGCATTATCGTTCTAAGGAGCAACAGAACGGTTATCGAGTAATCTCGATAAAGCCTTTTATGATGTCTTGCCCCTCTATATCTAATACGTAATAGTAAGTGCCATCGGGCAATGCCTCGCCATTATTCCAAGTGCCGTTCCACCAAGTGCCCGCGCCATAATTATCGGCATTGAACACAGGATTACCCCAACGGTTGAATACGGTAAGGGTATTATTGGTATTGGCGGGGCAGCCACTCAGACCATCTATCACTAATTCCTCGTTATAACCATCACCATTTGGGCTGATTACGCCGTGTACCAATACAGTACAATTGACCTCAGCCGTGACGGTTACGGTGACAGTTGCGGTAGCGCAGATATTCAAATCAGTGTCGCATACTTGATAGGTAAATACATCTGTTCCCGAAAAACCAGTATTGGGCGTATAGCTAATCGTGCCGTCGGCATTGATGGTAGCAGTGCCATTAGCCGGTGCGGTGATAATCTGCGTTACGCTCATAGGATTGCCATTGGGATTATTATCATTGCCCAATACATTAACCGTCACAGCATCGCCTTGCGTGGTCGTAGCTGCATCGTTATTAGCTACAATGGGCAGCGGCGTATCGTTAGGCGTTACGGTGATATAGACCGTAGCCGTATCGCTGCCATAACCTGGGTAGCTGATGATATACGTAAATGAGTCAATGCCCGTAAACCCAGCATTGGGTAAGTACGTAAATCCACCACTGCCGTCTGATATAACCACGCCATTTTCGGGTTCGGTCAATATGGTAGGCACTATGTCGGAGGCAGGTACTGCATCGTTGGCTTGTACCGAAATATTGACCGACGTGCTTTCGGGCGTATTTGCCGTATCATCGTTGGCGTTCAGGTCGTTGCTCACATTGACAAGCACCATCGCCGTATCGCAGCCATAATTGGGCGGTGTATTATTACATATAACATAATAGAACGTATCCGTACCGACAAAACCGACATTGGGCGTATAAACGATATTATTGCCCACTATGGTAGCCGTACCGTTATTCGGTGCGTCGCTAATGCTCATGAGGTCTATATCATCGCTACCTACGTCATTTGACTGCACATTTATCGCAATGGGTATGCCGTCTTCGGTAGCTGCTACATCATCAAAAGCAATAAAGGCATCGCTAATATTGAAATATAGCGTAGCGGTATCACAGGCATTATAATTGTCGCACAAAACAACTAATACGCTGTCTGTACCTATAAAGCCGTTAGCGGGTGTGTACGTAATACACGCAGCATTGATATTTGCCGTACCATTGGCGGGTGTGCCGCTAATGCTTAACGTAATGCTATTGTTGATTTGGTCGCTGAAAGCAGGGCATACCGTAATCGGCTCGTTTTGTGGGCTGCTATACGTTTGGTCGTTGATAATGGGCGTATCGTTCACTACTATCACCACAAAAGGCGTGGTCGTACAAGCACCAAAATTGTCGCAAGCCGTGAGGGTAACGAGGATATTGCCCAAATAATCGGCAGGTGGCACTATCAGCACAGCCTCGCCGCTCGCACAAGTCGCATCGGGCACTAAGGTAACGCTTCCTACGTTAGGGCTTACGCTAGCTATGCTCACCGTAACGGGGTTGCCCTCGGGGTCGCTCACTACAGTACATACCGAAATAGATTCGGCGGGCGATATGACATAAGGACCAACTGCGGTGATAATCGGCGCATTGTTTTGGGCTGCCACCACAATAATAACTTGCCCAACTGTACACAAACCATCGGGGTCGCATACCGTAACATCGACTGTATCGTTGCCAACAAACCCTGCATTAGGCGTATAAGTAAAACACAAATCGCCGGGCGTACCACTATTGGCAATACCATTGCTTGCACCCCCTACGGTAGTTACTGCTAATGGGTCGCCGTTGGGGTCGTTCACATAATCTGTCACACAGACCGTTACAGGCAGGTCGACCAAGGTATTGGTCGTAAAGTTGCTAAAGGTAGGCGGCAGATTGGCGGGTTCTTCCACGTTGATGGTGATAGTACCGCTGTCGCAAGCATTGTCGTCATCACATACTTGCACTATGACCGTAGCCGAGCCGACAAAATCGGTATCGGGCGTAAAGGTGAAGCATAAAGTATTGTTATCGATATTCGATACGCTGCCATTAGAGCCTGGTATGACGTTATTAAAGGTCAAGATATCTTCGTCAATGTCGGTAGCCTCCACACAAATTACGATGGGCGTATTAACCGTAGTAGTAAAAGTTTGGTTGGGCACTACGGGCGGCGTATTGGCAGGCGAACCCACTGTAATGGGTACTTGTACAGTCGTACAGTGGTTGCCCGTATCACAAACCGTCACCGTAACGCTGCATACACCCATATAACCTACATTGGGCGTAAAGTTGAAACAAGCCGAGTTATCGTCGACAAACACTTCGCCGCAGGCAGGGTCGACAACGGTAATAGGATAGGAAATTGGGTCGCCGTCGGGGTCTATAACCGCCAAACAAACCTCAATTGGGGTATTGAACGGCGTGCTGATGGGTGGAAAATTGACCGTAGGTGCGCTATTCGTATCCGGATTGACCGTTATATTTATCGTAGCTACCGTACAATTGCCCAATACGTCGCAGACCGTAGCGGTAAAGGAGCAAACGCCCGAAAATCCACTATTGGGCGTAAAGGTCAAACAAGCAGGGTCGCCGCCAGCAGCTACTGTACCACAGTCGGGGTCGCTTAGGGTTATTGGATAAACAATAGCGTCGCCGTCGGGGTCGCTTATATTGAGGCACAAATCGACGGGAGTATTAAACGGTGTGCTGGTAGCAGGAACGCCAACAACAGGCGGGAAGTTGTCGGGTGCAGGTGCTACGATAATGGTAATGGTCGTAACCTCGTCGCAAGCGTCATGCTCATCGCACACCAATACATCAACCGTAGTAGTACCGCTATATCCATCGGCAGGCGTAAACAAAATACAACTGTCATTGACTAAAGTAACCGTACCATTAGCCGTTGTGCTGATGATATTAAGCGCGTAATCGTCGCCATTGGGTTCTATTACGTCCAAACAAACCTCGATAGGCGTATTATAAGGCGTAGTAACGGTGGTATCTTGCGAAATGGGCGGCTCGTTAGCTGCCAAATTCACCGCTACATTAGCCGTTGTGCAGTTGCCGCAATTATCGCAAATTTGAGCGACAAAGGTAGCATTATTCGACGTTACGCCTAATAGCGCAGAGGGAGCATAGCTAAAACAATTGCCACTAAAATTGTAGAACGTGCCGCCTATTGCTGGTGGAATAACAATAGTCGTATTGACAGGCGTACCTTCGGGGTCGTTATAAGGAATACAGATATTGACCGGTGCTAATTGATTGATGGTCAAAGTTATGTCTTGTGCTGTGGGGGCTTGGTTGGGCTGTACGTTTATAACGGCAAAAGCTGGGCGCACAAATGAGTCCTAAGTCGCAATTATTACAAGCCGAATAAAAAATGGTATCATTGCCCATAAACCCTGCATTGCTCTGATAGCGCACCATGCCCGACGCTGTGACGCTCGCCGTGCCGTTGGCAGTATTGCCGCCATTAGCTAATTGTATGAACAAGGCATCATCGCAAGGAGCAGAATCATTGGCTAATACGTCCAATTCTACGGGCAAGCAAGCTATGGTGCCCGTAAAATCTGGTACTGCATTGGGTTGCGTACAGCCTACATTGATAATAGCAGTAGCTGTTTGGGTATAACCTGTGGTGGGGTCGTTAGCTACTACATATAGGGTATCGATGGTTTGTACGCCTAATGTAGGGACATAAATGATACAATCGGGCGAAAATCCTGCAAAAGTTTGGCAAGCATTACAATCAGATGCCGCTGTATTGACGATAGGATTGTTGAGCAGACAAAAATCGAAACATAATTGCAGTGCTGAACCCGGACGCATACACGTTACTTGTACTTCTTCGGCGCAAGCGGGCAGGTCATTTACTACAACGCTAACTACGAGCGTGTCGCATTGTACCTCAAAATAAGTATCGCAAACATAGACTTCAAATTGGTCGTTGCCCGTAAATCCGTCGTTGGGTGTGTAAGTAGCATTGCCATTGGCATCTAATACTACCGTACCGTTAGCGGCTGCTCCTGTGCTATAATGCAACAAGTCGCCTGCGTCGGGGTCGCTGGCAGAGGGAAGGTCTATTGATATAGGTACGCCCTCGAAAGTAGCGGCAGACAAGTTGTCATTAGCCCAAGCAGGGGCATTTTCATCGCAAATATTATTGACCACTATGATAGATACTTGGTCGCATAAAGTGCCGTCGGCGCATAGGCTCACGGTAAAGGTATCTGTGGCTTGGACAGGCGAAGGCTCGTAGAAGAAACAGTTGGCAGTTGCGCCGCTCGTGCTAAAATTGCCCTCGGCACCGGTACTTGTGAGGCTGAGATTTTCGCAACCATCATAGCTTACGGACAAGCAAATTTCGATAGGGCTGCCAAAAGTAGCGCAATAGTAGGGCGCAAGCGCAAGCTCGTCTATATTAGGTGTGGTATTGGGAACAATAAACACCGTGATGCTATCGCGCACAGGACAACCTGTGACGCTATTTGATACATTGACATAATACGTTGTCGTAGTAGCACTTTGTACCGATACGATGGCATTGTCCAAAGGCGTAGTAATGCCGCTGTTGGCTTCCCAAGCATAGGTGTCGCCGCCTACGGCTTGCAAGAGCAAAGGCGTATTTTCGCAAACAATCGGATTACCATTAGCATCGGTCTGCACGCCATTAGCGATTAGGATAATGTCGGCAAAACCCTCCTGCGCTACATTGACCGTCACGCTGTCGATTTGAGTACAATTGCCCGACCCACCGGGATATTCGACCATCACATAATAGGTGGTTGTATCCGTAGGCGATGCTATGGGGTTGGCTATATTGGGATTATCTAAGCCATCGATCGGTGTCCAGCTATATGTTATACCACCGCTCGAAGCACTGAGTTGTACCGACCCACCGCTACATATCAATACGTCATCGCCCGCGTCAGGCGTAGGTGTTACGCTTACGCCCACGTGAGCAGTGCCCATACAGCCATTGATGTCGGTAAAAGTCAAGTTGAACAAGGTATAGCCATTGACCGAGGCATTTGGCTGTGCTACGTTGGGGTTGTCCAATCCTATGGCAGGCGACCAATTGTACGATACGATGCTACCATAATCGAGGTCGGGGTGTACTAATTGCACTGTTGACCCCGCACATTGATTCACGGTGGCGGTATCAGCTACGCTGAGGCTCGGATTTACGGTTATTAATACGCTATCTAAGGCACTGCAACCCGTTTGGCTATTGCTCACCACTACATAATACCAAGTGCTGGCGGCGGGGCGCACTACGGGGTCGGCTATATTGAGGCTATCGATGCCTGGCGCGGGTTGCCAAGCAAATATATTGCCTCCCGAAGCGGACAAACGCAGCGAGTCACCCGCGCAAATAGCGGCATTATTGCCTGCGTCAGCAAGCGGAAGATCGCTTACATTCACTACCGTAGCCGCCGCCGATTGGCAACCCGTTGTAAGGTCGGTGACGGTAATGCCGTAGGTGGTCGTATCCGTAGGTGATACGTTGATATTCGTATCCGTCGAGCCGTTGCTCCACAAATAGGAGACATTGCTACCCGATGCCGTAAGCGTTGCGTCGTCGCCCAAGCAAATAGAGATATTAGGGCTGACCGTGAACGCGGGCAAGGGATTGACCGTTACGCGCACCGTATCGGAGATATCGCAATTGCCATTGCTTCCATAAAATACGTAATCGGTCGTTACGGTAGGCGATACATCGAGCGTCAAACTATTGCTCAGGATAATGCTGGGGTTAGCTAAGGTTGTCCAATAATACGTACAAGTAGTAGTTGTAGCACTTAGATTGGCTTGCTCACCCAAGCAAATGGACATATCTGCTGATACTTGGGCACTTAGGGGCGAAATAGAAATATTATCGACATAATAATAAGCCATACCTCCTGGGCTTGGGCTACCCACAAGCAAGGTATTGGGCGTGCCGCTTGCATACCAATTAAAATTACCAACACTAAGGTATTGATACGCGCTATCGGCTACAAAAGAACCTGAAATTTCGCGCCAACCTATCGAGTCGAATAAAATAACATTTTCGGGATTAAATACTTGTGGGGTTTGGTAAATACTTGCGTTAGCATCTAAGGCATTGACCGAACAATACATGCCTACTTCGTCAATAGCATAGTCGCTATTTTCGGCAAGGCTCACATACATTTTCATACAATAGGCAGTACCAGGTACTAAGGGCGCAAATAATTGTTGCGATATAATTTCTTGGGTCGCACTTGGGCTGTTATGCGAATACGCACGGAAACCCGCATAATTATTGCCATTATAAGGTGTTTGGTTGCCAAAATCATTAATAGGTATTCCTGCGCCGTTAGTGCCACAGGGAGCAAACAAATCAGCATCATCAGTAGTGGGGCTGCTCCAAAGCGTAGCATTGGCAATTTGCCCGACAGTATTGGGGCAGGAACCCGAAAAATCGGAGTTCAGCACCAGATTATCGTCTTGTACGCAGGGGTCGCACGTGCCTGGCACCAATATAGGAATGCTTATAGTATCGCTACAACCTGCTTGATTGACGGCAATGAGGGTAGCTTGGTAAATGGTATCGGCAGCAGTATAGATATGCCCTACATTGCTCGACCCGATGGTACTGATATCCGTGGTATTGTCGCTATCAAAATCCCAATAATAGGTCGTATTATTGTCGGCGTTGTCGGTCGTATTGGTCAGTAGCGTTACATTACCCGTGCAATTAGCCAATACCTCAAAATTGGCTTGCGGGAAACCGTTGAACTGTACTGTTATCGTATCGGTTTGGTAGCAGCCATCAAACTCGGCGCGTAGCACATAGCGGAAAATACCGCTAGTAGTTGAGGTAATATTTGCCGAGGAGTTGGTGCCGTAGTTAGCTGACAAGTCTTCGGCATACCAAAGATAGCCACAAAAGTGGTCGGGCGCGTTTAGGCTAACCATTTCATTAATACAGGCTTGCAAAGTATCGTTGGGCAATACCAATTTGGGCAATGGCACAACGTTCACTTGGTCGATATAATAATAGGCATATTCATCAAAAGAACCGCCAGAGCTACCCGATACGTTAGTAACATTAGTAGCTGTATTGTCGGCAAAATTGCCAATGGTCAAAAATTGTTGAGGTGTGCTGGGCACATACAAGCCCTGAATGCTCGTCCAACCTGATTGGTTGGTAATAGTGCCGCCTTGGTGGCTTACTTGTGGCGTAACAAACAAGGGACCTTGCGTACCGCTCAAAACGGGGTTATCAGACACATAAGCCCCTAAGTTTGCAATAGCCCGACCCGACAAATCGCTCAAACTCGCACTGAACGAGATACAATATACACTGTCCGGCGTAAGGGGTTGGTCTAAGGTAACGGATATATACTCGCGATAGCTAAATGGTGCGTAGCCAAATATACCCGCATAGCCGTTGCCATGCAAGGGTGTTTGACCGCCAAATTGGTTGTCGGCTACATCTACATCGGTATCACCTGCGGCGCAGGCATGAAAAAAGTCGGGTGTAGCATTGGTAGGCGAGTACCAATTGCTCATATAATACCATTGTCCGAGTGTATCGGGGCATTGGCTATACTGTTCCATGCTTGGGTTGCCTACATAATTATTGCTTACGCTACATGGGTCGCAATTATCAGCTACGGTGACGGTGGTGCTATACGATGCCGAGCAACCGACAGGGCTAGTAAGGGTAAGGCTGACTGTATAATCGCCTGCAGCGGCATAGGTATGCGTAACACCTCCTTTGGAGGCGGCAAAATTGCCATCGCCCAAATCCCAAAGATATTCCGCTTGGGGATAAACGCCTGCTGATAAGTCGATAAAATAGGCTTCGTAGCCCACACAAGCATCGGAGTGGCTAAAATTGACGTTTGCTTGGGGCAATACGTCTATCGTCACTGTTTCTTGGCGCGTACAAATGCCATTTACTGCTGTTAATATATAGCTGCGCGTATCACTTACGCTGCTTATGGATAGTTGGTCGGTATTGCTGAGGACATTAAAGGGGTCATCGGCAGCTACCCACGTATAGCTACCGCCGCCTGTCGCGCTCAGTGTCACATCACTGCCCGCACAAACAATGCTATTGGGTGTGGCTATAATATTGAGGTCGGGCAATTCTTCCACTACTACTTCATCGATATAATAATAGGCACGATTGAAAAACGAACCACCTGCACCGGGCAAACCCGCATTGGTAGTATTGGCGTTGTTGCGGAAGTTGCCTATCACAATCCATTCGTGGGCAGCATCGGCGGTAAATGTACCACTGATAGTTGTCCAGTTGTTTTTATCGCTGATAAGACCGCCATTATACTCTATTTGAGGCGTTACGTTGAGGGGCAACGAACCATTGACTACGGCAGTAGGCGCGGTGTTAAAATACAAGCCAATTCTTCTACGGCAACATAAGCCAAATCAGCAAGGCTTACCTGAAACGACACGCAATAATCTTTGCCTGGCGTAAGGGCTTGACTCAGTTGGGTTTGCACGTAGCTGCGCCTGTCATTAGAACGATAGGCAAAAACCAGCATAGCCCGTCCCGCTTACAGGGCGCTTGCGAACCTGCAATATTGGCAGGCGTAGCGTAGGCTGCCGAACCGCAAGCGTCGTAATAATCGGCACTACCATCGGTTGCCGACGACCAGCCCGCAGCATTGCTTATCTGCCCTGCCCCAGTCGGACACAATACAGGAGTATCAAAACCAGGATTAGGCACTAAGTTTTGTGCTATACCATGCTGCGGCGAAAGCAATAAGACGAGACATGAAATTAGAAGCGTAAAACGTAAAATTTTCATATTGTTCATTAAATATTTTTTTCCTAAAAACACCTTTTAAGGCGCGGAATATGACAAATATAATAGCTTAAACGAATGAAGCAGTAATTCTCGGTATTAAACAATTTACATTATATAATATGCTGAAAAAGAGCGATTTATGTTTATTTTCAAAAATTTAATAAAAAATTAATAATTTTATGTTTTGCTTGTTATGAACAGAATACAAATTGTTAAATTTTAATAACGAGAATCGCTGATGCGACACCCTAAAAGCGCATAACCAACCCAAAATAAGATAGTTATATCCTTATAACTTTTCAAGGTCTTATAATTCTGCTTTCTCTACCTCGTAACTGTCCATTTCAAGATATTTGCCAATTTATCTAATGTGGCATCTATTTCGTCCCGGGGATTGTATTTAGAAAATGAAAATCTGACATTAGCGCGGTCGGGAGCTACGCCCAAGGCATTGAGTACATGCGAACCCGCATCGGCACCCGAACTACAAGCACTGCCTCCCGATGCACAGATACCTACAATATCGAGGTTGAATAGCAGCAAATCGTTGTGGGCATTGGGAGGAAATGATACATTTAATACCTTGTAGGCACCTTGCGCAAGGTCGCCATTAAATTGGACGGCAGGAAGTAGGGTGCGTAACCGCGTTATAAAATAATTTTTTAACTCGGAGATAGCAGTTCTGTTCTTATCCAAGTCGGTGTATGCTATTTCTATGGCTTTGCCCAAACCCACTATGCCACTTACGTTTTCGGTGCCTGCTCGCATATTGCGTTCTTGCGCACCGCCCCATAAGTATGGATTAATAGGGCTTCGGCTGTTAACATAGACAAAACCCACGCCTTTGGGTCCGTGAAATTTGTGTGCAGAACCACTCAAGAAATGGATGGGTATTTTTTGTACATCTATCGGATAATAGCCGAAGGTTTGTACGGTATCGGTATGAAAATAGGCTTGTTGGCTTTGGCAAATATCGGCTACTTGGGCAAGGTCTAAGAGGTTGCCTATTTCGTTATTGCCGTGCATAAGCGACACAATTCGAGGGGCACTATGGCGCGTTTCGGTCAGTAGGCGGTCTAAGTGGTCGAGGTTGATATGACCGTCGGGCTGGTGTTCTACGTAGTGTAGCGATACGTTGCGGAAGCGGTGCAGCGATTCGGCGCGGTGCAATACACAATGGTGTTCTAAGGGCGAGGTAATAATATGTCTTACGCCCAAATCGCGCACAGCACCCGATAGTGCCATGTTGTTCGACTCAGTGCCGCCCGATGTAAAATAGATTTCGCCGATAGAAGCTTTGAGGTGAGTAGCCACTGTTTTTCGGGCTTTTTCGATGGCGGCACGCACCTGCCTGCCCATGCTATGGATAGAAGAGGGGTTGCCGTATTGCTCGCGTAGGTAAGGCAACATAGCATCTAATACGCGCTCGTCAAGTTGTGTAGTAGCAGCACTATCGAAGTAAATCATAAGCAATTTATTGCAAGATTCCTGCCCGATGGTGCGGTGCAAAAGCAGCGGCACCAAGCGGACAGTTGTGATTTTTTTTGAAGGTGTGAGGAGGTGGGCAGCACGCCAAAGTTGCGTTTAATGCCCTGCATTAGACCGCAAAAGTAGTTAATATTTTGCTATCTTAGGGCACAAAGCCGCCATAATCTTGCAGATAGGGTTTACCTTTGTGGCTTTTAATGGTACAGATAAAGCAAATATGGCTTATTTATGTTTATCCGTCTTCATGTCGGTTGTTATGATATTGTTATTCAAATGGTTTGAACGGCGGCAGATAGCTATTTTTCCTGCTATTGTGGTCAATTACTACGCTTGCCTACTGACGGGTTGGGTATTGGCGCCAGGGGCAGTTTGGCTCTATTATCCGAAATGAGCTACGAACCCTGGATGCTTGCATCATTGGCATTGGGTACGTTATTTATCACTTGTTTCCCACTAATCGGTTGGAGTGTGCAGCATAACGGAGCGGCTGCCACCACCATAGCAGGGCGTAGCTCGATGGTATTGCCCGTAGCGGCAGCCGTGTGGCTCTATGCCGACCGCCTATCGGCTGCTCAACTATTGGGCATCGGATTAGCAGTAGCTGCGGTTGGGCTTACAGTGGCAGGGCATAACGCCGCGCAAGCAAGGGCACAAATAGAGGGGCAACCCGAAACAACGACAGGAACAAGAGCCAAATACAAACGCTACTATTGGGTCTTGTTGCCGCTCACTTTTGTACTCAACGGCATTATAGAAATTGTGTTTAATTACGCCCAAAAAATGTTACTACCCGAAGCACACCATACTATTTTCACGATGTCGCTATTTGTGGTGGCAGGTATTATTGGTAGTGTAGTTTTGGCGTATAGCTGCTGGCGCGGGCATACACGCCTGCATTGGTCGGGTGTATTAGGAGGTTTGGTGCTGGGTGTGCCCAACTATTTGGGCCGCCTACTATTTTCTGCAAGCCCTCAGCAAATCGGGTTGGCAAAGTTCGGTAGTTATACCGCTCAATAATATTTTAGTGGTCTTGGGAACTACGTTGGGCACATGGCTGTTGTTTGGCGAGCGCATATCGCGCCTCAATCTGTTGGGCATGCTTTTGGCAAGTGCAGCGATTATGCTGGTAGTAAGGGCGGGATAGATTGGAAAAAATCTATCTTTTTTAGTAACGATTTAGGGTGGGTTTTGGGTATGGGGTTCTGGGCTGTATCTATCTAATAATGCCTGACATCGCTGCATATTCGATTAGTTCCCCCTACAAGGCTATATAGTGGTCTGATTTTTAAATTTTGAGTATTAATTTTGCCTATCATGTATCTATTTCCAAGCGTTAAGACTTAGGAAATAGCGTTAGATAATTGAGATATTAGTTCAAGAACTCCCCCTAACCTCCTCAAAGAGGGGTAATTTATATAAGATATAATTTACGACTATGGTACAAAAAAGCAAAATTGACACAAATTAAATTTAATTTCAAATCGTAAATTATTCATTTATAGTCATCTACACATTTTGTAATTACTAAACGCTTTGCTAAAATGACTTTTTGCACCGCAATCTTTCTTACATCTATAAAGTCTAATATTTCAATTATTTCTCCTCATAAAATGGTGCTTATCCTTATACAGATAAAATGGTATAGCTATCAAACCGCTACGCCAAAATCGCGCAGGGCATTGTTGAGCGATGTTTTTTTGTCTGTACTCTCTTTTCGTTTCCCGATAATAAGGGCGCAAGACACTTGGTAAGTACCCGCCGCAAATTGTTTGCTATAACTGCCCGGTATAACCACCGACTGCGGCGGTACCTCGCCCACATAAGTAATGGGTTCGTTACCACTTACGTCAATGATTTTGGTGCTTTGGGTCAGCACTACGTTGGCACCCAATACCGCTTCGCGCCCTACGCGCACGCCCTCGACTACGATGCAGCGCGACCCGATAAAACAATTATCCTCAATGATAACGGGGCTTGCTTGCACAGGCTCTAATACGCCGCCTATGCCTACGCCGCCGCTCAAATGGACGTTTTTGCCAATTTGAGCACACGAACCCACCGTAGCCCAAGTATCGACCATAGTTCCGCTATCGACATAAGCCCCGATATTGACATAAGAAGGCATCATAATAACGCCCGGTGCCAAATAGGACCGTAGCGGGCTATGGCGATAACGCACCACGCGCACACCCAACTTAGCATAGTCGCGTTTGAGCGGTATTTTGTCGTAAAATTCAAATGGACGAGTTCAGTAGTTTGCATCTGCGCAATGGGAAAATACAAAATGACGGCTTTTTTAACCCATTCATTGACCTGCCAAGTGCCATCGGCAAGCGGCTCGGCTACGCGCAAAATGCCTTGGTCTAAGGCTGCTATGACAGCAGTTATTGCCTCTCTAACGGCTTTGTTGTCATGCAGCATTTCGCGCTTATTCCATACTTCTTCGATAAGGAGGCGAGGAGGCGATATATTCATAATTATTTTATTTTTTTATTATTAAATAATAATATTTTTATAATTCTAAAATTGCAACATCAACGCGCCTTGTTCTTTGACAATATGGCAAGCTATATCCATGTCGCGGCATTGTTGCTGCCACAAGCGGCTGCGCCAATTGCTATTCGATGCGTCGACCACTACGGTCTTGAAAGCAACACACGCACGTAGCTGTTTCAAATCGATGCGCGGGTTTTGGGTCAGCAATAGGTAATCGACCGATATCGATTCGTTGGGCTGGTAGCGGGCAGCCGTTGTATCGTATAAACAAATCGTTTTGTCGTAGAACCGCGCCATATTTCCGTTCAGGTAGAGGTGGTCGGCTAAGGTTTGGTGTTGGTAGGATGCAGCGAGCGATAGCTGTAAAGGCAATTGTTCGACTACCGTAATGCCCTTGGTATAGCGATGGTTCTGAATATGTTGCTGTTGCTTGGTACTTAACATGCCTATCGAATCGGCAATATATACAGCATGCCTGCCATCGATAAAATCAATACCCATGCCGTTTTTGATAGCATAAATATTGATACCTCGCTGCTGCTGTTGCTGGTATTGCTTGATAGCGTTGCCCGCCATTGCGACAATGCCCAACAACAAGGCATACTGTAAATATCGAATATACGCGGTGCGCAAATAAGCCACTATACCTACGATAAAGCCATAGAACAAGACAACACCCGCCACCGTAGGAGCAAAGCCCGACCAAGAAGCACCGGGCAAACGCCCAAGTATCGACAAATAGCCATTGAGCCAATCAAGGGCAAAACTAATTGCCATACCGCAATAATGAGGCAGGACGGTCAGAACGGGCTGCATATCAGCTATGAGAGATAAGGGCAGTAGCAAGATGCCCACCCCCAAAACGATAGTTGAAACAGGTACAGCCACTATATTTGCCAACACAAAAAAGACCGGAAACTGGTGAAAATAGTAGAGTACAAGAGGTGTGGTAAATACTTGGGCAGCAATAGTCACACTAATGATGCTCCAAAGCACTGCTACACCGCGATTGGGAGGATACCAAAGGTTACGTATGGGTTGCTGAAACATAACAATGCCCAATACTGCTGCATAAGATAACTGAAATCCGATATGGAACAGCACTTGTGGGTCAAACAATAAAATACCCAAGGCAGATGCTGCGAGGATATTGTAAAAAATAGTGCGCCGCCCATACCAAATACCGCCCAAAAAAAGCGTAAACATAACGGCAGCCCTTACAGCCGAAGGAGTCGCTCCTGTGACGAGTGTGAACAACCATACCACACTTATCAGCAAAACATAGTATAAAACCGCCCCTACCCTACCCCAACGCCGCAAAAATCCGAGTAGAAACGCAAAAATCGCCGCCAAAATACCTACGTGCATACCCGACACGGCTATGACATGTGCCACACCTGTTTGGGCGTATAGCTGCCGCATGTCGTCGTCGAGGAGGCGTGTATAACCGATGAGCATTGCCGCTGCCAAACCTCCGTTGGCATTGTCGCCCACATAGCGGCGGGTCATTTCTACACAATAGTTGCGTCCTTTAAAGATAGCTGCCCGCCATGCCGATGCGCGGTTAATGCCTGTATATCGCCAAAAAACATCAGAGATATAGGCTTGGTGCCATATATTTTGGCGTTGTAAGTACTGTTTGTAGTCAAACTCGTCGGGGTTTTGTGGTGGCGACGTGCGGCGCAAAGGGGCATTGCTCAATACAATATCGCCATAGCGTAGGGCACTTGCCGCCGAGTCGAGTTCGAAATATAACATCGCCTTGCCGATACTGGGTTTCCAAGTACTGTCGGGTGCCTGAACAGCAACGACTTCTGCTAAGGCGCGATAGGTTTTGGCACCCGCCGAAGGTGGCTCTAATAATTGGAGCAGCACAAACGCCGAATCATTTACTACCGCTTGGGTATTGTCGGTTGGAGCGGATTTGTTAGGCAATAAGTGGGCAAAATGATTATCTTGTCTTATTTCGGTATGCCATAATGTGAAGGAATAACCCAAGATTCCCATCAGCAGCGATGCTCCTATACCCCAAACAAAGCCGTAGCGCAATAATATGTCTTTCTGCACCAATATGCTCAATAATACGAATAAGGCAACTGCACTTATTGCGAGGGGCAAGGGCAAGCGAAGCGGTGCGGGTAAAAACGATACCGCTATGATGCCCAACACAAAAGGCAACAGCAAACGAAGGGCGGGCAAGCGGTCCCAACTAAAAGCGGCGACAAACGACATAGATAAATCAGCTATCTTGTAGCTTGGCACAAAGATAGGTAAAATTTCTACATAGATGGTCGGTAGGGAATTTTTGCGTCAAGAGAATTTTAGCCCTTATAATTCGCCGCGCCGCAATTGTTCGATATAGGGTTCGTAGAGCGGGAGTGGCAGATAGCCGTAATCGCGGTGGTATCTGTTAAATAAGATATAATAGTAATAATCTTTGATTATTTCGGCTTGCTGCTCGCGGTTAAAGTCGCAGAGTTTTTTGTGGAGCAAATTGGTGGGTGCGCCGTAGCTATATCCGCCGTAATGTTGGGCGTGCAGGGCTTCGCCCATATATCGGCTGCCTGCGTGGTGCATTTGGGCTATATGCACTAATTCGTGCATGAGCCAAGCCATATCTATATTGCCGGGTTCGGAGCGCAAGGGGCGCGAGAAGTTGATGGTATGAAAAGTAGCTACGCCCATATCGTTGGCATTGCTTAGGCGGGCAGCCATGCGGGCAATGAGCGATTTTTCGTCTAATCGTATGAGGTGGTAGGGCAGTGAATCGGCAAATACGCGGTATGCCTCCGCACGTTCTAACTCTGACAGGGCGCGGCTATTGCGTTTGGCTATGCCCCAGATATTGTCGATGAGTTCGGGCAGTGCTAAGGCATCAAAGGTATGGGCAAACAATTTGCCCACCCATACGGGCAGCGATGCCCGGGACTGAGCGTGTCGTTGTTTATCTCGCCTTCGATGGGTTGTTTGTTTTGGCGTTGTGGTATGCGCACTTGGGCGGCGGCAGTTCGGCGGCTTCGCCTGGGGTTTTGGCGCAGGTGTCGCCACCAACGTCGCCAGCGGGCTTGCAGGCGTGCCGATAGATGTGTAGTTGGTTCGATGAGAAATAGATAGAAGGAAGTTTAAAACCGTTGGGGTTAAGTGGGCATTTTATAGCCCCACGATTTAAATCGTGGGGCTATGGTTAAAAGCCCAATTTTCGGTCTTGTTCGGTATTAGTAGTGGTATTGCGAAGGTGTTGCAGGTCGTCGAGTGTAATGGTGCTTATCACTTCGGGCGAGCGTTGGTTGGGGTGCATATTTGCCAAGCGTAGGTCGTGTTGTCGTAGGGTTTCGTCTACCATTTTGCGCACGGCTCTACCGTTGCCAAAATATTTGCTTCGGTTGCGCATCAATCCGCCCAAGTGTTGTTGTAGCATGGCTTTGGCATCTACATCAAGGCGCAATTCTTTTTCGGCAAATAAGTTGGTGGCAATTTGCAGTAGTTCTACTTCGGTATAGTCTTTGAAGTAAAAATGTTTATCGAATCGCGATTTTAGTCCTGGGTTCGACTCTAAGAATTGCTGCATTTCTTTGGTATATCCCGCTACGATGACCATAAATTTGCCTCTGTCGTCTTCCATTCGTTTGAGTATCGTCTCGACTGCCTCTCGTCCATAGTCGCTTGGTCCGCCTGCGGTTAGGGAGTAGGCTTCGTCTATAAACAAGCAGCCGCCCATAGCGTTGTCTATCATTTCGCCCGTTTTTCCTGCGGTTTGCCCCACATAACCTGCTACGAGCGCACGGCGGTCGCACTCTACCAAATGCCCGCGTTCTAAGATGCCCAATGCTTTGTATATTTGCGCCAGAATGCGTGCTACGGTGGTTTTGCCCGTGCCAGGGCTACCCGAAAATACGGTATGGGTCGAGAAAGCAGTGCGCACGTCTTTGCCTATTTCCATGTAATAGCGCACCAATTTGACTTGTTCGTTCACTTCGGTTTTGATATTATCCAATCCCAATAAGCCGTTGAGTTGCGCCAGCGATTCGGAGAGTAATGCCTCGTCGATGGGTAGTGTAACGCCTTTGGGTCGTTTGCGGGCAAATATTTTTTCGATGTCGGGTTTGGTGATAGTGACAAAATCTTCGGCACTGATGTTTTGCGGGTCGGGTTCTGCCATGAGGCGTAGTGCCATATTTTTGCGTCCTTCTTCGATGATGCCGCCTATAAATCGGGCGTTGCCGAAATTTCGGTTGCGGTTTCGGTAATTTTCTACTACTTCGAAATAGATAGCTTCGCGGGCTTCGCCTTCGAGGGTTACTCCTTTTTTGTGGGAGGTATAGTCGGCAATGAGCATCAGTTCGTCGGGCGTATAGTCGGGAAGGTGATAACGCTGCCAAAGCGCGAGCTTAGGCCTGGATTAGTTTTTATGAAGTTTTCCATTTCCTTAGTATAGCCCGCACAGACGACAGCGATGTCGCCGCTACCGTCCGACATTTCTTTGAGCAATACTTCTATTACCTCGCGTCCGAAATCTTTTTCGTCGTCGCCACGGTTCGTGAGGGCGTAGGCTTCGTCGATAAACAAGATGCCGCCGCGGGCTTGCTCGATGGCTTTTTTGACTTTGGGAGCAGTTTGCCCGATATATTCGGCTACGAGTTCGGCGCGTCCTACTTCGTGTACTTTGCCGTTGCTCAACACGCCCAAGGCGCGGTATAGGTTGCCCAGCATACGCGCTACGGTAGTTTTGCCCGTGCCGGGGTTGCCCATAAATATGCTGTGCAGGTTAAAGTGTTCTTTGGCTTTGATACCGCGCTCTGCGGCTAATTTTTGGTATTTGAGGTATTGCGATAATTCGTCTATTTGCTTTTTGACGGGTTCTAAGCCGATTAGCTCTTCTAATTCGGCTTTTGCCTCTTCGTAGTTCAGTGTCTTTTCGGGTTCGGGTGCATCTACCGCCCATGTATCGTGCGACAAATCGTATTCGCCATCAAACACGACATTTTCGTCGCCCACTTCAAAGGGAATAACGGCAATAATTTTGTCCATGAACAGCACTTCTAAGGTATAATAATCCTTGAACCAAAATCCGGGTTCTTGGATGCCATAGCCCGTCTCGATTATAATTTCGGCAGCTGGTCATTGATATGCTTAAATACAGACATATATGCTTTCAGAAAATGTGAATCATTATACACATTGACCTGAAATTCGAGCGGCATGTATGGCATATTCGTGAGTTTGTTTTCTAAGGTCAATTCTACATTGATGTAGCGGGTAGTTTTATGGTCAAATTTTTCGAGATAGATGCGTTTGCCCATTTCTAATCCTTCGTAGGGACCTTCAAATAGTTTGATGCTTTTCAGGTCGAAATAAGGATTATCGTCTGCACTAAGCAAGCCGTTATTGACGATATAAAAATAAGTTTCGCCCAGCAGTTTGCCATCTATGGTCACTTCCCAACGGTAGGTGCCTTGTTTCCAAAATCCGGGTTCGGGCGTACCCCAGCCGTCACGCACATACACCACATTTTGGTCTTGTGCGATGGTCATTTTCTTTTCTAAGCGGCATACTTCGGCGTATGTATGGTAATTGATGGCACGCAACAAGATGGTAGCTTCCCAATCTTCTTCGCTGAACAAGATATTATAAAATGCGGCTTCTACATTGGCATAGCAAATTTCGGATTCATCGAATACAGAACGGTAGCGGCGGTTGCCTTGAAACAGGCTTTCGAGCGAGCCATAACTTTTTATCTCTTTCAGTTTGTATTTATCCTTAGCTATGGCAGCAGGCGGCGGCGCGTTGGTAATGGGTGGCAAAACGGCACTATTGGTAGCCCATACGCCGCTAAATGGCACATTGCTATCGCCTACGTTAAAGGCAAACGAGCCGATAACAGTATCCATAAATACGATATTGACCGTATAATTGCCTTTTTGCCAAAAGCCCGGCTCGCGCACACCATAGCCCGATTCTAAGACAATCTCGGCGCGGCGGTCGTTGATATGGGCAAAATAACCCATTTGCGCTTTGAGGTATTGCTGTTCGTTATAGACATAGAAATAGATTTCTAAGGGAAAATTGTCTAATTGTGTGGCTTTGTTGCGCAAGGTCAATTCTACGTTCAGATAAAAATAGATTTCGTCAACCAAAGCCCCGTCTATATACGCTTCCCATTTGTAGGTGCCGCGTTTCCAAAATCCGGGTTGGGGCGTACCCCAGCCGTCGCGCACATATACGACATTCTGGTCTTTGCTGATAAGCGTGGGCTTTTCCAATTTGCAGATTTCGCGATTAGTAAAATGTTCCAAAACGCGAAAAGTGATGTTGGCATTCCAGTCGGCTTGGTCAAATTGTAAATTATAGAACGAAAATTCGGCGTTGATATAACAAGCCTCCGCTTCGTCTAACACGCTACGGTAGCGGCGTAGCCCTTGGTGTAGGCTTTCGAGCACACCATAGGTTTTGAGTTCCTTTTTTTTGTAGTTCATGCGTTGAATAGCTATGTTTAGGGCGTAAAAATAAGGTATTTTTGAATAGCCATGACCGAAAAACCAAAAAAATCCGTATTTTTTACGAATGAACTTGTTTCGTTGTGAAATGTTAGGCATCTTTGCGTCAAAAACTCATGAATAAGCCACTCGTCTATATATCTGAGAACGGCACTTGAAACGGATGCCTTATCCCATCTGACTCACAACTTAGCCCATAATCGCTTAAAGGTTAGTGGTCTGTGTTTTAAATTTCGGCCACAAATTTTGCTAAATGCTGCTTTGTAGCAAGGGCGCGAGCAAGATGCTAACGTTAATTTTTTTACTAAAAAATTAGAAAATCAAACCATTAATGGCAGAAAAACGCAAAATAAAAATTTAATCCAAGCCAAGGCTAATAAAAAAGATGAGTTTTATACTCAACTTGGCGACATTGAACGAGAATTGAGATACTACAAAAGCCATTTCAAGGGCAAAGTAGTTTATTGCAACTGTGACGACCCACGACTAAGCAATTTTTTTCATTTTTTCTCATACAATTTTGAAAGACTTGGACTTAAAAAACTAATCACAACTTGCTATAAAAATCAAGATATGAACTTGTTCAGCGAGAATAAATCCGAACAAGCAATCTATTTAGTGTATGAAGGAGACAAAAACGATAACAGAATTCCCTACCTAAACGAAATTGGAACAAAAAAACTGAAAGGTGACGGAGATTTTAGAAGCAAAGAATGTATTGAACTTTTGAAACAAGCCGACATTGTAGTAACAAACCCACCATTTTCGCTATTTCGTGAGTATGTTGCTCAACTGATAGAATACGACAAAAAATTCGTAATTGTCGGACACCAAAATGCTATTTCATACAAAGAAATCTTTAAACTTATAAAAGAAAATAAATTGTGGTTAGGCTATGGTTTTAAGGGCGGTGCAGGACATTTTATCAACCAACATTACGAAGATTATGCCACAGCAACAGACCGTAAAGAAGGAATGATTAGAGTTTCGGGAGTTCATTGGTTTACTAATCTTGAAATCAATAAAAGACACGAAGATTTAATTCTCTACAAAACATACAATGAAGAAGAATACCCGAAATATGACAATTACGATGCTATTGAAGTATCAAAAACAAAAGATATTCCAGCGGACTACACGGGTGCAATGGGAGTTCCAATTACATTTCTTGATAAATACAATCCCGAACAGTTTGAAATTATCAGTTCAAACGACATCAGAATAAACGAAAATATTCCGTTCAAAGAACACGGTTTGATAAAAGACAAAGACGGAACAATTAACGGAAAACCGACTTATGTCCGCATCGTAATCAAAAACAAAAGATTATGAAGAAAAAGCAAACAGACCGACTAAGGACTGAAAAGGTAAAAAGCCAAGGACCAAAAGAAATATTTGGCGAAAATGCCCAAAAACACGATAAATCAGTAAATAGTGGTCTGTGTTTTAAATTTCGGCCACAAATTTTGCTAAATGCTGCTTTGTGGCAAGGACACGAGCAAGATGCTAACGTTAATTTTTTTACTAAAAATTAGAAAATCAAATCAATAATGACAGAAAAAACGCAAAATAAAAATTTAATCCAAGCCAAGGCTAATAAAAAAGATGAGTTTTATACTCAACTTGGCGACATTGAACAGGAATTGAAACACTACAAAAGCCATTTCAAGGGCAAAGTAGTTTATTGCAACTGTGACGACCCGCGAGTAAGCAACTTTTTTCATTTCTTCTCATACAATTTTGAAAGACTTGGACTTAAAAAACTAATCACAACTTGCTATAAAAATCAAGATATGAACTTGTTCAGCGAAAATAAATCCGAACAAGCAATCTATTTAGTGTATGAAGGTGACAAGAACGACAACAGAATTCCCGACCTCAACGAAATTGGAACAAAAAAACTGAAAGGTGACGGAGATTTTAGAAGCAAAGAATGTATTGAACTCCTGAAACAAGCAGATATTGTGGTAACAAACCCACCGTTTTCACTCTTTCGTGAGTATGTGGCGCAACTAATAGAATACGACAAAAAGTTTGTTATAGTCGGACACCAAAACGCAATTACCTACAAAGAAATCTTTAAACTTATCAAGGAAAATAAATTGTGGTTAGGCTATGGTTTTAAAGGCGGTGCAGGACATTTTATAAACGAACATTACGAAGATTACGCAACAGCAACAGACCGTAAAGAAGGAATGATAAGGGTTTCGGGAGTTCATTGGTTTACTAATCTTGATATTTCAAAACGTCACGAAGACCTGATAGTTTATAAAAACTACAATCCAGAAGAATATCCGGCATACGACAACTATGACGCTATCGAAGTAGCAAAAACAAAAGATATTCCAGCGGACTATGATGGAGTAATGGGCGTTCCAATTACTTTTCTCGATAAATACAATCCCGACCAATTTGAAATTGTAAAATTCAGAAAAGGAGATGATGATAAAGACTTATCCATAAACGGCAAGTGTCCTTATTTCAGAATTTTAATCAAAAACAAAAAGCTAAAAATGAAAATAGAACTAAAAGAAATTTCGGTTCGCGAACTTATCGACGGCTACCAAGACAACGAAGAAAACGGAGTTGTTGGCTTTGGTGGTAAATTAGATATTCGTCCGCCATATCAGCGCGAATTTGTTTATAATGAAAAAGAACGAAACGCAGTAATCAACACCCTACAAAAGGATTTTCCACTCAACGTCATGTATTGGGCGGTTCGTGAAGACGGTAATTTTGAAGTCATAGACGGGCAACAAAGGACTATTTCAATTTGTCAGTATATAAACGGAGATTTTTCAATTGATGGTTTAGCATTTCATAATTTACCAAAAGACAAGCAAGACCAAATATTGAACTACACATTGATGATTTACTATTGCTCAGGAACAGACAGCGAGAGATTGAATTGGTTTGAAACAATCAATATTGCTGGAAAAGTTCTTACACCCCAAGAATTAAGAAACGCAGTTTATTCAGGTTCTTGGGTTTCTGATGCCAAACGCTACTTTTCAAAAAACAGCCGACCTAAAATTGGTGATAATTATTTAACAGGTTCAGCAAACAGACAAGAATATCTTGAAACTGCCATTGATTGGATTTCAGAAGGCAGTATTAAAGAGTATATGTCAAAAAACCAACACAAGCCAAACGCTAACGAACTTTGGCTTTACTTCCAAGCGGTTATAAATTGGGTAAAGGCAACTTTTCCAAAGTATCGCAAAGAAATGAAAGGCATTAAATGGGGTTTCCTTTACAATGACTTCAAAGACAAAGAGCTTGACCCTAAAAAACTTGAAGTAGAAATAACTACCCTAATGTTAGACGAAGATGTAGAAAGTAAAAAAGGCATTTATTACTACGTTCTAACAAGAAAGGAAAAGCATTTAAACATTCGTGCATTCAGCGACAAACAAAAAAGAGAAGCATACGAAAGGCAAAAAGGAATTTGCCCAGTTTGCACAGAATATTACGAGATAGAAAAAATGGAAGGCGACCACATTACACCTTGGCATTTAGGCGGTAAGACAACCGCAGACAATTGCCAAATGTTATGCAAAGACGACAACAGAAGAAAAAGCGGTAAATAATAGACTTGTCCAAAGTTAAAGATTGGTACTTATTATTATTGTTTTGTTGCAAGTACACAACCTGCGTCAATTCGCAAATTCCTGTATATCAACATATTGTACATTTTATTTTTATTCACTTAAATTGTCTTACAAAACAAGTACCTTTGCGTTTGCCCTGTTTCACTAGTGCCCGACCATCGGCGTTTGCTAAATACAAAACTTCCCTTAGCCGATATTCCCCAAAACACTTGGGACTCGTATTCCTAAAAAATCACTCTGGGAAAACATGAGGCAGATATTTAATACCTTTGCAGCTGAACAATAAGCCACTTTCACCCCGCTAACAATTCTTTGCTATCTATGGTACAGCGTTTATCTCGTCTTTTCCTCGCTATTTGCCCCTTGCTTGCTTGCTTATCGCGCTGCCAACAAAATCAACCCGCAACCCTCACCCAATCCGACAATAAGGACAAGAACACCGTCGTACTTGGCGGCGATACCGATGCGCACGGCTGCAAGGCATCGGCAGGCTACCAATGGTCGCCCTTGCGCAAGTCGTGCGTCCGCCTATTCGAAACAGGTATCCGCCTCAACGCAAATGCCCCGTATTTGGATAAATCGCTGTCGGCTTTTGTCGTTTTTGATGCCGACACCACACAAGCCGAACTGCACTTACCTTCCTTACCCGAACCGCTATTGCTATCGCTACAAAAGGACGATGGCAATGGCACAAGTATATGGACGTTTGATAGCCTAACATTTACGAAATTAAAAAATATATACTTATTATCCAATAATAAAAATGTATTGCTCTATCGAGGCACCAACGCGACCAAACAGGACTAATGCCAAGCCCGCCGCCACCGCTATTTTTGCATCTAAAAGGGTTGTTCTTAACTATTTAGGGTATAGGGTTTTGGGTATGGGGTAATGAGCAATATTTATCTAATAATGCCTGACATCACTGCATATTCGATTAGAGATGGCTATTTCCCCTGCAAGGCTAAATAGTTACCAATTGTTAAAATTGCCACCTTGTACACAACTATTTTGCAAGATAGCTGTTTCGTTAAGCATCATTATCATCAAAAAAAACTTGTTGCCATGTTGCTCAAAAAAACATTAACCTTATTATTATTGGTCGGCGGATTAGTATTGTCTAACGCGCTATGGGCGCAAAACGCCAAACCCAACCTACCCGATTTACCCGTAGGAAAAAAAGCTCCTAACTTTACGCTTACCGACCTTGACGGCAAAACTCATCAATTGTCCGATTTTAAAGGCAAAATAGTCGTATTGGAATGGAACAACCCCTTCTGCCCCTTTGTAGTGCCTCATTACGAAAATAGTGGTATGACCAGCCTCCAAAAACGCTATACCCAACAAGGCGTAGTTTGGCTCACCGTCAACTCGACCAATAGCGAACACAAAGATTATAGAAGTGCCGATGAACTAAAAACGACCTTAGCCGCCTACGACCCAGGCTATACCGCCTACCTACTCGACACAGACGGTACGACAGGCAAAGCTTATGGTGCTAAAACTACACCCCATATTTTTATCATCGATGCCAAAGGCAAATTAGCTTATCGCGGCGCTATTGACGACGCGCCCGATACAGAGGGCGGCAAAAACGCCAAAGTCAATTATGCCGCCAAAACATTGACCGAATTATTGGCAAAACAAAAAGTGACGACCAAAGAAACCAAACAATACGGCTGCTCAGTAAAATACAAAAAATAAGCCAATCAATTACCTCCAATACATACCTATCAAGGCTTCCGATATCGGAAGCCTTGACTTTTTTTTTGAAAAACAGCACCCCGCAAACTCTGCTGCTTTCTATACCACCCAAGTTATGTGTTATGCCCATCGATAATATCTGGCAATTGCCCTCCGAATCGGATAGCGAAATTTTTGACCTTTTATGCCAAACCAAACAAGTGCGCATAGAACGTATCGTATCGATAGGGCATACTACGCCCACCGACGAATGGTACGACCAAGACCAACACGAGTGGGTTGTGGTGCTACAAGGTAGGGCTACGCTACTGCTCGACGACCACGCACAAGGCGAAGTGCTAACACTCGTAGCGGGTCAGCATTTATATTTGCCGCCTCACCGCTTGCACCGCGTAATAGCTACCTCGACAGAGCCGCCTTGTATTTGGTTGGCAGTGCATGTTTGGGAATAAAACGTTTCGCGTTGCAGACGGCATTTATTTCAGTATCTCAACCGTCGAATTGAGCAATTTTTGCAAAGGCATCACAATTTCGCTTTCTGCGGTATTGAGCGTGACGGAGGTGCTGTCCATGCGTATAATTTCGCCCTCAATGCCTCCTATACGAATGCGTTGCCCAACGCTGAATTTATCTTTGCTGTAAAACGATGCCAATAAGTTGGCTAAAATATCGCGCGAGGCAAAGCCGTATGCTATCGAAAAGGCAAAAAATATGGCAGCAGTAGCAATAGATACGTTTTGGGTAATGATTTGTGTGTCTAAACCTGCTTGATTGAGCGAAGTAATGCTAATCATCACAATAAGGAAATAGAACACAAACAAACTGATAATTTTACCCGTAGGCAATCCCATCGAAGCGCAAGCCGCATCAATGATAGCTTTGATACCATTAGCAGCCAATGCCCCAATGACAAAAAAATACTGCTGCGCTCAACAGTTTGGGCAAATAAGCCAATAGATTTTTGATGCCATCTGAAATACTCGTCAGCCCCATAGTTTCGGCAGCCGTAGTAAAAAATATGGTCATGATAACCCAATAGAACAATTTTCCTATGAGGCTACTTAGTTTGAAATCGAGATTGGCAAAAAAATCGATGGTTTTGATTTTTTCGCCCAAAGCATCAACGGGGATAGTTTGAAGTATACGCACCAATAAGCGCGATATAAATTTGGCTAATAGCCAACCGATTATCAATAGCACTAATGCAATAGCAAAGCGCGGCAGCCCCGTAGCAAAGGTTTCGCTGAAAGAGCGAAATAGGTTAGATAGGTTATCTAATTCGTTCATGGCAAATAATAGGAACTCTTGGTCAAGTTATTATTATTAAAGACGTAAGCGCAAGACAAAAGTTGCTATTGAGCGGGTTAAAAGCTGATTTTTGCCAATAAAAATTCGTTTCGGTTGGTAAAAGCGGGAAAAATGACGGCATTTGCCCACAATTGGCGGGCATAGCGCGGTGCAGGCAATATGTTGTTGAGTTGTTTATTGCCGGGCAAGCTCAATATGCGGTATTCGCCTGTTACGGCATCTAAAACACAGTCGCTGGTTTGGGTGTCGTAGCGGATATCTTCATTAAAAATGAGGTGTAGTGCCGATTTGAGATTGAGTGCTGCAAAGGAGGCATAATAACCGCCATCATCTTCTGAAAATTGCTTTTTTTGGATAATGCGCGACCAATGCTCTGTGCCGTCGGCATTAGCAGATAGGGCTATCATATCGTTATAATAATAGCTCGTTATTTGGTCGGGAATGCGGTTAGAAAAGCTATCAAATGCCGAGCGCATGATGGTTTGTTGCGATGTATAGTACGATTCGCCCAATAGCAGTATGCCGCCGTCGTGCCGCACGATGAGGTCGGAGGCAGCCAAATTGACCAATTTCGTTTTGTGCTACCAAGTGCGAACGGTTGGCTTGTTTGATAAAATCGGGGTGAAAAGGTGTAAATACATAAGCCGAAGCACTATCGGCATTATTTTCTATATATGTTCGAAAAAAGCCGGCACTGCTATTGCGCCCGCGGTCGGAATAGAAGCCTGCCACTACTACACGCTGGTTGCGATAGTCGTGCTTGAACGTTAGGCTCCCGATGCTATAATCGTTGGGGCTTTTGATGTCTACTTGGCGCATCCAATTGTCCTCGGGTCGGTAGGCTAAGATGGTATAGTCTTCGTAGCGTTCGGTATTGCTTGCCCGCACGCGCTTATCGCCTACGCAGAGCCATACCTCGCCCTCGTTGCTCAGATAGCTTTTTAGGATAGCGGGCGACCGTTTGCTATCGAGCATAAATGTATGCTTGCCTTGCACGTCTAAGCCCGTACTCAAAGCCATAAAAGTAAGGCTTTGCAGCGTGTTAAGGTTGGCATTAGAGCGCAGCAAGCCTAACTGATTGCGGTCGGGCGAGAGCAAGAATTGCCAGCCCAAATTGGGTGTGCCAAAATCGGTGCGCAAACTGTCGATAAGTCTATCTTCGCCGATGGGTTCGAGGCGGCTATCCACAATTTGGGCATATAGGTATTGGTGGCGTTTTTGCTTGACGGTATAAAAAATGACCACTTCGTTGCGCAGAGCAGCCAAGTAGCGCACTTGGGCACGGGGTTTGTCGGCGATACGCACTTCTTTCGACCATTTGACCGACAAATCGCGCTCGTCCAACACTTCCACTACACTGTAATGGCTGCCCCATTTGTGCAGCAAAACGCCCTGCTCGGTGCGCCCCGCCACGTCGTATTCCGACACTTGATTAGCCAAGCGTTGCGCCGCCGAAAACACAATTTCTTGCGCCACCAGCACCTGCCCACCTGCTATAAATAATGCGCCCAACAGCGCGAAACAGCGAAAAAGAAAAGCTATATTCATGGATAATTACTTTACACAGACAAAAGTAACATAAAATCAACAAAAAATGCTACCTTTGTGTTTGGAAGTCTATAAAAAAGTAGACTGCCCGTCAAGCAATTACTAATCATTTATGAATATTAAAGTAGAAAACTTAGTAAAAAAATACGGCACCCAACGCGCCTTAGATGGTGTGTCGTTTGAGGTGCGCAGCGGCGAAATATTGGGCTTTTTGGGTCCGAACGGCGCGGGCAAAACCACTACTATGAAGATACTCACTTGCTTTATGGCACCCACCGAAGGCGACGTGCGAGTAGGCAATTATTCGGTGCGCCACGATGCCGAGCAAATAAAACAACGCATTGGCTATCTTCCCGAACATAACCCGCTTTATACCGATATGCCCGTCATGGAATACCTGCACTTTGCCGCCGCTATACAAGGCGTGCCCAATGCACGTATCCCCGAACGCATCCGCGAAATGGTGCGACTATGCGGTTTAGACAAAGAAAAACACAAAAATATCGGCGAGCTATCCAAGGGCTATCGGCAGCGCGTGGGTCTGGCACAAGCTATGATTCACGACCCCGAAATATTGATACTCGACGAACCCACCACCGGATTAGACCCCAACCAAATTGTCGAAATCCGCGAACTTATCCGCGAATTAGGCAAAGAAAAAACAGAAGTATTCTCGACCCATATCCGGCCCGAAGTAGAGGCTACCTGCGACCGCGTACTCATTATCAACGACGGAAAAATCGTAGCCGACGGCGCACCCGCCGAACTGCGCAAACAAGCAGGCGGTGCCGAAGTGAGCCGACTGCGAATAGAAGACGCACCCGCCACCGAAACAGTCTTCGCTGCACTGAATGGCTTGGAAGAAGTAGCTTCGGTAGATATCGATGCGGCGAGCGGCAAGTATATCGTCGAGAGCCAACGCGGACAATCAGCCCGCCGCGCTATATTTCGTTTGTGTGCCGACAATAATTGGGTGTTGACAGAACTAAGCCCCATAGAACGCGACTTAGAAGACGTATTCCGCAATGTAACTATCGGCTAATTCCCACAGACCATCTATTTTCCCAACTTTCATGGAACCCAGTAATGATAAAACGCTGCAACCTTTATCAGAAACGGATAAACTAAGCGATGTCGCGCCACCTCCTGACGACCTGCAAAAGGTGTTTTATCGCGATATATCGGCAGCTATGCCCACCCTGCTCGAACAGCTACACGCCAAAGACCAGCAAATAGACCAGATGAGCAAAACCGTCACAGCACTCATAGAGCGCAACAGCGATTTGCAAAGACGTATATTGTCTTACGAAACAGGGGGAGGCTACCACTACGAAACACCGCCGCCTTATAACTATGAGGGCGGCAGCACACGGCGCGGTACAACACAAGATTTTTGGGGCGGAATTGCCTCGCGCCAACTGTTTGTTATCGTGGGTTTGTTGGTGTTTCTGCTCATTGGCTTAAAGGCTTTCGATTATTTTGAAGGGCGAACCTCGCGCGAAAACAGTGCCTTGCTCGACGAATACCGCAGCCAACGCCAAGACTATACGCAAATGGTGGGCGAATACGAAAATAAAATTACTACCTTAGAAGCGGACAAGGCAGAACGCGAAAGCCATATCCAAACCCTATCCTATACCATCGATACGCTTTCTAATGCCGTGTCGATGCTGTCGGTACAACTCAATAAAGAGGGCAATAAATCGGAAACTATCAATACACTCACCCAACAATTGGGCGAGAAAGAACAAATATTAGCCCGCATCACGCGCAACCTCGACTCGCTACGCGCTGCCTACCAAGCCGAAAAAATGATAGCCGAAAAGTTAGAAGAAAAAAATAAATTGCTCGAAACGGTCAATACCATGAACCAAGCCGCCGCCAAAGGCAGTGTCGATTTTAATGTCAATCTGCTATATGTTTTAATTTTGGTCTTATTAGCAGCCGTCTTCTTTGTCCTGTTCGACCGCAGACGCTAAGGGCGCGTTACGGTCTGCGTGCGTGCCTCACCATTTCGGTATGCCAAATGCCATCTTCGATATAAGGCTCGCCGTCGGCAACAAAGCCAATGCAAAGAAGTAGTATGCGTGAAAGCAATCATTAGCAAGCAAAAATATATGGTAAATTCGCCTAAATAAATTAGTAAGTGTGACAATGGAAATATTTGGAACTAACATACACAAAATCATTCACGGAGACGCTTTGGAAGCCCTTAAAATGCTGCCCGACAATTCCGTAGACCTCATATTTGCCGACCCACCCTACAATATTGGCAAGAACTTTAACGGACACATCGAAAAATGGAAAACCGAAGAAGCATATTTGGAATGGTGTTATGTTTGGCTTGACTTGTGCATTCAAAAGCTCAAACCGACAGGTAGCTTCTACGTAATGACGGCTACCCAATTTATGCCTTATTTTGACATTTTTCTACGTAAAAAATTAGACATCCTTTCAAGGTTGGTTTGGAGTTACGATAGCTCAGGCGTTCAAGCGAAAAAATATTTTGGTTCAATGTATGAACCTATTTTATTTTGCGTAAAAGATAAGAGCAACTATACATTCAATGCAGACGATATTTTGGTAGAAGCCAAAACAGGGGCAAAACGTAAATTGATTGACTATCGCAAAGCAGTTCCAACTGTTTACAGTTCGGAAAAAGTACCGGGCAATGTATGGGAATTTCCAAGGGTTCGCTATCGTATGGACGAATACGAAAATCATCCTACTCAAAAACCTATTGCCTTGCTTGAACGGATTATTAAAGCAAGCTCTAACGAAGGGGATTTAGTATTAGACCCATTTTCAGGAACTTTTACGACTTGCTTTGTCGCAAAAGAACTAAACAGAAACTGCATTGGTATCGAATTGCAAGACGAGTATGTAAAAATTGGGTTAAGACGTTTGCAATTAGCAGACGAATATAAGGGCGAAAAACTGCAAAAAGGAATCCGTACTTTTGAAGCCGAAAAAATCGCCAGCATCAACCAACAAACATTATTTGAATCCAATGGAACATACATTCACGGCTAATATAAAAGTGATTTTAGAGCAACATTTCGGGAAAGACAGCGAATATATTTTCAATAATAGCCCGTTAATTCAATACCTGAATTTCAAAACACGTTCCGCAAACAAAGGCTCAAAAGCCCGTTCCAACTTTGCAAACCTTTATGCGATTTATGTTATCCTTGAAGATTATATTGCGAATGGTTACGAAAAAAACAATGGTTATGCAGACTATGAAGGAGCAGCTTTTGTAAAGTTATTTACACGACAAAGAGAACTGCCATTTGGAAGTAAATTGCAAAACCACGCTTTGAACAACCAGGAATGAATGCAGAGTTTCAAAAATACTTCCTGGTTCTGAATTTATTCCCATTCTACGAAACCTCGAAACCAACAGATACTGGATAAATGAGCATCTGCTGAAAGTAAAAGTTAGTAAAATGACATACAACTTAGCGTCTGTAATTATTGAAATCATTGACGAATATGTTAAGACAAAACAAGATGCTTTTCAGCGTTTTATCAAGGCTCTTGAAGAATTTCAGGCAATTGAAAAATCAGAACCACAAAAAGTAATTGAGTTTATCGGTAGCCTACTTGCTCCCAACGTTGATGCAAGACTTTTTGAAATCGCCAGCTATTCCATTCTCAAATATTACTACCACGACCAACATATTTATTGGGGTTACGAAGTTGATAAACTCAACAAAGAAAACCTGCAACTTTTCAAGACAGGAAGAACAAACGCCAATGACGGTGGAATTGACTTTGTAATGCGACCATTGGGGCGTTTCTTTCAAGTAACTGAAACTTTGGATTTCAAAAAATACTTCCTTGACATTGACAAAATTCAGAAGTTCCCTATAACGTTTGTCATCAAATCAAATGAGCCCATAGACGAAATTTTAAACAAGATTAAAGGCAATGCAAGCAAAATTTATTTGGTTACAGCTATCGTTGACAAGTATATGACCTGTATTGAAGAAGTCATAAATATCCCGACACTTAAGCATCGCTTTGCTGACAGTATAAAATTGGGCTATCTCAAAAACATTTTGAACGAGATAATCATTCAAAGCAAAGTAGAGTTCAATTATACAGACACCGACGAAATAGATGAATAATATTGGGCATTTGTGCAAGTATTCCAAATGCCCCTCACCCTTTCGCCAATGCCAGCTCCCGAACCGTTACGGCGTGCGTGCGTGCCTCACCATTTCGGTATGCCAAATGCCATCTTCGATATAAGGCTCGCCGTCGGCAACAAAGCCCCAAGCAGCATAAAAGCGGAGCAAATAATTTTGCGCTCCTATGCGTATGGGATAATCCGGAAATTGCTGGGACAAAAAGGCAATCGCACGCCGCATCAGTTCATGCCCATATTTTTGACCGCGATAGTCGGTATGGGCTGCCACGCGCCCGATAGAGGTATAGCCAATATATGCCACATCGGGCGGCAACAAACGACAATAAGCCGCCAAATCGCCGCCCGACGTATAGCCCAATAAATGCCACGCAGTTTGGTCTTTGCCATCGGTATCCAAAAAAATACATTGCTGCTCCACAACAAACACTTGCTGCCTCAACGATAGTAGGTCGTATAATTGTGCCAAGCATAAGCCCTCGTAAGGCAGGCAAGACCATTGCAACAATTCGGGTTGTAGGGTCATTTTAAATAAGTATAACGGTGAATTGTGGGCAAAATGCACCTAACAACGCGCAAATATCGTACTTTTGCGCGTTGTTACCGTCTTGTATGCCAAGCAATATTTAGCCACCGCTATTGTAATGGTGTGTAAGAACGATAAATATCTCCCCAAATATTGGTGGGGCAATGTAGTTCTATCCCCTAATTTCCATTTCAGACCATTCGGAAACGAGTACAAAAGCACGCATCACAAATCAAAAACCATATATCGCAAATCCCATTTGTTACCTGTCACTCCCAAAAATTTCTACCCTTTTATGCCCCTATTTCAATACAATCTCTATTCGACCAAGTATTATTGTGGGTTGCTGCTCTTAATTGTTCTATTGGGCGGCGGTCAGTTGGCACTCCAAGCCCAAAACGAATTTGCCACAGCCCAACTGAACCACCCTCGCGTAGCCGAAGCCCGCAGCCGCGAATACTTGTTTCGCCGCGAGTTTGAGCGGCGCAATATCCCGTTCCCGCCAACCGAAATTTTTTTCCGTGCCTTTAAAAAGGAAGGCATCTTAGAGGCTTGGGCAAAAAATAACAATGGCACTTTCGAAAAAATCAAAGAATATACCATCTGCGCTCCGTCGGGCAAACTCGGACCTAAACGCAAAAGAGGCGATTTGCAAGTGCCCGAAGGTTTTTATTATATCAAAAGTTTCAATCCCGTTAGCTCGTATTATTTATCGCTCGAAGTGAGCTACCCCAACGAATCAGACCGCATTTTGGGTGGTGGTTCGAGTTTAGGCGGCGATATCTATTTGCACGGCGATTGTGTGAGCGAGGGCTGCCTACCGCTAACAAACGACAAGATGAAAGAAGTGTATTGGATGGCGGCATTAGCCCGCGACAACGGACAAGCACAAATACCTATACACATATTTCCTTATAAATTTAGAAACCTCAAATTTCATCAACTCGAAGTTGCCAAGCACTACAACAACCAACGCCTCATCAATTTTTGGGACAACCTGCGCATAGGTTACGATATATTTGAAAACAACCGCACCCTGCCTAATGTAAACGTCAATGGCGACGGGTCGTATAGCTTTTGGTAAATGTGCCCCGACCACACACCGCCACCTCCTCCTCCCTATTCTACTATTCTAATGCTATCATTAAAACGCCCCTTGGTTATTTTTGACATCGAAGCTACGGGCATGAATTTAGCCTCCGACCGCATCGTCGAACTCTGTATCTTGAAAGTGAAACCCGACGGCACAGAAGAAACCCGCACTTGGCGCGTCAATCCCAAACGGAAAATTCCCGCTGAGGTGTCGGCAATACACGGCATTTTTGACGAGGACGTGAAAGACAAACCTACTTTCGACCAACTTGCTGCTGATATTATGGCATTTATTGCTGGCTGCGATATGGCGGGCTACAATTCTAATTATTTCGACGTACCTATGCTCAACGAAGAGTTTTTGCGCGTAGGTATGGATTTGCGTGCCGACCGCCGCCGATTTATCGATGTGTTCAAAATATTCCAAAAAATGGAACGCCGCGACCTCAAAACCGCCTATATGTTCTATTGCGGCAAAGAACACAATAACGCACACAGTGCCGAAGCCGACGTAATTGCTACCTACGAAGTATTAAAAGGACAATTAGAACGCTATGCCGACTCCCTCCAATCAGATGTAGATTTTTTGCACGATTTTACTGCCGAAAAAGATATGATAGATGCAGGGCGACGGCTCGTGCGTGACGAAAAAGGTACTATCCGCTTCAACTTCGGCAAATATCGAGGTTTGGCTGTCACCGAAGTATTTCAGCGCGACCCACAGTATTACGACTGGATTATGAAAGGCGATTTTTTGCTCGATACCAAACAAAAATTGCAAGAAATATGGTTAAGTGCTAAATTTAAAGTGAAATAACTTGTTAGACTTGTGACAATGGCACTTACTTGTACATAGAATGGTGCTTTTTGCCCGCTTTTCATCTATTCCATCAACGTAACTATTTAGCCTTGTAGGGGAAATAGCCATTTCTAATCGAATATGCAGCGATGTCAGGCATTATTAGATAAATATTACTCATTACCCCATACCCAAAACCCTATACCCTAAATAGTTACCCATCAACAGACATTACCAACCCAGCCCCATACCCTACCCAAGTGTCCGACAGCCTAATAGTCATACCTACTTATAAGGAAAGCGAAAATATATCTCGCATCATAGCCGCCATATTTGCCCTCCCGCGCTCGTTTCATATCCTCGTTGTGGACGATAACTCGCCCGACGGCACGGCAGATATCGTCAAAAACCTGATAAATACCACCTATCCCGATAGCCTCTTCATCGAAGAGCGAAAAGGCAACTTCGGCTTGGGCACTGCCTATCGTCACCGATTTATATGTGCACTACAACACCATCACGAACACATATCTGACATCGATGCCCATCTTTCGCACCCACCCGCCGACTTGCTTCGCCTATACGATGCCTGCCAAACCAATGGTGCTGACGTAGCCATCGGGTCGCGCTATGTCAAGGGCGGCGGTATTCAAAATTGGCCCTTAGACCGCATTTTGCTCTCCAAATACGCCTCGGTCTTATGTGCGCCTCGTCACTTGGCTTCCTGTGCACGACACTACTGCGGGTTTTGTGTGTTTTCGCCGCCGCGTATTAGAAGCTATCGACCTCGATAAGATAAAATTTATTGGTTACGCCTTTCAAATAGAAATGAAATTTGCCGCTTGGCGCTTGGGTTTTGCGCTGCGCGAAGTGCCCATCACGTTTATAGACCGCGAATATGGCGAATCAAAAATGAGTACCAGCATCTTTAAAGAAGCCGTTTTGGGCGTATTAAAAATGAAGTGGCACAGTTTTTTTAATAGCTACCGCCGCCTGTCAAGTACCCCCAACAACAACGGCTCTTGGTAAGCAAATTAAGTATAAGTGATAACGCTACCTATTCGCTCGATTAATCACACTCTTTAATTCTGCCAAACATGAACAACATAGATATATTTCTCGAATCGGTCAAGAACCTACAAACCGTAGGTACTTTGGCGTTCAGTTCTAAGCATTTGGTCAAAAAAATGGTCGAACCCATACGTTTTGCCGAAGCACGCTGTATTATCGAGTTGGGCACAGGCAACGGCTGTATCACTCGCGCCCTATTGCGCCGCATGAAACCCGATACACAATTATTGTCGTTCGAAATAAACGATAATTTTCATCGCATGACCGCCGCACAATTGCACGACCCGCGCCTGCGCCTCATCAACGACAGTGCCGAAAACATGCTGCCATATATCTACGAAAGCGGTTTTTTGTATGCCGATTATATCGTATCGTCTGTGCCTTTGGTATCGCTACCCAAGCAGATAGAAGAAAACATTTTAAATTCTGTGCTCACCACCCTCAAGCCGAGTGGTTTGTTTATACAATTTTCATATTCGACCATATTGCTCAAAAAGATAGAGCAGACCTTTGGCAAAAAGAATGTCAAAGTCAATTTTACGCCGCTCAATTTTCCGCCTGCTTTTATATATGTTTGCAAGCACAATTTAAATAACGCGCACTAAGCCTCTCCTATTTTCATGCACTTATCCATCGTCATACCTTTGCTGGACGAAGCCGAATCGCTGCCCGAATTAGTGGCGTGGATAGACCGCGTTTGCCGAGCCAATCAATTGGAATATGAGGCAATTATGGTTGACGATGGCAGCACCGACCATTCGTGGGCAGTTATAGGGCAATTGGCGCAGCAATACGGCACAGTACGCGGCATCAAGTTTAGGCGCAATTATGGCAAATCGGCGGCTCTGAACGAAGGATTTGCCGCCGCACAAGGCGATGTTGTCATTACGATGGATGCCGACCTGCAAGATAGCCCCGACGAAATACCCGAACTCTACGACATGATTGTTCAACAGGGATACGACCTCGTATCGGGTTGGAAACAAAAACGCTACGACCCGCTCTCCAAAACCCTACCCACCAAAATTTATAACGCTGCTACGCGCTTCGTCACGGGCATACAACTGCATGACATGAACTGCGGCTTAAAATCGTATCGCCGCGATGTAGTAAAGCATATAGAAGTATACGGCGAAATGCACCGATATATACCCGCTATCGCTAAATGGGAAGGCTATAAGCGCATCGGCGAAAAAGTAGTAAAGCACCAAGCACGTAAATACGGCTCGACCAAATTTGGCTTAGAACGATTCATCAACGGTTTCTTAGACCTGATGACCATCTTTTTTATCGGCAAATTTGGCAAAAAACCCATGCACTTCTTTGGGCTTCTGGGCACTATATTGTTTAGCACAGGTTTTTTGATAGAAGTGTACCTAAGCATCGCCAAACTTTTTTATTTGCAATACCGCATGACCGAAAGACCCATGTTTTATTTGGGCATATTGTTTATGATTATAGGCGCACAAACGTTTTTGGCGGGTTTTCTCGGCGAATTAATTGCCCGAAATTCGCCCTACAAAAACCAATACCATATTAGCGATAAAATATAGCGCATTTTATAACACATATTATCATCACAACAACAATAGGCAACGACATCTTTGCCCAACCATAATGCGGCGACATCCATCGCCACAACCCTATTTGTTATATGTATCCTACTATTACCGATATGTTATACGACCTCTTGGGGGTTCGTATTCCATTGCCCATACAAACCTATGGTTTCTTTTTAGCCTTAGCCTTTTTGGTAGCGGGCGTTTGGCTTCATTTCGAGTTGCGCCGCATGGAGCTGCAGGGCTTTGTGCACGGCATCACCGAAACTGCCGTAGTGGGCAAACCTGCGTCGCTGTGGGAAATTTTGTTTCATGCCATCATGGGTTTTCTGGTAGGCTACAAAGGGCTGGCTATGCTGCTCGAATGGACTAAATTTTCCGAAAACCCACACGAATTTTTATTGTCAGGCCAAGGCAGTTTGATAGGCGGTATTGTTGTGAGCGTATTAATGGCGTTCTGGCGATATTACGAAGCCGACAAACAACGCTTGCCTCAGCCCCAAACGATTAGCTATACCGTATTTCCGCATCAGCGCATCGGCGACATGATTATGCTTGCGGCAGTATTCGGCATCTTGGGTGCCAAAATCTTTACGTGGATAGAAGATATTCCCGCCTTTCTGAGCGACCCCGTCGGAGCTTTGCTCTCTTTTAGTGGGCTTACTTTCTACGGCGGGCTTATCTGCGCTGCCTTGGCACTTGTTTATTATGCCTATCGCAAACAAATCCCTGTCGGACGCTTGATAGATGCTACTGCCCCTGCCCTCATCATCGGCTATGGCATAGGTCGTTTGGGCTGCCATTTTTCGGGCGACGGCGATTGGGGCATTCCCAATCTAAACCCCAAGCCTTTTGCGTGGCTGCCCGATTGGATTTGGGCTTATGCCTATCCCAACAACGTAGTTGCGCAGGGTATACCCATAGAAGGTTGTGTAGGCAAATACTGCAATGTATTGCCCGAACCTGTCTATCCTACGTCGGTCTATGAATTTATCTTCTCATTAGGTATTTTTTTGACCTTGGCAGCGTTGCGCCGCTCTATTCGCATACCAGGTATTTTGTTTGGCATTTACCTCATACTGAACGGATTAGAGCGTTATAGCATCGAGATTGTGCGCGTCAATGACCGCTACGATTGGGCTTTGGGTATGTCGCAAGCTCAAATTATCGCCGTATCGCTCATGCTGTTGGGCGTAGTTTGTATAGCGGGATTTTGGGCTTGGGGCAATTTTTTGGCAAAAAAGGCACTTGATGCCCAACAAGATTAAGCATTAATAAGCCGATGACCGATACCCTCCTACGCACACTAAGCCCCGCACCCGACCAACCCGTACACGATGGGCAAATAGCTTGGGGCTGCTACAGTAGCCCATTCAAGCGCGTCAATATGTTAGATGCGCAAATAGGCGGTTTGCCGCTACGCTTGGCGCGTTGGTGGCAATTGCGCGAATGGCAAGCCTTTCAGATTGCCAACCAGCACTATTTTGTGATGATGGCCTTGTATAATGCCAAGCGATTTGGTTTGGTGCAATTTATACTGCTCGACCGCACCACAAACGAAATTTTGCGCTACGAAAAACAAGTATCGCCCCTGCGCATTACCCTACCCGATACGCTCTATGACGGATATGCCGCTTACAAAAGCCGCGATTTTCAATTGAGCGTACATAGCCATTGGCAGAAGGAAAAATAACGATAGATGTGATGATACAAAACCATCACAAATTGCCGCCTCTTGCCGGGCAGTTTGTAGGACTGCACGACCTAACTACCGTAAAACCTTGTGTTGTCTGCCTGCCTTTTGACGAGCGCAAAGGCATGTATGCGCACAAATGCCTGATGCCTATCAACGGACAAATCAATATGAGTGGCAAAGTCATCTATTTTAGTGCGCACCACAGCGGTATGTTTATCGACGACCACAAAGGATATTACCCATCGCCCACCCAATACGATTGGGCAACAGCCATAGGCTACGACCGCCAAGACAATTTTGTAGGATTCAACCTCACCCGCAACCAAGTACCCAACCAAAACGTCTATAACGAAAACACCCTCTGGCTCAACCACGCGCTATACCCACTGCCGCCCGTATCGTTTCGGCGCGACAACGATAAATGGTATATCACCGACCAAGCCAATAGCGGTAGCATCGACCTAATCTTTTCGCCTACCGTCCATACAAATATAGAAAAAAAAGTATTGTTCGTAGAAAGTCGTTACAACGCGCCTTACGGATATTTCGACGGATATATAGACTACGGACAACAACAACAACGCCTCGACATTAGCCGTTTATTCGGCATGGGCGAAGATTTCTATTTAAAAGTATGATAAAAAAAATTGATAGGCTATTGCTCTCCTCTTTTATAGGTCCCTTCGTAATGACATTTTGCATTGCGATGATGGTGTTGGTATTCCAATTTTTATATAAACATATCGACGATTTGGTGGGCAAAGGCTTGGAAATGTCTGTCATTGCCGAGCTAACTGTTTATTTGTCCGCCAGCGTTGTGCCTATCGCCTTGCCTATTGCCATATTGCTCACGTCTATTATGATATTTGGCAATCTGGGCGAGCATTACGAATTGGCAGCTCTCAAATCGGCGGGTATATCGCTATTGCGCATCATGCTGCCCTTATTTATAGTAGCCAGCCTATTGAGCGTCGGGGCTTTCTTGTTTTCGAACCATATCTTGCCCAAAGCCAACCTGCGCTTTTCGACCCTACTCTATTCGGTGACTAAAAAACGCCCCGCCCTCAATATCAAACCCGGCGTATTTTACGACGGCATTCAGGGCTATATTATCCGCATAGGCGACAAAGAAGCAGGTAGCCGCGTCATTCACGATGTCATTATACACAACCATACCGAAAGTAGAGGAAACGTCAATCTACTGACCGCCGAGCGCGGCGAAATGTACACCACCCCCGACGATAAATATATGGTCTTGCGCCTCTACAACGGTATGCAGTACGAAGAACCCAAACCCGCCGCTGATAAACGCGACCACCACGAACTAATGCGCACCCAATTTGACGAATACGAAATGTTTTTAGACCTATCTACCTTCGACTTTAAAGAAGCCAACGAAGATATGTTCAAAAACAATTATCGTATGCTCAACTACGGACAACTGCGCCATACCGCCGACTCGCTCAACAGAACCCAACAGCAACGCCAACAAAACCGAGCACGCGACCTGCATAACTACCTCAATTTTTTGCCCGACTCAACTGGAAAAAGCCGCTTACACCCCGATTTGCTGTTTTATGCCGCCACCGACTCGATGCCCGAATTGCTCAATACCTTGCCCATCGCCCCCAACCAACAACGAACCATCAACGACCGCGCCAAAGGCATAGCCCAAAATGCCAAATTTGCCCTCCAAAATACCGAAAAAGAAAATACGGGCAATATCAAACGTATGGTGCGCTACGACATAGAAGCACACAACAAAATCACCTTGTCGTTTGCTTGTATCGTATTGTTTTTGATTGGTGCGCCCTGGGGCTATTATCCGCAAAGGCGGCTTGGGTATGCCTATGGTAACGGGTATTTTTCTATTTATCCTATTTTATGTCTTATCGACCTTGGGCAGAAAATTGGTCGAAGAATTGGCACTAAGCCCATTCCAAGGTATGTGGCTATCTACCGCCATACTACTGCCCCTAGGTTTGTTCCTGACCTACAAGGCGATGAACGACTCGGCACTGCTCAACGTCGATGCCTACCGCAATTGGTGGAAACGATGGATACCCAACAGACCGTCATAATAAGTTAGAGCCCACAGAAAAATGGTTTAAGATGACGTAATTATTTAGGGTATAGGGTTTTGGGTATGGGGTAATGGGCAATACTTATCTAATAATGCCTGACATCGCTGCCTATTCGATTAGAAATGGCTATTCACCTTACAAGGCTAAATAGTTACAAAAAATGTAGCTATTTTGGCGGTTTTATCGCTCGCTTATTCATTAGACTTCTTGCAAAAGTAAAAAATCGAAAATTTAGCCTTACATTTGGGAAATACAGAAATTACCTTCATCGTTTCTTAAAATGCCGTAGGCATGTTATATTGGTAGCATATAGCAAGTACGACCCTTAGAATGCCGTAGGTATGGCATCTAACAGCAGGTCTGTGGGGAATAAATACGACCTACAAACAGAAACCGAAACAAAAAGGGGCAGAGCCTGAATAGTTACCAAAAAATATTTTTTTGTCAAAAATTTACACAGATACGCAAAAATAACCAATAACAAAACATGAAATACAAAAATATACGCGAAGGAAGAACTCAAAAATAAAGTAGCCGCCGACTGGTTCAAACACTTCGATACCACCGAAATTTTGGGAAATATCGACTTTACCGTTTTTCCGAAACAAAACAACATCTTCGGGCGAACGCCACTGCTGTGGGCAGAAGCTAAAACAGGCGACTACGACCTGCCTGCCATGTTCGTCCAACTCATTTTGACCATCGGAAAAGCGCGAACCTTTGACAAAACCCTGCCACCCGCATTTCTGGGTGCGTTTGACGGCAAAAAATTGCCTTTGTTTCATATATCAGCGTGCAAGATATATTTTATCTCAACGACTTTAATTGGAACGTAACACCCAGCAACCACGACACCAAAGAATTTAAACTCGTCAAACAGCGAATTGAAGAAACACTTCAACAAAACACCTATATTTACGACTACCTAAAAGACGAAAAAGACCTCAAACATTTTATTGCCAACAATATTGCCAATGCTACGCAAACCGCTAAAATAAAAATTGACAAAAATAATTTCATTCCCATCTACCTCCGTTGGCTCGAAATTGTTAAACCTATTATTGACGTAAATTGGGACGACCTGAAAAAAGCCAATATCCTCGACAGCGATTTTTATTTAGCCGACCTCTTTGTCGATGACAAAGACACCCAAATAATAGACGACGACACGAGCATACGCGAAAGCCTCTTTGTCATATTCCAAAACCAAGGATACAAAATTGCCAAAGAAAACCTACGCCAAATGTTCGATGCTACTATTAGCATCAAAGCAAAACAAAGCTACCAACAATTTTGGAAACACTACAAACGCCCGCCCATCAAAGAGTTTCAAGGCTATATCATCGAACGCCGCGACCTACTCGTGCCGCAAGACATTAGAGAACGCAAAGGCGCGTTTTTTACCCCAAGGCAATGGGTCGAACTCTCGCAAAAATACATCGCAGACGTATTGGGCGAAAATTGGCAAGATGAATACTACGTATGGGATTGCGCCGCCGGAACAGGAAACCTATTGGCAGGACTAACCAACAAATACAATATCTACGCCTCTACACTCGATCAAGCCGACGTGAACGTAATGCACGAACGCATAGAACACGGCGCAAACCTACTAAAAAACCACGTCTTCCAATTCGATTTTTTGAACGACGACTTTTTCCCCTCCAATGGAGAGGCGACGGTCCCCCTCTCAGAGCAGGTTAGGGGCAATCAATTCCCTCTCTCAGAGGGGGTTAGGGGGAGTAAATTCCCCCTCTCAGAGGGGGGTAGGGGGAGTAAACTCCCTCAATCGCTGCAAGACATCATCAAGGACCCCGAAAAACGCAAAAAATTAGTCATCTATATCAATCCGCCGTATGCCGAAGGCGACAATGTTCGTGGAATAGGAAGAAAAGATGTCCACGTTACTAAAACACACAGAAAATACCAAACACTAATGGGCAAAGCGAGCAGTGAAATGTTTGCCCAATTTTTCACGAGAATATATCAAGAAATCCCTAACAGCGTGCTTGCAGAATTTTCAAAGTTGAAAATTCTGCAAGCACCAAACTACTCGGATTTCCGCAATTTTTTTCGGGCAAAACTCGAAAAATTTTTTGTAGTTCCTGCCGAGTCGGATTTTGAATTTCAGAACGATTGTTTAGCCTTTACTTTGTTTCATGGGCAAAACAGAATTACAAGCAATTCCCCTTCTCAGAGGGGGTCAGAGGGAGTCAACCACTGGATACCCTTTACCGAAGCCGAAGTAGAAGCCAAAGAAAGGTTCGCAAGCCATTTTATGACCGATTTTATACAAGGAAAAATAAAAACCACAGCAAGCGACGACCTATTCAGTTCCCCCGCTTTGAGAAGCGCAGTAAATTCCCCCTCTTTGAGGGGGTTAGGGAGGAGTAAATTCCCCCCTCTCAGAGGGGGTCAGGGGAGTAAAAATAAGCCCTGCCTACCTACAAGCCCAGGGCATAAAAACCGACAATTTAATTTTTGACGACAAATTTTTGCCTTATAACCCAAACCTCAAAGCGAATAGTAGAGAACTGCGAAAAGCGGGTAATTTATCAGAGGCATTGCTATGGAAAGAGTTGAGAGCCGCTAATTTTGGGTTATTCTTTTTACCGACAAAAACCCATTTTAAATTATATAGCCGATTTTTATTGCAAAGAATTGAATTTAGTAATAGAAATCGATGGCAACACATACGATACAGAAGAACAAATAGCCTACGACAAAGAAAGAGACAGGCAGATGCAAGTTTTGGGCTTAACAATAATAAGAATTAGAGATGAAAAGGTGAAAAAAGATATGCCAAATGTTTTGAGGGAGATAGCGCATATAATTACTCCCCCTACCCCCCTCAAAGAGGGGGAATTGAACTGCGAAGCGGGGGAAATTAGGACCAATGAGCGTAAATTAGAATTTTCAGCCGAAGCAACAGCCGTTTTTGATGCGGGGCGCGCACTTTGGCGGTATTATCATGCCCAAAAATTTGCTTGGGAGGGGAACTATAACGCCAACGCCAGTTTGTACGACATACGCGAGCATTTTCAAGGGCGCAACGACAAAGGGCGCATGAATCCCAAAAGCAGCGACGAAAAATATACCGAACTCATCGGCAATTTGCGCGACCAACTCAAAATCCTCGCCGAAAAAATAGCTCCCAAAGTCTATGAATACGGATTCTTGAAAGAATAAACGTAACTTATTTAGGGTATAGGGTTTTGGGTATGGGGTAATGAGCAACACTTATCTAATAATGCCTGATATCGCTGCCTATTCGATTAGTTCTCCCCCTAAGCCCCTCAAAGAGGGGGAATTTACTGTGAGGGTATCTTCTGACTCTTTTTGAGTATGTAAATTAACTCCCCCTGACCCCCTCAAAGAGGGGGAATTTATGCAAGATATAATTTACTGATTATCAATAATTTACAGTATATTATAAAAAATATTTAATGTATTTTGTTTTTAAGATGATGTAAACATATTACATCGATAACATCTAATAGACACAAGCCTGAGAATACCGTAGGTATGAAACTCGTATAAGGTAAGTGGATAAAACTTAAAAATCAAACCATTAGTATCCTAATTTGGTCAAAATTGAATAAACGCAACTATTTAGCCTTGTAGGGAGTTCTTGAACTAATATCTCAATTATCTAACGCTTGGAAGTGGATACACGGCAGGCAAATTAATACTCAAAATTAGAAAATCAGACTACTAAACACGCTTATTTTATCGTCAAAACCCATGAAATATTCTCTATTTGCCATTTTATTGGCTATTTGTTGCGCGGCTGCTGCTCCGCAAGGCGGCGGCACCATCAAATTTGGTTTGCTCAAATACAAAGGCGGTGGCGATTGGTATGCCAATCCCACTTCGCTGCCCAATTTGGTGGCGTTTTGCAACCAAGCTCTGGGTATGAATGTCAATCCCGAACCCGAAACCGTAGAGCCGGGCAGCCCCGAATTGTTCAATTTTCCGTTTGTCCACATGACGGGGCACGGCAATTTTACTTTTGCTTCCGATGAAGCCCAAAACATGCGCACTTATTTGATAGGCGGCGGTTTTTTTCATATCGACGACAACTACGGTTTAGACCCCTTTGTGCGCCCTGCCATGAAAAAGGTATTTCCCGAGCTCGATTTTGTCGAGTTGCCTTTTCGCACCCCATTTACCACCAAAAGTTTCAGTTCCCGAATGGTTTGCCCAAAATCCACGAACACGACGGCAAAGCCCCACACGGCTACGGCTTGCTTTATGAGGGTAGATTGGTTTGTTTTTATAGTTACGAGTGCGACCTCGGCGACGGTTGGGAAGACCCCGAAGTACATAACGACCCTCCCGAAAAGCACCAAGCAGCCCTGCAAATGGGTGCTAATATAGTGCAATACGCTTTCACGGAGCGGTAGCGGATAGGGGTAGTTTTACTGTTGATGCAAAAAAAATCGGCTCGACCGCTTGCCTTTGTGGGGCATAGTAGTCGAGCCGATATACTTAATGGGACAAATGCGGTGTTTTGTTGAGCGGATAGCCAACCAAACCTATTGCTATTGCGTTATTCGTTGGTAGCCGCAGCCGCTTCTTCGGGTGTTTTGACGCGAATGACCGATTCGTAGGTACGCCAGTTTTTCATCGCCATTTTTAAACTTTCATCTTTGGCTTTGTCTTCTAACCAAGCCTTAAATTTGAGGTTGGCATCTTCGGGTTTCACGGCTCCTTTTTTGATGCCTCGCAGGAGGTGTTTTTTGTACAAAGTACCCGTTACGGAAAGGATAGTGCGCACCGTATCGGTAGGTTGTGCTCCGTTATTTAGCCATTTAATGGCTTTGTAGCGGTCAATTTCGACTATAGACGGATTTTGGTTGGGGTCATAAAAACCAATCCGCTCGATAAAGCGACCGTCGCGGCGTGCGCGTGAGTCGGCTGCCACGATATGGTAAAAAGGATTACCTTTGCGACCGTGGCGTTGCAGTCTGAGTTTTACAGGCATGACGAAAATGCTGTTTTTTTAAAAGGAAGTGAACAATAAAATATGCCCGATAAACGGGCGGGTTTTAGCGGGCACAAATGTACGCTATTTCGGATTAATACCGTAATATTATACCTATTTTTTCGTTTTTCTAAGATTATTTTTTAGCTTAATGTTGTTTCGTTGCCTAAATAAGCGTATTATTATGCTTTCTTAGTTAAAGACAGTTGTTTTGCGATATTAAAACAAATATAATTATATAAATATAAAATTAACACGTCAAAGCTATACAGCCATTTTTGTACGGTTAAAAAACATTCTTCCGCATTATTATTTTATTTGCAAATACATATATTTTAGCGCACAAGCCCTTATTTCTCTCCTCGCCCTATACCGCATCATAGCCATGAAACTTAGCACCCTATTTTTTTTCCTTGTAGCCTCATATATGGGCAGTTTCTGCTTGTCGGCACAAGGATTTTATACCGATTTTGGTCAGAATCGCGTGCAATATAAAGATAATATTTGGTCATTCTACGAATCGCCCGACTTTGTAACCTATTACTATCAAGGCGGGCAAGAGTTGGCATATTTTTGTACTATTGTGGCAGAAGCCGCCCTAAGCGACATAGAAGCCAAATTAGAATTTAAAAATACAGACAAGGTAGAGTTGATGGTTTATCACGACCTATCCGACCTCAAACAAACCAATATTGGTTTAGGGCAAGAAAGCAATAATACAGGCGGCATTACCAAAATTTTGGGCAACAAATTATTTGTCTATTTCAATGGCGACCACCGCGAGTTGGCGCGACAGGTGCGCCAAGGCATCGCCAAAGTATCGCTCGAACGTATGGTATTTGGCACTAATCTACAAGAGATGATTCAGAATGCCGTAACGCTCAACCTTCCTGCTTGGTTTACCGACGGCTTGGCTGCTTATGTCGGCGAGGCTTGGAATACCGACTTAGACAACCGCCTGCGCGATGCCATTGCCCACCAACGCTTTAAGGAATTTGGCAAGCTAACGGGCGAAGAGGCTACTTTTGCGGGACATGCCCTTTGGCATTATATAGCCCAGCAGCATGGCGCAGCAGCCATACCCAATATTTTATATCTAACACGCATAAACCGACATGCCGAAAGCGGGTTTTATTTTGTTTTGGGCAATAATATACGCACTACGATACAGAATTTTACCAATTATTATACCCAACAATTATCCGCCAATGCCACCCTGCGCGACATGAACAATGCGCCCGATAGCACATTGAGGCATCTCGTATGGAAGTCGAAACCCGAAAATTTTCTGCGCCGCATAGCAGCCGACCAAGTGCGCATAGACCCGCAAGGTCGATATATTGCCTATACGAGCAACGACTTTGGGCAGCACCGCGTATGGCTCTACAATACAGAAACGAAAAAAAGCCAATTAGTGCTGCGCAACGGCTTCAAATCGCAGCGTTTGCCCTACCGCGATAATTATCCGCTGCTGGCTTGGGACAAAAGCGGCGATAAATTAGCCATTGTTTATGAACAGCGCGACGCTATCAAATTGCTGTTTTATACACCCGCCGACGAAACAAAGGAATTTGCCGACGACCTCACCAAGTTTCAACAAGTAACGGGCATTACTTTTATGGACGACGCTCGAAAAATGGTCATTGCCGCCATGCAAAACGGACAATCCGACCTATTTAGCTATTATGTGCCCAATACCAAAGTAACGCGCCTCACCAACGATTTTTTAACGAACGCGACCCGCGCTATGTCGAAGTAAGCGGCAAACGCGGTATTTTGTTCAATAGCAACCGCCTAAACGATACCCTGCGCACTGCCCGCTTCGATACGCTGATGCCTGCCAATAGCTACGACCTATATTTTTATGACCTAAGTGCGGCTAACAGCGATGCCGAAAATATTACAGGGCGCGTATTGGTGCGCATGAGCCAAACACCCTTTGCCGACGAAACCCATGCCACCCTGTATAATAACGATTATATCGCATTTCTAAGCGATGAAAATGGAATCAGAAATAGATACGTCGGCTATCTCGATTCTATATTTGTGCGCACCGACCGATATGTCTATTATCACGACTCTACCGTCCTTAATCCCAAATATGACCTCAATCCCTTACAGCAGCGCGGATTGATAGATAGTATCCAAAGCCGCGATATTTACAAAACCATCGGACGCTCATTTCCTACCAGCGATGTAACTAATAGTTTGCTCGAAAGCGATATAGCTCCTGCCACACGCCAAGCAGCTACCCTCGCCTATCGAAATAGCCGCTACGAGCTATACCTCGAAACTTTGCCCGAAAAACCACAAACCGCCCAAACCCAACCTATCCCCACGCTATACCGACGGCAAGTAGAACGAAGCACCAAACCCTTCTACATCATTCCGCAACTATCTAAAACCAGCAACAATGCCACTGCAGCAACCGATAGCAGTGCCCGCGGCATATTGTTAAACAACCCCTATCCGATACCCGATAGCCTAACGCATAGCCCAAGCCCCAACGAAGCAGAGACCAACAATCCCCGCCCACCCGACAGCAATGCCCCGCCACCCGACAGCACCAGCACCACCGTACTGCCCACAGCTCCTGTATCTGATAGCAACCCCAACACAACACAGCTGCCAGCCATCGCCAACCCACAAAACTATTATCTACAAACCGATTTTGACCATGAATATGCCCAAAATGCTGCACTACCAAACGACAACCTAAGCGGCAACCCAAACGCAGCTAATGCAGCACCGAGCAGCAGCCCCAATGCACCACCCAATCAAGCATCGGCATCGTTATATAGCAATAATGCCACTTTTCTGAACGAACAAGACCGCATTTTCAAACGCTCGCGCATACGCAACTATTTCGTGCGCTTTATGACCGATAGAGTCGTATCGCAAATAGATAATAGCATCATGTTTACGCCCTACCAGCTTTTTACGGGCGGCGCAACGGGTTTTGATATTCCTAATCTGAACGGCTTAATCAAAATAGGCATCACCGACCTGATGGAAGATTACCGCATTACGGGCGGGTTTCGCATTCCGCTGGGCTTGGGCGGCACCGAGTATTTTTTGGAATACCAAAACTACCGCCGCCGCTTAGATAAAAAATTGCTCTACTATCGACGAGCAGACCAAGGGACGTATTATACCAATTTGGTACAAGGCTCGCTATCTTATCCATTCGACATCAACCGTAGCCTGCGCTTCTATGGCTCGTATAGGCAAGACCGCATCGTACAACCCGCCGTCGACACTGCCAGCCTCAACGCTCCCGACCGCCACGTAAGTTGGCTGATGGCAAAAACCGAATTTGTGTTCGACAATACCATCGATATAAGCTTAAATATACTAAACGGAACAAGATACAAAATATATGCCGAAATACATAAGCCATTCTACGCCCAAATAGGGCAACACGGCTTCGATTTCGACCTAAAAATGGGCTATGTCGGCGTTATTGGTGCAGATGTGCGCCACTATAAGCGCGTCTATCGCCAAATTATATGGGCAAATCGATTTGCTACGTCATTCTCGTTTGGTAGCAACAAAATTGTTTATTACTTGGGCAGCGTAGAAAATTGGCTTCAATTTGACCCCAACAAAATATTTGACAGCACTACGCCCATTAGCCAAGAAGAAAATTATATCTATCAAGCCGTAGCTACCAACCTGCGCGGCTTCCGACAAAATGTGCGCAACGGCAGCAGCTATGCCCTATGGAATAGCGAATTGCGCGTGCCCGTATTTGCAGCACTATCGTCGTCGCCTTTGCGCTCCGAGTTGCTCAAAAATTTTCAGCTCGTCGCTTTCCTCGACGTAGGTACGGCTTGGAAAGGGCTATCGCCTTTTGACGAAGAAAACCGCTACAAAGTGATTACAATCCCCGACCCACCCGCCGGACCCGTCATCGTAACGGCGCGATATTTCAAAAATCCCATCGTAGCAGGCTACGGTTTTGGGGCACGCACCAAACTGCTTGGCTATTTCTTGCGAACTGATGTAGCTTGGGGATTAGACGGCAGCATCATTTCTAAACCGCTTTGGTATTTTTCGCTCGGATTAGATTTTTAGCAACAAAACAACCAATATGATTATATCATACCATATAAAATTTAGCAGAAAAAACCACCCATCGCACCTTGTTTCGCCAAATATTCCATCTCGAAGACCGCACTGCCTTTCTGTTTTGCTTGTTAGTGGCTATGTCTATGTGGCTACTCAACAAGCTCACCGAAACCTACACGGTCGAAGTAGCTGTTCCCGTAACCTATCTCAACTTGCCCGAAGATAGCGCACCTGCTATACCGCTGCCCAACCGCCTGCACCTGACCGTGCGCGGTATGGGTATCGACCTCATAAAGCAACTAAAATGGAGAAAAAACCAAGCCACCATCGATTACCTAAAAAATACCAACCGCAGCCACCAAACCGCTACCGACAACCTCATCAGTAGCATAGAGGCACAGTTCGACGATATCCGAATTGCCGACATCAAACCCGATACCATACATTGGGCTTTCGACCGCCGGATAACGCGCAAAGTACCCATAAAAATAAGTGCCGACATCGAAACAGCAAGCCATTTCGAGCTACAATCAGTACGCGCTACCCAGCCCGACAGCGTGAGCGTGACGGGTGCAGCCGTATTGATAGATACGCTCAAATATTGGCAGACCAAATCGTTGGTCATGCGCGACATGAGCCAATCGACAAGCGGCGAAATCCGTTTGCAAACTCCCCAAAATGGCGTAAGTCTATCAACCAACAGCACGCACTATCAGGTAAAGATAGAAGAATATACCGAAAAAAGTATTGATGTAGCCATACAAACTGCCAACTTACCACCCAAGACCCAAGTTTTTTTATATCCAAGAACAGCTACGGTCTATTTTCAGGTCATTTCAGGCGCGTTTAATGATATAGACAGCAGCTATTTTGAGGTCAAAGCAGATTTTGCCAACTATGACATTGCCCAAAATAACCGCATCGATATAGCAGTAGCCAAAGCCCCCGCTGGCATTCGCAACCTACGTGCCGAACCCACTACGGCAGAATATATCATCATCGAATAAGCCCCCTCACAAATAGCACGCCGCGCTATGGGTAAATCCATAGCGCAGCGTTGCACAGTATTTAGAGACAATGATGGGCTATTTTCAACAACCCAAAGCAAACGCTTGCATGATGAAGCAGGACTTATTTGCCCGATTTTGCTTCTGCACGCGCGATGTATTTTTCGGCATCGCGGGCATAGGTGCTTTCGGGATATAATTGTTTGACTTGCTCGTACAAACCTTTAGCAGTGGCAAAATCGCCGTTGCTTTCCGAAGCCATGCCTGCTTTCATCAAAAACATAGGTCCCGAAAACTCGTTGCGGCTGTGGTTAGCGGCTTTTTTATAGTAGTTGATGCCTTCTGCCATATTGCCCAATTCAGTATAGGCATCACCCATTGCCCCTAATGCCATAGACCCCACTACTTCGTCGTCGCCGTCAAAGTGTTTGAGATAGTCAATAGCTTTTTGAAATTCGCCTTTGTTCAGGGCACATACGCCTGCATAATAATAAGCCAAATTGACCGCTTTGGTCGAACCGCCATAAGAATCGATGATTTCGGCAAATCCTTGGTTAGTACCATCGCCGTTGAGTGCGGCTTCAAAGTCGTTATTTTCAAATTTTTTCTGCGCCATAAACATTGCGGCTTGGGCTTCGCGCTCTTGTCCGGGCAAGTAAAAACTCTTGTAGGCAAAATAGCCAATAAAACCCAGCACGATAAGTCCCAAGGCAATGAGTATTTTGGGGCGGTTGGCTTCGACGAAATGTTCAACTTTATGATACGAATCTATGACCACTTCTTCCTTGATAAACGGGGTATCGGTCTCTTCGACATTAGGTTGCTGCTGCTCGGTCGTTGCAGCACGGTTAAATAATTTAGGCTTTGCCATTATAGTATGGTATGATTAGTCGGTAATAAATGGATAGTCGGGTTGTAGGTATACGTCGGTAAACAATTCGCTGTCATCGGGATAGGGCGAGTTTTCGGCAAAATCGACACTATCTTTGACGCGCTGCTTAACGCGCTCTTTGATGGCTTCTATATCGGTTTCGGTAGCAAAGCCGTACTCCAACAATTTTTTTTCGGTTGTGTTGATGGGGTCAAGGGTTTTATAGTGTGCTACTTCTTCTTTGGTTCGATATTTGGCGGGGTCTGACATAGAGTGCCCTACATAGCGGTAGGTTTTAATTTCTAAAAATGTTGGTCCTTCACCGCGTCGGGCGCGTTCTGCTGCTTCGTATATAGCTTGGTGCACCGTTTCGCAGTGCATACCGTCTACGATAAATGAGGGCATATTATAGGCAAGCCCTAATTTGTAGATATCGTTTTCGGCAGCCGAGCGTTCGACAGAGGTGCCCATCGCGTATTGGTTATTTTCACAAATAAAAATGACGGGTAATTTCCACAAGGTTGCCAAATTAAATGTTTCGTGCAGCGCGCCTTGTCGGGCGGCACCATCGCCAAACATTGTTACACAAACATTGTCTGTTCCTTTGTATTGCTCGGCAAAGGCAATGCCCGCTCCGAGTGGTATTTGCGCTCCTACGATGCCGTGCCCACCAAAGAAATAGTGTTCTTTGGAAAAGAAGTGCATCGAGCCGCCTTTGCCTTTGCTACAACCCGTGGCTTTGCCGTATAGTTCTGCCATACAACTTTCAGGGCTCATACCTTTGGCGATGGCTAAAGCGTGGTCGCGGTAGGCAGTAATGAGAGGGTCTGTTTTGCGTGTAGCGGTGGCTATACCTGCGGCTACGGCTTCTTGCCCTATATAAAGGTGACAAAATCCGCGTATTTTGCGTTCGCCATACAAAACACCTGCGCGTTCTTCAAATCGACGCAATAATAGCATCAGTTCGTACCAATACAAATAGGTTGTTTGGTCGAAAATAGGGGCGGCAGCGGTAGCTGTTTGTTCTTTTGTTTTGCCATATAGCTATACGAATGGGCGGGCAAAGATAGGAAGTTTTTGCGTTATTTTGGCAATATTTGTCGTTCATTTTTTGCACTGCACTTTAATTTCTTGTAGTCATTGATAAATAGGCAGAGTACGCGAGCTATCTTTGCACATTTATTGCCCATCCACGCCATTTTTTTGCACTTTTGTACCCCTTCCCAACTTTCCGTATCCATTGCATTTTTTATCCTTAGTTAGCATTATATTGTTCCAATGCCCTCTATCCCTACGCGGTTCAGCAACAATCCCCTGATACCTATATTTTTAACCGTTTTGATAGATATGCTCGGCGTAGGTATCATCATACCCGTCATTCCGCCGCTTATCATCAGCAATAGTGCGGGTTTGTTGTCGCCCGATATAAGCCCTTTTTACCGCGCCGTATTATATAGTTCGCTCATTGCCTGCTATCCGATCATGCAGTTTTTTTGGTGCTCCTATCTTAGGCGCATTATCCGACCGTTATGGGCGCAAGCCTGTACTAATGGCATCGTTATTGGGCACAGCTTTGGGCTATTTCTTGTTTGCCATAGCTATTTGGAGTAAAAATCTGCCTTTATTATTCTTCAGTCGCTTGCTACCTGGTTTTATGGGTGGCAATATTGCTATCATTCAGTCGTCTATATCAGATGTGAGTGACGAAGGGTCTAAAACCCGCAAATTTGGCTTGGTGGGTGCGGCATTCGGAGTAGGTTTTGTCATTGGTCCCACGCTGGGCGGCATATTGGCTGACCCCGACATACTGCCATGGTTCAATGCCGCTACGCCTTTTTGGTTTACGGCAATAGTTACTTTGTTCAATACCGCCTTAGTACAAGCCTACTTTCTCGAAACGCTGCCGCAGTCGCGGGCTACGGCTATCAGCCCTTTGACGGGACTGCGCAATGTAGCTATGGCATTTCGGCTACCACAATTGCGCGCGCTATTTAGTGCTGTATTGCTATTATCTTTGGGTTTTACGTTTTTCACCCAATTTTTTGCTGTCTATCTCATTGAGCGGTTTAATTTTGAGGAAAAAGACATAGGATTACTCTATGGTTGGGTAGGCATTTGGTTAGTCCTGACTCAAGCCTTTATTGTGCGCCGCCTAAGCCACCATTATCTGCCCGCTCAGGTTGTAGGCGTATCGCTCTTGCTAATGGCAGCCATGATAGGCATGTTAGTATTGCCATCACAGGCGCATTGGTTCTACCTCCTCAATCCACTCATTGCCATTTTTCACGGCTGTACCTCGCCCAATGTCACCGCCATCGTATCGTCGGCTGCCCATAAGACCGAGCAAGGCAAAATCTTGGGCATCAACCAATCGATGTTAGCTTTGGGGCAAGCAATCCCGCCCCTATTAGGCGGCATATTGTCGCATACCAATACACGTTATCCCTTGTTAGCTTCGGCAGTTCTATTAGTCGGCTCATGGTTGCTGTTCAAACTACACGGAGCGCGAAAGCAAGTATAGTCCTTATTAGTAACGGGCAAACGAGATGGAAAAAATGGCATCTTTCCTAACGCAAGCACTATGAACAACAAGGCACGCGCACAAAGCTATCGCCTCGCGCTGTCCAGCAGGCTTGTCCAGTATGAGTAACTATTAAATGCCACGAGCAGACTGTAGGCATAGTCCGCTCGTGGCATTTATTGAGGATGTGGCAATAATAGCTCCATGCAAGAGAAATTTCTTGCTATTCGGCTACTGCTACGCTTTCGGTCTCTGCATCGGCTTTTTTCTTAGCACCACCACGGCGCGTGCGGCGTTTTTTGCCTATTTCCGCACTTACTACTGCTTCGCTATCAACGTCGTCAACCTCTACGGGAGCCATCCATACGGGGAAGTCTACCAATTCGATAAAACACGTTTCTGCTCCGTCGCCGTAGCGAAATCCCGTTTTTAAGATGCGTGTATAGCCTCCTGGGCGGTTTATAATAGCCGGAGAAATTTCGTCGAATAAGGCTTTGACGGCAAATTTGTTTTGCAAATAGCTAAACACAGTACGGCGCGAGTGCGTCGTATTCAATTTCGATTTAGTGATAAGATGCTCTACATACGGGCGCAAGGCTTTTGCTTTTGCTAAGGTCGTAGCCACTCTTTTGTGTAAGAACAATGAACTTGCCATATTAGACAACATCGCCTCGCGGTGGGCAGAGGTCCTGCCTAAATGATTTACTTTTTTACCGTGCCTCATGATGAAGTATATATCTTATAAAGTGGTTGTTATGGGATAATGTGGGGCTGATAATTTGTTTTGATTATTATTCAAAATCAAACCTCATGGGTTTTAAAGCCTATAGGGTTTAGAATAGATAGCAAATAATGATGCGCTGATAATTAATCCTCTTCTAATTTGTACTTAGACAAGTCCATACCAAAATGCAAGCCTTTTTCGACAATCAATTCTTCGATTTCCATCAAAGATTTTTTACCGAAGTTGCGGAATTTAATCAAGGCATTAGTATCATATTGCACTAATTCAGATAAATTATTAATCTTGGCGGCTTTAAGGCAGTTGTAGGCACGAACCGACAAATCTAAATCTTCCAAAGGAGTTTTGAGCAGTTTGCGCATGTGTAAGATATGCTCATCAACTACATCATCTTCTTCTGTCATTCTCGAATCGAAAGTAATATTTTCGTCCGAAATGAGCATTAAGTGTTGAATCAGAATACGAGCCGCCTCTTTGATGGCATCTTCGGGGTGAATAGTGCCATCGGTTTTGATTTCGACCACTAATTTTTCATAGTCGGTTTTTTGCTCAACACGCGTATTTTCGATAGTATATCTTACGTTTTTGATAGGCGTATAAATAGCATCTACCGGAATAATGCCGTATTCCTTCGGTTTATTTTCGTCGGCAGGTACGTATCCCCTACCCTTTTGAATGGTTAGCTCAATATCCAAATTGACTGAAGACTCCATATTGCAGATAACCAAATTGGGGTTGGTAATCTTAAATGAAGAGGTATGTTTCTCTATATCGCCCGCATAAAAACACTCGGCGTTGCGAATAGATACATAAATTTTTTCGCTTACTAACTCGTCGTCTTTTACTACCTTTCTGAAACGCACTTGTTTCAAATTGAGGATAATTTCGGTTACATCTTCTAAGACACCTTTCACTGTCGAAAATTCGTGCTCTACACCGCCTATTTTGATAGCAGTGATGGCATAACCCTCCAAAGAAGACAGCAAAACTCTTCTGATAGCATTACCTACCGTAACGCCAAAACCAGGTTCTAAAGGACGAAATTCAAAAGTCCCTTCAAAATCGGTTGTTTTGTGTGCTAAAATTTTTTCAGGTTTTTGAAACGAAAGAACTGCCATATATGGTTTTTGATTGGTCAAATTTTTAAAAAAAACGTCTAAGCATTGCTATTACTTAGAGTACAACTCAACGATAAGTTGCTCTTTGATATTCTCTGGTATTTGTTCGCGTTCAGGCACTGCGATATAAGTACCTTCCATGCTGCTCATATTCCAATCGAGCCAAGCATAGGGTTTGCCTTTCCCAGCCAAACTTTCTTTCACCATATCTAAATCTCTCGATTTTTCGCGTAGCGTTACTTTATCGCCAGCGTGCATCAGATATGATGGGATATTGACGGGCTTACCGTTCACCAATATGTGACCGTGCGACACCAATTGGCGAGCAGCGCGGCGCGAGGGCGACAAACCTAAGCGGAATACGACATTATCTAATCGCGATTCTAACATTTGTAACAATACAGCACCCGTAACGCCTTCTTTGCGGCTTGCTTTCTCAAACAAGTTGCGGAACTGGCGCTCCAATACACCGTAAGTATATTTGGCTTTTTGCTTCTCTTGCAACTGCAAGCCGTACTCTTTTTGTTGCTTTCTTTTTTTCATCAAGCCGTGCTGTCCCGGAGGATAATTTTTCTTATCGAACGCCTTGTCGTAGCCAAAAATGGCTTCGCCGAATTTTCGTGCGATTTTTGTCTCCGGACCTCTATATCTTGCCATAGTGGGAAATAGGTATGTTGGTAAATTTGATTAAATGTAATACGGTAAAGCACTGAAAGAACACATCGTCCATACGGCTTTTTTGAGAGGGTATACTGTGCCTATGCAAGCAACTGAGGTCTGCCCAAACCTATACTCTCCTGCGTTTGGGAGGGCGGCAACCGTTGTGCGGCAAGGGGGTCACATCGCGAATCATCATTACTTCGATGCCCGAAGTGGAAATAGTACGGATGGCAGACTCGCGTCCAGCACCAGGTCCTTTGACATATACCTCTACTCTTTTCAAGCCCGCTTCTGACGCTACTTTGGCGGCATCAGCGGCGGCTACTTGCGCAGCGTAAGGTGTATTTTTTTTAGAGCTTCTGAACCCGCCTTTACCCGCCGACGACCACGAGATAACTTGTCCCGCAGCATTCGTAAACGAAATGATAATGTTATTAAATGTAGCTTGGATGTAGGCGCGTCCGTCTGCATCTACTTTGACTACCCTTTTTTTGACGACTTTTTTTCTAGCTTTTGCCATGAGTTATGAGCCAAACAAATTGTATGATTGATGATTAACTAGCTAATACAACTATGAAGCACACCGCAAAACGGCGGGTATCGGCAATATTGCTCGATACAGACCATTGCCCATAGTGAATAGCCAAGTGTTGATTATTTTTTGGGTGCTTTTTTCTTTCCGGCAACTGTTTTTTTCCTGCCTTTACGAGTACGCGCATTAGTACGAGTGCGTTGTCCGCGCAAAGGAAGCCCTTTGCGGTGGCGAATTCCGCGATAGCAACCTATGTCCATCAAGCGTTTGATGTTGAGGTTCACTTCCGACCGAAGTTCGCCTTCAAGGGTATAATCGGCTAATACTACACGAAGTTGTGTGATTTCTTCGTCCGACCAATCCTTGACCTTTTTGTCTGGGTCTATCGCCGCCTTTGCCAATATTTCCGCAGCGCGGGTTTTACCGATACCGTAAATATAGGTCAAGCCAATAGAGCCTTTTTTGTATTTGGGTAAGTCAATACCTGCTATCCTTGCCATAGGGAATTATCCTTGTCGTTGTTTAAATTTAGGATTTTTTTTGTTAATCACGTACAACCTGCCTTTGCGTCGAACGATGCGGCAGTCGGCACTTCTTTTTTTGATGGAGGCTCGAACTTTCATTAGAATATGACGTTAAACGTTATTTATAGCGATAAGTAATTCTACCCTTCGTTAGGTCGTATGGCGACATTTCGACTGCGACCTTGTCTCCGGGCAATATTTTAATATAGTGCATACGCATCTTTCCTGCGATATGACTGATAATTCCGTGACCATTTTCGAGGCGGATACGGAACTTGGCATTGCCAAGCGATTCCATCACTATGCCGTCTTGTTTGATGAGGTCTTTCGACATGAAAAATATCGGGTTGATTGAGTAAAAAGGGCAATATGCCATTTCGGGCTGCAAATATCGCACTTTTTAGTCAATATAGGTTAATTCTTGGTTCTTTTTTATCGCCTCTTCTATAAATTTAAATGTAGTTAATATTTCAGATTTATTTTTACGCACCACTACCGTATGTTCGAAGTGTGCAGAGGGTTTACGGTCGCTGGTTATGATAGTCCATTTATCGTCTAAGCAAATAATATCGCGCTTGCCCATATTAATCATTGGCTCAATGGCGAGTACCAAACCTTCTAACAATTTCACACCTTGCCCGCGTTTGCCGTAGTTGGGCACTTCGGGAGCTTCGTGGAGATTGCGCCCTACGCCGTGCCCTATCAATTCGCGCACTACCGAAAATCCGTGTCCTCTCTATGTTGCTGAATGGCGAATCCGATATCGCCGATGCGTTTGCCTACCACAGCCTGTTCTAAGCCTTTATAGAGCGATTGTTTGGTAACGCTTAACAGTTTTCGTTGTTGTTCGGTAGGCTCGCCAAGGCAATAAGTATAAGCCGAATCGCCGTGAAAACCATTGGCATCTACGCCGCAATCTATCGAAACTATATCTCCTTCGCGCAATTGGTAGTCATTCGGAATACCATAGTACGATTTGTTCGTTGACAGAAAATACACAAACTCGCAGGGTAGTCGCCTTTGTATCCCTTGAACGACGGTATGGCTTTGTTATCTCTAATAAATTCTTCGGCAATTTCGTCTAAACGCTTGGTACTAACACCAGGTTGTATGAACGATGCCACTATCCCGTGGGTTTTACCGACCAACTCGCAGCTATGCCGCATTAAAGCCAAATCGTCGGCGGTTTTATAAAAAATAGATCCTGCCACTTTTGATTATTGTTTAGGCGTTGGCATCTGCTACTGGTTGTTGTTGGCGACCTTTAATACGGGCATCGCCTTTCATCAAACCATCGTAGTGGTGCATCAATAAGTGACTTTCTATCTGTTGAAGGGTATCAAGCATAACAGCTACTGCGATGAGGATAGACGTGCCACCATAAAAAGCAGCAAATTGGCTATTCACACCTAATCCTGATACGATAGCAGGCAATATAGCTACAAAAGCCAAACACAAGCACGGAAGGGTAATACGCGATACAACACCATCGATAAATTCGGCGGTTTGTGTTCCAGGCTGTACGCCCGGTATATAGCCATTATTGCGTTTCATATCATCTGCCATTGTGTGGGGTTGATAATCAGCGCCGTATAGAAGTAGGTAAACAATACGACCATCAAAAAGAAGCCGAAGTTATACCAAAATGAGTTTTGAAAGCTACCCGATTGAATGCTCTGCATCAAATCAGAATTAGGAAAAAACTGCGCGATAAACGAAGGTATAAACATCAAGGCTTGTGCAAAGATAATAGGCATTACCCCTGATGAATTAACGCGGATAGGAATAAATTGGCGCACGCCTCCGTATTGTTTATTGCCGATAACGCGCTTGGCATATTGCACGGGTATTTGTCTAACGCCTTGTACCAACAAGATAATACCCATAATAATAGCCGCCAACACGACCAACTCGACCAAAAAGATAACCATACCGCCCGCGCCTTCCATACGCGAATTTAACTCCGATACAAACGAGAAAGGCAAACGAGCCATGATACCTGTCATAATCAGAATAGAAGTACCATTTCCTATTCCTTTGTCGGTTATCTTTTCGCCCATCCACATACAAAAAACAGTGCCCGCAGTGAGCGTAATCATCGTCAAAACGGTAAATGCAAACTTATTAACTACGATGGCATCGCCCGCTATCGACGATAAGAAAGTGACATAGCCCAACCCTTGGGCTAAGGCTACGATGACAGTTAGGTAGCGCGTCCATTGGGTAATCTTGCGCCTGCCGCTATCGCCTTCTTTTTGTATCTTTTGGAAATAAGGGACGGCAATAGTCAATAGCTGTACAGCAATAGAAGCCGAAATGTAGGGCATTACGCCGAGAGCAAAAACAGAAGCGCGTCCGAATGAGCCGCCTACAAACATATCCAAAAGTCCTAACAAACCCTTTGTACCCGAAGATGCCATAGCACTGAGCTCGCCCGCATCAACGCCAGGCAACACAATGAACGACCCGATGCGATAAACCGCAATGAGTATAAAGGTGAGTATCAGTTTTTGACGTAACTCTTCTATCTTAAAGATATTGTTTATCGTGGTTATTAAACCTTTCATGCAGAAAGTATTTGGCTGTGGTTGGTTTAGAGGACTGTTGTTGTGCCGCCGATTTTTTCGATGGCTTCTTTGGCACTGGCACTAAAAGCATGTGCACTGATTTGAAGCACACTGGTTAGTTCGCCGCCACCCAATATTTTTACCTTATCGTTCTGTTGAATCAAGCGCAATGCTTTTAACTGCGCCACGTCAATGCTTGACAGGCTGTGTTTATCGGCGATATATTGCAAGTCCGTCAAACTGAACGGTTTGTACTCGATACGATTGATATTTTTGAAGCCGCGTTTCGGAAGGCGCATCTGGATAGCCATCTGCCCGCCTTCGTGGTGGCGTTTTTGCGAATAGCCCGAACGCGAGCCTGCGCCTTTATGCCCGCGCGTAGCTGTGCCACCGTGACCAGAACCTTGACCACGTGCGATGCGTTTAGCTTTTTTGACCGACCCTTTGGCGGGCGACAATTTGCTTAATAATTCCATAGAGCAGTATATTAGGCTTGTTCTACTTTTATAAGGTGTTGTACTTTGCGAATCATACCCGCTATTTGTGGGGTAACTTCATGTTCCACCGAAGCATTGATTTTGCGCAAACCCAATGCCTCTAAGGTTAACCGTTGTCTTTCGGGACGGTCGATGGTGCTTTTTACCTGCGTTAATTTAACTTTAGCCATAACACGGGGGAGTGAGGGTTTTAGTTGATGAATGGTGGATATATATCGAGTATTAATCGTTATTAGTACCGTTGAAAACGTGGTCTAAATCGAGAGAGCGTTGTTTGGCAACAGTAATTGGGTCGCGCAACAAGGCAAGTGCCTTGATGGTTGCTTTTACTACGTTGTGCGGATTAGTCGAACCGAGCGATTTGCCAATCACGTCGGTTACACCTACGCTTTCTAATACAGCACGCATAGCACCGCCCGCAATAACGCCAGTACCTTTTGAGGCGGGGCGTATCAATACTTTGGCGGCTCCGTATTTAGCATATTGTTCATGCGGGATAGAGCCGTTTCTGACGGGCACTTTTATCAGATTTTTCAAAGCATCTTCTTTGCCTTTGTCCATAGCTTCTGACACTTCGCGTGCTTTGCCTAATCCATGTCCTACGACACCATTCTCGTTGCCCACCACGATAATAGCGGCAAAACTGAACGTGCGTCCTCCTTTTGTTACTTTTGCAACGCGGTTAAGCGCAACTGTTTTTTGGTGCACATCGGCTTCGGCTAATTTAGCCCTTTTTACATTGACACTTGCCATAAATGGTTGGTTGTTTTAAAAGTTAAGACCTCCTTCTCTTGCACCGTCGGCAAGCGATTTAACCCTTCCGTGATACAAATAGCCGCCTCGGTCAAAAACAGCATCTGTGATACCCGCAGCTATGGCGCGTTCGGCTAATGCCTTGCCGACTAATTTAGATACTTCTACTTTGGGCATTGCTTGGGAAGCTATTGCCGCCTCTTGCGAAGAAGCCGCTGCAATAGTATGTCCCTTAGCATCGTCTATCAACTGTGCGTAGATATACTTATTGCTTCTGAACACCGAAATACGTGGTCTCTCGGTAGTGCCGGTAATCTTTCCCCGCACTTTTTTATGTATTTTTTGCCTTCTGAGGTCTTTATTAAAAGCCATGATTTAGATATTTGACAAATCAAGAAAAAATAATGATTATTTTTTACCGCCCTTACCCGATGTTTTACCGGCTTTGCGGCGCAATACTTCGCCCACAAACTTAACACCTTTGCCTTTGTAGGGTTCGGGTTTGCGCAAGGAACGTAATTTAGCGGCAACCTGCCCTATCAACTGTTTGTCGCTACATTCGAGCGTAATGATAGGGTTTTTACCTTTTACCGTTTCGGTAGTCACTTTGACTTCACGCGGCACTACAAAATAGATAGGGTGCGAGAATCCCAAAGCCAATTCCAAAATCTGCCCCTGATTGCTGGCACGAAAACCTACCCCGACCAATTCGAGTTCGGTTTTGAAACCTTCCGTAACACCTTGCACCATATTATTGAGCAAAGCACGATACAAACCGTGCATTGCGCGGTGGCGCTGTTGCTCAGTAGGGCGTTTCACACTGAGGACACTATCTTCCACAGCAATTTCTATATCTTTATCTACCTGTTGTTTCAATTCACCTTTGGGGCCTTTTACCGTCACGATATTGCTTTTATCAACGGAAATTTTGACACCTACGGGCAGATTGATGGGCATTTTACCTATGCGCGACATAGTGGCAGTTGAATTTTGAAAAATGAATGATTAATAGACTATACACAACACCTCGCCGCCTACATGGAGGGCGCGTGCTTCTTTATCGGTCATTACTCCTTTGGAGGTCGAAATAATAGCGATGCCTAAGCCGTTCATCACGCGGGGCAAATCCTCTGCACCAGCGTATTTGCGCAAGCCCGGACGGCTATAACGTTGTAATTTGCGAATGGCAGACTCTTTGGTGTAGGGGTCGTATTTCAACGCTATTTTTATCACGCCTTGACTATTCGGAGTTTCTTCGAATTTGTAACGGTGGATATAGCCTTTCTCATACAAAATCTCAGTAATGCGCTTCTTCATATTAGAAGAAGGTATCTCTACGATTTTATGATTAGCCATGATGGCGTTTCTAACACGAGTGAGGTAATCCCCTATGCTATCGGTAATTGCCGACATATTGCTACGATTATTTTAGTGAAAAAGGGAATAAAGTAACTAATAAAACGAGTTAGCAAGGTTACTAACTAATGCGAACAGAGCGCAGATAGGCTTTGCTAATCTACCAACTGGCTTTGACCAAGCCGGGTATCTTGCCTACCGAAGCCAAATCGCGAAGTTTAATACGCGAAACGCCGAAATATCTGACATATCCGCGAGGTCGTCCTGTCAGTTTGCAGCGATTGCGCAAACGAACCGGCGATGCGTTGCGGGGCAATTTGTCCAAAGCCTCGTAGTCGCCTTCTGCTTTTAGCTTTGCTCTTTTTTCAGCAAACTTAGCGACCAATTTCTCGCGCTTATCTTGACGAGCAATGATAGATTTTTTCGACATGGCTTATTGTTGTTCGATTTTTTTGTTTTTGAATGGAATACCCAATTCGCTCAACAGCGTGTAGGCTTCTTTATCGGTCTTGGCAGTCGTCACAAAGGTAACATCCATACCTGTGATGCCTGTAATTTTGTCTATGTCTATTTCAGGAAAAATAATTTGCTCCGTAATACCCATAGAGTAATTGCCGCGTCCGTCAAAACTTTTATCATTTACGCCGCGAAAATCGCGCACACGCGGTAGAGCTACCGAAATTAAGCGGTCTAAAAACTCCCACATTCTTTCACCGCGAAGCGTAACACGTACCCCGATGGGCATGCCTTGACGCAGTTTAAAGTTAGAAATCGATTTGCGGGCGATAGCAGGAACTGCTTTCTGACCTACGATAGTCGAAAGTTCTTTGGCAGCGTTATCTATCAATTTTTTATCAGAGGTAGCTTTACCTACACCTTGATTGATACAAATTTTTTGGAGGCGCGGAACCTGCATAGCAGACGAATAGTTAAATTGCTCTTGCAATTTAGCCGCTACTTCTTCGACATATTTGGTCTTGAGTCTGGGTACGTAGCTCATGATATTAGACGATAGCTTGTGTTTTTTTCGAATAACGCACCAATTTGCCGTTTTCCAAACGTCTGCCCGTGCGTGTGCGTTCGCCCGTTGTCGGGTCTAATAGCATCAGTTTGCAGAGGCGTATCGGTGCTTCGTAATTGAGAATTTCGCCGGCTTGCTGGTTTTGGCGATTAGCTTTGCGGTGTTTGGTAATGATATTGACGCTTTCGACAATGGCAGTGCCTTTCTTAGTATCAATATACAACACTTTCCCTTCCTTGCCTTTTTGGCTGCCCGACAAAACGACTACGGCATCGCCCTTTTTGACGTGAAACTTGGGCGTGGTGCGGCGTTGGCTAACAACTGGCTTATGAGACATGATAATTGGCTGATATAAATAGCAGGTGATGTTCGGCGAACAGCAAATAAGGCTAATTCGGCGTGAACGATAAAATTTACAATACTTCGGGTGCTAACGATACGATACGGGTATAGCCTTTGTCGCGCAATTCGCGAGCTACCGGACCAAATATCCTCGTTCCACGAGGGTCGCCTGCTGCATTGAGCAATACTGCGGCATTGTCGTCAAACGAAATATACGAACCGTCTTTGCGGCGAATATGATTGCGTGTCCTGACCACCACTGCCTTAGAAACAGCACCTTTTTTCATGCCGCCCGAAGGAACTGAGTCTTTTACTGCCACGACAATTACATCGCCTACCGATGCGTAGCGTCTTTTCGAGCCTCCGAGGACTCGGATACATAACACCTCTTTTGCGCCGCTATTGTCGGCAACTCGGAGTCGGGATTCTTGCTGAATCATAGCAATAAATTATTTTGCTTTTTCGAGAATTTCTACTAAACGCCAGCGTTTGTTTTTGCTGAGAGGGCGTGTTTCCATAATGCGCACCAAATCGCCTATGCCGCACTGATTGTTTTCATCATGCACTGCATACTTTTTGGTCTTTTTGATAAATTTAGCATAGATAGGGTGCTGTACCTTACGCTGGATAGATACGGTGATGGTCTTTTGCATCTTATCGCTGACCACAACCCCTACTCTTTGTTTTCTTAAATTCCTTTCGCTCATTGCCTTGAAATTTTTTGCGTGATAGGCTTGGTGAAAAATTATTTACCCGACTTGTTGCTGCGGGCGGTAATGGCGGTAAGCATACGGGCTATTTCGCGGCGTGTGGCTTTCATCGCGCTGGGTTGGTCTAACAATTTAAGACCATGCGAAATGCGCATCTGTTGCAACTGCGCTCGTTGTTCGGCTACCATCGACTGTAACTCTTCGATAGTTAGCTCAGGATAATTATTTTTTTGCGTTGCCATAGCTATTTGGTGGTCTCTTCGTGATAATCTCTACGAGTTATCATTTTAGTTTTGATAGGCAATTTTTGGGCTGCCAAACGCAATGCCTCTTCAGCTATTACGGTCGAAACGCCTTCCAATTCAAACATGATTCTGCCAGGTTTAACAACGGCTACCCAGTGATCGAGCGAGCCTTTACCTTTACCCATACGAACCTCTTGAGGCTTTTTAGTGATGGGTTTGTCTGGAAAAATCCTAATCCATACTTTACCCTCGCGTTTCATGTGGCGGGTTAGGGCAATACGGGCAGATTCAATTTGGCGGCTGGTTATCCAATGGCACTCTAAGGCTTTTAGCCCGAATGTGCCGAAAGACAAATCTGCGCCGCGATGCGCATCGCCGTGCATTCTTCCTTTGTGGACTCTCCTAAATTTGACTCTTTTAGGCTGTAACATGATATTTTGAAGTTTGTGTTACCAAGTGGTTAGGTGATAAAATCGGCATTGCTGTCTTTTATGCCTGTTGTCTGCGATTGCCGCCGCCGCCGCCTCTTCTGTCGCCGCCGCGTCCGCCGCCTCTTTCGCCGCGCTCGCCACGGTCTTCGCGCCTACCTTCACCTTCGCCACGTTTTTTGTCTTTCGGTGCTACAGGTGCTAAATCGCGTTTGCCGAATACTTCGCCACGACTAATCCATACTTTAATACCAATCTTGCCGTAAATAGTGAGGGCTTCTTTCCAAGAATAGTCAATATCGGCTCTGAAAGTATGCAAAGGCGTTTTGCCTTGTTTATACTCTTCTGTACGCGCCATCTCCGCACCGCCTAACCTACCCGATATACGTACTTTAATGCCGTCGGCACCCATACGCATCGTCGAACTGATAGCCGTTTTGATAGCACGGCGGAAATTAATACGCGACTCAATTTGTTTGGCAATTGTTTCGCCGACAATAGCTGCGTCCAATTCAGGGCGTTTGATTTCGGCAATATTAATCTGCACTTCTTTTTTGGTCAATTTGCGCAATTCTTCTTTGATGCGATCTACCTCCCCGCCGCCTTTCCCGATAATAATACCTGGGCGTGCAGTATGTATTGTCACTGTTACACGCTTCAAAGTGCGCTCTATGACAATTTGGGATATACCACCCTTAGAAATACGAGCATATAGATAGGCGCGTATTTTTTCATCTTCGATTAATTTTTCCGAAAAATCGGCAGAGGAGGCATACCAATTTGATTCCCAACCTCTGATATATCCTAACCTATTGGCTATCGGATTTACTTTTTGTCCCATGTGGCTATTATATTATGGTATAAGCGTGGTGGTTTATGCTTCTTCGCTACGGCTGCTTACGATGATAGTAACGTGATTAGAGCGTTTTCTGATGCGATAGGCACGTCCTTGTGGTGCGGGGCGTAGGCGTTTAAGCATTTTGCCTCCATCTACGAAAATGCGTTTTACGTACAATTCACTGGCATCAATGTCTGCATCGGGGTAGTGTTGTTGCCAATTAGCAATTGCCGACAACAACAATTTTCGAGCGGACGTGCAGGGTGTTTGGTCGAAAATTTGAGTATGCTAAGTGCATTAGCTACTCCTTTGCCTCGGATAAGGTCGGCTACCAAGCGCATTTTTCGCGGCGAGGTAGGATAATCTTTCAGTCGCGCAACAGCTTCCATGTAAGAGATAGGTATGTTTGGCTTGAAATAATTTTAATGAGGTATGTGTGCAGTGCAAACCGTACTAATCGGCTGCATAAATCGATGTTTCTTTAGACGGCTCCAAGCAGCATACTTGCTTTTATTTCAAAAGATAAGTACTAATTAGCTGATGAGGCACTATTTTTTCTTAGCGGCGTGACCTTTAAAATTGCGGGTAGGCGAAAACTCTCCTAGTTTATGACCCACCATATTTTCTGTCACATACACCGGTATAAACTTGTTGCCATTATGCACGGCAAAAGTATGTCCTACAAATTCGGGCGAAATCATTGAGGCACGCGACCATGTTTTGATGACATTTTTTTTGCGGGATTGGTTCATCACGTCCACCTTTTCTGAGCTTGTGGTGGATATAGGGACCTTTTTTTAGCGACCTTGCCATATAGTTTATTACTTGTGTTTTTTGCGGCTAATGATGAGTTTGGAAGATGCCTTATTGACGTTGCGGGTCTTTTTACCTTTGGCATACAAGCCTTTGCGCGAGCGTGGGTGTCCGCCCGAAGAGCGTCCCTCGCCTCCTCCCATCGGGTGATCTACGGGGTTCATGACTACGCCGCGATTATGAGGTCGTCTGCCGAGCCAGCGGTTACGCCCTGCTTTGCCAAGTGTTTGTAGGCTGTGGTCGGCATTAGATACCGTACCTACGGTAGCGCGGCAAGCGAGCAACACCATGCGGGTCTCGCCCGAAGGCATACGCAATACGGCATACTTACCGTCTTTGGCGGTCAATTGTGCATAAGTGCCTGCGCTGCGTGCAATACACGCACCCTTGCACAGGTGCAATTCAATATTGTGTAAGCGTACCAAGCGGAACATCGCGCAACAATAGGGAATTACCTACTTCGGGGGCTACTTTGTCGCCCGATATGATAGTGCTACCTACTTTTAGTCCTTCGGGAGCAATGATATAGCGTTTCTCACCGTCGGCATAAGCGACTAAGGCAATAAAAGCTGTTCTGTTGGGGTCATATTCTATCGTTTTTATGGTAGCGGGTATTTCCAACTTATCGCGCCAAAAGTCAATAATGCGGTAGCGGCGTTTGTGCCCGCCTCCTCGGTAGCGCACGGTCGTTTGCCCCGTGCTATTCCTTCCGCCTGTCGAGGATTTACCTACGGTAAGGCTCTTTTCGGGTCGGTTGGTCGTTAACTCTGCAAAAGTATTAGCGATACGAAAACGAGTGCCCGGTGTTACTGGATTATGTTTTTTAACTGCCATTGGTGGTTAATTCGGATACTTATCGGCTATCTGCAGCCTTAATATTGAATGGAAGTAGGTATATATACTATTCAGCAGTATTCTCGTCGCTACTCATACCGCCGTAGAAATCGATAACATCACCTTTGGTGAGTGTGACAATAGCGCGTTTGGTAGCCGATGTTTGCCCTGCAATAACGCCTTTTTTGGTATAACGATATTTGCGTTTGCCCGGTCTGACGCATGTGTTTACGCTTTCTACGCCTACGCCATACATCGCTGCAATAGCTTTACCAATCTCGATTTTGTTCGCTTTGCGGTCAACGATAAAGGTATATTTACCCAATTTGGTGCTGAGCGTATTCGCTTTTTCGGTTACAACAGGCTTGATGATAATAGTCGATGCCATGATTACAATGCGTTTTAGGCGTTAAAATGTTGGGCTGCGCTTTCGCTCATTAGGATAGTGCCGCCATTAAGAATAGCATAAGTCGAGAGGCTATTAGCACTCGAAACGCTTACTTTGGGAATATTACGCGCAGATAGCAACAAATTTTCGTTCGTCTCGCCCAATACCAATAGCGATTTTTTGCCGTTATACCCAAAGCTGCCAAAAATGCAACATATTTTTTGGTTTTGGGTACTTCATACGAAAAATCTTCGATGATTTTGAGGCTACCTTCTTGGGCTTTGTGCGACAATGCCGAATTACGAGCCAACAAACGCACTTTTTTGTTGATTTTCATATCGTAGTTGCGCGGACGCGGACCAAATGCACGAGCACCGCCCACAAATACGGGGCTTTTGATACTACCCGCACGAGCACCACCTGTACCTTTTTGGCGTTTCAACTTGCGCGTAGATCCGCTTACTTCGCTTTTCTCTTTCGCTTTGTGCGTGCCTTGGCGTTGGTGTGCTAAGTATTGCTTCACGCTCAAATACATAGCGTGGTGGCTGGGGGTTATCCCAAACACATTGTCGGACAATTCGATAAATCTGCCCGTTCCTTGACCATTTTGGTCGTGTACTTCGAATTGCATAGCAAGTAGGTTATTTCTTCTCTATGATGACGTAAGAACCGTTGTGTCCAGGAATCGCTCCTTTGACTAACAGCAGATTTTTTTCTTTAAAAATTTTGACTACAACTAAATTAGCCACTTTCACACGGTCGCCGCCCATACGTCCCGCCATACGCATACCTTTAAATACGCGCGAGGGAAACGACGAAGCACCTACCGAACCAGGTGCGCGGTGGCGGTCGTGCTGACCGTGTGAGCGCATACCTACCCCGCTAAAACCGTGACGTTTCACTACGCCTTGAAAGCCTTTACCTTTGGACGTACCAACGGCACTTACTTTTTCGCCTTCTTTGAAGATATCTACTTCTACGGTATCGCCCAAATTGCGCGATTCGGGAAAATCTCTGAACTCTACTACTTTGCGTTTCGGGCTGACACCCGCTTTCTCAAAGTGCTTGAGCAAGGGCTTGGGCATTCTTTGTGGCTTTGCTTCATCAAAAGCTAATTGCAAGGCGTTATAACCATCGGTATCGGTGGTTTTTACTTGCGTCACATAACAAGGACCTGCTTCTACAACGGTGCATTGAATTTGCTTACCGCCTTCGGCAAAGTAGCTGGTCATGCCTATTTTTTTGCCAATGATTCCTTTCATTGCTTTAAATTGACTTCTTTAATGGGTGGTTGGGCAAAAAGTATTGCCAATGGTTTTAAGGGCAAAGCAAGCATTATGGCACGTAATACCCTTAGAAAGAACAGTAAAAACGGCAAGCAAAACCTCCTATCTCTAAAATGGCAGCCGTGCTTCGACATATAGATTATTGGGCAAACAATTAATTGACCTTAATCTCGACATCTACGCCGCTCGGTAATTCCAGCTTCATCAAAGCATCGATAGTTTTGCCCGTCGAACCAAAAATATCCAACACGCGCTTATAGGTGCTTAGGCGAAACTGCTCGCGCGATGATTTATTGACGTGCGGAGAGCGAATTACCGTAAAGATTTTTTTGTCGGTCGGCAGGGGTATAGGACCCGATACAACCGCACCAGTCGCTCTGACCGTTTTTACAATTTTGTCCGATGACTTATCTACGAGGCTATGGTCGTAAGATTTTAATTTGATGCGAATTTTCTGCGTTGTCATTATGATTATGCTTCAGCTTTAATGCGTCCTTTGGATTTAGCTATCACCTCTTCGGCGATATTATTAGGTGCGGGTGCATAGTGCGAAAACTCCATGCTCGAAGTAGCGCGACCCGATGTAATGGTGCGAAGGGTAGTTACATAGCCAAACATCTCCGATAGCGGCACTCTGGCTTTGATAACTTGGGCGTTGCCTTTGGTATCCATGCCCTCCATGATGCCGCGGCGGCGATTCAAGTCGCCTACTACGTTACCCGTATAGTCGTCGGGCGTAATAACTTCTAATTTCATGATAGGCTCCAAAATCTGGGGTGTTGCTTTTTTGCAGGCTTCGCGGTAGGCAAATTTGGCTGCCATCTCAAACGAAAACGCATCAGAGTCAACATTGTGGTAGCTACCGTCATACAAGCGCACTTTGAGCGACTGCATTTCGTAACCCGCCAAAGGTCCAGTTTTCATCGCTTCGCGGAAACCTTTCTCTACTGGCGCAATAAATTCGCGAGGTACTGAACCACCCACAATTTCATTGACAAATTGCAAACCAAGTGGCACCAAGCCCGTTTCGGGGTCAACATCGGCGGGCATTACCTCTACCTGAATATCGGCAAATTTACCACGACCACCTGTTTGTTTTTTATACGTTTCGCGGTGTAGGCTTCTACCTGTAATCGCTTCTTTATAATTCACTTCGGGCGCACCTTGATTACATTCTACTTTGAACTCGCGGCGCAACCTATCTACAATAATTTCTAAGTGCAACTCGCCCATACCAGCGATTACCGTTTGTGCGGTATCTTCGTTATATGATACGCGGAAAGTGGGGTCTTCTTCGGCAAGTTTGGAAAGTGCCATACCCAATTTATCTAAATCTTTCTGGGTTTTAGGTTCAATCGCCAAACTGATAACTGGCTCTGGGATAAACAAACTTTCGAGTACGATAGGATTATCTATATCGCAAAGAGTATCGCCTGTTTTGATTTCTTTAAAACCAACACCCGCACAAATATCACCTGCTTCGACTGTCTCGATGGGATTTTGTTTGTTGGCGTGCATCTGGTAAAGGCGCGAGATACGCTCTTTTTTGCCCGAACGAGTATTGATAACCTGTTCGCCACCGCTAAATTTACCCGAATAGACGCGCATGAACGCCAAGCGTCCTACATAAGGGTCGGTAGCAATTTTGAACGCCAATGCTGCAAAAGGTTCGTCTGCGCTTGGTTTGCGCGTTTCGATTTCGCCCGTTTCGGGGTTCGTACCTTCTACGGCAGTAATATCTAAGGGCGAAGGCAAGTATTGGATAACTGCATCTAATAATGCCTGAACGCCTTTGTTTTTGAAAGAAGCACAGCAGAACATCGGGATAATTGCCAAAGCAATAGTTGCTTTGCGAATGGCTTCGCGCAATTCGTCTTCGGTGATAGAATCGGGGTCGTCAAAGAATTTTTCTAAAATTGAATCATCGTAATCCGCAACGGCTTCCACCAATTTTTCGCGATATTCAGCCACCTCGTCTACCATATCGGCGGGTATCTCGGCTACCTGGAACGATTGTCCGTTGGTAGCGTCGTCCCAAATAACGGCTTTGTTAGTAATCAAATCGACAACGCCTCTAAATTTCTCCTCCGAACCAATAGGCAACTGCAAAGGCACGGGATTAGCGCCCAAAATACTGCGCACTTGACCTACAACAGAATAAAAGTCGGCTCCTGTACGGTCCATTTTATTGATAAAACCCAAACGCGGAACACTATAGCGATTAGCTTGTCGCCAAACCGTTTCAGATTGAGGCTCTACGCCACCTACGGCACAAAACAATGCTACCACGCCGTCCAATACGCGCAAAGAACGCTCTACTTCTACGGTAAAATCGACGTGACCTGGTGTGTCAATGATATTGACCGCATAGGGTTGCCCGCGATAAATCCATTGGGTTTTAGTGGCAGCAGAGGTAATCGTGATACCGCGTTCTTGTTCTTGCACCATCCAGTCCATAGTAGCTGCGCCGTCGTGTACTTCGCCAATTTTGTGTGTCAAACCAGTATAGTACAAAATGCGTTCAGTGGTCGTGGTTTTGCCCGCATCGATGTGTGCAGCAATGCCTATATTTCTTGTATAATTTAAATCGCGTGCCATTTGGCGTGGTTATTTGTTTTTTTTTTATGAGGGTATTAAACAGAGTAGATGTCAAGGTGGATTGGTAGCCAAATAAAAAACAGGGACTATCGTGCGCGGAAGTGGGCAAATGCTTTATTCGCTTCTGCCATGCGGTGCATATCGTCTTTACGTTTAATGGCTGCGCCTTCGTTTTTGGAAGCGGCAACAATCTCGGCAGACAATTTTTCCGCCATTGATTTCCCGTTGCGTTTGCGGGCAAAACCAATAAGCCATTTCATGCCGACAGAAATGCGGCGGTCGGGGCGAATTTCGGTGGGTATTTGAAAAGTGGCACCCCCGATACGGCGGCTGCGCACTTCTACAGCAGGCATTACGTTATTGAGGGCTTTTTTCCACACCTCGTAGCCTTCTTCTTTGGTCATTTGCGATACTTTATCGATAGCATCGTAGAATATACCGAAGCAAATACTTTTTTTACCTTCCCACATCATCATATTGACGAAGCGCGTTACAGCGGCATCGTTAAAACGCGGGTCGGGGGGCAATATCCTTTTTTTGGCTCTCTGCTTGCGCATATTTTATAATAGATTTATTATTTTAGCGTTTATTTTTTCTTTTTAGCGGGTGCTGCGCCTTTTTGTGCGCCTTTGGCAACTTGTCCGGGCTTGGGGCGTTTTGCGCCATATAGCGAACGGCTTTGACGGCGTTTATCAACACCACTAGTATCCAATGTGCCGCGCACAATATGGTAGCGCACACCAGGGAGGTCTTTCACACGACCACCGCGAATCAAGACTATGGAGTGTTCTTGTAAGTTGTGACCCTCACCAGGAATATAGGCAATCACCTCTATGCTGTTGGTCAAACGAACTTTGGCTACTTTGCGCAATGCCGAATTGGGCTTTTTGGGCGTTGTCGTATATACGCGAGTACATACGCCGCGGCGTTGGGGGCATTTATCTAATGCTCTCGACTTGCTGACAGACACTTGAGGCTCGCGTCCTTTACGAACTAATTGTTGTATAGTAGGCATGGTGTAAGTTACGATATGCTTTTTGGGCGTGCAAAGATACGGCACGAAAAACAAAACAAAAAACTTCCGAGCATTTTTTTTTGCCCTGAAAAGAAAAAAGGTCACATTATCCTAAAACAACGGAAACAAGACCTGTGTTTCAACGACTGAAACGGTATGTATGAGCGGCCACACCGGCTCGCTTTTTCAATTGCGGCTGCAAAGGTACGCCTTTAAATTACTTCCACCAAGCATTACGCCATTTTTTTTTAAAAAAAATAAAAGAGTGCTAAAATCGCCGCCGAACATGTTTGCAAGTTCAGGCGAATAGCATACCACATAGCTCGGCAACAGAACGGAAGAGACAACCTTTTTCAATATTGAGGTGTTGTGTGCATAACTTTCGACCCAAAAAAAAGGATTTACCGCCCGAAAGTAGTACTTTTGCGGGTTAATTCGAGGTATAAATCTCGCCTAAAATATTTTTAGCCTCAACGGGTATAACATTGCCCGTTCAAAACAACTCTTTTTCACCTAACCACCTTTTTATAATGCACCAACAATTTCAATTATTTTCTGGTAATAACGACGACGACATTGAGTTTTTTCCCTTAGTACCACTTGAAGAAGATGACAACGGCAAATCAATCGCCGATGAAAACTACGGCGAGGTATTGCCTATATTACCCCTGCGCAATACGGTCTTATTTCCGGGCGTAGTGATGCCGCTTTCGGTAGGGCGCGACAAATCGGTACGCGCTATCAAAGAGGCAAACAACAAAAATAAATTTATCGGCGTATTGGCGCAAAAAACAGCCGACGACGACGACCCCGAACTCAAGGACCTGTATAAAGTAGGTACGATTGCCAAAATTGTCAAAATGCTGAAAATGCCCGATGGCTCTACTACCATTATCATACAAGGCAGGACGCGGTTTAAGGTGAGCGAATACCTGACGAGCGAGCCGCATATCACCGCCCGTATTGCTACTTACGAAGTGCAAAGCGAAGCGGACGAAAATGACCGCTTTTTCAAAGCACTCATGGCATCGATAAAGGACATAACCACCCAAATCGTCAATATGTCGCCGAATATACCGCCCGAAGCAGGCGTAGTATTGCGCAATATCGATAGCCCCGCGTTTTTGCTCAATTTCGTCTCGTCGAACCTCAATATCGAAGCGTCTGAAAAACAAGCCCTATTAGAAATTAGCGACCTCAAAGAACGAGCTACCAAGACATTAGAATATTTGTATGCCGAACTACAAATTGCGGAGCTGAAAGACGAAATACAATCGAAAGCCCGTAATGATATGGATAAGCAACAGCGCGAATATTTTTTGAACCAACAAATAAAAACGATACAAGAAGAATTGGGCGACAGTACGGCGCAAGAAATGAACGACTTTGAAAAACGCGCCGCTAAAAAGAAATGGTCAAAAGAAGTGAAAACCGTATTTGATAAAGAACTACATCGATTGCAGCGTATCAATCCGATGATGCCCGACCATGGTGTAGCGATGAACTATATCGAACTGATGCTCGATTTGCCGTGGAACGAATTTTCGACCGACCGACTCGACCTGAAACGCGCACAAGCCGTATTAGACAAAGAGCATTACGGATTAGATAAGGTAAAAAACCGAATCTTGGAATACCTCGCTGTGCTGAAATTGAAAGGCGATATGAAATCGCCTATTCTGTGCTTTGTCGGACCGCCGGGCGTGGGCAAAACCTCGCTCGGAAAATCAATTGCGCACGCAATGAAACGAAAATATGTGCGCATGTCTTTGGGGGGGCTGCGAGACGAAGCCGAAATACGCGGACACCGCCGCACGTATATCGGTGCTATGCCCGGACGCATCATACAATTGCTCAAAAAAGTGCAAACGTCTAACCCCGTGTTTATATTGGACGAAATAGAAAAAGTAGGGGCTGATTTTAGGGGCGACCCCGCCTCGGCACTATTAGAAGTATTAGACCCTGAGCAAAACAGCACTTTCCACGACAATTATTTGGATGTAGAGTATGACCTATCCAATGTTATGTTTATTGCTACTGCCAACTCGCTGAACGGTATGCACCCTGCTCTGCTGGACCGAATGGAAATTATACAAATCAGTGGTTATTCGGCGGAAGAAAAAATAGAAATTGCCAAAACGCACCTCGTGCCCCAACAACGCCAAGCGCATGGTTTGACGGCTAAACACATCACGCTATCGCCCAAAATATTGCGCAAAGTGATAGACGAATACACCCGCGAATCGGGGGTGCGCTCGCTCGACCGCCGCATAGCCACCCTCATGCGGGCGGTGGCAAAGTCGGTTGCGTTGGAAGAACCCTACAACCCGCGATTGTCCGAAGCCGACGTGACGCGCATCTTGGGCGTTAAAAGGCACGACTCTGAAATGTATAGCGACGAAAACCCCGCAGGCGTTGCCATTGGTCTGGCTTGGACTGAATCGGGCGGCGATATCTTGTTTATCGAAACGAGCCTGAGCCAAGGCAAAGGCAACCTAACCCTGACCGGAAATTTGGGCGATGTGATGAAAGAATCGGCGACTACTGCCCTGAGTTACCTAAAAGCGCACGCCACCGACTTGGGGATAGACAACGCCCGATTTGAGCAAACCAACTTCCATATACATGTGCCCGAAGGCGCGATACCCAAAGACGGTCCTTCGGCGGGTGTGACGATGCTTTCTGCCCTCGCGTCTGCATTGACGGGGCGCAAGATAAGACCGTATATAGCGATGACGGGCGAAATTACCTTGCGCGGAAAGGTGTTGCCTGTGGGTGGGATAAAAGAAAAGGTATTAGCGGCACGGCGGGCAGGATTAAAGGAGGTTGTTTTGTGCCACAGTAATCGCAAAGATGTAGAAGAGATTAACCCTTTGTTTATCAGCGATTTACAATTTACCTATGTCAAAACAATGAGCGAGATGCTGGACAAAACACTCGCTCACTAATATACCCGATATTGATAGTTGGGGCTACCGATGTTTTGCGCATGGGTAGCCCTGTTTTTTTTGTGTTGCGGTATGGGTTTACTCTAAAATGTCGTTGGAGAGGGCTTGTTTGCCTTTCATTGCCATAGCTACCGCTGCGTCCATGACACGCTCGGCGAAGGGGCGCGTATGGGTATTGAGGGTTTCGATATAGGTATGTATCAAGTCTTTGTCGTTGCTCGATAGGCTTTGACGCAGGGCGGCTATATGGTCGCGGGTCAGATTTATTTCGTCTGTACTGAGCATATCGGCATGGCGGACGATGAAATGGTCGGCGGTGTCGGCGAGGGTATTGGCTTCGTTAATGGCTTCTTGCAGGGCGCGGGTATCGCGGTCGGTTTGGGCGTGGCGCACCGATTCGAGTAGCATTTGCGACATTTCTTCTTCGCTCAATCCGTATTGTGGCTTCACTTCTATTTGTTGGGCTACACCTGACCGAAGTTCGGTAGCTCTGACGCGCGTAATGCCATCAGCATCTATAGTAAAGCTAATTTCGACTTTTGGCAGACCTGCGGGCATCGCGGGAATGCCACGTAGTACAAATTCGCCTAAGCATCGGTTATCTTTCACTAAATCTCGTTCGCCTTGATAGATAGCAATATTTATTCCACTTTGTCCGTCGCGTTGTGTGGTGTATTGTCGGGCGGCGCGTATGGGTATTTTGCTATTGCGCGGCACTATTACGTCCATTAGCCCGCCCATTGTTTCTATGCCGAGCGATAGGGGTGTTATGTCTAACAGTAGCATGTCGCGCTGGTTGCCTGCCAAAATATCGGCTTGGACGGCAGCACCCAATGCAACTACTTCATCGGGGTTTAGCTCGTTATATACGGGTTTGCCGAACAGCTCGCTTACTTTTTGGCGTATTAGTGGCGTGCGTGTTGCGCCACCAACCATAATTACTTTGTCTACTTCTGTTGTTGTGAGTTGTGCATCGGACAAAGCCTGTCGGCAGCAGGTTAATGTTCGTTCTATAAAAGGCAATAGTATTTGTCTCAGTTCGTCCGGATTGAGTGCTAATATTATTGCTGTACCGAATTCGAAGATTTGTGTTACATGACTGTATGTACTATGGTTATCAGATACATACTTTTTGGCTTGTTCAGCTCGTAGCCGTAGCTCTCGGTACATTGATTTGTTTATACCTAAGTCGGGACATTGTGTTATCCAATATTGAACGATGGCGCGGTCAATGTCATCGCCGCCCAAAAAAGTATCGCCATTGGTAGCTAATACTTCAAATACGCCTTCTTCTATACGTAGGATAGAAACATCAAATGTACCGCCGCCTAAATCGTATACGGCAATAGTTTCGGAAGTATTCGTGTCGCTTGCTGTACCTATGCCGTAGGCTAATGCTGCTGCCGTTGGTTCGTTGATGATGCGCAGTACATCAAGCCCTGCTAACTTGCCCGCATCGCGGGTAGCTTGGCGTTGAGCGTCGTTAAAATAAGCGGGTACAGTAATGACGGCTTTTGATATAGTCGTTTGTAAAGTAGTTTCGGCGCGTTCTTTTAAGGCTTTGAGCAATAGGGCTGATAGCTCGATGGGGGTATAGAAGCGATTGTTCACACGTATTTTGACCAAACGTTCGGTATCGTCGTCTATAATTTGATAGCTGAAAAGCTGATTGTGTTCAGCTATATCCCGATACGATTTGCCCATTAAGCGTTTGATAGAATAGAGTGTCGTCTGCGGGTGGCTTATTAGGTAAGGGCGGGCATCGTTGCCTACTATCCAATTGCTGTTGTCTGTAAAATGTAAAATAGAGGGCACTAAACCATTATTGCCTTCCTCATCGGTGATAATAGTAGGTAGATTGTCTTGTGGGTTGATGTATGCTATGAGGCTGTTAGTTGTACCTAAATCGATACCTACTATAATGTCTTGTTGATTGGGTATTTCGGATTGTATTAGCGTGCCTGTTTTGATATTGATAGGAACTATCATAATTGTTTGGTGTTAGAGTTACAATAAATTGAAGCTACTCGCGATATACTTGTATATCGCGAGTAGTTAGTGTATGTTATCAAATAACGTAACTATTTAGGCGGTTTCATCTCTCACTTGCCTACTGTTGCCTTGTAGTGCTGTTTCTTCTTTTTTTTGTCTTGACACAAAAAAAAGAAGCAAAAAAAAAGTCAAGCCTGAATTTTGCCTTCGCTAAAATACTCCATTACAGGCGTGCCTAAATCCAAGGCGAAGCTCTTACGGGGCTTTGTAGGCGTGTTTTGAGTTGTCGCTGTGGATTTAGGAAACAGCCACGCCTTGTGAGCGAAGTCGAACAACATGAGCAAAATAAGGGCGAAGAATAAATGCGACCTACAAACAGGAGTCCAAACAAAAGGGCAAACCTAAATAGTTACTAAATAACAATATTGTCGCCTTAATAGTTTAGATAGTAGTAACTATTTAGCCTTGTAGGGAAATGCCATTTTTAATCGAATATGCAGCGATGTCAGGCATACTTAGATAAGTATTGCTCATTACCCCATACCCAAAACCCTATACCCTTAATAGTTTAGATAATACAGTAAATAGCCAAAAATTGTTATCATATTGTGATTTGTTTTAGAACAAACCCTCTATGGATAGGTATCGCTCGCCTGTATCATAACAAAACGACAAAATGCGTGAGCCTTTGGGCAATTCGGGTAGCTTCTTGGCTACTGCTGCTAATGATGCACCTGATGATATACCAATAAAAATACCTTCTTCGCGAGCAGTGCGTTGGGCATACATAAAGGCATCGTCTTTAGAAACAGTGATAACGCCATCTAAAAGAGTTGTGTTTAAATTTTTTGGAATAAAGCCTGCACCCAATCCCTGTATAGGATGCGGTCCAGGTTGTCCTCCGCTGATGACGGGTGATAGCTCTGGCTCAACGGCTAATACTTTCAATGCAGGAAATTTGGCTTTCAGCACTTCGGCGCAGCCCGAAATATATCCGCCTGTGCCTACTCCCGTTATGAGGTAGTCTATCCCGTCAGGAAAGTCGGATAAAATCTCTTGGGCAGTAGTATCGCGGTGTATTTAAGTTGGCAGGATTGTCGAACTGTTGTGGTATCCAAGCATTTGGTATCTCCTGCAATAGTTCGTTGGCGCGTGCTATTGCTCCTTTCATGCCTTTCTCGCGGGGGGTAAGCTCAAATGTTGCGCCGTAAGATGCCATCACTTTTCGCCGCTCTATCGACATAGATTCGGGCATAACTAATAATAGGCGGTATCCTTTGACGGCTGCTACTAATGCCAAACCAATACCTGTGTTGCCTGATGTAGGTTCGATGATTATACTATCGGGTTGTAATAGTCCTCGTTGTTCGGCATCTTCAATCATTGCCAAAGCTATGCGGTCTTTGATGCTTGCACCGGGGTTAGCTCGTTCTAATTTGAGCCATACTTCATAATCATTTCCGAACAAACGATTGATGCGTATATGTGGCGTGTTTCCAATAGTGCCTAAAATAGTGTTGTACTTCATACAAAAAGGTATAAATTGTTAGTAAAAGTAAAATACGGATATAGTTAGTTTAGAAATAGTAATTTACCAAACTTTTCGGGTTATTATTATTGCAATATGCGATATAGAAACATCAAAATTAGGTAATAGTTATTTAAATTACCCAATTAATAGGTGTATTTTCGGGTTGTTTGTTGGTGTTGCGTATGTGTATTTCGCTTTTGTGATAGACTATTGAATGAGGTGGTACGCTCTCTGTGAGCCATACATTGCCCCCTATGATAGAGTTTGCACCTATAACAGTTTGTCCGCCCAATATTGTGCTGCCTGCATATAATATCACATTATTTTCTATGGTGGGATGTCGTTTTTTTTGAGCTAATCCCTTTTCTACATTCAGTGCGCCGAGTGTTACGCCTTGATATATCTTTACATTGTCGCCTATATGCGTTGTTTCCCGATAACTAAACCTGTGCGTGGTCTATAAAAAATGATTGCCTGGTAGCACGGATGAATATCGATACCTGTTTGGCTGTGTGCATATTCAGATAAAATACGCGGTAGTATTGGTATATCTAACAAATATAGCTGATGCGATAAGCGGTAGACTGCAATGGCATAAAAACCAGGATAAGCGGTTATTACTTCTTGCAAACTATATGCAGCGGGGTCGAAACGGAATATTGCTTTTGCATCATCTAACAGTTGGTCGTAAACAATAGGTATTTGCGCCCAATATTTTTTGGTTATCGAATAAACATCTCGATTTAGGTGGGCATATAAATGGTTTAATAGTTCGTTAAACGATACTTTCAGGTATTTATATTCTATGTAATGGCTTGTCCAATGTTCTGGCAGTTGTACTGGAAATAGCCAATGTATTAGCTTATCTATAAATTGTTGTGCCTTTCGTTTGTCAGGTATATTAGCGGGATTGTTTTTGTTGTATTCATAAAGTTTGGCGGTAAATTGAGGATCTTTCATGGTATTAAATGATGAAATTGGTAAATAAAAAAAGCCTTTTTGTTGGCAGACAAAAAGGCTTTTTGATAATACAAGTATATGGTTTATAGTATTACTGTTATTGTATTTTTATTTGATACAATATACTTTGCCTTTTGTGTTATTTACATAACAGCAACAACAACAATAATGACTATTAATATTAGGCAATAAATAAAACATACTGAGGTAAATAAATAATAAGATAAAGACAAAAATGACCTACTTTATTTTTGTTTATAACAAAGGTAGCATTTTATATAATAACGTGTATCTTGTACACCTATTTTTTTTATCGAAGCTATACAAATAATAGGAATAAATTAGCGATAGGTCAATATTATTAAAATTATAAGGTCTGTTATAGACACACCAAAAAATTATTTGTTCATAATTAACGATAGTATTGTGTTGTGCTTTTATTACAGATTAAAAATAATTAGAAGTTTACCACACCAATTTTTCTTTATTTAAAAAGGCGTTGATACCATATTTGCAATCGTCCGTAGCGCGTGCCAATGCGTTTTGTTGGGCAGCATATTGCAACGCATCGTTAAGTGCCATTGTTTGCACTTTGCCTATCATCATCTTGGTGGTTTTAAGTGCTTGTGCCGATGCTTCATTGCATAAATGACGTGCATATAAAGTCACTTCGTTGGCTATATTCTCGCGGCTTATTACATAGTTAATCAAACCCATTGTTTGAGCAGTAGGAGCGTCGATGAGCTTGCCCGATAGTAATAGCTCTTTCGCACGAGTTTCGCCTATCTTGCGCAATAAAAATATCATCACCATTGCAGGAATAAAGCCTATCCTCACTTCGGTGTATCCGAATGTAGCATCAGGAGTAGCAAAAACAATATCACATATAGTTGCCAAACCGCAACCGCCTGCAATAGCCGAACCTTCTATTTGTGCTATTACTATTTTGTCAAGGGTGTAGATAAGTTCAAACAAGGTCATGAGTTTTTGCGAATCGGTTAAGTTTTCTTCATAAGTATTGCTTTGCAGCGATTTGAGATAAGCTAAATCAGCACCTGCACTAAATACATTGCCGTTGGCATTCAATATAATTACTTTTACCTTATCATCGGCTTGGGCTTCTCTAAATGCAGCCGTGAGTGTTATAATTAAATCAGGACTTAGGGCGTTTCGTTTTTCGGGATAGTTTAATGTGATACGCGCAATGCGGTCTTGGACAGAATATTGTAACATAACAAAAAAAAATTAGGTATAGACAAATAACTTAGATGCAGTTTCAGAAAAAAAACCCTCAAAGTTAAAGTTTTTAGCTCAATCTTGTATCAGTATAATCTAAAATCAAACGTTTTTTTCTAACTTTTTTGCTGTAACATAATTTATTACTTTTTATTTTGTAAATAGATACATAATTAGATAAAAAACACCTATTTTTGTAGTCGTTAGATGTGTTCTATTTATCTACCAAGCATTTACTTTTATTTCTCTATTTCATTTTTTTATCCTACAATGTTATGAAAGCTGCCGTATTGATACGCACAGGTGCGCCCGAACAAGCATTTGAATTGCAAAATCTACCCGACCCTATTATCAATCAACCTACCCAAGTGCGCATAGATGTAACGGCATTTGGGCTGAATTTTGCCGATGTAGTGGCGCGTTTAGGACAATATCAAGATTGCCCGCCGCTTCCTGCTGTCATAGGATACGAAGTAGTTGGTATTGTTGAGAGTGTAGGCAGTGCGGTCAAAGATATATCCGTAGGGCAGCGTGTAGTAGCTTTTACGCGCTTCGGAGGATACGCTTCGCAGGTAGTTACTGATATGGCTGCCGTAGTACCTATAAATGATATGGATACAGGTATAGCGGCGGCTCTGTGCACACAGTATACAACTGCTTATTTTGCCGCCGAATACATCACTCAACTACATGCGGGCGAACATGTATTGGTACAATCTGCCGCAGGTGGTGTAGGTACCGCTTTGGTACAGTTGGCAAAACGAAGAGGCTGTATAGTATACGGTACTGCGGGCAGCGATGCTAAATGCGAACACTTAAAAACGTTAGGTGTAGATATACCTATCAATTATAGCCAACAACATTTTGCCGATGCTATAAAAAAAATAGCCCCTGATGGCAAGATAGATGTTATATTTGACGCGGTGGGTGGCGATGCCGTGCGTAAAGGTATCGGTGTATTGGCTGCGGGCGGACGTATGGTCTGTTATGGTGCAGCGAGTATGTCTGACCGTAGCCGAAATCCCTTTAAAACTGTTGGTAAAGCATTGGCATTTGGTATTTATCACCCTGCACAATTTATGATGTCGTCGCGCTCTCTATTAGGTGTCAATATGTTGCGGATTGCTGACCAACGCCCGCAAGTATTGCGCCATTGTTTGCAAGAAGTTATCCGATTGGCAAAAGAAGGTGTGTTGCGCCCCGTAGTAGATGGCATATATCCCATAGCCGACTTAGCCGAAGCTCATAACCGCCTCGAAAATAGAAAAACCATAGGAAAAGTAGTTATTAAGTGGTAAAAATGGATTGACAATAAACTAACTTCATTTTATTTTTGTCTTTCAAGCAACTATTTTTATTAACTTTCATAATAAGGTTGCTTTACATTTTTCAAAATAATAACTCCATCGCTCAACAGTTGTTTTATGAAAAACAATTTATCTACTACCGAAAAAGAAATTAAACCTAATGTTCAATCGCGCCATATTGTTTTTACCGTCGTGAATGATATAACAACCGACCAACGAATGCAACGCATTAGCGAGTCGTTAGTAACAGCCGGTTATAATGTAACACTCATCGGACGGGAGCTTCCACACTCTAAACCTCTAAGTAATTATCCTTTTTCGGTATATCGCATGAGTTTGTGGTTTAACACGGGAAAATTGTTTTATATCGAGTATAACCTGCGTTTGTTCTACTATCTTTTGCGCCAATCTTACGACATTTACGGCGCTATCGACCTCGATACGATATTGCCCCATTATTTGGTATCGCGTATCAAACGCAAACCAATGACCTACGACGCACATGAATATTTTGCCGAATTGCCCGAAATAGTTAACCGTCCTTTGGTGCGATGGGCTTGGAAAACATTAGAACGCATTATCGTACCACGTCTGCGGCATGTCTATACTATTAATCAGACCTACGCCGATTTGTTTCGACAAGAATATGGAATAGATTTTGCCGTAGTGCGCAATGCCACAGTACTACGCCCTTTGCCTGAATTACCCACCGCGCCGCCTGTTCGTTATATTCTATATCAAGGTGCTGTAAACGTAGGGCGCGGAGTAGAAGAAATGATAGCAGCTATGCCACTTATTCCCGATTGTATGCTGTATGTATGCGGAAAGGGTGATGTGTATGACCAATGTGTAGATAAAGTAAAACAGATGGGCTTATCCGATAGAGTCGTATTCTTCGGCTGGGTATCGCCTGAACAGTTAAGGCAATATACACAAAACGCCATATTAGGTTTTACGTTTTTCACTCAACAAGGTATGAGCTACTATTATTCGCTCGCAAATCGCTTTTTTGATTATATACATAGCGGCGTTCCGCAGTTGTGCGTCGATTTTCCCGAATATCGCCACATCAATCAGCAATATAATATAGCTGTATTATTACCCGACCTACAAGCTACTACCATAGCTGCTGCTGCTAACAAACTACTGCAAAATCCCGACGAATATGCCCTATTGCGCCAAAATTGTCTCATCGCACGACAAACTTTAAATTGGCAAACAGAAGAAAAACATTGCTGCAAGTGTATAGAGCTATCGATAACTAATGAACAATACATTTGCCAACAATAATAATGTTGCAAAAACAAAATTATACCCAAAAGAAAATTGCTTGTACCCTCAAATAGTTGACATGACCCCAAAAGAAAATTGCTTGTGCCCTCAAATTGTCGACATGACCCCAAAAGAAAATTGCTTGTGCCCTCAAATTGTCGACATGACCTCAAAAGAAAATTGCTTGTGCCCTCAAACAGTCATTAGACCCCAAAAGAAAATTGCTTGTGCCCTCAAATTGTCGACATGACCCCAAAAGAAAATTGCTTGTGCCCTCAAACAGTCGACATGACCCCAAAAGAAAATTGCTTGTGCCCTCAAATTGTCATTATGACCCCAAAAAGAAAATTGCTTGTGCCCTCAAATCATTTTTTTGAATGAACAAAATTTTAACTTTTTCTATCTGTTTTATAATTTTAATCTAAAAAGAATAATGCCATATAACTAAAACGATGCCATTCGCATACAATATATTTTTCTTGTTACTTTTTGCCGTCTATATTGTGGTATAATGCTTTATTTATTTTCTATCTTCTATTTGGTTTATCCATTATAGTTTTTTTCTGTTTATCTCTATTTTTTTTTACCCATTCAAACCATATTATTATTTATGTCCGCACCTTCTAATGTTTCTTCTACAACATCTCGGTCAGTTATTAGTTTGCCCGCCAGCCAAATAAATTTAGCCAGCGTTGGTCGTTATGTTGCCGAACAATGGGCAAACAAATTCAGTACTTTTACTACTACTTTTCTTACTCTTACAGAATTGCAAAGTATTTGTACTCGTTTTCATCAAGCCGTAAGTACTAAATCTGCTTTGTTAGGCAAGCGCAAAATTTTGACCAAAGAACTCAATGTTTTGTGTAGTACAATGGACAAAAACACTACATTTTTAAAAGCCTACTTGAAAGAAGAGTTCGGTACGGAATCTGCCAAAAGTTACTATACCTCATTTGGTCTTGGCACGGAGAACAAAAAATCAATGCTTCCTTCCGACCGCGACAAACGCATCTTAGCCCTCCAAAATATTGTGAATGCCATGACTATACATACTGCTTTGGGTAGTCGTAAGTATGGCTTATTATATTGGACGGAGCAACTAAATACTTTGCAGGCGCAATGGCAAATAGCCAAACAGACCGACAGCGAATTGAGTGCGCTCACAGAATCTATTCGTACAGATTACCCCATTTTGCGTGCGTATTTAACCAAAATCAAGCAGCAAATAAAACTAAATAGTGGCAGCACCTACAAACAATCTTGGCGCGACTGGGGTTTTCAGACTGAGAAGTATAAATAAACCCAATACACTTTCTATTTACATTTGCACTTCGCCCTAATACCGATTATCTCCTGCAATATACCATTATTAGCAATTATTAGCAATAATATGCTATACCATTTTCTTTTGTCAATAGTACACTATTTTTATTTTCCTCCCTTTTTTCTTTTAACTTCGTTGCTACCCCAAAAAAATAGCTCGACATAAGCAGTTATGCTTACATCGAGCTATTTATACAACAGTCGGTTCGGTTTTATCTAACCCACGACCGTACAATAATCGTAACTATTTAGGCAATGTACTTCTTTGCTCTGATTTATGTTTGTAGGTCGCATTAATTCCCCGCCCTTATTTTGCTCGCGTTAAGAAATGCGGAATGAAAGGCGTGGCTTGTTTCCTAAATCCACAGCGACAACTCAAAACGCGCCTACGAAGCCTTGCAAGTACTTCGCCTTGGATTTAGGCACGCCTGTAATGCAGCATTTTAAAAAGCAAAATCAAGGCTTGACTTTTTTTTTCTTTTGTGTCAAGACAAAAAAGAAGAAACAGAACTACAAAGCAACAATAGACAAGTGAGCAGCAAAACCACCTAAATAGTTACCAACAATCCTTACTTTTTAGCCGCAATATTGAGCGCAATATTTACTTCGGGGCGAATAAATTTGTCGCCTAACGATTTATCATTGCCATATACCAGCCCCCAGTCGGTGCGGTTGATATTAAAGTTAGCTTGTGCCAATAATGTTTCGGGAGTAGCTTTCACAATGGCAGGGAAAGTCACGCTTTTCGTTACGCCCTTCATCGTCAGATTGCCGGTAAGTGTGTGCGTAGCACCTTCTAACAGAGCCTTTTGAGTAGCATCGGCGGGCGCGGTATAAGCCTGTACGCCTGTGATTTCAAAAGTACTTTCGGGGTGTTTGTCTGTTTCAAAGAAGTCGCCGCTTTTCAGGTGTCCGCCTAATTTGCCTTGCATTGTAGCGTCGCCGTCCAATACCTGTATGCTGTTCATGTCAATCACTACTTTTCCGCCTGCAAGTTGTCCGTTGTTCAAGGTCAGTTCGCCCTCTTTAAGTTTAAAAGTACCGTTATGCTGCCCTACGGGTTTTGTGCCAATCCATGCTACGGTGCTTGCTGCTATATCAACAGTCATTTTGTCGCCCGTAGCAGTAGCTGCTGTAGCTTGGGTGGTAGGTTGTGCTTCGCCCGTTTTAGCTTGGTCAGCAACGGGGGCTTGGGAGCAAGCCATAGTAAGGCTAACGATAGCCACTACTACAAATTGTAAAATGCGCAATGTCATTGCTTAAAATAAATTGTTTTAAATGAAAAGATGAAAACTCCAACATTAACACCGCTCCGTTAAAAAGGTTTACAAAAACGTGTTCTACTGCCAATTTTTCGATAATTTGACGTATCTTTGCGGCACAATTTTACGTTTTTTCATTTTTAACCCCCCAAAAGCATTATCATGCAATCCAATTTATTGGCTCTATTGTTAGCTGTACTATTAGCTACGGTAAGCGTACAAGCGCAAACCGAAAAGAATACCGAAAAGATGCGCGAAACAAGAGACTTGCGCACCAAAGAAATGCAGGCAAAGAGCGGCGATGCACGCGCTATATCAGCCGAGAAACAAAAAGCCATGCAACAATCTATGAAAGCCGAGGTAGGTTCGCGCAGCAGCACAACTCCCAACGTTGTAAGCGACCTCAAATTGAGTGCCGACGAAGAAAAACGCAATATCAATGGCTATAAAGTTGATTTTGCCTCCAACCCCTACGGCTCGGTCGAAAACGCCATCGCCTCTATCTCGCTGTATAGCGGCACAGCACAAAACCAACAAAAAGTAGGCGTTATCCATTTCTATGCCGAAGGAGCTAAATTGCTCAACGAGATTAAATCCGTAGACGACCAAAAAATGGTAACACTACACTACGATTTAGACGGGTTCGCTGCCGTACAAGACCTCCTATCTATGGGCAACCGCTTGGCATTGGTTATCAATAACAAAACTAAACAAGCTTTATATCAGCACCGACGTAATGCCCACCCGCACCAAATAAACCGCCCTCTCCCGCACCAATCTACCACGCGCCACCACCGTTGCTCCGTATGCCAACAGTTGTGGCGCGTGGCATCTATAGTAAAACTTCACCCAAAATAAACCATTCTCCTATGCCCGACATAGCCTGCCATATCGACCACACCCTCCTACGCCCCGACAGCACCCGCCATGATATAGACCTCCTTTGCCAAGAAGCACGCCAATATCATTTTGCCGCCGTATGCGTGCCCCCGACCTATGTCAAACGCGCCGTACAACAACTCGACCAAACCGACATCGCCATAGCTACCGTCGTTGGTTTTCCCTTGGGCTATACCTCCCGCGCCGCCAAACGCTACGAAACGAGCGACGCACTCGCCAAAGGAGCCACCGAAATAGATATGGTCATCAATATAGGCGCGGTCAAAGACCGTCGGTGGCATTTCTTACAACGCGAAATCCGCAGTCTTACTGCCGAAACCCATCGGCAAAAAGCCCTCATCAAGGTAATCATCGAAACTGCCCTACTCAGCCCCGACGAAATAGTAAGCCTATGCGATATATGCGCCTACTGCCACGCCGATTTTGTCAAAACCTCCACCGGATTTAGCCACGCCGGAGCCGACCTATCCACCGTACAATTGATGCGCAACGTATTGCCCGATTCGGTACGCATCAAAGCCGCTGGCGGCATCCGCACCCGCGAGTTCGCCCTGTCGCTCATCAATGCTGGTGCCGACCGCCTCGGCTGCTCGCAAAGTGTAGCTATCTGCCAATAACATATTCTCACTCCCAATAAAAACGGAGTGTTGGTGCAAAACTCGTTCGCACCAACACTCCGTTTTCGTTAGCCAATCCCCTCAATATCTAATCCTGCCCCGTCCTGACGCGCACATAGGCGATATAATCGGTCAAGATGGGTTCAAATCCATTCTGGCGCAATAATTGATTGACCTGCGCCCGATGATACGTCGAATGATTGACCAAATGCGTCACAATATCCTTTACCGTATTTTGGTAGGCTTTCCCCTGCGAATTGGTATAGCTAATAACACGCCCAAACTCGTCTGCAGTAAAATTTTGCCAAAACGCTGCCCATAGTCGATGGCTTTCGGCAAAAAGCGGCAGCAATTCCGCTATATCTAAGGTATCCCACAGCCCTACCGTGCGCGGTATGCCCCTCACGCGCTCTAACCACGCTTGCTGCGCCGAAAGGATATGGGTCATCAATTGGCAGCAACGGGCAGTGCCCCCATTGGGAATACCCTGCAACACTTGCAATAATCGGTCGTTAGCCCATTGGTTATAGGCATATAAGTCAGCAAAATGTGCTATCATCATACAGTAATAATAGACTTACATTGGTCGTATATCTGGCGTTGTTCAGTATCAAGCGTATCGGGGTCAGTTACAACCTGTAACATAATTTCGGCTAAGGCATTTATTTTTGCCTCTTGCGAGTGAAAATTATTGATTACTATCACTCGTTTTTCTGCCAATACGCAATATCCCGTATTAAAACTACCTTTCCCCGACCTAATGGTATAGTTCAAGATTTTGAGTATGTCTTCTAATTTTTTGAGATTTGCAGCGTTATATTTCATACTGGTGCGGCTAAGGGGTTTATTTCAAGCCCATTTTACGCTTCACTAAGGGCAAAATATCTTTTGTGGTATCGGCATACAGCAAAGCGGTCGCATCAAAAATGTATTGATAGCCCTGTTCTTTGCCCCCTTGCTTGATGTATTTATCTGCTTTTGCCAAAATAGGTGCGTATAATTTTTCTTTTTCGGCAGCCAAGTCCTCGCCACCGCTCATTTGCATCTTCTGAATTTTTTCTTCCAACTCTGCCATTTCTTTCATCTTTGCTTCCTGCTCTATGCGCGTCATATCTTGTCCTTTTTCTTGTAATGTGCGCATGCCATCTTGGTATTTTTGAGCTAATGCGCTAAAACTCGCTTCTTTGCTGCGCTGCAAGTCGGCTAATTTTTTATCGGCTGTACGGGTTTCGGGCATTATTGCCAGCAACTCCAGCGAATTGAGATAGCCATACTTAACCCCATTAGGTGGCATCACCGCATTTGTTTGTACTGGCGTAGTATCAGGTACAACCAGGTCTGCAATAGCAGAAGTTAGTGCGGTATCCGTGTTGACAACAATAGCTGTTGAGTCATTTGGTGTATTATTTTCTGTAGAGTTTACACGCTTGCAAGCTCCTGTAAAGGCAAGTAGTGCTACACAAGCAACCCAGCAAAGCGTTTTTGTGGTATTAGGCATAACAAGGGGGGGTAAGTGTTTTTTTTACGCAGCAAAGATACAGCGTATTTTTGGTTTTTGGGATTAATCGGGTTATTTAAATCTGCATTTTTTCAGCAATTATTCGTTCTGTCAACTCACGCAAAGCACCATAGCCCCCGCGTTCGCTGCATACATAATCCACATAAGGACGTACAAACTCGGTGGCATCTGCGGGACAAGCCCTAAGCCCAACTATTTGCAGTAGTTCTATATCGTTAGTATCATCACCGATATACGCAATTTCGGACAAATCCAAAGCATATTTTTGGGCAATATTCTGTACAATCGCTACCTTATCATCAACTGCTAAATGTAGTTCGGTGATGTGCAATTTCTCGGCACGGCGCACTATAGATTGCGAATTGGATCCAGTAATAATGCCCGTTTCTATGCCACACAAATCGCGCAGCCGTATAATGCCCATACCGTCGCGAATAGAAAATCGCTTCATTGCCTCGCCATTGGCATCATAATATACGCCGTTATCGGTCAGAACGCCATCACAATCGGTCAGCAACAATTTGACGCGCCGTATTTTCTCGCGTAAGGTATTATCGGTCATAAGTCTTAATTGGGTTTAGAACTAGGGCGAGCAGTTTTTCCCTTATACACAACAAACCCCCCGCGTATTTTACGCGGGGGGCAGTTTTAAAATAAGTTTGGCGGCTACCTACTCTCCCGGTTACTACCAGTACCATCGGCGTGAAGGAGCTTAACTACTCTGTTCGGAATGGGAAGAGGTGGATCCTCCTTGCTATAACCACCTTAAAATCATTAGACGTATTGTTAGATAGGATAGAACGGCACAACCCGACTGCACTATGCAGCAGAAAGCTATGAATGATAGATAATAAAGAGAAGTGGAGACTACTCATTAAAGTAGTGTCAGGATAATAATCTTAAATTAATTATTTCTTTTATGTCAAAAAAGACGATAAATGATAAAGTCAGTCATGTAAGCTTACGGGTAATTAGTACGGCTCGGCTGTGATATTACTACCTGTACACCTGCCGCCTATCTACGTGGTCATCTACCACGACCCTTAATCAGAAATCTCATCTTGGAGTTGGCTTCGCGCTTAGATGCTTTCAGCGCTTATCCGTTCCGAACACAGCTACCCGGCGGTACATCTGGCGACATAACCGGCACACTGGAGGTTCGTCCGACACGGTCCTCTCGTACTAATGTCAGCTCTCCTCAAATTTCTAACGCCCACAACAGATAGGGACCGAACTGTCTTGCGACGTTCTGAACCCAGCTCGCGTGCCGCTTTAATGGGCGAACAGCCCAACCCTTGGGACCTTCTCCAGCCCTGGATGCGACGAGCCGACATCGAGGTGCCAAACCTCCCCGTCGATATGAGCTCTTGGGGGAGATCAGCCTGTTATCCCGGGAGTACCTTTTATCCTTTGAGCGATGGCCTTCCATGCGAACCACCGATCACTTTACCCTACTTTCGTACCTGCTCGACTTGTCGGTCTCGCAGTCAAGCACCCTTATGCTAATACACGCTACAAACGGTTACCAACCGTTTTGAGGGGCACTTTGGGAGCCTCCGTTACTCTTTGGAGGCGACCACCCCAGTCAAACTACCCACCAAGCAATGTCCCCTATATGAGTTAGTAACTAAGTAAACAAAGGGTGGTATTTCAACAACGGCTCCACAAATACTAGCGTACCTGCTTCATAGCCTCCCACCTATCCTACACATTATTGACCCAATTACAATGCAAAGCTATAGTGAAGGTTCACGGGGTCTTTCCGTCCCGTTGCGGGTAATCGGCATCTTCACCGATGCTACAATTTCACCGAGCTCATGGCCGAGACAGTGCCCAGATCGTTACACCATTCGTGCAGGTCGGAACTTACCCGACAAGGAATTTCGCTACCTTAGGACCGTTATAGTTACGGCGCCGTTTACCAGCTTCAGTCAAGAGCGTCGCCTTGCAGCTAACCCCCTTCCTTAACCTTCCGGCACCGGGGCAGGTGTCAGACCCTACGTATTCTCGCGAATTTGCAGAGTCCTGTGTTTTGCTAAACAGTCGCCTCAAGCTTATGCTCTGCGACCTCTCCTAATAATAAATTATTGAAGTAGGTATCTCTTATCCCGAAGTTACGAGATCAATTTGCCGAGTTCCTTAGCCATGAATCACTCGAGCACCTTAGGATATTCTCCTCGACTACCTAGTGTCGTTTTACGGTACGAGGCACCTATTACCTGATGCTTAGAGGTTTTTCTTGGAAGCTCGCTTGGGCGCATTATCCATGAAACAACATGCTCCACGGTAATATCGACTTTCTGCTCAACAGGCGGATTTACCTACCCATATCTACGCCTACATGTCTTCAACGCAGTATTCCGTAACTGCGCAGCGCTTACGCCTCTCCGTCACCCCATCGCAGTAATAGCTGGTACAGGAATATTACCTGTTTGTCATCGGCTTCGGCTCTCGCCTTATCCTTAGATCCCGACTAACCCTGATACGATTAGCGTTGTTCAGGAAACCTTAGTCTTGCGGTGAGCGGGTTTCTCACCCGCTTTATCGTTACTTATGCCTACATTTGCTTTTCCGGAAGCTCCACAAAGGCTCACGCCCATACTTCGCTGCCGCCGGAATGCTCCCCTACCACTGTACTAAGGTACAGTCTGCAACTTCGGTAATATGCTTGATGCCCGAGTATTTTCCGCGCAAAATCACTCGACTAGTGAGCTGTTACGCACTCTTTAAATGAATGGCTGCTTCCAAGCCAACATCCTAGCTGTCTTAGCAATCGCACCACGTTCATACAACTTAGCATATATTTAGGGACCTTAGTCGACAGTCTGGGTTGTTCCCCTCTCGGCCACGGGCCTAGCACCCGCAGCCTCACTCCCGTAAAACATGTATTAGCATTCGGAGTTTGTCAGGGGTTGGTAGGCGGTGAAGCCCCCTAGCCCTATCAGTAGCTCTACCTCTAATACACTCTTAATACGAGGCTGCCCCTAAAGGCATTTCGGGGAGTACGAGCTATCTCCCAGTTTGATTAGCCTTTCACCCTACCCACATCTCATCCGAATGCTTTTCAACGCAAACCGGTTCGGACCTCCACTACGGCTTAATGTAGCTTCATCCTGGACATGGGTAGATCACGCAGGTTTCGCGTCGCTGACCGACTATTGCGCTCTATTCCGAACTCGCTTTCGCTACGGCTTCGTTTCTGAAAAACTTAACCTCGCCGACGGCAGTAACTCGTAGGCTCATTATGCAAAGGCACGCCGTCTCAACTTAACGTTGCTCCGACCGGGCTTGTAAGCGTAAGGTTTCAGGTCTATTTCACCCCCCCTAACAGGAGTACTTTTCACCTTTTCCCTCACGGTACTTGTTCACTATCGGTCTCTCAGGAGTATTTAGCCTTGCGGATAGTGCCGGGCAGATTCAAGCAGGATTTCTCCCAGTCCCGCCCCTACTCAGGTGTACAAACTTAGTACGAATATCTTACGTGTAAAGGGCTATCACCTGCTACGGCTGCTCTTCCCAAAGCATTCCACTTCAAATTCGTATAATTATAGTCGTGCCTACAACCCCGATTTGGCCACGCAAATCGGTTTAGGCTCTTCCCATTTCGCTCGCCACTACTCAGGGAATCATTGTTATTTTCTCTCCTGGGTACTTTAGATGTTTCAGTTCCCTGCGTTAGCCTTCCGCTATGCGGAATGATCAGTCTTCAACTGACCGGGTTGTCCCATTCGGAAATCTCCGCTTTAACGGTCGTTTTGCACCTCTACGGAGCTTATCGCAGCTAACCACGTCCTTCTTCGCCTCTGAGAGCCATGGCATCCCCTTACGCCCTTATTCGCTTACTATGCTTGACTAATATACCGACATTACCTACACAGAGTAGCCTCGCGCTACTCTTAATATCTTCATAATATACCATATACTCATGGTATATCCTACTGTCTATCCTAATTCACAATAGGTCACAGAACTTTTATCTATCGTACTCGCGTACGAAAAAATGGGGTGAACTATAACTGTACGACCAGTTACCTTTTGTAAAGGCATTGCCTATGCAACAGAGTTCGTATGTGTTTTGTGAAAGTGGAGGATATGGAGTCGAACTGACAGAACCTGCTTCCAAAGCAGGTGCAGCCAGCGAGCCCTTTAACGAGGTAGTCCCGAGCAGATTTGAACTGCTGACCCCTACATTATCAGTGTCACAGCTGGCAGGGACTGGAAAATATAAAAAGGTGGCATGGTTGCCATGCGTACTTAATAATGTACAATTATGTACTCTAAAAAGGAGATATTCCAGCTGCACCTTCCGATACGGCTACCTTGTTACGACTTAGCCCCAGTTACCGTTTCTCCCCTAGACCACTCCTCGCGGTTATAGTCTTCAGGAGCACCCGACTTCTGGCTTGACGGGCGGTGTGGCCAGCGTCCGGGGAACGTATTCACCGGAGCATCGCTGATCTACGATTACTAGCGATTCCGACTTCATGGAGTCGAGTTGCAGACTCAATCCGAACTGAGGTAGCGTTTCTGGGATTAGCTCCATCTCGCGATATTGCAACCCTTTGTCGCTACCATTGTAGCACGTGTGTAGCCCTAGGCATAAAGGCCATGATGACTTGACGTCGTCCCCGCCTTCCTCTCTACTTGCGTAGGCAGTTTCGTTAGAGTCCTCAGCTTTAACTGTTAGCAACTAACAATAGGGGTTGCGCTCGTTGCGGGACTTAACCCAACATCTCACGACACGAGCTGACGACAGCCATGCAGCACCTTGCTTTGTGTCCTTGCGGAATATACCCTTTCAGGTATAGTCACGCGCATTCTAGCCTAGTAAGGCCCTCGCGTATCATCGAATTAAACCACATGCTCCACCGCTTGTGCGACTCCTGTCAATTCCTTTGAGTTTCATTCTTTGTGAACGTACTCCTAGAGTGAGCGCTATTTAACGCTTTCGCTTAGACACTTATTAAAAACAAATGTCGAGTAAAACATAGTTTAGGGCGTGGACTACCAGGGTATCTAACTTGTTTGCTCCCACGCTTTCGTCCCTCAGCGTCAGATAAGGCTTCGTGAGCTGCCTTCGCAATCGGTGTTCTGTGTCATCTCTAAGCATTTCACCGCTACATGACACATTCCGCCCACGTCATTCTATCTCAAGTACTACAGTATCAATGGCACCCTCCAAGTTAAGCCCAGATATTTCACCACTGACTTATGATATCGCCTATAAGACCCTTTAAACCCAGTGATTCCGGATAACGCTTATCCTACGTATACCGCGGCTGCTGGCACGTAGTTGGCCGATGCTTATTCGCCAGGTACCGTCAAAACTTGATTAAATCAAGCACTTTCTCCCTTGACAAAAGAAGTTTACGATGTACGCTGCACCTTCATCCTCCACGCGGCGTGGCTGGGTCAGAGTTGCCTCCATTGCCCAATATTCCCTACTGCTGCCTCCCGTAGGAGTCGGGACCGTGTCTCAGTTCCCGTGTGACTGATCATCCTCTCAGACCAGTTATTGATCGTCGGCTTGGGGAGCCGTTACCTCTCCAACTACCTAATCAAACGCACACTCATCTCTAAGCAATAAATCTTTAATCAACAATCCATGCGAACCATTGATACTATGGGGGATTATTCTCAGTTTCCCAAGGCTATACCCCACTTAAAGGTAGATTGTGTACGCGTTACGCACCCGTGCGCCACTCGTCAGCATCCGAAGACCTGTTACCGTTCGACTTGCATGTATTAAGCCCGCTAGCGTTCATCCTGAGCCAGTGATCAAACTCTCCATTGTATATATTCGTGAAAAGTCCGCATAGCTTCAATTCTCTCCGCTTACTTACCCAATTTTCAAAAAGAACAATATAAAAAATAACAAAACCTCACGGCTCATTATCTCAATAATTAACTAAAAAACAAAACAACTATGTGCCTCTCTTTCTTAGCGGGTTGCAAAGGTAAGACGACTTTCAATACTTACCAAACTTTTTACAACTTTTTTCAAAAATTTTTTGACGCAAAAAAAAGCTAACCAATCAAACAAGTAAAAATCATTCCCCTCATTTGCGGACTGCAAAGGTACGACCAAAAATGAAACTGCGCAATACTTAAAGCACTTTTTTTAAAAAACTTCTTTCCGCGCTTACCAAGCTCTTTTGCCATATAATTGCCAATATGGCTATTGGTGATTACCTTTGTCCCACGATTATCGTACCTCAAAAATCTATTTACTACTTTTTAATGAAAGCATTTATCACTTCCTTGTGCTTTATCCTTGTTTGGCGAGCCTGCCACTTTGCCGCCCAACAGGACGTATCGCACGTTACGTCCGTGTTTTTACCCACGAATTACAAACGATGCACACTTGGCAAGACCGCGCTTATGGCGAATCGGTGCAGCGTGTTTTTGACGAGGCGAAACACCGTTCTCAACTGCGCGATGACGATACTACGGTTTATCGAATCTCGTTGTAGTATACGCATTATATAATACGCCTGCTGAAAAAACCTTTCGACGCAGTAGTACAATCACAAATTGCCAAATTGAATGAGGACTACCGTCGCCAAAATGCTGATGCTGCTCAAACTCGCGATGTATTTTTAGACCGTGTCGCTGATACGCGCATCGAATTTTATTTGGCGTATCTCGACCCTGACGGCAACCAAACCAATGGTATCACGCATACTGAAACCACTCAAGCTAGTTTTTCGCCCTTTGGCGACATAGGTTCTGTATTGGAAGATTTGGGTTTGACTCCGAACAAATTCAATGCCTCATGGAGGCAGTATCGACAGGCGATATTAATTCTGCCTTGCTTGTGGTGTAAGTTTAGAGGTATTGCTCCAACTCGTCGAGATATTTACGAGTGGCGGCGGCGGCAATATGGACGCGATGAAAGATCCTGCTACGGGTGGGGTTGCGGCTTGGGATACCGACCGTTACCTGAATATCTGGGTTTGCGACCTGAATGGCGAAAAATCCGGCAGTTGGTTTATTGCTTGGCTTTGCCTATCCGCCCGCCGATTTGCCCAACTGGCTGCGGGCAGTAATGGTACGGCAGCTACCGATGGCGTAGTGATTGATTATCTGAGCTTTGGCAATAATACGCCTAATACAACCTGCTCCAACCTTTGCCGATGACGGCCACGGCGGTACATGAAGTAGGGCACTATTTAGGTTTGCGCCATATATGGGGCGATGGCGATTGTACGCAAGACGATGGCATAGATGATACGCCCGACGCAGATGCGCAAAACCGATGCAACTGCCGGCTGCGATCCCAGCCAAAATACTTGTACGGAAGCCACCGACCCGCAATTGCCCGATATGTATGAAAATTACATGGATTATTCGAGCGACGAGTGCCAAAACTTGTTTACACGCCAACAGGCTGATTTGATGCGTTCGGTACTGACCGGTCCCCGCGCAGGTTTGTTGTGGCAAAATACGGTAGGCATAGAAAGTCCTGCTATTGATATGCCCCAAGTATCGGCACAACCCAATCCTACCCAAGGCACTTTGCGGGTATCATGGAAAGGCAATGTACCGCCCAGTAACCTATCTGTATATAATGCAGCGGGTGCATGTGTGGCAACAGTGCAGCCTACGGGCATGACAAGCGAAATTGACCTAAGCCAACAACCACAAGGCGTATATATATTGAAAGCTACTACGGGCACGCAACACCAAATTGTCAAGATAGTGAAGCAATAATAGACTTTTTCGGTTGATATTGCTAAACCTCTGATAAGCCAAGTTGTATAGGCACGTCAAGATGTAAATTAAAATATATTATTGTTTAAAATAACTGTTTAAAACCCTGCCGGCGCGTTCTACTTATAATTTTGAGCAGAATGCGCCGATTTGTTTTTGTACCTGTAACTATTTAGGGTATAGGGTTTTGGGTATGGGGTAATGAGCAATACTTATCTAATAATGTCTGACATCGCTGCATATTCGATTAGTTCCCCCTACAAGGCTAAATAGTTACCTTGTACCGTAACTATTTAGGCGCGCTGCATTTTAGTGCTAAGAAATGACTTCTCAATCCCGTTAGGGATAAAACATCGGTAGCAAAGAAATATCAGCACAAAATACAATCCTACTGTTAAATGCCATACCTACGGCATTCTAAGAATCGTATCTGACTGATGCTACTAATATAACATGCCTACGGCATTTTAAGAAACGATTAAGGTAATTTCTGCATTTCCCAAATGTAAGACTAAATTTTCAATTTTTTACTTTCGCAAGAAGTCTAATAAATAACTGAGCAACGAAACTGCCTAAATAGTTACCTTGTACCTTACTTATTGCCTAATGTTGTGCGTAGCATTGTCATGACTACGGTGCAAGAATTGGACATCGATATCATATAAAATAATGTTTAGGTATTGTTTATTTTTTTGATTAAATTATCGTATATTTGTCTTGCAAAATAAATATATTTAATATTTTAATTACGTTTTATCGGCAATTATCGGTATTAAAATTTAATAATTCATATCTTATTCATAATAAGCAAAATATAAAATTATTAATTTTTTATTAAAATTTTTAAAATAAATTTAAATTGCTCATTTTCAGCGTATTATATAACGCAAATAGTTTAATACTATGAAGGATTAGCAGGTCCACATAATTACACATTATTTTTAATATAAATTTTAACTAAAAACAATTTTGCACTACAGCTAAAAAATGATGCCAACACCACATATTGTTATCGTTGGCGGCGGGGCGGCGGGCATGTTTGCTGCGGTCAATTGTGCCGAGATGTGCCCTTCGTGTCGGGTAACCGTTTTGGAAAAAGGCAAACGCCTATTGGAAAAAGTAAAAATATCGGGTGGCGGACGTTGCAACGTCACTCATGCTTGTTTTGACGTAGCCGAATTGGTCAAAAATTACCCGCGCGGGCAGCGCGAATTGATAGCTCCTTTTCAGCATTTCCAACCCCGCGATACCATAGCTTGGTTTGCACAACGCGGAGTACGCCTCAAAACCGAAGTTGACGGACGTATGTTTCCGACTACCGATGATTCGCAAACTATCATCGACTGCTTGGTAGGCGCAGCCCAACGCGCAGGTGTCATACTACGCACCCAAACCGCCCTACACGCCATAACACCGCCTACTGCCACCCACCCCACTTGGCAACTAAGCATAGGCAATCCTCCTGCCACCACAACCCTAACCGCCGATATAGTATTGATGGCTACGGGCAGCAGTACTTCCTCTTGGCAACAAATCGCCTCCTTGGGACATACGATAGCTCCGCCTATACCGTCTTTATTTACTTTGCAGATAAAAGACCCGCGCCTTACCGAGTTAGCAGGCGTGTCGGTCGGGCAGGTCGAACTGCGCCTACCTGATACCAAGGTCAAAACACAAGGAGCCTTGCTCGTTACTCATTGGGGTTTGAGCGGTCCCGCCGTGTTGCGCTTATCGGCGTTTGGGGCTGAATATCTGCACCAAAAAAACTATACTACTGCGCTAATCGTCAATTTTTTGCCTCATCTAAGCCCTACACAACTCTTCGCCGATTTGCAGCACCTGCGCACCACACAGCCCAAAAAAAATATCGCTGCTAACACATATCAAGCACTACCGCTGCGCCTTTGGCAACGTATAGTGGCCTACTGCGGCATTGCTGACAGCACCAAATGGGCTGATTTGTCGAACAAAACCCTGCAACATCTATCCGTTCAATTGCAGCAAAGCAGCTTGCCTATATCGGGCAAAAGTACATTCAAAGAAGAATTTGTAAGTTGCGGCGGCGTATTGCTCAAAGAATTGGACTTTAAAACGATGGAAAGCCGTGTGGTGCCTAAACTTTTCTTGGCGGGCGAAGTCTTACATATTGATGCTGTTACAGGTGGATTTAATTTTCAAGCGGCTTGGACAACCGCCTATATAGCTGCCACCGCTATCCAACAAAAGCTGAACAACGCAACTGACATACCTTAAGACCAATACCAATTTTATTGCTATACTTAATTTAATCAAAAATTCATAAATGGCTAATCATCAATCCGATATAAATTGTCATGAAATCTTAGTATGATTATGACTAAGCTATAATACCCTAACAATCAGAAAAATACAAAGACATTAATTTAATAATCAATAATTATTAACGTGTTTTATCGAGGTCTAATTTTTATGTAATGTGACTTTTTGTCTTTTATCAAGACTATATAGAGCCTAAAAGATGAGTACTATGTTAAAGTGGCATAGTACCTTTGCAACTTTAATCTTCTCAACTTAAATTTTTTATTGTGTATCGTTTACTCTTATTTATGCTGCTTTTGGGTTCGGTGGCAGTCGAAGCCAAAAAAAGCGTTCAATTCTTTTTCTACGAAGAACTGATAGAAATAGAATACGACGAGCGCATGCACGTGCCTCTATCCACAAGCGGCACCTCAGAAGATATAGTACGGCAATACTACCAAGACATCAATAATGCCAATATGCTGATGGTTGTCAGCAATTTATTTTACTATAAAAAGGAACTAAACCTCAACGATTGGCTGTTTTACCTATTAGTAGCACAAACCGCCGATACCATATTTAGTGGCGAATCAGAAAATTACCGCACCTTGTTCTGTTGGTTTATCTTGCAGCGTTGTGGCTATGTCGTGCAATTGGGCTATGACGAACAAGACCGAATGGCGGTATCTGTTTTTACAGGCGATTTGATTTATGAAGCACCCATCTCCAAAACCGACCAAAAAATACAGGAGGTATTTGACGACAACGGCAAAATCGAGGTCAAGCAGGGCTATTTTGTCGATTTGACCGCCGTACTCAAGCAAACCCGCATACGTGGTACCAGTTCCCGATTTACGCTTACACGCCCCGTAGTAGACCAGCGCGGACGCGCTTTCTCATTCGTAATGACCGAACTGCCTACGTTCAGTAAGGTAGAACACGAAAAGAAACGCATATCTTTTATCCATGACAATAAATTGTATGCAGTTGATGCGGTAATTGACAAAAGCATTATCTATGCTTTGTATAAATACCCGCAAATGGTGGTTGAAAATCACCTCAAAACACCTCTTTCGCCCGTATGCCTCGAATCGATGCGCAGTAGCCTATTGCCGCTTTTAGAAAACCAAAGCCCCTACGAGGCAGTGCGTATGTTGCTTAGTTTTACGCGCCAAGTGTCAGACTACGGCGAAGATTATCTGAGCTATCGTCGGAATAATCTTTCCTTATTTGCCGAAGAAACCTTATTCTACCCCAAATCGGACTGCGAAGACCGCGCCATTCTGTTCTGTTATTTAGCCAAAGAACTGCTTGGGCTTGAGGTACTGCTTATCGATTATCCCGAACATGCCGCCGCCGCCGTATTGCTCGACCAAGCCTACGGTAGTACGCATATTACACACGAAGGCAAGACATACAGCGTATGCGACCCCACAGGACCAGGCAACCACCTGAAAATAGGCGAAGTGCCGCCACATTTCAGAGACATCGCGCCCAAAATATTGCGCGACTAAACAGTTGATACCCTAAAAACGCAAGATAATTAAGCTCATCAGCGAGCTGAGTTAAAAGCTACCGAAGGTTCCGTTCTAAGCGGATCCTTCGGTTTTGTCTTATCGGGGTCATTGATGGGCGACAATAAACCCAGCTAAAAATTGCTCGATAATCCCTATCAGCGAACTAAAGTAGCTCAAATTTTGTTACTTTTACACAGATTTATCAAGTCATTAGAACTTGGCAATCCACGAACTTTTTTCGCTTTTATATCCTTATTTCATGTCTGGTTCTAATCATAAAACCTCCCACATCACCGCCGATTTATATCCACACGATATTTTTGAGAAATTAGATTTTCGCAAAGTTCTCGATTTATTGGCAGCAAAATGCCTAAGCCCATTGGGTTTGCACCACGTCGAGCGATTGCAATTGAGTACTGATGCCGAGCGGGTGGCTCAACAATTGCGCCAAGCGCAGGAATTGAAACAATTACTACAAATAGAAGACCAAGCCTTTCCGTCTGACCATTATATAGACCTCCGCGCCGAATTAAAAATATTGGTCTTGGAAGGGTCGGTATTGGGCGAAGAACATTTTTTTAAACTCTACAAAACCCTGCATACCGTAGGCGATATAGCGCGTTATTTTGCAGGCGATACCAATAAACGCCGCGAACTATACCCCGAAATTTGTCGTATCTGTAGCCAAATTCAGGTGAGCCGCACCTTAGTAAATTATATCAAAAACGTGATAGACGACAACGGCAAAGTGCGCTCCGATGCTTCGCCCGAACTATTGCGCATCAGAAAAATGATACAAGAGTGCTATGCAATTAGAACGCCAATTCAATACGTTGTTGGGGCAATATCGCAAAAATAATTGGATAGCCGATAGCGAAGAAAGCATACGCAACGGTAGGCGTGTGTTAGCCGTGCCCGCCGAGCACAAGCGCAAAATCAGAGGTATGGTGCATGACGTATCTAATACGGGCAGCACCGTTTTTATCGAACCCGAAGAGACTTTGCAACTAAATAACGACCTTGTAGAGTGGCAACAAGCCGAGCGACAAGAGATATATCGCCTATTGCGCAACCTCACTGCCCAAGTTCGCCCCTTTGCCCCCGAATTGCAGCAATACCAAAAGCTATTGGGCTTGCTCGACTTTATACGTGCCAAAGCCCTATTAGCAGCCGATATGAACGCCTATATGCCGCGTATAGCTACCGACAAAACCATCGAACTATTTGCGGCTCGCCACCCCTTGTTATACCTCAAAAATCAGGCATTGGGCAAAAAGACAGTGCCGCTAACGATGTCGCTCAACCTCGCCGAACGCATTTTGTTGGTCAGCGGGCCCAATGCGGGCGGCAAATCGGTGATGCTCAAAACCGTAGGTCTGCTGCAATTGATGTTTCAGTGTGGGCTACTTATTCCCGCAGCCGACCACTCGACGATGTGCTTATTTCGGAATATTTATGTCGATATAGGCGACGAGCAATCTATCGAAAACGACTTGAGTACGTATAGCTCGCGGCTCAAGAATATGCGCTATTTTACCGAATTTGCCAATGCCAAAACACTGTTATTGATAGACGAGTTTGGCTCTGGCACCGACCCTATGGTGGGCGGAGCCATTGCCGAAGCGGTGTTGGAGACCTTAGTGCATAAATTCTGCTATGGCGTAATAACGACCCACTATGCCAACCTAAAAATATTTGCTACCCATACCAAAGGTATGCAAAACGGTTGTATGTTGTTCGATGCCGAGCATCTGTCGCCGCTATATCGCTTAGAGACAGGCAAACCGGGTAGTTCTTTTGCCTTTGAATTGGCGGTCAAAAGCGGGCTAAGTGCGCCGTTGATAGCCGCCGCCAAACTAAAAGTAGATGCCGACTACAAAGAGTTTGACGAATTACTGACTTCGCTCCAACGCGAAAGACAAAGCGTGCAAGAGCGCGAACGGGTAGTAGCTGCCAAGGAAGCAGAGTATGGCATCCTCGTAGAGCAGTTTAGGCAAAAGAATGCCGATATTGACCGCCGCCGCAAGCAAATTTTGCTCGAAACGAAAGAGAAAGCCCTCAATACCGTACAGCAAACCAACCGCAAATTTGATACCATGCTGCGCGAATGGGGCGAAAGCAAGGAAGAAAGCAAGAAAGAAATGACCAAACAGATAAAAACCGAAATTGCTCAAGACCGCCAACAATTGAGCAAAGCCATCGAAATTTTGAAAGACGGCATTTATTACCGAGATGCCGATAAGCCCGTTACACAGCATTGTTACGTGCGGGTACACAACGGCAACGAGGTAGGCAAGGTATTGGAACTGCGCAAAGATACGGCGATTGTCGAGTTCGACCTATTGCGTAGTACTATCAAACTGCGCGAATTATTAGTGGTGGAGGCGGTGCCGAAAAAAGACCAAAGCAAGGTATCAATAGGTGTTACCTTAGAGGCGCGTAGCCGTTTCGAGACAACATTAGACATACGCGGTATGCGCCGCGACGAGGCTATGCAAGCTGTAGATTCGTTTATAGACCAAGCCTTGATGTATAACGTAGAAGAGGTAAAAATTATTCACGGTATCGGCGACGGAATTTTGCGCCGTTCGGTGCGCGATATGTTGGGCAAAATAAGCGCAGTAACTACGGTCAGCAACGAAGAACAACAATATGGCGGCGCAGGAGTTAGCTTAGTTAGCCTGAAATAGGGCGGAAATATCCTCCTATAAGGCGATAACATCAAATAGGCGCCATACTAAAAACGACATAGCGCGAACTACCGAGTAAAGGTGGTTTGCGCTATGTCGTTTAAGGAGAAGTGATATTCTTATTTTGTCTTTACTTTGACCGTGCTACCTGGTTGTAGCGCAGACTTTTTGTTCAGTTTATTCAGTTGGCAGAGCGACTCTACTGTATTGGCAGGAAATTTCTGCACGATATCCCATAGTGTATCGCCCTTTTTCACCTTGTAGCTCGTTAGCTTGGGGTTTGCTGTGGCGGGTTTAGCAGTAGCCTTGGGCTGGTCGGTGGTGTTTTCATTAGTACGAGCGGCAAGGGCAGTGGCAGATGAGTTGTCTATATTTTCGCCTATCACGATGCCTTCGTCATAGAGATTGATACCGCCCAAGGTTTCGATGTCGTCTATATCTACTACTATCGGAGGAGGTATATTGCCTTTGGTGCTGGGCGAAGTAGTTGTAGGTTTATCCTTGTCGGCAGGTATTGTTTTTTTGACTTTTCGGACGATTTTCAGTTTGTCGCCGTGTTCGATGGTTGTACCTTTGATGCTGTTCCAGCGTTGGAGGTCTTTGACGCTGCATTTAAATTTCTCGGCAATTTCGCCCAATACATCGCCTTTTTTGACTGTATAAGTCTCGGTCACGGTTTCGGTGATGGTTTTGGTGGCGGGTTTAGTAGGTGTTTCGGCGATATTTTCTTCGGCGCGTAGGTCAAACGTAATTGGCTCAACGGTTGTAGTGGGTTTGTTATCCGAGCTGATGCCCAATTTATCCCAATCAATTTGGTGGTAGTTGCCTATGCCGCTTACGGTTTGTTGTGCGGCGGGGCTTACTACGTCCTCGACTACTTCTTCTGCGGCGGCGGCTGCTTTTTCAAGGGTTGTTTCGTCAGAGAGTGTGGTAGCATCGGGGGCTATTTTCAGTTGTTGCCCGGGTGTGATGACGTTGCTTTTGAGTTTGTTCCAACGTTTTAGGTCGGCAACGGTACATTTATTTTGGGTAGCTATTTCGCTCAATGCGTCACCTTTTCGGACGGTATAGAATTTTTGGCTTGTTTTAACAAAGTCAGCATCGTCGGCTTCCAAATCGCCGTAGCGCGATAGCTGTTCGCTCACTACGGTAGCACCGTCTGTAATGATGAGATTGTTGTCATATAAGTTGATGCTGCCCAATTCGGCTAAATCGTTGATATTTACTTTGGTTGGCGTATTTTTGGGGTGGGTAGCGTTGTTGGGGTGGTAGCAGCGGCAGTTTCGACGGCTTTGGGTTTTGTCCAAACTGTTTTTTGGTATTTAAGTTGGTCTTTTACATCAATTTTGCTGCTTTTTAGTTTGTTCCAACGTTTGATATCAGACACACTACAATCCAATTTTTGGGCAATATCTATCAAATTATCGCCTTTGCGCACGGTGTATGTTTTGGTAATTATTTCTTTTTTTGGTTGTAGGTTGGGTGTAGTGGCGTTGTTGGGGCTAATGGTTGCGGAGTGTTCATCGTATAGGCTGATGCCTATGAGTTTGTCTATATCGCCACTATTATTGCTATTGGTAGCGGCGGCGGGAGTGGGGGTATTGGCGGTTTCGGAAAAATCGCTGCTTGGTACGACTACGCGCACGGGAACGTATTTGGTAGTTGTAGCAGATTTTACGATTTTTAGTTTATTGCCGTGTTCAATTTTGCTACTTTTGAGTTTGTTCCAACGTTTTAGGTCGCCGATGCTACAATTATAGCGGTCGGCAATTTTGCTCAATACATCGCCTTTTTTGACGGTATAATATTGTGTTTTATTGGTTTTTACGGTTGTTTTTTTCTTGATGGTCTTGACTTCGTAACCATCGGCGAGCATATCGGCATCGGCACTACCGGGCATTTCGCCATAGTCTGACCAATTGGTTATTTCGGCTATTTCGTTGCCATTGGCGGCATCGTGCAATAGTTTGGAGTAATTATAGATTTGGGGTAATTTTTGTTTGAACGCACCTATTTCGGTCACGGGCAAACGCAACGACATGGGATAATTGCTTTTGGGCAAGGCATCCTGTTTGTATGCTGGATTTAGGAAGCGCAATTCCGCCTCTTTGACGTTGATATATTGAGTGATAGCCGCAAAATGGATAGGACCGCGCACTAATACGGTATCTGAGCCTGCAAAAGCATGTGGAAATTCGAGTTCGACGGGGCGCAGGTAGTGGTCGAAATAGTAGTTCATTAAGTAAGTAGCACCGATATAGGAAGGTACATACGAGCGGGTTTCCTGCGGCAGATAATCGTGCAGTAGCCAAAAGTCATATATACCACCGGAGCGTTTGATGACATTATCCATCGCCCCGGGCCCGCAGTTGTAGGCGGCCATTGCTAATTGCCAGTCGCCATATTTATTATACAACTTTTTGAGGTAACGGGCAGCGGCGTGGGTTGCTTTGTAGGGGTCGCGGCGTTCGTCTATTTGGTCATTGATGGTAAGGTGCAGGTCTTTGGCGGTTGGTCCCATCAATTGCCACAAGCCCACTGCTCCCGAACGCGACACGGCGTGTGTATTGAGTGCTGATTCGCAGATAGCCAAATATTTCAGCTCGGTAGGAATGCCATATTGAGCAAGGATATTTTCAAAAATGGGAAAATAGACTTCGCTGTATGCCAAAATTCGTTCTGACACATTGCGGCGTTGCTCGGTATATACATTGATGAGCGAGCGCACTTTGGCATTATATTGTAGCGGAATAGATGATGGGATAGAAGCTACTTTGCTGCTGTACTCGTCAATATGTACTGAACGGACAGTGGAAATAGGCGTATAGCTTGTAGTAGTGCTTAGGGGCGGGGTGGTGGGGGTTTTGAGATTGGCATTTGAATCAGCAATAGCAACTTTGGTTGCACTTGGAGATACAGGAGGGGCTGCCATTTTTTGTTGGGAGCTATCAGCGACTTGCGCCGACATAGTTCCAGAAAATAGAAAACACAACAAGACTGTTAAGGTCTTGGAACGTAAAAGGTGGTGCATACGCGGTGCGTTTTACGATGATAGAATAAAAAATTGCCTCCATGCCTGATAGGTGTGTGTAGTGACGGCTGGGGCTCAATTCTCGTTTTTTGTCACTAAAAATACCGTGTGTGACCGCAAAAGTACGAAAATAACTATTACCTGTATCTATTTTTTGAGATTGTCATAGTTTTATCATTCAAAATTGCTTGTTCTAAGGATAAAAAAGCAAACAATTTTAGGTTTTTCCTATTATGTTTTGCACTTGTTTTCAGTAGTTTAGTATAGTGTTTAAAAGGGATTATGCCTGAAAAGTATCAATTAAAAAAAAATTTCAAAAAAGTGTGTGACCTGCTGTTTTTTTCGCTCCTCAAAGGGCATGGCACTTAATAGCTAAGGCACTAAAACCTGCAGCAATGCTGCAAAGTAGTAACCTTTTTCTCATTTTTTCTGTTAAAAATACCTCGTCTAATCGACCTGACAATTGGCATGTGTTAAAACTGCATAGCATTAACAAACCTTAACGCGCTTTTTTATAGCAAAAAGAGACAAAACTGCGACATTTACCGCGCAGTTATGCCATTAGGTAATCGATGCTTGTAAAAAGTTGGTGGCTTATTTATGGCTAATTTCAAAACTATACCGCCCATACATCACACCTTTACCGCCATGATAAGCACTAATTTTTTATCAACCATCAGCCGACTATCCCGTTATATTTGGCTATTATTGAGTTTCGGAATGCCAAGCCTCACTCTGTTGTGTGCTGCCATTGACGAACAACGCAGTCTTGCGGCATTCAAAACCTCGGCTGCTCCCAAAATAGATGGGCTGTTAGACGAACCTGTGTGGCAACAAGCCCCCGTTGCCGACCAGTTTATTACGTATGCGCCCACCGTCGGCGACTCGTCAGCACAAGCCGCTACCATTCGCGTGATATATGACGACGAAGCTATCTATGTGGGAGCCTACCTCTACGATACCCAACCCGACAGCATCATGCGCCAATTGGGGCTGCGCGATTCGTATGGCGACCTCAACGCCGACTGGATAGCCGCCGAATTTGACACCTATAACGACGACCAAAATGCCTTCGGATTTTCGGTTACAGCATCAGGCGTACAAAGCGATTGGCGCAATAGCATCGACAACGAAGACAATTCGTGGAATGCCGTTTGGCAAAGTGCCGTCAAATTACAGACAAGGGTTGGATTGCCGAAATGCGCATTCCGTACTCGGCACTGCGCTTCTCCGACCAACCCAACCAAACTTGGGGGCTTAGTTTTGTGCGTTCGATACGCCGCCTGCGAGAACTGAGCAGTTGGAACGGATTTGACCCCAACAAAAACGGCTATGCCATACAGTTTGGCAACCTCACCAACCTACAAGGCATCAAGCCTCCACTGCGATTGTCGCTCACGCCTTATGCGTCGGCTTATGCCCAAATGTACCGCGACAAAAAAAATCCCGAAGCCAATAGCGAGGTTTATTCGTTCAAAGGAGGCATGGATTTGAAATACGGCATCAGCAAGGCTTTTACCTTAGATATGATTTTGATACCCGACTTTGGGCAGGTGCGCTACGACGATTTAATCCCCAAATTATCGCCCTACGAAATACAGTTTAACGAAAATCGACCGTTTTTTACCGAAGGCATTGAGCTATTTAACAAGGGAAACCTATTCTACTCGCGGCGCGTAGGCGGCAGACCCATCGGCTATTGGGCGGTAGGCAATAGCCTAAATACCAACGAAGCAATTATAGAAAACCCCACCGAAACACCACTATATAATGCTTTTAAAGTATCGGGGCGCACCGCGTCTAAATTGGGCATCGGGGTATTTAATGCCATTACAGGACCTACGCACGCTACCATAGCCCAAGCCGACGGCGGCGAGCGACAGATAGAAACAGCCCCTATGACCAATTATAACGTAGTAGTATTAGACCAAACCATCAAAAACGGTGGGTTCGTGAGCCTATCTAATGCCAATACCATGCGTGAAGGGCATTGGCGCGATGCCAACGTCACAGCCCTGACATTCAGATTTGCCGATAAAAAAAATAAATACGCCCTCAATGGCAATACTACCCTCAGCCAATTGTTTCAAGAAGGACAAATAGATAGAGGCTTCAAATATACCCTCAATGCCGAAAAAACAAGCGGTACCTGGCGATATGGCTGGTGGCAAAATGTAGAAAGCGACCGATATAATCCCAATGATTTGGGCATTTTGTTTAGCCCTAATGAAATTAGCAATAACCTTTATGCAAGTTATAATAATTTTAAAGGCTTTGGCAATGTAAACCGCGTTTTTGCGAATCTCAACCTCACTCATTCTTTATTATATAAACCCGTTTCATTTCAAAATTTTGTAATAAATACCGATGCTAGATTTATTTTTAAAAACTTCTTTGCCACTGGCGGCTATATCAGCATCACCCCCGTACAAGGAAACGATTATTTCGAACCGCGCTACGACGACAGATACTCACGCACCTCGCAACACTACGAATCCGATTGGTGGATATCGACCGACTACCGCAAGCCCATTGCCTACGATGCCAATATTGGTTTTGCCCTCGACCCACTATGGGGCGGCAAAGGTTATTGGGTAGGGTTTAGCCCCCGTTTCAGACCCAGCGACCGACTGTTTTTTCTTGCCAACATATCGTATTATTATAGCCCCATCAATTTGGGCTATGCCACTAACTACGACGACGACAATAATAATCATCACGTCATCTACGGCAAACGCAAGCAGGATGAGGTAGTGGCATTGATAGACGCACAATATTTGTTCAGCAACCGTATGGCTTTGCGTGCCCGCGCCCGCCACTATTGGACGCGCATACTATATAATTCGTACCACGAGCTACAAGACGACGGCTATATCAGCCCCAACCCCGAAACCACTGACTACGAACGCAATGCAGCCTTTACTGCCTTCACAGTCGATATTGCCTATACTTGGCAATTTGCACCAGGCAGCGAGTTGAGTTTGGTTTGGAAACAATCGGCTTATCCCTACGAAGTAGCAGGAAGCACCCACTATGGTAGCCTATCGTCCGACAATTATTTTAAGCATGTAGGGCGCACTTTCGATGCACCTCAGACCCAAAGCATATCGCTACGCATACTGTATTTTATTGACGCGCTAATGTTCCGAAAAAGAGCATAGCTCCTGCCCAAAATAATTGCATAAACCGCCCTCCACGCCGCTGACGCAACGTGTAGGGCGGTTTGGTATTTTTTAGCATTATCCCCAGCAAAGTTTTTCGCCAATCAAGCGCGTCCTGCAAAAAAGCATATTTCTTTCAAGCGGTAATGCGCATATTTAGTACAGAATTAGAGTGGCTTAAAAAATTGGGACAATTTCATATCATACAACATCAAGGCATCAACCGCACTCAACTAATATTACTTTTGCCGCTGTTGCATAGCATAGAGCGGCTAAGTACAAAAAATAATGCCTTTATGCGTTTATACTTGGGTTAAATTAGCTATTTTTGCGCCATTCGTTTTATCGTCTTAGCTTTAAAAAAGACTTTTATATTGCCAAATATGAACCCTATACAGTTGCACCACAACGTCAAACATAAATTGTTCGACCGTCAACAAACTGCCCAATACGACTTATCGCTTTACATAGGCAAAGATGAAATATCCTATGCCGTCACCAATACCGCCGACAATATGGTCATACTGCTCAAATCGTTCCGATTGGCTGATGTGGGTAATTTTTTTACCTATAAATTGTCGGTCAATGATTTTTTTGAGCAAGAAGAGCTACTTAGGGCGGGTTTTAGCCGTATCAATGTGGCGATTAATGCCGCCCCCTATACCGTAGTGCCCGAAAAATACTATGATAGTAGCAAGGCAGAAAAATATTTCTCTCTGAACCACCCCAGCGAAAGCAGCGGCAAACTCCATAGTGATTACCTCGAATCGGTACGTGCATATCTCATATATGCCGTAGATTATTACTTGCTCGATGTGTTAGAAAAAAACCTCGTTATGTTTCAGCTATACCACAGCCATACCACTTTGCTGCGCCAAATAGCTGCCGACAACAACGGTACGGCAAGTAGTCGCCTCTTACACATCAATGTCCAAAAACACCATATCGACCTCGTAGCTCTCGCCGACAAATCATTGCAATTGATGACGAGTAATTATATTGATTCGCCTACCGACCTATTATATTATGCCCTCAATGCCGCCCAAAAAAGTGGTATCAACCCCGCCCAAGACCATATCGTTATGACAGGCGACATAAACGCCGATTATCCACATTATAAACTCTCGCAACGTTATATGGCTGCGCTGCAATTGGGCAAACGCCCCGCCGACCTGCGCTATTGCTCCGAAGCCGATATTTTGCCGCCCAATAGTCATTATAACCTATTGGCTACCCGTTAAAACTCGCACTACTCGATGAATTGTCTTGCTCTTATCAAGGCGATATCTGTTAGCTGGCTATCGAGCGTTTGCCTCATAGCACAGCAAACTGCATCGCCACCTACGCCCCAACTCGCCCCCCAAACCCACTACCACCAAGGTAGCCCCAACACAAAAAAACAACGCTGCAAAAGATAAAACTATTGCTGAAAAACCGGCACCAAACACCACAACAAAGACCAAAACCGCTGCAAAACCGGCATCAAGTCCTAATCATAGCACCGCCACAGCAGCCCCAAAAAAAATAACCCCAGCGGACAATAAAGCCGCTAAGACAGACAAGCAAACTGCACCGTTTGTCAATCGCGATACCTCACTCGTGCGGGTCCGCAACCTGACGGGCAGCCTCTCGCCCAAATCGGTAGTGCATAGCGGCGATGGGCGTTTTTTTGCCCAAAACATGATGTATAATCATACCATATCTGTTTTTAACCGCGATTTTACCCTACTCAAAACCATCAGAGACGAGGTTAAATTATCGGATTATGGCATCAAAAATACTAAGGGCAACTACAAAGGCGCACCCGTAGAAGTGGCTTTTTCGCACGCAGGGCACTACGCTTGGGTATCGAATTATCGCATGTATGGCGATGGATATAGCCAAGATTTGGGCGATAACTGCCCCACTTCATCGCGATACGACAATAGTTTTTTATATCGCATCAATACCGATTCTTACCATATCGAACAAGTGATAGAAGTAGGTAGCGTACCCAAATACGTCGCGACAACGCCCGACGACCGCTATGTGTTGGTATCGAATTGGTGTAGCGGTGATGTTAGTATTGTAGATATAACAACCAATAAAGAAATAAAGCGCGTACCCGTAGGGTCGCACCCACGCGGCATTGTGGTCGATGCTGCTTCGCGGTACGCCTATATTGCCATAATGGGTGGTTCGAGCATTGCTGTCCTCAATTTGCGCGATTTTAGCGTAGCGCGTATCCGAGATATAGGTATAACACCGCGCCATTTGTGTTTGTCGCCCGATGGTCGTTATTTATATGCTACGTTTAACAACGAAGGCAAGGTAGGCAAAATAGACCTAAATACACGCAGCCTCGTCGCCAAAACGCGCAGCGGCAGAGCACCCCGCAGCATGGTTTTGTCGGGCGATGGGCAATATTTATATGTGGTCAATTATAATGATGGCAATATGAGCAAAATAGCTGCCGCCGACCTGAATGTCTTGCAAAAAATTAAAACACCGCTACACCCCATCGGCATTACTTTCGATGATATGACCAATAATGTGTGGGTGGCTTGCTATTCGGGGTCTATTGCCGTATACCACGACCGCCGCTTAGGACAAATATCGCCCGCCAATACCCTCGCAGCAGCTAAACGCGATAAAACAACTATCCACACCAAGCATAAGCCTACCAAATCCAACGATAAAACGCCCAATACCACTCTCAGTACGCCGCCTTCGGCAAATAATAACAAAGCAGTTGAAAAAATGGCTATCAGCACCAAGCCCATACCCACCCAAACAATACCGCCAACCATACCCGCAGCTCCTACAAAAATCGATATGAATGCTCCGGATGGTTTGTTTAGCCGTGTCAGCAAGGCGTTCTGGTCTTATTTCGACCCGCCTGCACCCAAAACTACCCCGCCAGATTCGGGCAAAACATACCATATCATCATAGCAAGTTTTACCGAACAAACCAAATATAAAATACCCGACCATATAACCAAAGCCAAAGCTAATGGCATTAGTCCTAATCTATTGACCGATGCCAAAACGGGTAGATACCGCTTGACCACCAGCAATTATGCCCAGCGCACTGCTGCCGAAAAAGCACTACCCGATATACGTTGCATCTACCCCGATGCCTGGATTTTGCTCTACTAAGCAATGCCCCCTACCCTCCTAACTCGCGCTGCCGATGAAAATCTTAAATGCCGAACAAATACGTGCCCTCGATGCCTATACCATTGCGCACGACCCTATTGCCCCGGACGATTTGATGGAACGCGCATCGGTAGCTTGGACGCATTGGTTGCAGGGCTTATATGCAGCACCGCGCTGCGTGTTGGTAATATGCGGCACGGGCAATAATGGTGGCGACGGCTTGTGCGTAGCGCGTTTGCTGTACCAACACCGTTATGATGTGCGCGTGGTGGTGATAGACAACGGCAATACGCCCACTCCCGATTTTGAACGCAATCGGCAACGCCTGACGCGGTATAGCCAAATACCATTCGCAATAGTGCGCCAAGCCGAACAATTAGCACAAACCCTCGACGCGCCACCTCATACCTTATTGATAGACGCATTGTTCGGGTCGGGACTAAACCGCCCTTTGAGCGGCTTATATGCCCAAGTGGTAATGAGAATCAACCAACACACAGGACCAATATTGGCAATAGACTTACCGTCAGGCTTATATACCGACCGCAATACGGATAGCCCTTATATAGTACGAGCTACGCATACCGCTACTTTTGAATTGCCCAAATTAGCCCTGCTACTGCCCGATACCTATTCGTATGTAGGACAATGGCACTGCATACCTATACAATTGCACCCGCAAGCCATAGAACAAGCCGATACCCCCTACTACTACCTCGACCGCGACCCGCTACTTTATCCCGACGAAACGACCCCAATAAACATATCGCCCCTCGACAATAAATTTGCCCACAAAGGCACGCGCGGGCATGCCTTGATAATAGGCGGCAGCAAGGGCAAAATAGGTGCCGCGGTATTAGCTACCCGCGCGGCAATGCAACACGGCGCAGGGCTGACCACTGCTTGCGTCCCACAATGCGGTTATAGCGTCTTGCAAACCGCTGCACCAGAAGCTATGACCCTATCCGATGCCCGCGACAAGGACTACCTAAGCCAACTTCCCCGCGACTTATCGGTCTATCGCGCCGTGGCGATAGGCGTAGGGCTTGGGCAACACCCCGATACAGCCCTTATGCTGTATGACATACTACGATATGCCCAAACCGCTGCCCAAGCAACAACATGGATTTTTGATGCCGATGCGCTGAACCTCATAGCCGCTCATCATTGGCAAAACCTATTGCCACTCAATAGCATATTGACCCCACACCCCAAAGAGTTTGAACGTTTAGCAGGTACGACCAAAAATCATTTTGAACGCTTGGAAAAACTACGCTACTTAGCTCAAGAATGGCAATGCTATATTGCCCTCAAAGGAGCGCATACCGCAGTAGCCTGCCCCAACGGAACGGTATTTTTCAACTCGACGGGCAATCCCGCTATGGCGACGGGCGGTAGCGGCGATGTGCTAACGGGTATGGTCGCTGCCTACTGCGCACAAGGTTATACTCCCAAGCAAGCCCTACTGACTGCCGTTTATAGACACGGGCAAGCGGGCGATAAAGCCCTGAAAGCATCAGAAAATAGCTATTTGTTAGCATCGGATTTGATTCGCTAAGGACAATACATACCGTTCCATCTGTCCAATTTTGATGATTTGAAATGAAAATTAGTGGTTCGGTTTTCTAATTTTGAGTAAAAAAATAATGGAAGCATCTTGTTCGCGCCCTTGTACAAAGCAGCATTGACCAAAATTTATTACCGAAATTTAAAACACAGACCATTAGCAGGCAATCAAACCTTTGGAACGCTACTCCAATAACCCATAATACGCATGAAACACAGCACAATCTTTTTACTCTTGCTATTGCCCTTGTTGGTAATGCGGGGACAAGGAACTACCACATCATCGCCTTATGTATTGAGTTGGGGCTTAGATGCGCCTCTAACAGGGGCAGGTTTGGGTACTATGGGGGTGGCTTTCTATTTAGACAAACACAAACCCTCGCTTACCGAATCCGACCTCGCCGCTTTATCCGTCCAGCAAATACCTCGTTTCGACCGGTGGTCGGCGCATTATTGGTCGCCCAAAGCCCAAAAGGTGAGCGATGTACTATTATATAGTTCAGGAGCATTGCCCTTGCTGCTGCTGATAGACCCCAAAGTGCGCCGCGACGCAGGCACAGTAGCCGCCATTACTGCCGAGACTTATTTGCTGACGGCTGCCTTGACGAGCCTGACCAAAAATATAGTCCAACGACCGCGCCCCTATACCTACAATACCCAATTGTCACTATCGCAGCGCAGCGACCACGATGCTACTGCTTCGTTTTTTTCGGGGCATACCTCTATGACGGCAGCCGCTTCGTTCATGACTGCCAAGATGTATAGCGATTACAACCCCGATTCGCCTGCCCGCCCCTACGTTTGGACGGCAGCGGCATTGCTGCCCTTAGCGACGGCTTATCTTCGAGTGCGAGGCGGCAAACATTTCACCTCTGACGTATTGGTAGGCTATCTGGTAGGCGCGGGTTTAGGGCTGCTATTGCCCGAACTGCACCGCCGCCAACCTTAGCAGTAGCAAGGGCGAGCTACTGAGTAGAAAATATGTGCCTTATAGCAGGGCAAAATCTTGGGTATTTTATGGGTGGCAATTCAAATGCTAACAGACAAATGAAAGCAAGTGTCTGAAATAGTGGTTTGATTTTTCAGTTTTGAGTAGGAAAAGTAACGGGAGCATCTGGCTCGCGCCCTTGCTACAATTTATAGCACAGACCATTAGGATATCACCCCTACGGGGCTTTTGTAGCTATATCGTCTTTATTTTCTATTAGCATGTCGCCCCGAAGGGGCTTTTGTGGCTATGCCGCTTTTATTTTCTATTAGGATGTCGCCCCGAAGGAGCTTAGAAAACGGTCTTTCTATTTGTGGTTTCTCATTTTGAGTAGAAAAAGTAACGGGAGCATCTGGCTTGCGCCCTTGCTACAATTTATAGCACAGACCATTAGGATATCACCCCTACGGGGCTTTTGTAGCTATATCGTCTTTATTTTCTATTAGCATGTCGCCCCGAAGGGGCTTTTGTGGCTATGCCGCCTTTATTTTCTATTAGCATGTCGCCCCGAAGGGGCTTAGAAAACGGTCTTTCTATTTGTGGTTTCTCATTTTGAGTAGAAAAAGTAACGGGAGCATCTGGCTCGCGCCCTTGTACCTTGAACAAAGCAGCATTGACCAAAATTTGTTCCCGAAATTTAAAACACAGACCACTAATCACTAATCACTAACCACTAATCACTAACCACTAATCACTAATCACTAACCACTAACCACTAACCACTAATCACTAATCACTAACCACTAATCACTAACCACTAACCACTAACCACTAACCACTAACCACTAACCACTAATGGTTTGGTTTTTCATTTTGAGTAAAAAAGTAACGGGAGCGTCTTGCTTGCGCCCTTGTACAAAGCAGCATTGACCAAAATTTGTTCCCGAAATTTAAAACACAGACCAATAGCATCTCCTTGCTCTATTCGCAAAAAAAATCTCACCGCCTTGCACATTTGCAAAGCGGTGAGATGTGTTCCTTAATACAAACAAGCGGATAAGGATTATTGTACTATCATTTTTCGGGTCATTTTTCGTCCGTCGGCATTGACTACGACTAAATACATGCCCGCCGTAAGGCTACCACGAGCCATATCAAATTGGTGCGTGCCTGCTGCTTGTTGGCTGTATTGGGTTTGGCTCATCTGTTTGCCCTGCATATCAAATACGCTGATGCTGAGTTGGTCGGCAGATGTGGGCAACGATACTTGAACGGTGGCTTGTTGGGTCATAGGCATCGGGAACAAGACCATCGAGAACGATTGCGCATTGGTGGGAGTAATATCTGACCATACGGGCAATTGGGTATCGCAACCGGGGGCTGTAAGAGTAGTGCTGCGCCAGAAGCCTTTGCCATAAGAGCCTACATACAATACGTGGCAATTGAGGTCGCGCATAGGTTCTTGGCGTACTTCAAACACGGGCACCCTTCCCATACCTGCAATTTGTGGCGACCATGTTTCGGCAGTTCTATCATAGTTCCATACGCCCAAGTCAGTGCCCGCTATGATACGGTTGCTATCGTCGGCATCAATAATAGCACTAAATACGGGGAATTTAGGTAAATTTTTGTGGATAGATACAAAGTTGAGGTCGCCTACGCTGGTAGCGGTGGAGAAATTGTCGCAGTAAAACACTTTATCATTACCGCCATAGCCGCCATAGGTAATGACCAAATCGTTGCTGGTATTGCCAAAATTGACGGAGGTGATATAGGCTCCGCCCCCGCCTATGACATTAGAGGCTATTTGTAGTACGGTATAATCGGTATCGTTTTCGGCAATAGCAATGCGCATCAGCCTACCTGCAGCCGTAGCAGCGGCGGCATAATTGCCGTCTTTGGAGATAGATACCGCCGTGATGGTTTTATTACCCGTACCACCTATAGTGCCTGCCAAGAACCATTCGGGGGTGCTAGATAAGTTGAGGGCTTCGGGTGTGAGCCATACTTTTCCGTTGGCGGTGCCCGTAATAAATTGCGATTTGCGTTGTCCTGTGCTTTGGTAGAGCGGCATATCCTCCCAGAAATAGAAAGGCGTTACCCAATTGCCGCCGCCGTCCATGACACAGCCATCAGAGGCATCGGCATTGATTTTTTCATCGAAGAAGCAGCCAAATCCTGCGCCGCCATTAGAAGAGCGTCCGATATAACCCGTTGTTGAGGGGCTACCAAGAAACAGGACATTGAGATTGGTTTGAGAGAATTCTACATCGCCGCCATCGCCGCCTTGTATTTCGTTGGCACTTAGTGCTGCATTCTGTCCGTCGAATGATACAAATTGTACGCCATTGTCCTGCGAACCACCCATCACAGCACCTTCCCAGCTACCCGAAACGGTATAGAATTGAGTAACGTTGTAGTTGCGGTTGCGCACCATAAAGGCAACGCTTGCAGCACCGGCATCTTCGGTTTTGCTCACACCGCCATCGCTTACCACATACATGCGGCCGGGGTTGTTGGGGTCGAAATACATATTATGTATATCGGCGTGTACATAGCTGGGGTCCGATTCGGCGGCTGTCCAGTCGCTTACAGCTTGCCATCCTTCGGTATTAATCCAGCGCCATAGCGTAATACCTGCTACAAAAATCATATTGGGGTTAGCGGGCGATACAGCGATGGCAAGGTCATAAAATCCCTGACAATAAATATTGTTGCCGAAACCATTCGCGGCGGGGTCGAAAAATCCGGGTGCGCCCGTGCCAATAACCGACCAAGCATTGCCACCGTCGGTAGATTGGAATACGCGGTCTAAGCAACCGGCGGAGCTAACTGCTACGACATATACATAGTTTGGGTCGGAGGCAGAGATAGCCATACAACGACGACCCGATATAGAGGGCAATTGTCCTGCGTTATTGCCGTTCTTTTTAGTATATGTAAAACTAAGGTCGTTGCCGGTACCTGTATGGGTGATGTGGTAATAATCGCTACCGATAATGGCATGTAACAAGCCATTTGCGCCCATCACCATATCGAATACTAATCCCTCGGCGTTAGAAGGTGCGCCGTCGGGCGTAACGAAGTCGCCGCCATTGACTGACACAAAGATACCATCTGCTGTACCTGCATAAACGATATTTTCTTGTTGGTCGGCAGCCATTTCTGATACACTTGCCCAAACTTGGCTGGGGTCGTTAGCTATCCTAGGAATGGTGCTGGGTACTTGTTGGAAAGTAGCTCCATTATCTGTTGATTTGAGTACGCCATATCCTGGGAAGCCCGCGCCTACATAGCCATAGCCTGCAAAGATTTCGCCCGTACCTACGTAGATAGCCCCGTCAGAGCCTTGTGTAACGCTATTGACGGATAGGTTTTGCAGCTCAAAATTTTGGGGGTGGCGCGTCCAATTACTTGCACCGTCGTTAGATACGAATAAGCCGCCCGATACGCCGCCTGCGATGAGGTGGTTAGAGTTGCTGGGGTCTATCCACAAGGCGCGCGTGCGTCCGCCTACATTGTTGGGTCCTAATTGTTCCCATTCCATTGTATTTTCGCCGTCTTTTTCGGCGATGAGTTGTGCGGCATCTTCGCGGGCTTTGTTGATAGCTTTATAGTCCAACTCACCTGTCAAGGGGTTTACGCGCATAGCGTTGAGGTAATTGAGCGTTCCTGCGATGCGGCGGTGCAGCGGGAGTTTTCCCTCTTCTTCCTCGTGTTTGCCTCCTTCTTTTTGGCGTTTGTTATCGGCATAAGTCGTTATAGGGGCATCGTTTTTGAGCCATTGTATAGCACCGATTGCGGCTGCACCCAATAACAAGAATAAGAATAAACCTTTTTTCATGTGATGTGTTTTATATTATTTGTTTTTTTTAAAACGTAATAATTAGTGTTCTGATTTTTAAATTTTGAGGAAAAAAAGATAACAGGAGCATATTACTCGCGTCCTTGCTACAATTTATAACACAAACCATTAGGATTTCGCCCCGAAGGGGCTTTGTGGCTATCCGTCTTTGTTTTCTATTAGGATTTCGCCCCGAAGGGGCTTGAAAAACGATTATTGTCGGTTTTCTATTGGTGATTTCTAATTTTGAGTAAAAAATTAACGGAAGCATATTACTCGTGCCCTTGCTACAAAGCAGCATTGAGCAAAATTTGTTACCGAAACTTAAAAATCAGGCCATTAGTTGATAAGATTAGCGATAGGGTTTATTTCGGCTCTGCTCAATCGGTATGTAGCCTCTGCGCCGAAAGTGTGTGTTTATATCAAATGTCTTTCGGCATGGTAAGACGAGCGCACCAAGGGTCCGCTTTTTCGACAAATAAGAAGCCTTTTTGTAGTCCTATTTCTTTGTATTGGGCAAATACGTCGGGGTGTATATAATCAGCTACGGCGAGGTGGCGGTGGGTAGGCTGTAGATACTGCCCAATGGTTAGGATATCGCAGCCGTGAGCGATTAGGTCGTCCATGGTTCGGTATACTTCGTCGTTGGTTTCGCCCAATCCTACCATGATGCCCGATTTGGTGCGTAGGTTTTCGGATTTGGTGCGTTGTATTTGTTCGAGGCTTCGTTCATATTTGGCTTGTGGGCGCACCAATCGGTAGAGGCGCGGCACAGTTTCCATGTTGTGCGATACTACTTCGGGGCGTTCGGCGGTGATGCGGTATAGGTTGTCCCAGCGTGCTTTGAAGTCGGGGATTAGGGTTTCTAAGGTAGTTTCGGGACTGGCAAGGCGCACTTCGCGAATAGTTTCTGCCCATATATTGGATCCTCCGTCGGCAAGTTCGTCTCGATTGACTGATGTGATGACGCAGTGTTTTACGCCCATTAGCCGCACGGCTTCGGCTACGCGGCGCGGTTCGTCGGTATCTAATTCGGAGGGTCTGCCTGTGGCAACGGCGCAAAATGAGCAAGAGCGCGTGCATACATTGCCCAAAATCATAAACGTAGCTGTACCCGCGCCCCAACACTCGCCCATATTGGGGCAGTTGCCGCTTTCGCAAATGGTATGCAGTTGGTACTCATCTACGATTTGGCGCACCCCGCGATAGGTTTTGCCTACGGGCAATTTGACGCGCAACCATTCGGGTTTTTTGCGGCGTTGCTCGGCGGGCGGGTTGGGTGTGTTGATGACGGGCAATAATTCTATCATAAATTGGTGGGTAGCGGTAGGGGGGATATGGTGGTATAATATATAGAAAATTCGTAACTATTTAGGGTATAGGGTTTTGGGTATGGGGTAATGAGCAATACTTATCTAATAATGTCTGACATCGCTGCATATTCGATTAGTTCCCCTACAGGGCTAAATAGTGTTCTAACAGAAAAGTTTTAAGACCATTTTAAAAATGTAAGTAACTGAATATCAAGTAATTATATTAAAAATTAGTACCTTAATTTTCTTGTCAGAACAATAGTTACGAAAATTCGTAACTATTTAGGCAATGTACTTCTCTGCTCTGATTTATGTTTGTAGGTCGCATTTATTCCCCACAGATATAATGTTAGATGCCATACCTACGGCATTTTAAGAATCGTACTTGCTATATGCTACTAATATAACATGCCTACGGCATTTTAAGAACTGATTAAGGTGTAATCTCTGCAACGCTCAAATTTAAGGTTAAATTTTCGATTTCTTACTTTTGCAGGAAATCTAATGAATAGCACAGTGGCGAAATTGCCTAAATAGTTACGAAAATTCTTATTGGCTTGTGTTGTGTTATCTCCTAAAATCTGTGTTTTGTGTATTTAAAAGCCAAGAGGTAGCAAGGGGCATTTTTTGCTTGTATTCTTTCTATATCAAGGTATAATAGACATCTGAGCCACAAATTTAGGGCGTGTATTGGTCATTGGCAATTATTTTTTAGGGGCTGCATCGGTATGTTTTTAGTAGTGATTTATTTATTATTTGCTCATTATCAAGAGGTTAGGGCAAAACAAATTGGAATTAATCGTTTTTTCTGCTTAAAAGCTATACCTATCGCCGCTCAAAAATACTGCTTTTTTGTGAAAGGCTAATCATTTAAACGTCAAATTTTTGGGTTATCCTCAGCATTTTAATGGTGGTAGGGTTCGTTGTTCAGTATACTGAAAGCGCGGTATAGTTGTTCCATAAATACGAGGCGCACTAATTGGTGCGAAAATGTCATTGCCGACAGTGATAATTGGGCATTGGCACGCTCGTAGACTGCTGTACTGAACCCATAAGCCCCGCCACACAAAAATACGAGATGTTTGGTATTGCGCAGTTGTAATTGCAAGAGATATTGGGCAAAATCGGGCGATGTGTAGGATTTACCTCGGTCGTCGAGCAGCACCAAGTAGTCGGCGGGCGCAATGGCTTGTAAAATAGCTTGCCCTTCGCGCGTGATGACTTCTTGGGTGGGCAAGTGGCGCGTATTTTTTAGGTCGGGCACTTGTGATAGCTCAAATGTCGCATATTTTTGTATGCGCTTGCGGTAGGTGTCTATGCCTTCGTTTAGGTAGCCCATATCGGTTTTGCCTACGCTCAAAAATGTGATTTTCATACAATATGATTTGGGTGGTAGCCTAATAACAATACAGCCCAATAAAGGTTGAGATTCCATAGCCCACGATTTAAATCGTTGGCAACTATGTAGGGGATAGGGTTTTGGGTATGGGATAATGAGCAATACTTACCTAATAATGTCTGACATCGCTGCATATTCCCCCTACAAGGCTAAAATAGTTACAATTGTTGGCTACGGTTGTTCATGCCATTCTATGAATGGATTTATCCATTTCTCTCTACAACGCGGGGTTGTTTGGCTTATAAACATAATACGCCGCTAAACTGCTATCTTTTGCGTTATTTGTCGTACTTTTGTGGGCTTTTAGCGGGCAATGGCTGCGGTGTTTGCCTTTGTCGTATTATTAGATGACCCAAATCTCCTTGTTTATTGCATGAACCACCTACACTTGGGTATTGTTCGCGAACAAAAGATGCCTCCCGATTCGCGCGTGCCCTTTACGCCCCTCCAATGCCGTACTCTATCCGACCAATATCCCCAACTCCGCATTAGCGTTGCGCCGTCTGATGTGCGCTGTTTTAGCGACGACGAATATCGCGCCTGTGGCATCGAGCTAAACGCCGATTTGTCGAACTGTGACGTATTGATGGGCGTAAAGGAAGTGCCGAAAGAGCAATTATTGCCCGACAAACGCTATTTTTTCTTTTCGCATACCATCAAACAGCAAACCTATAACCGCTCGTTGCTACAAGCCATAGTGCGCAAAGGTATCAGAATGTTGGATTATGAATGTTTGGTCGATGAACGCGAAACGCGCATTTTGGGATTTGGGCGTTTTGCGGGTATTGTTGGGGCACATAATGGTCTGTTGATGTACGGGCAAAAAACGGGTGCTTTTAGCCTGCCGCCTGCCTACGAATGCCACGACTATGCCGCTATCAAGGCTATTTATGCTACTTTGCAACTGCCGCCTATGCGCATTGTGCTGACGGGTACAGGGCGCGTATCGCGAGGAGCAAAGGAAGTGCTTGATGTATTGGAGATACCCGAATTAAGCCCTGCCGAGTACCTGCGCAACGAAGCCCTACCCTACGCTGTATATACCCAATTGCGCTCGTCTGACCTATACCGCCGCGAAAAAGACGGCAACCTCGATTATTACGACCGCCTCGACTTTCACCATCACCCCGAATTATATCGCTGCGATTTTGAGGCATATACGCGCATCACCGACCTGATGCTGAACGGCGTTTTTTGGCACCCACAAGCACCTCGTTTTTTCAGCAAAGCGGATATGCGCCGCCCCGATTTCCGCATTCGAGCCATCGCCGATATTTCGTGCGACATCAACGGCTCGATACCCGCTACTACCCGCGCCACCACCATAGGCGATGCCGTAATGGGCTATAACCCGCATACCGAACAAGAAGAAGCCCCTTACCAAGCCCATACCATCGACATCATGTCGGTAGATAACCTACCCAACGAACTGCCCCGCGATGCGTCTGACATGTTCGGTAGTGCCCTGTCCCAATGGGTTGTGCCTGAGCTATTTAAGCCCGAAAGCCCGATGCTGCAACGCGCTACCATTTGCAAAAACGGTGTATTGTGCCCGCGTTTTGCTTATTTGAGCCATTTTTTGGCAGGGAAATAAGTTATTTACTGTTGATATTATACATAATATATTTTACAAATATAATTATTTTGTCATAATACAATTGTCTGATTATCAAGCATTTATATCCTTGTTTTTTCTTGCGTCATAATGTCTAATATATTGCCCTATATTTTTTAGCTTACATCCTTAGCCCCGAAATTCTATCCCTCAACCCAAGCCATTCACCAATCTAAACGCGCTTGAATTTTTTAGAACAGATAGCCGCCGATTTAGCGCGCCAATATCCCCGCCCCGATGCCCTGCGCCGCCATTGTTTGGTTTTTCCGACCAAGCGAGCAGGTGTTTATTTTCGCAAGTATTTGGTGCAGCAATACCAGCAGCAGCACGGCAAAAAATACTTGTTTTCGCCCCAAGTTTGGAATATCGTCGAGTTTACCGAGCAGCTATCCGAAACCGTAATCTTGGATACCGTGCCCTTAGTATTAGAGTTGTATAAGACGTATAAGCAGATAGAACCCGAAGTGCGTTTTGATAATTTTTATGCGTGGGGCAAGCTCATTCTAAGCGACTTTGACGAGATAGACCGCTATATGGTCCATGCGACCGACTTGTTTGCCAACCTCAAAGAATTGCGCAATTTAGAAGAGGCTTTTTCGCTGCCGCCCGACCAACTGCCCTACCTCCAACAGTTTTGGCGCGTATTGCAAAAGGAAAATAGCACCGATTTGGAACGCGAGTTCATCAAAGTTTGGCAGGTATTAGGTCAAGTATATGAAGCATTTAGCCAAACATTATTGGCACAAAACGCCGCGTATATGGGTATGGCACAACGCCGCATTGTGCAGGATTTAGAGCGCGATATACTACCGCTACCTTATGACCATTTTGTTTTTGCAGGATTTAACGACCTCACCGCTACCGAGCAACGCATTATTGATTGCCTAAGCAGCCGACAGCAAGCCACCATCTATTGGGATACCGACCGCTTTTATATGGACGATACGCCCGAAACCGACACAAGCAAGGCACCAAACGACAATTCTACCGACAATACAAGCAATAATACAGGCGAACTCCCGCATAAGCACCGCCGCAACAAGCACGAAGCAGGCAATTTTTTGCGCCGCTATTATCGACAATATGCCCAACACCCCGCCCACAAGTGGCACACCCAAAGCAATTGGTTACAAAATCGCCAACAAATACACCTCGTAGGCACGCCCTTGCAAGTAGGGCAAGCCAAATATGCGGGGCAGGTCATAGCTCAATCCTTAGCGCAGAACGATATCGATTTGCAAGATACCGCCTTGGTTTTGGGCGATGAAGCGTTGTTATTCCCGATGCTCTATGCCCTACCACCTAATATAGAAACGGTCAATGTGACGATGGGCTATCCGCTGCGCCATACGCCTGCCTACCAGCTATTAGAAACCTTGGTGATGCTGCAAAAAACGCGCAAAGACCGCCCTATAACCGCTAAGGAAGACGACAATAATAAGCCCGACAGCCCTTCAAGCGATGCCGCCCAAGCGATTCAATCGGTATATTACAGCAAATTTGTATTACAAACCCTCAACAATCCATATATCAAAATCTATGACCGCGACGGCGTAGAAACCTACATGAGCCAAGCCGAGCGCAATAATTGGATATATGCCAAAGCCGAAACTATTTGCAGCCGCCTAAGCCACCCTATATTTCAACTGTTGTTCCAGCCTTGCGCTACATTTATCGACCTCAGCCGACAATTGAGCGATGTATTATTGCAACTATTCAACGACCTACAAGCCAAATCGGGGCTTAACGACGACCCTAACGATAAGCCCGACGAATATGAATATACTACTGCGCAGACCGAGCTATTACCCGAACCCGATGCGGATAAGTTCCAAAAACAAGCCAAACCACCGCTCGAACTGGCGTTTTTATACCATACCCTGCTGCAAGTGCGCAAATTAGAAGATGCCCTGCGCCGACATCGGCATACGGTTTCGGTCGATACATATTGGAAAATATTGCGCGAAATAATACAAAGTACCCAACTCCCTTTTGAAGGCGAACCCTTGCACGGCTTGCAAATTTTAGATTTTTTAGAAGCGCGTAGCCTCGATTTCAAAAATATATTTATTTTGGGCATGAACGAGGGCTTGATACCTGCCTCGCGCCCTACCGCTACGTTTATCCCCGTCAATCTGCGCCGCGCCTTTGGTATGCCTACTTTCTTAGACCAAGATGCTATTTACGGCTACCATTTTTATAGGCTGCTGCAACGCGCCGAAAAAGTATGGCTCGTATATAATACCGAAGCAGGCAGCACGGGCGGCGAAGAACGCAGCCGATATTTATTACAATTGTAATATGAATTAAATGCTAACAATGCGCCCCATATCACCCTAAGCCACCATACGGCTACCGCTCCGCTATCGGTACATACGCCCCGCACCGAGCCGCTAACTATCGCCAAACAAGGTGACATCATAGCCGTATTAGACCGTTATGTGGGCAACCACCCACAATGGCTGCACTTCGACCACGAAGCCGATGACGCATTGCACAATGCCCTGAAACAGCGCAGCCTATCGCCCTCTGCCCTGACGCGCTACCTGACCTGCCCCATGCAGTTTTATTACGAATATGTAGCTCAACTTAAAGAAACAGGCAATATTGACGAGGATATCAATCACCAAATTTTTGGCAATGTGCTGCACCGCTGCCTCGAACTAATATACCAACCCTACCAACGCTACCCCGTCACGGCAGCTACTATCGACAAAATATTAGCCAAACCCGATGATATTGCCCGCAAATTAGACCGCGCTTTCCGAGACGAAAAATTTGAAGTGCCCAAAGAAGGACGAAATTTACTCTTGAAACGAGTATTGCTGCGCTTAATACAACAAATATTAGAGACCGACAAAGCCGACACACCATTTAATATCATCGGCTTGGAGGCACAAGAATATAAAACCGAACTCAACTTAGCGGACGGGCGCAGCATACTGCTATCGGGCACCATCGACCGCATCGACCAAATTACGTATGCAGCCGACAATCTGCCCGTTTATCGCATCTTGGATTATAAAACGGGGATGGTCAAAATTGTAGAAAGCTCAAAAACGACGAGCAAACCCGATAGTTACTTCGCGCCCTATTTCAACAACCCCGAATATAAAGCGGGTTTTCAAGCCTATATGTATGCCTATTTGTTTTGGACTAATCACCAACGCAATGCCCGTGTTGTAGCGGGCATATACAACCTACGGCAAATTGCGCGGGGCATTACATACCTACGAAACGGCGAACTGATTTATCCCGACTTTTTCGAACAATTCGAGCAAGAACTCCGCACCGTACTGACCACTTTGTTTGACTACGAACAGCCATTTATACAGCACAACGATGAAAAACGATACGATTACTCGCCCCTACAAAAAATTAGTGCACCTGTAAGTTTTTTTTTTTTACGACTGCAGTGCAAAAAGTCTCTTTAAAAAGTATTTGTTAATTAAAAAATGTATTAAATTTTTAAAATAAATTGCTTATGTATTGAAATTAAATTTAATTTGTGCTAATTTTGCCTTTTTTGCACCACAGTCTTTTGAAATAAAATAATATATAATTTTATTATTTAATTTTAATCTTATTTTTATTATGCCCATCAAAACATTTAACAGTTTCCTGTTAGCCGTCGCTCTTATGAGCAGCGTCTTTTTTCTCAACTCTTGCGACAAAGATGCCGAAAATGCCAGCCTAAAATTTCACTGGCATAACCAATTAGGCGACTTGCCCGTTGCCTACAATTTAGCGTTTGAAACCGAAAACGGTCGCCAATTTAGCCTGAGCGGCTGCCATTATTATGTATCAAACATTGTGCTTATTCAAGAAGATGGCACCGAATTGCCCATCGGCGATACCGTATTTCTCGTCAGCCCCGCCGAAAGAGATTATGAATTGGGCATGCGCCTACAGGCAATTACAAAGGCTTTAAATTTATGCTCGGTGTCGACCTCGCTTCGCAACCACGCCGACCCAACCCTACAACCAGTAGGTAGCCCCTTAGCCGTTCAAACCCCTTCTATGCACTGGTCGTGGAATAGCGGTTATTTGTTGTTCCGCCTCGAAGGTATGGTAGATAGCACCGCTACCAGCGACCAAGCACCCAACAAAGAGTTTAGCTATCACGTGAGCACGACGCACTAAGCCGTCAAATCGATTTCAGTACATCGGCATTTAGCGTTTCGGGCAAAGAAGGCGACGAAAACGAAATAGGCATTATATTCGATATTCTAAAAGTATTGGAAGACATCGATTTGACTACTGAGTTTTCATCACATACATTCGACAACCTGCCATTAGCCACTAAAATTGCCGATAGCTGGCAAGATGCCATTACGGTAGAAGAAGAATAAATTCTCCTCTGCCCAAAAGCCTTTGCCTAAATGCAACTATTTAGGATATAGGATTTTGGATATGGGGTAATGAGCAATGCTTATCTAATAATGCCTGACATCGCTGTATATTCGATTAGAAATCGCCCAAAAATCATGTTTTTGGGCGATATTGCTTTTGTAAAAAAGACCGTGCAGAACTTTGTGTTCATCATTAGATGCCACACCACGTATTTTATATCTATTTAGCCGTACTAATAGGCAAGAGATACTAAAGGGCAATATATCGCCAAAATATGGCTTGTATATGCGTTCTTAAGCAAATAAATTTGTAGCTTTGTGGCAAATTGTATGGCTTATGACCCGCTATCTATGGGCAATAATGGCAATAGCCTGCCTGTGGGTAGCCTGCCGCGATACGCCGCTCGAACCACCGCCTCGACCTCGCTTTTACGGTCATGCACCACGAATGGCACGTGCCTTATGCCCAAACTTGCGAAACGGCGCACCGATACGATGTCGCTGCCTTATTTCTATAACGACTCGCCGCATACGTTCGACACCTCTTTGTATGCCGATGCCGCAGGCAAGGGGCTTTTTGCCCAATTGCCCGCCGATACGTATTATGTCTATGCGCGGGCATACGACCATATTTGGGGCGATTCGGTGGCAGGCGGCAAAACAGTTGTCGTACCTCAGCGCGACTCCCTGCTCCAAATTATTGTGGCTGTGAGCGAATAGTCTTTTGCCCAACAACAAAATAAGATGCAGAGCCATCCGGGTGCTGAATGGCAAAAAACCACCAGTCAAAGCAAGACCATCAAATACCCCCTATCCGCAATAGGTATTGAGCAAAAGCAAAATACAAATACCATCCATCACACTTCAGCACTATTTATTATTATGATGCACTTTTTGGCAAAGACAACCCCTTAGTTGCCCAATTTGTAGCCGAATTGCGCGACATAAACATACAACAAGACCGCCAGCGATTTAGGCGCAATATGGAGCGCATAGGCGAGGCAGCAGCCCTCGAAATAGCCCGACATCTGCCTACGCGCTACCAAGAAGTAACTACGCCCTTGGGCACTGCCGCCGCTAATGTACCCGCCGAGCAGCCCGTGTTAGCTACTATCTTGCGTGCAGGGCTACCCTTGCAAAATGGTTTGCTGCTCATGTTTGACCGTGCCGACTGTGCCTTCGTATCGGCGTATCGCAAGCACGAAAAAAGCGGGAAATTTACCATCAAGCTCGATTATATGTCGTGTCCCAACCTGAACGACCGCATATTGATAGTGTCCGACCCTATGCTGGCGACGGGTGCGTCGGCGGTTATTGTCCTCAACGCACTGATGACACAGGGCACACCCCAACAAATCCATTTTGTATCGGCTATTGCCAGCACGGAGGGCATCGAAGAGTTGCGCCGCCACTATCCACAAGTGAGTATCTGGGCTGCCGCTATTGACGACGAGCTAACGGGCAAGGGCTATATCGTACGGTTTAGGCGATGCGGGCGACTTGTGTTTCGGCGAAAAATACAGCAATAATCCCGCCTCTCCCCTCTCCTTTTCCCACCTCTCTGTAAGCCATGAAAATTATTATCCTCGGCACGACACCTCTGTAGGCATACCTATGATAGGTTGTAGTTGTGCGGTATGCCGCTCCGACGACCCTCGCGACAAACGCCTACGTACTGCCGCCTACCTCGAAACACCCGATTTGCGCTTGTGTATCGATACGGGACCCGATTTTAGGCAGCAAATGTTACAAAACGGCATTACGCGCTTAGATGCCGTCTTGTTTACACATTCTCACCAAGACCATATAGCAGGATTAGACGACACGCGCCCTTTTAGCATATTTCAGCAGCGCAGTCTCGACCTTTATGCCGATGCGCTAACGCAAGATGCCCTACGGCGCAGCTTTTTTATGCCTTCGACCCACAATTTAAATATCCCGGCGGTCCGACCTCAGCCTGCATAGCATCGAACATGGCAAGGCATTTCGCATTGGCACCACCGACATCATACCCATTACAATTACGCATGGCAATTTGCCCATTTTGGGTTTCCCGCATCGGCGATTTTACCTATATTACCGATGCCAGCTATATAAGCCCCGAATCGCAAGCCCAAATCAAAGGCAGCAAGGTGTTGATACTCCAACGCGGCTGCGCCTGCAACCGCACTGGTCGCATTTTTCGCTGTCCCAAGCCTTAGAAATGATAGACTGCCTAACCCGAACGCGCCTACCTAACGCATTTCAGCCACCAAATTGGCAAACATGCCGAGTGGAGAAGCCCAGTTGCCCGCCCATATCCGTTTGGCTTATGATGGCTTAGAAATTGTAGTCTGAATGAATAATCCTGTTTTCTATAAAAAATAATTTATTAATATGTATATTCCTATTATTGACGGTTGGTCACTCTTCTTTTGCATAGCCGAGATACTTACTTTATCTCTCGTACCCAGATGTTGGCTTAAAAATACAATTACGAAAATTCTATCATCAGTTTTATTCCCGGCTTCTGTACCTCGTGGGTACTACTTTCTTTTGTCACCATTTGGTGGGTACTAAGCGACACTGGGTGACGAACAATCAGGCAAGGTTCTGTTTGATTCCAAAGAATTAGGCGGCATCATCGAAAAACTCGCAGGAAATTTATTTTTCTGTTATAGGAATAGCTTTTTCCATAGTTTGGAGCATCCGTATAAAACGCAAGTTAAGCGAAAAAGAGAACTTCCGAAAGAGAAGAAAAGATATGCCCAAGAAAACCCGCATCAAATCTTGTGGGATATGCGCAATATACTTGAATATAGATTAAGAACCTCAGAATCTCACTTATCTACCATTATTGAGCGGGTAGATGGCATCGAGAAATCTATCGGCACCAAGGTCGGAAACCAGTTAGAACATATTCTAAGTGGCTCAGAATCTCACTTATCTACCATTATTGAGCGGGTAGATGGCATCGAGAAATCTATCGCAGGGAAACCAGTAGAACATATCTAAGTGGCTCAGAATCTACGGGCCTGGGTCGGAAACCAGTTAGAACATATTCTAAGTGGTATTAAGCAAGAGGGACAAACACTTACGGGTATCTACACTTCAATAGCAAATGCAGAGAAATCGCTGGGGAAATATTTCGGGACAGCTAAAAAGACCTTGGCAGACCAGATTGAGAGCATGGGGCAAACGGTAATCAAAGGAATGGACGAATTGCGGCAAGCCATTGGAGCGGTTTTAGAAGAAAGGGTAGCTTTTTTTGAAGACCAATCGGCAGAGAAAATTAGTGCTATTCAGGAAAAAATATTTACTGCCTTGGATACCTTAAAAGATACTACCGAAAGCAATGCAGGCGAATTGAGCTATGCTATCTACAATATAAACCAAACGTTGGAAATGCTAAAAGACCATTTGAGTGCCCAAGTAGACAGTGTTCAGACCCATTTAAACAAAGATATCCAAGCCAAAATCAGTGCTGTTTTAGACAACAACACGAATGAAATAAAGGCATTTTTGAGCGCTTAGAATTGCTTCGCAAACAATCGGAAACCACCCTACTACTACGATTAAGGTGTTTTCGGCATCGGTAGCCAGTTTCAAAGAAGCGCAAGGCGCAAACAAAGGCGTTTTGGACGAATTAGAAAAGCAAATAGAGACCACCAGCGAATTGCAAGAAAACATACAAAATTATATTATTTTCTTATTTCGCAAGAAGACGAAATAGAAAGAATGAACGACCACATACAAAGCATCGCAAACATATGTCGGAAACAATTGCAAAATCTGAGGCGATACACTAAGCAGGTTGCCCATTCAACAAAATTAGTCCACTTCATACAAATATACTATCATGTTTAATAAGCAAAAGAAGAGCAACACAATATTTGGATGAGTTTTTCTGATTTGTACTCAGGGCTAATGGTTATTTTTATTATTGTGTCTTTGGCATTAGTTTCTAACTATAAGGCAGATGCCGATAGGTCTAAGACAGATGCTGATGAGCATAAGGTAGATGCCGATAAGTACAAAAAATTAAAAGCAATACAAGACATGTTGTCCGGAACTCAAGGCGTCGGGTTTGTTTGAGTATAACGAAAAATGCAAAAGATTTGAATATAAGCAAGACATTAAATTTCCGTATAACTCCGACTCCATACCAGTCGGAAGCCGCCGCGATTTGGTGCGAGCAGGAAAGAAATCTTGGATATCGTGCAAAAATGGACAAATCAGGAGGGTGCAAAATTCAAATTGTTGTGGAGGGCGTGCGAGCAATGTAGCTAATAGCTCTTCAAAATTGGCGACCACCCTTCTCAAGAAGACCTCAGCTATCACCGCGCCATCGGTTTAGTTCGGCTGTGGGAAGGTAACGATATCAACCTCCAAACCACTACCTCCGAGTTGTATATAGCAGGGAGCGGCTATGGCGGGCAATGCCGATACAGCGGAGACGAAGAAGCGAAAAACCGTCGATTCATTATTCAAATTATACCTTATATCCCCAATCTAAAATAATAAAATTGTCATGCAAGTACGCAATTTAAAACGAATTTGTAACATATCGAATAGGACATATCAAAGATACCGAACGACAAGAAAAGTGGCAAGAGAAAATTTTTTGGCGAATCTTATAACACAAAACAATATATTAGCCTCCTGACAAAATTTGCAACCGAAACGGAACGCAAATTTTTTTACGAATTTTTACAAAATGCAAACGATTAGAAGCCGAATCGGTCTCATTTTTTATAGACGAAGGAAACCTATTGGTCGTCAATACGGGGAATCCTTTTTATTCGGATAGGAGTTTTCCTAACAAGCCCACAGACCGAAAAGGGCAATTATATGCTCTTTTAGCAAAAGGCGATAAATTTGGCGACTCCAAAAGCGAGAGACATATGGGCAAGGAGCTAAACTGCTATACAATTTATTGCTCGATACCGACAAACGCCCCGAAGATGCCTTGTATGACACTATCGCAACGCAACTAAAAGGGCCCATCTTATTTAGTTGGAGCAATCCCGATAGCTTTGAACATTTCCATTATTCAACTTTGAATGACCTCGAATTTACAGGCGATTGCGACAACGAAAAATACCTTTGCTGTGCAAAATTATCAACACCATCTATCCCGCCTTTCTGGGCGAGACATCGAACGGCAAAGTGCTGTTTAGCAAAGACGAATTGAAAAATGCCTCGACTTTTTGAAAAATGCATCCCTCCCCCTTTTTCCAAACTTGGGTGCTTTGTTGTATATACCGATGGGCAAAAACCAGCATCGCGAATTATTAGAGCTGCTACAAGGAGACCTAAAAACGGGTATGTCGGGCGCACTGTGCCATCTAAAACACCTAAAAACCATTGAAATAAACGGCGAATATTTAAAAAAAGCCAATTTCGAGATTATCGACTTCGACTTTTTTACGCTTGGTTTGCCCAAACAACAAACAAGTACCGACTTCTATAATTTTTATGCGCGATATCCCATAACAGCAACAAAATACGGGTTAAATTTCATCATCGACTCCAAAAAATAGCATTACGAGCGCACGACAGCATATCGATACAAACGAAGCCAATAAAAAATCCTTAGCCGACATAAGTGAAGGCAATCATCGAGCCGTCAGCCAAATAAAGCAAGGAAATGACGAAAATCGCTCAACTCGTCGCGCTTATTAGATGTGTCCTAAGCTCAAAACCCAGAGAGATTGACAGCCTCAACATAAAAAAATTGTTTCACGATGATTTATTAGCGGCGCTAAAACGGAGCCTGCCAACAACAGAAAATACCATCGGAAACACGGATAATACCTTTGTTAAAAAAACCAATATACCCATCAATCTGAAAGAATTGGGCATTAATTGGCATTTTCTACACGAAAAATTAGCCGATTGTGAGATAGGAAAATTAGGCATAAAAGAAGCCAATATTATAAAAATACTACGAGAAGCCAACAAATCTGCCCTTACGCAATGGATTCGGGGCTTGAATAATGCGCAATATGATAATTTATTATCCGAAATAGAATCGCAGGCAACTCCTCAGAATATTACAGATTTACGGTTTGTTCGGGCTAACGACGGTTTGGTTTATACTCTCAGAACTTGGCAGCGCACCCGATAAAATTTTGCTCTATCCCAAAATAAAAAGAATTGTACGAAACCCTCGGCAGGTTCAAAATTGTGTGTAGCGATAAAATGGTCGCAGCACGCCCGCTACTGATGGGCAGTCCCAATTACGCAACATTGATTTTCTCGGTCAATGAAAAAGGAACTATGGGGGAAACCTCCGACAAATGGAATATCGTCAAATGCTTAAAAAAGAACGGTGTAGATATGGCACTAATTCGCTACATCAATATTTTTTACAATATCAACAACGAAACACAATGTTTAGCCCATTTGTATAGCGGAGAAATGCGCTTGGCAAGTGGTATCATTGACCAATTCAAACTCCGGCCGACCAATATAGCGATGATTAAAAAGACTATCTAATGCAGCCAAATGAAATTTGGGCATATTTGACGAAAGATAAAACATCATGGGACAAACACTCAAACCCTACTTTAAAAATAAAATATACAGCCTTAATGTCGGATATCCAAACGCTGTATGAACGAGCAGGCAACCCATACAAATTTCGCCCGATTGTGCTTGGATAAAACCCCAGCGGCAAACACCTACTCCTCAGCGAAGTGTATTTAATTTAAATATAAGCGAAAACTAAACGAAAGAGAATACGAAACCCTATGTGATTTTGTTCAAAGCAATACCCGCTTAGAAACATTATCATTTGAAACAAAAAATATACTTAAATCCATATTTTTCACTAAACCGCTCCATATCAGCAATGAGGATTTGGCAAAATATTGGGTTGAAAACGAAATATCCGTCACCGAAGAGCAATTGAAAGTATTGCTCAAAATACAAGACAGCAGCAAGAGTTTTTTAGCAAAAATACATTATCAAACAAAATATATCACCTTATAGAATAAGATTAAAAGAGACAAACGAAAAACAATATACCTGCGAACATGATGACATAAATGATTTCTTGGCAAAAGCTAAGCCCCAAAAGCTATTTTTTGCTGCCCCCAAAATTATTGCTCCATTTCCCAAATGACTCATCGCTACAACAAACCGATGATAGCTTTTACGACAAATTTGATAGAAAAGTATGGGTCGGAACAGTGCTTTATTAAGTTAGTAGCAGGTGCTAATGATAGATTAAGCAATATTTTTTTAGATAAAATGCTCCCCTTTGAGTTAAAGGGGCAGGTAGTTACAGCTAATTTAAGAAAAATATTTGAACTTTACACCCAAAAAAATTGGGTGGAAACATTTAGAACCAAAGTATTATTAAATGACAATCCCGTCTCGTCCTATACTTATAGCCATGAAGTAACTGTATCCAAGGCTACCTTTAAGCTCGCCGATTTAATACCCGAACACAGCAAAGATGCTGAGGCTATTGAGCAAGCCAAATCTTTTTTGAGGACAAATTATATTACCTATACCAATCTCTTCGACACTAAATCCTTTCCGAAAGATAAAATTGTGGCGTATCTTAGCTCTACAGGGCATCAAAAACACCGAACAACTGTGCTTTTTATGGGCTTACAAAAAAAGCAGTGATGGTACTAAATACAAATCTGAACAATTTCAGTCTGCAATATTTAGCCATTGCAGAAAAAGCACTTTTAGATAGCCTTTATCAGCACAAACTTACATTTTTGCCGAATTTACGCTGCCCCAAAACTGCTTTAACCCCACAAACACATCGCCGATACGCCCAACACACTTACCTTAGAAAGCGAACGTTTGCCTACATTCGTAACAAGTTGGCTCGCCCAAAACGAAGAGCGCAAAAAATTTTTAATCGAAGCAGGGCTTTTCAATGCGAGCAGCCCCATTATTAAAATTAGGCAGGCTTTATTAGACAATAAAGAGTCGGAAAAAATCGAATACCACCCACACATTCGCCCAATACACTTATTTGGGCTAATCGGCAAGGATTTAATGCCATCGAAAGAGTTTCGTATCGATATACATTATTACAAAAATTAATTTTAATATTAGCAAACACTCGGCGCAAAAAACATCGCATTGTTTATACCTCAATGAAGATCTAACATTGCGGCTTGCAGTTTGCGCAGAACCGATGTATCATATCGCAGAAAGCATTCACGAGAAAGATAATCATATATGGAAAGACGCTATTTTATATTTGAAACTAAAAGTAGCAATAATAGATGCCTCCTCCTTTACAAGCACAATTAGGAGGTATTTCGGCATTTCCGTCGAGCTAAAAAGTGAGTTTGACGCGGCAGAAGCCCAGCAGAAAGCGCAAAGAATGGGACAATGGAACATTATATAGCATGGAAAGCAACGAAGCCAAAGGCTACCAAATATATACGACCAAAACGGAAGTTCCGTTTAAGTTCCAATTGACAAATACCCCATTTGTAAAAACATATAATACGGGAACGAAAAAATCGTTTAGGAAACAAAATATATGTCTTTTTGACCAAGATGAACCTTTCAATTTTTTAATGGAAAATGAATCTCAGTTATTCCTCCGACAAGGACAAGCTAATAGCCCTTATAAAAGAGTACATTCAACCTATGGCAGCAGCCAAGGGAAAATGAGGGCGAAAGTGGCAATGTAAGTGTCTCGGGAAGATAAAAAAGACGTGATTGAGAAAATAGCATCATCGTTGGACGTAAAGACCTTAGAGGATATTCTAAGCGGAAAACTCAAACCCTCAAAAGACGAAGAATCAAGTGCCAGCGAGCTTATAGGTCGCATTGGCGAGGAATTAGCCATGAAATGGCTCGAAAGCAGAGAATTAAAGCCCGAACATGTAGCCGTAACAAAAGGACAGAAGGAATACGATATTTTGGTGGCAAACCAAACACCCCAACAACGTTATATTGATGTGAAGACAACCATAAAATCGGTTGTTGAAAACAACAGCAGTGCAGCCCTACATATACATAAGGAAGCTATGCGACTTTTGGAAACCGACCCCGATTGCAATTATTATATCATTCGCATTAGCTTAGAAGATATAAAAATTGCGCATTGGAACGAAGAGCTAAAAACCCAATTTAAGTATTCCGGACCCGAACGTGAATTAAGCGCAGGGCTTATCCAAAAAATAAAGACAAGGGTTGATAAGTTTTGGCAAGAAGAAGGAAATCGACAATTATTTCAGCAAAAAACAAAAGAGTTTCGCCTCAATATGCCCAAAATCTCATAATAGACATATCGTAACTATTTAGCCTTGTAGGGAGAATAGCTATTTCTAATCGAATATACAACGATATCAGGCATTATCAGATAGACATAGCCCAAAACCCCATACCCAAAACCCTATACCCTAAATAGTTACCAATTATCTAACGCTATTTCCTAAGTCCTAACCCTTGGAAATGGATACATGGCAGGCAAAATTAATACTCAAAATTAGAAAATCAAACCACTAAGCAATTATTCCACCAATATAAACCACTAAAACCCCATTTTAGCATGGACAAATTTGAAAAAATATTTTATAACAACGAAGCTTGGATAGCCGAAAAATTGCAAACTAATCCGCAATACTTCGAGCAATTAGCGCAAGGGCAAGAACCCGAATTTTTATACATCGGCTGCTCCGATAGTCGCGTCACTGCCGAAGATTTGATGGGTGCTCAACCCGGCGAGGTGTTTATACACCGCAATATCGCCAATATGGTCATCAGCATAGACCTCAATGCCATGAGCGTTATTAATTATGCCGTCCGTCATTTAAAAGTAAAACATATCATCGTTTGTGGGCACTACGGCTGTGGGGGCGTAAAAGCGGCTATGCAGCCTGCCGATTTGGGCATTCTGAACCCTTGGCTGCGCAATATCCGCGATGTATATCGCACCTATAAAGACGAATTGAACGCCATTACCAATAAACACGACCGCTACGATAGATTAGTCGAACTGAATGTCCAAGAGCAGTGTATCAATGTCATCAAATTAGCCGCCGTACAAGAAGCCTACCGCGACCGCGAAATAACCGTACACGGCTGGGTATTCGACATCAAAACAGGTAAGTTAATAGACCTCAAAATTGATTTCCCTAAAATTTTAGCAGGTATTATGGAGATATATCGCATCTCCTAAAACAGCCAAATTTTTTTCGTCGACCGCCGCGCTATATACCTATACCGCAAAACAAAGCACCGCCGCAACAGAGTAAATTCCGTTGCGGCGGTGGCATTTATAAAAACGTTGGTCTGACTATCGCGTTACCAATACTTTGGTCGTCTGCATATTTCCTGCACTATCGCGCAGTTGTACCAAATACAAGCCCGCAGCTAAGGCATCGGTTTGTAGGGGCAGCTCGTACCATTGTTCAGCATTAGCTTGGTCGGCATACAATTCGGCAATCTGTTTGCCCGATATATCATGCAATGTCACGCTGACCATACCCGCCGTTGGTACGCTAAACGCTACAACCGCCACTGTATTGGCAGGATTGGGCGACACGCTCAAATCGGGCACAAGGGCATCAGCAGTTTTGTTCCTACCGCGTCGGTTTTTGGGCACCCAATACCAACCTATGGTTTGCTGCTGCGGGTTGCCCGCATCTGTCACCGTCACCGAGTACCAACCCGACGACAAGCCCGACACATCTTCGGTATTTGCGCCATTGCTCCATTGGTAAGTATAGCCTGGCGTACCGCCAAATACCGTGATATTGATAGCTCCGTTGTTAGTAGCATTGCTGCTAACCGCCGTTATGGTATAGCTCGTAATATCAAGCGTGGGCGGGCCCGGGTTAGATATATCTTCGTCTAAAATCACCGTTTGGCAACCTTGCGAATCGCTCACTGTGATATTGTATTGGGCATTATCCGACACATACAGCGTAATCACTACGCCCGTAGCCGTATAATCAATGTCATAGCGCACATAACCCGTATTGTCCCAATTAAAGTTGTATGGTGCTACGCCGCCCGCAATAGTATAGGTAATGATATCGTAAGCAAACGTGCCCGTACCGCCATTGCCTGGTGTTACTGTCACCGTAGCAGAGGGCAACACACAGCCGCCGCAAGTACCATTATCGCAATTATAGGGCACTGTAAGCGTAGTAGTTGCGCAAGTTGCAGGCGCACCTGCTTGGCTCACCGTAAAAGCGATATTGCCATTAGAGCAGTTAGCTGCCGTATAGCTATTGTTGGCTATCACAGCACCGCTTAGCGGGTCGGTATAGCTGACTGTAAAGTTGGGGCAATTAGGCGTAATACTCACTGTACACAAGTTCTGCGCTGTTATGCTTGCGCCTACTGCGGGATAAACCGCTACCGAAAACGCCTCGCTCGTAGCCGTACAGCCCGCTACGCCATCTAAACGCGCTTTGAGCGTATAGCTGACCGGAGCGCAGGTATTGTTGGCGGGCAAAGTGCCGCTAAATGCCGTACCGTCTGTATATGGGTCAAATGCTGCATTGGTGCTATAATACCACGATACCGCCGCGCCTGCTGTGGTGGGTGTTGCTGTACCTACGGTATAACTAACTGTCGAACCTGAACAAATAGCTGTCGTAGCTACCGCCTGACCGCTAAGAGTGGGACAGGTCAAAATACAATTGTAAGGCACTGATACCGTAGCGGTGCGGCAAACAAAGCCCAGCGGAGCAGCCGTTTGCGTAACCGTGAAGGCAACATTACCCGATGTGCCCGCAGCAGCCGTATAGCTATTGCCTACAATGCTCGCGCCCGTAGTGGGGTCGGTATAGTTAATTGTAAAGTTAGCACAGTTAGATGTAATCGATACCGTACAAGCATCTTGCGCTGTAATAGTTGTATTGATATTCGGATAAACCGTTACCGTAAATTCGGCACTCGTAGCCGTACAGCTCGTTACGCCATCTAAACGGGCTTTGAGGTAATAGACCACCGCCGCACAAGTATTGTTGACAGGCAAAGTACCGCTAAATGTTGTAGCCCCCGCACCATAAGCATCAAAGCCCGCTGTTGTGCCATAAACCCACGTAACCGTCCCGCTGCCTGTACTGGTTGTACCTACGGTATAACTAACTGTCGAACCCGAACAAATAGCCGATGTAGCCACCTCCTGACCGCTAAGGGTAGGACAAGCAGTAGTACAATTATAAGGCACAGATACCGATACTATATCGCAGCCGTAGGGCGCATTGTTCTGCATCACATCAAACACAACATTGCCCGACGTGCCCGCAGGAGCTGTATAGCTATTGCCCATAAGCATTGAGCCACTTTGTGGGTCGGTATAATGTACCATAAAGTTGGCACAATTGGCAACAACTGACACCGCACAAGCGTCTTGTGCCGTAATAGCTGCGCTAATATTCGGATAAACTGCTACTACAAATTCCTCGCTCGTAGCCGTGCAACCCGTTAAGCCATCTAAACGGGCTTTCAGGTAATACGTCATAGGATTACAAGTATTGTTAGCGGGCAAAGTGCCGCTAAATACCGTAGCCGAAGCACCATAGGCATTAAAGTCCGCCGTTGTGCCATAAACCCACGTAACCGTACCGCTACCTGTACTGGTTGTACCTACGGTATAATCAACCGTTCCGCCCGAACAGATTGCCACCGAGCTTAGGTCTTGACCCGTAAGAATAGGACAAGGCGCAGGGCAATTAAATGGTACAGCAATGGTACTTAGGTTGCAGCCCGCAGGCGCAGCCGATACTTGAATGCTAAATGTAACACTGCCCGCTGTGCCCGCAGGTGCAGTATAGCTACTACCTACAACGGTACTACCGCTTTGCGGGTCGGTATATGTAACGGAAGCACCAGGACAAGCGGGCTGGATAGAAGCCGTACAACCGCCTTGCGCTGTTATGGTGTAGCTAATATTGGGATATACTGCTACAACAAACTCAGTACTAACCGCCGTACAACCCGAAACACCGTCTAAACGAGCTTTGATATAATAATTGACTGGGTCGCAACCTATATTGGCAGGCAAAGTACCGCTAAACGGCACAGCCGCCGCGCCATAGGCATCAAACCCAACAGCGGTGCTATATACCCAAGTGACCGAACCGCCACCTGTCGTTGTGCCTACGGTATAAGGAACAGCAAGGTCTGAGCAGAGAGAAGTTACGCTTACAGCCTGCCCCGTCAAAGTGGGGCAAGCAACTGTGCCATGTAGGTGCGTTGTAGGTGGTGCTGCTGCTACAAGAGTTATATGCCGTACCGCAACCCGCAAATGGTGTGCCATCTGCCAAGGTACCGGGCGATTGTGCGCCTGTACCTACTGTAGAATGCAGTGCCATAGCCGTACCAGTAAGGTTGGGGTTCAAGGTGATAGAAACGTTGTCGCTCACGCTGCCCGTATAACTGCGTGTGGCGAGCGTTACGTTAGCAGCATCGCGGAACGTAACTGTACCGCTAATAGGCGACAAACTGAATGTGCCCGCCAAGACAGTAGCACCGCCAAAAGTGCCTACAGGCGTACCGCCACCAAATACAACCAAGGCACAGCCATTAGCAATAATTGTTCCCGTCGGTACGGTATAGGTCGTTGCGCCTATTTGTAAGGTATAACCGCTTATATCTTGGCTAATGCCTGTAAAATTGGCAATTTCTACAAAGTCGTCGGTTGATGACGATACTGTGCCGTCGCCGTTGGCATCGCTATTGGGGTCGTACAAGATTTCGTTGATAATCCATCCGCCGTAATCTGTCGCTGTGACGGGCACATTGCTTGCACCATCGCCTGCGAGGTTCGGAATAGTTACGGGCGATGCCGAATAGTCATAAGGTCCATATTGCGTACCTGCTACATCAAGCACAAATTGGCTGAATTGCTGGTTGCTCGCCGTTACGCCTACGCTCAGGTCATACGTACCATCAGTATTGCAAACCTGCGGCGTAGCAGTAGTGGTAAGCGAGCAGGGCAACGTAATACAAGAGAACGGCACTGTATATTGTGCTGTATCGCAAGCATTAGGCGCATTAGGATTGACAACTGTAAATGTCACCGTTCCCGCTACACCAGGTACAGATGCCGAAAAGTCGAATACAAAACCTGTACCATTCACCTGCCCACTACCACTGGTATAGGTAGCCGTCCAAATGGCAGTAAAAGCAGGATTGTCTTGGGTAATCGAAGCCGCCAAATTGCTACAATCGCCATCGGTAGCTGTTGCGGTAATGTTAGGATTGATACTAACGCTGACCATTTCGGCGGGGCTTTCGCAGGTGGGCGAGCTACTCACGGCAGTCACAAAATAGTTGGTCGTGCCTACGGGCGGGCTATAAGAGCCACCTGGCGCAATAGTGGTGATGAGTGCGCCTTGCACACCACCATTGTCGGCATATATATTATACGATGTGGGCGGTACTGACGTAGTACTGCCACTACTCACATGCGTTCCCAAATTGCTGCTATTATCTGCACCCAAAGCCGTCCATTCAGCCGCTAAGGTTGGGAAATCGCAAGGCGTATCGGTGGGGTCAGTGGCAACACCATGCGTTACAGAAGGTAGGCGCACTAAGGTTTGGTTGAGGGTGCTATTGCTGCTTGCCACCCATTCAAGTCCTGGATTACAGCCTATATTACCTACAATATCGATGTTCGCACCATTCTTGACCAATGCAATAGCATCATTGCCGTTATGCGACATGCTGGTGCTTGTTTGGTCGGCTTGTGCTAAAAATGCGGCACTTGCATTAGGATTGCACACCACATATACATCGCCGCTGGCTACCGTTCCCGTCAGGTTGATGATAGTTTGAATAATCAAACCATTGCTATACAAAATAATTTGGTATTGCCCCGCAGCCAAATCAATTGCCGCGCCTGTACCGTTATATATTTCGATACATTTATTACTACCGATATTACCCTCAATGTATTCAGATATAAACAAATCGGTAATAGGTTCGATGCCTCCGTTTTCAGGTGTTATATTAACAGCATCTCCTTCACACAAATTGAGGTCGGCTACATCAGGTGCTACGAAACCCGTACAAGGGTCGGTCAAACAATCATTGATTGTAATCGTAAATGTCGCTACATCGTTGGTCGTACAAGGTGCAGTAGCATCTACGGTATAGGTATATTGATACACCGCAGGAGATAAGCCATTGCCATCAAAGGTAGTGCCGCTAAGGGCGGGTGCGCCACCTAATGCTGCAAAAATGCCACCTGCTTGTGCGCCACTCAACAAAGTAGCCAAATCAACGGTAGTTATGCCTTCGGCAGTGGCATTGCATACAGTAGCCGCGCCGTCGCTTCCCGCATTGGCAGCGTGCTACTATACTCGTTGTTACGGGTACCGCCACACCTCTCAAGTAGTATTGGCGGCAGTCACATAAATAGTAGTGGTCGCACCGTGCTATGGTCGGAGTATAAGAAAAGGCATTGCCCAACAATAAAGTGGCGGGACCGGGTACGGGGTCAGCATCGTAGAAGTTGTATGACGTAGCTCCCGTCGGAATTGCTTGACCGCTCAACACGAGGTTGTCAATGCGGAACGTACCTCCTGTTCCCGAAGCACCCCAAGCATAGATGCGGTAGCAAGTAGCAGTAGAAGCAAATGATACAGTTTCGGTCTCGCAGGGATTTATATTGATAGATGTTGTTATGCTACCCGTAGCCAGAGGCGTAATAAGGTCATTGGAAGCATATACCGCATACGACGCGGGACCCGTGCCTGAAATGCGGCTACCCCAAGTCATACCTGTTATATTAAGGGTATAGCCTGCTTGTACTGTACCTACACAAAACTCAACATAATCACCACTCGCAATTGCATCGGTCTGTCCATTGCTGCCTGATGTAGCATTAAAATTGCTCGTGGCAACAGCCGCTGAACAACCACCCGACAAAGCCGCAGCATGGTTAAGGGCATTGATACCCGCACCCGCAAGGGGGGCAGCGGGGTTACTCACAACGGTGGGATTATTCGATACGCCGCTGAGGTCAGCAGACTCAAAATCCCACGTGTGTCATATTAAGGGGCGACGCGCCGCCTGTGCCACCACCCGTAGGCGCGATAACAATGCTATTGCCCTCGCACGCCACCAAGGGGGAAGTAACAGTAGGAGCGGCAAAATTGCTACAATCAGTTACGCAATCATTGACCGTAATAGCAAAATTAGCTACATCATCAACCGTACAAGGGGCAATAGCCGCTACCGTATAAGTATATAAATAAACATTGGGTATAAGCCCGTTACCGTCAAAAGTAGTACCGCTTAGGGCGGGTGCGCCACCTACGGGTGCAAAAGTGCCCGCGCCGTTAGCACCACTAACAAGCGTAGCTAAATCAATAGTAGTTGTCCCTTCGGCAGTAGCATTACAAACGGTAGTAGCTGCATCTGCTCCTGCAATAGCCACCGCCCGAACCGATACCATAACGGGCACGGCAGTGCTTTCGCAAGTACCGTCGTCGGCAGTGACGTAAATAGTGACCGTAGTATTCAGTGCTACGGTAGGCGTATAAGACGCGCCCGTAGCCACAGGGGTTTGACCGCCGCCGCTGGGGTCGGTCGTATAATAATTGTAGGTTGTAGTGCTAATAATAGGCGGCGTAGAAGTATGGCTTACCCAAATTCGCGCTATTATCTTGCGCAAACGAAGTCCACTCGCTGGCTAAGGCGGGGAAATCGCAAGGCGTATTCGCGGGGTCAATCGCGATACCTTGATAAACAGCCGCATTGCGCACCAAGGTCTGTTCGCTCGTAGCTGCGCCTCCTGATGTCCAATTGGGTACTGGGATCGTAGCCGATATTGCCAAAAATATCAATAATATTGCCATTTTTACGCAGTGTTACCGCATCGTCGCCATTATAGTTGAGCGAGGTTGTCTGGTCAGACAAACCCAAGAAAGTCGTGATCTGCCGTAGTTTGGCAAATCACAAATACATCACCATTGGCAATAGTACCCACCAAAGCAATAGGTGTATTGGGCGTAAGACTCCCATTACTATAAACGGCAATGCTATACACACCATCTAATACAACAGCCGCGCCTGTGCCATTATATATCTCTATACATTTATTATTGCTCGAACCCTCTACATATTCCGAAATAAATAGGTCGGTAATCGGAGCAGGGGCTGTACCACCCGAACCGCCGCCCGTAGGCGTGATGGTCGTGCTACCGCCTTCGCAAACTGCTATGGGCGATGTGACCGTAGGCGGGACGAATCCCGTACAGTCAGGAGCGCAAGCAGCGGGGGCATCATAAGTATCGGTATCGGCGCAGGTGGTCGTAATACTAAATGCTGCACCGATGCTTTTGGCAGTACCGCCGTCGGCAGGAACAGTAAAGGTAAGGGTTTGACTGCCCGAAGCAGCAGGGCTACTGATGGTTTGGGCAGATGCACCTTGTACACTCACAACGATATCTTCACTTGCAGGGGCATCAGCCCAAGTCAGCGGTACGGTTACGGTGGCTGTGCTTTGCGTACCGTCATAGCTACACGTACTCACGCTTATCGTGCCAAGCGTAAGACTGCATACCGCACCCACGCAATCATTGACCGTAATAGCAAAATTAGCTACATCATCAACCGTACAAGGGGCAATAGCCGCTACGGTATAAGTATATAAATAAACATTGGATGTAAGTCCGTTACCGTCAAAAGTAGTACCGCTTAGGGCGGGTGCGCCACCTACGGGTGCAAAAGTGCCCGCGCCGTTAGCACCACTAACAAGCGTAGCTAAATCAATAGTAGTTATTCCCTCAGCAGTAGCATTACAAACCGTAGTAGCTGCATCTGCTCCTGCATTGGCATTAGCTGTTACCGACACCATAACGGGCACGGCAGTACTTTCGCAAGTACCGTCGTCGGCAGTGACGTAAATAGTGACCGTAGTATTCGGTGCTACTTGTAGGCGTATAAGACGCGCCCGTAGCCACAGGGGTTTGACCGCCGCCGCTGGGGTCGGTCGTATAATAATTGTAGGTTGGGGCTCTCCCGACGATGCAGTAGAGGTATGGCTACCCAAATTCGCGCTATTATCTTGCGCAAACGAAGTCCACTCGCTGGCTAAGGTCGGGAAATCGCAAGGCGTATTGGTGGGGTCAATCGCGATACCTTGATAAACAGCCGCATTGCGCACCAAGGTCTGTTCGCTCGTAGCTAAGGCTCCCGATGTCCAATTGGTACCAGGGTTGCAGCCGATATTGCCCAAAATATCGATAGGCACACCATTTTTGAGCAGAGCCACTGCATCATTGCCGTTATAGTTAAGTGCTAAGGATTGGTCTTGGAGGGTAAAAATGGTAGTCTCAGTACGACAAACAACCCAAACATCATTATTAGCAATGGTTCCCGCCAAATTAAAGGTGCTGCTAATAGTTGGGCTACCGTTAGTATAAACGCCTATGGCATATACGCCATCTAACACAACAGCCGATCCTGTGCCATTATATATCTCTATACATTTATTATTACTCGAACCCTCTACATATTCCGAAATAAATAGGTCGGCGATGCCGCCGCCCGTACCACCCGAACCGCCGCCCGTAGGCGTGATGGTCGTGCTACCGCCTTCGCAAACCGCTATGGGCGATGTGACCGTAGGCGGGGCGAAGTTGGTGCAGGGGTCGGGGCAATCGAACGCTACTACGCCTGACGTGGTAGCGGCACAACCCGACGGCGCACCTGTATTGGTGATAGTAAAAGTAATCGTTCCCGACTGACCTGCCGAAGGCGTAAAACTATTGCCGCTTACACCGCTTACGTCAGTACCTCCCGCCGTATAATCGACGCTATACGTCACCGTGCCGCAAGCAGCAGGTGTAGCTGTGGCACTAATGACACCACAAGCACCATCACCCGATGCCGAGATACTCAACGACGGATAAACGGAAGTCGTATTGGTGTTGGACGTGAGGGCCGCACCCACACAAGCACCAATAGGCGTAAGCACAACACGGTAAGTATGGTTCTCGCCACCACAGACCGATAACCAAGAAACGGCAGGCATATACATCAAGGTCTGCCCGCCATTGGCGGCACCTACGGAGGCAAATGCTCCGCCATCGATGCTTTCTTCCCATTGTATCGTGTAATTGGTATTTAATACGCCTTGGTCAACCGAAGCCATCATCATAATGTTCGCGCCTTGACATGCCGTAGCAGGTGCGCCCGATATGCTGACCGTAGTGGGGCAAACAGGTGCCGCAGGGCAATCGAACGCTACTACGCCTGACGTGGTAGCGGCACAACCCGACGGCGCACCTGTATTGGTGATAGTAAAAGTAATCGTTCCCGACTGACCTGCCGAGGGCGTAAAACTATTGCCGCTTACACCACTTACGTCAGTACCTCCCGCCGTATAATCGACGCTATACGTCACCGTGCCGCAAGCAGCAGGTGTAGCTGTGGCACTAATGACACCACAAGCACCATCACCCGATGCGTTGAGCGATAAATTGGGGTATACTGTAGCCGCCAAACCGTTCAAGGTTGCGCCGCCATCGCAATTTTCGGGCGTAGCCGTAAAATCGGCAGTTGATGCAGCACAATTGGTGTTGGTCGGATTGAGGGTGGCACATTGCTGTGCATCGGTGTTGGGTCGGGCTACTGCTGTAAAAGTTCCTGTCATGCTACCCGTATGGATGGCGCAACGAATATTGTAAGTGCCTTCCTCCGTCACTTGATACACTACACCCGTAGACGACGAAGTGACATCTGCCGCACCTGGTGGTACGCTGGTGGTTTCGATAGGGTGTTGAGCAGTAGCAGGTAACAAAATATAGTCGCCTACGTAAATGGTGCCCGTGGGCATTGTGTAGGGTGAGAGAGCATTGAGTCCTACGGTAAGTGAGCGAGGGCGCGGCGCAAAAACCGTTGCTACGCCCGCTACGGGTGTGCCGCCGTCGCTGAATACCACAGTAGGGTTAGGTGCGTTGGCATTATCGACCGTAGCACAAACCTGTACCGCATCGCCCGAACAAGTAGTAGTGGCATCAGCAGTAAGGTTGCTTAGGGTGGGGCAAGCAAAGGTAAAAGCGGTGGTATTTAGAATAATAGGTGTGCTATTGCCCGTCCAATTGCTGGGGTTAATGAGGTCGGTGATGCTTGTATTTGTGCGCGTGCCGTTATATTGTACGTTATCGAAACTGATAAACGATGAAGGTAGGCTAATGACTGTTACGTTGGGGGCAAGGGCATCGCCTGTTGGGTCTTCTGCATTAGTGGGAGCTACTTTGTTTGCCAATACCGACAATATCTCGGTAGGGGCATTCCAAGCCGTACCGTAGTATGCGTAGACAATATCGCCCGCGGTAGCTAAAGCAAACGAGGCATCAGCAACTACAACTGTCCCGCCATTGCTTGACCCCAAAGTTGTTTCAGTGGTCACGACTACTACGGTGCCAGGTGCTATGCCTCCTGCTGGGGCAGTATAGCTGATGGCACCTTCGTTGGTATCGACAAAGCCGGTGCCATTCCACTCATCATCACGAAAATAGATGATTGTCCCAGCGGGAATAGTAGTGGTGGCTACAAATGAAACTTGGTCGGGGGCATCAGAGTTCATGCCAATTAAGATGATGTCTTGTGCCTGTAACGCTACGGACCACAGACTACCCAACACTGCACCTAAGAGCCAACATCGCAGTTGAGCAGATAGGGAAAAAGATTCATAACAAACATAGTTTGGGAAGTGTTCGGGAAGAAAACTAAGGTTGCTGATACGGTGGAGTTTCTTACTCAATAGGCAAGCCCTATCAGGATAAATATGGGCGCAAAGGTACGAAATATTATTGGGTGTGACAGTGTTTAGATAGGTTATTTAATCATTAACACCTTGCAAACATGAGCAGTCTGCATACTGCCTAAAAAAAACAAATAGTCGCCCTTTTTTACTCAAACAGGGATAGCATTTTTGGATTCGCAAACACTAAGAAAAAAAACCCTTGACCTATGGTTAAGGTGCAAGGGTTTTGGCGATAGAATGGTATGGCTGGGTAGCAATACATTGCCGAGGTCTACCAAAGCAATAGCAGCAAGTAATTTTTAAATATTAATTAAAATTAAAAATACAAATAAAACAACATATCAATCGTTACCTGCCACATTTTTTTGATTTAGTGCGCTGAACATAAATACTGTGCGCAGAGATAAGACGTTGTTCACTTGGGCGCAGTTGCGCAAAAGGCTATTGGCGCAATCGGTGCGTATAGACAATGCAGAGTAGGCTATGCGGAAATTGATTCCCCAAACAGGTGTAAACATATAAGAAATATCGCCAATCAACTGCAAATCCCAATCATTGAATTTGTCGGTCATATCAAACGATTCGGTTAAGTCTAAACCATCTTCGACGTATTTATACCCCAGCAACCTACCCACCGACGCACCACCGCCAAACGTAAGCCCGCCTATAACATCGTGGTAACGCACTAATACGGGAATGTCGGCATAGTGCATTCTGATTTGAAAGGGTACGCCGCCGTAAGAAGTGAGCGAATAGGACGAGGCACTCCCTTTTTGGGAATACAGCAGTTCGAGGGCAAGACTCCAACGCTTGCCCAGCACTATTTCGCTTGCTACGCCCGCATTGATACCCACTTTGGTGTATCCCGCAATGGCATCACCGTCTATTTGGGTAAAATTGGCACCTGCCACAATACCACCTTTGAAAGTTTGGGCTTTGAGGGCAGTACCAAATAGGCAGCCGATAAAAAATAAGGTGACGGCAACATACCGTAAGAATAGTTTTTTCATAGAAATGGGTATTATTATTTTGCGTACTTTTTCAAAGACGGGTCTAATTCGAGGGCTTTTTTGAAATATTGTTGAGCGCGGTCGTTTTGTTTTTTTTGTAGGTAACAATTGCCCAAGTTGGAATATGCTTTGGCATAATCGGGTTTTACGGCGATAGCTTTTTCGTAATAAGTTATAGCTGAGTCTATGGATTGCTGGTGCAAGAAAGCATTACCTATATTATAGTAAGCCACATAATAAGCGGGGTCGATGGCAGCCGCACGGCGATAAGCATCAATAGCGCGGGCAAATTGCTGTTGGGCATCGTAGAGTGAGCCGAGCCGTAGGTAGGTCTTCTTGCTTTGAGGGTCGAGGGCTATATGTTGGGTATAATTCTTAATGGCTTGCTCTATTTGTTGTTTTTCTTCGTAGGCAATGCCGAGGCTATAATAGGGGTCGGCAAAAGTAGGGTCGAGGGCAATAGCTTTGTTAAACAAGGCAATAGCTTGGTCTTGGTCGCCTTTTTTGTGGTAAGCAACGCCCAAGTTATGCCAACCCTTAGCATCTTTGGGGTCTTGTTGGGTTACTTGTTCAAATGCGCGAATGGCATCGGGATAATTGCCTGCTTCTAATAATTGGGTGGCTTGTTGGCTGAGGGCTTGGCGGCTACCTGCAGAAGCAACCTCTGTCTGCCTCGAATCGGCGGCGGTTTGTTTGCTATCAGTAGCAGTAGCAGGGTTTGACTCGTGGTCGGCGAGCCACGCGCCTACATTGGGCAGCACGAGCAGCATTATTAATAATAGCAATACACCGCCAAAAATCAAGGCGGTGCGGTAGCTATTGGCGGGGGGGTTGGAATCTGACATCATAGCGGCGGTGGTGGAATGCAGTAAAAAATACTTCGATACGGGACAAACGCATTAAAATTGTGATAGTCCGATGAGCAGTGCTTTATAAATAAAAACAATTAGACCATATTTTTTAGTTTGACAATTTATAGAAAATAAATTCTGTTTTCTATTGATAAACAACAAATTAAGCATAAAAATTTATTTAAATAGTCAATCTTTGTTTTTTGATGCGTTTGCCCTGCTTCGATAAGACAAATAGCGCGGAATCATAACTATGCGGCGATAAAAGCGTATCTTTGCGGCGCAAAAATACACAATTCCGATGACAAAAGACCCATTTGAACGATTAAGCGTGCAAGAATGTCATTTGCTCTACCCTTCGTTGCTGCAAAACGCCGATAGGCATATCAAAGCCGCTATTCTGATTGCCAAAACAGAGGAGTATGGCATTGCTAATGCCCATTTGACCATCGCTGCCGAAGAGTATATCAAAGCCTTGTCGGTATATCTGACGTGCTGGGGTTTGCCCGTGTCGCGCGTAAAAACCCTGCTCCGCTTTTTCGCCGAACAAGACGAGGGCTATGCCGTATCGCCAGGCGTAGTGGTGATGGGCGTATTTGTACGCTCGCTATACCAAGTATTTGAACGCACTACCAACAGTTTGTTGAGCCTTAGTTTGCCAAGTTTCAGCAGTTTGTTCGACAAAAATATGAACCCGCTCTATTTAGTACAACAATCGAACCGCTATTCGACTTGGTGGGCAAATGCCAAACAATTAAAAGACAAGGGTTTTTATATCCAATACAACGTAGAACTGCATACTCCCGCCGACATCAGCATAGTCGATTATGCACAATCCTTAGAAATTGTATCAGAACTAAAAGATAACTGCTTGGGTGTTATTTCGTTTTACCAAAAAATTCCCGAAAAACGCCGCCAACAATTTTTTAAATGGATTAAAGACTATTTCGAGCCTATTGCAGCGCGATTAGGGCAATTTCCGTTCAATAAAATTTTGGGGTAGCAAAATATCCGTTATTCCAAACCGCTACCGCTAATTGCATCTAAGCTATGGGTTTTAATAACTGTGTTGCACAACGGTATCATTGAGGATATTACTTGAATATTCCCTATCTTTCAGTGGCTTAGGGGAAGTGAATTTCCCTGTTTGAGGGAGTCAGCGGTTTTTTTGTAGCTTTATAGCACAAGGAATAAGGGTTTATTGCGGTATTTGCGCCAAATATTGTTTTGCTTCTGCCATATTAGGGTCTATTTGTAGGGCGCGTTGTAGGTCGGCGCGGGCAGCAGTATGGTTATTGAGGTTCATCTGAGCTACCCCTCTATAACAATAAGCAGCAGCAGTGGGCTGTATTTGCAGGGCTTGCCCGTAGGCATTGACAGCATCGGTATATTTTTTTTGCTGCAAATAAATATAACCGCGTAGCGAAGCTATTTCGCCCGCCCGATTAGGGGTAAGTTCTAAGGCGCGGTCGAGGTCGGGCAATACGCGGTCGAACTGTTGCAACTGTACGTTTGCCAAAGCGCGATTATAATACGATTTGCCGTTGTTAGGGTCGTATTGCAAGGCTTTTTCGAACATCGCGAGGGCTTTTTGGGGTTGCCCCTGAAACCCATAAGCATTGCCCAAGCCTTCGTAGGTAGCAGCATATACAGTATCAAGGCTTAGGGCATGCTCAAAATCTTTGATGGCGGCTGCTAAATCGCCGCTTTTGCCCTTAAAAGTGCCGCGCAAGGTATATGGTTTGGCTACATCGGGGTAATATTGTATCACGTTATCCCACAATGCAAGGGTATTTTTCCAAGCAGGTATGTAATTATGAGTGCGAACAGCAAACAGCAATGCCACTACTACTGCTGCGCCTCCTACGGCAGTACGCCAAGCAACGGGGCGGTTTTCACTTAGCCGATGCAATCCATAAAACAAGGCAAATAATATGCCGATATAAGGCAAATAGGTATAGCGTTCTGCTATAATAGCAGACCCCACCGATACAAATTGCAAGACCAATAACAAGCATACCAAATAAAACATGAACCCAAAAAATAAAATTTTGGTATAGCGGCGGCTGTATATAGCCGTGGCAAATAGTGCTATGGCTAACAGAGGATAGAGTACAAAAACTGGGCTATCGTAGGTAGCGGGATAGGGGTGATATGCCGCCATGCTGTGTGGCACAAACAAGCGTATCAAATAAGTCATCAAGGCATAAGCGGCATCTTGGCAACGTTGTACCCACGAAATATCCAAATGGCTCACTGCAAAGGCTTTGGCTGAGGAAGTGGGTAGCAATCCCATAAAATCGCCGCCGTTTTGGATACTAAGCGCAATGCTACCAAACAAGAACGACAAGGCAAAAAAAGGTATTTTTTCTACCCATACGCGGGGCGAGAACCAAGAACGGTCATGCCAATCATCTAATAATAATAATAAGATAGGCAATATGATAGCAGCGGGTTTGGACAAGCACGACAGCAAAAATAAAGCCCAAACGACTGCATAACGTCCAACGCTAGGACGGTCTAAATAGCGCAGATAGCCGATACAAGCCGCCAAAAAAAATAATCCGTATAATACGTCTTTGCGCTCTGATACCCATACTACCGACTCGACATGCAAGGGATGAACGGCAAAAAACAAGGCGGTAAGAACAGCTACCCACACAACGCGCCCCGACAGCCGATAAGCAAAATAAGCGACCAAACAAGCATTTATGGCGTGCAACAACACATTGACCATAATAAAAGAACCTGCATCTTTGCCTATCCAAGCAGCGGTAGCCATATACGACCACATCGTCAGCGGGTGATAATTGCCAAAATAAGCCGTTTTTAGCAAGGTCATAGCATTTGACCAAGAAGGACGCAATACGTAGCTATTTTCTTTCACGTATTCATAATCGTCCCAATCGACAAATTCGTTGCCAAAACCTGCTTGGTACAAAACCCACACCACTACAAACAATAGGACATAAGTAGCATAAAGCCAATAGTTGGGCGCATTGGCGGACTTATCTGCCGGAAAAGTATCGGCAGGAGAAGTATCGGTTTTGGATAACTTTTTTGCTACCGATTTTGTATCGGTGCTTCAGTGGGTGTTTTTTTGGACATAAAATTGGGCAAATAAAAGCAAGTGTATTAGCACAAAGGTACGCATTTGTGTTTAATTACTGCCAAATATGCTGCGGTTTGGGGCTATTTTTGCCTTACAAATTATATATGCTATTTAAATATAAATTATTCTAAATTACTGTGGTACAAAAAAGACAAAATTAGCAAAAATTAAATTTAATTTCAATACACAAACGATTGATTTTAAAAATTTAATACATTTTTTTAATTAATAAACACTGTTTTAAAATGACTTTTTGCACTGCAGTTCTAAATGGTTACTAATGGTTTGGTTTTTAAGTCTGTAACTATTTAGGGTATGGGGTTTTGGGTATGGGGTAATGAGCAATATTTATCTAATAATGCCTGACATCGCTGCATATTCGATTAGAAATGGCTATTTCCCCTACAAGGCTAAATAGTTACCTCAAAACTTAAAAACCAAACCACTAAATACTCATCTAATCGATATGTTTTTTGCCTTGGGGCACTACATAATAAAGCGCGATGCTGGCAATAATGGTGAGGATAGATGCCGATAATGGGCTGATACTAATATTGCCTTCGGGCGTAATGCCGTATAGAAAGTCGCCGTTATACATCACTTCCACGCTGTAATAAATCATCGCCAAATTGATGACGACAAACAAGAAAGGCGTAAACGGATAGCCCCATACTCGAAAAGGGCGCGGCATGTCGGGTTTTCGCCAACGCAATAGATAGATGCCGATGATGGGCAAGGAGGCAAAAATAGCCAACGAAAATCCGATATAATCGAGCAGCGATTTGAGGTCGGAAAGCAAGACCAAAAATACCGAAATTGCCGCCATCAACCCGATAGCGAGATAAGGCGCACCATTGCTCGATTTGTGCGTGAGCCAGCCCAAAGCTGCAAAATCGTTGCCCAATACCTCCGCCACCCGCGGCGAAATGACCATAAACGCATTGAGCGTAGCGACCAAAGCAAGGCTCATCATAACAGAAAAAATATCGGCTACGCGCCAACCCGCTATCGTTTGTGCGCCAAACAATTTGGCTATCATCGTGTTGCCTACACTGTCGCCACCCTGCCTAATCTCGTCAAAGCTGCATACGTAGAGAAAAGAAAAATTGAGCAATACGTATAATAATATAACTACTCCGATACCAATAAAAACCGACAAAGGCAAATTGCGCCTTGGGTTTTTGACGTGCGAAGCAATGTAAATAGACGCACTCCAACCCGTATAAGAATAGTACAATAGGGCTAAGGCAGCAAAAAAATTACCCGACCCAATGAGCTGGAATGCCTGCCCGTCAAGCGCAAACGACACATCTGAACGCGCCGCACCAGGCAGCATGAACGGCAATATGATGAGCAATACGACCAATCCTATTTTGAATAAAGTTGATATATTTTGGACCCAGCTGATGGCGCGAATGCCCAGCATTTGCACCGCTGTCACAAGGGCAATGCTCATCACTGCAACTATTTTACTGCCTGCACTATTTTGTTCGAGTGCCAAGACAGGCGCGAAATAATTGCCCAGATTGAGCGATACACTCGCCATAGGCGCGGCAAATCCAATAACTAAGGTGCAAATGCCCGCCGAAAAGCCCAAGGCAGGGTGATAGATGCGAGTCAAAAATTCGTATTCACCGCCCGACCTCGGAAACAAACCCGTCAGCTCGGCATAGCACAATCCGCCGCACAGAGCTACTACACCGCCTGCCAGCCAAAGCACCAAGATAGCCGCCCCCGAAGGCAAGCCGTCTATCTGAAAAAATAAAGCAGCAAACACACCCGTGCCTACCATATTGGCAATAACAATGGAAGTGGCGGTTAGGAGCGAATATTTGGGTGTATCGTCGGACATTAAAATGGGCTATTTATCGCCAAATATTTGAGGGTACTTAGAACAAACTGCACGCATCATGCAAAGCAAAGTTATGCGCAAAAAATGCGGAGCAATTGCCAGTCAATTACCCCGCACTTCTATTAGGACAAGTCAATTTCAATTCGCCTAATGGCTTTCTTCTTTCTTAGTGGGTGTTGGTGTTGCGCTCGCGTCTGCGGGACGCATCGTCGCTTTTTTTAGTTGGTCGGGGTCCATTTTCAGCGCGGGGCGGTTCATCGTATCGCGTCCGGTGGGAGGATTTGCAGCGCGTTCTTTCATTTTTTCGTCTTGATACTCGGCTTGTGTCTGCACTTTCATGAGCGAAATGGTGTATTTGATGCGTTCGCCTTTTTTCAAAAACTTGGGCAGCCTGTCGCCGTATAGCGTATCGGCAGGCACTAAGAAAGTAGCACTATCGCCTGCGCCCATTTGCAGCAATCCGTCGTTCAATACACCTTTGAACAGAGTAGGCTGCATTTTGAAAGATAATGGTTTTTCCTTTTTATAGGAACTGAACAAAACCGAATCTTTTTCGGTGGCATACTGCATGTTAAGGGTCAAAAAATCACCTACTTTGGGTTTGGTGCCGCCTTTATTGGTATGAATAGTGTATTTAACGCCCCTTGAAGTCGAACTTGTGCCGCCCTCTTTGGCACAGGCAATCGCCAACATGAGCACGAAGGCTAATAGCGTAATGAGGTATTTGTGCATATTTTTTTAAAAATGTAAAAATGGATAAGAATAAACAGATACTGAGCAATCTATTGCCAAATTGTTGGTTTATTTTACTTCCAATAATTCGACATCAAATACCAACACCGAATTAGCGGGAATTTTGGCACTTCATAGCACGGGGTCCGTAGGCTAAACTCGAAGGGATGATAAATTTGCCTTTTCCGCCTGGTTTTAGCAACGGAATAGCCTCTTGCCAGCCTTTGATAACGCCATTCAAGGGAAATTCGGCGGGTTTGTTGCGCGAATACGACGAGTCAAATTCAGTGCCGTCTAATAAAGTGCCGCTATAATGGACTTTTACGGTACTATTTTCGGTGGGGCTAGTGCCTTTTCCTTCTTTCTCGATGACATAATAAATGCCCGATGACGTATTTTTGCATTTAAGCCCTTTTTGGGCTACATATTGGTCAATCAAACCTTTGTCGGTCGCCATTTGCTCTTCGGGCGATACTTGGGGGGCAGCAGCGGCTTGGGCAGCAGCAGCAGCGGCGGCTTGGGCGGCGGCTTGGGCTTTGGCGGCTTCATCTGCTTTTTGTGCATCGACGGCTTTCGGGTCTGTACCGCCGTTACAAGCAGCAAATAATGCTACGGACAAAACTGCAATGAAAAACTTTTTCATACTGTAGTAAATGGTAATTGGGTTGTTTAAAAAATTGAGCCGCAAAGATAGCGCAACCGCTGCAAATAATGTAGCAATAGCTGATAAAAGTAGTATCTTTGCCGCTACCATGATACAATACGAACGCCATAATGACGGCATCGCCGTTTTTACCCTAAATAATCCGGACAAATCGGCTAACCTCATCAATCGCGCCTTCGCTGCCCGCTTGAACGAGTTGATTGCCACTGTCCGAACCGACACCCGCAAGCCCGTAGTGGCTGCTATCAACGGCACTGCATTAGGCGGAGGCTACGAGTTGGCTTTGGCTTGCCACTACCGCATAGCCCTCAACGACCCTACCTTGCGCATAGGATTGCCCGAAGTATCTTTGGGCTTATTGCCCGGCGCAGGTGGTTTGACCAAAGTAGTGCGGCTCTTGGGCTTACAAGCGGCATTTTCCTACCTCATCGAAGGCAAAAAGGCGAACCCCGGCACCGCCCTCCGAGACGGATTGATACATGCCTTAGCCACCGACAACGACGACCTAATGCGACAAGCCAAGGCATGGATAGAACAACAAACACGCCCCCGACAACCTTGGGACGACCCCGACTACCGATTGCCCGGCGGCGACCCACGCAAACCGCAAGTAGCACAAATGTTGGCAATAGCTCCCGCTATATTGGCACAAAAAACACAAGGCAATTATCCCGCACCCGAAGCTATCATGAACGCAATGGTCGAAGGTGCGATGGTCGATTTTGACACCGCCTGCCGCATCGAATCGCGCTATTTTACGCAATTGCTCACGGGCAAAGTCGCCGACAATATGATAAATGCGTTTTGGTTCCAGCTCAACGTCATCAATAACGGGCAAAGCCGCCCCGCAGGGTTCGACCGCCATACTGCAAAATGCGTGGGCATATTGGGCGCGGGCATGATGGGTGCAGGCATTGCATATAGCTTGGCAACAGCAGGTATAAACGTAGTACTCAAAGACATCAGCATCGAACAAGCCGAGCAAGGCAAACAATATTCGGCGCAATTGCTATCTAAAATAGTGGCAAAAAAACAGATGACCACCCCCGAAGCACAGTCTGTTTTAGACCGCATAAATACTACGACACAAGCTGCCGACCTCGCCGCTTGCGATTGGGTGATAGAAGCCGTATTCGAAAATCGCGAATTGAAAGCCCAAGTAACCCGCGAAACCGAAGCACATTTAGCAGAAACCGCCCTTTTTGCCTCCAATACCTCTCCCCTACCCATCAGCGGTCTGGCGGCAGCATCGGCACGTCCGCAACAGTTTATCGGCTTGCACTTTTTTTCGCCCGTAGACAAAATGCCCTTAGTCGAAATTATTGTAGGCAAACAAACAAGCGACGACACCCTTGCCAAAGCCTTCGATTTGGTCAAGCAAATGGGCAAAACGCCTATCGTGGTCAATGATAGTCGTGGATTTTATACCTCGCGCGTATTTGCCACCTACGTTTTGGAAGGTGCCGCCATGTTGGGCGAAGGCATAGCTCCTACACTCATCGAAGCGGCAGGCACCAAAGCAGGTATGCCCGTAGGTCCCTTAGCACTCTTAGACGAAGTGTCGCTATCGCTGGTGTTTGACATACGCGAACAAGCACGCCGCGATATAGAAGCCGAAGGGCTGACCTACGAAGCTCACCCCGCCTACGAAGTATTGTATAAAATGGTGCGCCAACTGAACCGATTGGGTAAAAAAGTAGGCGCAGGCTTTTATGACTATCCCGCAGCGAGCAAAAAACAATTGTGGCCAGATTTGTCGCTCCATTTCCCGATACGCCACAACCCAAGCCACCCCGAAGCACAACAACAAATACAGCGCGAATTGATAGACCGATTGCTATTTATACAAGCTATCGAAACCTTGCGCTGCTTGAACGAGAATGTCGTGCGCAGCGTAGCCGATGCCAATATAGGCAGCATTTTCGGCTGGGGGTTTGCGCCATTTCAGGGCGGTACGCTCCAATTTATCCGCAGTTATGGCATAGATGCTTTCCGACAGCGTGCCCAAGCCTTAGCCCAACAATATGGCAAACGCTTCGATGTGGCAGGGTTAGATTTTGGGCAATTATAAAAAAATGGCAACTATTTAGGGTATAGGGTCTTGGGTATGGGGTAATGAACAATACTTATCTAATAATGCCTAATATCGCTGCATATTCGATTAGTAATGCTTAAAAATTAACTTAACGAAATCGAAACAGCAAACCAAGCAAACGGCGTGTTTTGGGAACAATCAATCGCTAAGTTATTATTTTACCGTTACTTAGTTCCCCCTACAAGGCTAAATCGTTACAAAAATAAGATGTAAAAAAATTGCCAAGAATTACACAAATCTACACGAATATTTTACTATATTCGACTTTTTTAAAGCGTTTACCTATAAATCAATAGAAACCTAAAATGTCTTTTGCATCGGCATATTATCGCCATTTTTTTTGTGTATGCTTGTTTAGCATAGCCATGTTACCGTTGTGGGCACAAAGCAGCCTCACACTACAATCGCAATTGCCCTATACGCATACCGCCAACGAAGAAATGAGCAGCCTTTGGGGCTATTCAGTAGCAGGACACGAATATGTCATAGCAGGAACCACTGCGGGCACATCTATCGTAGATGTCACCAACCCAAGCAATCCCAATGAAATTTTGTGGGTGCCTGGTCCGACTACTTACTGGCGCGAGGTGAAAGTATGGGGCAATCGCGCTTATATCGTCAATGAAGAAAGTGGCGGTTTGCAAATCATCAACCTATCGGCATTGCCTATTGGTGCGCTGTCGGCGAGCAACGTATCGTATTGGACGGGCGGCATTTATCAGGGCAACACCATCAGCCTGAGTACTGCCCACACCATTTATATCGACGAAAACGGCATTGCCTACCTATTTGGTTATAACGGCAACGGCGGTGCCTTGATGCTCGATTTGGCGGCAAACCCCAGCAACCCGCCCATCGTGGGGCGTTATACGCAATATTATATCCACGACGGGTTTGTGCGCGGCGATACCCTTTGGGCTGCCCATATCAATAACGGTTTTTTTTCGGTCATCGATGTATCGAACAAAAGCAATCCCATAGTATTGGCGCAACAAAATACGTCTAATAATTTTTCGCATAATATTTGGGTGACAAGCAACGGGCAATATGCCTTCACGACCGACGAAGTAAGCGGCTCCTATATCGATGCATACAATGTGTCAGACCTGAGCGACATACGGCGCGTCGGGCAGTTTAGGCGCAGCACCAGCGGCATACAACACAATGTGCATTTGGTACAAGACCGTTTTGCCGTGATTGCCGCCTACCGAGACGGCGTGACTATAGTTGATGTGTCAAAACCGCAATGCATGATAGAAATAGCCAACTACGACACTTCCCCCACATTTTCGGGCAATGGGTTCAATGGCTGCTGGGGTGTATATCCTTATTTTCCGTCGGGTAGTATAGCTGCCACCGACATAGAAGAGGGCTTATACCTACTCAATCCCAACTACGTAGGGGCTTGTTTTTTAGATGGCATTATCACCGATGCGGCTACGGGTGCGCTTATCCAAGGTGCCAGCATACAAGTTGTTAGCAATAATGCGATGAATACCAATAGCGATTTTTCGGGTTATTACCTCACAGGTAGGGCTACGGCAGGTACAATAAGCGTAACTGTATCAAAAACAGGTTATGCCTCGCAGACGTTCGCGGTTACTTTGACCAATAACAATACCATTACTTTCAACGTAGCCTTAACAAGTGGCACAACACCGCCCTTGCTTGTGTCGGGGCAAGTAAGCCATGCCGCTACGAACAACGGTATTGCTAATGCTAATGTATTGATAGTGGATAACGATGGCAATAGCTATACCGCTGCTACCAATGCCGCAGGGACGTATAGCATATCGCTACCTACCGCAGGAACATATAACATATATGCAGGCAAATGGGGTTTTGTTACCCAAGCAGCCTTGAATCAAAATTTGTCTGCTATCAATAGCACGGTCAATTTGTCCTTGCCAAGCGGCTATTATGACGACTTTTTGTTCAACTTCGGCTGGACGGTTAACACCACTGCCACCACAGGAGCTTGGGTGCGTGGCGAACCCTACGGCACTACGAGCAGTGGGGCATTGGCAAACCCCGAAGAAGACATTAGTACCGATTTAGGGGCTTTGTGCTATGTGACGGGCAACCCCGCCGACAACAATCCCAGCAATAGCGATATAGACAATGGGAGTACCGTTCTGACTTCACCCATATTCGACCTGTCTGCCTACGACGACCCACACGTAAAATATAGCCGCTGGTTCAGAAATAGCGGCGGTAGCACGACGGGCAACGACCAAATGCTCATCAAATTGACCAATGGCATTCAAACAGTAACAATAGAAACCATATCCAACAACGACCCTTACGAATCTGCATGGCACGATATAGACCTGCGTATTTCTGATTATCTGACCCCAAGTGCTACTATGCGGCTAATCGCCGATATCGGCGACTTAGGCGACCAACACCTCGTAGAAGGCGGCTTAGACGGATTTAGCATCGAAGACCACCCTGCACCTACTGTGCGCGTGCAAGCAAAAGTATGGCTAACGGGTTGCTATGACATCAGCACAAGCACCATGCGCAATACGCTACGCGCCGCCAATCTGCTGCCCTTAGTTCAACCCTATCATACCGCGCCGTTTAATTATATGGGTACAGAAACGGTAAGTTCTAACGCCCAAATCCCCGCTACAGCAGTCGATTGGATATTGCTCGAAATGCGAGACGCAATAACTGACAATATTGTAGAACGCCGTGCGGCTTGGCTCTTGCAAAACGGCAACCTCGCCGATTTGGACGGCAATGTGGGCGTAGCATTCAGCAGCCTAACAGTAGGCAATAGCTACCGATTGGTCATACGCCACCGCAACCACTTGGCTGTAGCAGCCTCTGCCAATATATCTCTGCCCAACACCACACCCTACGATTTTACCCAAATTACTAACGTACAAAACGGCGCAACCCAATTGTATGCCCTGCTAACTACCCCACCAACCAATGCCCTATATCCCGCCGATGCCAATGCCGACGGCATCGTGCAATATTCTGATTATAACCTATTTGCCGCCCAAAACGGAGCTATAAATACGTATAATCCCACCGATTTTAATATGGACGGGACTGTCAACACTGCTGACTTCCTGCATTATCGCTTCGCGAGCAGCAGATTAGGCATAACCTCGATTCGGTATTAAGGGCAAGTCCTAAATCACATAGAATAAAATAGCCATACTTAGCCCAAACGCTCAACCCGCCCAAGTTTTGCCTTATTTGTACTGTAGTCGCTCAAAAGAAACAGGGTATGCCTACAATTATCTGCGCGAATTTGGGAATATAGCTGTATCTTTGCCTTATGAACCACACCAAACAACTCATACGATTTGATTGGGCAATGAAACGATTGCTGCGCGACAAAGCTAACTTTGGCGTGTTGGAGGGTTTTTTGACCGTTCTGCTCAAACAAACCATCAAAATAAAGGCAATCCTAAGCAGCCAATCGAACCAAGAATTTTACAACGACAAATATAACGACGACATCTTAATCGAGGACGCAAAAGGCGAGTTAGTCATCATTGAAGTCCAAAACACCAAACAACACGACTATTTCCATCGAATACTTTTCGGGGCTGCCAAGGCTATTACCGAATATATCACCATAGGCGAAGCCTACAAACAAGTCAAAAAGGTAATTTCTATCACTATCGCCTATTTCGACCTCGGACAGGGCTTGGATTATGTGTATCACGGCACGACCACTTTCAAAGGCGTTCATCACCACGACACGCTCACTTTATCAGAAAAGCAAAAAGAATTATACGGCAAAGTATCGATACATGAAATCTACCCCGAATTTTGGATTATCAAAGCAGGATTGTTTGACGAGAAGCAGGTGAACGACAAATTGGACGAATGGATTTATTTTTCAAGACTGGCAAGGTGGAAGATTCCTTTACCGCTCCTGGCTTAGATGAGGCTAAGAAGAAGTTAGATACAATGCTCCTAAGCGAAGACGAGCGCAGAGAATATAACAAATATGCCGAATACCTACGCAAATTAGCCAGCTATCACGATACCGAGAAAGAGGATTTGAAAGATGCCATCAAAGCGGCGGAAACAAAAGGGAAAATAGAAGGAAGAATGGAAGGAAAGATAGAAACCGCAAGGGAGATGAAAAAGAAAGGGTTTGACCATGCCCTCATCAGCGAATTGACGAGTTTGACGAGGGAGGAAATTGAAAAATTATAAGTTTTAAAAATGTATATCACTCAGAATTAGCTGCAACTACGTGCCTGCTTGGTCGATATGGGCTATATACCCAAGTAGCATAGTTTGGCATTTTTCTAAACCTATTAATTTATATATTAATTATTTTTATAAATCGTGCATTTTAAAGAGCTTATTGGTCAGCAAGCAATTAAAGAGCAGCTATGGCATAGTCGCAGCGACGACCGCGTGAGCCATGCCCAATTGTTTTTGGGCAATTTGGGCTATGGCGGCTTGGCTTTGGCTTTGGCTTATGCCCAGTTGGTCAATTGTAGCCAGCCTTATAGCGGCGATTCGTGCGGCAAATGCTTGTCCTGCCAACGTTCGCGCAAGTTAGTACACCCCGATATCCATTTTTGCTACCCTACCATAGGCAGCAAAGCCGTCAGCACCCAATTTATAGGCGAATGGCGCAGTATGGTGCAGAAAAGCCCCTATTTTGATGCTTACGAATGGCTACAACACCTCAATGCCGACAACAAACAAGGCAATATAACGGCGGAGGAATGCGATGACATCGTGCGCAAGCTAAGTATGACCGCTCATGACGAGCAAAGCTATAAAATACTCATCGTTTGGCTGCCCGAATACTTGGGTAAAGAAGGCAATCGACTACTCAAACTCATCGAAGAGCCGCCCGACCAAACCCTGTTTTTGTTGGTAGCCGAAAATGCCGACTTAATCCTAAACACCATTTTGTCGCGTAGCCAAATGCTCAAAATCCCGCGCCTACGCGATGAGGACATCGCCCAAAGCCTCGAACAACAAAGACTATTGGGAGCAGAACAATCTCGCCAAGTAGCTGCCTTAGCCAACGGCGATTACCGCGAGGCACTTGCTATTATGAAAGGCGGCGACCACGACAACCAACAATACTTACTCCGTTGGCTGACGGCTTGCGTTCATCATAATGCCGCCGATTTAGATGCTTTTGTCGAACAAATTGCCGACATTGGGCGCGAAAGTCAAAAAAATTTTTTGCGCTATGTGCTCCATTTTTGGCAGCAATGTTTGATGGCGCAACACCTATCGCACCGCGCCGTACTAAGCAAAGCCGAAGCAGTATTTGCACAACGCCTATTGCCTACCATAACTTGGGAACATATATATTCTATAAGCGAAATGACTGAAAAATCTATCTATCATATCGAGCGCAATGCCAACCCGCGTATTCTATTCTTAGATTTATCCATCAGGCTGCAACGCTATTTACCAAAGTGGTAAGCAACAAATACGCGCTAAAATCCACCTTGCTCTACCACTTGTTTGTAGAACTCGCCGCAGGGTTTCATGGTACGCTCGCCCGTATCAAAATTGACATGTACTAAGCCGAAACGGTAGGTAGGGCCCAGATTCCATTCAAAATTGTCGAGGGTTGTCCAGTGGAAATAGCCGCGCAAATCAACGCCTTGGGCGATACATTCGTGTAGCAAGCCCAAATATTGCTTGATGCTATTGATGCGCACCTGCGAATCATCGGTACAAATGCCGCTTTCGGTGATGATGATAGGCAATTTATAGCGGTCGTGGTAGCGCAATACCGATTCTTTCATGCCTTCGGGATAATATTGCCACATCTTGTCGTGTGGTCTGCCCCATTCGGCTAATTTACCCGGCGTATCTACTTCGGTCACAGGAAAAGGTGCAAGCGGAATACGTGCATAATAGCTCATGCCCCAATAATCGCAGCCCTCTAAAAATCGGTCGGGAATGGTCTCCATAAATACTTTGTCGGCAATATAGGCGGGCAGGCGACCAATAAAGTTAGCCGCTTCAAACGCGACACAATTGTGCGAGATGCCGACGGGGGTATTGGGGTATCGGTCTTTCAGTATTTTGGCAGTTAGCTTGTGGGCACGGCTTATATGGTTAAAAGCAGCCCAAAACGCGCGAATATTTTTTTTGAAAGGTGGAAAATTACCTATAAAACGCGAATTGACCAAATAAACATTGGGTTCGTTAAACGTATTCCAATTGTCTACCATATCGCCAAAATTATCCACTATTTGCCGAGCATAATCGGTAAACATGCCGATGCTTTTTTCGCTATCCCATGAGCCTGCCCGCACAAACCAATTAGGATTGGCAAAATGGTGCAACTACAAGCGATGATATATTTGTTGCGGGCTTCTAGTTTGGCAAGCAACGCGCGATATTCGCTCACTACTTCGGGTACAAACTTGCCGTATGGTTCGCGTTGTAGGCGCGACCAGTCGAGACTCATGCGATAGGCATTGCCCAATTGGCAAATATATTGCAAATCTTCGGTACGGCGTTTTTCGTGGTCAGAGGTTCGCCCAAACGTAAATCCGTCTTTCGATTTTACGCCTACCCAATCGTGGTCAAAGGCAGTTTCTATTTGCGGGGCAGCGGTAGATGTGCCCCATATAAAATTTTTAGGAAATTGTATGAGCATAATTTTTTGCAAAAAAGGAATGTGGGCAAAGGTAGGTAACTTTGCAGTTTTAATTGTATCTTTGTAGGTGTTTTTCTGCGAACTGCCATGCCTATTATTTCGTCCGAACCACCTTTGCTTGTCGGCATCGACCGAATTGCGACCCTTGCTGCACAATGGCATAGCCACCCCGCAGGGTTGCCCAACCGATATGTCTGCGAAATAACTGCCGACAATGCTATCGACAAAAGCGATACTGCCCTCGAACGCCGCCAGCGCGAGCGTATGGCGGTGCGCGCGTGCTGCTGCATACACTACTACCCGACTACGAAGGGTGCATCAACTATGAAATATCGGGCAGACCCACCCTAAGCAATGGCTACCATATCAGTATATCGCACAGCAACCAATGGGCTGCCGTAGCACTGCACCCGCACCAAGCCGTAGGCATCGACATCGAAGAGTTGCGCCCTAAAATTGTGCGCATTGCCGAGCGTTTTTTATCTACCTACGAAACCAATTACCTCAGCAGCATTATCCGCAGCGACCGCGACCGACTGATGCGCTATACCGTATATTGGGCTGCCAAAGAAGCCTTATATAAATGGTATGCCCAAGGCGAATTGAGTTTTAGAGACCATTTGCGAATCAGAAATTATAATAGCGGCACGGGCCTTATAGAAGCTACACTACAAAAAGGCGATTTGTCGCTTGTTTTTACAATGCACTGCAAGCGGATAGACGACGCTGTAATGTGTGTATGGACAGAAAACAGCCGCCCCTTGACAAACGACGAAATAGCATCGCTATACCTACCTCCAACCCAATAAGCCCCTCCGAAACTTTATTATCGCCCTCCTTTCCTTACATTAGTGCTTGTGGTACCACTGTTTATTGTACTACTGAATAGCGCACCTTACATCAATTCTATCAGCCCTCTCTATTGCCATGTCTAACGGCTATCCATTTATGATTTACGGTGCTAACGGTTATACCGGACGCATCATTACCCAATTAGCTGCTGAGCGCGGCTTGAAACCCTTGCTCTGTGGGCGCAACCAAGCAGCTATTGCCGAATTGGCTACGCGCTACAAAATGCCCTACGAAATCGCTTCACTCGACGACAAAGCCGCCTTAGATGATGCCGTTTTGTCGGTCGATGTAGTCTTGCATTGCGCAGGGCCTTTTGCCCAAACCGCCCGTCCTATGCTCGAATCGTGTATGCGCAACAAAGCCCATTACTTAGACATAACAGGCGAAATAGGTGTATTTGAAATGATAGCAGCCCTTGACGACGATATAAAACGCAGCGGCATCATGGCTTTGCCCGGTGCGGGCTTTGATGTAGTGCCAACCGATTGCTTGGCTGCCTACCTCAAAAAACGACTACCCACCGCCACCCAACTCACCTTAGCTTTTGCGGGTTTGGGCGGCGGCGTATCGCATGGCACGGCATCTACAATGCTACAAAATATAGGGCGTGGCGGAGCAGTACGCCAAAATGGTCAAATCCGCGTGGTGCCTGATGCGTTCAAAACCCGCATGATTACCTTCGACCAAAAAGCCGTGCAGACGGTCACTATTCCTTGGGGCGATGTATCCACCGCGTTTTATAGCACGGGCATACCCAATATAGAAGTTTATATGGCGGTGTCGCCCACAATATTGCGCTTCTTAGAAGGCGGAAGTTTTCTGAAATGGTGGGCAAAAAAAAATTGGGTCAAAAATATGCTCCAAAAAGGCTTAGACCGATTTCTGAACGGACCGTCAGACCAACAACGCCAAAAATCTAAATCCATCGTATGGGGCGAAGTGCGCGACCTAAAAGGCAATTCGGCTATTGCCCGCCTCACTACGCCCGAAGGATATACGCTCACCGCCCTGACTGCCCTCGCTGCCGTCGAAAAAGTATTGAGTGGCAAAGCGCCTATTGGCTTCCAAACCCCCTCTACCGCCTACGGTGCCGACTTTATCCTCGAAATAAAAGGTACTACCCGCCAAGACATAGCCGCCAAACGCGATATTCAGATACAATAATGCGTTTGCCATCAGGCTAAAAAACATTATTTCATAATATTAAGTATATGACTGTAGTGCAAAAAAGGCAAAATCGATACAAATTAAATCTAATTTCAAATCGTAAATTATTCATTTATAGCCATCTACACATTTTGAAATCAATAAACAATTTGCTAAAATGACTTCTTGCACCACAGTCAGTATATACATATTGTATCTATTTCAAACAAATAACTTTTCTCAATGCCTCATATTGCCATTGCAGGAGCCGGCTTGGTAGGCTCGCTCCTTGCTATACATCTATCAAAGCGCGGTTATAGCATTGACGTATATGAACGCCGCTCCGATATGCGCCGCACCACAATAGGCGCAGGGCGCTCTATCAACCTCGCCCTTAGCCACCGCGGGTTTCGCGCCTTGCAAGAAGTAGGTATGGAGGGCGATTTGCGCCAAATCGGGATACCTATGTACGGGCGCATGGTACATGCCACCGACGGCAGCCAATCGTTTCAGCCCTATGGCGAAGCAGAACAGGCTATATTTTCGGTATCAAGAGCAGAACTGAACAAAAAACTAATGACCGCCGCCGAGCAACAAGCCAACGTGCGTTTTCATTTCGACCACCGCTGCCTCTATTTCGATACAGACGACTACGAATTACACCTGCAAAATACCGCCACCCAAACCGAACAAACCCTAAGCACCGACCTCATTATTGGTGCCGATGGTGCATTTTCTGCCATACGCGGCGGTATGCAGCGCAGCGACCGTTTCAATTATTCGCAACAATATTTAGAACACGCCTATAAAGAGCTTTGCATCGCGCCTTTGCCCGACGGCAACTGGGCAATGGAAAAAAACGCCCTGCATATTTCTGCCTGCAAGCGTTTTATGCTCATCGCCCTGCCCAATTTAGATGGCAGTTTTACCTGTACGTTATTTCTGCCCTATCAAGGCTCGCCGAGCTTTGACGATTTGCAGCAGCCCGATGACGTATTGCGGTTTTCGAAACTCACTTTGCCGATGCCATACCGCTGATGCCCGATTTGATAAGCGATTTTTTCGATAATCCCACCTCGTCACTCGTCACCGTGCGCTGCTCGCCTTGGACAAAAGGCAACCGCGTAGCTTTAATAGGCGATGCCGCCCATGCCATTGTACCGTTTTTCGGGCAAGGCATGAATGCGGGTTTTGAAGATGTGCGCGTATTGTGCGGCTTAATTGACCAAGCCACCACTACCGACGGACATACCGACTGGGCAACCATTTGGGCGCAATACGAACACCTACGCCAGCCCGACGCTAATGCTATTGCCGACCTCGCACTCCAAAATTTTATCGAAATGCGCGACTTAGTGGCAGACCCCAATTTTCAGTTGCGCAAAAAAATAGAGCAGCACCTACACGCTCGCTATGGTAGCCGCTTTCAATCACTCTATTCTTTGGTTACATTTAGCCATACACGCTATTCCGAAGCCCTGCACATAGGCAAATTGCAAGACCAATTGTTCGACCAAATATTAGGTATCGAAGGCATTGCCCAACGCTACAATAGCCCTGATTTGGACGGCATTTATGACACAGCCATGGAAGCATACGAAAAAGAGTTATTGGTATCTATTAATGCTTAAAACAAATCAGAGGGCAAATAATCTCTTGCACACAGTTTTGCCTATTAGCACGATTGTTGGGTGCAAAGTGCTATAATGCAAGGACGTTTTGTTTTCTTTGCAACAAATCCTACCCTTTATTGGTTGTCTATTCGTACCTTTGCGCCCGCATTTGCGAGGCAAGGGTAGCCCTTGTTTTGTATTTATGCGCCCACCAATTTATATACAATGAATTTCAAAGAATTTGCCCCTACGAGTTGGTCTATCGACAACCGAACCGGGTATTTATTTTATTACTATTTTAATTACACTATTCGGCATAACGACTTATAATAGCTTGCCGAAAAATCAATTTCCCGACATCGTTATCCCGACCATTTACGTCAGCACTATTTACCCTGGCACTTCGCCCGCTGATATGGAGAGTTTGGTAACGCGCCCCATCGAAAAACAGATGAAATCGCTGTCGGGAGTAAAAAAAATTACGAGCAACTCTATACAGGATTTTTCTAATGTCGTTATTGAGTTTAATACCGATATAGTCCCTGCCGAAGCCAAACAGAAGGTCAAAGATGCGGTGGATAAAGCCCAACCCGACCTCCCGCAAGACCTCCCCGCGCCACCCAATGTGTTGGAGGTCGATTTTTCGGAAATACCGATAATGAATATCAACCTATCGGGTGATTTTGACCTCAATAAACTCAAACGCTTTGCCGACGACATCAAAGACGAAATTGAGGGCCTGAAAGAAATTACCCGTGTAGATATGGTAGGCGCATTGGAGCGCGAAATTCAAATCAATGTCGATATTTACAAGGCACAAGCAGCCAACGTCACTTTCCGCGACATAGAGGGGGCAGTAGCGCAAGAGAATATCACCATTTCGGGCGGTTTGGTCAATGTAGGCAATATGAAACGCGCCATTCGCGTCAAAGGTGAGTTTAATACCGCCGAAGTACTGAACAATTTGGTGCTCAAATCGAGTTCGGGCGGTTTGGTTTATCTCAAAAATATAGCCGAAATAAAAGACACCTACGAAGAGAAAGAGAGTTATGCGCGGTATAATGGCAAAAACGTCATTACCCTCAACGTTATCAAGCGCAGCGGCGAAAACCTGATTGCCGCCTCCGACAAAATACATGCCTTGATTGAGGAGCTAAAAGTATCGCGCCTACCCCACAGCCTAAAAATAGATATTACGGCTGATATGTCGGAGAATACGCGCGTAACGCTCACCGACCTCATCAACTCTATTATCATCGGTTTTCTGCTCGTCACGGTTGTATTGATGTTTTTTATGGGCGTTACCAATGCCTTTTTTGTCGCTTTGTCGGTGCCTCTGTCCATATTTATGGCTTTTATGGTGATGCCTAGTATCGGCTTTGAGTTGAACATGATTGTTCTGTTCGGCTTGTTGTTTGCATTAGGCATTATTGTCGACGATGCTATTGTAGTTATCGAAAATACCTACCGCTATTTCGACCACGGCAAAATGTCGGTCATAGAAGCAGCCAAACGAGCTGCGGGCGAGATATTTGTACCTGTTTTTGCGGGTACGCTTACTACGCTAAGCCCCTTTATACCCTTAGCATTTTGGAGTGGCATTACGGGTAAATTTATGATATATTTACCCATCACGCTTATACTTACGCTCATCGCCTCGCTCATTGTGGCGTTTGTCATCAATCCGTATTTGCGGTATCGTTCATGCAGCCCGAACCTATCTTATCTGATGCCCTACAACGCCGCAAGCACTTACGCACTTTTGGGCGCAACGTGCTTATTTTATTTGGAATAGGTTTAGCGTTTGGGCTGGCGGGTTCGGTATTGGGTCGCAACCTCGCTTGGATATTAACAGCCCTTTATATCGTTTATTTTTTCGTTTTGCGCCATTTAGTCACGGGTTTTGAGCATCGGTTATTGCCCAAATTGATGGATGCCTACGAAGCAGTTTTAGCTTTTTGTATGCGCGGTATCCGCCCTTATTTGGTTTTACTGTTTACCGTATTTTTGCTGTTTTTTTCTATCTTTTTGGTTACACAGCGCAATATACCGATAGTGTTTTTCCGAGTGGCGACCCCAATACGATAGATATTTATTTGACGCTACCCGTTGGGACACACCAAGCCTATACCGATTCTATAACACAAGTAGTAGAACGCAAAGTAGCTACTATTCTGGGCGATAATAACCCCATCGTGCAAGGTGTTATTAGCAATGTTGCCGTAGGCGCAAGCGACCCCATGAGCGGCGACCGTAGTGCAGCATCGAACAAAGCAAAAGTGAGCATCTCATTTGTGCGATTTGCAGAGCGGAACGGCGAATCGACCCAAAAATATTTAGACCGCATACGCACCGAAGTTGTCGATATTCCGGGCGTACAAATATCGGCGAGCCAAGAGCAAAACGGTCCGCCCGTAGGCGCACCTATCAATATAGAAATTAGCGGCGATAACTTAGAAGAACTAACGGCTACTGCTACAAGGCTCAAATTCTTCTTGGAAGATTCAGCCCAAGTAGCGGGTATCGAAGAGCTAAAATCGGATTTTGTGAACAGCAACCCCGAAGTTATCATTGAAATAGACCGAGAACGCGCCATGCGCGAAGGGCTTTCTACGGCGCAAATAGGTATGGAAATACGTACTGCCGTATTTGGCAAAGAAATATCCAAATTTAAAGACGCAGAAGACGATTATCCGATACAATTGCGCTATACCTACCAACAGCGCAACGACATTACAGCACTCAACAATTTGGTCATCACCTATCGCGATATGAATACGGGTATGCTGCGCCAAGTACCTTTGTCGGCAGTAGCAAGCGTAAAATATGGTAGCACCTATGGCGGCATTAAGCGCAAAAACTTAAAGCGCGTCATTACCCTTACGTCTAATGTATTGAGTGGCTATACGCCCAACGCCGTAAATACCCAAATAGAACAAGTCATTGCCGCCGATTTCAAATTGCCGCGCGGTATAGAAGTAGACCTCACCGGCGAACAAGAATCGCAAGCCGAGGAAGCCGCCTTTTTGGGTCGCTCATTGCTCATATCGCTGGGGCTTATCTTTTTGATTCTCATCTTGCAGTTCAATTCACTGACCAAAACCCTCATTATCATCAGCGAAATATTTTTTAGCATCATCGGCGTTATGCTGGGCTTTGCCGTTACGGGTATGACCATTTCTATCATCATGACAGGCATAGGTATCGTGGGTTTGGCGGGTATTGTGGTCAAAAACGGCATTCTAATCGTCGAATTTTCCGATGTATTGATGCACGAGGGCAATGATGCCGAGCATAGCGTCGTACAAGCAGGAAAAACACGCCTCAAACCCGTACTACTCACAGCTACCGCCACCGTATTGGGCTTGGTGCCAATGGCAATAGGGCTAAACATCGATTTTATGTCGCTCATTACCCAATTTGACCCCAAAATATTTTTAGGCGGCGATAGTGTAGTATTCTGGGGTCCCTTGTCTTGGACAATTATCTTTGGCTTGATGTTTGCCACATTCCTGACCTTAGTGGTTGTTCCTGCTATGTACCTCATCTCGGAACGTTGGCGGCTTTGGTGGCGCGAGCGTTCATCAATACCTTCCAATTGATTGTCAGACCCACATATTTAGCCTATGGATTTATTGCGATTTTCTACTGCGGGTAGCGTCGATGACGGCAAAAGCACGCTCATCGGGCGGCTACTCTACGACAGTAAAGCCGTATTAGAAGACCAATACGAAGCTATCAAGCGCGTTAGCGAAGAACGCGGCGAAAATTATGGCGATTTAGCCTTATTGACCGACGGGCTGCGTGCCGAGCGCGAGCAAGGCATTACCATTGATGTGGCATATCGCTATTTCTCTACGCCACGCCGCAAATTTATTATTGCCGACACACCAGGGCATATCCAATATACCCGAAATATGGTAACGGGTGCGTCGACCGTCAATTTAGCCCTCGTACTGATTGATGCCCGACACGGCATGGTCGAACAAAGCAAGCGGCACCTATTTCTCGCCTCGCTCTTGGGCATTCCGCACGTAGTTATCTGTGTCAATAAAATGGACTTGGTGAATTATGACCGCCTCGTGTTCGAAAGAATTTATGCCGAAGTGCGCGACTTTATGACCAAAATGCAGACCATAGATGTGCGTTTTGTGCCTATTAGTGCCCTAAACGGCGACAATATCGTACATCGCTCCGAACAAATGGCTTGGTACGAAGGACCTACTTTGCTCTATTTGCTCGAAACCGTGCATATAGCGGGCGACCATAACCATATCGATTGCCGTTTTCCCGTACAAAGCGTTATTCGCCCTCACAGCGACGAATACCACGACTATCGGGGCTATACGGGCAGGGTGGCAGGCGGTATTTTTAAACCCGGCGACGAAATTGTAGCACTGCCATCAGGATTTGGTGCAACTATCACCGCTATCGAAACTGCTGACGGGGCTGTATCCGAAGCCTACGCACCTATGTCGGTTACGATACGCATCGATAACGACCTCGATATCAGCCGCGGCGATATGTTGGTGCGCCCCAACAATATGCCCCATATAGGGCAAGACCTCGAACTGATGATTTGTTGGCTCGGCAAACAAAAAATGGTGCTACGCGGCAAATATATCCTCAAACATACTCACCGAGACGCGCGTTGTATGATAACAGACATCAAATACAAGCTAAATATCAATACGCTGCACCGTATGGAGGGCATCAACGAAATAGGCATGAACGATATTGCGCGTATCAGCATACGCAGTACGCAGCCCCTGTTTTATGATAGCTACCGCCGCAACCGCGTGACGGGTAGCCTTATCCTCATCGACGAATCGACCAACGAAACCGTAGCAGCAGGTATGATTGTATAACGCGCGAACAATTGTAGCATTTGAGGTGTTGATAACTATATCCGTCCGCTTGTATTCTGACCATACTTGGGATATTACCATTAAATCCAACATTAAAATATAAAAACTTTACTTACAACATGTATCCTGCTTATATCGTAGAACCCATGAAAGCCGAGCTAACCGCTGCTGGTTTTGAAGATTTGACCGATGCCCAAATGGTGACAGATGCCCTTACAAACACCGAAGGCACTGTATTTTTAGTCATCAATTCGGTATGTGGTTGTGCGGCTGCCAATGCCCGCCCTGGTGCTAAATTGGCGGTGCATTATGCCGAAAAAAAACCTACCAAATTAGCTACTGTCTTTGCGGGTTTTGACCAAGCGGCAGTAGCCCAAGCTCGTCAACTGACCTTTCCTTACCCGCCCTCCTCGCCTTCGATGGGTCTGTTCAAAAACGGCAAATTGGTCTATTTTATGGAGCGTCATCAGATAGAAGGCGTTTCGGCGCAAGCCATTGCCAAAGAATTGTTAGCCGCTTTTGAGGCGCATTGTTAGCATTTTTGCTTCAAAAGAGCCTCAAAAAAAACCTATTTGGCAAGCAAATCCGCCTTGACGCTGTTAAGAAATAACAGTATCAAGGCGGATTTTTATAAGATTAAGTATCGCATGTAGGTAGCGGGCGTATTATACCGCCATAATCTCCTTGTCTTTTAAGGCACAGAGATGGTCTACCTTTTCGGTAAATTTGTCGGTAGTTTTTTGTAGGCGTGCTTCGCCGTCCTTGCCCATATCTTCGGGCAGTCCATTTTTGACCATTTTGTGTATTGCCTCTTTTGCCTCTTGTCGGGCTTTTCGCACACCAATTTTGGTATGTTCGCCTATGTCTTTTACTTGTTTGACCAAGCTACGGCGGCGTTCTTCGGTAAGGGGCGGCACTGTAATTCGGATAATGTTGCCGTCGTTTTGTGGCGTAACGCCTAAGTTGGCAGCAAATAGAGCTTTCTCGATAGGTGCGAGCATGTTTTTTCCCAAGGCTGAATGCTCAGGGTGCGCCCGTCAACTACGCCGATATTGGCTACCTGATGTACGGGCGTATCGGCGCCGTAATACAAGACATGTACGCCGTTGAGCATCGAGGGGCTAACGCGCCCCGCTCGTATATTGCTGAGTTCTTTCTCTAAGTGCTCGACGCTATGCTCCATCATCTCTTGGGCTGCGTCTAATTCCAAATTGAGGTCATCTATGGTAAGCATATTAAGCGGTATTTATTAAAAATATTTTTGTTATTTTATATAAAAAAATCAATTTGCATATTTATTTAAAAAAAATGCAACTATTATTAGACTAATCAACTGATTATCAATCAATTATAGTTTCGTCAGTATTGCTATTTGTAACTATTTAGGGTATAGGGTTTTGGGTATGGGGTTATATCTATCTAATAATACCTGAAATCATTGCATATTCGATTAGAAATAGCTATTCTTGTGGGCTGTTCCTACAATACTAAACAGTTACTGCTATTTTACAACTGCGCATAGAGCAAATTTTTTTCATACTTGCAAGTTATCCAATTGGCTTCCATTTTCAGCCCCATTTTTTGGTAGAACCGGATGGCGGGTTCGTTCCAATTCAAAACGTGCCAGCGCACTTGATTTGCGTTTTCGGCGCGAGCGACACTCAATACTTCGTCGATGAGTTGTTTGCCTATGCCGTAACGTCGGTAGGCTTCGGTCACTACTAAGTCGTCTAAATAAATGGTTTTGCCTTTCCACGTAGAATAAGCATCGTAAAACAAGGCTATTCCTACAATTTTGGGGACACGGGGCGAGGTGTCAGGCAGGTGTTCGGCAACCAAGAGGCGATAACGAGGCTGTGCGCCAAAACCGTCTTCGACAAACTGCTCGCAGGAAACTGTCACTTCTTGGGGTGCTTTTTCGTACTCGGCTAATTCGGCGATGAGACGATAGGCAGCGGGCGCGTCGGCAGCCGTAGCCCAACGGATATGGAACGACATAGGATTAGAAAGGCAAGTAATGAGGGCGAGCTATTGGGGTTCAGTGCTGGGTTTATTGCTGTGTTCGGGTTTCATGTGTGGGAAAAGCAATACATCTTGTATCGATTGCTGATTGGTCATAATCATCGTCAGGCGGTCTATACCAATGCCTAATCCCGCGGTAGGCGGCATACCGTATTCTAAGGCACGCAAAAAGTCTTCGTCAAGCATCATCGCTTCCTCGTCTCCGCGTTTTCCCAATTCTAATTGTTCTTCAAATCGCTGTCGTTGGTCTATGGGGTCGTTCAGTTCCGAAAAGGCATTGCAGATTTCTTTGCCATTGCATATAGCCTCGAAGCGTTCTACCAAACCCGTTTTACTGCGGTGTTTTTTTGCCAAAGGCGACATTTCTACGGGATAATCGGTGATAAATGTAGGCTGAATGAGTTTTTTCTCGCATTTTTCGCCAAATATTTCGTCTATCAATTTGGCGCGTCCCATTGTATTGTCGGTAGGTACATCTAGTTTGCGGCATACTTGGCGCAATTGCGCTTCGTCCATTTCGCTGATATCGATACCTGTAAAATGTTCGATGGCTTCGTACATAGTAAAGCGTTTCCAAGGTCGGGCAAAGTTGATGACGTGTTCGCCTACGCTTACTTCGGTTTTGCCGTGTAGGGCGATGGCTACCTGCTCTATCATAGCTTCCATAAAATCCATCATCCAATAATAGTCTTTATAGGCTACGTATATTTCGAGCATCGTAAATTCGGGTTATGAAATCGGCTCATTCCTTCGTTGCGAAAATCCTTTGCAAACTCGAACACACCGTCGTAGCCGCCTACGATGAGGCGTTTGAGGTATAGCTCGTTAGCGATGCGCAAAAACATCGGCATATCGAGGGCATTATGGTGGGTTTTGAAAGGCCGCGCCGCTGCACCGCCGTATAGCGGTTGCAAAATGGGTGTTTCTACTTCTAAATAACCGTGTTCTGCCATGAACTGGCGCATCGTATTGATGAGTTTGCTGCGTTGGGCAAACACTTGGCGCACGTCGGGGTGAATAGCGAGGTCGGCATAGCGTTGTCGGTAGCGAAATTCGCGGTCGCTTACTTCGTTATAGGTTTCGCCGTCTTTTTCTTTTACGCTGGGTAGTGGTTTGAGTGATTTACTCAAAAGGTGCAATTCGGTGACGTGCAGCGACAATTCGCCTGTTTGTGTGCGAAACGCATAGCCGCGCACGCCGATAAAATCGCCCAAATCTATCAGGCGTTTGAATACCGTATTATAGCGGGTTTTGTCTTCGTTAGGTGCTATATCGTCTCGGCTTATATATAGTTGTATTTTGTCTGTACTGTCTTGCAATACAGCAAACGAGGCTTTGCCCATAATGCGTTTGGTCATGATGCGTCCCGCCATTTGTACGTCTTTAAATGCTTCGGGGTCGGTATCAAAGCGGGCTATGAGGTCGGCAGCGTGTGCTGTCACCTCAAAAGTGGGGGCTGGATAGGCTTCTATACCCAATTTTTCGAGTTCGGCAAGTGCCTCGCGTCGGTTGATTTCGTGTTCGCTTAGGTGTCTCATAATGGCGCAAAGATACGATAAAAATCGCAATTTGAGGGTATCGCGGGGCAATATTTGTGTGCGGAGGGTGCTACTTAATCTCCGTAGCAGATTCGCGTAGCATTTTTATCGCTATTTTATCAAATATATATTCGGGTTTTTCGTCGGGTAGGCTTTGATTTTTGAGCGTACATAATAGCAAGGTATCGCCTCGTTGGTGCCAGCCGTAGAGGGTATCTATTTGCAGGTTGTTGAATGAAATGAGGTTTTCGGTACACATACTGGCTATATCACCGCCCACCCAAAGCGTATATTTCAAAAATCGGATAGCCCTTGCAAAGCACCATCTTCGCCAAACATCACTTCGCGATTGGCGGCACTTGTGGGGTGTGTAATATGGTATTTGCCTGCTATGGTATGGGCATTGAGGCGGCGGCGGTAGCTATATTCAAAGGGCGGCATGGTTTCGGCTTCGATATAGCGCGGTTCGCTACGCACATATATCGTTTTTTCATCGTCAAAATTATGGTCGATAAATTGCAGGGCATTATCGCCCAAACGCACGATACTAACTCCTTTTTTTGACCAATCTGCTATATATAACGTATCCTTGCCACGCCTTGTATAGCCAAATTGCCCGACTTCTAATTGGCAACTATTGAACCACAAAGTATCGGACTTGGGCGCAAAATAGATTTCGGTACAGTTGTATTGATTATAGGGCGAATCTCGTTTTTCGAGTGCCGTTACAAAGGCTTGATTTGTCCAAACTCCGCTCCAAGCGTCTCGGTCGGCGGTGGCAGTTGTTGCCGAGGACGAACTACCACCGGGCTGGCAAGCCGCCAATAAGCCTAAACAAGCGATTAAGAATAGGGTTTTGAGTGTATCGGTATAGCGATAAAAACCTCGCCCCGATTTGCGTCCGTGACGCCCTGCCTCCACTTTTTGCTGCTGTATGCGGCTGGGGCGAAAGCGCGGCGCGTAGTGAAACGATTGAAACATGGATTGTGTCACCGAAAAATTGACATCTACGCCGATTAAGTCCATCAGTTTGAATGCTCCCATCTTAAAGCCCGTAGCTTCGAGCAGGTCGTCAATATCGGTATGCGAAGCGACGTTTTCTTCTAACAATTGCAGCGACTCGACATAGTAGTGCCGCGCCACGCGATTGACGATAAATCCAGGCGAATCTTGCACATTAACAGGAGTTTTGCCCATATACCGCGCTAATTCACCGATAAACTGAGCGACTTCGGGCGCGGTAGCTGCTCCTGCTACTACCTCTACCAAGCGCATGAGCGTAGCGGGATTAAAAAAGTGCATACCTACTACGCGCTCGGGGTGGGGCAATCGGGCAGCGATGCGCGTGATAGGAATAGACGAAGTATTGGTTGCCAAGATGGTCTGTGGCGGATTGATGGCGGCAATCTGCGCCAAAGCCTCTAATTTAATATTCAGGTCTTCGACAATCGCCTCTATGACTACCTCGCCTTTTAAATCCTCAAAAAAATGGGTGGTTTCTATCCGCGCTAAAGCGGACTGGCTTTGTTCAGCACTTATTTTTTGGCGGCGAACTCCTTCTTCCAAATTGACGGCTATGCGCTCCAAAGCACGCCGCGGCGCAGCAGGGTCTATATCAAACAGAACGGTACGAAAACCCGACATCGCGCATACCTGAGCTATGCCCGCGCCCATCGTACCCGAACCCAAAACGACGATTTTTTTAATATCTGAAATTTGCATAAAAATATATATTGCGTCAAAAATTATGAAATTAAAAACAACTATATCACGCTTTATTGCCATATAAAGCCAATTTTTCTGCTGCCCCCCAAAAACAATATTCGTTGCTGTATTAGCTCAACTTAACTATCCGCTAAGGTAATGCCATACGTACCCACCCAAATTTGTTCGGGTTCTAATAAGGTCGTATCATAGCGCAAAAGTAAGGTTTATTGCTTGTATGTCCAAGCGGCTACCTGAAAAGTGCTGCAATCCGTTGAAATGGTAAAGTCTATTTTTGTACGCCCAATACCACAATATTGCCCAATCATATCCGTTTTAGCATACCGCGCCGCACACAGAACATCATTTTTTTACCTAACTTTGCCCTGCCAAGTCACTCATTTTACTACCCAAGCTCAATGCCCATGCGTGTTTTATCGCTATTTATTAAGTTTTTTCATCGCCCTAAGCCTGCCGCGCGCTTGCTGCCTTTGTTCCAATTTATATTTTTCATGCTTGTTGCCCTACCATTAGGCAATATTGGCATATTTGCCCAATCGCCCGAAAGCGCAGCAGCAAATCCCTTGCCCTATACCGACGCAGCGGTAGTATGGCGCGGTTTTACGCACCAATGGACATACAACCATCGCCTCAACCGCTTGGGTAGTTATGTCCTAAACACCGATTTTGCACAGTTTCCGTACCATGCCCAAGCCGTGCATACGTCTGCTACTGGCGTGGGCGGCGACGTGGGTTTGTTTGACGTACAATATTCTTATGTAGCCATGCGCGACGTAGCTGTCCAGAGCGGCTCCGTGACCATAGAATTTTCGGGCAAAGAAGGTGATATGCACAATATCGTCAAGCACCTACTCGCCGATAGCAAAATTGCCCACTCCCAAGCCCCAAGCGACTGCATAGTAGTACTCAATGGGTTCGACATCTTGTCGGAGCGAAAAGCCGATAAAATTTCGCTGCTGCATATTGCTGTCAGCGATGCTGAATATTTGCCCGCTACCAACAAAATAAAATTCGATATATCGGCAAGCATGGAGGCTACTTGCAAATCGTTTGAATGTAACCGATTTAACCAAAAATTCAATTATACGGTGCGCGTTCATTACCTCATTTTTATGAGTACGCCCACGTATAACAACAACGAACAATCCGAGCAAACTCCCTTGCACGCCACCGAACAAACAGTGCGCCGCGTCTATAATTGGGACAAAGATGCCGAAATCGATTTGATGCCCGAACAGCATACCATCAGCGGTATCAAGGGCAATTCATTCTCGGAGGCTATTCTGGCGTTCAAATCTATATCGCTACACTTAGACCGCGACCATTGGCTGCTCGACTGGCATTCTGCTATCATGCCCGAAAATTATGATGCCCAAATGGCAAATTTAGGTATAGTTTAGACCTACTGTTCAAGCAATGGGACGAAACAATGAAGCGCGGCTCTGCCAACCCGCGCGTGTCGCGATTTTCGGGCAAACGGCGCGGCTGGGCAATCTTGGAAGCTACGGTATGTATGCTGCAATTTGAGCAAGCCTTCGTGCGACACGCCGACCAAAACGGCATCGCCATCTGGACAGGGCATAACCAATCTGCCAATAGCGACGCATCAGTACAACGCTACGAACTGCTATTAGACGATACCCTACTGCACTCCAAGCAAACCGACTTGTATAAGCAACGCCAGCAAGAACAAGCTCAAATAAACGAACAATATCAAAAATATATAGCCGAACTCGAACGCAAAAAAGCCGCTAAAAAATAAATGCCTCGCATTGCTATCATCACCCAAGCCCGCACCACCAGCACGCGCCTGCCCGCTAAGGTATTGCTCACCGCCGCACACCAAACTATGTTGGCATACCACATCAATCGCGCCCAACAAAGCGGCTACCCCGTCTTGGTGGCAACTACCACCAACTATACCGACCAAGCCATAGCCGATTTCTGTGCCCAGTACCAAATAGCTTGCTATCGCGGCAGCGAACAGCACGTATTGAGCCGTTATTACGAGTGCGCCCTACAACATCAAGTAGATATAGTAGTGCGCGTTACGTCAGACTGCCCGCTCATCGACGGCAGCTTGATTGCGCAGGGTATAGACCAATTTTTAGCAATGAACAATTCATACGCCTATGTATCGAACGGCGTAGTGCGCAGTTTTCCGCGTGGCTTCGATTTAGAAGTATTCTCGTTCCAATACTTAGAAGAAGCCTATCAAAATGCTACCTTAGCCTCCGACATCGAACACGTAACGCCTTATATCCATCAAAATAGGAGCGGCAAAACTATATTTTCGCATCTGTGTCATACCGAAGATAAAAGTCAATATCGAATTACCTTAGATACGCCCGAAGACTACGAACTGCTGCGCTTGCTCATCGAACAATACTCCGCACATACCCTAAACTATGCACAAATCATAAAACTATTAGACGAACACCCCGAATTGGTTGCCATTAATGCACACATAGAGCAAAAAAAATTGTAATATCGACAACAATACAGAATCTAATCGGGCAATAGCCACGCATTATCAAAACGCGGCTATTGCCCGATTTCTTCTTGGATAAAAAAATGGCACCTTACCACCCCTCTTTTGGTAAGATGCCAAAATTTAACCCTTTGACAGGTTGCTGTAGGAGAAGGACTCGAACCTTCACGAGGCGGTTAGCCTTAGCGCAGAAAAGTTTAGTGGTCAATCCATTACACTACGTTTATCCCGTTATCCCCACCCCCGAGACAGGAGGGTATGGCTGCCTGATTTCATCACCCTACAATAGTATTCAGTCTGTAAGCCACTGTTTTAGCCAACAGCTCTTGAACGATGCAAAGATACGGCGGCTTCTAATTTCTTGCAAGACTTTTAATAAAAAATTCGTTTTTTTCGATGAAATGCCGTATAATTGCGGTTTCATTAATTTTCATTTAAAAAAATTATTCCATGAAACCCAAAAATTACGAATTAGACAATACCGACTTGCAGCTATTGACGCTGCTTATGGACGATGCCACGATACCTTATACCGAAATCGGCAAAAAATTGTTTGTTTCGGCAAAGTACAGTACACGTGCGCATCAAAAAAATGGAAGAAATGGGCATCATACGTGGGCAACAACTGAGCGTAAGCCCCCATAAATTGGGCTATGACGTGGTCGCATTTATCGGCATTTATCTCGAAAAAAGTTCGCTCTACGACCAAGTATTAGAGGGTTTGCGCGGGGTGCGCGAGGTGGTAGAGGTCAATTATACCACTGGAGTTTATAGCATGTTTGTCAAACTCGTATGCCGTGATACAAATCACCTCAAAGAAATTCTGCACGACCATTTGCAAAAAATAAACGGCATACAGCGCACCGAAACCTTTATCTCGCTCGAAGAAAGCATCAGCCGACCTATATACCTACTCTAAACCGCTCATTGTCCCGCAAATAAAAATAATCCGTATCGGTTTGTAGCAACCAACACGGATTATTCAACACAAACAAAATAACTATTTAGGGCATACACCTTAGTTTTGGGTATGGGCTGTTAATTAGGCTATGCGTATCTAATAATGCCTGACATCGTTTATCTTCGGAATTACGAAATAACATAATCTTGTAAAGGGACACTCCTACAAGGCTAAATAGTTACCACAAAACAAAGGTCTATCTGCTATTTTTTAATCATTTTGGCAGTTTGTAGCCCTTGTTCGGTTTGTATGGCTACGTAGTACAAACCTATTGGGTAATGGGCTATTGATAGTGGGTAGGTATTGCCCGCTATGCTGTGTGTTTCAACCAAACGACCCGTAGCGTCAAATACTTGTAGTGCAGCGGGGTTTTGTGTGTTGTTGTTGTCAAAACTGATTTGAACCCAGTCGCGGGCAGGTACGGGCAATACTGATACGCCTGATATAGCAGAAGCGCGGCGTTCGACAGCTATCACTTCCGAGTAAGTGCTGTTGCCATTAAAGTCGACAGATTGTAGGCGGTAGTAGCTGGTGCCTTCGGGGGCAGTAGCATCTAAGTAGCTATATTGGTGCTCGGCTAAGGTAGTGCCCGCGCCATTTATTTTGCTCAATGCTACAAAGTTCAGTCCGTCGGCAGCGCGTTCTACGACAAAATGACTGTTGTCGGTTTCGCTGGCGGTTGTCCAAGCCAATTCGTTGCCCGTAGCTATGGCTTTGCCCGCAAAGCGCGTCAACTCGATAGCATTTTTGTAGCATACAAAGGTTTGGAGGTTTTCTATGGTGGGGCAGTAGCCGTCGTCAAGCGTCAAGGTATAAGTATGCGTACCCATGCCTTCGTTCAAAATCTCTTGTGCGGTATTGCCAACATTCAGACCAACATTAAATACCGTACCGCCCAACGTATATACGCCGCCCGCATCAAAAGCGGGATAACCACCCATGGCTCCTACGGTAATGGTAAAGTCGCCTGTAAATTGCCAATCGCAGTATTCATTGAGCAATATTTGGAGGGGCGACAAAAATACAAGTGGCGTACCAGGAGCAACTACCGTGCAGCCATTGCTTAGGTCGGGCAAGCCATCGGCACCTGGCGGTCCGACAACCGACGATACGTAATAAACGGTATTGTAGGTCAGAGGGCTATTGTAGCCAAACGCACCCGTAGCCGCCGTAGCTAATACATCGCCCAGCACCTCGCCCGAAGCAGTATGCAAGACATAACCCAATACGCTGCCTTCGTCCAATTCTACGCCCACCGCACTTAGGTCGGTCGTGCCGCCGTCGCACAATATTACTTGGTCATCGGGCATATCGCCAGGGTCGCCCGATGAACCTACGGATATGGTCATCTCGTCGGTGCCAAAACAACTGCCTGATGCGTCCGACACGGTAAGTGTGTAGGTAGTAGTGGCATTGGGCGTAGCGATGGGGTTGGCAATATTGGGGTTACTCAAACCATCGGTAGGCGACCAGCTATAAATATCGCCGCCGCTACCGTTGAGTTGCACGGTTTGACCAGGGCAGAAAGATTGATCTTCGCCCGCGTTTGCTGCTATCGGATTTACGACATGTATGGTTATTTGTGCCGTAGCTCCGCAACCCGCCGCCAAATTGACAACGGTGAGTGTATAAGTTGTTGTGGCGGTGGGAGTAGCAATAGGATTTAAGATGTCGGAGTTGTTGAGGCTAAAAGGAGGCTCCCAATACCACGAATCGGCACTAAATGCTTGCCCTATGAGTTGTACGCTTTCGCCGAGGCAAATAGTATCGTTCTCACCTATATCTATATCTGCCAATGCCTCTACAATGGCACAGTCGGCTACATTAAATTGGAAATCGCGCGAGTTGGTACTCAATAATACGCCGTCGCGGTATTCAGAAACGCAAATACCCACTACAAATTGCCCTAATGTATTGGGAAAAGCAGTTAGCAAACCCGTTACGGGGTCTACGCTCATGGGCGGGTCGCTGGCTAATTGGTTGTCGGGTCCGTAAGGAGCTAACCATTCTACGGCTTGGTAGGGCGGAAACGATGCTTGGGCAGGATAGGGGGTCGGCGGTAGATGCACCCAAGAGCGGCTCGCAGATGCTATATACAAGCGAGTCGCCATCGGCATCGGTTGCTGAATGGTCAAATATAAGTGGCGAGTTGGCGCAGATGACAATAGGTGGAAAATTGTCGAATTGCGGCGACGAGTTGTTACAATCTGACCTGGTGATGCGGGCGGTACGCCAATGACATAGGTAGAGCCTTGTGCGCCGGGGTCTAAGAGGTTGGCAATGGTATTGTTGCGGCAACAACGTTGATAGACCAATTGGTAGCCCGTCGAAGAAGCAGGTAGCGATACTTCCAACTCGTAGTTAGCGCGTTGTATGCACACATCAGGGGCATTCTCGAGGCATAACTCTTCGGTATCTATGGGAATTTCTACAAGATCGGGGCTAAACATATCTACCACATCGACAAAATTGCCCTCGCCATCGAAAATGGTGATATGGGCAGGGTCGTCAAAATCGGCACAACTGACGCAGTTACAGTCGCGATAAACGACCAACTCGATGCGGTAATTATCACCGCCCAAACAAAGATAGCTCAATTCGCCGCCGACTAAATGCGCGGCAAATGCCGGCAAATTGCCGGCTAATAAACAGCCCAAAACGGCTGCCAAAATAAGTAATGGCTTTTTCATCGTTTAAAATCATTTTTATGGCTGCAAGGTAGGTATAAAATTAGAATTTGTAAGTCAGTATTGGCATTATTTTTAGAAAACAACTACCTTTGTCGTAGTTAGAGGGGCTAATTCTAAGTGGCAGATAGAACAAAACATCTGTGGTTCAAAAAAAAATAGACGCGCAAAGGCTTATATGGGCACCGCAAAAATGAGAACGCCCACACTTGTTAGGCGCATGACTGTAAAATTGCATCGGAAACTAAGCACTCGCTGCCAATAAATCATCGTTTATCTCGGTTCAGCTAAATTATTGCCAACACTACTCAGATACGCCCAGAAAGTAAACAAAACATGAAATACAAAAATATACGCGAAGAAGAACTCAAAAATAAAGTAGCCGCAGATTGGTTCAAACACTTCGATACCACCGAAATCCTCGGAAATATCGACTTTACCGTTCTTCCGAAACAAAACAACATCTTCGGGCGAACGCCACTGCTGTGGGCAGAAGCTAAAACAGGCGACTACGACCTGCCCGCTATGTTTGTGCAACTCATTTTGACCATCGGAAAAGCGCGAACCTTTGACAAAACCCTGCCACCCGCATTTCTGGGTGCGTTTGACGGCAAAAAAATTGCCTTTGTTTCATATATCAGCGTGCAAGATATATTTTATCTCAACGATTTTAATTGGAACGTAACACCCAGCAACCACAATACCAAAGAGTTTAAACTCGTTAAACAACGAATTGAAGAAACACTTCAACAAAACACCTATATTTACGACTACCTAAAAGACGAAAAAGACCTCAAACATTTTATTGCCAACAATATTGCCAATGCTACGCAAACCGCTAAAATAAAAATTGACAAAAATAATTTCATTCCCATCTACCTCCGTTGGCTCAGGAAATTGTTAAACCCATTATTGACGTAAATTGGGACGACCTGAAAAAAGCCAATATCCTCGACAGCGATTTTTATTTAGCCGACCTCTTTGTGGACGACAAAGACACCCAAATAATAGACGACGACACGAGCATACGCGAAAGTTTGTTTGTAATTTTTCAAAACCAAGGATACAAAATTGCCAAAGAAAACCTACGCCAAATGTTCGATGCTACTATTAGCATCAAAGCAAAACAAAGCTACCAACAATTTTGGAAACACTACAAACGCCCGCCCATCAAAGAGTTTCAAGGCTATATCATCGAACGCCGCGACTTACTCGTGCCGCAAGACATTAGAGAACGCAAAGGCGCGTTTTTTACCCCAAGGCAATGGGTCGAACTCTCGCAAAAATACATCGCAGACGTATTGGGCGAAAACTGGCAAGACGAATACTACGTATGGGACTGCGCCGCCGGCACAGGAAACCTATTGGCAGGCTTAACCAACAAATACAATATCTACGCCTCTACACTCGATCAAGCCGACGTGAACGTAATGCACGAACGCATAGAACACGGCGCAAACCTACTAAAAAACCACGTCTTCCAATTCGATTTTTTGAACGACGACTTTTTCCCCTCCAATGGAGAGGCGACGGTCCCCCTCTCAGAGCAGGTTAGGGGCAATCAATTCCCTCTCTCAGAGGGGGGTTAGGGATAAATTCCCCCTCAGAGGGGTTAGGGGAGTAAATTCCCCTCTCAGAGGGGTTAGGAAAACTCCCTCAATCGCTGCAAGACATCATCAAGGACCCCGAAAAACGCAAAAAATTAGTCATCTATATCAATCCGCCGTATGCCGAAGGCGACAATGTTCGTGGAATAGGAAGAAAAGATGTCCACGTTACTAAAACACACAGTAAATACCAAACACTAATGGGCAAAGCGAGCAGTGAAATGTTTGCCCAATTTTTCACGAGAATATATCAAGAAATCCTAACAGCGTGCTTGCAGAATTTTCAACTTTGAAAATTCTGCAAGCACCAAACTACTCGGATTTCCGCAATTTTTTTCGGGCAAAACTCGAAAAATTTTTTGTAGTTCCTGCCGATACTTTCGATAATGTAAAAGGCGATTTCCCAATCGGATTCTTCATTTGGGATACAAGTAAAAAAGAAAATTTTGAAAAAACTACTACTGATGTTTATGACTCAAAAGGTAACTTTATCGGAACAAAACTAATTACATCTTACGACGGCTCAAAGTATATCAGCGATTGGCTTGAAGCAAATTCAAAGAAAATATCTAAAAATTATATTGGTCATTTGGCATCTGTCGGAAATGATTTTCAAAATCAACGAATGATATTTGTCGATAACGAAGAAAGAGAAAATTGGAAAAAGGCGGAAGACATACAAGAATTACAGCAGAAAATCTAATTTCTATTTCTGTCTATTATACCGTTCGCCACGTTATTCCCGCCACATGGCTCAACGAGAGAGACCAATTTTTGTTCCCAAATGATGGCTGGAAAACCGGCAGTAAATTTCAAAATGATTGTTTGATATACACACTTTTCAGCAATAATATCCAATCAAAAGTTGGCACCCAACCACTGGATACCCTTTACCGAAGCCGAAGTAGAAGCCAAAGAAAGGTTTGCGAGCCATTTTATGACCGATTTTATACAAGGGAAAATAAAAACCACAGCAAGCGACGACCTATTCAGCTCCCCCGCTTTGAGAAGCGCAGTAAATTCCCCCTCTTTGAGGGGGTTAGGGGGAGTAAATTCCCCCTCTTTGAGGGGGGTAGGGGGGGGAAAAATAAGCCCCGCCTACCTACAAGCCCAGGGCATAAAAACCGACAATCTAATTTTGACGACAAATTTTTTGCCTTATAACCCAAACCTCAAAGCGAATAGTAGAGAACTGCGAAAAGCGGGTAATTTATCAGAGGCGTTGCTATGGAAAGAGTTGAGTGCCGCTAATTTTTTGGGTTATTCTTTTTACCGACAAAAACCCATTTTAAATTATATAGCCGATTTTTATTGCAAAGAATTGAATTTAGTAATAGAAATCGATGGCAACACACACGATACAGAAGAACAAATAGCCTACGACAAAGAAAGAGACAGGCAGATGCAAGTTTTGGGCTTAACAATAATAAGAATTAGAGATGAAAAGGTGAAAAAAGATATGCCAAATGTTTTGAGGGAGATAGCGCATATAATTACTCCCCCTACCCCCCTCAAAGAGGGGGAACTGAACTGCGAAGCGGTAGAAATTAAGACCAATGAACGCAAATTAGAATTTTCTGCCGAAGCAACAGCGGTTTTTGATGCGGGGCGCGAGCTTTGGCGGTATTATCATGCCCAAAAATTTGCTTGGGATGGGAACTATAACGCCAACGCCAGTTTGTACGACATACGCGAGCATTTTCAAGGGCGCAACGACAAAGGGCGCATGAATCCCAAAAGCAGCGACGAAAAATATACCGAACTTATTGGCAATTTGCGCGACCAACTCAAAATCCTCGCCGAAAAAATAGCTCCCAAAGTTTATGAATACGGATTTTTGAAAGAATAAACAAAAACAAACCCAAGTCCCGCATTAACCAATTTACCGATTTTCCATCACACACCTATATAATACCATGAACACCAAGCCCCTGCTTTATTTGGCATTTGCCAACGACCGCTCTGGCAACGAAAGTTTTTTGAGCAAACTCAAAGAAGAGCGGCACGCCATTCCCAAAGCCCTCCAACGCGCCACCGACCAAGGTTGGTGCGATACTCATGTAGAACCCGACGCAACGGCAGACGATTTGTTTGCCGATTTTAATAATGCCGAATTGCGCAGCCGCATTGCCGTGTTTCATTATGCAGGGCACGCAAGCGGCACGGGTTGGCACTTAGAAAACGAAGACAGCCTTGCCAACAAAATTGCCCATATCGAGGGCACGGCGGGTTGGCTCTGCGATTTGCCTAATCTCGAATTGATATTCCTGAACGGCTGCAATACGCAAGAGCAAATCGAAAGCATACACGCCCAATGCAACAAAAATATTGTGGCTACCGCCGCCGCAATCAATGACGACGTGGCGGTCGATTTTGCCAAAGCCTTTTATATTATGGCTTATGCCCAAGAAGATAAAGAACAAGCCGACCAATTGGGCAAATTTTTAAAGGTACTCAAACGCACGGGTTTAATCAATACCTTTAAAATGCACGAGAACCAAGCAGGCACCGAAGTAGAAAAAGAAGTAAAACGCCAATTGCTGAACGCCAAAATCATCTTGTTACTTATCAGCAGCGATTTTCTAATCGACGATTTGTGCAACGAAATAGAAGAAACCGCCATGAAACGGCACTACGACCAAACCGCTGCCGTTATTCCCGTATGGCTCAAAGATGTGCCCTTGGACGATAATTTTGGCTTCACTAAATTGCAAGGTTTGCCTTTCAACGGTATCTTTGTCAATCGCTGGGCAGATAAGGATACGGCATTTACCGAAATCAGCAAAGGCATACAAGAATTAGCAAAGCGTCTTGGTAGCAGGAAATAAGACCTATGGACAATCCCACACAACGCTATTTCATCGAAATAGCCTACGACGGCACGCCTTATTGTGGCTGGCAAGTTCAGCAAAACGGCTTGTCGGTACAGGCAGTATTAGACTCGGCACTGCACAAATTGTTTCGGCAGCCCATCGCAACGGTTGGTTGTGGGCGCACCGATGCGGGCGTACATGCGGCGCAATACTACGTACATTTTGACGCACCCACTATTGCCGACAACACCGAATTTTTGTTCAAAATCAATCGCATTTTGGATAAAAACATAGCGGTCAAACGTCTTATTGCCGATGTGCCACCCAATGCCCACGCGCGTTTTGATGCTGTTTATCGCGCCTACAATTATTATATCCACTTCGAAAAAAACCCTTTTTGCGATGCGCATAGCTATTATTATGCTTGGCTACCCTTAGACATAGCCGCCATGCAGCAAGCCGCCGCTATGCTCATGCAATACAACGATTTTCCGATGTTTTGCAAAACAAGGTGGTGGCGCAAAAACTACGCTCTGCCAAATTTTTGATAGCACCCTACACTACCACCCCGCCGCCCAAACCTTAGTCCTGCATATAGCTGCTAACCGATTCTTGCGCGGCATGATTCGGCTTATCGTAGGTGCCCTGCTGATGGTGGGCAAGGGCAAAATATCGCTCGACGAATGGGAGCAAACCCTCAATAATCACCAATTTAGGTTTGCCAAACTCAATATTTCTGCCCCGCCGCAAGGCTTGTTTTTGGCAGAAGTGCGTTATCCTTATTTATAATTGATATTGCGCAGCAGAATTGCGTGTTTTTAGAAAACCAAACCACTACCAATACAAGGCGTGTAGTTTCCACTCGCCTTTGCTGTTGTATTCTAAGGCGGGTGCGGGAATTTTGATGATATTGAGCATACCCAAGGCGGTGCGCCAAAATCGCGACCGTATGGGCAGGCGCGTCAGGTCTATATCTACGGACAAATAATATTGCCTATATCTTTGCCATTGCGTATAGTCGTACATAGTGCCGTCGGGCAGTTCCCACCGATTGCGCTCTGCGCCCAGCATACCGCCCGCCCCATATCCCACCGCTATATTGAGCCATTTAGGAAATCGCGTTTTGGAAGGCATAAATGCCGATGGATTGACCGACAGCCAATAGCTTTGCCCGTTATAATCTTTCAACATGCGTTCGGGCAGGGTGCTGCCGTATAAATTTTTGGCGCGGGCTTGTACTTCGGGCGGTAGTTGGGAATAATCTTGGTGCTTTGCTGAAAATTTGAGCCATATTCGCTGTTCGTTCCAAGCCGCCATTTGCCCTGCCATGAGCAAAGCCCCTGCGGTATTGGCAGCCACGTCGCCCACCGAAGCACCCCAACCCTCCGAAAATCCGTCTAATGTTTCTAAACCTGCTTGAAACAAAAAGCCCGCCCCTGCGCCAATCCAAGCCGACGGTCGATGAGGCACACCCGCCCAGCGATACAATTCGGCGGTATAGTAGCTTTCGATATAAGCCGTCCAAGCATGCCCTACCTTATCTATCTGCAACCAGCCTGCGTTGTCGTCGAAGAAATGGAAAGGGACGCGCTCGTATTGCGAATACCATGTTTGGTTTAGCAAAGCTAAGGTAATGCCATAGCCGCCTACAGCCGTCGCGGTCGCACCTATAATTCTGCCTCGGTGGGCTTGGTCGGCTATCTGCCAACAGCCCAAGCGCGGTTTTGCGGTCGATTTGTCGCTGCGGGCAATGTGTCGGGCACAAGTGTTGCCGTTTGTGCCCATAGTGCGGCAGTCCCCTGACAAAAGTAGCCCTATCCATACGCACAGCCATTGGGCAAACAAGTAGTAGCGGTGCTTGGGCATATAGAGATGGTTTGATTTTTAGTTTTATACACTTACCTTACACGAGTTTCGTGCCTACGGCATTCTCAGGCTTGTGTCTATTAGATATTACCGATGTAATATGTCTGCGGTCTTTTAAAGATAATATACATTAAGTATTTTTTTTATCTTATCATAAACTATTGATAATCATGGAATTATATCTTGTATAAATTCCCCTCTTTGAGGGGGGTAGGGGGAGTTTTGAACTAATATCTCAATTATCTAACGCTTGGAAATGTATCCACGGCAGGCAAAATTAATACTCAAAACAAAAAATCAGACCAATAGATAGTTGGGTTATTTTGGAGAGACAGAGATAATTGGGTTATGGGTGCTGCAAGGGTAGCCCTGTAGTTCTTAGCAACAATGGCTTATTCTTGTGTTATCAATATGGCTTCTTTGGTCGATACGCCGCTTCGGGCAAACCATTTCCAACGCCCCCACAAATGGGTATGGCGATAAAAAACGCGGCGCGTATGCCATTTGCCTTGCTCGTCGAGGCAGCCCATTTCCTGCCCGTCTGCCGACTGAAATAGCTCGAAGCAAGCCGTATGCGACCAGCGGCGGCGATTAAAACTCAGTTTAAGCCCCAGCATACCGCCTTCTGTGGCGTGTTGGGCGGCATGCGTTTCATCAAAATGCACCGAGAATAAGTGTACATTATTATCTGCCAATTCTGCCCAGCGATGCAGGTCGAAACAAAGGCGCACGGTTTGCGAGTTGCTGTGTTCTATCATATCCATGCGTTCGGGCAATACTTGCTCTCTACCGTAGCGGCGGCGTTTGGCGAGGTAGGCATAGTTGGTCAGGGTCGTATATTGGTCTAAGGCATAGCGGTAGTATAGTTCTTGAAATCGCCATTGCCTGCGTTGGGTCAGTTGCACGAGCCACCGTTCTATGTCGCGCCACAATTCTTTGCCCAACACGTATGCCCCGAAAACAGATACGAGCGAATCGACCGAAAAAATATTACTCGGCTGCCAATAAGCAACAATAGCCACAATAAGCACACCCAAAGCGATGCCAAAGGCGCGGTTGGTTTGCTCGTCGATACGCTGGTAAGCCGATTTTCTGCCCGTGCTAATATCCTTTATATACTCTTCGTATGGATATATATGAAATTGATTTGCTGTTATTTGTCGGCTATACGGATATATAACTACGTGGCACTCTAAACGGTCGTAGCTGTGCTTAAATGCGCTTAGGTCGTTTAGTATCACGTCGTATATATGCGTAGCATTGGGGTTGCGCCGCCAAACGATGAGTTGTTGTGGTAGTTCTTGTTCGTTATACTGCATAGCTTAGGTGCTTGCTTAATTGCCGCCAAATACTTGCGCGGCAAAGATGCCATTCTTTTTCGCGCTATATATCACCGCTACACCGCTGAGATTAAAGTCGCACTCGATAATATTGGCATAGTGTGGTTTTGAGTTTTGCCAACCTCTGACCATTTGTTTTGCCATTTCGTCGTAGCTGGGGTATAGGATAATTTCTCTGCCGTCGTCATAGACGCGGCGTTTGAAGCCCTGAAACAATAGATTTTCGCCTACGGGCGTAAATGTACCCCCGTATAGGTGCACGCGGTCGAGGACGGTACGCTTGTTGCGGTTGGCACTGCCTGTTTGCTCGTGGGTCAGGTCGCCTCTTTGTGTTACATAACGGCTTTGTTCGTTGGCGGCGGCGGCTAAAATATCGTTAGAGCGCAGGAGTGGGCATCGCGTTTTGGTGCGGCGCAATTCATTGATTTTGTCCGAAACCAATGACGCTAATAAGTCGGCATCAAAATTTTGTGGGTCGATGGTCGAAGCGGCAGTAGCAGCTATTGTGGTCGTAGCCTCGTTGTGCTGTTCCTCTACGTCCGAAACCTCGTCGGCAGTGGGCAAGGTGGCTTGGTGGGGCGAGCAGCAGAAAATAAAACTCAAAGCTACACACAATACGGCGGTCGAGAATAAGAAAATACGGAGTTTCATCGCAATTAGCTATTAGGAGTGAGTAAATAGATAAGGCTAAAAAATTGCTCAAAGATAAGCAAAGGCGCAATAATAACGCCAAAAATGCGTTTTTTGTTGCCATAAAACACAATTGCCCATAATTCATAGGGTGCGGAGTAACTGTTTAGGGTACAGGGTTTTGGGCATGGGGTAATGGGCTATATCTATCTAATAACAGCAACTTTCGGTATTAAAATTTAACAATTCGTATTCTGCTAATAGCAAGCGAGTTATAAAATTATAAATTTTTTATTACAGTTTTATCAATAAAATTAAATCGTTCATTTTCAGCGTATTATATAGCGTAAATTATTTAAAGCGGGAATTGCTGATCTAATAATGCCTGACATCGTCGCATATTCGATTAGAAATAGCTATTCTTACGGGCTGTTCCTACAAAACTAAATAGTTGCGGTGCGGATAATTTTGTTAATGTATTGCGAAACAAACAGATGATATAATTTATTAAATTAAAAATATTAATCAATAAGCAAATAAAATGATCGTTATTTTTGAACAATATACGAATAATAACCATGAATAATCCGAGGGCTATCGGTCTATTGCTATAAACATCAGCCCCGCACACACCTTGCACACGCCATTTTGAGCAATTATTGGGCTTTGCCGTCATGTTTATTTCATTATTTACCGCTATGTTATGCACATCTCACAAAAAGACCTTACTTTTACCCATTAATTCTTAATACTTCACCATTTTTACCGCTATGAGCGAAAATTATTATAACACCCCCAGCGAAGGCAACTCTAAAAAGCCGATTTACTTGGCATTAATCGGCATTTTACTGCTTATCAACGGTATTTTGTTGTTTAACAACTTGTCGATGCGCAAAGCAAACAAAGAAACCGTAACTACCTTAGAAGGCGAAAAAGCACAGTTGCAAGCCGAATACGACACAGCCGTGCAAGCCCTCGAAACACTAAAAACAGACAAAGCCGCTACCGACACTACCCTTGCTCAAATACAGTTAGAATTGGAAACCAAAAAGAACGAAATCCAAAAATTATTGAGCAAAAGCAATGCTTCTAAAGGCGATTTGTCGGCTGCCAGAACCATGATAGAAAACCTAAAAACCTCTCTCAAAGGCTATGAACAACAAATATCACAATTGCGCTATGCCAACCAACAATTGACGGGCGAAAATACGGGACTTAAAAGCGACGTAGCCAGCAAATCCCAAACAATTGCCCAACAAACCGATAGTATCGGGCGGTTGAGTACCGAAAAAGCATCGCTTACGTCCGAAAAAGAAAATGTTACTCGCCAACGCGACGAACTGAACACCCAAAAGGAAATTTTGACCGGCCAAGTCAATCGCGCCTCGGTGATGATTGCTACCAATATTACCGCTACGGGCATCAAAACCCGCAAAAGCGGCAAAGAAGTTAGCACCGACAATAACAAGCGAGTACAGAAACTCAAAATCTGCTTCGATATATTGCCCAATGCCGTTGCTAAACCGGGCAATAAAGAAATTTTGCTTCGTATGATGAGTCCGAAAGGCGAAATTTTAGCCATTCAAGCACTTGGGTCGGGTGTGTTCACCAATGCACAAACGGGCGAGGAGATGCAGTATACCAAAAAAGAAATCTTTTCGTTCAGCAACCAAAAAGAAAACCATTGTATGTATTGGGAACAAAACAACCCATTCGACGAAGGCGTTTATACCGCCGAAGTCTATCACGACGGGTATCTGATTGGTTCTAATAACGTACAACTCAAATAAACACGACAAGACAAGTAAAGGCGCATTTGCATTTTTTCTTCGCTCAAAGAGACGCAAATGTGCCAGAACCCCTGCAATGCCGAGAAAAATATAGTAGTTGCGCAATACCAATTTACATTTTTTTAGCCACGAATGCACGAATAAAAAAATATTCGCACATTCGTGGTGTTCTATTTATATGATTTTCGTTTTAATGTAAAAATGTGCGCCGATTTTTTTATTCTATCAAAAAATGCGGGACATAGCCATCAACAAATATAAGTATCAACAACACTATCTTTATGAATAATACAGGCAAAAGCCATAACCGGACCTACAACGCACCGTGTAAAATGGGTTGCTGCTCATCAGAAGTAGAAACCAATACCCACGCAAATAACCCCAACACCTTGAGAGACGGCTCACACAGCCACGAGGACGGACACAACCACAATCACGAGGCGGTATGGCAACAATATTTGCCCGCCATGATTAGTTTTGCGATGTTAGTTATTGGCATTTTATTGGATAATTACATCAAACAAGACTTTTTTCAGGGATATATCCGTTTGGCTTGGTATGGTCTTGCCTATTTTCCCGTTGGGCTGCCCGTTATCAGAGAGGCATTCGAGACTTTGAAAAAAGGCGATTTTTTTACCGAATTTACCTTGATGTGCGTAGCCACTATGGGTGCTTTCGCGCTCGGCGAATACCCCGAAGGCGTTGCTGTGATGTTGTTCTATAGCATTGGCGAGCTGTTCCAAAGTGCTGCGGTCAATCGGGCAAAGGGCAATATTAAGGCTCTGCTCGATGTGCGCCCCGATACTGCTTTTGTCCTGCGAGGAGGCAATTTTGTCAAAGAAAAACCCGAAAATGCCGAAATAGGCGATATTATCCAAATAAAAGCGGGCGAAAAAGTGCCCTTAGACGGCGAAATGTTGAGCGAAAATAGCAGCTTTAATACCGCCGCTCTGACGGGCGAAAGCAAACCCAAAACGATATACCAAGGCGAACAAGTTTTGGCGGGTATGCTCAATTTAGATAAAGTGATAGAGTTAAAAGTAAATAAAAAATTTGCCGATAGCTCGCTCGCGCGTATTTTGATTTGGTGCAAAATGCCACAGCCAAAAAAGCCAAAACAGAATTGATGATGCGCAAATTTGCCAAAATCTATACGCCAATAGTGTTTTTTCTGGCATTGGCATTAGTGATTATTCCCTATTTTTGGGTCGCCGATTATGTGTTTAGCACTTGGTTGTATCGCGCTTTGGTATTTTTGGTCATTTCCTGCCCTTGTGCGTTGGTTATCTCTATTCCGCTGGGCTATTTCGGGGGCATAGGCGCGGCAAGCCGCAACGGTATTCTGTTTAAAGGGTCGAATTATTTGGAATTAATGACCCAAGTCAATACCGTTGTGATGGACAAAACGGGCACGCTGACCAAGGGCGTTTTCAAAGTGCAAGAGATTTGCTTCGTTGCACCTCCAAAGGGCGATTTGTCCAAAGAAGAAATGATGCAAATCTTGATTGCTATGGAAAGTAAATCGACTCACCCCATCGCAAAAGCCATTACCGAATATGCCAATTCCGATAGCGAAGCTGCCCAAATTGAAGAAATTGCGGGGCACGGCTTGAAGGGCGTGGTTCGCGGAAAACAGGTTTTGGTGGGCAATACCAAACTTTTGGTGCGCGAAAACATCGACTACGATAAAAAAATTGATGCTATCGTCGAAACAATTGTCGTTATTGCTATTGACGGGCAATATGTTGGCTATGTACTCATCGCCGACGAAATCAAGGCAGATGCCTCCGAAGCTATCAAAGCTATGCACAAAAACGGAGTGACGCAAGCCGTGATGCTCAGTGGTGATAAAGATTCAATCACCCAAAAAGTCGCTCAGTCATTGGGTATCGACACTGCCTTTGGCGATTTATTGCCCGAAAACAAGGTAGAAAAAGTAGAGGCATTGAAGCAAGACCCCACTAAAATTGTCGCTTTTGTAGGCGATGGCATCAACGACGCTCCTGTTTTGGCATTGAGCGATGTGGGTATCGCAATGGGCGCAATGGGCAGCGACGCGGCTATCGAAACCGCCGATGTAGTGATTCAGGACGACCAACCCGCAAAAATTGCAACGGCTATAAAAATTGGGAAAGCGACTAAAAATATAGTACTGCAAAATATCATCTTAGCCTTTGCAGTAAAAGCATTAGTGCTGGTATTGGGCGCAGGAGGTTTGGCAACCATGTGGGAAGCCGTTTTCGCCGATGTAGGAGTAGCACTCTTGGCTATCCTGAATGCCGTAAGGATTCAGAACATGAAGTTTTAGCCATAGCGTGCTTCAAATTCTGCACAATCCAACCTCAATTCGCTGTTTTTCAAGGGTTTATCGATGAAATGGCAAAAATGATCCATTTCATTTCTCTGATAAAAACGACACGCAAAACACATTCTTTGGATAGAAATAATGCCCACCTCTTGCAACTGACCCACTATGCTGAGCAGTTGTTCGAGTAAAACGCCTTTTTCAGTAAAAGGAATTTTAGCGAGGCTGGCGAGCATTGGGTTTGCAAAATCAGCGATTTGGACAACTGCCCCTTTGCCCGCTTCGGTCAGGTGTAGGGTATGGCTTCGCCTATCCGTTTTTTCGGTCTGCCGCTCGATAAACCCCTTTTGTTCGAGCAATTTCACCGCCTCGCTAACAGTGGCTTTGGTCAGCAAAAACTCTTGGGCGAGGTAGCCAACCTTACATTTTTCGCCGCTATGGAAATGGATAAAAATTAGAATTTGTATTTGTATTGGGCTGACACCCAACACCTTAGCTTTTTCCCAAAGCAATGCGCGGAAACACTCGCTCAACCGTTCGAGAGAGGCAACAATCTTAAAATCGGAATTATCGATTTGGGACTGTGGGTCGAAAACGCTTTTGTTCATAGGCGCAAAACAACAACGGGACAGCAGAGCGCAAGCCTAATATCCCGTATGGTCATTCAGGTTGTTTATTTTCGGCAAAAAATTAGTTGCACCCCTCCATTTCGATGATGTAGTAGCCTTTTGCCTGGATAGAGTCTTCCATCGCGCCCTTGGCATTTTCGACATGGCAAAACCTACATTCCTTTGCTGTGAGTGGCTGCCCCTCCTGCCCTTTCGACAAGAGGTATTCTCTGCCATAGCCATAGATTTTTTCCAAATCTTTTTCGTTGCTATCTACAAGGATGTCGAAGTGCAATCACGCCGCCCTGCTTTTTGGGGACGTAAGTGTCATAAACCGAAACTTTGGTTTGCATAGATAATTTATTTTTAGAAGTGATGCCAAGCAGAGCTGCTCCGCCAATTGCGAGCCATACTAACCCTTTCAGCAGAAAAAAGCGAAGCCCGCCAAGCCAAATTTTTGGAAAAGACCTAAAATCGATTTTTTTGTCATGAAAAAAAATAATTCGGTATCCGAACTTTGAAATCGACAGCAAATATAGGTAGGATACCGAACTAAAAAAAATTTCTGCTGTTTTTTTTTATTCGAGCGAATAATAAAATCAATGGTAACTATTTAGGGTATAGGGTTTTGGGTATGGGGTAATGGGCAATACCCATCTAATAATGCCCGAAACCATAGCATATTCGATTAGTTCTCCCTATAAGGCTAAATAGTTACACAGAATTAATTTAAAATGTCGTAAGCTGGAAATATCCGATTTGCCCCAAACCGTTTTAAGGATATATTAGACCGTGCTGTATTCTGAGCATATTTCGGAAAATGCTGAACGACAAAAGCCCAACCGCCCATTGATGCACTTAGTAGTAGCACCAATGGGCGGTTGGGTTTATAATGGCATAGCCCGCGTGCGGGGTTATTTGCTGCCCAAAATCTTGGCATATTCGGCTTTATCGGCAAATATAGCTAAGGATTTTTGTACGTTGGGGTCGGTTTTTAGCCCTGCCTCTACCCTACCCTTTTGGAAATAGTAACGCCCGATGATTTCCTGCTTGAGCAAGCGTTTTAGCTCATCTTTGTGGCGGTATAGGTCTTTTTGTTTTTCTTGTTTGATACGGCTGTCCAACTGGCTAAGGCTTCCGCTAATAGCCTGCTCATATTTTTCGCGTTCGGCGGCTTTGCGTATTTTTTCGAGCGTAGACTCGGTTTGGGTGTCGTATTTATAGTTTTTATCGCCCAAAAATCGCACAAAGTCCTCAAAATCGGTATCGCCGAACTCAAACGCTTGGGCGGCGGCAATTTGTGGATTTTTGTGGTAATAATGCGTAGCATAGTCGAACAATAACAAATTGTCTTGCAATGTTTTAACTACATTGACATCGGCTTTTTTATCGATAGCTACGTCGGGTTCTACACCGCTACCATCATAAACGGGTCTGCCGTTGCGGGTTTTGAAGGTTTTGCGCAGCGAGTCGGGTACTGCTGTTGCGCCGTCCTTATACGTGCCGTAATAATCTATCGCCTGCACGCATCTGCCACTGGGCGTATAATATTTGGCTACGGTCAGCTTTAATTGCGCATTATATCCTATTTGTTTGGTTTGTTGTACCAAGCCTTTACCAAAGCTGCGCTGCCCGATGACTATTCCTCGGTCTAAATCTTGGATTGTGCCCGACACAATCTCTGATGCCGATGCCGAGCGTCCGTCTATCAATACCGCAACGGGCAAATCGGGCACTAAGGCATCTTTGAGGGTTTTGTATTCTTTGTTCCATTCTTCGTCTCGCCCCTTGGTGCTTACGACCAATTGGTCTTTGGGCACAAACAGGTTAACGATATCAATGGCTTCTTTGAGCAAGCCGCCGCCGTTGTGCCGTAGGTCAAATATCAATTGGGTCATACCTTTGTCTTGTAGCGACACGATGGCTTTTTGTACTTCCATTGCGCAGCCTTGCGTAAAGATGTTCAGTTTGACATACCCTGTCTTGCCGTCGTCGAGCATTCCCGAATAAGGTACGCTTTTGGGTTCGGCGCGGTCGCGTTGCGCACTAAGGATTTGCTCGGCACCATTGCGCAATACCGTAATTTTGACTTCGGAATTGGGCTGCCCACGCAAAATTTGTTTTACGTCGTCTATTGCCCTTCCCTTGGCGGGCATACCATTTACTGCTATAATCTTGTCGCCTTGCTTGATGCCCGCTTTGTAGGCGGGTAGGTCTTCGTACACGTCTTGCACCACTACATAATCGCCCATTTTGTTTAGCTCTACTCCAATATCGGCGTTGGATTCGTCTTGCTGCAAGCGGGCATTCTCAATCTGTGATTCGGTGATATAGTTTGTATAGGGGTCGAGCGATTTGAGCATCGAATCGATACCTGTGCGCATCAATTGCGCGGGTTCGACATTATCGACATACGAGCGATTGACTTCGCGGTAGAGGTCGGCAAATAAATTGATGTTTTTGAGTAGGGCAAAATAATTACTGCCCTTGTCATTGCCGCCCGGCGTAGTAGAGGCGGCAAATAATAAGGCTCCGAAAGCAAGCACTGCAAGCAGCGGAACTATATGTCGGTTGGTCATATTTATAGGAGGTAATTGGCAAATGGATTGGATACTATTTGGAATTGGCTTGGCTTTATGCGGCTATTTTTGAGCGATTATTTTTTTACGTTCAAGATATTTTGGTAATTGGCTGCTTGGTTTAGTATTTCGACGGCTTTGCTTACGTCGGGGTCGCCTTCGATAGATTCTTGGATTTGCCCACGTTGCCAATAGTATCGCGATACGGTTTCGATTTCGAGCATATGTTTGATTTCAGCCTTAAATTTGGTCAAATCGTTGCTTTTATCCGATTTCATTTTGGCTTCTAAGTCGGCAATTTCTGTTTTCAGGGCTTCGGCATACTGCTCTTTGTCGGCATTTTCTTCTAATTGTTTGAGCAATGCCTCGCTTTCGGTGGTATAGTCATAGTTTTTCCCTTTCAGAAATTGGAGGAAGTCGGCATAATCGGCTTCGGTCAATTCGAACTTATCAGGCGTTGGGATAGTGGGGTGTTTGATGCGGTATTGCGTGGCGTAGTCGAACAGATGGTTTTTGGTTGCTAAGGCTACGGTAATATTGCCCAAGTAGGGTTTTTCTACTTCCGAATCGGGTTTTATGCCTCCTGTATCATATACGGTGCGTCCGCCCTTGGTTTTGAAAGCGGTATGTAGCGAATCGGGCAATTTTTTATGGTCATTTTTTAGGTCGGCATAATCGATGGCTTGTATGCAGCGTCCGCTTGGCAGGTAGTATTTGGCAGTTGTAATTTTGAGTTTTGAATTAAATCCTATATTTTTGGTCGTTTGCACCAATCCTTTTCCATAGCTACGCTCGCCCACCACTACCCCTCGGTCGAGGTCTTGTATAGTTCCCGCCACAATTTCTGATGCCGAAGCCGAGCCATTGTCTACCAATACGGCTAAGGGTATTTGCAAGTCGGTAGGCGTGTCGTTTGCTTTATAGCTTTTCGATTCGATATCGGAGGCGCGTCCGCGTGTGCTGACTATTTCTTGCCCTTGGTTGACAAAAATATTGGCTACTGCTACTGCTTCGTTGAGCAAGCCGCCTGGGTTGTCGCGCAGGTCTAATACGATAGATTTGGCTTTTTGTTTGTCGCGCAGGTCGATTAGCGCGGCTTCTACGGCTTGGCTGCAATTTTCGGTAAAATTGGTAAAGCGGATATATCCGGTTTTTCCGTCGGGCAACATGCCATAGTAGGGCACGCTTTTGAGTTTTATTTCTTCGCGGCGTATGGTTTTTTCGATGGGTTCGGCTTCGCCTGGGCGTTCTATTGTGATGCGCACTTCGGTGCCGGGCGTTCCTTTGAGCATTTTGCTCACGTCGTCCGTATTTTTATTTTTCATCGGTTTGCCTTCTATCGACACAATTTTATCGCCCGCCAATAGTCCGCTGCGTTGGGCGGGCGAGTCTTCGTAGGGTTCGGCAATGATGACATAGCGTTCGTCTTTTTCGCCGCTGGTGCGTATGAGTGCGCCTATGCCGCCATATTTGCCGGTAGTTTGCAGGCGATAGCCGTCCATTTCTTCTTCGTCGATATACGTCGTATAGGGATCAAGCGAGTTGAGCATAGCATTGATGCCCGTCTGGACGAGTTTTTCGGTTTTGAGGTCGTCTACGTAATAGGCATTTAGCTCTCGAAAGATAGAGGCAAAAATGTCGAGATTTTTGGCAACTTCAAAATCATTATTGCCGCTTCTTCTGAACGACAGTGACAATAAAGCCATGGGTAAAAAGGGCTGTCCCAAACAAGATGCCCGTAGTACTTAGTTTCCGCATTTTTAGGTATGGATAGATGATATTTTAGAGAAATAGGGTAACTATTTAGGGTATAGGGTTCTGGGTATGGGGTAATGAGCAATACTTATCTAATACTGCCTGACATCGTGCATATTCGATTAGTTCCCTTACAAGGCTAAATAGTTGCGAAATAGGTATATTTCGGCTAAATTTTATGCTTAACCCGATAGTTCAGATGGCAAAAACGCACAATGAACTGTCTTTATTGTGGCTGCAATAGCTATTGAGATAAGAAAAAATTAGCCGCTCGGCTGTTAGTATGTGCTGCTCACAAGGAGCAAATATAGTACAAATAAGCCGTATACATACGGTTTGGGCATAAAAATAACGCTTTTTAACCTCTTGTCTGCAAAGGAGTATAATATAAACGTAAAATTTTGAGCAATAGCACGTCTTGGGGTCAAAAATACCATTTAATATTTTCGCAGTCAGCGTATTTTCGCTTACCTTTGTGGGTATAGTGGCAAGTATTCTCGCCTATCGCATACCCTTGTTGGAAGCAAATATGCAACGATGTCGGGCATTATCGGATAGGTGTTTCCTACCCAAAACCTATACCCTAAATAGCTGCGAAAAATAATTGCAATTATCTATGCAAATATCAATTTTGTCTATTGCCTAAATAGTTGCTACATTTTTATCATCTAAACACTACCCCTACACCAAATACCGAACCATTAGCCACGATATTTGTTGTTATAATTAGGGCACATATCGTTTATCGCTACCTCGCCCTTTCCTACTCGGTGTTGCCCAAATAAGTTAATTAAATTTATTATGTCCTACCTAAAAGCCAAATTTGCTGCTAAGGCGGCAAGCGTATTTCAGCAATACAAAGAATTGGTAAAAACCTACGGCGATGTTGTCGTAGATACCGTCACCGTAAGCCAAGTAGCCGGCGGTATGCGCGATATTACAAGCCTACTTACCGAAACATCGTTGTTAGATGCCCAAGAAGGTATCCGATTTAGGGGCTATTCTATACCCGAACTGCGCCAGCTGCCGCCCAAAGCTCCCAACTGTGACGAACCCCTGCCCGAAGGCTTGTTTTTGCTGATGTTGTTAGACGAAATACCCACCGAACAAGAAGTAAACGACCTAAGCCGTGAGTGGGCAAGCCGCAGCGAAATTCCCGCACATGTATTCGATGTCATAGAAACACTACCCATCGATACGCACCCCATGACGCAGTTTTCGATAGCTATCATGGCACTCCAAACCGATTCGGTATTTGCCCGCCGCTATGCCGAAGGTATGCCCAAAGACCAATATTGGGACGCTACCTACGAAGACGCTATGAACCTCATAGCCAAACTACCGCGTTTGGCTGCATATATCTACCGACGCAGTTTTCACCAAAGCCAACATATAGCCCCCGACCCCAATTTAGATTGGGCGGCTAATTTTGCCCAAATGCTGGGCTACGAATCTGACGACTTCAAAAGCCTCATACGCCTATACCTAACCCTGCACGCCGACCACGAAGGCGGCAACGCATCGGCGCATACTTGTATTTTGGTCGGTTCTACGCTGGCTGATGCCTACCAATCGTTTGCCGCCGCCATGAACGCCCTCGCAGGCCCCTTACACGGCTTAGCTAACCAAGAAGTAGTGAAATGGGCCCGCGAAATGCTGAAAAATTAGATACTAATACGCCTACTACCGAGCAAATTGCAGATTATATCCGCGAAACCCTTGCCCAAAAACGAGTAGTGCCCGGCTACGGACACGCCGTATTGCGCCAAACCGACCCGCGTTTTAAAGCACAAATGGAATTTTGCCAAAAACACTTCTCCGACGACGAATTTGTTAATGTTATCTGGAAAGTATATGAAACAGCCCCCAAGATTTTGGGCGAAAAAGGCAATATCAAAAATCCATTCCCCAACGTAGATGCCCACTCAGGTGCTACCTTGCTACACTACGGCATGGGCGAATTTACGTTCTATACCGTTTTGTTCGGCGTATCAAGGGCTTTGGGCGTATTGGCTTGGTTGATATGGAGCCGCGCCTTGGGCTTGCCACTCGAACGCCCCAAATCCGAAACAATAGCCTCGCTACAAGCTATTGCCGAAAAAGTAAAAGCCGAAAAAGTAAGTGCCAATTAGACCGAGATAGAACCATTTCTAATGTTCTTCTGATGTAACTATTTACCCTTGCTGGGGCACTCCCGCAATAACAGCTATTTCTAATCGAATAGGCAACGATGTCGGGCATTATTGGATAGACATAACCCGTTATTCCATACCCTAAATACTTACCTCTACCCAATAATACAAAACCAATGCCTACCCGCACAGGCTTAAAAACTGTGACCGTAGGCATTTTGTATATCGCAGCAATAACTAATCATAAACAAAAATATTGCCTCTATTAATGGAACAAATCAACGAATTTATTTTTGTCCATACAAGCAATAATGCCGACATCCTTGAAACGGCTTGCACAACAACACAAGATTATTCGCATATCTATATATCGTATACGCTGTTGAGCGAAGATTGCTTGTTCGACTTCTCCAACACTTTAAATAAAGTCGAAATAAAAATAGCCAAAAATTATTTTGAAAAATACGGGCAGTCTTATCGTCATCACATAAAAAAACAAAATATATGCTGCAATTCGCAATCAAAACTATATGAATTGATACATTGCAGATGCCAGGGTATTGCCCGAAAAATTTACTTAGAAAGTATTGTTCTTCATTTGCTTTTTCAAATGCAAAAAGGTAGCCACTCCCAATTGCATTGCGACAACTGTACGTTCCTGAGCCAACAACCCCTCGAATCAGAAAAGATACAAAGCGCGAAAGATTATATTCTGAGCAATTTAGAGAAAAACATTACCATACCAATGGTAGCTAACCATGTTGGCACTAATCAATGTTATCTGAAAAAGAGATTTAAAGATGCCATCGGGCAAACTATTTTTGAGTTTTTACAAGAAAATAGAATGGTCAAAGCGCGGTATCTGCTCCAAAATACGACCCATTCCGTACAATCCATTTCCTTAATGGTTGGCTATGCCTCCATCAGTAGTTTTAGCCAATCATATAAAAATTATTTTGGACTTTCTCCCAGTTGGGAGCAAAAACAATCGATAGTCCTCTAAATATAGTACCTTAGCCAGTTCGCGCAACGGAAAAGCATTTGTGTAGAGTGCTTCTGCAATTTTTTGCCATACGCCCAATGTTACATCATGCTTTGCTTTCTCAATATGCCCATTGTAGGTTCTGTCAATACCTATACGTTGGCTGTGCTGGGCGTTGTATGTCATTTTACAAAACCGTTGCAAATTCAAAACGAACCCCCAAATTTTGCAAAAAAAAACCAACTATGCACCAACTTACAGTCTGTTCAGAATGAATTTTGGTTTCACGTGGCGAACCAAGATGAAATTCCTATTTTTGGCGTGGTTGATAAAGATTTGGATATTCCTTTGCTAATGCAAATTTTACAAAACTTGCCTACCCAAAAGCAAGAACTGTACATTAGCCAAATTATCTTCAAAAATCCTGATACGATAGATTTTTTACGAACTTTCGTAGGTATTTCAGACAAACGAATGTATTTGGAATTGAGTTATTTGTTTGCAAAAACTAAATACTTACCTACTGATAGCACGAATATTTTGGGTAAGCCTTTGTATGAATTAGACAAGCACCCTTTGTCTTATTTCAAAAACTTGATAACAGGAAAAGACCAAAATTTAGCAAAAACATCTATTGAAATTATAACAAAGTATTTGATAGATAGGCAGTTGTTAGATATTTTAGAACTATTTAAAAAATTACAACAAAGTGAAATAGAAACAATCATAGACAAATTGATTTTGCCTAAAGAAATACAACAAGCAGAAGCAAAACGTAGGGGACACGGTGCGGAACACAAAGTAGCCAATTTATTGCATCAATTAGGTGTTTCTTTTGTGCCTTCCGATAGACACTTAAATCCAATGTCGTCCAATGACCCTAATGTAGATATTGACACTTTTGAAATTATCCAAAAACAGAAAGGCAAAACATACAGTTTTGATTTGATTGTAGAAACACACTTGCATAAACCTTTGGCTTTTTTACAGGGTTTAATTCATACCTCAGACCCTGGTCAGTATGGTGTAAACAAAAGTGATGAAACCGTGCAAGTGAAACGAGATTTGATGAAATCTAATCAAAAATGCAACACACAAAAACAACATTGGGGTTTGGTTGATGGCGTAGGTTTTTCAGAAAATAAAAAAGATACGATTGATAAAATGCTTTCTGAATTTGATTGTTTTGTGCAACTCAAAAGCATTTACAAAGCAGGGCTACAGTTACATAAATTGGGTTTAGTGAAACTTATAGCCATTCGTTTTGATATGAATTTCTATACACAAACGGAAGCCCAAGCAATGTTTGATAAATATGGAAGCTCTGATATTCAATGTATTGCGAATAATGCTATTCCACAAGAAACAGAGATTAAGGCGGGGAAAGCGTGGCTTTATGTGTAATTTGAGTAAGCAGATTTTCTACTATTACATCAATTTCACAAACAAAAACTTGTTTATTTTCTGCAAAATGCCCACTTTGGCATAACTCACTGATTTTCAAGTGAATTTCATTGCTTTTATCAAATTTGGGCAAATTCAGACGACTGATAATAGAAGGCGTTATTTGCGTACCAATCATATAATTTTCTATGGTTTGACGATAAAGGGTACTACTCAACAAACCACATAGATAATAAGCCTCTTGCCTGTCGTGCAAGCCTACAAAGATAATTTTTTCATTAGGAATGATATTTTTCTTACCTACATATTTATCGTCTGCATATTCAATTACCGCAGGACGAAATTCTTTGCAAATATACCGCCAAGCCACTTTGTAAGGTGCAAAAGTGTAATCACCAATGCGTTGAATGGCGTAATAATTGGCTAATTGAATATGTTTATCAAAAGTTGTAAAACCCTTGCGGTCTTGCAATTCTGTTTTAAAATCTTCAAGATATTGTAAAGTTTTAGGGTACTTTTCTAAGGTTTTTGTATCTATTGGGTACATTTTGCTTTCTATGGTGTGCGGGCAAAGTGTATATTTTGAGTAGGAATATTGCCAAAATTCTAAATCATTGCCCGTCAAAAAGGGAAAAATAAAATCAGATTCTAAGTCTGTTTTTATGATTTTCATTTTATTTTTTGCTCTTTCTGTGATATTTTGAATAGTAAGTAAATTATTATGTTTTTCTAAAATATTGAGCCAAAAAATACCATTTGCCCCACCTGTAAATGTGCCTGTACGAGCTAAATAAGCAGATTTTCCAAGAATTAAATTAGTTTTATCTAATTTTTCGTTTTCCACAGTTATCCATCCAGAATTGAGCTTTTGGGAATCAGAAGGTTGTGCTTTTGGCTACAAACTCAAAATATTTAGACAATTCTTTTATATCAAAACTATTTTCAAAAGTTCGTTTTCCATTTAAAGGCTGCCAAACTATGTAATTTGTTGGGTACTGCACAGCCTCGCCTTTCTGAATAAAAAGCAAAGCAGTTCTATTTACTGCTTCTTTGAAAGGTTTAAATAAAGTTAAATCATCAACTCGGTAAGGATTTAAAAGTGTATTGGTAGGAAAGATTTTAAATTTTCGGAAACCTTCGCCTTGTTTGATAGACTTAAACAAAGTTTCTTTAACTACAAAACCCAACTTGCCATCACCTTTCAAATATTTGTCTAAGGCAATGTAAGTAAGCAAAACAGAAATATCTTCTTTAATAAAACTGGCCTCTAAACCTTTGACCGCAAACAAATTGTAGTATTGCCATAAGTGAGCAGTACGTAATTTGTAATCTGTAGGTAAATATTCCCAATTTACCCAAGGCGGATTCCCTACCAAATAATCAACTCTTTTTAAATCTTCAAGGTTTTCAAAACTTTGAAGGTTTGGCTCCGAAAACATATTACTTGTTTCAAATTTTGCTTGTATTGCATCAGCATAAAAAATAGGAATTTGCAAAGGCGTACTTTCTGAAAATTCAAAATATTTAGCATATAAAATCAAGTAATTGGTCTTGCCTGCCAAGACAGAAACAGGGTTCAAATCAATTCCAAAAACTTGTTTAAATATCTGATTATCAGACTTTTGCTGAAACTGTTTGATGACATTAAAAAATAAAAAGTACCCGAACCGCAAGCAGGGTCAAGATATGTTTTTTGGTGTGCAAATTTATCATTCTCTGTGACGGTTTGTATCGTGAAGTTTGCCAACCAATCAGGTGTATAAAATTCGCCCATTGCGTGCCGCACAGGCGAAGGCAAAACTTCCTCAAAAATTTCTTTAATAAAATCTGTTTCCGAATTTTCTAAATATTCATCAATTCCTATTTCGTTTAATTCATTCTCAATGTTTTCTATGTCTAAAAACCAATTAAAATAAGCCTTACAAGTATAGTTTTGTATACCTTTTTGTAAAAAATAATCTTTTTCAAAAATTCGTTTAGTAATTTCTTCTTCCCTAAAAACGGCTTTAAACGCCAATAAACGCAAGACGATAGTATAGTAAGTTTCCAAACAAAAAACTAACTTGAAAATATCATCTTGATTGCTACAATCTATTTGATAAGTTGCATACAATCCGCTAATATCTAACTTCCTTTGGCTATCTAAAAAGCCGTGAATAGCAGTAAAATCTGTTTTCCACAAATGAAAAGCAGTAGTTCGACAATCCGATTTTGCAATTTCTATTTGATTTAGAAAATTGTAAAAAACATGGATTAGGTTAGTCATTTTGATTAGTTTTATAGGTTTCAAATTCCTTTTGTACTATTGCAATGCGTTTAGCGTGGTTCTCATTTACCCCTCGGGTTCAAGCCCCCCACAACAAACGGCAATAGCGCGAGATTACCCGTTTTTCAAAATTGAAAATGCTACGTTTTTACCCTTATGGTAGGCAGCATTAGTTCGGCTATTACCAGCAGCAAAGCAAGGGCTATAAAATATTGAAATTGGTCGGCATAGTCGGTAAAAACGTGGTCGTCTATCTCGCGTTTTTCGAACTGGGCTAATGCTGCCAATAGTCGGTCTATCTCTGTGCTGCTGCCTGCTGCCAAGCTGAAATAGCTACCTTGCCCAATTTGGGTTATATCGCGCAAGGCATTTTCGTCCAATTTCGATACTACTTCGTTGCCGTTGTCGTCGCGCTTAAAATCGACGCACCGCCCGTTAGCAACAACGGGTATTTTTCCGCCTTGCTCCATACCCACTCCTACGGTATAAATTGCAACGTGGGCTTCGTTGGCTTTTCGCGCCATTATGTCAGACCCTTCTTCGTGGTCTTCGCCGTCAGACAAAATAACGATGGCTTTGTTTTTGAGTTGCTCGCTTGCTTGGGTAGTAGCCGCACCGCTATCGGTATCAAAGGCTTGCAGGGCAACATCTATGGCTTCGCCAATGGCTGTGCCTTGGGTTGGCATTAGGTCGGTATTGATGGTTTGCAGCATCATTTTGGCGGCACTATAGTCGCTCGACAAGGGCATTTGCAGATACGCACTACCCGCAAACACAACCAAACCCAAGCGGTCGTCTTTCATGCTATCTATCATTTTGGCAATGGCTTGCTTGCCGCGCTCTAAGCGGTTGGGGGCTAAGTCTTCTGCCAACATGCTGTTAGATACGTGTAATGCCACTACTACATCAATGCCCTTGCGCGTCACTTTTTCGGTTGGTGTGCCCAATTGCGGATTTGGTCAAGCCAAACCTATACACACCAATGCCGCCGCCCACAGCACATAGCGTAGGCGTTGGCGTTGTTCAGAAAAATCGGGCAATAGGCGTTGAATCAATTGCCAATTGCCCCACACTTGCCCATATCTCTTGGCGGCGGCGGTGCAATAGATAATAGCCCGCCACGGCTATGGCTATCCATAGCAAAACGATATAGATATAGGCGGGTTGCTCGAAACGAAACATACAAAAGAACAAAAATAGGCAGAAATTCGGAACCAGCAAACACCGCACACCTCCGATTTAGCGCAGGAGTGCGGCAGTTATTTTGCCAAAAATGGATAGCGATAATCGGTCGGCGGCACAAAGGTTTCTTTGACCGACCTCGCCGATACCCAACGGACGAGATTGAGGTACGAACCCGCTTTGTCGTTAGTGCCCGATGCCCTACCGCCCCCAAAAGGCTGCTGATTGACAACAGCACCTGTGGGTTTGTCGTTGATATAAAAATTGCCCGCAGCATGGCGCAGCGCGTAGGCGACGCGGTCTATGACATAACGGTCGCGGGCAAATAGCGCACCCGTGAGCGCGTAGGGAGACGTAGTATTGACCAATTCTACTGTTTCGTCAAACTGCTCGTCGGGATATACATAAATGGTGAGTACGGGACCGAATAGCTCGTCGCACATCGTCACATAGCGAGGGTTGCTCGTTTCGATAACAGTAGGAGCTATAAAATAACCTTTGCTTTTATCGTAAGTACCGCCCGCTATGATGCGCACTTGGGGGTCATTATGAGCAGCGGCGATATAGCGCGTAATGCTGTCGAACGATTTTTCGTCTATAACTGCATTGATAAAATTGCCAAAATCGTCGGTTATGCCCATATTAAAAGAGGCTAAATCGGCGCATAACTGCTCTTTGACCGCTGCCCACAAACTTTGTGGGATATAAGCTCGCGATGCCGCCGAACATTTTTGCCCTTGATATTCAAATGCGCCTCGTGCCAAACCTACAGCTACGACGGTAGGGTCGGCTGACGGATGGGCAAGTACAAAATCTTTACCGCCTGTTTCGCCCACAATGCGCGGATAGCTACGATAATTGGCAATATTAGCTCCTATCGTGTTCCACATAAAATTAAAAGTGCCTGTAGAACCCGTAAAATGGATACCCGCAAAATCAGGGTGTGCAAATACGACATTGCCTGTTGTAGGTCCGTCGCAATGAATGAGGTTGATAACGCCATCGGGCAAACCTGCTTCGCGGAAAATATCCATAATAATATGGGCGGAATAGATTTGTGTTTCGGCGGGTTTCCACACCACTACATTGCCCATCATAGCGGGGGCTGAGGGTAGGTTGCCTGCAATAGCTGTAAAATTGAACGGCGTGATAGCAAGCACAAAACCTTCTAAGGGACGGTATTCGAGGCGGTTCCAGATGCCTTTGGCAGAATCGGGCTGCCCGCCGTATATTTCGGACATATATTGCACGTTGAATCGCAGAAAGTCGGCAAGCTCGCATACGGCATCAATTTCGGCTTGGTAGGCGTTTTTCGATTGCCCTAACATAGTAGCGGCATTGATTCGATAGCGATATTTGCCGCTGATTAGTTCAGCGGCTTTTAGGAAAATAGCAGCTCGATGCTCCCATGCCAAATTTTCCCATTGTTCTTTGGCGGCTAAGGCAGCATCAATGGCTTGTTGTACGTGCGTGGCATCGCCTTTGTAAAAATACCCCAAGGTATGGGCAAGTTCGTGAGGCGGGTGTATCGCTACACGCTGTTGGGTACGCACTTCTTTGCCCCCGATAATCATAGGCAAATCGGCTTCGTATGCTTTGAGTTCGGCGAGGGTTTGCTGCAAGGCAGCGCGGGCTGCCGACCCTGGCTCGTAGGCATAAACAGGCCTCGTTATAAGGGGCGGGCAGTTTTGAAAAACCTTTGAATGTGGTCATAGTATAATTTTGGACGTTGGATTTCCCTTTACGGGTTATATTGGTTGGCGGTATTTTTGGTGGGCGAACAAGAATATCGATATGGGCTAAGTTCAGCCACCCTATTCATGAACAAACAATAGCTATTTAGGGTTTATCCGAAGCGAAACAAATAAACAAGCGCAGAATAGTGGTATCGTCCGCACAGCCGCCGTATGCCTTCGCGCGGGAGATTCGCCCGAATTTCGCCCCGCGCCACTGATGCGGGTTATGGACGGCTGTGTATTGTTGGCGGTGGTTTGTTTTATTCCAATTTTATTATCTTTTGGCTTTCGGAATACTCATTGGTTTGTAGGCGACAAATGTATATGCCTTTTGGTAGGTCTGTCATATCATAGCTATACTGATGTTTGCCCATATCTTGTTGGTCGTTTAAAACAATATCGGCTATTTTTCGCCCTTGAATGTCAAATAATGCAAGGGTTATAGTGTTCGTATTAGGTAGTTTTACTTCGATATACAATTGTTTTTGGGTAGGATTAGGGTGGCAGATAATTGTCGGCTTGCTTAGGTGGCTTACTTCATGCAGTTGTTCTATGCCTTTGAACCTAAAATTGCAAGGGCTGGGCGAATTGATTTCTTGGGTAGGGTCGCTGGCTTCGTGTGTTACGTTAAAACGATATTCGAGCGGCAGGTTTTCCGAGGGCTTTTTACCACCTGTTGCATAGACAGCCGTAGCTTTTAACCCAAGCGTAAAAAACTCATTTGCCTCAAAGGGATATTGAGCAACTTAGCCGTTTCTAAGTTCAACACCCTTACTTTTTGGTCGTCAATAATAGCCACACCTTCGCCCTCAAAGCCCGCCGCTGCCCACCTGTCCCAAAGGTCTTGGCTCAATATTACCTCTAAATACACATAATCGCCCAAATCGCCTACCGCTTCTGGCGATATTTTATCTATTTTGATGTCTAAATTGGTCAAAAAATCGTTGTTATTCTCGACCAACATCAATACAGGTGCTATGGGTTCGGGGCTTAATGGCGGCATTTCCCAACCATCTACATAGAGCAAAAAACTATTTTGTGTGACAATATTGTTGCTGTTGCGCACATTGTTTAGCATTGTTCCGTCTTTTTCGCCAATAATGGGGTCATTGTCGTCTATCAGTCGGGCTAAGTAACAAATTTGGTAATTGTCGCCCAATGGTTCCTCAAATGAGCCTTCTTCGGGGTCGTCTAAGCAAGGTAATATATCGGCATAGTCGGGTGCTGTCCAAGGCAGTTCTATGGAGGTATAATCACCTGGTGCTAAATTTGTTGGCACTTCGACCGAACCTATATAGCTACCCCTGATACAATCGTCCGTTTCGTCTAAAGCTCGCCAATGGTCGGGCCACATCTCGCCTGTGCTGGCTATTGTCCAATAAGCATTGACTGCTGCTCCCGATATTGGATAGTAATTAGTTGAATTATTTTGAACGGTAATTTTTAAGGTATTTTCTCCTTATTCAGAAGCGAATTCATCATCCCAACATGCAGCAGTCGTAGTTCCAATACAATTGATAATGTCGGGGCTGTTAAAAAAATTGGTGGTTGTGAGGTTTGGTTCTAAGGCATTATCATCAGTCAAGTCGTCATACATTGCCAAATCGTAGCCGTGCAAGCGCATAGGCACAAAGCCATCGGTTATTAAGTGTGGGTCTAAGTGCGGTTGGAGGGTGCTTCGAAGCGCTTCTCCTACCTCAATCGTTCCATTGGTATTAAAATCGTAGGCATGATCCCAAGCATACCACAAGCGACCGTAAAAACTTACATAATCTTCTCCTACGTCACAGATTGCATTGCCACCATTGAGTTGCCCTATGATAGAGCCGTATGTATCGAAGTAGGGCGAACCCGACGAAGCACCCGTGGGCGCACCTACCTCATAATCGACGGCAAAATATGCACCGTCAGGGTTATTGGTGGTGGGGCTACTCTCTATGGCAGCCATGGTGGAACAATAGCCCAGTAGGGTTGCAAGCTATGATACCATCTGCAATGTCGGTAGGTGACGTATTTATCTCATTGTCTTGTACCGAAAAACGTTTATGCTGCCCCAGTGGGTGGTGAATAGAAAATCCTTTATCGGGTAAGTTATACCAATTATCGAAACTTGCTGCATATAGGTCAGAAAAGCCCTGTGGGCAAGGACGTTATTTCTAATAATGCCATGTCAGTATCGGGGTTGCGGGCTAACAAAAAAGCGTCCATGGCCGTGCTTATGCCTGTACCAGGTGGGTAATCGGACCATATAGCAACACCACTTCCATCGCTACAAGCATTTTGTTCATAATTAAACCTGATTCTTAATTTAACGGGGTTAGTAGTAGAACCTGCTTCATAACAATCTTCTAATACATGATTAGCTGTTAGTATCAGCAATCGCTTGTCGGTATTATTGATAAAAGCACCCGTAGCTCCCCCAATCCAGTAAAGTTGTCGCAGTACATCCACTAGGGCGATATATCTGTAATTTCACTACCGAAGTGCCTAACAAATCTTTCAGGGCATTAGTCATGGGAAAACTGCTATAATCGCCCAACGAACATTTGACGTTTGGGTTGCAACCAAATGATTGCTCTTCTCGGCATCTTTTTCAAGATTTTTATCAGCATATAGTAAATCTATATACCGTGTAATTATTTTAGGTTTCAATTTCACTTTTCGCGGCTGCACGTATTCAATAATGATACTTGGAGTGTATTCTCCCGATAATTGCTTGCGCTCAAAATTACCTTTTTCTACTATGTCAAATCTTCGAGCTAAATTTGCTTGTGGATAAATGACATACATAGCCGCCCCAGTCGGGATTTGTAGTTCTTTGAAAAAAATTGCTTGTAATATGGCATCGCAGTTGAATTTTAGGCGATATACTTTGTCGCCATTGGGCAATTTTTCACAAACAGATTGTTTCATAAAATCTATTTCTTGTGCAACTTCTTGCGTACCAACCACAGGTTGCCGCGTTTTGCGCAGACTATCAATGTTACGTTGCGATTCGTCGGGATAGTCAAAAACGATTTCGGAAACTTTCTTTTTCAGTTCATAGCGGTAGCTGGGGGGTAGGTCGGTTTCGGTTTGTGTGCCGATTTCTGTTTCGATGGTGGGTTTGCTTTGCGCCCAAGTGTTAAGGCATAGGCAAAGCAAGAGGCTGGTAATGAGCCATGGGATTAAGGTTTTTGTTTTCATGGCAGGATATTCTAATGGTTTTGAGTTTTTATATGACAAATAGGTTTCGCTCGACCTGGTACTCAAAAATTCACTTGCTACGGAGGATTTCGCTACTTTGCGCGTCTGATTGGGAAAGTTCGCATAATCGCCGCCATCTATCTCTATCCGCGCCTTTACAATTCCCAATAATTTTGGCTTTCTATATCTTGCAGCAGGTTTAGATAATTGTGATACCGCCATTCGGCAATATAGTGTTCGGCAACGGCTTGTCGCACGGCACATTGTGGTTCGTTGCGGTGGGTGCAGTCGTTAAATTTGCATTGGGGCAGCAAGGCGCGTATTTCGGGAAAAAAATGCCCTATTTCGTCAGATTGTAGGTCGCCGAGGGCAAACTCTTTGATACCTGGCGTATCGATGATAGCCCCTCCGCTGGGTAGTGGGTGCATAGTAGCAACGGTAGTGGTATGCTGTCCTTTGCCGCTATATTCCGATATTTCGGCGGTAGGTATCGCGGTTTTTTCGGGACATAACTTGTTGATGAGCGACGATTTGCCTACGCCCGAATGCCCCGACACAAGGCTGATGCCCTCTTTCAGCAGATTTTGTAAGGTTTCGATACCGTAGCCCGTAGTAGCCGATACAAGGCAGATGCCATAGCCATTATCGCTATATACGGCTTTGGCTATCTCGTACATAGTGGTATCGTCGTCGGTATATAGGTCTTGTTTATTAAAAACGAGCGTGGTCGGAATTTGGTACATTTCGGCATTGACCAAAAGGCGGTCGATGAAACCGGTTGAGGTACGCGGCTGCGAAAATGTGACAATAATGAGCAAGCGGTCGATATTGGCAGCTATAATATGGCGTTGTCGGCGGCTGTGGGGCGAGTTGCGGATAATATAATTGCGGCGCGGTAGCAGTTCGACAATAAGCCAAGTATCGTTTTTGTCTTCGGGTTGGCATTGCACATAATCGCCTACGGCAACGGGATTGGTCGTATTGAGTTGTTGCAACCTAAATTTGCCCTTAATGCGGCATTTGACCACGCGCCCGTCGGCATTGAGGCGTACATGATACCAACTGCCGGTTGATTGTATAACTTGCCCTTGTTGTAGTTGCACCATAGGCTCTTATCGTCCGTTAAAATTGGGAGTTCGTTTTTCGACAAATGCTGCCATGCCTTCTTTCTGGTCTTGCGAAGCAAAACTGAGATAGAAATTTTTGCGCTCTAAAACCAAACCCTCGTCAAGCGAGGTATTGAACGCCTGCAAAACCGATTCTTTGGCAAGCGCAACCGCTACGGGCGACAAGGCTGCTACCTGCTGCGCCAATCTGATAGCTTCCTGTAAGTATAGCGCTACGGGCACTACCCTATTGACCAATCCCAAGCGATAGGCTTCTTGTGCGCCGATAAATTTGCCGGTCAGCACCATTTCCATCGCTATTGCTTTGCCCACGGCGCGGGTAAGGCGTTGGGTGCCGCCTGCGCCGGGCATGGTGCCTATTTTAATTTCGGGCTGCCCAAATTGGGCTGTTTCCGATGCCACTATCATATCACACAGCATAGCCAGTTCACAACCGCCGCCCAAGGCAAAGCCCGATACAGCGGCGATAATCGGTTTGCGCGTTTTTTTGATGCTATCCCAAGTCGAGAATTGGTCTATTTGCCACATATCGATGGCGGTTTTGTCTGCCATTTGTTTGATGTCGGCACCCGCAGCAAAGGCTCTTTCGTTGCCCGTCAGCACTGTGACACGCACGTCGGGGTTGTTGTCGAGTTGGCGCAGGGCATCGCGCAATTCGCCCATCAATTGTAGGTTCAGGGCATTGAGTTCTTTGGGTCGATTCAGCGCAATGAGGGCTACGTGTTGTGCTGCTTCGGGGTTTACAGTAATGAACGTATAATCCATAAAATCGGTTTGGGCGTGAGGGGCGATTAAATTTGTCGTTGGCCTATCGAAATCTTCGAGTAGGTCGGCTACGCGCTTCAAAAACTGGCTGCCCAATGCACCGTCGATGATGCGGTGGTCATACGACAGAGATAAGAACATCATTTGGCGTATCGCAATCACATCGCCGTATTGCGTTTCGATAACAGCGGGCTTTTGCGAATAGTGCCCGTAGCTAAAATGGCTACTTGGGGTTGGTTAATGACGGGCGTGCCCATCACGCTGCCAAACGTACCGACATTAGATAGCGTAAAACGTGCCGCCCTGTATGTCTTCGGGTTTTAGTTTGTTGTGTCGGGCGCGTTGTGCGAGGTCGTTCACGGTTTTGGTCAGCCCGATAAGGTTTTTATGGTCGGCATCTTTTATGACAGGTACAATCAAGTTGCCGCTGGGCAGGGCAGCCGCCATACCGATATTAATATTTTTACGCATAATGATATTCGTACCGTCGACCGATGCGTTGAGGAGCGGATATTCTTTGAGGGCTTTTACGACTGCTTCTATAAAGATGGGCGTAAAGGTAATTTTTTCGCCCTCGCGCTTTTCAAAGGCATGTTTCACGCGGTCGCGCCATTTGACCATTTCGGTCACATCAACTTCGATAAACGAGGTGACGTGTGCCGATGTATGTTTCGACATCACCATGTGGTCGGCTATCAAGCGGCGCATTCTGTCCATTTCTATGATTTCGACATTATCGCCATACGACACCTTAGCAGCGGGGGCTTCGGTACGCGGTGCTGCGGGCGGTGCTACGATGGTTTGTTCGGTAGTAGTTGCTACCACGGGAGCAGTCAATTTTCCTTGTTTGCGTTGGGCTACATAGTCTAAAATATCTTTTTTGGTCACGCGCCCGTCTTTGCCTGTGCCTGCTACGCGCTCCAATTCGCTCATGGCGATGCCCTCTTCGCGAGCAATATTGAGTACTAAGGGCGAATAAAAACGGTCGGCAGCGGCAGTAGTTTGGTGTAGTGGCTCGGTGAGTATGGCTACGGTATGTATTTCGGCATTGCTGGTGCTTGTTTGCGCCTGTCCGTTGGCAGAATCAGATTCTTCGGCGGTGGTGTCTATCAGCGCAATGGGTTTGCCTACCGCCACTACTTCATTTTCGGCATATAGTTTTTTGCGCAGAATGCCTCCCATAGGCGATGGAACTTCCGAATCGACCTTATCAGTGGCTATCTCTAACACCGACTCTTCGGGTTCTATGAGGTCGCCTTCGTTTTTGAGCCAGGTCAAAATCGTGGCTTCCATGATGCTTTCGCCCATTTTGGGCATGATCAGTTCAAATTGTGCCATACAGAGGTATAGTAGATGATTTTTAGTACCGCAAAGGTAAGGATTTTTGGCGCAAAAACCAATGCTACCTATTTAAAGCTACTTATTTGACCATAGGCTTAGCCGCGGCGAGGGTATAATAAGCAATAACGAAAAAAAAGCGGGTATGCGGGCGGTGTGCATTAGATATTGGCGTACCTTTGCCGAACGATAGCCAGCTGTGTTGAGGGGGAGATTCTGCGCCTTTGTAGCTACTAAGTTTTGCCCTTATCTATAAGTCATTTATCCTATTTTGTAACTATTTAGGGTATAGGGTTTGGGGTATGGGGTAATGAGCAATACTTATCTAATAATGCCTAACATCGCTGCATATTCGATTAGAAATGGCTATTTCCCCTACAAGGCTAAATAGTTACCCTATTTTGTAACTATTTAGGCGGTGCCAAGCATTTTAGTGCTAAGAAATGACTTCTCAATCCCGCTATGGATAAAACATCGGTAGCAAAGAAATATCAGCACAAAATACAATCCTACTGTTAAATGCCATACCTACGGCATTCTAAGAACCGTACCTGCCTGGTGCTACTAATATAACATGCCTACTGCATTTTAAGAAACGATTAAGGTAATTTCTGCATTTCCCAAATGCAAGGCTAAATCTTCGATTTTTTACTTTCGCAAGAAGTATAATGAATAACTGAGCGACGAAACTGCCTAAATAGTTACCCTATTTTTAAGTAAAAAACAAAACCAATTTATAACAAATCATGAGACACGTATTAATTTTAGCCTGCACACTTATAATTGTCAGTTGCGGGACTACGGTCAAAAACAAAGAGTCAAAAAAGTCTAATCTTTACAAAAAATGGGAATTGAGCAGTTTAGGCGAAATTAGACCGCCTGACAATATCCCGCCCGTTTATATCGAGTTGTTTGCAGACGGGAAAATAGCAGGTTTCGCGGGCTGCAATCGCCTAATGGGTAGCTATAGCACCAAAAATGACAATCAAATTACTTTTAGTGAAATGGGCGCAACCAAAATGGCTTGCTCCAAAGAACAAATGTCCTTGGAAGACGAAGTATTAAAAATGTTTAATACGGCTAATAGCTTTACGATAGATAGCGCAAATTTACATTTGATGGTGGGCAATAATACACCCTTGGCTACATTTTGCGAAATGAGCAACAAAGCTATCGTAAATAAATATTGGAGACTAAAAACCTTAGATGGCAAACCCGTAGAAGCAGCTAAGGATAATACACGCGAGCCCTATTTTATGCTCCGAAGCGACGGCACTATTTCGGGCTTTGCGGGCTGCAATCATTTTAATGGGCAATACAAATTGACCGAAGGCGACCGAATCCGAATCGGCGAAAATCTAGCGGTAACGCTGAAATTGTGCCCCGATTCAAAATTTGATGAAAATCAATTCTTGGAAGTATTCACCCTCACCGATAATTATACCATAAACGGAGATATTCTGAACCTAAATGTAGGCAGGAGGGCACCTTTGGCAGTATTCCAAGCCGTCCAATTGTAGCAATTAATACGTAACTATTTAGCCTTGTAGGGAGAATAGCTATTTCTAATCAGATATGCAACGATATCATACCTTATCAGATAGACATAGCTCAAAACCCCATACCCAAAACCCTATACCCTAAATAGCTACATTAATACATTGTAAAGTAAATGTTAGCAAGTTTTAAAAAATGTAAACGTCTGTAAATCAAGAATTTATATATTTTTTTGGTTTGACACAAAATTATTAGAACTTAACAAACAATGTATTAGCGAGCAAAATAAACTGTCGTTTAGGTTTTGTATTCTTTGCTGAAATAAACCAAAACAGGCAGCACCATATCCGATACATACCGCAAAACCCACAAAAAACCTTGTAGCCTGCCTAATTCTGGCTAAAAAACGAGAAAAGCATCGTTGATTTCCATTGGCTTCCCTAGTAAGTTTAGTATATTTATTGTAATTGAATTATTCATAATATATTTTTAACTTATTAAAACAGCAAAAATGAAAGTTAAATGCTTTTTGTTACCCGATATACCGGTAGTAACACTCGATTGCCGACATTCCAATTCAATGCACGGATTAGTTGTCCTATTTCTATTGGTAGCTATCCAAAACCTATCGGGGCAAAGCGTAAGCCCTTCAAAATCGCTCTATGCTCCGGGCGAACGGATAATAGTAAACTACGCAGGTTTTCTTGGCCACCCCAAAGATTGGATTGGTATCGCAACCAAGGATATGGCAGAAGATAAATACTTGTATTGGCAATACACACCAGGCACCAGCAGCGGAACTGTAACCTTTAATGGCATGCAGCATGGCGAATATGAAATTCGGGCTTACTTTGACAATGGCGGTATCGTAAAAGCACGCACTATGTTCAGAGTAGGAAATGCCGATGCTGCTGTCTCTGCCAAGACCGAGAAAAACCGCTATCTGCCTACCGACCAAATCGTGGTTTCATACTCTGGTCTGCCAGGTCACGAAAAAGATTGGATATCCTTGTCAAGCGCAGGAAGTGCCGATGATAAATATGTATCGTGGCAATATACAAACGGAAAACAAAGCGGAAATATGGCGTTTCCTCCCCTGCCCATAGGAAATTATGAAGTAAGAACCTACTTTAATAATGAATCGACTTTGAGGTCGAGATACTCGTTTGTAGTAAGTACGCAATCCGCTACCGCCCCCAGCCAATTTTGTAGAACGCCGTTAAGCGTTTTTTTCGCCGGCGTAACGGGTCTGGGCACTGCTTGGGCAAGAACCACCTGCGAACCTACCATTATGTCGGCTATCGGTGTAAGAGATATTCAGGCTGTATTGCGCAATGCAAGAGATGGTCTGAATGCGGTGAAAGATTGTATTCCATTCAATATCTCGGAATTAGACCTGCTTATCGGCAGAATACCGTCATTGACAAACGTACAAGCCGAAGCAGAAATCCAGTCCATGATTAAAAAAATACAAACAATAGTAGCCAATTCGAGTGCCCGCTGTTCTAACGGAACAACCCTATCAGCATTATACGTATCGGCTGTACACCTCGGAGCAGCGCAGGCACATGCAAGTTGTCAAATATGTAGAGCCGCTCCCATGCCTATGGCATTTCAGACCGTGATTAGAAACCATCTTAATACCGCAAGAGACGCATTTGCGGCTTATATCCCCTGTGTGCCGGGTGTTTCCTTGACCCAATTCGACGCAGTTCCCCTAAACAGTATCAACTCTTTGGAAGCCCATACCCATATAGTAGGGCTGCATACCAATCTTTTATGGAATATATCCCTATCCGATTGCTGCTGCGATTGTCGCTAATGAGATAGATAAATAAAAAATTAAATCCCGAAACCCACAACCCCACAAAGTCGATAGTCGGCACGTAGGGTTGTGGGTTTTAAAAATATATTATCTATTATTAGACACAAAGTAATGGCATATTCTGCCCAAAGCTTTGTATTTTTGCGCCTCTACGCAATCTAAGCAAGCCCATTTTACAGCCTATCACATAGCTTTGGCAGCGCATACCCAACAACATACCTACCTCGTCACGCCTATTATGACCACCCACCAACGCATAGTCGACAAAATAATGCCCTTGTCTGCGCTACGAGCTAAGGCACAAACATGGCGCAAACAGCAAGAGCGCATCGTATTTAGCAATGGGTGCTTTGATTTGCTGCACCAAGGGCATATCCATACCCTAACACAAGCCGCCGACCAAGGCACCAAACTCGTCGTAGGGCTAAACAGCGACCAATCGGTGCGGCAACTCAAAGGCGATAGCCGCCCCGTGCAAGACCAACAAACCCGCGCTTTGCTCCTCGCTTCGCTGTTCTGGGTCGATGCCGTTGTGATTTTTGACCAAGCCACGCCCTACGACCTCATAGCAGCCCTCGAACCCGATGTATTGGTCAAAGGCGGCGATTACGACCCCAATACCCTCGTAGGTGCCGACCTCGTACATGCCAAAGGCGGCACAGTATTGGTCATACCGCTACTGGCGGGCTTCTCGACCACAAAAACCATCGAACAAGGATTAGCACCAAAATGCTATATTCCCTAAGCCCTTCCAACTATTTTGCGCCCGAAAGTGTTATCTATTCGCCATTTTAGCCTCCAAACACCTGTTCTACTAACCCGCTAATGACCCATCTCGAACATCTCTCGCCACAACAATACATCATCATCAAAGGGGCGCGTTTGCACAACCTAAAAAATATCGACGTAGCACTGCCACGCCATCGCCTTATTGTAGTGACGGGCGTGTCGGGGTCGGGCAAATCGTCGCTTACTATTGATACGCTGTATGCCGAAGGGCAACGCCGCTATGTAGAAAGTTTATCGTCCTACGCCCGACAATTTTTGGGACGAATGAACAAACCCGACATCGACTATATTAAAGGTATCAGCCCCGCCATAGCCATCGAACAAAAAGTAGTGACCCGCGGCGCACGCTCGACCGTAGGCACACTAACTGAAATATACGACTACCTGCGCCTGCTCTTTGCTCGTGCGGGGCATACCTATTCGCCTGTATCGGGCATAAAGGTCAGCAAACACGAAGTAGCCGATGTAAGCGATTATATAGCCTCGCTCCCCAACGATACACGCCTGCAACTACTCGTACCTTTTCGGCGGCATTATCATACCGATTTGCCGCGCGAACTCGAAATATTGCTCCAAAAAGGCTTTACCCGCTTGCAAATAGACGATAACCTTTATGCCATAGAAGATTTACCGCCCGAAATAATACACCAAATAACCCAACAATTTGCCGCCCAGCTCGACAATGAAAATATAAGAGAAACAAGCGAAAAAACGGCAAAAAAAACGAGCAAAAAATAGATAGAAAAACCACCGCCTCGCCCCAACAAGCCGTAGCTGCCAAACCCTTGACCGTGCGCATACTCATCGACCGATTAGTAGTGCAGCACGATGCCCCCGATTTTGCAAGCCGCTGCGCCGATTCGGTCAATACCGCTTTTATGAAAGCGGCGGCGACTGTATCGTGCAGGTATTGAACAACGCACCCGCCGAGCGGCATTTTTCTAATCGATTTGAAGCCGACGGTATGACATTTGAAATGCCGTCGCCGCATCTGTTCAATTTTAACAACCCTTACGGAGCCTGCAAACGCTGCGAGGGTTTTGGGACAGTAATTGACATTGACCCCGATTTGGTGATTCCCAACCGCCAATTATCTGTATATGACTACGCAATAGCCTGTTGGAAAGGCGAAAAAATGAGTGCTTGGCGCGATGCCTTAGTGCGCAGTGCCCACCATTTCGATTTTCCGATACATCGCGCTATTACCGACCTAAGCCCCGAACAATACGAACTGCTCTGGACGGGCAATCCCTATTTCGGCGGCTTGAACAATTTTTTTGCTTTCGTCGAATCCGAAGCGCACAAAATTCAATACCGCGTGATGCTCTCCAAATATCGAGGCAGAACCATCTGCCGCGATTGCAAAGGCACGCGCCTGCGCCCCGATGCGCAATACGTCAAAATTGGCGGAAAAAGCATCGGCGAATTGGTGACGATGCCTATCGGCGAGTTGCGGCATTTTTTTGCCCAATTAGTATTGCCCGATTATGACCAAAGCGTAGCAGGGCGCATCCTGACCGAAATAGGCAACCGCCTAGAAATAATGAGTGGTATCGGCTTGGATTATTTGCAACTCAACCGCTTGTCGGCAACCTTGTCGGGCGGCGAAACCCAACGCATCAACCTAACACGCTCCTTGGGTAGCAATCTCACCAATTCGATGTATATATTAGACGAACCGAGCGTCGGGCTGCACCCCCGCGATACGGCGCGTTTGGTGGCAGTATTGCAGCAATTGCGCAATTTGGGCAATACGGTCATAGTGGTCGAGCACGAAGAGGAGGTGATGAAAGCCGCCGATTTTCTACTCGATATAGGTCCTTTGGCGGGTCATTTGGGCGGCGAAGTGGTATTTGCCGATACGCCCGACCGATTGCCTGCCGCCGAGCGCAGCCTCACAGCACAATACTTGACAGGAGCAAAACAGATAGCCTTGCCCACCCAGCGACGCAAACCCACTGCTTTTTTGACAGTTGAAAATGCGAACCACCACAACCTAAAAAATATCACCGTTCGCTCCTGCTACAAGCCATATCGGTTGTGACGGGTGTATCGGGTTCGGGCAAAACATCTTTGGTCAAGGATATTTTTTACCCCGCCCTGATGCGCCACTTAGATAGCGCAACAAGCGACGCGCCGGGCAAACACCAAGCCATTAGTGGCGCATTGGAACGCATCGGCAAATTGGAACTGATAGACCAAAATCCCTTGGGTAGGTCGTCTCGCTCTAATCCGGTCACGTATATCAAAGCCTACGACCATATCCGCGACCTGTATGCTTCGCAGCCTTTGTCGAAAATGCGTGGTTTTGAAGCCCGCCATTTTTCGTTCAATGTCGAAGGTGGGCGTTGCGAAACCTGCCAAGGCGAAGGTGAAACAGTAGTAGAGATGCAATTTTTGGCTGATGTACGCTTGGTTTGCGAAGATTGCGGCGGCAAACGCTTCAAACGCGAGGTATTAGACGTAAAGTATAATGAAAAAAGCATTTTCGATATTCTCGAATTGAGTGTTGATGAGGCAATAATGTTTTTTGGCGAAACAAAAGATATAAGCCCGCGCCTGCAACCCCTCTCAGATGTGGGTTTGGGTTATATAAAATTGGGGCAATCGTCGAGTACATTAAGCGGCGGCGAAGCACAGCGCGTCAAATTGGCGGCTTACTTGGGCAAGGGCAAAAATGCCACATCAGTGCTGTTTATTTTCGACGAACCATCGACGGGTTTGCACTTCAACGACATCAACAAATTGTTGGCATCGTTCAACGCCTTAGTAGAGGCAGGGCACACGGTGGTAGTAGTCGAACACAATATCGACATTATCAAATGTGCCGATTGGCTGATAGACCTCGGACCCGAAGGCGGCAATGGCGGCGGCGAATTATTATATGAGGGTGCGCCCGAAGGTTTGTTGGCGGTTAGTCGGTCCTATACGGCACGCTATTTAGCACCCAAATTGGCGGTTTCATCCAACCAATAAGGCTTGTTTTAACTTTTTTTAGCGTTTGCACAAAAAAAGTGTTCGCCAATGTAGCAAAAGTGAAAATAATGCCCTACTTTTACATCGGTTTTTCATGGCTTTAGGTTTTTAGGGTTAAACAATAAGGAGCGTGCATTTCATTTCCACAAGAAATGTCATGTCGTTCCCTTTCTTTTTTGTAGTTTCTATGACATCACACCAACTTTTACACCATAATATCCCGCCGCTTCAAGAAACCGACCCTCATAGCAAGGCATTGGCACAGATGCAGCGGTTTCATGTACAGCATCTGCCTGTCATAGCCCAAGACCAGCAATATATGGGGATGCTTGATGAGTGTACTATTCCGTACCTCGACCAAAGCGCAACGGTCGGCAAATTGCCATTGTTGCGCATTTTTGTGTTCGATACAGCTCACGTATACGAGGTATTAAAATGTATTCAAGTACACCAACTATCGGCAGTAGCCGTACTCAATCATCAAGAAGAATACGTGGGCATTATTACGCTATCGAGCGTGCTGTCGTATATGGCAGTTGCCAACTCGGTACAGGAGATAGGCGGCATTATCAGCCTCGAAATTGGCGAATATGACTATGTATTGTCCGAGATAGCCCGCATTGTGGAGGCAAACGATGCTAAAATATTGAGTTTGTTTGCCATACCGCGCAACGATAATAGCCATTTATTAGATGTAACGCTCAAAATAAACCGCACCGATTTGGATATGCTCATCACTGATTTTGAACGATATGGATATGAAATACGTGCTACCTACCAAACCAACGAATACCAAGACAGTGCCGTAGAGCATTATCATTCCTTGATGAATTATTTAAATATTTGATATTATTACAATACAATATTAATTCTCACATTCTTTGCCCCGCCTATTAGGTTTGATATTTGATGTTGCCTAAGCCAACGCACCATTCTCTTAGCTCTGAACAAAACCCTTCCGACAGCTATTTCACTTTCGGAAGGGTTTTGTTTTGTACTGCCTTAATCGCCGCCGCGCTGCTAAATACACCAATAATTCAAGCCCAAACCGCCACACCCGACACCACCCATTGGACCGCAACCCGCATATAGTAGCCACACCCGACACCCTACCCCGCCGCTATAATAGTAATGCCGCGCCCTACCTCATTGTCAAGAAGATAAAGCTTTGAAAGGTAATAAGCGGACAAAGACCGAATTATACTGCGCGAACTCGATTTTCGGGTGGGAGATGCTCCAAATCGCCGATTTGGAAGCCGTTTTCAAGAAAAATCGCAACCAAGTTTATAACACGAGCTTGTTCAACGACGTGACAGTTCGCATAGCAGCATGGCGCAATAAAGAAGCCGAGCTACTTATCAACGTAGAGGAACGATGGTATATCTTTCCCGTGCCTATCTTTCAACTCACCGACCGCAATTTTAACGATTGGTGGGTGACGCACCAGCGCGACCTGCGCCGCACAGAATACGGATTTCAATTTATACATTACAATTTTAGAGGGCGACGCGAAAAACTAAAACTCCTATTCCAATTGGGGTATACCCAAAAATTTGAAATCAACTATCAAGTTCCGTTCTTAGACCAACGGGGCAAAACGGGCATCAGTTTTTCGGGCAATTATATCACCAATCGCGAAGTAGCATGGCGCACATTTGGCAACAGACAAGAATTTTACCGCGATACACTCGAAAACCTACGCAGCCGATTTCGCGTAGGCGCATCTATCACACACCGACCCAATGTGCAGGAAAGTCATAATTTGGGAATTAACTATACGATTAATCACATAAAAGATTATGTAGCTCAAATTAATCCCGATTATTTCCTAGACGGACGAACCCGACAAATTTACCCGCATTTCAATTATACTTATACCGCCGACTATCGCGACATACGCCCTTATCCGCTACATGGCTATTTTTTTAGGCTTAATTTCAATAAATTGGGCTTGTCGTCGAGCAGCGATATCAATATGATGTCGCTATGGATGGGCTATACCTATTATTTTCAGTTGGGCAAACGCTGGTATGGATTGGCTAATGCCCACGGGCGCGTCTCATTTCCAGAACGCCAACCTTACTACAATCAGCAAGGCTTGGGCTACGGAACGAGCTACTTGCGCGGCTATGAATATTATGTGATTGATGGGCAACATTTCGGGCTATTGCGCACCGCCCTGAAATACGAGTTGCTCAACGTCAAATTCAAAAATCCCTTGCTCAAAGGCGACCAATTCCGAACCCTGCCCTTAGCTATCTATCTCAAAACCTACTTGGAAGCCGCCTACGTCAAAGACGCTTATTACGCCAATAACCCGCTATCGAACAAATGGCTGGGGCTTGCGGCTTGGGTATTGATATTTTTAGCGTTTATGATATGGTATTGAGCCTCGAATACTCGCTCAATGCCGAGCGCGAAAGCGGCTTTTTTGTATCTTTCCGAACCAATTACGATTGATTGCCATTCAGTATTGCCTAATGAGAGAGATTTAGCCAACTTTGCTCATCTATAACGCCAAACCCAACAAAAGTCAGGCTAAATAAGCACAAATCCAAGCAAGAACGATAATTTAAAAGCCTTAGAATTAAAAAAATCCCTCTAAAACCCGTACCTATGCCCATAAAAGTAGGTTTATATAGCAGAACCGTCAAAGAGACTGATGCCTATTTTATCAATCAACTGATTGCCTCGCTCCGAAATGCCGGCATCAAAGTACTTCTATACAATGAGTACGCCGCTCAAATAGCCGACCTTTTGCCCGAAATACCCCTCGCCGATACGCGCTGTTTTACTGCTGCTGACTGCCAACCCAACGCTTTCGATTTTTTGTTGAGCATAGGCGGCGACGGCACTTTGCTCAATACCGTCGGTTTGGTCAAAAATAGCAATATTCCGGTATTGGGCATCAATACGGGTCGCTTGGGTCTGTTGACTGATGTGGGCAAAAGCGAAATAGACCACGCGTGGCAGGCTCTTTTGCAAGGGAAATATTGCTTAGAACGCCGCAGCCTGATAAGCCTCGATAGCCAACCCGCCTTGTTCGAGGGCACTAACTATGCCCTCAACGAATTTGCCATCGTCAAACAAGATACTTCTGCCATGATTGTTGTACACACCTATATAGATAACGTATTCTTGAACTCTTATTGGGCAGACGGCATCATCGTTGCCACTCCTACTGGCTCTACCGCCTATTCGATGAGTTGCGGCGGACCCATCGTACACCCCGACTCACGGGCATTTACCATCACTCCCATAGCACCACACAACCTCAATGTACGCCCTATTGTAGTGCCCGATACCGCCGAAATCAGTTTTAAAGTAGAAGGAAGAAGCCCTAATTTTTTGTGTACTTTAGATTCGCGCTCCGTTATTATTGACGATAGCTACCAGCTATCCGTCCGCAAATCCGATTTCGATTTTTGTTTGGTGCGCGTCCTGATAGACGAGCAACGTAACTTTTTCAGCACCATTCGGCAAAAATTAATGTGGGGGCAAGACACCCGCAATTAAACCTGCCTATCCCCAATAACGTCAAATGAGATGGGGCAATTAGACTGTTATTAACTTTGATAATAATGCGTTTGTCTATAATAACGAACACTTAACGCACATTTTTAAGGACACCTCCATTCTAATGCAATACATGTCGATTAAATTTAATACCAAATTGATAAGGTCAAATAATACCATACATGGAAGTTGCATATTGTTTTGTCTTTGTTCTGTCAAAAAAACAATGAACCACTCGGAAATGAAACAAAATAATGCTTTGGCAGCAGTATAATAGTGCCCATATAAGGCTGTTTTATAGACTCCAAAACACAATTTTGTCAATAAAGACAAATCTAATAGAATAGGTATCGATTTTTAAAACTTGGCACGCATATTGCGGTTTAATGCTTAGACATGGCTATATCACTTGATACTCCCAACCTAATTGTATTATGAAAAAATTATCTTTATTTTGCGCAACACTACTGCTCATTACAAGTCATACCATAGCGACTTTTGCCACAACCGAAGTAACGCCATCTTTGGACCCCGAAATATTGACCAATAACAGTGGTATTCGATTATTGCTCATTGGTATGGTCTATGATAAAGTGACCAAACAACCATTAGCCGAAGCCAGCGTAGAGTTGTTAGACCCTGCGTCTGCCAGCAGGCAGCGTTTTGTAACCAATCAAGATGGACGCTTCTATTTCAAACTCATCGAAAACAAATCGTATAAATTGGTATTGGTCAATAAAAATGGCTCGGTCGAAGACCAACGAATGATCAGCACCATCAATAAAACAGAGCCCGAAATCATGCATGCCGTATTGGAAGGCTCGCGCCCCGCTCTCACAGCTAACAGCGAATATACCGTGCGCAAAAGCCCCACCACCGCATTGCCTACCTATGACATAACTTCGCTATCATTTAAAATACAAATCGGTGCGTTCAAAGAAAAACCAGGCGCAGCATTTATGAAAAGTTTAGGCAACCGAAAAGTTGTAACCGAAACTGGCGGCGGCGGCTATGTACGTTATCTCACAGGCGATTTTAACAACTATAAAGACGCTCAAAACCTCGAACGACAACTCAAACAACAAGGCTATAACAGCGCGTTTATCGTTGCTTACCAAAAAGGCGAACGACTAAAAATATCTGCCGAAGATGCCATCAAGCAATAAACCCGATAAATATATCCTGATTGCTTGCCCGCCCCTTGATAAACATTATCTTTGAACTTATACTCATCTAAACACGCCTATCCGCACGACCTCTCGGGCTTTATCGCCCCAGATGTCGTGCTTTTTTCTATTCAAGACCACCCGCCTACCAAAACCCAGCAGCACCATTTGAAAGGGGCAAGAAAAATCGCTATTCTGTGCAGCAAAAAAGACGCTACTTTTCTGTATCTTTGCACAAACCTTAGACCCCCTTATTTTACGATGAAACACCTAATATCCATAGTTTGCCTCATAGCTATTGCCTACTGTCCTTGGTCTGTGGCACAAACAACCGCTAAACCCACCACTGCCAAAGAGCGCGAAACCTTGCGCCGCAGTTTGGAAGCAACCCATTTTACTTCGTGGGAACAAGCCATGGGAGCGCAATCTATCAACCACTCGCGCCGTCATGCTCATAAATCAGAACAAGCCGACTCGCTGCCTTTTAACCCCAACTACGCGCCTTTCTATCACGGAATAGCCTCCGGCGACCCCCTCAGCGACCGCGTAGTGATATGGACGCGCGTAACACCCACCAACGACGAACCCGTGTTGGTATCGTGGCAAATAGCTACCGACCCCGCCATGACCAATATCATACAAAACGGCGAGGTACAGACCGACAACAGCCGCGACTATACCGTCAAAGTCGATGTAGGCAACCTACAGGCAGGCACCGCCTATTATTATCGCTTTGCCGCATTTGGTACGCCGTCGCTCATAGGACGTACCCGAACCGCACCCGACGGCGACGTGTCGCGCTTGCGATTCGGCGTAGTATCGTGTAGCCACTATCAACAAGGCTATTTCAACGCCTACGGACGTGTAGCTGACCGATTAGACCTCGATGCAGTAATCCATCTCGGCGACTATATCTATGAATATGGCATAGGCGACGATTTTGACGACGATACTGTGCGCCTGCACCAACCCGAACACGAAATATTGAGCTTGGCAGATTATCGCACCCGACATTCGCTATACAAACTCGACCCCGACCTACGCCGTGCCCACCAACAACACGCCTTTATTACAGTTTGGGACGACCACGAAGTTGCCAACGACGCTTGGTCAAGCGGTGCAGGCAACCACGATGCCTCAGAAGGCGAATATGCGCTGCGCAAACAAAACGCCCTACAAGCCTATTTTGAATGGATGCCTATACGCGACCCCGCCCAAGGCGACCCGCGTCGCGTATACCGAACCTTCCACTACGGCAATTTAGCCGACCTCATTATGATAGATACCCGCCACGAAGGACGCGAAGAACAAGTAGCCGCTGCCACCGATACCGCCATCAGCAATCCCAACCGCACCTTGCTGGGTACAGAACAATTGGCATGGGTCCAACAACAATTGAGCAGCAGCACGGCACATTGGCGAATCATGGGCAACCAAGTTGTTATTTCACCAATAAACACCCTAAATATAATCCCTAATTTTGATATGTGGGACGGCTATCCCGCCGAGCGTGCCAAAGTAGCCCACCTAATAGACAGTTTGGCGATAAAAAATGTGGTCTTCCTCACAGGCGATATACACTTGGGCATCGCTGCCGATGTGACGCTTACGCCTCAAAGCGGCTACGACCCCAATACGGGTGCTACGTCCTTTGCCGTTGAGTTTGTTACGCCCAGCGTTACCTCTGCCAACGATGAGGCAATAACATTGCCCCTGCCCGTAGAAACAGTTGAAAATTTGGGTTTGAGCGTCAATCCGCACGCCAAATACCTCAATATTGCCGACCACGGCTATTTGGTCTTGGATTTGGCTGCCGACAAAGCTCAATCAGATTGGTACAGCATCGAATCGCGCGAGTATCCAACAAGCAACGAAAATTTTGAGGCTGCCCGCTATACCTTAGACCAAATAACACACCTGCAAACCGCCGCCGAACCTATGCCCTCATTGCCCGACCCACCCGCTGCCGCACCCGATTTGGTCGTATCTGTTCCTAACATACCCGCTAACCCGAACAACAGCCTACTGCTGATAGCCACTTATCCGAATCCCGCCGACAACGAGGTACACGTACATTATGCCTTAGCAGCTGCCCAAACCCTGCAAGCCACCTTGCACGACCTAAGTGGCAAACAAATAGCCACCCTACACACAGGAAACCTCGCCGCAGGCATATATACATTGCGCTTTGCAACCCAACATCTGCCCGAAGGCGCGTATTTGTTACGCCTGCAAAGCAATAAACAATCGCAACCCATAACCCGAAAAATTGTGGTCAAGCATTAGACAAGCATCGATATAACTGCTTTTTGCCCGTAACTATTTAGGGTATAGGGTTTTGGGTATGGGGTAATGAGCAATATTTATCTAATAATGCCTGACATCGCTGCATATTCGATTAGAAATGGCTATTTCCCCACAAGGCTAAATAGTTACTTTTGCCTAATTCATTTCCGCACACAAGCCTTGTAGGTTGTCCAAAAACCTATAAGGCTTGTGCTATAATTGCTTCGCAAGACTCAAATCTAAGCGACGAACCCCCAAAAACCGCGTAGCATAACCGCGCTCAACAGTACTGATTTTTACGCCTCCATTAGACGAGGAATGTATAAACGAAACCAAACAATTATCATTGCGCAGCACAATGCCTACATGTCCAGGGCTACGGTCAGTAGAGTCGGTGCCTGTAAATATAAGGAGGTCGGCAGGAGCAGCGTCGCAGAGAGCTACGGGTTTGCCCTCATTGATTTGTTCCTTAGAACCATGCGGGATAGATATGCCGTATTTGCCATAGACATAGTAAGTAAATCCTGAACAATCAAAGCCCGACGGCGAAGTGCCCGTATATTGGTAAGGCGACCCCAATAGGGTTTGGGCAAAAGTGGTAATTTCGGTGGCGCGTTGTGCGTGAACGGCACTAATGGGCGGCGGGGGCGGCACATAACGGCAAGCCTCTATTGTGCCTATTAAGCCAATAGCCCCAAAAATGATAAAAAGACGTTGTAGCATGATAGGAAAGGGAGTTGGATAAGCAATTTTGATAGAGCAAATATAGGGCTTTTGGGGCTAATTTGCCGATAGAACAAAAAAACAGCAGCCCCCAAAAAATCAGGAGCTGCTGAAAGTTCTTTTTATTTTCATGTTATTTTCACATGAAAAATTTTTTATTTACATAAACCTATATATGTTTTCAATAACTGACTATAGTGCAAAAAAGGGGAAATTGATATATATTAAATTTAATTCAAAATCATAAATTGCTTATTCATAGTCATCTACATATCTTGCAATTACTAAACACTTTGTTAAAATGATCTCTTGCACCACAGGTTGCTAAATTTATTTTAGGAAATAATTTAAACCCTAACTTCCCTCGATACGTAACAGGTTCATGATTTTTTGTGTTTTTTTGGTCAGTTCGGCTTGCACCCATTCGCCGTTAATGCATATTTTCTTTATATGCTGTAAGAATAGGATAATATCTTTGGGGGTATAGTTTTTTAACATTTTTTGTGCTGCTAATTGCTTGTAAATTCGATAATACATGACCAAAGCCATAAAACTGATAAATGACCATGTTTCCATTTGGGCTTGCCCCTGCATATAGGTTTTATCGGCATTTAAGACATTTTTATAAACATCAAATGCTGTTTCAATTTCGTTTCGGCTCTTAAAGCAAGTGAATATTTGCTCTGCCGATTTAGGCGTTTTCAGCGCATAAGTGATAGTAATAGTACCCATGGCGTGTTGCTTTTCATAAAACTTTTCTATGCTGTAAGTTGGGTTAGTCTCCTTAGTTTGTTTGTCTTTTGCTTGATTAGTATCGCCATTAGCAGGTTGGTCAAGTTTGCTATCTGCTTGTTCTTGGTCTGTATGGCGTATGGTTATGTCCGAGTTGTCGTCTTTGGCTCGCCCCTCGTTTAACTCCTCATTTTGTATTTCGGCATAATTTTCCGATGTTTCTATTCTTGATAAATAGTCTTTTTCTTCTTGGTTTTTTAGGCGTTCGTCTAAGAATAATAGGATATTTTGCCCATCTTTTACTTGCTTTTTTGTACCATATCACCCTGTCCTCAAACAAAAAATAACCACTAAATTGCTTTTGTCGCCTTGTTCAATACTGCTATAATCGCACAAAGTATGGTTACGGCGAAGCGGCAAAATATAGTCTAAACCCGCTTGTTGCAAATTTTCCTATTGGTTTGGCTGTAAAAGCCCTTATCGCCAATAATTATCGCATCTTGCAAACCACTTTCATAAAGGGTCATTTTCAGTGCTGTGGTCTCCCGAATATCGCCTGCAAGCATGCGGTAGTAGAGTGGGGTTTTCTGCTCGGCGGAGAATAGAAATAACAAGTTTACTTGGGGAGCAAAGTCGTGCTGACTATTATACCCCAAACGATTACAGCCCATCTGTTCTGATAAACTTAATACGTGGGTTTGGTCTACCAATAGGCAAGAGGCTTCGCCCATGAGTGATTGGAGACAATTGCTAATACTAGCCCTGTCATTACCTACTGCTTTGAGTAAGTCGCTTAATTGATTCTTGCCTATCCGAATATCAGGCAATAGCTTCTTTATGTAAGCATGCTCATAATAAAACTGCATGTTTTTCAGCGGAGATTCATAGCCTAAACGCAAAAGGGCTAAGGTAAATAAACATGAGCCGTTAGAAGGAAAATGCTTGATGAGAGATGATAATATATCGGCATTCTGTTCGTATAAATAAGTGCTCATGCCATATTCCAAAACGCTAATATTATCAAGAGACGACAAACTAACACGTCTTTTGCTATCTACTAAGCCTTCGGGCAATATTCGACCCAGCAGACATTCCGTTTTCTTACGGGTTTTTGCTTTTCTTTGTCCCAAAAAGAACTAATTTTATATAGATAATAACGACCTTTAAAGTGGCGTATCTCTACACCTTTGCCTTTGTGGGAAAGTACCCAATCGGGGTAAGGAGTTTTATTCATAACTGTTACGTATTACGTAACAGCAAAGATACAGTTTTTCTCGCACTAAAATAACGATTTTTGCCAATTTTTGCCAATTTTATGGCATTTTTAACAAACTGTTACGTATCTTTTGGGAAGTTAGGGTTTAAACTTTGTACCCTCAATTGCTTTGATTGTTAGCGATAGGTGTTAAGGTGACATAGGCTTATCGTGGTTTGGTTTAGTTGTAATATTGATTATAAACGTCCATTTCGGGGTCGTCCCAATCCTCCGCCATACCGCTTAGTATAGCCCTTAGTTCTAAGGCTTCTGCCCTTGTGTAACCAAGGCTACCCATGTCTAAGGAGTTATCACCTTCGGCTTGTTTGTATTGTAGGGCGTACAAATCGGCTTTGAGTGCATCTAAAGCCACTTCAAGTTGCTCTATTCGGGCTTGTAAGGATTGTATGGTAGCGGACATCGAAAAGGAATTTTGCCGCGAAGGTACGGCAGAAAACAGCGTTTGGTTCTGAAACAAGTAATTCTTTTCAAAAAACCTTGTTCGCGAGGCAAAAAAGTGGGCAACCACTCGCATAGTATAGAGAGAGGTTGCCCTAATGATGTAATGTATAGCAAGGCATTATTTACGCGCTACAAGCCTCGCAGTCGGGGTTGTCGATGCTACAGGCTTTGGGTAGTGGGTCGGCTGCCTCTGTGGAAATGGCGGCGGCGGCTAAGGCGGGTTTGCGCAATTTGGTCGTATCTACTGTAAATTTGATGGGCGTAGCAGCGGGTTTGGTGCGTAAGTAATACATACCTGTTTTGAGACCTGCCTGCCAAGCGTAGAAGTGCATCGAGCTGAGTTTTTTGTAATTGGCATCTTCCATAAATACATTCATGCTTTGGCTTTGGCAGATAAACGCGCCGCGGTCGGCAGCCATATCGAGTACTACTTTCTGTTTAATTTCCCATACCGTTTTGTATAGGTCTTTCAAGTTTTGAGGTATTCCCTCAATGGATTGTATAGACCCTTCGTTGGCGACAATGGCATTTTTCATGTCGTCGTCCCACAAGCCCGCTTCGATGAGGTCCTTTAATAGGTGGCGATTGACGATAATAAATTCGCCGCTTAGTACGCGCCGCGTATAGATATTGGTTGTATAGGGTTCAAAACATTCATTGTTGCCCAATATTTGCGAAGTAGAGGCAGTAGGCATGGGTGCTACGAGCAGGCTATTGCGCAAGCCGTGTTTGAGTATATTGGCTTTTAGGGTGTACCAATCCCATCGGTCGGAGGGTTCAACGCCCCACATATCGTATTGTAAGGTGCCTTCTGAAGCAGGCGACCCTGCAAAAGAGCTATACGCGCCGTGTTGAGCGGCTAACTCGCAAGAGGCAGTCAATGCGCCGTAATAAATTGTTTCAAAAATATCGCGGTTCAATTGTCGGGCTTCGGGGCTGTCGAAGGGATAGCGCATCAGTATAAAAGCATCAGCCAAACCTTGTACGCCCAAGCCGATGGGTCTGTGGCGCAGGTTAGAATTTTGTGCTTCGGGCACGGGATAATGGTTGATATCGATGACCTTATTGAGGTTGCGGGTGACAATCTGCGTAATTTCGAATAATTTTTGGTGGTCAAATTGTCCATTTTCGACAAAACGCGATAGATTGATGCTTGCTAAATTGCAAACAGCGACTTCATCTTTGGCTGTATATTCCATAATTTCGGTACAGAGGTTGCTCGACCGAATAGTGCCCAAATTTTTTTGGTTCGATTTGCGATTAGCGTGGTCTTTATAGAGCATATAGGGCGTACCTGTCTCTACTTGCGAGTCTAAAACGGCAAACCACAATTCTTGCGCTTTTACCGTTTTGCGTGCCCTACCCTCGCGCTCGTATTGGAGGTATAGCTGCTCAAAAGTTTCGCCATAGTTGTCGTATAATCCTAGGCATTCGTTGGGGCAAAACAGCGACCATTCGGCATTGTCTTGCACGCGGCGCATAAACAAATCGGGTATCCAAAGGGCGTAGAACAAATCGCGGGCACGCAATTCTTCTTTGCCGTGATTTTTTTGAGGTCTAAAAAGTCGAGAATATCGGCGTGCAGGCTCCAAATAGACTGCAAATGCACCTTTGCGCTTGCCACCGCCTTGCCTACGTAGCGAGCTGTGGCGTTGAACACCTGCAACATCGGCACTAAGCCGTTAGAATTGCCATTAGTGCCCTTGATATAGCTACCTTTGGCGCGTATATTGTGTATGCTCAACCCGATACCACCCGCCGACTGCGATATTTCGGCGCATTGTTTGAGGGTATTATAAATGCCGTCAATGCTATCTTCTTGCATTTGCAACAAAAAGCACGACGATAATTGGGGCTTCGGCGTACCTGCATTGAACAGCGTAGGGGTGGCATGGATAAACCATTTCTGCGACATAAGATGATACGTTTCTATGGCGGCATCTATGTCGTCTCGGTGTATGCCTATTGCCACGCGCATAAACAAGTGCTGTGGTCGCTCGGCTACTTTACCGTTCATTTTGAGCAAGTAGGAGCGTTCTAAGGTCTTGAACCCGAAATAATCAAACACAAAATCGCGCTCGTAATCGATGGCGCGGTCTAAACGGTGCTTGTGTTGTTGCACGATGCGATATACCTCGTCCGATATAAGGGCGGCATGTCCTGTATGTTCGTCGTTATAATGATATAAATCAAAAATATTTTTCGAAAAATAGGGTTTGGTATTTTTATGCAGGTTCGATACCGCAATTCGGGCAGCGAGTGTGCCGTAATCGGGGTGGGTAGTGGCTAAGGAGGCGGCAATTTGGGCGGCGAGGTTGTCCAACTCAGTTGTTGTAACGCCTTCATACAAGCCCTGTATCACTTTCTGCGATACTTTCACGTAGTCTACATAGCAGGTATCTAAACCTTCGCACAAACTTTCGATGCGGCGTAATATTTTGTCGAACGACACGGGCTCGCGCTTGCCACTGCGTTTTATAACATACATAACAATTAGATAAGAGATAAGAGGGTGGAAAAATAAGAAACAATGCGTTGAGCGTAGTGGCGCATCTATTTCGTATCATCGCTTAGGCTATCGGGTTGGGCACATGCGCCAGCCGTATCAATTCTTTCATGCGCGACAAAATTTGGGTTTCATCTAATTGCGCCAATTGTTCGGTGCCAAATTTTTCGACGCAGAACGATGCCAAAGCAGAGCCCGCAATGACAGCGCGTTTTAGGTTGGCAAACGACAGGTCGTCGGTTTGTGCCAAATAACCCATAAAGCCACCTGCAAACGTATCGCCCGCGCCTGTCGGGTCAAATACCTCTTCTAAGGGTAAGGCGGGGGCAAAAAACACTTCGTCGTTATCGCCAAACAGCAATGCACCGTGTTCGCCTTTTTTGATGATGAGGTAACGCGGTCCCATCTGTCGGATATGTCGGGCGGCACGTATCAGCGAGTATTGCCCCGACAATTGGCGCGCTTCTTCGTCGTTCAGCATTAATAGGTCTATCATGCCAATGGTCGATGCCAATTCTTGGGGTGTGGTGGTCATCCAAAAATTCATCGTATCCATAGCGATAAGGGTGGGGCGTTCGCGCAAGCGTTCAATAACGCTTTGCTGTACGCTGGGTTGCAAATTGCCCAACATAGCATAGCGCACACCTTGGTAGCTATCGGGTATGAGGGGGTCGAAACTACCCAATACGTTTAGTTCCGTCACTAAGGTATCGCGGCTGTTCATGTCGTTGTGATAGCGTCCCGACCAAAAAAAGCTCTTTTCATCGGCTTTTATCTGCAAACCATCGGTGCTGATGCCCCGTTGCTGCAAATCGGATACGGACTCGGTGGGAAAATCGCCGCCCACAACGGCTACCAAACGCACATCGTTGGTAAAATAGCTGGCGGCTAAACTGATATAGGTAGCGGCACCGCCTACAATTTTATCGGTTTTGCTAAAGGGTGTTTCGATAGCATCAAACGCCATCGAACCTACGACTAATAAACTCATTGGTATAAAGTTATGCCCTTTTTTGATAGGGCAAAGTGCAAAGGTAGCGGATATTTGGCGGCAATAAGATGCGCGTGCAGGAATTATTTTTGCACAATGCTATGTGGATAACTTTCAAGCCGCCCCTTAAATGCCCACCCCGAAAGCCTTAGAAGCCGCTCCCAAGTCCACGAAAAGCGGCAAACAAGGACGCGAAATCGCGGGTATCCCGTTTAGCCAAACGCCCAATACAGGGCTTGATTTTTTTGGAGTCTATGGCTGTGCCACTATTTCCATCGTCCAAGCCGTAGCAGTGTGGGGTGTTAGTTTAAAGCGTTCGTCGATACGATAGCCAACTACCCATACAATCCGCTGTCGTTGGTCTTCTACGACCCAAGCGCGTTCGCGTTCGTTTTTGTTTAGTTTGATGTCATTGAAAAAGCGGCTCAATTTTTTTCTTTTTCATACTCATACCGATCGGATAAAAATAATCGCCTGCTTGTACGCGCCGCAATAATAGCGGAAATACCAATTTGTCGAATGCCAAAGTGGCGATATGTGCTTCGGTAGGCGGCACAAAATCGGGAGCGAGCGGCAGCGTACTTAGTATCAATTTCAGGTCGGCGGTTTGGGCATGGGGCGTATCGGCTTGTAGCAATACATAGCTCACGTCGCGCTCGCTGCGTTGGCTCAAAATCAAGTGTTTGCGGTCGCGCAATAGTTGGTGGCTGGGACTATAATACACCTTTCCCGCTTCGCCATGTGGCAAACGCGCCAAAATTTGTTCCACTTGGTCGGCATTGAATCCATAAGGCGATAGCAATTCGTACAAAACGGTACGGCGGGCAGCAATAGCATACAAACGCCCTATGCTGATAAGGGTTTCGTGGCGGTGTTGGGTGCATATCTGACGGTGGTATCGCGCTAATCCCTCGCGGTAGATGAGTTCGGTTTCGGCAAATCGGCGGGCGTTGTCATAAAACGTTTGGGGCAGGCGCGGGTTGATTTGTTGCAGTACAGGCACTACGCCGTGCCTTATTCTATTGCGTGCATACTTTGTTTCTGCATTACTTGCGTCCTCGCGGTAGGGCAGTGCCTTCTCAGCTACATATTGAATAATGGCAGCTTTGTTGGCAAATAACAAAGGGCGCACCAAAGCACCCCGACGGGGCAAGATACCATGCAAGCCGCCGATGCCCGTGCCCATCGTTAGGTTGTAGAGCATCGTTTCGGCAATATCGTTTTGGTGGTGGGCAGTGGCAATACAAGCATAGCCACCCGACAAACGCACTTGTTCGAGCCATTCGTAGCGCAATTGCCGCGCCGCCATTTGTATCGATACGCCGCTGTGTTGGGCTACATAAGCCGCCGTATCAAAGCGGATATGATGAAACGCCACACCATAGCGCAGAGCAGTTTGTTGGGCAAAGGCTTCGTCACCATCAGAATCGGCACCGCGCAAAGCAAAATTACAATGTGCAATAGCAAACGTATAAGCACCTTCATAAAGCAATTGCGCTAAGGCTGCCGAATCGATGCCGCTACTAAATGCCACTAAAATGGGTTCGGTAAGCCCGAACAATTGTTGTTCGGCTGCGAATTGTTGGAAAGATACCAGCATAATACCACAAAATTAGGACTTTATTCGGCGTTTTTTGTTAAATACGCCCCAATTTTAAGCATAACGTGGTAACTTTATCCTAAAAAACGCTATGTCTATTTTATTTTGGTTCATTTGGATACTCGATGCCGCGCTGCTGGGGTTTACGCTCCTTGCCAAAAGCTTTCGCAATAGTTTTACTCCCCGCGACCCTACTGCTTGGTTTGCCGTACTGCTTGCGGTGTGCGTATTGAGTAGCGCGTTTTTGCGCTGGGGCGCACGTCGTCCTGCTTATGCTTGGGCAATGGTGTTGTTGCCCATATTATTGCTGTTGCTGTGGTATGCCATAGACCAGTGGAAAGATGGCGGGTAATCATATCCCGCGATTTGAATCGCAGGCTATGATTGGCGATGTCCCGCTCAACCATGCTTGGATAAGCACACTTTCAGGGCAGTGCTGTGCAGGCTAAATACCCTTTATGCGCTGCATGAGTTCGTCAAACATTTGTCCTATTGGTTTGTCGAGGGTGGGCTGCTGTTCGGTCAAGTGTATTTTTTCGTTGTTAGGGACGCAATACAGTGCGAAATGGAATGGGACGCTTATGCTATCGGGTTCCAAGTCGTTCATGCCAAAGTGTAGGTCGTAGAAGTTCAGTTTGCCTCCTTTGTTTCGCACAGCATAATAACCTTTGCTGAACCAAATAAGCCTATCGACGGTATAATCCGATTTGATGTCGGCTATCAGCGAGTCTTGGCGTGGCACATAGCAGCGGGGTATGGTCGCTGGTCAAATACGGAATGGTAAGACGTGTAATAACCGCTGTCGGTTTCGGCTATGCCATACCAGAGCCAAATATTGAGCGGCGTAACACCTGTTAGGTAGCGCGAATAGCTAATATTTTGTTGTGCCAAATTGCGTTCGAAGCGCGTGTTGATGTATTGTTTGTTCAGCAATCCCATTGCCAAATAAGCGGTGCTGATGCCCAAAGCCGCCCAAGCCCAGCGGCGGCGTGCGGTATTGAGGCGCGGCAAGAAGCAGCAAACAAGCACCGCAATCAAAAGTGGGACGGTATAAAATAGGTCGATGATAAAAACGCTGTTTAATCCCGCGCGATAATCGCTGAACGGCAAAAACAATTGTGTGCCATAAGTAGTACAAGTATCTAAAAGCGGGTGCGTAAATATACCCCAAAACATTATTTTTGTCCAATCGCCTCGTGTTGCTTCTTCGTGCTTATACCATCGGTGTAGCAACCAACCCAAAACAGGTGCGACAATAAAGGCAAATATCAAGGCGTGACTAATGCCGCGATGAACAGTAAGGTGCTGCACTTCGCTTAGGAAAGGCGTTAGGCAAACGTCTAAATCGGGAATAGTGCCTGCAATACCGCCCCAAAGTAGGGCTTTATTGCCGAGTCGCTTGCCTGCTATTACTTCGCCTATGGCTGCGCCTAATACAAATTGGGATACGGAATCCATTTTGGGAGGGGTGGTTTATTGGTGGCTTGGGTGTGCATAAAAGTGGGTCGCTCAGATACCCATTATACATCGGCGCAATTCGTTGAGGGCTAAGGCTGTGGCAAGTTGGATATTGGCATCGCGCGACCTGCTTAGGTGTAATAGTTTGGCACAAATGGCTTGTCGGTTGGCGATGGCTATCCAAATTGTTCCTACGGGTTTTTCGGGTGTTCCGCCGTCTGGTCCTGCAATTCCGCTGATGGCTATGGCATAATCAGCATTAAGGCGCGTCAATGCTCCTTGCGCCATTTCGCGCACGGTGGCTTCGCTCACGGCTCCATGCAGGGCTAATGTATCGGGATTTACGCCCAATAATTGTTGTTTCAATTCGTTGCTATACGCCACTACGCCCCCCTTAAAATATGCCGAACTGCCCGCTACGCTCGTAATGCGATGCGCCACATAGCCTCCCGTACAACTTTCTGCTACTACGAGAGTGGCGTTTTGAGCAGCGAGCAGTTGCCCTATTGTGCTTTCAAGCGTACTTTCGCCTGTACCAAACGCATACTTGGGATATAGTCGTTCCCAAATAGCTTGCGCTGCGGTTTTGTATGTCGCGGGTAAGCACATCTCGTTCTTTTCCCTTTCCGGTCAGGCGCAAGCGCACGCCCGTATAAGCAGGTAGGTAGGCGAGTTTGACGTGGGGCGGCAATTGGTCTTCTATATCGGTTATTTTTCGGCAATATTCGACTCGGCAATGCCCGCCGTTATGATAGTATGATGTTCGATAACGGGCAATTGGTAATGGGTGCGCAGGCGAGGCAATATGTCAAGTTCCATAAATTTCATCATTTCTTGGGGTACGCCGGGCATCGATACCAATATCTTACCTTCGGGCGTATCGAACCACATAGCAGGGGCAAGCCCATGCCGATTAGGTAGAGGCGTACAGCGGTCGGGAATCATAGCCATAATTTTGGCAGCCTCCAAAATAGGGTGTCCGCGTCGCTGCATATAGGCGGCGATATCGTCCCAAATGGCAGTATCGAAGTGCATCGCGCAATCGAAATATTGGGCGAGGGTCGTTTTGGTAATATCATCTTTGGTCGGACCCAAGCCACCTGTCACCAATACGAGGTCGGCTCGGCTTAGGGCGTGGTCAAATGCAGCACTGATATGCGCCGCATCGTCCGATACAGACAGCATTTCATCAATAGCTATTCCAACAGCATTGAGTTGCTGCGCCATCCATACGGCATTGGTATTTGTAATTTGACCGATGAGTATTTCATCGCCAATGGTCAGTAGTGTTGCTTTCATTTCAAAATAGGTTGCGAAGTAAATGATGGAATAAATAACGAGCAAATATTTCTACTATTCTACCGATTTATAGATAAATTGTAACTATTTAGGGTATAGGGTTTTGGGTATGGGGTAATGAGCAATACTTATCTGATAATGCCTGACATCGCTGCATATTCGATTAGAAATAGCTATTCTCCCTACAAGGCTAAATAGTGTTCTGACAAAAAAATTAAGGCACTAATTTTTAATATAATTACCTGATAATCAATTACTTACATTTTTAAAATGGTCTTAAAAACTTTTCTGTTAGAACAATAGTTACAAATTAAAAAACCAAGTAACTATTTAGGCAGTTTCGTCGCTCAGTTATTTATTAGACTTCTTGCGAAAGTAAAAAATCGAAGATTTAGCCTTACATTTGAGAAATACAGAAATTACCTTCATCGTTTCTTAAAATGCCGTAGGCATGTTATATTGGTAGCATCAGGCAGATACGATTCTTAGAATGCCGTAGGTATGGCATTTAACAGTAGGATTGTATTTTGTGCTGATATTTTTTTGCTACCGATGTTTTATCCATAGCGGGATTTTGAGAAGCCATTTCTTAGCACTAAAATGCTTGGCACCGCCTAAATAGTTACAAAAGCAAACCAATAGTGGTCTGATTTTTAAATTTTGAGTATTAATTTTGCCTATCATGTATCCATTTCCAAGCGTTAGGGCTTAGGAAATAGCGTTAGACAATTGAGATATTAGTTCCAGAACTCCCCCTAACCCCCTCAAAGAGGGGGAATTTATGCAAGATGTAATTTAATGATTATCAGTAATTTACAATAAATTATAAAAAAATATTTAATGTATTTTATTTTTAAAATGACGTAAACATATTACATCAGTAACATCTAATGCACACAAGCGTGAGAATACCGTAGGCATGAAACTCGTGTCAGGTAAGTGAATAAAATTAAAAAACCAAACCAATAGTCACGAAACATAATGTTTGGACTTTGGACAGATTTTGTTTTATTTTTTAGTATATGTATTGATTTCACACAATGGTCTATCGGGCTTTGCCCTTTGTTCAAAGCCTATAGGTATAGTTTTTCTCGTCAATGGGTGCTTAAAAGACAGCCTTTTAGCATTTCAAGACCTCTTTTTTCGATTTTTTGACAATGGGGTGCTTGTCTCTCGGTGTCATTTTGGTGCCTTCTGCCCTGCCTTTCCCTTTTTTGCACTTTTGCGGCAGAAAGGGTTTTTTATCAAAAGTACAAAAAAGGGTAGCAACCGACTTTTGGGCTTGCGATAGCGTTATGCGCCGTTTCTGGAGAGGGTCTTTCGGGTCATTCTTGTTACATTTTAAATATTTTTGCCATTCAGGAATCTTAACCTCTGCTATTTCTTTCGATGCCACATAAAGCAACCAATACGACAGTTGCGCAATGTGTAACCAAGCATCTTGATGACTAATTTCGGGCGACTGTAATGACTCAAAAGCCAAATTTTGCTTCATAAACCGATAAGCCCCCTCTACATTAAATCGCCTTCGATAGCTTTGTTGCGCATCAATGCTAGCAAGCTCGCTTTTCTGTTTGCCTGTGATAGCCAAAAACATGGGGCGGTCAAAAACAGGCTCTCCGCTTTCTTTATCGCGAACACCTACGTGTAATAAATCCATCGGCTTGTCTTTCATATTAGCCGTTCCTTTACTTCTAATCAGCACATCGTTCCAGCGTTTCATCTCTACAATAACTTCCCTGCCGTTTTTCATTGTCATCAAATAGCTATCTATTTGCGATGCTTCCAACGTGCCAATGCCTATTTGAAGGCTTTCAATACCGCTTTTGGTATCTTTGTGGGTCTTGTTTTCCAAACGAAGGTAGTATTTTTCGTCGTAGATGCGTGGTGCGCCGCTTGTTTTTTGTTTTCCTTTATAAGTCGTCCATACTTTCATACCCGCACGCATTCTAAGAATACAAATCATATTGTCATAAGCATACAAAGGCGATATGATGCGCGATTTGCCGTAAGCCGAATCAGCCGTAAAAAGTGTTAGCATATCCTGAAACGGAAGGTCGCTATGCGTCAGTACAGTTTCTATTTGCGAAAGCACTACTTCATTCTTGTCCGCTTGGGCATCTAAGCGTTTGAGCAATAAGGGCGGGGCGCAACTAGACCTGTTCAAATGGAGCGAGGCTATATAATAACCTGCACTTAAACATAGATTTTGCGCCACAGAATTAGGGCGTGTTATGTAAGAACGATTGGGCAAGCAACGAGAATAAGGCTTGTTTGAAGTCGTAAAATCATGGCTCAGATGATAGTAAGGCAAACCCGTAGATAAGGTCTGGCTGGCAGGAATATACGATGATAAGTGTTTTAACATTCTTTGCTCTGTTAAGCCCAAAAAATGTAGTACCTTTGTCAAATTACTGTACGTATAATGACAAAATAGACTATTCGTAATCTCAACAGGATGACGCAAAGAAGGGCTGCTAGATAAGCCCATTATATAATTGGCTAAGGCGCGACTGCGATGGCAGCCGAGACCCAAAAGCCCAAGGCAGAAGTGTTCGCTTGTTGTCATAAATCAAACTTACAACTTTCTGCCTTGTTTTTATATGATTTTTTAAAAAAAATCTGTCCAAAGTCCAAATAATGTCGAGTCTTAATTTTTTAATTTTACAACGCAAGGTGTTAAAACTGCCACACAAACGTCAGCCCGCTGTGGGTGATGGGGTAATTGTTAGATAGGGCAGGTAGGGTATTAGTATGGGCAGTATTTCCGCCTGTATCTAAATAAGGTTTGACTTGCCAACCCAAATCGTCGCTAATATCGAAATCGTTGAGGTGCGCATCAGCCGTAGCGTCAATGATGTTGAGTATGTACCATACCGATGCAACTATGATACTCAATTCGTAATAGCGTTTATAGATACCTCTTATTTGCAGCAAGCGGCTATCGCTATAAATCGCCAGATCGGGGTCTAAATCGCCGTATCCGGGTCGGGTTCGGGCTAAATATTCTTTGGTAGCCCGCTGCATATTGTTTCCGTTGGTGTACATGATATAGCCCGCAGCAGCAAAGCCTCCATAAACGATGGGTATTTTCCAATATTTTCGGTTATAGGCTTGCCCCAGTCCGGGTAATATTGCCGAATAATAGGCTGCCTTTACGGGCGAATGGGCTTTACGGTCGTTGCGCACATAGGCACTTGCAAAAGCATCGAGCAGGTTTACCCCATACACTACTGCCGTTGCTACCCGCCAATGATTATAATCGCGCAAGGCGCGTTGTTTCTTGCCGCGCAAGTCTGCCAATTCTTCGCTTGTAAGAGTAGCGGGTAGCCCTATTCCTAGGTTGGTCAGTTCGGCGGTATATTGTTGATAATAGTGGTTATAGTCGAGTTTGCGCTTAATAGTCATGGTCAAAGCTCCACTAAATGCGCCTATTATCAAGGGTGCTTTCCAGTATTGTTGGTTATAGATTTGTCCTCCGCCAGGTAGCAGCGACCACCTCAGTGCTTTTTTGGGGCTATATCGTTGCTTGGGTTGTGTGGTATCGGGGGCAGTAGTGGTTTGAGCGGCTTGTGTCGGGAGCAATAAGGTATCGGCTTGTTCGGTTATTGTATCGCGAGACAAAGTAGTGGGCATCAGTGGCCAACTTTCGGGTTGGGTTCTAAGCACAGTATCAGTAGCTACGCCAGCGGGCAGCGTTTTTTGTGCATATAGTAGCGAGCCAAAGCCCCACAACACCACTGCGCATATAGCTATTATATGCGTACCCAACATAGCTCGGCAGAAAGGTAGATAAGGCATAGGCAGAGTGGGTAGGCTGTATTTCTTGGGTTTAACTTCGGCTATGGTTGGAGGAGGTTTAGCAGGCGGTTGAGGTCGTTGTCAGACGCAAAAGGTATCACCACTTCGCCCTTGCCCTTGCTATTTCGTTTTAGCTGCACTTGTGCCCCGAAATGCGATTGCAGTTCTTCTTGTATTTTTCTAAAATGGATAGGCAATTTAAGTACCTCCATCGTTTTGTTGGGTTTATCGTTGGTGCTGGCATTAGCCATTTGTCGGGTCAGTTCTTCGGTTTGCCTGACCGATAGGGCTTTGTCAATGATGAGTTTATAGACGGCCAATTGTTGCTCTACTTTATCTAATCCTGCAATGGCGCGGGCATGCCCCATCGAAAGCGTTTGGTTGCGCAGGGCAACTTGGAGGTCGGGTGGCAGTTTGAGCAGTCGCAGGTAATTAGTCACGGTTGAGCGGTTTTTGCCCAATCGTTTGCCTAAATCATCGTGCGTAATCGTACATTCTTCGATGAGGCGCTGGTAATTTTGGGCAATTTCCATGGGGTTGAGGTCTTCGCGCTGTATATTTTCTATGAGCGCGATTTCGAGCATGGCTTGGTCGTCTGCTTGTCGTTGGTAGGCGGGTATGGTAGTTAATCCCGCTATTTTGGCGGCTCTTAGTCGTCGTTCGCCCGCTATGAGTTGGTAAGTATTGGGTGCAAGCGTACGCACGGTGATGGGTTGTATCACGCCATGTATGCGTATCGATTCGGCGAGTTCTTGCAGTCGTTCTTCGTCAAATTCGACGCGCGGCTGAAAAGGGTTCACTTCTACATCGGCAATAGGAATTTCGCTGATGTGGTTGGCAAGTTGTTGGCGTTCGGCAAGTGCGGTGGGTGTATTGTCGATGCTAATATCGCCCAAGAGCGCACGGATACCTGCGCCGATTTCCTTTTTTTTGGTGGTTTTGTTCATAGTGCGTTCGTTGGATTTGGCATTTGAGCGTAAAATTTGACTGCTTAAAATCGAGTTGTCGGTCAGTAATAGCTATTTTTCTATTCCACAAACACAAAAAGCCTATAAGGTCGGTGCGAACCTTATAGGTTTTGTATGGTATGGTTGGGCAGAGATTCGCAATCTTTGTATTTTTCTACGCCGCGTAGCAATCAAAAAGTAGGCATATCCGTCTTGGAGACTGCTTATTGGCTGCACCTATAAAGCGTTGCTAACAAAAGAATGAGGTAACTATTTAGGGTTAGGGTATGGGGTAATGAGCAATACTTATCTAATAATGCCTGACATCGCTGCATATTCGATTAGTTCCCCCTACAAGGCTAAATAGTTACAGAATGAGAATCATCTATTTATGCGGCTTGTCGAAAACCAAGCGTTGCAGGCTTATTTTTTCTTTTTACCTGCTGATGCGGCGGCAGCGGCAGCAGCGGCAGCAGCAGCACGCAAGGCGCGGGTAATTTCGACAGAGGCGATGGGCGTAGCAGCGGGCACTAGGGCTTCGATACCGTCGAGGTTCAAATCGCGAACGCGGATTGATTTGCCTACTTCCAATTTGGTCACATCAACGATGATTTCCGAAATCAGTTTATCGGGCATAGCCTTCACGCGCAAGCGGCGCATTTTTGGAGCAATTTACCGCCCGCCTGAACGCCCACCGCTAAACCGTGCAGTTTCAAGGGCAATTCGATGATAACGGGGTGATTTTCTTGCAGCAATTGGAAATCGGCATGTTGCAGTTCGTCGGTGATGGGGCTGTATTGCGCTTGTTTCAAAAACGCATTATACGATTTTCCATCTACTTGCACTTCTGCTGCTACAAAGTCGGGCGATGTAATGATGCTTTTAAACGCCTTTTGGTGTGCGTGAAAATGGACGCATTCTTGTTTCTCGCCGTACAGTACGCAGGGTACATGTCCGTTGCGGCGCAGGTTTGCCGCATTTTTTTTGCCCACTGCATCGCGGCTTTGGGCTTCGATAACAACCGTTTTCATGGTATATCTCTTGTGTATGGTTATTTTTTTATTTGAAAATCGCGATATAGATGTCCTAATGTTTAATTATCGCACAAACAGCGAGCTGATAGAGCGGTATTCAAAGGCACGTTTGATGGCGGTGGCAAATAATTGGGACACCGACAATACTTTTATTTTTTTAGAAAGGGGTTTGGTCGGAATTGTATTGCAGACGACTAACTCGGTAAGGCAGGATGCTTCTATGCGTTCATAGGCTTTGCCCGACAATACGGGGTGGGTGCAAACAGCCCTAACGCTTTTCGCACCTTTGTCCATAATAGCTTGGGCGGCGGCACAGAGGGTTCCAGCAGTGTCTATAATATCATCTATAAGTATTACATTTTTATCTGTTACATCGCCGATGACGTTCATGCCTGCTATTTCGTTGGCTTTTTCTCGGTATTTATCGCAAATAATCATATCGGCTTTAAGCGACTTGGCATAGTCTCGGGTTCGTTTGCTGCTGCCTACGTCGGGTGCGGCAAAGGTAAGTGCTTCTAAATTTAATTCTTTTATATACGGTATAAAAATGGCAGTGCTATCGAGGTGGTCAACGGGTATATCAAAAAATCCTTGTATCTGCGGAGCGTGTAAATCCATTGTACAAACGCGGTTAGCTCCTGCGGTGGTGAGCAAATTAGCCATCAACTTTGCCGAAATAGGTACGCGGGGCTGGTCTTTTCGGTCTTGGCGGGCATAGCCAAAATAGGGTATGACTGCCGTGATGTATTTTGCCGATGCCCTGCGCGCTGCGTCGATGAGCAGTAATAACTCCATCGTATTGTCAGCAGGGGCGTATGTTGATTGGATAAAAAACACATATTGCCCGCGCACCGACTCTTGGATAACGGGCTGCATTTCGCCATCACTAAACCGGTGGAGGGTAGTTTTGATGAGCGGCATATCGTGATAGCGGGCTATTTCTTCGGCTAAATAGTTTGATGCCGACCCTCCGAACAACTTTATTTGTGATGACATGGGGTGTTTTTGGGGCGCAAAGGTAGGTTTTTTTTTGAGTTTATCGAAATCATCGCGCTTTTTTTTCTAATTTTGGTGCTTAGTGCGCCCGAAAGCCTTTGGCAATACCTCTATTTCAGCTTCGTTGCCTGATGCTAGCCCATACCCACCTACATTTTTGTCAACACCCATTTATACACTTATTTATCGCATGAACTTTTCCAACCTTTTTCGCACTAAATCGCTTAGTGCCGTATTGCGCGAACCCGACAACCCACACGACGACATCGAACCGCACAAACTAAAACGTCACTTAGGTGTTTGGGATTTGACCGCGTTTGGTATTGCCGCCATCGTAGGGGCAGGCATTTTTAGCACCATAGGCAAGGCGAGCGCGGCGGCAGGTCCGGCGGTCATCTTGTTATTTATCGGTACGGCTATTGCATGTAGCTTTGCCGCATTTGCCTATGCCGAATTTGCGTCCTTAGCACCTGTTTCGGGCAGTGCTTATACCTATTCTTACCTCACATTTGGCGAGTTATTCGCTTGGATTATCGGTTGGGCTTTGATTATGGAATATGCCATTGGCAATATAGTTGTGGCAATTTCGTGGTCTGATTATTTTACATCGCTCGTCAATCATGCTACGCCTTGGCACATACCCGAATGGCTGACAACAGATTTTCGGACTGCCCACCGGCATTATGATGCCGTAATGCCTGCGTTATCGTCGGGCGGCAATACCTTAGAAGCCCTTGCCGCTAATCCCGATATAGGCGAAGTCGCCGTAGGTGGCTATTTGGCTTGGGCTAATGCTCCGCAACTCGGTCCGCTGCGTTTGATATTCGACGCGCCCGCATTGCTCATCAATATCTTGATAACGTGGTTAGTATATCGCGGCATTAAAGAATCGCGCAATGCCAGCAATATAATGGTCGTCATCAAATTAGCTATCGTTCTATTGGTCATCGCCGTAGGTGCTTTTTATGTCGATACGAGCAATTGGTCGCCGTTTATGCCCAATGGCGTAGCTGGTATTTTGGCGGGTATTAGTTCGGTATTCTTTGCCTATATCGGCTTTGATGCCATTTCGACCACCGCCGAAGAGTGCAAAAATCCACAGCGCGATTTGCCGCGCGGCATTCTTAGCTCTATCGTTATTTGTACTATATTATATATCATCATCGCTTTGGTTGTAACGGGCATGGTGAGCTACAAAGAACTCAATGTAGGCGACCCCTTAGCCTATGTATTCGAAAAAATACAGGGTTTGCGCTGGCTATCGGGCGTTATTGCTGTAAGCGCGGTGGTAGCTATGGCAAGCGTTATGTTGGTCTTTCAATTGGGGCAGCCACGTATCTGGATGAGCATGAGCCGCGACGGCTTACTGCCGCCTGCTTTTGCCCGCATTCACCCGCGCTACCAAACCCCTGCATTTGCAACCCTCGTCACTGGTTTGTTAGTAGGCGTTCCTTTACTATTTCTGGATATGTCATTCGTAGTAGATATGTGTAGCGTAGGCACACTATTTGCCTTTGTGCTGGTCTGTGCAGGAGTATTGCAGTTAGACCGAATGCAACTGCCCGCCACCGCCGAAAACGAAACAAAATTCAAAACACCCTATATCAACGCACAATTTATCATACCTTTGCTGTTCGTAGGCACCATAGCAGCTATGGCTTATTACGGCAAATTGGGGTCTGTATTTAATGACGGACTACATTCTATACCAATTATCATATTTTTTATCGTATTTGCTGTTTTGAGCGTTTTATCGTATTTGCGCCGCTATTCACTCATACCCGTATTGGGTTTGCTTAGTTGCTTGTATATGATGTCGCAATTGGGTTGGAGCAATTGGCTGGGCTTTTCGATATGGCTGCTCATCGGTTTGGCTATCTATTTTGGCTATGGCTATACACACAGCAAATTGCGACAAGCACAAACACAAGTATAAATACGCAGCCTTTTCTATATTGCATTGGTTCGGTCGTCGAGCAAGAGCGCAGAACGGCTGAACCAATGCTTAGACACAAAAAAATAAGCAGCCCCGCTACCTACAGGGCTGCCCGAATCAGAAAGCTACATTTCGAACTTAGTAAAGAAAAAAAACGCGATACGAACAAACAGACGAACAGTTGGGGCAACACGCGGTATTTCGGTGGCTTTGCGTTTTTACTTGGGCTATGCGGTACAATGCTAACAACAACTATTATAACCATCACAAGCGCAGGATATCGGCTTGCCGAACAATACGTAACTCAAGTATGATGCCCTCAACTGTTTGTCTTTTAAACTGATGCAAAGATAGGCTTAGCTAATAGCTACCTGCAATTACTTTTTTGTTAGTAAATCGCAAAAAATCGATAAAAATAAGCGCAAAAATACTATCTTATTTGCTTGATAAAATGCCATTAACAATTGATTATCAACTAAAAACAATAACAATAAAACAATTAATTGTTTATTTAGAAAATCCCTAAAAATGTCTGAAATTAGCATTCTGCACCACCAAAATTTTATGTCACGCATTGTTTCTTGTATCGCTATTTGGGCAATATGCCTAAGTATCTTGTCGGGCTGTGCTTCCGAACCAACTACTCAACCCAATACCCCCAAACCCAACTCAACTAACGGTGCAACGCGCCCTACCGTAGCTGTGCCCAATTTTAATGCCGATAGCGCATTTGCCTATGTCAAGCGACAAGTCGATTTTGGGCCGCGCGTGCCCGGTACGCCCGCGCACAAAGCCTGCGCCGATTGGCTAACAGCCCAACTGCGACAATACAGCGATACGGTACTTGTGCAAACAAGCAAAGTAACTGCCTACAACGGCAAAAAATTGCCGATGTATAATATCATCGCATCATTCGCCCCCCAAAACCCCAACCGTATACTGTTGGCTGCCCACTGGGATACACGCCCCGTCGCCGACCAAGACGACGAACGCAGCGAAGAACCCATCTTGGGTGCTAACGACGGCGGCAGCGGCGTAGGTGTATTGCTCGAAGTAGCACGCCAATTACAATCTCAACAACCCCAAGTAGGTATAGACATCGTCTTGTTCGATGTAGAAGATTATGGCAGCAGCGATATAGAAAACTCCTACTGTCTGGGGTCGCAATATTGGGCAGCGCAGCCCCACCGCCCCGGCTACAAGGCGCAATACGGTATTTTGCTCGATATGGTAGGCGCGGCAGAGGCAGTATTCCCCAAAGAGCAATTCTCGCTCGCCTTTGCACCCGACATCGTACAAAGGGTATGGAAAACCGCCGCTAACTTGGGTTTTGACAGCTACTTTACGCCCAACGTAGGCGGAGCTATCACCGATGACCATTTTTATATCAATAAATTAGCCAATATCCCCACCATCGATATTATCCATTATACACCCGAAGGTACATTCGGCAAATATTGGCATACCCACGACGATAATATGTCGGCAGTAGATAAAAATACCCTATCTGCCGTAGGCACCGTCGTGCTACATGTGATATATAACGAAGCAGTCGGTCTCCAATAAGAAGCAATAATTGCCCCTCAAACCTATGTTTTAGGGCGTAGTTTGCACCACACTAACCGTGCCTGCCGTACCGTTGCTCCACTGTACGCTAATTTGGTCAGTGCCTTGCCCACTCGTAATAGTTCCTCCCGTCACACTCCATACATACGTACTGCCTGCTATCGGCGGCACGCTATACGTATCGGTCTGATTAGAGCAAACCGCCGTATTGCCATTGAGCGCGGGGCTAAACGTACAGGGCGCGTTTGTATTGCCCACCCGAAGCCCATTGCCAAAGCTCGTCACCCAAATTTCAGCATTGTCGTATGGATTGAAAAAAATGCGCTCGGGTTGGCGAAAAGGATAATCTGCCAGTTGGCTAAACGTTGGCGTAGCAGCGGTCAAGTCGTTGCTATACCACAAACCCTCTGCTTCGGTGCTCACATACATTTCGTTGGCATCGTTGGGGTTAATCGCACAAGACCCTACCCTATCGCTCTGCCAGATGCGCGTCCAATTAACACCTCTATTGGTCGTTTTGTATAAGCCTCCTAAGCCATTAGGTGCGCCCCCCCAACCGCTAAACACACACGCATACCAAGTATTTTGGGTAGCGTCGTGCGGGTCTGCTACCACATCTTTTGTCCAATAATACATACCCGTATGGCTGCGGTCAGCCCAAGTATTGGTGTTGGGGTCGTAGAGAAATACGCCTGAACTGGCAGTAAAATTAGGGTCGCGGTGCCCTGAGTAAGAAGCTAACAATTTTCCGTCGTTCAGTACCACCAAATTGAAAGGATGCCCTTCGGTGCGCGGAGGCGCAGGTAGCAGCGTCCAAGTAGAGCCGCTGCCCAATTGTATATTGTTCGACATCCAAACGCCGCCATTGCCGTTGCTGCTATTCACAACCGAAGCATATAGGCGGTTAGCATTATTGGGGTCGGTGGCTATCCAAGCTACAATATCGCTAAAATCGTGCAATAGTTGCCAAGTAGCTCCGTTATTGGTCGAGTATTTTACCGTGCCCGTATTGCTTGCTGCGTCTAAGAGGGCATCGGTCAGGCGGGTGCTTTGGTAAAGGTCGTGTACTGATGCCGTAGCCATATATAGCGTCGTATTTCCAATATTTTTTATTATCCGATACGACGAGTTTTCGGTATGCCCGCTATAATTAAAGCCCCATGTTTCGCCGCCATCGGTGCTTCGAATACCGCGAATGTCGGAGAAACCTGCAAATAGCCTCGTTGGCAGACGACCAGCACAAACTCCAAGAAGTAGTATTTTCTAAAACCTATGCCGTGGTAGGTATCGCCTTGTGGCGTATTGCTACCTGCGGCGTGTTGGTCGGCAGTTAATATGTAGGCTTGCTGCCAAGTATTTCCGCCATCGGCTGTTTTATGCACAAAACCAAAATCGGTGATAATTACTTTGTCGGCATTGTGAGGCGACACCGCTGCGTCAAACACTACTTCGGCATAGCTCCAACCTCGGTCGCCGCCTTGCCCACACCAGCCCGTAGCGACATTGTCATTGCCCGTCGCCCCAAATACATGCGACCACGACAATCCGCCGTTGGTGGTTTTTAGCACATTCAGCTCGCCATTATCATTGCTTCCTGTCAAGTAGCAGGTATTGATATTGTTTTCTGCCATTGCCACTTCGGTCAAAAAATCGGTGTTGGGGTCTATGCCCGCCATGCGCAGCGTCCATACATTGGTGCCATAGTCGAGCGAGTATACGTTTTGTAGCATGCCCCAATAATCGTAGGGCGGTATGCCCACATATACATCTCCCGCCCCGAAAGTGAGGCAAAAAAAGCGGGTGGTTGCTCCCTGCCGCGCTATGGCTACTGAGGCAATGCGTTCTGAGGCGGGCAATCCCGTAGTAGCAAGCAGTGCAAACGATGTGCCGCCATCGCTCGACACGAGTATCCCATCGTTCATACCCACATAAATTTGGTTTCCGTCAAACAAGACATCGGCGACCAAACAGCCCGCACCACTGTCTGTGGCATCATGAATATTGCTGAACGAGGCACCGCCATTTGTCGAATAATACACCGAACCGTAATAAGCAATACGACGCGGTTCGGGTTGTCAAAATCAGCCCATATCGAATAGGTTGTTTCGGTGGGGTCGGGATTGCCGCTCAAATCAGCCCACGTTTGCCCGCCGTCAGCACTCTTGACGGGGTGCGGGTTATAGCTGCTAAGGGTAGAGGTGTGGTCTATGGCGTAGCGAATTTGCGGGTCGTTCGTAAAGCGCACTGTGGCATAGCTACCGCCTTGGATGTTGTAGAAAGGCAATAGGTCGTAAGTATCGCCAAAATCGCTACTGTGAAACAACTCGCTCATATCGCAAGCTACATAAAATTCGTCGTCGTTGGTGCGGTTAATGCTGGGTGAAAATAAAGCACCACCGCCGCCCAAACCTCGCGATTGCCAAGTGCTGGGCTGTGCATTAATATTCGGCAAACAACAAGCGATAAAATGGATAAATAACCCGCCTGCAAAAAAGCGGAAGTGTAGTGGAGTGAACATAGTGTGTCGGCTGATTTTTTTGGTAAAAACTCCCAAATAGCCCAAACAACCGATGCCCTAAAAAGGAGCAAAATATAGCCTATCTGCCCGCAGGAGTTTGTTGGCTATCATTGATAAAGCGTTTCCAAAACGCGGGCATAGCAGCTCTGCCGTCGGTGGCAAGGGTTTCGGCAATGAGGGTTTTGGCTTGTTGGTCAATAGCAAACAATTTGCCCACTCCTACGCATCGGTCTTCGAGCAAGGCTATGGGTTGCAATTGTTTGTCTTTTTGATGATAGAGGGCAGATAGCCAGCAGTCGCCGCCGCAACCGCAGGTCTGATAGGTATAAACATAGTCGGGGCTTAGAAAAATTGGGTTTGGCAATTGTTCAAAACCGCGATGAACAGTAAAACTGTTGCTTGCCCAATCGTACATAATGCGGTGATAATATTCATTGGCGGGTTTGTCGGGGCTGCCCCATTCGGGTTCGCTGGTCAGCACTAAGAGTTCGTTATTGCCGTTTCCGTCCAGGTCGGCTATGTTGGCAGCTAATTCGCGGTAATAGCTGCTCAATTGGGTAACTTCAAATACTTGGTGAATGCTTGCTGCCGTAATTTCAAAAATATGGACGTTGACCCTAAAATCGTCATCGGATTGGGCAAAGGCATCGGACAAATAAATCATAACGGCGTGTTTTTTATCGGCACTAAACAAATTTCCTATTTGCAAAAATGTGATAAAGCAACCTTCATCTAAGGTGTTGCTTTGTGCTTGTAAGGAGCATTGCGCAAGAACAAACCCGATTAAAAATAAATAAAAGGCAATTTGGTGCGTAAAAAGGTGCGGGCGCATGGTGGTGTAGTTTTAACCCAATTTTGCCAATAGACTTTTTGCTTCTTGTTGGCGGTAGGCGTTGGGCGTAGAAACAATTTGTTGTAGGACGTTTTTTGCCGACACGCGATTATTGTTTTGCAAATATGCCAAGGCCATATACCAAAGAGCCTGTTGTCGTAGGGGAGTAACGGCGGTACTTACTTGGGCGAGGTGTGCTAAGGCGTTGGAGGGTTGGTGGGCGGCAATATAACTAACTCCAATATAAAAATGCAGTGCGTAGATATCCTCGAATGGTTGGGCGAGCAAGGTTTCAAAAGTATGTGCTGCTGTCAAATAGTCTGCCGCATTGTATTGGGCGGCGTTATTGTATTTAAACACAGCAGTTTGCCAGGTGGTGGCTATGGCAGCATCCTCGATGTTAATGGGATAAGAAGCGGCATTGTAGGGCGTAAAATATTGCTCGACCATTTTTTGTTGTTGGCGCAGGGGCCATACATAACAAAAAACATAAAGGACACAGGGTATTATAAACAGCAACAGCGTCAGAGTGCCGTACATAGCACTAAGGCGCAATCGGGCAGCCGAAGGAGGTGTAGCAAGGCGGTAGGCGGGGCGGCGTTGGTATGCCTTGGTTTGTACTGAAACCGTAGGCTGTTCGAGCAAGTCGGCGGGTAGCTCTATACGGTCGAGTACAGCTTGCACGTCGCCGCTTGGCAAGTCGTCGTCCAACTGCCTATGTAAGACACGCACTTCGTCGGTGGTTAGTACTCCCTCCAAATAGCGGTCTAATATTTTGTCTATTTCGTGTTCAACGTGTCGCATAGTTATAGATGCGTCAAAGTTAGCGTACTTTTTTTGATTTGCCAAACAAACACCCGCATTTTGGCATTATTTTATCGAAACAATAACAGCTTACCCGCAATAATAACGCAATTGCAGGGCTAAGGGTTGGCAGGGCAAGCAAGGAGCAATAAAATATTTTCGCCCACAATAAATATGCGCAATTACTTTATGTAAAAAGAAGCAACTATTTAGCCTTGTAGGGCGAACTAATCGAATATGCAGCGATGTCAGGCATTATTAGATAAGTATTGCTCATTACCCATACCCAAAACCCGATACCCTACTTAGTTACGTAAAAAGAATAAGGATTCAGCAGATTTAGCCTTAAACATTACTTACCCGCAGCAGGTCTTTGGCATTGGCAATAGCACTTTGTCCGGGTTGGTCGCCGCTCAACATTTTGGCAATTTCCATCACGCGCTCGTCAGGCGCAAGGGTTTTGATGCGCGATAAGGTGCGGTCGTCTCGGCTATCGTCTTTATATACAAAGAAATGGCGGTTGCCTTTGGCAGCGATTTGGGGCAGGTGCGTGATACAGACGACTTGGTGCGATAATGCCAGTTTTTGCATCAATACGCCTACTTTTAGGGCTACCTCGCCTGATATGCCCGTGTCTATCTCGTCAAAAATAAGCGTAGGCAAGGCGGTATGGGCTGCCAATAACGATTGTATGCAGAGCATCAAACGCGACAACTCGCCGCCCGATGCTACTTTGCGCAGTTCGGCAGGCGTATTGCCTTTGTTGGCGGCAAACAATAGTTCGATGTCGTCCATGCCGTTGGCAGTCAATGCATCTTCGCTCAATAAGCGGTGCGCCACTTTGATGGCGGCTTTGGGCATACCTACTTGGGCTAATAATTCGTTGATTTGCTGCTCCAAGGTAGCAAATTGCTGCTGGCGTTGTGTCGATATTTGGGTAGCCGCCACTATAATTTCTTGCCTTTGACGGGCAAGGGTTTGGCGCAATTGTAGTATCGAATCGTCTAAATGCGCTATCGATTGGTTGCGGGCAGCCAAATCCGCTTCTACTTGCATCAACTCGCGTAGGTTCTGTACTTGGTGTTTTTTTTAGAGGCGCAACAATATATTGAGCCGCTCGCTGATTTCGGCGGCGCGGTTGGGGTCTATTTGTATATTGTTTTCGGCATTGGACAGTTCGCGCACAAAATCGCGCAGTTCTATACTGGTGCTATCTATGCGTTGCGCCAATTCTTCGTAGTCGGCACTATATCGGGCAATGCCGTTCAGGGCATTTTTTATCGTTTTGAGTTGTTGCAAAACCGAAAAATCGCTGTCGTCAAGGCTATACACGCTTTCGGCTAAGGCATTTTTGATGCTTTCAGCATTATTTAATTTGTCCAATTCTCGGTCTAATTCGTCTTGTTCATTGGGGTTTTCGAGCCTTGCTTCGGCGAGTTCGTTGAGCTGAAACGCTATATAATCGGCATCTTTTTGGGCTTGTTGGCGTTGTATTTCGAGCTTGTTCAGTTGGGTTTGTTGTTGGCGATAGGTGGCAAACGATTGTTTATACTGTGTCAGGGTTTCGGGGTGATTGGCAAGGGCATCGATGATAAACAAATGATAATTAGCATCGTAGAGGTGCAAGGTTTGGTGTTGGGCATGTAGGCTCACCAATTGTTCGCTCAATTGTTTGAGTATGGGCAGATGCACGGGTGTGTCGTTCACAAAAGCCCGCGATTTGCCCGAAGCCGTTATTTCGCGGCGCAATATGGTTTCGTGGTCATAATCTATTTCGTTTTCGGCAAAAAAGGCTTGTAGGCAATAGTCAGCAATCGAAAATGTACCTTCTACCACGCATTTTTGGTCGTTGTTGGGCAAGGCGGCATTATTGACGCGCTGCCCCAAGATGAGCGACAAGGCTCCCAACAAGATAGACTTGCCCGCACCGGTTTCGCCGGTAATGATGTTCATGCCGTCCGCAAAATGAATGTCGAGGCGGTCGATAAGGGCGTAATTTTGGACGTAAAGTTTTTTTAGCATAAAGGCAAAACAAAATACGGTAGGTAATAAGGATTATCCAAGCGCAAAATTACGTTTTTTTACCGATAATTTGCCGATTCGGATTGTTTAGCCCCTATTCGTCTAAACTTACTACCTGAAATGTCGCGCTCAATTGTTGCAAAATTTGGGCTACGCGCTCGGTTTGGGTATCGGTCATCAATACTTGCCCAAAAGGAGGGGCGGTGATAATTTGGACTAATGCGGCTATGCGTTGCGGGTCTAATTTATCAAATATATCATCGAGCAGCAGTATAGGGGCGGTATTTTTGTGGTGTTGCAAGAGGCAAAAAAGGGCTAATTTTAGGGCTATCAAATAGGATTTTTGCTGTCCTTGCGACCCAAATTTTTTGAGGGCGTATCCGTCTAAGTCAAACACCCAATCGTCTCGGTGTATGCCTTCGGTAGTGCGCTGTGCTTCGCGGTCGTTGGTTCGGCGTTGTTGCAAAATAGTGGCATAGGGCGCGTAGCTCAGTGCCGATTTGTAAGTACAGGTAGCCACTTCGCGCCCTGCGCTTAGGCGTTTGTAGTACTGTTGCAATAGCGGCGTAATTTGGGCGGTCAGGTTGCGGCGTTTTTCGTAGAGCAATTGCCCCAGCGTAGCCATTTGCGCATCGTAAGTTGCCAACAATTCGGCATCGAAATAGCCCAATTCGGCAAAATGTTTCAATTGGGCATTGCGTTGCAATAGCAATTTGTTGTAGCGGATAAGCGTTTGCAGATATACACCATCTAATTGCGACAGGCTCATGTCTATCAATTTGCGCCGCTCTTCGCTCCCGCCTTTGATGAGTTCGATATCATCGGGCGTAATAAGTACGACGGGCAACAAGCCCACATGCGCCGATAATTTATCATAAGTTTGTCCGTTTCGGCTGATTTCTTTTTTGCGGGGCGTACATTTTATGGTAATGACATCGGGCGAGTCGGGGGCGGCATGGGGGTCGGCGGGGTCATAAAACGAGCCATCAAGCCTAAAAAAATCGCGATTATGCTGGATATTTGCCGTGTCGGTTGCCTGAAAATAACTTTTGCAGCTACACAAATAATAAACGGCATCTAACAAATTGGTTTTACCTACACCGTTTTTGCCCGCTATCAAATAGATACCTGTGCCCAAAGATAATTGGAAACGGGCATGATTCTTAAATTGCAAAAGCGCGAGATTAGATAGGTAGGTCATGGATAGGCTTTGGGTCGGGAATGGCAAAAGAAGCACACACTATGGATTATTAGAGCATGGGTCTGGACGCGCAGAGGTAATTAACAAGGCACTACGGCAGTATAGTTATTATAGGCAAGTGCTTTAAAAAGTCAGATACAACAAAACATTTATATAAATTTTTGTAATTTGTGGTATTTTTTTACATTTTATTTCTAAAAATAAATTTATCTATAAAGCATCTATATAGCATTGTACCACCGAACAAAGGTAGTATTATTTGAAGGATTGCCACGAGAAGTTGGGCGTTTTTTTCAAAAAAACCCGTACCTTTGCCTGCCCCAAAAACCCCCAATTGCCGTAAGTCATCAAAGATGCGCACCCTATCCGCAGCGTTCTGCCTATTACGGACAAAGCCAACAACAAGCGAGTTTCCCTGCCCTACCCTGCCGTGCCAAACACCCCTCCCCGCTATACGCTCCGCTCTTGGGAGCGGCTCAAAGGACATAAAATAGTCGAAACGTTGTTTGCACAAGGCAATAGCTTTACGGCATTTCCGTTGCGCTTTATTTGGTTGCTCCAAAGCCCGCCCGACGATGCTGCTACGCATCACTTTGGGGTGCGGTTTGGTGTGAGCGTGCCCAAACGATGGTTTAAACGCGCTAACCTGCGCAATACGCTCAAACGCCAAATGCGCGAGGCATACCGATTGCAAAAACACCCGCTTGGCATTGCCCTACAAAATTCGGGCATCTGCGCCGACTTAGCTATTATGTGCATTTTTGCCGCCAAAAGTCCCGTACCCTATGCCGATATACATAGCAAAATGGCTGTGGGTTTGCAGCGCGTCGCCAAAGAATTGAAACGCCAAAATCGCCCTGCCGACCCATCATAACAATGCCTCCTTGGGGCTATACCTAACAAGCAACAAGGAGTCTATTCGCTTTCTATTTCGGTTTATTTGCAGCAATTCGATGAACAACAAGTTGTTAGGGTCGATTTTTTTGTTTGTTCGTCGATGTTTTCGCGCTCTTCGCGTTGATAGGTACCTGTGCAAGGCTTTTGGGCATATATACTAACGCTTAATATACGGCTTGGGCTATTGAGGTAGGCAGCCATTTGGGTTTCGTCAAGTAGGTGAGCCAGAATGTCGGTCGGGATAGCAATTTCCTTTTCTTTCTGTATCGCGATAGCCTCAAAACCCGTTTGGGCGATTATATCTAAATAAGTATCTCTCTGGGCAGCACCTGCCACACAACCCGCATACATTTCGGCAGCCCCGCGCAGGCATCGGGCAATTCGCCGACCAATACCACGTCAGAGATACTGAAATGACCGCCGGGTTTTAAGATGCGGTATATTTCGCGAAAAACACGCGGCTTGTCGGGCACTAAATTCAGTACACAATTGCTTACTACTACATCTACGGAATTGGTGGCGACGGGCATATTTTCGAGGTCGCCCTCGCGAAACTCAACATTGGCAAAACCCAATTTGGTAGCATTTAGGCGGGCTTTGCTTATCATAGCGGGCGTAAAATCGATACCGATAATATGCCCGGTATCGCCTGCTTCGTGGCGGGCGATAAAGCAGTCATTGCCTGCACCCGACCCCAAATCAACGACTGTATCGCCTGCTTTGATGTGGGCAAATTCGGTGGGCAAGCCGCAGCCCAAACCCAAATCGGCATCGGGGAGATACCCTTCTAACTGCGAATAGTCGTCTGACATGATATTATACACTTCAGTCGAACAAACTGACGCGCCGCAACAAGAGGCGGCATTAAGTTCCTTGTCTTGGAGGGCAATTTCGCTGTATTTTTGCCTTACAAGGTCTTTGATAGATTCATTACTAGTCATAAAATAATGATTTTTAATTAAAAATTATGTTTTTGGTAAAAGTAGGTGTTGAGGTATGTATATATTCATCGTAAAAACACGATAAATAAGCACAAAAAAAAAGTCAGCAGCAACTATGATCTATCAAACGGTCGAACAAATTTCCGAACAAGTCTCTTATTTGTTGCAGTGCTTCGGTATGGAGGCAATAACAAACCTTAGTACCGTCGATAGAACCTTGTATCAGCCCTGCATCTTTGAGGGCTTTTAAATGCTGCGAAACAGTGCTTTGTGCTAAGGGCAGTTCATCTACAATATCGCCACAAATACAAGTTTGTTTCTGTGCCAACAAGCGTACGATAGCTACCCTTGCGGGGTGAGCAAGTGCTTTGGCATATTCGGCAATACAATTGTCACTGCTCGTAAATTCGGTTTTGCGCGTGCGGGGCATGTAGATTGTTGTTTATTTACTGATGTTACGCAGAGTCATCTTTCTGCCAATCGGTTTTTACCTGCCCAAAAACGCCGGATTAGCCCCTTAGACCCGCCACAACGATTTTTGAGATAAAATTGGCTTTTCTATGCTATAAAAATACCTCGTTTAAAGGTCGTTTAAACAGCATTTTAAGCTATGCTGCGTAACACGAGTTATTTAATCGCAAAATTACGATGAATATTTGGAACCGCCAAACATTTCATCGTTTTTTTACGATATTTTTTTGGAGACGGCGTTTTTTTGTAGCATTTTAGTAACCATTTACCCTTATCAGGGCAAGAAAATAGCTATCTCTAATCGAATATGCAGCGATGTCGGGCATTATTAGATAGGCATAGCCCAATTGCTCCACACCCAAAACCCCGTACCCTAAATAATCGCGTCTTTTATTGCGTTGTTGGGTCCAAAATGACCTATCTTTGCGCTACTTATGCCCATCGCTTAGGCGACCCACCAATCCTATTACTGCTTACAGATGGAATCATATTACGGACAAATCAAATTGGGCGATATCGTCAATACGGGCGACAATGCCAAGGACATTGGTTTGCTCACTGCTCGGTTTGTCCATTATCCCGATTGCCAACAACTCATTGTTTGGCTACCCGAATACGGCGGTCGAGGCTATGGCACTTTGCGCCTTGTAGCACAAGGCACCGATACAGTAGTAGAACAATCGTTACTAGCGGAGCGCATCAATGGTTCAGTACAAATTTTGTGGGATACGCTGCCTCTTGCTCCCGACCGCTACCTGCTCGAAATAGAACACCCCAAAGGCGGCAAAGCATCTTTTGTATTTCGTCAAATATGCCGCCACCGACCAAGCCACCAACGTACCTCCACCTGCGATAGCTCATTCGCCGCAAGCCCAATAGTGTTGACGAATACAACGCATCTGCTCGCCGCGTTTATCGCGATGGCTTCGGCAACGAATTGGTCGAACAAGATTTGGTTCTGCGCCAAAAAGCCTTGCTACAATTGCAAGAGCATTTTTCGCGCCGCGTTGAGTTTGATGGTACTTATCGGTCGGGCACAGTCGTCTATATCGAAGGCGATATCCGCCTTGAATTTTACCACGAAATGTATGGCGGCAATTACCATTTTGGCATTGATATACCGCCCGAAAGCGAATGGGAGCAGCGCACCAATATGCCCCTACATAGGCGGCAAGACATCATCGAATTTGTAGCCCAAGCCGTGCAGCGCGAAAAAGCACCTAATTGGCAATATATCATCCGCGAGCGCGATATTGCGTTTTTTGGCTAAACGCTTAATAGGCTTTCAAACTCAAATCGAGGCTTTTATACGAATGGGTCAGTGCGCCTACCGAGATATAATCGACATCTGTTTGGGCTACGGCTCTGATGGTATCGAGGGTAATGCCGCCCGATGCTTCGGTTTCGTAGCGTTGGGCAATGCGTTCTACGGCTTGGCGCAGCGTAGGCACGTCGAAGTTATCGAGCATAATTCGGTCTATTTGACCTACGGACAGGGCTTCGTCTAATTCGCTGAGGTTGCGCACCTCCACTTCGATGCGTAGGTCGCGTTGTTGGTCGCTCAAATATTGGCGGGTTTGGCGTATGGCGTTGGCAATACCGCCACAAAAGTCGTGGTGATTGTCTTTTATCATCACCATATCGTATAGCCCGAAGCGATGATTTTGCCCGCCGCCCAAGCGCACTGCCCATTTTTCGAAATAACGAAAATTAGGCGTTGTTTTGCGGGTATCTAAAATAACGGCGCGAGTGCCCGCAACTGCTGCTACGTATTGCGCCGTAAGTGTTGCTACGCCGCTCATGCGCTGCATACAATTGAGTACGAGCCGCTCGGCGGTCAAGATGCTACGCGCCGCGCCCGCCTGTTAGCACTATATCCCCTTTTTTGATGGGCGTTCCGTCGGCAATCAGTACTTCGACGGATAGGTGGGGGTCGATATGGTTAAAAATTTGTAGGGCTAATTCAACGCCTGCTACCACACCGTTTTGTTTGACTAACAAACGGGCTTTTTTTTGCGCATTGGGTGGTAGGCATGCCAAAGAGGTATGGTCGCCGTCGCCAATATCTTCGGCAAAGGCAGCCGCTATGAATTGTTCGATTAGCTGGTGCTTGTTGTCGGTAGCCATGGTTAATGATATTGCTTGGGTAATGGGTTTTCAAAAAGTAAGAACGGGTACTATGCGAATATGCTTATTCGGATAGTACCCGTATAGAGATGTTGTTTAATATAAAAGCTAACTCACCTCTCGCTACATTATCGCTATTCTATTCAGCGTCAGCATCGGTATTGGTTTCTACCTCGGCTACGTGCTCTATCTCGGCGGGGGCTTCTGCCTCTATTTCGGCTACGGGCGAGGGGGCGGGAGTAGCCAGCACTTTGAGGCGGGTGCGTAGGTCTTGGATATCGCTTTTGAGTTTTGTCATTTTCTCTTCTTCGTCTTCCATCAATGGGTTTTTAGCATTTTTGTTGCCCATGCTAAAAAAGCCCAAGTTGTTTTCGTAGCGTGCGATTTCTTCTTCTAATGCCTCTATTTGGTAGCGCAATTTGTCTTCTTCGCGGTTCATGGCGCGTTCGGCGTTGCCGCTTCCTGCGTTTTGGCGCACGTTGTCTAAGTGTTTGCGGAATGCGCCCGATACGCGAGTGATACGGCTATCTTCGCGCATTTTTTTGATTTCGGCATAGCGTGCATCTAAGGCTTTTTTGTAGAGCGTCTGGATGCGGTTTTTCTCCTTGATGGGCACTAATCCGATGCTTGCCCATTCGTCGGCAAATGCTTTGAGGGCATCGAAGCCGCCTTCGATATCTTCGTTATCAAATTGGTATTCGGCAATACGGTAAATCAAGGCTTCTTTGGCTTGTAAGTTGGCTTCTTGATTTTGGTCTAATCCGGCAAAATGTTCTTTTTTAGCGGCAAAAAACTTGTCGCAGGCTTCGCGGAATCTATTCCACAGGCGATTTTCATCGCTTTTACCCGCCGAACCGATGGTTTGCCATTCTTTTTGCAGTTTGATTAATATGTCGCTGGTCTGCACCCATTCGGTGTCGTGTTGTAGCGACTCGGCTTTTTCGCACAAGGCAATTTTGGTTTGTTTGTGTGCTTCGCGTACTTTATCACCCTCGCGGAGTAGGGCTTTGCGGTGATTAAAAAATTCATCGCAAGCTGTGCGGGAAGTCTGCCAATATTCTTCGTTTTTGGTCGAATAGCCCGTTCCTTTCCAAGCCTCTTGGAGGGCTACTACTTCTTTAAAAGTAGCTTCGGCATTTTCGGGCAGTAGGTCGGTGGCATTGATGGCATTTATTCTGTCAATCAAGGCTTGTTTGGCTTCGGCATTATGCGTCAATTGTTCGCGGCGTTCGGTAAAGTGGTGCTGGATTTTGCCGTATATCTTATCGGCAAGCGTTTTGAAGCGTTCGTTAATAGCTTCGCGCTCGTTGCGCCCTACGGGTCCGGTTTTGTTCCATTCGGCTTGGTATTGTTTCATCTGTACCGCGATGTCGTTGGCATTATCTGCCTCGGATAGATGTTCTAATTTAGCCAATAAGTATTCTTTGACCGCTAAGTTTTTGGCATAGTCTAATTCTAACAAATCGAGGGCTATTTTTCGGTTATGTCTGAATAGGTCTAATTGGTGGTTGAAATCGGCGTGTATTTTTTTTGCCATTTCGTTGTCGAGTGATACTCGCCCGATTGCTTTCCATTTTGCCTGTATGTTTTTGAATTGCGCAAAGGCTTCGTTATTTTGCTCGCCGCTTTCGACTAAGGCGGTCAGTTCTTTGACCGCTTCTGCTTGTGCTTCCATGCGTTGCTTATCTTCTTCGGCGCGGCGTTGTTGGGCTTCGGCGCGGCGGGCATCTGCTTCGGCGCGTTGTTGTTGATATTGCTCTTTTTTCTCGTTATACGAAACAAATAGCTCATCGAATTGGGTATCGAATTCGTCTTTTTCGGGTGCGACAAACTCTTCGGGGGTTTTGCCTTCGGCTTTGTGGGCTTCTATGGCTATATTGCGTTCGCTGCGAAGTAATTTGCGATATTCTTGCGCGATTTCGCCTACTTCATCACGGATTTGCTTAAATTCGCCGTCGGTTAATAAAGCCGACAAGCGTGCGATTAATGCCTCTTTCATGAAAGGGTTATTTAAATTTGGTCATTCGGGGCGCAAAGATACTTAATAATGCCAAGATAATAGTATATTGAGCGTGTTTTTTAACCCACTATCTATATTTTGTTAAACTTTGCCACAATTCCGATGTTTTACCTTAAATTTGCAGGATTAAACGCGCATTGATAATATCACGAGCTATCCCTTTCGATATAGATGAAACTATCGATGCCTCAACCGTTTGTCGTAACTATTTAGGGTATAGGGTTTTGGGTATGGGGTAATGAGCAATGTTTATCTAATAATGCCCGACATCGCTGCATATTCGATTAGAAATGGCTATTTCCCCTACAAGGCTAAATAGTTACCGTTTGTCCATCTATCACAAGCATATTGTGCTGCACCAACCCGTTGCTATTATCCCAATTGCATTAACCGACATTTCCCCTCTTTTTCTACCTACTCATTGACCAATGTCTAATTCATTCCATATCATTATCTCATCGCCGACTTATACCTATACCTTTCGCCGCTGGTGCATGGGAATAGGTATGGCTATCGGTTTGGTGCTTACTTGCTCTAATGCTATCTTTGCCCAGCTCGAATTTAAAAAATATTGGATTCAATTTTCCGACAAAAACGGTACGCCTTACTCACTTTCATCGCCCGAAAATTTTTTGTCCGAAAAAGCCTTAGCCCGACGGTCGCAATACGGCATTGCCCTACAAAACAACGATTTGCCCGTCAATCCGAATTATATAGCTACTGTGCGCGACATGGGGGCCACGGTTTTGTATCCGTCTAAATGGTTCAATGGCGTAGTAGTACAAGTAAATGATAGTGCTACGCTGCTGGCAATACAAGAATTGCCTTTTGTGCAACAAACCAAGGCAGTAGCTAAAAAAGCGGGTCGCATAGGTGGCGGCAATCACCCAGCTACTAATATGCCCGGGTTTGAGTGACGAAACAGACGACGACAGCCTCTACTACGCACCGCCAAGCACCAAATAGAAATGATGAATGGGCATCTCCTACATCAAAACGGGCTAAAAGGCGCGGGCATGACCGTTGCTATTTTAGACGCGGGTTTTTCTAAGGTCGATGTTAATCCCGTATTTGCCCAACACTTTGCCAACGGACAAATATTAGGCACGCGATTTTGTCGATTTCGACGGTTATGTCTATGACCATAGCTCGCACGGTGCTAATGTGTTTGCGATTATGGGCGGCAATCAACCCGACTTTTATGTAGGCGCGGCACCCGAAGCCGACTATTGGCTCATCAGAACCGAAGAAGGTAGCACAGAAACAAGCATCGAAGAATATAATTGGGTAGCAGGTGCCGAATTTGCCGACAGCGTAGGGGTCGATGTCATCAATAGCTCATTGGGATACAGTATTTTTGACTATTCGTATATGAATTACAATTACGAAGACATGGACGGTCAGGTAGCTATTGTGACACGCGGCGCAGATATTGCCGCCTCCAAAGGTATATTAGTCGTAACAAGCGCAGGCAACCAAGGCAATAAGGCATGGCAACATATCACCGCCCCCGCCGATGCCGATAGTGTTTTGACCGTAGGCGCGGTAGATTCCTTAGCAGCCTACGCCACTTTTAGCTCGCGCGACCCAGTTCGGACGGACGCATTAAGCCCAATGTCGTAGGGCAAGGGCACCGAACCGCGTATGTCAATACTGCGGGCGCACTCGAAAAAGGCAGCGGCACTTCGTATTCATCGCCTCTGGTGGCAGGATTGGCTACCTGCTTATGGCAATACGACCGTACGCTCAATAATATGGACATTATCCACAATATACAACAAAGTGCCGACCGCTACCTCAACCCCAACGATTCGGTGGGCTACGGATTGCCCAATTTTGGTTTGGCGATGCAATACCTTTCTACTAACTTGGTCGAACAATTTGGCAAAAATGCGTTTGTCTATCCCAACCCCAGTAGCAATAACCTCACATTATATTATTATGCCGACCAAAGCGAAATTATCAGCTACGGCTTATTCAGTCTGTCGGGGCAATTGCTCTTCGAACACAACGCGCAAGTAATAGCAAACCTACCCTACCAATTGGACGTAAAAGGCTGGACAGATTTGCCCGAAGGCATCTATCTATTACAACTACGCAGCCATAGCCAAAATAAAACCCTCAAAGCGGTAAAAGTGCGCTAATGAGCTAATGTTTTATCGATTTCGGAGTGGCGATTTTTTGACGATTATACTTGCTACCGATATAATATGCCTACGGCAGGGATTAATGTGTAATTTCTGCATTTCCCAAATTAAGGTTAAATTTTCGATTTTTTACTTTCGCAAGAAGTCTATTCTCTGTTTCACGCCAAACACCCTTCAAGCACCATGAAACAGTCTTGTTTATTGTTCGTTTTTGCCAGCGCAGCCCTACTATGGGGCACCACACTACGGTGCAGGGCGCAAACAACCGCCTGCTTGCCACCGCCCGCTGCCCCTACCCTACTACTACACGCCGCAGTAAATGACGACAGCGGTCAGGTGGTCGATTCGGTATATGTATCGTGGCAGCCCGCCACTAATGCTACTGCTTATCACTACGAAGTAGCCGTCGACGGCATCGCTTTGGCGCAAAGCAATACTACAAATACCCAGTTCAACTTCTCGCTACTGCCCCTCGGCTGGAACGTAGCAGCGGTGAGCATACAAACCCTCTGCACCGATGGCACGGTGAGCGAATACCGCACCGCTTCTATCGTTGCTACGGTTGATGAGGTATATAAAATATATCAATCAGGCGACTGTAATAGCTTAGGTGCTTGCAGCGCGTGTTTGTGCCAAAGCATTGAATTACTTTTAGACAACACAACACCCGACAACCAAATAGACAATACCGATTTCTTGGGTACTTATGGCTGCGCTTCGTTTCTCAACCGATTCATACTGCTGAACCAAGCCCAATTGAGCACCGATTGCCCCTGCTTTGTGCCCAAACAAGCCTGCTATGATAATTATCCGTGTAGTGGTTTCAATTGCAATAGCACAGGGCTGCGCGAAGCCGTTGCTGATACACATAGCTGGCGCGTGCAAAATAATGCCGAAAAAGGCAGCATCATAGTAGAATATGCCCTCAACACACCCGAAACTTGCCAAATTTACGTCTATGACTTGTTGGGCAAGCCCATCAATACGCCTACCAACCCCGAAAATAAACTCTATGTCGGACAGCACCGTGCCGAAATTTATCTGCCGAACCAAGGCATTTATATAGTAGAACTGCGCTTGGGCGAACTACGCGAAAGAAAAAAAGTAATGGCAATATGGTAGAAAATAGCCCATTACCCAACCCTATGCACCAAAAAAATCGTACCTTTGTGCCTCAATTCACACTTTTCATTTACCTTTTAAATTTTTTTATACCATGTCTGATATTAAAAGCCGCGTACTCAAAATCATCGAAACCAAATTGGGCACTAATGCCGATGAAATCCAAGCCGAATCGCATTTTGTCGATGATTTAGGTGCTGATTCGCTCGATACAGTCGAGTTGATTATGGACTTTGAAAAAGAATTCAACCTAACCATTCCCGAGGAGCACGCCGAAAAAATCACCACCGTAGGTGCCGCTATCGAGTATCTGACCGAACGCGCTTCTGCTGCTTAATGTATTATTGCTGGCTCTATTTGGCTGGTTTTATCTAAATCTATTCATTATTTATGATACAACTAAAAAGAGTAGTTGTAACAGGTCTGGGGGCTGTTACGCCATTAGGCAATACAGCCCCTATATTTTGGCAACACCTCACCGAAGGCAAAAGCGGTGCTGCTACTATTACAAAGTTTGACCCAACGCACTTCAAAACCAAATTTGCTTGTGAAGTGCGCAATTTCGACCCGCTCAATCATTTCGACCGCCGCGAGGTGCGCCGTTTAGATACTTTTTCGCATTATGCCGTAGCCGTAGCTGACGAAGCCATTGCCGACTCGCGATTGAACGATTATAGCGAATTGGACAAAAACCGCGTAGGCGTAATTATCGGCTCAGGTATAGGTGGTTCATATACATTCCAAGAACAAGTAGCCGAATATGCCCTTAGCGGACGTGTGCCACGCTTCAATCCGTTTTTTATTCCCAAAATGATTGCCGATATTGCCGCAGGGCATATTTCGATGCGACACGGCTATCGGGGTATGAACTATGCTGTGGTGTCGGCTTGTGCGTCGGCAACGAACGCGCTTATCGATGCTTTCAACTATATCAGGCTGGGTCGGGCTGATGTCATTTTGGCAGGCGGCACAGAAGCCTCCGTCAACGAATCGTCCGTTGGTGGGTTTAGCGGCATGAAAGCTTTGTCCGAACGCAACGACGACCCCACTACTGCTTCGCGCCCCTTTGACTTAGACCGAGACGGCTTTGTGATGGGCGAAGGAGCGGCTTGCCTTGTCTTAGAAGAATACGAACATGCCTTGCGGCGCGGCGCAACTATCTATGCCGAACTCGTAGGCGGCGGCATGTCTGCCGATGCGCACCACCTCACCGCCCCACACCCCGAAGGCTTGGGCGCACGCTTGGTGATGCTCGACGCGCTGCGTGATGCCGAATTAGACATTACCGACATCGATTATATCAATGTGCATGGCACATCAACGCCACTCGGCGACATCAGCGAAGCAAAGGCGATAATTGATGTATTTGGCGAATATGCTTACGCGCTCAATATTAGTTCGACCAAATCGATGACGGGACATCTATTAGGTGCGGCGGGTGCCATAGAAGCCGCTGCCTGCGTGTTGGCGGTAAAGCACGATATAGTGCCGCCTACCATCAACCACTTTACCGATGACCCGAACTTTGACCCTCGCCTCAATTTTACTTTTAACAAAGCCCAGCACCGCCCCATTCGTGCCGCACTGAGCAATACATTTGGCTTCGGCGGACATAATGCCTCGGTCATTTTCAAGAAATGGGTGCCTGCTGAATAGCGGTATTGAACGTGTTGTGTTCCCAATAAAAAGAATAGAATGAACGTGCGGCTTCACTTCAAGCGTGAAGCCGCACGTTTTCATTTTTAGGGGGTAGAAAGACAAATTTTCTACTTGAAACTACAATTCGATAGTAATCAGGATTGCCAATTCGCCGCCGTTCCTCCTCAAACATATTAGCCCTCGCCTCGCGTGCCGAAGCGTTGCTGGATATCAGCCAATTCGCCTTTTGGAATAGCTGCAATTAGTTTTTGGGTATATTCGCGCTGTGGATTGTAGTAAATATCGTCCGCCGCACCCATTTCCTCTATTTTGCCTTGGTTCATCACCACCATTCGGTCGCTCATAAATTTGACTACGCTTAGGTCGTGTGATACGAATATATAGGTAAATTGAAATTTTTGCCGCAGTTCAATCAACAGATTGAGTACTTGCGCTTGTACCGACACGTCGAGTGCCGAGACCGATTCGTCGCAGATGATAAATTCGGGTTCTAAGGCTAAGGCGCGAGCAATACAGATGCGTTGGCGTTGTCCGCCCGAAAACTCGTGTGGGTATCGGTTGAGGTGTTCGGGCAACATACTTACGGTAGTGAGCAGGTCGGCGGCACGTTCGAGGCGTTGTTTTCGGTTGTTCAGTATTCCATGGATTTCTAAGGGTTCGATGATGGCATCTCCGATGGTCATGCGTGGGTTGAGCGACGAATAGGGGTCTTGGAAAATGATTTGCATTTCGCGGCGCATGGCTTTCATGTCGGCTTTGCTCATATCGAGCAGCGATTTGCCTTTATAGATGATGCTACCTTCGGTAGCGGGTGCGAGGCGCAATATGGTGCGTCCGAGTGTGGTTTTGCCGCAGCCTGATTCGCCCACTAAGCCGAGTGTTTCGCCTTTATAGACATCGAAGCTGACATCGTCTACGGCTTTGACCCAGGACAAGACTTTGCCAAAGAAGTTGCGTTTGGTGGGGAAATACGTTTTTAGGTTGCGCACCTGCAAGATAGGTTCGCTCTTTTGTAGGTCGGTTAATCGTTGTTTGATGGTTTCGGGCGGGATAGTCACGGCGTCGATAGCTTCGCGCACCGATATTTGTTTTTCGGTAATCACGCCGTTTTGTTCGGTCATAAAGTCCGAAACGATGGGCAAGCGGCTGAGGCGTTTGCCCAAGGGCGGTCGGCAGGCGAGGAGGCTTTTGGTATAGGGGTGTTGTGGATTGGAGAAAATGTCTAATACCGTTCCTTGTTCTACGATTTTTCCTTTATACATCACCACTACTCGGTCGGCAATTTCGGCAATTACGCCTAAATCGTGCGTAATAAACATCGTAGCGGTATTTTTTTGGGTTTGCAAGCCGCGCATTAGCTCCAAGATGCGTTTTTGCACCGTCACGTCAAGGGCAGTGGTTGGTTCGTCGGCAATCAGTATGTCGGGTTCGCATGACATTGCCATCGCAATCATGACGCGCTGTTTTTGCCCGCCCGATAGTTGGTGAGGGTAGGCTTCGTAGATGCGTTGCGGATTGGGCAGTTTTACCTCTTCAAACAGTTGCAATACTTGGTTTTTGGCTTGGGCTTCGGTCATGTTGCGGTGCAGCATGAGGCTTTCTGCTACCTGAAAACCGCATTGAAATACGGGGTTCAGCGAGGTCATTGGTTCCTGAAAAATCATTGCAATATTATTACCTCTATATCGGCGCATATCGTCAATGGGCAAGTTGAGCAAATTGACGGGTGCGCTATTGTCGGCGGGGTGGTAGATGATTTCGCCTCCTGCAAAAATTCCCGGCGGCTGTGGTATGAGGCGCATGACCGACAGCGACGTAACAGACTTGCCCGACCCTGATTCGCCTACGATACCAATGGTTTCGCCTCTATATAGTTCGAAACTCACATCATCTACGGCTTTGACGGTGCCGCCTTCGACCTGAAAGTAGGTTTTCAGGTTTTTTACTTCCAACAATAGCTGTTTGTTATTTGACATAAAGGGTAAAATTGCGTTTTTTTGAAGGGTGAGCAGAAAAGCATGAATTGGCTAAAAACGAGCCATAAGGTAGACAAGGGTTGTGCTTTGGTTTGGAGTTACGGATATGCTTGGTGTATAGTGGTTATAACAAGGGCATACCTATTGCAAAAACAGCAGGTAAAGGTAGCATTATTGTCTCAAACATAGCCCATCTTGATTGCTGTTTTTTCGGTGTTATGCGTATTTTTCTATTTCTATGATTATAAATTGGGGTTTTATTCTGCTTGGTACTCCCAATAGCTATCAATCCACGTAACTATTTGGGGTTTGGGGTTTGGGGTATATCTATCTAATAATACTTGACATCGTTGCATATTCGATTAGAAATAGCGATTCTTGTGGGCTACTCCTACAAGGCTAAATAGCTATCAATCCACAATATGAAACAAGCAAGGTCTTAGGTCTCGCCGTTGTTGCAAGGTTATCTTTTCTATGGCTTAGTTAGGGCAGAGTTTCCTATTCTATTGGTATATTTACAAATTCAATTTTATGTTCTTTTTCATCAATTCCGCCGCGGCGCATTAGTTCGTAGATAGTATCTTTAAAATTTTCTAATTCTTCTTGTTCTGCTTTTTTCCATGCTTCTGAATCGAGGATAGGTAGGCTGCGCAGTTTTCCGTCTTTGCCAATACCTCCTGCGAATTGTGGGTCTAAAAGTAGATGTTCTCTGATAGCATTTAATGGCTTAGGAAAATCTAAAATGATGATTTTATCTACTCCATCAAATCTAAAATTTATGCCAAAATTTCTATTTGCTCCTTTGCTTATTATATCGCCTTTTCGGTGTGTTCGCATTATAGCAATAGCTTTGTTCATCGATTCGATTTTCAAATTATTGGGCATAATCACTTGTAATCGGACATCGTCGGTGTCAAATTCCCTCACTGTTTCGGTTTCGGTAGTGCCTTCTTTATAGATTTTAATTTTTAATTTCGCTTCTTTGAGTTTTGTAAAGATGTCGACCACAAAGTTGTAATAGTAGCCCAATGCAACGCCTGTCGAGGCGATATTTCTCACTTCTTGTTCAAGTTCTTTATTTTTTCGCTTCACTTTAAAGTATTCGAGTACGGCAATTACCGTAGATATAATGCCCGCGAGTGCTGCTATAATGTTGAGCAAATCCATGACGAATTATTTAGGTTCAGGGGGTAAGTTTTCGTAAAACGAAATTGCTTTTGCAATAATGCCTATATTTTCATTATAAATAACTCTGTATGTCAAGAACGCTTGGGTAGCATGGGCAAATATCTCTTTTGCTTTTTGGGTCGATAAAAATTTGGTTATGATGGGTTTATTTCCCTCGCTGATATATTGCTGATATGCTTCATCTAATCGGCTTCCGTATATAGATGGTGTTTCGTCAGAAATAACTATTCTTGGATATGGCGCGTATCCGCCTATCGACTCTGAATTGAAAGCCAATCTTTCTATTGCTTTGGAAAAATAATAATCTTTTTGTCCATTAACTGTTCTTTTCAGCGAAGTTATCGCCATCATTCCCGCACACATGGCGCAGGGTTCTAAACTTGTATAAATAACATGGTCTTGCAACGAATAAACTCCACTCGTATCTAAATAAGAAGTCATTAATCTCACTTCGCTATGTTGGGTACAATTTTCGGTTTTGTTCACTGTATTGATGCCCCAATCCAAAATTTCATCTGTGGGGCTAACCAAAATACTTCCGACATTATAGCCCCTTCCATGGCGGTCGTCGTCTTGCCAATATTTATAAACTATTGAATATGTCAAAAGAGAGTATATTTCATCTATCTCTATCCGAATAGCATCTATCATAGTCATGTGTTCTTGGGAGTCATTTAGGAGTAGTTGGCTTTGGGTCAAATATTGGCGAGATAAAACGCCGACCATAATGCAAAGAGGCAACCAATATAGCAAGGGTGTTTGGCTTGTTTTGTTCTTAGGGATATGCTAGTCCAATCGGTTTCGCAATTGTTCTATTTGGGCAAGCGTTAAGCCCGTCCCTTTGGCAATCATGGCATTATCTAAGCCCATATCAATCAAGTTTTTCGCAATTTCGATGCTTCTCAATTGCTTCACCTTTTCTTCTCCCTCAATTTTTAGGGTGAATGCTTCGCTCGCTTTCACGTGCAAATAATCTAAATAGCGATTATAGCCATATTGCTGCTCCCTATCCAAGCGCATGATGTCTAACACTTCCTTTGCCTCCGACAAACCTTTTGCCCTGAAATGGTCTTTTACTTCGCTATTTTTAAAAAATATATCCACTCGTCTAAGGTATCTTTTGCTACATCATCAAACTGATTGACCTTGATAATATAGTATTCAGGAAAAATATCCGATACTTTTTGTTGCGCAAACGTCTCCTTCTGCTTGGCTGAAAGTTGCAAAATGTCTTGTTCGTGCAAGCCATAAAAGTTAGTCGTGCCCTTGTAAATGTAATCTTTGCCTTGCCCCAAATCAAAATAAATAATATTGATTGATATTACCTTTTTGATGTCAGAATAAGGTTGTCCTATACTCAAATTTTCGGTCAGGGCTTTGGACGCGCCGTAAGCCATGATGGAAATAATCTATCCTGTAGGTATTTTGGATTTCTACGATTATCAGCCTGTTTTTGAGTTTTGCGTCAAAATATCCACGCGGTTATATTTGTCCTCGTCTGTCTCTTGGTTGCTTTCGCTCTCCAATATCCTCTGGATCTTGATGTCGTCAAACAGCAATTCGGACAAAAAACCCTCCAAAACAACAAAGTTTGCCTTGTTGCGAAGCAGTTTTTTGACTGCCCAATCAAAACGAATTAGTTTTTTGGTCATGAAATGTTTATGTGTAATAGTCAGATAATGTTTTAGTCTTCGCCGTGTCGCAATTGTTCTATTTGGGCAAGCGTTAAGCCCGTTATATCTGCAATAAACTCATCATCAACTCCCTTCCTCATCGCATTTTTCGCAATTTCGATTTTCTCGCTCTGCCGCACCTTTTCTTCTCCCTCAATTTTTAGGGTGAATGCTTCGCTCGCTTTCACGTGCAAATAATCTAAATAGCGATTATAGCCATATTGCTGCTCCCTATCCAAGCGCATGATGTCTAACACTTCCTTTGCCTCCGACAAACCTTTTGCCCTGAAATGGTCTTTTACTTCGCTATTTTTAAAAAAATATATCCACTCGTCTAAGGTATCTTTTGCTACATCATCAAACTGATTGACCTTGATAATATAGTATTCAGGAAAAATATCCGATACTTTTTGTTGCGCAAACGTCTCCTTCTGCTTGCATTGAAAGTTGCAAAATGTCTTGTTCGTGCAAGCCATAAAGTTAGTCGTGCCCTTGTAATGTAATCTTTGCCTTGCCCCAAATCAAAATAAATAATATTGATTGATATTACCTTTTGATGTCAGAATAAGGCTGTCCTATACTCAAATTTTCGGTCAGGGCTTTGGACGCGCCGTAAGCCATGATGGAAATAATCTATCTCGTAGGTATTTTGGATTTCTACGATTATCAGCTCGTTTTTTGAGTTTTGCGTCAAAATATCCACGCGGTTATATTTGTCTTCGCCTGTCTCTTGGTTGCTTTCGCTCTCCAAAATCTTCTGGATTTTGATGTCGTAAAACAGCAATTCGGACAAAAAACCTTCCAAAACAACAAAGTTTGCCTTGTTGCGAAGCAGTTTTTTGACTGCCCAATCAAAACGAATTAGTTTTTTGGTCATGAAATGTTTATGTGTAATAGTCAGATAATGTTTTAGTCTTCGCCGTGTCGCAATTGTTCTACTTGGGCAAGCGTTAAGCCCGTCCCTTTGGCAATCATGGCATTATCTAAGCCCATATCAATCAAGTTTTTCGCAATTTCAATTTTCTCGCTCTGCCGCACCTTTTCTTCTCCCTCAATTTTTAGGGTGAATGCTTCGCTCGCTTTCACGTGCAAATAATCTAAATAGCGATTATAGCCATATTGCTGCTCCCTATCCAAGCGCATGATGTTCAACACTTCCTTTGCCTCCGACAAACCTTTGCCCTGAAATGGTCTTTTACTTCGCTATTTTTAAAAAAAAATATATCCACTCGTCTAAGGTATCTTTTGCTACATCATCAAACTGATTGACCTTGATAATATAGTATTCAGGAAAAAATATCCGATACTTTTGTTGCGCAAACGTCTCCTTCTGCTTGGCTGAAAGTTGCAAAATGTCTTGTTCGTGCAAGCCATAAAAGTTAGTCGCCCTTGTAAATGTAATCTTTGCCTTGCCCCAAATCAAAATAAATAATATTGATTGATATTACCTTTTGATGTCAGAATAAGGCTGTCCTATACTCAAATTTTCGGTCAGGGCTTGGACGCGCCGTAAGCCATGATGGAAATAATCTATCCGTAGGTATTTTGGATTTCTACGATTATCAGCTCGTTTTTTGAGTTTTGCGTCAAAATATCCACGCGGTTATATTTGTCCTCGTCTGTCTCTTTGGTTGCTTTCGCTCTCCAAAATCTTCTGGATCTTGATGTCGTCAAACAGCAATTCGGACAAAACCCTCCAAAACAACAAAGTTTGCCTTGTTGCAGAAGCAGTTTTTGACTGCCCAATCAAAACGAATTAGTTTTTTGGTCATGAAATGTTTATGTGTAATAGTCAGATAATGTTTTAGTCTTCGCCGTGTCGCAATTGTTCTATTTGGGCAAGCGTTAAGCCCGTTATATCTGCAATAAACTCATCATCAACTCCCTTCCTCATCGCATTTTTCTGCAATTTCGATGCTTCTCAATTGCTTCACCTTTTCTTCTCCTCAATTTTTAGGGTGAATGCCCGCTCGCTTTCACGTGCAAATAATCTAAATAGCGATTATAGCCATATTGCTGCTCCCTATCCAAGCGCATGATGTTCAACACTTCCTTTGCCTCCGACAAACCTTTTGCCCTGAAATGGTCTTTTACTTCGCTATTTTTAAAAAAATATATCCACTCGTCTAAGGTATCTTTTGCTACATCATCAAACTGATTGACCTTGATAATATAGTATTCAGGAAAATATCCGATACTTTTTGTTGCGCAAACGTCTCCTTCTGCTTGGCTGAAAGTTGCAAAATGTCTTGTTCGTGCAAGCCATAAAAGTTAGTCGTGCCCTTGTAAATGTAATCTTTGCCTTGCCCCAAATCAAAATAAATAATATTGATTGATATTACCTTTTTGATGTCAGAATAAGGCTGTCCTATACTCAAATTTTCGGTCAGGGCTTTGGACGCGCCGTAAGCCATGCGATGGAAATAATCTATCTCGTAGGTATTTTGGATTTCTACGATTATCAGCTCGTTTTTTGAGTTTTGCGTCAAAATATCCACGCGGTTATATTTGTCCTCGTCTGTCTCTTGGTTGCTTTCGCTCTCCAATATCCTCTGGATCTTGATGTCGTCAAACAGCAATTCGGACAAAAAACCCTCCAAAACAACAAAGTTTGCCTTGTTGCGAAGCAGTTTTTTGACTGCCCAATCAAAACGAATTAGTTTTTTGGTCATATCGATTTTTTTTTGCAAAAATAACCTAATAAGGTGCGCTACCATCATCTAAGGCGAAAAATTACCCGCCTTAGTTACTTTACGCTGCCTTGTCAAGGCGTTCCAATTTGCTGGTTTAAGTTCATGGGTTCAGGTTGCCAGTCAATATCCTTGCAAAGTTAAAGCCTACTATTCAGAAAGCAAGATACTTGGATTGCTTTTTTTAAAAAAATATTTTTACGCGTCCGTACAGTTGTGCCTTTCGCTCAGAGGTATAGCGACTAAGCATCTCCCAAACAAGCAACAACCGCCCGATACCATTGCAGTTTCGAGCGGTTGCTATATTTATGGATAGTATCGCATTGGGCTTAAAAATCGATAGATACGCCGAGGCTGGGCAAAACGGGCAATTGGTAAATTTTTTCGGACGTTATACGATTGACATAAAAAATATTATCTCTATTATAGATATTCGTAACGCTTGCGGACAATTCCAATTCGGCATTAGCTCCCAAAGCAAAGGTTTTGTTCAGAGAAGCATCAAAACGGTGATAATAAGGCAAACGCCCCGCATTGATGGTTTCGTCGAGCAATACGCCCATATTTCCATTGTTCTGTAAATAATTGTCATCAATGCCGCCATTAAAATTGATAGATTCGTAAAAGCCCGTGGTATAGGTAAACGGAAATCCTGAGCCTAAATTCCAGCGTATGCTGACTTCCCAATCCAAATTTTTGCCAAACGTATAATTGGCAAGCGCATTGAAATTGTGTCGGCGGTCGAAATTAGTTGGGTAAATTTGTGCGCCGTCGTTGCGCTCGACCCACGACAACGAATAAGCCAACCATATAAACCAACGTTTGTAGTCGTACTTAGCCAACACCTCGCCGCCGTAGGCATTGCCTGTTCTACTTGGTAGTTGGGGTCGGAGGCAAACAATTTATTGCGGTTTATCTCGATAAGGTGCCAAATCGCTTGTAATAGCCCTCGACATTGATATCAAAACCACGAGCAATATCGCTTTCTATACCTACTACGGCGTGCGCGGCGCGTTGTTGGTTGTTGGACAGAGGTTGCCCGTCTATGCCAAGCAAGGCTTGCTCGGGTCCGGTCAAGAAGCCCGTAAATAGATTTACGATGTCGCGGTCTGATTTGGTGCTGATAAAATTTTGGGTATAAAGACCCGCCGCTGCTTTGAGACGCATCGCATTATTGATATTATACTTCATACCAAAACGCGGTTCGAAGGCAAACGACGACAGGGAGGCGTAATAATTGACGCGCAAACCTGGCTCGAGTACTAAGCGGTCGTTTTTGCCCAAGGTAGTGCGGTATTTCATAAAACCGCCTATTTCGGTAGTGTATTGGTTTTCTTCTATTTTTACGCCGATGGGGTTAAAAAACTGAAATTCGGTCGTAAAACCGCTCACTTCTATGCCATATTTAAAGTCGGCACGCGGAAAATAGTTGGTAAAATTGATACCGCCGTTAAAGCCGCCAATGCTGCTGGTGCGTGGCTTTTGGTCGGTTTCGCGCAGCGATATATCATAGGTGGAATAAGACAAATAGCCGTCGATAATGCTTTTTGATTGCCCTGGAACGAGGACAAAACTCGTGCCGCCGCCCCACGATGTCCAGCTATACTCCGATAGATTTTGGAAAATGGCATCGTCGTCGAATCGGAAGCCTGTAAAATTGAGTTTGCTGCCGTTGTTGGTCGTAAAATTGAGTTTAGCGTAGGCATCGGTAAAGCTATAAGGCAGCCCTACGGTGTCGATATAATCATATATTTTGGGCGAGGTGCGGTCTAAATACGAAGTTTTGAACGAGGCGATATAGGAGCTACTCAGGGCGTTCTCGCCTTCTTTCAATTTGATGATAGGTCCTTCGAGTACGGCTTTTGCCGCAAAGGTATTGGCACCCACTTTGCCGCCGAATCGTTTTTTGTTGCCGTCTCGGGTGGTGGCATCAATGACGGCAGATATGCGCCCGCCATAATTGGCATTGTAGCCGCCCGTAAATATTTCGACGTTGCGCAATAGGTCGGTTTCTATCACCGAAAATAAACCTAATGAGTGGAAAGGGTTGTATATCGTAACGCCGTCTATCATCACGCGGGTCTGTATGGGCGAGCCTCCGCGTATATAGAGTTGTCCGCCTTGGTCGCCTGTCGATACTACGCCGGGCAATATTTGGAGGTATTGCGCCAAATCGGGTTCGCCACCCACAGAAGGTAACTTGGTTATTTGCTTAGGCGTAATTTTGACGGCAGAGGTGCGCACTTCCGTTTGTTTTTCGTCTTTTTTTGATGTAATTTCTATCTCTTCAAGCAGTAGATTGTGCTTTTTGAGGTAGATTTTTTGGTTCAAAATTTCGCCGCTTTTTATCGTAAGGACTATGCGCGTGGTGTCATAGCCTACGTAGGTGCTACTTAGGGTATAGTTGCCCGCAGGCACGCGGTTGATAGAAAAGAAGCCGTTGATGTCGGTAGCTACGGCGTGGTTGGTGCCTTGCAGCAATACAGCGGTAAAGATGATAGGCTCGCCTGTGTCTTGGTCATAGACAAAGCCACGCACATCACCAAGCCCGCTTTGGGCATACAAGCAGCAAGACAGCCCTATGAGTAGTATGGCTGTTGTTAATAGGCGAATAATGTTCATTTGGTTTTTTAGGGTAAAATTTTATCACAAAAAACGATAATATGTTTGCAAAATGAGGGTCAAAGATATGCCCAATTTGTGATGCGTACAAATTGGGCATAGGAGTTTTTAGCAGTAAATAACAAAATTTAATACTTTGCACCGGATTATGCGGCTTAGTCGCCTTTATGTTCTTAGATAGGTGGCTCCTTAGGTGTCTATATTTATGCTCGTAGCACCTCGCGAAGGGTAGCGATAGCCTTGTCTAAACCATCGGGATTCTTGCCGCCTGCGCTTGCAAAGTGGGCTTGTCCGCCGCCGCCGCCTTGGATATGCGTAGCGGCTTGGCGCACCAATTTAGCTGCGTCGTAGCCTTTCTCAGCTATCAACGAATCGGCTATCATCACAGCTATTTGGGGTTTTCCATCGCATATTGCCCCCAATACAGCAAACAAATTGGGCACTTCGTTGCGCAGTTCGTAGGCTATTTTTTTCAAAATATCGGCGTTGGCTACCGCTATGGTCGCGCCTATAAATTGGGCCTTGCCTATGGTCTCGGCATTATTTTTGAGGGTATTTTTGGCTACGGCGGCGCGTTCTAACTGCACTTTTTCCAATTCCTTGCGCAATATTTCGTTTTGGTCTTTGAGGTCTTGCAAGGCTTTGGCACTATCCTTGGGACTATTGAGCAAGTAGCGCAGGTGGCGCAGTTCGTCCGATTCTTGTTTTGCCAATTCGCAAGCGGCTTTGCCCGTGATGGCTACGATACGGCGCACGCCCGCGCTGCTGGCTTCTTCTGCCACTATTTTGCAAAACCCGATTTCGCCCGTCGCGCCTACGTGCGTACCGCCGCATAGCTCTACCGAAAATTGGCGGTCGAATACAATTACGCGCACCTTATCGCCGTATTTTTCGCCAAACAAAGCCATTGCTCCCATAGCGCGGGCTTCGTCAAGGGGTGTATAGCGCAATTCCTCCAAAGCGATATTCTCCATAATTTTTTTTGTTACGAGGCTTTCTACGCTGTGCAGTTCTTGGTCGCTCACTTTGGCATAATGCGATATATCGAAGCGCAATTGGTCGGGTGCTACTAATGAGCCTTTCTGTTGTACGTGTTTGCCCAATACTTGGCGCAAGGCGGCGTGTAGCAAGTGGGTAGCGGTGTGGTTTTTGGCAATGTTGGCGCGGCGATAGGCATCTACACAAGCGCGGCAGGGTTGGTCTATATCGTCAGGCAAGTGCTCAACTACCAATACGATAAGGTCGTTTTCTTTTTGGTATCTACAACCTTGATGGTTTGGTTGCCAAATTGCAGCGTACCCGTATCGCCTACCTGACCGCCGCTTTCGCCGTAGAAAGGCGTTTGTGCTAATACAATTTGGTATTGTTTTTTGTTTTTCTGCGCCACCTCGCGGTATTTCACTACGGTAGTATAGGCTTCGAGGGTATCGTAGCCCACAAACTCGCTTTGTTGGTCGTTCAGCGCGTGCCAATCGCCTGTTTCTATTTTGGCGGCAGCGCGGGCGCGTTCTTTTTGGGCTGCCATAGCAACGGCAAATTCTGTTTCGTCAATGGTCAAACCTTTTTCGCGGGCAATGAGGCGCGTTAGGTCGGCAGGAAAACCGTAAGTATCGTATAGTTCAAACGCCGTATTGCCGTCTATATGTGTGCTGTTTTGGGCTTTGAGTTGCTCTTCTATTTGGGCTACTTTGCGCAAACCGCTTTCTAAGGTGCGCAGAAACGAGTTTTCTTCTTCCAAAATAACGCGCTGCAAAAAGGATTGGTTGGCCTGCACTTCGGGGAATATGTCGGTAAATTGGGCGGCAACCGTAGGCACTAATTGAAATAAAATGGGTTGTTTGTACTGTAAAGTGCTGAACGCATAGCGCACCGCCCGCCGCAAGATGCGGCGCACGACATAACCTGCACCATTATTAGAAGGCAATTGCCCATCGTTAATTGTAAATACAATAGCGCGTATATGGTCGGCAAGCACGCGAATAGCAATGTCGGTTGGCTCCGATTTGCCGTATGGCACGCCTGTTATTTGGGCAATGCGCTCTATGATAGGCATGAATACATCGGTATCGTAGTTTGACGATTTGCCTTGTACCGCACGCACCAAACGCTCGAAGCCCATGCCCGTATCTACGTGTTTAGCGGGCAAAGACTCTAAACTACCGTCAGCTTTGCGATTGAACTGGATAAAGACATTATTCCAAATTTCGATGACTTGCGGGTGGTCTCTGTTCACCAATTGCTCGCCAGGTATGGCTTGGCGTTCGTCGTCGGGGCGCAGGTCTATATGTATTTCGCTGCACGGACCGCAGGGACCTGAGTCGCCCATTTCCCAAAAATTATCCTTTTTATTGCCGTAAATGATGTGGTTCTCGGGCATTAGTTTTCGCCATTCGCGCAGGGCTACTTCGGCAGGAGGCAACCCTTCTTTGGCATCGCCCTCAAACACTGTGGCATATAGGCGGTCTTTGGGCAGATGATATACATCGGTCAGCAGTTCCCAACTCCATTTAATTGCTTCTTCTTTAAAATAATCGCTAATAGACCAATTGCCCAACATTTCAAACATGGTGTGGTGATAGGTGTCCACACCCACATCTTCCAAATCGTTGTGTTTGCCCGACACGCGCATACATTTTTGCGTATCGGCTATGCGTGGGTTTTTGGGCGTTTTGTTGCCCAAAAAATAGTCTTTAAACTGGTTCATGCCCGCATTGTTGAACATGAGCGTAGGGTCGTTTTTGACCACAATAGGTGCAGAGGGAACGATGTCGTGCCCGCGAGCGGCAAAAAAGTCCAAAAATGCTTGGCGGATTTCTTTGGCGGTCATCATAAATGGTAAATGAGCATTGAAATAAAGGAATAAACGATGGTTTTTAGGGCGTAAAACCATTTTCGTCTTAAAAAGCCCCAAAGGTACGGCTTAGATTTTAGATAAACAAACGCTCAGGCAAGAGCGGAGCTATTTTATGCTCCAATGCGCTCAACGGGTTTCAAAAACTCAAAAGGTTTGCGCCGCCTACCTCAGCACTACCACCCGCGCCGTGTATTGCGTGTGGGTAGCCGCGTCGTACGCGACTGCCACGTACGTGCCCGCCGCCCAGGTGCACACGTCGACCGAGCAACCGACCGCCGCCGCGCTCAGGGGCAACGTATGCACCTGCCGCCCCCAAAGGTCGTAGACCCGCAACAAGCCGCCCCGCCGCAAAGCCGCCCCAAACGACAAATGAACGACATCGCGCGCCGGATTGGGCGACGCAAGTAGAGACAAGGCGTGCCCCCTCTCCCCATCGCCGCCAAACGGAACCGCCGGTGCCACGCCCACCCCCACGCCCAGCGTGTCGCAGGGCGAATTGGGTAGCGCGCCCAGGCGGAAATGCGGAAAATGGGGCATGGTAAAGGCGTTGAAGTGCGGCAGTTGCAAGCCGTGCTGCGCCACCGAGCAGGCAAGCCCCGCCGAGTCGGGTTGCTCCACGACGTGAAGGTAGCGCACGCTGCTGTTGCTGCCAATGTAAATTTTGCCGTCGGGTGCCAACTGCGCTAAATAGAACGTGGTGGGAAACATGCCCCAATCCACGAAGCCGTCCCAAACGGCTACCGTCGTGCGCGTGGCGGCTATGTCGGTGGCATCCAAGTCGTATTGATAGAGGTAGCGTCCCGAAGGCAGATAGAGGTAGCGCGAATTGGGCGATATGGCGGCGCCCATGCAATAGGCGGTGTCTATGATATTGTCGTGGGCGACCTCTTGCAGCGTACCCGCGCAACGGTCAAAATCATAGACGTACAAAAACGAACCCTCCGCGAAGCTGTATCCGTGAAAGGCGGCGTATTTGCTCCCGTCGGGCGAAAAAACGCTCTGACCCAAACCCTTCTTAATGGTGGTCGTGCCGCTCGTCATGTCCATGTCGTGTACCCCTTGCGGGTCCAAGAGAAATACATAATAATCGGGGCTGTCGAATTTGGACATGAGTACCCACCAATCGCGCCCGTTGGCGTGGCGGCAGGCATTGACCTTGCCGTAGTCCAAAAAGTCATCGACCAGTACATGATTCAGGTCGATTATCTCGCCTAGTCCATTGTTGCGGCTCATGTCTATCAGCGTATAATACAGATAATTGCCTCTAACAACTATCTCGAATTGGTCATAAAGACCAAAACTTGCATGAAACAAGTAATACAGACTATCGCTGCCCGGTTTGGGTAGTATCAATGCCCCTTGGGGCGGGCGGTAGCCGCCGTTGAACCACATGTCCGCCGTTAGTCCGGGGTTGAGGGTGTCCCAGCCCGCCATAATCTGGTGGCTTTGGTCGCGGATGTGGATGCCGTTGGTATAAAACAGCAGGTTGCCCGCCGTGTCGCAGGCACTGGCATTGGTTTCGTAGTATTCCATGTCCGTATATAAGGTGCTTATTTGCATCGTGTCGCCCGAAAAATCCATCAGCATGTTGCCGCTTACCGAAGTGGAATCGTCTATGCTATACCCAAAAATCCATTTATCGTCTCTCAGCCGGTCCGGGTCGGGTTGGGCAAGTAGCGCAAATGGTAGGCACGATAAACAAAACGCCATGATTGACATTAACTTTTTCATGAGAAAAAACAAAAAACGGCGGGCAACAGAATTGCCCGCCGAAAGGTGAAATATTAATGCACTATGCTCAGTTTGCCGGTCAAGGACATACCGTTACCGTCGCCGACGCGCGTCAAGTACAAACCGTTTGCCATACCGTTCGTTGACAAAACGTAGTGCGTTTGCCCGCCTTTCAAAGGCATTTCGCGCACTTTTTGCCCCAAGGCATCGTATAGGGTCAATACCGCATTATCCGCCAGGGGGCGAGGCAAAACTATGCTCACTTGTTCCTGTGCGGGGTTGGGTACGAACCAAACTTCTTGGTGTTGCGGCGACGCTTCGGCTTTGAAAGCCAAGCCCGCCGCCCAACAAATCGCCTCATTGTCGTAGAACATGGCAGCAGGCTGCGCCCACAAATTGCCGCCCCGTATGCCGGGCAAAAGCCCCAAGGTAAAGAATAGGGCTAAGCGGACGACGTGGCTATGGGCACGCAACATACATATTACCCCCCCCTAATATGTTCGGTAGGGATGCGCCCGATTGGGGGTTTGGCGGCGCGGGTGAGTCTGCCCTTGGGGCTACATGGTAAGTAGTCATGGAGAAAAATTTTTTTTAGTTTAGAGCATGAACGTTGGGGGGCAGAGCCTGCCGCGTCGTCTTGGTGCGCCTTGGCGGGGGCGCGGGGTTGGGGTGGTGGCGGCAAGCAAAAGCCCAAAAAACGGGTGGTCCCGCATGGCATAAAATAGCCATAAGCAGCCAGCTATTTGTATATGGCGGCTAAGTTAGAATGTTTCTGCGAATATCCCAAATTTTTGAGGCTTTATTTTGAACTTTCTTTTGGCGTGGTGCCGAAGCGTCTACGGTATTTGGCATTCAAATCATTAAATATTAATGATTTGAGGCAATATATATACGACATTTTTCGGTGCACAACTTTTATAGCCCGCCCCTCCACTCGCTATTTCGGTGTTGCGCGCACGACAAGCGGGGTGTTTGGGTGCAGGTATGGTATTATGTGCGGGGTACGGTATAGGCGTTTTATTTTTGTGCCTTCCAGACCAATAAAACACTCAATAAGCCAAAAGCAAAGTTTGGAAGCCAAACGCTGAGTAGGGGCGACAAACCACCGTTGGTGGCAAAGGTCATCGAAAATTGCAGAAACAGCACGTATAAGGCACTTAATCCCATGCCTACGGCTATGTGCCAACCCAATCCGCCGCGCACCGCGGCGATGTAGTTCTACTTGGTAAAACTCTATCATCGGTGCGCCTTTTCGTATTTCATTGGTTATATAGCGGCGCAGTTCGGGGGTGGTCATCGATTCTTTTTGCCCTATACGACGGTCAAAGTCTTGGGGCGTTAGGGCGAGGGTAGTATCTAAGGTAGCTCCTTTTCGGAGTTGTTCGCTCAGGCTATCGATGCGGCGGTCTATATAATTTTCGAGCCGCCATTGTTGGCGGTCGTTGAGCCAAGTTAGTTTGTCGGCAGCTATTTTGCGCACCAATTGCCGTCCGCTTCGAGTTTCGAGGGTAAAACGCCTGCCTGTACTGTCGTTGTTATTGTATGTTTCTACGTATATGTACGTGTCGGGCGATATTTGCAAATGAACATTGCGGTCTTTCAAGGTATATTTTTTGTTCATCTTTTCTGCCTGAAATGCCACTTGGTTGGCATTGGCGCGGGGCACCCAAAAATGATTGCCGTATAGCTGGATAATAACCAATACAGTAGCCGAGACAAAATAGGGTATAAACAGCAATCTATAAAAACTGACCCCTCCCGATATAATGGCTATCACCTCTGAACGGTTAGCTAATTGGGCTGTGAAAAATATAACTGCAATAAATACAAATATAGGACTTAATAAAAATACGATAAATGGTATAAAATTGCCGTAATAACGAACCACCGCATCATAGAACGAAATTTTGTATTCTAAAAAATCGTCTATCCGCTCCGACAGGTCGATGGCAACTGAAATGGCGATGAACAAAAATATGGCAAATACGAATGTACCCAAGTATTTGCCAATAATATAGCGGTCGAGGATTTTTAGCATAAACGCAGTATGGGTATGGGGCTTGGGGTTTAGGGGGCGGTGCATATAGGCTTGCCTTAGACCAATATCTGGCGTATAGCAGCGGCTTTTAGGAGCGATTCGTCGTATTCGGCTTTCGGGTCGGCAGCGGCGGTGATGGCGCCGCCCGTTTGGAGCGACCAATAGCCCGTGTCGGCGCGGTGTAGTAGCGAGCGTATCACTACATTAAAATCCATATCGCCCCGCGGCGTTATATAGCCTATGCTGCCCGAAAACAAACCGCGGCGGCGTGTTTCGTATTGTTCTATGCGCTGCATGGCGCGTATTTTGGGCGCACCCGTCATTGAGCCCATCGGGAAGCTATGGCGCAATAGGTGGGCAAAAGTAGCATCGGGGCGCAATTGGGCTGTAATGGTCGAGACGAGGTGGTGTACCGTCCGAAAGGCATATACGCCAAACAGTTCGCTCACTTTTACGCTGCCATATACGGCACTTTGGGTTAGGTCGTTGCGCACCAGATCGACTATCATCACATTCTCGGCGCGTTCTTTGGGGTCATTATATAGTTGTTGTTGCAGGGTTTGGTCTTCGGCGGGGTTGGTGCTGCGCCTTATTGTGCCCTTTATGGGTTGCGACCACACGCAATTGTCTTTTTTTTGGAGGTAACGCTCAGGCGACGCACATAATACGTAGCGATGATTGGGCAATCGTATATAGGCGCTCATAGGGGCTTGCGCCCTTTGGTTTAGCTGTGCAAACAAGGCGCAAATGTCGTCTGCTCCTATTGCAAAAGGCTGTTGTTGGGCATAAAACTCTTGGCAAAAATTAACTTCGTACAAATCGCCTTCTTGGATAAGGGTTTGCAGAGCGGTTACTTTGGCTATATATTCGTCGGGCGCAAGGCGTGGGGCGAGGTTTATTGCCCAAGTAGCTGGCGAGCTGGGGGTTTGTATGGGATTATATTGCTTGATATATGCCAACAAATCGGCGGGCGGCGGTGCTTGTGCTTGGTATCGACGTGCATACCATACGTTTATATCTTCGAGGGTAGTGGCGTGGCGTGGGCAAGTAAGTACGATGTCGGGTTGTACGAAGTACAAATCGGGCAGATTGATGCCGCATTGGTGGAGCGAACATAGCTGCTCGGTATCGTTTTTGAGGTCGTATCCCAAGTATCCAAAGAGCCACCCGCCTTGTTCTTCCCAAAAGCGATGCAGTTGTGCCCATATATCTGTATTGGGTTGGGGCGGTGCTGCATTTCGCTTATCAGTTGGGCTTTGGTATAGGAGTGCGGGCATGGGTTTTGATGCAGAGGGCAATACCGACACAGCAATTAAGCACTCGTAAGTGCCTAATGGGTTGTCGGTATCGCCGTTGCTATCCAAATAAAACGCTGTGTCGAATTGGTTAGCCCAAGCCAACAAACGCGCTTTGAAATTATCCATTGCCTATCATTTTTTCGGGCACTACCCACTCGTCAAATTCTTCGGCGGTGAGCAAGCCCAATTTGACGGCTTCTTCTTTGAGGGTCGTATTGTTTTGGTGGGCAGTTTTGGCAATTTTGGCGGCGTTGTCGTAGCCTATTTTGGTATTGAGTGCCGTTACGAGCATCAGCGAATTGTCTAAATGTCGTTTGAGCATCGTATAGTTGGGTTCTATACCTATGGCACAATGTTCGTTGAACGAATCGGCAGCATCGCCCAATAGCCGTGCAGAAAGCAGGAAGTTATAAATAATGACGGGTTTGAATACATTCAATTCAAAATGCCCTGTAGCACCGCCTATATTGATGGCTACATCGTTGCCCAATACTTGGGCGCACACCATTGTTAGGGCTTCCGATTGTGTAGGATTTACTTTGCCTGGCATAATAGACGACCCTGGCTCGTTAGACGGTATAATGATTTCGCCGATGCCGCTGCGTGGCCCTGACGATAACATGCGTATATCGTTGCCTATTTTCATGAGGCTAACGGCGGCGGTTTTTAGTGCGCCGTGTGCTTCTACTAAGGCATCATGTGCGGCGAGGGCTTCAAATTTGTTTTCGGCACTCACAAAGGGTAGGCTCGTTAGGCGGGCTATTTGGGCGGCTACTTCTTGTGCATAGCCTTTGGGTGTATTGATTCCTGTACCTACTGCCGTACCGCCTAATGCCAATTCTGCTAAATGCGGCAGGGTATGCTCGATAGCGCGGATGGCGTGGTTCAATTGCGCGGCATAGCCCGAAAATTCTTGCCCTAATGTAAGGGGCGTAGCGTCCATGAAGTGGGTGCGTCCTATTTTGACGATAGACTTAAACGCCGTTGCCTTTTGGCGCAATACATCGCGCAGAGCGGCTATTTTGGGTATGGTATGCTCGACCAGCAAAGTATAGGCTGCAATGTGCATGGCGGTTGGGAAAGTATCGTTCGACGATTGCGATTTGTTTACATCGTCGTTGGGGTGCAATACCTTTTTGGCATCGTCGAGGCTACCGCCGCTCTTGACATGGGCGCGGTTGGCTATTACCTCGTTGAGGTTCATATTCGATTGGGTACCCGACCCTGTTTGCCATACAACTAAGGGAAATTCGTCGTCTAATTGCCCTGCACTTATTTCGTCGCATACTTGGGCAATGAGTTCGGCTTGTGGGGTCGTGGCTGTCAAAACCACATTGGCGTAGGCGGCTGCTTTTTTGAGTACGGCAAAAGCGCGGATAACTTCGATAGGCATACGCTGCCCTCCGATGCGAAAATTTTGCACCGAGCGTTGGGTCTGCGCTCCCCAATAGCGGTGGGCGGGCACTTGTACGTAGCCCAAACTATCTTTTTCTTGGCGAAATTCGACATGATTGCTGTTAGGTTAAAAAAAGCGCAAAGTTAGAACTAAAACGGCGCATCGCCAAATATAGTGCGTTGAAATGCTTGGTGCAATAGGCGAGCTTCGAGGCAAATTTTGCGCCAAATGCCGATAGCATCGATGCTCTCCAATACAAAGTATAAAAAAATCTCTATTTCGGTGGTAAAAAGTGGTAAAAAGTGGGATGTTTGCCCTATCTTTGCCCGCATCTTATAGGTATAATCTCTTTTAATCGTATTGTCGTGTCGTTCTTAGGCGAAATAGCATGTAAAATTGACCCCAAAAATCGTTTTAACAATGCCTCGCGCGGTTCATCAAACAGATGCCGCCCGACTATGCCACCGGCTTTGTGGCTAATAGAGGCATTGAAAAATGCCTTACACTATATACATTGCCCGAATGGAACAGAATAGTGCGCGAATTAGAAACGCTAAACCTATACGATTCAGATGCGCGTATGTTTGCCCGTTTGTTTTTTAGAGGAGCTACCGAGCTGATTTTAGACGAACAAAACCGAATTTTGCTGCCCAAACGCCTTTTAGAATGCGCCGAAATAGATAAAGATGTAATTTTGACTGGCTACCTGAACCGCATCGAAATTTGGTCAGAAACGGCTTACGACCAATTAATGAATATCGATTCAGAAACTTATAAAGCTATGGCTAATGCCATTATGCAAAAAACAACGCCCTAAGCGCACCTAATCTATGAGCGATGCCTATCACGTACCCGTATTGCTGCCCGCATCGGTAGCCGCCCTGCAAATTATGCCCGACGGCATATATGCCGATGCCACATTCGGCGGCGGCGGGCATAGCCGAGCTATATTAGCACAATTGGGCGAGCAAGGGCGATTGTTCGGATTTGACCAAGATAGCGACGCACAAGCCAATGCCCCACAAGACCCACGCTTTCGCTTGATAGCGCACAATTTCAGCCATATCAAGCAATACCTACGGCTATACGGCATCAAACAATTAGACGGCATCATAGCCGATTTAGGTGTATCATCGCACCAATTCGACACGCCCGAACGCGGTTTTTCTATCAGATACGACCAACAACCCTTAGATATGCGCATGAACCAACAAGATGATAACGCACCTACGGCTGCCGATATACTCAATACTTATAACGAAGCACAATTAGTAAGCATCTTTCAGGAATACGGCGAGCTACCCGCCTCTAAACGATTGGCACATGCTATCGTTAATGCCCGACGCGGTGGTAAATTGCGCAATGTAGGCGACCTAAAACACCTCGCCGCACAGTTATGCCGCAAGCGCTCAAAAGGCGAATATTTAGCACAACTGTTTCAAGCCTTGCGCATTGCCGTCAATGCCGAAATGGACGCACTCAAAAAATTGCTCGGAACATAGTGCCGAACTATTGCGCCCTGACGGGCGTTTGGTGGTGATTTCTTACCACTCGTTAGAAGATAGATTGGTGAAAAATTACCTCAAAAAGGGCACCTTCGACGGCTCTGACTACAAAGATTTTTATGGCAAATCGCTGCAACCATTTCGGTCGGTCTATGCCAAACCTATCGTACCCGAAGCACACGAATTGCACCATAATCCTAAATCGCGCAGCGCGAAAATGCGCGTAGGCATTAGAATTGATAATAGCGAAAACCCTAACAAAGAATAAATCGCAGATATGGCAAATAAAACATTCTTTCAAAAAATGTGGGCATCAATTACCGTACCCAAACGCCTCCGACTTTGGGTAGCACGAGCAGTTGACGCCTTAGATATACCCGATTTTGACGAACGAGCTTGGCTGGTCAATAATATACGTTATATATTGCTCATCGCGCTATTGTCTATTGCTTATATCGCCAATGCACGATATGCCGAACGTCAGATGCGCCATATCAACGCCTTGCAACGCGACCTGAAAGAATTGCGCTGGAAATATATGGATAAAGCCTCCGAACTAATGTATAAAAGCAAACAAACCGAAGTAGCCAAAAACGTACAACATATCGGCTTAGAAGAGCTACGACAACCACCGAAAAAAATAGTAATAAAGCCCCAATAACCTCACCCAAAACCCCATTATGAGCATTAAGCGCGACATACTTTTTCGGATAAATATCGTATTTTTGGTCTTGTGTGGCGCGGGTATTTTTATCATTGCGCAAACTTTTCGCATACAGTTTATAGAGGGCGATTATTGGCGCAAAATGGGCGAGCAAAGTGCCCAGAATAGATACAAGAAGGAGAAAGGAGGCAATATGTAATTTCGGAAGATGGACGGTTGATTGCATCGCTGCCTTTTTTGAAATAAGAATGGATAAGAACCGTTTGCACCGATTCAGTGTTCGACCACCAAGTAGATACATAGCAAAACACAATTGTCGGATTTTGGGCGACCAGAACCGATAACGAATACCGCGAATGGCTTGTCAACGAACGAAAAGCGGGCAATGCCTATTTGTTGATAAAACAAAATGCCGATTTTTCCGAGAAACAAACCATTAGCCGTTTTGCCATTTTGAAGCGCGGACGCTATAAAGGCGGTCTGATAACAATAGCCACCAACAAACGCATCGTGCCTTTCGGTTTATTAGCCCAGCGGACAATAGGTTATGTACGGCAGCGCGGCAAGTCTATCGGCTTAGAGGGGGCATTCGACGAATTTCTGCGCGGTTCGTCGGCTACGCGCTCCTACCGAAAAGTAGCGGGCGGCGAGTGGGTGCCGCTATTCGACGAGTTTCACCAAGAAGTTTCTAACGGAAAAGACATTTATACTACCATAGACATCAACCTACAAGATGTAGTAGAAAGTGCTTTGCTCAAAAACATGCAACTGCACAACGCCCGAAAAGGCTGCGCCATTGTGATGGAAGTGAAAACAGGCAAAATAAAAGCTATCGCCAACTTAGGCAAAAATGAGGGCGAATATTGGGAACGATTTAATTATGCCATCGGCGAACGCACCGAACCAGGCTCAACGTTTAAAGTGGCTACCCTCGCCGCCCTCTTAGACGAAGGATATATTACAGACAGCACCAAAGTAAGTATAGAAGGCGGAAAAAAGAAATATTATGACCGAATAATGAAAGACGATACCTATTATCCCGTCGATAGCCTATCGGTGGCAAAGGTGACGCAAATATCATCTAACGTAGGTATCTCAAAATTGGCAGTAGCACATTACAGCAAAAACCCCGACAAATTTATTGCCAAACTGCGCGATATGCGCCTCACCGAACCCACCGCCATAGAAATCGAAGGCGAACCCGTGCCGTTTATACCCAAACCCGGCGACGGGCAATGGAGCGGCATCACACTGCCCTGGATGGCAATAGGCTACGAAGTAGCACTGACCCCGCTACAAATGCTCACGTTTTATAATGCCATCGCCAACGACGGCAAAATGATGAAACCTTACTTAGTAAAACGAAGCAAGTATTTAGACCAACCCATTCACCGCTTCGAACCCGAAGTATTAGACGCACATATCTGCCAACCCAAAACCGCCCAAACAATACGCCAAATCTTAAAAGGTGTGTTAGAAATAGGAACAGCCAAAAATCTATATTCCAAAGATTTTTCGGTAGCAGGCAAAACAGGCACCGCCCTAATCGCCAAAGATAGCACGGGATATAAAGACACCTACCAAGCCTCGATAGCGGGATTTTTTCCTGCCGAAAACCCCGTTTATTCGTGTATAGTTGTCATTAGCTCGCCTACCGAAGGCGGCTACTACGGTGCGCAAGTAGGCCGGCCATTCAAAGAAATTATCGAAAAATATTACTCGACCAATACCGCTACGCACGAACCCATCAACCAAACCGCCCAACAAACTAAGCAAGGAAAAGAAAAAACGACCCAACAAGCCATCAAAACACCCATAGCCCATAGCGGCAACCGCTACGACCTACAACACCTCTACAACTCGCTGCATATACCCAATACGCTAAGTGCCGAATGTGACTGGGCAAGCCCCCAAGCCAAACCCACACAAAACGGCGTAACACTGAAACGCATACAATTGATAGATAATTTAGTGCCCAATACAGTAGGTATGGGCTTGAAAGATGCCATGTACTTGCTCGAAACACGCGGAATGCGCGTGCAATTTACAGGCAAAGGCAAAGTAGTAGGGCAGTCGCCACGTTCAGGAACGCGCTACAAAAAAGGGCAAACAGTGGTGTTGGCATTGGAATAAACAGAACAATTAACAAAAACAGTAACTATTGAGGGTATAGGGTTTTGGGTATGGGGTAATGAGCAATACTTATCTAATAATGCCTGGCATCGCTGCATATTCGATTAGTTCCCCCTATAAGGCTAAATAGCTACCGAAAACAATCATTCACCGATGTTGCAGAAAGGCACCACTTCGCAATGAAGCAATTAACAACACCAAGAGGAAACAATTCCGCTCCTATACCCCACTCAATTTGATTCTATTATTAGGGAGCAGCCGCCCCCATTGACTATTTTCTTTTTGTCCTAAAAAAAATGCCCCAACTCAGCGACCTACTCTATACCGTAGCCCTGCAAGAAGTAGTAGGCAGCACCCAGCGCGACATTGCCCAAATATGCATCGATTCGCGCCGCGTAGCTGCCAACGCGCTATTTGTTGCCCTAAGCGGCACCCAAACCGACGGACACCAATATATATCCACCGCCATAGCACAAGGCGCAACGGCAATAGTATGCCAAAAAATGCCCGACCACCTACACGAGCAAGTAAGCTATTTGCAAGTAGCCGATACAGCAAAGGCATTGGGCATTATAGCAGCTAATTTTTATGAACAACCCAGCCAACAACTGTCCTTAGTGGGCATCACGGGTACTAATGGCAAAACCACCACCGCTACCCTACTCTATCGCTTGTTTGCAGACTTGGGCTATACTTGCGGCTTGATTTCGACCGTAGAATATCGCATTGGGGCGGCAAGCTACCCATCGACCCATACCACCCCCGACGCATTGACGACTAACCAGCTGCTGGCAGATATGGTAGCGCAAGGTTGCGATTTTTGCTTTATGGAAGTTAGCTCGCACGCCGTTGTGCAGCAGCGCATCAGCGGTTTGACCTTTGCAGGAGCCATTTTTAGCAATATTACCCACGACCATTTAGATTATCACGGCACTTTTGACCAGTATATCAAAGCCAAAAAAGGATTTTTTGACCAACTAAGCCCTGCCGCATTTGCCCTCTCCAATATTGATGACAAACGCGGCGCGGTGATGCTACAAAATACCGCCGCCAACCGATATACCTACGCCCTACACGCCCCTGCCGACTTCAAAGCCCGTATCTTAGAAAATGTGCTGACGGGCTTGGTGCTGCAAATAGACGGCGAAGAATTTTATAGCCGGCTTATCGGTGAGTTTAACGCCTACAACCTGCTGGCTGTATATGGTGCGGCAATATTGCTGGGCGAACCCAAAATGCACGTACTCACCGCATTAAGCAACCTGAACGCCGCCGAAGGACGCTTTGATACCATATATAGCCCGCAACAAAACTTAACGGGCATTATCGATTATGCCCACACACCCGACGCACTGCAAAAAGTATTGGAAACCCTAAACACTACCCGCCACGACAAGAGCCAAATCATTACGGTAGTGGGCTGTGGCGGCGACCGCGACCGCAGCAAGCGACCCCTTATGGCAAAAACCGCCTGCCAACTCAGCCACCGCGTTATCCTAACATCTGACAACCCGCGCTCCGAAAATCCCGAACGACATTTTACAAGATATGCAAGCAGGCATACCACCCGAACACGCCCGAAAAACCCTCATTATCAGCAACCGCCGCGAAGCAATACGCACCGCCGTAGCCCTCGCCCAAGCAGGCGACATCATATTGCTGGCAGGAAAAGGGCACGAAAAATACCAAGAAATCAAAGGCGTAAAACACCCGTTTGACGATAAAGAAGAATTGCAAACCCTGCTAAATGTATCCTAAAAGCTATCACCTTCACACCTTTTGCCATCATTCACCTAATAAATATTTTATCATGATTTTCAATTTACCAATCCTTGCTTTATCCGCCTTAGTGCCTCTATTGGTCGGCTTTGTGTGGTATAACCCCAAAGTATTTGGCAATGCTTGGCTCCAAGCTGCCGAAATGACCGAAGATAAAGCAAAAGGTGCAAACATGGCGGTCGTTTTTGGTCTTACGCTGCTATTGGGTTTTCTGTTAGCTATTATGCTTGACACAATCGTGATACACCAAAATGGTTTGTTCAGCCTATTGGAAGGCGAAACAGACCTCGCCGACCCTAACTCGGCGACTAATCAGTTTTTGAGCGATACAATGGCAAAATACGACGATAGGTTTCGCACTTTCAAACATGGCGCACTTCACGGCACTTTGGCGGGTCTGTTTTTTGCCCTGCCAATCATAGCAGTTGGAGCCTTGTTTGAACGCAAAAGTGCCAAATATATCGGCATCAACGTAGGCTATTGGACGCTCACCATGGCATTGATGGGCGGTATTATTTGCGCTTTTTCTTAGTCCGATAATGAATTAAGGTAGGCGCGAGGTCATAAGCTACCGCCTACCTTATCTGCAAGCTAAGCGCGACCCATACCCCCCTAATATCGGGCATTTGCCTATATTTTTTTTAAATAATCCATCGACAAGTATAGTGCTTTATTACTTCTTTGACTATCTAAACAGCCTCAATTTTCCGGGTGCGGGCGTATTTCAATACCTCTCATTTCGGGCGGCATTGGCTATCATTATTGCACTGCTCAGTACTATTATGCTGGGCGGCAAGCTGATTAATTATTTGCGCAGTTTGCAGGTGCGCGAAACCATACGCGACTTGGGCTTGCAAGGCGAAACACTCAAAGCAGGTACGCCTACGATGGGCGGGCTTATCATCATCGGGGCAATTTTGATACCGACCCTGTTATTGGCAAAATTAGATAATATCTATGTATTACTCTTGATTACAGCTACTATCTGGATGGGTATCATTGGTTTTTTAGACGATTATATAAAAGTATTCAAAAAGGATAAGGGCGGCTTGCGCGGGCGCACCAAAATTGTAGGGCAAGTAGGTTTGGGCTTGATAGTGGGTTTAGTTATGTCGTTTCACCCTGACGTTTATATCCGAACTGACATCAGTGCCAGCCCCGACCGTCATTTTGCACAAGAAATAAAGCGTTTTCGCACCCCCAGCGAGAGCGACCGCTTAGGCGAGAGCCGTTTGTTGGTCGACCATAGAGTTGCCGTCAGTACGCTACCTTTCCTAAAAAATTATAGCATCGACTATGGTTCTTTGTTATCATTTTTGGGCGCGGGTTATGAGCGTTGGGCTTGGCTCGTTTATATACCTATTATTATTCTGATTGTCACGGCTGTATCTAATGCTGCCAACCTCACCGACGGCATCGACGGTTTAGCGACGGGTTTGTCGGCAATCGCGGGCACTTGCTTGGGCATCTTTGCCTATTTTTCGGGCAATGCCATTGCGTCGGGCTATTTAAATATCATGCACCTGCCCAATGCAGGCGAGTTGGTCGTTTTTTCGGCGGCTTTCATTGGGGCTTGCGTGGGTTTTTTGTGGTTCAACGCTTTTCCTGCCCAAATATTTATGGGCGATACGGGTAGCCTCACGCTGGGCGGCATTATTGCTACGCTGGCTATTGCCGTGCGCAAAGAACTATTGATACCGATAGTATGCGGCATTTTTTTGGTCGAAACTTTATCGGTAATTATTCAGGTAAATTATTTTAAATACACAAAAAGAAAATACGGCGAAGGTAGGCGGATATTTCTGATGTCGCCTTTGCACCACCACTACCAAAAATTGGGCATTCACGAAGCCAAAATTGTTACGCGCTTTTGGATAATAGGCATTATGCTGGCGGCTTTGAGCTTTGTAACGCTGAAACTAAGGTAAGCGATAGTGGCTTGAAAAATGGTAACTATTGGTTTGGTTTTAAAATTTCGAGTAAAAAAAATAACGGGAGCATATTACTGCGCCCTTGCTACAATTTATAACACAGACCATTAGGATATCGCCCTACGGGGCTTTTGTTGCTATACCATCTTTATTTTCTATTAGCAGGTCACCCCGAAGGGGCTTAGAAAACAGTCTTTCTATTAGTGTTCTGACAAAAAAATTAAGGTACCAGCAATTTCCGCTTTAAATAATTCACGCTATATAATACGCTGAAAATGAACGATTTGATTTTATTGATAAAATTATAATAAAAAATTTACAATTTTACAACTCGCTTGCTATTAGTAGAATACGAATTGTTAAATTTTAATAGCGGGGATTGCTGTTAAGGTACTAATTTTTAATATAATTACTTGATATTCAGTTACTTACATTTTTAAAATGGTCTTAAAAACTTTTCTGTTAGAACATTAGCTTCAAAATAGGTCAAAGAATAGGCGTGTTAAACATCTAATAATCAAGAAGTTGTGGCGTTCTTATGCTTGCTAAAAATTAGAGCATATTTTGATTTTTTTTCAACACATTCCGTTGATTATCAGGGGTTCTATGCAGACCTACCCTCTACAAATAAATTTATAATTCAACAAATTATTGTATTATTTAAAACATTAAACAAATTATAATTTTTAATTAAAATGGCTAAATTAGTCGTACTTGGCGCGGCAGAAAGCGGCATAGGTGCTGCCCTCTTGGGCAAGCGTCGGGGTTGCGAGGTATTAGTATCGGACAAGGGAAAAATAGCCGATGCCTACCAACGCGAATTGGAAGCAGCAGGTATCGAATACGAGCAAGGTGGTCATAGCTTCGACCGCATTTTGGCGGCTGATTTTGTGGTCAAAAGCCCTGGCATACCCAATCATGCGGCGGTAGTGCAAGCCGTACACGACGCAGAAATACCGCTTATTTCCGAAATAGAATGGGCTTACCGCTGCACCAAAGTTCCTGTTATCGCCATTACGGGCAGCAATGGCAAAACAACCACTACTGCCCTCATACATCACTTGCTCCTGAGCGCGGGAATCAAAGCGGCTTTGTGCGGCAATATCGGCAGCAGTTTTGCCCGACACACGTAGCCACCACGCAAAGCCCGCCCGATTGGTATGTAGTAGAAGTAAGCAGTTTTCAGTTAGACGACACCATCGCATTCAGACCACATATAGCCGTTATCACCAATATTACACCCGACCATTTAGACCGATATAACTACGATTTTGACCAATATGCTGCCGCTAAATTTAAGATTGCCCAGCACCAAAACGAAGGAGATTTTTTGATTTACGGAGCCGATAACCCTACGCCTATTTTCGGCGAGTTGCTCGACGACGTAGCTGCAATGGGCGCGTAGGTATATGCCCTTTTACCTTAGCCCCAGATACGCGCAGCCTGAGCAAGGTACTCCAATCTGCTATGCCCGACCCTCACGACGCACCCGCCAATATACCCATTTTGGCTTGTTTAGCCCCAAAACGACCTCTGTTTCCGAGCTATTACCGACCACGATACCTTTGACCTACCCAACGAAGTGCGCATACCGCTTGCCGCCCTATCAATACAAGGCAAACACAACCAATTGAACGCTATGGCGGCAATTTCGGCAGCCCTGCTCGTGGGCATAGCTCCCGCCGACATAGCCCAAGCCCTAAGCACTTTTAGCGCACCCGCTCATCGATTGGAGCCTTGTGGTACGATAGGCGGCGTACAGTTTATCAACGATAGCAAAGCTACCAATGTCGATTCGGCTTGGTATGCCTTAGATGCCATGACGCAGCCAATTGTCTGGATAGCGGGAGGCGTAGATAAGGGCAACGATTATAGCACCCTGAACGAGTTAGTAGCCCAGAAATAAAGCCTTGATTTATGACCCAACACAGCGATAAGTTATACCAAGCCTTCGGCGATGTAGTGCCCGATATTTGCGTCGTGCATAGCGCAGAAGCTGCCGTACAAGCAGCTTTGCAACGCGCCCAAAGCGGCGATGTAGTATTATTATCGCCTTGTTGTGCCAGCTTCGATTTGTTTGACAATTATGAAGACCGCGGACAACAATTTAAAGCCGCCGTGCAAACCGCCATTACTGCATAATGTCACAGCCATTTATTGGCATTAAATTTGATATTTTTAAAAATTACACACTTATTTTTAAACAATACGATTTACATCGACTACTATTTTGACAATTTGAAAATTATTATTGATATTATATTTTTATAGTAAATCATAATGCTTTTGTCCCCCAATGCCTGCCTAAATACAGTTTTTTACTCATTATCATAGACAAATTGATTATTAAAAATAAAATATAAAAAAAATTGTCACGAATATTTCAATATATCTGATTTTTTTAAAGCGTTTTCCTATCACCCATGCAAACCTTTTTTCAACACTTACAAGGCGACCGCGTTATCTGGCTCATAGCCCTTGCTTTGTCCTTGTTTTCTGTTCTGGCGGTGTATAGTGCTACTGGCTCGTTGGCTTTCCAGCAATCAGGTGGCAATACCGAATATTATTTGTTCAAGCAATTGGTCATAGTGGGCATAGGTTTATTGCTGATGTATGGGGCGCATTTGATTAATTATAATTACTATTCGCGCATAGCGCAATTATTGCTTTATATTTCGATACCTTTATTGATGTTCACATTATTCTTCGGTTTAGATGTGAATGATGCCCAGCGTTGGCTGCGAGTACCGCTGCTGAATATTACGTTTCAGACCTCCGACTTTGCCAAATTAGCCTTGATTATGTACACTGCGCGTGTATTGTCTAAAAAGCGCGAGGTGATAAAAGATTTCGACAAAGGATTTTTGCCGCTCATTTTGCCTATCATCGTGGTATGTCTGCTGATAGTACCCGCCAATTTATCGACAGCCGCCTTGCTATTTTTTACTTGTATGGTATTGATGTTTATCGGTCGGGTAAGTGTACGCCATTTGATGTTTACGGTTTGGATAGGGCTGACGATATTGCTTCTGTTCGTAGCACTTGCTTATTCTACAGGATACAAGGGCAGAATCGAGACGTGGAAAGAACGTATGGCTGAACATTGGTCAAGCAGCGGTCCGAAAGAGGAACATTACCAAGTACAACACGCCAAGATGGCAATTGTCAACGGCGGGTTGGTGCGCATGGCACCGGGCAAGAGCATACAGCAAAATTTTCTGCCCCAACCCTACTCTGATTATATCTATGCTATCATCATCGAAGAATACGGCTTGTTGGGCGGCGTAGTAATTATGCTTTTATACTTGGTATTTTTTTATCGTTCTATTAAAATATTTGCCCGAAGCCCAGGTGCGTTTGGTGCGTTCTTAGCTGTAGGGTTGAGCATCAGCCTCGTTATTCAAGCGCTGATGAATATGGCTGTAACTGTCGATTTGCTGCCCGTAACAGGGCTAAACCTACCCTTAGTGAGTATGGGCGGCACATCGGTTTTGTTTAGCGGTATATTGATAGGCGTAATTCTAAGCGTGAGCCGCCATATAGAAAAGCAAGAAAGCAACAATCCTTCGGGGGCCGTTGTAGTGTGACCGAAAATATTCCTCCTTCGTTTTTAGCAAATACACACCCACCATTTCAACCCAACTTATCCGCAACAAACCCCCAACCCTATATGGCTTACGTTACCGAACAAGAACAATTTTGGGCAGGCAATTTTGGCAATGATTATATCAATCGCAACCAAAGCCAAGCCTATTTAGCCTCGAACCTGAATTTTTTTTCCAAAGCCCTCGCCCAAGTAGGCAAGCCCGATAGCCTCGTCGAGTTGGGGGCTAATGTGGGTATGAACTTGCGTGCTATACAACTGTTATTCCCAAACATCGACCTATTCGGCGTAGAAATCAACCAACAAGCCGCCCAAACATTAGCCAAAGCCATAGGCACAGATAAGGTATTTAACGGCTCTATTTTTGACTTTGTGCCGCCCCAAACTTTCGACGTGGCACTCATTAAAGGCGTATTGATACATATTAACCCCGATATGCTGCCCTTAGTCTATAAAAAATTGTATGATGCCAGCAAGCACTATATCCTGGTTTGCGAATATTATAACCCCTCGCCTGTGATGGTCTCATATCGCGGGCATCAAAACAAACTGTTCAAACGCGATTTTGCAGGCGAACTCTTAGACCAATATCCCGACCTACAACTGCGTGACTACGGTTTTGTTATACCGACGCGAAAAAGCCTTTCCGCAAGATGACGTAACTTGGTTTTTGCTCGAAAAAAGATAACGCAACAGCAGTATATGATAAAAAAATAGAAGTTCAAGGATAAAATAGAGCGGAAATAAAGCGATAGACAAAACAAGATGAGATTATCCCCAAAACCATCATTCATGAAACGCATTATCCTAAGCGGCGGCGGCACGGGCGGGCACTTGTTTCCTGCCATAGCCGTAGCCAATGCCCTGCGCCGCTTACAGCCCGATGTCGAACTGCTATTTGTGGGGGCACAAGGGCGTATAGAAATGGAAAAAGTGCCCCAAGCAGGCTATCGCATCGAGGGGCTTTGGATTAGTGGCTTGCAGCGAAGCCTATCGGTACAGAACTTGCTTTTTCCGATAAAATTGGGCAGTAGCCTCTGGCGGTCTTACCGCATTTTGCGCCGTTTTCGCCCTGGTGCAGTAGTGGGTACGGGCGGCTATGCGAGCGGTGCCCTATTACAAGTAGCTGCTTGGCTACGCATTCCTACTTTGATACAAGAACAGAATTCTTATCCCGGTATTACCAACAAACTCTTAGCTCCTTATGCCCACAGCATCTGCCTTGCCTATGACGATGCCCGACGTTTTTTCCCGACCGATAAAATAACTATGACGGGCAACCCCGTGCGCGACAATATCCGCCAATTTGAAACAGCCGACCGAAACCAAGCCTTTGAACATTTCGGGCTATCGCCCACACAAGCCGTTTTGTTGGTGACGGGGGGCAGCCTTGGGGCAAGGGGCATCAACAACGGAATTTTGACACATATAGATAAATTCAGACAAAATAACATTCAATTGCTTTGGCAATGCGGCAAATTGTATTACGAAGAACTGCAAGCAGCAGTAGCTGCCTATACCGATACCATTAAGTTATTGCCTTTTATCGACCGTATGGATTATGCCTACGCCCTTGCCGATGCCGTTGTGTCGCGGGCAGGGGCAAGTGCGATATCCGAACTTTGTATCGTAGGCAAACCTACCCTATTGATGCCCTCGCCCAATGTAGCCGAAGACCACCAAACCGCCAATGCTCAATCGCTTGTAAAACGGCAAGCCGCCCTGATGATACGCGACGCTGACGCACCCGAACAACTCTACGAAGCCATAGGCCAATTGTTCGACCCTATCCAAAGTGCTGTACTGCGCCAAAACATCAAACAATTAGCCATATATGATGCAGCAGAAACAATAGCCCAAAAAGTACTCGATTTATAATTGCCCAGCAATAGTATTATTTTTACACATACATAAACAACCTCAACAAACCATTAAAAAACCCCTTTCTAAGGGTTAGTATCTATGCAACACGTACAAACAGCCTATTTTATCGGTATCGGGGGCATCGGTATGAGTGCTTTGGCACGCTATTTCAAGCGGCGCGGCGTGTCGGTGTCGGGCTACGACCGCACGCCCACACCCCTAACAGGCGAGTTGCAGCGCGAAGGTATAGCCATACACTATGACGAAAACCTGCTACTCATACCCCGCGATGTAGATTTGGTAGTTTATACACCCGCTATTCCCGCCCACCACGCCGAATTGTCTTTTTACCGCGAAAACGGCTACACTGTCTTAAAACGCTCCGAAGTATTAGAACAACTCACCCACGAGTCATTTACGATAGCCATAGCAGGCTCGCACGGCAAAACAACGGTCACAAGCATGATTGCCCATCTACTGACCCATTCGGGCTATGGTTGTACTGCATTTGTAGGCGGCATCATGACCAATTACAACAGCAATTATATCGCTACGGGCAACAACAACGTCATTGTAATAGAAGCCGACGAATTTGACCGCTCTTTTTTGCGACTTCACCCCGATATAGCCGTCATTACTGCCATTGATACAGACCATTTAGACATATACGGCACCAAAACCGCCATAGAAGAGGCTTTTACGCAGTTTGCCCAACAAATTAAGATGCCCGAAGGCAAACTAATTGCACAAGCCGACATCGACATTTTGAACCAATTAGAAAATATCGTACCACAGACATTTACCTATAATAACCAAGCGCAAAACCAACAAAATACCGATTTCGTAGCCCAAAATATTCGCATAGCCCAGAATCGTCATGTCTTTGACATAAAAACACCTACCAAAACTTATTATGATATATCTTTGCGCATGAATGGGCTGCATAATATCAGCAATGCCGCCGCCGCCGCTGCCGTAGCCACACAATTGGGCATATCGGGCAAGGCTATTGCAGACGCGCTAAATAGTTTTACAGGAATAAAACGCAGATTTGAATATATTATACAAAACGATGACTTTGTAATGATTGATGACTACGCCCACCACCCCGAAGAAATACGCGCCTTGCTTAACTCCGTCAGACACCTATATCCCAAGCAGCGCATTGTTGCTGTGTTTCAGCCCCATTTGTTTAGCCGAACCCGAGACCTCGCCACCGAATTTGCCCATGCCCTCGACCTCGCCGACGAAGTATGCCTCTTAGACATTTATCCCGCTCGCGAGCTGCCCATAGAAGGCGTTAGCTCCGACCTCATATTTAACCAACTAAAATGCAAACGAAAACACCGATACCAACGCGCCGACGTGGTTCAAAACATTCACCTACACCGACCCGAAGTGCTGCTCACCATAGGCGCAGGTGATATAGATGCCTTGGTAGAACCTCTGAAAAATAAATGTTTATCTTTTTTTAAAAAATCGTAACAACTATACTACAAAGTTCAATTATTGTGCTAACTTTAGACAACAATACCACTTGGTCTGGTTTTTAAATTTCGGTAACAAATTTTGGTCAATGCTGCTTTGTAGCAAGGGCGCGAGCAAGATACTCTCATTACTATTCTTACTCAAAATTAAAAAACCAAACCGCTTTTTAACCCAAAAATCTATTCAACTTAGAATTTATGCCTATCTCAAAATGGCATTTAAAAGCCGTTATACAAAAAACTATATCGTGGCTGCCTTATAGCCAATCGGTCAATTTTTTTTTCCAAAAATACGTTACCAAAGGTGTGCAATTGAGCGACGATTATTTTACCGACCGCCTACAACACGCCGCACACCATATAAACGGATATGAAAAATACACAAATTGGAGGAGGGTAATAAATTGTCGCATACCTTAGAAATAGGTACAGGTTGGTGTCCAGTAGTGCCAGTGGCGATGTATTTGTGCGGTGCTACCCAAATCAACACCCTTGACATCAGCTCACTTATGACTCGCCCTAACCTAATAACAACACTTAAAAAAATACCAACAATATGCCGACCAAAATCTGCTAACCCCATACATCAACCCACTGCCCGAACAACGGCAAAGCTCAGCGAATTGTTGCTTGAATCCCCACTACTCACTTTAGAACAACTATTAAACCGCTTACAAATACGCTACCTTGTTGCAGATGCCCGACAATTGCCACTGCCCGACGGCAGCATCGACCTCATACACTCGAACAATACCTTTGAACACATATACCCCCAACTGCTTCTGCCTATTCTGTACGAATTGAAGCGCGTAGCTCGACCAATAAGTGCTTTGCAGTCGCACGCCATAGATATGAGCGACCATTTTGCACATTTAGACACTAAGATAACCATTTATAATTTCTTGAAATTTACCGAAAAACAATGGGCTTGTATCGACAATAACATACAACCCCAAAGCCGCCTGCGCTATAGCGATTATCTAAAACTGTTTGCCCAAGTTCAATTACCCATCGTAGGAACCACTTATCGCCCAGGCGACATAACCCAAGTAAAAGCCATGCGCCTCGCTGAACCCTATACCAGCTATAGTCCCCAAGACCTTGCTATTAGCCATTGCCATATTTATAGCGCGGTGTAAATGAATTCCTTAGCTCTCCCCTTGTTACACCCCAAAATACACAGCACCTCCATGACCCGCTTACGCTTTCTGATTTGGCTGCTTGTTGCCTTATGCGCATCCATAGTGCTGTACGCCGCCGCCCAAATGCAGCGCGAAACCCGCTGCGCAGGCTTAGAAATACGCATCAAGCAGCATCAGGATAGTTTTTTTATCGACCAATCGGACGTAGAAAGCATGATACGCGAAGAAGCACACGGCAATAACCTAACCTTGCCCGTCAAAGACATAGACCTGCAACAAATAGAAGCACATTTAGAAAGCAACCCCTATATAGCCAAAGCCGAAGCCTATATCGATGCGAACCAAAAATTATGGGTCGACATAGAGCAACACCAACCCATCGTGCGGGTAATAGATGCCCGAAACCTCGACTACTATTTGAGCAAAGAAGGCAATAAAATGCCTGCTACCGACAATTTTACCTCGCGCGTACCAATAGCCACCGGAAATATCAACGATAACGGAAAAGATACCGGCAAAATAGCCCTGCCACCACTGCAAAATATATTTCAGTTAGCACAGATAATAGACAAGTACCAATTCCTAAAATCGCTCGTCGAGCAAATATACGCAGCACCCAACGGCGACCTAATACTCATACCCAAAATAGGCAACCACTAGATCATCGTAGGCAATTTGGATAATATAGAAAAAAAAAGAAAAAACCTACACGTATTTTACCAAGAAGCCCTGCCCAACGTAGGCTGGGATAAATATCAAAGTATCAACCTCAAATTCAAAGGACAAATTGTAGCCAAACGGCGATAAACAGACAAACACAGCCCTCGACTCATGCGCTAAAAAAAATCGTAACTATTTAGCCTTATAGGGGCAGCCCCCAAGAATAGCTATTTCTAATCGAATATGCTATGATTTCGGGCATTATTAGATAGATATAGCCCAGAACCCCATACCCAAAACCCTATACCCTAAATAGTTACAAAACCTCCATTTATCAACCGCTAATAATCAAACAGCAAACTCCTAAAATATGAACCATACCTCCTTACCCATCGTAGCTGCCATGAACATTAGCGCACCCAAAATTTGTGCTATTATAGCCAAGAAGAACGAATACGGAAAAATAGAAATACTCGGTGTAGGTAAAGCCAACTCCCCAGGTGTAACTCGCGGCGTTATCTCTAATATCGACAAGACCGTATTCGCTATCGAAGAAGCCGTGCGCGAAGCCGAACGCAAATCGGGTATATCGGTCAAAAACGTGTATGCGGGCATTGCAGGGCAACACATCAAAAGTATGCGTCACAAAGGCTACTTGATGCGCGACCACAATAGCCCCGAAATCGCACAACGCGACGTAGACCGCTTGGTACTCGATATGCAAAAAATGGTGCTGCCGCCCGGCGACGAAATCATACACGTATTGCCACAAGAATTTACGATAGATGGCGAATCGGGCATCAAAGACCCCATCGGGATGTCGGGCGTTAAGCTCGAAGCCGATTTTCATGTCATCACAGGACAAACCACCGCCATACGCAATATACACCGCTGCATCGCCAAAGCAGGACTAAACCTCGTAGGGCTAACCCTCGAACCCTTAGCCTCTGCCGCCGCTGTACTCAATAGCGACGAACTCGAAGCAGGCATCGCCTTAGTAGATATAGGTGGCGGCACAACCGACATCGCCATTTTTCAAGAAGGTATCATACGCCATACTTGCGTCATACCACTCGGCGGGCACGTCATTACCGAAGACATCAAAGAAGGCTGTATGGTGATGCGCGACCAAGCCGAACGCCTCAAAGTCAAATTTGGGATAGCCCTCACCTCCGAAGCCCAAGACAATGCCATCGTATCGATACCAGGCTTGCGCGGGCGCGAACCCAAAGAAATATCGCTCAAAAATTTGGCGCATATTATCCAAGCCCGCATGGAAGAAATCTTAGAATGTATCTATCTCGAAATCCGAAAATCAGGCTACGAAAATAAACTCATCGGCGGCATCGTACTCACAGGCGGGGGCGCACGCCTAAAACACCTCAATTTCTTGTGCGAATATGTCACAGGATTAGATACCCGCGTAGGACAACCCACCGAACACCTCATCAACGGACGCGGCGAAGTGAACGACCCACTCTATGCTACGGGTATAGGCTTAGCAATAAAGCCCTCGAAAACCCCATCAGCACGTCCGAAACTAAACAAGAAGATAGCACCCCCCTGTACCAAGCAAACAATAACAACAACACCGCCACGAACCAATACTATAACGACCAAAATAACTACGAACACGCCCATAGTAACAACGAAATGGAGATGAACGAAGAGCGCGAGTTTGAGAGTAAATCGTGGTTAGGCAATTTCCTCCGAAAAAGCCGCGAATGGCTTGAAGGTGATACGGGCGACTTTCGATAAGAAAAAAATGTAAGGTAATGTTACAATCCTGAAAAATAAGCATTATTTTTGCTGTTTAAACATAACATCAATAGGAAAACCAGCAATCTCTGTGCCCAAAACAGCGATATTTACCTTAATTTTACGACCTATCGCCCCAAAACATGGCTACCCAAAACAAACGGCAATCTAACAAACCCCGTATAAGCCTTTTTCTTACCCAATCATAAACCTCTAAATTTTTTATTGCTATATGCCAATCCAGTTCGATTTACCAAGAGAAAAAAACTCTATCATAAAAGTAATAGGCGTGGGCGGTGGTGGCTGCAATGCCGTCAATCACATGTTCCGACAAGGCATTGTAGGCGTTAATTTTGCTGTTTGCAATACCGATGCCCAAGCCATACACCAAAGCCCCGTGCCAATACAAATACAATTAGGACCAGGCTTGACCGAAGGGCGCGGCGCGGGTTCGCAGCCCGAAATAGGCAAAAATGCCACTATCGAATCGCTCGACGAAATCAAAAAAGCACTCGGAGGCGGCACCAAGATGGTATTTATCACCGCAGGCATGGGCGGCGGAACAGGTACGGGTGGCGCGCCCGTAGTAGCAAAAGCAGCCCGCGAATTGGGTATTCTGACCGTCGGCATCGTCACATCGCCGTTTATGTTCGAGGGCACAAACGCATCGCCCAAGCCAAACAAGGTATCGAAGAAATGAAAGATAATGTCGACACCTCATTATTATCTCTAACGATAAAGTGCGCGAAATGCACGGCAATCTCAAAATATCCGAAGCCTTTGCCAAAGCCGATGACGTATTGACCATAGCCGCCAAAGGCATCGCCGAAATTATTACCGTGCCCGGCTATGTAAACGTGGATTTTGAAGACGTAAATACCGTTATGAAAAATAGCGGTGTTGCTATTATGGGCATGGGGCTTGCCGACGGCGAAGACCGTGCTATGAAAGCCGTCAAATCGGCATTAGCATCGCCCCTCCTCAACGACAACGACATACACGGCGCAAGACATATATTGCTCAATATATCGTCGGGCAATAAAGAAGTGACTATGGACGAAGTGGGCGACATCATCACTTACGTACAAGAAGCAGCAGGTTTTACGTCCGAAATCATTTGGGGTAATTGTACCGACGAAGCTATGGGCGACAAAATAGCCGTCACGCTTATCGCTACAGGGTTTGAGAGCAGCGGTATCAAAGATGCCGAATCGCCTAAAAAAAAAGATACTAAACCCATAGGAAACAAAAACGAACGCAGCCACTTAACAAGCGCAGAAGAAAAATCGCGCTACGGTATACCAAGCAAAGAAGAAAGCACCGTGACGCGAAAACCCGAACGAATCACGCTTAGCTTAGACGACGATGATGAAAAAATAGGCGGTAAGCATATCGTAGAACGCGAAAGACCTGCTCCTTTTTCGCGCAGCAGCAGACAAAAAACAAATATCCATTGACGAACACAACGACGACGACCAAATGCGTCTATTCGTAGAACGACGCAAACGATTGCGCGGGCTTAATATGAAACTGCAGAATCCTGCCGACCTCAGCGACTTGGAAAACGAACCCGCCTACAAACGCCGACAAATAGACCTCGAAGAACCGCCCCACTCGTCCGAATCTAACGTATCGAAATATTCACTCTACGAAGACGAGAACGCACGCCCCGAACTAAAACGCCGCAACCCTTTCTTGCACGATAACGTAGACTAAAATACGGATAGTACAGTTGTTCATCGTATTTTCAGAGACATTCAAAAAAAGCCATAACCGCTTATAAGAGCAGTTATGGCTTTTTTTTACCAGCCCTTATACCAAAATCGTTTAATTACGCGTGTTAGTAAGATAACAAACTGTTCTTAGGGCACGGCTTGGGTGTTTCAAAGACACAACAATAGTAGCGTTTTGGTATGAATGCCTCGCGGTATGCAAACTCAATATAGGGCTGTGTCACCTAAAACGACTAAGCGTAATGGCTCTGCTGTCCCAATTTCACCGTCAATAGGTAATAAAATACCGCACGTGGTTTTTGACGAATTGATTTCATCGCATCGGCAACTTCTTTAACGGCTTTATCGAGGTCGGCACTATCGGCAAGACCCAATTTTTTGATTAAGAAGTTATTTTTAACGCGGCCTAACTCGGTTTGGTCAGTAGCAGATACCAAAGAAGAATCGACATTGTAAATAGAGGGGCCTAAGCCCTTAGCTACTTTAGTCAGCAAGGCATCATCGTAAGTTGTGCCCAATTCGGACAGCGTGTTGCGATATTTGTCCATTGCTTCATCGAATTTACTCATGATAGAAAGAAAATTTGGGTGATGGTTAGAAATATTAAACGGCTCAAAGTTAGGTAAAATAATCTAATAGTAAGTAATAAGTAGCTTATTTTTTTTTATTTTTAATTTCTACCCATACACTTCGGATAGCTAAGGCAAGCACAATAATAGCCCCTCCGATTAGGCTTTGCTGCGAGGGTTTTTCGCCATAGCCTATCCAAACCCAAATGGGCAACAAAATAGGTTCTATCATAGCCAAGAGGGCACTTTCGATAGCCAGCGTGCGCCGCAGCCCGTAGGTAAATAACAAGTAGCCTAAGCCTATTTGCACAAAACCCAAATAGCCCAACATAATTGCCTGCCCACTCGTAGGCGTGGGCGATGCCAAAAATGCGCTCAAATTGACGAATGCAATGGCGGCATTGCCCCAAAAAATAGCCGATTGTTGCTCGGCAGCACTATTAGCGCGTTGTGCCAGCAGCAAACCCGCCAGCATAATGCCCGATAGAACCGCCAATCCATTGCCCAACCAACTGCCCCCCTGCCAAGCGTCGGAAAAAAACAAAACCATGCCTACCAAACAAGCCACAATTGTCAGTACGTTGGCACGCTCTAAACGAGTTTTGAACCAAAGTGGCTCGGCAATAAGCACATAAATAGGCGCGGAATATTGTAGAAAAATGGCATTGGCAGCCGTTGTCAGTTTGGTGGCATGTACAAACAATACCAGCAGCGTCATATAAAAAAATGCGGCTATCGCTACGCGCTTATTCCACCGCAACGCATCGGCACGATAGACCAATACAAATAATAAGGCGGCACATACCGAGCGGTAAAACAAAATAACGGACGCATCGAAAGGCAGTAGCTTGATGAACAAGCCGCCAGTACTCCAAATAACAGCCGCCGCCACAACCGCCAAAATGCCACGCTGATGGCTATGGGTATCTGTATTCATAAGATAATCTGCCCGACAAAATTGGGCGGCGCAAAGGTAAGCCAAAAGGAGCGTTAAATAGGTCAAGTTTGAGCTAAAAAATGAACCAAACCCTGTAAACCTCCTGCTTACTTTAGCGTCTAAAAAACAGATACCTCGCCATAGCAACAAGCACAATAAACTGCCTCCTCGCAGCGTTATTTATTCGCCACCTTTCAACCACACCCGCTATATGAAAACCCGTTTCTTTTGCCTCGCCGCCTGCGTCGTATTATTCAGCCTTAGCATTGCCCTACGCGCCCAAACCAGCAGCCAAGTACAAAACGCCCTCAAAAACGGCAACGCCGAGGCCTTAGTACAATCATTTGCCGACCCCATAGACCTGCGCTTGCCCAACAGCGACGACACCTATGACAAATCAGATGCCGCCCGCTACTTACAGGTGTTTTTTCTGCAAAACCGCCCTACCGCATTTAGTCTCAAACACGAAGGCACAGCCCCCAACGGCGCAAAATTTATCATCGGTACGCTCCAAACTACATCGGGCAGCTATCGCACTTCGCTCGTCATACGCCAAAATCAAATACAAGAATTGAGCATCGAAAAATAAAACTCGTGCGGCAAAATATTGTCAATCTCGACAAAACAGCGTACTTTTGCAACCCAATTTCGCACCTTCCGCTTAAAAGCTACTTCGCGCAGCAAAAGCCATGATAAAAGGTTCGTCTAAATTTTGTACCACCTACCAAATACTTGTTTCAATGGGACGCGCATTTGAATACCGCAAAGAAAAAAAATTTAAACGCTGGGGCATGATGGCAAAAACCTTTACCAAAATAGGTAAAGAAATTGCTATGGCTGTAAAAGCCTCCCGGACCCGACCCCGACACAAACGCCCGCCTGCGATTGGCTATCCAAAACGCCAAAACCGCCAATATGCCCAAAGACCGCGTAGAGTCTGCTATCAAACGGGTCATGTCGAAAGAAGAAAAAGACTACGAAGAAGTAGTGTATGAAGGCTACGGACCCTTCGGCATCGCTATTTTTATCGACTGCGCTACGGACAACCCCACGCGCACAGTTGCCAATATCCGAAGCTATTTTAACCGCGCCGATGGTGCTCTGGGCAAAACAGGCTCCCTCGATTTTCTGTTCGACCGAAAAGGCGTATTCAAAATATCGGCTGAGGGTATCAACCTCGAAGAGTTAGAGTTTGAACTCATCGACTACGGCGCCGAAGAAATGTTCGAAGACGACGGCGAAATCTTTATCTATACCGCATTCACCGATTTCGGAGCGATGCAAAAAGCCTTAGAAGAACGCAATATCGAGGTATTGAGTGCCGAATCGCAGCGCATACCGGGCAATACCGTTACGCTCACACCCGCCCAAGCTCAAACTATTCAGAAACTCATCGAAAAAATCGAAGAGGACGAAGACGTACAAACTGTTTCGCACAATATGGACGAAAGTAGTTTGCCCAACGAAGAAGAATAGACACCAACCACCGTAGAGGCGTGCACAATGGCGCACCTTTACCGTGTAAACACACGCATAAAACGCGCATTACGCAGGCAGGCAATAGCACGTCTATTCGTAATGCGCGTTTTTTTATAAACACTGGCAACTATTTAGCCTTGTAGGGGCAGGAATAGCTATTTCTAATCAAATATACAACGATGTCAGGCATTATTGGATAGACATAGCCCATACCCAAAACCCTATACCTAACAAATTAAATCTATAACTTCCTGCCTTGTTTTTTTGTTTTTCCTAAAAAAAACCTGTCCAAAGTCTAAAAAACAATCAATTTGTCTATAAATGGGTTATCGCCACAAAACAAAACCGCCTTACGGATTGGCGTACCGTAAGGCGGTTAGTTATGCCGCTGTGTTATACCCTTGCGCGTGGTCTATTAGGCAAATTGCACATCGTCGATAGAGTCGAGGTATTCTGCTACGGGTTTGACTACTTTTGCCAACAACCCGCCTCAAAAGGCGATTTCAAATTGGCAGATTCGACCAATTGCAAGAATGGTTTGCTGCCTCCTGCTTTGCATAGTTCGATATAATCGGCTAAGGCATTTTTTCGGTCTTGGTCGGCGCGATACCAAAATTGGAAAGCGCAGATTTGTGCCAATGTATAGTCGATATAGTAGAATGGCGAGGCAAAGATATGGGCTTGTCGCTGCCAGTAGCCGCCGCTTTCTAAAAAATCGTTGCCGTCGCAGTCTGTCCATGGTTCATATTTTTGTTCTATCCTACGCCATGCTTGTTTGCGCTCGGCGGGGGTAGCGGTGGGATTTTCGTACACGAAGTGTTGAAATTCATCGACAGCTACGCCGTAGGGCAAAAACAAGATGGCACTGTTCAGGTGGTCGTATTTGAATTTTTCAGTATCTTCTTTGAAAAATTTGTTCATCCAAGGCCATGTCAAAAATTCCATACTCATCGAATGTATTTCGCAGGCTTCGGTGGTGGGGAAATAATATTCGGGTACGCCCAAATCGCGGCTCATATACGCTTGGAAGGCGTGTCCTGCTTCGTGAGTAAGCACAACAATGTCGCCTGCTGTACCGTTGAAGTTCGAGAATATAAAAGGGGCTTTATAGTCTTCGATAAAAGTACAATATCCGCCACCTGCTTTTCCCTGTTTCGATACCAAATCCATCAATTCGCTATCGAGCATAAAGTTGATAAAGTCGGAGGTTTCGGAGCTAAGTTCTTCGTACATAATTTTGCCTTCCGACATAATCCATTGCGCGTCGCCTTTGGGCACGGGATTGCCGCTTTTAAATTGTAGGTAGTGGTCGTAATATTTTATTTGGTCGATGCCGATGCGATTGGCTTGGCGTTGGCGCAATTTAGCAGCCAGCGGCACTACGGTTTCAATACTTGTTGGCGGTATCCGGCTACCATTTCGGCATTATAGTCGGTGCGAGCCATGCGTAGGTATCCGAGTTCAACAAAATTTTTGAAGCCCAAGGCAAGTGCCATTTTGTGGCGCAGTTGCACTAATTCGTCATAAATGCGGTCGATTTCGGCGGTATGTTCGGCAATAAAGCCCCATTTAGCTTCTGAAGCGCGGCGGCGTATATCGCGGTCGGGCGATTGTTCAAAGGGCGTTAGGTCGGATAGGTTGCGTTCTTTGCCTTCAAACATGATTTTTGCCGATGCCATCAGTTTGGTATATTCGCTGCTAAGGGCGTTTTCGCGCTGCAAATCTTCGATGATAGCGGGCGAAAAGGATTTTAGGGCTACTTCGATGAGGTTAAAGAATTGCTTGCCCCATTTAGCTTCTAATTCGGGGCGGAATTTAGATTTTGCCAAAGCACGGTAGAACATATCGCCATATTCGCCAAATATAGGCATGTTTTGGTCAAAAAAATCTTGCTCGGCACTATATTCGGCATTGGTCGTATCGATGCTATATCGGATATAGGCAATATTTTGCATCGATGAAAACGAAGAACGGATAGTGTTAATCTGATGCACGATGTCGCTCTGTTGGTCGGCATTATCGGCATTATCAAATCGTTGCAGCAAGTCTAACATTTCGGTACGGATAGCCGCCATATCAGGGCGCACATACTGGTAATCATTAAATTTTGTCATAAAAGAAATAAAGTTGTATATTGTAGGTAAAATTTTGTTTTTTTTGGGCAAATGCTCTTATTTTGGACATTTTGCTGCTAATTCATGTTTATTTGTGTTGGTAAAATAGTTACCTTTACATTTAAACAAAAATAATGCCGCAAAGTTAGCAATAGGAGTTTGTTTTGGCTACATAATTTAGGAATTTTAACACCAAACAAGCACTACTATCCGCAGATACTGGGCAAAAGAAATCACATGCTTGATGCAAGATTATTATTTTATCTATACTTGTCTTTTATTTTTATTTGACCCCTACGCTTGTTTTTTTGCGCTCTAACTGCTAAATTTGCCAAAAAGTTACGCTTTCTATGTTTAAACGCCTACGCCGCACCCGCCAAAATCCGATTATTCGACAGATGGTTGCCGAAACCCAATTGTCGAAAGATATGTTTATCTATCCCTATTTCGTAACCAAGGGCAGCGGCATCGAACGCCCCATAGCAGCTATGCCCGGCATCAGCCATTTCTCGCCCGATACCTTATGCCGCGATGTCGAAGCCTGCTTGCGCCTGGGTCTAAACAAATTTTTGCTGTTCGGAGTCGACGAACCAAAATCGGCAGATGCCCACTCAGCACACGACCCTCGCGGGGCTGTCCCTACTGCCTTGCGCCGCCTCAAAGCCGAATTTGGCAGTGATGCCTACCTCATCACAGACGTATGCGTATGTGCCTATACCGACCACGGGCACTGCGGCGTATTGGCGGGCAATACTGTACTAAACGACCCCAGCATAGCCCTCTTGGCACAAATGGCTTTGACCCACGCCCAAGCAGGTGCCGATATGGTAGCTCCGTCAGATATGATGGACGGGCGCGTGGCTGCTATCCGCCAGACCTTAGACCAAAACAGTTTAGAACATACCGCTATTATGTCGTATTGTATCAAATATGCCTCGTCGTACTACGGACCTTTCCGCGAAGCAGCAGGGTCGGCACCCAAACAAGGCGACCGCCGTGCCTACCAAATGGATTATCGGAACTCCAACGAAGCCCTGCGCGAAGCCGAGGCAGACACCGACGAAGGAGCAGATGTGCTGATGGTCAAGCCCGCATTAGCCTATTTAGACATCATCAGGCGTTTGAAAGACCATAGCCTATTGCCCGTAGCTTGCTACAACGTATCGGGCGAATACAGTATGCTCAAATGCGCCGCCCAACAAGGTTTGATTGACGAAGCCGCTATGGTTATGGAAAACATGTATGCCTTTGCCCGCGCAGGTGCCGACATCATCATCACCTACCACGCCAAAGAACTACTACAAAAGGTTGGCTGTAAAAGTAGCAAGCATAAAAAGGAATTGAACAAGCTAAGAAAAAAATGGGTATTTAGCCTATTATTGATTAACTTTGCAGCGCGAAATAACTTTTATGGCTGTAAAACGCGCTTCTGTGCGCTCGATTCCTTTCTCTAAGATATTATGACCGCTATCATTTTTTCATATATTCACTGCGCCATTTATCTCCTTCTGGGACTATTGCCTTGGGCTTTGGCAGCACAAACCGTTACCTATACGCTAAAAGGACAAACCCTTGACCGCGATACATGGCTGCCCTTGTCGCACGTCAAAGTACAAATACCCGACCGACCCATCACTACTTATAGCGATACTTCGGGCAATTTCAGCCTTAGAGATACATTACCTATCATCGGTTTATCATTTACTTGCAAGCACTATTACGACAAATATATGCAGGTAGCCTCCAATGCCGAGCGCATCATTACCTACCTACAGCGCAAACTCGACGACGCGCCCGCACAGCGCGATACCTTAATACACCGAGACGACCGCTATCACCCCAGCCTGCAAGCCGATACTTTGCCCGTTGCCGAAGTGAGCGCGGTAGGCTTTGGCACACCTGCCGCCTTGCTGCAAATAGCCGGTGCCGTGTCGGTCGTAACTCCGCAGATATTTGCTCGCGAGCAAGACGGCACACCCTTGCCCGCACTCAATACCGTAGCGGGTGTGCGCGTAGAAGAACGCTCGCCAGGTAGCTACCGCATCGCCATAAGAGGTAGCAACCTCTTGCGTGCCCCTTGGCATACGCAACCTAAAAACCTATTGGAACGAACTGCCCTTGACCGACGCACGCGGCACTACTGCCATCAACCTGCTCGACCTAAGCACCGTAAGCACCGCCGAAATCATCAAAGGTCCTGCGGGCAGCCTCTACGGAGCAGGAAATGGCGGCGTATTGCTCCTGCGCCAAGAAGCCGCTACTTTGCAGCGCAGCAGTGCCGAAATAGGCATGTCGGTAGGTAGTTTTGGCACGTTTCGCCACCAACAAGCAGCAAGTATCGGCAACCAACGCTCCGCCCTTGCCTTGCAGTATGTCCATCACCAAAGCGAGGGCTACCGCCAACATACGGCTTTTGAGCGCGATATGCTGGCAGCACACGGGCGTTTTTATTTGGGTAGCCGTCATAGTTGGCAACCTTTTTTGGTCTATAGCCGCGTATATTACGAAATACCTGGCGGATTGACCCTCGAAGAGTACAACACCAACCGCCGACAAGCCCGCCCCGATTTTATTGTCCAAAATGCCTCTGTCGCTCAACAAACCCTCTTGGGTGGCTTGGCATATCGCTATCAAACAAGGCGATGGGCTACTAATATCGCCCTGTCGGGCAGCCATACCGCATTCGACAACCCATTTACGACTAACTACAAAACCGAAGAAAGCATCGCCCTCAATAGCCGTGCTACCTTGACCTACCAACATATTTGGGGCAAAACGAATTGGCATCATACCGTAGGCGGCGAAGCACAATGGGCAAATATTACAGCAGGTAATTTGGGCAACCGACAAGGCAACCGCGATACACTCCATTTTTCTGACGACATCGCCCCTTTGCAATATTTGGCTTTTGCCCAAACCGAAATCGGATTGCCTCGACAATGGCGTTTTAATGCCGCGCTTAGTTATAGCCAATTGCGCTATGCCCTGCGCCGGACTGATTACCTACAAAGCATTAGTACCGATACACTCACTTTTGCGGGGGTATGGTCGCCGCGCATAGCGTTGTCTAAAACTTGGGGCAAACGTTGGGCAATACATGGCAGTCTTAGCTATGGGTTTTCGCCGCCCGTGTTGGACGAAATACGCACCTCTGACGGCAGTATCAATCACAATTTAGCCGCCGAGCGCGGTATGAACTACGAAATAGGCGGACGTGCTAACTTAGCGAATAGCCGTTTGTTTATAGATGCCTGCGCCTATTGGCTGCGCATAGCCGATGCTATGGTGCGCTATACTACCGACAACGGCACGGTATTGTTCCAGAATGCAGGTGCTACGGACAATCGCGGCGTAGAGCTGATGTTGCGCTACCAATGGCTGCACAACGCTATTGCCCCAAATGATAAGCACGCTTGGCTATCGCAATTGGATACTTGGGCAAGTTATACATACAGCAATTACGTTTTTGATAAATATATAGATAAAGGTATTGATTACAGCGGCAACCCGCTAACGGGTACGCCTCCGCACGTATGCGTTGTAGGAATTGACGCAGCTATGCGCTTGGGTTTTTATGCCCATCTGACCTATACTTTCACCGACCGCGTGCCACTCAACGACGCGCATACTGTATTTGCCAATACCCTCCACAACTTGCGAGCGCGTTGGGGTTGGCAATGCAGCATTGGTAGGTTCTCTGCCAATGTATATATGGGCGGCGACAATCTACTCAATCAAATGTATAGCCTTGGCAACGACCTAAATGCCTTTTCTAATCGCTACTACCAGCCCGCCGCTACTCGCACATGGAACAGTGGTGCCCAACTCACAATGCGGTTTTGAATTATGTGGTGCGTGGCGCATTTTTTTACGTGAGAACGAAACCCCACAATAATGCAGTAAGAAAAAAAATAGCAAAAAAGGCGGAAAAAGTTTTTTTTGCCCAAATAAAAGCCATACCTTTGCTGCCCAAAATAAAAAAACATGTACGCAATAGTAGAAATAGCCGGCAACCAGTACAAAGTACATTCCGGCGATACAATTTTTGTAAACCGCTTAACTGCTACGGAAGGCGATAGCGTCAATTTTGACCGCGTATTGCTTACAGATAACGGCGGTACGGTGCGCGTAGGTGCGCCTACTGTAAGCGGTGCTTCGGTTTCGGCAACCGTATTAGAACACCTTAAAGGCGATAAAGTCATCGTTTTTAAGAAAAAACGCCGCAAAGGGTACCGCGTTAAAAACGGTTTCCGCCCCTATTTAACCAAACTCAAAATTAACTCCATCGCTTAATACCTCAGCATCATGGCACACAAGAAAGGTCAAGGTAGTACGCGCAACGGTCGTGATTCAGAAAGTAAGCGATTGGGCGTAAAAATTTACGGCGGTCAGGCAGCAAAGCCTGGTGCCATTATCGTGCGTCAGCGCGGCACAAAATTTCATCCTGGTATAAACGTAGGTTTAGGCAGCGATTATACGATTTATGCCCTCACTACGGGTATAGTGAAGTTCGTGACCAAAAAAGACGACCGCACGTATATTTCCGTTATCGAACCCACGGCTACCGCCTAAACATCCATTATCAGCACTCGTTCGATGTTGCTGAAAAGCCTGACAGAACAATTTATCTGTCAGGCTTTTGGTGTTTAATTTGCTAAAATAGCATTACCTTTGCGGGCAAATAGCACGCTTCATTTTGCGTGCATTACACTTTTCACCCAACAAGCCCTAATCACTATTGCTATGACCACCCGACACCGAATTTGGGCAATCAGCCGTTGGTTTCTGCTCTTATTTGTGCTGATGTTTGTGTTTCGCTTGCTGTATGGCTATTGGGCTACCAATGCCGACCAAAGTAGCCAACTCGACCAAGCCGATTTTTTTAGCACGCTCGATAATGTACGGCGCAACTATGCGTCTGAGAAATCGTTTAAAAAGGAAGTGAGTGGCAACGTCGATATACAGCAGCAAGCCAATGCAGCATCGAGTCAAAAGTACGAAAAAACTGCCACCATACGCGCCAAAACCGCCCAATTTGACCGAGACGAGCAGCAATTGCGCCAAACCATCAAGCACTATAACGCCATTGTTCAGTACGGGCGCAATAGCGGCAACAAGGCGAACAACAACTACACTTGCTCATAGGCATAGACCCCGAATTGTTCGATACATTTTATGTTGCTATGCGCAAAATAGGCTGGGTGCGCTCCAAAGAAATTATCAAAACGGACAAAACCAACGAATATCGCAACTTAAATGCCCAAAAATCATCGCTCGAAAAAACATTAGCCTCGCTCAATGAACTAAAATCAAAAGGCGGTGCAGTAGGCGATTTCATAGGATTGCACGATAAAATACTCGAAATAGAGACCAAACTACAAGCATTAGGCGTAGATTTGGGCAATTTTGACCAAGAAAATGAATTTTGTACCGTGCGCTACTCACTTTACGAAGGCAGTGACGGGCGCGAAATCAGTTTGCTGCACCGCGTCAAAGTTGCATTAGAATGGACAATTACTTATTATACCGCCCTTATGTTTGGTTTAGCCTTGATGACCTCGGTAAGTTTTATGCTCTTGTTTATCATTGACAAACTAAAATCGCTGGCAGCGTCAAACGACAGTGCTAAGGATAAAACAAAATGATTGTAGCATGAGTCCGGTGTGTGAGGAGTGATGATTTTAGAAATGTAATGCCTCCTGTTGCGAACTAACTATTGGCGGGGCATCATCAATTACAATTTTATTTTAACCAATAAATCATGTTCGACATTATCGTATTAGGCAGCGGACCTGGCGGCTATGTAGCTGCTATCCGCGCCGCACAATTAGGATTTAATACCGCCGTAGTAGAGCGCGAGAACTTAGGTGGGATATGCCTCAATTGGGGCTGTATCCCGACCAAAGCTCTGCTAAAAAGTGCCCAAGTATTTGAATACATCAAACACGCCGATGAATTTGGCCTTAGTGTAGGCGAGGCAAAGTCTGATTTTAGCAAAATCATAGGGCGAAGCCGCGACGTGGCGAATGGCATGAGTAAAGGCGTGCAGTTTTTGATGAAAAAAAACAATATTACCGTCATCAAAGGCAACGGCAAATTGATAGCACCCAACAAATTAGAAGTGACCGATGCCAATGGCACGCGCACCGAATATAGTGCCCAACACATCATTCTGGCTACGGGCGGACGCTCTCGCCAATTGCCCAACCTACCGCAAGACGGCAAAAAAATTATCGGCTACCGCGAAGCGATGTCCCTGCCCCAACAACCTGCAAGCATGGTAGTAGTAGGCGCAGGAGCTATCGGGGTAGAATTTGCTTATTTCTACAATAGTATTGGCACCAAGGTTACTTTGGTCGAATTTGCGCCCCGCGTCGTACCGGTCGAAGATGAAGACATATCAAAAGAGTTGCAGCGCACCTATACTAAGGCGGGTATCGAAGTATTGACCAATACCACCGCTGAAAGTGTAGACACGAGCGGCGCAGGTTGTGTGGTCACACTCAAAAATGCTGCTACGGGCAAAACCCAAACCCTGCAGTGCGATGTCGTATTATCGGCAATTGGCGTATCGCCCAATACCGAAAATATCGGACTTGAACTGTTGGGTATCAAAACCGAGCGCGGCATGGTGCTGACCGACGAGTATGGGCGCACCAACGTCGCGGGTATCTACGCCATAGGCGACATCACCAAAGGGCAAGCCTTGGCACACGTAGCGTCGGCAGAGGGCATTATTTGCGTCGAAAAAATTGCAGGGCTCGACCCCGAACCCTTAGACTATAACAATATACGGGCTGTACCTATTGCCAACCCGAAATAGCCTCGGTCGGGTATACCGAACAGAAGGCAAAAGAAGCGGGTTATGAGTTAAAAATAGGCAAATTCCCGTTTACAGCATCGGGCAAAGCCAAGGCGGCAGGACACAGCACAGGATTTGTCAAGGTTATTTTTGATGCTAAATACGGCGAATTTTTAGGTGCGCACCTCATCGGTGCCAACGTAACCGAAATGATAGCCGAAGTGGTTGCGGCACGAAAACTCGAAACCACAGGGCACGAAATCATCAAAACCGTGCACCCGCACCCTACCATGTCGGAAGCCATTATGGAAGCCGCCGCCGCCGCTTATGGCGAGGTGATACACCTATAATGCACTTTCCCTTTGGGGTCTAAAATCGCTTGCCGAGCCGTTGCACGAATGTAGCACTACATTTGCGCAAGGGCTGTTTTTTTTATGGCGGCACTCTCAGCAACTAAAAGCCAAAACGCAAAACCAAATTTCCAACACCATAACCGCAGGCGATATATCGAAAATATATTTTCATCTCTATTGCTTGGGATACCACCAAGCCGCGCCATATATTCGGTTTCTCATGTCCTGAAAAAAAAATAACCATATTACGGTTGATTTGCCTATTTTTGGGTATCTTTGCCCGATGTAATCCACCAAACCATATACTTTACAGCATGTTACTTCTGTTTATTAGCCTTGCACAAGCCGCTTCGCCCTCCATGGTGCCACAATTGCTCATGATGGCGGCAATCTTTTTTATCTTCTACTTTTTTATGATTCGCCCCCAAATGAAACGTGCCAAAGAGCAAGCCGCCTTTATCGCCGAACTCAAAAAAGGCGATTGGGTGGTTACGTCGGGCGGCATACACGGAAAAATTGCCCGTATCAATAGCGACTCGACCATGATGCTCGAAGTAGATAAAGCCACTACCCTCAAAGTAGAACGCGCTATGATTGCCGTAGAACACACCAAAAAATTGCAAGAAACTATCAAAAGTGCTACCTTGCCCGTAGCAGAATAAAATTTGCTTTGCCCCAAAAGATGGTTTTGTCACCTCTGACCGCAATAACCCCCAACCCCATAACATGAAATTTATCGATTATGCCTTCTTTGCCGCCTTGTGTTGGGGCATCAGCATTAACGCGCTGCAAGCACAAAACGAAGGCGATATTACGCCCGAAAGCATGGACATCGTAAAGCCCTACGAACCGATTTTGGGCGATGCGGCAAGGGTAGAATTGTCGCCCGACTTGCCCTCATTAGACGATTTGGCAAAAGAAAAACCGGTATTTAACGACTACTACATAACGCCCAAATTTCTGACCATCAAATATACGCCCGTCGAATTGAAACCCATCGGCTACGACGATAGCAATAAAAAGAAAAAAGGCGACGACGGCGAAAAATGCCGCTATGTATGGTTGCGCGGTGGTTATGGCAACCTCAAAACGCCGCTCGCCGATATTGCCCTCAGCACCTGCCGCACCAAAAAATGGATAGCAGGGCTAAACGCATCGTATATCGGTTCGCAAGGACCCATCGAATTTCAGAATTACAACCGCTTAGGCGGACGAGCATTTGGCAAAATATATACCAACCAATATTATGTGGGAATTGATGCGGGCTACCAACGCAATACCTACTACCAATACGGATTTACGCACGCCGATACAAGCCTACAATTTACTGCCGACGAACTGCGCCGCCGCTATGAAACCATAAGCGCACGAGCCACCTTGGGCAATAGTGCCGAAAACGACCAAGTAATAGATTATACCGCCGCCCTCAACTACCAAACAATGGGCGACAACCGCAATAGCCGCGAACATTATATCGACCTGCAAGGCGATATCAGCGGCTTACTGAACGAAAATTGGGCTTGGGGCGTGCAACTACGCGACGAATTTTCGAGCCTCAACCGCCCTGATTCCAATACGTATAGCAATAACCTATTGCAAGCAAGCCCTACGGTGACATATAAAGCCAATTTTGGCAATTTTACTGCGGGCGCAACAGCTATTTTAGATGGCGGTAAGTTCTATCCATTTCCCAAAATAGCCCTCGAAGTATTTGTATTGCCCAAATCGCTGACGCTATACGGCGGTTGGAACAAAGAAGCTATCAAAAATACCTATCAATCTCTTGCCAACCAAAATCCATTTATCGAACAAAGCACCGAATTGCGCAATAGCATTCGCGAAAATCGATATTTGGGTATCAAAGGCGCATTGGGCAAGGTATTGAGCTATAACGCAAAAGGGTTTTATAACATCGTCAAAAACCAAGCCTTGTTTGTCAATATAGCCACACCATTTGATGCAGATAATGGTATTAGCCGACTAATGACAACGATATACGACCCTCGTATGTCGGAAATAGGCGCGTCGCTCGAAATCGCCGCCCGCCTGACGGATATAGCCACTATTTCGCTGGCTACTACTTATGCCTCGCGCAATACGGATACGGAAACAGAGGCATGGCACCTACCAACACTATTGAGCAACCTACGCGCCGATATTCAACCCATCAAAAAATTGCAGCTTACGGTAGATGCCTACTTGATAAACGGCATGAAAGCCCGCGTTACCAACGATACACCCGACAATAGCTATACCATACCTACTGCTTTTGACCTCAATGTAGCAGCACGCTTTGATATAATAGATAATATTGGTGTTTTTGTAACTGCTAACAACCTATTAGCACAAAAATACAACCGATTTTTTTACTATCCCGTATATGGGCTAAACGTAGTAGGCGGCATTACTTGTAGGTTCTAAGGCAAACAATGTTCGCATATTCTAAAAACGAATCAATTTTGTTTTTAATGCTATTTTTTCATGTAATTATTTAGCCTTGTAGGAGGAACTAATCGAATATGCAGCGATGTCAGGCATTATTAGATAAGTATTGCTCATTACCCCATACCCAAAACCCTATACCCCAAATAGTTACTATAAAATTACATTAGACAGACCCAACTTTTTGCTCCAAATCGCCTATTTCATAAAATATACCTTACATTAACACAAGTATATGTCTAAATATATCGACGTAGCCCGACACATCGAATCGTTGCTATACGAATATAGCCCGGTCATAATTCCGGGCATTGGTGCTCTCAATACGCGCTATAAACCCGCACAATTGGACGAAAAAAACGGGACGATAACGCCTCCCATCAGAACCATTGAACTGAACGACCGTATGCGCGGCAACGACGGTTTGCTGTTGAGCCATATAGCCCGTGCCGAAAAGATTAGCGAAGCCGAAGCCGAAACAGAACTCAAAATATTTAGCGACCTACTGTTACATAAAATAGACTCTAACGGCAAAGCTATTATAGCGGGTATCGGCGAATTTTATCGCGACATCGGCGGAGGTTTGGGCTTTCTGCCCGACCCCAAAGCCAATTTTTCGGCAGATACCTACGGTTTGCAGCAAATAACAATAGGACAAGCCATAGCTCCCACCATAAGCGAAACGGAAATCAATGCCGCAATTGGCACAATTTCTGTTATTGAAGAACCCATAACACCCCCCGAACCCCAAGTACGCACTTTAGCCGATATGCTGGGTACAAATAATCTTGAGATACCTGCAAATAATGACAATACCGCTGTAAGCAATCACTCCCCAAGCGGTGCAAGCCATAGCCCAACACTCGGAACGGCTTTATCGGAAAATAGTGATACAGCCAATACCCAAACAACTACCCGAAGCAAGCGCAATAATAGTTGGCTCATGTGGTTGTTGCCCTTGCTTATTTTATTGCTATTTTTTGGCTTGCTGTCGCGTCTATCATCAGGGGGCGACAAGGCGGCAAGCGTGCAAACAACTCCTAATGAAGCCACCGCCGACGAAACCAATAATACGGGCGACATGACAAGCGACAACGAAATAAACAGCAGCGAAATAGACAACAACGAAACAAGTAGCGATGAAACCAATACTGCTACTGAAACCTACGCCACTGACAATAACAACAACAGCACCCCCAACGCCACCACCACACCTGACGGACGGGAGACAGTAGTAGATGGTATTACGATTACCAATTCGAGTGCCAACGAATATATCAATACCAATTCGCCCAAGGGTTATTATATTATCGTAGGAGCCTGGAAAAATCGCGAAAAAGCCACGCAAATAGCCCAAACTTTCAAAGAACAACAATACAATGTACAATTACTCGAAACAAATAGCGGTATCGTGCGTATTGGATTGTACGGCGAGCAAACAATCCCGCAAATAAAAGCCGAATATAGCCGAATCCGCGAGGCTAACCCCGATGCCTGGGTGTTACGCTATCAATAAGCCCTCTTAATCACAACCCATCTGACGATGCTAAGATTGCTCAAATTTGCTCTTATCGCTTGGTGCCTGTTCTCGGTCTATTGGTATGTTTGCGAAATGAACGACCACAATTGTGGTTGCATCATCGCTAAACCTCCGCCAGTAGCTACTGATACCAACACCTTAGACTCGTTGGGGCGGGTAGCCTTAGCCCATTTGACGCAGCAAGATACTATGCACTTTCTTTTTGCCAACCGTATCGCTAACTTCTATGCCGATACCGCTGTTCTGTCCTACATACACCACCTGAAAATATACTTAGACCAAGCACCACACCAAAAAATATCCCTATATGGGTATTCCGATTCTAAAGGGAAACACTACCGATAACCTCCAATTAGCCCAACAACGCATCGAAAATGTGTTTCAATGCCTCCGACGAGAAGGAATCAGCGCGGCACAAATAGACACAACCGTTGTGGGAGAAATAGGCAACTGCCCCAGTACAGACGAATCCTGTTTGTATCAATACCGCCGAGTCGATGCGTGGTTGGTATCTGCTCCGCAATAAACCCCATCATAAGTGACCCCTTTTTCAATTATCCATCAAAAGTAACGGCACAAAACAAACGAGTATTTATAACAGCCTTTATAGCCCTCATCTATTCACTAAGCACTACCCACTAATAATGCTATGATAATACATTTGCTACAAATATTATTGCTTTTGGGTATTACCATCCTATTGGCATGGCTGTATTTCAAAATACGGCTCTTAGGTATGGAGCGCGACCAAAAAAACCTCAACGATAATTTCAGCGACCTGCGCATCAAATACAGCTCGTTGCTGACGCGCTATGCCAAAATTGAGGACGATATGATAAAAACAAAAGGCGATGCCGTAGAACATGCCAAACAGCGCAGCACCACCGAAGCCCAATTGCAAGATTTGTTATTGGTGCAAGAAACTTACAAAAATTCTATTAGTCACTTAGAAACTTATAAAAAAAGATACGACGAACAAATTAATAAATGGCAAACCGCCAAGATAGAAGTAGATGCCTTGAATGCTCAATTGAAACGCTTAGAGCGCGAGAAAATCAATGCTCAAACCGAATTAGAACGCCGCCAAGCCACCATAGACCAACAAACACAACGCCTCAATGAACTAATAAACGCACAGACCGCTCACCGCCAATTGCAACACGAGCATAACCAAGCCGCCGCCGAGATAGCCGCCCTATCGAACCAAGTGAACCGCCTGAATGCCGAAAAACAACAATTGACCGAACGCACCAGGAACGACGCACTGCAAATAACCGCCTTACAAGCTACGCTGCTATCGCTCGAAACCATTAAGGAACGCTATAACCAATTGCTGCCCCTAAGCGAGCAATATAAGACCAAAGCAAACACACTAACCCAAGAATTGGCAGATGCACGCCGCACCATCGCCCAACTCGAAAACAAAGTGGGCGAACATGAAACCCAAGCCACCATACAGCAACATACCCATAAAGTACTGAATGAAATAAGAACACAATACCAAGTACTGATGCCGCAATACCAAAAATTAGAAACCGAATTGCGCGATTTACAAGACAAAATCAGCCAATTGGCAGGCGCAATACCGCTCTCCGAATTTGCCATACACTAAACGATACGTTTTTATACCCCTCTCAACGCGGTAAGGCAAACTATAAGCCCTACCGCGTTTTTTCCAAAAAAGAAATAAAAAGAACCCATGCCAACCCACGAAAACCCTTTGGGCATCTGCACCTACGGCACATTACCACTACGCGCCGAGCCTGCCCACCGCAGCGAAATGACCAACCAATTGCTGCTGGGCGATATATACAGCATTGTGGAAGAACAGCGCGACTGGTGCCGCATCATCACACAACACGACGGCTACACGGCATGGCTAAATCGCTCGCAAGTAAGACCACTTGACGCAACACAATACCCAACCCCGCTCACCGAACCCATACAACATGTTGCCCTTGATGTGCTGCGCACAATTATTGCACCCAACCGACGTTTAATAGTGCCATTGGGCAGCACCCTGCCGTACTATGATGCCCAAAAGCGTAGCTTTGAATTGGACGGGCAAAGCTATCGCTATATGGGCAAAGTGCGAACCATCTGTAAGCCAAAATTAGAGATGACGAATGTTACCGATAAACCCGAAAATACCCTATTTCGCCGACAAATACTCCAATTTGCCAAAAAATACCTATCTACGCCGTATCTTTGGGGCGGTCGTAGCCCTTGGGGCATAGATTGTTCGGGTTTTACCCAAGTAGGCGCCAAGTTATGCGGCGTGGCACTTTACCGCGATGCCTACCAACAAGCCGAACAAGGAACGCTTGTTGACGACCTAAACCAAGCACAAACAGGCGATTTGGCGTTTTTTAGCCCTGACAAACACACCCAACGCATCACACACGTAGGCATTATAGCCGAAAAAAGGCAAATTATACACGCATCAGGCGAAGTGCGCATAGATATAATAGATAATAACGGCATACTAAACGCACAAACCCAACAATATAGCCACTACCTACGCATCATTAGACAATTAATATAAAACATATACAAAAAAATAAACAATAACAATCAACCACTTATTTTTGCCATGTATATCCAATACCCCCTTATCACCCTTGCTTTATTTGGCGCACTGTTATCGCTGACACCTAAACGCCTCGCTGCCCAAGCAGATACCATTATCAAGGTAGAACTCTTCAACGAAAAAGAGGCAGTCGAAAAACTGTCGAACGATATAGAAAACGAAAATCGACGATTGGCAACCCGCCTTGCCGATTTAGAAAACCAAGTAGCCTCGCAAGGCGATGTGATGCGCGTAATCAAAACCGCTAACCGCGAAAAATATGCCACCACCGTCAATACACTCGAAAGCCGATATGACGCAGGCGAGCGTGTAGTTAGCCATATTATCAAAGAAACCAACCAATTTAATCTGAGTTTCAGCCAATTAGAATTGCAAAGCGAATTTAATACCCTAACCGACCCCACCACCTACGGCGAATTTAACTTCGCCCTCAAAGCATCGCTCGACGGACTGAAAAAAAAGCGCGTATTTCCTGACCTAAACGAAATAAACGACCTGAAAACACTCGTACCCGTGCTGAACAACCCGATTATCTCTACTACTATCTCCATCGCTACGGGCTTATTGTCGCGATATAACCAAAAAGCACGCGCCAATAACGAATCGTTTGCCAAACTAACCTGCATTCTCGATTATACGAACAACCTAAAATCAGAACACCAAATCGTATCTGCCCGATTGCGCCAACTGAACGATAAACTGCAAGCATTCCGCGAACAAACCAAAGGCTTTTTTGGGCAATACTTAGAATCTATCAATTACAAAGGAGGATACAGCAAATATATCCAAGACAAAAACATGCTTACGCACGATTTTATGCGCCAATACCGCGAGCAGTTTTTTAGCGTCCTACACGCCGAAAAAGATAATGTAGGCGTTATTACCTACGATACGAATAAAGACGATGATGTATTGTTTTATTTAGAACAAGTCAAATTCTACTTGAACGAATACGAAAATGTATTGCTCGAAATCAATGACTTTATCAGCATGTACGACCAATTTGTAGCCAAACAAAAAAACTCACAAAATGACGGCTGCACTTCGTTTTACAAAGAAAATAAAGAAATCTTTACGCGAATCGAAGCACAATTAAAAACCGTTAAAGATAATTTCAAAATCGTTTATGAAGAAAACAGAATCGATAAAAATACCAAGCGCATCTTATTCGGATTTTAATTTCGAAGAAGGCGAAATCTTGCTCATTGACAAACCACTGCATTGGACATCGACCGATGTGGTGCGCAAAATACGATATGCCACAGGAATCAAAAAAACAGGACACGCAGGCACCTTAGACCCCTTAGCAAGCGGCTTATTGCTGGTATGTGTGGGCAGAAAAGCAACCGCGCAAATAGACACTTTGCAAGACGGCGACAAAGAATATACAGGCACTATCACGCTGGGAGCTACCACGCCTTGCTACGATTTGGAACGCCCATTTGATGCCTTTTTCGACACAACAGGCATCAGCGAAGCCGATATATATGCCGCCGCCCACAGTTTTCTGGGCGAATCTATGCAGAGCGTACCCCTTTTTCTGCCATAAAAATAGACGGGAAACGATTATACGAAACCGCCCACAAAGGCAAAACCACCGATACCAAAACCCGACCAATCCGAATCGATGCCTTCGAGGTGTGCAAAATAGATATGCCACATATCCATTTCCGAATCGTATGCAATAAAGGCACCTATATCCGCGCCATTGCCCACGACTTCGGAAAACGCCTGCAAAACGGTGCGCACCTAAGCAGTTTGCGCCGCACCAAATCGGGTGATTACGACATCGCACAAGCATGGCAACTGGACGAACTGATAAACGCCATCAAACAAGGGCGCGACAAAAGCACCGCTAACAATAACAACCCAATTGAGCCATGACAAATTTGCCACTACTGCTATTGGTTTTCAGTACTATCGGGCTTGTATGGACAGCTTGCCAACCCGCCGCACACAACCCACATATCATTATCAATACCGAATTGGGTCCTATTGAAGTAGAAGTATATGCCGATAAAGCACCCATCACAGCCAACAACTTCCTGCGCTATGTGCGCGAAAACCGCCTACAAGGAACGCGCTTTTATCGCACCGTCACGCTCGAACCCGACAACCAACCCGATAAAACTACTAAAATAGAAGTGATACAAGGCGGTTTTGCCCTCAATATGGTTGATACCATCTCCAACCCCTTGCTGCTACCACCCATTGCCCACGAAACCACCCAACAAACAGGCTTATCACATACCGACGGCACTATTTCTATGGCACGCGACAAGCCTGGCTCCGCCCAAGCCGAATTTTTTATCTGTATCGGCGACCAACCCGAACTCGATTTCGGCGGCAAACGAAACCCCGACGGAGCAGGATTTGCCGCCTTTGGCAAAGTAGTCGGCGGTATGGACATCGTGCGAAAAATACACCAATTGCCCAATACCGAACAAATGCTCGACCCTCCGCTGTCTATATTGTCGATAAAAATTAAATAAATAATGACTTACCACCTAAGCCACCTACGCGAATTAGAATCCGAATCTATTTATATTATCCGCGAAACTGCTGCCCAATTCGACCGCCCCGTGCTGCTGTTTTCGGGCGGCAAAGATTCTATCGTCATGCTTTGGTTGGCGCGAAAAGCCTTTTTTCCCGCTCCAATCCCTTTCCCGATACTACATATCGATACAGGGCATAATTTCCCCGAAACTATTGCCTTTCGCGATGCCTTAGTTGCCCGCCTCAACCTGCGCTTGTTAGTGGGTTATGTCCAACACTCCATAGACAAAGGCAGCGCACGCGAAGAGCGAGGACCCGACGCCAGCCGTATTCGATTGCAAACCGTAACCCTCCTCAAAACCATCGAGCAAAACAAATTCGATGCCGCTTTGGGAGGGCACGCCGAGACGAAGAAAAAGCCCGCGCTAAGGAGCGTTTTTCTCGCACCGAGACGAATTTGGACAATGGGACGCTAAAAACCAACGCCCCGAACTGTGGAATATTTTCAATGGACGAAAACACGCAGGCGAACATTTCAGAGTATTTCCACTCAGTAATTGGACGGAATTGGATATCTGGCAATATATCGCCGAAGAGCAAATACCTTTGCCCAATCTCTATTTTTCGCATCGCCGCTTGTGTGTGCAGCGCAACGGCATTTGGCTCGCACATTCCCATTTTTTGCCGCTTAAACCCAACGAAGCACCTATCGAAAAAACAGTCCGATTTCGCACCATCGGCGATATGACCTCTACGGGCGCGACCGAATCGGAAGCCGCTACACTCGAAGATATTATTCGCGAAATTGCCACCTCGCGCCAAACCGAGCGCGGCGGAAGAGCCGACGACAAACGCTCCGAAACATCAATGGAAGATAGAAAAAAAGAGGGCTATTTCTAATCAATTAGCCCTACAATTCGGACAGAGATATTGCTATGCATCGTCCTGTCTTAGGTTTTTTATAAGGAATGGGATTATTATGCGGGTCGGCTTGTGGATAATCGAGCATTGCCTCTAATTGTTGCTCTAAGTCGGGCGAGATGAGGTGTTCGACAGCATCGGCGTTGTCATGTACGTGGTCGGGAGCGAGATGGTGGTAGCGACTCAGATAAACCTCCCAAAGGCGGTGTACGCGCACTAAGCGTTGGGCATTTTGTTTGCCCGTATCGGTAAGTACCCAGCCTTCGGGCTGTTGGCGCACATAATCTTTGGCAGCCAAGCGTTTCAGACCTTGTTGCAATTGCTTGTGCGACAAGGCACGGCGTTGTTGAAGCGCGTCAATGGGGCGAGGCGCGAAAAAATCGCTCTTAGACTCGCCCAATTGGTAAAATACTTTCAATACGTTTTCTTCGAGCATCTGACGGCGGTTGCGGCGGTGCTGCCACCAACGCGCTGCCAACCCTTTGCGTGGGGCAAAAAACACGCATAAAGCGGCTATGCTCGATAAAACAACTACTACCCAAGGTCCCGTAGGCATGGCAGGGGCTATATAAGAGATGTAAGCACCGCCTACGCCCGACAGTGCTCCGATAGACATGGCTAAGAATAACATCAACACAAGGCGGTCGGTGAGATAGCGAGCAGCAGCAGCGGGAGTTAGCAACAAAGCCGCCATCAGCACCACGCCCACCGCCTGAATACCAACGGCTACGGCAACAACCGTGATAGTTGCCAATAGCAGTTCGAGGCTGCGCGTAGGCATACCAATGGCGCGTGCGAAATTAGGGTCGAACGAGATAAGCCAAAATCCGCGCAGAAAAACGGCAATAGTGCCCAGCAACAAGGCGCATACCACCGCCAGCAATTGTACGTCGGATCCCGTCATAGCAGCGGCTTTGCCCAACAAAAATTTGTCTAAACCCGATTGCGAGGCATTGCCCGACCGCTGAATGACGGTGAGTAACAAAATACCTATGCCAAAAAATACGGACAAGACCAAACCCGTAGCAGTATCGGCTTTGATGCGCGACCGCCGAGTGATAAGGTCAATTGCCCACAGCGACAGCCAACCGCTCACAACCGCGCCTGCCATCAATACAGCTATATTTTTGGTGCCCGACAACATAAAAGCCACGCAGATACCGGGCAAAACGGCATGAGCAACGGCATCGCCGAGGCAAAGCCCGTTTGCGCAAGAGCGTAAAACAACCCACTGCTCCCGCCGACGCGCCCAACAACACCATACCCAATACGACAAAGCGCACATTGGGGTCGGATAGCGATAGAAAAGATAACAGCGACGACAGCATGAAACAGAAATAGGGCTTGGGCTAAGGCAGCAGGATTATTCGTAACTATTTAGAGCGTACTGAAAAAATCGATTAGTTGCTATAATTCCTTGTAAATCAATAGTCTATAACAAGGAATGCACGATTTTGGAACGCGAAACTGCACGATTTTGAATAGAAGTACCCGAAAAACCGTGCAGTTTTTTTTAAAAATTCTCCGTGACTCATTTTGAACAAAAGTGCTAATTTGTAAAATTTTAATTTTTTAATGTGCATAAAAAATTGATTTACAGCAATTTACGAATACATACAAATAGAAAAAATTGATTTTTAAAGACACCTTTTCAGGAAAAGACTTTTTCAGCACACTCTATTTAGGCATGGGGGTACAATTGGGAGCTATAGGTATCGCCCATTAGTGCATTTATGATTTCGTCGAATGCCGATTTGGCATGTTTTCTTGCCGTAGAGATAAACGCTTGTATTCTTGCGAAATAGTCAGCCCCTTCTTTTTTCTGAAACAACCCGCCATTTGATTTTACTTTTTGCAGGTCTTATATCCCGCTCGGCTTGATTATTGATAAAGGGCACGTTTTGGTACTTGGCAAATGCGAGGACACAGTCCTGCAAGCCACTCAATCGGTTGAGTAGGTTTCTGCCTTTTGACGATTTAGGTTTGCCCTGTTTTGCTGCTTTTATGGGCGGGGGGTTCTTCTTCAATCGACTTCTCGGCAAATTTGCTTGTAACGCAGTAGGTAAGGTGCTAAATCGGGTACAATAGCCGTACCTTCTTGGCTGAGTTGGTACAGTTCTAACAAAAGTTCTTTCATTTTCGCTGCCCATTGGCCTTCTTTTTCGACCAGCGCCTCTAATTCGCGTAGGATATGGGCATTACAAACGGCGTGCTGTATATGTTCGAGGTTAAAATAGCTTGCCCAGCAGTCGTGTACAGCAAAATGCTTGAAGTTCGGCAGCAGCGACGGCTCGCTTTGGAGGGCTTCTTTACCGCGTTTTTCATGAACAAACAAATGCGTGAGCAAGTCGGTAGAAGCAACGTGTAGCCAATAGGTCTTGCCCGCCACCGCCAAACCGCTCTCGTCAAAATGAACGACTTTGCTCCGCAACAACTCCGCTTTAATCACCGCTTCGCTGGGGGCAAGCCGGTCGTAACAACGCTCGTTAGCCGCTATCACCGTAGCCGGATTAAGCGGCTGACCAAATAAATCGGAAAACAACTGACTAATTTGCTCGCAAGACAAATGGCAACCATTGCTCAAAAGAGCACAAAATGCCAACACGCTGTTGCCATACTGAACATGATTAGTAACCCCTTGGGGAAATTCGACCCTAACGCCCTTGCCGCAACCAGGACACTTGGCTTGCCGCTGAACATATTCTGTTACCCGTAACTTCGGGTCAGGAATATCAAAAACCTGACGTTTAACCTCTTTGACCACGGAAACCCCCGACAAATTACAACCACAAGAACACACAGAAGGCAAACCCAAATTAACTACCACGTCGGGAGACAGACTCTGATACAAAGTATGACCCTCTTTACCCCCTTGCTTACCAGTACCTGATTTAGGAAAAGCAGGTTTGGATTTGAACAAATCCTTAGAGGGCGGAAGATGGCTGTTTTTGCTATTGCTGTCCAAGCGACTACGCAATTCGCCATTTTCTAATTTGAGCAATGCATATCCTGTTTGAGCAGTTCGTTCTCCTCCGTAAGAGCCGATACCCTAACAGTAAGGACTTTTACTTGCTCCGAGAGCAAAGCTACTTGGTTTGATAAGGATATTACCAAAGATTGTAAGGAGGATACGTCTGTACTTAGTTTCAAGAGAAGATGAATTGAATTTGAAATAACAAACAAAAATGCAAAAAGAATGTTTAAAAATACTGCCAAATGCGCAAAATCTACACACAGAGCGCAATGCCTAAATAGTTACATTTTTTTTTAAAGCCTATTTTGCCCAAAATGCTATTAAATCTGCCCGTTGTGCTGGTGTGTATTTGACAAGTTCAGTAAAGCGTTGAGCTTTGCATTAGCCAATGCTATTCATAAGCTACAGAAATAATGGCGTAGTATCAAGACTCGCGTCTTTTTTTAATTTTCAATAGCGTATCCAAGGGGACGAAGCCCTCAGATACGCTATTACTCATGTGTGTATAATGTTCGGTTGTTTTGGAACTCGAATCCCCCAAAAGCTCCTGAATGATATGTATAACCGTGCCTGCTTCATACAACTGTGTAGCAAAGGTATGCCTAATACTATGAAAGCTTACCTTTTTTCGCATACAAGTTTTGTGTTTCGCCGCTCGAAATATGCTTTGAATGTTCCGGTTTTGTTTTTTTTTTAAAATCGGGTTTTGGGCATGGCTACCAGCGATTATTTGCGCGTAAAACGGCGTTCTTTGATGCGTGCATCTTTGCCTTTTGCCTCGCGGAGGTAGAACAAGCGGGCGCGGCGTACTTTACCGAATTTGTTCACCTCTATTTTTTCGATATTGGGCGAACTGATAGGGAATATACGCTCTACGCCAATATCGTTTGATATTTTGCGCACCGTAATCATGCGGTTGGGGTTATTTGCGCCGCCGCGCACCTGAATCACATCGCCACGGAATAGCTGGATTCGTTCTTTATCGCCCTCTACGATTTTGTAGTGTACGGTAATATTGTCGCCTGCTTTGAAAGCCGGAATTTGTTTTTGGGGCAATAATTGCTCGTTTTACGTATTGTATGAGGCTCATAATGTATTGCGTTTTTGGTAGGTCTAATTATTGGGCTGCAAAGGTACGTATTTTGTGCCAAAAATAATTGCTGTTAGCGTTGTTTTTTTTGAACGGGGTGTTTTTTTATTTTTCTTAGCCGCTGATAGGTGGCTATATGGCTAATCGAACTGAATGCGCGGGTCGATAGCTACGTAAAGCATATCGGAAATGAGGTTGCCGAGCATCAGTACGATGATATTGATGACCAAGAAGCCCAGAAATATCGGATAGTCGGTTTCGACAATAGCGCGATAGCCCAACAGCCCGATGCCGTCTATATTAAATACTTTTTCGAGCAGATAGGAACCCGCCAAAAATACGCCTATCACATGTCCAACGCCTGTGGCAATAGGTATGAGCGAATTGCGCAGGGCATGTTTATACACGACCGTTCGGGACGATAGCCCTTTGGCGTAGGCGGTGCGCACATAGTCTAAATTGAGGTTTTCCATCAACGAATTTTTCATCAGCATCGTGAGGGTAGCAAACGAGCCTATCATCCAGCAGATAACGGGCAATATGGTATGGTGCAATTGGTCTTTGATTTTGCCTGCAAATGATAGGGTATCCCAATCTAAGGAACGAAAGCCGCCCAAGGGGAATATATCTAAAAAGCTACCACCTCCAAACAGCGTGAGCAATAATACACCCAGTGCAAAATCGGGAATGGCATAGCCCAAAAATATGAGGGCACTACTGCCTACATCAAAACCTTGCCCATGGCGCACGGCTTTGGCAATGCCCAAGGGAATGCAGACCAAATAAGCCAAGATGAAGCCAATGATGCCAAAATAGAGTGAAATATGGAGCCGCTCGCCGATAAGGGTCAATACGGGTTTGTCGTATTTATAGGATTTGCCGAAGTCGCCTGTAAAAATGCCGCTGAACTTGCGCTGTACCAATACTGCTTTGTCTGCTTCGGTTTTGTCTACTGTCCAATCCTTAGAGGGATACCAATCGGTGATTTGGCTTGACGGGGGCAATTCTTCGATGGTTTGCCCTTTGGAGTCGGTAAATTGGAAGTCGCCGCCTATGCCGCTTTTATATACTTTTAGTGCGCCCGATGCGTCTTTTTCGACTTTTATCCAGCGTTGTTTTTCGTATTTGCGTTTATCTATTTCTACGTAGGCTATGTTTTCGCGAAAGGGTTCGCCGTAGGCGATGGTTTTTTCTTTGATGTCGCGCGGGTAAAAACCGAGCCAGATGAGGTAGCGCGTTAGCAGGGGTTTGTCTAAACCATATTGTTTTTTAATTTGGTCTAACTGTTCAGGGGTTAGTTCTTTACTCCCCATTCCGTTGCCGCCGTTGCCGCCGCCTTCGGAGCCGCCCATCATTTTGCCCATTTTGAGTTGCATGACGGCTTTTTCAAACGGACCGCCAGGTACTTTGGATAAGATGAGAAAAACCAAAAAGGTAGCTCCAAAAAAAGTGGGTAGCATCAATACTATGCGTTTGAGGATATATTTTAGCATGGCTAAGGCAAAATTTCGGCGTATAAAAAATGTGTTGCGCAAATGTACGCATTTCGCGCTATTATGGGCAAGTTGTGGGCAGTAATTTTTTTTGAGGCGAGATATTTATTGGTCTTGGCTAAGTGGGGGCTACATCAATTGGTATTCTTCGAGCGAGAGCATATAGCGGTAGGTTTCGCTCAGTAAATAGTATACAATATTATAGGCTTCTTCGTCGGTGGGGTTGTCGATATAATTTGCCCATGCCAATGTCCAATAGTAATCGCTGCTTTGGTTGTAGAGTAGAATAGTTTTGAGTTGTGCCAATACTTCGTCCGACAAGCCATAAATGCACATTTGTTCGGCAATGGCTTGTACTACGGCGTTGGGGTCGGTGGGGTCGGGTAGGGCGGCGGCAAATGCTATGGGGTCTATCTTAAACGAATCGGTGTCGGTATAATAGTAACCGTAGTACAAAATGGCTTCGGTTAGTTGTATGCGGCGCGGCAGGGTGTCGGTATTAATCCATAGCTTATCGAATTGCGGGCTTTGGTAATAGGCGGGATAGCCCGCTACATTAGGTGGGTCGCCGGGCTCTTGCCCGAACAGAAACAACTGGTAATTGAGATATTCGCCCAAAACCCAAGTTTCGTTCAGATAGTCTTGCGAGATATATGGTACGCCAAACTCGCGGAATAATCCTATAAAATAATCGATGGGGCTTTTGATAACGGCAGCACGATTGCGGTCGTCAAAAAAATGTTCGCTTCTTAGGAGGGTGCGCAATACGGGTGTTATCTCGTAATTATTGTCGCGCATTACTTGGGCTAAGGGGGCAATTACATCGTTTTCGGTTTGCTCGTCAATATGGTGGTAGACAAAAAATCGATACAGTTTTCGACAGATGAATTTGGATACTTCGGTATTGGCAAATATCATGTCTAAAAGTTGGTCCAACTCATTGGCACCGTCCATACCTGTTTGTCCTTCGATGCTTGTATTGCCATAAAATACCGAGAAATGTTTGTCGTTCGCGTCGTGCAAAAAAGGCAAAACTGCACGGTGATGTCGTTATAATCGGTAATTGTCCAGCCCGTTAGTAGGCGGGCGGCTTCTTGTACGTCTTCTTCGGTATATTGCGAGTCAGCCCCCTTGCCTAAGCAAAACAACTCTTGCAATTCGCGGGCATAGTTTTCGTCGGGTGCGCCAGCTTGGCTATATGCTCCGTTGAGGTAAATGAGCATTTGCGGGTCTATGGTGATGGCATGTACCATAGCCTTAAAATTGCCCAAGGCGTGTTGGCGCAGCGTGGATAAGTGGCGGTAGTTGAACCGACCCTCGAACAATTCGCCGAATTGTGTGCCGAAATGATTGCACCAAAATAGCGTCATTTTTTCAAAAATACCAAGGGGCTGTTCTATCATCAGCCTTATCCACCATGTCTTGAGCGAGATAAAACGCCCGTAGGCGACATATACATCATCTACATAATCATCATTTACCCAAACCTCGCCCGGCGGTATATTGGGGTCGATAATGGGATTCTCTAAGTCGGGGAAATGATAATTATTGATAGGTGGCTCGGCTTCGGGCGGTATAGCCAATAGCGCATCTATGGCATCATTGAGCGACAGACCTTGTAGGTACTCAATATGTTCGCGCGTAGCGCCAAACATAGTTCGTTTGAGCAGGTGCGTTACTTGTTGCTTGCCCCAACTGCCATTGTAGGGCGCAAGACCGCTGTGTATGCCGCGTGGTGCCGCGGGCGCGATAGCGGCTATTGAGGGCGGTGGCACCGCACGGGGAGTTTTTAGCTTAGTTAGTTGAGCCAAACGCGCTTGGCGGAAAGCAACGATATCCATAAATGAAGCATGCCGTGAAGTGAAAAGATTGTAGCAGCAAAATTAAGGTGCTTAGGGCAGAAAAACAAGTATTAGCTACTTGTCATCGCGTAAAGTTTTGTTTGGGTCGCCTAAATGCCGAAATATAGACCACTGCCCCCTCGCCGCCATGTCCTCTCCAAAAGGTATAGACCTGCTTAGTGGTTTGATTTTTTAATTTTGAGGTAACTATTTAGCCTTGTAGGGGGAACTAATCGAATATGCAGCGATGTTAGGCATTATTAGATAAGTATTGCTCATTACCCCATGCCAAAACCTATACCCTAAATAGCTACGGTAAGTGTATAAAACTTAAAAATCAAACCAATAGTTACCTTGTTTCGAAGCTATCGGGGTTTGTTGGGGTGCATAAACGCTAATTATAAATTAACCCCCGCTATGTTGGTGTCATGGCGGGGGTGTCTATATAGTGGGATATGGCGGTCAATTATTTATAGTTTTCGCCAAAAAATTGCTCGTAGGCGGCTACATCTTTATCTTTGAAAAACTGTGAAAAATTAGTTTTCGAGATAACCAATATTTTCAAGCCCATGCCGTTGCCCAAGGTGCCTGCTTGTGGTGTGATGGCATCGTTATAAAATAGGGCTTTTGTGCTGTTCGAAAATTCTTTGATTAGTACAATTTGATGTTCGGGGTCTAAGAGCATTTGGTTGGTTTTGAGCTGGTCGGTGCTAAAATTGCTTTGGTTAAAATCGGATACGGCTTTGGTGAGGGCGGGCATTTGGCTTATTTCGCCATCGGGTATTATCATTACGTAGTGGCGCACATTGGGTTCGTATTTAAATTTGGCGGCTGCTGCGCCGGTAGCGGCGGTGTTGGCGGCTTGTATACCTGCGCTTTCTAAGTAGGATAAAATTTCTTGTGCTTTGGCTTTGACCACATCGCCCGGATATTGCAGTACAATGGTCTGCAAGGCACTTACGTATGCGTTTTTATCTTTCGTTTTGCCGATAGCAAAGGCACGCAGCAAATCAAATTTGGGGCGCAGTGTGTTGGGGCTAAACAGCGAGTCGGCTGCGGTGGCGCGTTGCAATACTGTTTCGTGTTCGCCTTTCAGGTGCAATTGGTAGGTAGTTTCGTAATATTGTTCCAATTCGCTGCCCAACAAAGCGGCTTTTTCGGCATATTGTGGGTCGAGCAGCATTTTGGCGTACACTGAATTGGGGTGATTGTTCAGGATATAATTTTTGTGTACGTCTGCTTTAGCGGATTCGCCCGCGCTTTGATACATGCCGTATAACATATATCGGGCAGGGAGGTCGTATTCGCTATTCGGAAAACGGCGCAGCAGTGTTTCGAGGGCATCAATGGCTTTGGGGTCGTTGCTTAGGCTGTTGTGATAAATGCTACCTACATTATAAAAGGCACCGATTATCAAACTGTCCGACTTAGCAAGTGCTTGCGGTGTGAGGGGCAGTTGGGATAAGATATCGTCGTGGGTGAGGGTTTCGGCGCGGGCTATTAGGTTTTCTCGGTTGTTGGTGTTGTTGGTTGTATCGGCATCGTTTATACCGCTTGCTCCGCTCAATTTGCTGGTCAAACGCCAATTGTCTATCAAGGGTCGGTTGCCCCATTTGGTCATAAATTCGTTATAGCCCATGCCTTTTGCGGCTTCGTTATAGAAATAGAATTGTCCGCTGCTGTTGTTATTATTGGTGTTTTGGGCAGCTTGTTCTTCGAGGAATTGCTGTTCTTCGGCGCGTTTTCGGGCTTCGTATTGCAGTTGTGCGATGAGTTCGTCTATATATCGGTCGCGTTCGCCTTTGGGCATTTTGGCAATGCGTTGCAGGCTGTCTTGCAGTTCGATGGTGTGGAGGCTTTTGACCAATCCGCCCAATACTTCGGCGCGGGTTTGTGCTGTAGTATAATCTTTGTGGGTTTTGGGCAGTGCTACCATTGAGCTATCGTAGTAGGCGGCGGCGGGCGTATATTTTTCTTTGTCGTAATTGAGGTGTGCCAATCGCAGGTAGGCGAGTGCTTTTTGTTTGGGGTCTTTGCCGCCTTTGGCAGCCGATTTTTCTAGGTATTGGGCGGCGAGTGCGTCGTTGCCGTTGGCGGCGGCTATTTCCGACATTTCGAAATAGATTTGGTCGGCGACATCGGCATTTTTGCCGTCGTTAGCCATTTTTTCTAGTAGGGCTAAGGCGCGGTCGGGCGATACCATACCGCCTTGTAGTTTGTTTTTGATAGTGTTCAGTTCGGCATGAAATTCCATGTCGAAACTGGGGCGCGATTTCAGCACTTTTCGGTAGTGTTTGACGGCTACGGGGTAATTGCCTTCTTGTTCTTCTAATTGTGCGATAATATAATGCAGTCTTGCTCGTCCGTTGCGTTTCGAGGTCGATTTGACGGCTTCTTGCAGGGTGGTTTTCGCTTCGGCATATTTATTTTGTGCTAGGAAATGATGGGCTTTCAGCGTCAGCAATTGTCCTTTTAGTCGTTTCGGAAAGCGTTTGTCTTTATCTATGGCATCTAATACGGCTTGCGACTCGCTCTTTTGTCCGTTGTCCATATAGTTTCGAGCCAGCCATAGCATAGCCTCATACTTAGACAGTTTATGGTTTAGCCATCCGTCTCCTTTATATTCGCGCTCGGTGCCATTTTTTTTATCTACTATTGAGCCTAATGCTGCGCTTTCGGGTTCGGCATTATTGGCTTCTTCTTTGGCTTTTTTTTCTGCTTCTTCTTTTTCTTTAGCGGCTTTTTCTATTTCTTCGGCTTCTTTTTCTTTTTTCAGTTGCTCTGCTTTTTCTGCTTCTTCTTTTTCTTGTTTCGCTTTTTCGGCGGCGGCGGCTTCTTTTTCGGCGCGTGGGTCTTTTTTGGGTGTTATATTGGTATCTTCTGTTTTGGGTTTGGGAGGTGTTTTGATGCCTTTTTTTCGGTCTTTTTCGCGTTGTTTGCGTTCTCGTTCTCGTTCTTTAGCTTTTTCTTTTCGGTCTTTTTCGCGTTGTTTAGCGGTTTCTTTGCGTTCTTTTTCTCGTTCTTTGAGGCTTTTTTCTCGTTCTTTGGTTTTTTCCTTGGTATTTTTTTCGCGTTCTTTGGCTTTGTCTTCGCGTTCTTTTTCTTTGGTTTTTTGGGCATCTTTGCGTTCTTTGGCGCGTTCTTCTCGTTCTTCTTGTTGTTGGCGCAGTAGTTCTTCGCGGGCTTCGGCTTTTTCTTTGGCGGTGGCTTTGCGTTCTTCTTCTTTTAGGCGACGCATTTTTTCTTGCGATTGTCGGTCGTAGCTGCGGCGTATATTATTGCTATAATTTTTGATAATATATTGGAACGCTTCTGTTGCCGAGCCGTACTCGCCTTTCAGGTAATACGATTTTCCGATGAGCAAATAGCAGTCATCTACCCATTTGCTATTGGGTTTTTTTTGTATGGCGATAGATGTTTTTTGGATAGTTTCGTCCAAATTGCTGGATATAGCTGCGCCGTCGCCGCCTTTATACGGATATACGGGCAATACCTCGTCGTAATTATCGGTATGTTTTTTTCTAAGCTCTGAATACCTTCCGTATAGCGCAAGTTGGCATTGAAATAGCGGTTATAACGGGTGGTAAGGTCTTGGAATTTGTTGGCGATAAAACCCGTTTTTTTGGGAGTTTTGGTAGTTGGTTTTTTACTGCTTTTAGATGTAACGCCTTTTACTACATCGTTTATCGTATGTTGGGCTTTAAGCATAGTTGTATTGCCTGCCGCGAACCAACATAGCAGGGCAATCAGGCAATAAGCGAGCGAATAGCTGCGGAATGAATACATAGGTATATAATAAATATATTAAAGCAAATACCGATATGCCCAAGCTATTAGGAGCATCGGGGGCAATTGGGTGTTTTTTTAACGGGCAAAGATAGCTGTTTTTTGCGATGCAGACAATAATAATAGGTTGTTTTGTGCTTGGTGGCTTAGTGTTTGAGGTATTGTCGGCGATAAAAGCGGTGTTGCTCGTTGAGTTGGAGCGGGTGTTGGTTAAACCAATCGAGAAATAGTTTGAATGAATAGCGGTGTTCTTGGAGCCATTGCTCAAATACGGCGGGTTGCCCTTCGCGCAGGAGCCAATAGGTATAGGCTTCTAAGTGTTGGGCTTGTTCTATTTGTTGTTGGCGCATAAAAACGAGATTGGGTTGGTATTGCTGGTGTTGTTGGTTGAGCCAGCGATTGAGCCAATCTTTGCGAAATATATATAGCGTAGGTAGGTTTTTGTCGCGCAGGGGCAGGGGCATTGCCCATTGGGCATCTATATTATAAAGGACTTGAAACGGCAATACGCTGTCGATTTCTGTTTCGTTGAGTAGCAGATATAGCTGTGCTTTTTCGCTAAAACTGACCGTAGCGGCTGTGCTGTCGGTAGGTGCTTGCAGGGCTTCGGATAGCGTTTTGTACAGCAGTTGGCTGATGGCTTTGTTGCGCGTGCCGTTGGGTTCGAGCTGCATAAACAATTCGGCATAGAGCAGCCCCCATAATTTTTCAGACGAATGACAATATAATTGAGCAGCCCAATAATAATTGGTCGCAAAATCGGGGTCTTTTTCTATTCCTTGCTCCCACCATTCTACGGCGGCATCGTTGTTGCCTTTTCGGTAAGCCATGCCACCTAATTCGGCATAGAGCGTGCCTGCTTTTTTGAATCGCTTTATGCCGCGCTGATATGTTTTTGTGGCGCGTTGGGTTTTGCCTGCCAAGTCGTAGGCATTGCCCAGCAGTCGGTAGTAGTCGGGTGTGGCTTTGGACGAGCGCACCGCGGTTTTCATCAGTCCTATAACATCTGAATATTTTTTTTGTTGATATTTGATGGTAGCTATCTCGTAGCGGTAGGTGGGGTTGCGGCTGTCTAAATGGCGTGCTTGTTGCAGCAGGGCAAGGGCTTCTTCATAGCGGTTTTCTTTGGCAACGAGTAACAAGGCATCAGCTAATAGGCTTTGGGCGGTTTGGCGCGGGTCGATGGTGGCGTTTTGCTGGGCAAAAAGTAGGGTCGGGGCAAGCAGCCCAATCAATGCGAGAGCTATACAAGACAGCCATACCTGCTTTCGGAGAGATGCTAATGCTACGGCACGACAATCCGCACTGCGCCTCAGCGCAGCCCCTACTGCAAAGTATGGACTTTCTACCCGCACAAGACAACTATCGACAAAGCAACCTTTTTGCATACAATTCCTAAAAAACGCAAATATAAGCCAATTATTGCACCCATGCTAAGGTTTGGGTGGCGTTTGTACTACGAGGAAATGGCTTTTGTGTTGCAATCTTGCATAAAATATGTGCTTTTATCGAAAAATTTTAAATAGACTCAAAAAAGTAAGACGATTTTTAGAAAAAATGCAACCAAGTTTAATGCTTTACGTAGCAAGAAAGAAAAATTTTTACATTATGAAAAATACTGAAAATCAATAAGATAAAGATTTTTATTTTAATAACTTGAAATAAAAAAGAGTATTAAATTTATTTGGCATGTGATTTAGTGAGGGCAAATTAGCAGCAAAATCAAAAATAGGTCATAAATTTGTCACCACAAGACAGCCTCAAAAACTTTGAACAACACAAACCCTATGCTATTATTATGACCAACCGTATCTTTACCATTGTCTGCTGCCTCGCCTTATCGCGCATAGGCTTTGCTAACCCCAATTTCGCTGCCGACTATATTGCCCGCTATCAAGACTTAGCCGTGCGCGAAATGCAGCGTACAGGCATACCCGCCAGCATTACTTTGGCGCAAGGTATGTTTGAATCGCAATACGGACAAAGCGACTTAGCAAGAAATGCCAACAATCATTTTGGCATCAAATGCAAATCGGATTGGATAGGCGAAACATATACCCAACACGACGACAAACCCGACGAATGTTTTAAAAAATATAATACCGCCTACGAGTCGTATATAGACCACTCGGACTTACTCAAAAGCCGACAATGGTATAACTTCCTATTTCTACTCGACCCCACCGACTATAAAGCATGGGCAGCGGGATTGCTCAAAGCAGGCTATGCCACCGACCCGCAATATGCCGATAAACTCATTGAAGTTATCGAACGATACCAACTGCAGCTGACCGACAGAACCGCCCCTACACCCACACCCGTTATATTTGCCCAAACTATTGGCTTTGACAAAAACAGCGAATCTGCTTTGCAAGAACATCATCATGCAAGGCTACGCGGACATAACCCTACCGCTACCAACACTTCACCCACTCGTAAGGCTACTGAAACCCCAACCCTAAGCCCCAACTATCAACAAGAAGAAAACAACAGCAACAACGACAACGAACCCGCACTTGGCGAACCCCTAAGCAGCAACCAACCCACCCGCAAACCCCAACGCAGTACCGAAAGCCCCGAAATGGGTATTGCAGCCATAGAAACAGCGTTTAGCCAAGCTGCTGCAAATCGCCCCGACCGAACCGAACGGCAAAACCTCACGGGCGCACCCGCCATAGCTATCAACTCTAACGAAATGAGGGCTGCCAACGTCCAGCCACGACGACCCGCTACCACCCACCAAACTGTACCCGCAACACCCCGCCAACCTGCCGAAACTCGACCAACTGCCAACGATATCGACCATAACTACGATGATAATGCCAATGTAGTAGCATACAACCCTAACGAAACCAGTAGCCCGCAGGTTGCCTACTACGAATCAGCACCAAACAATGACGGCAATAATATCAGCAATAACCAAGCCGAGCCTACTAATAACAGCCCCACAACAACAATACCAAACCCGAACCAGCCAAAATGCAAACGAGTTATACAGCATTCGATTCGCATTTGGCAAATACCGATGACGCGGCAGTCTTACAATATGTAAGCAACCAATCGACGAACGAAACGACCACCCAAAGCTATTATCCCGTAGTACAAACTGCCAATGCAGCACCTACGATTGTATTGGCTACCTACCAACCTGCCAACGAGCCAAACCACGTTGCCGCAGCAGCACCGCAAGCGGCTTCGACCGAGCCTAAGCAAACCCTCATCAATGACCGCCGCGCTATTATTTATCCATACGACCTAAGCCTTAACGAGGTAGCCGCCAAACAAAAAATCGACATCAATTTGTTAAAAGACTACAACAAAAAACTCAGCCCGAAGCAAAAAATAGCGCGAGGAACTACGATATTCCTACAAGCACCTATGTATGGCAAATAAAGCGTTTATTATTATTTGCCAATGCAAAAACGCGAAAAAATAGCCCCCAGCACCTCCTCACTATCAATGCTTTTGCCCGTTATTTGCCCCAAATAATCGAGTGCTACCCGCAAATCGAAAGCTAATAATTCGCTGCTCTTGCCCTGCTGCATACCGCCCAATACTTGATTGAGGGCGGTATGCGCCTTTTGAAGGGCTTCGTAATGGCGAATATTGGTTATTAAGGTGGAATCGGGGGCAATAGAATTGCTGCCTGCGGCTTGCAGTAAGGCTTGCCGCAGTGGGGCAATACCACTCCGTGTTTGGGCAGAAATGGGCAAGTAGCTCAACGGAAAATGGCGCGAAAAATGGTCGTAGGCATTAATGGCGAGACAGTCCATTTTGTTCGCAACCACAATTGTAGTCATACCGTCACGCTGCCATTGTCCTAAATCGCTTTCTACCTCTGACAGGCTCATTTGTGTTACGTCAAAGACATAGACCAATAAGGTAGCTTTGGCTATTTTTTCCAAAGTACGTGCTACGCCAATGCGCTCTATGGCATCGGTTGATTGGCGTATGCCCGCAGTATCGATAAGCCTAAATGCTATACCGTCTATATATAATATTTCCTCGATGGTGTCGCGGGTGGTGCCTGGTATATCGCTTACGATAGCGCGATTGTCGTTGAGCAGGACATTCAATAAGGTCGATTTTCCTGCATTGGGTCGGCCCGCAATGACAGTTGCTACGCCATTTTTGAGTACATTGCCCCAACGAAACGATTGTATCATAGGTAGCAATACCGCTTGCAAGCGTTCGACAAGTGCTTGTAGCTGTCGGCGGTCGGCAAATTCTACGTCTTCGGTCGAAAAATCGAGTTCTAACTCGATGAGAGCAGCAAATTGCAATAATTGCTCGCGCAAATCGGCTAATTGCTCCGAAAATCCGTGCCGCATCTGTTGGAGTGCTACGCGGCGCATCGCCTCATTTTCAGCCGCAATAAGGTCGGCTACGGCTTCGGCTTGTGCCAAATCCAACTTGCCGTTCAGAAAAGCGCGTAGCGTGAACTCGCCCGCCTTAGCGGGTTGTGCACCGTGTGCTACCAATAATTCTATGACGCGCTGCAAAATATAAGGCGACCCATGACAACTGATTTCAACCGTATCTTGTCCCGTATAAGAGCGGGGCGACCGAAATACAGTAGCCAATACTTCGTCTATTGCTATATCGCCATCGAGGATAGTGCCGAAATGCGCCGTATGCCCCGCTTGTTCAGCAAGGCGTTTGCCCTTAAAAATGCCATCTACAAGCGATAATGCCCCATCGCCCGATATGCGAATAACACCTATAGCTCCTATGCCCGCAGGGGTGGCTAAGGCTACTATGGGGTGCTGGTTGGGCTGCATACTTCGTAGGTATATTCGATTTGGGCAGTGGGGGCTAAGGTTTTGGCAACCGAGCAGTATTTATCGAGCGATAAATCGATGGCGCGTTTTAATTTGGCTTCGGCAATATTGCCCGTAGCCTTAAAATGCAGTTTGATATGCCGAAAGATAGAATAATCGGCTATCTGCTCTCGGTCGCCATCAACAAGTACCTCAAAATCGTCTATTGGCTGCTTTTGTTTTTTGAGTATCAGCAGTACATCTATGGCACTGCAGCCGCCTAATGCTACTAATAATAGCTGCATAGGGCGCATGCCGCTTAGGTGTCCGCCTATGGTATCAACTGCGTCCATAACGATGCGGTTGCCATTCTCGTTGGTGGCTTCCATCTGGAAGTCAGCGTCGGTGCGTTTGATATGAATTTGCATAAGATATAATTGGTTTGGGTGATTAGATATTTGTTCGTAATTCGGTGTTATACGGCGAACTATGAGCAAATGTTAAATTTTAGGGTTGGCTTAATATTACAGATACTTGCCCTATTTCGCCGTTTGCCCATTGCACGGTAATTTGGGGCGTACCTTGCCCACTGATTATGGTGCCGTTGCCCGTATCGATAGTCCATGTATAATTGGTATTGGTTACGGGTAGCACCCAATAGGTATCTATCCCGTTGGTGCATACTAGGTTGCCTTGTATGTATTGTGTGGTCAGGCTATTGGCAATGATATATTGCCCTGCTTGGGTCATTCCGTTGCTGTTGTTTAGGTCAAATGAGCCATTATTGCCGCTTGTTGCGGTTTGGGCTTGGCTGAGGGGGCTTCCCCACGTATTGCCATCTGCATTGGCAGGACGGCGATAGAGGGCATAAGTAGTGGGAGGTATGGCAGTGGTATCGGGCACTACAATGCCGCTAAGTTGGGCGGGCGTGGGGGCGGTAAAGGTAGCGTTGCTGCCGTAGTTGTCCAGAATCCAATAATGCGCGTCCGAAAAATAGTGGTCGCAATTGGGCACTTGGTCGGGTTTATGATTTAGGCGGCTGATAACAATTTCGCCATTAGGTAATGTGCCTCCAAATTGTAGAGAGATACCTGTATTGGTATCTTGCACCGTAGTGGGTGCGCTTAGGGTAGTACGATGGCTATTTCCACCCGCAAAAGGTCCGGTAGAGGTGTCGCGGGCGGCACCGTTGGCTAAGGAGGCGTGGTTGTTGCGCACCTTGTCGTAGTCGAGGGTAGCAGTAAGGTCGGTATTAAATTGAAAATAGCTCACCAAGTTGGGGTCGGTATTGGGTTGTTTGCAAAGGTGCATTTGCTCTCGGATTTGTTCTTGTGTGAGCGTAGCGTTATATACACAAACTTCGTCTATCCAACCCTTGAAATAACGCGAACCGCTGTTGGGGTCGCGTCCTATTTGCAAGTTCGCGCCGAAATCTTCGATGGGTGGGCTGGTAGTGTGCGTAGCAGCTATACCATTTTTGTATATCTTGACTGATGATGGCGATACGACCAAAGCCACATGCGTCCATTCATTATCGGCTACGGTCAATCCCGACGACCAGCCATAACCGCCGTCGTTCCAGTGGTAGCGCAGCTCGTTGGTATTGCGTAGGCTGATGCCCGCCGTTGTATTGCCACCCCTACAAAACAGAAGGCCTGCCCAATCGTTTTGTGTGCCGTTGGGCTTTATCCAAGCCGTCATCGTTACCGTATTGCTGTTGAGGTTGAGGGCGGGCAGCGAGGCATAATCGTTGGTGCCATCTAACAAGAGGGCTTTGCCCGGTATGGTATCGGCTTGGCAGAGGTTGTCCGTAATGGTGAGCCGAAGCGTATCACTGAATATACCTTGCGGAGTATTGAGGGTCATGATAGCAAGATGCTCGCCCATGGTGTTAAACAATGCTTTGGGTGTGCGCGTATTGGTATTGGCGGTATAAGTGGCAGTTGGAAAAGTCCAAAGCCACGAAGCACCATTATGGAGCAATACCGAATAATCATCGAAATAAAACGTATCGCGCACACAAGCCGTGCTTAGTTTGTCTGTCATAGCTTGGGCTATTGTGCCCGACGCTTCGTATAGCTCGGTTTCCCATACGCCGAAGCCCCAAGTGCCGTTGCGCAATTTGCCATCGCGGTAAAAGGGCTTCAATCGATTACATTCTGTACTAATGGGCAAATCGGCAGAATAGGCTTGCCAATCGCTAAGGGTATTGTTTCGATAAAATACGCCTGCATTAGTGCCTATATATACTCCGCCGTCGCGGTGCGTGTTGGGCTAAAATGTCTTGTACTCTTATGTTGTTGAGGGTTGCTGTGCTTAGGTTAATCCAAGTAATGCCGCCATCTGTGGTTTTATATACCTTTTTGCCGTTGCTGCCATACGTCAGTGCCACCCACAATATATTGGGGTTGGTGGCACTTGCTGTTAGCTTTGCGCGGTCGTTATTGTTGGGTAGCGGTAGTAGCGTGCAAGCCGTAAAGGTTTGCCCGCCGTCGGTACTTCGCCAGATGCGGTCGTCGCGCGTCCCACTGCGAGCAATACATTATTGCGGGTTGGCGCGAGATATTTCACCTCATACACTTTATTGTCTATCGTGCCCGGGAAGCTATAATGTACAGAAAAGGTAGTGCCGCCGTCAGTGCTTTTATATAATTGATTTTCGTAGCCCAAAAAAACGATATTCCAACATTCGGGATACCAAGTCATTTCACTATTGGCATAATAAGCATAGCTTTCGTTCGGAAAAACGGAGGTGCCGAACGAGGTTCTGCCGTTGGTAAAGCCTCCTTTGATTCGATGCCCGCCTATGTCGGAATGATATACTTTACGCTCTGTACTGGGGTTTACGTAGCCTGTAGGAGCTTCGGCACCGCCCATTCTGTAGTATTTTCCGGCGGGAAAACTCTCGTGGAAAGTCATATTGCCGTTGTGGTATCGTCCGCCCACTAAAATATCTTCGTTCCAACCACTGTCAAAACCCCACATATCTGCACCCGAAATGCCGTTCATGCGGGCTTCGTGCGTAATGCCAAAATCAGCAGAATAATTAAGTCCACCATCGGAGGCTATCCACAAATCGCCGCCTTGTGCTACGGTACATTGTATATCGGGGTGTGCCCAGGGCAAACCACCCATGTAGCCGCCCAAGCCCGTCCATGTTGCGCCGCCATCGATACTTTTATACCACGAGGTTCCGCCCGCTATCAATTGTTGGTCATTGGTAGGATTGACTACAATAGCCATATCATAAAAACCTTGCTGCAAACCCGTTGTGCCGTTGCTTGCCATTAGGTTGCTGTGTGTGGGTACGCTATACGGCAACCCCACGCTGTTGGCAGGATTGGTATTTGCCCAGGTAATTCCTGCATCGTTGCTCACATATACGCCGATATAGCCATAGATGTCGGTGCCGCTACCGCACAAATAAATATACAATTTGTCGGGGTTCGATGGGCAAGTGGCAATAATAGCTCCAGTTACGCTGCGGTCGCCTGTTGGCACATAAAATCCGGTATTGGATATTGTCCAGGTAGCTCCGCCGTCGGTGCTTTTCATTACATCGGCACCTGCGCCGTTGTCGCGCACTGCCCAAACGGTATTGGGCGCGTCAGGCTTGGCTTTGACTGCCCACGAAAATTCGCCGAACGCATCTGCCCAAGTATTGCCGCCGTTAGTGCTGCGCAGCAAGCCTTCTTCGGCAGCCGCCAATACGATATTAGGGTCGTCGGTATTGATGCTGATTTGATTGACCCACAAACCGTTTTCTGTATAAACACTTGCCCAAGTACTGCCGCCGTCAGTGGTTTTGATAATCTTGCCGCTCGTAGCTGCATACGCCGTATTGGGGTCGGTGGGGTGTATCTGTATGGCACCAAACGAGCCGTGCAACACATTTTTGGTTGTCAATACCCAGGTTAGCCCCTTGTCGGTTGTTTTCCAAACCCCGCCTGTTTCGCCACCAGCATATAGAATATCGTTATTAGATGGCGCAATAGCGACGCAATAAATATTGGTTTGCCAAGTAACTTTGCTTGTGCCGTTGATGTCGTAGGTTTCATTAGGGCCCAAAAAAGTCCAGCCCGTGAGTTGCTGTTTTTCGCCCGTCTGCCCACCTTTCGGGCGACTGTTGGCGCGCCATTGTAAGCGTTGTGCTTCGCTTTGGGCTTGTTCGCCGGGTGTGGGTAGGGCGATGCTGCCGTTGGGCTGTACGTAATGGCGCGACCAATGCATCCATCGTTTATAATATTGGGTATAATTGTTTTTGACCCATTCGTGTTGGCGATAATACCGCTCGTAGGCTTGTTGTACCTCGAACACATTAGCATCGTCGCGCAGCATCATGCCAATCCATTCGGGCGCATCGGGTTCTATAAAAATAGGCGAGGGTTTTTGTTGTGCCCACAGCAATGCCGATCCGAACAAACCGCTAATAAGAGCCAATAGGATAATAAAAATGCGCATGGTATATAGTGGTTCGATTTTTAAGTTTTGAGTATTAATTTTGCCTGCTATGTATCCATTTTCAAGCGTTAGGACTTAGGAAATAATGCTAGATAATTGAGATATTAGTTCAAGAACTCCCCCTAATCCCCTCAAAGAGGTGGAATTTATACAAGATATAATTTGCTGATTATCAATGATTTACAATAAATTATAAAAAATATTTAATGTATTTTGATAACTATTTAGGCAGGGTGTGTCGTAGACCAAGCATTTCAGTACCCTGCTATGGAGCTAGCAAAGAGATATCAGCACAAAATACAATCCCGTAGCGAGGTAATGTTAGATGCCATACCTACGGCATTTAAAAGAAGATTATGCCCGCCAGATGCTACCAATATAACATGCCTATGGCATTCTAACGGGCGATTAAGGTGTAATTTCTGTATTTCCCAATTTAAGGGATTAAATTTTCGATTTTCTGCTTTCGCAAGAAGTCTAATGAATAACCGAGTGACGAAACTGCCTAAATAGAGCGTACTGAAAAAGCCAATTCGCTATTATAATTTATTGATATTCAGTGAATTATGACAAAAAAATGGGTTAAAAATAGTAGGAAAACTACTCATAAAATCGTACCTTTACGTCTAAAACCGCAGTTTTTTCGTCATGATAAAAAAGACCTTACCTAAATTCCCAGTTTTGACGTTTGGGTTGCCTTTTGAGGGCAGTTTAGATTCGAGTAATCGTTGGGTTCAGTTGGCAGGCTCATTTCCTTGGGAAGCCATTGAGACAGCCTATCTTAGTAAGATGTGCGCCGACAATGGTCGCCCGTCGCTTCCGGTCGCTTAGTGCTGGGTGCGTTGATAATCAAACACTATCTCAATATTTCGGATGCCGAGACCATTTTGCAAATTCAAGAGAACCCCTATCTTCAATATTTTGTTGGGCTTGGAGTTTTTCAAAAAGCCCCATATTCGACCCGTCGCTCTTTGTAGCCATCCGGCACCCGCTTGAGCGGCGACGGTATAGCTGCCATAGAAAAGCAATAGCGCAATCGGTGCAGCTGCTTGATAGCCAAGTGCCAGCCAAAGGTAGCACAACCCAGGCTACTTCGGACGATGCCCCACCGGAGCAAGACCCACCAATAGCAGACAAGCGTGCAAACGCCACATCAGCGCAAGACGAAACGGAGCAAGACACCACCACCCAAACCGAGTCCCAAGTCACTCATCGCGGGCATTTAAAAATAGATGCGACCGTAGCCCCTCAAAAAAAAGTTTCCAACCGACCTTGATTTGCTCAATGAGGCTCGAAAAAGACAGATAATTATATTGATTTGCTCTGCGCTCAATTGAATTTACCGCGCCAAAACTTCCGAACCTACCGTCGGATAGCCTATAAAAATTATCTAAACATCGCCAAAAAGAAAAAGAAAAAAAGAAAGAGTTGCAAGTAGGTATCCGACAACAATTGGGCTATTTGAAACGTAACTTACTGTTTGTCAAGGCTTTAATCGAACAAGTTCGCAGCAATGAACCTTAAGCAACATTAAAAGGATGGCGTAAAAAGGAACTAAAAGAATATGAAACGATACAAAAACTGTATGAACAACAAAAGAAAATGTATGACAAACAAAAGAGAACTTGTGAAAACCGCATCGTATCTATCTCCCAGCCATATAAGCGTCCGATTGTGCGAGGCAAACAAATATAAGCACAGAGTTTGGAGCGAAAATCGGCATCGCCACCGTAGATGGCATCACCACCATAGATAACTTTCGTGGGAAGCCTATAACGAAAATCAAGACCTTGAAACACACATCAATCGTTATAAAGAACTATATGGTGTATTGCCCGAAAGCGTCAATGCTGACCGAATATATTTTACACAGAAAAATCGCGCACCTGCCAAACAACTCGGCTTTCGGCTCATCGGCAAGCCACTCGGTCGCCCCAAAAAAGAAGACCAAACTGCCAAAGCAAAAACGAATTGCCCAAGCTGAACGAAACCAACGCAATATCGTAGAGGGCAAAATCGGGCAAACCAAAACCGCTACGGCTTAGACCGTATTGCAGCAAAATCCAATGAAACAACCCGTGTTTGGGTTATTTGCTGTATCATAGCCACGAACATTGCTCGATGGCTCAAAGCACTGTCTTTGTGCCCATTCAAAATATGGTACTATATCCGAAATTATCTCTCCTATTACATCATATTTACAAATAACACTTTCTTTAATATTCAAAAATATATAAAAGCACCTGCTTTTTAAGCACACTCTAAATAGTTACGGTATAACTATTAGGATATAGGATTTTGGGTATGGGGTAATGAGCAATACTCATCTAATAATGCCCGGAATCATTGCATATTCGATTAGTTCCCCCTACAAGGATAGACAGTTATGAAAATGTAATATTAACCACTAATCACTAACCACTAACCACTAACCACTAACCACTAACCACTAACCACTAACCACTAACCACTAACCACTAACCACTAACCACTAACCACTAACCACTAACCACTAACCACTAACCACTAACCACTAACCACTAACCACTAACCACTAACCACTTCGTCACCGATAATGGTACTGCTTGCTGCGTCATAGCAAATATGAATGGTGGCACTACCGCGCTGGGTGCGCCATACGTCGGTGCCGCGCCGTGCTAAGGTGGCATCTATACCGATGCGCAATAAAACGTTTTCGATAATTTGGGCAACGCCTGTTGGCTCGTAGTCGGCTTCGGCAGCAAAAGCGAGTTCATGCCCACAGTGCGGACAATAGCCCGATTCGGCTTCGGCTTGGCTTTTTTCGACCAAATTTTCGCACGACGCACAGCGTTCTACCCGTTTGCCGATATACGGCTCGTAATCGGCAAGCGATTGGCGCAGGTAGCGAACGGGCAAGGCAAATCCTACATTATCGCCGCCTTCTATAATAAAGGTATTGACACCTAGCACCTCGCCTGTTCGGGTGACAAGCGGACCTCCGCTATTGCCCGGATTGATGGCAGCATCTATCTGTATATATTGCAAACTGCCGTATTGTCGTTTTACCTTCGATACAATGCCCTTGGTGGCTGAATATTTTAGTCCAAACGGGTGACCAATAGCCAATATGCTGTCGCCTTCTTGGAGTGGGTAATCATCAGGAGCTAATTCGATGGTGGGTATTTCGCTGCTGAGGCTACCTACTTGTATAAATGCCAAATCGTGCAAGGGGTCTTTATAGATAACAATAGCGCGTTGTTGGGGCAGATATTTGCCGCTGATGGTTACGTCTATATTGTCGCCTACTACATGGTAATTGGTGACAGCCCAGCCCTGCGGCGCGAGATAAAATCCCGTCCCGCTACCTTTGGCAGCCGCTATTTGCACTACTACTTGCGAGTATAATTCGATATTCTGTTTCATGGATTAGCGATAAGGATGCCTTGCTGAATTGCATGTTGTTATTATTGTAAATAACTGATTATTAGCTAATTATATTCAAATTTGTTTTGCTTACAATATTTGCCAACGAAATAATCATCAATAAGTAGCCGCTGACAAAGCCGCTATAAGCGATTGCACAAAATTGAGTGGCGTTTTAAAATTGAGGTGCGATACACTAAGCGAAAAATCGGGGAAAGTGCGCCGTGCTTGAGTTTGCAATTCGGAGAGGGCTTGTTTGAGGGCTTTGGCATTCAATTTTTGCGTACCTGCTTCTACATAGTGGGGCGTAAAGCCAAGCTCATCGAAATAATCAGCATTGAGGCAGCGCACCATCAAATGCAAATAGTGGTGCAGACAAGTGGGCATGCCCAAATGAAAAAGCGCGAATTGCACCGCACATTCGGTGATATATTGCGCTATAAGTGGGTGTCGGCGGTCGGCACATTGGGCTATATCGTTCAGAATACTGCCCATTGCTATAAATAATTGTGAGGGCTGGGCATAGCTCGCCAAACCAAAAGTAGCTCGTACTTGGTATAGCTCGCGATATAGCATTTCGGTACTCAACTGTTGTATGGTGGTCAGTTCGCGTTGGACTCTATTGTTGCGTTCTACAATATTCGTTTCAGTATCGGTATAATATAGTTCGTTGATAAACTCTATTTTGTCCGTTATACTACCTTGTGGTACGATGAGATAATCTATTTTTAATGCCGTATTGAGCAATATATACGAGATAGCTACGGCTTGCGCGTTGCTGTCTAAGCGGTATATGAGTCCAAAAGCATTATCAATCCAACGTTGTAAATATGTATATTTAGTAGCGCGCTCGGTATCAGGTAGCGGCAATTGGACGGTATGCTGGCTGGGTACGAGATGAGGAAACGATGCTATCAACAAATCGTCATACTTGTCGGCTTGTGTTGCCATCTCTCGCAATGCAAAATACAATTTTTCGGGCAAGGCATCGCCTATATGTGTGTCGTATTTGAGGTATATCGTATCATCGAGCAAGGCAAATCGGCAAAATTGCAATTCGTAGTTCATCTCCATCAAGCGCCGCATCAGCGGCAAGCCCAATTGCAAACAGCGCAATACGTCTATTTCTGCTACTATACGCTGTGCATCGGCGCGTCCGATAATGCGCTTCGACCCCTGCACTAACTCAAAATGTAGTGTGCCGTCCTCAATGCGCTGCACGACATTGTTTTCGTTCGGGTCGAACAGATAGGCTAATAACGACTGAAATGCCGCAGTATACTGTTTTTGTTCAAATAAAAGTACCGCCTCGTCCCAAAACACATAGCGGTCGGCTTCCTTATACGCATCGCTGTAACGCCCAAATCGGACATCGGGTTGGGGCAAATCGTTAGATTTACCAAAAATGGTGATTTTCATGGTCTAAAATAAATATCTGTTGCTATGCAAATGTCATAGTACCTATTAACACACTTCTCGTTGTTGGTAGAAATGTGTTCGATAAAAGCAATTTCGCAAATCACTAATTATTTAACATAATTCAAATTTGTCTAAACAACCTTGTGCTATACATATAGCAATAAAACAGAAATCGACGGGCAAAGATAGTGCTTTTGCCTTAAACCCCAGCACAAATTACCTATTATGCCTTATTTATAGCTATCTTTGTATTATGCTAAGTGCCCAAATCCATTCTGCACCTACCTCACTCCTCGCTATAATCCGTTATTATGCCAGCAGCCCAGGCCTACTACGAGTTTGTTGGCTACTTATAGGTTTATTGCCGTACATTGCCCCGCCAAACCTTACTGCACAGCCACTACTCAGCCCCGATGTGCATTGGCTGCCCGTAGACTTGCTACCTCCACGCCTTTCTGGACGCATGACCGACGTAATTATGCCGCCCAACGATACCCTTACTATCTACGCAGGTGCTGCGTCGGGCGGTCTATGGCGTAGCCGCGACAAAGGCAATACGTGGCAAGCCATATTCGACCAACAACCCTGCCTACCTATTGGCGATATTGCCCTTGCACCCTCCGACCCGCAAATATTATATGTAGGTACGGGCGAAGCCAATGGTGGCGGCGGTTCGCTCACCTACGACGGATGTGGTATATTCAGGTCTGACGACGGCGGCGATACGTGGGCATCCGCCGGTTTGCCGCAAAGCGGTAGTATTGGACAGATTGCCATCCATCCCCACGACCCACAAACCGCCTATGCCGCTGCTATGGGCACACTATTTGCCAATAGTCCGCAGCGCGGTATATTCAAAACCACCGACGGCGGGCAAACATGGACACAACTACTATCGCCTAACGATTCTACTGGTGCTATTGATGTAGTGATACACCCGCGCCACCCCGATACTGTATTTGCCGCACTTTGGCAGCGCACACGCCGACCCAATGCCCGACAATACGGCGGCAAAGCATCGGGCATCTACCGAAGCACCAACGGCGGCAAACAATGGCAACACCTCAGCAACGGATTGCCTACCAACGCACTCGGACGCATCAGTATAGCCATAGCTCCCAATAAACCCGACCGCATATATGCCCTTATTATGGACGAATATGGCGACCTCATCGGATTGTTTCGCTCTAACGACGCAGGAAATACGTGGCAAATAACCCGGCAGAACTCGTCCATTGCCCAAACTAATGGCTATGGGTGGTGGTTTGGGAAACCCGTCATAGACCCCGATGATGCCGACCGAATATACCTGCCCCTGCTCGATATATGGCAGACCGATAACGGCGGCAATCGTTGGACAAATATCTCCGAACAATTGATACACTACGACCAGCATAGTTTATTTATACATCCCCTCGACCCACAATTGCTCGTGGCGGCTAACGACGGGGGCATATACCTATCGCGGCAACGCGGCAAACAATGGCAAACCGCCAACCAATTGCCCGTCGAACAGTTATACGCCCTTGCCCAAGACCCCCGAAATCCCAATTTGCTATATATCGGGCTGCAAGATAACGGTGTCGTACAATACAAATTGCCCACTATACCCAAGCCTTCCCCACACAAGAGCATGGCAGGAATACAGCGGCAAATTGCTCAATTCACCCAATCAGTAGCTACCATACAAGCCATTTCGACACACGGAGATGGCGTAAACGTAGCCGTATCCGATACTGCACTATCGCCATATCGCCTCTTCTACGCCTTTCAATACGGCGACCTCCATACAAAAACAGATACCGGAACTTGGCATAGTTGCTGACGCGGGTATCTATAAAAGCGACCGATGCGCTTGGAAAATGCCAATAATATATAGTCCCGCTCATCGCACCTTTTTATGCGCTACCCAAAGCCTATACTGCTGGCATGAAAAACAACAACGCTGGCGACCTTGGGGCAACCGCGCCGACTTCTCTAATGGCGGCGACGGCTATAATTTCCGATACGGAACAGTAAATGCTATTGCCGCCGCCACCGATACACTCAGCGTCTATGTAGGCACCGACGACGGCAATATATGGGCAACCCACGATAGCGGCAAAACTTTTACGGCTATCAATGCCAACTTACCTGCCCTATGGGTCAATACCATCGCCCTACACCCCGCCGACCCGAAGCATGTTTGTGCAGCACTCTCGTCTTATCGAAGCGGCAAAAGCGATACGTATATATATAGGACACACGATAGTGGGCAAACATGGCAGTCTATTGCCTATAATTTGCCCAAGGGTACAGAAATTAACCAATTGCAATGGCTGCATCAAACGCCTCAAAGCCCCGCCCAACTCGTTGCTGCTACGAATAGCGGCATTTACCTGCTGCCCCCCGATACGCAAACATGGCTACCTCTTGGGCAGGGACTGCCTGCTGTGCCCATCATGCAGTTACACCATAATGCCACCCAACAACGCCTAATAGCTGCTACCTACGGACGCGGTATCTATTGGGCTACTTGGTAGGTAGGCAGCCAATTTCCAAACAGCTAAGTATGATTTGAGCAGTATTGTTGGGCGAATTATTGTTTTGCGGTAACTATTTAGCCTTGTAGGGGGAACTAATCGAATATGCAGCGATGTCAGGCATTATTAGATAAATATTGCTCATTACCCCATACCCAAAACCCTATACCCTCAATAGTTACGTTTTGCGCTTAGTATTGCCACAGATTTTCGTCTTTTTCGAGCAATTGCAATTTGATGCGCTCTGATTCTAATAGTGCGTCTCGGTCGGTGGCATAATCCTGAATGCGGCGGTCTTGCATATTCGATTCTTTCATGATAAACGAACTGAAATAGCGCATTTCAAAAATATCGTCCCAAGTAAGGCGGTTCGAGTCGTTGTAGGGGTTAAACGCCTCCTGTTTGACTAAGTAGGGGCGTAGGTCGGGATAGTAAGCCCAAAACATGGCTTGTTCGCCTCTATAATTATCGTTATCGTCATATACTTCGCGTATAGGAGCTATGCCTAAAATGCGTACTACCATCTTAGACCGTTGCTTGTCGAACACCCAGTCTTCTTTGAGCCTAAACCGTGTTACTGATGTCCAGTCAAAGTCATTTTTGACCACTTTTGTGCTTTCTTCATAGGTAACGGGGTCAATGACGGTAATGGTATCTATGCCGCCCATCCGCTGTTCTACATCGGCATAGGTGATGAGGTCTTTAAAATCGTCGTTCATATATAGGCGCACATTGGGTTTTTGCGCCGCATCGAGCAATATACCGATGAAGGGTTGGGGCGGATAGGTAAATGTTTGGTTCATTTTTTGCTGCGTATCAATTACGCGCCAGATGCGTTTTTGCCAAAATACGTCGGCTTCGCGCAGGTAGGGATAAGCCAAGATTTCGCGCTCGGTTTGGGCTATTTTTTGATAGGCACCATCTAAGGCAGGCAGCAATTTGGCTGCTGCATTACCTTGTGCATGGCTGATACCGCCCGGATTATGCGCCTCGTCGTAGCTTTCGCGTTGTACACCGCTCCCTTTTACCCGGAAAGGATTGGTGTCGTTGCTGTTTGGCATAGCAATGCGCGGGCGCGTAGTGTCGGGCAGAGCAGTAGGAAGTATCGCGTTGGGCTGTGCAGATGCGGGTAATACGCGCATCAAAAGAACTGCCAATAAGAAAATAGCAGAGCAAATTGGAACACTGATTGGTATTTTCATGAGATAAGCAGGTTGGGATTATGCTGCCAGATTTGCGCTTTTTTCTACAAAGCACCCCAACTAAGGGCAGGCAGCGTATGGTTTGCTATATGGTTGAAAGTCAAAAAGTGTAAAAAATGCTCATTATGAAAAAATATAAAATTTAAATTGATTAGTGAAAATATGTCTATTGCGTGCGGCATTAATCCACAACATCTATAATTGTAGCGGTTGCAGGTGATTTTGGCTTGGTTTGAAACAAGCGCACCCAACAAAAAAGAAGTACGAAAATCTTAGGAGGCGGCTGAAAAATAGAGTGGGATAGTGGTTATCTTTGCTGCCTAAGTCCACCCAAGCAGCCCGATGGCTATTTTGTATAGGGTCAATTGCGGTATATCAAATGCTCTGATAGATAACGCTGTTCCTGCCAATTTATTATTTATCCCCGTTCAAAAATCTCTATTGTTAACGTATCTTTGTGCCATTTTGTTCAATTTTACTTCGTTTCTGTTTTTTCTGCACACTATTTAAACTAAACTGCCGTTTGAAAGTTTAAATACAAACATCTAAACCCCTCCATACTCTTTTACCTTTATTAAACAACCCACTATTATGTTGTTTCGCCTTTTTTGTTGCTTCTGCTGCTGCTTACCACTTTCGCTATTTGGACAAGGCTATACGGTTATCGAGGGCAAAATTGCTATTCCCGCAGGTAACGAGGCAGGCCTTACGGTTATCAACGACCTATTGCGCCACGACAAAACCATTTTTACTACACCCGTCAGCCATGATGGCACTTTTAAATTAGCCTTCAAACCCGACCAACCTATGCTGGTGCGCTTCGAACACATGTTCGAAAATATGCTCATCTACGTATCGCCCGGCGACCGCATCAAACTGTCATTTGAAGCCGAAAATATGTGGAAAACCATGCGATTTGAAGGCGACGGAGCCAATAATAACAATTATATGGTGGCATATTATAATAAATTCAACAAAGAAGTTGACCAAACCTATATCAACCTCGAAGCCGACGGTATGACCACAGCCGATTTTACCCGTTATGCCGACAGCATAAAAACCGCCAAAATGCAATTTTACGAAGACTATAAACGCACCTGACCTTTACCGCAACTTCGGCGAATATGCCAAAGGCGACATTCCTGTATAATTGGGCTTATGATAAACTGCGCTTTGCCGCCACCCAAAATTGGGAAACAGGCAATGCCTACTACGGATTTATGAACCAAATTACCGTCCAAAACGATAAACTCATCGCATCGGCTACCTATACACCGTTTTTGCAAACTTATTTTGATTATCTATACCAACAAAAACGCCTCCAAAGCGGTACGAAAATAGGCACTGCCGTAGCTGAAAAATACCAATTTATCAAATCGAAACTAAGCGGCAATTTGCAGCACTATACCGCCGCGCGTATGCTCATCAATGCTTGTAATACAGAAGATATCCAGTGATATAGAACCCAGACACAACCAATTCCAACTCATCAATCCCTATCCCGCGTATGACCAAGTGTTAGGCGAAAAATTTAGAATTGCCAAAAATTTGCGCCCGGAGCCCCGCCCCTGAATTTATGTTGTTCGACCTCGACGGAAATGCCGTATTCCTAAGCGATTTTAGAGGCAAAGTAGTATATATGGACTTCTGGGCGAGTTGGTGCAACCCCTGCTTACAACAAATGAAATATACCAAAGAACTCGAAGCCACGCTCAAAGATGAAGACGTAGTATTTCTATACGTATCGCTCGACACTAACGAAGAGGCATGGAAAGATATGATTAGAAAACGTGAAATAAAAGGCATACACGTCCGAACCGCTGGCGCCGATTCAGAAATGGCAAAAGATTATAACGTCATGGGCGTACCCGTTTATTTTTTTATCGACAAGAACGGCAATTTTGCGGGCAAACCGCCCCTACCAAGTGCCCGCGAAGCCTTTTTGCGCAAAGTAGAAACCTTAGTGAGCGCAACTTATAAAGAATAATCGTAACTATTTAGGCATTGCGCTCTGTGTATAGATTTCGCGCATTTTGCAGTATTTTTAAACATTCTTTTTGCATTTTTGTTTGTTACTGATGTTACGCAGAGACATCTTTCCGCCAATCGGTTTTTACCTGCCAAAAACGCTGGATTAGCCCCTTAGACCCGCCACAACGATTTTTGAGCTAAAATTGGCTTTTCTATGCTATAAAAATGCCTCGTTTAAAGGTCGTTTAAACAGCATTTTAAGCTATGCTGCGTAACATGAGTTTGTTATTTCAAATTCAATTCATCTTCTCTTGAAACTAAGTACAGACGTATCCTCCTTACAATCTTTGGTAATATCCTTATCAAACCAAGTAGCTTTGCTCTCGGAGCAAGTAAAAGTCCTTACTGTTACGGTATCGGCTCTTACGGAGGAGATTGCTCAAACAAGATAATGCATTGCTCAAATTAGAAAATGCCGAGTTGCGTGGTCGCTTGGACAGCAATAGCAAGAACAGCCATCTTCCGCCCTCTAAGGATTTGTTCAAATCGAAACCTGCTTTTCCTAAATCAGGTACTGGTAAGCAAGGCGGTAAAGAGGGTCATACTTTGTATCAGAGTCTGTCTCCCGACGTGGTAGTGGTTGATTTTTATTAAGGTGTCTAAAAAGTTAGTATCTTTGCAGCAATATTTATTAACAATCAATTTTTATATAATTGCAAAGTACAAATTATATTTATCTTCCGAAGAACGTGCTGAGTTATTGGCTAATTTACGCAAATACAAAAGCAACTCGGGCAAAGTTATGACTTCACAAATATTATTACATTCAGACGAGAATGTATCGGATTCCAAGATGACTTCGGCAGCATTAAGTTCTCTTTTGGGCTGTAGTAGCAAAACAGTTGAACGAGTAAGGAAGTCATTTTGCGAGCGTGGTATGGGTATATTTGAGCCAACCGTCCGCCGCACTCGTAGTGATAAAAGGTATGATGCTCGTGTAGAGGCTCACTTAGTTGCGCTATGCTGCCAAGCCCCTCCCAACGGCGCAGCCAATTGGACACTTCAATTATTGTGTGATACGTTGGTGGAATTGGAGGTAGTAGAGAGTGCCTCTCCTTCCAGCATCTGTAACGTGCTAAAAAAAACGAACTTAAACCCTTTCAGAAAAAACAACATGTAATACCAGCAGAGCAAAGTGCCGCATTTGTTTGCAGGATGGAGGCAGTATTAGATACTTACGAACTCCCGTATAATGCTGATTTTCCTGTGGTGTGTGTAGATGAGTCGCCTAAACAAATCATTGATTATAAGGAGTTTCGGGGAAATGACGGTACTCAATACCAAGACTGTGAGTACGTTCGATTGGGTGTTGCCGAGTTGTTTGTAGCCTTTGAACCCCTTGCTGGCTGGCGCGAGATGAGTGTAGAAGATGACCATAAAGCCGCCACTTGGGTAAAATTTATTGCTAATTTATTGGATAATAGATACAAAGATGCGACACGTGTTACTTGTGTATTAGATAATTTTTCTGCTCATCGCGACCATCATTTTTATAGTGTTTTCTCGCCCGAAAAAGCAAAAAGCTATTTAGATAGAACTCAGTTTGTCTATACACCAGTACATGGCTCTTGGTTAAATATGGCTGAAATTCAGTTTTCTGTCTTGTCGCGCCAAGCATTAAACAAACCATTTAAGGATAAAGAAGCGGTTAAGAAGGTGGTCGAACAATGGGTTCAGACCCAAAATGAACAAAAAAGAGGTGCCAAATGGCAGTTTACAAATAAGGAGGCAAGAGTTAAACTATGCAAATTATATCCGACAAATTAGCAAAAATAAACCAGTAGTTAATTTGGGTTTACCTTCTGTGTGTTCTTGCGGTTGTAATTTGTCGGGGGTTTCCGTGGTCAAAGAGGTTAAACGTCAGGTTTTTGATATTCCTGACCCGAAGTTACGGGTAACAGAATATGTTCAGCGGCAAGCCAAGTGTCCTGGTTGCGGCAAGGGCGTTAGGGTCGAATTTCCCCGCGGGTTACTAATCATGTTCAGTATGGCAACAGCGTGTTGGCATTTTGTGCTCTTTTGAGCAATGGTTGCCATTTGTCTTGCGAGCAAATTAGTCAGTTGTTTTCCGATTTATTTGGTCAGCCGCTTAATCCGGCTACGGTGATAGCGGCTAACGAGCGTTGTGTTTGTTCATGAAAAACGCGGTAAAGAAGCCCTCCAAAGCGAGCCGTCGCTGCTGCCGAACTTCAAGCATTTTGCTGTACGACTGCTGGGCAAGCTATTTTAACCTCGAACATATACAGCACGCCGTTTGCAATGCCCATATCCTGCGCGAATTAGAGGCACTGGTCGAAAGAGAAAGCCAATGGGCAGCGAAAATGAAAGAACTTTTGTTAGAACTGTACCAACTCAGCCAAGAAGGTACGGCTATTGTACCCGATTTAGCACCTTACCTACTGCGTTACAAGCAAATTTGCCGAGAAGCCGATGAAGAAGAACCCCCGCCCATAAAAGCAGCAAAACAGGGCAAACCTAAATCGTCAAAAGGCAGAAACCTACTCAACCGATTGAGTGGCTTGCAGGACTGTGTCCTCGCATTTGCCAAGTACCAAAACGTGCCCTTTATCAATAATCAAGCCGAGCGGGATATAAGACCTGCAAAAAGTAAAATCAAAATGGCGGGTTGTTTCAGAAAAAAAGAAGGGGCTGGCTATTTCGCAAGAATACAAGCGTTTATCTCTACGGCAAGAAAACATGCTAAATCGGCATTCGACGAAATCATAAATGCACTAATGGGCGATACCTTTATCTCCCAATTGTACCCCCATGCCTAAATAGTTACCAATTTTAATTGTTTGTCCCCCCCTATCCAAACAACAAGAAATAGCCGAACACATTGCAAACATCAGACAACAAGCCCAGCAAATCAAAGACAAGACAAAAGAACTTTTGAAAAAAGCGAGTGAATAAATTGAAGAAATATTATTGAATTAGCCACTCATAGAACAAACCTATTTCAAAATATTCAAATCTAATTGCATCATAGTCTAATAAGAAAAAAGCGCCAAATACGTTTATATACAAATAATATATTCACAAAAGCAACTACGCCGCCCTAAGAAATCTGAATTTCTTAGGGCGGCGTATGACCAATAAATACTACCTTATCGCACCACTAAGCGGCGCGTGGCGGTAGTGCCGTCTGAGGTATGTATTGCTACCATATAAACCCCTTTATGCCAAGCATCTACGTCAAGGTAATTGTCTATCATACCATCGGGGTCAGCTTGGTTTTGCAGTAATAACTGCCCAATGGCATTATAAACAGCGATTGAAGCTATATTGCCCGCTTGATTGCCCCAATCAAAATACACACGGTCGTAGGCAGGATTGGGATAGAGTGTAATGCTATAAGTCGTTTCTGGTGTATCTTCTATTTTGCCCGTACTCAATATATTGAGCGTATAATCTTCTACTTCGCCGTAGGGCAATGTCTCGCAAGGCGTGGGATAAGCGTCGCGCTTCATCGCAATTCGCATCCGCGTAGTGCCTATAGTGGCAGTAGCTGGTATGCTTATGCTATAATTGCTCGTATGCAAAAACGTACCATTTGCAGGAGGGTGCGCATTATCCGATACAACGCGCTCGGCGGGGTCTTGGAATATGCCGTCTTGGTTAAAGTCTATCCATACGCGCCAAAATTCCTCAAATGTTTCCCAGCTAAATCCCGTTGTTAGGGCTATGGGATAAGCATTGCCGCGCACCACAGTAGCACTAAACGCTGTATGGTTCTGATAGCCCTCGCTATTTCTATTTGTTTCGCTGTTGCTAATGCTGCCCATTTGGACGGCATCTATCCAATCATGCCAAGCAAATGCCGAGCCACTCGTACAATAGGTAGTACCGCCACCACCCGCTATTGCTACTACGGCTACTTGGGTGGCAGTGCACCCCTTGTTGTCGGTGACGGTGACGGTATAGGTGCCTGGATACAAATTGCTTAGGCTGGGAGTAACGCCTCCCGTATTCCAAGCATAGCTATACGGCGGGGTTCCGCCCGATGGATTAACGGCTGCACTGCCAGTATTAGCACTTTCTGATGCTGCATTTTGAACAGTCAGGGCTAAGGTCAATTGTAGGGGTTGTACGATAGTTGCCGTACCCACAGCCATATTGCCCGATGTAGCCGTGACAGTAACGGTATAGTGCCCGCTGCTAAGTTGGTGGCTGTAGCAACCGTTTGCCCGTTGCTCCACAAATAGCTGTATGGCGATACGCCTCCCGACGCTGTGACGGTTGCTGTGCCCGTAGTGCCATAACAATTAAGGGGCAAAGCCGACATAGTGAGTGTGACGGGCGACGCACTACCTGTGATAATATTGACGCTATAATCTTCTACTTCACCATAGGATAGAGTCTCGCAGGGCGAAGGGTAAGCACCGCGCTTCATCGAAATTCGCATACGGGTAGTACCCGTGGCAGCAGTGGCGGGTATGTTTAGGGTATGGGAACTGGGGTTTATCTCGGTGCCATCGGGTGGTGCGGGCACGGCTACTTGCAATACGCGCTCGGCGGGGTCTTGGAATACGCCATCTTTGTTAAAATCTATCCATACGCGCCAATTCTCTTGGTAGGTCGTCCAACTCGACCCCGCGCTGAGGCTAATGATATAGCTGCCGCTCACATTGAGGGTAGCGGCTTGTGCGGTATAATTGCTATAATACGATTTGCCCGATGTATTATTGATAGTGCCTATTTGCACGCCCGCAATCCAATCGTGCCAAGGCGAAATGCCGAACTTGATGCGCAATAGGTAGGCGTACCACTACTGCCCGCCGATACGGTTACGCTTTGAGTGGCGGCACAACCCAAGGCATCGCTTATAGTAACGCTATAAGTACCCGTAGGCAAATTGATAATGCTTGCCGCCGAGCTACCCGTATTCCAAATATAGCTATACGGCGCAGTTCCACCTGCCGGATTTGCTGCACACGAACCATTATTAGAGGTAGTTGTAGTGGCATTTTGCACGGCTACATTGGCAAATAATTGTTCGGGAGCAGTAATAACTGCCAAAGATTGGCTACCGCGCCCGATGCCGATGTGACGGTGACGGTATAAGCGCCCGCAGGCAAGTTGTTGGCAGTAGCAGTTGTTTGCCCGCTACTCCATGCGTAGGTAAAGGGCGGCGTACCACTCGTTATATTGACACTCGCCGCACCATTAGTGCCATAACAAAGCGGCTGCGAGGTGCTAATATTGATATTAAGCGGAATACCTCCCGCTGCTACAATAGTTACGGCATAGTCCTCTACCTCTCCAAACGGAATTTGTTCGCAAGGAATTGGGTACGCGCCGCGTTTCATTATCACTCTCATACGGGTAGCACCCGTCAAGGCGGTAGTTGGGATATTGATATTCTGAACAATTGGCGCGGGTGTGCCGCCAGGGGGCGGGGCAGGCGAATTGGCTTGCAATACACGCTCGGTATTATCGTCGAAAAAGCCATCTTTGTTAAAATCTATCCATACCCGCCAATATTCGGGATTAGTCTCCCATGAATTATCGCCCGTCAAAGTGATAGGATAGCTTTGCCCTTTACTCAAGTTAGTATTGAGGGTCAAGAAACTGCTATAATACCATTTGCCCGACGTATTATTAATAGTGCCTAATTGCACGCCCGCAATCCACTCAAACCAAGGCGTTAAGGCTTGCGCGTCACAATACGTTGCACCAATAGGAGCGCAATTGGGCTGCAAGCGCACCGAATCGATGCCTACCAGCCCCAATGGGTCAGTTACACGCAGCACGATGAGATAATTATACCATTCGCCGTTGCAGCCGTTGGGCGTTAAGGTTGCGGTTGCAGTAGTAGTCGTAAAGGTTTCTTCAATATGAAAATGCACATCATGCAGCAAGATGGTCTGCCATTGATAGGTCAATTGTCCGTTGCTGTGTTCCGCGTCGCTCACATTAGCCGTCAGATTGAGCATAGTATTGGAGGTCATGGAGTAATAATCGTTATCCATCAAATTGATTTGGACATTAGGGGCAGTATTGTTGAGGCTGATAGTGAGCGTAGTTGAATCTTTAAGCCCCACGTTGTCGGTCACGCGCAATTTGACCGTATAGGTCGTTCCGCCACTTGCCGTAAAGGTGCGCGTCGGATTGGCAAGTGTAGAGGTGCCCCCGTCACCGAAAGTCCAAAGGTAGGTGAGCGCAGACCCTTCGGGGTCGGTCGAGTTGCTACCCTGAAATTGGACGGTTAAGGGGCTGTTTCCACTTGTGGGATTGGCAGATGCCACCGCGTCGGGCGGTTGATTGACGACTCCCGTATAACGGATTCGGCGCACTTCGTTGGGATAATAATTGACATAATAGAGATAACCATTGCTGGGGTGCATCTCTACATCGACAAAAATTTTGTTGGTGGTGCTATAAAAGTTCGATACTGTTTGCGCTTGCCCCGCAGCATTGAATGTGATATTCCGAATCCACTTTCCGCCATAATCGGCTTGGAAATACGAGTTCTGGTACGATGTCGGAAAATTATTGCCCATATACCAAGCCCCACCGACAGCGGCATTGCCCTGAAATAGCGGACCTTGTATGGGCGAAGCAGCATTGTTGAGGGCTACCGTAGCCGCATTATTGCCGCTAAACGTGCCCGTCCGCGCCATATTTACACCATGTTGCCAATCTATAATAGGACGCGAGTGGATAAATTTGGGTACATTAGTAATTTGTTGGCTCGAATTGCAAGGGTTGGGAAACGACGGCGAACCCGCTGCTACGGGTTGCTTGATAAGTTCCTTAAAATAATAGTATTGGCGCACACAACTGCCTGTACCAAACAAGGGATTCGGCGCGTCTTGGTTTTGCACGTTGGGACCTTGATAGCCGCTATGGGCTTCTAAACCTTCGTAGAGGGGCCAACCGCAGTTCTGAGCGGGAGTGGTGATGATATGCAGGTCTTCCCACTGCGTCCAGCCCACGTCAGCAGCGCAGATGGTGCCTGGGTTGCCGTTGGCAGGGTTGGTGCTACCCGTATTAGGGCGTATAGCACAGCGGAAAGGATTGCGCAAACCCAAAGCCCATACGCGCGAGCGCGGGGCGCGGGGCGATGCTGCATCATAATAAGGATTACTCGGCACGCCGTTGCCCGTAAGCGGGTCCAAACGCAAAATTTTTCCATTGTGGCAATCAATCAATTGCGAGCGCAATGCCCCTATATTTTCCTTGGGTTTGAGTATGCCATCGGTCAATGCCTGCGACCAATAGGTATCGGAGCTACTACCCGTATCGACGTTGTTGTAGCTGGCGGCATCGCCTGTGGCTACGAGCAAAGTGCCGTCGCGCCCAAATAAAAGCGACCCTGTGCTGTGTGACTCGTGCAATAGCGGTGTGCCCGTTTCTTTGGTCTCGCCCAATAAAATGAAGCGGCTACCCGGCACAGTCGTACCGAATCCCGTAGCGGGGTTTGCCGTGTACCGTGTTACACGCATGATAGTAGCAGCATAGTACGTATTGGTGGCTGCATTGTAGTTAGATGTACCATAATGTAATAAATGGTGCCTATCAACGGCATAGTGGAGGTAAAAATAACCATTGGTCAGAAAATTGGGGTCGAGGGCAAAACCCAACAAGCCATGGTCGCGCCAGTCGCCTACCTCTTCGCTGATGTCGAGCAGCAAGGTAGTTTGCGCTGTAGCGGGGTCGTATATATGCACACGTCCGCTTTTGCGCCACATAAATATGCGCCCGTTGTTGTCGAAAGTAAGTCCAACCACATCAGAAAATTGGTTATGTACCAATTCGTCGGTAAATTGGGCAGGTAATTGGGCACAAAGTTCGGTACTTGGAATTGTACCGAGGGCAAGAATCAGACCGAGGAGCAATGCCCGCAAGGGTTGTAGTAAGAGTCTCATGATGAATGTAGTGATATGTCGACTATTATAATAATTTTTAAATAATCAAAAAAATAAAATGTATTTGTTTGTCGAACTTGCCCAAATGTGCAAAAATGGTATTTCGTTGCCAATAACCGCAATAAGCAAAAAACTACTTATTTCTTGGGGGGAGTTTGTGAAAGCAAAATTACGTTATTATGACAAAAGTGTTACGTTCAAAACATTATTTTATCCATAGGCAAGCTATTGCCAATCAAAGGCTTGAATAAGCTAAAACCACAAGTAATATCCTTGTGTACGAATTTATGCAAGCATAGCAAAGCGTACAAGCAATTATGGATTGCGTTTTGAGTAAGAAGCAAACACAGTATATTTCCATCTATTTGTTCGCAGATACATGCACAATTATAGATAGCAATTCTCTGCCTAAAAAAACGTCAAGCTATAGAATATTTATTCGCCATGAACTTTTGCATTTTTTACTTGTTGATAAACGGGCGGCACGCCAAATAGCCAACCCATTTATCCCCAACAATTAAGTACCACAGCGCAAACCATGCCTCAACTTACCGAAGCCGCCGTATTAGATGCCCTCAGCTACGTCGATGACCCCGACTTAGGCAAAGACCTCGTTACCCTCAAAATGATAGACCGTATAGCCATTGACGGCAATACACTTCGTTTTAGGCTCACGCTCACTACCCCCGCCTGCCCGCTCAAAGACCAAATCAAACAGGCTTGTATCAATGCCATACACCATTTTATCAGTGCTGACATATCCGTCGAGATAGATTTAGATGCCCAAGTAACCACACGCCGCAAAGATGCAAGTGGTATATTGCCACACGTCAAAAATATTATTGCCGTTGCATCGGGCAAGGGCGGCGTAGGCAAATCAACCGTAGCTGTCAATCTAGCAATAGGATTGGCACAACAAGGCTCGACAGTAGGCTTGATAGATGCCGACATCTACGGACCATCAATACCCGTTATGCTCAATCTGCGCCGCGAGCGCCCATCCGTAGTCGATACACCCGACGGGCAAAAAATAGTACCTCTACAGCAATATGGCGTAAAAACATTATCTATCGGCTTCTTGTCCGACGAAACGCAAGCGGTCGTATGGCGGGGTCCTATGGCATCGCGGGCATTGCAACAATTGATTACCGATGCTAATTGGGGCGAATTGGACTATATGATTATAGACCTACCACCCGGCACAGGCGATATACACCTTACCTTAGTCCAAACAGTACCGCTCACAGGAGCAATAGTTGTCACCACGCCCCAAGAAGTAGCAAAAGCCGATGTAGTACGCGCTATTGGCATGTTTAGATTGCCCCAAATAGGTGTGCCCGTATTGGGTATTGTCGAAAATATGGCCTATTTCACGCCCCCCGACCTACCCGACCGCCGCTATTACTTATTTGGCAAAGATGGAGGCAAAGACCTCGCCGATACCTATAACGTACCTCTATTAGGGCAAATACCCATCGTAGAGGCTATACGCGAAGGTGGCGATATAGGTGTGCCCGCCGTCTTGGACGACTCGCCCGCCGCTACCGCTTTCACCGAACTATGCACCGTTGCCGCCCGCTATATAGCTATCCGCAATGCCAAGTAAGCAGTAGCCCCCCGCCATCAGGAAAAATAGGTAAAATATTCCATTTGACCCAAATTCTATCCATAGCCCACGATTTAAATCGTGGGCTATAAAAATTAATGCTTGAATAGAACAAGCCACTTCAATGGCTTACAAACACTATTCTAAATGCTAACTAATGGTCGGATTTTCTAATTTTGAGTATGCTGTGTATCTATTCTCAAGTGTTAGGACTTAGGAAATAGCGTAACTATTTAGGCAACTTCGCCACTAGGCTATTCATTAGATTTCCTGCAAAAGTAAGAAATCGAAGATTTAGCCTTAAATTTGAGCGTTGCAGAGATTACACCTTAACCACTTCTTAAAATGCCGTAGGCATGTTATATTAGTAGCATATAGCAAGTACGATTCTTAGAATGCCGTAGGTATGGCATTTAACATTATATCTGTGGGGAATGAATGCGACCTACAAACATAAATTAGAATAGAGGGGCGCAATACCTAAATAGTTACGAAATAGCGTTAGATAATTGAGATATTAGTTTAAAAACTCCCCCAACCCCCTCAAAGATGGGAAACTTGCGCAAGATATAATTTGCTGATTATCAATAATTTACAATAATAAATTGGCTTTTTCAGGAGGCTCTATTTAGATACGTACTTTTCTCTCAAAGCAAATATTATCTCGGCTTGGCGCAAAGTACCCACAACAAAACAATATCAAAATTAGCCGTATAGCGCAAAAAAAATCTCGGCAACTCTTGCACGAAACAAGAGTTACCGAGATGGAATGGGCAATTAATACCCTATGGATTATGGCTGCACTCGCTTAATGGTAATGGGTAAGCATATAGGAATAGGGCAGCAATCACCCAATGTTATTATGAATGGGCAACAACCGCCTTGTGGGCAAGATTGCTCCGTTGCTGTCCAAGTATAGCTACCCTCGCTTGTGGCTACGTAGGTATTACCCGAACCAACAGGTGTAGCATTGCCATCTTTGAACCACAAGACATTGGTATAAGACGCATCAACACTAAGCGTAAAGGTCTGACCAGGGCAGATAGTTGCAGGAGTTGTAAAGCATGCACGTGCCGCATCATTACCCGAAGAAAAATCTTGTTCGTTCAAGAATGTAATTGCCGCATCGTTGCAGAAATAGTAGCCTGTGGCAGGAATCTGTACCGTTATATCAAATGAGACACTACTATTGGCAGGCACCGTACCAACTGCAAACGTATTAGCTGCGGCATTATACGTAATGGACGAAGGTGTGTGGCTCACATAGGTCAAACCAGCGACAATCAAATCGTCAGTAACCACCACGCCCGTTGCATCGGTTGCACCTATGTTCTCTACCGTTAGAGTAAAGGTTATCGTACCACCATTAGTACCCAAGCAGGGTGCCGTTTTGGTCAAAGACAAATTAGGCGGTGCATTAGGCGCATTAATTACTGTAGTACAAGCATCGCTACAGCCATTGGCATCGGTGACAGTTACACTGTATGTGCCTGCTGTTAGACCGCTAATGCTGGCAGTCGTTGCGCCTGTATTCCACAAATAAGTGTAGGGACTTGTGCCGCCGCTCGCCGATACGCTCGCCGTACCATCTGCGCCGCCGTTGGTCGTTACATCTGTTTTGCTGCATGTAGCGTCTAATGCCGCCGAGGGTTCGGTGACGGTATAGCTCGCTACTGCCGTACAAGTAGGCGTTTCGGTAATCGTAACGCTGTATGTACCTGCTGCTAAACTATTGACGTTTTGAGTCGTTGCGCCATTGCTCCACAAGTAAGTTACTGCACCCAAGTTGCCGCTGGCTGTTGCGCTGGCTGTGCCGTCTGCGCCGCCGCGTAAAGGACATTTGTACCGCTTGCCGAGGCTGTGAGGTTACAACCCGCCTCTTGAACGGTCGTAGTACATTCGTCCGTACAGCCGTTGGCATCGGTGACGGTGACGCTGTATGTGCCTGCTACCAAGCCGCTAATGCTTTGAGTAGTCGCGCCCGTATTCCACAAATAAGTGTAGGGACTTGTGCCGCCGCTCGCTGATACGCTCGCTGTGCCGTCTGCGCCGCCGTTGGTCGTTACGTCTGTTTTGCTGCATGTAGCGTCTAATGCCGCCGATGGTTCGGTGACGGTATAGCTCGCTACTGCCGTACAAGTAGGCGTTTCGGTAATCGTAACGCTATATGTGCCTGCTGTTAAACTATTGATGTTTTGAGTCGTTGCGCCGTTGCTCCACAAGTAAGTTACTGCACCTGTGTTGCCGCTTGCTGTTGCGCTGGCTGTGCCGTCTGCGCCGCCGTTGCAAAGTACGTTTGTACCGCTTGCCGAGGCTGTGAGGTTACAACCCGGCTCTTGAACGGTCGTAGTACATTCGTCCGTACAGCCGTTGGCATCGGTGACAGTTACGCTGTATGTGCCTGCTACCAAGCCGCTGATGCTCGATGTAGTCGCGCCTGTGTTCCACAAATAAGTGTAGGGACTTGTGCCGCCGCTCGCCGATATGCTCGCCGTGCCATCTGCGCCGCCATTCGTGGTTACGTCTGTTTTGCTGCATGTAGCGTCTAATGCCGCCGAGGGTTCGGTGACGGTATAGCTCGCTACTGCCGTACAAGTAGGCGTTTCCGTAATGGTTACGCTATATGTGCCTGCCGTTAAACTATTGACGTTTTGAGTCGTTGCGCCGTTGCTCCACAAGTAAGTTACTGCACCCAAGTTGCCTGTCGCGCCTGCGCTGGCTGTGCCGTCTGCGCCGCCGCGCAAAGTACGTTTGTACCGCTTGCCGATGCTGTGAGGTTGCAACCCGGCTCTTGAACGGTCGTAGTACATTCGTCCGTACAGCCGTTGGCATCGGTGACCGTTACGCTGTATGTGCCTGCTACCAAGCCGCTAATGCTTTGAGTAGTCGCGCCTGTGTTCCACAAGTAAGTGTAGGGGCTTGTGCCGCCGCTCGCTGATACGCTCGCTGTGCCGTCTGCGCCGCCGTTGGTCGTTACGTCTGTTTTGCTGCATGTAGCATCTAATGCCGCCGAGGGTTCGGTGACGGTATAGCTCGCTACTGCCGTACAAGTAGGCGTTTCCGTAATGGTTACGCTATATGTGCCTGCCGTTAAACTATTGACGTTTTGAGTCGTTGCGCCGTTGCTCCACAAGTAAGTTACTGCACCCAAGTTGCCTGTCGCGCTCGCGCTGGCTGTGCCGTCTGCGCCGCCGCGTAAAGTACGTTTGTACCGCTTGCCGAGGGCTGTGAGGTTACAACCCGGCTCTTGAACAGTCGTAGTACATTCGTCCGTACAGCCGTTGGCATCGGTGACCGTTACGCTGTATGTGCCTGCTACCAAGCCGCTAATGCTTTGAGTAGTTGCGCCCGTATTCCACAAATAAGTGTAGGGACTTGTGCCGCCGCTCGCTGATACGCTCGCTGTGCCATCTGCGCCGCCGTTGGTCGTTACGTCCGTTTTGCTGCATGTAGCATCTAATGCCGCCGAGGGTTCGGTGACGGTATAGCTCGCTACTGCCGTACAAGTAGGTGTCTCGGTAATCGTAACGCTATATGTGCCCGCTGTCAAACTGCTGATGCTGGCAGTTGTCCCGCCATTGCTCCACAAGTAAGTTACTGCACCTGTGTTGCCTGTCGCGCTCGCGCTGGCTGTGCCGTCTGCGCCGCCGTTGCAAAGTACGTTTGTACCGCTTGCCGAGGCTGTGAGGTTGCAAGTTGCCACACAAGATACTGGTGCCGTATAATCAGTACTATTAGTGCAGGCTGTTTCTGCACTAAATACAGCCGTTACTGTATGCAATGCTCCATCTGCTGTTAGTCCGTTAATAGCGTAAGGCTGGGGGCTCGTGAATGGCGCATTAAACACTTGGCTTCCGCCGCCCGATACGCTTACAGTTAGCGTACCAGTACTGGGCGGATAGTTAAAAATCAATGTTCCTGTAATAGCGTATTGGTTGTTTAGAGGGTCACAAGTGCCAGGGTTTGCCGACAAATCAATGAGACACATCGGACACGATAAACCCATGGCTGAACCCTCAAAGTCTGCAGCGGGACTCGTTGGCAGACCAGGTGTTCCTGGCAAAAATGTACCCAATGGGATATTGTCGCCATTTGAATTCAAAGTTAGATGAACAAAATTATGCCCTTGATTATCAACTCCTACTAATATATTGGCAGTTGGATCCCACATTACCGTTTCTACGTCGGCACTTGGGCTAATACCACCTGGAATATTATTGTCCAAAACAGAAGTAATAGCGGCAGTAGAAGGGCTTAGTTCATATAATGATCATCATTGCCATCAACAAGAAATAATTTAGTGAAATTGGCGTTAAAATCCATACCATCGCCATATCCACACGACTCACCCATACCTTGTATAACACCGACTTCGGTTATCGAAGTTATGAGCATCGGGTTAGGGTTTAGTGCATTTATATCTATATACACTAATTTATCTGGGTCAGTATTACTATTGCTATTATCTCCTATATTTTTTACCATATATAATCTATTGTTTACAGGATCGTAGGCCATATTCTCACTTTTACCTGGAATATCCAAGTGCCCAATTAGTTCTGCTACGATATTGCCAATATTGGCTGGGGCATCATCGGCATCGTATCGCCACAATGCTTGTCCGCCGGGACCACCGTTTACATCGCCTGCGGAAGTAAAATATATTTCGTTGGTAGCCATATTCATTGCCATCGACTCAATATCGCCCGCCTCGCCAACGGTAATGGTATTGTTCGAGCCATCGACCCATCTTATCAGACCATAGTCAGTGGCTGTATTTGTTGGATCGTTGTAGTTGGCAAAAGACCATAGGTGAAGGTGGGTGGGCGGGTTGGCTGCATCCTCGTCTATTACCCAAATTAAGCCAGGAGTACAGTTTGTAGCGCAACTCGCGGGTGCGTCATAAGCATCTGTTAAAGTATGCGTACAAGCGTTATCTCCTACAAAAGTAGCTGATACGTCTATGTCTTGTGTGCCGTTCGATGATAGGTTGCTTATTGTATAAGTATCGGGGCTGCGCTGTCGGGGGTAAAGGTATGGTTTGTACCACCTACGTTTATTGTAATATCGCCTGCGGGTGGGTTGGCATACGATACTGTTACCGCTAAATCGTAGGTATTGTCGGCGGGGTCGCAAGCGGTGGGGGTAGCACTATCTACGGTGAGGGTGCAGGGTAATGTGCAAGTAGGTGCATTATAGCTATCGCTATCGCTACAAGTACTCGTAGTGACAAATTCGGCAATAATAGGGTTATTAGTGCTGCCGTCGGCGGGTACGGTAAAGCTAAGCGTAGCGGGAGATAATACACCGCCAACTACATTGATCGTTTGCGTTTGAGCATTTGCCGTTACCTCTATGTTCTCACCAGCGGGATTACCCGACCAGGAAACTACAACGTCTAATGTTGCGCTGCCATTATTACAAGCACCTACATTGACCGCATCGATATTTAAGACACAAACATTAGGTTGGCAAGGTAGGGGGGTATGTATTACTTGGCTATCGCTACAAGAACTCGTACCGTTGAATGCTGCAACAATTGTGTAATCAGTATTATTGGCAGGCATGGTAAACGATACCATTGCGGGCGAAGTAGCACCGCCGCTCACATTAATTGTTTGCGTATTGCCGTTGAGCGTTACGGTAATATTTTCGCCTGCGGGCGCGTTTGCCCAGGTAACAAATACATTGACCGTTACTTCGCTGGCGGAACCCGTCCAGACACAAGGGCTAATGGTATAGCTGTTAATCTCTACATCACAAACAGAGGATAAGTAAATACCCAAATCCCAAGTACGGTCATCTTCGGTCGAGATGAGGTTGGTAATCGGTGTTATTACGCCTTCACTATCCACAGCGTCGTTGCCTCCTTGGTCAGTGGGCGATACGGCATAGCCCGCAGGGACGGAAAAGACGGCAAAATAATCGCCAGGGGGCAAGTTAGGAAATAGGTAGTAGCCTCCGCCATCTGTAATGGTAAAGCCCACCCACAGGTCGGTCAGTGGATTAGAGATACCGTCGCCGTTGTCTTTTAGGCCAAATCAACGCGCACACCCGAAATGCCCGACTCGCCACCGTCTTTATACCGTCTTGGTCGATATCGAGCCAAACGTAATCGCCATAGATAGCAGGGTCTAAGGGTTGCACCACGATACCCACTTTTAGCGGTTCGGAGGGCAGAAGCGTTTGGTTATTATCGGTTCGAGTGCCGATGTATCCGAAAGAGTTCCAAGCTATTTCGTTATTGGTAGGTGCATTGACCGGCGCACGCATGGGCCAAGCCAAAATAAGCGAATCGCCTGGTTGTAATACAATACTGCCAAAGTCAAATTTGAGGGATTGCACTGTTGTAATGTCGATTGGCGGCGTTAGAGACCAAGTTGGTCCGGTACAGCCGCCGGGCGAATAGCCTAATTCGCTTCGACAGGGGTTATTTTCGGTACTATAATAAACCGTTACGCCTGTGGGAGGAGTTACGGGACCGGCAAGGTTGGGGCGCCAATCGGTATCGCGGGTTTGGGGGTCGAGTACTCCCACGTCGCCTATCCAAGGCAGAATATCAATAACCAAGATATCGGTCATAGGTATATTACCCTCGTTGCGTACGCGCAGGCGGTAATCGGCTAAACCACCAGGAACGGTATAGCCATAAAGAGGATATTTGCTATATACGGCATCTAATTGTCCTTTCACTAATTTTTCGGAGGTGAGGAGGGCAGATGAATTGATAAAAACGTTAGCGTCGTGGTTACAAATCTCCTCGCTTGTATTCCCATCATTGTCAACATCAAATTGGTCGCTTGGGGCGAATCCGGCAAACCCACATACACCAGGCGTACTGTTGCTTGATGTTATGTAGGGTCTATTAGTAGCTTGGCCTGGGGTAGCAGTTTCTTTTACCTTAAAGTTAACCTGCATAGTTATATCTTCGCCGATAGCAAAGTCATCGGGAAATTCCCATTTCAAAAGGTCGTGGGGCACGCCAAATATAGTTCGATAATTGGGTATATGTGTGAAAACAGGGGGTGTTCCGGTATAATTGCCATATATATAGTTCCAAGATAAGTATTCAAAAATCGTATTAGGGAATAAATCATATATAATAGCGTCTTGCATAGGTTGTACGGCACTAATATCATTTTCTATCTCTAAGATAAAATCTATATTTTGCCCTAATTGCAAGGCTGTACGCGGACCCGTATTTATTGACACCAGGAACAGAAGTAGTGATAGTTTCTATTACCTCAAAATCAACGCAAGCTAGAACATTTACTCCAGTAGCTACAAAATTAATACAATTTGTTTTATCGCCTAATGGAGTATCGGCAGCGGCAGTAATGTTAATTCGTGGCGCAGGAGTACCCTGCCCCATACCTACGGGCATATCGCCATTGAAACACCAACGAACTTGCGTAATATATTCGCCCGATGCTAATGACGGTGTAACAACACTATTTACATTGACATTGAAGGGCGAGCCACTAAGGGGTGTCCAAGCACCATTTAAGTTGGTGGTGTACTCTATATTGGCAGTAGTTAATGAACCAGGATTGTTCCAAACGCCGGTTCCTATACTTGTTACTACCAACTTGTCGGGGTTGGGTAATGCATCAGAAAAACAAGCATTACTCAATGGGGTATTGCCACCGTTTGCAATAAAAAAGCCATAAGAGGCACTCTCGCCTTGTATTAGGGTACTAAGTTGGTTTTCCATGCCAGGTGACATCAGCAGTTTATACATAGAAACACCTGCGGATGCCAATACAGTTGTTTGTACTTGGTTGCTTGTTGCTGAGCCATTGGTACCGCTCAGTGTTGCCTGATTAGTCAATACTGAGTTGGGCGGGGCCGATGTGGCTACTACCCCTGTAATAACTACATCGCCTGTGGTACCCGCAGGTAAGTCGCCAAAACTAATCGTAGCCATATTGGTAACCGGGTTAAAATTGATGGTACCAAGTGCGCTGCTAACAGCAACATTTTGTAGCCCCGTTGGAACTTGGTCGGTAATGGAGGCATTGAGCAAAAAGGGGTCGGTAGTACTCAGGTAGCTATACTGTATGGTATATGTAACCGTGTTGCCCACGTATGCAGTGGACACATTAACCGATTTGTTGATGGTTATTTGCGCATTGGCATCATTCCCCAAGCATAGCAAGAACATGGCACTCATTATTAATAGCGCGAGATGCGAATTTCGCAAGCTATTAATAAGATTGAAATTTTGCAATTGTTTATACTTTAACATAAATTAAAATGATTTAACATTGTTTTTTATTTTATAATTTAATTATATTTTTCTATTAAAAATAATATATAATTTTATATTCAATAATCATCATTTATTCGCATTTAAATTTTTATCATCTAATAAAATCAATATCATCAAGGTTAATGTGGCAATTTTCGTGCCAAATCAGCCTTATTAAACCATGATACAACGAAGCATGAATATAATACCTACTTCGGCTATATCAAAGTAGGTGTTATATTATTATTGCAAGCAATATGCCGCTTTTTAAACGAAGTGGCGTGAATTACTTAGCATTAAATCGCGCGCTACCCAAATAGTGAGTATTTGCTGCATACCAACAAAAAATATCGATTAAGTTATCAAAATAGCCATTCAAAATTAGGCAAGCACCGCTTTACTTTCGCAAGGCTACATCTTCTTTATGCCTATGCCATACGATAAAAAGTAGGGCTATGTAAAACGGCATACAAGGTATTTTATAGCGCACTAATGCCCCAAAATTATAGCTTGCAAACCCTACGGCAAAGGCAAACAATACGCTAAACAATAGGCAAAATACGGCAAAATGGTCTCGGGCTATCAGCCGCCAAGTGCGCCAAATGCCTGCTCGCAGCCATACATAGAGCGACCCCAAAAGCAAAGCACTGCTTTCGACAGCCGACAATAGCATGACGGGGCTGTTGGCTTCGTAAAAATAGGGTCGGAATAGAGTGGCATTGACCGAGGCAGGCATTTTTTTCAAAATACCCAAGGGCGTAAATTCGATATCGCCCAACGAATAGCCCGACGACCGCTCCAATGTTTCGGTAATAAATCCGTGCCAACCCTGAAAACTAATAGCTAATTGTACAAATTGTTGCACTACCCTATCGCCTAATGACCATATTTGGTTGCGTTGCCAATAGATGACAAACCCTACAAATACGGCTATCGAAAAGCGCGTCAAAGCCCGCAATTGCCCCTGACCGATGCTCGACAAGCCATGTGCCACTATCCAATATATCACCGCAGGCGCAAAACCCACTACAATATAGGCTTTGGTCGATAGAACGATGTAGAGCGATATAGGTATGAGCAACAAGGGCAATATTACTTGGTCGCGCTTAATGAATAAGTGGTATACGCCATACACCAAAAAGCCTAAAAATGCGATAGATAAGGTATCCTTCATGATGCCCGTACCCCAAAAAATAACGGAGGGCACAAATAAAACTGCCAAGGCTATATGGCGCAGTAGGCGTGGGTAAAGGTCGAGCATCACGCGAAACAATGCCCATAAGCCCAAAAATGATAAAACCGAAAACAACAGCGAACTGAGCCAAAAACTGCCCAACGTAAATAATTGGGCTATGGCGGCAATGCGCATCACTATCAGAGTATTGGCAGCCTCGTAATAGCCGCCTATCCGGTCGATGATAGGTGCAGTTTGGAGGGTGCGCTCGCCAGCGGGCATGGTCATCAGTTGCCAGCCCAATCCGTTATTTTCGGTCAGGGTTTGGCGTATAATAGTGGCTCCTGCGTGATAAGTAGTCGTATCGCCACCGCCGTAATAAAACACATATACGGCATCAAAAGCCAATACACCGATAAAATGCGCCCATAGTGCGGGCATCAATACACCGCACAGTCCGCACCCCTATACCGCCATTCGCGCAATATCAGCCCTAAGAGGCTCAATACTGCCAAATAGAACGGCAAGGCAATCATTTCATACAACTGCATAGGTCAAAGATAAGGAAAAAGGGTGTTCTTAGGATATTTTATGGCATTAAGCTGAAAAAATAGGCTCTATTAGACATTTTCTACGACATTTAGATGATAATTAAGTGCGTAATCATTACTTTTGCCTCATGCTAAACAAACGCTTCTCGGCGGCGGCGACACTCTATTCCATAAACACCCTAAAATCACAATAATCGTTATGAATACATCATTATTCCGTTTCTTTATAGGGATAGCCCTATTGGTTAGTATTTGTGCGCCCCTCGTCCTACATGCCGATTGCGAAGACAATTTGCCTCCCAGCAAATTATTGTTTATCGAAAACAAGGGTCAACTGCCCGAACAAGTGCAGTATTCCGTAGAGATGAACGTCGCCCGCCTTTATCTCGAAAACGACCGTTTGCGCTATTGGCTTATGTCGCCTGATGATGTAGATGCGGTACACGAAAGCCACCATTCCAACTTACCGCTCGATTATTATGTATTGGACAGCCATACTTTTAATGTGCATTTTGATAATGCCAACGAAGCACCTGTCATAGCTGCCGATTGCGCCGTACCACACTATTACAATTATTATCTCGGCAATGACCCTTCGCAGTGGGCATCGTACGTGCAACTTTATAGGCATACGCAGTACCAAAATCTATATTCGGGCATAGACCTAAGCCTATATGGGAGCAACAACGGCATCAAATACGATTTTATCGTTGCTCCTAATGCCGACCCCACTCAAATCAGCCTTACCTATGAGCATATCGACGGCATCAGCCTCCTAAATGGCGATTTGCACATCAGTACGTCGGTCAATACGCTCATCGAACAACACCCATACGCCTACCAAATCAATGATAATGGGCAAGCCGTAGCGGTAGCTTGTGAGTTTGTACTCAATGGCAGTACGGTATCGTTCCAATTCCCTAACGGATATGACTCCAATCGCCAGCTCATTATCGACCCCTTTATCGTTTTTGCCACCTATACGGGTTCGTTTACCGACAATTGGGGTTTTACTGCCACTTATGACAACGAAGGACATTTATTTGCAGGCGGTGCAGTATTTTTTGCCGATGGCTACCCCGTCACCGACGGCGCATTCCAACAATTTTTTGCGGGCGGCGAAGCATTGTCCTACGGGCCAACCGATATAGGCATTACCAAATTTGCGCCCGACGGTGCGAGCCTCGTCTATTCGACCTATATTGGCGGTAGTTTGGGGAACGAAATACCCCAAAGTCTTATCGTAGATATAGATGGCAATCTGATTATATATGGCAGTACGGGGTCTGACGATTATCCGACTACCGCCAACGCCTACGACGATAATTTTGATGGCGGTACGCCTGTCACCATCAATTCTATATCGTTCAACGAAGGTACGGACGTAATAGTGAGCAAATTAGCCGCTGACGGCACAGCACTCGTCGGCTCTACATTTTTGGGCGGTATTGACAATGACGGTTTGCTCACACCAACTTCGACCCTCAAACATAACTACGCCGACGAAGGGCGCGGCGAAGTAAACCTCGACGATGCAGGATTTATTTACTTAGCCACCTCGACACGCTCGCCCGATTATCCCGTCACTGAGGGCGCATACTCTATCACCCCGCTTGGCAGCCAAGAGGCTTGCGTGGTCAAACTATCGCCCGACCTTAGCCAACTCATTTGGGGTACTTTCCTAAGCGGTAGCAACGACGACGCTGCCTACTCGGTCAAAATAGACGATAACGGCAACGTATATGTAGCAGGCGGAACAGTAAGCGACGACTTCCCGATTACCGACGGCAGTTTGCATGAAAACTACGGCGGCGGTATTGCCGATGGTTTTATCGCCAAACTAAGCAATGACGGCAGTACCCTGCTTGCATCTACTTTTATGGGCACATCGGGCTACGACCAAGTATATTTTATCGAACTCAACCGCGACCAAGACTTTGTATATGCCATGGGGCAAACCGATGGTGACTATCCGATAGAAGGCGATATATATAACAACCCTAACAGCGGTTTATTTATCCATAAACTAAATACAAGCCTAAATATCACCCAATTTTCTACCGTTATTGGCAACGGCAACGGATTCCCGAACATATCGCCCACTGCGTTTTTAGTCGATGTATGCGACCAAATTTACTTGTCGGGCTGGGGCGGCGGATTAAGCGGTGCAGCGGGTTCGGGCACTTTTGATATGCCTATCACTGCCGACGCTTTCCAAAGCACTACTGACGGCAACGACTTTTATTTCTGTATCTTGGGTGGCGACGGTGCTACGCTCAATTATGCCACTTTCTTCGGTGCCAATGGTGGCACGGGCGAACACGTAGATGGCGGTACGAGCCGATTTGACAAAAACAGCATGATTTACCGAGCTGTTTGCGCGCGTTGTGGCGGCAGCGATTTGTTCCCGACTACCCCTGGCGCGTGGTCACAGACCAACAACGCCAATAATTGTAATTTAGGAGCTATTAAATTTAACTTTGATGTAGCACCCGTTACTGCCGATTTTGTCTACCCGCCGCTGGGTTGTGGTGGCGGCGCACTTAGCATCACCAATATTAGCACCAACGCCGAGGCTTATGAATGGATAGTTGATGGAACTAATATGGGGTCGGGCACTAATATCGATGTCATTTTTGATAGCGGTACGCATACCGTTACGCTCATAGCCACTAAATTGGGCTCGTGTAATGGCAGCGATACGCTCACCAAAACTATTGATGTTCCTATGCCACCTAACATCACCGCCGCAGATGGGCATGTATGCGTAGGCGGTGCGCCCGAACAGCAAAGCGCAGTGCCCGCAGGCGGCACTTGGTCGGGTACGGGCATCAACGCAAGCGGCATGTTCAATCCCGCAGGCTTAACTGCTGGTACTTATACCGTTAACTATACGCTCAACGGCGAATGTCCTGCGAGTGCCACTGCTACCGTCACGATACACGGTACGCCTGAAATAAGCATTATATCCGACCCTGTTTTTACGGGCAATGGCGATGAATTTGCCTTTACGATAGTCGTAAGCGGCGATGACGGCAGCTATACACTCGGCGGCGATTTTAGCGGCACGGCTTTTAACGCCTTACCCCTCGAACTGACGGGCAACGGGATTGGCACTACTTTTTACCCTTAGTGCTATGAGCGATAGTTGGGGCTGCATAGCTACTATTGCTGTGCTTGCGCCTTTGTGCAACCCCGACGCAGGCGACATGCCCGATGACTTACAAATCGTATGCTCAGACGGCACTGTATCGGCGCAAACCGTTGGCGAAATCTTAGAACCCGACCAACAACTATACTACGCTATTCATACCGAAGCAAGCACAACCGCTGGCAATATATTGGCACTCAACCAAAGCGGTATATTTAGCTTTGCCGACTTAAACGGCGGAGCATATAATACGACTTATTATTTATCTGCTATTGTATCCTATCCCGATGCTGCCAACGAACCTTTGTTAGACGACCCTTGTACGCGCGTTGCAGCGGGTACGCCCGTCTTGTTTTTGCCGCCCGTACAAATATTAATCAACGAATATTGCGATTGGCAAACTACTGGTACGTTTTTCGTCACTATTAGCATTAGCGGCGGACTGTCTGCTTACGACCCCACCGCTTTATTTGAGGTAAGCGGCAATTTTAGCGGCAATTTATTAGCTGGGCAATCAGTTACGTTTAGCTTTGAGGAGGGTTCGGGTGTCTCGCAATACAGCATCAGTGCAAGCGACGGCTTGGGTTGTGCTGCGAGCGGCGGCAATACCTTTGTATGTTACAAAACTGCCGTTGAACTATTGTCGTTTGACGGCAAAAGCATCGAAGCGGGCAATCAATTGTCGTGGGCAACCGCCACCGAAACCGACAACGACTATTTTACTTTGGAACGAAGCACCGATGCACAACAATTTACCGCTATTGCTACCCTACAAGGCGCAGGCACGATACTCGCCCAACAACAATACAACTATTTAGACCGCTTAGCTCCCAATGGAACATCCTACTACCGCTTGCGCCAAACAGATAATAACGGCATCAGCCAAGTAATAGGTAAGGTAGTAGCCCTCACGCGCCACCAAGCCGCCTCTGGGGTATTGAGCATTTCACCCTTACCTGCCAATAGCTATACAGATTTGCATTTTACAGCCGCCGAAGGTCTTGCTACCATTCAACTCTACGATTTGACGGGCAAATTGCTGCAAACCCAATCGGTAGCTGTAGCACCAAGTGGCATAGGCGTATCGCGCACGCGCTTAGACGCGCTCAGTGCAGGTATTTATTTGGTGCGCATTACCGATGCCCAACACCATACTATTAGTGGCAAAATCGTGAAACACGACTAAGAGCATCTCCTATTAGCCAAACACAACCGCTACCGTTATTTTGAAATAGCAGTAGCGGTTTTTGTCTGTAATAATGGCATAATATGAGCTAATGATTGGATTTATCGCCCGCTTCCTTTCATTTGTTCGTTTACACGGCGTTGTGTTTCGATGCGTTGGCTCAATAAATTGGCATAGGTGCGCCCGCGTTTATTATTGTGTTGTTCGTAGGCTTGCATCGCCCATTCGCGGGCTGATTGTAATTGTCCTTCTACTTCGCAAGCGATAGCCATATTGTAGCAAGCCATACTTGCCAATTTTTGGTCGGGCGATTTGGTGAGGGGTTGCCAAATAGCGGCGGCTTCTTTCCATTTGGCGGTTCGTGTAAGGCGGTAGGCGCGTTCCATTTGGTCGCCGCCTTTTTTGTAATAATCGCGCTCGACCGATGCCCATGTGGGAGCTATGCGCGAGCCATATTTAGCCCCTGCATTTTGGCTAACGACATTGACGGCTTCGCGTGGTGTGGGCAGTTCGCGTAGGACGGCATCTTTGGTAGCGGCGCGTTCATTCCATTTTTTATCTTCGCTCACCGTAAATTCATCGATGATGCGCCTATTTTTGGGGTCGTATAGTCGCCAACCCATTTTTACGCTGCTATACATAGTAGCTTCGTATTCGATGGTACTCGATGCCGTTGTGCTGCCTCGGTCAGATTGGTTCGTATCGTTTTTATTTGTGCTGTTGGTATTATTAGAGCTATTTGTTGTGCTACTGGTGTTAGTAGTTGTAGTAGAAGAACTGGCGGTGTTGGGTCGTGTTCCGCCTGTGGTTTGGGTGTTGGGTCGTGTTCCGCTACTGTTGTTGTTGGTGGTGGTAGTATTGGTGGTAGCGGTGGTGGTAGTTGTTTTTGGGGTATTTTTCTTTTCGTGGGTTATAAAATCGGTGCGTATATCGGTATCGTACATTTCGAGGGCAGCTACGGCATCGGCGTTATATGTGGTGCATAGCCGTTCTATTTCTTGCCAAGCAATAGGTGAGGGCATTCCGTGTATGCCGCCGCCTTCAAATTCGATACCCGAACTTTTGACGCTGAAACGCGGCGTGCGCGTGAGTGCTTCGGTCAGCCCTGTAAGTGCTCGCATTGCGCCGTCTCGGTCTTGGTAGATGCCTTCTCCCGTCAATGCTCCCTCGACGATACTACCCAAGGTTTCGCGCGGTACGCTTCGGTTGATGGTGGCTACGGTTTTGATGTGTTCGGGTACAGCAAACGCTGCGGGCTGCAACACCTGAATGCGGGTGCTGGGATTACAAGCACTATTGAGCAATAGTACGCATAATACGATGGGTAATAAGTATGGTTTCATGCAGTTTATTATGGCTTAGTTCTGAATATTCGGCTAATGAATGGACAGGGGCATGTCCGAAAATTATCGATTATGGCTTCAAGCGGGATTAGAGTCAAATTGATTATTAAAAATAAAATGCAAAAAAAATGCCGCAAATCACACAAATTTACACGAATGTGTAACTAGATCTAACTTTTTTGTGGCTATTTAGGGTATAGGGTTTTGGGTATGGGGTAATGAGCAATACTTATCTAATAATGCCCGACATCGCTGCATATTCGATTAGTTCCCCCTACAAGGCTAAATAGTTACACTTTTTTAAAGCGTTTACCTATAAAAGCTAACCCCTTCTTATGTGAGGTATTATGACCTATTTAGACAAAAAATAAAGTAGTGGGTTTAATTGAGGCTGTCTATTTTGCCAAGCATTTACGAATTATATATTTTTACATATTTTTACATTTAATTACTGCTTGGGCGTGCTAAAATGGGCTTGTTCAACTAAGTGGTAACAATACACTATTTTGTGCGCAAAAAACCATACCTTTGCGGTCTTATTGACTTTATATGAAGAATATCCGAAACTTTTGCATCATCGCCCATATTGATCATGGCAAAAGTACCTTAGCCGACCGCCTTCTGGAATATACCAAAACGGTGTCGGAACGCCGTATGCAAGCCCAATTGTTAGATAATATGGATTTGGAGCGCGAACGTGGCATTACGATAAAAAGCCATGCCATACAGATGGATTACACACATACTGATTTGCAAAAGTATGTTTTCAATTTAATTGATACACCTGGCCACGTAGATTTTTCTTACGAAGTATCGCGCTCTATCGCTGCTTGCGAGGGGGCTTTGCTGCTCGTAGATGCCACACAAGGCATACAAGCCCAAACTATTTCGAACCTTTACTTAGCCATCGAAAACGACTTAGAAATAATTCCTATCATCAATAAAATTGATATGGAAGGCGCGATGGTAGAGGAAGTAGCCGACCAAATTATCGAGTTGGTGGGCTGCAAACGCGCCGATATTTTGGAGGCAAGCGGCAAAACAGGGCAAGGCGTACCCGCTATCTTTGATGCCATCGTCAATCGGATACCCGCCCCCAAAGGCAGCCCCGACGCGCCCTTGCAAGCCCTCATCTTCGATTCGGTTTTCAATTCGTTTCGAGGGGTCATTGCTTATTTTCGCATCTTGAATGGCAGCATTAAAAAAGGCGATAAAGTCAAATTTGTGAACACGGGCAAAGAATACGAAGCCGACGAAGTAGGTATTTTGCGTTTCGATATGGAGCCAAAGCCCCCTTGTAGGAACGGGCAACGTGGGCTATATTATTACGGGCATCAAACAAGCCAAAGAAATCAAAGTGGGCGATACGATAACCACCGCCGCCCGCCCTTGCAATGCTGCTATTCAGGGTTTTGAAGATGTAAAGCCTATGGTATTTGCAGGTATCTACCCTATCGACAACGACGATTATGAAGACCTGCGCGATTCACTCGAAAAATTGCAGCTCAACGATGCCTCGCTCGTCTATGAGCCTGAAACCTCCTTAGCCTTGGGCTTCGGTTTTCGCTGCGGATTTTTGGGTATGTTGCACTTAGAAATTATACAAGAACGCTTAGAACGCGAATTTGATATGTCGGTCATTACTACCGTACCCAACGTATCGTATTATGCCTATACCAAAGGCAAGAACGGCGGAAAAACCCTGATGAACAACCCCGCCGACATGCCCGACCCTTCGCTTTTAGACGCGATAGAAGAACCATTTATCAAGGCACAAATCATTACCAAACCCGAATATATAGGGCCTATCATATCGCTTTGCATAGACAAACGCGGCGTAATCAAAAATCAAAACTACTTATCGCCTACGCGCGTCGAGCTGGCATTTGAATTGCCATTAGCCGAAATTGTGTTTGATTTTTATGACCGCCTCAAATCTATTTCGCGCGGCTATGCCTCGTTCGATTATCATATAACGGGCTACCAAGCCTCCGATTTGGTCAAATTAGATATTTTGCTCAACGGCGAAAAAGTAGACGCTTTCTCGGCACTCATACACCGAAGCAAAGCCTACGGCTTGGGTCGTAGACTATGCGAAAAGTTGAAAGATTTGTTGCCCCGCCAACAATTTGTAGTAGCCATACAAGCCGCCATAGGTGCTAAGGTCATTGCTCGCGAAACAATTAGCGCTATGCGCAAAGATGTGACCGCCAAATGCTACGGCGGAGATATATCGCGCAAACGCAAACTATTAGAAAAACAAAAAGAGGGCAAGAAAAAAATGCGACAAATAGGTACAGTCGAGGTGCCGCAACATGCGTTTTTGGCAGTATTGAAATTAAATGATTAAGTGTAAGACCATAGTGTTCAAAAGGTGAAATTGGCACAAATTACAAGAATACCTTAAACCTAAAATTCTGTAAATCATAAATTTACACATTGTTTTTAATTTTAAATTTCAACTAAAAACTGCTTTTCCCACTATTATTAAAGCCATCTTTAAAAAAGTCAACGAATCATACAAATAGTTTTAAATACAAAAAATACAATCGCGCTAAGAAAATAACCCAAAAGTTGCCTTTTTAGCCCAAATACGCTAACTTCGCCTAAAAAATTACTACTATGCAATTTGCCGATGTTAAAAACGATATAGCCTTTCGCAAAGATTTTGGTGACGAAAATCGAAAGGAAACGCTTATCTCCTTTCTCAATGCCATACTCGACTTCAAGGGCAAGCAACGCATTATTGACGTAAATATACTAAATCCATATCAGTTTCCCAAACTGAGTAGGGGTAAAATAACTATAGTAGATATAAAAGCCAGCGACCAGCAGGGGCGAAGTTATATTGTCGAAATGCAAGTGGGCGACCTTGAAGGATTCCCAAAACGAGTACTCTACTATGCCTCGAAAAGCTATTCCGACCAAATAAAACGCAGCGATTTTTACCGAAAACTTTATCCCGTTATTCTTGTAGGCATACTCGATTTTGAATTCACCCAAAACTCACACTACCTTAGCCGCCACCAAGTACTCGATGTAGAAACAGGCGAACAAGCGATAAAAGACATGGAATTCACTTTTGTAGAACTACCCAAATTTCGCAAGAGCCTGAAAGACCTAAAAACCCTCGCCGAAAAATGGATTTTTTTCATCAAAAACGCCGAGGATTTAACATTTATACCCGATACGGACGATGCAGGCTTGATATCGGCTTATGAACAAGCCAATATGCACACATGGACACAAAAAGAATTAGACGCTTACGACTACACATTCATGCGCGAGGAAGACGGAAGAGCCAGAATAGATAGAGCCGAAGCAAAAGGAATGGAAAAGGAATGGAAAAGGAATGGAAAAGGGAATGGAAAAGGGAATGGAAAAAGGAATGGAAAAGGACGAGCAGAAATAATATGTAGTATGTCGAAAAGTGGTATTTCTACGGAACAAATAGCCGAAATAACCAAAATGCCCCTAAGCGAAGTGGAAAAAATACTCAAAAACAGCAACGATTAACCACAATTAAATAATAATATTAAAAACAATCATCAAACCATAAATCATTGACAAACATCAGAAACATTGCCATCATCGCCCACGTCGACCATGGCAAAACTACTTTGGTAGATAAGATTTTGCACCAATGCCGACTGTTTCGCGAAAACGAACAAACCGGCGAGCTTATCTTAGACAACAACGACCTCGAACGAGAGCGCGGTATTACTATCTTAGCCAAAAACGTATCGGTCAACTACAAAGCACCAAAATCAACATCATTGACACACCTGCGCCGACTTTGGCGGCGAAGTAGAGCGTGCTCAATATGGCTGACGGCTGCTTGCTGCTCGTAGATGCCTTTGAAGGACCTATGCCCCAAACGCGCTACGTATTGCAGAAAGCCATTGCGCTGGGGCTGAAACCAGTGTCGTTATTAATAAGGTGAACAAAGAAAACTGCCGACCCGACGAAGTACACGATGCCGTATTTGAATTGATGTTCAATTTAGATGCCACCGAAGAACAATTGGACTTCCCGACCGCCTACGGCTCGGCAAAACAAGGCTGGATGAGCGACCATTGGACAAAAAAAACCGACGACATAACACCGCTCTTGGATATGATTGTCGCCAATATCCCATCTCCCCCGTTCGTCGAAGGTACGATACAATTGCAAATTACATCGCTCGACTATTCTAACTACATCGGGCGGATAGCCATCGGGCGTGTGTCGCGCGGTACGCTACGCGCCAACGAAGCCGTATCGCTCTGCCGCCGAGACGGACGCATCGAAAAAGCCCGCATCAAAGAACTATTTTTGTTCGACGGCTTGGGCAAAGTAAAAACCGACTCGGTCAATTGTGGCGATTTGTGCGCCCTAACAGGCATTGATGGTTTTGACATAGGCGATACCGTTGCCGATGCCGAAAATCCCGAACCATTGCCGCCCATCTCTATCGACGAGCCAACTATGAGCATGTTGTTTACAACCAACGACTCGCCGTTTTTTGGCAAAGAAGGCAAATTTGTCACCTCGCAACGCCTGCGCGACCGCCTCTACAAAGAGTTAGAAAAAAACTTAGCCTTGCGCGTGCAAGAAACCAGTAGTGCCGACTCGTTTATGGTCTATGGGCGCGGCGTATTGCACCTATCTGTACTCATCGAAACGATGCGCCGCGAGGGCTACGAATTGCAAGTAGGCAAACCTCGCGTTATCCTCAAAACCATAGACGGACAAAAATGCGAACCCATCGAAATACTAACTATCGATACGCCCGAAGATAAAGCGGGCAAGGTCATCGAATTGGTAACGCAGCGCAAGGGCGAATTAGCGGCTATGATGCCCAAAGGCGATTTGATGCACTTAGAATTTCGCATCTCGTCGCGTGGCATTATTGGTCTGCGCACCCTAATACTCAATGCCACCGCCGGCGAAGCCATTATGGCACACCGTTTCAAAGAATATGCCCCTTGGGTAGGCGATATACCCGGACGCATCAACGGCACACTCGTAGCACACGAAACAGGCACCTCTATCGCCTACGCCATAGATAAACTGCAAGACCGAGGCGCGTTTTTTATCGAACCCGGCGAAGACGTATATATGGGACAAATCGTAGGCGAATATACACGCAGCAACGACTTGGTGGTCAATGTGGTCAAAACCAAAAAATTGACCAATATGCGTGCGTCAGGCTCCGACGATAAAGTAAAAATTGCCCCACCTATCCGATTCTCATTAGAAGAGTGCATGGAGTATATCGAAGATGATGAATATGTCGAAATTACGCCCAAAAATTTGCGCCTACGCAAAGTATTTTTGTGGGAGCATGAACGCAAAAAATCATCTACCTTAGAAATGGCAGAATAGCCTTTTGCCATCATCTAAACCATACCGATTAACGGATTTTGTCGTAACTTTGGGGCAAAATCCGTTTTTTTATGCTACTACAAACCTTATTCGCGGCAATACTCGCCGCCACATTGAGCCTCGCAGCAATGGCGCAAACTACTGCCGCTATCGCCACCAAAACCCAACCCGAACTACCCACCGTCAGCAACCGAGACGAAGCCTCAAAACAAATAGGCAATAACATCATAGCCAAAGGCAAATATGCCGCTTTTGTATTGCCCAATATGAAAGGCATGAAACGCTGTGCCAAAATTATACTGAGCGATAACAGCCAAATATTACTCGAAACAGGCAAAAAAGCCCAGCGCAAAAAAAGAGAATACAAAAAAATGATGGGCAAAGAGGTAACGCTAAATGGCAAACTATACGAAAAAATACCCTTAGACTTCAAAAATACACCGCGCTTGGTGGGAGGCTTGGTATTGCGCGACATAAAGTTAGAAACACCATAATTTGCTTTGTGCAATTTTTAATAGACTTTTTGCACACAATACTACGGCGCAAAAAGTCATTTCAAAAAAATGTTTATTAATTAAAAAATGTATTAAATTTTGAAGATGAGCCATTTATACATTGCAAACAAATGCCATTTATGATAATTTTGCCTTTCTTGCACTCAAACCACACAAAAACAATGAGGCTACTTATTCATGATATTTAACCACCTACACTGCCATACACAATATTCGTTGTTAGATGGCGCGGCTTCGATAGCCGAAATGTATAAAAAAGCCAAAAATGACGGAATGCGTGCCGTTGCTATCACCGACCACGGCAATATGTTCGGGGTATTCGATTTTGTGGCGCAAGCAGGCAAACACGAAGGCGTAAAACCCATCGTAGGCTGCGAATTTTATGTAGTAGCCGACCGCCACAAACGCGCCTTTACGGGCGGAGAAAAAGACCGCCGCTATCACCAGTTGTTTTTGGCAAAAAACCCCGAAGGCTACCACAACTTGGTCAAAATGTGTTCGCTGGGTTATATCGAAGGTTTGTATGGCAAATATCCGCGCATCGATAAAGAATTAGTGCTGAAATACCATAAAGGGCTTATCGCTACTACGTGTTGCTTAGGTGCATTAGTGCCGCAAACCATTTTGAACAAGGGCGAAGCAGCAGCCCGCAAAGAATTTGAATGGTGGCTCGATATTTTTGGCGACGATTATTATATAGAACTACAACGCCACCACCTACAAGACCAAATTACGGTCAATGAAGTATTGTTGCAATTTGCCAAAGATTACCAAGTTAAAATAATTGCCTCTAACGACTCGCATTATGTCGATAGAGAAGATGCCAACGCGCACGACATTTTATTATGTATCAATACGGGCGAAAAACAAGCCACGCCCAAAATGGACGACTTTACCGACGACGGCGCATCGCAAAAAGGCAAGCGATTTGCATTTGCCAACGACGAATTTTATTTTAAAACAACTGCCGAAATGACGGATCTGTTCAAAGACATACCACAAGCCATAGATAATACCAACGAAATTGTAGATAAAATTGAACCCTAAAGCTAAAACGCGATATACTACTGCCCCACTTTCAAATACCCGAAGGATTTAAAGACCAAGACGACTACCTGCACCACCTTACCTACAAAGGCGCGTATCAGCGATACGGTGAAATATTGACCCAAGAAATAACAGAACGGATAGATTTTGAATTATTTACCGTCAAAACAATGGGCTTTGCGGGCTATTTTCTTATCGTAGCCGACTTTATACAAGCAGGGCGCGACTTAGGCGTATTTGTAGGTCCCGGACGAGGCAGTGCAGCGGGGTCGGCGGTAGCTTATTGCATCGGCATTACTAATATAGACCCCATTAAATATAATTTACTATTTGAACGTTTTTTGAACCCCGACCGAAAATCAATGCCCGATATAGATACGGATTTTGACGACGACGGGCGGCAAAAAGTGATTGATTATGTAGTAGAAAAATACGGCAAACAACAAGTTGCCCATATCGTTACCTACGGCACTATGGCTGCCAAAATGAGCATCAAGGACGTAGCTCGCGTATTGGATTTGCCGCTTGCCGATGCCAATGCCTTAGCTAAATTAGTGCCCGAACGCCCAGGCATCAAACTGAACCGCTTGATCAACGCCCCATTATCGGGCAGCGGTGGTTTGACCGATAAAGAATCGCTCAACAGCGACGAGATAGAAGCAACGCGGCAATTGCGCGAGATATATAATAATAACGACCTCAAAGGCAAAGTATTGCAAGAAGCCGTAGTATTAGAAGGTTCGGTGCGCGGCACGGGCATACATGCGGCGGGTATTATCATCGCCCCCAAAGACCTAAGCGACATCATACCCGTTGCTGCTGTAAAAGATGTAAATCTATATGTGACGCAGTTTGAGGGCGGCGTTATCGAAGATGCGGGCGTTATCAAAATGGACTTTTTGGGCTTGCGAACCCTAAGTATTATCCGAGACGCATTGTTGCTAATAACTCAAAACCATAAAATAACGATAGATATAGACAAAATACCCCTCGACGACACCAAAACCTACGAACTATACCAACGCGGCGATACCAACGGCACGTTTCAGTTCGAGAGCACAGGAATGCAAAAATATCTCCGCGACCTGAAACCCGACTGCTTCGAAGACCTGATTGCCATGAACGCCTTGTACCGCCCAGGTCCCTTGGAGTATATACCCAATTATATTGCTCGCAAGCACGGCACAGAAAAAATCACCTACGACCTACCCGAAATGGAGGAATACCTAAGCGATACCTACGGAATTTGTGTATATCAAGAGCAAGTAATGCTTTTATCGCAAAAAATGGCGGGATTTAGCAAAGGTGATGCCGATGTATTGCGCAAAGCAATGGGCAAAAAGCAGATAGCCGTCTTGAACAAAATGAAAGTCCAATTTTTGGATGGCTGTACCACACGCGGCTTAGATACGGCTAAATGCGAAAAAGTATGGACAGACTGGGAAGCCTTTGCGTCTTATGCGTTCAACAAATCGCACTCGACCTGCTATGCCTTTGTCGCCTACCAAACTGCCTACCTCAAAGCCCATTATCCCGCCGAATATATGGCTGCCGTATTGACCCACAACCAACACAATATTGATAAAGTAACGTTTTTTATGGAAGAAAGCCGCCGTATGGGTATCCCCGTCAAAGGACCAGATGTCAACGAAAGCGGCATCAAATTTTCGGTCAATCGGCGGGGCGAAATTCGCTACGGGTTAGGTGCTATAAAGGGCGTAGGCGAGGCTGCCGTAGAAGAAATGATAGCAGCACGCCTCAAAAGCGGTGCATTTCGCGGTTTGTTCGACTTAGTAAAACGCGCCAACCTGCGCACCATCAACAAAAAAGTGATAGAAAGTTTGGCTTATGCGGGCGCATTCGATTCGTTCGAAGACATTCATCGCGCCCAATATTTTTATCCCGAAAAGCCGACGAACCCAATTTGATAGAAAAGCCCTCCGATTTGGGGCGCAATACCAAAGCAGCCAAGCCAATGCAGCAGCATCGCTATTTGGGGGCAGCCTCATGGATACGGTCAAAGAACCCGATTTAGTGCCCTGCCTCGAATGGTCATTGGTGCAAAAATTGAAACACGAGCGCGATACAATAGGCATTTACCTAAGCAGGCACCCCTTAGATACGTTCAAAGCCGAGATACAAGGGTTTTGCAATTGCGCCCTCAAAGACTTAGACCGACAAAAAGGAAAAGAAGTGGCAATAGCCTGTATGGTGACGGCTGCTAATCATCGCATAGGAAAAAACGGCAATCCCTTTGGCAATTTCACCTTAGAAGATTTCGGCACGCACGAACTCGCATTATTTGGCAATGATTATGTCAATTATAAAAATTTCTTTGAAGAAGGGCAATTGCTGTTTCTGAAAGCGCGTTATATACCCAATTATAGAGGCACGGAGTACGAACTTAAAATACAACAAGCCTCCTTATTGTCGTCCCTGCGCGATATGGTGCGCCGCGTTGCCCTACAATTGCCTTTATCCGCCATAAACCCCCAACTGACCGACCACTTAGAAACGATATGCAAAAAATATAAGGGCAATGCTATACTGACCCTGCGCGTGACCGATGCCACTACTAAATACAGCCTCAACCTGCGCTCCAAAACCTATAAAGTAAAGCCCGATAGCGATTTGTACCAACAGTTGAACGCCCTCGGCATCGATTTTAGGGTAGGATGACGCTGAATGGAAAAAGCGTATCAAAGGAAGTTGAGGAGTGAAATTACGACATTCTGCCTTGTCGATCATTCCTAAAAAACAAATTCTATTTAAAAACATCCATAAGGCTATTCTCGACTTTTTTGAGCCATAGTCCTAAAAACGCATTTCGCAGTATCATTCATCTCTACTCTCCGTTGTCGGCAGGGTCAATTTTAGCATAGCGAAGCCCAAAAGCCCCGCGGTCAAAGACGAAAGCAAAATAACCAATTTGGAATTATTTATTATCGTTTCGTCATCAAAGGCAAGCAATGTTATAAAAATTGACATCGTAAATCCTATGCCTGCCAAAATTCCAACCCCAAAAATATTTTTCCAATTGAGGTCTGCTGGCAGTTGGCACAGATTAAAAGTTACGAATAGAAAAGTGAGCGCGAAAATACCCAATGGTTTCCCAACTACCAGCCCAATGTAAATCCCTAAACCGTAATTTTCTACCAATACTTTTGCTATATTGCCATCAATGCTTATGGCGGTATTGGCTAATGCAAAAATCGGAAGTACGATAAACGCTACGGGTTTGTGTAAAAAATGTTGTAAAATATATGATGGCGATTTCTCGTCGCCGTTCCCAAAAGGTATGGCAAACGCCAATAGAACGCCCGTTATGGTGGCATGTACGCCCGAATAAAGCATAAAATACCACATCGCAATGCCGCCAATCAAGTAAGGAAATAAATTTCTCACTTTAATTCTATTGAGTGCCAAAAGCAGGGCAAAAATTCCTAACGCGATAAATAGATTTGTCCATAGCAAGGTTTTGGTATAAAAAATAGCAATAATAAGTATTGCTCCTAAGTCGTCAATTACCGCTAATGCTGTTAAAAAGACTTTTAGCGAGGTGGGTACGCGGTTGCCCAAAAGCGACATTACCCCCAGTGCAAAAGCAATGTCGGTGGCCATCGGAATACCTGCACCTGCCTGCGTAATAGTTCCGACATTAAAAAGCAGAAAAATACCTGCGGGCACAAACATACCGCCTACTGCCCCCAAAATGGGCAACAACGCATTTTGTATGCTCGAAAGCTCGCCTTGATAAATTTCTCTTTCCAACTCCAAACCAATGAGCAAAAAGAAAACGGTCATTAGCCCATCATTTATCCAATGTTCGAGGCTATGCCCCTGAAATTGTGTTTGCCAAAGGTGATGATATGCTGACCCAAAATCGGAATTGGCAATCAATAAGGATACAACGGTGCAAGCAATAAGTATTAGCCCGCCCGATTTCTCACTGTCAAAAAATTCTTTAAATAATTGAGTTTTTTTCATTATATCATTCACTTAATTGCCGCAGCCCTACCGCAATAGGTCGCGATAATTTGACTATAACAGCACGCGCCCCTATTGATGCCGAGTACCAATAAGGGCGCGTGCCAAGCAACTCTCTTAGCACGCGCTATTCTACGATTTTGAGTAGGGTGCGGAATGCTACAAAATGATTGCGGAATCGGTGGGTGTGTTCGCGTTGCAAAGTCGGCGCGTATTTCTCTTGATAAAGTCGATATTTATCGTAGCTTTCGCAAAAATATTGTATGGCGTATGTGATGCCGTCGCTTTCGTCTTGTTCTAACAAACGACAAATGCGGTGGCTCTGAAACATGCCCAGTACATAACCTTGGGTATATGCTCTTCGCGCATCCAAGCGAGCCATTCGTCATGAACCGCCAAATCGATTTTAACCGTAACGTTGTATAATAACATAGATAGCTGCAAAGTTAAGAAACTATTAGCAAACTGCCAATCTAATACAAGTAAATAAATTGTGCCCGATATTTGCGGCATTATTCTAGGCTGCCTTGCCTGTTGCTACCTAATATCAGCACCTCAAAATTTAGTTTTGCGTGCTAATCTCTATCCGCCGAACGCTTGGAAATGAAAATAACATTATAAAATAAGCACGCAGCACCTCATCTTAGAACATTCAAAAATAAGTATAAGCCACAATCGAAAATCAAAAATTTTAAACAAACAAATACATTCATGAACAAGGGCATAAAAATCTTACTTGCTGACGACGAGCCCGATGCCTTAGAGTTTATGCAATATAACCTTCGCAAAGAGGGCTATACTGTATTCAAAGCCCTCAATGGCAAAGAAGCCATAGCCATCGCACAGCGCGAAAAACCCCACCTCATCGTTCTGGACGTGATGATGCCCGAATTAGACGGTATGCAAACCTGCCGCGAACTGCGTATGCTGCCTGATTTCAAGCAAACCCTAATTGTATTTCTGACCGCTCGAAGCGAAGATTTCTCCCAACTCATGGGATTAGATTTAGGTGCCGACGACTACCTGACCAAGCCCATCAAGCCTCATTTGTTTGTGAGTAAAATAAAATCGCTCCTTCGCCGCTACCAAGACACCGCGGCTCCGCTACCCAGCATTTCGCCCAATCAGATTGTCCGGGCAGGAGGTATAGAAATCGATAAAGAACGGTTTACGGTATGGCGCAACGGCGAAATCATCGAACTGCCACGCAAAGAATTTAGCCTGCTGTTGCTATTAGCCTCCAAACCAGGCAAAGTTTTTACGCGCGACGAAATATTACTCAAAATTTGGGGTTCGGACATCATCGTTGGCGACCGAACCATAGATGTACATATCCGAAAAATACGCGAAAAATTAGGCGACGGCCATATAAAAACCCTCAAAGGAATAGGTTATAAATTTGATGCTTAACTCAAAAATAAAAAATTTAGTTCCTTTCTGCAAAAAGTTGCCTAAAAACAGCTATCTTTGCCGTGCTTTTCATTTTTTTCATTTCGTTTCGTTTTTTTTTATGACTATTTACGTAGGCAATCTCGCTTTTGCTACCACCGAAGAGGAATTAGCAGATGCATTTGCAAATTATGGCGATGTACAGTCTGTAAAGATTGTCAAAGACCATGAAACCGGCCGCTCCAAAGGCTTTGGCTTTGTAGAGATGACCGATGACGCTTCCGGCGACCGAGCTATCAATGCCATGAATGGTAGAAAGCTCAAAGGCAGAGAACTAAAAGTAAACAAGGCTTTCCACAAAAAAGATATGCAATAAACACTCTCCGGACTGTTACAACATGTTTTAAAGTCTTTTCTCCTTTACTTTGTAAGCGGTATGGTATGTTGTGGCAGCACAACATGCCATATTTTTTTGCACTTACTGCTTCGAAGTTCAACCTTCTTTCAACAAAACCACGCCGCGCACCTACTATGCGTGCTATTTTAGGTACTTATTTGCCCTACCGCAAAAAGGCACCACTACCCAAAGCCTCCCCCTACCCTCTTTGACCATGACTCTGCCCAAACGCCAAGCCGCCGCCCAAGCAAGCCACCCGCCAACACAGCCGCCCACCCATATTGCAGCGCAGCCCGACACTTTTTTTGCCTTCTTGCGCCACCCCGACCGCCGCCCCGACCTACTATTGTTGGTAGCCATACATCTACTCGCCTTTTTGTTCGTTGCCTATACCTATCCTTCGCCCTATACCAATGCCGATACGGGTAGCTATTTGGCATGTTCGGTCAGCGGCAAGATAGACGGCTATCGGCCTATTGGCTATTCGTGGTTTTTGAGTGCGTTTCGCGCTATCTCGGCAAGTACGTTTTTTGTCTTTGCAGCCCAATTTTGGCTTCATGCCCTCGCCAATTCGTTTTTTCTGCTCACCCTGCAATATTTCGTGCGCCCTGTGCGCCGTATTTTGTTCGGTGCGGCTGCTATTCTGTTGCTTATATCTCCTGCTACGCTGTTTTTGACCAACGCCCTACTAAGCGATAGCATTTTTAGCACCCTCAGCCTCGTATGGCTCACCAGCGGCATTTGGCTGTGGCGGCGTTTCAGCTTGCCTATGCTATTGTTGCATCTCTTAGTAATGTATTGGGCGGTCAATGTGCGCTATGCAGGTTTGTTCTATCCCGTGTTTTCTGCCTTGTTGCTCGCCTTGCAAAATGGCAAGCAACGCTATTATCTGCCTGTCTTGCCCCTGCTCATAGGAGTGTATATATATGTAGCCACCAAAGCCGAGATGCGCCAGCGATTTGGTGTTGATACTTTTTCGGCATTTAGCGGCTGGGCGCAAGCCAATAATGCTACTGCGGTCATTCCTTATATCGATTTGCAGCCCGACGCCATTGCCAGCGAAGCATTGCGCAATATCCATCAACAGGTATTGTCCGAACCAAAAGAAATGTATAATACCCATAATGTAATGGGCACTATGTTTATCTGGGGCAAAGAAAGGGCAGGCAAAAAAGCCTTATTCGATTATTGGCAAAAAAATCAGGGTTCGGACTATACCCGCGCTTGGGTGCGGGTAGGAATGCAAATGGGCAACTATGCCCAACTATTGCGCCAACACTACCCTTGGCTGTATGTGCGCCATTTTATATTGCCCAATGCTGCCAATATTATTGTGCCGCGCTACGATTTTTTGAGCTACCGCAACGTAGCCCAAACCGACGAAATTGTGCAACAACTATATGGCGACCGCAGTTTTGAAGCGCGGCACGATTGGATAGCCACGTATATCGCTACCCTCTGCCGCCCTGCCAATGTATTGTTGTGGTTGCTGTGTGCCGCTGCTATTGGCACCGTCGCTTCGCGCTACAAGCAATACGCGCCCACCCTGCCTCACGCCGCCCCCATTGCCGCCTATTTGCTATTATTTATCGGTATATATGCGATATTTAGCGCAATAGCGCATCCTTTCTATTTGCGCTATGCTTTGCCCCTACACGCGCCACAAATAGCCTTGTTGTACCTCGCCGCTCAATATCTTTACAAAATTAAGGCAGTCAAATAAAAAAACAAAAATTAAACGTACATTTGCGCCAAATAAACGTTCATCTATTCCAATACCCATTATCATGAGTCTAAAAAAACAATTAAAATCGTTTGGCTTATCGCAGGTAGCACCGCCACAAACAGGCCTATTCCCCTTGATGCTCTTAGAGCGCACAGGTGCTGTATTGGGCATGGGCGGGCGTTTTAGTGCCGTAGGCAGTGCTATACACGAATTATTTGTAGGCAACACAGAGGTAGAATCAAGCACCTTTTTCAACAAACCCGCCAAAATAGCCAATATCGAAATCAGCCGCATGAGCAAAACCAGCGTGGGTGCTTCTGCCGACCTCAGCGAATTGCTCAAAGGGCTAAAAAGTGCCGCCGAAGTAGAAGCCGCCCTGCAAATTGCCCTACAACGCGAAGGCGAATTGGTATTTATGGCTACTGACGTAGAGCAGTACCAAGCCAATTTAGAGGCAATCGGCAAGTTTATGAACGGGCACGAATTGGATAAAACCAGCCCAAACTACCTCAAGTTGCGCAGCGGCGATTTATATATGGTATCGACAACGATGAGCGCGGCGGATATGCAATACGGAAAATCGGCTACCAATACCCAATCAATCGGTGTCAATACGAGTATCGCCAATGCAAATGTCGATATCGACCATACTACGAACAAAAAACCGAACTTTCACACCACGATGCCGCCGAAAAAATTACATTTGGTATCAAAGCTGTGCGCATCGAATTTAAAGAAGACCATTTTTCGTTTGACCACAGTACACCCAAAATTACGATGCGTAGCCTCGGCGGTACTCCTGAATCTGATAACGACAACGAAGACAGCGACGATGATGTATATATCATCGAGTAGCTATCTCCCGTCTCGCTGCTCTGAGCATCGGCAGCGTCTTCGGGGTAAAAATTGAAGCGATTTCCGGGCTGTATATAGCTCGAAAATCGCTTTCGTTGTTATGACTAATGTATAGTGACAATAGTGCGCTGTTTTTTCGCGCAAGCTCAGGAGGCGATGAATTACGGAAATAAGCGTCCGTAGTAGCGCGGGAAAGGTATTGTTTCGCGGATATGCGCCGCGCCTGTCAGCCACATAATAACGCGCTCGAAACCCAAACCAAAACCCGCGTGTGGTACCGACCCAAATCGGCGCAGGTCTAAGTACCATTCGAAAGCCTCCATGGGCAGTTCGTGCTTTTGAATAGCGGCGTGTAAAATGTCAAAATTATCTTCGCGTTCAGAGCCGCCTACAATTTCACCAAAACCTTCGGGGGCTAATAAATCAACTCCTTTGACATAGCGTGGGTCGTCGGGGTAGCGTTTCATATAAAACGCTTTGATGTCCGATGGCCATTTATAGACCATTACGGGCGTATGGAACAAGCGCGTCAGGGCTTTTTCGTTGGGCGAGCCAAAGTCTTCGCCGGGCGGAAAATTGCGCGACGACTCTATCCATTGTGGGATATTGCGCACGTCGTCTTCCAATTTTTGATTTCGGCTTTTAATTTGTCAATTTTACTTTGGTAGTAGTTGATTTCACCTTTTTTGAGCGTTCCGCCACTGACGAGGGCTTCACATTTAGCTACGTCAGTTTGTTTTTCGTCTAATTGCTGTTGGGCAGTGGCGAGGTCGTTTTCTAATAGGGCGATGGCGTTGCGTCCGTCGAGGTCTTCTTCGCCGCGAATGAGGCGCACGGCATGGTCGTAGGTGATGCGCGGGAAAGGCTTATGTATATTTTCGAACAGCGTAGTAGCGCGTTCTAAGGTTTCGAGTTCGGTGCGGCAATTGTTCCATACATCTTGCACGAGGGTACGCACAAATTCTTCTATCAAATCCATATCCATGTCGAGGTCGCAGAAAGCCATTTCGGGTTCTATCATCCAAAATTCGGATAAGTGGCGCGGTGTTAGCGAGCGTTCGGCGCGGAATGTAGGTCCAAACGTATATATTTTGCCCATAGCCATCGCCATAGCTTCGCCGTATAATTGCCCCGATTGCGACAAATAAGCGGTATTGTCTTTTTTGTAAAATTCTGTTTCAAACAGCGTAGTAGTACCTTCGCAGGCGTTGCCCGTCAAGATAGGTGCGTCCATCTGCACAAAGCCGCGTTGTTGGAAAAAATTATGTATCGAAAACTGTACTTGGTTTCTAATGCGCATAATTGCCCAAGGACGGCTTGAACGCAGCCACAAGTGCCGTTTGTTCATCAAAAAATCGACACCGTGTTCTTTTTTGCCCAGTGGGTATTCTTCGGCAATATGATAGACGTGTAGGCTCGTCACTTGCAATTCGTAGCCGCCTGCCTGTTTCTGGTCTTTGACCACTTTGCCCGTCAAGGCTACCGCGCTTTCGAGGGTTAGGCGTTTGAGTTGTTCAAAGGCATCTTCGCCTACGGTTTGCAGTTCGGCAACGCATTGGGCATATCCCGAACCATCGCGCAAGACCAAAAAGGCTACTTTTCCGCTGCTGCGCTTATTGGCTACCCAACCCTGCAGGGTGATAGTGCTGCCTTCGTATTGGGCTAATTGTTGAATTTGAGGCATTATGTTCTATGATTTAAGCGGCTGCACAGGACTTATAGACAAAGTAAGGGCAGACCTAATTTATTTTTTTAAAAAATAGCGTGCAAAGATACGGCAATATACTGTGAAGTGCGATAGTTAGCACTAATTTCTTTGCCCAAATAGCTACTTTCAAAAAAATCCACGTCATAACAGCGTAAAATACTGTATTTACAGTTCTTTAGCTTAATTTTGCCCTTTCCAATCAATTATTAGAGGCACAAAAAGTTTGCACTTTACCGCGCAAGCATTATTGCGTTAATGTATGTTACAACAAAATTTAAGTCAAAAACTACTTCAGAAATTATCGCCGCAGCAAATTCAGTTGATGAAATTGCTGCAAATCCCCACGGCATCGCTCGATGAACGCATCAAAGAGGAGTTAGAGGTCAATCCTGCTTTGGAAGATGGGCTATACGAATCGAAAAGCACCGACCCTTTCGCCGACTTCTGTTCATCGCCCGTCAAAGATAACGACGAAGAATATGAAAGCAGCGAAAGTGCCGATACAACCACCAGCACAAGCGACGACATGGATTTTAGCGATTATCTGATGGACGACGATATAGCCTCGTATAAATTGCGCGATGACCACTCCGATAATTCTGACGACGACAATAAAAGTATCCCGATACCCATATCCATTACGTTTCACGAAAGTTTGATGCAACAATTGGGTATGCTCAAACTTTCGAGCCGCTCCTACCAAATCATCGCCCAAATCATTGGTTCTATCGACGATGATGGTTATTTGCGCCGCGATTTGGAAGCTATCGTAGACGACCTCGCCTTTGGGCAAAATATTGTTACTGATAGCAGCGAGATAGAGAACTTGCTCAAATTGGTGCAAAGTTTCGACCCACCAGGCGTAGGCGCACGCGATTTGCAAGAATGCCTGCTCATACAACTGCGCCGCAAAAAGAATGCGCTCAAAGACCACCGCTCCGTAGCCATTGCCGAAACAATCTTAGAAAATTGCTTCGATGAATTTGCCAAAAAACATTACGACAAACTGTTGCGCGTATTGGGATTGAGCAACGACGACCTAAAAGACGCTATCCAAGAGGTTTTGAAACTCAATCCTAAGCCGGGTAGCACTTACTCGGCTTCCTTAGAACCCGAAAACTATATCATACCCGACTTTATTATACACAACAACAACGGCGAGCTACAATTGTCGCTCAATAGCAAAAACGCACCCGACCTGCGCATCAGCGATTCGTACCGCGATATGATGCGCGAATATTCGCGGGCAAAGGTCAAAACGCGCCAACAAAAAGAAACTTTGATGTTTATCAAGCAAAAAATAGATGCCGCAAGGTGGTTTATCGATGCTATCAAACAACGCCAAGCTACGATGTTGCGCACCATGAGCGCGATGCTCTCTTACCAACACGACTATTTCCTGACCGGCGACGAAACCTGCTTGCGCCCTATGATATTAAAAGATATCGCCGATGTGACGGGTTTGGACATCTCGACCGTATCGCGGGTAGCCAATAGCAAATACGTACAAACTGAGTTTGGAACATTTAAACTCAAATCGTTCTTTTCCGAATCGCTGCAAACCGAATCGGGCGAAGAAGTATCGACCCGCGAAGTAAAAAAAATATTGTCGGATTTTATGGAAAAAGAAAACAAACGCAAACCCCTATCCGACCAAAAATTGACCGAAATGCTGATGAGCAAAGGATATAATATAGCCCGACGAACCGTAGCCAAATATCGCGAACAATTGGGCGTACCCGTAGCGCGGCTACGCAAAAAAATTTGACCATGAAAACGAGCATATTACCCAAAATAGGCGATAAAGTGCGCTTGGTATTTACGGGCGAAATAGGCGAAGTGGTGCGCATCATAGACCGCGAAACGGTGGCGGTGCGCATGGGCAGCGATGTCATACCTATTTTTGGCGAACACTTAGAAATCATACCGCCCGAAGCACCCAAAAACCTCAATGCTACGCATACAAGCACAACAAAAGGCAAACCGCCCGCTATACTGACCGCAAAAACCTTAGACAAAAACACCGCCGCCGACCGCCTGCGCACCCTGGGCTTCAATACATTACCCGACAACCTACCCGACAAAGGATTGCGCTTGGCAATGCAGCCCTTTTATCACCCCGACGGACTGATTGATTACTTCCTATTGCACCTCATCAATGACAGCGGAAAACCTATCGAATTCTCATATCGCTTGTTTTTAGATACACACGACAAGTCCGTTTTTTCGCTGCAAAAAATCATCGGCGGGCGCGATACGTGTATCCTCAATTCGCTACAATACGACGATATGAACGAAAGCCCCGAACTACAATTCGATTTTACGGTATTGTCGCTGCACGAAGAAGACGGCGATATATTGCGCGAATTTGAGCGAGACGCAAAACCCAAAGCCCGCCTACTCCGCAACCCACCGCAATGGGTCGGGCAAATAAACGACAAGGCATACCTCATAGAGCTATGCCCACGCTTGCCCCGTCAAAGCCCTCGCACACAAGAAACACCCAAGCCCGACCTGCCCGCCGAAGAGCTGCATCGCATAGTAACAGAAAAATTGAAAACCCAAGAACAAAGCAAGCAACAGAACAGCAGCCACCGCCCCAAAGTTACCTTGGAATGCCCACCTACGCCAAGTAGATTTGCATATCGAAAAACTATTGCCCGCCCACAAACACCTCAGCAACGGCGAGATTATACAAGTACAATGGCGCCATGCCAAACAACAATTGGAAGAAGCCATTCGCCGCCGCGAAGGAATCATGGTCGTTATTCATGGCTTGGGCAAGAGCAAATTAAAACAGGAGATTTGGAAACTATTGCTCGAATATACCGAAGTAGCACATTTCGACAACGATTACGACCACCGCTTTGGTTTTGGGGCAACGCTCATTGAATTTGGGCAGCGGTAGCACGGGACGATTTTCCTATCCACGCATCTATTTTTTGACTAAGAGTAACTATTTAGCCCCACAAAGGCAGTCCTACAAGAATAGCTATTTCTAATCGAATATATGCGGCGGTGTCAGGCATTATTATAGGTATTGCCCATTATCCCATACCCAAAAACCCTATACCCTAAATAGTTACGGCTAAGATTTGTTGGTCGCGCTCGCTTTGCCTACATATATATGATGTTGGCAATTTTCGTATTCGTGCGCTTGATTAGAGGCAATGATGAGCAAGCGACCTTGTGTATATCGCGCTACTGTTTGCAAATACCATTGCGTAGCAGCAGCATCGAGGTTCATTGTAGGCTCGTCGAGGAGTACTATGGGCGTTTGGCTCAACAAAGCCAAGCCTAATTTGACGCGCTGCTTCATACCCGACGAAAAATAGCGCAAACTCTTGTGGCGCGATGCCTCTAATTGCAAATATTGTATCAACTTCGGCGTATCGAAATCGGGCAATAAAGGCTTGAATCGTCGCTGAAACTCAATGGCTTCGGTGAGTGTAAATTCGTCAATTAGGTCGATATAAGGCGCAGCCCACGATAATTGGGCATACTGCAAATCGTCTGCTATGGGTTTTCCGTCTTTGTCTTGTAGGGTTACTCGCCCTTCGGAGGGCTGCATACTTCCCGCTATGATTTGCAAAAGCGTTGATTTGCCCGCTCCGTTAGCACCTAAGATGGCATAAGATTGCCCGCTCTCAAAGGTATAATTGAGGTGTCGAAATACCCACTCGTAGCGAAATCGCTTGCCAATGTCGTTTAATATCAATTGCATAGCGCAAAAATAGCTATTTTAGGGCAAAAATGAACATTTCGGGACAATAACCTTATCGTTGTGCGATGCGAGTTTTTATTTTTTGGCAAATGCAAGGTCAATCACATTTTTTTTGTACCTTTGCACCCCAATTATAGATTTGTCTATGAACCGCGCCCCTCTGATATTAGCCTTGGCTTGTATAGCAATCGTTGTGTTGCTATATACTTTCGGCGAACGACAAAAGCCCTTAGCAGCCACAAGCACTTCGCCCGATGCTCCGTTTGCACAAGGCGGCAACCCGGCAGCAATGGCGGCAGCAATGGCGCAAAGTAGTAGCGATATGCCTTTGGTGGGCATAGACATTGAACGAATTACGGGCAATATAAAACAGAAATTATCGCCCGCCGAGCGCAAAACTATCGAACAAGCCGAAGCAAAATTTGCCCAAGCACCCAACAACCCAAATGCCCAAGCCCAAGCTGCTGCACAATTGGCAAAAGTTTGGGAGCAAGTCAATTATATAGAAGTAGCGGCTTTCTACCACAAAAAAGTAGCCGAAGCCGACTCTACCGCCGACAATTGGCAACATGCCGCCGACCAATTAGCCCTCGCTTTCAAAATAGCCCAAGACAGCACTATGTTCGCTTATTTGCTGCAAAATGCCGTCAAAGCCTACGAAAAAACCTTAGCCATCGACTCGACCCGCACCGACGCTGCTATCAATCTCGCATCGTGTTATATCGAAGGCTATCCCGACCAAACCCCTTTGGTGATGAAAGGCGTTTTTCTGTTGCGCGGTGTAACTGCCAAAGACAGCACCAATGCCGCCGCTTACCTCGTATTGGGCAAGGCAGCTATCACGTCGGGGCAATACGACCGCGCCGTAGAACGCTTAGAACGCGCTACGCGCTATGCACCCAGCAATGCCGAAGCATATTATTTCTTAGCAGAAGCCTACCAAGCCGTAGGCAACAAAGCAAAAGCAATAAAAGCACTACAAGAGTGCAAAAACTTGACAAAAAACCCTACCTTTGCTCGCGAAATAGACCAAATTATTCTTAATCTTCAAAAACCATAATTAGTTATGCCTTGCGGAAAAAAACGTAAACGACACAAAATAGCCACCCACAAACGCAAAAAAAGATTGCGCAAAAATCGCCACAAAAAGAAATAATCCATAACTATTGCCTATCAGCAATGGGCTAATACCTTGTTAGGCAAAAGATTTTCGGAATATATCACATTCTGGAAGTCTTTTGCTCACTACCGATAAGCATTTGTTCGTAGCCTCGCACAGAAATAGCCAACTTATTGCCATACCTAATAAGGCTACTATAACACTGCCCCCACTGCCAAAGAACTCATCGTCAATCATACCCCGACCGGTATTGAAATAGCTATCTTGGAAGATGGTATTCTGACCGAATTGCATCACGACGACCATTCTATCGAAAGTTTTTCGGTAGGAGATGTTTATGTAGGTAAGGTGCGCAAAACTGTAGCAGGGCTTAAAGCCGCCTTCGTCGATGTAGCCGCCGAACAAGACGCATTTCTGCACTATACCGACCTGGGTCCGCAAGTACTCAATCAGCTCAAATTTATCGAGCTGTTGGGTGTGGGGCAGTACCATAGCCACCTATTGCAAAATTTTGTGCTTGAACCCGATATTGTCAAGACCGGAAAAATAGAAGATGTGCTGAAAAAGCATACCTTATTAGTACAAGTAGCCAAAGAACCGATATCGTCGAAAGGTCCGCGCTTGACCGCCGATATTACACTTGCAGGACGCTATGTTGTACTAACGCCTTTTACCAATATTGTCGGAATTTCCAAAAAAATAACAGGCGACGATGAGCGAAAACGCTTGCTGCGCATGGTAGAAAGCGTCAAGCCAAATAATTTTGGAATTACGGTGCGCACCGCCGCCGAAGGCAAAAAATTAGAAGACTTGCGCGAAGACTTAGACCAACAATTGGCACGCTGGGAAAACATAGTAGGCGAGCTAAAAAATAGTACCAAAGCCCGCAAAGTACTGAGCGAAGTGAGCAAAACATCGGGTATCCTGCGCGATTTGCTCAATGGGTCTTTTCGGCGTATAGCAGTCAATGACAAAAATATGGCGCACGATTTGAGAGAATATATCCGCCAAATTGCGCCCGAACAAGAAAGTATCGTCGTCTATCACCAATCAAATGCCGCCATTTTTGATGCTTATAAAGTAAGCAAACAAATCAAAGCATCGTTTGGCAAAACCGTCACGCTACCCAGCGGTGCCTACCTCATCATCGAGCACACAGAGGCAATGCACGTCATTGACGTAAATAGCGGGCATAAAATGGGCGGCAGCAGCAGTACCCAAGAAAGCAATTCGCTCACCGTCAATCTGGAAGCTGTCGAAGAAATCGCCCGACAACTGCGCCTGCGCGATTTGGGTGGTATCATCATCATCGATTTTATTGACCTCAAAGACCCTGAAAACAAAAATATGCTGCATCGGCGCATGACCGATGCCATGAAAATAGACCGCGCCCGGCACACCATTTTGCCCCTCAGCAAATTTGGGCTGCTACAAATAACCCGCGAGCGCGTACGCCCCGAAGTAAGTATCGCCACCGACGAAGTATGCCCTACCTGCAAAGGAACGGGTAAAATAAAACCAACCGTATTGCTCATCGACGAAATAGAAAACCACTTAGGCTATTTTATGCGCGAGTTGGATTATAGCAATCTGCTTGTAACAGTACACCCATTTGTAGCAGCTTATTTGAAACGCGGCATCATATCGCAACAATGGAAATGGTTCTGGAAATTTAAAAAATGGGTAGCTGTAAGTGCCAACGAAGATTATTACTTGACTGAATATCGATTTTTTGATGCAAAAAACGAAGAGATAAGGCTATAAATATAATTTATCAAACCCACCTAAAACCACCATCAATCAAGTGCCTATCAATGTAGCTTTACTAAAAGAAACCTGCGAAATAGCGGGTATATCGGGCTTCGAACAGCGCGTACGCGAACTAGTATTGCGCGAAATTACCCCTTTATGCAACGACATCAGCACCGACAATATGGGCAACCTAACTGCCTTGAAAAAGGGCAAAGGCGACCATTGCAAAAAGGTAATGATTGCTGCCCACATGGACGAAATAGGCTTTATCGTAACGCATATTGACGACAAAGGCTTCCTGAAAATACATACCATAGGTGGATTCGACCCAAAAACCCTCACCGCACAGCGCGTTATTATACACGGAAAACGCGATATCGTAGGCGTAATGGGCACAAAACCCATACATCTGATGACTCCCGAAGAGCGCGGCAAACAATTGCAAATACGCGATTATTTCATAGACACAGGCTTGAGTGCCGACGAGGTTAAGAGCATTGTAGCAGTGGGTAGCCCCGTCAGCCGCGAACGCGAATTGATAGAAATGGGCGAGTGCGTCAATTGTAAATCTATCGACAACCGCGTGGCGGTGTTTATCCTCATCGAGTTGCTGCGCGAGTTGCAGCATACCGATTTGCCCATAGATTTATATGCCGTTTTTACCGTACAAGAAGAAGTAGGTGTGCGCGGGGCATCGGTGGCTACGCAGCGCATACAGCCCGATTTCGCGTTTTGTATCGATACAACTATCGCTTACGACGTGCCCGGTGCTATGCCCGAAGAATACACCACGCAATTAGGCAGCGGCGTTGCCATCAAAATCATGGACGGCATGACGATTTGCGATTACCGAATGGTCGAATATATGAAACAAACCGCCGACCAGCACCAAATTAAGTGGCAACCCGAAATCTTGGTAGCAGGCGGCACCGATACCGCTATGCAGCAACGCATGACCGCAGGCGGTTCTATTGCTGGCGCCGTATCAATACCCACACGCCATATACATTCTGTTATTGAAATGGCGCATAAATCCGATATTCGCGGCAATATAGACCTGCTCAAAGCCTGCCTGACCGATTTGAACAGCTACGATTGGTCGTTCAGATAGAGAGATACAAGCAGCAAGGCACAATATCATCGGCTTTCATTATTTGATAGGCACGCGCAATCCTATCTCTATGCGAACACGGCTGAAATCCATCTTCGTATCGTGAAACACATAGGGTTGGTACAAACCGCTGTTGGCATTGAGGTCGGCAGCTAATTGCTCGTCTACACGCACAATAGGTTGATAGCCATTATAGGTTATTTCGGCATGAAAGCGACGGTACAAAAAGCCCCCGCCCGCCGCATAAGCGATGCTATGCCCGCGCGTGAGGGTGCGCGTATTGCCCACAAAACCTGGCTGCGGACCAATAGTATTGCTAAAACCGCGATAGCTGGCTCCTACAACGGGGTAAAAATTCCAAACCGCCGTGTCGTTTACTGTCCGTAGGTAATAGCGAGCATCAATACCGCCCGACCATTCGAGCAGCGTCTCCTGCCCCGATACGCTATAATAGTTGTTAAAAAACGAAATGCCTCCGTTGGGTTTGAGGTATAGCCTATGTGCCCAAGTATTGATTTCCAAACCCGCTCGCACATTGGCTCCGGGCGGAAATACCTCGCGCAACTCTTGCCCAGTGGGTATTTCGGCAGCAAAATCGAGTTCAAAAAATAGATTGTCCGACGACCATTGCGCCAGAGCCGATAAAGACAAGCAGCACCAACAACAAGCCATTGTTGCTACGCGCGATAAGTATTTTTTCATAAAAATAGCGTGGAAATAGCTTTTAGCAGCGCGAAATACTGCGCTTATAGACATAAAACTTAGCCTGCGGACGAGGATAAAGAAAAAAAGCAGAAGGCAAAACCCGAAAAAAATGATTATTTTTGTGGTTGGTAACTGTTTAGTCTTGCAGGAACAGCCCACAAGAATAGCTATTTCTAATCGAATATGCAATGATTTCAGGCATTATTAGATAGATATAGCCCAGAACCCCATACTCAAAACCCTATACCCTAAATAGTTACACATTTTCTATTTTGATGGCAGTTTTAAATCTAAAAGACGTTACTCAATATGTTGAAAAAAATATTGGGACTTTTCACGCAAAACGCTTGGAAAAACTTGAAAAGTTAGATTTTAACAAAGTTCTAAAACGCAAAAATCCATACTTGTTCAAGGCTAAAAATATCTTGACCGCACAAGATTTAGTGCAAAACTTACTTGGTGCCTACTTACAATCGCAAGAAGAAACATTATTTGGCGATTTTTTGAAAGACGTGGCTATCTTTGTTGGTCAAAAAAGTATTTGGCGGTGTAAAGTCAAGCCTTTTGGAAGGCATTGATTTGGAATTTACCAAAAAGGGGAATTATTACATCGTTGAAATCAAGTCGGGTCCGAACTGGGGCAATAGTAGTCAAATCAAAAAGATGAAAGATAATTTCAAAAAGGCGGAAGAGATTCTGCGGGCAAAAGATAAAGACCTCAAAATTCTGGCTGTAAACGGCTGCTGCTATGGCATTGAAAACCAGCCCAATAAAGACGGCTATCAAAAAATTTGCGGGCAAGAATTTTGGCAACTTATTTCGGACAGCGATACGCTTTATACCGATATAATTGAATCACTTGGACATCAAGCCAAAGAGAAAAATGAATATTTTTTGAAGGCTTATGCCAAAGTTGTCAATCAATTTACGTTGAAGCTCGCAAGCTTTTTTTGTGATGATGGAGAGATAAACTGGCAAAAAATTGTTGCGTTTAACTCAAAAAAGAAGCCTAAAACGGTAAAAACAAGCAAAGCCCGCATAAAGAGGGAAAACACAAAAAATGATAATGCCTGCTCGCAATATCGCATCTGCGGTAAGTTGGGCAGAGTTGTGCGCATTATTTACCAGCTTGTGCGCAGGTAAAACAATAGTGGTATGATTTTTAAGTTTTATACACTTACCTTACACGAGTTTTATGCCTACGGTATGCTCAGGCTTGAGTCTGTTAGATATTACCGATGTAATATACCTACGGCATTTTAAAGATAATATGCATTGAATATTTTTTATAATTTATCATAAATTATTGATAATCAGTAAATTATATCCTGTATAAATTCCCCCTCTTTGAGGGGGTTAGGGGGAGTTCTTGAACTAATATCTCAATTATCTAACGCTATTTCCTAAGTCTTAACGCTTGGAAATAGATACATGATAGGCAAAATTAATACTCAAAACTTAAAAATCATACCAATAGTACTGCTATCAATCAGCCTTGTCTAAACAAGTACTTTTCTGTTAGAACGACAAAGTTACTATTTTTATCGCAATAGCACCACTTCCTGTTGCTTTTCTTATACCTAAATCATAAGCAAAAGCCTTTCTCAACGGCTTAGTATGCTGTTAAGAAAGGCTTGCGGGTGAAATATGTCGCGGGATTGGTATCTAAGCTTGCGGCAAGTGGCTTATTCGCCAACTAAGTCGATGGACTTGCACACCGTTTCGCGCATTTGGGTTACTTGGCTGCTTACGGTTAGGCATACTTCGTACAAACCTGTGTGTTTGTATTGGTATTTCGGGTTGCGCTGTTTGGTAGATTTGCCGTCGCCAAAACTCCAAGAGTATGAATCATAGTTGCCGTAGGAGGTATTTTTGAATTGTACGCTTTGGTCGTTGATATCGAAGCTAAAATCGGGGGTCAATGAATAATCAACTCGTTGGCAGGCGCCTGGTGTCCAATAAAAAACGCCGTAGTAGTTGCCCGCTTGGCAGTCGTTCATATAGGTTTGGTTATCGCAGCCGCAAACGGGTTGCCATTCCCAATCGCAATTATCGGGGTTAGCGGTTATTTCTACGTGTTTGCATTGGCGTTCTACCACTTCTTTTTTGCTTGGATTGACGATATTGAGACAGGCATAATAAAAGCCCATATTGCTATATGTATGCTCGGCGACTTTTTCTTTGGACGTAGCACCATCGCCAAAATCCCATTCGTATTGCAAACCTTCTTCGGCGCAATCATTTTCGTAGCTCACCGTAAAACCTTCTACATGGTAGCGATACCCTGTACTGGGATTATCCTTATTTCCATTACCGCTGGCATACAAAGCAATGTCACTTATTCCAAAAGTGGCATATGTGCTTAGGCAAATAATGAGGTAAATAGGACGTACCATCAGGTTAGTGTTTAGGTTAAATATTAGAGTCAAGGCGGTATTGAGGTCGGCAATAAATAGCGACATTATTAAGACGCAAAAAAAGCAAAAAGGGTTGCATAGCTACAAACTTTTTGGCATGAAATTATTTAAGGATATCCCTACTGTTCTTAAAGCGGCTTCATGAGCTACTATTGCGTATTATCGCTCAAAGATAGGGTCTTTTGTCCAAGATACCAAAATATTTTTTGGGATGTTATCGGTGTTTTTGTTAGGTTTTTTTAGCATAAAGTACTTGTTATCAGATGATTATGTAGGGATAATGGCTTGATGCGTCATTTTATATATTGGTATTGAAAAAGTTCTTTTTACCTAAACAAGGCAAAACAATGATGTTTGTTTGGCTTTATACGCATAATTCCCCGATGCCTTAAAGCACCAATCGTTAAAAACTAAGCGCCAAAAACTCCTTTCCCAAACAAATCAATTTTACAGCATAAAATTGTGGATAACTTTGTAAAACAGTATTATTTCTTAGCAATTTATCTTTATGTCTTGCTAAACGTGTGGATAAAATAGTGGGGTTTATTATTTAAAATAAATTATGTTATTTGCTGATACTCAGCATTTTACAATAAATCTACTATTAGCTCATTTTTTTTCTCACAACTTATACACCATAAAATGGCTACTTATCCACATTTCATCCCTTCCCATGATACAATGTGGATAAATGGGTCATAATTGTGGATATATGGCATAGTGCTGTGCGTAACCTGTGTTGAACCTTGTGCCTTTTTATAGCGCAAAACTTTATAGGCAAAGCCTTCTCGGCTTGTGTATATCTTTTTGTCTGCCACAAAGCACCAAGCCCCCCAAATTTGGCTTACATTTGCAGTTCTATCTAACCCTAATCGAATATGGACAAAACGCCTCCAAGCATCGACAGCCTGATGAATCGTCTTGGCAATAAGTATCCCAGCAAACGCAGCGATACCGCCCAACTCGACCGCGTGCCCCCACAAGCCCGCGACCTCGAAGAGGCTGTGCTGGGCAGTATGATGTTAGATAAAGAAGCCGTTGCCGAGGTGATAGACATCCTAAAACCCGAAAGTTTTTATGTCGAAGCCCATCAACACATCTACGAAGCCATCCACGATTTATTTGCCAAATCACAGCCCGTTGATATATTGACGGTCTGCGAACAATTGCGCATCAATGGCAAATTAGACGAGGTAGGCGGCGCATTTGCCGTATCGCAACTCACCATGCGCGTAGCATCTACTGCTAATATAGAATATTATGCCCGCATCGTTGCCGAAAAATATATCATGCGCGAACTAATTAAAAGTTCGACCGAAATTATCAAAGATGCCTACGATGACTCGACCGACGTGTTTGACCTGCTCGACAAAGCAGAAAAACGCTTGTTTAGCATTACCGAACAAAACCTACGCCGCTCCTACGATAGTATGAGCAATTTGGTAGCTGCGGCTATCAAACAACTCGAAGACATCAAAAACCACCAAGAAGGGCTAATCGGCGTGCCGTCGGGCTTTACCGAATTAGATATGCTCACGGCGGGCTGGCAAAAATCAGACCTCGTTATATTGGCTGCTCGCCCGTCAATGGGTAAAACTGCCTTTGCCCTCAACCTTGCTCGTAATGCGGCTATCGACTATGGGCGCGGCGTAGCTATTTTCTCGCTCGAAATGTCATCGTTACAGTTGGTCAATCGGCTCATTACCGCCGAAACGGGCATTAGTGCCGAAAAACTAAAACGCGCCGATTTGCAACCCCACGAATGGGTACAACTCACCTCAAAGGTCGAGAAATTAGCCACCGCTCCCATTTTTATAGATGATACGCCAGGCATCAATATTTTTGAACTCCGCGCTAAATGCCGCCGCCTAAAAATGCAGCACGACGTACAACTGATTTTGATAGATTACCTGCAATTGATGAGTGGCGGGAGTAGCGATAAAAAAGGCGGCACAGGCAATCGCGAACAAGAAATCAGCCTTATATCGCGCTCGCTCAAAGGCATCGCCAAAGAACTGAACGTGCCCGTCATTGCCCTGTCGCAGTTGAGCCGCGCCGTCGAAACGCGAGGCGGCGACAAACGCCCGCAACTGTCCGACCTACGCGAATCGGGCAGTATAGAGCAAGATGCAGATATGGTGATGTTTTTATATCGTCCCGAATATTATAACCTCACCCAAGACGAAGAAGGCAACTCAACGGCGGGTGTTACCGAAGTAATGGTATCAAAACACCGCAACGGTGCCCTAAAAAATGTCAAAATCCGTTTTGCCAAAGAACTCGCCCGATTTACCAACTACGACCACTTAGCAGGCGATTTTGGCGAAGTACATTTTAATACCGTCAATGATGTGATAACCCTCGCATCGCGCATGAATAGCAACGGCAATAGCATACCGCCCATTTCTATGGCAGACGACGAAGATAATATACCTTTTTAAGTTTATTTAAGTCGTATATGTATAATATCATTTAGCGACTGATTTACAGACTCAATTTCTATCCGTCAAGTATCCTTATCACACATGCAACCCATCAATCCGCAGATAGACCCAAGTTGGCGAGCGGTGCTGTACGACGAATTTCAACAGCCTTATTTTGCCCAACTCAAACAATTTTTGAATGACGAAAAAAAAGCAGGCAAAACGATATTCCCGCCCTACCACTCCTATTTAATGCCTTTAACCTTACACCTTTCGAGGCAGTGCGCGTTGTTATTTTGGGGCAGGCCCTACCATGCTCCTGGGCAGGCTATGGGTTTGTCGTTTTCTGTGCCCCGCGGCATAGCTATACCTGCTTCGCTGCGCAATATCTACCGAGAATTAGAAAGTGACCTACAAATCGCTCCCGCCAAGCATGGCGACCTCACCGCTTGGGCACAACAAGGCGTTTTGTTGCTCAATACCATCTTGACCGTAGAAGCCCGACAAGCTATGTCGCACGCCAAATCGGGCTGGCAGCGATTTAGCGACGCAGTTATCAGGATTTTATCCGAGCAGCGCAGCGGTTTGGTATTTATGCTTTGGGGCAGACCCGCCCGTGCCAAAGCCGCCCTTATCGACCCATCAAAACATCATATCTTGGAAGCCGCTCACCCGTCGCCTCTGGCGGGCAATGCGTTTCAGGGCTGCCGACATTTCTCGCAAGCCAATGCCATTTTAGTTCGGCAAGGCTTGTTGCCCATCGATTGGAGTTTGTAGCTCCGCTGCCTTGTGGGTGGCGTTCATTTCGGGGCGATGTGGTGGGGTATACCGAACAATGCCAAAGCAGCCCAAACATCAATTTGTTTCGCTTTTCTATCTCTGCTCTATGGAGATTTATCGCCGGATGGTGAAGCTGTCTACCAACACGAGGCTTTTGTTCATCCAAAATTCGGTGGTATATTTACCTGCCTCCCATAGGTCGGGGGTATCCCAAGTCCATTTGTCATGCGCCCATGTATGGGTGAGGTCTTTCGGCACAGATGGGTTAAAAAAGCAATCTATCTCGCCTCCCGATGGTTTGAAACACTTAGCTTCGATAAAGTATTTCATAGGTTGGCGCAGCGCGATAGGTAGGTCGTAATGGAACTCCCACCCTATTGCGCGAGTGGTTTTTCGGTCAAATTGGCGGCGGTAAGCACGGCTGTTATATTCAAGGGTAGCTTCGGCGGTATTGCCATAATACAAAGCACGCGGTGCTTGTAAATATTGTTGTATGTTAGCAATCGCAAAGCCCCCTTTGGCAACGACCGAATCGGCAAATGATATACTAACCTCATATTTGCCCGCCTGCCAATTGCCTTCCTCCGCCCAACCCCAACCCATATTGGCAAAAGTAGCTGTTGTCTGACGGCTAAGGGCAATACCTGTTTGGTATTTGCCTATCAATGCTCCGTGTTCGTCGTAGTAGGCGTATTGCACTTGCACGGTTGTATCTTTGGGCAGAGGTGGGTGTGTAAGCGATAGTTCCCAAGAGATATAACGGGCTTCGGGCTGAAAAAAAACGGTGCTGTATTGGCGTTTCCCCCGCGACAAAGCCGTAGAACCTGTTTCGTAAAACAGCATATTCTTTACTTTTAATTGCTGCTCCGACCAATAATTAGTGCGTGTATTAGCAGGCATACCATTGTCGGTGGTATGCCCTTGCAAATCGGGGGCTTGCCCGTTGGTATTGGCTTCGGTGCTTGGGCTGCTGTCGGGTAGTTGGCTTACCCAATAACACAAACCTCCTAAGACCAACAAGCCTAAGAAGACAAAAACGTTGCGGTAGTGAACTTTGTATTGCATAACGATTTGTTCTATTTTATCTCAACTCCGATGGTGCGCAATATTGCTTTGCCTCAGAAGTCATATTTTTCATTAGTGCATTCTGTCGCCGCGCACATCGAGGGTTTGTATTACTTGGGCTTCGTATCCAAGCCACTCTAACCAACGTTGGCGCACTTTATCTTTGGGCATATAAGTACGCGCCAATTTCAAGAACAAGGCATAATGCCCCGCCTCCGACTCCATGAGACGGCGATAAAACACCGACAATTCGGTGTCGGCAATGCCCTCTGACAAGAGTTTGAACCGCTCGCAACTACGGGCTTCTATTAGCCCTGCCATCAGCAATTGGTCTATCAATGCTTCGTCGCGCGAGGTGCCTTTGCACAAAAACTCGCGCAGGGCGGCTACGTATTCGTCTTTGCGCTGCCTACCTAATGTAAGCCCGCGTTTTTTGAGTTCGCGCAAGACCATGCGAAAATGTGCCCATTCTTCGGTGACGATGGGGGCTAATTTCTCGACTAACAAGGTTTTATCGGGATACCGCTGTATGAGCGATATGCAGGTAGAGGCTGCTTTTTGTTCGCAATAAGCGTGGTCGGTCAAAATGTCTTCGAGGCGCATCTCGGCTAAATTGACCCAACGCGGGTCGGTGGGCAATTCTAAGCGCAGTATAGTAGCCATAGTTTTTTTGAATTAGTAAGTGGCAATAGCCTATGTCAAGGCAGCAAAGTTACAGAACAAAATAGTAACTTTGCCCAAATTATCTCTAAAAAACGCCATTTTCGTTGAGCGGCATCTATATACACATACCATTTTGCAAACAGGCTTGCCATTATTGCAATTTTCACTTTGCTACCTCACTACGGCACAAAGACGCGCTGATAGATGCGATAGTAGCCGAAATAGCCCTGCAACGCGGTTTTTTTGAGCGTATGCCTACTCAAGGCGGCAAAGCAAACCAATCTAATACGCAAGAAATAACAACTATCTATTTGGGTGGTGGTACTCCGTCGTTGCTCAGTACTGATGAACTAACGCGAATATTGGAAGTCGTCTATCGGCATTTTAAGGTAGCAGAGCAGCCCGAAATAAGCCTCGAAGCCAATCCCGATGATTTGACCCATACCTATCTGACAGAGCTGCGCCAAACACCCGTCAACCGCCTAAGCATAGGCATACAATCGCTTTTTGACGAAGATTTGCGGCTTATGAACCGCGCACATAATGCCCAACAAGCCCGCCGCTGCGTAGCCGATGCTCGGCAGGCAGGTTTTGAGTGGCTTACGATTGACCTGATTTATGGCATTGGCTCGGAGGCGAGCGACTCGCGTTGGCAATACAACCTCGACACGGCTTTGAGTTGGCAAATTCCACATTTTTCGGCGTATTGCCTTACCGTTGAACCCAAAACTCCCTTAGCCAAGCAAGTGGCTGCGGGCATTGTTCGCCCACTAAGCGACGAGAAAGCCGCCACCCAATTTGAGTACTTGATGACTCAAAGCGCAGCAGCGGGCTATTGGCAATACGAAATTTCTAATTTTTGCTTGCCGCATCAATATTCGCGCCATAATACGGCTTATTGGCAGGGCAAACCTTACTTGGGCATCGGTCCGTCGGCACATTCATTCGATGGTACGACACGGTATTGGAACGTAGCCAACAACGCACAATATATTAGAGCAATCACCGAACAACAAATAGCATCAAACAGCGAAACGCTAAGTACCCAACAGCACTATAACGAATACGTCATGACCGCCCTACGCACGATGTGGGGCATCGACCTAACTTGGGTAGCTGCACGGTTTGGCGAAGCGTATAGCCGCCATTTATTGCGCGAAGCCCAACGTTTTATCCGCCACCAACACCTATTGCAACAAGATAAACATCTATTGCTGACTTCGGCAGGCAAATTTGTCGCTGACGGCATTGCCAGCAACCTGATGTGGGTAGATTAATGCTTGCTTGCCACGGGCACAGCAAAGGTTGCTCGCATTGGCGTTTTATCGTTTCTAAACAAGCAAAACACCTATAAAGCATAGCACGAACCCCATTAACCTCGCAAGATTGGCAGAGTTCGTGCTATTATGATTGTTCATTCGATATGGCGGCAATCTATAATGCCATCGGCACTTCCATCAACAAAATTTCGGCATCTTGGCTATCCGCAGTGATGCTGACTTGGTTGGTGTCCCATATCCCAAGCCCGTCTCGCTCCGACAAGGATATACCATCTATGGTAGCACTACCTTTGATAACAAACACATACAAACCATTGCCCGATTTTTTTACACTATATATCGATTGAAAATTTTGGTCGAATTTGCCTAAATGAAACCAAGCATCTTGGTGAATCCAAACGCCTTCGTCATCGTGATTGGGCGATAAAACCTGCTGCCAGCGATTATGTCGGTCGTTTTGGTCAAGGGTAATTTGGTCGTAACGCGGTGCTACATCTCTTTGGCGGGGAAATACCCAAATCTGTAAAAATTGGGTTGCCAGGTCTTTGTTGCGATTATATTCGCTGTGGCGGATGCCCGTTCCGGCACTCATCACTTGTATATCGCCTTTGCGGATAATGGCTACGTTACCCATACTATCTTTATGCTCCAAATCGCCTTCGAGCGGTATTGATATAATCTCCATATTGTCATGTGGGTGTGTGCCGAAGCCCATACCACCTGCTACTGTATCGTCGTTCAAGACGCGCAACACGCCGAAGTGCATGCGTTCGGGGTTGTAATAATTAGCAAAGCTAAAAGAATGGTGCGAATTGAGCCAGCCGTGGTTGGCATGTCCGCGCGTGTCGGCGCGGTGCAAAACAGTATTTGACATAATTTGGGAATTGGTATGAGGTAAATGGTTAAATCCGATGATGTCTAAGGCTTGCAGTTCGTCGATATTGTTGCGGACAACATTGCCAAAAGCAGTAGAGGCGGCAAAGATACTTGTGCCGAGCAAGCCTTTTTTGATAAAATCTTTGCGGTTCATAGTCTGATTGAGGGTAATGAGGAAATGGGTCAATTGACACTGCAAAAATACAGCATACACGATACCGCCCGCATTGAACTACATTAAGATTTTACCGTTTGGCAATTTTTTGTCGGATTTTACTCAAAAATTCGGGCGATATACCCAAATAAGCCGCTATCTGATGTTGGGGTACGCGGTGGGCTATTTGCGGGTATTGCGCTAAGAAAGTCAAATAACGCTCTTGCGCCTGATGAGCCATCTGGTCGATGAGGCGGTTTTGGGTGGCTGCCAAATGGCGTTGTACCATGAGGCGAAAAACGCGCTCAAACTTGGGCACAGCATCGAGCAATTTTTCTTTATCGGGCAATGATAGGGTAAGCAGCTCGCAGGGTTCGAGTGTTTCGATAAAAAAACGGCTGGGTGTTTGGCTATGGAATGCCGCAATATCGCTCACCCACCAGTCTTCTACAGCAAATTGCCAAATGACTTCAAAACCGTTGTGGTCGATATAATAGGTTTTGGTGCAACCCTTGACGAGATAGGCTTCAAAATCGCAAATCTCACCCTCTCGGAGCAACAATTGCCGCTTGCCCGCCTTGCGCACACGCAATAGCTCGTTGAATAGCAGCAACTCGTCGGGTGCAAATGTGTGACAACGTGATACGTATTGGTTGATAGCTTCGTACATATTAGTTGAGGAGGCAAAATAAGAACTGGGGTATCGCAAGTAAAAGCTAAAAGCCTTAAAGGTGCCACGAGACGACCTTTAAGGCTTTAATAGAAAATCCATAAGTGGGGTACCCAATGGGGCTCGAACCCACGACCTTCGGAACCACAATCCGACGCTCTAACCTACTGAGCTATGAGTACCATTTGTGGCGCAAAGATACGGCATTTTGTTTGAAGTAGCCAAATAATGAGCGCATTTTTTTTGTGCTCTCCTTAATACCTGATTTGGGCTACCCCTATTTTGCTAATATTGAGGGCATATAGGTTAAAGTCGGCTACAGTGGTGCTGCGGTCTAAGTTGCAATCGCTATTATTATAGACATTGATTTGTCCCGATTGTGCTTGTAACAAATTAAAGTCTGATACAGTAATAGTTCCGTTATTGTCCATATCACCTGCTCGTAGCGTGCCTATATCGGGCGTAGCAAGGTATAGTTGTTGGCTGCCATCGACTACTTGGTCGGTGTCGGTAAAGTCGTAAGGCGTAGCATTGGGCAATTGCACGCTATTGCTGCCCAGTACAGCTAAATGGTGGCGTGTTTTGAGCGACAGATAGTAAGTAGCATTATTGGTTAGTCCGTTAAAAACTACTCCCGCAGGGTTGCCGCTTGCGTCGATGATACTGCCATTGTTGAGCAAGAGTGCCGCCTTTTGTGCTACTATTTGGCTATTATCGCTGCTGCTGCGCACTTCGAGCAATACCCAATCGACCATATTGCTTGGTATAGCACTCATAGTTTCGTTGCCTGCATAGTTCCAAGGGCTGGTATTGAAAGGTTGGGCAGTGGGCAGTATACTGTTCTGTTGAAGGTGGGTAGTCATCAGGCTATTGGTAGTATTAAAACAACCTTGTAGCATAGCTTTGGCTTTGACCAATATCGTAACGGCAGGTGGCGGTGTGGTAGCCCCCAAATCGAGTGTGATTTGGTCGCTGGCAGCGGCGGTAATACTCCCCGATGCATTGCGCATTTCCACAGATACGGTACACAAGCCATCACTCATTCCTGCAATATCCACCTCGCTATTAGTGGCAAATGGCAACCAGCTGCTCCAAGCACCATTGTTAATTTTAGTACGCATCTCGGTAAATACGCCACTGCCATAGGTATATAAGGATAAGGGAGTAGCGGTGGCTGTGAGGGCTTCGCCATTGAGTATAACGGGGTAAATATTATTTTTTTTACCCACATTCATCACCCAACGGGAGCCATATTGCGCTGTCGGCGAACTAAAATAGGCTATCCCTATTTCATACACATTGGTACTAAGCATATTATTGAGATGCCCTTGGCTCTGCGCCCAAGCCTCAAACGCTCCCGTAGGCGTAGTATAGCCCGCGCAAATATTTTCGGCAGCCGCTAACCAAGCATAAAATGCTCCAATACTGCTAAATGGCGTACAGACCGTATTGCCATTGCCATCTTGCGAAGCGTGGTTGAAGTAGTTAAAGTCGCACATGTCCTTGGCGTGATACCGCGCCGCTTCGGTCAGTGCGGCAGACTTGCCCAAAGGTGGCAAACTGTTTTGCGCCCTAAGTGCGTTAATCATCTCAAGCAATACATCTTCTGCTGCCTGATTTTGCGCAATGGTTACTTCACTACCAGTAGGGCAACTAATCCCTGGCTCTAAAATAACATTATTATCAAATGTATTGATTTGAGCACACAAAATACTGTTGGCTACAACAAGTAGGACAACCCCAAGAAATAATGTTTTCATGTGGCTGGTACAATAACGTGAATAAAAGATAATTAGAGGTGGTGCTGTATCATATTATACGATAATCGCGTTATATTGGTTACTATATAATCCAAAGCATGACTAATAACAAGATAAAGGTTCGGGGCAAAAATTTAACTTGCACTAAAAATTGGTAGTTTTTTGGTAGCGGTCGTGCGCTAAAAATTCAGTTTTGCAGCTCAATTTTCATTTCAGCCCATCGAAAAACAAGAGCAATTGCCAATCAAAAATTGCCAATCATAACTATTCAGCTATTAACGCTCAAAAATGTACGGGTATGGCATCTGTAAATTACCCAAATACTATTTTGAAAAACCACATAAAAAGGCTACCTTTGCGCCTCAAAATCCGATGACGGGATTACTACTGTAAAAAAATATATTCTTATATGCGTCGTGACTAACAAATACATCGACCTTATTGACCAGACCTACTACTTTCCGCAAGAAGGTTTTCAGGTGATTGATGGCAATTTGTATTTTTATGATGTGCCTTTGATGAAACTCGTAGAAGAGTACGGCACGCCCCTGCGTTTGTGCTATTTGCCTAAAATTAGCGCGCAAATCCAAAAATCGAAGCGACTGTTTAGCGAGGCAATTCGCAAGCATGATTATAAGGGCACTTATCGATATTGCTTCTGTACGAAAAGTTCGCATTTCGCATTTGTACTGCACGAAGCCCTCGAAAACGATATTCATTTAGAGTTATCCTCCTCGTTCGATGTCGATTTGGTGCGCTGCCTATATGCCGATAAACGCATCGATAAAACTACGTTTATCGTATGTAATGGCTTCAAACCCCGCGAATATATCTACAAAATCAGTCAGTTGCGCAATGAAGGCTTCAATGTATTGCCCGTCATCGACAATATGACCGAACTCAATTTCTATTCCAAATACATTGACGGTGTTTGCCCCTTGGGTATCCGCGTAGCAGCAGAAGAAGAACCCACTTTTGAGTTCTATACCTCGCGCTTGGGCATACGATACCAAGATATCTTTTCATTTTACGAAAACAATCTCCGCAACAACCCGCAGTTTTCGCTCAAAATGCTGCACTTTTTTATCAATACCGGCATTAAAGACGAAACCTACTACTGGAATGAACTCTCCAAAATATTGCGGATATATTGCCAATTGTCCAAGATATGCCCCGACCTATCGATGATTAACATAGGCGGCGGGCTGCCCATACGCTACTCCTTAGACCCCGCACCCGACTACGAATACCTCATCAGCGAAATAGTTTATCAAATAAAAATTACCTGCGAAAAAGCCGAAGTACCCTGCCCCGATATCTTTACCGAATTTGGCAATTTTACAGTCGGCGAAAGCGGTGCTATGATTTTTAGGGTCATTACCGAAAAACAACAAAACGATAGCGAAAAATGGTATATGATAGACGGCTCAATGATGACCACTATGCCCGATATATACGGCATCAGACAACGATTCATTTTGCTACCCGTCAATAAATGGAACAGCGAATACCAGCGCGTCACAATAGGCGGGCTGAGCTGCGACGGCAACGACTTCTACAGTTCGCGCGTACACCGCAATAACCTATACCTACCCCAAATCAATGGCGACGAAGAACCTCTCTATTTAGGTTTTTTTCACGTCGGCGCGTATCAAGAATCGCTGACGGGTTTTGGCGGCATCAAACATTGCCTCATTCCATCGCCCAAATACGTTTTGGTCGATAGCGACGGCAACGGCAACTATAGCTCGCGCCTATTTAGCGACTCGCAAAACCCCGAACACATGCTCCAAATATTGGGCTATTAGCTGCACAAGCCCAAGCTACCATGCCAAAAAACCCCATCAAATACGTGTTTGATGGGGTTTTTTGGGTGCTAATCAGCCGTGATTGGCAATATATTATTACTATAATGCGCTCATTATCAATCAATTAATATCTAACGTAAGCCGTTTATCCTGTACCGTACTTGCTACGCGTCTATCATCTATTAAAGTCTTTTAGTTGCGTTGCATCTATCATATCGTCGCTTGGTTCATCATCAGTAATATAGACAAATCCGCTAAAATTACCTACACAACCCGACTTGTCCGTAACACGTACTTCAAACAAATAAGTGCCATTTTCGGCATAGTGGTGGGTCGGGTGGCGGGTTTCGGCAAAATCGCCGTCGCCAAAATTCCATAAAAATGCGGTATAATCAATCATTGATTGGTCGTCAAACGAAACGGTGCCGTTGCTCACGGTATAATCAAATGCTATATCCATATCAGGACATTGATTGTCCTCCGCACCATAAGAGCTACCCCCTGTGTCGCCCTCATATTCCTCATCAAAACTTTGTGTAGTAGCGGGCATAACCACCAATATTGTACTTGAATAAGAACCATTGCTCGTGCCACAAATTGCCTTTACTTGGGTATCGTATGATGCGCCGGGAGTTAGCCCGCTAATAGTTTTTGAAGTCGTAGACGACGCGCTGGTTATCCAAGAAGTTGCACCCGATACGCGGTAGCGCAAGGTATAGCTCGTAGCCCCTGATACGGTATTCCAAGTCATAGTAAAGCCACTGCCTGTAATACTCGAAGCCGCCAAACCTGTCGGAACACCGCAAGAAGTAGTTGTAGCTGCCGTAGTCGTAAATGTAGCCGCCGTAGCGTAGGCACTGCTGCTGCTTGTGCTGCAATTGGTTTTTACTCGAAATTCGTAATTCGTAGATGCCGTCAAACCCGATAGTGCTGTGCTGGTAGAGGCAGTCGAAATATCGCTACCCCAAGTACTACTACCTAACACCCGCACATTGACCGTATAATTAGACGCACCCGAAACCGCCGTCCACGATACCATTGCTCCGCTCGAAGTAACGCTACTGCTCGACAAATTGGTCGGGGTGTTGCAGGTGGTGGCGGCGGTGGGCGTAAAGGTGGTAGAAGCGGAATAACTGCCGTTGCTCGTGCCACACGTAGCTCGCACCTGACATTCGTAGAGATTACCCGTTAGAAGACCCGTAACCGATTTGCTCGTCGTCGTGCTGGTCGTAGTCGTCCAAGTAGTGCGTTCGACCGACGATAACGCAGCGCATAACTCGTAGCACCTGACAGTGTATTCCAACTTAGGGTTGCACTATTACTCGCAATATTAGAAGCCGATAGACCTGTCGGAACACCGCAAGAAGTAGTTGTAGCTGCCGCAGTCGTAAATGTAGCTGCCGTAGCGTAGGCACTGCTGCTGCTTGTGCTGCAATTGGTTTTTACACGAAATTCGTAATTCGTAGATGCCGTCAAACCCGATAGTGCTGTGCTGGTAGAGGCAGCCGAAATGTCGCTACCCCAAGTACTGCTACCTACCGCCCGCACATTGACCGTATAATTAGACGCGCCCGAAACCGCCGTCCACGATACCGTTGCTCCGCTCGAAGTAACGCTGCTACTCGACAAATTAGCGGGGGTATTGCAGGTGGTGGCGGCGGTGGGCGTAAAGGTGGTAGAAGCGGAATAACTGCCGTTGCTCGTGCCACACGTAGCTCGCACCTGACATTCGTAGAGATTACCCGTTAGAAGACCCGTAACCGATTTGCTCGTCGTCGTGCTGGTCGTAGTCGTCCAAGTAGTGGTGCCCGACCGACGATAGCGCAGCGCATAACTCGTAGCACCTGACAGTGTATTCCAACTTAGGGTTGCGCTATTACTCGCAATATTAGAAGCCGATAGACCTGTCGGAACACCGCAAGAAGTAGTTGTAGCTGCCGTAGTCGTAAATGTAGCTGCCGTAGCGTAGGCACTGCTGCTGCTTGTGCTGCAATTGGTTTTTACTTGAAATTCGTAATTGGTCGATGCCGTCAAACCCGATAGTGCTGTGCTGGTAGAGGCAGTCGAAATATCGCTACCCCAAGTACTGCTACCTACCGCCCGCACATTGACCGTATAATTAGACGCGCCCGAAACCGCCGTCCACGATACCGTTGCTCCGCTCGAAGTAACGCTACTGCTCGACAAATTAGCGGGCGCGTTGCAGGTGGTGGCGGGCGCAGTAGTAACAAAAGTAGCTGAATTGGTATAGGCACTACTATTACTCGTACTGCAATTGGTTTTTACTTGAAATTCGTAGTTCGTCGATGCCGTTAAACCCGTAATAGCGGCAGTTGTACCACTACTTACGCCGATATCTGCTCCCCAAGTGCCACCCACCATTCGGAAGCGAACGGTATAAGAACTTGCACTCGAAACAGTTGTCCACGACACCATCGCGCTATTTTGGGTAATGCTATTACTGGTCAAATTCGTAGGAGTATTACAAACAGGCGCAGTAGTACTAAAACGTAGCAGACGAGGTATATGCGCTGCTACTACTCGCGCTACATACCGTTTTTGCTTGTACCTCGTAAGTAGTGCTGCTTGTAAGCCCCGATAAAGTTACGGACGTGGCGGCAGTACTGATGTCGCTGCTCCAAGCACCTCCGCTTACTCTAAACCTCACGGTGTAAGAACTTGCCCCGCTTATCGCTGCCCATGATATAGTGGCAGTACTATTCGTTAGGTTAGCAGCTACTACATTAGTAGGCACACTACAAGTACTAGCGGGTGTGATGAAAGTGCTTATTGATGAATAGCTACTCGAACTGCTCTCGCAAATACTACGGGCTTGTAGTTCGTAGGTAGTACTGGCTGCCAAACCTGTAATAGCCAGCGAGGTGCTGGTAGTGGTTTGTTCGCTGCTCCACATAGTAAGTCCCTGTGCCCGGTAGCGAATGCCATACGAATTAGCCCCACTGATGCCCGCCCATGATAGTGTAGCACTATTGGAAGTAACATTAGAAGCCGCAATATTGCCAGGAGCATTACATGATGTAGACGTGGCATTATTGAGCGAAGCTACACAACCTACTGCGGAGGCAGCATTGATGCGTCCCGCACCGAGCATGCCCGAATAGCTGGCATTTTGGGTATTAATATTTACCGCGCTCGAAAACAAACAACTGCGCAACTGCGAAGGCGTGAGCGAGGCATCATTAGACAACATCAAACCCAACAAACCCGCCGTAAGTGGCGTTGCCATCGATGTTCCACTTTTATTGGCATAGGTATTATTGCTTACCGACGGCACAACACCATATATACTACTGCCTGGCGCAGAAACATCTACCCATGAGCCATAATTAGAATAACTGGCTTTGGTATCGGAACTGGTAGTGGCAGCTACGCCGATACAAATATCATAACCTGCGGGATAGAAAGGAGACGTATTGCCTGCATTGCCCGCAGCGGCTACCATCACTACGCCTTGGCTCTCGGCATAATTGACCAAGTTTTGGTAGGTCGAGGAATAAACCGTGCTGCCCCACGACAGGCTGATAATGTCAGCTCCCGAAGCAATAGCGCATTGAACACCCGTCCAACCGTGTGTGATAATGCTGGGGTCGGCACTACTATTCGATGTACATTTAATAGGCATAATTTTGATGCCGTTTCCAATAGATGCTACACCTATCGCGTTATTAGTTGTTGCACCTGCTATACCCGCACAATGCGTTCCATGTCCGAACGAAGTAGCCGAAGCCGTAGCAGGAGGATTGGTATTATTATCGTTATCAGCACAGTCCCATCCATTTATATTATCTATATATCCATCGCCGTCATCATCAATGCCATTTCCTGGGGTATCATTAGCATTGACCCATAAAGCTCCGGCCAAATCTTCGTGCGTAGTTAATATGGCATCATCAACAATGCCACAGTCACCGCCGAACTACCTACGTTAATATCCCACGCTGCTTGTGCTTGTATCGTATTCAATGACCATTGCGTACCATCGCCTTCTTTGGGGTCGTTGGGGTCGTAGCAGAGGCGGTCAATGGGCACTTTTTCTGCATATTCGACCGTAGGGTTGGCAGCCAAGAACCGTACAAATTCGTCTGTACTTTTAGCGGGGTCGAAATGTACTTCGTATGTATTGTCAAAGGTGGTAGAGCGCAATAGTGGAAAAGCATGAGTTATCTTTTCGACCTCAAATTGTTCTAATAAAGGACCTAAGACAGGATATTGCACCACCTTGCCCGCATTTTTTTGGCGGTCGTAATCAGGCAACGTTACATAGACATTATCTTTTATTTTGACAAACAACCTACCCGTCCAGCAGTCGGCAGCGGGGGTGTCTTGTGCATTTAGGTCGAACCACACAAGGCTCAACAGCAGCATAAATGTCGATAAATATTTTAGCATAGTTTTGGCACTTTCTGGTATGAACAAATAAGGTGATGTGTTTCAGGCTATCTATTTTTACGATTTTATCACTCAAATTGTTGTGCTTAAACTTCGAAGTGTCATTATTTTGTAATAGCTTGCCTATTAGCACTTATAAACAATATAGCATAGCTACTTTTGTGCTTACTTCTTATTGCAATCAATATCCCAATTTTTTCTTAAATTATGTCTATTAAAATAGTAGCCTTCCTACTTCTTAGCTGCAATTATTGTACCTATCTCGCTGCACAATCGTTGCAGGTCAAAGAATTTGCCCAAATTTTTCAGCCGTCCCTCTCGGTGGGCGGCGAGTGGACGCTGCCTCGTCCGATGCGTAGCGGCGATGCCGAATTGTATAATGCCCTCGCCGTAGGTGTTCAGGCAAGCGTGCCCATAAAAGGAGAAATTGAGTTTGACCTAAATCTGGACAAGCTAAAAATTGGAAAAATATCAAAAGTTGGAAAGATGTACAAAACATCGGGCGAACACTACCCGTAGATGTGAGCGGCTACCAACTATTCTGGACTGCCAACGGCGGCTTTCGCAGCACCACGCTAAGTACCTCTACCGACAGTAGTGCGCATAGGGGCTATTATTTCAACACGGGCGTAATGGGTTTGCACCTCCAACGCAAATTTCGCCTCCTTTTTTACCAAGCTACGCTCGGTTTTTCAGAAGACGGCACAACAATGCGCCAATTAAAACCTATCTTTACTGCAATGGGCGGGCAAGCCCGAATTATCAAATATGGGTTTATTTTGTATTACGGTGGCTATATCAACTATACCGACGGGCGACTACTGCCCCTACCCTTTATCGGTGCTTATACTGCTCTACCGCCCTTTTCGACCTGCAAATCACGCTACCCTTACAAGCCCGTATATCCTATCGCAAGCATAAAAACCTTCGCGCATCGGCAGAAATAGCCCTAAGTGGCTTCCAGACCGGATTTAGCCGCCCCAATCCCCTGACAGCCGAAGCCGAGCGGCTTGGTATGCGCTCGGCACACCTCAAAGTATCGACTACCGCCGAACACCGCACCGAAGGCGGCAGGCTCGGCATTGAGTTGGGCACAGTATTAGCGAGGTCTATATCGCTATTTGACGGAGGGCAAAAAATCAGCGATTTTAAGCCCAAAACAGGTATGTATGTATCAATCAATTACCAAGTGACCCTCCAAAGAAAATCGCTGATTAAGAATATTTGGGATAAGTTAGAATTTAAGTGGTAGAATATTGTCTGTAGTGCTTTTTGTTCGTACCTTTGCAGACTTTTTGAGCACTATATAAACAATAAAACAATCATATAATAATGGGATTTTTACTCTATTTAACTCCGCTATTCGGTCTAATAGCCTTGATATATATGTGGCTACAAGCATCTTGGGTGAGCAAACAAGACGCGGGCGAAGCAAATATGCAAAACATAGCCAATAGCATTGCCGCTGGTGCTATGGCGTTCTTAAAAGCCGAATACCGTGTTTTAGCTATCTTTGCCGCCATTGCCAGCGTATTATTGGGCATCTTAGCGGCAATAGTACCACACTCACATTGGCTCATCATCGTAGCCTTCTGATTGGAGCTACCTTTCAGCTACGGCGGGCTATATCGGTATGCGTATCGCTACACAAGCCAATGTGCGCACCACCCAAGCTGCGCGTACAAGTTTGGCGCAAGCCCTCAAAGTATCATTCGCGGGCGGCACAGTCATGGGCTTGGGTGTTGCAGGACTCGCCGTATTAGGGCTTAGCCTTCTGTTTATCGCCTTTTATCACTTCTTCATGGGCGGACAAATGACATCGGCCCAAAATATGGTACAAGTATTAGAAGTATTGACCGGATTTTCGCTCGGTGCCGAATCTATCGCACTATTTGCCCGCGTAGGGGTGGCATATACACCAAAGCCGCCGATGTGGGTGCCGACTTAGTAGGTAAGGTCGAAGCAGGCATTCCCGAAGACGACCCTCGCAACCCCGCCACCATTGCCGACAACGTAGGCGATAATGTAGGCGACGTAGCAGGTATGGGAGCCGACTTGTTCGGGTCGTATGTAGCTACGGTATTGGCAGCTATGGTATTGGGCAACTACCTGATTATGGACTATAACGGCGCGTATACCGACAATTTCGGCGGCATCGCCCCCATTTTATTGCCTTTGGTCATTGCAGGATTAGGTATCCTATTTTCGATTATCGGCACTTGGTTTGTCAAAATCAAAGACGACAACGGCAACGTACAAGGCGCACTAAACTTAGGCAACTGGTTGTCTATAGCCTTAACGGGCGTGGCTTGCTTCGGCTTAATTATGTGGATGCTGCCCGCCAAATTAGACATGCAATTTTTGGCGAAGGTGTGCGCACCGTCAGCAACCTCAATGTATTTTATGCCGTATTAGTGGGCTTGGCAGTAGGTGCTTTTATCAGCATGATTACCGAATACTATACCGCCATGAACCGCGGACCCGTCAATCGAATCATACAACAATCGGGCACAGGCGCGGCAACCAATATCATCGCAGGTCTGGCAGTAGGCATGATGAGTACTTGGATGCCCGTTATCCTGTTCGCTATCGGCATTGTATTGTCCTATAACTTTGCAGGCTTCTACGGCGTAGCCATTGCCGCCTCTGCTATGATGGCAACTACTGCTATGCAATTAGCCATCGATGCCTTTGGACCAATAGCCGACAACGCAGGCGGTATAGCCGAAATGAGCCACCTACCCGAAGAAGTGCGCACCCGCACCGATATCCTCGACTCGGTAGGCAATACTACCGCCGCTATCGGCAAAGGATTCGCTATTGCCTCAGCAGCACTCACCGCCTTAGCCTTGTTTGCCGCCTACGTCAAGTTTACAGGTATTGACGGTATCAACATTTTCAAAGCTCCCGTATTGGCATCGCTCTTCGTGGGCGGCATGATTCCCGTAGTATTCTCTGCTTTGGCGATGAGCGCGGTAGGTCGTGCTGCTATGTCAATGGTCGAAGAAGTGCGCCGCCAATTCCGCGAAATAAAAGGCATCATGGACGGCACAGGCAAACCCGAATATGACCGCTGTGTGGCTATCTCGACCCAAGCAGCTATTCAGGAAATGATGATTCCTGGAGTTATCACCTTTGTCACGCCCATCGCCATCGGGCTTACGCTGGGAGCCGAAGCCTTGGGCGGCTATATGGCAGGCGTTACAGTATCCGGCGTATTGTGGGCTATATTCCAATCTAATGCTGGTGGCGCATGGGACAACGCCAAAAAATCGTTTGAAAAAGGCGTAGAAATAAATGGGGAAATGTGGTATAAACACAAAGATAATCGCCCGTCACCGCCCCACCAAGCAGCCGTTACAGGCGATACCGTAGGCGACCCCTTCAAAGACACTTCGGGACCATCGATGAATATCCTCATCAAATTGTCTTCGATTGTGGCTCTGGTTATGGCACCCCTACTCGCCGAACAAACCCACCACGCCGACAAAAAAGCCCCTGCCGAACCCCAAAAAATAGTAGTCAAAAACTTGCCCGCTACCAATAACGACAATAACGACGAAAAAACCGTACAATTGGGCAAACACTAAATCATAACAGAATAGATATTGTCTTACAAGCAAAAAACGCCGCCGATGCTTCCAATAATCGCATCGACGGCGTTTTTTATGTTATTCCGCAAAGAAAGCACAAGCCTGTGGCTACTCTCCTTGCACAAGTGTATATCGTTGCCCATCATAGCTGTAAACGGCTTTGGGGCGGTACGTCAAACGTAAAAGTCATTATCGGATATCGGTAATCAATGCAGAATATCTCATCGCAATTGCCAAACTCATCAGACATATAATAGGTATCGTTAGGTCTAAAACTCAAAACTTGGTAGCTTGCTGCACAACCATCACCATAGTAAGAATTAAGCAAAAAAGTATTTGACCACTTCAACGTATCCAAACTTATCACTATATTATCTGGTTGGGTATAGCTCGTCGTCTGAAAAAGTGCGCCAAATCAAGGCATATTCCACAGCTAATTCTGTTGTATCACCCAAAAGTTGTAATTTTTCTTTCCCAAAGGTCAAAAGAAAGCAATAGACTCATGTCCTTTTCATTCTTTTGGGCAGTTTCGGCAGATGTGATAATGATTAGCTGCTTTTTCAAAGTAGCTCCATAGCCCGTTGCGCCAAACACAAATACACGGATTAAAATGGAGCAATAAATAATTGCTTTCATCACACATAAATAAAAAAACGCCGTACAAATTAAGGATAATTTATACGGCATTCTGGCTAAGAAATACTGTTGCAACCCTTAGTGTTGCCACAAATTTTGTTCTTTTTCAAAGATTTCAAACTTAACGCGCTCCGATTCCAAGAGAGCATCACGGTCGGTAGCGTAGTCTTGAATACGGCGGTCTTGAATATTCGACTCTTTCATGATAAAGCTGCCAAACATACGCATTTCAAACAAGTCGTCCCAAGTAAGGCGGTTCGAGTCGTTGAAAGGGTTAAACACTTCGCGTTTGATGAGGTGTTCGCGCAAGTCGGGGTAATAGGCGTAAAACATAGCGCGCTGCCCGCGGAAGTTATCGTTGTCGTCATATACGTCTTCGATGGGTGCGATAGCTAAGATGCGTACAATCATTTTTGAACTTTCTTTGTCGAATACCCAATCTTCCTTCATACGGAATTTTTTGATATTCATCCAATTAAAGTCGTTTTTGACGACGGTTGTTTTTTCTTCGTAGGTAACGGGGTCTACAACGGTAATCGTATCTATTGCGCCCAATTGCTGTTCTACTTCGGCAAAAGTAAGAGGCTGTTTGAATAAGTCGTCCGAATATAGGCGAATATTCGGGTTTTTCTGAACACGTCAAGCAAGACCGAGATGAAAGGGTCAGCGGGATAAGTAAAGGTTTGGTTCATTTTTTGGTCGGTATCTACCACGCGCCAAACGCGCTTTTGCCAAAAAATATCCGCCTCTCTCAAGTGGTCGTAGGCTAATACTTGTTTTTCCTGCACCGACACTTTGTCATACAAGCCGTCGCGTGCCGAAGGTACTGGGCTGTTAGACGATGGGTCGTTGGGGGCACCACCCTTACCGCCACCGGGTTTTTCGTCATAGCTTTCTTTTTTTTGTGCAAACGAGTTAGCACTTACGAGCATCAAGAATGCCAAAAAAAAGTGCCGACATAGTTAGATTTTTCTATGTTAGTAAGTCGGTTTGTGAGGTTTTTATTGTGGGAAATGGTTATTTTTACAAGAAAGTGGCTCAATGCCTTAGCAGTAAGACCTCCACCAAGAGGATTTGGTTTAATGACGAGAAGCAGTAGTTAGAGCGGGCAGCAGGAAATCGTTTTTTTAAAAACGCAATGAGCGCAATTATTATTGTGTAGGCTGTACATTTTTTTTTGCTTAGTAAGCAGCCCGTCAAGCCATTACATGGAAGCAAGGGTCTGACAGGCTGATAACTGAAGCATTTCAAGATTTTACTTGATTTTGAATGAAATAGTCGGCAATTGGCGCGTGGTACCATCTGGACCCTTGGCGCGTATATTGTCGAAGTAGTAGATGCTACCTACTTTGGCACGAGCCACCAAATTGGCAGCCTGTCCCGTGTAGCGGGCACCTGGATTAACGGCAGTTTGCAAATCCTGACCGCGCTCGGCTAAGGTCAATTCAAAGCCGATGACTTCAAAGCGGGCATCGAAATCGAAATCTTTCAAGATAGCTGCTACACCGCCTTGGGCTTTGAACTCGCCAGTGCCCATAGCACCACCTGATTTGCCGCCCACTTCGGGAACGGGGTCGGGGATACGTTTCACGCGGAATTCTGCCTGACCCGAATAGGTCGAGCCGTCGCGTTTTTTACCGCTCACATTGACGCTGGCTTTACCGGGCGAAGTAACGCGGACGGTATATCCGCTTTCGCCGCCTTTATTGATAGTACCGCCAGGTCATGCTCACACTAATTTCGTCTTGGCGCATACCTGTGATGGTCGCTTTTACGGGGTTATCTACCCCAATATAAAATACGTTCATTTTGGTAGGCGATACGATAGCAGCATGGTCGGGAGGCGACATCACTTTGTATTTCTGCGTAAATGGATAGCTTTTGGTTCTACCGTAGCTATCTTTCGAGGTTACAGTACCCGTAACGCTATACTCGCCAGGGGCAGATACGGTAGTGGAGTATTTGGCAACTCCGTCGGCATCAAGCGACAGAGCGCGTCCGCCTGCAACGATGCTGGGGGGCGACATCGAGCTGGATGCCGCCAAATAGATTTCACACTCAAATTTTTCGCCCGTCACTAAAGTAGTTGCATTGGGAACAACAGCAGCTTTAAATCGGTCGAATAAGATGGTTTCTTCACCTACTTTGCTGAACAAGAAATCGACCATAGCGGCTTCGCTTGATACAGCATCGCTTTTGAATTTCGACAAAAGTGTGCGCACACCTGCGGCGGGCATTTGGTAGAATGTAAAGGTAGGCCAGTCTTTCTTGGGGCTATTGGCAGGAATAGAGTCAATAGCAAGCGAGATATTAGCCTCCATCGCCTTGCGGTCGTTGGCATCTAATAAGCCTAACAGGGCAGAACGAGTAGTATTTACTTTTTCCTCCAAAGCAAAACCCAATTTTTCCTTTTCGACAAAGAGGCGGGTGGGCGTGTCTTGGTCGTCGGGTTTTTTCAGGCTGCCTGTGGTAGTATCAGTACCTACGGCTTCTACGAGCATATTGTCGAGGCTATCGACGAATGATTGAAAATCGGCAGAAAGAATGCGTGCTCTACCTGCAGCATCTAAGTAATTTTGCCCGCGATTTTCTTTTTTCACTTTGGCGGCAAAAGCGTCCATCGTGCCACCGATTTTTTGCGATATAGACCCGTTAGATTTGTCTATACCTCTTCGGATAAGGTCGAAAGCTTTTAATATTTCAGCGGATACGTTCAAGGCTAGCATGGCGGTAAGCACCAAATACATGATGTTAATCATCTGCTGCCTTGGTTCCTTGGGGATACTCATGGTTTAAAATGCAAATTTGGAATGGTGAATGGATGGCGGAACTTGTTTACAGATAACGCGCAGATGATTACTTGGTCGGAGCAGTTTTTGCGCCCATAGCCATAGCTGAGAGCATGTTGCCGTAAACGTTGTTGAGTGATGACAAATTGCCAGCCAATGCAGCCATTTGTTGTTTGTATTTTTGCGTATCTGCGACTGACTCGTTGAGGTTTTTGATAGCATCGGTCAAGTTCGTATAGAATTTGTTCATTGCTTTCAAGTGGTTGTTGGTATCTTGGAGTTCCAATTCATAAACGGCGTTGAGGGCTGCCAAGTTTTTCGATACCAACTGTACTTGTTCGTGGTATTTTTTGGTATCAGCCGAAGCGGTAGCCAAATCGCTGGCAACAGCGGCAGCACTTTCATAAGCTGTTTTTACTTTGCTTAATGCAGTAGCAGCGGCTTGTGCATTTTTGGTGTACTCGCTGGTTGCGCCCGTTAAGCTCGTTGCATCGCCCAATTTAGCCAAGTTGTCGGTCAGGCTGCCCAAGTGTGTGCCAAGGCGTTTGATGAGGTCTTGCGTTACGTTAGCTTTCGACAATGCTTCGTCTAATTGCTGAGTTGTGCCTTTGCCCAAGCCGCTATCTAATGCCTGCAAAGGCGAGACCTTGGCATAAACATCGTGCAAACCCGGATACAGTTTTTCCCAGTGATACTCTTTGTGTGGCGGAATAATTGCTTGGATGGCAAAAATACCAGCCTCGAACATCATAGCCATGGGTAGGACAGTATTACCCCACTCATAGTGCATGATTTTGCCCAATGCACCTAAGATGATAAATGCCGCGCCGAGACCGATAAGGAGATTCTTAAAATACAAAAAACCTCTTGATTCGTAAAAAGCCATAATTAAATGGAAGTTTGATGGGTTAATGAAATAATTATTATTTTTTTGTTTTGTCGATAAATGTTTCCGAAAGGTACGACATTATTGGTAAACATTTACCTATATTGCTGCTATAAAAGCAAAAAATTACTTTTTATAGACTTATTTGCGCCAAAATACCGTTTCGGGCAGCTATTTTTGGCATTTTGTCGTATCTCTAATGCCTTAAAGTAGGCTTATTTATTGGGTGTGGGCACGGGTCTTGTTCGTTTTTTTGTGTGCCCTATGCTTTTTGTAGCCAACCCATAAATCCGCCCAAGGCATAGTATCGGAATAAAAAAATCATTTTAGCCTTGCCGTAGTTGCGTTCGGCAAAGCCATACTTAGCTGCCAGCAGCATGCTTGCACCTAATTTAATGATATAGGAAAAAGCGGTTCTGACGACTGCCATAGTACCTTTTTTCTCCATTCGCTTTGCGCTCGCTGATGCCCATACCTACGTGTTGTCGGCGTTGGTACTCATCGCTAAGGCGGCTACGCGGAACGTGATGATAAATCAAGGCTTCGGGGTGGTAGATGAGGGTGTACCCGTTGTTCTGTAGTGCTTCGGCGATGTCTTTTTCGTCGCAGCGCGTTATGGCATTGCCCTTGGGTCCTAAATCATTGTCAAAATAGCCATATTTCTCAAAGGCTACCTTGCGGTAAGTCATATTATTGCCCGGCGGAAACTGCCCTTTGGCATAGGGTTTTATTTGTTCGCCCAAAAAAGTGGCACCTACCGTACCTTCTAAATAGCGCGACATCCAAGTGGGGCGTTCGTCGTCTTCGTATTTGGCGATAATCTTGCCGCCTATGCCCCATATATCGGGGTGCGCAGTGGTATAGTCAAATAAGGCTTTGAGGTAGCCCTCTGACATTTCGGCATCGTCGTCAGTATAATTTACTATTGGAAATACGGCTTCGTAGATACCTCTGTTTCGCGCAGCCGACAGACCTTGCTCTTGCTCGACTACATACCGTATGGGATAATCGGGGTAGCGGCGCATAAAATCGCGGCAGAGTTGAGGGGTATTGTCGCTACTGTTATTATCAATAATTAGTATTTCGTAGTATTGCCTATCTAAGGTCTGTCGGACGATGCTTTCTAAGCACTGAACGATATACTCTTGTCGGTTATAGGTACAAATGATGGTCGAAATGCCGTGTTGTTGGGGCATATAGGTTTTTTAGTGGAAATTATACCACAGGAAACGAGTAATAGATGATGAACCGCCATCGTTTGTGGTTAGCAGGTTCATCATCTATTCCTATACCTGTTAATTAATATTTATCGTCAATAGAGCGACCCAAGAAGGTCAGAGCAGTACGAAAACCGATATATGCTTTGGCGGTGTCTTGGTATTCCCAGTTGCGCGTACCTGTTTGGATATAGTAGGCTACATCTTTCCACGAGCCGCCGCGAATCACTTTGCGTTTCATGGTGATAGGCGTTTCGCCACCCGCGTCGTAGCGAATATCGGCGTTCATGTCGTGGTTAAAGGCTTGCGAGTTTTCGTAAAATGCGGTTGATGTCCATTCGGCTACGTTGCCCGCCATATTATACAAACCGAAGTCGTTGGGGTGATATGAGTCGGCACGCACGGTATAAAAACCGCCGTCTTCGGGATAGTTGCCGCGTCCGGGTTTGAAGTTAGCCAATAGACAGCCTTTGCGATTGCGCACATACGGACCACCCCAAGGATAAGGGGCACTTTCTTTGCCGCCACGAGCCGCATATTCCCATTCGTGTTCAAAGGGCAGGCGGAACTCTTCGCCCATCGTTTCGCCGATAGACTGTTGGTATTCGTTCCATAGTTTGGTGCGCCATGAGCAGAAAGCGTTGGCTTGGGTCCAATTTACACCTACTACGGGATAATCGTCAAACGACGGGTGCCAGAAGTAGTTACGGGTCATTGGTTCGTTATACGAATACGAAAAATCGTGTACCCAACACAAGGTGTCGGGATAGATATGGGTTTCTTCTTTTTTGATGAAACCGCCGCGTGAATTCTCGCGCATGTCTTTGCGGGCGGCTGATTTCCAGTCGTACCATTCGCGGGCAAATTTGAGTTTGTTTACGTCCAATTCTTCGCGTCCCCAAAATTTGTCGTTGCCCGAATAGTACATTTCGCCCAATGCGCTTACGTCTTCTGAACCTGGCGACCAGTCGATAGGAATAGCCCAATCTATCTTTTTTTGACCTTTGTCGTCTTCGATGAAGTGGTCGAGCATGGTGTGAGCAATGGAGTCGCGCACATAATTGACAAACTGGCGATACTCGTTATTGGTAATTTCAGTTGCGTCCATATAGAAGCCCTGAATAGATTGGGCTTGCGGACGTTGCTGCAAGGAATTATTCATGTCCTCGTCGCCCGGACCGGCGTAGAATGTTCCTGATGGTATATAGACCATACCCATGGGATTGATGTGGTCCCATTTGGGGCGTTCCATAACACCGGTGAGTTGCCCTTGTGGGTCTCCTGCTTTCTTAGAGCAACTGCTGACGAGTGCCAGCATAATTAGCACGGCATAGCCTAATGCGAGTCGTTTCATGGGATTTTTTTGTGTATTGATGGTTTTTGAGATGGTTGTAAAATGAGATATCATGGCGTAAAGAATAGTTTGACGGTGGAATTACATAAAGCCATATTCCTGAAACACGTAACTATTTAGGGTATGGGATTTGGGGCTATGTCTATCTAATAATACCTGACACCGTTGCATCTTCGATTAGAAATAGCTATTCTTGTAGGCTGCCCATACAAGGCTAATAGTTACTGAAATACTAAAAGTCAAGTCTGACCCAAAATACATTTTATCGTTTATAAAAACCTCGGATTATAGGTTCGTTTTCCTTGTTTAGTTTTGTATTTATTCGAAATTCGGTATTGTAGCGATAGTTCGTGCGAGCCTGACGTGGCATTGCTTAGGTCGGAGAGCGGAAAATCGTAGCTGTAGGCAAGCCACCATTAGGGGTTTAAGTCGGTGGCTACTATGGCAGCGGCTGACTCCCAGTCTCCGATACCGCGTATTGCTGCGGCGGCTATCCAATGTTTGCCCAAGTAGGCACTTAGGGTTATATCGGGCTGGAATTGGTTAAAATCGGTTTTGACGAGTAGGGCAGGTTCTAAATCTATACCGCCACTAATGCTAAAACGATAATTTCCGTGGATTATTGCGTGTGGCACAGGTCGTATGTTAGCAGTAGCTGCGGCTATTGGAGTCGCTGCTATATGTTTGGCAGCTATACCAATGGCATAGCGTTTGGTTTGGTAGCGTAGTCCTGCTCCTAAGTCAAAACCTATGCCCGATTGCGTGGCATTGGGCAAGGCGGGGTCGTTGTGGTTGATATTGCCTCCTATATATTCGCCGTTGGGCGTGGTGAGTTGTGTTCCGTTCAAACTTTTCTGTATCGCTCCTAACTCAACGCCTGCTTGTAGGTATTTATTGCCTTTGAGTTGTTTTTTGTAGCTGTATAATAAGTAGGCAGCGGTATGGCGTTCTGCGCCCAGCATATCGTTCAGGAGTAATAAACCCGCGCCGCCGCCGATAATCGGAATGGGTGTGTGTGCGCCCAGCGCAAAGGTGATTGGTCTGCCTTCTATACCTATCCACTGCCCTCTAAACAAGGTACTCAATTGTATATCGGGCGTACTGCCTGCGTAGGCGGGGTTGTAAAACAATTCGTTCCAACGGTATTGGGTAAACTGCGGTATTTGCTGCGCCCATACCTGTTGCCCAAGTACCCAAGCCGTCAATAGCCCAATATATATGCAGAGACGTTTTTTCATAGCCCAAATTAAAAACAACTCGCAAAGCCCGACAAAGCACTCCTATCCACGCATCATGAGCCGTGGCAAAAGTGTGTGCCATCAAGGCACGGCAGAGCTTTACAAGTTGAGTAAATGGTGTTATATAGGCAATTACCGATTGGGTTTAAGAGGGACAAAAAGCGGTATGGTTGATAAAAAAGAGGTAGTGGCTGCCGTTTTTCGTATTTCGCGGTATAATGAATCTCACATTTTTAGAGTTGGCGTTTTGCTCTTGTCAAGCCGCTGTATTTGGCAATATCTCTGCTACACGCAACAAATAAGCACAAAGGTTTTCAATCAATAGCAGTACCAAGTTCTCTTTTTGACCGGTTTATTCCAAAATTTGGGGGCAAATATAGGGTTTTGCTTGCCAATTTTGTATCTGAAGCACACATTATTTTGTCAATAATTTGATAAAGTCGGCAAAATTGGCGGTTGGCAAGGCACATTGTTGGTTTTGGCATACGTAAATCAAGGTTTCCTGCTCGTTATTATGTTGCTGGTTTTGTTCGTTGGGGGCGGCATTTGCCGTAATGGTAGCATTGGGTATAAATAAGGTATTGATGTTTCGCGCTAAGGCGAAGGCTTGTTTGCCTACTACATTTATTTCGGGCGGCGGGCATGATAAAGACAAGCATATAACGACAGCAAACTTTCGATGAGCAAGGCATAATCGTCGAGCAGAGCGTAGTTGGCGGCTTTGCCGTTCGTATAGTTGTGGTATAATCCACCGTTGTGTGGGTGTCGAAATTGGCTGAGCAAAAATTGCATATTGCGCTCGGCGGCAGCGAGGTAAGTAGTTTTTTGGGTGGCTCGGTAGGCTTTGGTATAGGCAGTATTCATCAGCGCATTCCAGCCCAATATGATTTTATTGTCTAATAGGGGTTTGGGGCGTTTTTCGCGCTGCAAAAACAATTTTCGGCGGCATTGCGCCAATAATCGATATAACTCGTCGGTATCGTAGCCGATTTTGTCAGATAGGGCTGCTTCGGTATAGCGGCGGTAGAGTATATTTTTGCCTTCCTCCCACGAGCCGTCTTCGCTAATGCCATAAAAAGCGCAAAATATAGCGGCATCGTCTTGTAGCAAGCGGTCTATCTCGCGTTTGTGCCAGGTATAGAATTTGCCTTCTTCGCCTTCCGAGTCGGCATCGTAGGCGGCATAAAACCCACCTTCGGGCGAGGTCATATCGCGGGCTACCCAGTCTAAGGTTTGGTGTAGGGTGTCGGCATATAGTCGAGTGCGTTGTTCGGTCAGTTCGTCGTTGGTGCCTGCTGTGCCCAAGTGTGCGGCATTGGCGGTCAGTATTTTATAGGCATCGCTCAACAGCCCTACCAAGAGAGCGTTGTCATAGAGCATTTTTTCAAAGTGTGGTATATGCCACGCTTTATCTACGGTATAACGGGCGAATCCGCCGCCTAAATGGTCATAAATACCACCGTTGGACAGGGTGTCTATCGAAAAAAGGGCGTGCTGGGCGGCATCGGCTTGGTCGGTGTGGTAGGCATATTCTAAAAGGTATTGCAATGCCATAGCCGCTGGGAATTTGGGTGCGTTGCCAAATCCGCCGTCGATTCGGTCAAAATTTTTAGCCCACTGTTCATAATTTGACAATTTTATGACATTTTGCCAATTATCCACAGCATCAGGTTCTATCTGCAATACGTTCTTATCGTGTGCAAAGATATGGTAAGTAAGGGCATTGGCTTGTCGCTCTAAGTCGGGCCCTTGTTCGGCAAAGGCTTTGGCAATAGCCTTCAAAACCGAAGTCCAGTCGTTGCGCCCATGTGCGGGCAAAGGCGGGAAGTAGCGCCGCCATAAAAAGGTCGTCCGTCGGGCAACAAAAAAAGCAGTTGAGGGCCAGCCGCCTTGTCCGGTCATCACCACCACTGCATCCATATAGATTTGGTCTATATCGGGTCGTTCTTCGCGGTCTATTTTTATATTGATGAAATGTTCGTTCATCAGTGCAGCAACTTGTGGGTCTTCAAACGATTCGCGCTCCATCACGTGGCACCAATGGCAAGCCGAATAACCGATACTTACCAATATAGGTTTGTCTTCGGCGCGGGCGCGTTGCAGGGCTTCGTCGCCCCAGGGATACCAATCGACGGGATTATGGGCGTGTTGCAGCAAATAGGGGCTTGTCTCGCGGCTTAGGCGGTTCATGCGTTCAGTAGGGGGATTATTGGTTTTGGAGCAACTATTTATAGGGTATAGGGTTTTGGGTATGGGGTTTTGGGCTATATCTATCTAATAATGCCTGAAATCATTGCGTATTCAATTAGAAATAGCCATTCTTGTGGGTGTTCCTACAAGACTAAACAGTTACGTTTTGGAAAGACAAAGTTAGCAAAAATTAGAGACGCTACCGAGAAAGTCCGATACATTAATACTGATGTTACGCAGAGGCATCTTTCCGCCAATCGGTTTTTACCTGCCAAAAACGCCGGATTAGCCCCTTAGACCCGCCACAGCGATTTTTGAGATAAAATTGGCTTTTCTATGCTATAAAAATGCCTCGTTTAAAGGTCGTTTAAACAGCATTTTAAGCTATGCTGCGTAACATGAGTTAGATAAGTATTGCCCATTACCCCATACCCAAAACCCTATACCCTAAATAGTTATGGTTTTTCAATAGCTCATAACCGTTATTTATACCCAAAAATACGCCATTTTTTGCGTTTTCTGCCTTAATAAGCAAATGTTTTTTATTTGCCCAAGCCCAATCTATCAAGTTAGCTGATAATGTTTTCGATATGCTTCGCGCTCACGTGTGTGCATATATATATGCGTAGCCTGAGCGTAGGCACGCCGCGCGTGGTAAGGAGCATTTTTGCCGTTTAGTACCCAAGTAACGGTTATTTTGCCTACCTTTGCGCGTCCTACCCGCTTTGTTTTTTCGATTGGTGAATATCGTTTGGCTAAAAAAAGACCTGCGCCTGACCGACCACGCGCCTTTCTACTTTGCGGCTGCTGCCCAGCAACCTTTTGTCGTACTCTATTGCTTTGAGCCCGCACTACAAGCCGCCGACTCGTTCGGATTGCGGCATTGGTGGGCAGCATGGCAGTCGCTGGTCGATATGCAGCACCGTTTGGCTACCTACGGGTTGCCGCTCTATATTGCCCATGCCGATGCGATAACCGTATTGGCGCACTTGCACAAGCACCAAGCCATCAGAACGATATGGTCGCACCAAGAAACGGGCATTGCGCTTACCTACGAGCGCGACCAAACTGTGGCACAATTTTGCGCTCAGAATGGCATTACTTGGCACCAATATGCCGCCGACGGTATAGAGCGCGGCTTAAAAATAGGCAAGGCTGGGACGAACGCCGCCGACAAACCTGGCGCCAAGCCACCTACGAACCCAATTTTCAACTCGCTGTTCCCGCGCCCGATAGTTTGCCGACTGCCGACCTGCCGCCCGACATTAGCAAACCCGCGCCGCCTTTCGTGCCCGACCCCGACGCGCCCGCCCTCGGCGAAACAGCCGCTTGGCAATGGCTACACCACTTAGCCCAACAATACAACCAAGCCAAACCTTCCCGATTATCGCAACTCAATCCCGCCGCACCACTGACCGACGCGCATTTGTCTGCCTATCTTGCGTATGGCAATCTGAGCTTGAGGCAGATACTACATTTTATCCGCCAACAGCCCCGCAATCGCTATTGGGCAACGCTCTCGGCGCGTTTGTTGCAGCGCAATGACTTGATACAACAGTTTGAGATGGATTGGCGCATGGAGCGCGAAAACCTCAATTTTGCCTTCAACGGCATACGCATCAAACAAAACGAAACCTACCTCGCGGCTTGGAAAAGCGGCACTACGGGATTTCCGCTCATCGATGCCGCTATGCGCTGTGTGCGACAAACAGGCTATTTGCCCTTTCGCTTGCGCGCAGCAACGATGGCATTTTTGACCCAACACCTATGGCTTGATTGGCGCAAGGGCGGCGCGGCGCATTTAGCCCAAATGCTCCTCGATTTTGAGGCGGGCGTACATTATCCCAATTGCCAACAACAAGCCCTTTGCACAGGCAGCATTGCCGAAGTGCGTGTAGCCGACCCCGTAAAACAAGCGCGAACCTTAGACCCCGATGCAGCATTTATACGGCATTGGCTGCCTGAACTACGAAGCCTCCCACCACAACTTTGCCACGCCCCTTGGCTGATGACCAATTTAGAACAGCAATTATACGGCTTTCAGATGGGCAAAGATTATCCATTGCCCATTATTCACTACGAACAAACCCAAATTTTTGCTACTACCGAACTGAACCGCGTTTGCCGCTCCCTTACCGCCCAACGCGAAACAGCGCGAATCAATGCACGCTATGCGAGTATTGATTCGTAGCGCGAAGCTACGGTTTTGCAAATTTTGTTTGACCTCGTCCGCAGGAAAAAAACCTTTTATCTTGCGCTTAGGGTTGTTTTAATAGATGTTGTTTTATCCATGCCCCAAGGTCTTCGCTGCGCCACGCGCTTAGAGTATCGGGTTTTTGTTGGGGAGGGGTATAGACGATATAGGGCACGCTCAACAATTCGGCGCGTATCCCGCCATGACCGCCCTTATAATTGCCTACAAACATTTCGTAATCGTTGGCTATATCGTAGCCCGCAGCAGAGGTAAAGAGCAAGTCGGGCGATTTGTCTTGTGCCATCACCTCGAACAAGCGCGGCACGGCATACGGAAAATCGGTATTTGCCGTCCGTATAAGCCATTCCGAAGCGATATAATCATAGCCTACCAAGGAGGGCAAGTGCCCGTAGCGAAGGGGGTCGGCACTTAGGGTGTCGTACCGATACGTGTATACTCCATCTGTCCTTTGGCGGCGGGTGATGTGGGCAATGCCTTGTTGGTTTTGTACGCTTAGTATGGTCGAGCTTTGTCTGGGCTGCTACCAATTCTATGCCTTCCATATTGGCAAATACTTGCAATAGATTGTAAGCACTGTCGTTTTTGACCCATTGCGTTATATCGCTATAATCAGGCTGGCAAGTCCAAGCATTTAGGCTATCGCTACCGCCTTTTAAGTATAAATAGCCGCACAAATTGCCATTAATGACAAAATAGGCATCGCTTTTATCCAATAATATAGGGTCATCGGTCAGTTGACTCGTCCATACATTGACCGAAGTGCCGCGTTCGGCTACCATGCCCGTATGCTCGTATAGGTATTGGCAAATGTCGATATTGCGTCCTACATCGCTAATTCCGTGGTCGCTTACTATGGCTATGAGGCGTTGCCCGCCTTGCCCTAAGCGATTTACTTCGGCTACATATCGCCCTATCAAGCTATCGATATGGGTTAGCAATTGCCAATACGTGCTGTCGGTGCCAAAGACGTGGTTATAGGCATCGGGCGACGGAAACGTTATCCAATGTACTTTGGGATTATGGGCTACTTGTTGCAGTGCTATTTCCAAGGCGGCAGTTTCGTGTTCAAAATGATTTTTGGCTATATATTTGCCAAAGTACGGAATAGCTCGCAGCCACCCAAAAATACTTTTGCCTTCATATTTGGCAGTAGTGTGCGCCCAACCCGTCATAGTGGCTTCTTGTACGCCTCTGTTCATATACGAATTGATAGAGGCAGTATAATAGGGTTGGTATTGTTCAAAAAATGTGCGATGTTCGGGCAATATGTCGGTATTCATGTGTATATGAGTACGCCCTACATAATTCCTAAATTTGTCGTTCTTGCGTTGTCGGTCGAACCAGCGCAGCCCCAATATGCCACTTTGTACGGCATCGGTGCCCGTGACAAACGGAAAAAAGGCATAGCCCGTCATGCTCGGAAAACTACCTATGCCGTTTTCGACATAACGCCCTTGTGCCGCCAATGCCGCTATATGAGGCAATTTGCCTTGCTGCATGGCTTTTCTGAATATATCGTTCGATAATCCGTCAATCAGAAATATAGTCGCGGTATTGCCTTGTGCGGGTAGGCGCGGCAAATCGGGTAGTTGGTGGGGTTGGGAGAGGTAGGTGAGCAGCGCGACTAAGGACAGCGATAGCAGCAACAGACCGAGTAGCCCATTTTTTTTTCGTCTAAAATTCATCAATTGACCTAAATGGCAGTAGGTGGCAACAAGTACCGAACGGGGTTATTGGGTATTGGTTTATTAGGCGAAACGCAGCAGAAAATAGCTTTTTTTGCCATGTTGCACGAGCAAATACTGGTCGCGTAGTAGGTGGGTGCGGGTGATGCGTTGTTTTCCATCGTTGGTTTTTTGTTTGTTGAGGCTGATGCTATTGCTGTCGATAGCTTTGCGTGCCTCGCCCTTTGATGACATAACGCGGGTATGTTCGCCCAAGAGCGGAATGAGTTCTACGCCATCGCCGCTGAGTAGGTCAGCAGACAATTGGTATTGCGGTACGCCTTCGAAAATGTCTAATAATTCGGCTTCGCTTAGGTTTTGCAGGGATTCTTGGGTGGCATTGCCAAACAAAATTTGCGATACTTGCACGGCGCGGTCGTAATCGGTGCGGCTATGCACTAAGATGCTTACTTCTTCTGCCAAGCGTTTTTGCAAGGGGCGTAGGTGAGGGTTAGCGGCTTGTTGTTGTTCGAGGTCGTTTATGTGGGCTTCGTCTAATGAGGTAAAGATGCGGATATATTTGGCGGCATCATCGTCGGACGTATTGAGCCAAAATTGGTAGAATCGGTAGGGCGATGTGCGCTTGGGGTCGAGCCAGATATTACCTTGTTCGGTTTTGCCAAATTTTTTGCCGTCGGCTTTGGTAATCAAGGGGCAGGTTAGGGCAAAGGCTTTGCCCTCGCATTTGCGGCGTATCAGTTCGGTGCCAGTTACGATATTGCCCCATTGGTCGGAGCCGCCCATTTGTAGTTTGCAATTTTTATGTTGGTAGAGGTAGTAAAAATCATATCCTTGCAATAATTGGTAGCTAAATTCGGTGAATGATATACCATTGCCGCCCTCCAAGCGATTTTTGACCGAATCTTTGTTCATCATATAATTGACTGTTAGATGTTTGCCTATTTCGCGCAGGAAGGTCAAAAAATCAAAATTTTTGAACCAGTCATAATTATTGACTAATTCGGCGGCATTGGGCGCGTTGCTGTCGAAGTCCAAAAATTTGGCGAGTTGTGCCTTCAAGCAGGCTACATTGCGGTTTAGTTCGCGCTCGTCGAGCAAATTGCGCTCGTCCGATTTGCCCGATGGGTCGCCTACCATACCCGTTGCACCGCCGATGAGGGCAATTGGCTTGTGTCCTGCGCGTTGGAGGTGTCGCAGCATCATCACCCCGACGAGGTGTCCGACATGCAGCGAGTCGGCGGTAGGGTCGATACCGACATAAGCCGATACGATTTCGCGTTGTAATAATTCTTCGGTTTCGGGCATGATGTCGTGCAACATACCGCGCCAGCGCAGTTCTTGCACAAAATTTATTTTTTGAGCGGTCATAAATATATAGGTAAGATACGGGTTAGGGCTTGCTGATTGAACCGCCGAAGCGGTGTTGGATAATGATAAGAATTGTGTAGGCGGCGTTTATCGCGTTGCTTGCTGTATCAATATGAGCAGTGTGAGTACAGCCGTAACGCGAGCGGTGATATTTTCAAAGGCTTTGTTCCAATCCTTTTCTTTTTCAGGGGTTTTGATTTTGTTCTTTTTGCGTTCTTCGATGCGTTGTAGTTCTTTTTGCGGCGGTCGGTTGTATCTACGATGATAGTAGCACCATTTTCGACTTTGGGATAGCGTTTGCCCCACCATTTGCGTTGTACGCGCTCGGTATGTCCGTTGGGTTGTTGTACGTAGGTTCGCATGCGCTTGGCGTATCGCCCGAAGTCGGCACCGTATTGTTCGATATAAAAATCGGCGCGTTGGTTGGGGTGATGCGGCACGCTGATTTGGGCTAAGGTATCATTGGGGTGAGCATCGAAATGACCCAATGCGCCCCTAAGCGTCACTACATTGCGCATTTTAGGTATATAAATCGAATCGCTATCGAACAATATATAGTCATATTTGTCGTGTTCGGCTTCAAATTCGCGCAATTTTTTCTTTTTGCGCGTGGTAGGGGCTTTTTCAAAAGTTTTGTCAAGCGACAATTGTACGTATCCCAATGTATCGTTATTTCTAAACAATTTGCCGCCGAGTTGGAAGGCATAAGGGGTCATACCGCCTGCTCGTTCTATGAGGCTGCTAATGCGTTCGTTGCGATTGAGCAGCGTATATTTGCCCGGATACGTCACTTCGCCGCAGATATTGACCAAGAGCGGCGCGTCTAAATCGGGCGAGCGGCGCACAAAAATATGGTCAAATGGTTGTACGACGAACTGCTCGGCGGTTTGGTCGATAACTAAATAGGGGCTTACTTCGCTGCGCTGAACGATGATGCGTTCGGAGGTAGAGATACCCGTTTGCGGGTCGGTATGGGTTACTAAGCGCGATATTTCGATGCGGTTGTTAGCGGCTTCTTCGGTCATGCCGCCTGCCCAGTAGAGTGCATCTTTGAGCGTAAGCCCTTCGGCAAATATATATTCGCCCTCTTTGCGCACGGCACCCGATACTTTGACGGCAAAATTTTGGCGTACCTCACGGCGCGACACCAATTCTAAGGTATCTAAGTGTTGGAGGCGGATATTTTGGGCAGAATTATTGTTTTTCAATACTTCTTCGGGGCTGAACGGTATGATTTGGCGGCGTTGGTTGCCGCTATTGCGTATGATATATGCGCGTGTGAGGTCGGCATCGTCGCGCAAGCCCGTACTTTTATACAAAATATCGCTGATACGGTCGTTGGGGCGCACCTCGTATTGCCCTTCGAGGCGGGCGGCACCCGTGACGGCTACGTAGTTGCTCAGGGCTATCGGTACGCGGTAGATAGTGATGCTGTCGCCATTTTCGAGCGCGAAATTGCGGTGCATAAGGGCGAGGCTGTCCAAATTGACATCAATGAGGGCAGCGCGGCTATTGGTATAACGTTTGATGCCGATGGTGCGCGTAAAGGCTGCACCGCCCAAGCCACCTGCAAATTTGATGAGTTCGTTGAGACCTTCGCCGTCGCGCAGTTCGTAGTTATGGGGGCGGCGCACTTCGCCTCCGATATGTACGGTTTTGCCTATCGTACCAACTACTACGTAGTCGTTGTCTTGCAAAAAGTAATTTTCGCTGCTGTTAGGATTTTGTAGGTATTCGTAAATATCCAAATTTTTGACGGTCGTTCCGTTGCGGCGTATAGCTATATTGCGCACCGAACCGAGTTGGTTGGGACCCGAAATAGCGGCTAAGGCATTGAATACGGACGTAGTAGGCGCGAAGCGGTAAGTGCCAGGATAGATAAGCTCGCCGGTGAAATGGGCGGTTATGTCGCGCATAAACGATACGGCTACGTCTAACTTTGTTTGGTCTTCTAAGGCGTAGGCTTTGGAAAAACGCTGCCGTATGGTTTCTTTGACGGCTTTGTAGGTCATGCTGCGAACGGCTATTTTTCCTACCAAAGGCGGTTTGATATTGCCTTGTTCGTCTATGGTAAATACTTGGTTATAGTCTATTTGCCCCCACATCAATATAGTTAGGTCGTCGCCGCTTTGGAGGCGGTAGTCGTCGGGGGCGCGTAGTTCTTGGCGCGGGTTATCGAGCATTTTCAGTTTGCTGCGCCTAAAATATTCGTGCCCGTACACGCGGGCGGGCGGCAGGGCAAGGGCTTTTTCGATGATGGCTTGTTTTTCGATATTGATCATCTTTTGCAGGTCTTCGGCACTGAGGCTATCGGGGTCGGTATAGGGGCGACCGCGCAATTCAGCCAATTCACGGGCTTTTTTCTTGTAATCGGCGCGTTTTTCTTTTTATCTTCCAAATCAACTACATGCAGGCTATCTTCTAAGCCATTTAGTTTGATGAGTTGTTGGATAGCCTCTTCTGCTACGCCCAATTTGCGCAGTTCGTCGGGCGACATAGCCAATTTGCCTTTCATTTCTGTCGTATCGCCGTATTCTTCTTGTAGCATCTCGTCTAAAGTCTTGCCGCCCGACATTTCTTCTATGTCATAGCGGTCATAGGTGCGCTCGCGCTTCTGTTGTTCGTATTCGTAGTCATAGATACGGCGGTCTAACACTTGGGCAAACAAAGTGCTGCTCAGTGTAGTAGTCAAAAATAGGCTGAATAGCCAAAATAAGTGTTGCTGCGACATGATAGTCTTGTGCGGGTTGTAAATGGGTCGAGGAGAGTAGAATGTGTTGGGTCTATATCTTAATGTATTACAAAATAAATGTTAGTAAATTTTACTCGATTTGTAAATTACTTTAAATCAATTATTTATGGATTTTTTTGTTTGATAAAAAATTATTGAAACTTAGCGAACGATGCTACTTGATTCGGCAAAGTATAGGTGCTGTCAGATGCTAGGACAAGAATAGAAACGTGTTTCTTTCTGAACTATTCGCGCTTCTTACTCGGGTTTGTTGAATTAATGCCGCTCATATCTGTGGCGCAGGCAGTCGATAACTACGAATTGCCGCGCAATGCGGTTGCCAAAGCATTTATATCGCTTGCGTCGTTCCATACATTTATAGAGAGCCTGATGGCCTTGCCCCTATACGACACATATACGCCCGCAGCGCGGAGTTTGTTTTGTAGCGTGTCTAAGTTTTGGTGCGGCGGCACTTGTATGCCCCAGAGGTGATTGGCGCGGTAGGGCGTTTCTTCTATCCAATAACCCGCTTCGCGCAGCATTGGCAGTAGCGGTGTGCTTAGTTGTTGGGCGTATTGCTGTATGGCGGCGGGTGTCCAGTCGAGGAGGTGTTGCAGGGCAGCGGCAATCATAGGTAGGTGTATAAATTGGCTACTTTCGCCTACATTATATCGGTAGGCATGGGGGCGGTATTGGGCTTGGTAATTGATGAGACTTTTAAAATCGTCGCTGTTTTGGCGTGCCATCCAAGTTTGTTCCAAGGGTATTCCGTCATCGAGCCATTCGGGGCAATAAGCCAAGGCACTGCCATAGGGACCAAGCAGCCATTTGTAGGTGGCGCAGACCAAAAAATCGGGTTGTATTTGTGCCACATCTAAGGGATAGCCGCCTACGTGTTGGGTGGCATCTACGACGAGGCGTGCGCCGTATTGGGTGCAGCGTTGGCGCAAGGCGGCGAGGTCGAACAAGGTGCCGTCTGCCCAATGTGTAGGCGATATACATACCAACAGCGTTTTTTCGTCGATGGCGGCGAGTAGTTGCTCGTTCCAAGCCGCGCCTCTGCCCGCGCCATATAGCGGTGCTTTTACCGTGATGGTGCGGGCTGAGTGGTCGGCAAGCAATTCGTCCCAAGCATATACATCGCTCGGAAATTCGTCGCCGACCAATACGATATTGGGTCGACGGCTTATGTCGGCGAGTCGGGCTATATTTTTTGCCACTACTGCCAAACCGTACGACACCGAAGGCATGAGGGCAATGCGTTGTGGGTCGGGGCAGCCGATGAGTTGGGCGAAGCGTGCCTTGACTGTTTCGAGCAAATCGAAAAAATGTTCGGCATATATTTCGTGCGGTCGCGACTTGCGCAATACACCCGCCACACCCGCTGCCTCGACTGCCTTAGATAGCGGCGACATGGTAGCGCAGTTGAGATAATGCACCGATTCGGGCAAAGAAAACAGCGATTTTTGGCAATTCATCGGAGATGTGATAGATGTGTAGGGTTCTTAGCTGCACCAAGCGGGAACATCGGCACAAAATAGGGTCAATTTTAGCGCAATCTATCCATAGAGCGCACCAGACTTTCGTCGGCGCGGATACCGCGAATACCCAATACCGTAAAGACGATTTGTAGGAGTGGGAAAGCCGCCCCTGCTTGGGGCAGGTCTTGCCCATCGGTTTGTAGGGCAAAATAGCCGCCTGTGAGTACTACTGCCAATCCCAACAGCAGGGCAATGCGGCTGATGCTGATTTGCAATAGGCGGTTGCGAAACAAAAAGATAGCAAATAGGCAAATAGCTGCTACTAAGCCACTCAAAATAGCGGTAGGCAAAAAATCGTTCAGTTCGAGGGCGGTGGTGCCGCTGAGGGCATAGGGCACAGGTAAGGCGACGGCTAAACCCGATAATAGGGCTGCTAAGAACAAATAAATGGTCTGAATGCGTTGAATCATGAAAGTAAAAATATGTTTATGGTATTGGGCATTTTAAAAAGATGGGCAAAGTTACGCAATATGCACGAAACCATAGCGCAAAAACACTATTTAAGGCCTTATCTACGGACAAATAGCGCGTTTTTTTTGTTACCTTTGCCCCCAATTGGGCAGGTTTTGTCTTGCCCTACTCATAAAATTCAACTAATCACCACTAATTATTGTTTGTACCGCCATGTTTATTCCCAATATGTTGCTCAAACGCCTCTATACGTATAGTAGTCTCGAAAATACGGCAGAGGGTGTATCGTTTTCTATCAAAAATCGCCTTAGCGATGGGCAATTGACTGCGCTCAAATCGCTTAAAATCAATGGTACAGACGTACCTCTATCCGCCATTTCGATAGATATGGGCGATGGTACGATTGTCCCCGCGAAGTTAGTTAGTGTGGCTACGCCTATCAATTTTCCTTTGCGCCAAAACCTCAGCATACATGCCACCATTCCCGCCTTGCCACAAGGCAAACACAGCCTCGAAATAGGCTTTGAAGCTATGCCTTTCGGCAACCTTAAATTTACGGTCGAAGATTCGATAGCCGCCGAATTGACCGCCGACCGCGTGCGCATTCCGCGAGACGAAACCGACGATTATTCCGACAGTGCGATAGCTCACCGCCAACAATTTTTGAGCCAATATACACATACGCAACCCAAGCATATTGCCAAATATTCGTTTGATGCGCATGCACTACAAGGCAATTGCGAGCATTTTGTGGGCGTAGCACAAATACCGATGGGCATTGCAGGACCTATCCACATCGACGGCGAATACGCACAAGGCGATTTTCTGATTCCGTTAGCCACCACCGAAGGCACTTTGGTGGCTTCGTATAACAGAGGCATCAAGGTGCTGAACTTATGCGGCGGGGCAAAATGTACGGTCTCGCGCGATGTGATGCAACGCGCGCCCGTATTTGTGTTCGACGACGCACGCGGTGCACGCGAATTTGCCAAATGGGTCAGCAAAATAACGCGCAATGGCAACGAAGAGATATTCAACGAAAATTATCGCAAAATAAAAGAAGAAGCCGAAGCCACGTCAAGCGTAGCTAAACTGATTTATATAGATACTTATTTGAGCAATAAATTTGCTTACTTGCGCTTCAATTTTGAAACGGGCGATGCCGCAGGGCAAAATATGGTTGGTCGTGCTACATTTGCGGCTTGTAGCTGGATTTTAGACCATTATAAGAGCGAGGCTCACCCAATTCGGAATTTCTTCTTAGAATCGAATTTTGCGACCGACAAAAAAGCATCGCAGGTAAATGTGATGCGCACTCGCGGCAAGCGCGTGACAGCAGAAGCCATTTTGAAACGCGACGTATTGCTGCAACACATGCGCGTCAGTCCCGAAAACTTGTTTTTTCATGCAGGTATTGCCAATGTAGGCTCTATCCTTTCGGGGGCTAACAACAACGGCTTGCACTCTGCCAATGCTATTGCTGCTATGTTTATTGCCACCGGGCAAGACGTAGCCAACGTAGCCGAATCGTCGGCGGGTATTATTTATACCGAACTAACACCCGAAAAAGATTTGTATATTTCTATTACCATTCCGTCGCTCATCGTAGCTACCTACGGCGGTGGCACAGGTTTGGCTACCCAAGCCGAATGCCTCAATATGTTGGGCTGTGTAGGCAAGGGCAAGGTCAATAAGTTAGCCGAAATTATAGCGGGCGTAGTGTTGGCAGGCGAAATATCCTTAGCCTCTGCTATATCGTCGAACGATTGGGTGTCGAGCCACGAACAATACGGACGCAATAGATAAAAAAAACGACCATAGCCCGCGATTTGGGTCGTGGGCTATGGAAATATCTAATTTATTGCTGTTAGAGATAAATTTATTGTAACTATTGTTCTAACAGAAAAGTTTTTAAGACCATTTTAAAAATGTAAATAACTGAATATCAAGTAATTATATTAAAAATTAGTACCTTAATTTTTTGCCAGAACACTATTTAGCCCGATAGGGAGAACTAATCGAATATGCAACGATATCACGCCTTATCAGATAGACATAGCTCAAAACCCATACCCAAAACCCTATACCCTAAATAGCTACCTCAATTATATCTCTACCTTGTGCCATCGTTCAGATTGCAGGTAATACCAAGCGGGTATTGCTAATACGACCCAATACAGAAATTCGGAAGCCCAGATATATGCCAAATCCAAGAGTAAAATATAACGTGCAATATAGGCATACAATAGATAAACGACCACCGCTGCCGCCTCGAAACAAAGGGCTAAAAATATGCTGCCCGTGCCCAACAAACCATTAAAAATGACCGTCGACATAGCACCAATGATGATAATGCCTACCAACAAGTAGGATATAGACATAGCCCCGTCGATAACAGCCAAATCGTTGGTAAATATACCCAATATAACGCGCGGCATGATGGCTAAACTAAGGCAGAGCAAGGCAGTCAGTACAAAGCTAAACAATACTGTTCGCTTTGTAACAAGCAATACCTGCTTAAATTTGCTTTGCCCTATTAGGTTGCTCACCATAGCATTGCAGGCACTGGCAAAACCCCAAGCAGGAATACTGTAAAACGAATAGACGTTTTTGAGCACCGACGAAATAGCTAAGGCTTGCTTGCCCAAACCCTCGATAAAACTAAACAATAGAAACCAACCGCCAAACCCGATAAAATATTGCAAGACCGTAGGTAAGGACAAATCGGCAAGGCGGCGCAACAAATCCTTTTCAGGGCGGCGTACTTGGCGGATATGATAGGGCTTCAAATGGCGGTCGAACAACAAATAAGCAACACCCACAAGTGCCCCTAATATCTCTGCCAAAGTAGATGCCAAACCCGACCCTCCAATGCCCATAGCGGGCATACCGAATTTGCCAAAAATAAGGCTGTAATTAAATAACGTATTGAAAACAAATAACAAAGTAGTGATGACCGCAATGGCGCGATTGCGTCCTATGGCGGTATAGAGCGACATGAGTGCGAAACCAAATAAACTGAAAAAAATGCCGAACGAACGATAATATAAATAAGTAGTGGCAGCAGCATAAATATCGTCATTGACAATAAAATAGCGCAGCAGGGTGGGCGAGATCCACTGCATAAACAACCAAAATACTAAGGCTGCACCCAACTCGATATAGACCAAATTGTAAAAAATAGTGGCTATGCGCTCCGTATTGCCCTCGCCTGCTCGCCGTGCCATCAATATCTGTCCCGCCCGCGATACGCCAAAACCCATCATGACCAATACTAAATAATAGATAGCCACAAAATTGGCTGCCCCCAACTCGACCTGCCCCACACGACCCAATAAAATAATGTCGGTCAGCCCGATTAAATTTTGTGATAGGCTACCCACCATTATCGGGTAAGCGATATTCCAGATAGTTCGGTAGGAAGCACTAATTTGCATGACGGCGGCGGGGAGAATAGAAAATGGCGCAATTGGGGCGCAAAGATAGCCCTTTTACAGACGCAAATTGCCTATAAAGGTCATTTTCAGCACAAAACTTGGCGGTCGGGCAAAGCCGCTGTATCTTTGCCCATCTGAAATAAGTTTATAAGCGATTTGCACGCCGCCAATATCCTATCCCGACGTTTACTATCTCTATTCTGCCAATCCATTAACCCAACAGACGAAACATGTTTGTCCGCTATTTGTTATTATGGCTACCCGCTGCTATTATGTGCGCAATATTGCTCAATGCCTGCAATAAAAAACAGAAAGATGCCGCTCAAAAAACCAACACGCCTACTCTAAGCGCAAACCCAAGTAATGCCACCGATTTTTACGACTACGACTATATTTTGGTCGGTAATTATGGCGGTATAACAGGCGGCAAACGACAATACCGCATCGATGCCAACGGTACCCCTACAAATGCTGCAACAACTAAAAGCCGAATCGCCGACCGATACGCTCAAAGTCAGAAAATTGGGCAAATCGGACAATAAAAAATTGCATCAAGCCGTCAAAGATAGCCATATCGCCGACACCCAACTCGACGAACCAGGCAATATGACCTATTTTATTACGCTCGGAAAAGGAACTGCTGAACATACCCTGCGCTGGGGACGCAAAAAGATGGATTGCCCGATAACGTCAAACAACTACACAATACTTTATTGAGCCATTTTGTGCAGAGAAAGGAATAAATATAAACTTATGTACTGCTAACTTCCGCTACTATGGACTTCCAATTTGTACCCACCAATGGCATACGCCTACACTGCGCCACCGAAGGCAGCGGCAAACTGCTCGTCATGCTACACGGCTTCCCCGAATTTTGGTACTCGTGGCGGCATCAAATCCCGTTTTTAGCCAACTACTACCGAGTCGTAGCACCCGATATGCGCGGCTATAACCTGAGCGATAAACCAAAAGGCGTGCGAAACTACCGAACCGACATATTAGCCGCTGATATCAAAGACCTCATACTTCAATTGGGAGAAACAAAAGCCTATATCGTAGCACACGATTGGGGCGGAGCAGTGGCTTGGACGCTGGCTGCCCTCTACCCCGAAGTGGTCGAAAAAATGGTCATACTGAACATGCCTCACCCCTTAGAGTTTCGACGACACCTATTGCGCTTCAATACCGAACAATGGAAAAAAAGTTGGTATATATTCTTTTTTCAACTACCCTATTTGCCCGAACGATACTTGACAAAAGACCTACGAACCTTTTTCAAAAAAGCCCTGCGCGGTTGGGCTACCCGAAAAGAAGCATTTAGCGACCACGACATAGACCAATATGTAGCTGCATACAGCCAACCTGGTGCCTTCACGCCGCCTATCAATTACTACCGCGCTGCCCTGCGCAATAGCTACCCAAAAGCCATTCCAAAAACACCCATCAAACCGCCTGTGATGCTGCTGTGGGGCGAACAAGACCGCGCCCTGGGCAAAGAACTCACCTACAATACCCCTAATTACTGCGAACGCCTGCGTATGCAGTACCTACCCGACGCAGGACACTGGATACAACACGATTGCCCCGAATTGGTCAATAGTTATATCCACGAATTTTTTACCAAATCGAACCACAATAAGACAGAAACCTGTCGAAAAATGCGGACTGATACCTAACCGTTATTAATTACACTATTTGCTTTGGAGACCCAAATTATCATAGAACAATATCCCATTTGGTATTTGCTCGGCTGCTTAGGCTTGGGCATCGCTGCTGCTGCCCTACTCTACTACAAAGACCGCAGTTTTGCCGACAGCGATACTACTACCAAACGCGCCATTTTGCCCTTAGCTCTGCTGCGTTGTCTAACAGTAGCGGGGATTGCCGCGCTATTGCTGTCGCCACTCATCAAACGACGACAAATAGACACCGTAAAACCCTATATCCTCATTCTGCAAGACAATTCCGAGTCGATGCGAGCAGGTTTGACCCCCAACGATACCGCCCGATTTGCAGCAGACCTACGCGCCCTATCCGACAACCTAAGCAACGATTACCAAGTAGCTACCTACAATTTTGGCGATAAAACGGATAAAGGCTTCGATTTCTCGTACCGAAAAAAAACGACCAACCTATCGGCGAGTTTAGACGAGCTATATAATACCTATGCCAATCAAAACGTAGGAGCTATCATCATCGCTACGGACGGCATCTATAATCAAGGCAGCAACCCACTGTATAGCGGCGAACAAGCAGGCATTCCCATTTATAGCATCGCCTTGGGCGACACCACCCCCAAGCGAGACCTACTCATGGACCGCGTACTATATAACCGAATTGCTTATCTGGGCGATAAATTCACAATCCGACCCGAAATAAGTGCCCGCAATTGTAAAGGTGAGACTACGGCTATCAACGTATTTAAAGGAAAAACAGCAAGCGGCAACAAGCTATTTGGCAAAGCCGTCAATATAGCTACCAACGATTTTACGCAAGGCGAAGATGTGATACTCAACGCCGATGCTGTGGGCTTGCAAACCTATACCATACAAGTAGCACCCATCAGCAACGAACTCACCGACCGCAATAATACCCAAACCATCTACGTGGAAGTAATAGATAGCCGACAAAAGGTATTGCTGCTTGCCCATAGTCCGCACCCCGACATTGCCGCTATCAAACAAGCCATCGAAGCCAATCGAAACTACCAAATCACCACCTCATTTGCCAATACTTTCAACGGCTCGCTGCGCGATTATGACGTAGTGGTGCTACATGGCATTCCTGCTATGGGAGCGAATACCGAGTCTATCTTATCGCAACTCAAAACCAATAATACGCCTACTTGGTTTATCTTATCGGCACAAACCGACCCCAACGCGCTTGGAAAAGCCCAAGAACTACTACAAATTTCGGGCGGCAACCCCAATAATACCAACGATAGCAAACCTTTATTTAGCTCCCAAAATTTTAATATATTTACATTAGATAGCAAAGTGGGCAGAGCCGTGCAGGAGTTTCCGCCCTTAGTAACGCCCTTTGGCAAATACCAAACTAAGGCAAATGCCCAAGTATTGATGAAACAAAAAATAGGTACTGTACCGACCGACTACGCGCTATGGGCATTTTCGGCACCAGGAAGTAGCAAACAAGCAGTTACGGCGGGAGAAGGCTTGTGGCGCTGGCGGCTCTACGATTTTCGTGCCGACCAAAGCTACGAAACTTTCAACGAATTAGTATCGAAAACGATACAATATTTGGCAGTAAAAAACGACAAGCGCAAATTTAAGGTCAATTTGCCCAAAACCATTTTTAACGAAAACGAGCAAATTACCTTAGATGCCGAATTGTATAACGACAGCTACGAACTCGTCAACGAGCCAGAAGTGAATATCAATATTTATGACGAAGGCGGCAAAGCCTATCCCTTCGTTTTCAACCGAAGCAGCAATGCCTATACCCTAAACGCAGGATTTTTTCCGGTCGGTAGCTATACCTTCCAAGCAGGAACAGTATTCAACGGACAAGAATTTAAAGCCAATGGCACATTTACCGTAGCCGCCATACAGCTCGAAAGCATGCAGACCACTGCCAACCATCGGCTGCTATATGCCCTCAGCGGAAAAACAGGTGGCGAGGTATTGGGCTTGGACAGCATTGGTGCCATAGCCAACCGCCTCAAAAACAAAGAGAGCATCAAACCCATACAATACAGCACTTTCAAAACCGAACCCTTTATCAACCTAAAATGGCTATTTGGGCTACTCATAGCCCTGCTCACCATAGAGTGGTTTGTGCGCAAATATATAGGGGGGTATTAACATCTGCCGTAACTATTTAGCGGCGGGGTGCAGGGTATGAGGGTTTTAATGGTCGTTTTTATTGGGAAATGACCTCTTACAGGAACAAGACGCACTCTGTTTCGGCTTATTATCGGGGTGGGTAAATAGCTACGAAATATTATAGGCTCAAACGTTTTTTGGATTTGTATGTTGGATTAGCCATTTTGCAGGGCACCAAAAAACGCTTCATATCGCTCTAAGGTGCGGACGATAGAAAAATCGTGTAGCGCAGTATATTTGCCCGCCTCGGCTAAGGTTTGGCGTAAATGAGCGTTGTTGTGCAGCGTCTCTATTTGTTGGGCTAAGGCATTGATGTCGTTATCGTCAAATAATAAACCATTTTGCGCATGTTGTACCAAGTCGGGATTGCCACCCGCGCGTGTAGCTATTACAGGCACGCCCATTGCCATAGCTTCTAAGAGCGATTGCGACAAGCCTTCTATTACCGAAGGCAATACCTTGATGTGTAGCAGCGGATAATGATACAATACATCGGCATTGGATATTTCGCCCGTATAGATAATGCGGTGCGGCAAGGTATAAGCATCTGTAATTTGCCGATACACAGGTTTTTCTGCAATGCCTACCAGCAATACCGTAGCAGCAAATGGCAATTTGCCTACTGCCCTAAGCAATTGTTCTTGTTGCTTATAGCGCGAGATGCAGCCCACCACAAAATCATTGTCGGCAATTCCGTATTGTTGGCGCAACTCATTGCTGCGTTCGGGGTGTTTTAGTTGGTATTTTTCGGGCGGAGTACCGTTATATATCACTTCGACATGCGCCGCATCGATACCCATACGCACCAATTCGGTTTTTACGCCCTCGCTGACCGCCACTATGCGCCGCGTAAAACGAGTATAGAACCAATTTTGGAGCCAACCGCCCATGCTTTTGGGTGTTTGTCGGCGTGTGTGCACGACTGCCACGCCCAAGCGGTAGCCAATATTGGCAAAAATAGCCGTATAGCGGTCTATACTCGATTGGGCGTTGATAATCTGAATACCGTAGTTGCGCACCAATTCAGCGATATGCCTTATATTGTCGCGGTCTAACTTGCCTCGAAAGGTCATGGCAACGCGCACCGCTGCCGAGTGTTCGAGCATGCGGTAGAGCAACGACGGTTCGGGGCAGCCTACATAAACAGCATGACCGCGCCGCGCCAGACCATCGGCTAAATAAAATATCGAATGAGTAGAACCCGCCATATCGCCTTGATAGGTCAGCAACAGCAGGCGTAGGGTAGGGGCATTATCGGGCATAGGAAGAGGGGCGTGAATAGGGCATAAAAAAGGCTGCAACAAAAGCCTTAGCCTTATGTTGCAGCCATCTATTAGTGCACGTGTGTGCCAATGGAATAAAAGATAAGATTATTGAGGTTTGGAAGTAGCCGCACCGCGTTTTTTCTGTTCTTTGATTTCTTCTACTGCTTTGGTAGCAGGTGTAGCTGTGGTAGTAGTAGTGGTGGTGGTAGTAGTAGTCGTTTTAGTTGCGCCACCGCCGCCTGCGAGCTTAGTAGTGGTAGTAGTAGTTTTGCTTGTGCCGCCTGCGGGTTTGGTAGTAGTCATGCCTTGTTTGCGGGAGTAGTACCTGCCGAGGAGTTATTGCTGCGGCTGTGTTTGATACGATAGCAGTAGCAGCAGCAAACAAAGTACCGTATTATTCCTTCAAAGGCACTTTATTCTTGTTGCATACCCGACAATTGGTTTTTGATTTCGCCCATTTGCTTTTCGTAATTTGCCAATTCCGATTTAGCGGCATCGCCTTTTACTTCGCCTTTAGTTACTTTGTCTTTCCAAGCAGTAAATGCTGTGGTCATTTCGTTCAATTTAGCTGATAGAGCGTCTACGCCTTGGCTCATGGCTTGCGATTTACCGCTGATATCGCGCATAGCGGTCAGTGTAGAGTCCAAGCTATTTTTTTTCTTGGCATCTACTTTTGCTGACATAATAGCTTGCAATTCGGGCGAACCCTGCATCTTAGCCGCTTCGGTTTTGAGGCTGCTGCTCAATGCACCCGCTTCGTTGACCAATGACGACCAGCTATTTTCAAAAGTAGAAATGCTGCCCAACAAATTTTGGTCAGGACCACTCGAACAGGCGGCAAACAACATAACAACCGATACGGTTAAGGCTGCAATAATGCGTTTCATAAAGAAAATTAAGGTTTAATTAGATTGATTTAAGTTTAATGTTTAAAATGCGACCACAAAGGTACGGCAACAATACATTAGGTAGGTAATCTTTGAGCAAGAATTATTTTTTTAATGCCAAAAAATAAAGGTATACCCGCCTAAAAAGCACTATTTAGAACACATCTGCTCTTATTAGGGAATTTAACCAATTAATATTATGCGCTAATTCCTATTTCAAGGCTATTCAGAGACGAATACACGCCAACATCGAAAATCGTCCATCTGAATACGTTTATTAACTCATGTTACGCAGCATAGCTTAAAATGCTGTTTAAACGACCTTTAAACGAGGCATTTTTATAGCATAGAAAAGCCAATTTTATCTCAAAAATCGCTGTGGCGGGTCTAAGGGGCTAATCCGGCGTTTTTGGCAGGTAAAAACCGATTGGCGGAAAGATGCCTCTGCGTAACATCAGTCATTAATTGAAAAAATTCTTTTGTCCTACGACATTATCCCGCATCCTTTTGCAGATGCATCATCTTCCGTAGGTATAGGATTTGCCTTGGGCAGCGCAGTGAAATTAAAAATTGCCGACCAACTTTCTATGGACTTCAAAGAAGTTAAGCAGATTGCCGCCGGAGCTAATGTAAGCGAAGTGGGCGCAGAATTAGTTCTCGATTGCTTAGACGCATTTGGTTATGTACATAAAAAAGAAACACAGTATGCCTTTACACAAAGGGGTTTCAAAAATCTGTCGCCCCAATCGCCCAACAACTTCAGGCATTTCATTTTGTTCTGTAATTATCTGTATAAAGGATACCTGTCCCTGGACGAAACCATCCGTTTAGGAAAGAAACCCGAATCAAGCATGTTGGAGGAGATGAACGAATATGAATGGGAATTGTTTTCGAGGGCGATGATTGACATTTCGAGCACCAATTTTAAGGAGGTAGCAGGAAAAATTAAAGTGTCAAAAACGGCTGTAAAAATGCTCGACCTTGGTGGCTCACATGGTCTATACAGCATTGAACTATGCAATCGAAATCCCAACCTGAAAGCAACCATTATTGACTTGCCACCGGTTAAAAAATATGCCGATGAGTGCATTGCCAAATACAAGTCCGCACAAAATGTCTCCTTCCTCGCTTCCGACTTTATGAAAGATGAACTCCCAAAAGGCATCGACATCATTCTTCAACATCTCTGCCATTTAAGCGGCGTTAATGATGTCATTTGGGACGAAATTAGCCACAAAATCGGGGTTTAAAAAACATTTAGGTTGTTTTTGTGCAATTTTAAAATGCTTTCGAGGTTTTTTTGGGCTTTAATTATGGTTTTGAGGTCAAGCAGCGAGAGCTTGGGTTGCTTGAGTTTTATTGCCCCTTACCTTTGCCCGCTGCTCTTTTCGCTTTTTCGACTGCTATGCGTGCCTTGTCTTGTTCGTTGTGTACTACTTGGTTTAGCCCCAAAAAATAGGATTTCTCGCTATCTACCTCTACCAAAGAAAAACCGAAAAAACACACCGAATTAATCGCCGTCTGAAGCACGGACGAATAGAAGCGTCCCTGACCGAAGGTCGATTTTCGCGATTTCGACTCAACCGTTTCATCGGCTACTAATAAATAAATACAGCCCTCTTTATGAATGAAACATTTAAATATTCTTACAAACAACGAATTCCAATTTATTGTTTGCCTGATAAATCGGAACAGGCTGCGTTCGCTATATGTCGTATAGCGGCTTAGGGTGCGAATGCCGCCACCATAAGAAATACAAAGAAATGAATGCAATATCTCCCATAAAATACCTACATTTGCACGGGACCGATACAGCGCGAAAAGTTATTTCTATCAAGCATTGAATAGCGTTTTTTAAGGTTTGGAAACTCAAAATTAACGCTTTTTCAATGCTTTTTCATATTTGCACTGCCTTTATTTTGGCAGAGATGTTGATTCTTGCTTTCAATATTATTCATGGGCTAAATACATCTGAAAATGAAGATTTGGCTACAAAAGTTTTCAATGCTCTTAACGAGGGGGTATGTATATAATACTTGACCAGATAAAAGGAATTGGAGGAAGTTCGCAAATGTCGAAGGCAACAACTTCGTTTATGGCATTAAATTTACTGCACCAAGCAGGGGGCAAAACCTATTCAAAAGCCGAAATAGATGCTTTTTCAAAAAAAGCGGGATTTACAAAAACGGAGCTTAAAAAATTGAATGCTCCGGGGTTTGGCATCGTTACCTGTTATAAATAGCCAAAAGCCCAAGGCAGAAGTGTTCGGTATTTTTCACAAATTAAACCTATAACTTTCTGCCTTGGGCTTTTTTGTTTTTCCTAAAAAATCTGTCCAAAGTCCCAAAACCCTATACCCTAAATAGTTACAAAAAACAGACAATTAGATAGCTCCATTTCGCGAAATTGAGGCGGTCTGCTGCGCTGCATTGCGGTTGGTGGGTGCAAAACTTTTAGCATTTATCGCTATTTGTGCCAATAATGCCTTATCTTTGCGCCCCAAACAATGACCTTTATGCACAAAATCGTTCAAGAGGGGCTTACGTTTGATGATGTATTGCTCATACCCGGCTATTCCGATATTTTGCCATCGCAAGCCGACCTAAGCACTTGGCTAACCCCCAAAATTAGGCTCAACCTACCCTTAATTAGTGCCGCTATGGATACCGTTACCGAGTCGCGCATGGCAATAGCTATGGCACGGCTGGGCGGTATCGGCATTATCCATAAAAATATGAGCATCGAGCAACAAGTAGCCGAAATAGATAAGGTGAAACGCTCACAAAACGTGGTTATCAACGACCCATTCTTTTTGTCGCCCCAGCACACGGTAAACGATGCCGACGAACTAATGGCAAAATACCGCATTTCGGGCGTACCGATTACCGAAAACGGCAAATTAGTCGGTATCATCACCAACCGCGATATTCGCTTCCAGACCGACTACACGCAGCCCATCGGCAATGTGATGACCCGACAGCCCCTCGTCACTGCTCCCGTAGGCACTACGCTCGAAGCCGCCCAACAAGTATTGATGCGCTACAAAATAGAAAAATTGCCCCTCATAGATGCCGAAGGCAATTTGCGCGGCTTGATTACGATTAAAGACATAGAACAAGCCATCAAATACCCCAACGCCGCCAAAGATGCACAAGGACGCTTGCTCGTAGGCGCAGCAGTAGGCGTAACCAAAAATATAGCCGAACACTTGGCTGCCCTCGTCGATACCCGCGTCGATGTGGTCGTTATCGATACAGCACACGGACATTCCCAAAGGCGTATTGTCTGCCGTAGCCCAAACCCGCCGACAATATCCCGACCTACAAATCATAGCAGGCAACGTAGCCACTGCCGACGCTAGCAGTAGCACTCATCGAAGCAGGTGCCAATGCCGTCAAAGTGGGCATCGGACTGGCTCTATCTGCACTACGCGCATAGTAGCAGGCGTAGGAGTGCCGCAAATAACCGCCGTATTCGATTGTGCCGAAGCCGCCAAAGCCTACGGCATACCTATTATAGCCGATGGCGGCATCAAATATTCGGGCGATATGATAAAAGCCCTCGCTGGGGTGCTGCTACTTGTATGATAGGGTAGCCTATTTGCAGGTTGCGAAGAAAGCCCCGTGCCACCGAACTGTACGAAGGACGCAAATTTAAGGTCTATCGCGGTATGGGGTCGCTGGGCGCTATGCAACGCGGTAGCCGCGACCGCTATTTTCAAGAAGATGCCAAAAAACTCGTGCCCGAAGGCATAGAAGGGCGCGTACCCTACAAAGGCGACCTCGCCGACACCGTTTTTCAGATGCTAGGCGGCATAAGAGCAGGTATGGGCTATTGCGGCACCGCTAACCTCGACGAACTGCACGCCAAAGCCCGATTTGTACGCATTACCAATGCAGGACTGCGCGAAAGCCACCCCCACGACGTGCACATTACCAAAGAAGCACCTAATTATAGCGTCAAATAAAGCGAATAATGGCAAAACATATAGCCTTGGGGCAACAAGGCGAACAAATAGCCACCGAGTACTTGATACAAAAGGGCTATCAAATTGTATGCCGCAACTGGACGCACCAAAAAGCCGAAATAGACATTATTGCCCGTAGCCCTGACGGCAATATAACCGTATTCGTAGAAGTGAAAACGCGCCGCAGCCACCGCTTGGGCTACCCCGAACAAGCCGTCACGCGCCAAAAACAACGCCTACTGTCGCTTGCTGCCGAAGCCTATATTGATACCCATGCCCTACAAGGTGCTATCCGATTCGATATTATCGCCATTACGCTATACGACCAACAAGACACCGAAATCTACCATATCGAAGATGCCTTTTTCGGATTCTAATAAAACAAAAATGCGTATCTTGTGTTGTATAACAAGTAAGTACCTTGTCCACCCAACATCAATATCCGCCACCAAAACCCCACCCCTGTCATTATGACTAAACTAACAGCTATCATCTGCCTCACTCTTTGCACCCTGTTTGCCAAATATACAGCAACAGCGCAAACTATTTTTGAATTGCGCAAACTTCCCTACGACCATAACGCCTTAGAGCCGTATATCGACAAGGAAACGATGCAAATACATCATGGCAAACACCACCAAGGCTATGTCAATAACCTAAATAAAGCCATCGCAGGCACCGAACTCGAAAAATTATCGCTCGAAGAACTATTGGGCAGAGTATCAAAACTACCCGAAGCTATACGCAACAACGCAGGCGGACACTATAACCATAGCCTCTTTTGGGAAATATTGACCCCTAAAAAAGATACTAAACTATCGGCTCGCTTCGAAAAAGCTATCTCCGAAACCTTTACTAACCTCGATAGCCTCAAACGCCTCATGAACCAAAAAGGCTCTGCCCAATTCGGGTCGGGCTGGGTATGGCTCATCGTCAACGAAAACAAAAAATTGGAGGTATGCGCTAGCCCCAACCAAGACAATCCGCTAATGGATATTGCCCCCATCAAAGGAAAACCCATCTTAGGCATCGATGTATGGGAACATGCCTATTACCTCAAATACCAAAACAAACGCGCCGACTACCTAAGTGCCATCTGGAACGTAGTCAATTGGGAAGAGGTGAGCAAACACTACGAAAAATTAGTGCCCAAAGGGATTTTTGACGATTGGCAAACCATGAAAGATTTTCATAAAGTAATGGCGCAAACTTTTCACCCATCAGAAGAAGGCAACTTGCAACCCATCAAAACGCGCAGCCAAGAAATGCTCAAAAAAGCTGAGGCACTCAAAACCGCTACCATACCCAAAGAATTTGACCGCCGCGAGGTGCGCAAAACCATCGACCAACTCATAGACGGCAGCAAAAAATTGGATAAGCTAATCAACAGCAAAAAAGCCGACGATAAGGCAATTAGTAAATCGTTGAGCGAGTTGCACGACGTATTTCACAAAATAGTGGGCTTGTGCAGCCCCGAAGAGCACCACTAAGCCGCTCCATTTTCCCAATTATTTAGCTCAAAACAGCGCGACAATTGTGCCCAAAAGCCAATTATCGCGCTGTGCTGCTATATAGCTCAACTATGCTTGAGCAATACCCCACGGCGGCGTTGGATAGGGTATATTGCCCACAACACCCCTCGAATAGCCGTAAATAGCATATAATGCACCCATTTGGGCAGCCGAACAATGAGCGGCAGGCGTGCCATCAGCCATTGTAATAGCAAAAAAGCCCTCACACGCCTACAAATAGCGTTTTGTTGTGCCCTAAATGGTTCGCGCATAATGTCGAACAGAAAAATGAGCCTATTTTGTGAGGCTCTATTCCAAGCCCAATGCCGGTGTGCATCGCAAAAAATTAACAACTCGTTGTTTGCCCACGGACGTTGCTCGCCATTGACCTCAAAGCCACATTCGGGCAGCCCTGCGGGTATATTGATGCCCAAATGGCAGCGAAAAATGGCATTAGTATCGCCTTGGTGCGGGTTGATTTGGCTATCAGGCGACAACAAATTGACCGATGCCGATACCAATTGGGGCAGGCTTTGCAATAATTGAGCTATTCGGGGGCAAGCTGCCAAATGTGTTTTTACGTCAATACCCCAGGTTTTGAAAGCTAATGTTTGCCAACTTTGGCTTTTATTATCCATATCAGCCGCAAAATACGGTATCAAACTGCCGTTTCGCTGTGCAATGAGGTCATATAGTTCGGCGCGTATGGCATCGGCGTTTTGCATAATGGTTTGCGCCCAATCATAGTCGGCGGGGTCAAAAAAGTTGGGGTCGGCGGCGTTGTCGTAGGGGGCTTGCCAATAGTTATACCAAATTTTCATGGCAAAACGAATAATTATATTAAAAAAGCCTATGCCGCTTGGGGCGGAATAGGCTTTGAGGGGTTTAGATGGAAAAAACGGAGATCATTTAAGTTGTTTGCTGAGTGCGCAAATATTCATTTGCCCTCTGCTGTAGTAGGCTACTTTGTCCATGATGCTGTGCATAAGGCGTTGCCCCAATCCGCCTTTGCTGCGTTGTCTGATGAGGTCGTTGATAGAGCGGCTGCGCCAATTGGTTTCGTTGGGTCGAAAACTGCCAATATCCGATATTTCGATATTGATGCGCTGCGGGTCTATATCAATGGCGAGGTGTAAATCGCGCGAGGAATCGCATTGGTTGCCATGTATGATAGCATTAGCGCAGGCTTCGTCTACCGCTAATACAACCTGACTTTTTTCTAAGTCTGACAACTCCACTTGTGCCAATTGGTCTTGGATAAACGACCGTATGTCGCTCAACCTATCGGTAGAGCAAGAAGTAGTATAGGCTATTGTCATACGCAGGACTAAGGTTTGTCTATTGAGTGCAAATATAGTGCAAAAAAATGAGTTTGTCAATAGCTCACTATATTTTGACAATAATATTACATTACTAATCCTTACTGTGCTTGGTTCTTAGTACTATAAATTTTTATCAATTTATGCAAGTTTAACATCTCAAATACGGCATATACGTTAGGGGTCAAATTGCGCAATGCCAATTCTCCGTTATTTTGTGCTATGCTATCGAGGTGCGAAATAAATACACCTACTCCTGCTGACGATATATAGTTCAATTGGTCACATTCGACTGTGATATGGTATTGCCGATTGCCGAAAGCTTTTTCAAACGCTTCGTCGAGGGCAATAGCATTCGACGCGTCCAAGTCACCTCGAACACTCAATAATAAAACGCCATTCTCGTTGTTTTGTTCAATAGTCATGCTTGTTGTGGTTAGGTACAGTCCCCATCGAATGTCTCTGCGTGTAAATGTTTATTGTCGCGGGGCGCACAAAGATAGCTATCTTAGCTCAATGGGCAAAATTATTTTTGGGTTAATTGCTTTCCTATTGGTATAGCGCGTTTTCTCTTGACCGCCTCGCCTCCCCTGTTCCACCCAAACACAATACCAAGCCTCCGCCCTAATATGGTAATTAGAACGGGGGCTTGTGGTGTTCATTTCTCAGTATCCAAAGAACACAAATTTTTACAATCGCGCGTAGTTTATTGTTTTACTACTCTTGTGGTATAGCTGCCCTGCTGCGTAACAACTTGTAGGGCATATAGTCCAAGGTACGGCTCGCAAGTCTATAGATGTTTGCCAAATACCGTTTTGGTGGCTGCTATGGGCGGGTTGTTGTGCCACTTGCTTGCCATTCAGGTCATATAAGTATAACATTTGTGGCATGTCTGTCCCCGCTACACTTAACACGGCGAGTTGTGCGGTGGGGTTGGGCTGTATTGATATAGAGATGCCATCCGCTTCGGGCGCATCAATACCCACATTGCCCAATACCGTGTTTTGGGTTTCGACACAGCCATTAGCATCGGTTACGCTGACGGTATAAGTGCCCGCCCCAAATTACTAAAAGCATCGCCGCTAATTTGATATTGGTAAGGCGCAGTGCCTCCCATGGCAGTGGGCACGATGGCTCCGTCGGTAGCCGTAGGGCTACTGGGTTGGGTAAGTTGCAATTCTAAGCTAATCGGCGGCGGCGAGACGACCCCTACGCGGCGGTTCAGTTTGCAGCCCTCGCTATCGGCAATGGTGATGTCATAGCTACCCGGAAATAGATTTTGAAAATCGATGCTCGTAGTATTGAGTGGAGGCGATACAATGCCGTTGCGGGTAATGGTATAGGGAGCAACGCCGCCACTTATTTCGAGGTGAATAGCACCACCCGCAGTATTGGCACACGGCGATGCGGTATTAGTAATAGCAACGCCAAAATTTTGGCAGTAGGGATTATCGTATTTGCCCGTATAATCTGTGCCCATATACGCGCCAAACGCTACGTGCGCGGGCATGGGAATATTGGTTTGTAGCCGCTCGATAACATACCCATTATTTGGCGCAAAATTGTTGCTCACTTGGTTGTGGGTATAAACTATGTCGAGCAAGCCATCGCCGTCCAAATCGCCCACCCAAGGCGTAGATGCCAAATTAGTGCTTGGTTTCAATCCCGTGAGGCTTGTCGTGGTTTGGTCGTTAAAATCGATGAGGAGCAATTCGTGCGAAAACGTAGCACCCGCATAATTGAGCGACATTATCACCTCGTCCTTGCCGTCGCCGTCAGCATCTATGGCATTAGCAGTAGCAAAGCTCAAAAAACCAAGCGTATCTTGCCATTCCACTTCGCCCGTTTCGCCATTAATCATCATTTGAATAGTTTGCAAAAACGAAGGGGCTGTGCCCGTAGCTACACTGATAAACATATCGGGTATGAAGTCGTCGGTATATTGCCCTATGGTTGGCGAAGCGTTAGTTTCGATATTGGGCAATAGTACCTGCCACAAAATTTGGTTGGTTGCGCCGTCAAAGGCATGTATGCGCCCATCATAGCCGCCTACCAAAATATCCAATACGCCGTCGGTAGTGATGTCGGCAAGCGTAGGCGGCGGAATAAATCCCTTGGCAGGGTTGTGCGTCAACAAGACAGACTGCGACAAATCGCCCGCCAAAATATCGTCTAAGGTAGTACGCCATAAATTGCCATACAGCAACTCGCCGCCTGTACCATAGATTACATCGAGTATGCCGTCGTTGTCAAAATCATGTACTAAGGGCGAAAAATAGGTTTCGCGTCCGTCGGGCACTACGGCATAATTAATCAAAGCACCCGTGCCGCCGCTCACCAAGACCAATCTACCCGCAGGGCGGTTAATGGTGTCAAAGCTGGGCGCAGAGTGGTTGCCGCCATTAGATATGAGTATATCGCGCAGCCCGTCGTCGTCGAGGTCGGGCACCCATTGCATATTATAAAAATTGTACCAACCGTCGCCGGTAGGGTCTATCGTATCGTTGGGATAAAACTCCCATAGCAACGCGCCCGTATTGCCGTTATAGGCATTGAGCTGGGCAACGCGTCCGTTCATAAATACATCGTCAATACCATCGCCTGTGATGTCTTGGAATACGGCACTGCCAAAAAATTGCCCGCGACTACCGTGCTGCCAAAGCGCATCGCCCGTAGCACCGTCATAGGCACTAACCGACTTAGCCAAATGCTCATATTCAAACCCCCGCCAATGATGATGTCTAATACCGTATCGGCATTGAGGTGGGCAACACGGGGCGATGAAAAACAAGGCATATTGGGCGTGCTGCTGCGCGACCAAAGTGTAGAAGCAGGTTGCCCCGATAGCATAAAACTGTGCGCTATGGCAAGCAACGACAAACATAATAAATGTTTCATAATTTAACGATGTTGGGGCGCATGATATCTCATTTCTATCGATAACACGCACCAGGTGTTATAGAAAATATATTTTCGCGAATTTGGCAATAATTAATAGTCTTATGAAAAAAAAGTCTATCCGTTAAGGCTTCAAAGGAACAATAAAAATAGTTACGTTATTTTTTATTTACGACAAAATTATCGTAAATCATAATAAAAGATTCCTCCTCACTCACTTTTCCAAAGAACAAAACCGATAGCTAAATCACATGTTTGGGTAGACAATTTGGTTTCGCCCCTCCAAGCCCAAGATACCAGCAAAAATAGCACACAATTTGCAAGCGATACTGCCAACGCTCCTCGACTATCATCGGTCGCATACCCGCCGCCTCCGCGCATGGGCTTTGGGCGGCATTAGCAGCAGCGCGTTGTTCTATAACGTTTCAACTTTTCCTTTTTTCAGCCAATAATAGGGTCAAAAAGCGTATTATGCTCCTCTTTTCCGTTTTTGTGGTTACTTTTTAAGGGTACAGATATTCCTAATTTTGATTTTAGGCATATAGGTCTATGGTCTATATCTTCAATTTTTGTTGGAATATAAAAGTATTCTTTCAAATCGCTCCAATCCTCATTTCTTAGGCTTACAATTTCATCAAGGTAATAACTTACCCATGAATGACCTAACTTAGAGTTGGGTGTCTCTTGTTCTAATTTATTTTTTGTTATCTCTACATACTCATTATCCAATTCAAAACCAACGTATTTTCTCCCTAATCTTTTTGCGGCTATTGCCGTTGTTCCCGTTCCATTAAAAGGGTCTAAGACAATATCCCCTTCATCTGTGGACATTAAGATAATGCGTTCCAATAGATGTATTGGCAATTGGCATGGGTGTTCATCACGGTATTTATTGTGTTTAATACGATGAATATCCGTCCAAACATCAGAAACAAGCGGTCCAAAAGGATGCAACATCGCTTTCTTTCCGCCATAGTCTTTCGCTAAAATATGCGCTTTACGTGTCCGTTTGTGCGGGTAACGTATCTCATAAAATTTTAACTGTTTATTATCTTTTGCATAGAATAATATCCCATAATGATTAGGTTGTAATGTTTTTCCCATTGGCGCAGTGGGTGCATCCCAACTTATCCAATGTTTAAAATCTGCCTGCTTATTCAAGAATGTTGTGTAATAAGTAAGCCATTTTGGTATATTATGCAGATAAATTGAGCCTGTTGGCTTGGTTATTCGCACCATTTCTGTTATCCATTGCTCGCACCAATCCAAATATTCTTGCAAAGCCAATTTGTCTTTATAAGAATTATACCCTTTTTTGAGGTTAAAAGGGGGGTCTGCAAATGTCATATCTACACTATTATCAGGAACAGTTTTGAGGAGTTCTAAACAATCTCCTTGAATGATATTATTGATATAGTCCTCTCTCATTTTTGCACCTCCTTATTTATGAATTGTTTGAAACGCTCTATTTCCTCTTTATGAAACGTGAATACATCGTCATAAGCGGATACCATACGCATAAGGTCGCCTTTGCGGACATACCAACCTATGCCGTCCACGAAACCAACAAACTTTGCTTTTGGATAATACTTTGAAATTAAGGCTTTAACACCACCTTCTGTTTTTGATTTATCACCTTGCCCCGATGAAGTTGTTACTAAAAATGAACTCTCAATAATGATTTGAGGATTTCCCTTATTAGGGATAATGAAATCCATTGTTCTTTTTGCGATAGGTTCATTTTTAAACAGTTCCGTTAAATCACCTTTCTCAAAAGATAAGTCTAATTCTCGTAAAATAGAAGCTATTAGATATTCGGGATTATTTTCAGCTTGTCCTGAATATGACCCTTTCTCTTTGTATCGCACGAGTGTATCAATCAAAGCAGGTATTTCAAATTTGAGTTTTGAAATACTCAATTTTTGAGTTCAAAAAGGGGCAAAGTTTGCGTCAAAAAGGGACGCTTGCACCTTCAAAAAATAGATTAACAACGCCTTTTCTAAAATATTCATTTGATTTGATAAGATTATTAATTTTACTATCTCCCCATTCCTTTATTTCTGTACTTGATATATCAGCCCATTTATCTTTATGCAATAATGTAGAAAGTTCTTTATTATCGGCTACTCTTACAACGGTTATTAATCTTTTTAGACTTTCATTTGCAAATCCTGTCAAGGCAAGTAAGGCTCTTAATCCATTTTCTTTATCGGCTAAAAGGCTTTCAAATACTTCTTTTTTTAACCCCTCAGTATCTATACGATTTTTGAGGATTAACAATGTCTCATTCAGAGAGTTGATGTAACTCTCATATCTATCTTGAAAAACAGGATTATAGAAATAAAAAGTGTTTTTCTCTATGACGGTTTTAAATTTGACTTCATTTTTATTCATAGGTGCAAACTTACGAAAAAGACCACAAGACTGTACGCTTTGCAGACTTTGATATGTTTTTTTACGGTAGATTTTTCTTTTTTAATGTCATAGAAAGTTTGGCTATGCGCATGGTAGGTATCTTTTTGCAGATAGCATGGGCATATTACAGCGTTTTGTGGCTACCGTCGCACAAGCCTATTTCGTTTTTGGTGTGTTTGCAGCCGCAAAACCAAAGCGTTTTTGCCTCTTCAAATGTCGTCACAACGGGTCTGATGTCAGAACAGGTTTTGTGTGCGCCATCGCAGAAGGGCTGTTTTTGGCTATGTCCGCAGGCGCACCAAGCATATTTTTTGCCTGCCTCGACCTCTACGGCAATTGGATTTTTTTGATATATATTGGGTTGATCCATCGTTTTTATTATCAAGGTTGCGTAAAATAATGCTAAGAAGTGGAGATAGGAAAGCAAGCCTATCAATGCCTATATCAGACATCATATTATAATATTCAAATAAATACAACTTTAATTTGTCTGCACATAGAGTTGCAATTTGTCGTTGGTGAGTATAAATAAGCGTCCGCGCTCTACTTTCACGTCCTTTATACTGCTTGTGCGCGGCAGCGCAATGCCCTCTTGCTGTTGTAGTCCTAAGTCATAGACAAATAGCGACTCTTGGTCGAAGTATACAATTTTTTGCTGTACGACTTGAAATTGCTGCATATCATCTTTGCCCAAATCGGTATTCGATACTGAGGTATAAAACGTACCTTGTAGGTCAAACATCAAAATACCCATACCTGGCACATTCATATAGACCAAGCCCTCGCGCTCGACCATAAAGTTGGGCACTACTGCTTCGCCCAATAACAAGCGCAAATCAATGCTTTGCTGTATCACTTCGTAGTTGCTATTAATTTTTTTGAGGCGGGCGGCATCTGTGTCATATACCCAAATATAATTGTCATACGACAAGCAAGCCGCTGCCGCATTATTGATACCCAAGGTGCTTAGACGAAACAAACGCTTAGAGGTCAGGCGCATGTCCGTGGTGACGATAGTGGCAAAATCTTTGTAAAACAGCAATACATTGAATGGGCTGGTGGCATCAACCGTAGTGAGCGTTCCGTAGCGGTTGTCGCTAAATGTGGCTATCTCCGTACCCGTCGAATCGTATTTGACCAATTTATTGTCTTCGGTGACAGCATAGACATTTTTCAAAAAGTCGGTCGTCATGGCTCGCGATTTGGTGTCTATGGCACTTAGCAATTCATAGTTGCCCGCTTGGGCTACCCAAGTACTCAACAATAGGCAGCAAGCAAAAAGAAAGTGTCGATAAAGCATATTTGTGTTATAAGTAGAGTTGGCGCGATAGATGCGCTTGTTTTTTTAGACCTGCACATAACGCAGGGAGTTTAAGCTACTCGTCTTTTTTCGCCCGATTATGAATATGGATTAGGCTTTTTGGGCAAAAATTATTCTTTTAAGCGCCTCTTATTCCTGCAATTAGAAGTAACACAATTGGGCGTTCTGCCCATCAAAAGTGGCGTAGGAATGGTATTTTATCCAATCGCCGAGGTTGATATAGGTACTATTTTCGTTCAGGGCAATTTGCAAAGGTAGGTGGCGATGTCCGAATATGAAATAATCGATGTGCTGGGTTTCGAGTTTTCGGAGGGCATATTGCACGAGCCATTCTTGGTCATTGCCTTTAAAATGGTCGTCGGCATTGCCTGTAACTAATCGGCTTCGGCGCGAGAAGTAGTTGGCAATGCCTACGCCTATATCGGGGTGCAAGGCATATAACAGGGTTTGGCAAATGGGGTTCAGAAACAAAAAGCGTTTCATCAATTTGTACCCCGTATCGCCAGGTCCTAAGCCGTCGCCGTGCCCGACGAGTATCCTTTTCTCTCCTATTGTTGTTATTATCGGTTGGCGGTACAATAACACGCCTATTTCTTGGGTCAGATAGTTGCTTGTCCAAAGGTCGTGGTTGCCCGTAAAAAAGTGTACGGGAATGCCTGCGTCTGTCCAATCGGCTAATCTACCTAATGTGCGCACATACCCTTTGGGGACTACTTCGCGATATTCGAACCAGAAGTCGAACAAATCGCCCACGATATACAGTGCTTCGGCGTTGGGTCGTATGTGGTCGAGCCATGCCAAAAATCGGGTTTCGCGTTGTCGGCTTTGGGCATAATTGGGTGCGCGAGGTAGGTCGGAGGCAAAATATATCATGGTGGGGGTTTATTCGACCCAATCGGCTATAAATACATTGGTGTCGCGCGTGCCGCCGTTGTTGCGGTTAGAGGCAAATACTACTTTTTTGCCGTTATAAGAAAACATTGGGAACGAGTCGAATGTCTTGTCGAAAGTGATTTGTTTCAAACCCGTACCATCTGTATTAATCATAAACAGGTTGAAAGGAAAGCCCTTGCCGCCCGGAATGGTGATTAGAGGAAAAATGATTTTTTGCTGCGATGGGTGGAAATAGGGTGCTCAATTAGAGCCGCCTAAGTGGGTAACTTGGCGTAGGTCGCTGCCGTCTATATTGCACACAAAAATCTCCATTGCTGTAGGTGCTACCATTCCCTTTGCCAATAAATCTTTGTATTCTTTCACAGCTTCGGCACTTTGGGGCGCGAGGCGCGAAATACAAGTTGCTTGCCATCAGGCGAGAAAAACGCACCGCCGTCATAGCCCAATTCATGGGTAATTTGGCGCACATTTCTTCCGTCAATATCCATAATATAGAGGTCTATGTCGCCGTTGCGGGTAGAGGTAAACACAATTTTGTCACCGTTGGGCGATACAGTGGCTTCGGCATCGTAGTATTTGTTGTCGGTTAAGCGTTGCGTGACGGTTCCCGATAGGTCGGTATAATAAATTTCGTAGCTATCGTAGAGCGGCCAGACGTATTTGCCCGTTTCACGCCAATTGACGGGGGCAGGGCAGGCGGCATCTGCTTCGTGGGTCGAGGCATAGAGTACAGTGCGGTCGCCGGGCAGAAAATAAGAGCAGGTGGTGCGCCCTTTGCCCGTACTAATCATTTGTATCTCGAATGGCTCATTATGTGGGGGTATCTTGCCGTAAAATATTTGGTCACATTCGACACCATTTTTAGGATGTGCTATTTGCAGCGTGAGCATGTCATCGTTAAAGCTGAAATAGGCTTCTGCATTATCACCGCCAAAGGTGAGTTGTTGCAGGTTGTCTAAGTGTTTCTCTTCGGGGTAATGTATCGTAGTATTATCGGGCGTGGCGTTAGACTTAATTACTTGGTCGGGTGTTTGGCTGTAGCAGAGAGGCAGACTAAGTAAGGCATTCATCAAAATGATACCGCTAAGGGTAAAATAAGGTCTTGTGAGCATAAATAATGTTTTTAGATTTAGCGCGGCAAAGATACCGCTATTTTATCAAACAGTAGTATGTGCAAAACGTTTAATTGTGAGTGTCCTTTTTACGTCATATTCTGATGAATGATGCGTGGCGATTTTGGGGGGTGGTGATTTGAGTAGGAAAAACTAATTTCTTGAAGCATTAATTTTGCCAATCCCACAATACGATATGCCACTCAATAGGCAGGTCGGGGGCGGTATATTGTGCAATGGTCTCGAATCCTATGCGACTATGGGCACGCAAGGAACGCGGGTTATGGGCGGCGATTTCAGTAATGGCAAACGCAAAACGTGGGGCATGGATTTGTCGATAATAGGCATAACAAGCATCTAAAATGCCCTGCCCGCGATAGCCGTCTGCTACACAGGCTTGCCCAACTACGATATAACGATATGCCGACACGCGTCGGCTGTGGTATTCTATTTGCTCAAACTGCTCGAACATAGGCTCCAAAACGGGAATATCGCGTTGGGCTGCCGCTGTCATCGCCAAGACGTAGGCTACTACGCGCCCTTCGCTCAGGGCTATGACGTGGGGCGCGGCTTGGTTGAGCTGCCACAACATGGCTACGCTATGCTGCACCGTCACAAAGCCTTGCTCTGATTGCTGCTGCAAACTTAGGTGCTGCGGTAGGTTCTGCCGCTGCAAATCGGCTATTTGCACACATTCGTCGATGGTTTGCGCCGTTTTCAGGGTATAGTTAGGCATAGTTTCGTTGTGTTATGGGTAGAATGGCATTATTAGCGCAGCACCGACCACAAAGGTACACATTAATAGTTGTTGTTGGTGCGTCAAAGTCACTTTAAACCCTAACTTCCCTCGATACGTAACAGGTTCATGATTTTTTGTGTTTTTTTGGTCAGTTCGGCTTGCACCCATTCGCCGTTAATGCATATTTTCTTTATATGCTGTAAGAATAGGATAATATCTTTGGGGGTATAGTTTTTTAACATTTTTTGTGCTGCTAATTGCTTGTAAATTCGATAATACATGACCAAAGCCATAAAATTGATAAATGACCATGTTTCCATTTGGGCTTGCCCCTGCATATAGGTTTTATCGGCATTTAAGACATTTTTATAAACATCAAATGCTGTTTCAATTTCGTTTCGGCTCTTAAAGCAAGTGAATATTTGCTCTGCCGATTTAGGCGTTTTCAGCGCATAAGTGATAGTAATAGTACCCATGGCGTGTTGCTTTTCATAAAACTTTTTCTATGCTGTAAGTTGGGTTAGTCTCCTTAGTTTGTTTGTCTTTTGCTTGATTAGTATCGCCATTAGCAGGTTGGTCAAGTTTGCTATCTGCTTGTTCTTGGTCTGTATGGCGTATGGTTATGTCCGAGTTGTCGTCTTTGGCTCGCCCCTCGTTTAACTCCTCATTTTGTATTTCGGCATAATTTTCCGATGTTTCTATTCTTGATAAATAGTCTTTTTCTTCTTGGTTTTTTAGGCGTTCGTCTAAGAATAATAGGATATTTTGCCCATCTTTTACTTGCTTTTTGTACCATATCACCCTGTCCTCAAACAAAAAATAACCACTAAATTGCTTTTTGTCGCCTTGTTCAATACTGCTATAATCGCACAAAGTATGGTTACGGCGAAGCGGCAAAATATAGTCTAAACCCGCTTGTTGCAAATTTTCCCTATTGCTTTGGCTGTAAAAGCCCTTATCGCCAATAATTATCGCATCTTGCAAACCACTTTCATAAAGGGTCATTTTCAGTGCTGTGGTCTCCCGAATATCGCCTGCAAGCATGCGGTAGTAGAGTGGGGTTTTCTGCTCGGCGGAGAATAGAAATAACAAGTTTACTTGGGGAGCAAAGTCGTGCTGACTATTATACCCCAAACGATTACAGCCCATCTGTTCTGATAAACTTAATACGTGGGTTTGGTCTACCAATAGGCAAGAGGCTTCGCCCATGAGTGATTGGAGACAATTGCTAATACTAGCCCTGTCATTACCTACTGCTTTGAGTAAGTCGCTTAATTGATTCTTGCCTATCCGAATATCAGGCAATAGCTTCTTTATGTAAGCATGCTCATAATAAAACTGCATGTTTTTCAGCGGAGATTCATAGCCTAAACGCAAAAGGGCTAAGGTAAATAAACATGAGCCGTTAGAAGGAAAATGCTTGATGAGAGATGATAATATATCGGCATTCTGTTCGTATAAATAAGTGCTCATGCCATATTCCAAAACGCTAATATTATCAAGAGACGACAAACTAACACGTCTTTTGCTATCTACTAAGCCTTCGGGCAATATTCGACCCAGCAGACATTCCGTTTTCTTACGGGTTTTTTGCTTTTCTTTGTCCCAAAAAGAACTAATTTTATATAGATAATAACGACCTTTAAAGTGGCGTATCTCTACACCTTTGCCTTTGTGGGAAAGTACCCAATCGGGGTAAGGAGTTTTATTCATAACTGTTACGTATTACGTAACAGCAAAGATACAGTTTTTCTCGCACTAAAATAACGATTTTTGCCAATTTTTGCCAATTTTATGGCATTTTTAACAAACTGTTACGTATCTTTTGGGAAGTTAGGGTTTAAAATGCCTATTGTAATTGCCAAAATAAGCCTACCTTTGTGGCGGCAAAGCCCTATTTTTAGCTGTCTTAACCACAAACACCCCTATCCTGCTCGCTACTATGACCGCCGAACAACTGACTACCATAGGCACTATCCTAAAACCCAAACACCTACAAGGTGCAGTATTGATACAATTGACCGATGCTATGTTCGATTATTTAGCCGCCAACCCAACGCCACAGCATCTTTTTTTGCAGCGCAAAGGACAAAAGAGCCAAACGCCTTTGCCTTGTTTCATCGAAAAATTGGATTGGCGTGGCAGCGAAGTAGTGCTAAAATTAGAGGATACCAATAACCGAAACGATGCCGAACAACTGCGCGGGGCAAGCCTTTGGATAGAAAGCGAAAAAATAACGCCCTACCTAAGTACAGACAAAGAGCAAGAGTGGGATTTTTTGATGGGGTATACGCTTATCGATACCAACGACGCAATCATCGGTACAGTGAGCGACTTGTTCTATTTGCCCGCCAATCCCGTAGCCCAAGTTATTGTCAATGGCAAAGAGGTGTTGGTGCCCCTACACGAAGATTTGGTCGAACTGTTAGACGAAACCCAAAAAATATTGGTCATAGACCTGCCCGAAGGTTTGATTGATTTGTACCTGAACGACCACAACGAAGCCGAATAAATCCGACTACAAGCGTAGAATCCTTGCTAAGGGGTCAGAAAAGCCACTATTTTGTTCAGACCATTGTGTTTATACAAAAAGTTGCCAATTGGCTATTAGTTTGCGAGCCAATTGGCAACTTTTTAGGGTTGGTAAATTATACTTTTTGCTGTCAATAGAAGCAATTGTAACTATTTAGGTATTCCGTCCCTCTATTCTAATTCATGTTTGTAGGTCGCATTTATTCCCCACAGATATAATGTTAGATGCCATACCTACGGCATTTTAAGAATCGTACTTGCTATATGCTACTAATATAACATGCCTACGGCATTTTAAGAACTGATTAAGGTGTAATCTCTGCAACGCTCAAATTGAAGGTTAAATCTTCGATTTCTTACTTTTGCAGGAAATCTAATGGATAGCATAGTGGCGAAGTTGCCTAAATAGTTACAAGCAATTTTTGAATGCTCCAAAGAAGAGCGGGCTTCTCTTCGCCTAATTATTTTGGTCGGAAGCTACTGATGTGTCGGTAGGGCTTGCGCCGGGCAGCCCCATGTCGAAATTAATCATTGGTGCGCCGCCGTAATCGGCATCTTTAAATTTGTCGAGCAAATCTTTTTTTACTTGTTGTTTGCCGCAGTCGTGGCAATCGGCATCACCGACATTAGCAGCATTGATGGCTTTGTCGTTGCAACTGCCCTTTGCAGCAAACACGACATTGAGCAAGCTACTTCGTAGGTTGGTGACGACATAGCCCAATTTTTCTATTTCGGCAATGATAGCTTTGTGGTCAAATGAGGGGTCGGTTGTCACTTTGGCAGTTTTGTCGAGCGAGTGCGTTTCGCAAGCCATAAACCCTTTTTGCTTCATAAAAAAGCCTTCTAATCGGACGGCATCTAACATCGTAAATTCGGCAATTCGGTTATTTTTGTCCATTTTTCTTACGGTATAAGTGGATACGCGCACATCAAAATTAGTATCTTCTTTGAGCATTTGCATCTCTTTGCTTGCCACATAGCGAGTTTTGCTCGAATAGGCGGCTGTAGTCTGGGCAAAAGTTTGATAACAAAGTAAGCAGCACAAAATGGTGACAATAAGTTTCATAAATGGGATAGTTAAATGGTGAGGGTTGGATAATTTTATCCAAAAAGGCATGAAATTTCATGCTAAGATAGTACCTTTTTTTGAGCTGACCAAAACTTATCGCTTTTTTTTGTTCTTGCTTACGGGCATTGTGGTATAGGTTATTTATTTGTCAAAACTTAGCACGGTGCTATTCAAGATATTGGCACTTCTTTTGGCTACTTGTGGTATATCTGATTGGGTCAAGTATTGCAATACTTTTTGTTCGTTTATATCGCATACCTTAGCTTTGGTATCCAAGCCATCTTCGGCGGCTACGTGGCTTATAGCATCGACAAAATATTGGCGTGCGGCAATAATCCAGCGATTGACGCTAATATCGACCAAAGCAGTAATACCTTTTTCTGACCGAATAATATCTGTTAGTGGCTCATGGGCAAAACTGATGGTGGTTTCTTGCAAGCGTCCTGCGCTGCGCAAGGAGCTATAATCGGCGCGTTGTTTGAACTGTCGGGCTTTGCTGCCTACAAATACCTCGCGCACAGTAGTTCTGCTGCTGTCTAATAATCTTACGACGGGCAAATCAAAATCGGCTTCTATATTGAGTGCCGACACCAAGTAGCGGCGTTTGGCACTTTCTATTTGGGCGCGTTGCACGTCGCTATCGCGGGCGGCTGCTATAAATACGGCTGTAAATGCCTTATGGTTTTTGAAATAAGCCTCTGCATCTTGGCGGCGCACCAATTTACCATCGTATAGCCGGATAGCCGTTACGTTGGCACGCTGAATGTCGCCATTTACGATAGCATATTCTACATCAATACCATATTGCTGAAAACGCTCGCGAAATGCTGCGGGGCTGCGGTATTTGAGCAGGGCAAGCATAGGGGCTAAACCGCCGCCATTGCCCGCAAATTGTATAAATCCGTAGGAGAAAATAGCCTTGTCGAAACTATTAATCGCATCAAATAAACCTTCGTGTGCCGATACAAATTTGAGCGCACGCGCTTGGGTGCGGTTCAAGCCAAATTCCTCAAACACGCGCATGGCAAAATCTTTGGCAGTTACGCTACCCTCAAACGACACTCCTTCGGGGTATAGCGTATGTTGGCTGCGCACATAATTGCGAAACTCAACTGCCGTTCGTTTGCCTGTTTCTACATCGGTAAATTCTGCCCTGAATGTAGTCCATTCTTTGAGCAAAGTAAAACTGAGGTCTTTATCATCTTTGCCAATTACGCCCGCCGTATAGGTTTTGCCGCCGCCCACAGCAGCTATATTGCGCCAAAAATCGACACGCTGGCTCTGAAATTTAGTAATAGCAGCTATGGTTTTGGGCAATTGCTGCGGGCTTACAGCAGTGCCACGCGGAGGCGTTTCGGCGTGCGACAAAGCCAAATAGCCCAAGCTGACCAATACTTGCTGCACTCTTGTCACATCTTCGGCGGTATTGCCCGTTGCCGTATTGCCGACCGCGGCACTTAGCGGCGTTGCCAACCAACTGCGACCGTTTATCTCTGTTACCGAAAAATTTTTGAGTGCTTCGCGCACCTCTTCTACTTTCTGGGCGGGTGGCGGCATACTTGCAGTATTGAGCATCATAAGTGCTACTGAATGGGGTTTTATTTTGCCATCGAGCGTAGCTGCCCCTACTACTAATTCCTGAAATTTTCGGATAGCCGCAATAGTTCGCGGCAATTTAGTGGCACTGACCGGCGTGCGGTCGCTGCCTACGGGTTCTTCGGCATTAGCATCGGTAGGTGATAAGAAGCCGATACGCACCAATTGAGTTTGTATCAAATCGACATCGCGGACAAAATTGCGGGCATTCGCTCCCACCTCATCTTCAATGCTAAATTTATAGCTAAACGTCAAAGGGTCGTTGGTTGCTGCCATGCCACCTGACGGCACAGGTTTAGGGTCGGGTTTGGGGTCGGGCTTGGGGTCGGTTTGTTGCTCAAAGCCTACTATCAAACGTTGTCCTATGCTTAGGCTGTTATTGGTCAATTTATTCCAAGCTACGATGTTGGCAACGGCTACGCCATATCGTTGCGACACACGCCACAGCGTATCGCCTGCCCCTACGGTATGTATGATAGGTGTTTTGTCGGTATTGCTGGCATTGCCATTATTTGTATTGTTATTAGTGGTATTGTTATTAGTGGTATTGCTACTGCTATCACTACCACCCGACAGCACCAATATTTGCCCTGTGTGTAGGTCTTCGGAGCTAAGTCGGTTGAGGTTTTTAATGGTTTCGACGGATATGCCAAAAATCCAAGCTATGGTGTGTAGCGTATCGCCCGGCTTGACGATATATGTTCGGGGTGTGGTATTGCCGCCTGTATTGGTGGTTGTGTTAGTAGTAGGTAAGCGCAATATTTGCCCGATGAACAAATTGGTACTCGTCATGCCGTTGGTCTGCATCAATATAGCAGCGGTTGTGCCGTATTGTTGGGCAATTTTATTGAATGTATCGCCTGCTTTTACGGTATAAGTGGGGCTATTAAATTCGTCGGGGCGGCTTAGGTTTCTTTCGTTAGTCGCATTGAGGGCGGGCTGGTCGTAGTCGGTGCAATCGTCCTGCCCTTGTCCGGCATTAGGCACTAACAAACTCTGCCCTATGTAGAGCCTGTAACTATTGAGCTGGTTGATTTTTAATAGCGTATAATGGTCGGTTCGGTATTGGGCGGCTATACTAGCGAAGCTCTCACCGTATTGTACACGGTGTATTTTCATAAAGGGATAATTAAAAATGGGGTAACTATTTTGGGTATAGGGTTTTGGGTATTGGATTCTGGGCTATATCTATCTGATAATGCCTGACATCGCTGCATATTCGATTAGTTCCCCTACAAGGCTAAATAGTGGTCTGATTTTTTAATTTTGAGATATCACCCCTACGGGGGCTTTTGTTGCTATACCGTCTTTATTTTCTATTAGGATGTCGCCCTATGGGGCTTAAAAACGGTATTTCTATTAGTGGTTTCTAATTTTGAGTAAAAAATTCACGAGAACATCTTGTTTGCGCCCTTGCTAAAAGCAGCATTTATCAAAATTTGTTGCCGAAATTTAAAATCAGACCACTAAAAACCTCGGAGAAGCCTTTTAAAAGTTAAAAATGAGCCCCAATTACCCATAGGGTTCCTGGTGTTTGGTGTTTGGTGTCATGTCAAACGTAGGTTTAGAAAATGAAAAAAAAATGACTATAATCTAAACGAAGTTAGTGCATCGGCACTTGTCTTCTGACTGAGTAAAGAGCAGGTAGAGCAGCCAAAAAGTGATATTTCCTTTTACCGAGGCAAGGCTTGATAGATAGCCCCGCCTATGACATCGCTATCGGCACCCGTGACGGCACTTAGGCAGTTGGTTTGTTGTCTGATGCGCAAAACACCGATAAATGCCATTGCCAAAGCCTCTTTAAATTCGATAGTTTGGCTATCGGGCACTACAACGCGCACGGGCGCAAGGGCAGCTATGCGGTCTATTAGGTAGGTATTGAGTGCGCCCCCACCCGTGACGAGCATGGTCGTATCGGGCGATAGGTCGATGTGTTCTTGTTGGGCGATATGGTTTATTTCGCGGGCTACTTGCATAGCTATATGCTCTACCGTAGTGCAGAGTTTGTCGGCAGTAGGTAGTTCTTTGTGCTTGGCAAGTATGCCGCCCATTGATTTGCGCACCCAACCCGCGCTGAGCGATTTGGGATAGGGGCGAGCAAAATAATGCGGTGCGTTCATGCCGTTGAGCAATGGTTCGTGCAAGATGCCCGATGCAGCGATAGACCCGTTTTCGTCATATTTGAGATTGAGGTCGTTTGCCAATCGATTGAGTACTAAGTTAGCTCCGCATATATCGTAGCCGATAATATTGCCATTGGGCAGTTTGCACGATATATTAGCAATACCGCCTATATTGAGGCAGAAGCGGTGTTCGGCAAACAATATTTTATCGCAAATAGGCACTATGGGCGCCTTGCCCGCCTGCGGCTACGTCGCAGGCGCGTAGGTCGCATACGACGGGCAAACCTGTCTTGAAACTGATGGCTGCGCCGTCACCTATTTGGGCGGTCATGTGTTGTTCGGGTTGGTGGTAAATGGTCTGCCCGTGCGAGGTGATAAAATCTACTTTATCCTTTAAATTATTTTTTTCTATAAAATTATTGACCAAGGTGCCGACCAAATGCCCATATTGAATATGGGTTTGTAGGTAAGTAACGGCATCTTGAAATACTAATTTTTGGAGGCGTTGCTGCCATTTATTGCTATAAGGAATACATTCGGATTGTTCGATGCTATAAGACCATTGCTCACCCCGCTCGACAAAGTGGCAATAAGCAATATCCAAACCATCTAAGGAAGTACCAGACATAAGCCCGATGACGCGGTATTCGTTTTGCATCTCTGGGGATAAAGTTTGGGTGAAAAATAATAATACGAACAAAGGTACGATTTCGCCGCTTCATTGCCCAAATAAAAAGCGGTTTTAGGCAATTTTTCTTTATTTCTCCTTTTTAAGGGGCAAAAAGTTATTTTTTGATGGTCAATAACTATATTTGCCTTATTTTGTGGCGCGTATGCCGTAAGGTGATGTATTGTATTGCGTCTAAGAGAGATACTTTTAATCTTTATTCCTATGCAATATCTTATCAAAGCCTTTTGTTGGCTCGCATTTCTCAATGCACCACTTTATGCCCAAGTGCCCCAGAGCATTATTGTAGAACATTTTACCAATACAGTTTGTAGCACTTGCGCCTCGCGCAATCCGAGTTTTTATGCCAATTTAGCCAATCACCCCGCCGTATTGCACTTAGCCGTCCATCCCAGCTCGCCCTATGCGAGTTGCCAATTTAACCAACACAACCCCGCCGAAAATGATGCCCGCACCAACTACTACGGCATCTATGGCGGTACGCCGCGCTTGGTGATACAGGGCAATAGCCTATCGACAAGTAGCGACTACGGCAATGCCGCCTTGTTTGCACCCTACCAAAGCCAGACCTCGCCCCTTAGCCTTCGCCCGACTTTACACCTCATCAACAACGACTCGGTAAGGGTTAGCACCACCGTCAAAATCGAAGCTATCCATAACTTGGGCGATGTGCGTTTGTTTGTAGCTCTCGCCGAAGATACCATTTTTTATGCCGCCCCCAACGGCGAAGACCAACACTACGGCGTATTCCGACGTGCCCTAAGCGACCCGCAGGGTCTGCCGCTCGCATTGCCGAGCATGGTAGGCGACTCAGCCATTTACACGGCTACGGTACCTATCCATTCGGCTTGGAACTTGCCACGCCTACGCGCCATAGCCATTCTGCAACACGCCGATACCCGACAAGTGATACAAGCCGCACAAAACACGCCCAACGACAATGCTACCAATCTGCCCAATGCCCCAAGCACCCAACTGCCCATTAACCTTAGCCCCAACCCCGCAAGCACTCATTTGACTGTCGTATTGCCCGACCAAACACCACCTACCGTAGCCAAGTTATACAGCGCAAACGGCAAATTGTGCGCCACCTATACCCTCGACCAAAACACTACGGTAGCCCTGCCCGCCTTGTATGATGGTATTTATTGGGTAAAAATGGAGAATAAAAATGGCATTCTAAGCAAAAAAATCGCAATTATGCAGTAGAAAAAATTTGTAGCTATTGATATGATTTTTAAGTTTTGAGTATTAATTTTGCCTATCATGTATCCATTTCCAGGCGTTAAGACTTAGGAAATAGCGTTAGATGATTGAGATATTAGTTCAAGAACTCCCCCTAAGCCCCTCAAAGAGGGGGAATTTATGTAAGATATAATCTGCTGATTATCAATAATTTACGATAAATTATAAAAAATATTTAATGTATTTTATTTTTAAAATGCCGTAGATATATTACATCGGTAACATCTAACAGACACAAGCCTGAGAATTCTGTAGGCATGAAACTAGTGGAAGGCAAGTGTATAAAACTTAAAAATCAAACCACTATTTAGGGTATGGGGTTTTGAGTCTGGGGTAATGGGTTATATCTATCTAATAATGCCCGAAATCATTGCATATTCGATTGGAAATAGCTATTCTCGTGGGCTGTTTCTACAAGGTTAAATAGTTACGAAAAAATTTTGATACAAAAAGAATAAAATTATAATATATTAAAACTTTCAAAACTCAAACACCTATTTTTCAGCAAATTATACATTCCGCATAATTTAAATTATTGAATGAGCATCTTTCTATCTAAAAACAATTGAATAAAAATATTATAAAATTAAATTATCCATTAAACGCCGATAAAAGGCTATTTCTCCCTACCCTACCCCTCGCAAATCCTCTCTATTTTCCCAAAAACACAAAATAATAAACACGAAAAACAATAATGTCACTTCAAGTACCCACTATTTTAATTGGTTTGGGCGGTCTTGGTTCTAAGGTCGTCGATATGATATATAGCCAAATACCGCCCGACAAACGCGGGTTTGTGGCTATCCACGTGTTCGATACAAATGTCAATGACCTATCGAACCTCAAAAGCCTGACCAAGGACAATGTTACGCAAACGTCTACCAATTGGACGGTTGCCGAATACCTGCGCATGGCAGACGAGTCGGTCAAAGATTGGTTTCCGTATGAACAAAGCGAAATACAGCGCAAATCGCTCACCGACGGCGCGGGTCAGGTGCGTGCCGTATCGCGCTTGGCATATAGAGCCGCTATGGAAAGCGGCAAGCTAAATAACCTGCACAATAGCATCAACCATATTTTTCGCGAAACAGGCGGCAGTATGTCCAGCAGCGCAAGGGTGATGATAGTCAGTTCGATTGTGGGCGGCACAGGCGCAGGCATATTTTTGCAAACCGCTATGTATATGCGCGATGTATTGGAATACGATTTTCAGCGCAAAAATGTACTGATTCGCGGCGCGTTTATCCTGCCCGATATTTTGGTATTGAGCAACGTCATTCAGGGCGATGAAGTGGAAAATATACGCGCCAACGCATACGCTTCGGTCAAAGAACTGAACGCCATCACCAAAAACGCCAGCATCGCCGATAACCCGGACAAAATAAACATCGAACTCGAATATAAACCTAAGCAGTTCGACGCACAAGGACGTATAGCCCACTTAATTACGCCGCGCAACTTGCCGTATAATTTCTGTTTTCTGTTCGATTTTGAGAATACAGACAAAAACAATTTGCGCTTTCTGGGCAATTATATCAACCAAGTAGCGCGAGCTACGTATTTAGACCTGTTCAGCCCTATGGCTAACGACCGCTTCTCGAAACAAGACAACCAAATCTTGTCGATGATAGAGCATAGCGGCATGAGCCGATACTGCGGCGCAGGCGTTTCGTCGCTCGTATATCCGTATAACGACATCATCGCTTATTGCTCGCTGCAATGGGCTACGGGCAGCCTCTCGAACGATTGGCTCAAAATAGACGAACAATTTGAAAGCGATTACCGACAATACGAATTAGACCTCAAAAACGGCATTCCGCGCGAAAAACCCATCTTGCGCGACCGCTACCGCGACATCTTGTTCCGTTTAGCTACCCAACAAAACCCGCGCCCCTTCTTCAAATTAGCGTATAATAGTGCCCATATCTTAGACAAACGCAACGAAATAGGTCGCTCAAAAGCCGAATTATTTGTAGAAGCAATAGACCGCCGCTTAGAAACCGTCATGACCGACGATGCTAAATTGCGCGAGTCAGCAGGCGCGTGCGGATTAGACGAAAACCGCCTCAAAGACAAAGCCACCGCCAAAGACGAAATCATCAACCGCGAAGAAGCCCTGTATTATTACGAAGATACTATTCGCAAATTTATACATAATACCAAAAATTATTTGGTCAACGAAATAGCACTGCAAGACGGCGACCACCCGCAATTGTTGAGCGGCGACGATTATAAACTCAATACTTGGCTGCTGAAACAACCCGACCCCCTACACCCCATCACCGTCCGCTATGTATTGTATCAGATAGAGGCTATGCTCGATGCCAAAATCAAGGAAATGACTCCCTTGAACGATAAATTGGAGCAAGGTATCGTCAATTATAAACGCGCTTACGACCTCGACGAAACCGAAGACATCATCGAAAGTGCCGCCGACCGCTTAGAATCGGCTTCACGGCAGGGTCTGTTCAGCAAATTGGTCAATAATCAATTTAAAGACTTTGTAAACGAATACGTCGATAAATCGGGACGACATCTCAACAACCTAAGCCGCTACCGCAAAGACCGCCTCACCGAATTGGTATACCGCGAATTGCAAAAAGCGATACAAGAAATGCAAGCCGAATGGGAAAAATATTTCAAAAACCTAAAAGACGTGCGCAGCAGCCTAAGCAACGAACTGAATATAGCCTCGAACAAACACGACAACGCCGCCGACCCCACCGTGCGCTACGTATTGGCATCGAAAGCGATGAAAGAAAAATTATACGAAACAGTGCGAATGGGCGTATCGAGCGACGAATTGCCCGCAGGTATCTCCGAACAATTATATAAAGGGCAATACCTACGCTTTGTCAAACGCCGCAAAGGGGATTATATCACCGAACAATTGCCCCAAAAAGTCGAAGAAATGTTTAGGCAAGATGTACTGGGCTGGTGCGTTGCCGAAATGCGCAAAGAAGACGGATTGAACCTAAACGTAGTGCGTGCCCTGCGCCGCGAAGGACAATTGCGCGGTATGCCCGACGATGCCATTGAACAATACCTCAAAGACCAAGTAGCAGTACTGAACAACCTCGCCCGACCCTTTGTGCCAGGCAATGCAGGCGGCACAGAAATCAATTCGTGGGGCGCACACCCCGATTGCGTGCGCGAATTGAGCGGCACTGCCAAAAACGAACTATTTGGCAGCAGCGATTTGGTCGAACATGGCGCGTTCTCGCCTTACGAAATCACCCGAAGCCGAACTATATATGGTATGACAATTGACAGTTTTCCGAAATTTTATTGCGGCGACAATATGGGCGGGCAAGCAGGCGAATATTACAAAGCCTACTACGCTCGCATCAAAAAACTTACCCAACAAGGAAATAGCGTAACACCACACTTAGACAAACGATGGCACCTACAAGCCTATCTGCCCGAAATTGCCACCTTCCGCGTACAAGAAGACCGCACTAATATTAATCGCGCCCTACTCTGGGGTATCGTGATGGGATACCTACAAAACATCAACGACTACGGACGGCTAACTTGGCTGTTTAACGACGACGCAGGAAGCCGCCTCATACAATCGGGCGACCAACCCGCCGACCAATATATACACGCCTTGCACCAAGCCCTATTGCACAACCCCATTATAGTAGATAAAGTATTGAAACGAACCGCCGAACAATGGGCACGCGATGCCGCCGAAAAACGCGACAAAATAGACGACCACCTATTTTATAAAAAAGCACAAGACTTGCACTATTTTTCAGTACCCGACAAAAATATTAATATCCTCGACCTGCTGCTGCGCTATCCCGACGGCAACCTAGCGCGACCCCAACTTGGTGCGTGAAAGCCAAACGCTCATAAAAATGCTATTTGCCGAATTGGTCGCCTACTTCGTCCAAGTAGCTGGACGACACCGCGAACCAATGGCAAAACAACAAGCTTTCGCTTATATAGACCAACTCGTAGCTACCGCCGACTATTACCAACAAGCCGACCGCATGAGTATGCAGTTCAAATCGTGGGAAAATAGCATCGCCGAAGCCAAACGCTCCTAATCCGAACGCCCCCTACCTACCCGCCCGCCCAACTGCCCCCAAAAACGGCAATATGGACGGGCGGGTGTCTTTTTTTTCGAGGGTAGCGGGACAATGGTAGGCAGTGCCATTTACCAAACCGCCACCTTGCCGCGCTGCACGATGCCACCGTTCGGGTCGGCAAACGTATAGACATAGATGCCGGCGGGCAGCGACCCCGCGTCTATGTGTTGCACCGACGCGGCTGGGTGCAGGAACCGACTCATCGCCGTTCTGCCTTGTAGGTCGTATAGGTTAAACGTCGTAGCGGTGGCAGACAGCACCAAGGAGCGCAACTCAAAGCAGGCGCGGCATACACCACGGCGTAAGGCGGCGGGTCGGGAGCGGCGGCAGGCACCCCAACCAACGCCAACAACCGAAGTGCTGTCGCAGCCTACATAGGCGCAGGTATTGCCCAGACTATCGGTTTTGATGAGCCAACCCGCCGTCGGCTGGTCATATACAAAACCCGTGAGTATGATGCCACCGTCGGGCGTAAAATCAATGTCGCGCAGGTAATGCTCTTGCGCGGGGTTCGACGTAAATTGGCGCGTCCAGAGCGTGTCGCCCTGCCCGTCAAAAGCCAACAATACCCCCGCCAATTCGGAGGTCGTGGGGTCTTGGTTCAAACCCGCCGCGTAATAACGATTGTCCGATTTTTTTAGGAAATAAGCTTGCGAACTGGTATAATTGCTCATGATATACTTTTTTCTCCAAATCGTATCGCCGCCATTATTTAAGTAGCTCAAAAATATCTTGCGCATTCCGCCTTCTCGCATCAATCCGTATAAAAAATAAGTGGTATCGCTTTGCTGGGTAAGCGCACCTGCCCCGTCGTCGCCTACGGAGCCATAATTCCGCGTCCATTCCCAATTGCCAGCGGCATCAATAGCGCATACTATTGTTTGATAATTCCAAATGGGATAATGCCCGTAGCCCGATAGCATATAACCACCATCGGGGCGTTCTAGTCCAGTAAACGCAACACTAGAACCCGTATTGCCCGTCGTATAGGTATTTGTCCAGACAACGCCGCCGACGCTGTCGGTTTTGACGAGGTAAAAATGAGAATACTCGTTGATGTAAGATTGCCGCCCCACTATCAGGTAGCCATTATCGGAAGTTTGGAGTACCTGATAGGGCGATTCGGTGGCACCGGGTTCGCCATAGTGCTGGGGCTGCCCCGTCGGGTTGCATCGGCATCCAAAAACACCATGTAAATGTCCTTGTCCGTACTACCCGGTGCTACCGTGCGACTATATACCAGCGTATAGCCGCCTTGGGCATTGCGGATAAATTGTTCGCCTTGCAATAAACTGTATTGGTCTGAACCATAATCTATTATTTTGGTTTGTTCTATATTGCCCATTTCGTCTATAATATGCAGTACAATACCCGATTGTAGGCTTAGCGTATAATAAGTGCCGTCTTGTTGGGGTATGGTGGCAATGGTATAATGGGTACTCGTATCGTTAGGGTATATCTTATGAAAATAGTTTATTTGACAAAACACGGGCAATCGGCAAATTATCAACAGTATAATTATTAGGTACGTTTTCACTTTGCTTGGGTATAAATGAGCAAGGCAACCCGATACCGTGCCTTTATGCAGCAGCATATAAGTCGGTCGAGTTGCCTTGCCGTTTAGGTTTAACGGATAATGGTTACTTTACAAGTGTTGGCGGTGCGTTGTCCGTTTTGTAGTTGCAGGAGGTACATGCCTTCGGGCAAGTCGGCAGCGGGTAAAAAAACGGTTAAATGGTGAGCAAATAATTGCTTGTCGGCTGATTTTTTGTATCTATACGACCCAAAGTTAGGCAATCAGGGGTAAAGATAAACCTTCTTTGGATACCCGCCGCAAAATGGGCAATTTTTTTTTTGTTTTTTGCACCCAATGCCGCTCGGCACGAGGGACGCTGCCGTCGTCGAACGCTTGTGCGACCGCAGAGACCTAAACCGCTAAGTATTGGGCGGCATCCAAGAGCAGAGGCAGCCAATCGCCCCTACCAAACCGCCACCTTGCCGCGCTGCACGATGCCACCATTCGGGTCGGCAAACGTATAGACATAGATGCCGGCGGGCAGCGACCCCGCGTCTATGTGTTGCACCGACGCGGCTGGGTGCAGGAACCGACTCATCGCCGTTCTGCCTTGTAGGTCGTATAGGTTAAACGTCGTAGCGGTGGCAGACAGCACCAAGGAGCGCAACTCCAAAGCAGGCGCGGCATACACCACGGCGTAAGGCGGCGGGTCGGGAGCGGCGGCAGCACTCCAACCAACGCCAACAACCGAAGTGCTGTCGCAGCCTACATAGGCGCAGGTATTGCCCAGACTATCGGTTTTGATGAGCCAACCCGCCGTCGGCTGGTCATATACAAAACCCGTGAGTATGATGCCACCGTCGGGCGTAAAATCAATGTCGCGCAGGTAATGCTCTTGCGCGGGGTTCGACGTAAATTGGCGCGTCCAGAGCGTGTCGCCCTGCCCATCAAAAGCCAACAATACCCCCGCCAATTCGGAGGTCGTGGGGTCTTGGTTCAAACCCGCCGCGTAATAGCGATTGTTCGATTTTTTTAGGAAATAAGCTTGTGGACCGGTAAAATCACTCATAATATACTTTTTTCTCCAAATCGTATCGCCGCCATTATTTAAGTAGCTCAAAAATATCTTGCGCATTCCGCCTTCTCGCATCAATCCGTATAAAAAATAAGTGGTATCGCTTTGTTGGGTAAGCATGCCTGCCCCGTCGTCGCCTACGGAGCCATAATTCCGCGTCCATTCCCAATTGCCAGCGGCATCAATAGCGCATACTATTGTTTGATAATTCCAAATGGGATAATGCCCGTAGCCCGATAGCATATAACCACCATCGGGGCGTTCTAGGGCAGTAAAAGGAACGCTAGAACCCGTATTGCCCGTCGTATAGGTATTTGTCCAGACAACGCCGCCGACGCTGTCGGTTTTGACGAGGTAAAAATGAGAATACTCGTTGTTGTAATATTGCTGCCCCACTATCAGGTAGCCATTATCGGAGGTTTGGAGTACCTGCAAGGGCGATTCGGTGGCATCGGGTTCGCCGTAGTGCTGGGGCTGCCCCGTCGGGTTGCCATCGGCATCCAAAAACACCATGTAAATGTCCTTGTCCGTACTACCCGGTGCTACCGTGCGCCTATATACCAGCGTATAGCCGCCTTGGGCATTGCGGATAAATTGCTCGCCTTCCACTAAACCGTATTGGTCTGAACCATAATCTATTATTTTGGTTTGTTCTATATTGCCCATTTCGTCTATAATATGCAGTACAATACCCGATTGTAGGCTTAGCGTATAATAAGTGCCGTCTTGTTGGGGTATGGTGGCAATGGTATAATGGGTACTCGTATCGTTAGGGTATATCTTATGAAAATAGTTTATTTGACAAAACACGGGCAATCGGCAAATTATCAACAGTATAATTATTAGGTACGTTTTCACTTTGCTTGGTATAAATGAGCAAGGCAACCCGATACCGTGCCTTTATGCAGCAGCATATAAGTCGGTCGAGTTGCCTTGCCGTTTAGGTTTAACGGATAATGGTTACTTTACAAGTGTTGGCGGTGCGTTGTCCGTTTTGTAGTTGCAGCAGGTACATGCCTTCGGGCAAGTCGGCAGCGGGTAGTGCGTAGCCTTGCGCGGGGCTATCGGCGGTGTGAACAGACATACGTCTGCCGCTTAGGTCAATGAGGGCTATTTGGCAGGAGGCGTTTTGTAGTTGCGCCAATAGGTCGGTCGAAAAATAAAGCCTAACGAACCCATCGGAATAGCCCGCTATGAAGCCGCCCGCAGCGGCGGCGGCTTCGCTGGTCTTTTGCGTGGGCACCCAAGCGGGGGTTTTGTCGAACGAATCGCCGTAGTAAAATGCCCTATACGCCTCGGCATAGCAGGTATTAGGCTCCTCGCTTAGGGCATAGTCGGCTATAAAAGCCTCTGCTGCCTCGTCGGTTTTGCCGCTGCCTCCGGCGGTCATGGCATCAATGAGTGCTGTATATAGCTCGAAAAACTGCTGGTTATCCGGTTCGGTGAGCGACAATTGCGCCAATCGCGCTAATGCCGCTTCAAATTCCGCCGCCGTCACGCGGGTAGCCACGGCTATCTTTCTTGCGCAGTCGTGGGTTTGTTCGTCCAAATCGAGCTTTACTTCCGCTATTTCGTCATTTGCCATACGCGATTGTATCAGTTGGCGCAGTGCTGCCATATATTCGCGCTCGGTTTGGGCAGCTAATAGGCGGTCGCGCACCAAGGAGGGCGGCTCCATCTCCAAGGGAGCGCAGTTTACGGTGCCTGTACTGTTGCATGGGTCGTCAATCTCGACATTGCCACTAATCAAGGTCGGTATATTAGCGGCATCGTTGTAGGGCGTAATTTCGAGCATATTGGACGATGCGTTGTAGATGTGGTAGGGCATCGTGCCGCCCACATGCCATTGTTCGCGTAGTGGGGCAGATAAGCTAGGTTCTAAGGGATAACATTCCCCTTGTGGACCTAGTACGGCGGAGGGAGCAATCATCCAGTCGTTCATGTGTGGTGCTCCGTATATATTGCAGGTGAGTTCTAAGTTTTCGTTATTGCCCTCAAATTGGAGGGCGGCATAAAAGCGGCTGTTGGCGCCTTCGGCGTTAAAACCGTTATTGCTAATGTTGGCACCTGCACAGCCTATATTTTTGGCTACAATGCCCCAAGTGCCTACGACAGTGCTGGGCGAGGCTAAGGATTGGGTGGTGGCGGTCAGGATATTGCCGCTCACTTCTACACCCATACAGTTTTCCAGAAAAATGCCGTAACCGTTAATGGCACTCGCCGCCGTGTGAAAAATCTTAAATTCGTTGTTTCGTATGCGCCCAAATCCGCTACCCAGCATATTGATACCTTTGCGGGTTTTGACAAATCGGTTGTCTTCTATCAGCATATAGGCTGCCTGCGCCGCTGGCGAGCCCAGCACGTCGATGCCGCGATATAGTATTTTGCTGGGTTCGCCAAAATCGTTGTTTTTGATAATAGCACCCGCATAGATACAAGTAATGCCCGTTCGACCCTTGTTGACATTGTCGTAAAAACGGCTATTTTTGATGTTTGCCTTATATACTCCCGCCAACACGATATGGCTCGAACTGTTAAGGTATGTACCCATTTCGGGAAAGCCACTTTGCGCAAACGTGCAATTGTCTATAACGATAGGGCAATAAGGCGACAAAACATTGATGGCGACACGGTTGTTGTCAAAATAGCTGTCGTATGCTTTTATCATGTCTGGGGCGGTGCCCGTCGTGATGATGCTATTGGTCAGTACGGCATTGATGCCTATGCTTGCCTGCCGAATAGTGGCACCATGCAAGACCACTTCGCCTGTCGAATTGAGTACACCCGATGTATTGCCCTCCACCGCAATGCCCCTCCAATGCGGGTAATCGGCAAGGTCGGCACCAACATCACAATGTTGCGCGTATAAAACGGCGTTGTTAACGAATAGTTTCCCGCCCTTTTTGACGGTTATGCCTGAATATTCGCCCATAAACGCCACCGAGATATCGTTAATCGTTAGGGTGACACCGGTTTCCACGACCACTTCGCCGTCGACGAATAGCGCGTCCATAAGCACGTCGTCCGCGTCCCATACTTCGTTGGTGCCCGCCGAGATGGTATAGTTGTCTATGCCATACTTAAAGCTGCGCGATGCGGTATTGCCGTTGTTGTCTGTTACTTGTACAGTGTATTCGTTATCTACGTTTACTGGTATGATGTTTCCGCCCTCTTCGGGGTAAGGAAAGCCTGTTTCATCGAAATCGGGATAAGGTATCACATTGCCATCGCTGTCGAACCAAGTAGTGGTATAGGGCGGACAGCCGCCTATGGGCAGGGCATAGCTCAGTAGTTCAGCGGGGCAGTTTTGGTGGTCGCTCAGTATTGCCAAGTCAAGGGGTATATTGGTGCCATCGACGGGGGCGGGGAAGTTGAGGGTATGGATGTTCGATTCGTCTATGATGCCTCCCGGAGTGGCACCCGTTGCACTGCCCACATAGGTTGCGCCATCGGGATAGGTGATGGTAAGACTATGGAAGTCGCCTTGGTCGAGCGTTCCATTACAAAAGTCAGTATCGTACAAGTTTTGATGCATTTGGCTGTATATCTGCACGTATGCCACGTTTTCCACACAACTCACTGCGGTAAAGGTGTTCATGTAGCCCAACACAAAAGGTGCGCCCATATTCCAATCCGTATTTCTATACAAATCAAAGTCCTCACCTTCCGATGGTAGGTGCAAGGTTTCGAGGAGTGCGCCCGCCGCATCATATAGCTCAAAACGCAAGCGTAAGTGTATCATGCAGCCGAGATGAGCAACATATGAGTTAGGACTCGGATAAGTTGACGTAATGGTGACGAAAAACAAGGGGTAGCCGCTCATGTCGGCTCCTGTGGCGGGGTTAATTTGCGAGATATCTACTTGATAAGCAAAGTCTCCGCCCAAGTCCTGCCCAAAAAGGCGGCTGCCCGGCGCACAAGTCAATAAAACGAACAGCATAAACGGCAGGCATTTAAAGGGTGATACGATTAATGGCCCGAAGCCCGAAGCCCGAAGCCCGAAGCCCGGGCGGACATTGTCCGTTGGTTGCATAAATCTTTTCATGTTAAAAAAACGGTTAAATGGTGAGCAAATAATTGCTTGTCGGCTGATTTTTTGTATCTATACGACCCAAAACTAAGCAATCAGGGGTAAAGATAAACCTTCTTTGGATACCCGCTGCAAAATGGGCAAATTTTTTTTTTATTTTTTTGGTGGGGCGCACACCAGAGTAAAAAAAACCGCAGTACGGGGCGGGCGGGCGGCGTACTGCGCGGGGGCATTTGCTGAGCGGCTTTGGCGCAAACAGCTACTTTGGCTTATACTTGGCGGCTTTGAGCAAGGCTTGCCCGTCTTTGAGTGCCATCAATTGCTCGAATGTCGTATTGGGATGGGATTGCATATAGCGACGCACCATTTGCCAACCCACCCAAATAGGTACGCGCCCAGGCGATTCGGCGGGCATACCGCTCGTATGAGGAGCTTCGTCAAGGTATTTATAAAAATTTTTCGATTGTGTATTGAACAACAATTCTTGGTCTATCAAAAACGCCCAAATCTCAGCTTCGTTCTTGGCACACCAAGCCAAATCTTGTCCGCCGTAACCTATTTTTAGGCTGTCGGGCGTATCGGGCAATACTTGGTCTAAAAAATACAACAATTTGCCTTCGTAGGCTATATGGTCTATTAGGCGCGGTAGGTCTTGCTCGGTAGCCGTATAGATGCCTTTGATATATGCTTTCAGGGTATTGGGCACTATATACTCGCGCTGAAAACGGCGCGTGAGGTAGGCGGGAAAATCGGGTGTCTGATAGAGCGGAAAATGACTACCCATATACATATCTAAATTGATGCCTATCAATTCATCGTCGATAGTGACGGCTGCGGGACCGAATGCCGATATATGGCTCACAACTTGGGGCAACGACGTGGCGGGCAAATAGTGTTTGACGTAGCGGAATGCTTGCGAAAAATCGGCTTCCAAACCGCTTAGGTCGGGGTATTGCTGCATACAGGTATCGTACAGAAAGCGCATATCGGGATTTTGTATAAAATCTCGGAGCGCAGGATAAGTGCGGGCGGTGTCGTAGGGTTCGCCAAAGCCCATAATCTGCGACACGAACAAGCCATAAAAATCGGGGTATTGGCGTTGGAGGGCGGTAGCCTGCGCTCCGAAACGCGCATCGGTGGATAAGGCAAACAAATCGCGCTCGAATCGGCGTATTTGTATCGGTGCATCAATGCCCGACACATCGGGGCGGGAGCTACCCTCTTGGCGGCAAGCCGATAGGGTGGTCAATAGGGCAATAAACAAGCAAAATGCCGCGCGGTGCGACGTATAAGAGCGCGACAAAAAGGGATTCGGGTGCATGTATGATGATTTGACAATAAAAAAAATAGCGTAACTATTTAGGGTATAGGGTTTTGGGTATGGGGTAATGGGCTATTCCTACAAGGCTAAATAGTTACTACAAAGGTACAGTTTTTCAGGCAATTATAGCTATCTACGAATTAACTACAAAAAACGCCCGCCATATAGCTTTATTGCACATCGTTGGCATAAGTTACAAAAAGAAACCCCCTCACCAACACACACCAACCGCTATTTTTGTCCTATATTTGCCATTTTTTACGCCTATTGCCCACACAACTAAATACGCCTAAATAACGTTATAGCAATATTCGAGCGTATCCCGTTAAGCGCGTTTTATTTACCGACTCATTTCCGACATGCGATATCCCTTTTTTTGCTGCTTACTGTTTGTCATTGCCATTGCTGCGGGCGGTTGCAGGGCTTTATTACAACCCAAAATAGATGCCGAAACCGCCTATGCCAACAAACAATATAGCACCGCTGCCGAACTGCTGCAAACCGACTACGAAAGCACAAGCGACCTCGTAGGCAAGTCGGGGCTTGCCTACAAAATAGGCGAATGTTATCGTTTAGCCAACCGAACCGATGCCGCCGAAACTTGGTATGCCAAAGCCTTGGAGTTCAGCACCGACCCATTAGTCAATTTTCGTTATGCACAAATGCTCAAAGCCAATGGCAAATATAACGAGGCTATCAATCTGTTCAAAGAATATATGCTGAACAACCCCGCCGACCGCGCGAGGGGTGCAGAACAAATGCAAGGCTGCCGACAAGCCTTAGAATGGCTCAAAAAACCAAGTTCGTACCGCCTCGAAAATATGCAGGGATTGAACTCGACCGCCTCCGATTTTTCGCCTGTCGTATATGAAGGCGACAAAATAGTATTTACCTCCGACCGCGAGACCGCCACAGGCGATAAACGCTATGGCTGGACAGGACAAAAATTTGCCGACCTATTCATAGCACAACCCCAAGCTAAGGGCATGTATGCCAATCCCGCCTTGTTTGGCGATAGCATCAATACGCCCTATAACGAAGGCACGGTCTCGTTTAGCAGCGATTACCGCATTGCCTACTTCACAGCTTGCGGGAGCGAGGGCGAAAAAGACGACTTTTGCCAAATCTATACTAGCTACCGACAAGCGGGCGGCAAATGGCATTTGCCCGAAAAGGTCGATTTGTTCGACAACGATACGACCAATGTAGGGCAGCCCTGCCTATCGCCCGACGGAACGCAACTGTATTTCTCGTCTGATGCGCCCGGAGGTTTTGGCAACAAGGACATCTATATAGTCACCAAAATGGCAGATGGATTTTGGAGTGACCCCGAAAACTTAGGTCCCGAAATAAATACTGCTGGCTACGAGGGTTTTCCATACATCGGCACAGACGGCAAATTTTATTTTGCCTCCGACGGTTTTTTGGGCATGGGCGGTTTGGATATATTTGCAGCCGAGCGGCGCGGCAAAAAATGGGTGAACGCCCAAAACCTGCAATCGCCTGTCAATTCGGCTGCCGACGATTTCGGCATCGCCTTTGAACCCCTGCTGCGACCTGAATTGATAGACTCCGTCGAGGCAATACTTTGGTTCAGTTCGTCGCGCAAAGGCGGCAAGGGCAGCGACGATATCTATCGCGCGGCTCAACTAACACCTCAAAAAACGCCGCCGCCGCCTGATACGACCACCCTTGTCCAAAAAACCACCCCCACGCCAAGTGTTGTTTATTGGCTCGAAGGGCGCGTATCGCAAAAAACTTTTAATACGCCCGACGACCCCAATAGCGGCATCAAAAGCAGCATTCCCGTACCCGATGCTATCGTGCAGGTATTGGGGTTGAGTACCGAAAGCCGCATCTCTAAACGCCTGATTACGACCGAAAAAGGCGAATTTGAATTACAGCTCGAAGAGGATACCGACTATAAATTGACTGCCTCCCAAGCAGGGTTTTTTACCAAATCGGACAATGCCACTACACGCGGACGAAGCGCGGTAGGGCGCGATACAGTCAAAATTTATGCCGAAATAACCTTGGACAAAATTTATAAACGAAAAGAAATCGTATTAGAAAACATCTATTACGACCTCGATAAAGCCGACATACGCGACGATGCCAAGCCTACACTCGACAAATTAGCGGTATTGCTCAAAGAGAATCCCAATATCAAAATTGAATTAGGCTCGCATACCGACTCGCGAGGCAGCGACTCGTACAACCTGAAACTATCGCAAGCAAGGGCGCAATCGGCGGTCAATTATTTGGCGCAACAAGGCGTGGAAGCCATGCGGCTCGCGGCTCGCGGCTACGGCGAAACGCAATTGGTCAATCGGTGTAGCAATAATGTATCGTGTAGCGAATCGGAACACCAACAAAACCGCCGCACTACGTTCAAAGTAGTGGGCGAATAAGTACCCGCACCGCTCAGCTTTATAGCACTAATCCAATTCATGTCACGCACTGCTCTCTGAAATGGTATCCGGTATAGCATGAGTTCGATTATTCGGCTTCTCTCGAAAGTAAAAAATCGGAAACTTGATAGCGGTCTTGCCCCCCAACCCCAACCCAATAGCCTCCTACCAATGGAAGACCCCACCTCTACCCTACCCGAAAAAACCCCGCCGTCAGGTATCAAGTCTTGGGCAGAAGAAGACCGCCCACGCGAAAAATTGTTGCTCAAAGGTAGGCAAAGCCTCTCCGATGCCGAATTGTTGGCTATACTCATCGGGTCGGGCAACGCCGAAGAAACCGCCGTCGATTTGTGCCGCCGCATCTTGAAAGACTGCGCCAACGACCTTCACGCCTTGGGACAAAAAGAAGTCAATGACTTAATCGCTTTCAAAGGCATCGGCGAAGCAAAAGCCATTACTATTATTGCCGCCTTAGAGTTGGGTTTGCGCCGCCGATTGGCAGAGGTGCGCCAACGCAAACAAATAACCAGCAGCCGCGATGCCTTCGACGAATTACAGCCCCTGCTCGGCGACCTCGACCACGAGCAATTTTGGATTTTACTCCTCAACCAAGCGAACAAAATTGTCAGCAGAGAACGAATCAGTGCGGGCGGCGTGACGAGTACAGTAGCAGATAGCAAAATTATCTTCAAAAAAGCCATCAACGCCTTGGCATCGAGTATTATTTTGTGCCACAACCACCCATCAGGCAGCCTGAAACCCAGTACTGCCGACCGCGAGCTAACTCGCCGCTTAGCAGAAAGCGGCAAATTGTTGGACATCAAGATAATAGACCATCTTATTGTGGGCATCGACCCGCAAAACTATTATAGCTTTGCCGACGAGGGTTTGTTGTAAGTAAGAACACAGCAATCAAAAATAATTTCACCTAAGACAATCTGAACATTCCTGTAAAAACATAAGATTCAAAGAATATTAAATTCAGAAATTTGAAAAAAACATTAAAATTAAAAGCATATAAATATGCGTCAAACAATAAATTTTTCCAAGTTTTCGGTATCATACAAGCAATTGATAAAAAACGCTACCTTTGCTAAATGCACGAACCAATAAAACAACCTAAAAACCATTTATAGTATGCATTCTATCTTTACTCATCGAATTGTCTTGGCTATATGGCTATTGGCAGCACTAGCAACAACAGCCATACCTATCCAAGCGCAGGGCTTGCGCAATATGTTTTTTAACAGCGATGACGATATTGTTCGCCTCGATTTTTCGACCGACCCGCCCACGCCCTGGAACACAGGCATTTCGGGTGCCCCTCCTGCCGAAGGCATTGCCCACTACGAAGATGTGGACGGTAATGTGGTCTTTTGGTTCAACAATAACGGCGTATATGACCAAACGGGTACGATAATGCCCAGGTCTATCGGTATTTTTGCCAACGCATCGGCGGCAGAGGTATGTATCGCACCCAAACCCGACGACCCGTGTAAATTTTATATCTTTTATAACCAAGAAACATGTACTAATCTCTACTATTCCATTATCGACTTAGAGCTGAATGGCGGTTTGGGCAACGTCACCAACCTCAATACGCTTATGGCAGCGGGGCAATTCTCCGAGGGCGTAGAGGTTATCCAGGAGTACCCAATACCTGTACTTATTGGGTGTTGGCTTATAAATGTAATTCGGGCGCAGGCTTTAATCGTTTTTTTGTAACCCCCGATGGAATTGAAAATCACGGCGTGATATTTCCGTATAATATGCCCATAGGCGGCTACGACGGACGCGGCGAATTGGATTATCACGCGGGGCGTATCGGTATGGCTTATGCTTGGTCGAACCAGGTAATGTCCGCCAATTTTGACCCATATACAGGTATTATTACCAATCCCATTACCTTAGATAGCGGCGATTTTAACGGCAACGGGCCCTTTGGTATCGAGTTTTCGCCTGATGGCTCTAAAATGTATTTTACGCTTTGGTACACCATGCCGCTTGCTTTGTTTCAATACAATTTTGCTACTTCTGCCCTTACGCAATACAACCCACCAGCGGGCGGAACGGTCAATAATGGCTTTGGACAAATAGAATTGGGGCGCGATGGCAAACTATACGCCATACAAGACGGTGGTACGCGCATCGTAGTAGTGAATAACCCCAACGGCATACCTACATTTAATAATATCAATACAGGCTCTACGCTTGGCTTGGGCATCTCTGACCCCATACAATCAGATATCTTATCAGAAGATATATTTACATCAGACACGCTTTGCCGTGTTGCAGGGGCACAGGTAACGCTATTTCCGATAGACCCTAATTATACTTACGAATGGGCAAGTGCCAGCGACCCCACCAATATTTTGCAACAAGGCAGTAACTTCCAATTTACGATGGGCTTGAACGATACGGCATTTATCGCTAATGCCATATCTACTACCAGCGGCTGCGCACTAACCGTAGCGGGTTGCGGCAGGTATAAATATTTTATCCTCAATTCGCCAACTATCGATGCTGGACCTAATACTATCATCGACCCAGGCGAATCTGTAACCTTAAAGCTACAAGCGTAGGCAACGGAGCTACCTACTTATGGTTCCCCGCTGATGATTTGGACAATGCCTTTTTACTCCAGCCCACCGCCTCGCCCGATGTAACAACCAACTATTTTGCCTCGGCGCAAAAGGGTCCCTGCCAAAGCAACGACTTCATGACTGTATATGTGCGTACCGAAGAATATGACACGCTATGCGTCGCGATAGGGCAGAGTTATACCTTAGAAATGCCCGCAGGTCAGACCAATGTATCTTGGGTCAATATGGCGATACCCGGCACCGTGTTGAGCAATAATCCGTCTTATACCATCACTGCACCAAGCAGCATTACTACATTTAGAGGCAGAGGAGACAATGCCACCAACGACGGCGGCGTGGTGCGCTATATCACCCTTGTTCCGACTCCTGCCCTTGATGCCGGACCCGAACAAACTATCGGCAACGGCGGTAGTGCTACACTCAATGCCACAGGCGGCGGCACTGCGGGCTATACTTGGGCTGCCAACCCTACGCTAAGTGCCACCAATATCGCCAATCCCATAGCAACACCTTCGGTTACATCGTGGTATTACGTATCGTCGTATAGCGATGCCGCCTGCCCCGCCACCGACTCGGTGCGCGTAGTAGTTATTACAACTATCGAAGAAACGGACTCGCTCTGCGCTATTCCCGGACAAGCACTTACACTAAGCTTGCCCGTCGATACATTTGGCTCGCGCCGTTGGTATGACGTAGCAACACCTACCGCCTCTTTGGGTACGGGTAGCAGCCTAAGCGTTACGCTACAAGGCAATAACTACGTTACCTACGCCGCCGAATGTTTGACCAATGCAGGCGACACAGTTATTTTTTATACCGTTCTAATGCCTAATCCCAACCTGACTGCTACGGGCAGCACAGTCGTAGAAGGGCAAACAGGCACGCTGACCGTAACGGGGGGCAGCAACTACGCTTGGACACCCGCCGACCAACTCAACGACCCCAATAGTGCCAACCCAACGACCGTGCCACTATTCAACGACACCGAATTTACCGTAACCAATACAACCGACGACGGTTGCCAAAATACGACAAGCATCACCGTACCCGTTATTAGCGAAAGCATCATATTAGTGCCCAGCGGATTTTCGCCCAATAATGATGGCATAAACGATGTCTTGTTCCTCGTGCCTTTTAATATCATCGAACTGCGCGAATTTAAAATATTTAATCGATGGGGGCAAAAAATGTTTGAAACTACTACCCTCAGCGAGGGTTGGGACGGACAATTCCAAGACTCAGACCAAGAAATAGGTACGTATGTCTATTTGGTTCGCGCCGTCAATAAAGAAGGCGAAGAAGTCGAATATAAAGGCAATATTACCTTAGTGCGCTAAAAAGATAGCGTAGCACTACAAGGTGTGCCCCATTATGCCGTGATAATTATTTTATCCGTAGCATCGCGATAACCTCTCGCGATGTTACGGATTTGTTATTAACTCATATTATGCAGGGCATCGTTTTGACGAGTAGTAGGAGTAAATTTCCCTTTGAGAGGCTTAGGTGGCGTTGTCAGTAGATTATTACCCCAACTTCCATTGAACCATAATAGTGGTTAGTGGTTAGTGGTTAGTGGTTAGTGGTTAGTGGTTAGTGGTTAGTGGTTAGTGGTTTGATTTTTAAATTTTGGGAATAAATTTTGCTAAATGCTGCTTTGTAGCAAGGGCGCGAGCAAGATGCCCCCGTTATTTTTTTTTCTCAAACTTAAAAATCAAACCAATAGTATCTCCTAAACTTGTGTGGGCAATTTTGAGTACTGCAAAGCAATCAAAACCCATTGACATTAAACCCAATGTCAGCTACGCAGTCGAACTTGCCGCCCATCCCTCAAAGCGTCAATGGGTCTATTGTCACACTAAGCATCACAGATTCACGTTTGAGCCAGCCAATTATAACCACGAAGCTCAATTATCACAATACGAGCAGGGTATTACATCAAACAATATTACGAAAATCCCGTTTTCTTTATCAAATCGGGGATATGCCGTATCTTTGCCGCCCACCCTCGCTGTTATTTTCGATATACGCTTGGGTCTAAACCCAAAAACAAGTCCAATCTCCGAAGCCGATACTCCAAAAATTAGTTTTGAGAACTAACCCGCAGCTCAAATCATTTGAAAATAAGTGCAATTGTCAATCGAAAATCAACAATCAAAAACCATCTCGCTTTTTACTTTCCCCTCACAACCCATAATACAGCCATGAAACACCTATTAATAGCTCTTTGCCTATGGACAGGCATCAACGTTTATTTGTCAGGGCAACCCCAACTCGGAAATACCGGGGGTATCATACCCGGTACCAGCCAACCCAAAGCCGTCAAAGATAAAATACCCAAAATAAAATATGCCGTACACGAAGGAACAGCACACCTCAAAACAGGCTTGGTCGTTACGGGCAAATTTATTTATACCGAACTCAAAGACGAAGTACCACAATATAATTTTGTCGAGAGTACAGGCGGCGGGCGAAAAACCGTTGCACTGTCTATGATTGACCGATTAGTGTTGGCAGGTGTCGAAAAAGGCGTAAATTCGCGCATCGACTCGACCGAATTTGTATGGATTGAAAAATTTAAAGATTTATACCGAAAAATCCGAACAGGCAATATCGAACTATATGACAATTCGCGCATTGTCGACGAGCCCTATGAATTTCTATCCAACTACTTGATGATTGCAGGACGCAAGGGCTACGACTATAAAATAGTGAAACAAGTAGCCGACCTCGCCACACTCATGGACGACCGACCGTATTTTATGGAATCGCTACGAGCTACGGGACGACAAGATAGCAAAGACCTGCGCATCGCACTCTACCTCATCAATCTGTTCAACGACCCGCAACCGATGGGCGTACTAGCATGGGATACGCTACAACTCACCCTCAAAGACGGCAGCACCCTCGTAGGCAGAGGCTATACCCAGCCCTTAGACCTACGCAACGAACACCTCACCAATGCCAATGCCTATATCCATTTTTTTGACGGCAAAGACCTAAAACTCTATACCCAAAACGAAGTCGCAAGCATTAGCGCACAAGGCAAAACCTATATACGCGGTATGTATGCCATATCGGGCAAACATTTTTTTGGGCAACCTTGGGAAAACAATGGCAACGCTTATTTAGTTACGCGCCGCATACTGACAAGTAGCAATTATTACTTCAAATATCGCCAACCCGACCGCATCGACATCACCATTTTGCAAGCCGACGCGGGCGGCAATTACATCAAACCTATCAACGAAGCACAATTGCGCCAAATCTATCTAAGCGAAAATCAACCATAGGCAACCAATAAAAATATATTTATTTTCATACAAAAAAACACCCAAAACCACGTATCCCGCATTCGCCATGAGCAAAAACAAATTTGCAAATGCCAAAAATATATTTCGATACAGTATCCCACATATCTATATCGCCAACTCACCCAACAAAGGTAGAGGCGTTTTTGCCGCTCGCCCACTCAAAAAAGGCGAACCCATAGAATTATGCCCCGTCTTGGTCTTGTCTAACGAAGATACCGAGCTTATCATACGCTCCAAATTATACCATCATTATTTCGTGTGGGGCGACGACAGCAGCCGTTCGGGATTGGCTCTCGGATTTGGCTCGCTATACAACCACTCGTACCAAGCCAATGCCCGCTACCAAGTAGATTACGAAGCCGAAACCCTCGAAATATTTGCCTACCGCGATATAGAAGCGGGCGAAGAAATCTTTATCAACTATAACGGAGAACCCAACGACCCCGAACCCGTGTGGTTCGACAAGAAAAAAGATAGAGATACAACAACGTAATGTTAGTAGCCATGCCTACCGAATTTTAGAACGGGATAAATGAAATAGCCAACCATAATAGCCCACAATTTAAATCGCATGGACTATGGAAATATCCTTCTAACCACAAAATGCTTCATTTCACCTATTGCACAGCTTTTTTCTTGAAATTTTACCCCGAAATGCTTGATTTACAAGGCTTTTCAATTCCGTAAAATCTGTAATACCTCTGTTCTGCTTCGCAGGCTTTCGCAAGAAGCCCATTCATTTTCAAGCGAGGCATACAAAAAAATACAGCGCACCTTCCTCGATAACAACAAGAGGACGATGCGCTGTAATCTGTTTCTAAGAACTAATTAGTGATAGACAAACACCTTTTAGGCTTATTGCTTCACCAATTTGACACTTGTAGTCGTATGGCTATCGCTCAAACGAAGCAAGTAGGCACCCGCGGGCAATGAAGCGATATTGAAACGGTAAAGGTTCAGACCCTTACCCGCATCAATGCTTTGACGAAGTACAACCACACCTGCCAAGTCAAATACCTCGACCGATACAGGACTATCGTTGCCCATAAAGCGCAAGTTTAGCACATCGGTAGCCGGTACGGGGCTTAGAGAAACCTGCCAACGGTCTGTCGATACTTGGGCATTGGTCGCAGGCGTAGTTTTATGGCTACCGCTACCACCCACGAGAGGATTATATGGGTGTTTGCCGCCAGCAGGCGTAACCGTATTGTCCGGATTGCCCGTCACAATGTCGCCACCATCAGGAGTCCATGTATCGCAGTCGCCTACCTGAATCACTATAGTAGCGACATCGATATTGCCCCATTGGTCAGTAGCATATATCTGTACTGTATCTACGCCATTGAACAAAGGCAGAGCTATATAGCGCACACAAGTACCATTATCCTGCACACTTATCGAACACAAGTAAGTCGCCGTAGCGTCGGTGATGGTATAATCGCCGTTAAGAGCGCAAAATTCGGGGCAAATTTGTAGCGGCGTAATTGGGTAGGTACAATAGTAGCTGATATTTTCGCAGGGCGGAGGCGGAGTGCCGCCTGTCACCACTACCGTTACTGTAGCTATATCGCAGGCACCCGATGCGTTACAAATCTGATACGTAAATACATCTGTGCCCGTAAATCCTGGATTAGGTGTATATTGCACTTGGTTGCCTTGTATAATAGCCGTACCATTCGATGGATTAGTCAATGCCGTGATAAATATATTATCTCCTTCGTCATTGCCCAATACATTGATTAGTACTGCTACACCTTCGGGCGTAGTAGCTTGGTCATCAATAGCATCAATAGGAGCAGGCGGAGTGCCACAAGGGTCGTCGATGCTCGCCGAAGCCGTACAGCCAAATGAGTCGGTGATAGTTACGCTATACGTGCCGTTGCCGCCACCCGATATCGAAATGGTAGGCTCAGTGTCGCCCGTACTCCATACATAAGACACGATATTATCGGCATCAGCTATGGCATTTAGGGTTACACATTCAGCCGTTGAACCGCCCTCGCAAACAGCCGTTATTGATACCGCACCTGCCGCACTTAGGCTATTGACTGTTACTGTCACAGCATCAGTGTCGGAGCAGCCATTGGCATCGCTCACTGTTACGGTATAGGTCGTTGTCGTTGTAGGCGATACGCTGATGCTCTGCCCGTTCTGTCCGTTACTCCATATATATTGAGTGCCACCTGTTGCTGTTAGGTTTGTACTACCGCCCGCGCAGAACATTTGGTCGCCGCCCGCATCAGCTTGCGTGCTGCCTACTACTACTGTTGCTTGGTCGGTGCTCGCACCACAAGCATTGGTCACGGTAAGCGTATAGGTCGTTGTCGTGGTGGGTGATACACTAATGCTTGACGTATTTTGTCCATTACTCCAGCTATACGATGCTCCTGCTATTGCATTGCTGCCTAACGTTGTATTCGATGCGCCCGCACAAGTGAGGTGGTCAGCACCTGCATCAGCTTGTACGATACGGCTCACGGCTACTAATCCACTATCGAAGCCCGTGCAGCCCGATGCATCTGTCACACTCACGGCATAGGTCATAGTTGTCATAGGCGATACGCTGATACTTGCACCTACTGCGCCGTTACTCCAGACATAACTCAATGCCCCCGTAGCACCCGATACGCTTGGCGTTAGAGTGGCGGTTTGCCCTTCGCAAATAGCGGCATCGTTTAAATTGACACTCAAAGAACTGACCGTAATCGTATGGCTGTCCGATGCAGCACAGCCCGATAATCCAGCTATGCTCACCGTTACGCTATAAGTAGCCGTTGAACCAGGCAATACCGATATACTCGGCGTAGTAGCACCATTGCTCCAAGTATAGATATAATTGCCATTAGGGTTAGGCACTGCGGCGATACCACCGCCGTCAGTGTAGCTTCGGCACAACCATTGCCGCATAATAGGCTTGTTCCCTCAATCATTACGCTTGGTTGTTGATAGCTCGTTACCGATACCGTTTCGGTGCCTGAACAGCCCGCAGCATCTGTTACCACCAAAGTATAAACCGTAGTACCTACCGAGGGAACAATGCTCAATGTAGCTGTTGTTTGACCCGAAAGCGGCATAGAACCCTCATACCATTGATAGCTAAATGGTGCTGTGCCACCCGATACGATTGCCGTTGTAATAGCTTGGCTGCCTTGGCATAATGCCGATATAGGCGGAATAACAATACCCAACGAAGGATTGACAATTATCGAACCATCGTCTTGCGCCGTACAGCCATTGGCATCGGTCACTACTAAGGTATAAATCGTAGTGCCAAGGGCAGGGCTATCAGCGGTATAGCTATTATTGGTAGCCCCGCTTATAGCAGTACCGCCTACATACCATTGATAAGAATAGGGCGATGTGCCACCCGATGCCACACCACTTAACGTAGCCATCGAACCCGCACATACTGCACTGGCATTATTGACCAATACCGAAGGAGTGGGATAAACAGTGAGGTTGGTGGCATCGCTGGCAATACAACCCGCACTACTCATTACTTGTACGCTGTATGTATGAGTACCAACGGCGGGATTGCTCACCGTATAGCTGCTGTTAGTAGCACCGCTTATAGCTGTGCCGCCTACATACCATTGGTACGATACCGACGCGCCCGACACTGATGCTGTGAGCGTCACCGCCTCAGTACCATAACAAATAGGAGCGGGGTCGCTGATGCTTACCGTAGGTTGTGCTGTTATGCTCGAAGTGGTCGTGGCTGATGCTGTACAGCCATTGCCGTCCGTTACGGTTACGGCGTAGGTATGGCTACCTACTAACAAACCAGTAAGTGTCAAAACCGCACCACTTCCTGCTGCCGCGCCGTTATGTGTCCATTGGTAGGTATAGCCACTACCTGAACCACCATTAGCATTTGCCGAAATTGTCACCGCACTGCCCTCGCAAGCAGACGGAACAGGTGTGATACTGACATTAGGCGTGGGATATACGGTTACAGTTACTTGGGCATTATCCGAACAAGCAGCACCACCGCTCGCCGTTGCGCTATATACATGGCTACCCGATGCGGGAGCAGCAATATTGAGCGTAGTAGAAGTAGCCCCTGCTATGGGCGAACCATTCAAAAACCATTGTATAGACCAAGAACCGTTGGTAGTTGCTGTGAGCATTATGGGCGTACCCGCACAAATAGGCGATACGGGTGCAATATTGATAACGGGTTGCGCATTGATGGCAAATGTAGTGCTTGCGCTGGCAGTACAACCATTGCCGTCCGTTACTGTTACGGCGTAGGTATGGCTACCACTTGCCAAACCACTCGGCGTTGATGAGCTACCGCTTCCTGCTGCCGTGCCGTTATGTGTCCATTGGTGGTATAGCCACTGCCTGAACCACCATTAGCATTTGCCGAAATTGTCACCGCACTGCCCTCGCAAGCAGACGGAACAGGTGTGATACTGACATTAGGCGTGGGATATACGGTTACAGTTACTTGGGCATTATCCGAACAAGCAGCACCACCGCTCGCCGTTGCGCTATATACATGGCTACCCGATGCGGGAGCAGCAATATTGAGCGTAGTTGAAGTAGCCCCTGCTATGGGCGAACCATTCAAAAACCATTGTATAGACCAAGAACCGTTGGTAGTTGCTGTGAGCGTTATGGACGTACCCGCACAAATAGGCGATACGGGTGCAATATCGATAACGGGTTGCGCATTGATGGCAAATGTAGTGCTTGCGCTGGCAGTACAACCATTGCCGTCCGTTACAGTTACGGCGTAGGTATGGCTACCACTTGCCAAACCACTCGGCGTTAATGAGCTACCGCTTCCTGCTGCTGCGCCGTTATGTGTCCATTGGTAGGTATAGCCACTACCTGAACCACCATTAGCATTTGCCGAAATTGTCACCGCACTGCCCTCGCAAGCAGACGGAATAGGTGTGATGCTGACATTAGGAGTGGGATATACGGTTACAGCAACCTCGTCGTTGGCAGCACAGGTACTACCCGCTCCTACGCTGATGCTATACATGGTAGTACCATTATTGGGATTGGGAATATTGAGCGTAGCTGACGTTGCCCCCGCAATAGCATTGCCATTGGAATACCATTGTATGGGCAAACCCGCTCCGTTGCTGATATTTGCCGTAAGGCTCACAGAGCTACCGCCGCATTGTGGCGCAATAGGAGCGATGTTTACCGTTGGCTGTGTTACGACTGTGACAGTAGTGCTTGCACTTGCGGTACAACCATGTGCATCGGTGACAGTTACGTTATATACTTGCGTGCCCGCCATAGAAGTATTGGCATTGAGCGATGCGGTAGTAGTAGCCATTGGCATACCATTATTAGTCCATTGGTAGGAATAGCTGGGAGTATCTGAATTAACCACGGCTGTCACTATAACGGGAGTTCCCGCACATACAGCAGCAGCGGAACAGGTGACTGCTACGACGGGGACAGGATAAACGCTGACCATTGTAGTAGCTACTGCTGAACAAGATGCCCCTGCTCCTACGCTGACCGAATAGGTAGTATTGCCTGTGGCAGGATTAGGAATATTGAGTGTAGCCGACGTTGCGCCTGCAATAGTATTGCCATTGGCTTGCCATTGGATAGACAAACCCGCTCCGTTGCTGATATTTGCCGTAAGACTCACGGGGCTACTGCCACACAAAGGTGCTAGGGGTGCTATACTGACCGAAGGCTGCGATACCACTTGTACTACAGCTGATACTTCGCCCATACAGCCGTTGGAGTCCATCACTTGTACGGTATAGGTGTACGAGCCTACAGGTGGAGTATTTACCGCATAGCTCTGCGATACTGCACCCGAAATAGGATTGCCATTTAGCCACCATTGGTAGCTATATGTGGGCGAGCCGCCACTTACGTTCACGTTAAGAGTGGTAGAACTGCCCACGCACAAAGTAGCGGGCTGGGGTAGGTTCAGTGCCATAGTGCCGCTTACGGTGATAGTGGCATTGTCCGAAGCCGTACAGCCGTTGCTATCGGTGACTATTACGGTATAGGTCGTATTGCCTGTAGGCGGATTGTTGATAGTAATACTTTGCGCCGCACCGCTCGATACAGGTGTTTCGCCCAAATACCATTGGTAGGTAAAACCGCCCGCCCCACCTGTTACGGTGCTACTCAAAGTGACGCTCGTGCTGGCACACAAAGGAGCAGGATTAGGTGCAGTAATAGTAGGCGGCGTGCCTGCCATAATGGTAGCACTCTTGGTTTTGCTACAGCCATTGATATCGATTACAGTCAAGGAGTAAGTATGCGTCCCAACCGTAATGGCTGATGTGGCATATTCAGCACTATTAGCACCAGCTATGGGGCTGCCATTATGCGTCCATTGGAAAGTATAGGGCGAAGTGCCGTTAGTGACATTGGCGGCTATTATCACCTCCGCCCCGACACAAACCCCCGTAGGTGCTGATAGATTGAAATTGACAGCGGGATAAGTCATCACCGTGGCATCGTCCTGTGCTGTACAGCCATTTTGGTCGGTGATGACGAGGGTATAAGTTTGGCTGCCCGCAATGGGATTGCCAATTGTATAAGTATCATTAGTAGCTCCGCCAATAGGCATACCTCCCGTATACCATTGGTAGGTATAGGGTGCAGAGCCGCCGCTCGGCGAGCCTTGCAACATCGCGCTATTACCCGCACATGCAATGGGCGGGTTGGGCACATTGACCATAGGCGGCATAGCGGCAGACAAGTTGATGTCGTCACTACCCGTACAGCCATTGGCATCACTTACTACTACGCTATACGCGCTTATACCCGACAAAGTAGCGATGCTATACGTCGCATTAGTAGCCCCTGCTATGGGCGAGCTGCTCAAATACCATTGATAAGTATAGGAAGGGGTGCCGCCTGCTGCATTAGCACTCAATACAGTGGCATCGCCGCTACAACTGCCACCCGATGCTGTGATATTCGCCGTTGGGTGCGGGTAAATTACTATGTTACAAGCCGCGCTTGCCGTACAATTGCCCGTAGCCGTTACTACTACGCTATATGCGGTAGTACCTATGGCAGGATTATTGACGGTATAGGTAGCATTGGTAGCCCCTGCTATCGGCGTGCCACCTGCGTACCATTGGTAAGACACGCTTGGAGTACCACTCGCTACGGCAGTAAGCATAACAGCTCCGCTACCTTGGCATTGTGGGGCGGGGCTGGCTACGGCTACTATGGGAGATGGATTGACGGTAAGCGTTGCCGACGCAGTGCCCGAACAACCTGTTCCATCATTTACTGTTAAGGTATAGATATGCGTACCTATCGAGGGTGCAGCTAAGTTGAGGGTTACAGACGTAGCTCCCGCGATAGGAGTGCCATTTTCTGACCATTGGAAAGTATAAGGCAAAGAGCCGCCCGAAATAGTGGCATTACCAATGGCGACAGATGTACCATAACATACTGAGGAAGGATTGGGAATGCTAACTGCAATATTAGTACTGCTTACGATGGCATTATCCGTATCGATACAGCCATTACTATCGCTCACCGATACCATATAAGTTGCTGTACCCGACGCGGGTGCATTGACGCTCACATTGGCGGTATTTCCGCCTGTAACGGGGTTTGCTCCCATATACCATTGATAGCTATATCCTGGCGAGCCGCCAGTGGTGGTGCTTGTGAGTAAAACGCTCGCAGCGCTACACGCGCCTACATCGGGCGCATTGACATTTGGGTTTGGGTTGACAGTAGCTACTACGGTGCGCTCGTCAATACAGCCATTGCTATCGGTTACTTGTAGTGTGTAGTTGGTAGTGCCTATGGGCGGGTTGGTGGCGGTATAGCTGATATTGATTGCGCCTGATATAGGGTTGCTACCCGCATACCATTGATAGGTATAAGGCATTGTACCACCCGACACTGTGCCGCTAAGGGTAATGGAGTTACCCGCGCATACTTCGGGCGGAGTATTGAGCGATACCGTAGGCGGGTTGCCTGTTTCGACTGTTACGCTGCCTGTACTGCTACATTGGTGGCTATCCGAAACAACAACCGTATAGACATTATTACCTGCATTGGCAGAGCTAATATTATAGGTGGCATTGGTTGCCTCAGTAATGATACTACCATTAGCATACCATTGGTAGGTATAAGGCGATGCTCCTCCCAAAGCCATCACTGATACCGTAGCCATTTCGCCCGCGCAATTACCGCCCGTGCTATTGAGCGACAAGGCAGGTGGTGCGTAAACTGTTACTACTACATCTGCCTCGCCCATACAAGTATTTTCAGACGTAACTTGGAGGGTAAAGGTGTGTATGCCCGCTGGTACGTCGGTCAGGTAGAGCGTAGGCGAATTTTGTCCTGCGATAGGTGTATTATTTCTGAACCACTGATAAACAGGTTGCGAGCCACATACAATAATGGAGGTGATTTCGATAGGCTCGCCTACGCAAGTAGCACCAGGTTGGCTTAGTGTGATGGTAGGGCGTGGATTGACAGCTACTGTCACCTCGTCGGCACCTGTACAGTCATTGGCATCGGTTACTTGCAAAACATAGGTATAGATACCCGCAGCAGGCATGGGGCGCGTAAGGGTGAGCGAGGTTGCTCCTGCTATGGGTGCCCCTGCAAAATACCATTGGTAGGTATAAGGCGCAGTACCACCTATTATTGTGCCCGTACTGCCATTTATAGTGAGCAGCGATAAGTTTTCGCATACCGATACGTTGGGTATCGAAACGGAAATACCCACCGTAGCTGATACAGTAGCATTATCTGTAGCATGGCAACCATTGGCATCTATTACAGATACGGTATATATATTGCTACCTGTAGTAGGAGTAGCTACATTGAGGCTATTGCCGCTACCACTGACGGAGGCTCCGTTGTTTTGCCATTGGTAGATATAGGGCGTTGCTCCACCCGATACGACTGCTGTAAGGGTTGCCGAGCCTCCCGTACAAGCTGTGGCGGGGTCGGGCAGATTGACGGCAGGGTTGGGATAAACGGTTACAGTTGCCTCGTCGCTGCGCTGGCAGCCATTGCTACCCGTTACTACTACGCTATAAGTACTGTTGCCTACTAATGGGGCAGCAATATTATAGGTAGCAGCATTGGCACCAGGTATGAGCGTATTGCCCACATACCATTGGTAGGTAGGCGAAGCACCTGCACCACTTACACTGGCTGCCAAACTGACGGAATTGCCCGAACAAACAGGCATAGGGTTAGGTACGTTGACGGTTGGCGGGCTACCAACGCTAAATGTGACGTTGGCACTACCAGGGCAACCGTTATTGTCGGTTACTTGTACGCTATATGTGAAAGTACCTGCTGCTGCTGCTGCAATCGTATAAGTACTGGAGGTGGCACCATTAATGGGGTTGCCATTTTGTAGCCATTGGTAGGTATAGGGCTGCGTACCGTTGCTGATGGTGGGTACAAGTTCGACGGGTTCGCCCACACAGCCCGACGGTGCGGCTATCGCTACGTTGAGGTTGGGATAGACGGTCAGAATGGCATTGTCGCTATCTGTACAACCGCCTGTTTCGGTGACAACTACGCTATAAACCGTATTGCCTACAGGTGGGTTGCTTAGGCTGAGGCTTTGTGCCGTAGCTCCTGCAATGACACTTCCGTTGGCATACCATTGGTAGCTCAACATGGACGACGATGATACAACTACGGTCGAAATGGTCGTGGGTGTATTGACGCAGAGGGGCGGCGGGTTGTTGATGGCAATATGGGGTTGGCAAAGGGTCGTCACTACGATTTGGTCGCTACCCGTATTACCTGCCATATCGCTTACCTGCAAGGTGTAAGTATGAATACCCAAGGGAGGGGCGGATACACTCAGGGCAGGATTGCTACTTGGGCTGCCGACTGCACTGCCCGACAGCAACCATTGGTAGGTATAGGGTGGCGTACCGCCCGATACAGATACGCTACCCGCTGATACATTGAGCGTTGCCCCTTCGCATACCGACATGGAAGCAGGTATATTAACCGTAAGCCCATCTGTAATATTAGATGTAGGGGAGCTATACGCCATAGCCACGCCCAAAGGAGCGAAGCCCAACATGCAACAAACCCCTAACAGCATGCCGAGAAGTAGGTTTAGTGTTGGCTGATGTCTTGCAAGCCCTCGGTTGAGCAATACCACATAAATTGATTTTGGTATTCGCATTTGCATAGATTTATTTTTAGAGCATAAAAAAATATATTATTATAAATAAACAAAACGATACTGTCCCCAAATCAGCACCTGCTTGCTTAGATAAATAATTTAAATACTTGACTTGATAGTCATACAAATAGCGTACCAAAATTAGACGGGCATTTATTATGTTTTTTTGTAAAAAAATATTTCAGATAAAAATATTTTCCTCCCCCGAATATTCGTTTCATACTTAAAAACTGTTGGATTACTTAGATGTCGGATTTTGGTTTGGTAGCTATTGCCTGAACTGCGTACTCTAATTTTGTAGCTATTTAGGCTCTGCATCTTTTGTTTCGGTTTCTGTTTGTAGGTCGTATTTATTCCCCACAGACCTAATGTTAGATGCCATACCTACGGCATTCTAAGAGAGTCGTACTTGCTATATGCTACCAGTATAACATGCCTATGGCATTTTACGAAACGATTAAGGTAATTTCTGCATTTCCCAAATGTAAGGTTGAATGCTCGATTTTTTACTTTTGCAAGAAGTCTAATGAATAAGCGAGCGATAAAACCGCCTAAATAATTACCTAATTTTTAGGTGTTGAGGCATAGGATTATGTCTTGTTGCCAAAGTATTTTTTCGGTGTGGGTAAGTTTTTGCATTTTTTTACTTGAATTGTTTGGACAATCCAAAGAAGTGCCGTACCTTTGCCCCGCATTTGAGTAAGTGCTGTTTTTTGGTGCGGTAGCTCAGTCGGTAGAGCAATAGACTGAAAATCTATGTGTCGGCGGTTCGATCCCGCCCCACACCACCCTTGCCCTCGTTATCTCCTTTGATAGCGCGGGCAATTTTTTTGCCTCGCTTTTGCTTGCCAAAAAATATCCCTACCTTAGCGGCGCGGTTTGGCTCTGCCGCGTGTTCTTGGAATAGCTCCGTTGCTGCTATTCTCCTATATAGTCTTAGTATGGTGTTAATTTGCCTCTATTTTTTATCACAGCATATTCTATTTTTGTAACTATTTAGCCTTATGGGGCAGCCCCCAAGAATAGCTATTTCTAATCGAATATGCTATGATTTCGGGCATTATTAGATGGGTATTGCCCATTACCCCATACCCAAAATAGTTACCTATTTTTTTTATTACCTTTATGAACCGTAGTTTATCTATTGCCCTACCCCATCTTATAGCCGTTTTGGTATTTGCTGTGGTGTCTTTGGTCTATTTTCACCCTGTTTTGAGCGGCAAGGTCATGCAGCAATCCGACATTATGCAGTGGAAAGGCATGTCAAAGGAAAGCCGTGATTATCGCGACAAGACGGGCGAGGAGGCTCTTTGGACTAACTCGCAATTCGGCGGTATGCCCACCTACCAAATAGATATGCAGACCAAAGGCGATTGGCTCAATACCGTCCGCGCTAATTTGATAGATATTTTACCGCGCCCTGCGGGCATTTTATTCTGGACGATGTTGGGTTTTTACTTGCTCCTTATCGTGATGGGAGCAAACCCATTAGTGGCAGGCGGTGGAGCCTTAGCCTATTCGTTTGCAACCTACAATTTTTTAATTCTCGATGCGGGGCATGTCACCAAGGCGATGGCTATTGCTACTATCGCGCCCGTAGTAGCGGGGGTTTGGCTGCTATATAAAGGGCGATATTGGACCGGAGCAGCCCTTACTGGTCTTGCTTTGGCTTGGAATATAGCCTCGAACCACTTTCAGATTACCTATTATATGGGCATTTGCTTGGGTATTATGGTTGTAGCCCAGTTTGTAGTAGCCCTTCGCAGCGGTAGTATTGGTGCATTTGTGCGCAGCACTGCCATATTCGTCATAGTATCGTTGCTGGCAGTGGGTACAGAAGCTACTCGCCTTTGGACGACCTACGAATATTCCAAAGAAACCATCAGGGGCGGCTCGGCATTGGCAAACGATGCGGGAGGCAATAGTGATGGCTTAGATAAAGGCTATGCCTTAGCGTGGAGCTACGGCAAATTAGAGACGATGACCTTGCTCATACCCGCGCTTTGGGCGGTGCGTCGGGCGAAACGGTAAGCAAAGACAGCCCCGTATATAAAATCTTAAAACAGTCGGGTTCGCCTAATGCGCAAGCCCCAACTTATTGGGGAGCACAGCCCTTTACAGGCGGGCCTATTTATCATGGCGCGGTAGTGTGCTTTTTGTTTGTGTTGGGTTGCTTGGTCGTGCGCGGTTGGGTCAAGTGGTGGCTAGTAGCGGCTACGCTGTTGGCTATCATTTTGTCCTGGGGCAAAAATTTCTTTTTGACCGATTTGTTTTTTAATTACTTCCCGATGTATAACAAATTTAGGGTAGTAGCTATGATTTTGACCGTTGCCCAATTTACAATGCCTCTGTTGGGCTTTTTAGCCCTGCGCGATATAGCCAACCGCTTGGCTGCTGCCCGCGCTAACCCAAAAACTGCCGATAGCGAAGCTACTCTTGCCCAACTCAAACGCCAATTGCTGATAGCGGGTGCTTCGGTAGGCGGTTTGCTGCTCTTGTTGCTCGTAGCGGGCAGCGGGATATTCGATTTTTCGGCGGCATCGGACAAAAATTATCCCGACCAATTTGTACAACTCTTAGAAGCAGAACGCGCCTCAATGCTACGAGCCGATGCCTTGCGCTCGCTCTTACTCATAGTTTCGGTAGTGGTATTTTTGCGCTTATGGATACAAGACAAACTAAGGGCGAACATAGCCGTAATACTCATTAGCGTTGTAGCCTTAGCCGATTTGTGGCAAGTAAACCAACGCTATTTGAATGCGGATAACTTTGTGACGGTTAGAAAAAGCGAAGAGGTTTTTACTCCTAGCCCCGCCGATTTGCAAATATTGCAAGATAAAGACCCTAATTTCCGCGTCTTTAATGTTGCTCGCAACCCATTCAACGACGGCATCACGTCTTATCACCACAAATCGATAGGGGGCTACCATGGTGCTAAACTGAGTCGCTACCAAGATTTGATAGACCAGCAATTGAGCAAAAATAACCGCAAAGTGTTAGATATGCTCAATACAAAATATATCATCGCCCAAGCCCAAGAAAATGCTCCTCCTACGGCACAGCGCAACCCCGATGCCTTGGGCAATGCTTGGGTAGTGTCGGATATACAACAAGTAAATACGCCACAAGCCGAAATGGAGGCACTCAATAGCTTTGAACCGCGCCGTACTGCCAGCGGCTTCGCACATACGTGCTAACTACGTATTGCGTGCCTTAAAAATCCCGGCGGGCAAACACAAGATAGAATTCAAATTTGAGCCACCTGCTTACCAATCGGGCGAACTTATTGCTCTCGTCTGTTCCTTGTTGGTCATAGGAATATGCTTGGGTGCGGGGCTAATGGCTTGGAAAGAAAGCAAAGACGAAAGAGCGGCAGGGGAAAAAGTTTTGGAATAATAAGCGACAGAGGGATAAATTGAGGTAATAAATACGGAAAATGATGATTGTTTTTCAAATTAGCACTAAGTATCACTTTCTAAGCAGGCTAAGGAGGTCTAAGCAACTACCATGACTTCTACTCATCGCTACATTACTAAAACAGCCAATATATTGGTGAGTATTTTGGCGTTTTTCACAATCCTCTATTTGGCGGGTAACATTCTGATACCTTTGGTCGCGTCGGCATTGTTGTCGTTTGCACTTTATCCGATGGTAGCGCGGCTGCGGCGTTGGCGCGTGCCTCATGCCTTAGCTATTCTGCTTGCACTGATGGTAGTAATGTTGGTAGTATGCGGCGTTCTATTTCTGATAGGAGCGCAGATTACCAGTTTTGTGCAAGACATACCCGATATTGTGCAGAAATTCAATAATATTTTGATATTTGCTCAGGATTTTATCGAAGATAAACTTAACATAAAGGCAGATAAGCAACTTACTTTACTATTAGATAGTGTTTCGCAGCTATTTAGCACTGCGCCAATATTTTGGGCACTACTATCAGCACTACATCAAGCATTTTGTTTTATTTGTTTTTGATGCCAATTTATATATTTCTTATATTGTATTACAATCGATTATTCTTGCAATTTTTTGATAGATTTAGCCCAGCCGCAGCAGAAAGAACTGGCTGCCGATATCATCGGAAAAATCAGAAATGTAGTTCAGCGATATATTGGCGGTATGGCTATGGTCATCATGATAGTGGCTATCCTGAATAGCTTAGGATTTTGGCTAATTGGCATTCAATACGCCATTTTTTTTGGATTTCTCATCTCCTTATTAGCCATAATACCTTATTTTGGCATACTTACGGGCGCAAGCATCGCATTTTTTTATACCTTGCTCACCTCCGACTCGTGGTGGTATCCGGCGGGTGTATTGCTTGTTACATCGTTGGTACAATTTTTGGAAGGCAATTTTATCACGCCTTTTGTGATGGGCGGGCAAATTCAGGTCAATCCCTTAGTATTGATGGTGGTATTGTTATTTGGCAATCTCTTGTGGGGCCTGCGGGAATGATTTTATCCGTGCCAATAGTTGCTATCACTAAAATGGTATGCGATAATATCGAGGTTCTACGTCCTTTTGGGCGTGTATTGGGCACGGGTAAAGAACCCAATTATAACACCCTGCTACCCGACCATAGACAAGAACCTACTCCTAATCCTTCGCCGCCCCAAACAGAACCTGCGGAATAGCTGCTTGATAAGGCGGCATGTTTTTGTGTTGATTGCATTTCTAATAACACTAAATTACACTACTAACTTATGATTTCGAGTGCTATCACCACGTCGTCGGCTCATACGGGCTATCTACCTCAGTGGGCAAGCGATTTGCAAGCCGAATTGCAAACCCAATATCGCAGTATTTGGCTGACTACTACGTTTGGCACCACCCACGTCTGGGCTGCTCAAACTAATGATACCCAAAAACCCAATCTGCTGATGATACCTGGCTGGGGAGCTTGCGGTTTGTCGTGGGATTTAGCCGACCAAATACAATATTATACGCCAAACTATAACGTATATTTGCTCGACAATTTAGGACAACCTGGTTTGAGCAGCCCTGTGCCGCTGCGCGGATTTAGAGCAACGCAATACAGCCTTTGGATAAAGGAAGTATGCGAGGGGTTGGGTTTGGAGCGTTTGTCGGTATTAGGCGAATCGTTTGGCGGTTTTTTGAGTATGCTCTTAGCTTTATCTGCCCCTCATAGGCTCGAAAAAGCCATTTTATTTGCCCCTGCGGGCTTGGTGCAACTAACAATAGGCCTGCCTATCATTTCGCGTTTTGCTGCTTTGCGCATCAATCCCACCCCGCGCACAGCAGGGCGTTTTCTGAAACATATTCTCTACAACGCCCAATACCCACAGCTACCCGCTGCTATAAAAAGCCGAATGACACAGTTTATGGCATTGGCTTTTCGGCACAACCGATTGCTGCCACCACCATTGCCTTATGTGTTGAGCGATATTCAGTTGCAACAAATAAGAGTGCCCGTCGTATTGCTTACGGGTCAATACGACCGCATGTTCGACGCACAACGCAGCATAGCCCGTGCCCGCCGCTGCATGCCCACTCTGATAGCAGCATTATCATTGCCCAATGCCGACCATACGCTAATTATTCATGCACTCGCACACGAGCAAGCCCGCCACTTTTTATCCCAATAGTAGACTTGTGACAGCGGCACTTACTTGGGCGTAAAATGGTGCTTTTTTGCCTACTTTTCATTTATTTTTGGAAACATAGCTCCACTATGCCTCCAAAAATAAGCCTCAATCAGCCCAAAAACTTCTCTTTTTCCACTCCAACCCGACTACTGTCACAAGTATAGTATTAAATTTCGCTTGCTTATGCGGTATAACAGCATTTTATGATTACATTTGCGCACCTTTTTGTTAAGAAATCGTTAAGTTATGCTTTTACAACGTTTATTCATACTGCTGGCACTACTTTGCTGCCTAAATGCTTGTACCCAAGACGAAGGTGTAGGCGGGCGGGCACTCATTACAGGTAAAGTATTAGTGCATGATTATAATTGAGCGGCATACTCAAAGGTCAATATTACGCGCCCGACGAAGATGTCTTTATCGTATATGGCGACAATTCCGTCTATAACGACGATATGAAGACCCACTACGATGGCACCTACCGCTTCGAATATCTGCACAAAGGGCACTATACTGTATATGCCTATTCGGAGTGTGATACTTGCGCTTCGGGGCTTCTGCCCGTTTTTATCGAAACCGATATCACCGAATCTAATCAAGTAGTCGAACTGCCCGACCTAATAATACGCAAATAAATAAAGCGTTTGGACAGCTAAGAAATCCTACATATTTTGTCGTAAAATGCGCCTATCTGTTCTTGGTGCGATATTAAGAAAGCGATAACTTTGTGCTAAGTTTTACCCCAAAGCATTATTTTGCCCGCCATGCCTAACCCTATTTTTCAGGATATTGCCCAATGCTTGCGCAATCAATTTGACAAAGTATCGCTTGCTGAATTAGGGCAGGTCCAACTCATGGACAGATGCGATACCAAGTGTTTCTTTCACGTCAATCAGTTGCCCAAACTTCTAAGCGACCTTTCGCCCTATTACAACGTCTTAGAAATTGCCGACTTGCACTGTCTCCAATACGACTCGCTCTATTTCGATACGCCCGATTTCGCGCTATACCACCACCACCACAACCACCACAGCAACAGATATAAAATCCGGTTTCGGCAATATGTAGAATCGAATCGGCTGACATTTTTCGAGGTCAAGCAAAAATCGAATAAAGGGCGTACACTCAAAAAACGTGTCCGCTGCGTTGATATCATTGACCAGCTACCCGGCGAAGGCACACCTTTGTTGCAGAACACCAGCATTGCCAATTTCCGCCTCCAACCTATGCTGCGCATTGGCTATAAACGCATCACGCTGGTCAATAAAGATTTTACCGAACGCGCTACCATCGATTTGCACCTCACTTTTGATAGCAATAATATCCATACCGAACTACCCCGAATAGCTATCATAGAGGTAAAACAAGACCATATCGACCGCCGTTCGCCGATGATGCAAACACTACATCAGCACAAAATTTATGCAGGCTCTATCAGTAAGTATTGCGTGGGTATGCTGTTTTGCTATCCACAATTAAAAGCCAATAATTTCAAAAAAACGATGTTGCGTATCGAAAGGCTGCAACATCTCCCACTTATTAGCGCATGACCGCCCTACTATTACAAGACTTATTCCACGTACCCATCTTCGACGCATCGGGGCTGACCGAGCTATTATTGCGCACCCTACTCAACCTCGTCTTTATCACTGCCTTGGTACGTGGTGTTTATTATCGATTTTCGCCCAATCGCGAGTTTGCATTTACCTATTTCCTGTTTAATATACTCATATTTTTCATCTGCTTTTTGATGAGCGGTGTCAATATCAATATGGGTTTCGGATTTGGGCTATTCGCTATTTTTGGTATTTTGCGCTACCGAACGGCTTCGCTATCTATCAAAGAAATGACCTATCTGCTGGCAGTTATTGTGCTGGCAGTACTCAATTCGGTATCGAGCCAGGACATAAGCCTCGTCGAGCAAATAGTGATGAGTACATTTGTGGTCATATTTGTATATGTGATGGAGAAAACATGGTATCAAGTTCGCGAAGGTATGCGCGAAGTGAATTACGAAAAAATCGAACTCATCAAACCCGAGCAACGACAAGCCCTCATTGCCGACCTCGAAAGCCGCTTGGGAGTAAAAATACGCCGTTTCGAAATTAATGAAATTGATTTCCTGAATGATAGCGCACGTATTATGGTTTATTATGAAATGAATTCGTAGTTCTGGCTAAACTAAATATTTTTTTATTAGGCACTCAGCGTTCCTCATAGCTTTGTCCAACTCAAAGAATTATTGCGCTAAACTCTATTTTTTTATTGGGTAATTGGGTTATTTTTGCCTAATTGCCCAATTTGCCGTATTTTTGCCCTACAATTGTTAATATAGACCATAATGCCGCCCAAAAAACAACGCTTCGCACACCAACGAACACCACACCAAAATTATGATAGGATATTGCGCGAAAACTTTCTAAAAGCTATCCGTGCTATTATCCAAAAAGTATGCGGCATTGACGCAGTAGAGGTGAAACCAATAAATACTAATCTAACGCGCACCAAAGAAAAACGTCTCGACTTTGCCGCGCAAGCCACCGCACCCCAAAACCAAGAACACTACATCATTCATATCGAATTCCAAACAGGCAGCGAACCCAAAATGCACCTACGCATGTTTGAATACTGCGAAATGATTTATCACACACACGAATTACCCATAGAGCAGTTTGTTATTTACCTTGGTAAAGGCGAACCTAAATTTACCACCCAGATACAACACAAAAACCTTAAATATCGGTATAAAGTCATAGACATCAAAACCATTGATGCCAACTTGTTTTTGACCGCTTCCACACCCGAAGAAATATTGTTAGCTATCCTCTGCGATTTCAAAGGCGTGCCACCAGACGAAATGATACTCCAAATCTTAGAACGTCTACACTCTACCAGTTCTGGGCTGCAAAATATAGACAAATACCTACAGCAGTTGGAAATGTTATCACAACTAAGAAACCTACAACATCAAACCATTAAAAATATAGAAGCCATGCCTATCATTTATAATATCAAAGAAGACCTGCGTTACTTGCAAGGAATTGAACAAGGAATTGAACAAGGAATTGAACAAGGAATTGAACAAGGAATTGAACAAGGAATTGAACAAGGAATTGAACAAGGAATTGAACAAGGAATTGAACAAGGAATTGAACAAGGAATTGAACAAGGAATTGAACAAGGGCGGATTGAGGTGCTACACGAAATTGAAGCAAAACCCGTCAAAACGTGCGTAATGCCTTGCTAAACGGCTATTCTGTAGCCCAAATATGCTTTTTGTTCGACCTAAGCACCGATTTCGTGCAGACTATCCAAAGTGAAATCGAATCCGAGACTAAATAGCCATAATGATAATTGCAGCAATTTTCATTTTAAACAAGTTACGTTATATAATGCACTGAAAATGAGCACATTTTCGCTCGGACAAATCAGGGCAATACGTTGATCTGAGTTGCGTCTTAGCTCGCGGCTAAGCGTGCTTTTGCCTTTTCCTATAACAGCACATAATATCTTTACAACTATGTAACATCGCTGAAATAGTGTAGCTTCGCAACGAGGTTAAATGGCTCTATCTCGACAACTTCTGGCGACCGACGGCAAGCCAAGCTTTTTATTCGTAAGGAGGGAGAAGAGTTCTCCCTAAAAATTGTACCTAAATCATGCCCCCCAAAAAGTTGCATTTATTACTTGAATCCAAGTACCAATCAAACAACTAATGTTCTAACAGAAAAGTTTTTAAAACCATTTTAAAAATGTAAGTAACTGAATATCAAGTAATTATATTAAAGATTAGTACCTTATTTTTTTGTCAGAACACTAAATGGAAAAAAACACTTTGCGAAACAAGCTACAAAAAGTAAAAGATATGGGCTATGTTGTTTCTATGCGAAAAGGAAACACAGGTATTGGCTACACTTTGGAAACTTTGCTTGGAATTGCAGAAAACAACATCAAATTGCCTGATTTTGGAACTATTGAACTAAAATCAAAGCGTAAAAGTGCTTCCACGCCTGTAACTATGTTTACTTTCAACAAGGCAGTTTGGAAAATCAAACAAATCGACGTAATCAAAACTTATGGATATAAAGATACCACAGGTAGATTGGCACTTTATTGTTTTGTGAGTAGTAAGCCTAACCCGCAAGGTTTGTACTTAAAAACGACCAAAACGAGTTTGCAAATGTATCACAACGATGGAACTTTGATAGCAGAATGGCAAGCCAATAATTTGTTGGAAACTTTTAAAAAGAAAATGCCCGCCTTGGTGCTTGTGCAAGCGGAAACTCGGGTAAATTCAGAAGAAAAGGAAGAATTTTACTATGATGAAGCCTATTTGCTTTCTGAACCAAGCGGAAAAAAATTGCTGGATATGATTGCGAAAGATGAGATTTTGGTAGATGTTCGTATGCATATAAATTTGCGTGGTTCGGTACGAAATCACGGTACAGCATTCTGAACAGAGGAGATTAAACTAATCAACTGTTTTAGCAAAAGAAAGCCTCTTATGAAATACATAGATTATTCTTGGGATTTTCGCCAAGCAAACACCAAACAATTTACGCATTGCTACCACAATTACCCAGCAATGATGATACCGCAAATTGCAGAACGTATTTTGACAAAATACGGCGTAGATAGTCATTTGCTTTTTGACCCCTATTGCGGAACAGGAACAAGTTTGGTAGAAGCCAATTTAAAAGGAATTAACGCCATTGGTACAGACTTAAACCCTTTGGCAAGACTTATTGCAAAAACAAAAACGGCTAAAATAAACCTACAAGTTTTAGACTTATACCTCAAAGACTTTAACGACTACTCTTTTAATCTAATTTTTGATTTGCACAGAATTAGCGTTGTTATCCCTGAAATCAAAAATATAGATTTCTGGTTTGACAAAGCTGTACAAGAAAAATTAGCCCATATCAAAACTTTTATTGATGGAATAGAAGATGAAAACGTCAGCAATTTTTTCAAAATAGCATTTAGCGAAACCGTCAGAGAAAGTAGTTTTACACGCAACAGCGAGTTTAAATTGTTCCGAATGACCGCCGAACAAATACAAAAATTTAATCCTGATGTTTTTGGCTTGATGCAAAGCAAATTAGCCCGAAACCACAAAGGGTTGAAAGCATTTTTAGCGCAAAAACAAGAGGCAACTTCGCAAGTGTATGACTTCAATACAAGCAACGAAGTACGATATATCGAAAATGGAAGCATTGATATAGTTGTAACCTCACCACCTTATGGCGACAGTCGCACAACAGTTGCCTACGGACAATTTTCAAGGCTTGCCAACGAATGGTTAGACGTAAAAGACGCTAACCAAATAGACAACCATCTGATGGGAGGAAAACGCCAGAAAGAAATTTGTCATTTCGACAGTTTGGCACTCAAAGAAAGCCTTGAAAAAATTGCATCGGCAGACGAAAAAGAGCCCAAGAAGTTGCTTCATTTTACGACGACTACCAGAAGTCTATTGAAAACGTAGCCAAAACTATCAAAAAAAGCGGCTATGCTTGTTATGTGGTAGGCAACCGAAAAGTAAAAGGCGAAGTTTTGCCCACAGACGAAATAACCAAAGACTTTTTTGAAAATCAAGGTTTTACCCACTTAGAAACAATTATTCGCAATATTCCGAACAAACGTATGCCGAGCAAAAACAGCCCAACAAATGTAACAGGGAAGAAAGATGAAACAATGAATAACGAATATATCGTGATAATGCGGAGAGAATAAAAAGAACAAGTGCTAACATTATGCTTGCAAAAGGGCAAGCGAATGTGCTTAATTTAGACTTTTGTGCTTTCTAAAAACTTTATGCGTAGGGCAAGGAAAGTACTATTTAATTCCGTCCTGCGCAAATATTTTTCCGTTATGCGCAACGACTTTATCGTCTTTTCTGTTCTTGCTGTTGTTATTATCGGCGTTTTAGGCTGGCTATGGCAACCTTTTTGGGTGCTGTATGCGCTGCTGTTGCCCGTTCTGCTGCTCGGCGGGTACGATATGTTCCAAAATCGACATGCTTTAAAGCGAAACTTCCCTATTTTAGGGCGCGGGCGTTATTTGATGGAAATACTACGCCCCAAACTATACCAATATTTTGTCGAATCGGACATCGACGGGCGACCGTTCAGCCGTACCCAACGCTCGGTAGTCTATCAACGCGCCAAAAAAGAATTGGACACCACCGCTTTCGGTACGCAGCTCAACGTTTATGAAGAAGGTTACGAATGGATGGCACATTCTTATCGCCGCCCTCGACCCACATACCATAGTATCCTCGCCACGCATAACCGTTGGGGCAGAGCGATGCCAAAAACCATATAGCGCAAGCGTCCTCAACGTATCAGCCATGAGCTTTGGGTCGTTAAGCCCCAATGCCATTCTAGCCCTCAATGGCGGTGCAAAAATCGGCAACTTTGCCCATAACACAGGCGAAGGTGGTATCAGCCCCTACCATAACGAGCTGGTGGGCGACCTCATCTATCAAGTTGGAACAGGATATTTCGGCAGCCGTTCATCAGATGGCAACTTTTCGCCCGATATGTTCGAGCAGCGAGTTCGCCACGCCGATAATGTGAAAATGATAGAGCTAAAATTATCGCAGGGAGCAAAACCTGGGCATGGCGGTATCTTGCCCGCCCGAAAAAACACGCCCGAAATCGCCGCTATTCGCGGTGTTGAACCACATACCGAAGTATTATCTCCGCCCTATCACAAAGCATTTCAAACACCTATCGGATTGCTCCAACTACTGACTCAAATGCGCGAGCTATCGGGCGGCAAACCCGTAGGGTTCAAACTGTGCGTAGGATCGCGGCGCGAGTTCTTCGCCATTTGCAAGGCAATGGTGCAAACAGGCATGATACCCGATTTTATTACCGTTGATGGCGGCGAGGGAGGTACAGGAGCTGCACCTATCGAATTTTCTGACTCGGTAGGTATGCCTTTCAAAGAGGGCTTGGCTTTTGTTCACGATGCCTTAGTGGGCTTTGGCTTGCGCCCGCATATCCGTATTCTTGCATCAGGAAAAATACTGACTGGTTATCAGCTATTTCGCGCTATTGCCTTGGGTGCCGACGCGTGTTATAGTGCCCGAGCTATGATGTTGGCTTTGGGCTGTATTCAGGCATTAGAATGCAACAAAAATACCTGTCCCACCGGCGTAGCCACCCAAGACCCCGAACTAATGCAGGGCTTGGTAGTGAGCGACAAAAAAGTGCGCGTAGCCAACTACCAACGCGAAACAGTTAAAAGTTTGGTCGAACTGATGGCGGCGGCAGGATTAAAAGATACAGCACAAATCGGCAGGCAGCATATTTCGCGGCGCGTGAGTATGCGCGAGGTGCGCCGCTATGACGAAATATATCCCTACTTAACAGCGGGCTGCTTGCTGCAAGCCGATACCGTACCCGAAACCTACCGCCAAGAATGGGCAGCAGCGGTTGCCGAACATTGGCAATAAGGGGTTTTGGCAAAATAATAGCGACAATCGCTAAAATGTAGGGCTATTGTTAGGCTATTGTTGTTGAAAACTGTATTTAGAGCGTACTGAAAAAACCAATTAATTGCTATAATTCCTTGTAAATCAATAGTATATAACAAGGAATGCACGATTTTGGAACGCAAAACTGCACGATTTTGGATAGAACTACCCAAAAAACCGTGCAGTTTTTTTTAAAATTCTCTGCGATTTATTCTGAACAAAAGTGCTAATCTGTAGAGTTTTCATTTTTTAATGTGCATAAAAAATTGATTTACAGCAATTTACGCATACGTAAAAACAGAAAAAATTAATTTTTAAAAACACCTTTTCAGAAAGAGACTTTTTCAGCACACTCTATTTACACAGCCCACTCACGGTTAAAAACTCGCTGCACCCTGCATTTGCCCAACAAATATACTTTTATTTGTGTTTTTGCCAAGCAGCTACTGCCCAAAAAAATGGGGATAATAGCGGCGCAACTCTGCTACAAAATCTGCGTGCGGGAAATCGTCAAATTCGCCGTGATAGTGCAAATATTCCATATATTTTCGCTCGCCTGTGGGGTCATATTCTTGGAATATCGAGTCGGCTTGCGCATCATATTCTAAGGGAGCTACGTCAAATCGCTCGCACAAACTGCGATTAAATGCAGGCGTAGCCTTTGTCCAATGCCCATCGGTATAAAGGCTTACGTAGCCATGATAGACAAAAATATCGGTGCGTAGGGCAGCAATAAATTTGTCGGTAGCCAAATGATTGCGCACATTAGCAAAACCTAATTTTGCGGGTATCCCTACTGCACGAGCAGCAGCGGCTAATACTAATGCTTTTTCGATGCAGTAACCGCTACCTCGTTGCAGCGTCAGGCTGGCTTTTATATAGTTGGGATTGATGTCGATATGGTGTGGGTCGTAGCGAATATCGTCGCGCACGGCATAGTAGAGTGCCACTGCCCGTTCGGTATCGGTTTGGCAATGCGCTGTCGTGTGCCGAGCAAATGCAAGGACAGCAGGGTGGTCGCTATCTATAAAGGGAGTAGCTCGCAATGAAGCTATATTATTCATATATATATATTTTTTTATAAAAAACAAAATAATAGAAACGATTTTAATCGATTGGACTTTATAAATACGATGGTTCTATGCTTCCTAACTCGTTGATCATCAAGACTCAATTTTCCTAAAAATGCTTCTGTTCATAAAGCCCATTATTGTCTCTCGTTAAAATATTATACGATGCTGCAATATCATTCAAATAACTGCGGCAATTCGGTTTGGGCGCGGCGATAATCGTCGGGGATACCGATGTCGATAAAATAAGATTCTGATATATGGGCATATAAACGATAATGCTGGACGGAAACAGACAATACGTCTTGTTCTAACGAAAAACGGTCGGGGTAATTGCAGAGCAACAAGGGCGATAACACATAAATACCGCCATTGATATTGCCGATTTCGCGGTATTGTTTTTCGCAAAATGCCGTTACACGCCCCGCACTATCGGTTTCGACTACGCCATAACGGTCAAAATGGTGCATCGTGCGCAGTGCTATTGCTATATCTGCGCCCTGCCGAGTATAGCATTGGCATAATTGTCGCCAATCGGCAGCAAACAAAGTATCGCCATTTAGCACAAAGGCGGGCATATCAGGTTGGCAATAACGCAAAGCCTGCTTCACTGCGCCGCCCGTGCCCAAAGGTTCATCTTCGATAGCATATTGTAGGCGCACACCTTGCGTACGTATCACCGAAATATTGCCGTATAGTTTCGTGCAGATAGCCAACAGCCAATATCGCATCTCGTATGCCATAGCGCACACATTCATCGAGCAGATAACTCAAAAAAGGTTGCTCGCCAATAGCTGCCATGGGCTTAGGTACATCGCGCACTACCGAGCGCAGGCGCGTACCCAAACCGCCTGCAAGTATGACGGCTTGAGTGGGCATTTGGTCAGTCTGCATAAAATTTATTTAAAAATAATATATATTTATGTATCATTTGATGGGCTTATTGCAACAAATCGGGTAGGTATCGTAGCGTAGCGGGTGCTTGTGCGGGTATATCGAGGACATAATTGCCGCCCATTACAAGGGCTTGGTTGTTGGCTATATGTCCTGCGGGAAAATCGAACAAGACGGGATAATCATATTCTGCTACATACTCGGCAATAATTTCTTGGGCATTTTTGCCAAAAGGTATGGTATTGTCGCGCATATCGGTCATACCGCCCACTACAATGCCCGCTAATCGGGTCAATTTGTCGCTTCGGTAAAGTGCTAACATCATTCGGTCGATATGGTAGAGATATTCGTCCAAATCTTCGAGGAACAGAATGCACGAATCGGGCAATAGGTCGGACGGCGTGGCAGCAAGGCTGTATAAGACCGATAAATTCCCTCCGACAAGCCTACCCGTAGCACGCCCCGCACGATTGAGGGCATTGGGCGCAATAGGTGGGTAGGTCAATGGTTTTCCGAACAAGGCGTTATAAAGCGATTGCAGCGCGGCAGGCGTATTGGTGGCAATATTGACGGGCATAGTGGCGTGCAGCGAGCTAATGCCTAACTGTCGTCCGATATGGCAATGCAAAGCGGTAATATCGCTATACCCGACAAGCCATTTGGGTTGTCGGGCAAATATAGCCCAGTCTAAGCGGTCGATAAATCGGGCAGTGCCATAGCCCCCGCGAGCGCACCAGATAGCGCGTATATCATCGCGGTCGAGGTAGTGTTGCAAGTCGGCAGCACGGCGAGCGTCGGTATCAGAAAACTGTCGGTAGCTTTGGTCTATGGTATTGCCATGACGGGCACCAATCCCCAACTACCAAGCAGTTCGATAGCGGCTTGTAGTTCGGATAGGGTTATTTTTCGGGCGGTGGCGGTCAGGGCTACTCGGTCGCCTACTTTTAGGGGCGGAGGTACGGAGTAGGAGGCTTTTGTATGGTACAAGGTGGGCAAGGGATGGGCGCGGATTGATGGTTTCAGGCTTTCTATGTCCCCAAAAAAATGGATAGTTTGAGTTTCGAGCGTATGCTATTTTATACGAGGAATTAGACGAGTAGCTGCATCATCGCCCTACGCATGGGGAGCTTGGGGGTTTTGTTTTGCCCAGTAGCGCAGCAGCCCTGCCACGCTCATCCACGACGGATTGGCGAGTTCGTAGGCACTTAGTAGGTGTTGAGGTACGCCGTTTTGTAGCAATTGTTGGGTTACAAACTCGGCAAAGAGCGGTTTGATGGTTTCGGGGGGTGTTTGGGCTTCGTAGTGCGGGCGCATCCAATCGACTAAGGATAATAGGTTTTGTTGCAGGGCTTGTAGGTGCGCCGCTACGTCGGTTACAGCCCCAAAATGGGTGAGGTAGAGCCGTTGCAGGTCGAGGTTTTTTAGTATGTTTATCGATTGTAGCCAAGCCGCCAAGTCTATATCGGGTGGCGGACAAGGAGCCACGGGCATGCCGCCTTCGATGCGCACCCCTGCTACATCGCCCGAAAAAACCATATCATGTACCTGCCAAGCTATGTGGTGGCTGGCGTGCCCAGGCGTATGCCAAGCCACGATGGGCGTGTCGCCTATTTTGATAGTTTCGCCGTGTTCGACGGGGCGCAAACGCTCAGGGGCTATTGCCTCCATTCGCCCCCAAAGCCTATCCATTTGGTCTTGGTAAATGCGCCGTGCCGAGTGCATCAACTTTTCGGGCTTGGCTAAATGCGTTTGCCCAGCGGGGTGCAGGTATATGGTTGCGCCGCGTTGGGCAAAATCCCAAGCAGCTCCCGCATGGTCTAAATGGATATGGGTGATAAATACGTGTCGTATATCATCTAAGGTATACCCCAAATCCTGCAAACCATTTTGCAAGTTATTGATAGTAGAATGAGGACCCGTTTCTATCAATACTGCTCCGTCGGTAGTTTCGAGCAAAAAGGCAGCTATGGTTTGGGGCGAGCCTAAAAATAGTAGGTCTATGGTATGTATCATGATGGTAGGAAAGCAAAAGGATAAACAAATGTAGGAACATTTTTTGGGTATATTTTGTTCGGGCAGAAATATTTGTGCCTGCACAGCAGTACAAATATTTTGGTTCTTGGTGACTGATGTAAAAAACCGAATTAGCATTGCGTTTTTTTTTAGAGCTACGAGGTCATAACTAACGATGCAACAAAGCACGCTAATAGCACAGCCATCATTTTCCAATTCCGTTAAGGCAAAAAAACACAGAAAAAGCAGTACTATTTGGCAACAAAGTCGTAAATTTGCCTTGTTTTACTATTTACCATTCTTAAAACCTAAATTTCATTTAAAAAAATGAGGAATCTGTATCTTCTTTTATTGGCGGGCTTAACGCTTATCGCATCAGAGGCGCAAGCCTTTAACGTCACCTTTCAATTGGATTTGAACAACTCTGCTATATCGCCTATGGGTCCGCATATCGCAGGTGCTTTCCAAGGTTGGGACCCAAGCGCAACAGCACTGACCGATGACAATTGCGACTTTATTTACGAAGTAACCCTCGATATCGCCGCTGGCGACTATGAGTTTAAATTTGTGAACGGCAATGCTTGGGGCAGTGACGAAACCCAAATACCTGCCGCTTGCACCGTAGCGGGCGGCGGCAACCGCATCATCTCCGTAACAGGCGACCAAGTCTACGGTCCAGTATGTTTCAACGACTGCGCACCATGTATAAGCACAATGCCCATTTCTGTTCCTGTCACCTTGCGCGTAGATATGAGCCTCGAAACCGTGACCGATGTCGTATCGGTAGCAGGCAGTTTTCAAGCCGCAGCAGGTTTAGGTGCCGACTGAACACCGGGCGCAGCACCCATGACCGACCCTAACGACGACCATGTATACAAAATCTCGTTTATAGTGCCTCCCAGCTGTTATGCCTATAAATTTATCAATAGCGATGCTTGGGGCGAGGACGAAGGCACTATCCCCGCAGGCTGCGATGTAGGCGGAAATCGCCAGTTCCGCGCCAATGATATTGGTTTAGACCAAACCGCTATCTGCTACAAACAATGCGGCGCATGTCCCACGACCATCGAAAACTACGACCTCACCTTCCAAGTAGACCTATCGCGCGTATCTAACATAGCCGACTTAGCCACTGCCGCAGGCATAGAAGGCTTTGAACTGAGCGATACCATCAGCGTAGCGGGCAGTTTCCAAAGCGAAGCTGGTTTTAACGACTGGACACCGGGCGCAACCCAATTGACCGACCCCGACGGCGATAAAATCTATACCTTAACCGTTAATATCCCACAAGGCACTTACCAATACAAATTCATCAACGGCACATCGTGGGATTTTGCCGAAAGCGTGCCCGGCGAATGTAATTCGGGCGGCAACCGCCAATTAGAATTGACAGCAAACACCGTATTGCCCGTCGTATGTTTTGGCTATTGCGAAGCACAATGCCCTGCCGCCTTGCCGCCTGTTGATGTGACCTTCCGCGTAGAGATGAACGACGAAATTGTCAATGCCAATGGTTTGTTTGTTGCGGGCTCGTTCCAACGCCCCCAACAATGGGTGAAAGACGTAATGGCAATGCAAGACCCCGACGGCGACGGCATCTTTGAATTTACCTATACCATATTCCCAGGCAATTATCAATACAAATACTACAACGGTCCTGGCGGTGACGCCGACGGCGAAACCTACAATTTTGAAGCCGATGGCTGCGGCACGGGCAATGGCTTGGGTGGCTATAACCGCACCTTGAACGGCAGCAGTTTTACGGGCAACTACCTATTGCCTGCTTACAAATATAACTCGTGCCAAGAAATGCTCCCAGGTGGCTTGGGTGTTGAAAACGCAGCAGCACAAATCCAATTTGCTGCCAAACCTAATCCATTTACCCATACAACCGTACTCGAATTTGACAATGCCAACAACAGCACCTATACCCTTACTATCAGCGATATTACGGGCAAAATAGTGCGTCAAATAACAAACATCAAGGGCAACAGCATAAGTATAGAACGCAACAACCTCCCCAGGGGCATCTATTATGCTACCCTCGTAAATGCCAAAGGCGAGCGCGGCACACAAAAATTGTTGGTCGACTAATTGACCATATAAAAAGAGGCTAAAAATGATACGTATTTTAAATTATTAGCCGTATCAATAACGTCTGCCAAATGCCCAATTGTCGGTACTATCCGATAGTTGGGCATTTTTTTGTCTATCTGTGGCTCGTCTAACAATAATATACTTGGTACAGCCGTTAAAAGCGATAATTTATAACGCGATAGACAAGCAGCAACTTGCATAGAAACCCCAAATAGACCGCAAAATATCCTAATAACTCATTGGATACCGCATTTTTGCTTACATTTGTGCGTTAAATCAAACCATTTTTTTTTATCGCATGAAATTTTTTATTGATACAGCTAACCTCGCGCAAATCCGCGAAGCCAACGACTTAGGTATCTTGGACGGCGTAACGACCAACCCCTCGCTAATGGCAAAAGAAGGCATCAAAGGCTATGACGCAGTGATGCAACACTACCTCGACATTTGTAGTGCGGTAGATGGCGATATTAGTGCCGAAGTAATTGCCACCGATTTTGCGGGCATGGTGCGCGAAGGCGAAGAATTAGCCAGTTTGTCGGACAAAATCGTAGTCAAAATACCGATGATAAAAGAAGGTATCAAAGCCATTACCTATTTTAGCCGCAAAGGAATCAAAACCAACTGCACCTTAGTTTTCTCGGCAGGACAAGCCCTTTTAGCCGCCAAAGCAGGAGCCACCTACGTATCGCCATTTATCGGACGCATCGACGATGCCTCATGGGACGGTGTCGGGCTAATCGAACAAATCGTAGGTATTTATGGCAATTACGAAGCCAATACCCAGATATTAGCCGCTTCTATCCGCAACCCGCTACATATTGTCAAGTGTGCCGAGGTAGGTGCCGATGTGGTTACTTGCCCCTTAGATGCCATTTTGGGTCTGCTCCAACACCCCCTGACCGACATAGGACTGGCTAAATTTTTAGCCGATGCCCAAAAAATGAATTAATGGTTCAAGGAATATCCCCTCTCATCATCAAGACTTTTATTGTATTACAAAAACATAATTTTTAACCGTATGCTCCGTATTTTTGTTTTAAGTTGTTTGTTACTAAGCAGTTCTTGGGCTTTGTTTGCCAGCAATCCCGATGCTATCCTCGGTACTTGGCTCGTGCCCGAAAAAGATGCACAAGTAGAAATATATAAATGTGGCGCTAAATATTGTGCCAAAATTGTATGGCTACAAAAACCCATTGACGAAAAAGGGCAGCCGCGCAAAGATGCCAAAAACACCAACGCCGCCTTGCGCACGCGCCCACTAATGAATATGACCTTTTTAGAAAATTTTGCCTACGACTCCAAAGCCAACGAATGGTCGGGTGGCACGCTCTACGACTCGCGGAGTGGCAAGTCCTACTCAGGCTATATCAAAGCTAATGCCAACGGTACGCTTACCCTTACGGGCTACGCATTGGGTATGCGTTGGTTGAGCCGCAGCAATATTTGGACGCGCGTCAAATAGACCTGTACTACGCTTGTGTTTTTTGGCTTAGATATGCACATTTAAACTTTGTAGAAGTTCTGCTACTTGTATCGCTTAGAACTGATAGCCAATGATTACTACGAGAAAACAATCGCATCGTGTGCCCCAAATATCTTTGTATGATAGCCCTGACAACCCTATTGAGGTCGTCGGGGCGTAATTTTTTTGTCAAAAATTGCCACAATGCTTTTTTATGTCGCCCAAAATATTTCTTTTTGCACCCACAAAACCCATTTACGTATGATAAACGGCAAAAAAATAGTAGTGGTCATGCCCGCCTACAATGCTTCACAAACCTTAGCACGCACCTACGGCGAAATCCCTTTTGATTTGGTCGATGAGGTGATACTCGTCGATGACCATAGCAAAGACAATACCGCCGAAGTTGCCCGCACCTTGGGGATCAAACATGTCGTTAGGCACGACAAAAACAAAGGCTATGGCGGCAACCAAAAAACGTGCTACAATACTGCCCTCGCCATAGGTGCGGATATCGTGATTATGGTACATCCCGACTATCAATACACGCCCAAATTAATACCCTCTATATCGTATATTATTGCTAACGAATTATATGATGTTGTTTTGGGGTCGCGCATTTTGGGTATGGGCGCACTCAGGGGCGGGATGCCACTCTACAAATACATTGCCAACCGTTTTTTGACCTATTTCCAAAATGTGCTTATCGGGCAAAAGCTATCAGAATACCACACGGGCTACCGCGCTTTTTCGCGCCGCGTATTAGAAGGCATCAACTACGAAGCTAATTCGGACGATTTTGTGTTTGACAACCAAATGTTGTCACAAATTTTTTATGCGGGCTTTGAAATAGCCGAAATTACTTGCCCTACCAAGTATTTTGATGAGGCATCGTCTATCAATTTCAAGCGCAGTATGCAATATGGCTTGGGCGTACTTCGCACCTCCTTAGTGCACCGTTTGCAGATGTGGGGCATTTTACATTTGCCGATGTACAAAAAGTAATGTGACCAATTCGGAATGTTATTTTTAGTTTTGAGCAGTTTGCCCGCAAATGAGCATCGCATTTATTAAGAGAAAGAAGCCACTAACCTGAAAAAATCCTATAACGAAGCTAAGCGCAAAGGTAAATGATTACCTCTGCGCTTAGTTCTGTTTGGGTGCTGGGTCGGTTTAGAAATAAACGCCCAATTTGATGGCAAAATTAGAATTGGTCATTTTATCATCAATATTATCAACTACGTTCAAGAACCCGTGTTGGTAATCGAGCGACACAAACACACTCGTATTATCGCCTATGGCATACTCCACACCCGCGCCTCCGCCTATCGAAAAATTGATGGGCTTGGTGAGGTCATTGGCATTTTCGTTGTCTATATTTGCACTTTCTTGGTCGTAGCGACTACTGAGGGCAAAGGAAGGAGCTATACCCACTTGTCCGAAAGGCGTGAACTTGCCAAATTGGTTGGTACGCAGTTTCAAGTAAATGGGCACTTGCAAATAGCGCATACGCAGGTTGATGGTTCCTGTCGAGTCGTTGCTATAATTGCCGCCGCCAGGTACGCCAACGATACCCGTAGAGATAGCATAGCGGTCGGCGAAGCCATAATCGAGCAGCAAGCCATACGAAAACGACAAGCGAGAGCCTTCGCCCTCAAAGTCGCTATCTAATACGTTGAGCCAGCTAAATGTAGGCGCAACCATCAAGCCAAAGCGCACGCGATTAAAATCTATACCATCGCCCGAACCTTTGGCGGTGGTGCCCTGCGCCCATAACGCGCCGCTAATTAGAAGGCAAGCGGCAAACCAAATCATCATTTTTGCATGTAGGTAAGAAAAAAGCGGTAATTATTGGTGGTTAAATAAAAAAAATAGGTATTTATTATATTGTTTATCAAGTTCTAGCAATTTTATGACCCGCAAATAAATCGATAAATCGTTGATTCACAGACATTTGCAATTTTCAAAAAATCACTAAACTTTATTTAACAATTCGCAATCTAAATAGTGGTTTGGGTTTTTAATTTTGAGTAAAAAAAATAACCTGAGTATATTACTCGCGCCCCCGTGAGCCGCACAGCCGCCGTATGCCCTCGCGCGGGAGGTTCGCCCGAATTTCGCCCTGCGCCACCGATGTGGGTTATGGACGGCTGTGTATTGTTGGCGGTGGTTTTCGGTTTGATGCTCAAAAAATTCACTTGTTACGAAAGAATAAACCGTCCCTCTGCTACATTTCGCTTAACTTGATGCGCAAAGTTCACTCGCTACGAAGCAATTTACCTCCGCAGGGCGCAGTCTCGTCGGCTATGCCTTGTTAGGCGAATTTATTTTTTCCTACCTCACCAACACCACTTTTTCGTTCAACTGCTTGGTTTCGGTAATCAAAGAACAAATATACACCCCATTGGACAAATCGCCGCTATTGACACTAATATTGTGCGTTCCTGCTGCTAAAATGGTACTGATTGAATTGTTTTTACCAAACGACCCTGCAAATCGTACAACACAAGCGTTATGGATTCTTCTTTTTCTAATTAAAACTGTACATTCATACTGCTTCTCAACGGCTTGTGCGAACAATGGAGACTGTCTGTAAATAGGTGTGCAGTTTGCGTTTGTTTGTCTAAGTCATTTACATAAAACAAGCAATTGCTGGGTTTGTTTATCGGGCTGCCGTCGCTACTGCGGTGCGTAATGCGAAAACCAAAATTGTCGGGCAAATAGTTCAAGGTTTCGCGCTTGCCGCTGCTCGTCAAAATAGTTACTTTGATGGCAAAGGGCTGAAACTCGCGTGGGTCGAAAGGTATGTCTAACAACTTGGCAGTTTCCATATTCGTTATTTTTACTTCGCGGGTGTCTATTTCTTGTATTCCCTCGCCTTGTGCGCCTGTACTTTGCCATTTTTCCCATAGTTCGGGGCTTAACACAAAACTGATTTCTAATATGTTTTCTAAGGCATCAACCGAACCACTCGTAAATTTATCGAACAAGATGTCTAAATTTCTAACTTCATCGTTGTTATTGGCTACTAATATAATACTCGGTTGCCCTGCTATAATGGGCGATATTCCGCCACCAGGTCCCAAGGCGGGGTCTATCAAAAAGGTGTTTCGGGTAACGATATTATTGCTGTTGAGGACAATATCGCGTGTCGAAGCACTTTCTCCGGCATTGATTATAGGGTCTTGCACCGATTCTAAGCGTGCCAAGAGGCACATTTCGTACTTGGGTTCGCCGTCGGCGGGGTCTATTTCGGTGCTAAGTCCGCAAGAATCAGGATTGGCATAAAACGGATAGCTGTCGTTTACAAAATTTGGTGGCGACCAAGTGACCCAACTCGTATGGGTCGTTTGCGGGTCTATGGCAGGAATCGCGACAGGGCTATTTACTATTTCGTCGCCCACATAGCAATAGTTAATGCTGTCGGAACTCAGATAGTTATAATCTATCCATTGGTCTGGCCAAGCCTCGCCCGTATTGGCTAAGGTATAATATAGATGCAATTGTGCGGGGTCTGAAACCAAATCGGGGTGGGCGTTGTAGATGGTAAATCCCAATTTGTTCACGACGGTAGCGCGTGGGTTGTGCAGTTCCGTGGGTGGGCAATTCTCGTCTTCGTCGCAGTTCCACAGGTCGGGGCTATACCAAATGTCTTCCCAGTCGTCGGGTGAGTATATCTCCCAAATTTCGTCGTCGTCAAAGTCGCCGTCCACCCCTGCCGAGTAGTTGGGTTCTTGCCCTGTGTCCCAGTCGTTGTCGCGCATGCGTAGGTCGATGAAGCAAGGCGTTTCGTCGTCGGTTTTGCCGCTGCCAGCAGGAACTTCGTTTATTACTACTTGTTCAGTGCTTAAACATCCCGATATATGGTCTTCTACTGCTATTGTATAGGTGCCGGGCACTAAGTCGCCGAATAGAAGCGGCGAACCAGTTCCCGTCCCCTCGTATAGGAGTATGCCGTTGTGATAAATTTGGTAATAATAACACAAAGTACCTACCAACGGACTATTGGCTAACATGAAACTACCTTGCGGCAGGCTACAAGTAGGTTGCACAATATCCGATACAAAACTATTGAATAAGGGGTCGGAGCAATCTTGCCAATCATTTACCCAAATCGTTTCGGCAACACCATAACAGCTATTGCCGTTATAAACCGTTAAGGTGACAAATTTGAGACCTGTGGTCTCCCATAGTACTTCATGAGGACCGTAGTCGCTGGTGTTTGTAGCCGATAAAATGGTCGCGTCTGCGCCAAAATCCCACTCGTAAGTATAAGCGGCGTTGTAGGTATGTGATGCAGCGATACCAATCGGGGTGGAAGACAAGATGCCAAACAATCCGCCGGACGTAGGCAATTCGGTGGATAATGGGCAAGTAAGGGTAAGGATAGGCTGGTTAAACAAAGCGGGGTCTTCGATGGAACAAGTGCCGCTTGGCGGACACACGGCGGGCAGCACACAATCAACTATGCGTTGCATGGGTAAAAACTGGGGGCATAGCGGGTTTGGTAGAGTGTCGTGCCCCATAACAAAATCGCCGCCAGCTATTTCGTTAGATGGCGACAAGGTTCGAATGCTGGCATTGGGCTGATTACATGTAGGCTGTCCGTAGTATAGATTTTTGCTTGGGTCGTTGATATGGTCTAACAAATGAACGTGCCCCAATTCGTGCAGGGCAGTTGTCTCAAAATCGTATTTATTAGAATCCGTAGACGGAATACTATCAAAATGCCAAGTAAAACCCGATTGTGGTGGGTCGGCAAAAAGCAAGTCTTGCCCGAGTACGTATAGGGTGGTATCTGTGTTGATACAGGCTTTCGTGATCCTTGTTGCCGTAGCACCTAAGTAAATGGGTTGTCCGCTAAAACCAAAACAATTTTTGGCAAAACCTACCCGCACAAAGCCCGATTGCCCTACCGTATCGCAAAAAGGGCGTGCTTTTTCGCAATACTCTCGTAAATGGATGCCCGTAGTGCAACGCCACTGCTGCAAAGCTCGCCTAAATGCCGCCAAAGCGGGCTTGTTGTTGTAAAAACTACTGTCATACGCTACGGTATAGCCGCCATCGTGCGGACCTAATAGCTTCGGGCGGAAGTAATTGCCTCTTGCATAAGTATTTTTGATACTATACGGCACGACTATGCCCATAGCAGACGTGACGCTGTCGGTGGGAGTTTGGGCGCGGACCACTTTAACCACGCCACTCCCCGCACCTCTATCTAACTGTGTGCTGTCGCCCATAGAAGGCACATGTACCCTGATGCTGTCGTCTGACCAATAAAGTATATCTTTAGCAGAAATATTTACTTCGTTAGCCCCTCCATTATTGGCGTTTTTGAAATGCACTTCGCCGACCGAGTTCCCAAAACTACTACCATAAATCGTTAAGTGCGATAAGGGCGTTTGAGTACCTGCGGGTACGCTGTCTTTACTAAAACCCGTAATAGCCATTACCAATTGCTCATAGCTTTGTTTGTTGTTCAAAAGTTCGCCACTGCTACTCTTACACAATGAATTTATCTCTTTGTATTTTCGTGTGGTTAGCTTTTTTAGGAGACCGTAGTATCTTTCTAATACTTCTTTATTGTGTTCAGTACACATATCTGGACCTATTGTATTAAGTTCGTAGCCATCATACCACAAATAATTTCTGTGCCAATGGGCAATATATTTGTATTTGTTGGGTATCTGTTTAAACGCAGACTGCTCTTTGGGATTGGGGTTCTTTTTCAGGAAAAAAGTGCCGTATTGGTGGAGGGCAAAGGTTTTACCTTCGGACCAACCCGTTAGCTTTTGTCCGGCAAAAGGGTTTTTGATGCCTGGTATATATTCTTCATCGGGTTCTATAGATTCATAAAACCCGCCCCGTACGGTTAGTTCTATGGTGTCGGTTTTTACATTGCCCTTAAAGACCTTATACACGACTAACAAATACGAAGTACGCACACTATCGGCAGAGGTGCGGTTAAATTCGTGGTAGGCTACCGCTTTTGCTTCTACCACTATGTCGGCTTCGTCTATTTTTTCTTGGAGGGTCATGGGGTTCGGCTTTGCTTGGAAATGTCGCGGCAATACGCCATTAGCGTCTAATGGTGCAGGAGGGGGTAAAGCAGCGGTGTCTGTTTTTGAGGTCTGCTGGCTTACTTGCTCAATACGCGCTTTTTGGGCACCAAAGGTCATGCAGCCTACTGCAAGGACTAAGATACCCGAAAGGATGAGCAATTGTTGGTTAAACTTTTTCATGCGATGAGGTTGTTTTTCGGTGAAAAAATGATTTTAAAAAGCGTTTTTCGTAGCTATTTAGCCTTGTAGGGGGAACTAATCGAATATGCAGCGATGTCAGGCATTATTAGATAGACATAGCTCAAAACCCCATACCCTAAATAGTTACCGTTTTTCTATGTTCTAGACCGATAATAGGCAAGTAAGGGTAAAATGGGTTGTCCGCTAAAACCAAAACAATTTTTGGCAAAACCTACCCGCACAAAGCCCGATTGCCCTACCGTATCGCAAAAAGGGCGTGCTTTCTCGCAATACTCTCGTAAATGGATGCCTGTGGTGCAACGCCACTGCTGCAAAGCTCGCCTAAATGCCGCCAAAGCGGGCTTGTTGTTGTAAAAACTACTGTCATACGCTACGGTATAGCCGCCATTGTGCGGACCTAATAGCTTCGGGCGGAAGTAATTGCCTCTTGCATAAGTATTTTTGATACTATACGGCACGACTATGCCCATAGCAGACGTGATGCTGTCGGTGGGAGTACCTGATAATGATAGCTTTAAAACCTGAATCGCCCCATTCCCTGCACACCTATCCAATTGGGTCGTATCGCCCATAGAGGGTACATGTACCCTAATACTGTCGTTTGACCAAAATAAAATATCTTTGACAGATATGGTTACTTCATTCGCACCTCCATTATTGGCGTTTTTGAAACGCACCCTTCCCTTAACTGTTCCAAAACCGCTGCCATAAATTGTTAAATGCGATAAGGGCGTTTGGGTGCCTGCGGGTACGCTGTCTTTACTAAAACCCGTAATAGTCATCACCAATTGTTCGTCACTCTGTTTGTTGATTTGCCCTGTTTGGTCTTTTTTTTTGCTGTACAAAGGCACCCGTTCCCTGTATTTTTTACCCGTTATTTTTTGAACGTCTTTATAAAAACGCATTAATGGATTTTTGTCACTATAAAATAATTTTGGATCATCAATCACCAAATGTGCATCATCTACATACATACCTATATTTTCATACCACAAATAATTTCTATGCCAATGGGCAATATATTTGTATTTGTTGGGTATCTGTTTAAACGCAGACTGCTCTTTGGGATTGGGGTTCTTTTTCAGGAAAAAAGTGCCGTATTGGTGGAGGGCAAAGGTTTTACCTTCTGCAAAACTGGTTAACTTTTGTCCGGCAAAAGGGTTTTTGATGCCTGGTATATATTCGTCATCGGGTTCTATAGATTCATAAAACCCGCCCCGTACGGTTAGTTCTATGGTGTCGGTTTTTACATTGCCCTTAAAGACCTTATACACGACTAACAAATACGAAGTACGCACACTATCGGCAGAGGTGCGGTTAAATTCGCGGTAGGCTACCGCTTTTGCTTCTACCACTATGTCGGCTTCGTCTATTTTTTCTTGGAGGGTCATGGGGTTCGGCTTTGCTTGGAAATGTCGCGGCAATACGCCATTAGCGTCTAATGGTGCAGGAGGGGGTAAAGCAGCGGTGTCTGTTTTTGAGGTCTGCTGGCTTACTTGCTCAATACGCGCTTTTTGGGCACCAAAGGTCATGCAGCCTACTGCAAGGACTAAGATACCCGAAAGGATGAGCAATTGTTGGTTAAACTTTTTCATGCGATGAGGTTGTTTTTCGGTGAAAAAATGGGATTTAGTGGTTTTGGCTTTCGCCAACGTCCGCACAGCCGCCGTATGCCCTCGCGCGGGAGGTTCGCCCGAATTTCGCCCTGCGCCACCGATGTGGGTTATGGACGGCTGTGTATTGTTGGCGGTGGTTTTCGGTTTGATACTCAAAAAATTCACTTGCTACGGAGAGTTAAGCCGCCACAAGATAGCAGATTCTATTTGATATTTGTATATCTTTCGTTACTTTTTTGAAAGTGGCGATGTATTTATCTCTTGCGCCTCATTTCACCCAACTTGATGCCCAAAATTCACTTGCTACGAAGAGTTTAACATCGGGTCATACGATACCCAAGCTCGGCAAGAAATGTAGCTTCTATCGCACTTAAAGATAGGCATTCTGGGTTGATGGCGCAAATTTTACGCCCGATACAAGGCAAAATGCGCTAAATAAATCCTACATTTGCACTTTGCAAACCCAAAGCCGCTCTTATGAGCAAGATGGACTTAGAACGCACCCTTAATAGTTATGTTATTTCGCAAAAAGACCGAATCCGCTATCGCGCAACAAATCCAAGACCGCCCCACTGACCGCAGCTATTGGGCAAACGTGCGCCGCCAATTTGCCAAAAACCGCTTGGCGGTATGGGCTTTGCGCTTTTTTTGGGCGATACTGTTCATCGCCGTTTTTGCCGATTTTATCGCCAACGAAAAACCATTAGTCTGCCGTTTAGATGGGCAAACAATGTTTCCCGTAGTGCGCCAATATGCCGTCAAATTGGGTTTGGCATCATGGAACGAACGTTTCGTAACCCAATCATGGACAGAGCACAAGTACGATTTTGCCCTTTTCCCGCCCATACCCTACTCTTCAACCACGATAGACAAATATAACCGCAATTTTACTGGACCCTTCGACGAGCAGCGCAAGCTCCGAAGCCCGCAATGGCGGCATTGGATGGGCACTGACGAGTTGGGGCGAGACGTGGCGGCAGGTATGGTGCACGGCACGCGCATTGCCGTATCGGTAGGCGTTATTGCTATGTCTATAGCCTCAGTTATTGGCATTCTAATGGGTGCCTTAGCGGGTTATTTCGGCGATAATCGGCTCAAAGTGTCGCGCATACGGCTATTACTCAGCTTTTTGGGCTTATTAGCGGGCATTTTTTACGGCTTTATCGCGCGTTCTTTTGCCATTAGCCAAGGCGTTCAGGAGGGTAAGGCGGTATGGCAATTAGCATTAGGCATACTCATCGTAATAGCAAGTATTGCCTTGGGCAATTTGCTGGCGACCCCGCTGCGGCGTGTGCCTATTTTAGGCAAAAAAGTGAACATTGCCGCCGACATATTAGTTATGCGCTTCATAGAAGTTGTCAATTCGATACCGGGTTTATTGCTCATTTTGAGTATTGTGGCTATCACCAAGCCGTCGGTATTTAATATAATGGTCATTATCGGGTTTATTTCTTGGACGGGCATTGCGCGTTTTATTCGCGCCGAGCTGTTGCGCGTGCGTAACCTCGAATTTATCGAAGCCGCCCAAGCAATGGGTTTCAGCGAAATGCGCATTTTGTTTCGCCACGCTATACCCAACGCCCTTACGCCCGTATTGATAGCTATTGCTTTTGGGGTAGCATCGGCTATCCTTACAGAAGCATTTTTGTCGTTTTTAGGCATTGGCGTATCGGCAGAAGAGGTCACCTGGGGCGCGTTGCTCAATTTAGCACGTACCAAATTTCAGGCATGGTGGTTAGCGATATTCCCTGGCTTTGCCACATTTATTACGGTTACAATATTTAACCTCATCGGCGAGGGGCTGACCGATGCCTTAGACCCACGTTTGAAAACGCAGTAATAGATACGCCCCTTGGCGGTATAAGTAAATTAGACTTGTGGCAGTGGCGGGGTTGGAGCGGAAAAAGAGGGATTTTTGGGCTGATTGAGGCTTATTTTTGGAGGCATAGTGGGGCTATGTTTTCAAAAATAAACGAAAAGCAGGCGAGAAAGCACCATTTTACACCCAAGTAAGTGCCGCTGTCACAAGCCTATCAGATAACCCGCAGCACGAAGCCAAAAAACGTGCGCCATATTTATCGTTTTTCGATAGTCGTGTCGTACCTTTGCCGCGCTTTTTTCACCGAAAACCCTATTATTGCCGCATGTCAGACACACCTGTCCTTACTTTTAACCATATCCGCACCACCACACAACAAATCAATATCCCCGACAATCCGTTGCCGCCTGCTATCATACCCGATTTGCAAAAAGTGATGAAAACAATGGCAACCGACCCCGATGGAGCTATCGAAAAATTGGAACGTTGGATTAAACAAAACCCCAAAATAGGTTTGTTATACAACTTATTAGCCGCTTGCTATTCGCAAGTAAAAAACGAGAAGGAAGCAGAAGCGGTAGTAGTGCGCAGCTATCAAAATGCGCCAAACTATATGTTTTCTAAAATGAGTTATGCCCGTTTGTTGATGCGCGACAAGAAATGGAACGAAGTAGCGGCGGTATTCAACAACAAATTTGACCTAAAAGAATTGTATCCCCAGCGCACGGTGTTTCATGTAAGCGAGGCACTCAATTTTTATTCGGTCATGGGCGAATATTATGCCTATACCAAAAACATGCCCAAGGCTTGGGCTTGTTATGATTATGTCAAATCCTTAGACGAAAAAGACCCCGCTGTACAACAATTGTACCGCGTTGTGATGGTCAATGCTATACCGCGCTGGAAAGCGGGCTTAATCATTGCAGGTTTAGTACTGCTCGTCGTTGGGCTAATTGCCCTTATCGCTTGGGGTATATACCGATTTTTCTAAAATACGACTGTCTTTTGTTGGGCAAATTGCCGTTTTGGTCATTTTGCCAATTTGAACAATACCACCATGCTACAAGCCCATATCATACTGCCCTTGTCGGTGGCGCAGACCTATACCTACGCTGTACCCGAACACTTGGCAGCCGATATAATAGCGGGCAAGCGCGTATCGGTACAGTTCGGGGCTAAACGAGTCTATTCGGGCATTGTCAAAAAAATATTTGATGCCGACCCACCCGCCGAATATACCCTAAAACCTATCTTAGATGTATTAGACACACAAGCTGTTGTAACGGATACGCAATTGCGCTTTTGGCAATGGATAGCCGACTATTACCTATGCACCGAAGGCGAGGTGATGGTAGCTGCCCTGCCTACTGCCCTGCGCCTGTCGAGCGAAACCAAATTTATCGCCAATCCAACTTTCAACCGCGACCTATCACTGCTCGACGACCGCGAATATCTGATTGCCGAAGCCCTGATGACACACGAGGAAATCAGTATCGAAGAGATGCGCGACATTTTAGACCTCAAAAATGTATTGAGCATTATCAAATCGCTGCTCGACAAAGGCGTTATCTTGGTCAAAGAAGAATTGATAGAGCGATACAAACCCAAGACGGTGACAGTAGTGACGCTTGCCGATGCCTACCGCGAAGAAACCGCCTTAGCCGCTTTGTTTGCCGAGCTAAAACGCGCCCCCAAGCAATTAGAACTGCTAATGGCATATATCCATTACAGCGCGATAACGCGGCAGATATGGGTCGAAAAGCGCAATTTGTTTGAAAAAATAGAAGGCAGCGAATCGGCATACAAAGGTTTGGTTAATAAATCTATTTTTGAGGAAGACCAACAAGTAGTGAGCCGAACCAAAGATGAATACGGCGATGCAACCACCTCATACGACCTGAGCGAAGAACAGCAAGCTACGCTCAATAGCACCAAAATCCAACTTGCCGACAAATCGGTGGTACTGATGCACGGCGTAACGTCGAGCGGCAAAACGCAGCTCTACATGAAACTGATGCAGGAAACAATAGATAGCGGCAAACAAGCCCTATATCTATTGCCCGAAATAGCCCTGACCACCCAAATGATAAGCCGCCTGCGCCGCGTGTTTGGCAGCGATATTGGCATTTATCATTCGCGTTTCAACGAGCAAGAGCGCGTAGAAATATGGCATAAGGTGATGAGCGGGCAATATCGGGCTATTGTGGGCGCGAGGTCTGCTTTGTTTTTGCCGTTCAACAATTTGGGATTGGTGGTCATTGACGAAGAACACGACTCCTCGTATAAGCAACACGACCCCGCGCCGCGCTACCACGCCCGCGATGCCGCCATCTACTTAGCCGCCCTACACCAAGCCAAAACTATTTTAGGCTCGGCTACGCCTTCGATAGAGAGTTATTTTAATGCGGTAAAAGCCAAAAAATACGGATTGGTGACGATGACCCAACGCTACGGCGGCGTAGAAGCACCCGAAATAGAAGTAGTCAATTTGCGCAAAGTACAAGCCGAAGGTGGTATGAAATCGCATTTTAGCGCGGCATTGCTCCAAGCCATCGGCAACGCTCTGGCACAGAACGAACAAGCCATTGTGTTCCAAAACCGCCGTGGCTACGCGCCTTATATCTCCTGCGATGCTTGCACTTGGGTGCCGCAATGCGTACAGTGCGATGTATCGCTTACCTACCACAAATTTGCCAACGAATTGCGCTGCCACTACTGCGGCTATCGACGCAAATTGGTATCGGTATGCGACTCGTGCGGCAGTACCGACCTACGCATACAAGGGTTTGGCACGGAAAAAATAGAGGACGAACTGCAAATTTATTTCCCCGAAGCCCAAATAGGGCGGCTCGATTTGGAAGTAGCCAATAGCAAAACGGGTTTCGAGCGCGTTATCGGCGAATTTGAAGCGGGCAAAATACAAATCTTAGTCGGTACGCAGATGATTACCAAAGGGCTCGATTTTGGCAACGTGAGCGTAGTAGGCATCGTAAGTGCCGACCAATTGCTCAATTTTCCCGACTTTCGCGCCATCGAGCGGGCTTTTTCCTTGATGATGCAAGTAAGCGGTAGGGCGGGCAGGCGCGAAAAACGCGGCAAGGTGATGATACAAAGCTATACGCCCCACCAAAAAATAATGGATTTTGTGCTAAACAACGATTATAATAGTTTTTTTGTGAATGAAATGTATGACCGAATGCGCTATCACTATCCGCCGTTTAGCCGTATCATATCCCTCACTATCAAACATACCGACCCCGATACGGCAAACCAAGCCGCATTCGATTTGGCAAAAATACTCAAATCCGTATTCAAAGACCATTTATTGGGTCCTACCGTGCCCTTAGTATCGCGAGTGCGCAACTATTATTTGCGCCAATTGATGATAAAATTGGACAAAAACACCGCCCAACTAAGCCAATACAAGCGTTTCCTGCGCGATTCAATAGCCCAATTTCTCCGCGAAGACGCTTATAAATCGGTGGCTATCCAAATAGACGTAGACCCTTATTAATATCGTATATTTATACTTCCAACTCCTCACTATGCTCCGTACTTATATTGCCGATATAGCCTTGCCATCTTGCCTTTACAACGCATCGGGCGCACGCTGCGTTACTGCCGCCGAATTGGACGCATTAGCCGAGAGCGCGGCGGGTGCAATATTATCGAAGAGTTGTACGCCTACCTATCGGGCAGGCAATCCGCTGCCGCGCTACTACGAAAACGAATGGGGCAGTTTTAACTCTATGGGTTTGCCCAACGAAGGTTATAAGTATTATGCCAAATACGCCGCCGTGCGCCCGCACCGCGATAAGCCCTATTTCGTATCGGTATCGGGCTTATCGCTCGACGATAATCTGATGATGATAGAGGCATTGGGCAAGACCCCGCCTATTGATGCTATAGAACTCAATCTGTCGTGCCCCAACGTACCGGGTAAGCCCCAAACGGGCTATGATATGGAGCATACCAACGAAACGCTGCGCCAAGTAGCTCCGCTTTGCCTGAATAAAGTGTGGGGCGTAAAACTTCCGCCTTATTTCGATATTGCCCATTTTAACGAAACTGCCGCCATACTCAACCAATATCCTATCCACTTTGTTACGTGTATCAATAGCATAGGCAACGCCTTAGTCATCGACCCACATAGCGAGCAAGTCGTCATCAAGCCGCGCAACGGATTTGGGGGCTTGGGCGGCGATTATATCAAACCTACGGCACTTGCCAATGTCCGACAGTTTTATACGCTATTGCGCCCCGATATAGCCATTATTGGCTGTGGTGGCGTGCGCACAGGTATCGATGCGTTTGAGCATATCTTGTGTGGCGCATCGGCGGTACAGGTCGGTACGGCATTAGTACGCGAGGGTACAGCATGTTTTAGCCGTATCGAAGCGGAACTCAAAACTTTGATGCAGCAAAAGGGATATTATTGTATCGACGATTTTAAAGGAAAGTTGAAAGAGCTATGACGACAAAGAGCAAACAGCGCAAATATTTTTTGGCGCCGTGCAAAGGATATGGTAATGCTTATATAGCCAACAGTAAAGGGCTTGAATGTTAAAGCCGAAACGGAATAAATCCTGCAATTACTTTTTTATCCCGAAAAGTTGAGCTAACTTTGTTGCCCGAAATGCAATTTATGCCTTATTTTAGCAATGGAACAGACGCAATTTAGTCAGGCTGACCGCGAACAGCTAATTCATGATGTCGCAACGGCTTTGAGCCGTAATGGATATATGCACTTTTTAGATTTGGAGAAACTAAGAGTGATAAGCCTCAACGAAAAGATTCATTTCATTGAAGAAGAAATGTATAGCATCGAAGAGTCGCCCGAAAGTTATTTGCAAATATTGCCCTACTCCGATGCCGCCCGCCAAGCGTTGCGCCGCCAATTTATCCAAAATATAGGCGAACCCGAAGTATATACCAAACTAAATGCCGCTGTGAATAGCTACGACCCGTCGGCGGCGTATAAGCGTGTATTGAAGCAATACAACGATATAGCCCAGCAATGGCACGAGTTTCGCGAAACCCATTTTATCGCCCAAGCCAAAAAATGGCTCTACGAAAATGGTTTAGGCGCATTTATCGGCAAACCCTAAGCTTATCCCCATCAAGTACCACTGATGTATATCCGTTTTTTTTGGCTGTTTTGTTGTATGGCGTGCTGCGGGGCAGGTTGCCGCTACTTCAAGCAACGCCCCATTGCCGACGAAGCCATTGCCAGAGTAGGAGAACAATACTTATATCGCAGCCAGCTACACGACCTAATGGCACAAAGCAACCAAGTAGCCGACCAAGATAGCACCCAATTAGCCGCTTACCACATCAAACAATGGGCAATTGCCCAACTGCTTACTGCCACCGCCGACTCGCTGCCACCCGACCGACAGCAATTTATCGAACAGCAAGTGGCAGAATACCGCCGGTCGCTATTGCGCTACGAAGCCGAAAAACAACTATCCGCCGCCGATACCACCATAGCCGATACTACCCTCAATGCCTACTACGCCCAACATGCCGACGAATGGAAACTAAAACAACACGCGCTAAAAGCCACTTATATGGTGACAGACCGCAAAGCACCCGAACAGTTCCTGCCCCGAAAAATGTTCTTTGAAGCCGATACAGATACCGTAATCAAACACTTACAAACCTATTGCGCACAATATGGCAACCAATGCCAACTAAACCCGCAATGGATGACATGGAACGAATTGAGGCAACTGATGCCCTTGCCCAAACAAAATACAGAAAACTTTATACGGCAGAAAAATATGAAACAACAGACTCTATATATAGCTATTGGCTCCGAATAAGCGACCGCGCCGCCGAAGGCACCACCGCACCCATAGAATATTGCCGCCCACAACTGCGCGACGCACTGCGACACCAACAACGACACCACAACCTACAAGAAATACTACAACAACGCTACCAAAAAGCCTTAGAACAAGGCATGGTAGAGGTGTTTTGAGGGCATTGCCCTAACCCACCCCCAGCATATTTCAAACTATCCTCCCCTTATGACCTCGTTCAAACCTATTCGGTGGCTACTCTTGTGCCTATTAAGTATCGCACAACCCGCTGCCTATGCCCAAGTACAACTCCTCGAAGAAATTGCGGGTGTAGTGGGCGACAAAATCGTCCTGACCTCCGAAATCGAATTGCAATACCTACAAGCCCAAGCGCAAGGCATGACAAATGACAACCTCAAATGCCAAATCGTAGACCAAATGATGCTCGAAAAACTATTTGCCCACCAAGCCGAAATAGATAGCATCGCGATAGAAGATACCGACGTAGAACTCGAAATAGAAGGACGCATCAATTACTTCATCGGTTTGTTTAACGGCGAAGTAAGCGAAATGGAAAAATATTATGGCAAATCAGTAGCACAAATCAAAGACGGATTCCGACAAGAAGTGCGCGACCAATTGATGGCACGGCGAATGCAACAACAAGTTATCGGCGACATCAAAGTAACACCCGCCGAAGTAAAACAATACTTCGAAATGATACCCAAAGATAGCCTGCCCTACTTAGATGCAGAAGTAGAATTAGACGAAATTATCATCAAACCCCGCACCAACTCCGCAGCCAAACAAAAAACCCGACAAGAGCTGATAGACCTCAAAAACCGCATTCTGGGCGGCGAAGACTTTGAAAAATTAGCCAAAGCTTTCTCGCAAGACCCCGGCTCGGCTGCCAAAGGCGGCGACCTCGGCTGGGTAGGGCGAGGGCAATTTGTACCCGCCTTTGAAAGTGCCGCTTTCAAACTCAAACCTGGCAACTTCTCAGAACCCATCGAAACCGAATACGGATACCACCTCATACAATTGCTCGAAAGACGCGGCGAACAAATACATACGCGGCATATCTTGCTAAAACCCACCGTATCGGATAGCGAACTCGCCAATGCCCAAACCCGCGCCGATAGCATACGCCGCCTTGTATTATCTGATTCGCTGACCTTTAAAAAAGCCATCGAAAAACTTTCGGAAGACGAAACCTCCAAAAAACGCGGCGGATTAGTGATGAACCAACAACGCGGTTCAACGGTCTTTTCGATGAAAGAACTTGACCCCACTACCTACTTTATCATCGATACGCTACAACAAGGACAAATATCCATACCCGTAGAATATACCGAACCCGACGGCAGCCGTACCTACCACATCTTACACGTCATAGCCCGAACCAAACCCCATATCGCCAACCTAAAAGACGATTATGCCAAAATACAAAATATAGTCGAGCAGCGCAAACGACAAGAAACCCTACTGCGGTGGTTAGATATGCGCCTACCCAAAACCTATGTATCGCTTTCGGACAGATATAAAAGCTGCGGCGACGGCAAATGGAATATGCAATAAATATCCCGACCTCTCATTCTCGGCTTCGCCAATCATTTTGCTCCTATACCAAATAGAATCATCAAACACCATGAACCCAAAAATCCTATATACGCGTGTACGCACACACATCAACAAAAAACCGTTCATAAAGTATTTCGGTAAGCCTATTGACTGATACCAATCTAAGGTTTGGGCATGTGAGCTACCTGGTAATGTGAGCAATCGAGCCTACACACTCAAACGACAAAATACACACCATCATTTTTCACCGCTTCTACGCCATGACCTTCGAACAAATCCAAGAACTCATCAAGCTGTTAGACAGCACGGGCATAGCCGAATTTAAGATAGACCATGCCGACCTAAAACTACGTATCCGTAGCCGTGCTTATGCAGAAGCAATTCAAAAGAGCAAAGTCGCTGCCGTACAAACCCTACCCATAACAGCAACGCCTCAACTGCCTATTGTGCCGCCGCCGCCCATAGCCGCAGAAGCACCCATAGCACCCAGCACCAAAACCAATGCACCTACTCCGCCAGCTGCTGCCGATAATCTCATCACCATAAAAGCCCCAATGATAGGCACATTTTATCGCGCTCCCACCTAACAAACCCAATTTTGTGCAAGTAGGTGATACCATAAGCAGCGGTACGGTTTTGTGCATCATAGAAGCCATGAAATTGTTCAACGAAATAGAATCAGAAGTTAGCGGAACTATCGTTAAAGTATTAGCCGACGACGGCAAGTCGGTCGAATACGACCAACCTTTGTTCTTAGTACAACCTGCTTAGTATCTATCTACTACTCATCGGGGCTATGCTGCCAACTATTGGGCGACAGCCCGCGCAGCTATGCCTGCGTTAATTGGGCTACTCAATCTAACACCTATTCACCGCATACAGCAACACGAGCGATAAAATTCGCTTTGTGTATAGACACACACATACTTCGTTCTATGTTCAAAAAAATACTCATTGCCAATCGCGGCGAAATAGCCTTGCGCGTCATACGTACTTGTAAAGAAATGGGCATCAAAACGGTAGCTGTCTATTCTACTGCCGACAAAGACAGCCTACACGTGCGTTTTGCTGATGAAGCCATTTGCATCGGACCGCCCAAAAGTGCGCAATCCTACCTCAATATACCCGCTATAATGACCGCTGCCGAAATTACCAACGCCGATGCTATACACCCAGGCTACGGCTTTCTGGCAGAAAACGCCGCTTTTTCGGAAATATGCAACGCTCACAGTATCAAATTTATAGGACCCACCGCCGATATGATACAGGCAATGGGCGATAAAATAACTGCCAAAACCACCATGCGCCGAGCGGGTGTGCCCGTTATTCCGGGGTCGGACGGCTTGGTATAATGACCTTGCCGAAGCCAAAAGCCTTGCCAAAGACATAGGCTACCCAATTATACTAAAAGCCACAGCAGGCGGAGGCGGAAAAGGTATGCGCATCGTTTGGGAAGAAAAAACGTTTGAACAAAACTGGGATAATGCCCGCAACGAAGCACGCAACGCTTTCGGCAACGACGGCATTTATATCGAAAAATACATCGAAGAACCTCGTCATATTGAAATACAAATAGCAGGCGACCAATACGGCAAGGTATGCCACTTATCAGAGCGCGATTGTAGCATTCAACGCCGACACCAAAAATTGGTCGAAGAAGCCCCATCTCCGTTTTTAGACGAAAAATTGCGCAAAAAAATGGGCGATGCCGCCGTAAAAGCCGCCTCCGCTATCAATTACGAGAGCGTGGGCACTATCGAATTTTTGGTAGATAAATACAAAAATTTCTACTTCATGGAAATGAATACCCGCATTCAAGTAGAGCATACCGTGACCGAAGAAATTATGGATTTTGACCTCATCAAAGAACAAATCAAAATTGCGGCGGGTACGCATATTTCGGGCAAATCGTACTTGCCCAAGTTTCATGCCTTAGAATGTCGTATCAATGCCGAAGACCCCTGGGACAATTTTAGACCCTGCCCCGGCAAAATTATCGAGCTACATACACCCAAAGGACACGGTGTAAGGGTCGATACCCATATTTTTGCAGGCTATACCGTTCCGCCTTACTACGATTCGATGCTCGCAAAAGTCATCGTAAGAGCTGCTACCCGCGAAGAAAGCATCGCCAAAATGCAGCGTGCCTTAGACGAATTTATTATAACAGGTATTAAAACAACGCTACCTTTTCACGCCAAGCTAATGCGCAACGAACAGTTTAGAAGCGGTAATTTTACGACCGCTTTCTTAGAGAGTTTCGAGTGGTAAAGCGCGATACCCCGAATATATAGCCTTGCGCCTTTTTTCATTTCCATGCCCAATATACTTATTACCGGCGGTGCCGGATTTATCGGCTCTTCGCTGGCTGACCGCCTCGTGCAAGACCCCAACAACTACATCGTAATAGCAGACAGCCTACTGACGGGCGATATGGCTAAATTGCCCGACCCGCGCCATAAAAATTGGAAATTCGTGAAGTGCGATGTCAACCAATATCCCGACATTGCCGCGCTGATGTGCGCCTGCCGTTTCGATTTTGTGTTTCACTATGCCGCCGTAGTGGGCGTACAGCGCACATTGAGCTATCCCGTAATGGTGCTAAACGACATACAAGGCATCAAAAACGTATTAGAACTGTCAAAAAATACGGGCGTACAGCGCGTATTTTACGCCTCGTCATCGGAAGTATATGGCGAGTCGGTGAGCTATCCACAAGACGAAATCGGCACACCGCTCAACTCGCGCTTGCCATACGCAGTAGTCAAAAACGTAGGCGAATCATTCTGCCGCTCTTACCACCAAGAATACGGCTTAGATTTTACGATATTCCGATTTTTTAATACCTACGGACCAAAACAAAGCCCCGATTTTGTCGTGGCGCGTTTTATCGAAGCCGCCTTAGCCGACCAAGCCATTACTATACACGGCGACGGCAGCCAAAGCCGTACTTTTTGTTATATCGACGACCATATAGAAGCGACTACCCGCGCTTTTTACGAGCAACATTTTGTCAATGCAGTGGTCAATATAGGCAATGATACGGAAACGAGCGTCTTGCAATTGGCACAAACTATTATCGACGTATGCGGGTCGAAATCGCCTGTCATACATATCCCGCCGCGCAAAGAGGGCGAAATGAGCCGCCGCGTGCCACAAATAGACCGTATGCGCAGCCTGCTATTGCAACAAGCTCACATACCGCTATCCGAAGGCATCAGCCGTATTGTAAAGGCATTGAGAGATGCAAAATAGCCCCAAAAAACGCGATTGGCGCATCGGCAAACCGCTACCAATATAATATAACCCAACTACGGCGGCAACCTAACCGCCGTTTTTTGCGTTTTATACCTCGCCCCAATACCCATCTTGGAGCTGTTTAAACAGTTCTATTCCGCTTTAATAAATCACTTGTCAATAAACATTGTAGTTTTTTTCATGCGTTTATCCCTATCGGGCAATCATGCTTGCATACTTGCCTGCCGCCGCCTATTTGCCGTCTTGTTGTGCTATACTGCTTGGGGGCTTATCGCGCCCTCGTTTCTGCAAGCCCAAACCACTAACCCTATACGCATGGGACAATGGCAAAGCCACCAATGTTATATAGCAGCTAAAACGCTTGCGCAAGCAGGGCAACTCATTTATGTGGGCACAGATGCCGCCTTGTATAGCTATGACAAACAAAGCAGCGAAATAGTTACGTACACAAAAGTAGATGGATTTAGCGACCTCAATATCAAATATTTGGCTTACGACCCGCTATCCGAACAATTGATGATTTTGTATGCCAATAATAATATCGATTTTTATAAAAATGGCAAAATTACCAATTTTAGAGACCTGCAAAACGCCGATATAGGTACGACAATAAGCGTCAATTCGCTTACGACCCATGAAAGTAATGTTTATTTAGCCACTAATATCGGCATTATCGTACTCGATTTGCAAGCCCGCGAAGTGAAAGATACCTATATTATCGGCGCGGGTGGCGAACGCGTACCCGTCTATCAGGTAGCTATCAATGCCGACGAAATTGTTGCAGCTACGCCTAATGGTTTGCTTAACGCCAACCGCAATACCGACCTATGGAACTATAACAATTGGCAACTCGACCCGCAACTTACACCCAATCAAGTAGTATGGAATGCTGCCTATCTCAATGGGCAACTCTATGCCGAAATAGCAGACAACCAATTATATCGCCGACAAACTGACGGCACTTGGGATTTGGTACTGAACGACGCGGGCTATACCATCAAAGCACTGCGCCCCGCTACCGACCGATTGATGGTAGTACAACGCTCCAATAATGGCGGGCGCATTGCCGTTATCACGGCTACGGGCGAAGTATCATATATCGATGGGTTCTATATGCCACAGCCCACCGACATAATAGCCGACGAGCAAGGCGATTATTGGATAGCCGATGAATGGGAATCGCTACTGCGCCGACATAAAGAGGGCTGGACAGAAACGATACACCCCGTAACGCCTCGTTCTAATGCAGGATTCAGGCTCTACCACCGCCAAGGCGAGTTATGGGTAGCAGCGGGCAATGCCGACCACAAATTTGATGGGGCAGCCAACTCTACGGGCGAAAATTATGAAGGCGCGTGGCGGCTCAAAGAGGGCGAATGGCAAACTTTCAACCAATATAGCGTGCCAACTATGCCCGACAAACCCAATGTACTGAGTATCGCCTTTGATGCTGCCAACCCCGACCGCGTGTTTTTGGGCACTCTATACGATGGACTATTGCAGCTCGACGTGAGCCAAAACCTCATCACCGACCTAAGCCCGCAATTGCGCCCCTTGCAAAACCTACCCGAAGACGAAGCCGTGCGCATCGCCGCAATACAGACCGACGACGCAGGCAATATCTGGATGTCGGGCATTTTGTCGCCCGCGCCCTTGATGCTACGCCAAGCCGATGGCGATTTTAAATCGTTTCGCTTTGCCCAAGTACAGTCGGGCGAATCCAACCGATTTAGCGAAATAGCTGTTGATGACTTAGGACAAGTATGGATGCTGCAAATACACGCGGGCATATTAGTATTTGACCCCGCTAATTATATCGACAATAGTACCGCCACACACAACGTATCGGCTGCCGATTATCGCATATTGACCGCAGGCGAGGGCAAAGGCAATTTGCCGGGCAATGCCTTCTATGCCATTGCCAAAGACCGAGACGGCTATATTTGGGTAGGTACTGATGATGGCATAGCAGTCTATCACTGCCCATACAGCGTATTGACTACGGGCTGCGACGCCTTTCGTCCTTATATAGAACAAGACGGCTTAGGTGCTTATCTGTTGCAAAACGAGCGTGTGACAAGCATTGCCGTAGATGCCGCCAATCGCAAATGGGTAGGTACGGCAAGCGGTCTATGGCTGTTTTCGCCCGATGGCACTAAGACCATTCACCATTTTACTACCCAAAACAGCCCCTTGCTTTCGAATTATATCACCCACGTAGCCATAGACGACCAAAGCGGCATGGTGTATATTGCCACTAATCAAGGCATTATCGCCTATAAAAGCGATGCGATAGCGGGCGAGGCAGGGCATGGCGAAGTAGTGGTTTATCCCAATCCCGTGCGCCCCGACTATGCGGGCGACATTGCAATAAAGGGATTGCCGCAAGACGCAATAGTAAAAATTACGGACGTAGCAGGCAATTTGGTCTATGAAACCCGCTCTTTGGGCGGGCAGGCTATTTGGAATGGCAAAGATTATACGGGCAGCCCCGCTGCATCGGGTATTTATTTAGTCTTTTCGTCCGACCCTACGGGTGTGCAGCATCAGGTGACTAAGATAGCTATTGTGCGCTAAGAAGATTTAGGGTAATCATTCTATCCGTTCCGTTCTGTCCCTTTGGCTATGGCAGATAAGAATAGGCCATCAGGCTGAAAATGGCGAAAAATGTTCAGATATGCACAGAAAGTCTTATTTTGGCGTTTGATAGGATATGCAAGCATTAGTTACTCCAATTATTGGCATTTTCTATCTATCATCTAAAAACTTACCGTTGCTATATGAACCCAAAAATTACCCTAATTGCCCTCTTAGCGGGGCTATTGGCGATGAATAATGCTCATGCCCAACCCTACCAAGCTGCCTTAGCTCCGTTTTATCACGGTGTAGCCTCGGGCGACCCCATGAGCGACCGTGTTATATTATGGACGCGCATAACACCCCCTACGGGCAGCAGTCCCGATTCGATTAGCGTATGTTGGCAAGTAGCTACCGACACGACTTTTCAAAATATCGTGCGCGAGGACAATACCTATGCCCAAGCCGCCCACGATTATACGCTGCACATCGATGCCGATGGACTACAGGCAGCTACCTATTATTACTACCGATTTTCTGCCTACGACAAGTACTCCTTAACAGGGCGCACCAAAACCACTCCAATAGGAGCTATTAATAACGTGCGCTTGGCGGTTGTGTCATGTGCCAACTATTCGGGGGGCTACTTTTTGGCATACGAACGCCTTGTAAATCGCAATGATGTAGATGCCGTCATTCACTTAGGCGATTATATCTACGAATATTCATCGAGCAGCATTCTGGGCGGCGTGCGCCCTCACGAACCCAACCTCGAAATAACAACGCTTGCCGACTACCGTACCCGACATAGCCAATATAAACGCGACCCCGACTTGATGCGCCTGCACCAAAATTTTCCTTTCATCTCCGTTTGGGACGCCCACGAAACTTGCAACGACTCCTGGGCGGACGGGGCACAAAACCACGATACCGCCACAGAAGGACCTTGGGCAACGCGCAAAGCCAATGGCATACAAGCTTATTTGGAGTGGCAACCCATCAGGCAACCCGAACCCGTGAGCGACCCACAACGCATTTTATCGGGCAGCAGGTAATGATGGCTCCTATGGAACTATTGGGCATAGCTGTAAGCGGCGACCAATGGGACGGCTACCCCGCCGAAAGACAACGCCTATATAGCCATATTATGAGTAACAATATACAAAATATAGTAGTTGTAACAGGCGATATACACTCGTCGTGGGCAAATGATTTGCCCTACAACAGTAGCTATAACGAAGATACTGGTGCTGGCTCGGTGGGCATAGAGATGATAACGCCAAGCGTTACAACTGCCAATTTTCCGTTTCCGATAGGCGAAAACCTGCTCCAATTGTCCAACGACCACGTAAAATACCTCAACCTTACCGACCACGGCTTTATCTTGCTCGACCTAAACCCTTCTCGCGCCCAAGGCGATTGGTATCATACACCCGAACCTACATCTGCCAATTATACCGCTTCGATCGCCGCTTCTTACTACGTCAATGCAGGCGAGCGGCATTTGCGCACCGCCTCTGCCGCTTCTCCCGACGTACCACATGCCATTTTAGCCCCCAATCTGCCCCAAAACATAGACAGAGAATTTGAGGTGCGCGTGATTACAAAGGAAGTTATGTAGCAACGCGAAACGAAATGCGCACCAACCTGCTACTAAACAACCTACTTCCCACCACACAGCCCTTTAATGCCGCGCCTTGGTATTATGTAGGTACAGAACAAATAAACGCCCCTGCCGACTTGCCCGACTCCGTAACTGACTGGGTATTGGTCGAGCTGCGCGACGCTGCCGACACGAGTTTGTTGGCACAAAAAGCAGGATTATTACACGCCGACGGGCTTATTACCGATACCGACGGAGTGCGCAACGGCATTGAATTTGCCCTTACACAGCCTTGTAAGTCTTACCGAATAGCAGTGCGCCCCCGCAACCACTTGGCAGTACTTACCGCCCAAACCGTATTGCCCCAAAACCCATTATACGACTTTACAACAGCCCAGACCCAAGCAGCAGGTATAGAACAACAAGTTCTGAGCAACGGATTATATATGCTCTATGCAGGTGATGTATTTGCCGATGGCGTTATCAATTATACTGACTATAATAGCTACGCCGCCAATACATGGCAGACAAATACCTACAACGCTGCCGACCTAACTATGGACGGTAGTGTTAATAATACCGATTTTACCAAATATCGCCCTAATGCGCGACAAATGAGCATTAACCTATTGCGATATTGAGATACTCAAAAAACGAGGTTTTGACGGGCACTATTGCCCTTTTTAGGACTGCTCGAAGTTTGCGCCGTTTTTAGTTTACTATTATTTTTTTACTATACCGACTCTGCGCAGTTCTTAGCAAGGCAATATACATACCGCTACTCAACGCGGGCAGTGGGTATGCCAATTGTTGGCTATTGACGGCTTGCTGATATACTTTTTGTCCGCTAATGGTATATAGTGCTAATGTTGCATCGGGTATGGCTGCTTGTAATTGTAGCTGATGGTTAAAGTAGCTGATGTTCATAACAGGCAGGGCATTGCTTGGGCTTTGGACATGGGTATTAATATCGTTAGTGCATTGACTTAGGACAGCCGTTAGGTCGGCTACGGGCAAGCTCTGCCAACCGCCATTAATATCACCTACTATATCATTACCTATTTGTGGCAAGGCATGGGTATAGATGAAAAAATTGGTTAGGCATCGATAATCCCCTATTACGTCCCAACTCAATTCCAAAGAATCGATTTGGGGCAGCAGTAGCAATACCGTACTATCCAATGCGCCTAAATCGGTGGCATGAGCCGTGAAGGTGCCGTTGCAATCGATGTCGGGACCGTCCCAAATGGTGATGGTACTTTGTGTAGCCAAGTCTCCTCGGTAAGTATTAAGTACCTGTAAATCAATGCCATTTGGAAATTTAGCCACTATTTTTCCGCGTACAATAACAGCAGTAGGAAAGTCACTCGCAGTTGCACAAAACGGTGATGGAATAAAGGAGCAGGCAAGCAGGGCAGTATTACCCAGCAGCCATACAAGACAAATGGTAAGGGTTCTCATGATAAAATTTTGATGTTTTATGGTTCATTAAGTAAGAACAACTTTAAAGGGTTTCGGGTTGCCTCTGATTAGCCTATTTCTGATGTCATGCCCTATATTTTGGGGTAATTCAAGCAAGCAATTAGAGTACAGACACACATGTTCATAGCGTTTTTAGGTCCATATCTGCCATTAGAATAGCGAGAATAAAATTTTTACTAAAAAAAACCGCACAAAGCATTTTTATTTGGCAAAAAGTTTGTACCTTTGCTTTATAATACTAAATGTTTCACCTAAATAACTTTCTATTATGGACTATAATATGGTCGGTTGGTTCGAGGTTCCAGTAACAGACATGGAACGCGCCATTACATTTTACCAAACAGTATTCAACGTCAAGTTAGAACGCCACGAGATGGGCGACCTCGACATGGCTTGGTTTCCGTTTTTTTCTGATGCGTCAGGTGCTATGGGAGCGTTGGTGCGCCACGCCGAATGGTACAAGCCCTCTGCCGACGGTACCTTGGTATACTTCAACTCGCGCGGGAAAGACTTAGACGACGAGCTATCGCGGATAGAAGCAGCGGGCGGCACAGTGCTACAACCCAAAACCCTCATTGCCGAATCTTACGGCTATATGGCAATATTTTTTGATTCGGAAGGCAACCGCGTAGCCCTTCACTCGATGGAATAGAGCAGCAACCTTAGCATTTTGGTAGGTGAGGCAAACTGCACCCTAATCAATTGTCTGCTCATCACTTGCAGTCCTATTTTGTAACTATTTAGCCTTGTAGGAGGGAATAGCCATTTCTAATCGAATATGCAACCATGTCAGGCATTATTAGATAAGTATTGCTCATTACCCCATACCCAAAACCCTATACCCTAAATAGTTACCCTATTTTACTGTGAGTTCGCCAATATTCGGTAGCCAAAAGTATGACCGTCATTGATGGTCATACTTTTTTGTGCCTAAGCTATGCTACCGCACTTTTTGTTGTATTTTTGCTGCAAAATCGAGCAGCAGCCAACCAAAGCCATACAAATACTGTTTTGTAAGAGTCGTAGGGTGGGTATATGCCCGATAAAATTGCCTTATCAGGGCAAAAATAGCCCTTTCTCACAATAATAATTGTCACTTTCATAATCTGCCATGCCCAAAGTAACCATTGACGGTTTCAGCATAGAAGTGCCCGCCGGAACTACCATTCTCAATGCAGCCCGCATGATAGGTGGCGACCTCGTGCCCCCTGCCATGTGCTATTATAGCAAATTAGAAGGAAGCGGGGGCAAATGCCGCACCTGCTTGGTCAAAGTGACCAAAGGCTCTGATGCCGACCCGCGCCCTATGCCCAAACTCGTAGCGTCGTGCCGCACTAATGTCATGGACGGCATGGAAGTTGCCAATGTCACCAGCCCCGAAGTATTAGACGCACGCGAGGGTGTGGTCGAATTTTTGCTCATCAATCACCCCTTAGATTGCCCTATCTGCGACCAAGCAGGAGAGTGCCACCTCCAAGATTTGAGCTTCGAACACGGCAAAGTAAAAACCCGCTACGAATTTAAACGCCGCACTTTTGAGCCAATAGATATTGGAGATAAGATAAAACTACACATGAACCGCTGTATCATGTGCTTCCGATGTGTGTTTGTTGCCGACCAACTGACCGACGAGCGCGTACATGGCATTATGAACCGCGGCGACCATGCCGAAATTTCGACGTATATCGAAAAAGCCATCGATAACGATTTTTCGGGCAATATGATAGACGTATGCCCCGTAGGCGCACTCACCGACCGCACATTTAGATTTACCAGCCGCGTCTGGTTTACCAAACCCGTCTATGCCAGCCGCAAATGCACTACGCCAGGCTGCTGCGGCAAAACTACCCTATGGCTCAAAGGCGATACCGTATTGCGCGTGACAGCCCGAAAAGACCAATACGGCGAAGTAGAAAATTTTATCTGCAATACGTGCCGATTCGACAAAAAAACCAAAAGCGACTGGACAATAGAAGGTATGGCAAATATTGACCGAAAATCGGTGATAGGACAAAACCATTCCGACAAAATTAAGAACCTAAGCAATAGCGTAAATGCCTACGACAGCAAACAAAAACCTACTCCGCCCGTAAAAAGCGATATCAAATAACAAAAATATTCAAAGCGATATTTTTTTATTGATAACAACCTCCAAATATTTCTTTGTTGCGCGACAAGCGTATGTTTATCAGTAAATTATACATGAAAACAACATCGAATTAATAGTTTTAATTATATTGTTATAAACAAACCACAACTACCCACAAAGATAATTAAACCCCTAAAAACCGCCATACCCGACAATAACGGGCTGTATTCACCTCCCAATTACCTCTTTTTTATATTCAATGGCAAAAATACAGTGCTATAACTGCAAAAAAATAACACCCGTAGTAGCTCCGCGATACCGCTGCAAATTTTGCAACTATCCGCTCAATAAATACATCGAATCGGAAAATACCGCTTCCGAAGAAATTATTATCGACAATCCCGAACTACACGAGCGCGAATTGCAACCCGTTATACCCATAGAACCCGAACGGGTCGAAAACGTATTGCAGGAAAACAAAAACGCCCTCGACGGCATTCAAAATCTATTGAGCCAACTGCGCCCCGACGAAAAGGTAGAAAAAGCCCCACAAGGCGCGGTCATCGTCAAACAAAACAAAAACCCCGAAAAAGCAGGCAAAATAGTAGCAGGCTGGTTAGTGGTGCATACCGAAAACAAATTGCCCATCACCTACGACCTCTACGAAGGCGATAATATCATAGGCAGACCCGACGGACCCCACCAAATAGACGTGCGCATAGAAGACGACGACTATGTGAGCCGTACCCATGCTTGTATTCAAATTTATAAAGATTATCTGCACCGATTCCGCTACGAATTGCACGACAACGGCGCACACGCACGCGGACGCGCCAGCACTAATGGCACCTATATCAACGGCATCGAAGAGCGTTTGACCAAAGATAGCAGCGTTTTTCTGCGCGACGGCGACACAATACAAGTAGGCACAACCAAACTCGTGTTCAAGAGTATCAACGATACCGACGACCAAGTATCGGCGTTTAGCAGCGTAGCAGGGTCTAATTTTACCGAAACAGTGGCGATACGGATAAGATAAATTTGAGCAAATCGCCCCAAAAAAATATACAGACCAATCAAGGAGGAACACTTCTATCTAAAATCGTCCATCTAACATCAAAAATCGTCAATCCAACTAATAATGAACTTACACGAGTATCAAGCCAAAGAGGTGATGTCCCGATTTGGTATTCCCGTCCAGCGCGGAAAATTAGCCTACACCGTTGAAGAAGCTATAACAGGTGCCAAGCAATTACAAGTAGAAACCAATACGCCCATTTTTATAGTCAAAGCCCAAGTACACGGGCGGACGCGGCAAAGGCGGCGGCATCAAATTGGCAAAAATATCGATGAAGTGCGAGAAAAAGCACAAGCTATGTTGGGCATGACCTTAGTAACCAAACAAACTGGCGAAGAGGGAAAATTGGTCAGCAAAGTATATATTGCCGAAGATATGTATATAGAAGGTAAATCTAAACCCAAAGAATTTTACCTAAGTATCTTGTTCGACCGCTCGACCAGCCAAAATTGCATCATCTACTCGACCGAAGGCGGCATGGACATCGAAGAAGTTGCCCACGAAACGCCCCACTTAGTACATAAAGAATGGATTAGCCCGATAACGGGTTTTATGCCCTATAATGCCCGAAAAATAGCTACCAATTTGGGTTTGAGCGGCGAGGCTTTTAAATCATGTACCAAATTTGTCGCTAACCTATACAATGCTTACGTAACAACAGACGCATCGATGATAGAGGTCAATCCGATGCTCAAAACCGCCGACGACCGCATAGTAGCAGTCGATGGCAAAATGAGCATTGACGACTCTGCCCTATTTCGCCACCCCGATTTGTTGGCAATGCGCGACCTAAGCGAAGAAAACCCCACAGAAGTGGAGGCAGGCAGGAGCAATCTCAATTTTGTCAAACTCGATGGCAATGTGGGCTGTATGGTCAACGGCGCAGGTTTAGCCATGGCTACTATGGACATCATCAAGTTAGCAGGTGGCGCACCCGCCAATTTCTTGGACGTAGGCGGAACAGCAAGTGCCGAAACCGTAGAGGCAGGTTTTCGTATCATACTCAAAGACCCCAACGTAAAAGCCATTTTGGTCAATATATTTGGCGGTATCGTGCGCTGCGACCGCGTAGCCAATGGCATCGTAGAGGCATACCAACAAATGGGTAATATCAAAGTACCCATTATCGTAAGGCTGCAAGGCACTAATGCCGAATTAGCCAAAAAAATTATCGACGAATCAGGCTTAGAAGTACATTCAGCTATCCTACTCAGCGAGGCTGCCGATAAAGTGCAACAAGTATTAGCCCATTAATGAGCTAAACATTCTATACACACACCCCCCAACGCCGACAATACGCCTCACACTCCCAGCAAGGGGAATATTGGCTTGTTGTCGGCGTTTAACTTAATGCAACAATAAGAAATAGGCAGAGACAATTAAGCCAAAACAATATGCCAAAACGAACCATCTGCCTTTGTATGGCTATAGCAGTATTGCTGGGTAGTGCTTGCGGGCAAAATGCCGACGCGCCAAACAATGCCAACTACTATGAACGCTGCGACACAACAAACAACAACGGGTGGGTCCGCCGACAATTAGAGCAACTAAGCCCCGCAGCAAGAGCCGAACGAGAAGTGCAGCGCAGCGCGAGGCTTCTGCTCGACGCATTGCAGCAAAACGACCTCGATGCGGCACAGCCATATACCACCAAACGCGGCTTGGGCACATTGCTGTATATCGATATGGAGCAGATAGACCATTACGAAATAATAGACCTACAAATAAACCACCAAAAAGCAACAGCTCGATTGAAAATCAACCAAGCCGAGCAAGCAATACGTTTTTATTTTGAAAAAAAAGATACCTTATGGCGTTTTGTGGGTATCGACATGGCTGATGTCGATAAAGGTACGCCGTTTCGGAACTAAAAAAAGAGGCGTGAGACACCAAACACCTTAGCATTTTATTCTACAACAATGCAGAACAATAAACCCAAAAATTTCGTAACTTTGTAGGAAACAATAGAGAAATGCAAGCAATAAGGGTTGAAAAAATAAGCCTAAAACAAATCAAATCCCCATTAAACTATATTGGCGGAAAATATAAACTATTGGAACAAATTTTACCTCTGTTCCCCAAAAATATAAATACTTTTGTAGACTTGTTTGCAGGTGGTTGTAATGTAGGATTAAACATAATAGCAGAAACGATAATTTGCAATGATAATCTGACATTTTTAATGCAAATGTACCAAGCATTTCAAAAAAATAATCTTGCCGAAATCTTACAACACATTAAACGCCAAATGTCTGCGTTTGAATTATCTTTGACCAATGAAGAAGGCTATAAAAAATGCGAGCGCATTACAATACGTATAAAACCCTTTGGACTTATTTGTTTTAGTGGCTTTCTCGTTCAATCATCAAATCCGCTTCAACAATTCTCACGAATTTAATAATCCTTTTGGGCGCGAAAGAAGCAGTTTTAACGATACAATGCGGGCAAATCTCATTCAATTCGTGCGCAAAATCCAGGCTATAAATATTCAATTTACTTGTTTCGATTTTGACCAATTTGATTTTTCAGGCTTAACCGAAACTGACTTTGTGTATTGCGACCCGCCCTATTTGATTAGTTTGGGCACTTATAATGACGGGAAACGCGGCTTTACTGGTTGGAGCGAAATGCAAGAATGTAAATTGTTGAAAATTTTAGAAAACCTACACCAAAGACATATTCGTTTTGCTTTGTCTAATGTTCTACAACACAAAGGCAAAGAAAATGACATTTTAACGAACTGGGCGAACGCAAATAATTATTTAAAAACCAATTATCTGCGTGCCGATTATAGCAACTCCAATTACCAACCATCGGTGTGTGAGAAAAATGCGAGTGTGGAAGTTTTGATAACCAATTACGAAATTGAGAAACCTAAAACTTTGTTTGATTAGATGAGATTTATAGGAAACAAGGAAAATTTGGTGGAAAAAATCTACCAAATTTTACAGAGCAAAGGAATCTCGGGAACTTTATTTTTTGATTTTTTGGGGTAACTATTTAGAGCGTACTGAAAAACCGAGATTAATTGCTATAATTCCTTGTAAATCAATAGTTCATAACAGGGAATGCACGATTTTCAGCAATTTCCGCTATTAAAATTTAACAATTCGTATTCTATTAATAGCAAGCGAGTTATAAAATTGTAAATTTTTTATTGCAATTTTATCAATAAAATCAAATCGTTCATTTTCAGCGTATTATATAGCGTAGATTATTTAAAGCGAAAATTGCTGGGGTACGCATATAGCACTAACAGCAAGGCAATAGAATAGACAAATATAAAAAAAATAGGGACGCAAGCATCTTGCGTCCCTACCCATAATCGGCACTTTCTTTATTTCTTTTTTGGCTTTTTTGCTTTCGGGGCTTTGTGGGCTTTTCTGCCTTCGCCCAGAACAGGATTTACGATAGGGGCTGAATGAAGGGTTGCCCGCATGACAGTTGGGACGTATCGCCATAAGCCGTCTCGAAATTGCAAACCGCTATAATTGCCTTCGGGCACTAAATTGAACGCCGTACCTGTCGTTTTTTTCTTTTTATTGGTGGTCTTGCCGTCCTCATCGTCGGATAGCTGGTCAAACAAAATCATATTTTGCTCGGTATCAAAATTGAGCGATACTACTGCACCCTCTTTGTATTCTAAGATAAATCGCTTTTTGATAGCCAATTTATTGTCTTTGGGCACTTCAAAAATAGGTGCGCCAAAGTATGCTTTGCCATTGGCAAAATAGAGTGCATCGGCTAATTTTTTGGTCGAGCGGTCGTTGTGTCCGTCCCAACCAAACAAAATATAATAGGTCGTATCTAAGCGGCTCACTTGGGTAATATTGTAATACAGTGCCCCGAACCACTCATCGGACGTAGTTATTTTAAAATCGGGCGAGGGCATATCGGCTGATTTATCGACCAAACCCGTCAGTTTCAATTCAGGCGAATTGTATTGAATAGCACCGTAATATTCATAGGTATAGGTACCCGTATATTTATTTTGTGGCACTGCCCAAGTGATAATGCGGAACGAATTGTCGGGCGGGTAAAGCACCGACATACCCCGCGCTTTGAGCGAGTCGAAGGTATAATAAAACGATTGGGGCGTTTTTAGGGCTTGAACTAATTTGGGCACGAAGGCTTTACTGGCTTCGGTGCGTTTTTTGGTATCGGCGCGGCATATCGAATCGGCTAAATAGTTGATGCGGTTTTGATTGTATCGCTGCACCGAGTCGAGGGTCATCAGCGTGTCATAAATTTTGGGCGAAAAGTAATTAAATGTAAACAACTTTTGCATGTCGGCTTCGTGCTGTCGGAGGGCGGAAAAGTCGGTAGGTATCAGCACATCGGCTGCTGGTTTGCCCTGTCCATACACGGCGGCGGTATGCAGGCTGATAGCGCAAATAGTGAGCAACAAAAAACGAGATAGGGGCATCATAAAAAGAGTTTACGGCTAATTTATAGGGTTTGAAAGTGGCAGAATGGATTTGAGTTGCTTGGTCGAGAACCCATTGTGGCTTGGCGGGTCATTTTGGGCAGCGAGCAAGCTATATTATTTAGACGCAAATCGGGCAGCGGGGTTTAGGGTTATAGGGATTAGAATTTGATAGCTTGCCCATTGACCAAATCTTGATAACCCATTGTCACAATCATATCGCCCATTTTAAGCCCCGACTTGATTTCGGCGGCGGCACCATATATCATACCTGTCGTGACGAGTTGCTTGCGAGCAACGCTGGTGCCATTTTCTTGCTGCACTACAAATACATAGCTGCCGTCCTCGGCGTTCTGGATAGTATTGACAGGAACTACAATAGTATTAGCATTGCCATAGTCTTGTAGTTTTATCATAGCTATCATGTTGGGGCGCAGGTCTCCGCTGTTAGGTATAGCTACTTCTACATTAAACGTGCGGTCGATGGGGTTTATTATAGTGCCTACCTTAGAAATTTTTCCGCTGATAGTTTTATTCAAGTCGGGTAGTGTTACTTCTACGGCATTGCCTATGCGGGCTTTGCCCGTATAATTTTCGGCTACATTGACCGATACTTTTACATTGTTTAGATTGACTATCCGAAACGCGGGCATACCCACCATTACGCCTTCGCCTGCTTTGGCGTTCACTTCATCTACTACGCCGCTGATGGGAGCATACACCTTGTAGAGTTCGGCTTGCTCGTGCATCGTCGCTAATTTGCGCTCTATTGTTTCGACATTGTTTTTGGCAGTTAAGTATTGTACTTCTGTGCCTATTTGTTTGTCCCACAGCCATTTCTGCTTGCTGTCGATAGTGCGTCCGAAGTCGAGACATGTTTGTAGCTCTTGCAAACCCTGTTGGAACAAGGCATCGTCAAGCGTGGCTAATAAAGTGCCTTTGCTTACTTGCTGCCCCTCTACGACATTGACCTGTGTGATAATGCCTGGTTGCTTGGGACTAACGCCAACATTATCTTTGTCTTCGATAGTACCTTGAATTTCTAAAAAATGCTTGAACGCTTGAGCTTGCAATTCAGCCACTTCTACGGCGGTTGCTGCTGGTGTGGCTATTGGTATCGGCTTTTACGCCTAATTCTTTTTCAAGCATTTTTATTTGCGTGTCGAGCGATTGTTGTTGTTGTTTTAATTTTTCGAGTTCGCCACTTTTGTCCGTATCTGCTTGGGCACCGCAAGCAGTCAATAAGCCCACAAAGGCAAGTAATAATACGTATTTCATGTTATTGGGTATGTTTGCCCATTTTTGTCCTTGCTCTTTCAGAGAGTTGGGGATATAGATGGGTCTTTTAGGGTAATAGTTTGGTTTTGGGAATTTGTAACTATTTAGGGTATAGGGGTTTGGGTATGGGGTAATAAGCAATATTTATCTAATAATGCCTGACATCGCTGCATATTCGATTAGAAATGGTCATTTCCCCTACAATGCCAAATAGTTACGGGAATTTTTATTAAAAAAAACATCTTTATAGCGCGAGGCTAAGGTTTGGTCGGCATCTAAATTAGCTCATTCAGGCACTAAATATTTGACCGATATAGCTTTATAAATAACTGACAATGAGAGATTTATTTTCGTTTCGTTTTAAAAAAAAAATATTTTATTAAAAATTCTTTATTTTGTGATAACTAATTATCTCCCAATGGCTTTATAAAGGGCATTTTTAGAGGCTACCAAATCGTATCGATTTTTGACGTACAGTGCTTGTGATTCGAATAATTTTGATTCGGCATCGGTCACTTCGAGGCTCGACCCCACGCCTTCCTTATATTTGGTGAGGGTAACGTTATAAATTTTTTGTGCTAATTCGATATTTTTTTCTTGGCTGCGATAGGCTTCGTAGGCACTGAGGTATTGCGTATGGGCTTGTGCTACTTGCATAGCTATTACTTGCTGCATGAGGTTTTCTTGTAGCAATACTTGGTCTTTCAATATGACGCGCTGCGCAATTTGAGCGCGTTTCTGAAAACCGTCAAAAATGGGTATACTGGCTTGTAGTCCTACAAATGTAGAGGGTATCCAACTATTAAATTTGAATATATTGAATCCGTCGGATTGGAAAGCGGCTTGGGTCTGAAAAAATCCCGCTACGGTGGGCAAGTACTTAGCTTTTATTTGTTGTATGTCTAAGTCGGCAAAAGTCTTTTCGGTTTGCAGCGATTTCATTTCGTAGCGTTTTGCAATGCCCTCGTGCACGTAGGTCATAATAGGTATGGCAAGTTCTTTTTTCGGTATCGCTCAACAAATCGGATAGCGAGTTGGTCAGTTTTATGGGTGCAGACAGGTCAATTCCTAAATGGAATTTGAGCAGTCCCAAGGCTAATTCGGCATTGCGCTGTACTGATTTTACTTGCACTTCGAGGTTCGACAGCGATAATTGCAGCCTATCTACGTCCAATTGTTCGGCAAAGCCTGCTTTGTTAAATTCGGTTGTTTCGCGCAATATTTTTTTTAGTACGCCGATATTTTTTTGCAAAATACCCACATTTTCTTGTGCCAGCAGGGTCATCGTATAGGCATCTATGACCGACTGCCGCACTTCGGTTTCGCTTTTCACAACACCATGCTGGGCGCGGTCTATAAACATGCGCACGGCTTTCATACCTAACGTATACGAGCCATCAAAAATGAGTTGATTAGCCGCGATATTGACGGAAAGGTTATTTCGAGTGCCAAACGTGAGGCGTTGAAATTCGGGTTGTTCGCCCGTTGCTTGGGCTAATTGCAGGGTATCGCCATTGGCAAGGGCTAAAAAGGGCGGACCCGAAAAAGCATCGGAGGGCACAAGTTGGGCGGGAAGTTGTATATTGTTGAGATACTGTATATTGCCACTCACTTGGGGCAGGGCTATGCCTTTTAGCTCATTGACCTTTTCGCGGGCATATTGTACGTTAGCTTGGGCATTAGATACATTCAGGTTGTGCGCTACGCCATAGTCTTGGGCTTGGAGGAGCGATAAGTGTAGGGTATCCGTAGCCTGCTTAACTGCTGATTGGGCTTGGGTCGATATCGGGCTAAAAGCCCCTGTCAGCCAAATAAAAGTAATTACAATAAAATATGACTTAAAATACATAAAATAGATTGATATTGCACACCAATTCGGGCGCAAAGTTACGAAACAATAACACCATATAGTAGTAAAAAGTTTCAAAAATAGGACTATACATACTTGAACAGCAATCCATAGCAAGATATGAAGCAATCAATCACAGAATATACATTATATATTTAAAAACACTGCAAATATGAGTACATCAACAGAAAGTTTTGTTCATAGACGCGAATGAATTACCTTTGTACTCAATTGCCACTCAACGCCATTGAACTTCGTACTCGACCCCACGCAATGGATAGACCGCTACGCCGATTACTTATTCTCGTATGCCTATTTGCGCCTCAATCACCGCGAAACTGCCGAGGATATTGTGCAAGATACCTTTTTGTCGGCATACAAAGCCCGTGCGCAGTTCAAGGGAAATAGTCACGAAAAAACCTGGCTCACCGCCATTCTAAAACATAAAATTGCCGACTACTACCGCCAAAAAAACGACCATGAACCCATAGACCGCTATCTCGAACAAACACAAGATAGCTTTCGAAGGCGTTTTTTCGACGACCCCAAGCATCAGGGCAGATGGACAACCCGCATAGCTCCTACGCTCACCGAGTACCAAGTAGAAACCCATATCAATAGCATCGAATTTAGCCAAACCTTACTGCAATGCCTCGGCAAAATGCCACCCAAATTACACCAAATATTTACAGCAAAATATATAGACGATACCGATTCAGAGCAAATTTGTAAGGATTTTGCCCTCTCATCGTCTAATTATTGGGTCATTATACACCGCGCTAAGGTATTGCTACGCGCTTGCTTGGCACAATATGGCTTCTTTGCGCCATAGCAGCTGCCAATGTTTTCAAATGGTCTGAGGTGGAAATTAGTGCATAAAATTAAATTGCCAATACACTAACCCTCCCACTCGTACCCTACCCTACCACTATTGCATGAAACAAACCCTACACTATTTATTCCACAATTGCGAAGAAGCGGGGCGACTATCCCTCATGCGTGAGGCGCGACAACTGAGCCTGCGCCAACAGATTTTTTTGCATATCCATCTACTGTTCTGCCGATGCTGCCGCAATTTTGGTATTATTTCGGCGGCAATAGACCGCAATTTTGCTCACCAACGCCGCCAAATGTCCGAACAACCGCCTTTGGTTGCCTCCGAAGAATGGAAAAATAAATTGCGCGACGAGCTAAACCAAATCGCCGAATAGCATGAATGTCTATAATAGACCTGTGACAACAACACTTATATAGGACTAAAATGGTGCTTTCCGTTTGTTTTTGGGAACATGCCCCCGCTATGCCGCCAAAAACGAACCTCATTCATCTCTCATTTTACGCTTCCAACCCGACCGCCGCCACAAGTCTAATGCTCATTTCTTCACTCGTTTTTGTAAGGTAGTGTGCCAAAACACGTCTAAGTGAGCGAATGTCTGCTATTGGACATGTAAATATATCATGAAATACCTGTTTTTCATCAACATCTGCCTCTTAACACTTATCGGCACAGCCCTTGTATCGTGTGCCCAAAACCAAACCATCTCTGCCTCGCAAGGCAACAAACCAACCGACACCATGACCTTCGACATCACCAAAAGCGAACAAGCTTGGAAAGAACAACTATCGCCCGAACAATATTACGTCCTGCGCGAAAAAGGCACCGAACGCCCCTATACAGGCAAATTGCTGATGAACAAAGAAGCGGGCAAGTATGTATGTGCTGCTTGCGGCAATGTATTGTTCGACCACAACGCCAAATTTGATAGCCACTGCGGTTGGCCCAGCTTCGACCGCGAAATTAAGGAGGGACGCATCACTACCGTCCTGGACAAATCGCACGGCATGTTGCGCACCGAAATTATGTGCGCCCGGTGCGGTGGGCACTTAGGGCACGTATTCGATGATGGACCCACCGAAACAGGTTTGCGCTATTGTGTCAATTCGCTATCGCTCGAATTTGAACCCGTCGCCACAGACACTGCCCAACCCGCTACCGACACCATCACCTTGGGAGGTGGTTGTTTTTGGTGCATCGAAGCCGTTTTTCAACAATTAGATGGTGTGATTAGTGTCGCATCGGGCTATTCGGGCGGAAAAATCAAAAATCCAACGTACAAAGAAGTATGTAGCGGATTGACTGGGCACGCCGAAGTAGTCCAAATCACATTTGACCCTGCAAAAACCAGCATCGACGAAATTTTGAAAGCATTCTTTACCGTCCATGACCCCACTACCCTCAATCGGCAAGGCGCGGATTCGGGCACGCAATACCGCAGCGCGATTTTTTACCACAACGCCCAACAAAAACAAATCGCCGAAGAAATTATCCAAGCCCTCACAGAACAAAAAGTATATGACAATCCCATTGTCACCGAAATAGTGCCTTATGGCGCATTTTATAAAGCAGAATATTATCATCAAAACTATTACAACGATAACCCAGGCAATCCCTATTGCGCAATGGTGGTGCGCCCCAAAGTCGAAAAATTTGAAAAAGTTTTTAAAAATCGCCTCAAAAACAAAGCGCACTAAGCCGAATTACTTTGCTTCGCCTAAGTCTGCGTGCATAGATATATGTCTGTGCGCGTGGGCTTTGTTGTGTATAGGAAGTATCTCGTCCTGTAGCAAAGATGCCGTGCCTGACTATCAAACAGTAAGCGAGCAAACGCTATACCCCGCCATATCGCCCAATGATACGTCGAAAAACCCTGCACAATATGCCGAACAACTCTATTGGCAGCTATACGGCAGCCCCATAAACCCCGATGCACTCGCCGATATTGCTTGCCTGCTGACCGCTGCGGGCAACGAGCAAGCCGCCTATCAACTCTTGTGGTTCGGCTATCTACAAGAACAACCAAACGCGCTTCCTGCTACCCAAGCAATGCACCAGCAGCCAATACCATTTGTCGAAAACACATATAATTTGCTGTTGCGCCGCTCGCCTAATGCCGCTGAACGCGAATGGTGGGTAAAATATATCGAAACACACCCCGATTTGAAGCCCGCTCAAGTTTATGAAGCCTTCGCTACGGCTGTCGAATATCGATTTTATTGACCAATACCTGCTTTCGTGATGTGGTTTTCTTGGGCAATGCCACCCTCTCTGAGGTGCTGATAAGCGGTTGGAAACAAACGCTGCAAATATTTATCTATATCTTTGACGGTGACGCGCCCATCGTTATTCTCGTCCAAGCCCGAATTTTGGCTGTACGAGGTAGAAGGCTGTGCATATAGCGTATAGCAAAAATCGCCCGCCAAGGCTTTGGGGTATAAAATAGCCAAATACAAATCGGTGAGCGAGTGATAGTCGCCATAGCGGTTGCGGACGCGGTGCAGATATTCATATACATAATCTAACTGGTCGACGGGATTTAGTTCGCGCAAGTCATCGACGGTCAAATCAAAATCTTTTGCTGTATTGGGCATAAACTGTATCAAGCCCGTAGCACCACTACCGCGATGATTTTTTACGCCTGCATTAAATTTCGATTCGGAATACATGACCGCCATCAACCATTCGGGCGGCACTTGTAGTTTTTGCCCTACGCTGCGCACCTTTTCCTCGAATCCGTCGATGTCGCTGACGTGTTCGCCCGCATAGTCTAACAGATAGAGGCGGTTGCTGTTAGAAAAAATAGAGCCGTCGCCCCTGATGCCGTAGGTCAAAAAGTTAGTACCTACAACAATGACCACTAACCACGCCAAAGCGCGGACATCGAGGGTCAGTTCGCCTGATTTTTTGACTTGGATAATGCCAAATAATGTTTTGAACAATAAGGCGATAGCGGTTAATACGTAAATAAGGATTTTTTTGGCGATGTACATGATTAGTAGATGTTTGAGAAGGTGAAACCAAAAGAAGAAAAATGGTGTTTGATGATGAATACTAATTTTTGGGCAACAAAATTAGCAATACCATAATTTTTATTAAAAACACAATTTTTTTGGCTTAAAATTTGGTGTTTCGCAAATAAGTTAGTAATTTTACGCCGTAAAAGGTTAATGCCCAATCATGGACGCAAATTTACCATCATTTTTAGCAAACGACCAAATTTTTTCACTACTTTTTTTCGTAAAAATTCCATTTTTTTTAGTCAAACACGTCAAAAATTCAATTTAGACTGATTTTCAACGTTTTAAATACTATATTTTTTAGTAAAAAACATTTTAATACTATGAGTACGATTATTAATGCGAACATCAAGTTCATTCGCAAACAACAGGGAATGACCCAACAAAAATTTGCCGACTATATCGGCATCAAACGCTCTGCGCTTGGCTCCTACGAAGAAGGACGCGCACAACCCAGCCACGAAACACTATTGGTAATTGCCGACAAATTTGATATTTCGACCGACAAACTACTCAAAGAAGATTTGGCAGAGGTGGCAGGTCAGGTAGTATTTGGCGAGTCCAAGGCCAAAATCCTACAACGCAGCGAAAAAGTCAATCCCAAAATCAATACCGACCCTACGGCTGCCCCCTCGCGCGTGTTGGCGATTACAGTAGACAAGGACAATAACGAAAACATCGAACTGGTGCCCGAAAAAGCCGCCGCCAGCTACCTACAAGGCTACCAAGACCCCAGCTACCTGCGCGAGCTGCCCAAATTTAGGCTGCCGTTCTTGCCCGTAGGTACTTACCGCGCTTTTGAAATCAAAGGCGATTCGATGCTACCACTGCCTACAGGTAGTATCGTCATCGGGCAATATGTCGAAAATTGGACCGACCTCAAAAATGGGCAGCCCTATATCATCGTATCACATAGCGAGGGCATCGTCTACAAACGCATCGAAAACACAATAGACGACAACGGCACCATCATCTGCCGCTCCGATAACCCCGCTTATCCGCCTTTCCGCCTCAAAGCCTCCGACATCAAAGAGGCATGGCAAGCACGGAGCTTTATCCTCAAAGAAATGCCCCAGAATGATGTAACCCTCGAAAAGGTAATGAGCAGCGTCATCAATCTACAACAAGAAGTGATGAACCTAAAAGATAAAATTGTACACTAAAAAATTGGAATAAGTGGTTATTATCGACAAACGCCGCTCGGCTGATGATGGTATCAGCCGAGCGGCGTTTAGTGTATTAAATGTTGGTAACTATTTAGGGTATAGGGTTTTGGGGATGGGGTAATGAGCAATACTTATCTAATAATACCCGACATCGCTGCCTATTCGATTAGTTCCCCCTACAAGGCTAAATAATTACAAATGTTGGTCTTATAAAATCGCTTTACATGGCATGAAGCATCACGCACAAGACCTAAGCAAAGTCCGACCAAAGTCGTATCAAAGCCGTATCAAAGTCGGCAAATACCGTATCGTTTTGTCGATTGCGATTTTATCTACCTCTGCCGAAGTAATAGATGCAGCAAAGGAAGTGCTGTCGCGCGAAATACCGCTTAGGTACGCCTGAGCGCAGCTACGCTTCTTGGGGCGGGTCTATCAATTCGCCTTCGGAGCGGGCAATGACTGCCGAAGCCAGACAATTGCCTACCACATTGACCGACGTACGCGCCATATCCATTAGTTCATCGATGCCGATAATTAGGTAAATGGGCCATTCGGGCAAATCGAAAGAAGCAGCCGTACCCATCAAAATAACTAAGGAAGCACGGGGTACGCCTGCTACGCCCTTGCTCGTGAGCATGAGCGTAAGCACCATCAAAATTTGTTGCCCCCACGTGAGTGGTACGCCCGCTGCTTGGGCTACAAATATAGATGCCAAAGCCAAATAAAGCGTTGTACCGTCGAGGTTAAAGCTATATCCCATCGGCATTACAAAGGCGATAACTTTGCGCGGTACGCCGAAATTTTCCATTGCGTCCATCGCTTTGGGCAGTGCCGCTTCCGAACTCGTAGTAGCAAAAGCCAGCGATACGGGTTCGGCAATGGCTTTCAAGAAACGCACTACATTAATGCGGAATATCAAGGCTACGGGCAACAAAACCAACAACATAAATGCAATGAGTGCAACATAGAGCGTAGCTACCAATTTGATGAGATTAACCAATACACCTATTCCCATGTGCCCCACCGTGTAGGCAATAGCCGAACCCACTGCGAAAGGTGCAAGGTACATAATAAGCCCCGTAAATTTAAACATTACTTCGGCTAAACCTTCGGCAAAATTGAGCATCGTTTGCCGATGATGCCCTTTGCCCAATAGCAGTAATGCTATGCCAAATAAAATGCTGAACACGACTATTTGCAGTACTTGCCCATCGTATATCATTTTAGCTACGTTTTCGGGAAATATATGCAGTATTACTTCGTCCCATTTCTGTTTTGTTGTGGGAGCGGGTGCGCTTAGGGTATTACCCTCGTATTGTAGCTGATATGTATTTTTAACCGTATCTACTTTCAATTCTGTTGCGTCCCAAGCCATTGTCACGGGTTCGCTTTGGCTGTCGGGCTTTTTGATGCCGCCGCCATAGCCCGCCCCACTAATATTGATAGCCACCACGCCAATAAATAGTGCCAAAGTAGTGACAATTTCAAAATAAAGCAGCGATTTCCAACCCATGCGCCCTACTTGTTTCAAGTCGGAGTGCCCCGCTATGCCCGCTACTAAGGTGCCGAAAAGCAAAGGCGCGATGACGGTTTTGATGAGGCGCAAAAATATTTTGCTAAATACGTTGAGGTGCTGCGAAAATGCAGGAAAATCAAGCCCTATCTCTGTACCCACCACCATACTGAACACTATCCAAGCCGTAAGCGAGTGGCGTTGGTAAATCCAAACGCCCATAGCCCCGATAGCCGCCCAACGCAAACCCATGAGCAGCGAAGGCGGAAAGGATAATATTTGGTAAGCATCGAGCAGAGTAGCAGCAGCAGCGAAAAAGGTCAGTGCTAAGGTAAGCAGTACGGTGTAAGATTTGGGCATAATGATTGGAGGCAAATGATGGTAAGATACAATAATGCTCGTCCAAACAGAGCGGCATCGGCGCAAAGGTAACAAAAAATGGAACAATGCTACCACTTGAAATAAAATTGTCAAAGCCCAATACCAAGCAATTTATGGCACACATTAGGTGTCGTTTTTATTTCTGCCCTCTTTTACTTTGGGTAGTCGCATATCCTGCCGAGTAAGCTATCAAAATTACCTATGCCATCGATGTTTTCGAGGTTATTGAGTACATAAATCCCGCCGCCTAATTTTACATCATCTAAAATTAGCTGTACTTCGGTGCCTTTCAAAGTTTCACGCAATTTCCCACTTTTAGTGTACCACCCCCAATTCTATTGACGATAGGGATAGTAATTATCCTTATATCAACCATTATTGCCCAAAACGCCCTACCTTTGCGCCTGCTCGCCTCCCGAACTAATTTTTTTTCCTGAATATATGCAGTCTGCCCACCCGCAAAAAGTTATTTTACTCATATTAGATGGTTGGGGTATTAATCCCGACCCCGCTGTCAGTGCCATAGCCGCTGCTCATACGCCGTTTATACGCGCCATCACCGACAATTGCCCTCATGCCACTCTTACTACCTTTGGCGAAGCCGTAGGTTTGCCCGAAGGACAAATGGGCAATTCGGAAGTTGGGCACCTCAATATAGGTGCAGGGCGCGTGGTATGGCAGGAGTTGTTGCGCATCAACAAGGCCACACGCAATGGCGAGCTTGCCCAAGCACCCGCTTTGCTCGATGCTATTGCTTATGCCAAAACCCACCAACGCCCTATCCACCTCATAGGTCTGGTATCGGACGGCGGCGTACATTCGCATACCGAACACCTCAAAGCCTTATGTAGCATCTTGCACCAAGCAGGCGTGAGCAATACCTACATACATGCTTTCATGGACGGACGCGATACCGACCCGCAACAAGGCAAACACTATATCGCCGATTTGCTACAACATACCGCCCAAACAACAGGCAAATTAGCCTCGATAGTGGGTAGGTACTATGCCATGGATAGAGACAAACGCTGGGAGCGCGTCAAAATAGCCTACGATTTGCTCGTCAAAGGGCAAGGCAAGCATTCGCACGACCCTCTTGCTGCCATACAGCAGAGCTACGACGCAGGTATTACCGACGAGTTCATATTGCCCATCGCTCTTACTCATGCCAACGGGCAGCCCATTGCCCACATACAAGACGGCGATGTAGTGTTGTGCTTCAATTTTCGCACCGACCGCTGCCGGCAAATCACGCAGATACTGACCCAAACAGATATGCCCGACTACGACATGCACACCCTGCCGCTGCACTACGTAACGATGTCGCGCTACGACGACCGATTTAAAAACGTAGCGGTAATATTTGAAAAAGATAACCTCAAAGATACTTTGGGCGAGGTAATTGCCCGACAAGGTGGGAAACAAATTCGCATTGCTGAAACTGAAAAATACCCACACGTGACTTTTTTCTTTTCGGGCGGACGCGAAGCGACTTTTGAGGGCGAGCGACGCATCATGATTCCCTCGCCACGGGTAGCAACCTACGATTTGCAACCCGAAATGAGCGCACCCGCCATAGCCGACGCTATTTGTGCCGAAATAGTCCTGCAAGATGCCCAATTTATCTGCCTCAACTTTGCCAATACCGATATGGTAGGGCATACGGGCGTATTTGCTGCTGCCCAAAAAGCCGCCGAAACCGTCGATGCCTGCGCACAACAAGTGATAAGAACTGCCTTACAAAACGGTTATACCGCCTTGGTGATAGCCGACCACGGCAACGCCGATGTAATGATAAATCCTGATGGGTCGCCCAACACCGCACACACAACCAACCCCGTCCCTATTATATGGATACCTGCTACCTACGATATAACTACTCATAGCAACCCCGCCGACCCCAATTGCCAGCTAAGCCTTCGAGACGGTTGCTTGGCAGATATTGCCCCGACTATTTTATACCTCATGGGCTTGACCCCACCTAATGCCATGACGGGGCAATGTTTGATAAATATTTGAAAAGATAAACTGTATAAATGATTTACCCTCGCCTTGCCAAATAGCGGCGACATTTACACCGTTTTATCCACACCGCAGCATTGCTATAATTTATGAGCGATTTCAGACAACAACTCCATAAAATAGCGGACCGCGTAGCCGATTATTGGGCTGAGATAGCCCAATATCCCGTATTGCCCAACGTACAACCCGGCGACATCTATCGGCAACTGCCCTCCGAAATGCCTCAAACGGGCGAGCCCTTAGCGCAATTGCTCGCCGATTTTGACCATATCATACTGCCCGGCATGACGCATTGGCAACACCCCGCCTTTCATGCCTATTTTCCTGCAAACAGTAGCGAAGTTTCCGTGTTTGCCGAGCTACTAACGGCTGCTATGGGAGCGCAATGTATGGTTTGGCAAACTTCGCCCGCCGCCACCGAATTGGAACAGCGCGTAATGGAGTGGTTGCGCGATGCCTTGGGTTTGCCCGCTCATTGGGAAGGCGTTATCCAAGATACAGCATCGGCGGCTACGCTCTGCGCTATTTTGTCGGCACGCGAGCAGGCGAGCCAAGGACATATCAACCAATATGGTTTCGATGGTAGCCAACAATATGCGGTATATGCTTCTGCCGAAACGCATTCATCTATCGATAAAGCAGTAAAAATTGCGGGTATCGGCAGCCAAAATTTGCGCAAATTAGCTGTTGACGAACAATTTGCGATGTCGCCTACTGCCTTAGAAGTGGCAGTAGTGCGCGATATACGCCACAACATAAAACCCCTATGCGTAGTAGCCACCTTGGGCACTACGGGTTCGACTGCTATTGACCCCCTGCGCGAAATTGGCGAAATCTGCCAGCGTTATGGCCTTTGGCTACATGTAGATGCTGCTTTTGCGGGAGTCGCCGCCTTACTGCCCGAAACCCGCGCTATGCTTGACGGCATCGAATATGCCGATAGCTTTGTCACTAATCCGCATAAATGGCTGTTTACCAATTTCGACTGCTCGGCTTATTATGTCAAAGACCGACAGGCTTTGGTCCAAACGTTCGAGATATTGCCCGAATACCTCAAAACCGCTGCCGACCAACAAGTAAACAACTACCGCGATTGGGGCGTTGCGTTAGGTAGGCGATTTAGAGCACTCAAACTGTGGTTTGTCTTGCGCACATTTGGGCTGCAAGGTCTGCAAACCCGATTGCGCCAACACCTACAATTAGCACAACAATTTGCTGCCGCGCTGCGCTGCGATGGACAGTACGAAATTGCTGCTCCCATACCTTTCAATTTGGTATGCTTTAGGCATTGCCCGCCTCATATCCAAGACTCTGATGCCCTTAATGCGCATAATGCCGCACTTATTGGCGCGTATCAACCAAAGTGGCAAAGCATTTTTGAGCCACACCAAGCTAAATGGCAAATATGTTTTACGCGCTGTATTTGGTCAAACCCATGTAGGCGAGCAGCAAGTAAACGATTTAATAGCCTTGCTACACGACTTGCGCGAAACAAAACTTGGGCAATAAAATGAATAGCTATTGCACCAAAACCATTAAGGCTTACAAAAAACAGTCTTGATACTACTGGCGATAGCCGATAAATGTTTGAAACAGCTCGTTTTTATTCTTCGCTTTCGTCGTAGTCGGTGGTATTGTCGTACCAGAAACAATAGTCGGATAGCGGCAGGAAATTGGGCGAGTCTTCGGCTGTCGCGCTTAGGTCACATAGGGCGTGGTCATAGATGCCTTTCTTGCTCGAAACTTTGACCATGATACCCAGTAGGTCGTCGATGTCGGTAAATTGTATTACCTTAACTATTTCGCCCTCGCGAGCATGACCACCTTGCATGGCTGTTAGCACTTCGGCATCGAAAGGAAATTTTAGGGATTGCCCCAAGTAGGTGCGCCAAATCTTGAATGCTGCCGTATCGTCATCAAGGTCTAATTCGCCTACGACGGTTTGTACGCGCTGCCCTTGTTCGCCCAAGGATTGCCAATAATATTTAGCGTCCAAATCGCGAATTACCCTTTCGGCTTCTTGGGCGTATCGCGAGCAAGGGCGGGCTCTACTTCGCTCCACAAGAGGTAATAAGTAGACCAATCCGCGTCTTCTTGGTTGCTCATCATAATATATTGTATGGGCAAGTTGCGTGCTGTTATGCTATCCCACTCTACGCATACGAGGGCTTCGCCTGTTTCGGCATCAGTACTATGCTCGATAACACGCCCTTGCCAATTTTCCATAAAAATGCCGGTTAGTTCGTCCTGAACGCCGCTTTTTATTTTCACTACGTCGCCTATTTTATACATCTTGCTCACGGTGGTATTTTTTGGGGGGGAAATAAAGATAAAAGGGAATATCCTACAATCGTTGCTCCAATTTTTAGGGTATTCCGATATAAAGATGCTCTTGCCTACAGGTTGCTGATGGGCTGCTTGAGGTGTTTGTCCAAAAAGGCTTCTAAGGCTTCATAAAATTCAAATCGATTTTCTTGGTTGTGAAACCCGTGTCCTTCATTTTCCTTGACGATATATTGTACGGTTATGCCGCGTGCGCGTAGGGCATTGACAATTTGGTCTGATTCATTGATATTGACGCGGGGGTCTTTCGCGCCTTGTGCCACTAATAAAGGTGTTTTAATTTTATCAGTATGAAATACGGGCGAAGTAGCCATCAATTGTTCGCGGTCGTGTTCGGGGTGTCCTACCATTTCGTACATCATTTCGAGCATTGGTTTCCAGTAGGGCGGTATAGTTTGCAAGAAAGTAAACAAGTTTGACACGCCTACGTAATCAATGGCGCAGGCGTATAGGTCGGGCGTAAAGGTAATGCCCGCAAGGGTGGCATAACCGCCATAACTGGCACCATAGATAGCGATGCGGCGGGGATCGGCAATGCCTTGTTCGATGAGGTATTGTACGCCGTCGGTTATGTCGTCTTGCATCGTCAATCCCCATTGTTTATGCGATGCCGCCCAAAATGCTTTTCCGAAACCCGTCGAACCCCTAAAATTGATTTGTAATACGGCATAGCCTCGGTTAGCTAAAAACTGTACTTGCGGATTGAAGCCCCAATTGTCGCGTGCCCAAGGTCCGCCGTGCGGATTGACCACCACGGGCAATTGTTCGGCAGGTCTGCCCTGCGGCAGGGTGAGGTAGCCATTGATGAGCAATCCGTCACGAGCTACGAACCGTATGGGTTTCATGTCGCACAGCAATTCGGGTTTGAGCCACGCTCCTACGTCGGCTAAATGCGTCAGCGTATCGCTGGGCACGTCGTAGAGGTAATAAGCACCCATGGAACGGTCGCTGGCTACTCGCACAATGCAGCGTTGTTCGGCATCGTCATAGCTCGAAATAAATACTTCGTTTTGGGTATTGAGCTGCGCCGTTATTTTTGGTAGTGTTCTTTTGTGGTATCGTCTAAAAATGCAAATTCGGTTTTCCAAGTCGTATAATATACCGTAGTCAGTTTTTGGCGCAGTATAGAGTAGTTAATTCCACTTACGTCTACTTCGTCATGCGCAAATATGATGTCGGTTTCACGTTTTTCTACGGGGTTATAGCGCACCAATTCCATTTTGTCTCGCCCTATATTAGTGGATACGATGATGTGTTGGTTGTCGAAATCGAACATCCGCGGCATAAAATTGTCGCGGTACGAAGTTTGCAATATTTGTTCAAAGGGGCTATGCTCGTTGGGTCGGTATAGTATGGTATTGTTGATGCCGTCGCTGACAACACCTACGCGCACAGTGCCGTTGTGGTCGCTGACCCATGCTATTACGCCGCCTGGATTCTCGACTACTAAGGTCATTTCGCCGGTCAGCACGTTGATCCGATATATATCGAACAATTCGGGATTGCGTAGGTTGAGGCTGATGAGTATATCCGTATCATGTTCGGGCAAATCGTCTGTTATCTCTGCCCTTACTTGGTCGTATGGGGTTAGGTCGCGGGTCTGCGTTCCGTCGAGGTTGGTGGCGTAGATATGATAATTTTCGTCGCCGCCATTGTCTTTTGCAAACAAGAGCGTTTGGCTGCCTTTCCATTGGTAGTCGCTTAGGCTTCGGTCTTCGATAGCGGTTACGCGGTGGGTATTTTGCGTAGCTATATGCTGAACAAATATATTGAGGCGGTCGGCATAAGGCGCGAGGTAGGCGATATATTCGCCGTCGGGCGATAGTTGGTAGTAGACTTTATCGGGGTTGCGAAAAAAATCGCGTAAAGGTAGCAGCATACGCTATGGTGTAGATAAAATGGGCAAAAATTGAGGGCGCAAAGGTACGTATAAATTGCTACATTTTAGGGTCTAATGGCGCGTAAAATATCTGCCTCTATGCCTAATTCGCTGGGGCGTTTGGCGTTGCCGTCGGCTATATTGCCTTCGCTATCGATAAGAACATAGCGCGGCACGCCTTTTACGTTGTAGGATTGTGCTGTTTCGGACTTCAAACCTTCCGCCCAGATGTGTTTGCCGCTCAGTTGCCATTTTTGGAGTGCATTGAGCCATGCTTCGGGGTTTTCGTCTACTGAAACATAGACAAATGCTACTGCTTCGCCTTGTAATTTTTCGGCTAATTGCTTAGAATGGGGCATTTCTTTGAGGCAGGGACCGCACCAACTCGCCCAAAATCGAGGTAGATCGGCTTTACCGCGTAGGCTATTGAGCGCAACAGTATTGCTTGCTGCATCGGTCAGCACAAAATCGGGGGCGGGTTTGCCTGCCGTCAATTGTTCTGCTTTGGCATAGGCACTATCCACTACTGTCCGAAATTCGGTATAAGGGCAATCGGCAGCCCATTCGCGGTAGGTATCGGCTATGTCTTCGGGCTTGGTATAGGTAAGCGCATCTATAATATTTTGGGCTTGAAAAAAGAAGAGCGTTTTGCCGTCCATTATTTTTTTTGCCAATTCGTGCCGGTCGGCATAGTAGCGGCTATGGTCATAGTCTTTGGCGTTTGTGGTGGGGCGTATGCGTTGGGTAACGATTTTTTTGAGCAATTCGGCGTATCGAGGTAAGGGAAGGGCGTGCGGGTTGCTCCAATCGTGCGGTTCGTTTATAAACCCGTAATAACCCGGTGTGAGATTAGTACTCATCAGATTGTTTTTTAGGGCATGTATGACGGGATAATCAAACAAATTGTCAGCCCATTCAGCCCCTATTTTAGCTTCGGCGAAGCGGAAAAATGTAGTTTCGGGTGCTTTGCTGAAAGCAGTAGCGAGCAGGTGTAGCTTTTGTTGGCGTTGTTGGTCGGCGTGGTAGCGATATTCACCTGCGTCTTTATGGGTCATGGCATTCAATTCGGCGTTTTCGGCAGTACCTCCTTCATAGCGGCGGCTATATTCGGCTAAAAATTGGTTGCGCTCGCTGCCTTTTTTGCCTTTACATTGCAAAGTTTCGCGCCATTGTTCTGCGTCGGCACTAATAGCGATGCTATCGCCCGGAAATACGAACAAAGTCGTTTGTTGGTTAGCATGGAACAAGTTGGCGGCAGTAGGTGCTTGTAGTGGGCAATACAGCATAAAACTACCATCGGGCGCAATGCGGGCGGCATAACTTTCTACTTCGCCCAAGAGCAAATTTTTGGGCAAATCGAGGCTCACCAAAGGCGATTGGGCATTGCTTATCGTGCCATAGATATATACCGATGAGGGCAGCGGAATGGATTGCGCTAATAAGGGCAGGGTAAAACCATAGAAATAATAAAAGGCTACTACTAAGGGCAGCCGCTGTATCCATAAGAGCATAGACAAAATAGAAATAGAATGAGTTGAAATGGTAGGACAGGGTATGGCAGTTTAGTTAAAAATTGAGATTGCGGCGCAAAGAATCATTTTGAAGAAATATTTATTAAATAATAATAATAATATAAAATATCGGAATGTTTTTATTTGTAAAGACTGCGGTGCAAAAGTTATTTTATCAAAGTGTTTAGTAATTTCAAAATGTGTAAATGACTATAAATAAACAACTTATAATTTGAAATTAAATTCAATTTGTGTCAATTTTGCCTTTTTTGCACTACAGTCTGTAAATATAAAATAACTATTGGTTTGATTTTCTAATTTTGAGTAAAAAAAGTAAGGTGAGCATATTACTCGCGCCCTTGCTACAATTTATAACACAGACCATTTGGATATCGCCCCTACGGGGCTTAGAAAATGGTTATTGTCGGTTTTTCTGTTATTGGTTTGATTTTCTAATTTTGAGTAAAAAAGTAATGTGGGCATCTTGCCTGCGCTCTTACTACAAAGCAACATTCACCAAAATTTGTTATTGAAATTTAAAATACAGACCAGTAGGATTTCGCCCCTACGGGGCTTTTGTTGCTATCCGTCTTTATTTTCTATTAGGATGTCGCCCCGAAGGGGCTTAGAAAATGGTTATTGCCAGTCTTTCTATTAGTAGTTTCTAATTTTGAGTAAAAAAAGTAATGTGGGCATCTTGCCTGCGCTCTTGCTACAAAGCAACATTCACCAAAATTTGTTATTGAAATTTAAAATACAGACCAGTAACCATTAACCACTAACCATTAACCACTAACCATTAACCATTAACCACTAACCATTAACCACTAACCATTAACCACTAACCATTAACCATTAACCATTAACCATTAACCACTAACCATTAACCATTAACCATTAACCACTAACCATTAACCACTAACCATTAACCACTAACCATTAACCACTAACCATTAACCATTAACCATTAACCACTAACCATTAACCACTAACCACTAACCATTAACCACTAACCATTAACCACTAACCATTAACCACTAACCATTAACCACTAACCATTAACCACTAACCATTAACCACTAACCATTAACCACTAACCATTAACCACTAACCATTAACCACTAACCATTAACCACTAACCACTAACCATTAACCATTAACCACTAACCATTAACCACTAACCATTAACCACTAACCATTAACCACTAACCATTAACCACTAACCATTAACCACTAATCACTTAGCTCTGCCGTGCCCTTGAAAATAAGCCTCCATCACCCCTCATTCTACGTTTCCGACCCAACCAAGGTCACAAGTCTAAGCAAAAAATTTAGGACATGCGGCAGAAAAAACAAAAGCCGACCACTCACAAAAGGGGTCGGCTTTGCTTTTAACCATTTCAAAAAAACCACAAACTGCACACAATAACGAAAACAAGAACTATGCGGTTGCCTGCAAGTTATTTTTTTGTTCTTTTTTTGGTTACCCAAAATCGGCAGTACTTTTGTACCACCCAAAAAGAACTACGCACCTCTCTGCTACCATTGGAAAAATTTTGTGGCAAGACCGCCCTGCGCGATTTTTATGCTGCCGTAGTAGGCTGGCAGTATAGCCCTCAAAGCATGGGAAACTATGACGACTATAGCATGAACCTACCCGAAAGCGGCAAAATCACCCGCCCAATGGGAGAGCAGCGGTTCTGCGTTGTCCAAGACCCCGTGCAAGCTGTTGTAGCACTTATTGGGTAGTACAAACACTTAGCAACCCAAACCTCCCCACCTCAAAAGCCTCATTTACTCTTGGATATTAGCTATTTTTTACACCAATTCGGCGGCGAAGCCCATGATTTGCGTTCTTATTTCGCGCCTGGGCGGGTCAATCTCATCGGCGAGCATATTGACTATAACGGTGGCTGGGTGATGCCTTTTGCCCTGCCGCAAGGCATCGAGGCATTGGTGCGTCCTAATTTGGAGAGTCATACCTTGCGCGTCGCCTCTCGCCAAGCCGATGCCGTATTATATATAGACCTCGATGCGCCCGATGCCTTTGACCGCCGCCCTGTTGCTTGGCACAATTATCCGCTTGGTGTGGTGCGCCATATTAGCCGATATCTACACCTACCGCTCGGAGGAAGCCGATATACTGCTCAACAGCAATCTGCCTATGCGGTCGGGTTTGTCGTCTTCGGCTGCCGTGAGGTGCTTATCGCTTATATTTTGCTGCACCTCAATCAACATCTAATGTACGAAGACCGCACCGCTATAACTCGGATTTGCCAACAAGCAGAAAACGATTTTGTAGGCGTACAATGCGGTATCATGGACCAATTTGCCGTAGCTGCCGCCCGCGCCCAGCACGCTTTATTGCTCAACTGCCAAACGCTCTATCACCGACAAGTGCCCTTTGCTACGGCACTTTGGAGCATAGTAATACTAAATACGAATAAAGAGCGTGCCCCTAAGCGAATCGAAATATAACGAGCGACGCGCCGAATGTGACGTTGCCCTATCCATCATGCGGCAATACCGCCCACTGCGCAATCTCTGCACTGCTACACAGCAAGACCTCGCACGCCTAAGCGACCCACTCTTGCTGCGCCGTGCCCGACACGCCGTCACTGAAAATCGCCGCGTACAAAATACCGCACAAGCACTGTCACAAGGCAAATGGCACTTGGTCGGCAGATACCTCAACGCTTCGCACCTATCGCTGCGCGACGATTACGAAGTAACGGGCTTTGAGTTAGACACCTTAGTAGCCCTTGCTCAACAGCACCCCGCTTGTATGGGCGCACGTATGACTGGCGCGGGTTTTGGTGGCTGCGCTATCGCCCTCGTCGAAACCGCCCAAATTGATGCCTTTATCGAACAGCTTAGTGTTTATTATCCACAAACAACCGGATTGCCCTTGTCTGTCTATTGTGCTGCTGCTGCTGACGGTGTGCAGTATTTGGGCGGATAGCTCGTGCATCTTTGCCCAAAGCAAATTTTCCAACTTTCCCCCTACCGCAATGTCGCCATCTCTAAATTCAGTTAAGAAATTTAATATTTATATTTTTATTTGCAAATAAATAAAATATTAACTCAATAAACTTAATGCTGCTATCTTAATTTCGGCAGATGTTATAGGCAAACCTTGTATTTTGTTGAACGGAACAGCGGGCAGCAAATACTGCTCGCGAATGACCTTGACCAATTGCCCGTTGTTGATTTCGGGTATCAGCACACGGCGGTATTGTCGCAGCAAATCGCCCAGATTGCGGGGCAGAGGGCGCAAATGGCGCAAGTGGGCGTGGGCTACGCTATGCCCCTCGGCTATCAAGTCGCGCACTGCCGAGCGGATAGCGCCATAAGTGCTGCCCCAACCCAATATGAGCAAGTCGCCGTTCTCTACTCCCTCCGTCAAGGTTTGAGGTGCAATGTCGTCGGCAATGCCCGCTATTTTAGCTTCGCGCACTTTGACCATATACTCGTGGTTAGCGGGCGAGTAGGAGATATTGCCTGTGCCGTCTTCCTTTTCCAAGCCTCCAATGCGATGCGTGAGGGTATCGGTGCCCGGAATTGCCCAGGGGCGCACCCATTTTTCGTCGCGTTCGTAGGGCAAAAACACTTCGTCGGCTTGTAAGGTTTGCCTAAATTTCACTTTCCAGTCTTGGGGCAATTGGTCGGCGGTCGGGAACTGCCAAGGCTCGGCACCGTTGGCTATATAGCCATCGCTCAACAAAATAACGGGGGTCATGTATTGCACCGCCAAGCGGCAGGCTTCCATTGCGGTATCGAAACAATCCGACGGCGAATGTGCTGCCAAAACCACGGCGGGGCACTCGCCATTGCGTCCGTATAAGGCTTGCAGTAGGTCGGCTTGTTCGGTTTTGGTGGGCAAACCCGTGGAGGGTCCGCCTCGTTGTACGTCTATGATAACCAAGGGCAGTTCGAGCATTACCGCCAAACCTATTGCCTCTGCTTTGAGGGCTAAACCTGGTCCTGATGTGCCTGTAATGCCCAAGTTGCCGCCGTAGCTCGCTCCTATGGCAGCGCAAATAGCAGCTATTTCGTCTTCTGCCTGAAAGGTTTTGACCCCAAAATTTTTGTGCTTTGCCAAGTGGTGCAAGATGTCAGACGCGGGTGTTATGGGATAAGAGCCGTAGAATAAGGTCAATTGCAACTGTCGGGCGGCGGCTATCAACCCTATGCTAAGGGCTTCGTTGCCCATAATATTTCGGTATTCGCCCGCAGGCAGTGGCGCGGGAGCTACGCGGTAGCGCGTGCCGAGTGTTTCGATGGTTTCGGCATAGTGCCAGCCTGCTTTGAGTACCAGCAAGTTGGCTTGTAAAATGTCGGGTTGGCGGGCAAATTTGGCATTTAGGCGGTCTATGGTACTTTGCATGTCGCGGTCGTAGAGCCAATACAAAAAGCCCAGTACAAACATATTTTTGGCGCGTTCTTTGTCTTTGGTTCCTAATGGGCTTTCGCGCAGAGCCTCGCGGGTTAGTTTTCCAATAGGCAGCGCATGCAATTCGTAATCGGTCAGGCTGCCATTTTGCAGGGGATTGTCGCCATCAGGGTATTTGGATAGGCGCAAATTTTTATGGTCAAAGCCATCGATATTGGCTATCAGTATGCCGCCTTTTTTTAGGCTGTTGAGGTGTGATTTGAGGGCGGCGGCGTTCATTACTACCAATACGTCGCAGCGGTCGCCGGGCGTAAAGATGCGGCGGCTGCCAAAATGTAGCTGAAAGCCCGACACGCCTGCCGTTGTACCTTGTGGTGCGCGTATTTCGGCTGGAAAATCGGGAAACGTAGCCAAATCGCTGCCTGTCAGGGCGGTATTGCCTGTAAATTCGTTGCCTGTTAGTTGCATACCGTCGCCTGAGTCGCCGGCAAACTTGATAGTTACTTCGTCTTTATATTGAAATGGCATGATCTATATGGTGTGGTTATATATTGTTTGTCTGCTTTGGGTTTGCCAACCAATAGCGGCTTATTAGTCCGTTTTGGGGCAATGGGTTGTTATGATATATATATCAAAAAAACCTCCAAAGCATCGCGCTGTCTGATGTCTGCCGCAGCAATACATTGGACAACCTGCCTTGAAGGTTTTGTTAGCGTAAAACGGAAGGTTTCTTATCGCCTTGTGCGTGTTTTATTCCAAAATGTCGCTGCCACTGCCTTTGCCGTCAAAGTCAAAAGTGAGCGAAAAGCGAAGTGTATTGTCTAAGGGGTTGCGCTGCGAAGTGGTGGGTACGATATAGGAGAAATTAAAGCCAAATACGCTATAACGCAAGCCCAAGCCGAGGGTCAAAAATTTGCGATTGCCTTTCAAGCGGTGTTCATTAAAATAACCCGCACGGACGGCAAATTGTTTATTATACCAATACTCTAAACCAACTGAATACATCAATTCTTGCATTTCTTCGCTAAAACCGCCTGGGGCATCGGCAAACGAACCGAACATACCACTCAACAAGGGTTTGTTGCGAGGGTTATCGGGGCTGTCCAAATTACTGTTGAACGAACTGTCGGGCGTTGGCACCATCAGTTTGTTGATGTCGAAGGCAATGGCGATGCTATTGTGTTCGTTCAAATCTAAGCGTAGGTTAGACCCCAGACCGAGATTGGTGGGAATGAAGTCTTTGGTATCGTCTTGTGTATAGGATACCTTGTTGCCGATATTAGTAATGGCTGCCCCTATCGATAATTCGGCGGGTTTGCCGCCTATTGTCATTTCGGGGTTGGTATAGAAAAAGCCCAAATCGGCGGCTACGGCTTGTGCGGCATTGATGATATTGCCTGTGCTAACTTCTTGCCCGCTGGCGAGGTCGGAGCGCACATATTTGAGGGTCAAGCCCGTAGAGAAATTGTCGGATAATTTGCGCGAGTAGCCCAAATCGATGGCAAATTCGTTGGGGTTATAGTTGCCTGTTTCTGTGCCTGCAATGTCGGTGAATGTAATATTGCCTAATGAAAAATAGCGCAATGACAGCCCGATGCTCTGCAAATCGTTGATTTTTTTGTAGCCTGCTATTTGAGCAATAAATATATCGCTCACCAACTCGCGCAGCCAAGGCGTGTAGGTGACGCTAAGTCCTACATCGCTGGTCGCATAGGCTAATTTGCCGATATTGTGGTAGAGTGCGCCCGCGTCCTACGGCGGTGGCAATGCCTACATCGCCCATGCCGCTCGTGCGCCCGTCGGGGTTGATGCGCAAAAAGGGTATGGCAGTAAATACTGTATTGACACGACCGTCTAAGTCGCCTGTGCCGATTTGAGCGGTGACATTCTCAGTCAATAAAGACAACGCGACTACTGTAAAGAGGGTAATTTTACCCAAAAAGTACCTCATAGGATAAAGGGATAATGTTGATTTTTTTGCGGAAAAATTAAAAAAATAAAAAGTAGGCGTTTTGCATGCACGTAGGGTGTTATGGGTATAAAAAAGTATGTGCTATATATTGTATTAGAGCATTGGTCAAAAGCAATATTATTAGGAATAGCTTTTGCTCGTTATATCGGGCGGCAAAGTTACGCCTTTTTGCGCATCTTTTTGCGCAATTTTGCCATTTATTATGCAAAAGCCGCTTTGGTGCGAGTAGAAGTGGTCGGGGTCTGACAAGCAAATGTGCCGTGTATTGACGATGGGCAGGGCTTTTAGTACTGAACTTTAATTGAGGAACGAAAGTTGAATTTTGCACTTCCGTTGATAAACGAAGCCGCGCTGCTTTGGGTTAGTCGAAATGTTCACAGTTCCCCTATTATCAATACTGTGTTAGTGGCTGTTTTCTTCATTCATTTGTAAGTCTTTGAACATTATAGGTCAAACCCGAATTTTTGCCCCAATTTGATAGCAGATTTGTTTGTACTTACAACGAGGTTAAACTGTATTCCTACGCGCATTCAGGTGATAAATTTCACTTTTGTAGTGTGTGCCGCAATATTACTGCCGACAGATATTTCCGTAGTTATTACGCAGAACATGGGTATACGGTTGCTTGCTGATGGCATAATATCTTATTGGGGAGTAGTGGCGGTTAGTTGTCGGAAGGTATCTTCTAAGTTTCGGGTTTCGCGTTGTAGGGTAATGATGACGTATTGGTGTTGGACGGCAAATTGGAATACGGCGGGGCGTATGTCGTGGGTATCGGCACTAAGCAATTGCCACATTTGAGGCGTTTCGGTGGGCAATACGCCTTGTAGCTTAGGAATATCGCGCAATAATTGTTCGGCGGTGATGGGTTGGGTAAATTCGACGGTAGTTACAATTTGTCCGCTTTGCTGCTGTTGCAATTGGGCTACGGTACTATCGGCTACTAATTGCCCGCGATTGATAATGACTACTCTATCACACAATGCCTGCACTTCTTGCATGATGTGGGTAGAGAATATGACTGTTTTTTCTTTGCCTGCTTCTTTGATAACCGCTCTTATTTCGGCGAGTTGGTTGGGGTCTAAGCCCGATGTAGGTTCGTCCAAAATTAATACTTGTGGGTCGTGCAGCATAGCTTGCGCCAAGCCTACGCGCTGGCGGTAGCCTTTTGACAGTTGTCCTATTTTTTTGTGTTGTTCGCGGCTCAATCCGGTCAGTTGCACCATATCGGCAATACGGTTGCTGAGTGCGGCAGTGGGTATTTTGTTGAGCCGCCCTACAAATTGGAGGTACTCGCGCACGTACATATCTATATACAGCGGATTGTGTTCGGGCAAGTATCCGATACGGGCGCGTACTTCCATCGGGTGTGTTTCGGTATTATACCCACAAACATTGGCGCTACCTCCGTCGGCGGCGAGGTAGCCCGTCAGTATTTTCATGGTGGTGGTCTTGCCCGCGCCGTTGGGTCCTAAAAAACCCAATATTTCGCCCGCGCGGGCTTCAAACGATATATCGGCTACGGCGCGTTGCGTGCCATAATTTTTGCTTAGATTTTGAACAACTACAGACATGGGCTATGGTTATGAGTGGTTCTCTTTTATTGGTTCAGGGGAAGTATACTTGGTATCAATTAGCGGAAATAGGTAAAAATTCTCGGCAACTATTTAGCCTTGTAGGGGGAACTAATTGAATATGCAGCGATGGTCCGGCATTATTAGATAAGTATTGCCCAAAAACCCATACCCCAAACCCTATACCCTAAATAGTTACAATTGTTTTATATTTTTTGGAACATAGAATTTTACCTGAACACCTGCAATACTTGTTCGCGGTAGTTTTTCCGATGGGTATATTTTTTTTGCCTATTTCAAGTTCGTTGCCCGCTATGGCTTCGACTTTATCAATAGCCACGATAAACGATTTATGGACGCGCATAAAAGGCATTGGGGGGCAGTATGTCTTCTTCTAAATGCCGCAGCGATTCGAGGGTGATGATGCGGTCGTTTGTCGTATGGATGCCTACGTATTCGCGTAGCCCTTCGATATACAAAATATCGTCGAACCTCACTTTGACGGTTTTGTAGTCGGCTTTGACAAAAAATGGTCTCTGACCTGATGTTCCGTTAGAGGTAGTTTTGGATTGCCGCCGTTGCTGGGCGGTGGTGCTTGTAGGGCGTTGCGTTGTAGGGCAATACGGTCGCTTACTTTATTGATGGCTTGCACAAATCGCTCGAAGGATACGGGTTTGAGGAGATAATCGGTTACGTCTAATGTATATCCTTCTATGGCGTGTTCGGGTAGGCAGTGATAAGTATAACTTGTGGTTTGTTGGGCAAGATTTTCAGGAAGTCGATGCCCGACAATCCAGGGCAAATTAATATCGAGCAGCAGTATGTCTATGGGTTGCTGGCGCAATAGTTCCAAGGCTTGCAGGGCTGTATTGCAGCAAGCGACCAAGTGCAGCGAGGGTAATTGAGCGATATAAGCACTTAGCAATATTTGGGCGGGGTGTTCGTCCTCTACGATGAGGCAGGAAAGGGTATTCATGGTTTGATATTGCAAATTGCCGTATTAATTTTTTGTTTTCATGGGTTTATCTCCTTTTTTTCAAGGATTTAGGGGGTCTTGTTGTTGCACATAGCGCAAAATATCGCAGTCGGCATTACTTAGGTCAATGTGTCGGCGTTCAGTTACGCGGCGGGCAGTTTCTATTGCTTTTTCGAAATGGTAGGCATCGAGTTGTTCGGCACCTCCCCAGGCAAACGATGGTATATATTTGGGCGGAAATCCACTGCCAAATACATTGGCGCAAACGCCTATGGTAGTACCTGTATTAAACATCGTGTTGATACCACATTTCGAGTGGTCGCCCATGACCATGCCACAAAATTGCAGGTTTGTATTTTGATAGTTGCGCGTAGCATAGTTCCAAACGCTTACTTCGCCATAATTATTTTTCAGGTTCGAATTATTGCTGTCTGCACCCCAATTGCACCATTCGCCCAATACCGAATTGCCCATAAATCCGTCGTGTGCCTTATTGCTATATCCGATAATGACCGAATTGCTGATTTCGCCACCTACTTTGCTGTATTGCCCGATGGTGGTTGCGCCATATATTTTGGTGCCCATTTTTAGGCATGCTCCTTCGCCCAGCGCCAAGCCGCCACGCACCATACAGCCCTCCATAATCTCGGCATTTTTGCCCACATAAATAGGCGCGGCACTCGTGTTAAGTATAGCCGCTTCTACTTGTGCGCCCGCTTCTAAAAAAATATGGCTCGGATTGCCAATAAGGGTATTGCTGCTGCTGAGGGGCTGCGACTCGCGTCCGTGTGTGAGGGCAGCAAAATCGAGGCGTAGTGCTAAGTCATTGCATAAGAACAGGTCGTACCAATGCCTCAATTGTCGATAATTGGCGGGCGTTTGGCATCGATATTGCTGCTGTATGTGGGTTGCTAAATCGGGGTTAGTGGTTTGTTGGTAGGTATAAGGCGAGTTATCGCTGCTGATACGCCAGGCTACTGCGGTTTGTTTGTCGCAGAGGGCTTCGCCTATGTCGAGTAGGGTTATTTGCAGTGCCAAATCGGGCGTAGGCAATACAGTGGCGTTGATATAGAGTGTGCCACTTCGTGCAGACAAGGGCACAGGAGTATATTTGGGGCTTAGGTAAGGCGCGGTCAGGATTTGAGCGGCTTCGGATAGGGCAAGTTGCCATTTTTCGCGCATCGTACAGATACCCACGCGCAAATCGGCGCAAGGGCGCGTAAAGGTCAAAGGCATTAGCCCCCAACGAGCACTATCATCAAACAAAATCATAGACATACGGACAATTGGAACGCAAAAGTAAGACAATATGCCTATTTTTGGGCGTGCATTTTGAATTATTTTGATATATCGCGCTCAGTTCGTAAAAAAAGCCTTATCTTGCCTCGCCAAATACCTATGGCAAACTGCCATCTGATAGCCCATAAACAGCACCTTATTGCCTAACTTTTATTACATCGACATGCTGTTCAAACGCCTCAATTTTTTTCGTCATAGGCTAAAACCTCTCCCCATATTTTATTTGTTCATGCTTTATGTATTAACATTTTTTATATGGTGGACAGTCTTTCATTTCGAAAGCATAAAAGAAATACATAACCTATATATCGAAAAAGCAGAATTAGTAGATAGATTTACCCAATTAGACCCCAACAACCAACAAAACAGCCAACTTGCCATCGACCGCGCTAATATCAAGTATCGTTCGAGCCGCAATATGATACTTGGCGAAGGTGCCGTATTTTTTATCATCTTGCTCATAGCCGCCTATTGGATTCATCGCGGCTTTAAACGCGAATTGATACTCAATGCGCAGCAACGCAATTTCATGCTCTCAATTACGCACGAGCTAAAATCGCCCTTAGCAGGCATTCGGCTATCGACCGAAACAATGCTCAGTCGGATATTAGACCACCAACGCCAAAAAAAATTGCTACAAAATGCGCTGAAAGATACCGAAAGGCTGCAAAATTTGGTCGAAAACATCTTGACCGCTGCCAAACTCGAAAACCAATCAATGGAACTCGACCTCGCTGCCATAGAATGGAGCAGCATTATTGACGATATAAGCCACGAACTAATAGAAACATTAGGACAACAACGCCAATTCGCACTCGATATAGAACCTAATATATGGGTGCATGGCGACCGCATGGCTCTCATTTCTATCGTCACCAATTTGGTCGAAAATGCCATTAAATATACCGAAAATAGAGGAAAAATCGCTATCTCGCTCAAATCTGCCGACAATTTAGCCCAACTCATCGTAGCCGATACCGGCAAGGGAATTGCTGATGTAGAAAAAAACAAAATTTTTCAAAAATTTTACCGCATCGGAAGCGAAGAAACCCGCAGAACAAAAGGAACAGGTCTGGGGCTATTTTTGGTCGAACAATTAGTAGCTATGCACAATGGCAAGATTAAAATAACCGATAATGTACCCAATGGCTCGGTATTCGTAGTCGAAATGCCCTGTTTCAAAACAAATACCACCGATACAGATAACGATGCCCGTCATAACTATGACGAAGAATTAGAGTTTGACCATGATGTATAATCGTTGATGTTATGATTAAATCATAATACAATTATATGCGCCAAGCATCAGAGTTACCCAACCCAATAGCGCATAATTGCCCCCTAACAACAACTACTCCGCACTTTCCACCGCCCGAACCCACTAAAACACCACTACCGACCAATATGTTTCGTCTTATTATCGTTGCTTGTTTGCTGTTGTGGTCGGCTACCCAATCGGCTGCCGCACAACCGCAACAAGAAGTTTATACCCAAACCATCGACCAAATCAATTGTGCTACGGTCAAAACTTTGCTCGTTTCTTACGACCGCCCCGTAGCAGCGCGTATGATACAGCCCTGTAACTACGACAATATCCTACGCGCTATCGATAAGGTGCAAGAGAACACAATAAAGGGCTATAAAAAAATGATATTAGAAACCGCCCAAAGTATCAACAGCTATAAGAGCAAAGTGACCAACCCCGCCGAATACTCACTCTACGAATCGGCTTTGGAAGAGGTACAAGCCTTAGCCCTACGCCGCTACGAAGAAGTTTGTAGCAAAAATAAAGGCGCAAATGCCACTGTTTGCACTAATATGGAACAAAAGTCGCTCAAATTGCAAAGCGAAATAAACAGTTTAGTGCAAGACGCATTGCCCAAAATTTCGCAACAAACCTACGGCGGAGGCAAACCTGCACAAAAATCCGAATCCAACAAATCCAAACCCACCGCCAAGGACCCAACAGCCACCGAAGACGTGCCGCGCGGCGAATATAACAACGGCACACAACCCGAAACTGCCGAATCGGAAGGAAACAGCGGCGCAAGCCGCCTCTGGGTTAGCCTCCAAGCCCTTATTTTGCTCGGTCTGATAGCTGCTGTTATTTGGTTGTTCAAAGAAAATCGCGAGCTAAAAGAAAAAATGGACGATATAGCCATGCTCTTAAAAATGCTTAACCAAAAAAAGTAATCGCCTTAGCCAGCAAATACACTTCACTATACCATTAGCCCCCCAAAAAAACACCCGCTTCGCTGCACATTTCTCAGCACTAAGTAGGGCTTATTATCTATGGACATCATCAAATTTGGCACCGACGGTTGGCGTGCTATCATCGCCGACACCTTTACCAATGCTAATGTAGCCCGCGTGGCTACTGCTACCGCCCTATGGCTACGCCAACACTACGACGCGCCCCAAGCCGTTGTAGGGTACGATACACGCTTCGGCGGAGCTATGTTTGCCGACATCACAGCCCGCATCTTATGCGCACACGGCATTAGGGTCGTGTTAGCCAATGGTTTTGTCTCGACACCTATGGTATCCTATGCCACGAAACAACTCAACGCAGGCATGGGCGTTATCATTACTGCCTCGCACAACCCGCCCTCCTACAACGGCTATAAACTAAAAGCCAATTTCGGCGGACCCGCTACGCCCGCCGTCATCAAAGCCATTGAAGACCTCATTCCCGAACATGCCGACCTACCTAATTCCTCCACCGACGACTATGCCGCCGAAGGCTTGTTGAGTACCGCTAATTTGGAAGATATGTATTTTGCACACGTGCGCCGCTCTTTTGACCTGAACGCCATACAACAATCGGGATTGCGCCTCGCCTACGACGCTATGTACGGAGCAGGGCAGCGCATTTTGCCCCGAATTTTGCCACAAGCCGACCTGCTGCATTGCGATTATAACCCATCGTTCAAAGGGCAAGCCCCCGAACCAATACATAAAAACCTAAGCGAATTTGCCCAATATATCCGACAAAAAGGCAATATCGACCTCGGTTTAGCCACCGACGGCGATGCCGACCGCATAGGTCTATACAATAGCAAAGGAAATTTTATCGATTCGCACCATATCATATTACTACTCATACACTACTTGCACCGCTACAAAGGATTGAGTGGCAAGGTAGTATGCGCTTTCTCGGTGACGAGCCGCGCCAAAACAATGTGCGAAAAATACGGGCTGCCTTACCAAGTGACAGGCATCGGGTTTAAGTATATCTGCGAAATAATGACCTTAGAAAACGTCATCGTGGGCGGCGAAGAATCGGGTGGCATTGCCGTCACAGGACACGTACCCGAACGCGACGGAATTTGGATGGGGCTGCTCATCTTAGAACTGATGGCAAAAACGGGCAAATCGCTCGACGACCTCATACAAGAGGTGTATGACGTAGTAGGGGCCTTTGCCTACGACCGCAGCGACCTACACCTCACCGAAAGCCTGAAACAACAAATTTTGGACAATTGCCGCCAAAGTCGCTACTCCGCCTTCGGCAGCTATGCCGTCAGCTACCTCGAAACCCTCGACGGGTTTAAATACCACTTCGGCGACGGCGAATGGATTATGATTCGCGCATCGGGCACCGAACCACTCCTGCGCGTATATGCCGAAGCCGCCACACCCGAAAAAGTAGCCGATATGCTGGCTGCGGCTAAGGCTACCTTATTGGGATAGCCATGTAGGTCTAAAAAACTTAGTTTTTATTGACGACTTTCCTTTGTTAACAGAATATAATTTTTTTATATAAAAAATATCCCTGTTCTACTGTGTAGGGCAGGGATATTTTTATTGCGCCTCGCTGCCATCTAATAGTGTCACTCCAAGCCCAAGTAATTTATACCTAAGCCTTCAATATTCGTTAGGCGGTCTAATAGGCGCGGGCTGTCGGCTTTGGGTAAGGCATAGCGTAGCATACAGATATGGTCGAAATTTTGTTGGCTGGTTCGTCCATTTTCGCGTTTGAGGCATTGCATCACCTCGTTCATTTGGAGATAGCTAAACCGCAATTCGTAGGCGCAATAGACAGCTACCGACACGATGTCGGCAGCCTCCAAAGCCATTGCCGTAGCTGTTTTATAGGCAGCAATCAAACCAGGAACGCCCAATTTGGTGCCACCAAAATAGCGCACCACCACCACCAAGATTTGCGTAAGGTTTTTTGAGTCTATCTGCCCCAAGATAGGTCTGCCCGCCGAGCCAGCAGGTTCGCCGTCGTCGTTGGCGCGATAGTTGGCTTGCTTGTCAAAGCCTAAGCGATAGGCATAACAATGGTGCGTGGCTTTGGGGTGCAGTTGGCGTATGCGTTCCAGCGCCTCGCGCAGCGATTCGGGGTTGCTTATCGGTTCAGCATAGGCAATAAATCGGCTACCCTTGTCTTTAAACTCGGCAGTACAAGGGGCAGCTATGCTCCGATAGGTGTCGGGCGTATGGTCGGGCGGCGGTGGCAAGTGATTTGGAGGAGGGGGAGACAGTATTTTTTTACTTGACGCGGATAACGTTAGCTACAATTTCGCGGTAACTGCTGCCATAGCTCCAAGCATGTCCGTATCTATCGACCCCAAATGTTTGGGGCGGGCGTGTGAATAGCGTAAAGATGAAGAGATAGCCCGTTTGGTCGCGGCGCGATTTTTCGCGGTAGCCCAAATGGTGCATATTGCCCGTAGCATCTTTGCCATATACCTCGTCGTTGGGCATGATATAGTATTTTGTCACGTCGTCATACATCTCGACACGGTATTTGTAGCCTTCCATCACTTGGGCTGCCGTATAGTTGGCAGGCTGATAATCGTCGGTCGAAGGCGTTCGGTAGTTGCCTTGCGCTTGTGCCTGTGTTTGCCCCAATAGGCAAAGGCTCAATAGTAGCGCAAAAAAACAATGGGTAGTAGTCATGGGAAAATTGGGTATGGTGCAACTATTTAGGGTATAGGGTTTTGGGTATGGGGTTCTGGGCTGTATCTATCTAATAATGCCTGACATCGCTGCATATTCGATTAGTTCCCATCCCAATTGTAGGCTTTTCTACTCCAAAGCTAATGAATAACGGCGACGCCAATAGTTACAGATTATCTATTGAGTCTTTATTATGTTGTACGCCTTATCCCTTGTTCGATTTGTAGGGAAACAAGATGCGGTCTAACAACAAAAATAGTTTATCTTGGATAAATCCGATAATGATAATGACCAATAGCAGCGCAAATACTTTATCTATGCTACTTTGGCGGGCACTTTTGAATGCCAAAGCCCCAATACCCCCGGAATTGGCATTGACCAATTCGGCTACGATGATATAGGTCCAAGATATGGCTACTAATACGCGCACATCGTCCGAAACACGCGACAAAACAGCGGGTATAAATACCGTTCGGATTTGCTGCCATTTGCTTGCCCCCAGCGTATAGGCGGTTTGCACATATACCTCCTCTACTTCGCGGACGCGCTGCACCACTACGGGCAATAGGTATACAATGATACCAAAAGCCAAAAACGCCACTTTCATTTGTGTTTCGATACCAAACCAAGCTATGAACAGCCCCGTGACGGCAGTAAGTGGCACAAAGCGCAGGGCATCAATATTGCGGTGAAACAACGCACGAAATATCGGAAATAGCCCAATAGCAAAGCCCACAGGCAAGGCGATAAGTGTGGCTAATAGATAGCCCAAGAGATTGAGATAGACCGAAAAAGCCGTATTTCCCACCAAATTGTCGCGTTGTAGCAAGGGTTTGAATGCCTGAACGACCTCAATGGGCGAGGGCAACAGCGAATTGCTCACCAGTTCTTGCCTATTTTCTAAGGATAGGCTTTGGTCGGGGTTGATGCGCAATAAGGCAGCCCGTCCCATTACGTTGGGGCTTAGTTCTATACTGCTGTCTATTTCTGCAAAATAGGCGTTGTCTAACAAAGTAGCTCCTGCAAAATCGGCGACGCGGCGGTAAGTATCGGCGGCATTACCCGCAATGCGCACCCCGACGAGCGGTACTGACGGCTGCGTTTCGGACAGAAATTGCAGTACTCTTTGGTTGGGTTCGGCACTAAGCAATACCAGCGGCGAGCCGCTGCCCGACAAACTTTTGACCAAAGGCACTAAGGTTTCGGCTTGTAGCGGGCGGTCGTAGAGCAGGATATAGGGTTTTGCAGCGGTTTTGTCGTCGCCCAAGCCATGTTCGTAATAGACTACTGCATTTTGCGCGGCTACATCGGCTCGTTGGGTGGTGCCTATGCTCGCGACGAGTTGCCAGATAACTAATAACACTATCACGCCGATAATTTCTATCAGCATAAACGTCCTTGGAGGTAATTCGCCGCGCAGTTTGAATAATTGTTGTATCATGGTCATGGTGTAGCGTGGGTTTATGGCACATTAAGGCATAGGGCAAAGCGTTTGTCCAAAATGGCTAAATACACAACTTTCATAATTATCTCTTTGTTGGGTCTTGTCAGAGAGGGGGTAGCAATATCCTTAACCTAATAGCTGCAATATGCCCATTATTGTTAGGCATATTGCAGCTTTTGGGACAGTTAATATTTTTTTAAAACGCATATTATTACGCGTTCAATTATTGCAAATGTGCCATTTTGATAGCCAAATCTGCCAAGCGGTTAGAGTAGCCCGATTCGTTGTCGTACCAACCCAGAATTTTGACCATGCTACCCAGTACCATTGTCATATCAGAATCGAAGATACAAGAATGGGCATTGCCTACTATGTCGGTCGATACTAAGGGGTCGTCGGAATATTGCAAGATACCTTTTAGCTTGCCTTCGGCGGCTTTTTGGAAAGCGGCATTGATGTCGGCTACGGTGGCGGGGGTTTTGAGGGTACAGTTGAGGTCTGTAAGCGAGCCTGTCACAACGGGTACGCGCGTGGCAACGCCTGTGAGTTTTCCTTTGACGGCAGGGTAGGCAATACCTACGGCTTCGGCGGCGCCAGTAGTGGTGGGTACTATATTAATAGCAGCCGAGCGGGCGCGGCGGAGGTCTTTGTGGGTCCGTCTTGGAGGTTTTGGTCGGCGGTATATGCGTGTACAGTAGTAAAAAGCCTTCTACGATACCAAAGTTTTCGTCCAATATTTTCGCCATGGGAGCTAAACAGTTGGTGGTGCAGGAGGCATTAGATACGATGGTATCGGCGGCGGTGAGTTCGGAGTCGTTCAGCCCCAAGACGATGGTTTTTACGCCGCTACCTTTGGCTGGTGCCGAAATGAGTACTTTTTTGGCACCGGCTTGTAGGTGTTTGGCGGCATCGCTTTGGTTGGTAAAGCGTCCCGTACATTCTAGTACGATATCTACGTTCAGGGCAGCCCAAGGCAGGGCAGTGGGGTCTTTTTCGGCGTAGGCATTGATTTTGGTATTGTTGATAGTAATGCTTTCGCTATCGGCACTAACGCCGCCGTTAAAGATGCCGTGTGCCGAGTCATATTTAAACAAATGCGCCAGCGTGGGGTTGTCGGTCAAATCGTTGATGGCTACGATTTCGACATTGGGGTCGTTGCGTTGCAGCAGAGAGCACGCAAGGTCAGGCGCTAATACGACCAAAGCCATTGATGGCAATTCTACAAGTAGGCATGATGGTATACTGTTAGGAAATGAACCTACCATTTGGCGGGTTCGGGTTTTCGGTATGTGATTTAGTAAGACGATATTTTTTGTAACTATTTAGGGTATAGGGTTTTGGGTATGGGGTAATGAGCAATACTAACCTAATAATGCCTGACATCGTTGCATATTCGATTAGTTCCCCCTACAAGGCTAAATAGCTACTATTTTTTAAGCAAAGGCATTTTTAATGACATCTACATAGTCTAATTTTTCCCAAGTAAATGTTTCATAGCTATTGCCGTTAATTTGTATAGTTTCTGATTGGCGTCCCATGTGTCCGTAGGCAGCGGTACGCAGAAATATGGGATTTTTGAGTCCTAACCTTTTGACGATGGCGGCGGGGCGCATGTCAAATAGTTGGCTCAATTTTTCGGCAATTTGCGCATCGTTGAGGGCTACTTTGGCAGTTCCGTAGGTATTGACGTATAGCCCCACGGGTTCGGCTACTCCGATGGCATAGGCTACTTGTACCAAGGCTTGGTCGGCAATGCCCGCCGCTACGAGGTTTTTGGCGATATGTCGGGTGGCGTAGGCGGCTGACCTATCTACTTTTGACGAGTCTTTGCCAGAGAAGGCTCCGCCGCCGTGTGCGCCTTTTCCGCCGTAGGTATCTACGATAATTTTTCGTCCCGTAAGCCCTGTATCGCCGTGCGGTCCGCCGATGACAAATTTGCCTGTGGGATTGATATAGTATCGAGTCTGGCTATCAAACAATTGTTGTGTTCGTTGGGGCAATTGTGCCAATACGCGCGGCATGAGGTGTTGTAGTATATCGGCTTTTATCGTAGCCTGCATATCGGTTTCGGCTTGTACTACGCCGTCGGCGGTATCGGCTTTTACAAATTCGTCGTGTTGGGTCGATATGACGATGGTATCTATTCGTTGCGGTTGGTCGTTGTCGTTATATTCGATGGTTACTTGCGATTTGGCATCGGGGCGCAGGTAGGTCATTACTTTTCCTTCTTTGCGTATGGCAGCTAATTCGCGCAGCAATAAGTGCGACAGTTCTAAGGGCAAGGGCATATAGGTGTCGGTTTCGTTGGTGGCGTAACCAAACATCATGCCTTGGTCGCCCGCACCTTGTTCGAGTTCTGACTCGCGGTCGACACCTCGGTTGATGTCGGCAGATTGTTCGTGCAGGGCAGATATAATACCGCATGATACCGAATCGAATTGGTATTCCGATTTGGTATACCCTATTTGTTGTATCACTTGGCGGGCAGTGCGTTGCAGGTCGACATAGGCTTGGCTACGCACTTCGCCCGCAATGACCACCAGTCCGGTAGTCACTAATACCTCGCAGGCTACTTTTGAGTTGGGGTCTTGTTGCAAAAATTCGTCCAAGATAGCATCGGATATTTGGTCGGCGACTTTGTCGGGGTGTCCTTCCGATACCGACTCGGAGGTAAATACGTAAGGCATGTGTTTAGGTTATTAGTTATAAATTATAAATTATAAATTATTAATTATTGAGACTTGAGTGCAAAAAGGCAAAGTTATCACAAATTACATTTATTTTTAATTCACAAATGGCTCGTTCTTAACTTTTTATGTATTTTTTTCAACTCTAAATTATGCACTAAAATAATTTCTTGCACCATAGTCTTGTTAATTATTGGGTGTATAGCGGAATCGTTGTTTTATTCCAAATGCAGGCGATTGACTAAATTGTCCAATACGTATTGTTCTATTTGGTGGTGTAGGTGGTCTTCTTCGGCTTGTAGGGTATTGTAGTAGTATAGCAATATAATACTAAATGCGAGGGCAAGCAGGGTATTATCAAATGCCACGTACATATTATTGGTAATTTGGCGCAATATTTCGGGGTCGGCGGCGCGGTCGGCGAGGCTCAACGATGCACCGATGCCAAATATTGTACCGATAAAGCCCAAAGCAGGCATAGACCAAGCGAGGTATCGTATGACAGTTTGCCCGCTTTCGGCATTGGCGAGGTTGATTTTGACCTGCGAGCTGACGAGGTTCATTACGTCCGATACCGATTTTTCGGCGCGGAATTTTGTACATGCTTTTTTAATGACTTGAATAAGGTAATAATCGTTCGTTTTTTCTAAGTCAATCATTTTGATTTTGAGTTCGCTCACATCGTCGGGTGCCATGACCCAATGTTCTTCTTCGGGCAAAAGGTGTAGCCCGAAAGATTTTTTTTGGCGGCGTATTTCGACCAAACGCACTCGTATTTCGAACATACCCCACAAAAAGGCAATCCATATAAGGTATTGGTGCAAGAGCGAGTGGGGCAGGTGTCCGCCAAACAAGAGGCATACGCGCCCGATAGCGGTACTCTCGCCTACTATGTCCATGATAAAATAGAGGGATACGACAATAGCAGTCGAGATAAGGACGGCAAGGGCGATGTATTTAGGATTTTGTTTCATTATAGTTGGATAGATGTGTGTTGTTTTGGATAGATGAAATGGTGTTTGTAGGGCGGGGTTGGTTTAAAATCCGATATAAAAGCCGTCATTTTTCGAGGCTAAGGTTTTCATAAATCGCACTTTGGGGTCGTTCATATTTTCGTTGCGGAACTCGCTACCTACGCCGATGCAATTTATTTTGCGTCCGTTATTTTTTTCGGTAATGGCGTTGGCTACGTCGTTCACATCTTCGTCTACACATTCCGAGCCGTTCATTTTGGTGGGTACGCCGTCTGATAGCAATACTATTGTTTTTGCCGATGCGTAGGCAGGTGAGGACAATACGTAGGTCATTACGTCTCGGGTAGGCGTACAGCCGTATGCTTTCAAGCCGTTCAAATAGCGGTAGATGTCATATTTGGTCTGTTCGGTCACGGTGACGAGTTTGCCATATTTGGCGGCATACGACTCGTCTTTACTTTTGGGATAGGTGACGATATCTATCTTATACGAGTCGTCCATAGTAGCAATCATCATTTTTAGCCCTGTTTTCACTGCGTCTAATTTTTCGGGTTCGGGTGCGTCGTCCATACTGCCCGATAGGTCAACGACAAATACAGCGGTTTCGTCTTTTAGGTCAAATCCTGGTTTTATTTTTGGGCATTCGTCTAATTGTTTTTGCAATTGGTCGGCTTTGGTTTTGGCTATATCGGCTTTGTTTTTCAGTTGGTTGTTCTGGTCTTGTAGTTGGGCATTTTGTTTTTGCAGTTCGTCGAGTTTGGCGATGGTTTCTTTGAGTTCCTGCATAATTTTGTCGGGGTTCTTTTCGGTCAATAGTTTTTCGATAGCATCTTTTTGTGTTTGGCAATCGTTCAGTTTTTGTTGTAGGTCGGCTACTTGTTCGCGCAGGTCTTTCACTACGCGGTCGTGGTTGCGGTGTTGGGCATTGAGGCTATCTAAGCGATTGAGTAGTTCTTGGGTTTTGTTGCGGTATATATCGCGTTCGCGGTCGGCTTTTTCGAGGCTCATCTGCAAATCTTTGATTTGGGTTTGCAAGCCGTCGGTATTGTCGTGCAATTTTTTTACTTGATCTTCTAACTGTTTATATACTTCGGGCGACACATTTTTTTTAAGTTTTGCCATCAGGCTGTCCATACGGGCAACCTCTACCTTGACGGCTTTGAGTTGGTCGAGTTCTTGCAATTGTTTTTCTACATCGTCCGACATTTTCGGGATAATGATAAACAATATCAATACAGCCCCCAACACGCCCGTGATGAGGTCTAAGAACGACACACTAAAAATTTCGACTTCTTTTTTGGCGGGCATATAGCGGGTTTAGTTTTTTTATATACAAAAAAATAGCGCAGTCATGAATTATTTGACTCGATACTGGGGCTTCGCATTGGGTTGAATTGGTCTCTAAGTTGTTGGGTAATCTTAAAGTCCTTTTTTTAAGCCGCAAAGTTACAAATTGTTTTCTTAAAAACGGAATAATCGTACCTTTGCCCACTCATTTTGTAACTATTTAGGATATAGGGTTTTGGGTATGGGGTAATGAGTATTACTTATCTAAATAATGCCCGACATCGCTGCATATTCCCCTACAAGGCTAAATAGTTACCTCATTTTAAACATTCACCGCCTTATCAGACCAAATAGAGGATGCACAATTTATGCGGCTACATTTTGTTGATAGTAGCTATTCTTGGATTAGGCTGCCAACAATTGAGCCAAACTAATCAGCAAAACTCGACCGATGGCAAACATTTTGGGCAAAATATCGAAGCAGCGGGCGCAATACCCATAGCCGACTTAGTAGCCCAAATGGAACAAAATAGCACGACCTCCCTGACCGCCAAAATAAGCGGTAAAGTATTGGAAGTATGCCAAACAAAAGGCTGCTGGATGACCCTTGAACTGCCCGACGGCAAAGACCTCCGCGTCACGTTCAAAGACTACGGCTTTTTTATGCCCAAAGACCTTGCAGGAAAAAACATCGTAGCCCAAGGCATCGCACAAACCGATACCACCTCCGTCGAAATGCTCCAACATTATGCCGAAGATGCGGGCAAATCTGCCGAAGAAATTGCCCAAATCGCCCAACCCGAAATTGAAATATCGTTTGTCGCCGACGGCGTAGTGATAGAATAGTTCTTTACTTGCTCGCCCGCCCTAATTTATCTGTTAACCTCATTCCCCCCCTCAAATGAACGACATTAATCCCGCCCTTATTGCCGCTATCAGCGAAAAATTTCAACAAATAGGGCAAGACCCCAATGTTCACCTCGAAGGCTTGGTATGGAACACACCCATTACATATTGGGATTATGTCCATACCGATGCCCTGCTCAACCTGCAAATACAGCGAAGCCGCTTGCCCGACGAAATGGTATTTATCATATATCATCAAATCAACGAATTGTTGTTTAAAATGATTTTATGGGAAATAGACCAAGTTGCGCACCAACCCCATTTGACCACGCCATTTTTTACCGAAAAACTGAACCGAATCAGCCGATATTTCGATATGCTCGCGGCTTCGTTTACCATCATGGGCGACGGCATGGACGTTGGGCAATATCTACAGTTCCGCACCCTGCTTACGCCCGCCAGTGGTTTCCAAAGTGCCCAATACCGGTGGATAGAGTTTGCCTCTACCGACCTGCTCAACCTCATTGATTATCGCTACCGCGCTACCATCGACCGCAATACGCCTTTCGAACATGCCTACAACCACCTCTATTGGCAAGCCGCAGGCATAGACCCCCAAACCAAGCAAAAAACAACGCTCATGCGCTTGTTTGAACAAAAATATAAAACTGTAATGCTGCAAAAAATGGAAACCTACAATACCATCAATTTGTGGCACAAGTTCAAACAATTGCCCCTCGACGACCAACAAAATCCGCAACTCATAGCCGCCATGCGCCACTACGACCGAACTGTCAATATAACCTGGGTAATGGCGCACTACCACGCCGCCTCAAAATACCTCGATAGTAACGGCACCACCGCAGAAGCCACAGGCGGCAGCGACTGGAAAAAATATATGCACCCACGCACCCAACGCCGCATATTCTTCCCCCAACTATGGTCGGCAGAAGAATGGCAAAATTGGGGAATTGAATAGATACAACACAGTCAATATCAATAGCCATCATTATTTCGCGCACCCTGTTGTACGCCACTGACCAATGTGCAATAGGGTGCGCCTCTCGCCCATATCCCTACCAAACCTATCCCTACCACCTACTTGACCATGAAATCTACCGCCGCTTTATCTCCACTATTATTACTATTATTATTATCTACTGCCAACAGTATGACCACTGCTGCCAAACCCGCTCTATCGTACCATATTTCGATAGACGAACCACAAACGCACTATATCGACGTAACGATGCGTCTGGATAATTGGAACAAAGACGAGTTAATACTAAAATTACCCGTATGGACTCCTGGCTCCTATTTAGTGCGCGAATTTGCCCGAAAAATCGATAGCTTTGCCGCTGCTACCGCCGACGGAAAAGCCCTTAAAAGCGAAAAAACACGCAAAAATACTTGGCGCATCAATACCCAAAAGTCCCAAAATATCGTAGTCAAATACCGCGTATATGCCTTTGAATTTAGTGTCCGCACGAGTTTTGTCGATATAGACCATGCTAGCATCAACCCCGCCAGCGTGCTGATGTTTGCCGACGGCTTACAAGACCAAGCCGCCACACTACACATCAAACCATATAGCCAATGGAAATCGATAAGCACACCCCTCGACCCCATAGGCAGCGACCCATTCGCGCTACAAGTCCCCAACTACGATACCTTGGTCGATTCGCCCATCGAAATAGGCAACCACGAAATACATAAGTTCATAGCAGCGGGCATACCCCACGAACTCGCTATCATTGGCAGCGGCAACCACAACATCGAAGAGATGATAGCCGATATACAAAAAATTGCCTCTGAAGAAACCGCCATTTTTGGCGAACATCCTTGTAGCCGATACCTCATCCTAAACCATAATACTGACGGCATGTATGGCGGTTTAGAACACCTAAACAGTTGCTCGCTCACGTTCCCGCGTTGGGATTATAACAGTAAATACGGGCGGTGGCAAGGATTGATGAGCCACGAATATTTTCACCTCTGGAACGTCAAGCGCATACGACCCAAAGAACTCGGACCATTCGATTATGACAACGAAAACTATACCCACCTGCTATGGCTCTCCGAAGGCACTACCAGCTACTACGATGACCTAATATTGCGCCGCAACGGATTACTGAGCGTTGACGCTTACCTAAATATAGTGGCCAGCAATATCAACGACCTCGAAAATAAACCTGGCGACAAAGTGCAATCAGTTGCCGAATCGAGCTGGGATGCTTGGATAAAATACTACCGCGCCGACGAACATTTCGACAATATTTCGATGTCGTATTATATGAAAGGCGCAGTTATCAGTAATCTGCTCGATTTGGAAATACTGCACAGTACCAAAGGCAAAAGAGTTTTGACGACGTATTGCGCTATCTCTACGACGAATATTACAAAAAACAAGGGCGCGGCATCACCGATGCCGAAATGCAAAAGCCGTAGAAAAATAGCAGGCAAATCGCTGGACTCATTTTTGCCGATTATATCTTTGGCACAAAAAGACCCGACTACAACCAATACTTAGGCTACGCGGGGCTGCGCCTCGAAACCTATCTCAACTCCCCAAAAGTTTGGCTCGGCATGACCACCAAAACCGATAATGGCAAGTTGTTGATTGCCAAAACCCTAAGCACGGGCAACGCATATCGCTACGGACTAAACGTAAACGACGAAATTATTGCCATCGACAATTATCGCGTCAATAACGACGTACTATTAGAAACATTGCTCAACCGCAAAAAAGCAGGAGACGAAGTGACATTTATAGTCAGTCGGTCGGGCATACTCAAAACCATACCCGTCGTATTGGCAATCGACCCAACGGTATCATACCACATCATGGAGGTCGATAAACCCAGTTCTGCCCAAAGAAAAATTTATCACCAATGGCTGAGAATCGAGTAAACACCGAGCCGCCTTCGCCCGAGCAATCTGCCTTGTGGTCAGAATGGATAAGCCTAAACGCTCGCCCACACCAGCAACTATTAGTTATTCTGTCGGTATGCGGCATAGCGATGCTTGGCTATCGATTAGTCAAGGGTGCATCGGAGTATATCTGGCTTTTGGCATTTGTAGGATTGGTTTTTTATGTTTGGCTAAACTGCTTGGTCAGTTTCTTTCGGCGCAAGGGCGCATTAGCTTATACGCTTTGGTCTTGGTTCTTTTTCGGAATCTTGGCTAGCATACTGCTAAGTGGTGCGACGTGGCTATCGGGTTTGAGCATCGTCGATTTGCCCGAATATCGCACCCTGTTTAGTGCCAATTTAGTGTTTTATTTCATCGCCACCTTTTTGGTAGCCATCATGCGCGAAGTAGCCCAAATGACGGGCATCGAGTATTAAAACAATTTTGAGGTCTCTACCGCAGCCAACCCTGCGCTTGATGCTGTGCAAAACAAGCGCGGCAACTCTAATCACGTGGTGCCAGGTAAATTGATTTTACATCATAATTCGTGTAATATTTATTTACTACTACAACACATCGTGACTATTCCCCAAAAGCATTGGCAATAAACCCATACCCACCCAATCAATCCCAAACACTTAATCATAAAAAATATATCCCCAATCTGTGGCTTCACAGCAAATAATGCTGTATTTTTGTCATAGGCTTGTAGGCTGTTATAGTGCAAACAATAGCAAAAACCTACACCTAAGCACTACATCACTTGTAGTTATTACACCACCCTACTCTACTAACCCAAGCATCTAAAAATACTAATTAAGATGATAATAAGAAGAATTTTTATCAGCTATGACGAAGCTGACAAAAAATACGCCAATAAAATCAGGTTGTGGGCAAAGCGTGGATTATGCTGCCCTAACAACCAGCGCGTATTGACCTCAGTAGAACGCGAAAGAGTGCAGCTACCTAATACCGAACGCCCCAACCAACCGCCACCGCCCAGCGTAGGCATGAAAATCTTGATGTCCGATTTAGTCATTATACTCATAGGCAACAACACCGACAAACACCCATGGCTCCAACGCGAAGCCATAGCTGCCCAAAAGGGCGTGACGCGCTATTTTGTGCGCATACCTTATACCACGGGCGAATTGCCCGAAACACTCGCCGACCTAAAACAAATCGCCTATAACCCAAATGCCTTAGAATTAATATTTCGCTCATTGCCCGAAAAACCGCCCATCGTTTTCAAAAAACAACCTTTTAAAAAAACCTACCGCGATAGCACCCCACGCGACCGCGAGCAACAGGGCGACAAACGCGAATATAAACGCAGCGAACAAGGCAGCGGCAACTCTCGAAAAGAATACACACGCCCACAATACCAACAAGAAGGATACAAACCTTACCACGACCGAAGCAAACCCCGAACCGATTATGTGCGCCGCGACTCCGAACCGCCGCCTCCTCCGCCTCCGCCTGCCGAACCGCCTTTGTTCAAAGATAACGATATCGGCTTAGAGTGGTAGCAACCGTAGTGCGCGTGCGCAGTATAGCCTGAAACATTGCATCTCACTTGTTCTGAAACACCGCAACCACCCTCGCTTTTTCCGTTCAAATCGAGTGTTTGAACATTCTTGGTTTCGTAATCGCTTGATTTAGCGAGGATGCTAGGTCGAGCGATTGCGGCTTTGCAGTAGAAAAGAAAGAAAGAAAATCCACAACGAGACGTAGCCAATAAAAAGACTTTTTCCCGAATATGTATAATATCGAACAATACGGGCAAGTATTTACGCCTTCTTTTATTGTTGCTGAGATGCTATTATTGCGACGCAACCTATCTGGCAGGGTATTAGAGCCTTCATGCGGAGATGGTGCATTCTCGAAAAATATCCCAAATTGTGTTAACATCGAATTGGATAGTAAATTTGGTGGCGGGGATACTTTAAACATAGACTTTATGGATTACCCTACCTCCGAAAAATTTGACACCATCATAGGGAACCCCCCTTATGTGCGTTATCAAGATATTTTGCCGTCCACAAAACAGAAAATAAAGTCCGCGCTTTTTGACGAACGAAGTAACCTGTATTTATTTTTTATCGAAAAATGTATCAATCACCTCAATGAGGGCGGAGAATTAATATTTATTACACCACGAGATTTCTTAAAGGCTACATCAAGTATAAAATTAAACGATTTTATATTTAAAAATGGCACAATTACTCATCTGATAGACTTAGGCGATAAAAAAATCTTTCACGGGTTTAGTCCTAATTGTATTATTTTTAGATTTGAAAAGGTGATTTTAGCAGAAAAACCAACGTATCAAAAAAATTTGTCTATTGCAATGGGCAGTTGCTATTCACAGATAATCATTACTCCATAAAATTTATGGACGTTTTTGGGGTAAAGGTCGGCGCGGTCAGTGGCTATGACGAAATCTTTACGCATGAAAAATTTGGCGATACAGATTTTGTTTGCTCCTCCACCTATAAAACAGGAAAAACAAAAAGAATGATTTTTAACAATAAAAATGAATACTTAGAGCAATTTAAAAAAGAATTAATCGGCAGAAAGATACGCCAATTTAACGAAACTAATTGGTGGCAATGGGGGCGTTTACATCATATATCTACCGAAAAAAGAATATACGTCAACTGCAAGACACGCTCCGAAAGTCCATTTTTTCTAAATGATTGCAAAAATTATGATGGGTCTGTATTAGCTATTTTCCCTAAAAACAAAAAAGCTGATGAAAAATTGTTGTGTGAAAAGTTGAATAATGTGAATTGGCATGAATTGGGCTTTGTCTGCGACGGACGCTATATTTTTTCACAAAAAAGTTTAGAAAACAGCCTTTTACCCGATACTTTTCGAGAAGACACGTTGAAAGAACTTTTGTAACTATTTAGCCTTATAGGGGCAGCACCCAAGAATAGCTATTTCTAATCGAATATGCAACGATGTCAGGCATTATTAGATAGATATAGCCCATTATACCCCATACCCTAAATAGTTACAAATATTCTTCACAAACTATCATAATTTGCTGATAATCAACAAATTATATATCACACAAATTCCCCATCTTTGAGGGGCTTAGAGGGAGTTCTTAGACTAATATCTCAATTATCTAACGCTATTTCCTAGCCCTAACGCTTGGAAATGGATACACGGCAGGCAAAGCTAATACTCAAAATTAGAAAATCAAACCACTATTGGTTTGATTTTTAAGTTTCGGTCATAAATTTTGGTCAATGCTGCTTCGCAATACCTAAAAATTAAATCGGCAGCGACCTACCAAGATAGGTAACGCTGCCGATTATTTTTTCACACACTTCTTTATTCACCTTTTAATAAAAAAACTACCGCCCTTACTTGGATTGATAACCCATCAACGTAAAAAAAGCCCAACGGCGGTAGCCTTATAACAAAAACAAAAGCACAATAGGTTTGAAAAGAATGCACCACAAAAGTACAGTAGTATGCCACAGCCACCAAATATTTTCAACCAACGCCCCAATTTAATCAATCAACAGCACATTTGCACCCATTAGCGAACAAGTTCAAAAGGCAATACTAGCAACTAAAAAGAGATTGGACTGGCAATAATACCACCTATCCTCATAGGATTATCAGAATTATACCCAAAGTATATGCTTTAACTAAACAACCACAAGACACCTATATAAAAAGAAAGCCTTCCAACAAGTTGGAAAGGCTAATAAAACCCCTTATACTAACCCAATATCTTTGATAAAACTATCGTATTGTTTGGCGTAACGCGTGGTTTATTGCGCTACGATAAGGCGAGTAGCTACTTGGCTGTTAGTTTCTATACGAACCAAATAAATACCTGCGGCTAAATTGTCTCGGTCTAAGACCAATTGTTGTTGTCCACTTTCTACTACACCGTTGGCTAAAACTGTCACTAATTTGCCCGAAATATCATACACTCCTGCATAGAGTTGGGTGCTTTCCGAAAGGCTGAACCGAATGGTAGTACTTGCTGCAAAAGGATTTGGGTAATTATTCAGTTGGCTAATAAGAGTAGACTCGTTAGCAGTATTCATTTTTGCCCTTGTATTATTGTCAATAACCGTGCCATTATTTTCAGTCTGCATTTTTGATGTGCTTTCGATACTTGCGCTTGATGATATGGCGGGTGTATTGGCGGCGGCAGTAGTGGTATTCTTGTGCGAATTAAAAACGTACACTTTTCCTTCAAAGGTAGTGCTACAATTATTGCTGTCTGATACGGTCAAAGAAAAAACATGCACACCTGCTTCGGTATAAATATGTTCGGGGTTCTGTTCTGTGCTGGTAGTACCGTCGCCAAAGTTCCATCTTACTTGGTCGTAGTTGCCTACTGTTTTGTTAGCAAAACTAACCGCCAAACCCTTCGTGCGATAAGCAAATTTGGGTTGCAAATTGCAAGCAAAAGTAGCAAGTGTAGTAGCAAGTAGCAATGTGATGGCGGTCAAAACTTTCATGGTAGGCGGTTTTACCTACTTATACGGCAGCAATGAAAGTTGGTTACAATTTCGTGACGTTTCTATCGTTTTTTTTCTGGCGCAAAGGTAAAACTTGCATAAATAACGACCAAACTTTTCGTGCTATAGTTTTGTTAAAAAGAAAAATTAGGCTTTTCAGGCTATAAGTTGTAACTTTGCACAGCATTATAAGATACAGCACCTTATTTCTACGTTTTATCTGCTATTATTATGGCAAGTTCCAAAAAATCAAATCGTTGGCTCTGGATATTGGGCATATCAACGCTATTACTCATCGGATTAGCAGCCCTCGGCAAACAACAAGGTTGGTTTGGCAAAGAAAAGCTACAACGCATATCTACCGAACCTGCATTGCGGCGCACTATTGTAGAAACCGTATCGGGAAACGGCAAAATCTATCCCGAAATAGAGGTAAAACTCGCTCCCGATGTGTCGGGCGAAGTAGTTGAATTATTAGTCGAGGAGGGCGATTCGGTCAAAATAGGTCAATTGTTGGCACGATCAACCCTGATATTTATACTTCTATGACCGAACGGGCAGAGGCTGCCGTCAATTCGGCACAATCGGCGCAAGCCAATGCTTCGGCGGGTATCAGCCAAGCCGAAGCGCAAATAGCCCAATTAGAAGCCCAAATAAGCAATGCTCGAAAAATTTATGAGCGCAACAAACAACTATTAAAAGATGGCGTTATCGCACAAGTAGAGGTAGAAAATGCCGAAACTACCCTGCGCAGCCTCGAAGCGCAGTTGCGCGGCTCGCGAGCTACCGTCACAGCGGGGCAAAAAAGCACCGAAGGCGCGGGCTATAACATACAGAGCGCGAAGGCATCGCTGAAAGAAGCCCGCGATAACCTCAAAAAAACCAATATTTATGCCCCAATGAGCGGTATCGTCTCTAAATTAGAGATAGAAAAGGGCGAGCGCGTTGTAGGCACATCGCAGTTTGCGGGCACAGAAATCATGCGCATCGCCAACCTAAATTCGATGGAGGTGCAAGCCGATATTAGCGAAAACGAAATCGTGAAAGTGTCGCTGGGCGATACGGCAATAGTAGAGGTAGATGCCTATACCGACCGCAAATTTAAGGGCATAGTGACGCAAATTGCGGGGTCGGCAAATGCCAGCGCACAACTCGCCAATGACCAAATCACCAATTTTACGGTAAAAGTGCGCTTGCTGCCCGAATCATACCGCGATTTGTCGGGCAAAGGGCGGCAACCTTTCCGCCCTGGCATGTCGGCATCGGTCGATATACAAACTAACCGCATCGATAATATCTTAGCCGTACCGATACAAGCCATTACTACGCGCGAAGATACCCTCGCACAATTAGGCAAAAAAACCGATGTAGATGCCCAAGATACCAAAAGCGATGCCGACATACGAGAATTAGTATTTGTATATGACCCAAGGCAAGGTATACCAAAAGCCCGTCCGTATCGGCATACAAGACGAAACCTATATGCAAATATTGAGCGGCTTGCAAGGCGGCGAAGAAGTGGTAAGTGCCCCCTACCGCACCATCGCCAAAGTACTCAAAGATAGCCTCGCCGTAGAGCGCGTGAGCAAAGAAGAATTGTATAAAAAGGAGGAATAAACCACTCACTCCAAATTTATCCTCACTAAACAGCAGCAAACAATGGGCAGCCGGTTTTTACGAAAAACCGACCGCCCATTGCTTTTTTATTTGAACAATATTATCGCGAAACTCTATATGAGTCGCAGCAAGCATTAGAATAACGTAGGCTTTATTCGCCTTCGCCCTCTTCGATAATGCCTTCTATTTTGGTTTTGGTATCGTCGCCACCATCGGTAGGCACTGCGCCATGACGTTGAGGCAAAAATACGCCCGACAAGATAAGCACAATAAACAAGGCTGAAATGAGAACCCAAGTGCCGCGCTCTAAAAAGTCAGACGTTTGCTGTACGCCACCCAGCGAGCTGGCGGTGCTACCAAATCCTGCACCCAAGCCACCGCCTTTAGGGTTTTGCACTAATACAAAAATAACCAAAAAGGCGCAAATCAATAATACTAAAAGAAGCAAAAATGTGTACATTTATAAATAGTTTGTATTTTTTTAAATAAATTGGGTTCGTTATTTGCAGGGCAAAAATAGTTCTATGGCAACTGCTCTAATTTTTCCGCAAAGTACGCGCTTTTTTCTGGATATTTTGTCATTAACTGGGTATAAATTTGGCGGGCTTTTTCGGTATAGCCTTGTCGGGCATATACTCGCGCCATTGTTTCGGACAAGATGCTCTCGGTATTGCTCGTTGCTTGTTGGTCGTTTGGGTCAATAGAGGGGCTATTGCGTAGGTCTATCACCTCTTCGTCGCTCGTCTCTTGCTGCTGGGGGGTGGTGTTCTGCTGTTCGGCAATGAGGGTTTGCAAGTCATCTCGCTCGGTGTCGGACAATATCGGCATTGGCTCGTTTTCTATGCCTTTTTCTTTTTTATAGCCCTCTACCCTTTCGCGCAGGGCTTGTATCAGTTGGTCGGCTTTGGCATCAGCATCGCTCAAATAGTCGTCTGTATCGGGTTCGGGGTTTATTTCTGTGGTTTCCGCTAAGGCTTCAAGGTCTTTTTGTACGTCTAATTGAATCAGTTCGCGCGATTCGCGTTCTAATAATGCAGTCAAGTCGGTTGTATCGGTGGGGGCTTCGTTATTTGTTGCGGTGTTGGCAATCTGCTGTAGTTCATTTTCTACTTGTTGTCGGGCTTTGAAGGCTATTTGTTCGGTATTGTTCCATACACCGCTGTCGGTTTTTGTTTCCGTCAAAAATCCAATTGGCTTTTCTTCTTCGCCTTGCTGCACCGCTTCTTGCAATTGTGCTTGGCTTTTTCTATCCAAGCATCTATCTCCTTATCTGTCGTTGTTTCGGTGCTATGTGCACCATCGGTTGGTTCAGTTATCATTATTGGGCTGCTGCTGTCGCTTGCGTCGGTTTCGTCGATGAGGTCATCGTCAGGCGTGTTGTTCTCCGCTACCGATAGGTCAGGCAAATCATTTGGTTCGGGTACAACGATGTGTTGCTGTTGTTGCGTATCGGAATGGGGTTTCTGAATGATTTGGTACAGTGTCTCTCGATTAGTGATATGGGTAGCGGCTTGGGCTATGGACACATTACTGGCAATCGCTGCCGATTTGAGTTGGCGAGCCAGCAGCAAATGGGCTGTTTGAAAATAGGGGTAATCGCGCAATAGCTCGGCGATTTGTCGAGCAGTTTGGCTGTCTGTTGTATCGGCAGACAAGAGGTCGAATAGCTGATATTTATCCATAACAACAGGTAAAAAGGGCAGTTAGCCGATGTAGGTAAGGGTAATCGGCTCGTTTGGGCGGGCAAAATTAGCTACATTTGGGTTATGTTGTATATTATTCGGCATTTTGGGCAAGTTTTGTTCGGTTTCTGCTTGCCATAGTGCCAAATACTCATTTTCTTTTTGGGTCATTTCTCGTTTTTGGTCGGCGGTTTTATCGCCATAGCCCAATAAATGAAGTGTTCCGTGTACCATTACGCGGCGCAATTCGTCATCGGTGGAGGTCTTGAATTGCGTGGCATTATCTTTCACGCGGTCTATACTAATAAAAATATCGCCTGCAATCAAACCTGCTTCGTCCGAGTGGTCAAATGTAATAACATCGGTCAGGGTATGGTGGTTCAAGTATTGTCGGTTCAGGTCGAGCAAATAATCGTCGGTACAGTATATAAAATTGAGGTCGCCCAAGCGGGCATTTTCAGCCGCTACAACTTGCCGTAGCCAGCGTTTCAGGCGGTTGCGCTCTCGTAAGGTATAGCGCAAAGGAGGTTCTATATGAAAAAACAGGGGCATATCTTGGCTAAGTCAAAAATGGTCTATTGGCAAATCAGCGGCTCAATTGAAGCGCGTTAGTACTTGGGATGGCATTTATTTTCCCTCCTATTTACCGCATTGCTGCTCAACTCCTGCATAATTGGGCGCAAATAATGCCTGTGGCAACGGCGGCATTGAGCGACTCGGCGTGTCCGATGCGCGGTATGGTGATGCGGTATTGTAGGTATGGTTGTAGGGCAGCCTGTGTGCCGTGCGACTCGCTTCCTATTACGATACAGCCTCGTGCGGTGGGCTGCTGGGGCAGGTCGAATAAATTATCGCCTTGCAGCATAGCACCATAGATAGGTATATGCGGGTGTTTGGCAAATAGTTCTGCCAAATCGGTCGGTACGACTCGTACACGCCACAACGAACCCATAGCGGCTTGTATCGTTTTGGGGTTAAATACCTCTACGCTATCGAGCGAACAAAATACTTGTTCTATCCCAAACCAATCGGCGATACGCAAAATAGTGCCCATATTGCCGGGGTCGTTTAGGCGGTCTAAGGCGATATACCATTGTTGAGGCTGCATAAGGGCGGGCAGTGGCGCGGGCAATGCCAGCAATGCGGCTACGGGCGCGGGCGTATGCAGGGCAGATATTGCCGCCATGTCGGTTTCTGTCACCGCTGTCGTAATATCGGCGTATGGTTGTAGGGCGTTTTGGTGTCTATTTATCCAAGTGGGCAGCGCAAAAATCTGTTCTATCTGCCACCCCTGCGCATTCAGCAGTTCGTCTATAATTTTATCGCCTTCGGCAATGAACAAGCCTTCCGACAAGCGATATTTTTTGAGTTGCAGGGCGCGTAGGCTTTTGAGGCGGTTTTTGCTGATAGCCGTCATGAATAAGGGTAGCTATAGCCACACAAACCCCGACTGTGTTATAGCACAGTCTAGGGTTTGGGCTTATATCGGGTATTGGTTTAGTGGTGTACGGGTGCTTTGGGTGCTTGGTCAAATATGGTGCCCCAAAATTCGCGGTTGTCGAGCCATTCGGCACCTTCCCACAAAAATGCAATGATGAACCATATCAAAAACACTAATGGCACTAAGATGGTCAGGGTCAAGGCGCGGGTCTCGTAGCGCACGTGCATAAATTCGCCTACGATAAAAAAGGCTTTCAGCAAACTGGCTATTACGAAGAAGCTATTAATAAAAATTTTGGACGAGTGCCCTTCGGGGTCAACTTTATACATCCATATCAAGGCGATAGCTACCTCGACCACAGTAATAATAGATAACCATAGTGTAGCTCGCCATACGGCATTCACTTGTTTATTATAAGTTTCGGTATCAAAAGAATGTGCCATTATGATAGTAATTTTTGCTTTAAATTTAAAATTTTGATGCAGCTACCTGCAAATGTTTTGATGTAGTACCTACGATTATTAGCTGCTTGGCAATACACTACGCAGCAAATTATTGCTTTTTCGTAAGTATTTAGGGTACGGGGTTCTGGGTATGGGGTTTGGGGCAATACCCATCTAATAATGCCCGAAATCATTGCATATTCGATTAGAAATATCTATTCTTGGAGGCTGTCCCTATAAGGCTAAATAGTTACGCTTTTTCAAACAATTAATTATTTGCCTATTGTTAGGCGTTTATTAGGTGCGTGGCTGATAGTGTTTTTTTAGAGCAAATAGAAACACAAGAATACGAATACCCAGACCAAATCGACAAAGTGCCAATATAAGCCTAACTTTTCGACCAATTCGTAGTGTCCGCGTCGTTCCATAGCTCCCGACGCTGCTTGCCATACCACCAAGCAGTTGAGCAATACGCCACTGAATACGTGAAAGCCGTGAAAGCCCGTTATCAAGAAGAACAACTGTCCAAATGCGGGAGGCCCAAAGGGATTCCAACTCATTGTTTGCCCTTGGTGAATCAGGTGAGACCATTCCCAAGCCTGACAACCCAAGAATGCTATACCACCCAAAACGCCCATTATCATCCAAATCACCACGCCTCTTTTGTTCATGCGGTGTCCTTCTTGCACGGCACGCACTACAAAGACGCTGCTGAGAATGAGGATAAAAGTCATGACACTCACAAAACCGAGCGGCACGTCCCAACCTTCTAAAAATGGAAATGAGTTAAAGACCTTATTTGGGTTTGCCCACGTAGGGCTGCTCATACGGATAGTGCCGTAGGCGATGAGGAACGATGCAAACGTAAAGGCATCGGATACCAAAAAGTACCACATCATTAGTTTGCCGTAACTCACATCAAAGGGCGATTTGCCGCCGTACCATGGTTTTTTCTGCTGTTCCGCTAAGGGCAACGAAGCAAATGCGTCTCCACCTGCCATAATATTTGTATTGTTTTTTTCGATTTAAAAGATTGTTAATAAAAAAAATAGGCAAAAAATACCAATAAATAAAGCCACAAAATGCCCACAAAATGCCAATAGTTGCCTATCATATCTAAATGTAGCATCTTGTAGGGGTTTGAGTCAATGACCAATTGCTGCACTTCGTCAGGTTGTTGGCGGGCGTTGAACCACATCACCAACAAGATTACTACTCCCGCTATGACGTGCAAGGCATGTAGTCCTGAAATGAGATAGACAAAAGAACCCGAAGGATTGCCTTGTAGCAATATGCCGTTTTGCATCATTTGTTGCCAGCCCATATATTGGCACAGCGCAAAACCTAAGCCCAATATAGCCGTAAGCCGCATAAAGGAGCGGTAGCGCGTATGTTTATTGTGTTGGTATGCTTGTTGTGCTTGTATTAGAGTCCAGCTACTAAGGCCAATAATAGCAGTACTAATAAAAAATAAGTTGGGCAATTTAAATTCTACCCAATTCCCTTGTGCTTCGCGCACGATAAATGCACTCGTAAGTGCCGCAAACATCATACAAATAGAGCCGATAGCCGCCCAAAGCATAAATTTCTGCGGGTGTATGCGCTGTACTTGATTTGTCGAGATAGTATTGCTCATAAAAACGGGGTAATAAATGGAGAGTATAAAGACAAATGAAGTGCGTTGAAAATATCTCGTGGGTCTAAAAACAGAACCTATACTATTGGTTTGATTTTTCAATTTTGAGCAAAAAAATAACTTGGATATCTTGCTTGCGCCCTTGCTACAATTTATAACACAGACCATTAGGATATCGCCCCTACGGGGCTTTTGTTGCTATCCGTCTCTATTTTTTATTAGGATGTCGCCCTGAAAAAGCTCAGAAAACGGTCTTTCTATTAGTGACTTCTAATTTTGAGTAAAAAAATAACCTGGGCATTTTGCTCGCGCCCTTACTACAAAGCAGCATTTAGTAAAATTTGTTCCCGAAATTTAAAAACCATACCACTATTGGTGTGATTTTTAACAGCAATTTCCGCTTTAAATAATTTACGCTATATAATACGCTGAGAATGAACGATTTAATTTTATTGATAAAATTGTAATAAAAAATTTACAATTTTATAACTCGCTTGCTATTAGTAGAATACGAATTGTTAAATTTTAATAGCGGAAATTGCTGGATTTTTAAGTTTTATCCACTTACCTTACACGAGTTTCATGCCTACGGTATGCTCGGGCTTGTGTCTATTAGGTGTTACCGATGTAATATGCCTACAGCATTTTAAAGATAATATGCATTAAATATTTTTTATAATTTATCATAAACTATTGATAATCAGCAAATTATATCTTGTATAAATTCCCCCTCTTTGAGGGGGTTAGGGGGAGTTCTTGAACTAATATCTCAATTATCTGACGCTATTTCCTAAGTCTTAACGCTTGGAAATGGATATATGATAGGCAAAATTAATACTCAAAATTTAAAAACCATACCACTATAACATTTCATATCTCAATACATATATTATTTTGTTTGTTTCATTATCTCTATAAAATCAGCAATTTTAAGCCTGAATTACGCCATATCACAATATTCTGTCCAAGACCATTGCTATTTGCAGGACGACTAAATAGCCGATAGAGGCAAACATCAATTGCAAGGCGGCTTGATTATTGCATTGTCGAAACAGCCGTATGCCATAATAGGCAAATATGCCGCCCAGAACAAGGGCAATTGCGCCAAAATAGTAGCTCCACCAACCGGCAAAGACCGGCAATAAGGTAGTAGTTGTCAATGCTACTATATATAAAATGGCTTGTAGGGCGGTGTGTTGGTTTCTGTCTCTGGTGCTGGGATATAACTTAAAACCCGCTTTTTCATATTCTTCTGCACCTAACCACCCAATAGCCCAAAAATGTGGGAATTGCCACAAAAATTGTATGCTGAACAATACCCATGCTTCGTAGCCAAAAGAGGCAGTAGCGGCTACCCAACCGATAGCAGGCGGCAAAGCCCCTGGAAATGCGCCCACCAACACCGCAATAGGGCTAATGCGTTTGAGTGGCGTATAGATAAAAGCATAGGACAAAAGCGACAAAGCCCCTGTCAATGCGGCTAAATCGTTGAACACATACCACAAACCGCTGATGCCTCCTATTCCCATGATGCCCGCTACTAATAAGGCTTCCGTATTGCCCATACGTCCTGCGGCTAAGGGGCGGTTAGCGGTTCGCTTCATTTGTCGGTCATAATCTTTCTCAAAAATCTGGTTCAGGGCATTTGCTGCGCCCGTAACCATAAACCCAAACAAACTCAGGCACACGACATGATATATATTTGCCGCTGTGCCAATAGCCATCAAGTAGCCGATGAGCGACGAAAACACGACCGTGATGTTTAGCTTGTGTTTTACTAACAAGCAGTAGTCATCAAATTTCGCTCGTAGCCATGTGTTATGGTCAATAGTAGGTATTATAGTAGGCATAAATTATTTTTTCTCTCCGTAAACTTCTTCGTAGGGTTGCAAAACGACCCAACCATCTCCCGAAAATGCCAATTGAATGCTTTCGCCACTTCCGCGCCCAATAAAATCGCTGAACGACACATCGGTTTTTACAACGACATCTAAACCTCCGCTCCACGCTACGGTGGCATTGGCATCGGTATTCAAAGGTTGGTCGGGGCTTACAAGCAGGGTTATGGGGTCGCCGTGTGTAGTCATGGCTACCATGCCTGTGCCTGATATTTTTACATTGAACAAACCTCCGCCCAACATGCCTGCTACGCTTTTCATCATCTTAATATCATATTGCAAGGTGTTTTCGATAGCCAACACGTCGTTGCCGTTTACAAAAATCGTTTCGTTATTGAGGTGCAGTATGCGCACTTTTTTGCCATTGTCAGCCAAATACAATTTGCCCGTACCTTCGGCTTTCATCAAGGTCATACCCTCGCCGCTCAGCATTTTTTTGAATACCATGCTCAAACCCTGCTCGGACAAACCCTGCCGCTTGAAACTAATATTGCCTTTGTAGGCTATCATCGCGCCCAACTTTGCCCAAACGCTGCCGTTGAGGTTCACCTCTAAGGTTTGCGAGCTTTCGAGGTCAAAAAAATTATTTTCTTCGTTGCGTTGTGATGTTTGCCGAACAAATTCGGCTACGGAGTATTTCATAGTGTATGGATAAAAAATTAGTAGCTATTTCGGGTTTGGGGGTTTAATGGTCATTCTGGCTTGGGGCATCTTTTAAGAACAAGGCGTGTCCTGTTTTGGCACTGATACCAAGTTTATTTCAGGATAGGTAATCGTTAGCTAAAAAATTTTAGTTTTACTCCTTTATCCCTATATCCGCTTTGGTTTGGTTACAGGCTTTTACTACGTAAATATACACGCCGTTGGGTGCATTAGTCGTATTGTCTTGCAAATAATATTCGCCCGCTTGTTTGGCTTCGCGGTCAATTAGCCGTTTGATGGGCGAACCGTAAAGGTCATAAACGTCTATCGTCACTTCCGTATCGTAATTGAGCGATAGGCGTAGGTTGGCGGTGTTGTCATAAATGGTCGGATACACATCTACCACGCCTACCACTTCGCCCGTGCCTTCGCCGCATTGCAATTGAAGCGTAATTGTTTGCTGACCCGAACAACCCGTGTAGCGGTTGGTAGCAGTAACAGTATAAGTACCAATACACAAATGCTGCCGTGCTGGCACATCGCAATCAATACAATCTGACCAAGTAAATACATAATCATCACTATCAAATGCTTCGCCGTTTATCTCATCTATTTGTATCGTGCCGCCGCAAAGCCCATTCAAAGTACCGCCGTAGGCGAGGTTTGCCGTATGCTGGCTGACAAATACCAAAGGCAGATTATCGGCTTCAAAAGGCACATGCTCAGTAGTTGTATTGAAGCACGTGCTTACTTCGTCGGTCATTCTGATTTTGTAATAGCCATTAGGCAGGCAGCCTAAGCGTCGCCGTCCGTCAGGCAGTAACTCGAACGCCGAATTGGCATAATAATCTTCGGGAATGCTCACGTTGGGGTCGGTGGCACTATATTCGGCATAAAAAACGTAGCAGTCCCAGCAGGGCTGGGAGGAGGGTTACAAAGATTTGTCCGTTTTGTTGGCTATAGGGCAACGCTTTGGGCAATGTCGCAGGTCAATTGTGCGGGTTCGATTTGGATAATGCCCGGCGGCAAAGCGCAGTTGGGGTCTATGACTTGTATATTCTGTTCGTGTATAATTTGGCAGTTGTTGGCATCTGTTACGGTTAGGCTAACTTGTTTTTGTCCAGGAAGTGTCCAAAACAAATTGAGGCAGGTATCTATGTCCGCGTCAATGTCGCAGGGAGGTGCGATACAGTGCCTACATCGGAGCTAAATGTCCAAGTTCGCTCTATGATGTTGCCTATTGATTGGTCTTGCGCCCAAATGCTGACGTTGGTACCGACCATTTGTTGCCAAGCATCGGATACATCGTCAAAATCAGGGTTCGACAAACAGGCTTCGGGCATGAGCGAAAAATGAACTTGTAAGGGATAGCCTGGGTCGCCACAATCAATAAAGGCACAGTCGGGTAAGGTACAAGCGGCGGCAGGAGGTATAAATTGCATGGCATTGAGGCAAGTATTTGTCGAGTTGTCATTGCTAAGAGTAGCAATATGGAGTGCAGGTGCTATAACTGTAGCTGTGTCAAACTCGTGAATAACACCAGTCAGACCGTGCCAAGAAAAGGTATTCATCAAGGCATTGGTGTTGGTTACATGCTCTAACAAGTGCGCATGTCCAAATTCGTGCAGTGCCATGCTGTAAAAATCGTAGTGTCCCGAATGAATAGCTCCCGGCGTATAGCCATTGTAGTACCAATCTAACGTTTGTGTACCGCCACCGGGCAACGGCTCCACAGGAAAATTTCTGAAAATAACATCGCTTTCTGTTACAATGGCTTGCTCCGCACTATTGCAAACCCTAATCCTATTTATGGTTCCCGCTTTTCTGTTGCCCAAAAGCCCAGAAAATGGCATCGAACTGTCCACCATAGAAACGGTGCTAATATGGTCATCTACAACGAGCGGCACGCTGGTGGTGCTGTCGCAAGCTAATGTAAAATTGACCCTACTGGCGCAACGCCATTGTTCCACAGCATCTTGTACTAAATTGCGCACAGGATTGTTGCCCCGCACGCTGGGGTGAAGCCAAAATGTAAAGTCTCCGTTGGGTGTATTCCGCGCCAAACGAACCGGGTAAATTATGCTTGATGTATCGCTACGGGCATAGGTACTCTCCGCGTAGGGTATGGTTAGGGTCTGGGAGGATTTTTTTATTGTGTTGCCCTTTTTAAGGGCGACTTTGCCAGTAGCTGCAACAATTATGTTATTAGTTACTTCAACCCTCTTATCCAAATCAACAGAAGGAACGATGACCTTGTACATACTATCATTAGTGCTGTTTGGGCGAATGATATAATGATTGTCCGGTATCAACATGTATGTTTCTGTATAACTATCAGCCTCACGAAATGCCACCAACCAATCGCTTGTAAAGCCATTACCTTTAATTGTTAAAGTATCAAATGTGCCCGCGGTAATAACATTAGGAATAATATCAGTTATATTAATCGTTTGTGCCTCCTTTTGCAAAACACTTTCGTTGATGGTGTCTAAAAAGTTTTTTTTTGAAAATTTAGCAATTTCATTATATGAATATCCTGTTTCTTTTTTTATTGTATTGTAAATTTTCTTTTTAATATCGCTTTGTTTATTTAACCCAAAACGATTATACACAGTCTCTGCACCTATTACCTCAGAATCGTAATTTACTACATTACAGCCTACTCCATAAAGTAGTTTGGGTCTAAATTTCAATCCCATAGGTATTTCTGTAAAGGGTGTTGAAGTTATTTTATGAAGCGAACTTATCCCGTCATCCCTAGTTACTGGATACAAAATGAAAACACTTAAACCAGGACTATCATAGCCACAACGATCGCTCATTTTAACATTAGGTTGGATTATCTCTAGTTCTTGCGCAGTTATGTCTCCCTTTAATACTTTAAATACCTTTATTTTTAAAGTAATGTAATCATAATTATCAACTCCTCCAAAAAAATGAACATCGCTTATAACTTCTCCTTCAATCACCACTGGTGCTGCTTTGACGGCTTCGGGGAAAGTGGTTTCAAATTGGTAGGCGCAGCCACATTGTGTTTGAGCTGTATTTGGGTTCAGCATTAGGGCACTTATCCATAATGCAATTAAAGTAAGTAGTAGCTTTTTCATGCGTTTAAGGAGTATAGTTTGTTTTTCAAAATTGGCTGATTGCCCCGCAAGCTGGGGTGTAACCAAAACATAAAACTGCCGCCTACATTGTTTTTGGTCAACAAAATGGGGTATATCATTTCCGATGTATCGGTTTTGGCATAGGTGTTTTGAGCAGATAGTATGGTTAAGGTTTGGGAGGATTTTCTCTTAACATCTCCACCTTTCATAATTGCCACTTTGCCCGTTCCTGCAATGATAATTTTATCAAATTCGTTAGTAGTATTTTTAGTCAACTCAACACAAGGCACTAAAACCCTAAACATAGTGCTGTCGCGGTAAACAATATGGTTTGCAGGAATAGGAATGTACTTCTCCTCGTAAATTTCTGGATTGCGAAATCCAATTGTTAAATCTGGCGTAAAACCAGTACCTGTAATGGTAAGTGTATCAAACGTACCTGCTCTAACGGTGGTTGGGCTAATGCTTGCGATGTTTATAGCTTGTTTTTCGCCATTTTTTGATTTCGCATTGGCTATGTAGCCGCCACCAAAATCCTTTTTTGGCAAAGAGGCTATCTCTATGTATTTTTTAGCCGTAATTTGCTCTATCGTTCTGTACACTTTTTTTTCTATGTCTTTTTCATTATAAATACCATAGGGACTTTCCAAATAATTTTCTATGCCTTTATTGTCAGTAGCATTATAGTTAACAACATTACAGCCTATACGCGGGCCACTTTATACTTAAATTTATATTCGGGGGCAATTTCGGTGCGGGGGCTTACTTTTACATCGCTGGGGTACAGCATAAAAACTCCTATAGATTTCCCTATTCCTCCCTCGCTACATCCACCACTAAAGCTTATATTAGGAGCTATTAGCTCCACTTCTTGGACATTGATATTGCCTTTCATTACTTTGTAAACTGTTATTTTAGTAGATTCGTAGTCATCGTTGTATTCTCCACCAAACATTATCATATGGGCATGTTGAGCATGTCCTTCAATAACGATAGGTGCTTCTTTTACAGCATTGGGGAAAGTGGTTTCAAGTTGTTGGCGCAGCCTGTTGGGCTTGGGCTGTATTTGGGTTCAGCATTAGGGCACTTATCCATAATGCAATTAAAGTAAGTAGTAGCTTTTTCATGCGTTTAAGGAGCATAGTTTGTTTTTCAAAATTGGCTGATTGCCCCGCACGCTGGGGTGAAGCCAAAATGTAAAGTCTCCGTTAGCATTGTTTTTGGGTAATTATTTAGGGTTTGGGGTACAAGATATGGAGGGATCATCTTAACCCTGTTTGTAACTATTGTTCTGACAAAAAAATTAAGGTACTAATTTTTAATATAATTATTTGATATTCAGTTACTTACATTTTTAAAATAGTTTTAAAAACTTTTCTGTTAGAACACTATTTAGCCTTGTCGGGGGAGCTAATCGAATATGCAGCGATGTCAGGCATTATTAGATAAATATTGCTCATTACCCAAAACCCTATACCCTACCCCTATTTCAAGCCAAATAAATAATTATCCCAAAAACACATTTAAAATCGAGCAAATAACCCAAAAGGTAGCTCTGGCAAGCGAACATATACACCTAACTCCACTGGACTTAGCTCCTTACTGTGGTATCTTTCTCGACTAAGGCAGAATCGGGTATGTGTTGCGGAATAAAGGCATATCCATCTTTTTCATAGTCGTAGGGCCAACGATAGACCGTAGGAATTTCGCCGGGCCAGTTGCCGTGTCCAGGTTCGATAGGCGTAGTCCATTCCAAGCTATTATAATCGAATGGGTTGCGCACTGTTATTTTTCTGCCATGAAATATGCTATGGAAGAAGTTGATAACAAACAGCAATTGCACGCAAAACACCAATATTACTACAATAGATATAAATTTATTTAAGTCTTCATAGCCATTAAAAGTTGTGAAGTTTTCGAGGGTTAGGTAGCGGCGCGGCACGCCTGTCATACCCAAATAGTGCATGGGCCAAAAGATGAGGTAGCTACCTACAAACGTGAGCCAAAAGTGGATATACCCCATCGTATTGTTTAGTTGGCGGCCATTAAACATTTTAGGAAACCAGTGATAAAGCCCTGCCAACATACCATAGCCGCCCGCCATAGCCATAACGATATGGAAGTGCGCTACGACAAAATAGGTATCGTGCAGTGGGATATCTAAGGCAGAGTTGCCCAAGAAAATACCCGTCAAGCCTCCCGAAATAAACAGCGACACAAAGCCGACAGCAAAAAGTGTAGCAGGTGTATAGTTGATATTGCCGCGCCAAATAGTGCCTATCCAGTTAAATACCTTAATGGCAGAGGGTACGGCAATAAGTAGCGTAAACAATACAAATATAGAGCCGACAAAGGGATTCATACCCGATACAAACATGTGGTGCGCCCATACCAAAAAGGCAAGCGATGTAATGGTAAGGATAGACAATACCATAGCGGTATAGCCAAAAAATGGGTTTGCGCGAATTGGCAGCCAAAATTTCGGATACCATACCCATTGCAGGCAAGATAATGATATATACTTCGGGGTGTCCTAAGAACCAAAATAAGTGTTGGAATAAGATGGGGCTACCGCCTTGCACCAATTCGCCCGCTACATTTAGTAGGGGCTGCCCACCTATATAGATGTCTGACAAGAAAAAGGCAGTGCCCAAGTGGCGGTCGAACAACAACATGATAGCACCCGCCAACAGCGCGGGGAACGATAAAACGCCCAATACCGCTGTAAAGAAAAACGCCCACATCGTAAGGGGCATACGGTTCATTGTCATGCCTTTGGTGCGGCAGTTGAGAATAGTAGCAATATAATTCAAACCTCCCATCAAGGCGGAAGCGATGAATAAAGCCATACTAACTAACCATAAGGACATACCTAATTGGCTGCCCAAACTCGCTTGGGGCAGGGCGTTGAGGGGCGGGTAAGCCGTCCAACCACCCGATGCTGCTCCGCTTTGCAAAAACAACGATGCCAACATGACCGCACCCGCAATGAAAAAGAACCAATAAGACAGCATATTGACAAAGGGTGCCGCCATATCGCGTGCGCCTATCTGCATCGGTATTAACAAGTTGCTAAATGTACCGCTCAATCCAGCAGTTAGTACAAAAAAACACCATAATAGTACCGTGCATCGTCACCAACCAATAATAAGCATCGGCACTCATCCTGCCGCCTTCTGCCCAGCCACCCAAAAATAGCTCTAAAATAGGAAAGCTCTCGCCAGGCCAGCCCAACTGTAAGCGGAATAGCACCGAGAAAAATACGCCTACCGTAGCCCAAAAGATACCCGTAATGATATATTGGCGGGCAATCATCTTGTGGTCTTGGCTAAAAATATACTTCCAAATAAACGACTCCTCATGGTGTCCATGGTCATCGTGACCATGCCCGTCGTGGGCTTGGTGATGCTCTAAGCTATCAAGTAGCACATCTTGTTCTTGTTTTATATTTACGCTTGCCATGATGCAGTTAAAATTTTAATATTTTAGGGGTAATATAGTCTTATGAATGGGCGATTGTGTACCTATTGGTTTGATTTTTAAGTTTTATACACTTAGCCTTACAGCAGTTTCATGCCTACGGCATTCTCAGGCTTGTGTCTATTAGATGTTACCGATGTAATACGCTTACGTCACTTTAAAAAAAATACATTAAATATTTTTTATAGTTTATCGTAAATTATTGATAATCAGCAAATTATATCTTGTATAAATTCCCCCTCTCTGAGGGATCCTAAGCATTGGCGGCAAGCAGCCATGCTAAGGTTAAAATAAAAATTAGTCGATTCATTAGAGTGTAATTTTTCCATATTACTCAATATTCTCTAATGATAAGGATAGCTGGATTTGAGACCGTGTTTTTGAATCAAATATACCTACGGTTATGGTGGTTGGACTAATGCCCCGTAGCAGGTTTGGCTTCTTGTCCGTGTTCTTTGTCGCCCTCTTTGGCGGGCGCGTCATGCTCATATGGGTTTTTGGTGGGTCCTGGTATAGGTTGTTGTGCGGGTATCCTACCATTATTTTGCTCTTTCACGCCTTCGAGGGTTGGTTTTTGCTCGGCAACCCATTTATTAAAGGCTTCTTCAGTTTCGACAATAACCACTTTGCGCATATTATAATGCGCAGAGCCGCACAGTTCAGCACAGGCTAACTCAAATTCAAATTCGGATTGCCCGTTTGTTGGCGTAGGTCTTCGGTCGTTTGGGTAGGAGTAAACCAAAATTGGGTGGGGATACCGGGCACTGCGTCCATTTTCACTTTAAAATGCGGCAAATAGAAACTGTGCAATACATCAATCGAGTTTATTTTGAACAATACGGGCTTACCTACGGGCAGGTGTATATCGTTGGCGATAAAATCGTCGGCGTTTTTAGTATCTTTCCAGTTTTGCCCCAATTCGTTGCCATCGCCGATAAGTTTTACCGACTTAGTTCCCAATTGGTTGTCTTTGCCCGAATAGCGCATCGTCCAAGCAAATTGTTTGCCCGTTATTTCGACGACCATCGCTTCTTTGGGCGCGGGTCCTGTAATTTTATACCAATTGCGCATACCCTCTACGACCAAAAATACCATTACAACGGCAGGAATAGCCGTCCAAAGGATTTCCAATTTATTGCTACCCGGAAAATAATAGGCGCGATTTGTGCCATCGTCCTTGTATTTAAAGGCGAACCAGCATAATACGATATGGGTAAGCACAAATACGGGTACGGTAGCCACCATGGTCCAAAAAAACATATTTTCAATCCATTTGCCGTGTATTGAGGAGGCAGGTGGCAAAAATAGGTGCTGATAGTGTAGCGTAGACCAATAACAAGCTACTAAGAAGCCCACTAAAAATACGAGCCAAAGTACGGCATGAAATTTATTATTAGCACGCATAGCTGCGGCTTCGCCTTTTAAGGCTACTGCCAAGTCGTTTGCCTTAGCAATTTGGAATATCGCCACTAATATTAGTGCGATAGCGATTAAACCGAATATGGTAGTTAGCATATTTTATAATAGAATACTATTAGTTCGATAGTAGCTGAGTGGAGAAAATAGGTATTGGACGTTCTTAAATATTGTGGTACAAAGTTTCTTTCGCGAATGGGTGTCCGACGGGCAACAGGGGTGCTTTTGATAGGGCATTGAACACTACGTAAGTAAATATACCCGCATAGGTCAAGAATAATCCTATATCTATAATGCCAATTCCGCCGTTGGCATAGTGGGGTTTGGCATGCTCGCCATGTGCGCCGTGTGCCATATTTGCCAAGGCACCGGGCACTACCTCTTGGTAGTAGTCGAGCCAGTGTCCTATAATAATAAGGCAGGCTAATGCAATAACCACCGCATTACTTCGCTTTGCGCCGCGCGTGAGCAAGATAAAGAATGGTGCTACGAAGTTTATCATAAATAAAAAGTACATCGTAGCGGGGTAATGGTCAATGCGCTCTTTGAAATATATTGTTTCTTCGGGCATATTGCTATACCATATCAACATAAATTGCGAATAGAACAAATAAGCCCAAGCGATACTGAAACCGAACATAAATGTGCCGATGTCGTGCATGTGCGAATCGTTGGCGTGGGGAAGGTAGCCCTTGTTGCGCAGATAGATAAAAAACAGCATCGTTATAGCCATAACCGTCACAAAGGCACTAATAAAATTGTACCAACCGAACAAAGTACTGTACCAATGCGGCTGTACCGACATCAGCACGTCCCACGACGAGGTGGACGAGGTAACGGCAAAGAACAATATAAATAGGGCGGTGAGGTATTTGCTGCGCTGATAAGCTCCCAAATCGGGATTTGTATCGCTGGCTAATGACATGCGGCGCATGATAAGGATAAGTGCTGACCA
>JADJTE010000001.1 GCA_016711295.1 Sphingobacteriales bacterium | reverse complement strand
TTTTTTTGTTCCGTATTTGGGTGTTTATAGGCACTTTTATATTGCTTGTCGTCAATGATAATTTTAGCCAAAATTTCGCGCATAATTTGAGAAGTGCCGCCCACTATCGTACCCACCCGTATATCGCGGTAGAAGCGCGATATGGGGTACTCGTCCATGAATCCGTAGCCGCCAAAGCACTGCAAGCATACATCGCTTGTTTTTTTAGCCAGCTCGGACGTAAGTAGTTTAGCCATCGAACATCCGGCTACGTCTGTATTTCCTTGGCTATATTGCCAAGCAGCGTGGTAGGTGAGGTGTTTGGCAGCGCGTAGCTCGGTGGCTATATTGACTATATCGTGGCGCAGGGTTTGGAATTTGGCAATGGGTCGCCCGAAAGCGTGCCGCTCGTGCATATAGCGCAAGGTAATATCAACGGCATACTCGGCACCCGCTACGGACGTGATTAAGCTTGCCACCAAGCGTTCGAGCTGAAAACTCTCCATGATATAGTAAAAACCTTGCCCTTCTACGCCCACGAGGTTGGCAATGGGCACGCGCACTTGGTCGAAAAACAATTCGCCCGTGTCGGAGCTATACCAGCCCATTTTTTTGAGTTTCGAGCGCGACACGCCTTTGCTGTTCGTATCTACTACTATCAAGCTAATGCCGCCTATGCCCTCGTCTGCCCTACCTGTTCGGCAGGCTAAGGTGATAAAGTCGGCATAGTAACCATTGGTAATAAAATGTTTGGCCCATTAATAACATACTCGTCGCCCTCGCGGTGGGCTGTGGTTTGCAAATTGGCTACGTCCGACCCCGCATTAGGTTCGGTCACGCCCAAGGCGGCAATTTTTGCGCCTGCTATGGCGGGGGTTAAGTAGCGCGTTTTGAGACTATGGCTACCTGCTTCGGCAATGTGGGCAGTTGCCATATATTGGTGTACGCTGATGGCTGCACCAAACCCCGCAGCTCCACAGCGGCATATTTCTTCTAAAAACGCGACTGAATAGAAAAAATCCGCCGCAGTACCGCCGTATTGTTCGGGGTAATTGATGCCCAAAAAGCCCAATTCGCCCATGCGCTGCCAAATAGCGCGGGGCAATTGTTGTTGTTCTTCCCACTCGTTGATATAGGGCGTTACTTCCGCAGCTATAAATTGGCGCACCGATTGGCGGAACAAATCGTGGTCGGCATTGAAATAAAGCGATGACATAGAATAAATGTAACTGTTTAGTCTTGTAGAAACAGCCCACAAGAATAGCTATTTCTAATCGAATATGCAATGATTTCAGGCATTATTAGATAGATATAGCCCAGAACCCCATACCCAAAACCCTATACCCTAAATAGGTACGAATAAATACAGTTTGTTGGGCAGGTGATAGCGGCAGCCGTAAAGATACGATTTAGGTGCAAAGTCTATCCATTTTAGCCGCAAAATAAATGCGTATCAGCCGCAGAGAGCGATAGCATAACTACACGCAACAGCACTAACTAAGGGCAAAAGTTATACACAGACAAAATCGTTAAGCGTATGGGCTTGAAAAAACAAACATTGCGTTTTGTCGATATCCACACCCAATAGTTAGAAAGTGTGGATAAATAGGTTTTTTATGTGGATAAGCATCATGTTATCCACACTCGAAAATGACCTTATTGTTTATACACTTATCCACAGGAGTTATACACAGCGTTTGCGTGCTTGTGATAAGGTTTATCCACAAGCGAAGTTATCCACATTACTTTGTCTTTCGGAGTACTTGTTTTGTGGATAAGTGGCATTTTGGGCTATTATTAAGGGTTTTTAATGTGGATAACCTTGTGGGTATTGGGTGATGAGTGTGTATAACAAAGGTGCGATATGCCCAAAGTAGCACTTATCCACTTATCCACAGCCCTGATGAATGATGATTTATTTCTTTTTTTTTAAAAATAGTCTTTATACATCATAAAAAAGAGGCTTGGGCTTTTGGTCGCATTTTATTGACCCTATCCGCGCTATTCGCCAAGCCATATTCGCTCGGCTTCGTCGGCTTGCCGATACAACATTGCCAAACCATCTTGACAAACCGCACCTTGTAGGGCAGCGGTTTGCAAAAACAAACTCGGCGATGGATTATATACTAAATCATAACATAAATAATTGCCATTTATAGCTTCGTAGGGCAAAGGCGGAAGCGTATGGGTATGCGGATACATGCCCAAGGGCGTAGTATTGATAAGTATCAACCCTTCGGGCGGTAACATGGCAGCCTGCAAATGAGCATAAGTAAGGCAAGGAGGCGCATCAAGGCTAAACTGCAATACATGGCTCGCTGGGGGCATATCGGGCGGCAAACTGCGCGAAACGAAACAATGCGATATATTGTATTGGCGCAATACATAAGCCACCGCCCGCGCTGCGCCGCCTGTGCCCAATACTAAGGCATGGCGGTGCTGAGGGCGCAATAAGGGCTGTAAGGTGTGGGCAAAACCTAATACGTCGGTATTATAACCCCGCAGCCGACCCGTATTGGCATCGATAGCTATACAATTGACCGCACCTATGTCGGCAGCCTCGGCACTCAACTCATCTAAATAGGGCAATACGGCTTGTTTGTGCGGAATAGTGACGTTCAAACCCCGCAATTGCGGATAGAGGCGCAATAGTTGGGGGAGTTCGGCGAGGTCGGGCATCGGAAATAGGCGGTATTGCCGCATATCCGAGTGTGCCGCCCATTTTTGGCTAAAATATCGCTCCGAAAACGAATGTGACAAGGATAGCCGATAAGTCCATACAGAGATACATCGGTCATTGGCGCAAATCAATCGAGGGGCGTTTTACTGACAATTGATGAGCAAAGCGGGCGTAAGGGCTATATTGCTTAGGTTGCCTGCTCGGTCTTTCAACACTACTTCGTAGCGTACTGTATCGGTGGGTGGGTAGCTTGCCTGTGGCGTACAAGGAATGCCGCTAATAACACGGCAACACTCGCTACTGACGGTAATATCAATAGTGCCTGATACACCTTGCTCGCCGCCGCCCGAAATATCGGCAAACGAATAATTGGTGACGAAGCCGTCGCGCTTGTCTATCACAAACACATTGGCTTCGGGCGACTGCTCGGTAGTGCCCAAATTGCCGTCGCCGTCCTGAAATTGTATACTTATCCTAAAACTGCCCGTTAGGTTGGCAATGCTTGTGGGGTCTATGCTAATGGCTGTGATAGCGGGTTCGGGTGGGTAGCTGTCGGGATTAAAACAAGCTGCCAGCAAACCACAAAAGACGAGCAGTAGCCACAAAGGAGATTTTTTCATGCGATTTTTTTTATTATTTACGACATTATTCTAAAAAGTAGTATTTAACTGATTATCATGTTGTTATAATTTTAATACGTTTGAACCGTCTCAATGATTTTTGGCATTAAAATTTAACAATTTGTAATATGCTCATAATAAGAAAAATATAAAATTATTAATTTTTTATTATAATTTTATCAATAAAATTAAATCGTTCATTTTCAGTATATTATATAGCGTAAATTATTTAAAGCGGAAATTGTTGAAATCAGACCACTACTTTGAAATAGCTATTTTTTGTTGCAAGAGGGTAATAAACTCTTTTCGATAGCCTTTGGGGTCGAAGGCTAAGGCATTTTGTGCGTTTTTTAGGATATTTTCGTATGTAGCGGCTGCTTTAAATGGCGAATTGCGGAGACAAAGCGTATAAGCAGCTACGCTCGAAGCCCATTTGAAATTATTGGACATTTCTTTCAGCAGACCCACGCGTCCCAATGGTTTTTCTATGAGCAGACTAACCGTGTCGTTAGGGGCTTTGTAGCGCAGTTTTACCGTGAGTAAGTCGCCGCTTGCTTGGCTATATTTACTCTTGGTGGGTTTATTTTTGAGCGTATCGGCAGACTTCAACTGGGTGCTATTGTTGCTATGCAAAATAATTTCGTAGAGGGCAGTAACGCTGTGTCCTGCGCCCAATTCGCCCGCGTCTTTTTTATCATTATCAAAGTCTTGGGCTTCCAATACTCGGTTTTCATAGCCTACCAATCGGTATCCTTTTATGTTGGCGGGATTAAAATCGATTTGCAATTTGACATCTTTGGCAATGGCTAACAGAGTGCCACTCATCTGTTCGACCAATACTCTTTGGGCTTCTTGCAGATTGTCGATATAGGCATAGTTGCCATTGCCTTTATCGGCTAACAGTTCCATGCGGGCATCTTGGTAATTATTATCGCCAATGCCGAGGCAGGTGAGAAATACGCCGCTTTGTCGTTCCTTTTCTACCAATGCCTCTAATTCATCTTTTCCTGTAATACCGACGTTAAAATCGCCATCAGTAATGAGTATGATTCGGTTGTTGCCATTGGGCAAAAAGTTTTCGCGGGCGGTCTTATACGCCAACTGAATGCCCGCACCGCCTGCGGTTGAGCCGCCCGACCTTAGTGATTGGAGTGAAGCGAGTATTTTTTCTTTTTCGTTGCCCGAGGTGGGCGGAAGTACCAAACCCGATACGCCTGCGTATACAACAATAGAAACGCGGTCTTTTTCTCGCATTTTTTCGACCAAAAGAGAGAGAGATTGGGTTACTAAGGGCAGTTCTTCGCTCATAGAACCCGACACATCGATTAAAAAGACCAAATTGGAGGGTGGGGTATTTTTAATTTCTATTTCTTTGCCTTGCAAGCCAATGAGTAGCAGGTGGTGCTTATCGTTCCAAGGGCAGCGTTGCATTTCGGTGCTAAGGCTAAATGGATGTTCTTCTTTGGGTTGTGGATAATTATATTTGAAATAATTGATAAATTCTTCAGTACGCACAGCATTTGCGGGTGGCAGTTGCCCGCTGGTGATATAAGAACGAGCGATGCTATACGAAGCATTATCGACATCTATCGAAAAAGTGGATAATGGATTTTGGGACGTAGTCAAAAATTCATTATCGATAATAGGCGAAAAGGACGAAGCAATGCCAACCTGCGTTTTTTTGCCTTTGTCGCCCAATTTAAATTGGATGGCTAATTGCTCTTGCGAGGCTATATTGTTGCCAAATTCGGTTTGAGGTTTCCACAAAGGCATTTGCTCAACGAGTTGTAGGGCAGAGGCGTTCAAATCCCACGAAATACCTTGTTCTATACTGGGGCTGACTGCCTTGCCCGTAGAATCGACCGTAAAATTGACCACAACTGTGCCTTCTATGCCATATTGTTGGGCATCTTGGGGATAGCGAAGGTTATTTTTTACAAAATCGCTTATCGATTCTGTGCCCTTGGCAAATAAGGCAGGTTTGTCTAATCGGGCTGCAAGGTTGTTTTTTGTTGCGAGGTAAGCCTGTTTTGCTCCTCTAAATTGAGCGTCCGTAATAGCCTTATTTTGCAACTGTTCGTCCATATATTTTCGTGCATTTTCTAATTCGGCAAAAGTGGTCGCCTTGCTAAAATAATCGGGTATGGGTAGAGCAGGTTCAGGGGCACCACTACCTTTTAAAGCACGTATCGTTGCCAAATCTAAATTTCCAACTGGTAAGTTATTGTCTTTTTGAAACTGGATAAGGGCTTGTCGTGTTTCTGGTCCAAGCACGTTATTGGTAGGACCCGGGTCGTAGCCTTTTTCTCTTAGTGTTTCTTGTATTTGTTGGATATTAGTACTTGCGGTGGCATACGATTCTCCTGCACTTTCTGGGGCACGCTTATATTGGTTCTGTACACTAGTGCTTTGGGGCTTAATTGCCCGCGCGGGCGGGGCGGGAGAAGCAAGAATGGGCTGACGAGGCATGGGTATAGCGGGGCGCGGTGAGGCTACTTTTAATGATGCCGTGGTTTCTTTTATGGGTACTAAAAAGGGAGATACGGTAGAAGGTTTGATATACACGCCTGACTTTACAATTTTTTGAGTAGTAATTGTTGTATATTCGGCGGGTGTCTCTACTTCGCGTACCATAGCCTCGCCAGCAAGCACTTTTTTCTCCACAGAGCGATATTCGGCTGCTACTACGACGGGCCTTTTCTGTAAAGGGTTTTGGGCTGTGGCAGTAGCGTCTATCAACATTTTGTTGATGGTGATATATTGGGCTTCTACTTGTCTTATTTCGACAGAATCGGGCGTTTTTACTACTCTCTGCGCTTCTTTCCTGTATTTAGCAGGTACTTCGGTCAATTGCCAAAGGCAGGTATCCATAACACTATTTTTATCGTAGCAATCAGCCTTTAATTTTCCCTTGAAACGCTTATTCTTAACCCATGCCAATTTTGCAGGTACTGCCAATACATTCCTCTCGATGGTGTCATAAACAGCAGGAATTAGGTGGAGGATTTCATAAGCATCATGGACCAAGATTTTTTCTTCGACCGACCTATACACGGGCTCTCGGTAGCCGTTATAGGCTTCTTTGACCAAAACCTGCTCTATAACATCTTTAAAAATAGCGGGAACGACTTCTCTGTAAGTAGTTGGTGCTATTTTTAAAATTTGTTCAGTTACTGTTTCATACTGCTCCATAGAGGGGAGAGTATCGGGCATAGCCTTATAGCTTTTCAAAAAAGAATTGATTTCCTTTTTGCTCAATTTTTGCTGTACAGTATAGCCCGACGGCTGGGCTTGAAGTGCCATGTATATTGGCAAACAAAACAGCAATAGAATAAAACGGGTGAACATAGCATTTTGGATTTAGTTAATTAAGATATAATTACATAAAATCTATCAACGATTGCCCCGAAAACACATAGCCCGCGTTAGCAACTTCGGTTTTGATGCCCAATACTTCGGCAATAGTGAGGGCTACATGCCGATTATCGCCCAAGGGATTATCAGATGTACCTATGCTTAGGTTGGTGGGGCTTAGGTTGGGACAGAGTAGCAAGGCAAAACTACGCAAACTGTTGTCGGTATCGTCGTGGTCGTAGCCGCGCCACGCATTGGTATCAGTTTGGTTATTGGGGCTGGTATTGCGCCCAAAATCGCTTATGACGAGCAGGCAAGTATTGTTTGCCATCGGTGCAATTTGGGTTTGTATATACTGCCACAAGTAGGCAATGGCATAATCGGCGCGGTATAGGCTGCGGAGGTATTGGGTAAAATTAGTATGGGCAATATCGGCTTCGGACAACTGCACAACGCTAAGAGTGGGTTGGAAATAGCGCAGCAGTTCGCAGGTATAGCTTATTTGTTGGGTATCGGCATTGCGCATGGCTTCGGGTATGGGAGCATTGACGGCAGCACTGCCTTTTTGGTGTAGGTATTGGACAAAGGAGGCAATTTGGTATCGGTCGTCTAAGCTATTGCCTATATCGGGCAGGGGCGAGGGCGGCAGAAATTGTCGGTCTAAAAATTGGGACATTTCGGCAATATACGGGTGGCTTGTGGCTTGGTTATTGCCCCAATAAGTCGCGCCTTTGTTGCTCCATAATACATCGGGAGCCATAAAATTAGCCCCCCAAGCCGCCCCGAAGTCGCTATGTTGGCTGTGGTTTAGTAGCGGAACGCCCTGTTCGATACCTTTGCCTATCCACCACGTTTTCAGGGGCGACGCGCCCATATAGCGGCGCACATACTCGAAAATAGTAGGCAGGCTGGGGCGTTGTGGGTTGGCTGTGGTGCTATTAGCGTTGTTGCCCGTAAGCAATGCGCCAAGCGACTCAAAATAATCGTTGTGGGGTGTTTGCATAGCTCCGAAGGTGATGCCTTGCGTTTGGAGGGCTTGCTGCACAACGGGCGTGACGAGCAAACTGCCATATTGCCCGCCTGTGGCTATGTCGGGTGGGTCTATGCCATAAACAATTTTTTGGGTGGGTGCGTCGCCTGCCCATAGATTGGGCATTATATTGCCGCTAATATCGTTTTCGGGCACAGGGTTGGCGGCATATTGCGACAGGCGCAAGTAGCCCTTGCCTACTGCCTCTTGCCAACGGATGCCCTTGCCCAATATGACTACTACTACGTGCGCCGCCAACTGACTGCCCGTTTGGGCAAATAGCCTGCCCGAAGGGGGTAAGTACGGAAACGCAGTGGCGGCGGCTAAGATACCGCAGCGTTTGAGCCAAGCGCGGCGGCTGATAGAGGTATAAGGCATTTGGGGGCAGAGAAAAAAAAACTATTTATGAATTTCTGTATAGCTATTGCCAATAGCTATTGACCTACAAATATAGACTATTTTGAGCAATATAGCGGCAGGTTATGCTAAAAACGCTATCTTTACGCCGCAAATTGCTAACCGCCAACCCTTGACAAACAATTGCTAATGCCTAAATTTACGAAATATACCGTTTTTCGAGTTTTTGCTTGGTCTTTGATGGCATTAATAACGCTCTTAATGACCTTGGGGCTGCCTACGCCCGCCAAAACATGGGGATTTTGGGCGCACCAGCGCATCAACCGCTTGGCTGTATTTACGCTGCCGCCCGAAATGATAGGATTTTATAAAAACATATCGAATATATCACCGAACACGCCGTTGATGCCCGACAAACGCCGCTATGCCGCCGAAGACGAAGCACCTCGCCATTTTATAGATATTGACCACTACGGCGGCACACACCCCTTAGATACGAGCGAAGGACACCTCTTGCGCCCTTTTGAAGCCATGCCCCGCCGATGGGACGAAGCCGTCGCCAAATTTAGCGAGGATACCCTAAAAGCATACGGCATTGTGCCGTGGCATACCGAATTGGTATTGTATAGACTACAAAAAGCCTTTGAAGAGCGAAATGTGCAACGCATCTTACAACTTTCTGCCGACTTGGGGCATTATATCGGAGACGGACACGTGCCGCTTCATACCACCGAAAACTATAACGGGCAATTTACTAACCAAAAAGGCATACACGGCTTTTGGGAATCGCGCATACCCGAACTATACGGCGAAGAATATGACTATTGGGTAGGGAAAGCCAACTATATAAAACACCCCAGAGATATGGTATGGGACTATATACAAGAGAGCCACAACGCCTTAGATTCGGTATTGCTGTTCGAGCGCGATTTGAACCTACAAGTAGAACCCGACCATAAATTTTGCTACGAAAATCGCGGTGCGGCAATGATGCAGGTCTATTGCGAAGGATATAGCAAGGCATATAGCCATAGTTTGGACGGCATGGTAGAGCGGCGCATGAGAGCATCCATTTTGAGCGTAGGAAGCCTGTGGAGACCTCGCTTGGGTCAATGCAGGCTCGCCCGACTTAAACAAATTGGGCGAGCCACTGCCCGACGATGAGTATAGGCGCGAACAAGAAGAAATGAACAAAAAATTTGAAGCGGGAAAAATAAAAGGGCGCGAACATCAAAATTGAATAGACTTGTGACAGCAGTCGGCTTGGAAACATAAATGAGCGGTGACTATTGGCCTGATTTTTAAATTTCGGTCATAAATTTTGGTAAATTCGGCTTTATAGCAGAGGCGCAAGCAAGATGTGCCTGTTAATTTTTTACTCAAAATTAAAAAATCAAACCAATAGTTGCGATAAAAGAATGTTAGGACAATTCCCAAGCAAAATCGACAATAGATTTTCGGGTGCGAGGACTTAGTTCGCGGGTTCTGAATGGCTCTTCCAATTGGTCGGGCGCATCTAAATAGCCAAGTGCGAGCATCGTTACGGCTTCCCATTCGTCGGGATTAGCTTGGCTGAGGGCAAGGGCTTTGGGAGCATCAAAACCTCCCATGACGTGCGCATAAATATCCATACTTAGGGCTTGCAAAATGAGGTTCATATTAGCTGCACCCAAGTCATGCGAAGCCCAAACATTGGGTTTTTCGGTATTCCGATTGGTCTGCGCCAAGCAGATAACTAAGGCAGCGGCATTTTTTGCCCAAGGACGATTGCCGCCTGCCAAGCAATTCCATATATCATCGAAGCGCGGGCTGTGACGATGGGCATACACATAACGCCAAGGCTGCATATTATTGGCACTAAACGACCATGATGCCGCCTCCAATAAACGGTTCATATCGTATGAGCTGATGGATTGGTCGCTAAACGAACGCGCCGACCAACGATTGCGCAGAAGTTCGTGGATAGGGTATTGGGTGTCGGCTACTTTGATAGAAGAAGTCATTGTTTTTTTAATCAAAAAAGAAAAATAGAATGTGCAGGGCGCACCAAAACCTACATATAACAAGCTAATTACCCAAAAGTTTAGCCCATCCTTGCCCAGCCCAAGGACAAACAACGATTAAAAGGTAATAAGACGGTGATAATAAACCGCCAAAAAAACGTACATTTGCGCCCATGAACACCCATTATCTTATCCGACCGCTCTTGTGCTTATGGGCAATAGGCTACCTTAGTACGCTTGGTAGCTGCATATCGGGCGAGCAATGCGTAGAATGTGTGCCCGATTTGACCGAGACAGTCACCATAGCCACGCTCTATTGGATACCTACGGACAATCCTACCGATACAATACGCGCTACTCTGAACGACCCCAGTATACAAGAAACATTACGAGGCACGGGCGAAGTAGTGCTGCTAAAAGCCAATACTAACTATCAGATGCACTTGGATATGTGGAACGAACAACGCACGCCAAGCGAGCACGTTGCCCAGAATGTCCGAAACGAAGGCACAGCACACCAGATATTCTATACCGTACCGCCCATACTCGACCTACAATTGCAGTATGCCGATGTAGATACCAGCAACAATCCCATAGGACTAACCATGAACGCCCAAACGGGAAATGCCAGCAGCGATACCTTGAGCGTATTGATGATGCTCGAAGTATATGGCAAAGACAATAGCCCCGAAACAGGCGACGAAGAAATGGATATCCGCTTTCCGATAGTCATACAACCATGATTATATAAAAATGTATTTAATTAAATAAATATGAATTTATATTCTGATATTTTTTAGAAAATGAAAAAGCCCGTCTACTTATAAGCTAATTTCGTAACTATTTAGCCTTGTAGGAGGGGCTAATCGAATAGGCAGCGATGTCAGGCATTATTAGACAAGTATTGCTCATTACCCAAAACCCGATATCCTAAATAGTGGTCTGATTTTTAAGTTTTGAGTATTAATTTTGCCTATCATATATCCATGTCCAAGCGTTAGGACTTAGGAAATAGCGTTAGATAATTGAGATGTTAGTTCAGGAACTCCCCCTAACCCCCTCAAAGAGGGGGAATTTATAAAGGATATAACTTGCTGATTATCAATAATTTATGATAAATTATAAAAAATATTTAATGCACATTATCTTTAAAATGCCGTGGACATATTACATCGGTAACATCTAACAGACACAAGCCTGAGAATACCGTAGGCATGAAACTCGTGTAAGGTAAGTGTATAAAACTTAAAACACAGACCAATAGTTACCTAATTTCTATAAAATGTTCAGCTATCAACATCTCGGTCAGAATTGTGCAACTAATTGATTTTCAATGTTTTACAAAATAATATAATTGCTTTATTATCAGATGTTCATGATAAAATACAGCAAAGATATTTATCTAATATTTAATAAAAAAATCTAATACATAATACAAAAACAAAATAATTCACGTTATTATGAATATGTATGAAGTGATAGCCGCTTTCCCGACGCAGTTGCGCGAAGCGGTAGAAATTGGCAAGAGTGCCCTTATCACCAAATCGCCTTTCCCGATTCGCCATATCTTGGTCACGGGCTTGGGAGGCTCAGGCATGGGAGCTAATGTAGTGATGGATTTGCTCGGCAGCACTTTGCGCGTGCCTATGGCAGTAAATAAAGACTACCATTTGCCCGGCTACGTCAATAAAAATACCCTGCTGATAGCCTCGTCTTATTCGGGCAATACCGAAGAAACAGTGATGGCACTACAACAAGGCGTAGGAAGCGGTGCTAAGATTGTGTGCGTCACGTCGGGCGGCAAAATGGCAAAAATAGCCAACAATCACGGATTAGACCTCGTGTTGCTACCTGCGGGTCGTCCGCCGCGCGGCTGCTTGGGCTATTCGATGGTACAACAGATGTTTATTTTGCATAAATTGGGTTTGATGGGCAAAACCTTATTGAGCGACATCGAAAAAGCTGCCGAACTGCTCGAAAAAGAAATGGACGGCATACAAGCCCTAGCACAAAAATATGCCAATAAATGGCATCAAAAATTGCCTATCCTCTATGCACCCGAAGGATATGGGTCGGTAGGTATTCGCTGGCGGCAACAAATCAACGAAAATAGCAAAATGCTGTGTTGGCACCACGTCATACCCGAAATGAACCATAACGAACTCGTGGGCTGGCGCACCGCCGACCCCCAATGGGCACCCGTGTTCTTTAATGCTCCCGACGTATTTGTGCGCAACCAATATCGCATCGAAATCAATCGACAAATCCTGAGCCAATATTGCGAAAAAGTATATCAAATAAACGCCAAGGGAAGAACCCACTTTCAACGCCTGCTTTATTTGATGTATCTGGGTGATTGGATATCGTGGTATATGGCTGAAAACCGCCAAATGGACGCGATGGAAGTAAAAGTTATCGACTTCTTGAAAGGAGAGTTGGAAAAACGATAAATAGCCCGCTCGCAGCTATTGATATTGCCCGCCCGAAGCCAAACATATTTGGCATGTTGCTAACGCAAGATGATATTGTGAATAAAATAATGCCCGAGGCAAATCGTTGTTAAGATATTGAATTGTTTGCCAAGTTTTAACAACTTTTTTTAAACAAAAAAAGCGATAAATTTCTGATTTACAGACATTTGCAGTTTTTAAAACTTGCTGAGCGTTGTTTGGCAATGCAATATCCCTTGGCGGGTAAAAGATGCTACTTTGCTAAACTCGCATAACTCCATGACGCACGATATAGAACAAGCCTGTGCAGTGCTACAAGCGGGTGGCATTATCCTCTATCCTACCGATACGGTCTGGGGCTTGGGTTGCGACGCTACACAGCCCGAAGCCGTAGAGCGTATTTATGCCCTAAAACGACGCAAGGATAGCAAGGCACTCATCGTATTAGTGCCTGATATAGCTGCTTTGCAACAATATATCGGGCAATTGCCGCCGAATATAGCTGCTCTGTTAGCTGCCGTCACACGACCGACCACTATTGTCTATCCCAATGTGCAAGGCGTAGCACATAACCTAAAAGCCCCCGACGGCTCGGTAGCTATACGCCTGCCCCAACACGATTTTTGCCAAGCACTACTACGGCAATACGGCAAACCTATCGTTTCAACTTCTGCCAATCTAAGTGGCGAGCGTCCAGCAGATGATTTTAAAGGACTGAATCCTGCTATCATAGCAGGTAGCCAATGGGTAGCACCGCAGCACTACGAAAATTCCTACAATAGCCCGCCATCTACCATTTTGCGCATTACTGTCAATGGCACGACGGAGGTCATAAGAGCGTAATGTGGCAAGTTTGTTGGTAATATGGTGTTATTTACTTGTAAAAAGTAAAAAAAAATACTATAAAAATTAACAAAAAATGAAATTACCAAATCTGTGTGACTATTAACGATATGGAAATACTACCCTGCTACCGACACCACTTTTGGTGGCTTTTGTGCGGCTTGTTTTTATGGGTGGCTTGCCAGCCCGCGCCCGATAGCACCGCCACATCGAGCAAAGCAACCCAATCTGCCGCCGTATTGCCAACCCTTGCCAACCAACCCAACGACTCCTTATCTATGCACACTGCTACCTTTCCGTCGAAAGATGGTTTGACCATTCATGCGCGGGTTTATCACAAAAATACGGCTGCACCCGTTGTTTTGTTGTGCCACCAAGCAGGGTCGAGCAAAGACGAATATGCCGAAACCGCACCGATGATTGCCAATTGGGGCTATAATTGTGTGGCAATAGACCAACGCGCAGGCGGTACGCGCTTAGGCGGCAATAACGAAACCGCTACCTTAGCCACACAGCAAGGGAAAAGCACCGAATTTACCGATGCCGAACAAGATATAGTAGCAGCCATCGATTATGTGTTTAAAATGTATGACAAGCCAATTATTCTGGTGGGTAGTTCGTATTCGGCAGCTTTGACCCTAAAATTGGGCAGCGAAAACCGCAAATTGTTGGCAGTGGCTGCATTTAGCCCTGGCGAATACTTTCAACACGACCCGCAATATATTGGCAAAACATTGCCCAATCTCAAAAAACCGACCTTTATCACCTCGTCGCTCGAAGAAGTGCCCCAAGCAAGTGCCTTGTTCGACTTAATAACTGTTGAACATAAAATGCAATTCAAACCTACTACTGCGGGCATACACGGTGCAAGGGCTTTGTGGCAACAAACGCCCGACCACGAAGCCTACCAAACGGCATTTAGGTCATTTTTAGATAGCATTCGCTAAATTCTATGAATACCGATTTAATAAGCTACTACCACGATAGGGCTAAGGAATACGATAAAGTGTACTTAAATCCTGCCGAACAAACCGACCTGCAAACGGCAACACAACTATTTCAAACCCTATTTTATCAAAAGATGGTTTTGGAAATAGCCTGCGGAACGGCTTATTGGACAGACAGAATCGCAAAAACCGCTGCTGCGGTCGATGCAATAGATGCCAATAAACAAATGATAGAAATAGCAAAAGGAAAAATCGGTGCCGACAATGTAGTATTTCATGTGGCAGACATGTACGCCTTTGTGCCTGAGAAAAGATACGACGGCTTATTCGGCGGTTTTATTTGGAGCCATATCCCGCTTCAAGACCTCGACCAATTTATCGATACCCTACAAAATTGGCTTATGCCGGACAGTATTTTGGTGTTTATTGATAGCAACTACGTTGAAAATACCTACCACGATAAGAAGAACATTGCCCAAACAGATGAATACGGCAATACTTATCAAATGAGAATGCTCGAAAGTGGTGAGAGCTACTTGGTACTAAAAAATTTCCCCACCCGCGATTTTCTACTTCAAAAGTTATCACGTATAGCCACAGAAATAGAATGTATCGACCTAACTCATTATTGGATACTAAGTGCTAAGACGAAAGCGGCAAGGGACAAATAGAGCCGCCTCCAAGCCTCCCCCTTATTATGTCCTAAGAAACGAGTGTTTTAACCCTCAAAAAAACCATTTATCATGCTCAGTTTTTGGCAAGACCCCGTCAACTATGCCGTGCCTATATTTGGGATATTGATAGGCATAGAGGTAGTATCTGAGCTATCGCGAAAAACGCGACTTATACGAGTGGCGCGATAGCTGGGCATCGATAGGTATGGGTATAGGCGTAGTTTTTGTCGGTTTGGTGATGAAAACCCTTGCTTGGATTTTTTATACTTGGCTATACCAATACCGCCTGCTGACACTCGATTGGCATTGGCTCGTTTGGGTTGCTATTTTGTTTGCCGACGATTTTACATTTTATTGGCACCACCGCCTAAGCCACGAGGTGCGCGTATTTTGGGCGGCGCATATCAATCATCATTCGTCGCAACACTATAATTTGGCTACTGCCCTGCGCCAAAGTTGGGCAGAAGAAGTGTATAAATTTATATGGTGGTTTTGGCTGCCCTTGCTTGGGTTTCCGCCCATGATGATAATGATGATGCAATCTATTAGTTTGATATACCAATTTTGGATTCATACCCAACTCATCGACAAAATGGGTTTTTTAGAGCATTTTCTGAATACTCCCTCACACCACCGCGTACACCATGCGGTTAATATACGCTATTTAGACCGCAACCATGCGGGTATTTTGATAATATGGGACAAACTATTTGGTACTTTTGAACCCGAATCTGACCAAGACCCCGTCGTATATGGCATTATTAATAACCTTGAATCATATAATTTGTTCAGAATCGCGTTTCACGAATACGAAGCCCTGTGGCGCGATATATGCAATGCCGCTACTTGGCGCGATAGACTGAACTACTTGCTGCGACCACCAGGCTGGACACCTACCGACGCAAGTATGACAACGAGAGGAAGACAACAAAAATGGCGCGAACAACAACGAGTATGATAAAATTTTATAAAAAAGCATCGCAACAGCCACTGGTAGAGTTAGCCCACGCCGAAGTGGGCTGCTGGATCAATATTTCGCCTCCTTTCAATACGGACGAACTGCGCTTGTTGAGCGAAGAATTAGAAATTCCACTCGATTATTTCTTCGACTCCTTAGACATCAACGAGCGGAGCCGCTATGACCAAGAAGACGGTGTGCAGTTTATTGTGCTGAATATACCCATCAAAACCGAATCGGAACAGATAGGCGAAGCCTACTATGCCACCTTACCGCTGGGCATTGTAGAGGTAGAAAGCTATATTATCACTATTGCGGCGGTACATAATCCGATAATAGATACTTTTTTGTCGTCCAACTATAAAAATCTCAATACAACCGACCACAGCCGTTTTGCCCTATTGATATTTGAACGCATGGTACATTATTTTTTGGTCTATCTGCGCAATATCAATCATCAGCGCAATTTGTACGAAAAAGAACTATATCATTCGAGCCGAAACGAAGAGCTATTCAAGTTGATGAACCTGCAAAAAAGTTTGGTCTATTTTGTCACTACCCTGCGCGACAACGAAACAATGCTACTGCGTATGCAGCGCACCGACTTCCTGAACATCAGAAAACGCGAAGAAGAAGCCGATTTCTTAGAAGACATCATTATCGACCTCAACCAAGCCCAAGAAATGTCGCGCATCTATGCCGACATCTTAAATGCTACCCTCGATACATTCGCTTCTATTATATCCAATAATTTGAATACGATAATGAAGCGGCTAACGTCTATTACCATTATTTTGATGGTACCCAACCTGATTTTCAGTTATTACGGCATGAATTTCGACCATATATGGGGCTTGCACTACAACCACGGTCCTTGGGTGATGTTATTGTTCACTATCATTGTAGTAGTGGGTTTGTCGTGGTTGTTTGTGCGCAATAGGTTATTTTAATTTATTTCTTTAAATACTTATTTAATTGTTCGGCTAAAAGGTATACCGTAGTGCAGGGGTTTTGTTTTGAGCATTTAGTGTGGATATTGCTATGATCTTGATGCAATTTTTTGGCTTTTTCGATGGCTTCTGCTTGCTTGGGCAATAGAAGTTCATAGGTTTTTCGTCTAAATTTTTCATTTTTGCCGTAGCTCATACCTTTCAAATGGTCTTTCCAAATTTCTTTTAGACGCTCGCAATAGTATCGGCGTGTATAGCAACCGCACGACTCGTAATGCAGCAAATACCATAGCTCAAAACTATCATTGGAATAAGCCGTTTGGATGCCTTTTTGTTTGGCTAACTCAATGGCTTGGTCAAAATCTTGGCGCAAATCAGTACAATTATTAGTGGTTTGTGTGTCGAAATCCATATCGAATACGACCCAAATTTCGTAACCTTTATATTCGCTTTGCTTTTTTGCATCAATGGCAGATTGAACTATTGCTTTTCGACTTTCGCCTTTGGATAATATTTTTGCTTCGGCTGAAGCAACGGGAAAAGCACTAAAATAATCTCTTTCTGTTTCGCCCTCGCATAAGATTAAAAAGCGTTTAGCAATTGCTTGGCTATTAACATTGTAGCCGCGTGGTTTCTTTTGGAGATTCCACGCCTTGTCCGCATTGCCTTTTTTAAATTTTTCGTTGGACATACGAGCTAATCTTGGGTAAATTCGCGGGCAAAATTATTTAAAAAAGGAATAGACCCATACGCGCCTTGCCGATCTCCTTGTCGTAGCTTGCGTCGTTGCGTATGCCTTTAAATTCGACCAAAGTGCTAAGGGTAGAATTGCCATAGCGGTTTTTGCTGACCAAACAAATTTGGTCGCGCCGCAGTTTATCGGGTTTTAAAAAAGACGTATTATGCGTAACAAAAATAAGCTGGGCATGTTTTGGGTTAGTGCTTGGATGATTGAACAAAGAAACGATTTGTTCGCTTAGATTGGGGTGTAGGCGCGAGTCGAACTCGTCGATGATCAAGGTGCTACCCGCCGAGAGAACCTGCATTAAAATAGGGCTTAATGCCAATATTTTTTTAGTTCCTTCCGATTCCCATTCGTCATAATCGCTTACTACTTTACCTGTAATCTCGCCGTTGTCGGCGTATTGGTGGCGGATAGATTGTAGTTCTGTAATATTAATATCTTTGAACATTTCTCTGACTTCTTCGGGGAATTGTTGTAAAAACGTACTTTTGTCCTTTTCGACTATATTGAGGTCTACGAGGTCGATGTCGGCAGATTTGGCAAGGGCTAAGATACGCTTTTTAGTACTTTCTTGACCTACTGATTCGATTAAATGATATTTAAAAATGGGTTCTTTTAGGTTAGATAAAACGACAATTTCGCTAATAGTGTTTATAATATCCTTAGCTACTTTATTGTTGAGGGCACTCAAAGTAGTCAGAAAAAGGGCACTACTACCAACGATGCTATCGTTTTTGGATAGTTGCACGAATGGGCGGGCGGATTTAAAAGCATTTTTAACCGATACCTCGTTGCCTTCGCGCGTAAAGTAGCTGACCACGCGCCCCTTGGGCGACCCAAACAGCCATTCGCTCACCACTACTCCCTTATCTACTTCAAAGCCGTAGGAATAGGGAACGTTTTGGTGCATAAACATGAGTTGAAAGTAGGTGGGTTCTTCGGCATTGGCGGCATTAAGTTCAAAGGGCTGGACGTGGTGTTTAATGGTGTTCTCGTTCTTGACCGAATTTTTTACGATTTGGACAAAAGCAAAGATGGCTTTTACGATATTACTTTTGCCACTGGCGTTTGCCCCGTAGATTGCTTTGCTGTGGAGCAATTTTAATTTATCGCTTGCTGCAAAGGTATTGCTTTCGTCAAGGGCGCGGTCGCGTGCCACGATGTTAGCGGCTAACATGCTTAGGGTTTCCATGGTTTTGAAAGACCTGAAATTGCCAAAACTAAATTCGATAATCATGTTAAAAGTGAAATTAAGCCGTATATTTGTGGTTTTCACACAAATATACGGCTTAATTTGGTGCCTAATAGATTTTTCGCAATTTTTATCACAATTTGTAACTATTTAGGTATTGCGCCCCTCTATTCTAATTTATGTTTGTAGGTCGCATTTATTTCAAACATATATAATGTCAGATGCCATGCCTACGGCATTTTAAGAATCGTACTTGCTATATGCTTAGGAAATAGCGCTAGATAGTTGAGATATTAGTTCAATATTAAAAACTCCCTCTAACCCCCTCAAAGAGGGGGAATTTACTGCCCTCCTCAAAGATGGGGAATTTATACGAGATATAACTTACTAATTATCAATAGTTTATGGTAAATTATAAAAAATATTTAATTTGTATTATCTTTAAAATGTCGTATATATATTATATCGATAATATATAACAAACACAAGCCTGAGCATACCGTAGGCATGAAACTCGTGTAAGGTAAGTGTATAAAACTTAAAAATCAAACCAATAGTTACCTTTCTTCATAGTCTTTTCTGCTCAAAACGGTGTCGTAAAGTCCAATGTCTTGTCCTTCGTGTTTGTTAATGCCTGTGTATTCCAAACTTGCGTCTTCGTAGCGTTTAAACTTATAAACGGCGTCGTTCATTAAGGCAGAATTGAAAACGCCCAAACTCATAAGCAATTCAAAGTCCTTTACATTCAAACCTGTCACTTTGCGGAAAAGTTTAGGTTCAAGTTTCGTGATTACGTCTTTCAAACTGCGTTCGCGATAATCGGTCAAATACATAAAAATCGGAATCCGTGTGGCAAACTTGATTAGCTTTTCCTGAATTTGTTTTCGCAAATTCTTGTATTCCTTTTCTTCTTCGGTCAGTTCCTTTTGCTTTTTTTCGCTTAGTTTGTCTGTGCCTTCTTTTTTGGCTTTCTTAATTTTGTCCGACTTGTTGATGATTGTTTCAATATCTTGGTTTAAGTTTCGGAAACCTTCAATGTTCATCAACGCTTTCATTGCCTCTTCGTTGTTTATTAAACGCTGCAATGTGTTATTGTCCACGTTAACAAGCAAAGCGCTTTCCCAACGTCTGGCGAGTAATGTTGCCGTTGTGCCACTCATGGCAATATCCAAAATACCTGCGGCATCTATTTGTTTCATCGAACTGCCATCGTAAGCCAACACGGGCAAGAAGTTGATAAATTCTTCCACATTCTTTTCGGGGTTGCTTTCGTTGAGGTTTAAATTACAAGCATATTCGGCAATTTGTTTTAATGCTCGGTTGGGTGCAAAGTCAAATACATAACATTCTTCTTTTAAAATTTCTTCTTTGTTGGGCGATTTGCTGTCCGGATTTTTGATTACCCAAGGTGTTTGCACACGAAATGCTGCTTGAAAATAGGTTTCGGGGCTTGACGAATTTCTGAGCATAAAAATGCCTGTCCAAGGTTTTACCGAAACGCCTGTGGTGAGTTTGCCACAAGAAAGGGTAATGGTCTTTGATTGCAAGGGTTCGTCCATTCCATTCAGAACGGGTTCAAGTGCTTTTACGCCAATTCCCGCTTGTGTGCCTGCTGCAGTAATTACTTTGTAATCGTGGTAAAACGAGTTGTTGCGTTTTTTCAATAAGTTTGCCATAGCCTGGCACGAAGCCACCGAAGGTAAAAACCAAAAGGTATGATTCAATACGCTTTTCAGGCGTGCATCTGAATAGGGCAAGGGTGGTTTTTCTGTTTTTAATTTTAGTGTATCAACAATTTGTTCGGAGAACGAACCACGGATTAAATCCAACCATTTTTGTACATCATCTTCATATTTAAAATGGGCTTTGCTTCCTTCGCCTTCGGCTTTAAAAAACAGGTTTAAGTCGAAACCGTCAAACTCGCCCAACTCGGCAACTTTGGTAATGGTTTCGGGGAGTTGGTAGGTGAGCATTACCATTCTCGGCAAACTGGCATAGGGATTGGGGGCGGAGCTTGTCGAAGCCCAATTTTCTTTTGCCCGTTGTTCGTCTGAATAGGTCCAATTGAAAATCTGATCTTCAATAAATTCGCCCGAATGGATCGCACGGAATGGCGTACCCGACAAATACAAAAAGTGCTTGGCTTTGATGGGCAAAATGCCTTCTAACACATCTACTTTATATTCGTCAGAAAAACCTTTCTTTTCTATTTCCTTGAAATCTTCAATTTCTTTCTCGGCTTCGCTGTCTTTGCCAAATAAATCTTTGGCATTTTCACGCCAAGCCCCAAAATGGTATTCGTCAAACACAATACAATCCCATTCGGTATGGTGCACCCACTCATTTTTTACTTTTATACTTCCGTCTTTTTGCGTGCCGAGATAATCTTGAAACGAACCGAAACACACGATTTGTTGGTTTTGAGTATCCTCAACCTTCAAATTATTTTTTTCAGCTTCATTCTTTGAAAAGAATATCCAACCTTTAAAATCGGTATGGGTGTTTAAATCTTCGCGCCACGCATCTTCTACCGCAGGCTTAAACGTTAATACCAACAACTTTTTCCACTTCATCTGTTTAGCCAATTGATAGGTAGTAAAGGTTTTGCCAAAACGCATTTTGGCGTTCCACAAAAAGTGCGGCACTTCGGCTCCGCTCAGTGCCCCTGTTTTCTTTTCTTTTCTAAAACTTTTGAAATAAGCTATGGTTTTGCTAACGGCTTCTTCTTGCTCGGGGCGCATAGCAAAAGTAAGCACCCGATTATCCTCGGTGCGTTCGCCTGTTTTTATTTCGTGAATGGCTTTGCGTAACTGCTTGAGTGTGCAAACAAACCATTCGCCTTCGGGATTTTTTATATTATCTTTGCGCAATAAAGCGTGAACGGTTTTGTCTGTAAAACTGCTGCCGTCTGCCCGCATGGCACTTTCTTCAAACACAATTTTAAAATCAGCACGGGTGGCACCGATTTGTTCTTTGATGCGTGTATGCGCATCGCGGTCGGTAAACCCAATTTTTATTTGCCCTTTGCGTTGGCTGTCGTTGGGCAACTCATAGGCATAAATGGTAGGATTTATGCTTGGGCGTGGCGGAAAAAAGTCTTTTTTACTCATTTTTTCTTACTTCTCTTTACTTGTTTTTCTGCTTGTTCTATACTTGCCAAAAACTGTTTTTCTACTTCCGAAAGCTCGTTTTGCGGCTTGTTTTTATAGGCTTCATATTCAGCAATGGCTTTACGTTGTGCTATTTCTACTGAAATTTTTCCTGCATCTGCTAAAATATTTTGTTGTGACATTTTCATAAAACCGTCTAACACGCCAATCCAATCTTTCATTGTCATTATTTTTTGCTGAATGGCGTTTACTTCGGCTATGTCCAAATAGGCAGAAACCAAGCGGTTTAAAATAGCCAGTTCTTCTTCATTAAGATAATTTTTAGCGATGACGATTTCGGTTTTACTTGGCTTTTTGCCTTTGAAGGTAGTAAGACCCATAAAAGGCTGTTGTGAATTGGCTCGTTCAAAAATTACTTCTGCGGCTGTATGCCCATGTGCTGCCCAATGCAACTTGTTTTGCACGGTTTGAAAAAATAGCTTAGTGGTTTCGGTGTTTGGGTTGTAATCAATACTGGTTGCATAAATTTCCAACACCTTGCGATAAAACACTTTTTCGGACGAACGGATATCCCGAATTCGGTCGAGCAATTCTTCAAAATAGCCACCGCCTTGTTTGAGCAAATCGTCATTCATTGTAAAACCTTTGATGAGGTATTCACGCAAACGCTCTGTTGCCCACATACGAAACTGCGTACCCCGCAAAGATTTTACACGGTAGCCAACCGAAATAATTAAATCTAAGTTGTAATAAGAGGTATTGTAGTTTTTGCCGTCAGAGGCAGTTGTTCGGAATTTCCGAACAACTGAATTTGCGTCTAATTCACCTTCTTCAAAAACATGTTTAATATGCTCGCTAATATTGGATTTTGACGACTGAAACAGTTCTACCATAGCCGCCTGCGTAAGCCAAACGGTATTATCGGTAAGATGCACTTGTATTTTGGTGCTTCCGTCTTCGGTTTGGTAAATAATGATATTGTTTTGTGGTTCGTTCATCTCTTAATTATTTTTGTCAGCATCAGGGATTATTGTCTGCACTATGGCTTGTTTGATTTATCTGATTATTAATCATAGTCCATCATTTAATCACAAAAATCATTGTTCAGACATCGGGCGTATCATACTTTCTATAAATGCTATCTCCTCCTCCGTTAATCCGTATTTTTTATAAAGCTTTTCGTCTGTCCAAGGCTCGGTGAAGTCTTGGACGGGGACGAATAGAAATTTATCTTTTGATATATCTTGCGAACTCAATCCTTGTTGTAACAAAAATCTTGCGAATTTTGTATTTAGATAACTAATATAATTTATAGCTGTTTTTTCATTATCATACAAACCAGCTACTAAATAACTTTGTGTGCAAATTGTTTGAGGTGGTAATAATTTCAACATAGATAACACCTTCCTTTTTCCTTGTTTGTCTGCTTGTCCTGCGTGTTCTGATGACGCTTTTGAAATAGTAACTTTCCATTTGTCAATCCATTCTTTATTTCGAGTAACCTCTTCTTTTGAACAATAAACAATTCCAGAACTTGAAAAAACAGCGATTGAATTTTCAAATTTTTCCTTTTTCCCTTTGTAATTTGTATACAATCCAAAAGGTGTTTGAGAACTTATTTGATTTGATAAATTATATTCCTTTAAATTTATTACTTTGTAAATAATAGAAATAGCTTCGTTAAGGCGAGGAAAAATAAGGAACTCATTTAATTGCCGTTCCATAATTGTTGTCTTTCCATTGTGATTACTTACAAATTCACATTTACCATTATATTCCTTGTCCCATAAAAAGTACAAAATACCTCCTGGAACGTCTACACCATTGAAACACTCCCTTGCATCAATATAATCTACAATTTTTCTAATGCGAAAATCATTAAACATTTCATTTCTAAATTCATCAAGACCTCTACCCCCCAGTAAACCAACGTGAAGGGATAATCATTGTCAGATAACGAGGATTTAGTTTTTTAGCTTGTTCAATAAATTTTTGAAAAATTGGAATTGCATAATTTTCTTTCTCAACACCTACATTCAACTGATACGGTGGATTTCCGATGATTACATCAAATTTCATTGTTTGTCCTTTTTTTAATTTTTGGTTTGTAAAAAGTTTTGCGGGGGTTTCGGTGTGTATAAAGTTGTAGGCGTAGGTTTCGGCTTAGTCGCCGCGGTCGTACACTTCTTGGCTGGCGCCGCATTGTGTGCATTTGCCTGCTGAGCCTGCCGAAGTATCCCAAGTATGTTGCATTCGTTCGTAGCGTATGTTGCCTTGTTCGTTGTCAAAAGTTTCGCACACCGCATATCTGCTGTTGGCGGTTTTGCTGCAATACACGCTGCGGCGGCTTAGTAATGCAGTGAGTTCGGTAATGGCAATGCCGTACAATTGGTTTTCAAAAATGTGGTTGATTCGTTTTTGTTTGTCGGGTATTTTGCTTGTTAAACCTATCATCAGTCGTTTTGCTATTTCGCGCAAAAACACACCGCTTTTGCTCACAGGGTCTAAAAATGTAGCATTGGGGTTGCTCCACAATGCTGCGGGCAATAAATCCAACATGTTGTTTACCAAATTGGGTGGGGTAAACACTTCGTCGTTGCTTAGGTTAGCCAAGCAAGTAAGCACATCGGGGTTATAGTTCGTTTGCAGTGTTTTCATCGCCAAGTTTCAAGAAATGAATTAGGGGAAAATCTTTCACTGGTTCATCAATAGCGTTGGCTTCGCCTTCGTCATTAAAGAAAGAGAATTGATGTGTTTTTTGCACCAAAAATTTAAACATATAATCTCTGCGTTTCAGCATTGTTCCGTTTACGGCACTCCACTCGCTGAATACGATGGGCTGTTTTGTTTGGGGATTGGTAAAGTCGAGAGCATCGCCCCACAAGATATTTCGGTGCAATAGAAAGTCTATGCTACGCAGCACTTCGGGTTTGCATTTGTCGGCAAACAAGGCGTTGTAACGATTTTTAAAGATGTTATACAAGCGCTTGCGACATTCTTCGGCATTGTCTTCCAAGATATCGACTCCGTAGGTATTGCACACAGCAAGGACAGCGTATTGTTCCCACTCAATTTGCGTGTGGATGTATTTGTGTTCAACGACGTTCAGTTTTCTGTTGAGTACTTCGGCAAGGAAGTTTCCGTTACCGCAGGCAGGTTCAAGAAAACGGCTGTCAATGCGTTCTGTTTCGTGTTTCACAAGGTCAAGCATAGCGTTTACTTCCCGTTGGTTGGTAAAAACTTCGCCGTGGTCAGCAACACGTTGTTTGGATTTGACTTGTTGATTTGGTTTAATTTCTTCGTTCAATTCTATCATTTAATTTGATTGCTTGTCAAAGTTAAGATTTTATGCGGTTTTTCCTTTTGTTTTTGTCTAAGAGTCCGCGCGTTTGGTTGTTGGAGCAGTAGGGCGGGAGTGGTCTAAAAAGCGCAACTGTGCTTGTTGAGCTTCGGTTGTTGGGATAAACAACACGAATAGCAAGGATAGGATAAAGACTTACAAGGAGCGGAGCGAAAATGTGATTAGGCTAAACTCCAAGTGGTGCCTTCTTTGCCGTCTTTTACCTGAATTTTTAGGTTGTTCAGTCGGTCTCGGATAATATCGGAGGTAGTCCAGTCTTTGCGGGTTCGGGCTTCGGTACGTAGCTGCAATACTAATTCCATCAGTCCTTCGGTGATGCCGTTGTTGGCTGCGTTGGTGGTGGTTTCGTCTTTCAATCCCAAAATATCGGTGATAAAATGGCGGTAGGTATGGCTCAATTGTTGCCAAGCCGCGAGGCTTATTTTTGCTATTGGGGCTTGTTGGTTGTAGTATGCGTTTATTTTGCTCGACATTTCGAACAGGTCTGCCAGAGCCATCGCCGTATTGAAATCGTCGTTTATATGGTTGTAGCATTGCTGACACAGGGCGTTCAGTTCTTCGTCGGCGGGCATTGGTTGGGTATTTTGTTGGGGCGGTGCTATTTTTGGCAGCAGATTGAGTGAGTTTAGTAGGCGTTTGTAGCCTTTTTCGGCGGCTTGCAGTGCTTCGTTGGATAGGTCTAAGGTGCTGCTGTAATGGGCTTGTAGAAATGCGAACCGCAGCGTCATGGGCGAATATGCTTGACTGAGCAAGGGGTGTGTGCCTGCAAATAGTTCGGTGGGCAAAATAAAATTGCCGAGTGATTTGGACATTTTTGCGCCGTCGACGGTGAGCATATTGGCGTGCATCCAATAATTGACGGGGCTTTTGCCGCAACTGCCGATAGATTGGGCGATTTCGCACTCGTGGTGTGGAAATTTCAAATCCATACCGCCGCCGTGTATGTCAAAGGTATCGCCCAAATATTTTTGGCTCATGACCGAACATTCTAAGTGCCAACCCGGAATGCCGTTGCTCCAAGGCGAATTCCATCGCATGAGGTGTTCGGGCGGTGGGTTTTTCCAGATGGCAAAGTCTAAGGGGCTTCGCTTTTCGTCTTGCCCGTCCAAATCGCGCGAGCCTGCCAATAGGTCGTCGATTATTTTTCCTGATAGTTGCCCGTATTGTGGTAAGTTGGGTTGTTTTTTGGTAGCGTCTATAAATTTCAGTACGTCGAAATAGACGGAGCCATTGGCTTCGTAGGCAAATCCGTTGTTGATAATTTGCTGTACGCATTCTATTTGCTCGACGATATGCCCCGATGCTTGTGGTTCGATGCTGGGACGTAGGACATTGAGTGCGTCCATTGTGTCGTGGAAAGCGTTGCTGTAGTGTTGGACTACTTCCATAGGTTCGAGGTTTTCGAGCCTTGCTTTTTTGCCGATTCGGTCTTCGCCTGCTCCTGCTACTTCGTCTTCGAGGTGTCCTACGTCGGTGATATTGCGCACATATCGCACCTTATACCCTATATGTTTGAGATAGCGAAATACGACATCGAAGGTGATGAATGTGCGGCAATTGCCGAGATGTACGTAGTTATAGACGGTGGGTCCGCAGACGTACATGCCTACGTGTAGGGGTGTGACGGGCGCGAATAATTCTTTTTGGCGCGTTAGGGTATTATATATTTTTAGGGGCTGCATTTTCTTGATATAGCGAGCTATGTGGTGTTTTTAGAAGCTGATAGATTTGAAATATTTTTCTGCCAAATCCTTGTAATATGGCTTGAGTGCTGGTGGCAAGGTTTTGTAGAGTTCTATTTCGGCTTGTTTTTTCTTGAGGTATTCGGCAATTTCAGGTGGTGTTTGTTTTGGGCGTTCGTGGGCGCGTTGTGCTTCGCGTTTATTGTCTTGTTCTTGTTGTCGTTCGGCTTCGGCTGCACGCAGCAGGCGGTTCATGATTTCCTGTTGGCGTTTCATCATCTCGGCGGTCAGGTTTTTGTTCACCAAATCTTCTTCGGTTTTTTCCATGTCTTTGATGAGGTCGCTAAGGTCGCCGAATGGTTTTTCGCCTTTTTTTCCGTCTTTGCCTTGGTTTTTATTGATTTGTTCTAAGGCTTGCCTAATGGCTCCTTGTCGAGCTGCCATTTGTGCCAATTCTTTGCTCATACCACCTTTGCCGTCTTTGCTACCTGGTTTGCTGCCGTTTTTCATTTCTTGTTGCAGTTGTTGCATACGGTCGTTCAGTTGTTTTTGCAGACTGCTCATGCCTTTCATGCCTGGTTTATTGCCGGGTTTGTTACATTGTCCGTCTCCTTGCATTTGCATCATCATTTGTTGCTGCATCTGCTGCATGGCTTCGTCGAGCATTAGGGCGAGGTTGTTCAAGCCTGTCATAACAAATTGTTCGTTGGCAGTAGCTTCGTTGACTTTTCGGTCTTCCAAGTGTTCGAGAGCATCGCCCATATTTCGTTTTACATCGCTGAGTTCTTTGGTAATAAACGATTCTAACTGAAATACGCGCTTGCTCAAGGCTACTAAGCTATCTTCGATAAGTGTGGCATCGTCTTGTATTTTGCGTTGTTGTTGTACTAAACCGATGTATTGGGGCGTGTTGATTTCGGAGGTTTTGATGTTTTCCATCAAATCCTCTTGGTCCATTGATAGTTTGACCAAGTTTTCGAGCAATTGCCGTATTGCGTCCATGTCCATTTCCATTTGCGCGGCTTGCATTTGCATTTGCATACCTTGCATTTTTTCTGCCATTTTTTGCATTTTTTTCGATGCACTTTTCTGGCTTTTAGCGGCTTGTTGTGATTGTTGTTGTTGCATTTGCTCTTGGCTTTGTTTCATTTCGTCCGATATATCTTTTTGTTCTTGTTCGGTTTCCTTTTGGATATCGGTTTTATTGCCCAATTCTTCATTGAGTTTTTGTAGTTCTTCCATATCCTTTTTCACATATTCAAATTCTTTTTGTATTTCTTCTTGTTGTTTTTGTTGGGGTTCGGTATTGCTTCCGTCGGGTTTTTGTTCGTTTTCTTCGGATAATTTCTCTTCTTTTTCGGCTAAGTCGTTTAGCTTGTCTATTGTTTCGTTCATTTTTTGTTCAAATTCGAGTTGTTTAAATAGTTCGAGCATACGGTCCAATTCTTTTTGGAGTTGGTCGTTGGTTTGTTCAAAGTCTTTCATCTGTTCCATTGTATTGTCTTTGTTCAATTCTTGTAGCATTTCTTCCAATTTTTTCATCAGTTCTTTCATTTCTTCGGTCATTAGTTCGTCCATGAGTTGTTGTAATTGTTCTTGTTTTTCTTTGATGTCTTCCGAAAATTCTTTGTATTCGTCTTGTTGTTTTTGATTTTCATAAAAATTTTGTTGTACTTGTTGCAATTGGTTTTCGAGTTGTTGGTGTTGTTGTAGGAAGTTTTCTATTTTAGCTTTGTCTTCCCAAGCCATTTCTTTTTTCTGCAATAGGTCTTCTTTGATGTCTTTGGCTGCTTGTTCGAGGTTTTCGGCTTTCTTTTTCAGTTCGTCGAGGTCGTTTTTGAGTTGGTTATTTTGTTCAGCCACCATTTTATCTAATTGTTTGATGCTCGGGATTTCGTAGGTCATCATTTGCGAGCGGGCAAATTTGCTGCCGTTCACGCCGTCGTTGTCCCACACTTCAAAGAAATAGGTGAGTTTGTCGCCTGGTTGTAGATTTAGGCGCGTCAGGTCCCAAGTATGTGTAAATGTAGCTACCGACCTACCTGCTGCGCCTGATATAGGCAGGCTGGTATAGTTAGCATCGTTATTGTTGGCATCGCTCATAGATAGGTTGTTGATGGGCGCATTAGGAGCGGTGCTGGTGCTGGGGTTATCGGTTTGTTTGCCTACGCGATATTTGAAATAGAGGCTTTTTATGCCGTAGTCGTCCGATGCGTCGCCCAGGAAGTAGAGTGTTTTTCGGTCGTTGCTATCGCGTTTTTCTTCTGCGCTGATAGCAGGGTAGGCATCGGCAATAGCACTGATTTGATACGAAATGCTATCTGCCATTGGAATGCGTTCGCTACCGAGCGTGACGGTATAGTGCGTATCTTTGAATATGCGTTTAGTGATACTGAAATGTGTATCGTCTTGTCGTTCAATGTTTTGTGCGCCACTTCCAAAGTCTACTTTTACTGCGTCGGTATGTTGTGCTTCGAATTTCCAAGTGATGCGCGTGCCCGCAGGCACTATCATATCGCCCGAATTTTTGAGTGTCTCATCTTTTCGCCCTGTATAGTCGGGATAGTCCATTTGGGCTTCGAAAGCAAGCATTGTAGGTTTAGGGATTACCGTTATGGTATAATCGTCCGACCTAAATCCGTTTGCTTCAAAATAGAAATTTACGTCTTTTTGTAGTTTGGCAAATCGATAGCTAAACTCGTCCGGGGCGGTCTTTTTTAGTTTGTACGGAAAATTATTAATGTGCACAAAGGCTTCGGCGGGCAGTATGCTACCCGTTACTTTAACCGTGACATCTAAATCTTCGTATTGCACGACTTCCAAGGTATCGGAGGTCAGTTGGAATTTGAAAGGTGCTTCGCGCTCAAATTCGCGGTCGTTGTTGATAAGGCGTTTGGTGCCTTCGCGTATGATATTAGGTGCGCCCAGCAGCAACAATAGCAGCACGCCTATTGGTATCAAGGCGTATTTGGCATATTGGCGGTTTTTTGCCAAATTGATAGCTGCCGAAAAAGGCACTAATTTGATGTCGTCTATTTTTTGATTGATGCTTGCTTCTATGAGCGATTTGTCCGACAGGCTATCGGCTTGGTGTTTCAATTGCAATACATTGAGCAATTTGTCTTTGACATTGCCAAAATGACTGCCGATGACCTGGGCGGCTTGCTCGTGGCTGATGATATTGCCCAAGCGAAAATAATGTAGCAATGGCAATACAATACCCCACAAAAGCGCGAAACCGCTTAATGCCCAAAAGCCGTAAAACAGACCTTTGCGCACCGTAGTAGGGAAATAGAAAAAATACTCCAATACGTTGAGTATCAAAAAAGCTGCCAATACCGAACCCACTACATACAAAGAACCCTTTATGAGTTGGTTGATATAGTACTTGCGAATAAATTGGTCTAATTTGCCAATCAATAAGGTATAATTACTCGAAAGAGACATGGTTGTAATATAATAATTTGAGTAATTTCTTTTATAGAACTGAATTATTTGGTAAAAACTTATGTGTGCGGTGTGTTTGTTTAATCATGCGAAATCTAACAATCAGCTAGCCGATGCGCTGCAATGATTTGCTGTACTTCTGCTTCGGTTTTTTGGGTAGAAATGGCAATAATAGACATGGGTACGCCATTCTCATGAAGCGTCAAAATCATCATTTCTTTTTCTTGTGCTGCTTTTGCTTCGGTTTCTGCTACGCCTTCTGCTTTCCCACGTTTTTCGGCGGCATCTAATTTAGCTCGCCCTTCTTCTTCGCGCATGTCTATATAATCGTAGGCATCTAACTCGGCTTGCGACCAAGTGTATTGGTTCGCTTCTTGGTAGGCAGACCTCAAACCCTCGTCATCTACATCGTTGGGGATAACGTTTAGGTTTTCAGCATTTTTGATGAAAAAAATCCATTTGTCGGTCAAATTTTGTAAATCGGATAGTTTTTTGTCAAATTTTTCTAATTCTATAAAGTTAAACTCGACGTCTTTTATCGTTACCTCGCCCGTGTCGATGTCTTGAATACGGCTTCTGCTGATATAATTTGGGTTTTGGGTATGGCTAAAATCGCTCAAAATACCCACAAAATAAGCGGGGTTCAACTTTCGGTATTGGTCGGCGCGTCTTATTTGGCTATTATAGCCTTTGGTCAGGTAGTACAGCACTCGTTTGTCGAACCCGTCCTGTGCAGCCATTTGCATTTCTACGATAAATTGTTGTTTTCGTTGGTCGGTAGCTCGCACATCTAAGATGCTCACTTTTCCGCCTCTCAATTTTGGCAATTGGTAGGGATTGACGATAGTAACGGACATGATTCTATCGTCTCCCTCAAATCCCAGCACGGCATTGAGGAAAGAGATGAGGCTTTCGGTTCGATTTTCGTTGCCAAATATCTTGCGAAAAGCAATGTCATTTTTTACGTCTGCGAATTTCATGCCTATGGAAAATAGTAATTTTTTATTTTATAAATAATACTATAAATTAATATTTGATTTGGTTGCGTTGCAGGACAAAGGTGCGATTAAGGCAGTTGTAATAGGTCTAAGTGATAGAATTTGGTGGCAGTTTGGGTTGTTTTTTTGATAATGGTCAAGTATAACCGTGCAAGTTACGGCTATATTTTAATACTGCCAAAGCTATGGCGTTAAAAATGCTTAATGGGCATGGCATCCCGATGAAAGAGTATATCTTTAGCTTAAAAACATCTAAAAAAGGCAATAGTTTAGCAAAAAAGCTGCCAAACAAGCCCAAAAATGCTATATTTGCGCCGTCAAAACGAGTTTATTGCAGCAGACTCGATATAATATGTTATTTTTATAGCCCTAATAGATAGGTTTTATGGAACAAACAGCCTCTTCTCTCCATTTTTCGCCCACCGAAAGCCAAGAAATGATAGCAGGCGTGGTGCGCGAATTTGCCGAAAAACACATACGTCCCTACGTTATGGAATGGGACGAGAGCCAACATTTTCCTACCGACCTATTTAGGGCAATGGGAGAGCAAGGCTTTATGGGCGTATTAGTGCCTGAACAATACGGCGGTTCGGGTTTGGGCTATTTCGAATATGTGAGCGTTGTTAGCGAAATAGCCAAGGTGTGCGGCTCTATTGGCTTGTCGGTGGCGGCACACAACTCGCTATGCACGGGGCATATCTTGCAATTTGGCAACGAAACCCAAAAACAACAATGGCTACCCCACTTAGCAAGTGGTAATTATATCGGGGCTTGGGGTTTGACTGAGCCTAATACGGGTTCTGATGCTGCCCGCATGAAAACCACAGCCTACCGCGACGGCGACGAGTGGGTTATCAACGGCACCAAAATGTTGGATAACGCATGGCAAATCGTCGCAGGTGATGGTCGTCATAGTGCGCACAGGCGAAGTAGGCGACAGGCCGCGGCATGACGGCGTTTATCGTAGATAAAAATACGCCGGGTGTGTCAGGTGGCAAAAAGAGAATAAATTGGGTATGCGGGCTTCCGAAACTACAGAGGTTATTTTTGACAACTGCCGTGTGCCGCATACCAATATGCTGGGCAACGAAGGCGATGGCTTTGTGCAAGCCATGAAAGTATTGGACGGCGGGCGCATATCAATAGCTGCCTTGTCGCTTGGTATTGCTAAAGTGCCTACGAAGCATCGGTCAAATATGCCCAGGAACGCGAGCAATTCGGGCAATCTATCGCCAATTTTCAAGCCATTGCTTTCAAATTGGCAGACATGGCTACCAAAATAGAAGCCGCCGAACTCTTGACCCTACAAGCCGCCGACCTAAAAAATCGCCACTTAAAAATGACCAAACAAGCGGCAATAGCCAAATACTATGCCTCCGAAGTGTCGGTACAAGTAGCTACTGATGCCGTACAAATTTTTGGTGGCTATGGCTATACGAAAGACTTTCCTGTCGAAAAATTTTATCGCGACTCTAAGCTCTGCACTATCGGCGAGGGTACGTCCGAAATACAAAAATTGGTCATATCGCGCGAGGTGCTGAAAGGCAATCTATAAGATAGCGTGCCGCAATAATAAGTAGCTTTGCTTAAAAAAATCGTAACTATTTAGCCTTGTAGGGGGAATATGCAGCGATGTCAGGCATATTTAGATAAGTATTGCTCCCCAAAACCCTATACCATAGATAGTTACAAAAAAATCCGTAGTGTAGCTCACGCAGCTATACTACGGATTTAGCTATTTTAGCGTTTGCAAGGCTATACAGTTGCAATACGGTATGCTTTTATTCGACCAATAATATGGTGCGGTGTACTGTTGTGGGGCGAATGGCATTGCTTATGTGTACGATATACATCCCTTTATTGAAACCATGGAGCGGCAATACAGCACGTCCTTCCGAGACGTTTAACTGAGTATCGAGGCAGCATTTACCGGTATAATCGTAGAGTTGTACGCGCACTTGGTCGGCAGAAGTTTCGGGCAGTAATAGGGTGGTGTTTTGCTTGCTTGGATTGGGGTAGCACTTTACAGAGAGGTCGGTAGCAGTGGTATTGATGCCTACTTCGTTACAATCAGGTGCGTAATTTCGAGGATGCTGCTGCTGGTTACTACATCAAATACACCGTTGTTGGCGTACCAATGTTGCCATTCGCCGCCGCTGCCCGTAGTCCAATCGTTGAGGTCAAAAGTATAGCTGCCCAGAGCAGTACCGGGCACTTTATACACTTTAACAGCTGCTGTTCCTTGCAACCAAGTGAGGGGCTGCCCTGCCATGCATAGTTCGGGCATATTGGGAGCAATGTCGCAGTTGGCTTGTAGAAAATAGGCAAAATCGTCATTGGCAGGATAGTTGCCAAATACGCGGGTGATTCCGGTAGTATCTATACAAACAGCGGTATATTCTTCGCAAGCTATGCCGTGAGGGATTATTTGCCAATCGGTAGCCATACGTGCCAAAAAGCCCAAATGTCGGGCACGGCGGTCGGGGTCGTCGTAGTGCGTATCGCAAATAGTATTTTTGAGTGAGCTTAGGCTGATAAAATCGTCGTGCCCTAATGTGGCATAGGTGTTGTAAGGGTTAGCGAGCATTTCGGCAGACGTAACCGAGCCGTTTAGTGCCGAAAAATAAGCACTGCCCAAAACAGCCATGCCCGCGCTGGTGCCGCCTATGACGGCTTTCTGATTGCTAAGGGCGTTATGTATGGCGGCTTCTACGGGCGAATTGCGCCAGTAATTGATATAATTAGCTTGGTCGCCGCCTGCTATCCAAATGGCTTCGGCGCGGCTCACTTGTTGCGCTATGTAGGGGTGGTTAGCCGCCGCTAAACTGCTGACAACCAATGTTTGTACTGAATTAATGCTAATGCCCAACTCGCTATACATATAATCGTTGTAGCCATTAGAGCCTGATGCCCGCAAAACGACTACATCGCCGCCTGCTGCCCGCCGCAGAAACCAAACCATCGCCGAATCGTTTTCGGTAGCACCGCCCATTAAACAGATGCCGCCTTGTGCGAGGGTATTGACATCGGCGGTATCGCCTGTCATGTAGCTGGTATACGGAGTGCCTCCTTGGCTGCTGTCGTCGGGGCGAGATAGCCATACAAGAGTAGGCAACTGATAAATTGTACAAAAAATTTAAGCATCGCTATGGTCTGAATGTTGGTCTTTGAAAGGATGGCGGGGTATCCAATTGTCACGGCGTAGAGAGTTGACGATGTGTGGCAGCAAAAAATTTGCGGGGCAACTGCGGTGACGGATAAAGGCATTGAGGTGTATGCCTACTGCGCCCAAGGTACTTTTGATTTCCATTGCTGTGCGTCCAAATACTACTTTGGGGCTACCATGCTCAATAGCATACCGAACTATGTCGTATAGAATATTGATATAAATGGCATATTCGCGGTTCATCGTTTCGTCGAAACCTGCTAAATGGGCTTCGGTATGCGTAGGGGTATGCAGCATACTGATAAAACCTACGGGCTGCTCGCCTACGTAGTAGCCAATAACCTGAAATTGCTGGGGAAATTGTTGTTTGAGCTGCACAAAATAATCGATGGGGGCATAAGCGAGGTTGAGGTCGGCATTTTCGACCATGTGTAGATATTGTGCGTGCAGGGGAGCGAAGCGGTGTTGCAAGTCGTCGGCACTAAAATCGATACGGTTCATTGCCTTGCCCTTTTTTTGGTAACTCTTTGCCCTGACGCGGTATTTGGACGAAAAAGCTGCCAAATAATCGGCATAGCTGCGCCATTCGGGGCGTAGGTCAAGTACCATATCGGGTTCGGCAACGACTTCTTTATAGTTCCACACTTGCAAGGCGCGGGCTTCGGGCAGGCGATGCTCATCAAAATCTTTGACCAATACGAGGGCGGGTACAGCGCGGTTTTCGGCTTTTTCTTTGGCAATAAGGCTATCAATAACTTGGTTGAGCCACCGAAATGCTTGTGCAGGTGCAATGGCGTTGGGTTGATAATAAAACCCATGTTCGCCTGTAACAAATGCGTTGCCACAGACCAACAACCTGAAATTGAGGCTATTGACTTGGCGAATTAAAAATTGTTTTAGGTGTTGCTTGACCGCATTGCTCGATATATCATGGTCTTTGAACCGCAGATTAGAACTACCCTTAATATCTATCAATTGCAAGCAAGCGACGGCTATGGGTTCGCCTTGCCCGTTGTGCAGCATGGCGTAATGAAAAGTGATGTTTTGGTGGCAAGTATCTTCTAAAACACGCAAATAAGGCAATTGCAAAAATAGATGCGTTGTTGGCACAGTGCAAGCCCATTCTGCTGCGGGCAGGTCATGGGCAGATGTATATAGTTTGGTTTGGAACGAAGCCAAAGTTTGGTCAGCCACGGCTGTGGGCAAGGGGCAGGGAATAGAGGGGTTTATGAAATAGAACATATATCTTGGTGAGGCTGAGAAACAGAAAGGGGCGCGTAGGATTTAGCAATCGCGTGCGGTGATTGGGCTTGGGCTTAGCGGCGAATGTGGGCGGTTAGGTGATTGGTCATAAAAAAACGTGCCCTCGACCGTATATGATGGCAGTTTGGATTTCTGGAAAATGGCGAAAAACGGCATATATTTGCTCGATTCTAATCCAAAAGGCATACGCATCGATAATTTAGATGATAGGTGTACGCATTTTTGCTTAAATGCAAAAAAAGGTCGTTGTAGTTCTGTTTAAGTTTTGAATATTGATTTTGCCTTGTAGGAGGAACTAATCGAATATGCAGCGATGTCAGGCATTATTAGATAAATATTGCTCATTACCCCATACCCAAAACCCTATACCCTAAATAGCTACTTTTTGTTTAAGGCTAAATGCCACGATACGGCATGGGCAGTATAACGCCCCGACTCTAAGGCGGCATTGATAGAAGGGCTATGTGTATGGTCGCCGCACATAAATATATATGGCAGAACGGGCTGAATATGTTGTTTCTCAGGTATGCGAATCTGGTGCATAGCAGGTAGTGCGTTGGCGAGGTGGTATGTTTTGAGGTGTTCCCAATAGCGTACCTCTTTTTTGAACCAAGCACGCAATTCCTTTTTAACCACATTCTGCAATGTATTGTCGTCCATATTGCCCGTATCCTTTACTACAGACACCGATACCAAATGGCGGTCGACGGGTGCATAGTTTGGATTGACCAAACTGGGTATGCACATATGATTGACCAACCCGTCGGCATTGCCATTGAGCAGCAGCACCGAATCGTCGATAGGTGCTTTGTCGGTCGAGAAATAGAGGCATTTAGCGGTATATGCCGATTTTACACGAACAAACGAATCGCCCAAAAGTTGTCGGGCTTGGTCGGCATCGGTGGCTACGATAATAATTTCTGCTTCGTAGGTATCGCCTGTTGCGGTTTTCACCTTATTATTTTCTATCTTTACTGCTGTTTGTTGCAATAGTAAAGTATGGGGTTGTAGCTGGGCGGCTAATTGGCGGGGGAGGGCTTCTATGCCGTTGTGGGGCAGTGCCATGCTGCCTTCGGCAAACATTTTGAGTATGAACTCAGCCATACGGCTTGATGTTTGCAAATGTGGGTCGAGCAACATGCCCGTTAGTAGGGGGCGCAAAAAGGTTTGGATAAATCGGGGCGAGAAATTCCAATCGCGCAGCAATTGAGCAGTGCTTACTTCGGGCTGTTCAAAAATTTGGGCAATGCTTAGGCGGCGAAGCCTATTGCGCAGTGCTATCACTTTGATTTTATCATTCCAAGTAGTAAGCGGCGAAAATAGCGCAGAAAACGCTTGTAATGGCTGCTGGAACGGGTCGGCGAGGCGATGCAATTGTTGGTCGGAATAAATACAAGCACCGGGCGAGAAATGGTGTAGTTGCAGGGCATTTAAATCAACGGGGGGCTGGTGCAGTTCGGGATAAGCAGTAGGCAAGACCTGAAAACCGCGGTCGAGCAAAAATCCGTCGATGCGGTCAGTACGCAACCTGCCACCTGGCGAGTCGGAGGATTCGAGTATTTTGAGGTCGATACCCTCATTTTGCAACTGAATGGCTGCCGACAAACCCGACAAACCCGCTCCTATAATAACAACTTGGTGTTTAGGCATACAAGAAAAAAAAGAAATCGCCTCGCAGCACTACGCAATGGCGGTGAATGTTAAGCAAAGATACGGCAAAAATGTCGCCGATAAAACTAAAGCTACTAATAGGCAAACAATTCGCCAAAAAGTACTACCTTTGTAGATAAATTTAGGTTTAATTTCAAGTAAAAATGTCACAATATCCAATATGTGTATATTGTGTTTGCAAACCTACTCTAATGCAAAAATCGATAGCTTTGCCATGAAACAACTAATTCCTGCCTATGTTTATTGGGCGATGATAATTGGCTTATTATCAGGCGTATTTGCTTGTAACTCGGCTCGCGAAAGCAAGGATAGTACAGATACCCCAACAACCCAAAACTCCGCCTTGGGACAGCCCCAAGCGCAGCCTACTTACGAGGAGTTTCAGAAAATGACCCCCGAAGAACGGTGGCACAGCCTATCGCCCGCCCGCCGAAATTATTTACGCCAAAATCCCAACGTTTATCCCTACCTAAAACCCTATATCGACGCAGACCCCGACCTCGAACCCGAACCCGCCAACCCTACGCCCGTTCAGAACCAAGCACCCGCTTTTCAAGGGCAATCCGCCGATTTTCTGAACTATAGCCCCGACCAATGGTGGGCGCAATTGTCTCCCGAATGGAAACAATTTATCCGCGAACACCCCGAATTGTTTCCCGAATACCAGCATTTGGTCAATAAGCCATAACGTAACTCGGCAATAAGGTGTCAAAATGCTGAACAGGTTGTGTTTGTTTTTATAATAAGCTAAAATATATACGAATAACCGTAACTCAACTCATTTCTACCCCACTTTCAAACCCATTCTATATCTATGAAAAAGGCAATTACTACTATTGTTCTTGTGTTGATCACCCATTTGTTACAAGCACAAGAAACCTGCGCGTCATACCAATCGGCATTTCCGCCGCCCTATCCCAGCAGCTACCCTTGTATGAGTAGCTTCTTGACTACTTACCCGCTTTGTTGCAGTACTGAGTTTAGTACATTTTGCCTCAATTTGTTCCTAAGCCATTGTCCCACAAGCAGCAATGCTTGCATCGTTGAGCAATGCAAACCTACGGGCTGCTCTAACAAACCAATGCCTTTTTGCCCCTCGCCCTGCCCTTCCTATTCTACCAGCACGCCGCCTCCCGGACCCAATCCGCCCAATGCCATTGATGGCGTACTATTCGAGTTGTTTTATTTCGACGGCGGTTGTTGTATGGATACCTGGGACAACCTCTGCACTACTGCCTTAGATAGCATTGCTTGCTTGGTGTGCAACGATAATAACCCCAATACTATTGATGCCGCCAGCTCGCAGCTCGGTTGCACCCATACGCCAGTACCAACCACTACTACTCCTTATGTAGAAGTAAAGGCAAAAGTATTTTTGGAAGGCGCATATATAGCGGGCTCGCACGGCTTGATGAATACCAACCTACGCAGCGCGGGTTTGCTACCTACTGCACAGCCCTTTACTATCAGCCCCTGGACTTATACAGGCACAGAAAGCTTTGCATCGGCATCTGCCATACCCACTAATGCCGTTGATTGGATGATGGTCGAGCTACGCGACAGCAAAAACCCCAGTTGTTTGGTAGGCGAAGGTGCGGGTATCTTATTGAGCAACGGACAACTGCGTGCCGCGTCCGATACCTCGCGCGGGGTGCGCATCGACGGTGCCACACCCAATACTAACTACTATATCATAGTGCGAGCGCGAAACCATGTAGCACTTATGAGTGCCGTACCCGTATTTTGCTCTACTGCCCAAGCCTACGATTTTAGTTATGGTATGCAGGGCGCACGAGGAACTAACCAACAATCTCTCCTCGAAGACTATGACCCCAGCCCTACGCCATTCGACAATATTTATTATTATGGCATGAAAGCAGGCGACTTCAATGGCGACGGGCGAATAGTAACCAATACCAACCCCGTTACCAGCGATTTTTTGGTGTGGCGTACCCATGCCAGCACTATACGCGCCTATAACAAAACCGACTGCAATTTTGACTTGATGGTGACGTATAAAGATTATAATATGTGCATCGCCAATACAGGGCATTTAGGAATCAGTTTTGTGCTTGACCCACAAGGACTCATCATCGGCACCTGCCCCGGTTGCTAACCGCAAAACCTATCCTAAATACCACCAAGCAACGACCGCTCTTAATTGGCAAGCGTTGCTTGGTATTTTGCCCAACTGCCAACAATATAAATTCATGATTTCATTTACACAAGTCAATTTTAAAGCCCTTGCCGTGCACCGAGTAGGCAACAAATTGCGCGGCGAGGGTATGTTGATAGCACCCGAATTGTACGACCTCGAAGACGAACAATTGCGCACCCTGCTGATGGATTATTTTTTGATACCTTTCAAACAAGACGAAACCTACCGATTTGCGCATGATAGCGACTTGGCACTCAACGAGCTATATAACTATTGCAGTGCTATATTCGACCACCCGAAGAGCCTCTACGAACAATCTGTACATATTGCCCGACACCTCTATAACCAATCGTCGCACCCCAAAATACAAAGCGGCGAGTTGTATATTGCCTATTTTACCGACTGCCAATTAGACGACGAACTAACCGATGCCATTGGCATTTTTAAATCGGAAAACAAGGACATTTACCTCAAACCAAGCGACCAAAGCGGACAATTGCACCTCAGTTATGAGCACGGCATCAATATCCGAAAATTGGACAAAGGCTGCTTGATATTCAATACCGACGGCGACAACGGATTTCGGGTGGCAATGGTCGATAAATTAGCCAAAAATAACGAAGCACAATATTGGAAAGACGACTTCTTGCGCATCGAACGAGTGCACGACCGCTCCTTTACCACCCAAAACGTCATAGAACTATGCCAAGAGTTTAGCGACGAAATATTTACAACCGACGAAACGCGCAAAGACCAAATCGTATTTATGAGCAAATCGCTCAATTATTTTGCCGAGCATGATAGCTTTGACCTCGAAGAGTTTGCTACCGAAGTAATAGAACAACCCGAACGCATTAAAGAATTTAAACAATTCAAAGAAGATTTTGAATCGCACCGCCAATTTGAAGCAGGAAACGAATTTCGCATCTCGCAACCCGCTGTCAAAGCTATGAAACGAAAATTTAAAAGCCTCATACAATTAGATACCGCCATCGACATCAAACTCAAATCAGACCTGACCGAACAATATGTAGAACGCGGCTACGACGAAAAACGACAAATGTATTTTTATAAACTATATTTTAGAGAAGAAGTATAAAATATCAACAACACGACACAGCATAGCCATTATGAAATGCAATACAAGCCATTCCTGCGAGTTTTGTACTGCCCGACCCTTATCGGTATTCAACTCATTGCCCGCCGACCAACTACAGCAGTTGAACAATGCCAAGTCATGCATGGTTTTTAAAAAAGGACAATATGTTTTTGCCGAAAACTCCTACCCCATGGGGTTATATTGTATCAATGCAGGCAAAATAAAACTATTTATAACGGGGCACGACGGCAAAGAGCAAATCCTGCGCTTTGCCAAAGAAGGCAATATTATAGGCTACCGCGCCCTATTGTGTGACGAACCCTACCACTGCTCCGCCATAGTCATTGAAGATACATCTTTGTGTTTCATACCCAAAAACACATTTTTGAATTTGTTAGAGCAAAATGCCCAACTTAGTTTGTCGCTCATCAAACTATTGGGAACTAACCTCAAAGAAGCCGAGCAACACATCGTTTCGATGTCGCAAAAAAATGTGCGCGAGCGCGTAGCAGAAGCCCTGCTATTTTTTAAGGCAGTTTATGGCATGGAAAGCGACCAAAAAACAATACAAATTAAACTAAGCCGCGAAGAAATTGCCGATTATGTAGGCACTTCGACCGAAACCGCTATACGATTTTTGTCTGAGCTAAATAGCGATAAAATAATAGCTACCGAAGGCAAAAAAATTAGAATACTTGACCTTGCCCGATTGCAGCGAACAGCAGGTATAGATTTCTAATACAATTTTTGGCGAACAGCACACCAAAGTACCAAAAAACTGATAAAAATCAGGTTTTTGCCTATCGTTTATCATTGTTGAAGCCGACAAAGCATCGGAACTTTGCAACATCAATCCGATGTCGTAAAGTTCCGATTTTGTTATGTGCCAACGCCACCAAGATGCCAACTCACTAATAAGTCAGTTTGCTGACCACCTCTATCCCACCGCTCAAGAACTGCTCGACCGCGCAGCTTCGTCGCACGGAGGGCTGAAAGCATTAGATATAGAGCAACAACTCATCGGTTTGTTCATGCTTGTCCAAGAGCAAGTGGTGCAGTTGATGAAATACGACACCAAATTGATACTGCCAACCCTCGAACCTATTGTCAAGCAACAAGCGACAGAACAAGGGATAAATATACTTGAAATAAATGTTTTACTCAAAAACAAAGCAGACAAAATAACAGACCTAACAGAAAGAGCTTTAGACATCTACGCACAACTACCCTCCGACGTGCAAACCGCCAACCACGCTATATTCGATTTTTTGGTGTATGTACAACAATCCTTGTTATTAGCCTATGCCGACCGATATGCCTATTTTGAAGAATGGACGCGCTCATGCCCGTGTATGAAAAAATGGGCGGGCACACGACCCGAATCCACTAAGGAAGGAGAATAATAGAAAAATAGTAACTATTTAGCCTTGTAGGGGGAACTAATCGAATATGCAGCGATGTCAGGCATTATTAGATAAGTATTGCTCATTACCCCATACCCAAAACCCTATACCATAGATAGTTACGAAAATAATTGCTAACTTATCGGTAATGCCTAATTGATGTGGCTATTATTGATGTAAAACACTGCGCCCACACTTCATTTGTCCCCCAATAGTATGCCCACTGCTGCCCATACCACTACTGTTCAAACACCTACCTTGTGTGACCATTGTGGCGAAATTTGCCCCAAGCACGACATCGTAGCTGAGAGTGGTAAACATTTTTGTTGTGAGGGCTGCAAGACTGTTTTTGAACTGTTGCAACAAAACAACCTCTGCCACTACTATTTGCTCAATGAGCATCCGGGCATATCGCGCAATACCGAAAACGATATGCAGCCGAGTTATTGGGCAAGTTTAGACCAACCCGAAATAAGCCGTCGCTGGATACAATACGACGACGGCAAACGCGCCCAAACGACACTTTTCCTACCCCAAATACATTGCAGTAGCTGTTGGTGGTTGTTAGAAAACTTATACCGCCTCAACGAAGGCATCTTGTCATCAAGGGTCAATTTTGAGACCAAAGAAATTTTTATTGCTTTCGACCCTAAGCGCGTCACCTTGCGAGGCGTAGTCGAAACATTAGTAAAATTGGGCTACGAACCCCTGCTTGATGCAGCCCCGACAGATACCACCAAAGATTCGGCGGCATACCGCAGCCGACTGCGCAAAATAGGCGTAGCCGGATTTTGTTTTGCCAATATCATGATGATGAGCCTGCCCGAATATCTCGCTATCAAAGATGCCGTTGAGCCATCGATAGCTATGGTATTGCGCAGCCTTATTGTATTATTATCCCTGCCCGTGCTGTTGTATAGTGCCTCCGAGTTTTTTATATCAGCTTGGAACGGACTGAAAAATCGATACCTCAATATCGACGCACCTATTGCCTTGGCGCTGATAATTACCTTTGCTCGCAGTATTTATGAAATATATCAACAAACGGGAAATGGCTATTTTGACAGTTTTGCGGGCATCGTATTTTTTATGCTGATAGGGCGGTGGCTACAAGCACGCACCCAAACGCGCATCTCTTTTGACCGCGATTATAGGTCGTTTTTCCCTATTGCTGTTCAGGTAGTCAGAAACGGACAAACCATAGCTACACCCATCGAGCAAGTACGCACCAACGACCTGATACAAGTGCGCAGCCAAGAGCTAATCCCTGTCGATGCGCTATTGGTCAAAGGCAATGCCGAAATAGATTATAGCTTCGTGAGCGGCGAAACCCTGCCCGTAAATGTGACCCAAGGCGGATTGATATACGCAGGCGGCAAACAATTGGGCGGATTGATAGAATTGGTAGTAGTCAAGGAAGTAGCACAAAGCTACTTGACCAACCTCTGGAACAATGCAGCAACAGGGCATGCCCCAAGTGCCAAAGCTAATTTTTTGGATATAGTAGCCCAATATTTTACCCTTGTTGTATTGGGCTTGGGCTTGGCAGCGGGTGCTTATTGGTGGTGGCAGGGGCAAAACAGTTTAGTTTGGACTGTTATGACTACTGTGTTGATAGTAGCTTGCCCGTGCACGCTACTGCTCGCCGCTACTTATACCAACGGAAATATACTACGCATATTAGGACTGAACGGCTTGTATTTGCGCAGTGCCGATATCATCGAAAAAATAAATGGGCTGACCCATCTCGTATTTGACAAAACAGGTACGCTGACCCGCAGCCGACAAGCCACTGTGCGTTATGAAGGTGTAGCACTTAATGCAGAAGAACGAAGATGTGTGGCGGCAGTATTGAACCAAAGCCAACACCCCCTTAGCCGTGCCGTAGCCGAGCACCTCCAAGCAAAAACCTCCGATATAGTGGTGCGCGATTATCGCGAGACCCTTGGGCAAGGCATAGCGGCTTGGGTCGAGGAACAATCAGTCAAAATAGGGTCGTGGCAGTTTGTAGGAGCAACTGCCCCCAAAGTAAGCAGCAATACCTTGTCGGTAGCTATTGACGGCGTGGTGCGTGGTTATTTTGTGGTATCTAATGCCTACCGCTCTGGATTAGAAGATTTATTTGTGCGCTTGCGCCAAAAATTTTCCCTTGCCCTGCTGTCGGGCGATAATGCCGCCGAGATGCCCGCTATTCGCACCTTATTGGGACAAGCAGCCGATATTCGATTTGACCAGAAACCCGATGACAAACTAAACTATATAACACAACTACAAGACCAGCAACAGGCCCAAGTAATGATGGTAGGCGACGGGCTGAACGATGCGGCAGCCCTGAAAAGAAGTAATGTTGGGATTGCCGTTGCTGACGGTGCTAACGCCTTTACGCCCGCTTCGGACGGTGTAATGGCTGCCGATAGACTGAACCAATTAGCAGCATTGATAGGCTTTGCACAAGCGGGCAGAAAAATTATTTTGTTCAGCTTTATGATTTCTTTTGCCTACAATGCCATCGGGCTGAGTTTTGCACTACAAGGCAAGCTCTCGCCCGTAGTAGCGGCTATCCTGATGCCTTGTAGTGCCATTTCGGTAGTGCTGCTTACTTATGGACTGACCCAATACTTAGCCCGCCGCTACGGATTAGCCATATCTGTATAAGAATAATCCTTTTAACCACAAATCACATGATAGTTATCGCCTTATTACTACTTATCAGCATAGGCATAGCCGCTGGGTTCTTGGCTGCGTTTTTATGGGGTGTCAAAGACGGGCAATTTGATGATGTAGACAGCCCTGCGAAACGCATATTATTAGACGAACAAAAAAATAAACAACTATAACTATGATAGAAAAATTTTATTACGACAACAAAATTACTAAATTGTTTGCCATAGCCTGTATTACTTGGGGTGTGGTAGGCATGTTGATGGGCGTAATAGCTGCTTTTCAGTTGGTATTTCCAGCTTTGAATTTGTCAGAATACATGCCCTATCTATCTTTTGGGCGTTTGCGTCCCGTACATACCAATGCCGTCATTTTCGCCTTTGTAGGCAATGGGATATTTACGGCTGTTTATTATTCCATTCCGCGTTTGCTCAAAGCACCGATGTGGAGCGCAACCCTTAGCAAAATCCATTTTTGGGGTTGGCAATTTATTATCGTCTGTGCCGCGCTGACGCTATTGGGCGGCTTTACGACGGGTAAGGAATATGCCGAATTAGAATGGCCTATTGATGTGCTAATTACTATCGTATGGGTTATATTTGGTATCAATATGATTGGTACTATACTTACCCGCCGCGAGCGACACCTCTACGTAGCCATTTGGTTTTTTCTGGCTTCGTGGGTGACGGTAGCGATGCTGCACATCGTCAATTCGCTCGAAGTGCCCGTATCATTCCTCAAAAGCTACCCCGTCTATGCAGGCGTACAAGACGCGCTGGTGCAGTGGTGGTACGGACACAATGCAGTAGCTTTTTTCTTAACTACACCTTATTTGGGCTTGATGTATTACTTTTTGCCCAAAGCCGCCGACCGCCCTGTCTATTCGTATCGGCTTAGTATTGTCCATTTTTGGAGTTTGATATTCCTCTATATCTGGGCAGGTCCGCACCATTTGTTATATACAGCCTTGCCCGATTGGGCGCAATCCTTGGGTACGGTATTTTCTATTATGCTACTTTTGCCCAGTTGGGGCGGTATGCTCAATGGCTTGTTTACCTTGCGCGGTGCTTGGGACAAAGTGCGCGTAGATCCCGTACTCAAATTTTTTGTCGTAGCGGTCACGTGTTATGGCATGAGTACTTTTGAAGGACCGATGATGTCGCTCAAAAACGTCAATGCCATATCACATTATAGCGATTGGACGGTGGCGCACGTCCATAGGTGCCTTGGGGTTGGAACGGATTTTGACCTTGGCATGATGTATTGGCTCATTCCTAAACTGTTCAATACGCGCTTATATTCCAAGTCCTTGGCATCTACTCACTTTTGGATAGGCACTTTGGGTATTATATTATATGCCGTACCGATGTATTGGAGTGCATTCCGCTCTTATTTTATGATGTCGGCATTTACGCCCGAAGGACAATTACAATACCAATTTATGGACGTGGTGCAAACCGTTGTGCCGTTTTATCTATTGCGAGCTATTGGCGGTACGCTCTATTTAGCGGGCGTATTGGTGATGGTATATAATTTGATTAAAACGGCGCGGTCTGGTGTATTCTCTGAATATGACGAGGCAGAAGCCCCCGCCTTAGCACCTTATTATGTAGCACCAGCGGGCAGCATTTGGCATAGCGTCATAGAACGCCGCCCAATTTTATTGTTAGTATTGAGCTTGATAGTGGTTAGTTTAGGTGGTCTTATCGAAATGATACCCACGTTTTTGGTCAAACAAAATATACCTACTATCAGCAGTGTAAAACCCTATACACCCTTAGAATTGCAAGGACGCGACATATATATCCGCGAAGGCTGTTATAATTGCCACTCACAGATGATACGCCCTTTCCGCTACGAAGTGACGCGCTACGGCGATTATTCCAAAGCAGGCGAATTTGTATATGACCACCCATTCCAATGGGGTAGCAAACGCACCGGACCCGACTTGGCACGCATAGGCGGCAAATATGGCGATAGTTGGCATTTCAATCACATGCTCGACCCCACATCGATGGCACCAGGCTCTGTTATGCCGCCATACCCATCGTTGTTCGACAATAGCATCAATGTGGCAAGCACTAATTCCAAAATACATGCTATGCGCAACCTCGGAGTGCCTTATCCCGACGGCTACGAAGCCAAAGCCAATCAGGATTTAGAAAAGCAGGCAAAGGGTATTGCCGACAAATTGCTCACCGAGAACCAAATAAAAATTGGTGCTGATAAGGAAATTATAGCCATTATAGCCTATCTACAACGCTTAGGAACAGACATCAAAGCCAAAGATGCCGCTGCGTCGGCTCAACCATAAATAAATTAAAATTAATAATACAAATTATTGCTTGTTATGAAATTTTCAACTTATTTGGAACAAATTGTGGGCGTAAGCCTCTATCCTATTATATCCTTGGTTTTATTTGTGGCATTTTTTGCCCTCGTAACGGCTTGGGTTTATAGCACAGATAGCCGCGAATTAGCCCGCATCGCACAATTGCCCTTAGACGAATAAGGATAGCCATCGAGAAAGAATTGCCCTCGTGATTTTGTAGCGAGGGCAAAAAAAACGCTACTTCTATCCGCTAAATTGTCCTATTTTCAACCATTTATCATGTCAAATCGATATATTTTTGTTGTGGCTGCTTGGCTATCGTGCGTGTCGATGCCACTACTTGCCCAAACCACGCCTCCTACCCCGATTGCTACTTCGGAAACCTCATTCGCCGATAGCGGTCATCTATTTTTGTTGCTTATTGCCATTTGTTTGCTGCTACCTATTTACATCTTAGGCAGAATATTGGTTATGTCTGCACGCATGTATTACGAAAAAGAATCTAAATCTACCCATTCCAACACTTTGTTCTGGCTCGGCTGGGCTACTTTGGCTTGGGTGCTGCCACAAACACTGCAAGCCCAGACTGCCGTCGTTGAGACAACTGCTCAGGCAGCGGATGGCAATACAAATTGGCTCTATGTCGTCTTATTATCGGCTATTCTGCTCGAACTATTACTGATAGCCTTTTTGTCGCTGCGTGTTAGGCAGTTTTTAAAAGGTACGAGCAAAGTTGCCAAACCCTCTGTGGCGGCGCGTCCAAGCCTACAAGCGCGTTTTATGCGTTGGTGGGCAAAAGTCAACAATTTTAGATCCATTGAGGAAGAAGCCGACATCGATACGGGGCACTCCTACGATGGCATACGCGAATTAGATAATGTAACGCCGTCTTGGTTTACGTTTGCTTTTGCTATGAGTATCCTAATTGCGATAGTCTATTTGTGGCGATACCACGTAGCAGAATCGGCTCCTTTGCAGTTAGAAGAGTTTAGAATGGAAATGGCTGCCGCCGAAGAAGCCAAAGCCGAATACCTGAAAAAACAAGCCAATAATGTGGACGAAAATACCGTAAAACTATTGGGCGAAGCCGATATAGCAGCGGGGCAGAAAATATTTGTCGCCCAATGCGCAGCTTGTCATAGCGAAAATGGTGCAAGCAAACCCGGCGGCGTAGGTCCTAACCTGACCGATAACCATTGGCTTCACGGCGATAAAATGCCCGATATATTCAAGACCATTAAATACGGCTATCCTGACAAAGGCATGAAATCGTGGAAAGACGATTTTTCGCCCCACCAAATAGCCCAATTATCCAGTTTCGTACACAGTATAGCAGGCAGTAACCTAAGCGGCGGCAAAGAACCGCAAGGCAATATTGCAACTGCCGCAGCCACCCCCGCCGATAGCACTGCCGCCCCCGCCGATACGATAGCCCAAAAACACTAAAACCGACCAAAACAAAGTAGCTACGCTAACCGTTTTTATGAGAGAAGACGAATTATTGCAAGCAGATTCTTACCGCGACCGCATAAGTTCGGTAACCGAAGGAGGCAAACGAAATTGGGTTTATGCCTTAATGCCCGAAGGGAAATGGTATTCAATACGCCAGAAATTGGCCTGGCTCTATTTAGCAGTATTTTTTGTCATTCCTTTTATCAAGGTCAATGACATGCCTTTTGTGCTGATAAACGTCGTTGATGGCAAATTTATACTGTTCAGTAAGATATTTTGGCCCCAAGACTTCTTCATCTTTGCTGTTGCTATGATTACGTTCATCGTATTTATCGCATTATTTACAGTAGTATACGGACGCTTATTCTGCGGCTGGGCTTGCCCGCAAACAATTTTTATGGAATTTGTGTTTCGGCGTATAGAGTGGTGGATAGAAGGCTCGCCCAGCCAGCAGAGGAAACTGAACGAGTCGCCTTGGACAGCAACAAAAATAGGAAAAAAAACCCTCAAACATGCCTTGTTTTTGGGCTTCTCGTGGCTCATCGCCAATACATTTTTAGCCTATGTAGTAGGAATAGACCGCTTATGGGAGATGATGGGGCAGCCCCTTGAACATATAGGGCTATTGTTGGGTTTGTTGGGTTTTGCCTTGCTTTTTTATTCGGTATTCGCCTTTGTGCGCGATATAGTGTGCACTACAATATGCCCCTATGGGCGTTTGCAAAGTGTATTGTTCGACCCCGACACAATGCAAATAGCCTACGACCACAAAAGAGGCGAACCACGAGGCAAGTATAACAAAAATGCTACACGAACATTCGGCGATTGTATCGATTGCAAAAAATGCGTACAAGTATGTCCTACGGGCATAGACATACGCAACGGCGTACAGATGGAGTGTGTGGGTTGTACGGCATGTATTGATGCCTGCGACGCAGTCATGGAAAAGCTATCCTTTCCAAAAGGACTAATTCGCTATGCGTCAGAAAACGAAATCAATACGGGACGCAAATTCCGATTCAATAACCGCATGAAAGCCTATACCGCTTTGTTGGTCTTATTGTCTGCCCTGATGATAGGCTTGGTGGCTACCCGCAAAACCATAGATGTATATGTGTCGCGTGCCAGAGGGCAATTGTTTCAGGAAACAAGCGATAACAAAATTAGCAACCTATACGAAGCTAAAATTATCAACAAAACCAATAAAGACCTACCTATATCGCTCCAATTAGATGGGGTAGATAATGGTGCAATTCGTTTGGTGGGCAATCCCGATATAGTGCTCAAAAAAGAATCTATCAACGAGATTACCTTTTTTGTCGATATACCCAAAGAACAGGTCGTGCAGCGCAGTAGCCATATAGCCTTGTCGGTGTATAGCGGCGAACGACATATACAAACTGTAGAAACCAAATTTTTGGGACCTTTTCAATAATCAATCACCTACCACCCAAGCAAATTATCATACCATGAATTGGGGCTACGGCATTTTAGGCGTTATCATTGTTTTTTTGGTGAGTATGATGGGCATGGTTTATGTCGCATCGCAACAAACCAACGATATGATGGACAAGGATTATTACGCCCGCGAATTGCGACACCAACAAATTATAGATGCTACCCATAACTTACAAGCAGTAGCTACTGACCAACTCATCTTGCAAAGCCAAGCAGGGCAATTGCGCATCGTTTTGCCACCTACCACCTGCCAACAGTTGAGTAAAGGCACCATAGAACTGCTCAAGCCCAACGACCGCCAAAAAGACCTCGTGCTACCGCTATTGCCCGATGCCAACGGCATACAAAACATCAACGACCAACGTTTAGTACAAGGATTTTATCGGGCGCGGCTCTCTTGGGAGAATGAAGGCAAAGCATATTACCACGAACAAGACATCAATATTGCATTATGAACCAACTTTGGCTATTAGCGGCATCGGGCTTTATGTTGGGCATATTGGGCAGTTTTCACTGTGTAGGCATGTGTGGTCCGCTTGCTTTGTCGCTGCCCGTCTATCGGCTGAATGGTGTATCGAAATACCTCGCTATTGCGCTTTACCATATTGGTCGGTCGAGCAGCTATGCTTTCTTAGGAGCAATAGTAGGGTCGTTGGGGGCAGGCATTAGTTTATTCGGGTGGCAGCAATACTTGTCTATCATTGCAGGCACACTGATATTGCTGGGTTTAGCCCAACAATACCTACCTCGCTTGCGTTCTACTTGGTTGCACCGCCGTTTCTATGCCCGCCTAAATCCTTACTTGTCGCACCTATTGACCAATGCCCGCCACCCCGCCACCTATTTTCTGATAGGCTGGCTCAATGGTTGGCTACCTTGCGGGCTGACATACGTCGCCTTAGCTGCGGCAGTAGCTACGGGTAGCAATGTGCATAGTGCGTGGCTGATGTTTGCCTTTGGTATGGGCACTACACCCATGATGGCAAGCATCATGATTTTTGGCAAATATATACCGATAAATATCAAACAACGAATCAATCGCTTATTGCCATACGCTATTGCTAGCGTAGCTATACTGCTTATTGTACGTGGTATGGGCTTGGGTATTCCCTACATCAGCCCAAGTATGGACATGCACGGCGGCAAATGCGCAGTAAGTTGCTGCCACCAAGCAAAATAAAGCAGGACAAATAGTAGGGCAAAATGGTCATTTTGTCAGAATATAATACGTGTAAAATCATAATTTATTTTTTATTTTAAATCAATATTGCATTTTTGGGCTGCCATGCCCAAAATTAACAAAAACATAATGCCTATAATAGTGTAGATTGCTGTATCTTTGCTGTGTTGGTAGCTATTGGCTACTCGGCAAAGCGAGTATAGATACTGCTTTATATCTTATCAATCATTGTAACTATTTAGCCTTGTAGGGGGAACTAATCGAATAGGCGGCGATGTTAGGCATTATTAGATAAGCATTGCTCATTACCCCATACCCAAAACCCTATACCCTAAATAGTTACCAATCATTTAGAAAAACAAATAATAACAATGAAACAAATAATTGTTGCTACTGATTTCTCGACCTGTGCCGAGAACGCCATGCGTTACGCCATAGAGATTGCTACACGTATGTCTGCCGAGATAACCGTTTTGCACTTTGCACACCCTACGCAAGTAGTAGATAATAATGTATGGAATGCCTACTTCATGGAAGACCTCCTCGAAGCCAAGCGCGAGGCACTTGATAGTTGGGTCGCCAAATTTTCATACCCCGACTTGGTCATCAAAAGTTCCTGCCAAGTCGATTTTTTGCCCAGCGGCATTACCGAACATATCGCCGAAAACCCCAGCGATTTGCTGGTGTTGGGTAGTACAGGGGCTTCGGGTATTGCAGGAATATTGGGGTCTAACGCCGCCAGCGTGGTGGCGCATACGCTACTATCTACCTTGATTGTGCCCATCGACGCGGTATATGAAGATAACCCCGTGTTGGTATTTGCCTCCGACCTCAAACCCATCAGTAGCCAAAACGCCGATATACTGCGCACTTTTGTCGACACCATACGCGCCGAAGTACTTGACGTGCTACACGTATGCCCTGACAACGATACCCAACCCAAAACAGAACAAGAACAACAATTGCAAGCCGCACTCGGCGATATGACCCTAACGTTCAACTACCTAAATAGCGACGATGTAGCTGACGCTATCGGCGATTTTATCAACAACAACGACATAGGCATACTTTGTACTATTGCTCACCAACATACGTTTTTGCATCGACTATTCCACCGTAGCCGCGTCAAAGCCATCGTGCAACAAATGGTCAAACCCGTATTAGTATTACACGGTTAAGCCCTTAAATTATCCCTAAAAGCAGCCATGCTCTTAGGGATAATTTTTGTTTGGGAGCCATAAAAACGCATCATTTAGCGTTGTTCCAAACGCTCGGCAGCTACTACATCTATCAGTTCGTTGGAGCCATCAACCGGATATTTGCCCGAAAAACAAGCGTAGCAACCGGGCAAATCGGCATATAGGGCTTGCAAATCGGCTAAGGATTGATAGATGAGCGCATCGGCACCGATATAGGCAGCTATTTCTTCATGACTGCGCTGTGCTGCAATTAGTTCGGTGCTTACCGCCATATCTATACCATACACACAGGGGTTGGTGATGGGCGGCGCGGCAGAAATAAAATAAACCGCTGCCGCGCCCGCATTTTTGAGTAGGCGCACGATGCGTTTCGAGGTGGTGCCGCGCACAATCGAGTCGTCTACAACTGCCACTTTTTTGCCCGCTACTATGGCTCTGATGGGGTTGAGCTTCTTTTTGACTACATCGTCGCGTTGCTTTTGGGTGGGCGAAATAAAACTGCGCCCTACGTGGTTGTTTTTCACAAAGCCGCGCCGATAAGGTATGCCCAAGGCTTCGGCTAAACCCGAAGCAGCGAAATAGCCCGACGAAGGCACATCTATCACTATATCGGGCTGCAAATTAGCTTCGCGCACCTTTTTTGCCAACATGCGCCCCATACGCACCCGCTCGGCAGCTACCAAACGGCGGTGCATAATAGCATCTTCACGAGCAAAATAGATAGTTTCAAATACACAAAAAGCGGGCTGCTTGACGTGGCAATTGCGCCGATGCACTTGAAAATCGCGGTCGATAAATACGGCTTCGCCCGGACCCAAATCATAGAGCGTTTCATACTCTAAATAATCGAAGCAGGTTGTTTCGGACGCAAAAGCATAGGTTGTTTTACCATTCGCATCGGTTTGTTTGCCCAATACCAAAGGTCTGATGCCGTGCGGGTCCATAAAAGCCAACAAACCGTAGTTAGCAATAATGCAAATAACGGCATACGCGCCTTTTACTTGGGCTTGGGTGGCTGCTACTGCTTCAAAAATATGGTCGGTACTCAGGTTTTTGAGGTCTTTTTGGGTCAATTCGGAGGCTAAGGTATATAAAATCAGTTCGAGGTCGTTAGAGGTTTCGGGCAAAATATGGTATTGTTCATAAAGACGCTGGCGCAGCTCGACAAAATTAGTGACATTGCCATTGTGTACCATTGCCAAACCAAACGGATAATTAGCAGAAAAAGGCTGGGCGTTTTCTACATTATTAGAGCCTTGCGTAGTATAGCGCACATGCCCAATCCCGATATTGCCCACCAAGCGTGGTAGATGCCGCTCCTGAAATATATCGCTCACCAAGCCCAAGGCTTTGCGGGTCCTGAAATGCTCCTTGAACGTAATAATACCCGCAGCATCTTGACCGCGGTGTTGGAGGGCAGTAAGACCCAAAATAAGGTCATATACCACATCGGTATGACCCGTAAAGCCGACTAATCCACACATTGTTATTTGGATATATAAATAAATTATTTTATTAATAATATTAAAAAATAGTAACTATCGGTCTATGCTTTAAATTTCAGCAACAAATTTTACTAAATGCTACTTTGTAGTAACCACCAACCATTCACCATTAATCATTCACCATTAATCATTCACCATTAATCATTCACCATTAATCATTCACCATTAATCATTCACCATTAATCATTCACCATTAATCATTCACCATTAATCATTAAACATTAACCACTAATCATTAAACATTAACAATTGATTTCTATAATATTCGTACTGCTGCTGCCGCAAGGCTATCTCTTTCGGCAAACCCTCGCTAATAGAATTGACCAAGGTATCGAATTTATCTAAAATGGAAACTATGCGTTCTTGTTCTTCGAGCGGTGGGATGGGGATTAGGAGTTTTTTCGTATCAGAGGTTGCTATTTGTGGCATTTGCATTCTACTCGCAATATTCTGAAAATATGGTTCATTAATTTTTAAAAATAGTAAAACAAACTTGATACTAATATTTTCATTTTTGGAATGATAAGACCACATCTCGTTCTTATGCGAAAAAGGCTTGTCATAATATTCAAACTCAATAACACCACGAGATTTTACAATGATTGAAGGCTCTTTATTTATATCTTTTTCGGGTATATCTTTGAAGTCAACAAAAGCAACAGTTTTACCCCCAGCAAAGATTTTTAAAGGTGCTCCTTCTTTATGCAATTCTTTCATTTTTCCTGCGGTTATACTTGTCCCTTTGGTGCGAACAAGAACCTCCCCCAGCGTTTTCCATTCCACCTCTTTATTATTCATTAACCATTCACCATCAACCATTACAGGCATTAATAACCGCTCCCTATAATACGCATACTGCTTTTTACGAGCTGCAAGCTCTGTAAACTTATCGAGAATACGGACAATTTCTTTTTGTACCGAAAGCGGTGGGATGGGGATTGGGAAACGTGCTACATCTTTTGCGTATACATGAGGAACGCCACCACCAGATTTTAAATCATGGATTTTATCTTGAATGTTTAATAAAAAATGATAGATGTATCGGGGCAAAACTTTCGATTCATCGGCTTTAATTGAAAAGGCATCACTCAACAGTAATTGTTTCGCCATCCCTATTATATTCTCCATTATAATATGCAGGTTTTTGACCACCACTAATTACAGGAATATTGCCATCAGTTTTAGTGTTTGCAGTAATAGTTGTACCTCTTTTCAACTCCGCCACCTCCCCCAGCGTTTTCCACTGTACGGTTGCTCTTTGTAGCAATTTATCTAAGTAGCTCATTTGTTTGAATCGGGGTTTATTGGGTTTTAAGATTTTCAGTATTTTGTATTTTGCTTCGACCATATTTACCCATTAATCATTAACCACTAACCATTAACCATTAACCATTAACCATTAACCATTAACCATTAAACACTAACCATTAACCATTAATCATTAATCATTAACCATTATTTATTCATTCTCTTCATAATAGTATGAATAATCTATGCCTTTCATGTACATTTCACGGTCGTTTATTTTGTTGGTAAGAGCCTGCTCCAAAAGTGATTTCAGTGCCTTACTTTCTGCTGGGCTTGACACCATAGCGTTCATATAATCCCGTTTGCTGATTTTGCTCCAATCCACACATGTTTTCAGTCGTTTTTTCAATATCAGGTCCAACCAAATTCGGGTGCTTCTGCCGTTGCCTTCCATAAATGGGTGGGCGATGTTCATCTCCACATATTTGTTTACAATTTCATCAAAGGTGTTTTCCTGCATTGTTTCTATTTGTTTTAAGGTGTCATCTAAAAAGCGGGATACTGCAAATTGAAAACCTCCTTTTGAAATATTTTTCTGTCGTATTTGTCCGGCAAAGTCATACAGACCACCAAATAAGTAAGCGTGTATTTGTTGTAAGCCTTTGACTGTGCCTACTTCAAATTCATTTATCAGATTACTTTCAAAAAGAGTATATGCTTTTTTCTTGCTCTGTCCGTCAAGGCTGGTATCGCTGTAAAGAAACCAATCCAAAAATTTTATAGCCTTGGTATTCGGAAAATTTTTGGCAAACTCGGTCACACCTTCGCTGTCTAACATGTCGGTGTTATATTTTTTGCCGTCTGCCGCCAATAATTTCAGTTGGGTAGTAGCACTAACCAACTGGCTGTTTTCCTTTTTAAGTTTGGCTTTTAGGTATTTCCAATAGTTTCGGTTTTTTTTATAATCGGGTTCTTCGTTTAAAACACCCACAATATCCAATACGCTAAACCACCATTTGCTGTTTTCATCGTCCCAAACGGCACGCACTTCCCTGTCATCAAAAAAACGTATAGAAACCTTGGGCATAATGGTGAATGGCGGTTTTGCTTGTTTTTAGGATTGACGTTAGCAGTTTGATTATTTCAATAGCACCTTTGTTTATACGTAACTATTTAGCCTTGTAGGGGAAACTAATCGAATATGCAGCGATGTTAGGCAGTATTAGCTCATTACCCCATACCCAAAACCCTATACTCTAAATAGTTATATTTTTTTTACTCAAAATTAGAAACCACAAATAAAAAGACCGACAATAACCGTTTTTCAAGCCCCATAGGGGCGATATTCTAATGGTCTGCGTTATAAATTGCCTTATTATTGGTCAATGAAAATAGGCTGTTTTCGAGCTGGATAATTGTCTAACTCGACAAGACTTGCTTTAATACTTGGCTATAAAATTGGTGTTCGACTGCCAAACCGCGTTGTTCTACCTCTTGGAGTGAGGCTGCGCCTTGCAAATCTACGGTTGTTTGGGCAATAATGTCGCCCGTGTCCATGCCGCTATCTACATAGTGTACAGTGATATGCGTGTGGGTCAATTGCTGCTGCCAAGCCCATTCGTAGGCGTGTAGCCCTTGGTGTTGGTGCGTATCGGCGGGGTGTATATTGATAATTCGTTGTGGGTAATGGGCAATTAGCACGGGGCTAATGAGGCGCATATATCCTGCCAATACGATATAATCTATCTGTAAAGGCGCGAGTAGGGCAATGATGTCGCGCTCGTGGTCGGCGCGTTTCCTGCTTTCTGAGGGCAGGCAGGCAGTAGGCAAACCCATCTTGGCAGCTATATCCAAGCCTTGGGCGGTGGCTTGGTTGGCAAACACGAGCTTTATTTGGCAACAATCTGCCAAGATGCCGTTTTGTACTTGCTGGGCTATGGCAACCATATTGCTACCGCGTCCTGAAATAAAGATGGCAATATTTTTCATTGTTTTCTTTGCCCTATATCGGTTCGGTAATGGATATGGTCGAAGTGGATATGGGCAACTTCGGCGTATGCTTTTTGATGGCTTCGGCTAAGGTATTGCCATGCGCCACTACATTTAGCACCCTACCGCCCGATGTGCGCAATATGCCTTGTGTGTCGCGTTGCGTACCTGCATGAAACAATAAGGTGTCGGCTGCTACTTTTTCTATGCCGCTAATGGGCAGATTAGTGGCGTATTGCTTGGGATAGCCGCCCGATACCAATACCACATCTACCCAATACCCTTCGTGTAGCTCGACGGCGCACTCGTCGAGTTTGCCTGCCAAGCAAGCCTGTATAATGGGCAATAGATGCGTTTTGAGGGCGGGCATTAATACTTCGGTTTCGGGGTCGCCCAAGCGGGCATTATATTCCAATAGCCTTGCGCCTTGGGGAGTCATCATTATCCCAAAATATAAAAACCCTTGATAGTCTAATCCTTCGGCACTAATGCCGCGCAAGGTAGGTTGGATAATGTTTTGCTCGATGTCGGCGCGTTGGTCGGCACTTAGCGCAAAAGGGCAATAAACGCCCATGCCGCCCGTATTAGGTCCTGGTCATTGTTGTATAGCTGTTTATGGTCTTGCGAGGGGTGCAGGGCGCAGAATGTTTTGCCGTCGGTCAGTCCTATCAGCGATACTTCGTAGCCTTCTAAGCGTTCTTCGACCAAAAAAGGTGCGTCGTTGCCGTAGTCTTGTTTCAATTCGGCTAAGGCGGTTTGCGTTTGTTCCATATTAGCGCATACAAAAACGCCTTTTCCGCAGCCAATCCGTCGTATTTAATCACCAATTTGCCGCTCCATTCTTGGGCTAAGGGCAGCGCGTCTTCGGTTTGGCAAAAAGTTTGGAAACGGGCAGTAGCTACGCCGTGTCGTTGCATGAACTGTTTTGCCCAGATTTTGGACGATTCTAAGCGGGCTGCTGCTTGTGTAGGTCCGAATATAGCAATATCGGGGCAATTGGCTTTGAAATAATCGCTAATGCCCTTAGATAGCGGTACTTCTGAACCTACAACGACGAGAGTGATAGCCTCTTGCCGACAATATTGGGCAAGCGTTTCGAAATTATTGAGGTCTATGGAGGCTTGATTGGGCGTGCCGCCGTTGCCGGGCAGCACCACTATTTGGTCGGTACGGAGTTGTTGGGCAAATTTCCAAGCTAAGGCGTGTTCGCGTCCGCCAGAGCCGAGTATGGCTATTCGAGTCATTCGAGCGTGTGTGTGGGTATGGGGCTAAATAAATCCCGCTTGTTGCAGGTTTTGGCGTATGCGCGTTTCGATAGGCATCGATTCGTCGACATGAAGTACGTTGCCCGTTACGGTGGTATATATTTGTTGGTAGCGGCGCGAGGCTTCGTATACGATATGCGGGGGTAGGCTGTGCGGATAATCGCCGTCAATGAGGTTGGCGAGCATCCATTGTCTGATGTATTCTTTGTCTATTTGGGCGGCATCGGCAGGATTTTGGGCATAATCATCGGCTTGCCAAAATCGTGAGGAGTCGGGCGTATGTATTTCGTCGATAAGTATGAGTTGCTCGTCTATCAAGCCAAATTCGTACTTAGTATCTACGAGTAGAAGCCCTTTTTCGGCAAGGCGTTGCGTGCCTCGTCGGAATAGTTGCAGGGCGGTTTGCTCCATTTGCTCGTATAGCGTAGCAGTTGTCCAGCCTTCACTTACGAGGTCGGCGGGGCTAATGGGGCGGTCGCTTTTTTCTTTGGTGGTAGGCGTAACAATGGGTTGCGCAAAGGCTTGGTTTTTGTGCAATCCCTCGCCGACAGTAAGCCCCGAAAAGGCTCGCTCGCCTTGGGCATAGCCGCGCCACATAGAGCCTGTGAGGTAGCCACGCACCACCATCTCGACCCGAATGGGCACGGCTTCGCGCACTAAACTGACGTTGGGGTCGATGAGCTGCAAAAGTGGTTGGGGATAAGGTCGGTGGTTTGGTCGAACCACCAAGTCGAGATAGCATTGAGTACCGCACCTTTGTGGGGTATGGGTGTTTCGAGGATAAAGTCGAAAGCCGATAGGCGGTCGCTAACAACGATGAGGCGGGTAGTAGGTGTAGCGCGGTAGCTATCGCGCACTTTGCCGCTGTGGAGCAAAGTTAATTCGGGTAAATTGAGTTGTCGGAGGCAATTCATGGGGCAAAGTTACGCTTTTTTTTGGTACTTATTAAAACGGTGCAATTTTTGCCGCCTATTATTGTATCATTTTTCCTTCTGAACCTTGCGGCATAAAGCTATTCGGAGCAGTACTATCAATAGCTTGTACTTGGCACATATTAGTCGAGGTTTTCGTGCTATATTGTTTTAAGGTTCAGGCGAGTATTGTGAAACACTCATCAATCCCTTAGACCAAGCCTATATCCGCATAGCCCCAAACGCACATTTTGGGGCGTTGACGGCAGTCGGTCAAGTTTTCAAAATCTGACCGACCGCTATTTTTTGCCGCTCAACCATACAAATACGGGGCTAAACACTTACCTTTGTCGGCATGTAACTATTTCCTTATAGGGGCAGCCCCCAAGAATAGCTATTTCTAATCGAATATGCTATGATTTCGGGTATTATTAGATGGATATTGCCCATTACCCCATACCCAAAACCCCATACCCTAAATAGTTACATCGGCATTAAATAAGTATCTAAACTAAACAACCAATATAGCGATGGGTTTGGCAAAAACGCACGGCGGGGCGGTATTAGGCGTAAATGCCACTATGATAGAGGTAGAAGTAAGCGTTGGTGGCGGGCAGCTCAATTATTTTTTGGTAGGGCTACCCGACAGCGCAGTAAAAGAAGGACAACATCGGATAGAAACAGCCGTCAAAAGTAGTGGATTTCAGATGCCGCGCCAAAAAATGGTGGTCAATATGGCTCCTGCCGATTTGCGCAAAGAAGGTGCCGCCTACGACCTCACTATTGCCGTAGGCATTATGGCTGCTGACGGCACTTTGCTCGAAACCCGCGATATTAGCCGCTATGTTATCATGGGCGAGCTGGCATTAGATGGCGCATTGCGCCCTATCAAAGGTGCCTTACCCATAGCCATACAAGCACAAAAAGATAAATTTGAAGGCTTTATTTTGCCCAAAGAAAATGCCCGAGAAGCAGCTATCGTGAACAATTTGGCGGTATATGGCGTAGAAAATTTGGTCGAGGTGGTGCGTTTCCTGCGCGGCGAACAAGAAATAGCCCCTACACAAGTCAATACGCGCCAAGAATTTTATGACAATCTGAACAATTTTGACATGGATTTTTCCGATGTCAAAGGGCAACGCAATATCAAACGGGCGATGGAAATAGCCGCTGCGGGTGGGCACAACGTCATTTTGGTGGGACCACCAGGTGCGGGCAAAACAATGCTCGCCAAGCGTCTGCCCAGCATTCTGCCCCCGCTGACCCTGCACGAAGCCTTAGAAACCACTAAAATACACTCCGTAGCAGGCAGGTTGTCGAGCGGCAGTTCGCTGATAGCTGTGCGTCCGTTTCGGTCGCCGCATCATACCATCAGCGACGTGGCATTGGTAGGCGGCGGCAATCACCCGCAACCGGGCGAAATATCATTGGCACACAACGGCGTATTGTTTCTGGACGAACTGCCCGAATTTAAAAGAGCGGTATTGGAGGTCTTGCGCCAACCAATGGAAGAACGCCGCGTAACCATCTCGCGAGCGCGTTTTTCGGTCGATTATCCCGCGGGCTTTATGCTCATCGCCTCTATGAACCCCTGTCCCTGCGGGTATTACAACCACCCCGAAAAAGAATGTGTGTGCGCCCCGCATAGTACAAAAATACCTAAACAAAATATCCGGACCGCTATTAGACCGCATCGACCTACACGTAGAAGTTACGCCCGTTTCGTTCGACGAATTGACCAGCGAACGACAAACCGATAGCAGTGCTACTATCCGCGAAAGGGTGATAAAGGCTCGTTTAGCACAAGAAAAGCGATACAGCACGCAAAAGGACATTTATTGCAATGCCCAAATGCCCTCTAACCAAATCAGAACTTGGTGCGAGATTAGTACTGCGGGGCAAACTTTACTCAAAACAGCTATGACCCGCCTCAACCTATCGGCACGCGCCTACGACCGCATCTTGAAAGTAGCTCGCACCATAGCCGACCTCGCCGACGCAAGCGATATACAGATAGAACACTTAGCAGAAGCGATACAGTTTCGTACCTTAGACCGCGAAAATTGGGCAGGCTGATTTAGCAGTATCTTGGCAAGATTGCCCAAAAGCACTAAGGAAAACCCTGCGGCTGAACTCCTGCACTTTTGCCCAAAAAAAGACGAGTTAACGGACAACTAAGCCAAATCAGCCAACAATTAACCCAACTTCGCGCCGCATAGCTATCATGCACCATGAAAAAGATACTGCAAAATACATTCAACCGCCTTCGTCATTGGCAAAAACGTGCTGCTATTGCCAACGACGAACTGCATATACTGCCCTATCGGGGCTATGGTACGCCCGAACGCCTGCATTTATCGGCACGCGTACTCGAATACCGCAATATACACCCGCATATAGCCGATGGTGCTTGGCGAAATGCGCTAAATATGTATCGACGATTTGAAAGCGACGAAGTGCCTAATTGTGCCTTGCGCCTACAAATAGCTCACCACAGTTGTACCCTACACACCGACCAAGAGGGCTATGCCAATGCCGAAATACAGCTAAACATGCCCCTGCCGCTATCGCCCAAACGCTATTGGTATGATACCCATTGGACACTACAAGAAACCACCAACCCTCAAACCACTGCCGCTACAGGCGAAGTCTTTATACCACATGGCGATATTCAATACGGACTTATCACAGACATTGACGATACGGTATTAAAAACATGTGGTATCAAAACAAAAATGTTGTATTATACGTTTTTCAAAAATGCCTACTCGCGATTGGCATTCGCGGGCACTGCGCCGCTTTATTGGGCATGGCGAAAAGGCGATACAGGGCAGCGGGTAAATCCCATTTTTTATGTATCGAACAGCCCCAGCAACCTATATGACATGTTATCCGATTTTATGCAGCACAATGATTTGCCCAAAGGACCTATTTGCCTGCGCGATATAGTGCTGCCCACCTCCGAAAAAATAGCTGCATACCAAGAACATAAGTACAACACTATCGTCAAAATCCTACATACTTTCCCGCAATGGCAGTTTGTATTGGTAGGCGATAGCGGCGAGCGCGATGCTGATATTTATACCGAAATTGCCCACATTTTCCCGCACCGAATCAAAGCCATCTATATCCGCTCCGTAGCCGACCCCGCACGTAACGAGCGCGTGCGCCGCGTATTAGAGCAGTGCGAAACCTGCGAAACGCTTCTATTCGACGATTCATTAGCCGCCATACAACACAGCGCAAATATAGGACTTGCCCAAACGCGATGGATAGATGCCATAGCTGCCCAGCAGCAGCACCAACCTAAACATGCCGCTTGGGAGGATTGGATAGATACGTATTAATCCACAGAGGAAAAACGACCGTTTTTTTGTATACTCTTGCTATCTATCCGCTCAAAATCAAACCATTAACATTCGGGAATACCCAAGGGCGACGAAGCACAAAAACGAGCTAATTCCTGCAATAATTGACTTACGGGCAAGCCCACTACATTAAAATAGCAGCCCTCTATACGTTCTATACCCACTAAACCTATCCATTCCTGAATGGCATAAGCACCTGCCTTGTCATAGGGCTGATAAGTATCGACATAATATTGGATTTGGTCGGGTGTTAGGGAGTGAAATACTACATCGGTAGTTACCGAAAAGCAATGCTGCCCCCAAGCAGACAATAAGCATACGCCCGTAATGACCTGGTGTCGCCTACCTGATAGCTGGCGCAACGTATAGATAGCGTCGAACTCATCGTAGGGTTTGCCATATTGCACATCGCCTAAACAAACTGTTGTATCGGCAGCAATAATAATAGTCGCATCATTGACAATTTGGGAACGCAAGGCATGGGCTTTGGCGCGTGCCACCAACTCGGCAATCTGGGCTACGGGCAAATCGTCGGGGTAGCTCTCGTCGGCATGGCTAACAATGACATCAAACGTCAAACCTGCTTCGCGCAATAATTGCTGGCGGCGCGGCGACTGTGAAGCCAAAATAAAATGATAAGGGATAAACTGTTGCAAAGAATACAATTTACAAAAAAAACAATAATTGCCTACTAAGGCGTATAGCACTAAATCAGGACACAAAAGTACGACAATTAGCGTAGGCATTGCTACGTTTTTGGTCGGAAAATGAGCGTATTGTCCTATCTTTGCTCCGCCTTGCGCCACTTTTGGCTACACCCAAACCCTATCATAATGCCCACAGCCCTGACCGATGACGATATTTGCGCTATTGCTCGCCAAACCCTCCATACCGAAGCCGCAGCCATAGCAGACTTGGTTGCCCACATAGACGACGACTTTGTAGCTACTGTGCGAGCCATTGCCCAACTCGAAGGTAGGTTAGTTGTTACAGGCATTGGCAAAAGTGCTATTATTGCCCAAAAAATAGTTGCTACGTTCAATTCTACCGGTACGCCTGCCTTATTTATGCACGCTGCCGATGCTGTCCATGGCGATTTGGGCATGGTACAAGCTACCGACATGGTGCTATGCTTGTCGAACAGCGGCGAAACGCCCGAAATAACTTATCTCATTTCGCTATTGTCTGCTATGCCTAACACATTGGTAGCTAAGCAGCACAACGGCACAATTAGCCTTGGGCGATGCCTTAGCTGTGGCGGTATTATCGCTGCGCGGCTTTACGCCCGACGATTTTGCCCGCTATCACCCAGGCGGGGCTTTGGGCAAAAAACTCTATTTGCGAGTGCGCGACCTCTGCGCTGCCAATGCTCGCCCCCAAGTAAGCCCACACGACGATTGGCGCAAGGTAGTTTTTAGCATCAGTTCGTGCCGCTTAGGTGCTACGGTGGTTATCTCGCCACATAATCAAGCCATTGAGGGGATTATCACCGACGGAGATTTGCGCCGCGGTTTGTCGGCAAACTTACCTTTGGACGACATTACTGCCCAAAGTTTGATGACCCACCGACCTAAAACAGTTACCGAGCATGAATTAGCGGTTACTGCCCTGCAATTGATGCGCCAACACAAAATAACTCAACTTGTGGGACTGAACGAACAAGGGCAATATGGCGGCATGGTACATCTACACGATATTTTGCGCGAAGGAATCATATAAAAAAAATCCACTCGCCGACAATATCGCACTTTATCAGTGCCATAATGCTGGCGAGTGGTTTAATACTCAATTACATTGCCGAGTGCTGGATTTATACAGCGTTTGGGCAAAAATTGGAGTTTATTTTTTCGTTACGCGGAGAGATACACGGCGGTTTTTCTCTCTACCTTCGGGGGTACTGTTATCGGCAACGGGGTGTTCGATACCATAACCTTCTGCTTTCATGCGTTTAGCCTCAATACCTAATTTGACCAATTCTGCCATTACGCTATTGGCGCGGTCTTGCGACAATTTAAGGTTTTTGGCTGCGTCGCCGCTGTTGTCGGTATAGCCACCGATTTTCACCTCTACGCTGGGGAAAGCTTTTAAGATTTCGGCAACGTTTTTCAACTGCTCTTGCGATTCGGGTTTCAATACTGCTTGGTTGGTTTCAAACAGCAAACGGTCGAAGTCGAACCAAGTAGTTTTGTCGACAACCTTGGTTTTGTCAGAAATCCAAGTGATAAGGCGATTTTCGACACCCAATTTCGGTACGTTCAGTTCTACATTATTGGGCAATTTCACTTTGAACAATTCGCCCAAAGCAGCCCATGCTTGCGTAGCGGCATTTCCTGCGGCATTGGCAGCATTCTGTGCAGCATCACCCGCAGCATTAGCAACGTTTTGTGCGGCATCGCCCGCGGCATTGGCGGCATTTTTTGCAGCATCGCCTGCGGCGTTAGCAGCGTCGCCTACTTGCTCTGCGGTATTTTGTGCGGCATTTTCGACTTTTTCGCCACAACCGCGCCAGAAGTAGAATAGTGCTGCTAAAAGCAATAAGGGTAGCAACCATTTGAGCCAGCCCATACCACCACCGCCATTGTCGTTGTTGCTATGAGTTGTGGTGCTGGTAGCGCGATACGACGAGCCGCTGCCCGACGTAGTAGTAGTATCTACTCCTTCAAATTTGTACGTACCCGACAAGTTGTTGTAGGCAGTTTTGACCAAGCTGTCAATACCACCCGAAAAACCTAAGATGCTACCTAAGCCTGCGGGCAATACGTTTTTCAAGAAAGAACCTTGCCCTAAGATAAGCGACAATAATCCCGATGCGTTCAATCCTTGGTCTTTTTTCGTTTTGCCCAATAAGCCCAAAACGATGGGAGCAAGAAAACTCAATAAATTGTTAGACGATTCTTTGCGCAAGCCAGTGCCGCCTGCAATTAAATCGATAACGCCGCCTACTTTGTCGCCAAAAATATTGCCCAATACCGACGAACCCATGCGCATAAATGCGTTAGAGCGGTCGCCGCCGGCAAAAATACCCATCAAATCGCCCAATACATTGCCGTCGTGCGTGCGGTCGTTGAGCATGTTGATAAGGCTGTTAGCACCAGCAGGGGTTGAGGATTTGGCAATCAGACCACCTAACAAGGTAGGCAGAATTTGCTCCACCGCCGAACGAGTGTTGTTTTCGTTTTCGCCTAAGAAATTACCAATTTTGCCGATAAGTTCGTTGGTGAAATAACCTTTTAGGATGTCCAATAAATTCATGGTCATGTAATTGTTTGTTAAAAAAAATAAAAAAAAATGATTAAATAACGTTGTTTGTTGCCTTATTGTGCGAAGCAACCTGCATTTATACGATAAATAGGGGCAGGGGTCACACTTTTAATAATGGTATATTTTTCTCCGTTCAGAAAAATGGTTCTGTGTCTTTCTTGTCCCTTGTAGCTTTTTTTGTGGAATGCCTTGCCAAATGCCCCTATGCACCATATTTAGATGTGCCGTTCAAGGACATTTGGCAAAGCAATTTATTTAACTCTTGGCTTATCGTCTGCCGCCGCCGCCGTTCTTGTTAAATGGTCTGCGGTCACGGTCTCTATCCCTGTCTCTATCGCGGTCACGGTCGCGTGGTTCGCGGTCGGGTCGAGGTTCGCGTTCTTTGTATCCTTCGGGTTTGGGCAGTAATTCTTTGCGTGACAGGCGCACTTTACCCGTTTTTTTGTCGTATTCGAGCAATTTTACTTGCACTATATCGCCTTCTGCCAATACGCCTTCTAAACTTTCGAGGCGTTTCCAATCAATTTCCGAGATATGCAGCAGCCCTTCTTTGCCGGGTAGGTATTCGACAAATGCGCCGAACGCCGTAATAGATTTGATGGGTCCTTCGTAGATTTCGCCTATTTCGGGCATTGCCACTATGCTTTTTACGCGGGCAACAGCGGCTTCGAGGTTGGTTTTGTTGGGCGATGCTACGGTTACTACGCCGCAAGTGGGTGTTTCTTCGATACTGACAACGGTATTGGTGCTGCGTTGAATGTCTTGCACGACCTTGCCACCTGGGCCGATGACGGCACCGATAAAATCGAGGGGGATTTCGATGCGCACGATGCGCGGGGCATGTGGTTTGGGTTCGGGGCGTGCTTCGCTAATTACTTCGTTCATTGCCGTTAAGATGTGCAGCCTGCCAGCTTTGGCTTGTGCTAAGGCTTCTACCAATACTTGGTAGGGCAGTCCATCTACTTTCAAGTCCATTTGAATGCCACAAATGCCTTGGGCGGTTCCTGTTACCTTAAAGTCCATGTCACCTAAGTGGTCTTCGTCGCCCAAAATATCGGACAATACGGCATAACGACTACCTTCGCTAATCAAACCCATCGCTATACCCGACATTGGCGCGGAGGTTTGTACGCCTGCGTCCATGAGTGCTAAGGAGCCTGCACAAACGGTAGCCATCGATGACGAGCCGTTCGACTCTAAGATGTCGGATACTATACGCACGGTATAGATATTTTCTTCATCTTTGGGCATTATTTGTTTTAGCGAGCGCATTGCCAAATTGCCGTGTCCTATTTCGCGGCGAGCGGGTCCGCGGTTGGGTTTGATTTCGCCCGTCGAGAATGCGGGGAAATTGTAGTGGAGCAAAAATTTAGTAAATTCGAGGCTCTCGGCGCGGTCTAACATCAGCTCGTCCTGCTTAGTGCCCAAGGTAACGGTCGTGAACGATTGGGTTTCGCCGCGCGTAAATAGCGCGCATCCGTGCGGCGATTCAAATACATCAACTTCGATATGTAAGGGTCTAACCTCGTCTAATTGTCGTCCGTCTAAGCGTTTGCGCTCCGATAAGACCATTTCGCGCATCACTTGTTTTTCGAGGTCGTGGTAATATTCGTTAGCTAATTTGAGGGTAGCATCTTCGGGTTCTTCGCCAAACATAGTTGCCAATTCTTCGGCAATAGCTTTAAACCCTGTTTTGCGGGCTTGTTTGTCTAATCCCGATGCAGCAATAGCGTGTATTTTATCGCGTAGGGTTTCTACTTTTACCCATACTTCTAAATTGAGCGGTGTGGGTTCGTAGGAACGTTTGACGATATTGCATTTTTGGCTCAGGCGCAATTGCATTTGGCATTGTTGTTTGATTACCTCGTGTCCTGCGCGTATGGCTGTCACCAAATCGTCTTCGCTACATTCTTTACATTCGCCTTCGACCATAACGATGTCTTTTTCGGAGGCAGCTACGATGATGTCGATATCGGCGTTTTGCCATTGGCTGCGGCTCGGATTAACGATATATTCGCCATCTACGCGGGCTACGCGCACTTCTGATATAGGACCGTTAAAGGGTATATCCGATACGGAAAGGGCACAAGAGGCGGCTAATCCGGCTAGGGAGTCGGGCATTACTTCGGGGTCGCTCGATAGCAGTGAAATCATCACTTGGGTATCGTTGAGGTAGCCGTCGGGAAATAATGGGCGTAGGGCGCGGTCGACTAAGCGCGAGATAAGCACTTCATGGTCGGATAATTTTCCTTCGCGGCGCTGGAAGCTACCAGGTATGCGTCCTGCGGCAGCAAATTTTTCTTGGTAATCGACTGATAGAGGGAAAAACGATTGTGCAGGGTTGGGTTCTTTGGCAGATACGATAGTGGCGAGGAGGGCTGCTTTTCCCATGCGCACGAGTACTGCACCATTGGCTTGGCGGGCAAGTTTGCCCGTTTCGACCGTGATGGTTCTACCGTCGCCTAATTCAAAGGTTTCGGTAATGATGTTAAAATCAATCATACGGAGATGTTGGATTAAAAAAGGTAAGTAAAAATACAGCGGCTCTATAGCAAACGTCGCGGCGCGTTGGTCAAAGCACGTAATTGGCTTTTCTGACTGCCGTTTTACGATAGAGCAAGGTAGGCAGAGCGGTATGGTTTCGTCAGAGGGGAGGGCATTACCGCATTGCCCTCTGTGTCGCGTCGGGTTGGATTAGTCCCAACTACTTACCTCCTTTAAGGATAAACACAAAAATCCTATAAGGTTTTAGCGAATAAAACCTTATAGGTGTTGCCGTTGTTCAATACGCGGCAGGTGACGATATATTTGAAATGCGCAATGGCTATTTGCGAATACCGAGTTCTTGAATTAGGGTACGGTATTTAGCAATATCTTTGTGCTTCAAATAGGTCAGCAAACGCTTGCGCTGCCCAACCATACGCAAGAGCGAGCGGCGGGTAACGTGGTCGTGTTTATTGGTTTTTAGGTGTTCGGACAAGTGTTTGATGCGGAATGTGTGCAACGCTACTTGTGCCTCGGTAGCACCCGAATTGGTTTCAAACCACCGTACTGCAAGAAAATTTGTTTTTGTTGGTCTTGGGTCAAATACGTGTAACTCATCGGTCGAATAGATATGGCGTTGGGGGGCTTTGTCGTAGTGCCCGTTAGCAATAATGGCGTTTAAGAGTTCAAAAAATGATACTTTCTAAACGGAGCGCAAAGGTAGGCTTTTTTTGTGTTACTTGTAGCTATGTAGGTAAAAAATAAATTTTTGCCTTGTTGTTCGATATTTATTCAATGAATTGATGCGTTCATAATGTAGCTCATAAACTTATATACGCATAGATATTGACAATTTTACATACTCCGTTTTTATTTAATTGCTAACTTTGTCGGCACAACCCACTATTATACGCCGCGATATGACCCCACCCACCCCAATCTCTGTTCCATTGCTCGCCCACTGCAACCGCCCCTAATTGCGCCGCGCCATGGGATAGCCGTCTTGCTCTTGTTTGCTTTTATTGCGGGGCTTGTCGGTTTGGCGGTGTTAAAGAAAGTAGCCGCAAGCAACAGCCCGATATAGCTGATTATAATTTTAGGATTGGCAAACTTGACCCCGCCGACAGCATACGCTACGAGGAGTTGCCTGCCATAGAGGTATTGCCCACTATCTATCAGCCTGCATTGCGCCAAATCAACGACCTACGCCATACGCGCTTAGATGTGCGTTTTGATTGGGATAAAAAACACCTCATCGGCAAGGCGGTGCTCACCCTGCAACCCCATTTTTATGCGGTAGATAGCCTTAGCCTCGATGCCAAAAGTTTTGATATACACAGCCTCGAACTCGTAGGCGTAGGTACTAAGCCCAATGTGCCGTTGCGCTATACCTACCGCGATAGTTTGGTGCTTGACATTAAACTTGACCGCAGCTACCGCCGCGACGAAACGTACCAAATTGCCGTATCCTATACGGCACAGCCCGAACGCTTGGTCAATCATCCGTCAGGGCGGTTTCATTACGACAACAAAGGGTTGTATTTTATTATGCCCGATAGCCTGAACCCCAGCAAACCCTATCAAATCTGGACGCAAGGCGAAACCTTCAGTTCGTCATGCTGGTTTCCGACTATTGATGCGCCCAACCAAAAAACAACCCAAGAAATTACGATTACTGTTGCTGATAAATATAAAACGCTATCGAATGGCAAACTCATCAGTAGTACTGCTAATCCCGACGGTACGCGCAGCGATTATTGGAAACAAGCATTGCCCCACGCGCCCTACTTATTTACGATGGCAATAGGCGATTATGCCGTAATAAAAGATAAATGGCGCGATATAGAAGTCAATTATTATGTCGAGCCGCCCTATGCCGCTTCTGCACGCGCTATTTTCGGAAATACGCCCGATATGCTCACGTTTTTTTCGCAACGCTTAGGGGTCGATTTCCCTTGGGAGAAATATTCGCAAGCTGTTGTGCGCGATTTTATAGCGGGGGCAATGGAGAATACCTCCGCTACCTTATTTTATGAACGCCTGCAACGAGACGAACGCGAATTGTTAGAAGGCAACGACGATGACATTATCGCCCACGAATTATTTCATCATTGGTTTGGCGATTTAGTTACCTGCGAATCGTGGGCAAACCTCGCCCTCAATGAGTCCTTTGCTACCTACGGCGAATATCTTTGGTTTGAACACAAATACGGACGCGACGAAGCCGACGCGCACCTGAATAAGGACTTGCGCACCTACCTGAGCGAAGCCGAGCAGAAGCAAGAACCCATCATTCGCTATTATTATAGCAATGCCGATGATGATTTGTTCGACGCTCATAGCTACCAAAAAGGCGGGCGCGTGCTGCACATGCTGCGCTACTACGTAGGCGACGAGGCTTTTTTTGCCGCCATTGCCCAATACCTCAAAGCACACTCGTTCAAAACTGCCGAAATAAACGACCTACGAATGGCCTTTGAGTCGGTGACGGGCGAAGACCTCAATTGGTTTTTCGACCAATGGATGATGAGCAAAGGACACCCCGAATTAGACATTTCTTATAACGTAGACACTACAAAAGGCTATGCCGCCGTTATCATACAACAAACCCAAGCACAAGAAAAAAGTATATCAATTGCCTACCAGCATTGAAATTGTTTATCCCGACGGAAGCAAAGAACGCCACGCCATTCGCATCAATAAACGCCAACAAACCTTTACCTTTGCGCTGAAAAAAAACGCCCAAACTCATCAACTTTGACCCCGACCGCATTTTGCTCTGCGAGCGAACAGACCGAAAAACGATTCATGGCTACCTACACCAATATTATGATAGGCAAGGCTACCTGAACCGCTTCGAGTCGCTACAAGCCTTAGAACAAATAGCTCCTGACCACCCCGAAGTGAAACAATTGATACGACACGCCGCTACGCAGGACCCCTACTATGGCATTAGGCGCGAGGCTCTGCAAATGATAACCCTCGACGCAGTAGCCGCCGATACCAGCTTGCAAAAATCCATGATACGCACCGCACAAACCGACCCCAAGGCTTTGGTGCGCGAAGCTGCCTTATCGCGATTGGCGCACTGCAAAAGCCCCGAATTTTATAGCGTATTTGGCAGTGCTATGCGCGATTCGTCCTATCAAGTCGTTTATACTGCCCTACAAAACCTCTTTGAACTAAACTCCGAAAAAGCCGTTTATTACGCCCAACTTGCCGAGAATACTGCCAATAGCACCTTGCTAAATGCCATTGCGCATATCTACGCGCAAGCAGGCAAACCAAACAATAGCCATTTTTTTGAAAAAAACCTACCCCTGTCGCATACTTACAGCCGCTACGCGCTGATAGAATTTTATGGCACATTCTTGATGCGCTGCAACGACGACGCAACAACTGCTGCCGCCCTACCTACGCTACAAAAAATAGCCCAATACGACCAAAATTGGTGGATACGACTGCGTACCGCCGAGCTTTTGCGCGATATTAGAGAATTATATCGCCAGCAACAGCAAACACAGCTACGCGCATCTTCGCCGCGCAACACAAGTCGTAGTGATAATATAAATATAGATGAACGACTGCAATCAATAGAAACGCTCATCAAATCGCTCAAAGCTAACGAAAAGGACAAACAAGTATTGTCGTTTTACGAAACGATGTAGCTATTGCCTACTACCATTTACATACCTATTCTAATACATGAAGCCCATTCGCGTTTTAATTGCCAAAGTAGGCTTAGACGGGCACGACCGAGGTGCCAAAGTGATTGCTGCTGCCCTGCGCGATGCGGGTATGGAAGTTATTTATACGGGCTTGCGCCAAACCCCGCAAATGGTGGTCAATGCCGCCTTGCAAGAAGATGTAGATGTCATAGGCATCAGTATCTTGTCGGGCGCACACCTTACTGTATTTCCCAAAGTATTATCGCTCATGCACCAAAATGGTATGGACGATGTATTGCTCACAGGCGGCGGCATCATACCCGATGACGACTACCAAGCCCTGCGCGAGATGGGCGTAGGCGAATTGTTTCCGCCAGGCACCAACATGACCACCATTGCCGACTATATCCAACAATGGGTAGCCCAACGCGGCGATAGGCAATAATCAATACAACATTCGTGCCCTGATGGTATGCTCTATCCCCCTAAGTTTGTCCAAGGCTATACCTGAGCTTGACTGCGCGATATCCAATACTACATAACCTACCTTGTTATTGGTACTAAGATATTGCCCTTCGATATTGATATTCAGGTCTGAAATAACGCGGTTGATGGCAGATAATACGCCCGGTACGTTGTGATGTATGTGTAAGATGCGGTGCGTGCCTTGTTTGATGGGTAGCGATATTTCGGGTATCGTATGCGAGCCAATAGTAATGCCTTTGTCAATAAAATTGACGAGTTTGAGGGCTACATCGCGCCCTATACTTTCTTGTGCCTCTACCGTAGAACCGCCCACATGTGGCGTTAGCAAGGTGTTGGGTAGGTTTTGTAGAGGGCTTTGAAACAATTCGCTATTGCCTTTGGGTTCGTAGGGAAACACATCAATGCCCGCACCACCTAAATGCTGGCTCCGCAAAGCAGTTGCTACGGCATCGATATCGACTACGCCGCCCCGACTTAAATTGAGCAAAACAGCACCTGTCTTCATTAGTGCCAATGTTTCGGCATTGATGAGTTGATACGTACTTTCGTCGGCAGGTACGTGTAGCGTTACTACGTCTGACATAGCCAGCAATTCGTAGAGCGAATGAACAGGTGTGGCGTTGCCCAAGGGCAATTTGGGCACTATATCGTAATAAACAACCCGCAAGCCCAATGCTTCTGCCAATACCGATACCTGCGACCCAATATGCCCATAACCCACAATGCCCAACGTTTTGCCGCGCACCTCGTAGCAACCCTTAGCTGCTTTGAGCCATAAACCCTCCTGCGCCGCCCTGTTTTTTTCGGGAATACGGCGCAACAACATAATCATCTCGGCAATAACCAATTCGGCTACCGAGCGCGTATTGCTATATGGCGAGTTGAATACTGCTACGCCGCTTTGTTTAGCATGTTCTAAGGCAACTTGGTTGGTGCCAATACAAAAACAACCTATCGCCAGCAAGCGCGGTGCATGTTCTAAGACAGTAGGCGTTACTTGGGTTTTTGAACGAATACCTAAGATATGTACGCCAGCTTGCATCTTTTCTATCAATTGCTGCTCGGATAAGGCTTGTTTATGCGCCTCTATTTGCGTATAGCCCGCCTTGCGCAATAGCTCGACCGCTGCCGGATGGATGCCCTCTAAGAGCAATATTTTTATTTTTTTCTTTGGAAAGGAAGTAGGCATGTAAAAAAGTAAAACATAATAGCATTTTTTGGCAAGCCAAAAGAAGCAACGATTAATTTATTTACTCCTAATAACCCAAACTAAAAGGCTATAGGAAGCAACGAAGCCGCAAAATAACAACTTTTAACGCTCATTTTACAGCAATGCCAGCAACTTATCGTACCTTTGCTGTGCTTTTTTACCATTATGCCCATAACCCAACGTTATTTTGCTTGTTTTTTGGCAGCATGGCTGCTGCTTGTACCGTTCCGAACAACGGTATGGCAACACCTATGCTTCTCGTCGGGCAAAGCGATTGTCAGTTTATTCGAGCCTGAGCTTGACCCCTGCAATACATCAGAACTGTTGACTAAGGCGACGGGTGTTTGTTGTGCCGCGCCTACGAACAATCGAGACGGGGCAGCAATAGCAGAAAAATCTGCTTGTACGGACGAGGGTCTATCGGCGGGCTATGTCCAATTCGCAACTGATTTTCAGTGGTTGTCCCCCGAACACGGCGGAAAACATCACCAAATAGCCCCCGAACACGGCGGCTGCTGTGAAACGGACGCACAAATATTGGGCTTCGATAGCGACCGTATTGGCAAATACGATTTATTGAGCGACTACGACCACGCGCCCGACTTATGGGCTACTCTGGCGGCTATACTTTATAGAGCCAATGGTCGTACTAATTATTTGGCTTATGTGCCCGCACCCGCGCTGCGCTTGCCTTGGGTAAATGCTCCTCCGCTGCCTTATAATAGGCAAAAATTAAATTGGATTCAGATTTATCGGTGTTAGCTGTATGCGTAACATATTGATTTGCAATCGACTATGCGATATTGGCAAATCAATATTACCTGCACCCACTAAGGGCGCGGGCGCATATTCTCACCTTTTAATCTTTCCAATCATGTTCTTTCCTTTCGATATACTTAACAGGCGCAGTACCACAGTACGCGCCCTACTGCTATTAGCCGCCACCACTCTTGTCGCGCCCTTAGCAGCCCAAACCTCTATTGACCCCACACCCATTGTGGGCACAGTAGTAGAGATAAATGCCCAACACCAGCAAAGCCCCATTGCGGGTGCTAATGTCTATTGGGTAGAGCATACACAAACCGCTGTAAGCACCGACCAAGATGGCAATTTTAGCATTGCACCACTCGGCGACCATAGCGAAAATGCCAATAGCCCGACCCACCACGCCACCGATAAACGCTTGGTTATTACTTTTGTAGGTTACGAAAACGATACCATCGACATAGGCACAGCCACCGAAGTAACTATAGCATTGCAAAACGGCGTTAGCTTAGATGCTGTAGAAGTGAGAGCGGTGCGCGGCAGCACCTTTATATCAACCCTCGACCCGCGCCATGTCGAAATCATCACTACCCAAGAATTGCGGCGGGCGGCTTGTTGCAATTTGTCCGAAAGTTTCGAGACCAATGCTACTGTTGATGTGTCCTACGCCGATGCCGTAAGCGGTGCTAAGGAAATACGCATGTTGGGGCTGGACGGCGTATATGCACAATTAATGACCGAAGGCATTCCGTCGCTACGCGGCTTGGCAAATACCTACGGATTGTCCTATATTCCTGGCTCGTGGGTAAGCAGTATGCAGGTGACTAAGGGCAGCGGCTCGGTCGTAAATGGCTACGAACCCATTACAGGGCAAATTAATGTAGAATTGCAAAAGCCCGAAACTGCCGACCGCCTACACCTCAATTTGTTTGGCGGTATGGGCGGGCGTTATGAGGTGAATGCCAATTGGGCAGTTCGTCTCACACCGCGATGGATACGATGACTATGGCGCACGCATCGACCCAAATGATGGAGCAGGATTATAACAAAGATTCGTTCTGGACGCACTGCTGCAATACCCTAAGCGGCATACACCGATGGAAATACCAAGGCGATAAGTTAGAAAGCATATTTGGCGTAAAAGCACTCTACGAAACGCGCACAGGCGGGCAAATAGGATTTGACCCCGACAAACCCACCAATTCGGGCACACCCCCGCTCTATGGTATCCAAGTGAATGCTAATCGCTACGAAGCATTTGCCAAAACGGGTTTCTTTTTTCCCGAACCTTACCGCAGTATCGGCACACAAGTAACGGGCATCTATCATCAGCAAGATATGCAGTTTGGCGACAAAAATTATACAGGAAACCAAACTATGCTATGGGCAAATTTCATTTACCAATCGCGCATTGTCAATTGTGACCACGAGTTTAAAGTAGGAGGCAGTTGGCTCTACGACCGATACGACGAGCAATATAGCAGCGGTGATACTACCCTGACACAGCTACGCACTGATATAGTATCGGGGGTTTTTGGTGAATATACCTACAAAGGAAAAAAAACGACCTTAGTGGCGGGTTTGCGCACCGATTATCACCCTACTTGGGGTCTATGGGTCAATCCGCGCTTACACCTACGCTACCAAGTTGCGCCGAATAGCGTACTGCGTGCCGCTGCGGGTAGAGGCACGCGCATAGCCAATATTTTTGCCGAAAATGCCAATATTTTTGCCAACGGTCGTACCGTCACAATTGGCAATAACCTACGCCCCGAAACAGCATGGAATTATGGCATCAGTTGGGTACAAAAATGGCAACTCGCCGAACGCGAAGGCTATTTAACCGCCGATGCTTTCCGCACCGATTTTACGAACCAAGTTATTACCGATTTATACAGCGATACGCAAAGCATTGGTTTTTATAACCTTGAAGGCGCGTCGTATGCCAACAGCGTACAGGTAGAAGCGGGCTATGAGGTGCTAAAAGGTTGGCAAGTGAGGATAGCCTATAAAGCCGACGACGCACAAACGACCTACAACGATGGCAAAAAACGCCCCGTACCGTTTCAGGCACGCCAAAAAGCCTTGCTAAACGTAGCCTACAAAACGCCCGACGAACATTGGCGGTTCGACTTTACTACGCAATGGCACGGCAAACGCCCTTTGCCCTTTACCGCCAATAGCACTGCTCCCGACGACAACGGACAAGACTATTCGCGCCTACTTATTGGGTCTGGGTTGGGACAAGTTACTTATGCCGTCGGGCAATGGGAATTTTATGTAGGTGGCGAAAATTTGAACAATTTTATGCAGCCCAATCCCATCATAAATCCCGAATCGCCGTTTAGCAGCCAATTTGATGCCACCAATATTTGGGGACCCATCATGGGAGCGCAAGCCTATGGCGGTATACGTTTTTCGTTGAAATAACACTATGATTGACGGTTGGCGGGATATATTTTGTGCCCGCCAACCGTTATTCTATGCGCAAAACGATAAAATATCGTGGGCAAGTTTTACCTTTGTGGTTTTGCGGCATCTAAATAACGAATAACCCCATAAGGTTTATACGAAAATAGTTTGCACAATACATTTTGCTGTTGCGCCGCTTTTTGTCGGCAGCCATCACCGCATAACCAAGCCACTTACTATGAATGTTTTTTTGGCTTACGCGCCCGAAGACGAATTGCTCAAAAACGAGTTGGAAGAACACTTGTCGCTCTTGCAAAAACAAGGGGCAATAACGGTTTGGAATGCTGGAAAAATTGCTCCTGGCGAAGACATTAGCGTCCGAACTGCTGAACAAATCAGAGCAGCACGGCTCATTCTGCTCCTTATTAGCAGCGACTTTTTAGCCTCCGACTTGACCGAGCACCCCGACATCAAAAACGCCTTAGCCCAGCAGCGCATCAACAAACAAGTATGCGTCATACCCATTGTCATACGCGACTGCGTGTGGCGTGTAGGCGAATTAGCACACCTAAAACCCCCTGCCTAGCAATGGGCGCCATTACCAATACCAAATATAAAACAACCTGAGATGAAGCCTTTAAGCAAGTAGCCGTAGGGCTGCAAAGGTAGTTGCCGACCTACAAGGCAAAACCGACGATTATCCAAGCGGCAAATTGACCGAAACCGTCACCGATATAGGCACTACTTTCTGGCAGCAATACCGCCAATTGATAGGTAGCAATATCGTAGCTGCACTTATTTTAGTCTTGACAGGTTTGGTCATTTATCAGGCTGTAAAAAATAGGGATATTTTTGAGCGCAATAGATATCGCAAACAATTGGAAGGCACTTGGGTACATCTGCAATATTTTCAAGATGTATTGTTAATTGCTAAATTGGTATTTCGCGAAGGCGAAGTGGAGGTGTATAGCAAAGACAAGGGACGCGAATTGTACTGGGGCAAACAAGAATGGCGGCTAAAAGACGGAAGAATAGATATATCCTACCCAAATTGGGATATCTCGCTCCAAATAGAACCGCAAAGCGACGGAACGAGCAAGGGCTTCGGCTCACTCGTGACGATTTATAGCCTCAAAGATGCCGAACCCGGTTGGGGTGTAGTGAACGATACCTTAGTGCGCCCCTTGACCGCCATCAAGAAACAGATAAATATGCCCGCGCAATCGCCTACTTCTCGCCGCATCGCCTAATGGCGGCAAGGATACCTTAGTGATAAACTTGCCTGCCGAACGCAACCCCATTGGTTCGTCAATTTATACATCGCCGCCAAACAAGCAAGATACTGCAAGCGCAAACGGGCAGCCTGCACCTCAACCAACGGACAGAAACGATACTATAATAGCGGCACGCCCCGTATTAAAAGCCTTTATTGACAAAATGAACGACTCGACCGCTGCACGATACTATAATCCCATTATGCCCGCCGAAACACTTTCGGTATCGCCCCTGCACCGATTAGACGGCAAGGTCAAGAAAACGCGCAAATTGCAGAAATAGTTGCTCGTTATGCCCCGTACTGCTGCTGTTTATCCGCAAATACTGTTGCCCACTCATACGGGTCTGGGCAATTTTATCCTCAAAACGCCGCTCATTGCCGCCCTACACCAAGCCTTCCAAACGTAGCCATCGACCTTGTTGGGAGTGGTCTGTTCGGAGCTGAGTTAGTCGTGAAGCAAAGCCCTTCGATTAGACACGTGCATCAATTGCGTTTGTCGGAAGCTCCGTGGCGGCAAAAATGCTGGTTTTGGGTGGGTTTGCGCTCCTACTCCTACGATTATATACTGCTCCCCTTTGATATAGATAGCCGCTTTTGGCGCGTAGGGGCGCGTATAGCGGGCATACGACATATCGTAAGGCAGCCCAGACAAACCCTATTGCCCGACCGCCACGAAATAGACTATAATATAGACCTCTTAGCCCAGATATGCCCCGACCAAGACGATGCAGTTTGGCGCAAAATACGTCCTTTTGTCCATTGCCCACCCGACGAGCGCGTTTTGCAGCGGTATAAACTCGAACCACGCCAATATATCGTCATACAGCCCGGTGCTGCCAATGGTTTGTATGCCGCTGGGTATGGTCGCCCAACCGCTTTAAGGCATTAATTCCCGAATTGATAGCCCGTTACCAAATGCCCTCGTATTGGTAGGTGATGCGGGCGACAATCGCGTATTTGCCCAAGCCCTTGCTGATAGCTATGCGCAAGAACCGCTACTCATTAACACGGCGGGGCAAACGAGTTTTGACGAGTTAGTGGCTCTATTGGCAAATGCCCGCGCCGTATTGTGCCACGATTCGGGCGTGATGCACCTAAGCGATGCCCTCGAAACGCCCCTCATAGCCCTATACGGTCCAACTGATTATAGCCGTACACACCCGCGCGGTAGCCATTCACATACGCTATTGTCCGAAACACCCTATCAAGGTATTATGCGTCATTTTGCTACCGACGAGATAGCTCTATCCCAAAAAGGTATTGGACATGCGGCAATGGACGGCATTAGTGTAACAATGGTATTGGACAAGTTAGCTGTAGTGATGCAAGAGGCGAATTAGGCAAAAACCCAAACCTGAACCCTATTTTTGCTTCTTCTAAGCTTGTTGATTACTTTGGTGCATGTCTTTGTATTTTGGTTGGCTTGGGCGCACGGAAGCTAAACCACCCCGCTTGCCTGATTTATAAATAGCTGACTATCAGTGTATTGTTCGATTTTTTAAAACTAAATACCCATCACTTGATTTAAGTGATGGGTATTTTTTATTGCTTTTAGCGCGGGCAAGACTCTTGCCGAACACACGTAGAAAGTCGGTGTTTAGCGCACAAACTTAGTGGTATAGGTGCGTAGGTTACTTCGTTCGTCGCTTACTTCTAAGCGGAGGTTGTGGTTGCCCCAGGCTACGCGCTCGTCAAAAAAATATTCGAGGCGGTTGCGTTTTTGGTCGTATTCAAACAATACCCATTGCCCGTCGATATAGCCGTTATAATCTTTTATCCCCGATAGATTATCGGTAATGCTAAATACGATGCTTTTGGCAGCCCGCATACTACGCCCGCTGCTGATGTTGATGGGCGTTATGGTAGGTGCTATATTGTCGATGCCGATGCGATACTCGCCAAACTCGCGTGCTTTGCCGCGCAGTTTATCGCCTTCCCAAGTGCCGCCGCAAGCAACGACATGGTTTTTATTGGCACAAATGACCACTGCCTTGTCGTAGCTAATAACGGGTAGGTTAGTGGCGGGTTTTATCAGTATATCGAAATAGCTCTGTACGGGTGTTCGGTCGTTGTAGTACTTTGTGTATGCGCGAATAAACGTTGGTTTCGCCTTTTGCCGCGCCGCGCGTACTATGCGTAAAAAGTATATCGGTATAAAACGCGCCGTAAGGAAAGCGCAATTCTATTTGGTCGTTGCTAAAATAATTTTCGCTGCTATACCGCAATAATTGCTGAAAGCCCGTGCCTTCGTTGGGTACGAATGGGGCACACGAGGGGCATTGTACGGTCAGTTGGGCTGTGCTTTGGTTGCCTGCTACGTCATATACTTCGTAGCGGATGCGGTGGGCTTGTCCGTCCGCCAGATTGATGATGCCTTGATTAATGACATCTTTGTAGCACGACAGACGATTGCCAGGGTCGATAAAGCATTTTTGCAAAAAGCCTTGTTCGTCTTGTTTGCGTTTATAATCGATATGCGAATTGAGGCATCGCGTTTCGCTAAACGGAATGCCATCTACTTCAAATGTATAAATAAGTTGGTTATTGTCATAAACTTTCATGCCGAAAATGCCATTTAGGTTAGTTTCGCCACTAAATTTATCGAAGGCTTTTATCCCTAATCCTACTCGTGCTGTTTTGACCGTAACGACCGAACCCGATACGGGCGAGTAAGCATTGCCGCCAAGGGCTTTGCAATTAAATACCTGCGGGCTGTTGTAGATATTATCGGTTTTGAAGGTATAAACCGCCAATTGGTCGATGCGTGGAGCTACTTGGTCGGGCACAGAAAAGCCGCATAACAAGGGGTTGAGGGCTTCTTCGGTATTCGTATCGCGGATTTCGAAGTGCAAATGGGGTGCCCCGGACGAGCCTGTGTTGCCCGATTTAGCAATAAATTGCCCTTGCATGATAGGCAATACGCCAGGCGGTATTTTTTCGTCGGTTTCAAATTCTTGGCTGCGGTATTGCGCTTGTTTCAAATAATCGCCTATGGCACCTTCAAACGTATTGATATGGGCATATACACTCGTGTAGCCGTTGGGGTGGTCGATATACAAAGCGTTGCCATAGCCGCGCGGCGATACAGCGATGCGCGACACATAGCCATCGGCTACGGCATGGATTCGTAGGTTTTCGCGACTCTCGGTTTTGATATCCAAACCACCGTGAAAATGGTTATTGCGCAATTCGCCAAAGGACCCCGACAGACGAATGGGAATGTCCAAAGGCGAGCGGAAGCCCTGCGGGAATACGCGCGGCGCATTGGGGTCGGGCCTACTAGGGGCTTCGGTGGTGGTATTGCCCCAAATCTTGGCGATAGATGTACTTAGGCTATCAGGCTCATTACTAAGCAAAGAGTAGAGCAGGGTAAATAAAACGGGCAAAACAACACGGCTATTCATCATCATCATGGGCAAATATCGGCTACAATGCTTGCTGCATCGGTATTTGAGTAAGAACGCCACAAAGTTAGGCAAATAAAATGTTACGCGCTACGATGTGGTATAAATATATCGAGTAATAAAGGTTTGAACCTATGGAGGTGGCATTAGAGGTGGGGCAATTGTTAGCGAAGCGGGCAAAAATCAGGATAAATGTTTCATGGCTTCGCGGCGGCTAAGGGCAGGCAGTTGGGTGGCAGCTACAAAGCGGCGCACCTCTGCCGCGTCGGTACGGGCATATTCGCGCAATATCCAACCGATGGCTTTTTGGATAAAGAACGCTTTTGAATTGGCGAGTGATAAGATATTGTAGTACAACAAATCGAGGTTAGTGTTTTTTTTGTAGCCTAACTGAAAAATTAGGCTCATGCGTTGTAGCCATTGGTTGCCGCTTGCCAACCATCTCCGCGTAGCGGGTTCTTGCAATTGGGGGTGGCGCAGCAACAAAGCCCCTACGGTTTTGCGCACCGCATCGACGCTATCCCACCACGAGTGCGTAGTGATGATATATTCTAATAGGTCGAGGTCTTTGGGTTGCCATTTTTTGGCATAATATTCGACCAACTCGATAGCTAAATAATGCAGCTCGCGGTAGGGCATCGAATATAATGCACGCACTACGTCGGGCACTTGCTCAATAGGCGGTATGCGATATGTTTGCCAAAATTGTTTTGCTAATTGGCGGCGCAAGGGGGTTTTGATGCCCAGAAACGGTGCTATTTGTTTCATATATTGCTGCATTGGCGCAGCGTTGTCGGGGTTGGCATGGGGGGCATATAGCGCGAGGGCTTGTTCGGCGTATTGCTGGGCAGATAGCATATTGTTGTTTTTTTGAATGGTTATTCATTAGCAGTCGTTCTTCTTGACCGAAAGGCGCGTAGCTGCATGGCGATATTTGGTAAAACGATTAAATCGGCGTAGCTTTGCGCCCTTACTGCAATGATTATGCCGTTTGCCACTTACTTGCGCCCGCGTTGGCAATTAGCTGCCTTGCTGATAGCCATGTCGGTAGCTTGTTTTGGTATGTCGGTTTTCCGATTTTGGATAACGGATACCAAGACATTTTTATTTCTCAATTGGAATTTATTTTTGGCATTTTTGCCTTGGGTGGCGAGTACGGTCTTAGTTTCGTTGCCTGTTTTGCAGCGTCATTTTGTTATTTTGTTAGTAGTATTGGCATTTTGGCTTTTGTTTTTCCCCAATTCGCCCTATATCCTCACCGATTTATTCCACCTCAAAGCGCGGCACGGATTCCCTGTTTGGTTTGATTTGGTCATTATTTTATCATTTGCTTGGACGGGTCTGCTCTATGGCTTTGCGAGTTTGTTGGATCTAGAAATGTTATTGGCTACCTATTTGCGCCCTTGGCAAATTGGCGTATTGGTATCGGTATTGCTGTTTGTGAGTAGTTTTGGCGTATATTTGGGGCGTTTTTTGCGTTGGAATAGCTGGGACATCGTGAGCGAGCCTACCGAATTGCTCTATGACGTAGGCGAAAGGGTTTTGTACCCGATGCAGCACCAAGCTACTTGGGGCATGACGCTCACTATGGGTTTGCTGCTCAATATGATGTATTGGACGATTAAATTGATTAGAAATGTACCTACTTCGGCACAATAATCTGGAATGCACTTTGTTGCACCATTAAATTTTTGTGAAATATAATTATTAATAATTTATTTATTTTGCCTATTATCGTCTGTGATTTTTCCATCTAAACATATCGAAGATGCCGTTGGCGAATTTACTAAATTGCCCGGCATTGGCAAAAAAACAGCTTTGCGCTTGGTCTTGCATCTCTTGAAGCAACCCCTCAAAGATGCCGAACAATTTGGCTCAACTATCATTAAAATGCGCCGCGAAATCAAGTTTTGCCGCAATTGCCACAACGTAGCCGACACTGATTTGTGTGCTATCTGCCTCAATCCTGCTCGCGACCATAGCCTCGTGTGCGTAGTCGAGACGCTGCGCGATGTCATTGCTATTGAGAATACCAACCAATACAACGGTATTTTTCATGTCTTGGGCGGTATCATTTCGCCCATTGACGGCGTAGGACCTGTTAGCAGAACATAGAAGTTTGGTCGAAAAAGCCAAAAATGGCAGTATCAAAGAGGTGATTATGGCACTAAACCCCACTATGGAGGGCGATACAACCATTTTTTTACCTATCTAAACGCGCCTGCGCGATACCCAAGTGAACATTACGAGCATAAGCGCGGGCGTGTCGTTTGGCGGCGAACTCAGATACGTAGATGAACTAACCTTAGCCCGGTCTATCGCCGCGCGTATGCCCTACGAAAACTATTTAATTGGGCGATAAATAGAAACTGTTGCGGTCTAATGGTCTGATTTTTAAATTTCGGATAACTATTTAGGGTATAGGGTTTTGGGTATGGGGTAATGAGCAATACTTATCTAATAATGCCTGACATCGCTGCATATTCGATTAGTTCCCCTACAAGGCTAAATAGTGGTTTGATTTTCTAATTTTGAGTATTAATTTTGCCTATCATGTATCCATTTCCAAGCGTTAGGAATTAGAAATAGCGTTAGATAATTGAGATATTAGTTCAAGAACTCCCCTAACCCTCCAAAGATGGGGAATTTATACAAGATATAATTTACTGTTTATCAATAACTTATAATAAATTATAAAAATATTTAATGTATTTTGTTTTTAAAGTGGCTTAAACATATTACACTGGTAACATCTAATAGACACAAGCCCGAGAATACCGTAGGCATGAAACACGTGTAAGGTAAGTGTATAAAACTTAAAAACCAAACCAGTAGTAAGTCAGTTGTTATTCGACAATCATCAGCAGGGCAAATTTTAGCAGAATGCGTTTTTCGCCTTGCACCTCAAACCGAATATGCGCCATGCGCTTGTCGCCGCCGCCTTCGACCAAAAACACTTTTCCGCGCCCGAAACGCTGATGCCATACGGTCATGCCTTCTTTGATGAGCAATGGGTCGGAGGGTTTGAACGAGGGCAAAGTAACGATTGATGGGTTGTTCGGGCTTGGTGATTGTTGCCGTTTGATGCTATTGATATTTTGGCGCATAAAAGAGCTACTATTCTCGTCTAATTCTGCTGCAGGTATTGCGATGCGTGGTATGTTGGTGCCTGCCGTAGCATTATTGAGCATTTGGGGCGGTATTTCGCTCAAAAATCGGCTGGGTTGGGCATATTGCAGTTCGCCGAATTTGTATCGACATTGCGCACCTGATAGCGTTAGGCTTTTTTCGGCGCGGGTAACGGCTACGTAAAACAGGCGGCGTTCTTCTTCTATTTCTTGGGCATTATTTGCCGAGCGTTGAGACGGAAACAAACCCTCTTCCATGCCCGCAATAAACACACAGCCGAACTCTAAGCCCTTGGCTGCATGTACGGTCATCATCTTTACAGTGCCTTGTTCGTTGTTTTCGTCGTCTAAGTCGGTTAGTAGGCTCACCTCTTGCAGGTATGCTCCCAAGGTGGCATCGTTTTCTTCGAGTGTGTCGGCGGCGAGTTCGCGTTTGTTATCGGTAAATTCTTTGACGGAGTTGAACAACTCTTGCAGGTTTTCGTATCGGCTCAGACCCTCTACGGTTTTATCTTGGTACAAATCGGTCACTATACCGCTTTCGCTGCCTATGATACGCGCCATTTCGTAGGCATCAGTTTGGGGCAGCAATTGGGCAAAGCGTTCTATGAGTTGCACAAATTCCCAGATTTTGGCTTTTTGTCGGGCTTGTACGCTGCTCACTTGGTCTATATGTTTGGCTACTTCCCATAGGCGGATATTGTTTTTGAGGGCTAATTGCCCCATTTTTTCCATCGTAGTATCGCCTATCCCGCGCGAGGGGTAATTGATTACGCGCTTCAAGGCTTCTTCGTCGTATCGATTGACGACTAAGCGCAAGTAAGCCATCATATCTTTGATTTCTTTGCGCTGATAGAACGACAAACCACCGTAGATGCGGTAGGGTATGCCTTGTTTGCGCAATGCCTCTTCGATGGGTCGCGACTGGGCATTGGTGCGGTAAAAGATAGCGATATCGTCGTTTCGGAAATGATAGCGCAGGCGTTCTTCCAATACCCAGTCGGCAATTAGCTTGGCTTCGGCACTATCAGACGGAGCATAAGCAAGGCGCACTTTTCCGCCGTTTTCGTTCGATGTCCAAATTTGTTTGGCTATTTGTCGTTGGTTATTGGCAATAATGCTATTAGCTACGGCTACGATATGTCCTGTGGAGCGGTAGTTTTGTTCTAATTTGAACACTTTTAAGGCAAACTTGCCGTAGTCGCGCTCAAAATTGAGGATATTTTCGATAGTTGCCCCTCGAAAGGCGTAGATGCTTTGCGCGTCATCGCCTACTACGGCTATATTGTGGTGGCTTTGTGCCAATAGCCGTATGATGGCATATTGGGCAAAATTGGTATCTTGGAACTCGTCGATGAGCAGAAATTTAAATTTTTGCCGATATTTTTCTAATACATCTGTGTTTTTGTATAATAATATGTAAGTTTTCACTAACAAATCGTCAAAATCCATTGCGCCTGCTTGTCGGCATCGGCGGTAGTATGCGCGATAGATATTGCCCAACTGCGGTCGTCCTGCTTGTAGGTCGGCAGCCATCAATGTTTCGTTTTGTAGGTAGGCTTCGGGCGTGAGCAGGTTATTTTTGGCGTGCGATATGCGTTGTAATACTTGTTGGGGTTTGTAGTTTTCGTCGCTCAGGTTTTGTTCTTTGAGGATGGTTTTTATTAGGCTTTTGGCATCGTCTTGGTCATATACGGTAAAATTGGTTGGATAGCCCAATTTATCGGCTTCGGTGCGTAGGATACGGGCAAAAATGCTGTGAAAAGTTCCCATCCACAATTGTCGGGCAGCGGTTTCGCCTACTATTTTTTCTACCCGCGCTTTCATTTCCTTAGCCGCTTTATTGGTAAAAGTAAGCGCGAGGATTTGATAGGCGGGGGCGCAGGCATTGCGTATTAGGTGGGCGATGCGGTAGGTGAGTACCCGCGTTTTGCCCGACCCTGGTCCTGCTACAATCATGACTGGACCTTCGGTTTGCTCGACGGCAGCGCGTTGTATAGGATTAAGTTCGTCTAAATAAGCTATGGACATACGCACAAAGGTAGGGATAAATTCTGCATATTGCTTGGGTTATCGGGTTATTGGTCAATTTGTTGGGCTTTTATAAACAACAAAACCCGCCAGATGGTTGAGGCACCAAGTCTGGCGGGCTGTTCGGCTTGCGCCGTTTTTGACAAACCCTATTAAAAAAAACAAACCTCTATATTATTGTGTGCCCTATGGTTTGGGTTGTTGGGGGCAGCTACCTACCTGCTATTGTTTTCAGGCGATCGAATAGCGTTTTTTGTGCATCTTCTTTGTGAGCATATACGCGCTTGGGTAGATTCGTTTCAGGTATTTGTCTATATCCGATACGGTTACGCGCCCGTCGCGGTCGTGGTCTAAGCCCGAATTTTGTCGGTAGGCTTGTGAGGGCGATGCGTATAGCGTATAACAATAGTCTTCGTTGAGGGCTTGCGGATACAAGATAGCCAAATACAAGTCGGTCAGGTTTTCAAATTCGCGGTATCGTTCTTTTTTATCATTCAGGTATTCATACACAAAATCTAATTGTTCTACATGGTTCATGTTGCGTAGTTGTTTTATGGTTACGTCATAATCTTTTACTGTTGTGGGCATAAATTGTATCAATCCTGTTGCGCCGCTGCCTTTGTAGTTGCTCACCGACGCATCGAAACGCGATTCGCTGTGCATTACTGCCATCAGCCATTCGGGAGGTATGCTTAGTCGGCGGCTCACTTGGCATACTTTATCTTCAAATTTTTTGGGGTCGTACACATAAGTTTGTGCTTCGCTTAACAGATACAGTTCGTTGCGCTTGCGGGCGGCGGCATCTATGTTGCGGTTGTTGTGATAAAAATAGGTGGCAAAATTGCTACTTAGGAGTATCAATACCACAAACCCTATGCTTTTATAGGTAAGCGTAATTTTGGCAGGCAACCTAATTCGGGTTGGTTTATTGTCGTTCATGGCTGCGAAAAGTGTGGGGGTTTAAAAGGTTGAAACAATGAATGGTATATTGCTTCTGCTTTATTTTCCTACCGCAGCGATGCTGTTGTTTGTCGTCAAAAAATCAAATAACTACTATATTTTTTATGGTTCGTATGCGGTTATTCAGAAGCAATTGTATGGCTTAGACGCTTTGAACGATGCAAAGTTACTACTGTTTTTAGTTTTTGAGCCATTATTTTTAGTTTTTTTTCTGTAAAACAAAAAATTTATTTATAATACTATATAAATTGTTGATTTAAAGCAATTTATAAAAATTAATTTTTCTTTTATGTACTAAAAAAATTAGCTTCGCTAAATGTTTGTACCAAAAAAGATAGCCGTATAGCATGGTGGGCTATACGGCTATTGGCAATATTAGTTGTTGGGGGCTTAGTCTACGGGTAGGGTTGTATCGGCGGCGGCGGGCGGTGATGGTGGTATTGCATTATCGTTTTGAGGGGTCATGTCGCCTTCCTTGAACACGACACCTGGCGGCAGCCCTGTTCCTTCGCGCAAAAATACGTCTACAGGTTCGCCTACTGTTATTTGTCGGTCGCCGTTTGGTCCGGGGTCGGGTTTTTGTTTGTACACTATCGCACTTTCTTCGTTTTGGATAGCACCTTCTTTGACTACTGCCCCTAAGTTTAGCTCAAATGCGCGTAGGGTTAATTTTGCTTCCAAGAATGTTTTGCCCACTAAGTTGGGCATCGATGCGCGTACTACCCAATCCGTTGCCTAATACTAAGTCTATGCGCGTACCTTTGGGCACTTCCTCACCTGGTTTGACACTCAAGCCGTCTATTCGGATATCGAGTACGGCATTTTTTGCCAAATCGGGTTCGTATTTGAGCTCGCCTTTTTCTAATCCTACGCTTTGCAACTGTACTTCGGCACTACGCAGCGAGGCATGTATAATTTCGGGGATTTTGACCAACGGCGGGTGTTTGGCATTGACGGTGAGGTAAATACGGCGATTTTCTTTAACGGTTGCGCCTGGTGGCGGGTCTTGGTCGATGATAGCTTCGGGTTTGAGGTCTTCGTTATACGCCGAGTCGAGTATGGTATATTGTAGGTTTCGCTTTTCTAAATAGGAGGCTACCTCGCCGAGGGTCATCTTGCCAGTTCGGGCACTTTAATGCTTTCGCCGTGCTTGGTATAGGACGACAAGGAAGCAAACGCGAGCCACATCAAACCCATAACTAAGGCAAACATCGCCAAGATATTGAGCCAAAACTTGCGGGTGTTCATAAAATCGAGAGAAAAGATGCCATTTCTAATACTGTGCTTAGCTTTTTAGTGTTTAGCGATGAGAGTGTGGTTAGTGATAAATACTCTAATGGGATTTTTGGGACAAAATGCTTGGTATACAAGCCATTTCAAGGCTGTAATACTTGTGTTCTGCTTTGCAGACATTCGCTCTAAGTCTGTTGTAAATCAGAGGTTTGCAATTCCTGCTTGTTCGTTTGAAAATCAATATTGTTCATTCTGTAACGTAATTAATTTTAAGGGGGTTTTTGTCCTAAAAAGCCAGATTATCAGCGCGTTTGCCCTCCAAAAAATTTGCCCTCTCGATATGGCGGGCGCGAGAGGGCAAATTCCGAGCGTTTATTTATCGGAAGATGCAGCAGTTGCTCTCACGCATGCCGCCGCCTGCGTTGGCTTTGCGAGTTGGGCTTTGGCGGCAGTTGGCGTGAGTGCGTTGTTCTCACCTTTTTTATTTCGGACAGTCACGGGTCATTATTATATCAACTTCACCATATTTTTCTGCTGGCAAAGTATCTGTATGATTAAAAAGTTCGGTTTGGGTCTTTTTTGTAAATGGTTTCTTTTCTTCTTTTATTTTATGCTTCGGGAAACACTCCCGCAGTATTTTTAGAGTTGTTTCATAAGTAAATTCTCTTGCGTCGGTTCTAATGAATATTGTACTTTGCTTTTTCATTACTTCCGCAGATGCCTGAAAAACGGTTTGTAAAAGATTTTCGTAATCCACTTTTGAATTAAATCGGCGTTTGTGCTTATCGTCCCTTGATTTTGGTTTTTCATCTTCTCCGAGTAGCCACAATCTTAACCATTGGTCGGTGTGATAATCAACGATTGACCAATACGGCGGCGAAGTAAAAAGTAAGGAGAATTTTATTCTATTTACTTTCGCTCGCTCTACCATTTGAGGCAATTCCAGGTAGCATCGCCAAAAGCGACTGCACTTTCTCCCGAAAGTTCGGGAATGCCTTTTGCGTATCGCCAATCAATTTTTGCATGATAAAACGGAGAGGGTCAACTTTCGGCGGCTCAATCATTCCTTTTTCTTTCCACCAATTTATCGAGTAGTTGTAGCCCATCGCTTTCGTTTGGCGCATTTGGTTTGACATTCCCTCTCCTAACTTTCCGTGCAAGTAAACCAAGAGAATAGAAATTAGAGTCGCATCGGCACTTTCTGTTTGCCATTTCAAATTATCTCTTGCGGAAAGTAAAAAGGTTAATACTTCATCGCAAAAGCACAAATGATAGAACTCTGGCATTTGCTCGGCTTGGGCTTTGTAATCATTTCGTTGATTGTAGATGTCCGCTAATCTATCAACTACTAATTCCTTTGGGGCTGGGCTTAACTTCGTTGTGCCATATAGCCAACCCAACGGATTGATTTCAATCCCCAAACTGTTGCGCCCAAGTACGCCCCCTGCGTACACGCTTGAACACCGCCCCGCAAAGGGGTCTAAAATATAATCGCCTACCTTCGAGTATTGCTCAACAACACTAAAAGCAAAGTCAATCGGGAACATCGCATAGTATGGTCCGAATGTCGCCCAACGGGTAATGGCATTGCTATTGCCTTTTAAATTGCCTATGCTTTCTATTGTGTGCATTTTATTTATGCGCGTTTTCTGATTTCTCTCGCAATTTCTTCAAAAAGCCGTTTTCCTAAATTTAGAGGTATTGCGGCTTCTGAATGTGCGGTTATCAATGGTGTTACAGAATTTGGATAGCGATTAGATGTAACTTGGTCTAACAAATTCAGCGCATCGGCTAATCTTGGAAACTGGTTTGTGTGTGCTGTTCTCAAGTCTTGCTGATAATCGCTGAACGTGGCAATACTTGAAACAACCTTGTAACCTGTTTTTGTTTTATAAAAGAACTTCCTGCCAAAATAAGTATCTTTTCCATAGATTTTATCGCTCTGTGAGAAAATGATGTTCTTTTTGATATAAGCATCATCGAGCAACAAGGCGGATTGTGACGGGAATTTGTCTTTACCGCCTTCCTTGTCTGTGTCAATATCTTCAAAGTGATTGACAAAAGTTCCCGATTTTTCGATGCCAAGTATCAGCAAATCAGTTCCGTTTACTGTTTTCTGCAAGTCATTGAGCCTTTTCAGTTCATCGGTGATTGATTTTGTAAGCCAAGATGAAGTGCTGTAAACTGCCAACGTTCCGTCAATCATAAATGCAAGTCGACGCAAAGTTGGCAACCAATTTTTGCGCTCGAAAGCCCTCAAAATGTGGATTAACCAAAGCCGTTCCAAAGTGAACATGATTTGACCATACATTTCCCTGCAACTTCCTGCGGGATTGTGCAATTCATGCAAACGCAAAGCATCAGTTGAGTAAAGTAACTTTCCGCAAGTGGCACAATCGTATTGACCATATCCATATTGGTATTCCTCTTCATCTTCACAAGGACATTTCGGTGGCTTGCTGTCTCCGCCTTTGCCTCGCTTGATTTTCAAAAGTGCTTCATAGGTTTCGAGCAAAGTCTCCCCCTCAGTAAAAACAATATTTCCGAGCAATTGCTCAAACAGAGTTTTACGCATTGAAGCCTTTGCACTTTCTTCATCGTCAATAACCACGTTGCAACCTGGGAAAACGGCATCAATGGTTGATGATTTTTCGGTTTCTCTAAATGCCTTTGGAGCAATGAACTCTTGCTTTTCCAACTCTCGTATTTTGTCGAGCAAAATAAGTACCGAAGCAACCGTAATGTAGCCAAATTCTGCTCCGGGGAAGCCATTTTCTGCTTTGGCGGCGTGGCAACTGCCGTCAATTCCCAAAATCATATCGGGCTGCCAATCACTTGGCGTGAGTTGGCTCTTATCTGTTAGTTGGGTCAAAAAACTATATTCCTGTCCGTCTGACTGGCGGATTTTAAAACGGTTTTCAATCGCTTTTACTTTGTCGCTTTCCATGATGCGACGCAAAGGCTCGTAACTGGCAAATTCTCCTTCAAATGGCATAATGATTAAGTTCTGTCTGTTACGTCAAATAATTTTACTTGAACAGGAATAACGAAATAGTTACTCAATGTCTTGACTCGCAAAAAACCTTTGTCTTGGGTTCTTCGGATTGAATTTTCAAAATCGGCGAAGTCGTAGTATTTGCAGAGTTCCCGTGTTTCATCGGTGTTGTTCAAATGCCCGATGAACCAATTTGCGGTATTTTTCAGAACGTTTCTTTGGATACTACTTACCTCTTGGGTAGAATAGACCATGCCGATATTGTATTTTGCGCCTTCTTTGGCTGTCTGAACCCAAACATTTTTCAAGTCCAAGTCACTTCCGCTTGGCAAAATGTTATGCGCTTCCTCAACATACATCAATATTGGGGTAATGGGCTTTCCACTTCTGAAAAGGTCTTGGTTGTTCTTAAATATCTTCCACATTATCCTATCAGCCGCAGATTGATTTACTCCTGGCTCTCCGCTGGATTGGTCAATGATAACAAGTTTTCCAGCAACCAAATCGTCGTAAATTTCTTGTGCATAGTCTGCACTTGTCGTTGTCGTGTGTTGAATATTTACGCCACCTATCAGGTTCGTTCCTTTTGAGTAATTGAACATCTCCAAAAGGGTTTCCAAGTCCGCCTCTGCCCAACCTTCTCCACTTCCGTCGTTCTCCCCGTCAGCATCTCTGCTATTTATGTAATTTTGGTTGAAAGTATTGTAGTCGCTTGTAGAAAGAAAATGAAACAAGCCTTCAAATGCAGGTGCCAAACTATCCCAACTTACCGAATTTTGGCTTAAAGTTTGACCAGCCGCATTTATTAAACCTTGCTTTTTCGTGAATTTTTTCTCAGCATAGTTAATCATGGCATTTCTCAAATCGGCGTTGAAGTAACCACCAATTGGAACATTTCTTTCAGGTGGGGTAAATCCTGCTTTGTTTAGCAAGGCTTTGTAAACAAGCACTCGCCTTTCGTATCTTCTCAACTGCCCACGATACTCCTGTTCGGTTTCAAAATCTTCTTCCTTTGGTTTTTCAAAGATGATTTGCCTAAAATTCTTGAAATACTGCGCAGATTGGTCGGCAATCTTAAAATCAATGATTTCTTTTCCAATTTGCAAGTTTTCCTCCTCGTAGAAATTTATTTTCATCAACCTTCGGAATGGGTCTTTTGGATGTGGAAGTATCCCATAGGTAACTACTTCGGTTTCAACAACTTCTTTAATTTCTTTCCAAATTGTCTTTTTCTCATCGGGGTTATTTGATGCCAAGTATTGCTCTTTAAGTTTGTCCGCCTTTGCCTTCAAGGCATCGTTCTGTCGCCAAATGTTTTTTAGTGCGTTTGGGTTGCCTTTTCCATCCTTATCCTGCTCATTTTCATTCGCATATTCGCCATTGGGGTCTAAAATTATCTGCCCAATCCTCAATGGAGCATCTTCTGTCCGTTGGGGTTGGCGCAATTGGTAAACTGATTTGGCGATAATCTTAACTGTATTTGATTTACCCGTGCGGGTCATACCAAAAACAGCGGATTTTTGGGCAAGCAAATCAGAAGGGAAAATTTCCACTTTCACGTCGTCAATGTTTTGATACTTTCTGTTAGTTGAAGCATATCGAATGTGTCCTAATTTTACTCGTACAGTATTTTTGTATTTACTGCGATAGTCGTCTAAAATGCGCGGGTCAATGTAGTTCACGATTTTTTCCAATGCCTCTGCATTGGGCTTGTAAACTTTCAAACCTCTGTTGGGATAGTAGTTTGAGATGTCGCACCCAAATTTCAAAATCAATGGGGCTTCTACGTTTCGTGGGTTCTCATCCAAAAAGAAAGTTCCAATAATTCGGCACTCAACCGCAGCGTAACCCAAGTACACTTTGGTTTTTGCGTCCATTGCGTCTTTACTATCCCAATGCTTCTCGGTATCGCCGCTTACTCGCTGCGCTGTTTCGACCCTTATCCTTTCGGCTTCCGAACTGTTTGGAAGTTGGGTTGCATCCATGACTCGCAGCAAGATGATTGAGGCATCTTCTGTTTTGAAATCTACATCTTGCGTGCTTGGCTCTAATCTCGTCGCAATCAAAAAACTGAGGCTTGGAATGCCTCCGACTTTTTGGCGGTCGCTGTCATGGATTTGAACCTTTGAACTCTCGTAATTGATAGAATACAACTCGCCTACATACTGGTTGGGCTGTATGAGGCTTTGAAAAATTGCCTTTGCGCTGTCTATCTGCAAAGTTTCGAGTGATGCCGAAATTCCTTGTTCGATACCGTTCATTTTCAGATTTGTTGGTTAATGTATTTTTGATACTCTGCGATTAATCTATGATGTTATTTGCGGTCTCCACATCAATAACTCTTTGATAAACATCTGTCTATCAGAGAGTTATTAGACTTGCGACAGGGTATAATCGTTATTGGGTAAGTATCTCCGCTTAAAGTGTTTATCCTTGCGCAAAACTTCTATCTGGACATGATTTATGACTTAAGTGCAAAAAAGGGGTAAAGTTTCCTTGACTGTGGTGCAAAAAAGTCATTTTAGTAAAGCACTTACTAATTAAAAAAATATATAAAATTTTAAAAATCAATCATTTACACATTATTAATAAATGTTATTTATACTAATTTTGCCTTTTTTGCACCATAGTCTTCGTTTCTTAGAACATCATCTACCATCGGTACGTCTATCCCCAAAAGGTGTGTTTGATGATATCTAAAAACTCTTTGACGGCGGGTTCGTCGTCGCGCCATTTATAATCATATCTCAAATTTAAATTGATATACGTTAATGCCTCGATATATCCTTTGCTGCTCGATAGGTCGTTGATGGCGCGGTTGTAGGCTGCTTCGTTGCCGCCAAACAATTGATTGACAAAGGCGTGTCGTTGGTTAAAGCTAATCGGAAATTCGAGGCGGTTGCCGCTGCTTTTTCCTAATACGTCTATCAGTGCGGGATTTTCTTTGACGTTCAGCGCAATGGTTTCATCACCCTCTTCGTCATCGTCGTCGTGGTTGACAAGTGTGCTTTGCAAGCCGCCATTGGCAGGATTGGTCAATATTTGGGTTTTGCTCGATGAGTCGTCATAATCGTCGTCTATGCGCTCGGCGGCATCTTTGAAAGGTGTTTTTTCGGTATCGTCGCCTTGTAGCGTATTGATGGCGTTGTTGTAGGTTTCGTCTAAGTTGGCTTTTAGGTGAGCTACGTCGTCTTGCAAGTCGGCTACTTTTTCTTTGAGTGCCGATAGTATGCCGCTGTCTTTGTCGGCAGTATTGGTACTGGGGAGTGGCGTTTCTTCTACCACTACGACGGTTTCAGGAGCAGCAATGGGCGTTTCTTCTATTACTACGACGGTTTCGGGAGCAGCAATGGGCGTTTCTTCTACTACTACGGACACAACAACAGGCTTTTCTTCCACCACTACGACAGGAGGCGGCGGGGCTTGTTCTTTTATTACGGGTTGTTGGTCGGTGTTTTTTTGTTCAATGGCAGTTTCGGGCAATTCTAATTCGATAAAACCGTCATACAGGTCAATGACATATTTTTTGAGTAGTGCCAACTCTACTTTTTTGGGGGCTTGTTCATTTTTGCGAACGGCGCGGTAGAGATAGTTAATTTTTTCGAGCGTAACCGCTAACTCATTTAGTTTTTTACGTTGCATGGCGGATAAAAAGGAAGTGTTAAATTTTAGAGGGATAAAAGTCTATATTTTGGGGCGAAAAACCTATTAACGGCGCGTAGTTTTTGGGTCAAATTTTTGCTTTGTGCTCAGTTCCTGTGCCCTAAAAAAATGCTTGGGAATGTATGTTCAAAAAACGAGGTGGCAAGATGATGAGCGAATACCAAAAGCGTTTATGCCAAACGCCTGCAAGTAAGTTGTTAGCTTATTTTCTTACCGTTCTTTATTCCCATTTCAACGCGCCGCGATGTACGATATAATAGAAACCAAACAAGAAAAATCCGACAAATAGGGTCATTTCGACCAAGCCTATCCAGCCAAGTTGTTTGAAATTGACCGCCCAGGGATATAGAAATATTACTTCTACATCGAATAGAACAAACAATATAGCAACCAAAAAATATTTGATAGAGTAGGGTACCCGTGCGTTGCCTTGCGCTTCGATGCCACATTCAAAGTTTTCATCTTTGTTCTTGCCTTTGAGCTTAGGTCCTGCTACTGCGATGACGGCATAAGTAAACAATACAAACGCCAAGGCGATGCCTATTTGCAGCAATACGGCTATATAATTGAGGTCGGGCTGTAATTGTATCGAGGGCATAAAAATAAATATAAACTAAATTTTATTATGAATAGTTGTAACTATTTTGGGTATAGGGTTTTGGGTATGGGGTTTTGGGCTATGTCTATCTGATAATGCCCGATATCGTTGTATATTTGATTAGAAATAGCTATTCTCCCTACAAGGCTAAATAGTTACAAACAATTATTGTTGTGACATCAAAAAAAGTAGGGGCAATTTGTAATGCCACTTTTAATAATAAGCGATGAACGAGGCAGTTAGCAACAATTAGCCGTATGTTTTTAGTGCTAATTATCCTATACAAAAGCACAAAGTTAAGGTTTAAGTTGCAAAAGGTGCTTTTTTATCCCAAAAAAACACCCACTCCGCGCCCTCCGCTCGTCATTGTTGTGTGTTGGGCTGTGTTTCTTCCTTTTGTTTATCGTTTTTATTCTCCTTTTTCAATTTGGGTCCTATATCCAAATCGTAGCCTACGCTGATAATATGGTCTATTTGCGGAATGTCGATATTTAGACTTCGTTGCCACATATATTTGACGGACAAATCGCCTCTTTTATGAATAGGATAAGACAGCCCGCCGCCTATGCGGTATCGTTCTACGGTTTGGTAGCGGTAGTCGAGTCGGTAAAATAGGTCGAAATTGATTTCGGGCACGAGCTTCGATTTTTTGCGATGTCGATAAGCCAAGTCTATTTGTGGGCGCAGTGCCGATTGGTTGGGGCGTTGCGCCACTATATCTGTTTGCCACTGTGCAGTGAGTTTCAGTATCCAGTGTTTGCCCAAATCGGGCGTATAGCTGGCATTGCTCCAAAATCGGTGTTGTGGGTTTCGTTCGGGTCGCTGCCCATATCGGTAGCCCGCTCTTAGGACAAATCCCTTGGGCAGGTCGTATCGCAATATGGTTTCGAGAAACAAACGGTCTACTAAATGGCGTTGGTCGTCGTCGCTTCGAGCTTGGGCAGATAGGGCGAGGCGCCATCTTTGTGCGAGGTCTATTTTGAAGGTTGTACTCAGCCACGCTTGGGCAGCAGTAGGTATGCTTAGGGCTTCGGTCGTTTGCCCCAACAAATTGACCGACACCATGCAGCATAACAAGTATAGCCCGCAGCGTCCAGAATGACGCAGAACGGCGAAAATGCTAATGATGGATAAGAGACGATAGGGTGCTGCTTTCATAAGTTGTCTGGTTGGTAGTGGATATTTATTCAAATGCTATGCGGAAAATATCCTTGCTCGTACCATTGCAACCAAAGTAGCATTGTCGGCAATATGTAGCAGGAAGGGGTCGGCTATAGTCGTTAATTTATGGCGGCAGATTTGGTCGGCGGTATAGCCCCAAGCATCATTGGCTATGTCAAACATCAATACGGCGCGTTGCTGTTCTGACTTGTTCCAGGCTTCATGCTCAAAACTGTCGTCAAAAACCATTACTTTTCCCTCTTGCCAAGTGCGTGTTTGGTCGCCCACGCGCAAGGCTACTTGGTCGGGGCAAGGCACCACCAAACCCAGATGGCAGCGCAATACCATGCGCGTATAGCCTTTGTGGGGTTGGATATGGGTATGCGGCTCCATGAGCGAAAATTGTGCTGTCACTAATTGCGGTATTTGTTGCAGCAAGCGGTAGGTTTCGGGACAAGCGTGGCAATGAGTGCGTTGCCAGATACCAAAAAATGCAAATTCGTAGGTTTTCCAAGCTATCGGATTACCCGAAGTCGATTTTACATAATGTGGGTGTGCCGCAAACCATTGTTCGCTATTGGGGCGTAGTTGGGCGGGCAAGTTCATCACTTGGCGCAATTCGGCTTGTATCGTTTGCCAATTTGCCTCTAAGGTTGCTGTCCAAGCAAACGTAGCGGCATCGTAAAAGTAAGGTTCCATGATGATGCAGGTAGGGGCGATTTTTGATGTATAATTCTGGATTTGCACTGAAAATTAGTACGCAAAACGTCCGCACAGCCAGGACGCAAGCCTTGTCGGGTAGGCGATGTTGGCAGATTATTTAGTGTTCTAACAGAAAATTTTAAGACCATTTTAAAAATGTAAGTAACTGATTATCAAGTAATTATATTAAAAATTAGTACCTTAATTTTTTTGCCAGAACATTAGTACATTTTGAGATATTCAAGCCAAAAGCAATTTATTAGCTACCTTGGGTCTTCCCATACTACTTCGAGAAATTCGGCTTCTTTCATCTTATCAAAGTTATCATTCCCAATCCCACCAACTTCAAATAGTGTTTTGCAATTTTCATCAAAAACCGGATAAGAAGGATGATAAATATCTGCCGTATAATCAAGACCATATACGTATTCATCGTTAAATTTATATTTTTTTATTTTCGCATGTATTGTTGGTTGACTGAGAAGGTAATCAATAGTTGCTTGGAAGCAGCAAGGGTAATTACCCGAAAAACGGTCTGCATCTTTATGACAAGCCATAAGCGAAAATACAAGAGCAGTGAAAATAAATATTTTATTTTTCATGTCATTATTTTATTATTTTTTTGTGATAACTTGTTGATTGTTGAGGGTGGCTTGGATAAGGTCAGCAATTTTCGGTATTAAAATTTAACAATTCGTATTCTGTTAATAACAAGCGAGTTGTGAAATTGTAAATTTTTTATTACAATTATAACTGTTTAGTCTTGTAGGAACAGCCCACAAGAATAGCTATTTCTAATCGAATATGCAACGATTTCAGGCATTAAGCGTAAATTACTTAAAGTGTAAATTGCTATTTATTTATCGCTAAAAACCTATGCGTATCAAGCGGCTATATTGTTTGCCGCTTGCTTCTATTTGGTAGATATACTCGCCTGCGGGTAGGCGATAGGCGGCGGGCACAAAGTCGTAGATATAGCTGCCCGTTTCTCTAAACTCGTTGAATAGCGTAACCACTGCACGCCCTGCTGTATTCAGTATTTGCAAGCGCACATTTCCTTTGTTCAGCACGGCATATTTGAGCATAATATGCCCGCTTTGTTCGAGGTCGGGTTGGTGTCCGAGTAGCACAGCCCAATCGCCTGCATCGGTTGAGGGTTGGCAGGCATTGACCAGATTGCTGATGCGCTGCTGCGAACTACCCATGATAGCATCGGTGAGTAGTGGGTCTAAGCAGAACCAATCTTGCAAGATAGTGGCATAGATGCTGCGAAAATCGGTTTCGAATGTTACATTGCCCGTTGTAGGAGGCGTAGTAATATTAGGGGCATTGCCCACTATGCCGCCGCCGTTCAGTTCATCGCCCCACAAAAACAAGGGCGAACCCTCGCCGTGGTCGGTTCCTGCCGAGCCGTTTTGGGCTATGCGCCGACCAAACTCCGAAAACGTCATAATCAATACATCTTGGCTTTTGCCGCCAATCGTCAAATCGTCTGTAAAGGCTTTGACCGATTGGGCAAGGCGCGTAAGCAAGGTATTGTGCGTAGTCAATTGTGCAGAGTGTGTATCGAAGCCGTCAAGCGTAACCATATAAATTTTAGTGCCCAAATTGCCCTTGATGAGGCGGGCAATAACAGCCAATTGTTCGGCGAGCCTATTATTGGTTGTCGGGTAGCTTACGCTGTTGCTTGACGAATCGTAGGCAGCCTTCACAACATCTGAGAAACGCACCGAGCTATTGGTAATAGTGCGCATAAAGCTCAACTCTTCGCCATAGTAGCAAGGTGGTATATCATTGGCATCGTAGAGGTTGCCTGTTTGGGCGATATTATAAAAATCTGTTACGCTGTTGAGCACTAACGCCATATTGCCCGCTCCGCCGCGAAACATCAAATTGCTATCAGACCCTATTTGCAGCGCGGGCGGTACCGACGGCGATGCTGTAAAATAGGCGGGATATTCGCGGTCGAAATAACGCCCAGCCCAGCCCGTGTACCATACGTCGGCTGTATTGCTGGCAGTAGCCCAAATATCAGACGACCTAAAATGCGATAGATTTTGGCTCGGATAACCTGTATTGCGCACAATTTTCATTTTTCCATCGAGCCACAAGGGGTGTATGTCGCTTAACGCATTGTTGATACCCAAGGAGCCATCTGCTAAGGCAATCGTATTGGCGTTGCTAATGGCGAGAGTAGGGCGGGCGGTTTGGTAACTACTATATTGGTCGAGCGGGATAACGGTATTCAGTCCGTCATTGCCGCCTTTTAGCCTGATGAGTACCAAACAACGGTCGGTAGAGGCATTGCTTAGGGCAGCCAAGAGCGGCGAGGGTGCTGCCGCCCGAATGGGTATTTTGTGAAATAGTAGCGATGCGCCCAAAGTAGCTATGCCCGACATAGCCAAAAATTGTCGGCGGCTCCAAGTTTGGTGGTCGTGGTCGTGTGCCGATGTGTGTTGGTCTGCGCTTGGTGCTTGGTGTAGTGCCATTGCCTCTTATGATTGGTATTTGTATAACGCAATAGTGCAGCGGCAAAGTTAGTTGAAATTGGGCAATTTTGTAGTGTTTGGAGGGCAAAAATTGCAAGCACGCTATTTGTGCAGCAATGATAATTTGTTGTTTGTGTATATAAATAATACGGCAGCTTGCAGGATAGAAACATACAAGCTGCCGCAGCATATTTTTCTCGGCTTGGGTCTGACGGCTAAGGTTTGCCTTGTTTGCCCCTTACTTCCTTTTGCGGATTATAAGTCCGTTGGGCTATTTTTTGCACCTGCGGGCGGTCTAAATAGATGGGTTTCGTCGTTTGGCGGTTATATAGCTCTAATTGGTCGGCGTAGCCTTTGCCTTTTGCCGATGATAGGCTAAATGGCAACAAGGTTTCTAAGCGTTGCAAGCCGTCTTTGTTAAAATCGGCAAAGTGGATATACGTATCGCCGAATAGTAGATTATATTTGCCATCTTTTTGCGGTTGGGCATAGTTTGCCATCATTACATCGGCAAAACCCGCTACGCCGAAGTCGCCGTCGCTGCGCTTGTATCGCTGCACTTGGCGCAAAGGTATATCGGAGGTGCCGAAATGTTTTATCAAATAGTCTTTGGCATATCTTATCACGTCAATAAACTCTTGTTCGGTGGCACTAAATCCGAACATAAAAGGTTCATCGTCCAGAAAACCTTTTCGTTTGAATAGTTCTTCAATAGCTACCAAAAAGTAGGTGGGTGCAATGCTGTCCAAATCTGCGCTGCGGTTCCAGCGTTGCATCATGGCTATCTGAGGGGCAATGTCGGGATATTTGGCGGGTTGTATGGCGTAGATGGGTTGCAGTGATTCTATAAATTTGCCTGTTTTGGGGTATTGGTGGTCAAATTTGAGGCGTTTGAAGTCGGCAAAATCGAATTTTTCGCGCTCTGCTAATAATTCTATCAATCGTAGCGAGCGGTTAGTTTCGCCAGGGCGCGAGTTGGCATAGGAGGGTAGCGTAGGGCGTGGGTTTTCGGCGGCACAAGTAGCACTATACGGCGTATTGTTGCAGTTGAATACGTAGCCACAATCGGGGTTTTCGACCTGCGGAATTTCTGCTACAGGGTGGCAAGTTGTCCAAAGTGTATGCGAGGTATTGCCTGGCACGACACATTTCCAGTCGCAGTCGGTAGCTTCGCGTTTGGGATATAGACCATTAGAAATATACAACAAATTGTCGTCTTTGTCGGCATATACGATATTAAACATCGGTATGCCTTGCAATTGTAGTGCCTCCTTAAATTGTCCAAAGTCTTGTGCTTTGTTCATGCGATAATATTGCTCGGCAGATTTCAGCGTGGCATAAGAGGGCGCACGCACAGCATAAAATTTGCCATTTTCAGCCTTAAACGCTGGACCATGCACACTCCAATAGCTTTTGCGGCGCACGGGTATCGTTATAGGACCTATTTTTACTTTCAATTTTACGGGTCGTTCTTCTAATTGGCACCATTTGCCATCAAATTCGTAAAAATTGGATTTGGTGGGGTGCATGGTCAATTCATAGATGTCTACGCGGTCAAAATGGTTAAAGGTCATACCCCAGCCTAAGTTTTGGTTGCTGCCCAAAAATATGGAAGCACCACCCTGAAACAAGGCTCCCGCTACATTAAGCCCCTCTTGGCTACTGAGGTGCGCTTCGTAGAACGACAAAGCCCCGTCGACCATAAAATGCGGGTTGGTACACAAATAGGTATGCCCGTCGGTAGTGCGGCTGCTATTGAGGGCGAAAGCATTAGACCCCAAGCCCATGCTTTTTTGCCAACGGCTAAAATCGCCCGACACGCAAGCACCTATGGCATCGCCTACACCGCTCAAAAACGCAAATGCCACTACATAACTCTGTATTACGTCTTTGGGCGTAACAGGAAAAGCATCTTTGAGCAATACGCGCTTGGGATAGGCTTTGGCAAACGCATTGACACCCAAGCAATAACCCTCCAAATAGTGCAAAAAATCGGTGCTTACATCGGTAGCAAACTGACGCTCTACCATCGATTCAGTGCCTATGGCGTGGCGGAAAAAATCGGCTTTGGCTCCTTCTACGCCGCGCACCCTGCCCAACATGCCTTTGCCTACCAATAAGGCTTCTTGCATCTGTTCGAAGGCATCTTCGGCATTTGCCCAAGCCAATCCGTAGGCAACTTCGGCATCGGTAGGCGCGAAAATATGCGGAACGCCCCATAAGTCGCGCACAATTTCGATGTGCGTAGGGTCTATGGTTACGCTAAATGGATAGGCGTTTTGGGTGGCATGTGCCGATATGGTCATGCATAAAACACCAATGAAATAGGAAACAAAAAATACGTGTTTCATCGATAAATAAAAAAATGAGTAATAATGCGTAATATTGCGGCAAAATTGACAACCCTAACTATCGTGCCTCCAAAGCTATACAGCAAGTAGCAACAACTGCGTTTGTGGGCATGATTTTGCTATGCAGGTACTTGCCACAAGCAATCGTACCGAGCTTGGAGTAGCAAAAGTCTTTATTGTCTGTTAAGCCGCCAAAATAATTCAACCAATATCCTCTTTTTGTCTATCAACGATGGATTACGCCCAAGCAATCGAGTATTTGTTTAGCCAATTGCCCATGTTTCAGCGCGTTGGTGCATCGGCGTTCAAAAAAGACTTGACCAATACCCTCCGCCTATGCGCCGCCCTAAACCAACCCCAAGAGCGTTTCCCGACTCTGCACGTAGGCGGCACTAACGGCAAGGGTTCGACGGCGCACGCCTTAGCCGCCATCTTACAAACAGCAGGCTATCGGACGGGTTTGTAGGCATATCGCCGCATTATGTCGATTTCAGAGAGCGCATCAAAATTGATGGGCAATACATCAGCCAAGCCGAAGTAATCGAATTTACGCGCCAATATCGCCCGCTTTTTGACGAAGTGCAACCCTCATTTTTCGAGATGACCGTAGCCATGGCATTTGACCACTTTGCCCGCCACGCCGTCGATGTGGCGGTGATAGAAGTAGGAATGGGCGGTAGGCTCGATTCGACCAACGTAATCAAACCCCGCCTATCCGTTATCACCAATATCAGCTACGACCACACCCAATTTTTGGGCAATACCTTAGCACTTATTGCTGCCGAAAAAGCAGGCATTATCAAAGAAGGCGTGCCCGTTGTGATAGGCGAAACACATAGCGAAACCGAGCCTGTTTTTAGGCAAAAAGCCGCCGAACAAGGCGCAGCTATCGCTTTTGCCGACCAATGTTATGCCGTAGACCATTTTATCAGCGACCAAAACCATAGCGAATGTCGCCTAAGCCCCATTAACCCATTATCGCCAACTGCCAATCTCAATGCCCCAAATGCAGTATCGCTGTACAGCGACCTGACGGGCAGCTACCAATATCACAACCTACGCACGATATGGCAAGCCGCCGAATGGCTGCCCAAAGTAGGATTCGAGTGCGTCAATGCAGCACTTGTCCGCCAAGCCCTCCTCAATGTCAAAAAACTCACCCGATTTTTCGGACGTTGGCAAACCCTACAACAGCAGCCCTTAGTAGTAGTGGATAGTGCGCATAACCCCGCAGGATTGAATTATGCCATGCAACAATTACAGCAATTACCACACAAGCAATTACATATTGTTGTAGGGATGGTTGCCGACAAAGACATCCGTCAAATGCTGGCTTTATTGCCTCCGCAAGCCCATTATTATTTTGCCAAAGCAGATATTCCGCGCGGTTTGGCTGCCGATAGCCTCGCCGCGCAAGCCGCTGCCTACAGGCTACAAGGCACTATATACACATCAGTAAGCGCAGCCATTGACGCAGCCACTGCGCAAATGAACAACGACGATGTATTGTATATTGGCGGTAGCACCTTTGTCGTAGCAGAGGCATTGCCTTATTTCGAACATAAGGACAAATAGGTATTTCTACTGAAAAAACAGGTTAGCGTGCAAAAAAGCAAAATTATCATAAATGATATTTGTATGAAATGTATAAATAAGTTATTTTTAAGACTTTATACATATTTTAATTTATAAATAATTTTTTGCGCCATGCTCAAAGCAGCCATACATAAAATAAATATTTCTATCCGATTTCAAACGCATTTTAATTTTGAAAAAAGACATTTACCACCAGCCCTATTTCCCATTTTTACTTGTAGGCTCGTACCTAAGCTATTGTTATGGCGTTATTGGCTTGCGCGGCGACCACATAGCTATGGGTGTGCTCATTTTTGGATTATGGTATGCTCACCCCAAAGCGCGGCAATGGCTATTGGCATTTTTGCCCTTTCTGCTCAATTGGGTTGCCTACGATATGATGCGGGCTTTTCCCAACTATTTGTTTAATACCGTACACATCGCCGATTTATATGCCGCCGAAAAAGCCTTATTTGGCATCAACCTCGATGGTGTGCGCCTTACGCCCTGCGAATTTTTTGCTATCTATCATCACCCTATTTTCGATGCCTTGGGAGGGCTGTTTTATCTCAGTTGGGTGCCCGTCCCGATGGGTATAGCTGCTTATTTATGGTGGCAGAACGAAGCGGCTTTCCGCCGATTTATCGTTATCTTTTTGCTCACCAATTTTATCGGCTATATCGGTTATTATGCTTATCCCGCCGCGCCGCCTTGGTATATTGCCCTACACGGTACTGAATTTATCGCCAATACACCTGCTTTTCCCGCAGCCCTTACCCGTTTCGATTCATGTTTGGACTGTCCGTATTTAGCAATATGTATAGTGTGGGGTCTCACGTATTTGCGGCTATGCCCTCGCTGCACAGTGCCAGCCCTATGGCAGCCATTTTGTTTGGTTGGAACTATTTCAACAGCTTTTGGGGGCGCTTATGCCTATTGTCGTTTGGTATGGGCGTTTGGTTTTCGGCGGTATACCTCAATCACCACTATGTATTAGACGTATTGGGCGGAATGTTATGCGCTATATTGGCGGTATTGGTAGTAATCGCCATCGAAAAATGGCGTGGAAAACCCATTTAAAGCGATGTCTCAAAAAAAAATCGAAAAAAAATAGCCCAAACTATTGCACAATTACAAAATAGCCGTACCTTTGCACCGCTTTACTACTAAAAGCAAACGGATCGGTAGTTCAGTTTGGTTAGAATACGTGCCTGTCACGCACGGGGTCGCGGGTTCGAGTCCCGTCCGGTCCGCTTCTTTTTATAAACGCCACTCATTCCAAATGGGTGGCGTTTTTTTATGCCCTCGACCGATGCCTATCATAAAAATAGCCCACGATTTGTAAATCGCGGGCTATGGAAAGAACTTCAAAGCATTTGAAAGGTGGTTTGAGTGAATGGGCTGCCCCAACCCTGCCCAAACCCCAAAAGGCGAAACCTTGTAGGATGGACAGAGAGCATCAAGGGTTCCCGATGTTCGTGTTGTTGCGATACTTATTAGGCAGGTATAGCCAAGTTCCAAGTCCTAAATAGAGGAATGATGCGCATGTGCTTGCGACCGAAAATATCTTTAATTTCCGAGTGCTTACCTCCGAAAGCGCATTTATCACTGCTGGGCTTTAAACTATCCAAGCCTAATAGAGAAATATAACGGGTTGCTGCAAAAAATTATTGCAACACGCATAGTAATTACTACCACACGAAACAGAGCAGCCCCATCCAGCAGAGACTATGCCGCCCGAAATGCCACATTCGGTAGCACCTTCGCCCCCAGACGAACAAGTGCTTGCTGTACCATTGGGGCTGCAAGAGCATACGCCAGGAAGTGAAACCTCAATGTTGGCAAGAGAGGCTAAATCTAAGTCGCTGTTTAATTTAGCACCGCGTAATTCTGCCAACCCATAACCGCCATATACATTTTCGCTGGTACCTGTTTTTTGTTCGATAGTAAAAGAGCAGAGATTGCCGTTACTATTGAAAAGCCTGACCGAATTATTATCGTATTGCGCTTGCACGTTTTCAAAGATAGCATTTTTAAAATCCGCAGGGATTTGTTTCATTTGCAATACGTAGGCATTGTTATTAGCGCAGTTGCCAATCGGAATAAGGGCTAAATCGCCTTGTTTGGTTTTAGACAAAAGGAAGCTACAAGTACTACTTTTGCTCGCATTTTTTGCGATATGGCGGCTACAAGTAAATGAAAGCAGCATAATGGCAAACATGCCTATGATGCTTGGAATAATAAGATACTTGGGTTTCATAAAATGTGAAAATTTTAAAGGTTAAGCACTAATAACTATTTAGCCTTGTCGGGGGAACTAATCGAATATGCAGCGATGTCAGGCATTATTAGATAAGTATTGCTCATTACCCCATACCCAAAACCCTATACCCTAAATAGTTACAAGCACCAAACGCTTCTAAGTGCCTGCTGCATCGGCGCGGCGTAGTTTGGGTAACAAAAAGCAAATCTTAGTTGCGCACCCCAAAAACTCGCTTATGTTCTTACAAACGCGCTTGGTATGGGGCAAAGGTAGGGCAAAAACAGATATAAAAATCCCCCTCCCGTAATATGGCATAAAAATGACTTCTCAATCCCGCTATGGATAAAACGTTGGTAGCAAAGAAACATCGGCACAAAATACAAGCCTACTGTTAGATGCCATACCTACGGCATTCTAAGAATCGTATCTGCCTGATGCTACTACCAATATAACATGCCTACGGCATTTTAAGAAACGATGTAACTATTTAGCCTTATAGGGACAGCCCCCAAGAATAGCTATTTCTAATCGAATATGCTATGATTTCGGGCATTATTAGATGGGGATTGCCCAAAACCCCATACCCAAAACCCCATACCCTAAATAGTTACGAAACGATTAAGGTAATTTCTGCATTTCCCAAATGTAAGGCTAAATCTTTGATTTTTTACTTTCGCAAGAAGTCTAATGAATAACCGAGTGACGAAACTATTCGAATAAATGATAAAAAATTATAATATTTTAGATAATTTTTTGATAATCAAAGCATAACGAAGTAAAAATAATTGTTACATTTGTGCAAGAATTGAAAAGATGGCAAATAGCTTTTGCTTTCAAATCCTATTTTTTTACTGACGCTACGCTACTGTTTTGTCCTTTTTAATGAAAAAAATATCTATTTGTATCCTGATTTTGTCCACTCTTGGTTTGAGTGTTTATGGCGGGCTCATTCGCGCCATAACTCACCTGCGTGAAAGTGGCAGCGGCACCGAGGGCGACGAACCAACCAATAACGGCTATGCGCAATATATAGAACAGATGCACCGCGCCGCGCCAGGCATCAGTTGGCGCGACATAGACCACCAAACACGCCTACAATTGATGCGCAGCCACCAACACCTACCTGTCCCTGCTTTGCGTTCGGGTTATGCGTGGGAGACCTTTGCCAATGGCAACCTAACGGGCTATTGGCGCGAAATAGGCAGTAACAACATTGCAGGGCGCATTGTAGCTACCGACTACGACCCAACAAGCAATATGGTCTATGCTGCTTCTATATCGGGGAGCATCTGGCGGTCGACCTTAGACGGTAGCAATTGGGAGGTGCTGAACGACCATTTTCGCATCAGCAAAATACGCAGCCTTCACCTAATACCCAACAATAGCGGTGGCACACGCCTATTGGTATGCTCGTTTGAATACGGCACAACGGGCGGCGTTTATCGCAGCGACGACAACGGACTTACTTGGCAACAAAATAACGGTTTGGAAGACATAGAAAACTATGGTGTCGTGGGCAGAATGGTGGTTGCCAACGATGCCAACCGAACCATCTACTTGATAGGCGATACTTGGGACTTTGACGATTGGGGACCCGTAACACGCCTATACCGCTCAACAGATAAAGGTGAGAACTTTACCCCGATGCAAACTTGGCGCACAGATATAGACGGCAGTGCTATGCAGTTTGCCCTATGGACACAAGAAGATGGCGGGTCGGGGGTGGTTTGGCTACTCAACCGCAACAAAATTTATATCATCAATCCCGCAACAGGTTTGCCCGACCTACATGCCACGGTCAGCGTAGCCAATAACCGCGAGAATATTGTATTGACAGGTGCGGAAAATGGAACCAACACCGTTCTATATGCCGCTTACTCCGACGGAAGTACTACCGACATTTATCGCCGCCAATCGGGTGCTTGGACGGCTCGCAATAGCATATCGGGCAATTTGTTCGACCTCAACTCGCTGGTTTGCGGCAAAAGCAATACCGACCGCGTCTATGTCGGTCAGGTAAATGCCCAACGCAGTAGCGACGGTGCATCGTTTTTTACCAACGTAAACGACTGGGGCGAATATTATGATAATCCATCTGCCAAACTACACGCCGACATACCAAGCATTGCTACTTATATGCGCAGCAACGGCACCGAATTTAACCTGATAGGTACAGACGGCGGGTTGTATATATCTGATAATAATCTGACGACTGTACAAAATATATCATTAGCGGGTTTGCGCAACAGCCAGATTTACGGCTTTTATAGCCATGCCACCCAAAACAATATCCTATACGCAGGTACGCAAGACCAAGGATTTCAGCGCACCTATACTGCCAACGACGATTTGACGAGTTTTACCCAAGTTATCGCGGGCGATTATCATCACCCCGTATCTGGTAACGGTGGTGCTGATTTATGGGCAGTGTATCCAGGTTTTGCCTTTTTTGCACCCAATGCCGACACCGACCCCAATTTTACTTGGCACTCTTGGGATTTTGTAGGCAGCGAATACCTCTGGATCCCGCCACTCTTGGCACACCCCACCCAAGCCGACAAGGTATATGTGGGCGGTGGCGGCACCAGCGGTGCCCATATCATGGAGCTAAGCTATAATGGCGGAGGCAATATCACACATACCCAATTGCCCTACGACTTTGGCGGCGATGGCTATTTGGGCAATAGCATTTCGGCGATGGCTATATCACCTCTGAACCCACAATATCGCTACGTAATGACGGGAACGGGCAAGTTTTTCTACTCCATCAACGGCGGCAATAATTGGACGCAAACCGCTGCTTTCGATGGGCCAGAGGCATTTTACTTGTTTGGGTCGGCAATACTGGCTTCTGCCGAGCAGTTGGGCAGAGTATATATTGCAGGAAGTGGTTATTCTAATGCCCCCGTATATGTATCTAACGACAATGGCATTGCTTTTATGCCCATGAACAACGGATTGCCCAATACGCTGGTGAGCGATATAGTTGCCAACGAAGATGAAAGCCTTTTGTTTGCTGCTACTGACGTAGGACCTTAATGTGTACGTCGCAGCCGCAGGCGAATGGTATAATATCGGTGGGCAATACACCCCACTCCATATCTATCGCGATGTAGCGTATTTGCCCGACAGCCACAAAGTGCGTTTTGGTTGCGACGGGCGCGGCGTATGGGAATTTGTGATAAGTACTCCACCCGTAGCCGTCAAGATGAGCGCGGCTTTGGAGGGTTGTTATAGCGGCGGCACTATGAATACTACGCTGCGCAACAATAATTTGCTGCCTGCCAACCAACCATTTAATCGCGCCCCTTGGTGGTATAACGGCACAGAACAAAGCACTAACCTGCCCACTAATGCAGTAGATTGGGTATTGGTAGAGGTGCGCCAACCCAACGCGCCCTACGACATCGTAGCACAAAAAGCCGCCCTACTACTCGCCAACGGAACTATCAAAGACCCCGGTGCTGCCACTAATGAAATACAAGTAACGGGCTTGACGGCGGGCGATACTTACCGTTTATCGCTCAAAACCCGCAATCATTTAGCGGTACTGAGCAGCCAAAGTATGACACTGCCCAATGCCACGGCCTACGACTTGCGCATAGTTGCTAATGTCGAAGACGGAAACATACAGCTCAAAAATATGGGCAGCAGCACCTACGCACTCAAAGCCGCCGACATGAATGCTGATGGTATCATCACCGTAGCCGATTACAATTATTATGCTACGCAAATATCCCTCATTAATGTTTATAACGACGCCGATTGCCAATTGAACGGCAGTGTTACGGTAGCCGATTTCAATTTATTGCAGCCCAATAGCAGTTCTATTGGTGTTAGTACAATAAGGTATTGATTTTGGAGCGCAATTATCGTTAGAACATTAGGTGGTTTTGTCGCTCGCTCGTCTATTGTTGCTTTGTAGTGCTGTTTTTCTTTTTTTTGTATCAAGACAAAAAGAAGTCAAGCCTGAATTTTGCTTTTGCTAAAATGCCCCATTAGCCTAAATAATTACGAACAAAACGAGCAATCTCCCCTTTTTTACAAGGGATAGACCAATACTTTCCAAGTAATGCCGCCGTCGCGCGATATCTGCACGACATTGCGCGATGTGGCGATACAGGTTTCTTCGTTCAGGCAGTCGATATATTCGGCATATAATGGTTTAGCATTGGCTTTTTCCCACGATGCACCGCCGTTGTTCGTTCTGAACACGCTACCTATCAAGGCAATATCATCTTGAGTACTGCTCAGGACGGTATATGCTACTTGCGCACTCACCACATAGAGGTCTGTAACGCCTTGGTGTGATAGGTTGGCTAAGGTAGGTTCGGTGCGTAGCCAAGTGATGCCGCCATCGTGCGAGGCGTAAATAGCGGTATGGTTGGGGCTGTATAGGTATAGGTTTTGTGGGTCGTAGTTGGCAATTTGAGTCATTAGTTCGCCGTTTGCATTGCCCACGTCGTAGGGACCTTGCCACGAATAGCCGCCGTCGCCGGTGATGAATAGATAATTTTGATTGCCTTTTCGGGTCAGCAACCAACCCGACAAGGCGTTGAAAAATGCCGCTTCGACAGGCACGTATTCGGCTGATAGTTCGGAGATAAGGCTTATTTCGGTAAGTCCCGTAAAACCATTTTTGATAACACTATATACTTTTATTCCGTTATCAAATATTTCTTGTCCCGATATAGCCGTATAGTTACTAAATACCCAACCCACATCAATACCCGCAAAGGCGGCGGCTTCGAATTGGTGCGTCCCTTGTATATTGATGCCGCCCTCGTCGCGCTCCTCAAAATTATCTTTGCTCACTTTAAGGCTATATTCGCTACCATAGTTGCTGGCTTGCTCTATAACGAGGTCGTTGCTGGGTGTGCTGGTCTGAATAACTAAATTCTCAAAATCATTGAACAATAATTTTCCTGTTTTTAATTCGGCGTTGTCTGATACAGCAAATAGCGAATCAAAATCGTTAGGCGTATAAAACGCATAATCGCCACCAAAACCGATGACTGCACTGTCGCCAATGAGCCAAGCGCGTACTTCAGTGCCTGTGGTGAGGTTGGCAACAGCGGGATTCACTAAGGTTTCGACCTCTAAGCGGTCGGCAAGAATTCCTTCGGTGCGGGCTTCGCAGCCCGATAGCAACCCAAGCAAGGTGCATATAACAAGAAAGGGCGCGATAAAATAATGGCAATTGATGCGAGAGCGCATATAAAAAGTGGTGAATAAGGAAAAGGATAGTAGTTTTTTATGGGTTGCCACCAATTATTGCAGTGCAAAACCGCTAAAAATAAGGACGGGACGCTACAAAGATAACAAAGCAAGGTATTGTTTGTTCTATTTCGCGCCAAAATAGGGCTTTGCTATTATTTAACCCATCGTTGCTATGGCTATGCTACTTATTCCGTACCTTTGTGGCGGAACAATAGCCCCACTTATTTTGTACGATTTGATTGCCTCGCATTTAGCCCCGTTAGACCTTATGTCTCCTTTCAATTTTGACCACGATTACGTATTAGAGACCAATTGCGTGCGGCTTATCCCGCTTTCGTTAGGCCATTACGAGCAGCTATTGCCCTACGCCCTGCAACAACCCGATATTTGGCACTATTCTTTGGTATCAGCAGCAGGCAGCGAGGGTATGCAGCAATATATAACCACTGCCTTAGCCGCTCGCCAAGCGCAGCGCGAGTATCCGTTTGTGGTGTTCGACAAGCAGACCGAACAATATGCAGGCAGCACGCGATATTACGACATGGTGCTTGACCAGCAAACCTTAGAAATAGGCTATACATGGTATGCAGCGGCTTTTAGGGGCACAGGTCTGAATAAGCATTGCAAATGGCTATTGCTGTCGTTTGCGTTCGAGCAATTGGGCATGGAGCGCGTCGGATTTAGAGCCGATGCCAACAATGCCCGCAGCATTGCCGCTATGAAAAGTATCGGTTGCACACCCGAAGGCATTTTGCGCCACGACCGATTAAAATCTGACGGTGGCCGCCGCAGCAGTATCGTACTGAGTATTTTGCGCGACGAATGGTTTGGCGGCATTAAACAGCAATTGCACGAAAAAATAGGCGTATGAATACCTCCGAACAATGACAATTAAGTCTAATTGCTCCATCTTGCGCAATGCACAATCGTAGAGGTATGATTTCTAATTTTGAGTAAAAAATTAACCTGAACATCTTGCTCGCGCCCTTGCTACAATTTATAGCGCAGACCATTAGGATATCACCCCTACGGGGCTTTTGTTGCTATACCATCTTTATTTTCTATTGGCATATCGCCCCGAAAGGGCTTAGAAAACGCTCTTTCTATTAGTGATTTCTAATTTTGAGTAAAAAATTAACCTGAACATCTTGCTCGCGCCCTTGCTACAAAGCAGCATTGACCAAAATTTGTTACCGAAACTTAAAAATCAAACCAATAGTTACGAATTGGGATTCGTAGGTTAGTAGGAAGCAGCGAAACTTCCTTCGTTGAGGGTTTTAGTCGTACCTACGCCGGTTTGTGCCGTAAATTCAAAGGTTCCGGTGATAGTTTTGGCGGTTGTATCCCAAGTATCTATGTCTATAGTACCTGTTGTACCTGTAAAACTATTAGTGCCCTCTGTATAGGTGGCATAGGCAGGTCCCGCCACCGCTATGTTGCGTATGCCTGTAGTGCCATTGTCGGCAAAGGATAAGGTGACATTGCTACCCGCAGCCGTGCCCGTTATGCTCAGTGTTGAGCCTTGTATGGTAGCTACAACCGTGGTGGCGGTAAAATTGCTTGTACCTACGACGGGAGTGGTCACTGTAGCAGACATATTGGGTTCGACAGGATCGGGTTCCTCGTCTTTGCAAGCAGTAAAAGCAACCGAGACGACGAAAAGCCAAGCAAATAGAAGGGCAAAAATTTTGGGGGTCATGGCTAATTAAGGATTAAAACTCCGACCAAAGGTATATCTTTTGTCGGAGTCGGGTTTGGTTATTAGTGTTCTGGCAAAAAAATTAAGGTACTAATTTTTAATATAATTACTTGATATTCAGTTACTTACATTTTTAAAATGGTCTTAAAAACTTTTCTGTTAGAACATTAGATTATATAATTAGCCCCTTATAGTTTGGTTTTGGCTATAAGGGGCTAAGACAAGCCTTGTAGGTTTTTTTATTTTTTCATTATGCGTTCGGTGGCTACTTCTTTTCCGTTGTTGAGTACGACGAAGTAGATACCCGAAGTGTAGCGGCTCATATCAAGCGACAATGTTTGTAGGCTACCGCTGCCTATCAGGTTGCGTGTTTCTACGATTCGTCCTGTCACGTCGTAGAGTTGTACACCTATTTGGCTGCCATTTTCGGCAGTAAAGGCAATATTAGCGATGTCGGTAGTAGGCACGGGCGATATTGTATTGATGTGCAAACTTGCTTGGCGGTGACGTGTCAGGCTTACTACGCCTAAGTTGTTAACTGTACCGTTCAGGTCTGTTTCTGTGAGGCGGTAGTAGGCTGTTCCGTTGGGTGCTTGGCGGTCTATGTAGCTATATGTTTGGGCATTTAGGCTATTGCCAGCGGCTTTAAGCGTAGCTATATTTTGGAAATTGATGCCGTCTGTAGCACGCGACAGGGTAAAGTAGTCGCTTTCGGTTTCGGAGGCAGTTTTCCAAGTCAATTCGTTGCCTGCTTCTTTTACTTCGCCGCTATATTGCAGTAGTTCAATAGCGGTTTTGTAACAAATAAACGTATTGCCTGCTGTGGCACTGCAGCTGTTGCCATCTGTTGCTGATAAGCTATACAATTGAGTAGCACCCGAACCGTCAAACGCTTGGGTAAAACTTTCGTTGGGCAATATGCTGCCGTTCAAGTCTCCGGTGAGGACGTATGACCCGCCTTCATAGGCAGGTAAGCCGCCTGTTACTTCTACTGTTACATAGAATATGCCGTTGGGGGTAGCGTTCCAATCGCACATTTCATCGACCAAGATTGTAACGGGGTCTAAGAATACTAATTCTTCGGCGGGGCTGATGCTGATACAAGGGTCGTTGAGGTCGGGGAAGCCTGTGCCGTCGTTGTCGCCCGCTATGCTGGTGATGAGAGGGGAGTGTTGGTGGGATAGCTGTCAACATTGTCGAAAAATCCGGTATTGTTAGTAGCATACAAGACAAAGTCGGGTGCGCTTAGGTCGTTGGCGGAGCTATTATGCAATATAAATACTTGTACGTCTTCGGGCGAATTGAGGGCAAGCCCTTCGGCGATGGCCATGGCTGTGCCATTTGCGCAAATTCTATTTTCAGATAATACTACGGTGCCTGCATTGGGGTCAGTAGCGGGGTCACAAGATTGTATCGTAATGGTCATTTGGTCTGATACGGTACAAGCACCTACTTGCGAGGTAGCCGTATAGGTAGTAGTTTGAATAGGAGTAGCTACGGGATTGGCTATGTTAGCATTGCTCAAACCGAGAGGCGGGGTCCAAGTATAAGTACCACTTCCGCCTGTGGCTTCGAGTTGTACGCTTTGACCGGGTGTTATAGTGACATCGCTATTAACCGTTACGGGTGCTAAGTCTTCTAAGTTGAGGGTTACATTTTGTACGATGGGATTTACGCCGCAGGCGAGGTCTAATACAAATGTAATATCAATAGTTTCTGTGCCTTCGGCGATGCCGTCTTCTATCATCGTAATAGGTACAGTAATAGTACTTTCGCCCGCAGGAATGACGGTGCTGGTGGTAGGTATGGTATAATCGACACCTTGTACGGCAGTGCCGCTCAACGAAAACTCGATAGGGAAGTCGGTATCGAAAGGTTCATCGGACGAGAAAGTCAATAAGCCGTCTACGCAACCCTCAACGGCAGATGTGAATCCGCTACCTGTAAGCGATACAGCAGAGGCTTCGATTTCGACATAGTTGGTGCTAAGGCTGTTTGCTTCAAAAATACGCCTGAGTCGAACACACCGTCACATGCGTCGGCAATTGCCAATTTGAGGTGGTATGTTTCGCAGGGCGTAACGGTAGCAAAAGCAGTAAGTACGGTAGTAAAGCCGTCGTATTGTACGGTGGTTTCAAAGCCTTCGGGGTTGCCCACATAATATTCGGGGTTGTCGCCGGTGTCGCCTGGTATGTCGGGGTTTCCTGCATTTACGTTATTAATAGATACAGGTATGCTGGTGCCGGGCACTAAGGCAATATTGGTAGCTGCGGGGTATTCGGTGCCGCCGGTAATGAAGAAAGCGAATACGTCGTTAAAACTGTCGATATATTCTTCGTATTCTTCTGAACCGAAAACGTAATTAAATGATAAAGTGGTAGAGTAGGGCACGAGGTCAAACTCCAGCACACAAGCGTCGTTGGTACTGGGGGCACTACCGCCGCCACAACTACCCACCAAGGGGTCGAGGTCAGGGTCGCCGGGTGCGCCATTGCCTGCGCCTGCGCTGCCGCTATCGTTGGGACCTGGTGCGGCGTTTATATCGCCTGATGTTAAGATAATACCGGAATTGATGCCGATATTAGAAAATTCGCCGTTGAACGTGCCGTAGGCTACGTCGGGGCAATTGATGACGACGTTGCTTACTTGTACGCCTGTACCGACTAATTGCTCTACGATTTGTTCGGCTGTAAAGCCGCCCTCAACGGTCAATTGTGCCGATGCAGTGGGCATTGCCAGCGCAAAGCACAAAGATAGCCAAAGCAGGTGGATATTCGTGTTAAGATTTTTCATTATAATTTATTTTGTTTTTTTTCACGCATGTAATGCAAATTTGGGCAAAGGTAGTGGTATTATGTCTTATTGTCAATAGTTTAGTAAAACTTTTGTATTTTTTTGGCGTTGTGTCTCAAGTTCAGGTCTTTATTGGTTTTATATAGGACAATTATAGCCTTACTTTTGCAGCGAGTAAGTATCTTTGTCCTTATTTTAGTTTTACCGACTATGCCCGAACCTACTATTCACGAGCTATTGCACCGCTATTGGGGCTATGAACAGTTTCGCCCTTTGCAGCAAGACATCATCGAGTCGGTGTTGTTGGGCGGCGATACCTTGGCTTTGTTGCCCACAGGAGGTGGCAAGTCGATATGTTTTCAGGTGCCTGCTATGGCAAAACGGGGCTTGTGTATAGTGGTATCGCCTTTGGTGGCTTTGATGCAAGACCAAGTAGAGCAACTAAAAAGGCGTGGTATCAAGGCGATATCGATACACGCGGCTTTGCGCGAGCATGAAATTGTATTGTTGCTCAATAGATGTACGGGCAATAGCGACATAAAATTTTTATATTTATCGCCTGAACGCTTAAAAACAGATATATTCCGACAAAAATTGGGCGATATGGCGGTATCAATGGTAGCTATTGACGAGGCGCACTGCATATCGCAATGGGGCTACGATTTCCGCCCTGCTTATCTCGAAATTGCCCTACTGCGCGAGGCGTTGCCGCCACTACCACGCGGGGCTGCCCGCTCACCTACGCAGCCGCAAGCAAGACGAATGGTTGGCAAACCGCACGCGCGTCATGGTTTGCACTAATGCTTTTGGTATGGGCATCGACAAACCCGATGTGCGCTTGGTCATACACGCCGAACCGCCCGAAAGTTTAGAGGCATATTACCAAGAAGCGGGCAGAGCAGGGCGCGACGGCAAAAAAGCATACGCCGTATTGCTGTATAACGAAGAAGACCTGAAAACATTGCGAAAAAATGCCGACCAAAGCATTCCGCCTCTCGAAACGGTGCGTTTGGTCTACCAAGCCTTGTCCAATTTTTACCAAATAGCCACAGGTGCAGGCGAGGGGATCCGCTTCGATTTCGATATAGAAGCGTTTTGCCGCCAATTCAACTTTGCGCCCTTGGTAGCACACCAATCGCTGCAAGTATTGACCCAATCGAAATACCTCGCTATAGACGATGTGGATAATCTGTCGGCACAAGTACTTCTACTATACAACGACCAGCAAATATACCAACTATACGTCACTCAGCCGCGTTTAGAGCCTTATTTAAAAGCCCTTTTGCGCTTATATGGTGGTATTATATATGAGCAGCCCACCGATATAAGTGAGGCAGCAATAGCAAACTTATATCAAAACACTATCACCGTAGCACTACGGTCGAGTATGTAAGTAATGCATTACAATATATGCACAAGCATAAGATTGTGTCGTATAGAGCAGCTCGCCAATTGCCACAACTTGCGTTTGTACAAGCCCGCGCCGATGCACGTGACATGATTTTTGATACCGAACTCATCAACTTTTTGCGCGATGTACGCCAAACCAATGCCTCCAATATCGGCAAATATACCCGCAACGAACAAATATGCCGTTCGCAAACACTATCGGCTTATTTCGACGAGACAGACACCCGTCCCTGCGGCGTTTGCGATATCTGTATAGCCCACAAAAAAGCGCAATCTGCCGCCAACACACAAGTATTGCTGCGCGACTTGGTGCTGGCGGTGCTACCACCCGAAGGCATTGGCATCGAAGATTTGGTCCGCCAGATGCGCAAAAATCCGGATATCGCCCAACACCCCAATTTTGACGAGACCTCCCTCGTCAATACGGTGCGCTTGCTTGCCGACCACGGTTGGGTACGGCTCGACGCAGATAGGCGGATTAGCCGCGTAGTTGATAAGAGTTGAGGCAGCCTCGTTTTACAACATTTTTCGGTCGTATAAGTATTCAGCTATTTGCACGGCATTGGTGGCTGCTCCTTTGCGCAGGTTGTCCGATACTATCCACATATTGAGGCTGTTGGGCTGGGTGATTCTGTCCCGGCGTATTCTACCTACAAATACTTCGTCTTTATTTTGCGAATAAAGGGGCATGGGGTAGATATTGCGTCGGATTGTCCAATACCGCTACACCGCATTTTTTGCAGCAATTGGATAACGGTAGATAGGTCAAAATCGCGGTGAAACTCGACGTTTACGCTTTCGGAATGCCCGCCTATGACGGGTACGATGCACAGCGGTGGCTGTAACCATAATGCTGGGGTCGCTCAATATTTTGCGCGTTTCATTGACCAATTTCATCTCTTCTTTGGTATATCCGTTGTCGGTAAACGAGTCACAATGAGGCAGGCAGTTTAGGTCTATATTGTAGGGATATACTTTGTCGCCGTCGATGCGGCTGCGCTCGTTGCGCAATTGGGCTACGGCGGCTTTGCCTGTGCCCGTAACAGCTTGGTAAGTAGAGACGACCAAGCGTTTGATGCCATATTTTCGGTGCAATGGTGCCAATGCCATGACCATTTGTATGGTCGAGCAATTGGGGTTGGCAATAATTTTGTCGGCTGCCGTCAATTGGTGTCCGTTGACTTCGGGCACGATTAGTTTTTTGTCGGCATACATGCGCCAAGCCGATGAATTATCTACAACGGTAGTTCCTTGGGCGGCAAATTGGGGTGCCCACTCCAAAGAAGTATCAGCACCCGCCGAAAATAGGGCTAATTGAGGCTCGTTATAGAGAGCAACGTCTATCGTTTCGACTTTTATCTCTTTGTCGCCGAATAGGACGCTTTTGCCCGCTGATTCTTGTGAGGCTACGGGTATCAGTTGTGTGACAGGGAAATTGCGCTCTTGCAATACTTCTAACATCACTTTGCCGACCAAGCCGGTCGCGCCAATGACTGTTACTTTCATGAATGGTTTTGGGTTGGTTTTGGTGTAATATAAAAATATGGGAGGTAAGTGGGTAGTTTGCTTGGGCAAAAAGGGTGTAGTGTTGATGTAGCAACAACATTTTAAAGCAACAATCGTAAGCGCAAATTGTTGTTAGAATGGGCAGCCCAAGGGCGCAATTATGTTTCTATCTTTTTGCGGGGCAGATATGGTCAATTATATATTATAAACATAATAATTTTTTAATTGCAATCAATTAATTATTAAATAATTGCATGTTTGATTTTTGTTATGTTTATAAAATATATTATTTGTGCCACGGATTACGCTAATTTTAGCTAACTCAATTCATGCAGTTCGGGGGGATTAAGCACTTAATCATTGTAACTATTTAGCCTTGTAGGGGGAATATGCAGCGATGTCAGGCATTATTAGATAAGTATTGCTCAAAAACCCCATACCCAAAACCCTATACCCTAAATAGCTACTAATCGTTTATTAAAAATGGCTTAAAATTTATACATATAATACATATTTTGTAATTGTCGGCATAACGATAGTTGGCTACTCAATAGCCCAAGTCGGTGGCAGACCAGCTATGGTCGTATAGGATATTGCCTTTTATCGAACATTTCTACTTTGCATTGGCGGTTGCTGGCATTGCCCGATAGCGTAAAACGCGCATAGTTCATGCCCGTATATTTCGTATTTGGTACGGCAACAGGGTTGTTGGGGCTATTTTGGGTCATTAGCCACGAGCCGTTGGTATTGACGCCTGACGTAGTTACTTCCCAAAGGTCGTAGGTATTGGTGCGGGGTAGGCGGTATAGTTCGGCAAAATGTCGGTCGCCGCTTAGGAATATGATGCCTTTGATGTTGTTTTTTTCGATAAACCCAAGCAGCCGCTCTCGGTCGGGCGGATAGCTGCTTAGTGCCTCAAATCCGAAGGCTTTGGGTTGCAAAAATTGTACGCCCCCTACAATAAATTTAAACGTAGCCTTAGATTGCAGCAATGCTTCGAATAGCCATTGCCATTGGGTTTCGCTGTACGCACTGCTGCCGCGTATTTTTTTAAAACGTCTGTCGAGCATAAAAAATTCGGCATCTTGCTGTTTGAATTGGTGAAATACGCCGGCTTCGTCGGCTATTCCGTAGCTGGGATTGCCCCAAAATTCTTTGAATAGGTCGAGCGAGTAATATTTAGTCTCAAAATTGCCGTCTGTGTTATTGGCACCGAAATCGTGGTCGTCCCAGATGGCATAATTGGGTCGTGTTTCTAAGAGTTGGCGTAGGGGTTTGTAGGTTCGGGTGCGCACGTTGCGCCGCCACATACGGCTACTATCGTTCCATTCGCCTGCGCGGTAATAAAAATTGTCGCCCAGCCACAGCATAAAATCGGCTTGGGTGCGTTTTGCGGCTTGGAAAGGACGTTTTTTAGCTCCTATGCCCAATTTTTGCCAAAGCCCGTCGCTAACTGAGGCGCAAGAAGCCGCCAAAAATGATATATCTTTCCAAGCGTTGGGCTGGGCGGCGGGCAGGGTGTGTAGGGTGCCTTGGGCGCACAAGGTTGTATCTAATACGATGCGGTAGCGGTAGGTGGTGGCTGGTTGCAGGTTATGGAAAGGTAGCAAAACAGTAGCTTCTTGCGGCATGCCAGTGAGTGCGGTATAGGTTTGTCGGAACGAGTAGGTACTGTCAAAAATGGTCATTTCTACCTTTTGTGCATCGCGCACCAACAACCATACATTGCTGAGGGTGTCGGTGGTGTGCATTTGTACGGGACCTGACAAAAGGGTTTGGGCAAGGGCAGGGCGGCTCGGCATAACAAGACAAGCAACAATGATTAACAAAAGTTGGGTTGTTTTCATGCGCACAAGTTTAAAATATAATTGTTTATATATAGTATTTGTTTTTTTATGTGTTAGTGACAAACCTATTAACCCATTGGAGATACAAGTATATAGGCAACGAGGCTAAGGAACTTGCCCATTTGTAGCACTTATTACGGCAAGCAGAGCGTTAAAAAATAAGAATGAATAAAAAAAAGTCGTGCAAAGTTATCAACATTCTATCAACATACTGTACCTTTACATAAAAAATAGCTTGCCATGAGCAAATTACTGACACCTTTGGAATTAAAAGTGATGAATATCCTCTGGAAACTCAAAAGCGGTTTTGTGAAGGATATAGTTGAGAGTTGGACGGAACAACCCGTACCTGCTTATAATACTGTTTCGACAACGGTACGCATTTTGCAAGAAAAGGGCTTTATAGGCTTCAAAAGCGTAGGACGCGGTTACGAATACTACCCTCTTATCGGCAAATTGAAATACCAACAGCAATTGATTGTCAATGTGTTGGAAAATGCCTTTGCAGGTTCGGCATCAAGCCTTATATCGGCTTTGGTGTCGAAAGAGAAAATATCAGAACAAGAATTACAAGAAATAAAAGATTTGCTCGATAAAAATACTCCTTGACGCTTCGGCTCGTTCAGTTTGGTGCTTCGCATTGGCGGTGATTGGGCATTGTTCATGTGTGTATTTCTTTTTTGTCTATTGCCGTATATTTTACTTATGTACGCTTATTTACTCGAAACCTATCTGCTTTCTATATTAGCCGCGTTGCTGTATGGGTGTTTTGTGCGCCCTTTTGCTGCACCGCGCTACCGCAAGTATGCCTTGCTGCTTCTAATAGCATTGAGCATGTCGTTACCGCTGATAATAGACAATTGGGCAACCCAAGAAGGCGAACCCACCTGCCTGCACCAGCACCCCGTGACCGAAATTGTATGTGTTGATTATTGCCCCCATCCCGAAGAACTGCCCGTATGCTACGAAATAGCCCTTCTGCAAGAGCGTTTTTGCGATTGTACGGCGGTGAGCAAAGAAAATTTATTGGTGTTTCGCCAAAATCATTGGTACGACCTTTGCTTGTGGGCAAGTGCGTGGTGTGGCGCATTTTTGTTGCCCCTCGCAATAGTAGCGATTGGTCTGTGTCTGTTGCGCATTGCTTATTTGGTCTATTTGGTATGCCGTAGCTGCCGCCGCCAAACCTTGTCGCTACAAGGCAAGACCTATACGCTGCTGCACCCTCCGCGCCCCTTGGCGGTGGGTTCGTTCAAGTTGTGGCACAACTATATCATCTGGCAGCGCGAATTGGACGATTTGCCTCCCGCAGAGCGCGAGGTGGTATTGTGGCACGAAATAGCCCACTTAGAACAACGCGATACATGGCTAAAAATATTATTAGGTTGCCTGCAACCAATATGGGCGGTCAATCCCGCTTATTACTTTTTTCAGCACGAATTGGGGCATCTCTGCGAAGAAATCGCCGACCAATTTGCCCTCCGCCGCATCAACCACAATGTATCGCTCTATGTATCAGTGCTACTCAAACTCAAAAGCCCTACTTTTGCCTTTGCCGCCCAACATTTTGGGGCAGGCGCACTCAAAAAAAGGGTATTGGCGATGACCCAACGACCACAACACTATAATAAAGCAAGCACGCTTGGCGTTATCATACTTGCCGTATTGCTCTATTATGCCGCCCAAGCCATACAGCCGCGCCTCGCACAAGAGGTGGACAAAATGCGCGTATACCAAACCCTCGCCCAAGACAACCAAAGGAGCGGACGCTCCTTGTTTTGCAAGCATTGCTTGTTGGAAAAACTCAACAAATAGCCCTGTTTTTTTGTTTAATGCCTTAGTTTGGTCAAAGGGTATGCAGAGTAGCAAAACGGCGCAAAAAGGCAAAATACAATACATTAAAAATTTTTCAAAATACAATTATCTTGTTTTTTGGGGCAATTACACATTTTACATAATAATAATTGTTCGCTATAATGGGCTTTTGTGGCGCAGCCTGGGCATATAGATAAAATTAAACCTGTCGCCTTTATGCTCGCAAATATTTGTGGGAACAAGAATTTTATGTCTAATAATCATCGCTATTCTTATCTAAAAATAATTTCAAAAAATACCATTATGAAATCGCTTTCATTCGTTTCCGCGTTGGCATTTTGGATTTTATCCACCTGCTTTTTGCCCACGTCAGCGCAAGCCAAACCCTTATCGGTCGGTGATACTGCCCCCGACATTTATTTACCCGACCCCAACAATACTACTATCTCGTTGGCTTCGCTCAGAGGCGATATCGTATTGCTCTACTTTTGGGCATCTTGGGAGCCTAATACCGAATTTATAGCCCCTAACTTAGCCATTCTGCACGACAAATACAACCAAGCACAGTTTAGCGGTGCCAAGGGTTTTAGTATATATACAGTATCACTCGACAGCGACCAGCAAGAATGGCGCAACGCCCTGCGGCACTACCAAATGCCCGGCAGCAACCACGTGAGCGATTTTTACTCGACATATAGCTCGGCTTATGGTCTCAGCAAATTGCCTACTTATTATCTCATCGACGAGCGCGGCATAATAGTGGGTGTGGATATGAGCATGGGCGAATTAGACCGCGCCTTAGCCCAACGCGCCACCCTATCGAGCAGCGCACCCGCACCTCGCCCTAGTACGATGAGCAATAATAGCGGCGGCTGGCAGACCGTAAGCAATACGACTACCTACTCGTCATCGAGCGGTATGCCCAGCTATACATCCAGCGGACAAACTCCGGGCAATAACAATTGGGTGCCCGTTAAAGATGCTACTACAACAGCAGCAACCACACGAGCCAATGAACGCGGCAACGCCTCGGTGCGCACCTACCACCCAACCCAACCCGCTACCTATACGACCGACAATAACGGCGAATGGGTAGAAGTGAAAAGCCCCGTGCGCAACCAACGCGGTAATGCTTCCGCAGTGACATGGCAAAGCCCCGAAACATTGCCCCACAACCCTGCCGCCGACCACAACACTACTAAACCCGCAGAAATGAACCAAACAACAGAGGCGACTACCACCGCCGAAAAATCGGCTAATAATATTCCTATCAATACCCAAGCTACTACCAAAGGGTCTCACTACAAAATACAGTTAGGCGCGTATAAATACCTCAATAGCAGCGATTTTGATAAAGTAGCTTCCTTGGGTACGCTCACCGCCGAACAAGCCACCACCGATATACAGCGCGTTATGCTGGGCGATTATATTGATAAAATAAACGCCGTCAAAACCTTAGCTACTGTGCGAGACGCAGGTTATACCGATGCCTATATCATGATATATGATAGCGAAAAACGCATCAAACCCCTAAGTAAGGAGGAAACCTCCGCCATCGCCCAAAAACACCAAATCAAATTGGCAGTAGTAACTGAGGCACCTGCCAAACCCATAGAAATGAGCCTAATGGCTGATAATACCACTACTACTACAAAGGTGACTACCTTAGCCGACCCAAAAATTACCGATAACCGCCCCATCGCCGTAGCTAAAACAACAAGCACCGCTAAGGCAGACAAAGATAAAACTATACCCACCGTCGCTAATACGGCAATGGACAAAAAAACGACAAGTATAGAAACATATAGCGTAGCACCCATGCCTTCCGAAGTTATCTATACGCCGCCCGTATCAATAGGACAAAACACCCATTACGACCACCAAGTCGTAAGCGGTAACTCGTCTATAACAACCTATCGCTACGAACCAACAGGGCAACACACCACTACGGGCAGCCAAGTAGCTACCTATACAACCGACCCCAATGTAGGGCAATTGAGCTACGGCACTATATCGGAAGCATATAGCACACCGCGCCAACAAAATTGAGACCGTACTTATTATGACAATCAACGAACGCGCTACACATCAGCACCTACTACGTATAACACTACTAACAGCCATGTACAGACAAGTGGTAATGGCGTATGGGTGCCGATAGACATACCCGTTTTCAGCCAAACCACTGCAACAACAAGCACTAACACGCGCAGCGGAAGCACTACGACCACAAGCCCACAAAATAGCAATATTCAATTTGACTGGTATCCCGAAGCCAATAGCCCACGATATACGTCAAACAGCACCGCTACCACTACTACGCGCACCACTACCACCAATACGCCCACTACTACACAACGTAGTAGCACTGCCGCACCCTACACACCCGCCAGCGACCGCGCTCGTGCAGCTCAAAACTTAGCCGATACCTATTCTGCCCCCACTAACAATACTAATACGGGCAACAAAGCTAATAGTAGTAGCTCCACCACCAGCACTAATGCAGCAAACGACAACAAAAGTGCTACCCCTGCTAACAATGCTACTACTAAAACGAATGATAATAATGCAGAGTTAGACCAATATATAGACAAATACCTAAACGACTATGAATATAGTGCTAATAAATCGAAACGCTTGAAAGCCAAAGATAAACGCCAGAAAAAAGATAAAAAATAAATATCACTTTCTATGCTATTACCTATTATTGCCTATGGTGACTCCGTATTGCGCCAAGTAGCACGCCCCATTACTCCCGAATATCCCGACCTGAACCAACTCATTGCCAATATGCTCGAAACTATGTATGCCGCGCATGGTGTAGGTTTGGCTGCGCCACAAATAGGCTTATCTATCCGCTTGTTTGTTATTGACAGCAGACCCATGTTTGACGACGACGACGGCAACCCACCACCCCCCGATGCCGAACAAGGCGTGAGGCGCGTATTTATCAATGCCGAAATGCTACAAAATACGGGCAAGGTATGGGCATATACCGAGGGTTGCCTAAGTATTCCGCAAGTTCGTGAAGATGTAAAGCGACCATCCGATATCGTGATACGCTATTATGACGAGCAATTTAACCTGCATGAAGAGGCTTTTTCAGGCATGACAGCAAGGGTCATTCAGCATGAATACGACCATATAGAAGGCAAATTGTTTATCGATTACTTGTCGCCGCTCAAAAAACGCCTACTGCAACGCCGCTTAGAGCGCATCACGCAGGGCGATGTATCGGTCAAATACAAAATGAGATTCCCGCCACAACCCCGAAAACGGTAATACTGCCGCTGCTTAATGACCGACATCGTTTTTTTGGGTGCGAAAACCATAGGTTGGGATTGCCTGCAAATATTACACGCACAAGCCGCTAATTTAGATTGGCGGCTTATTGCTGTGGCTACCAACCCCAATGCCACGCTTGGACAATACCAACAGTGGAGTGATTTCTGTACCGCCCAGCACATACCGCTATTGTCGCACTTGGACGAACTGCCCAATTGCGACATCATAGTATCAGTACAATATCATCAAATACTGAAAGCCCGCCACATCGCCAAAGCAAAACAGATTGCGCTTAATCTGCACTTAGCACCGCTGCCCGAATATCGAGGCTGCAACCAATTTTCGTTTGCTATCATAGACCAAGCCAAACAATTTGGGGTAACGCTACACCGCTTAGAAATGGGTATTGACAGCGGCGACATTTTGTTTGAACGCCGATTTGAAGTGCCACCCGATTGTTTTGTGCAAGACCTATACGAACGCAGTTGCCAAGCCGCCCGCGAATTGTGGCAGCAGCACATAAGCGATATTGCACGAGGCAATTATACGCTAATCTCTCAGAGCAGCCTTATAGCCGAGCGCGGTACGTCATACCATTATAGGCATGAAATTGATGCTCTGAAAGAGATAGACCTCGATTGGAGTGCCGAAAAAATAGCCCGCCACCTACGCGCTACCTACTTCCCGCCTTTCGACCCGCCTTATTCGTGGGTAGCAGGGCGCAAAGTAACTTGGAATATAACCCCTTGATTTTTCGCTTCGGCTGCTCAAAATGCTGTGTAGTAAAAATCGCCCGACAGAGTGCTATTGGCTTAGTCGGGCGATTGGTATTTTTGAATATTTTGGCAACTAATAGCGCAAGAGCGGTATGCTCATATAGCTCAAATTATTGAGATACAGAGCGAAGTCGGTATTCGTGATATTGCGGTCTAAATTGGCATCACCCGTGACATAGTTGGTCGGCGAACCGCTTAATAATTGCGAGATAGCGAGGTTATAGTCTATATAGGTCAATGTACCGTCGGAGTTGAAGTCGCCTGCTCGCATCATAGCCACGCCCTCGATTTCGCGCATTTGTGCATCGCCGTCGGCTTGCGAAACGCTGGTAGTAAAGTCGTAGGGCGTAAGGTTGGGCACATTAATAGTATTTTTGCTCATAACAGGTAGATGGTTTCGGTGTCGGATGCTAAGGCGCACCGCGCTCCATGTATTATTACCAAAATCAGCTCCTAATGAACCATCGGTGTGGTGTATTGTGCCGTCGGTATATAGTAAGGCAGCTTTGCGGGCAATTGGAGTAGATGATGTCCCGTCGTATAGCTCGACCAATACCCAATCGATAATATTATTATTGGTGGCGGCAATGCTCTCGGTGCCTGCATAGTTCCAAGGTGCGGCATTAAACGGTTGTGCAAGGGGCAGCGATGTATTCAAATCCGAAACCATACTATTTGTAGTAGTGTTATAAGCCCCTTCTAAGTATATTTTGGCTTGTACTTTATTGCCCGTAGGTTCGGGGATAGTGCAGCTATAATTGGCAGAAAAACCATCGTCCACCACGCTAACATCGCTGGTAAAACGCACAAACATCTGCCCGCTGGTGGCAGTAAGGGTGGGCGGCAGGGAAGTGCCGCTATAACTGCCCAATAGCGGTGCGCTCGCATTACTACCGTTATATACATCGACAAAATCCCAATCCGCTTCGGTATTGAATAGCGTAAATGTGAGTGTAACAGAACTGGCACCAGTAGGAGCTATGAGCCATGTACAATTTTTATTATTCGCATAATCGCCCGAACTGCCGTCGGTGATGACCCCCGAACAATTATTAATTGTTTGCGCACCACTACATACAACAGGAGGGGTATAGTTGGTGACAATTACGTTAAGCGTTTCTATGTCAGAGCCGCAATCGTTGCTTACAGTAAGGGCTACGCTGTATGTGCCCGCTGCCGAAAAAGTATGCGTAGCATTAGCTCCTGTGGCGGTATTAGATGCGCCTGATGCGGGGTCGCCGAAATTCCAGGAATAGGTATTGTTTGCACCCGTAGCAGTAGCATTGAACGATACGGCAAGCCCCGATACAGGTGTATTGGTGAAAGAGGCTACGGGTGGCACATCGCCGGGGCAAACAAGCAGCGGCATTGTATTCGGCGCGAATGAGGTCACCGGGCTGAGTGCCAAATCCGTTGTTAAAATTAATGCCCGCGCCTGTAATATGGCAATAGCTCATGATAGTACCGCCGTTGACGGGTGCGGGTCCTGGCGAGCAGGAGGTGCTTCCGCAAGATTCTACGGCTACGCAATTGTCTAATGCGCCACCCGTCCAGCAGCAGCTATGGGTATGAGGCGAGCCGAGATTGTGCCCCATTTCGTGCGTAATGCAGCCTACTGTCCACGAATAGGTGGGCAGGGCTTGGTAGCTATGGGCAATTTGGCTATAAGCAAAACGCCCCGATTGTTGAGGTGCCCAATAGGTATTACACAATACACCGAGCCAAGCCAAGCCGCTATAACCGCCCGAACTAACGCCCGATAATAGGTGTGCCAAATCGCCATTAAATGTATCTTGGCGCAAGGTGCCAAAGGCGGCTAAAATAGCATTGGGGTCTGATGCGGCAGGGTACGAGTCGGCGGTAGTCCATACAAATACTTCGGATACTTGGGTAGATATCGATTCATTTTGATAGATTGCTGCTACGTTGTTGTAGCACCGGTGGCGTAGTTGGTGGTGGTGGTTACGTTGCTACTTTTGGCTTGGTATAATTCAAAATCACATTCGAGGTAGGCGCGTATTAGTTTGCCACAGGCTTCTGAGCGCAGTTGTGCTTGGTTCGGGGCAGGTTCGGGAATAGGTCGGTCTATATGTTCGTCGGTGACGGCGCAGTTAAAGGGATTGGTAACGAGCAAATCGCGGTCGTTGTATAGGATAAATCGACCCAATTGGTCGGTCATGCGTCCGATGACAAAGTTGCCTTCGTCGGTAGAGAATATGCCCATTATATCGCCATTATCAAAAAAACTAATGGCTGCTACTGAATTGGGATTACCTTCTACAATGCCTCTATAATAGGCTCCGGGCACATAATGTTAGGGCTGCTCGCCGCGCTCATTGCGGATGGTTAGCCTAAATTGGTCGGTCAATACTTGCGCTTTGAATAGCGACAAGGCAACATTTTCGCCGTTAGGCAGTGGCAGCGACAAGCGCAGGTCGTTGGGGCGGCTCGATAAGATACCATTGAGGTGTTTGGTATCGGGTGTTAAGATAATGCCGTCGCGCAGGTAGCTATGTAGGTCGGTGCGGGCAGAAAAGTTGTTTTCTTGCGCGGGATTGAGGGGGCGAAAGGTTGGGATAGATGAGCGTTGCTGTTGTCGCTCGGCAACGATGCGAGCTATGGGTTTATTGGGGTTTATTTGTGCCCCAAGTTGCCAAGTATTAGCAACAAGAACAAGGAAAAACATCAGGCTGGCTTGTGCCCAAAAGTAATGATTCGACATAGGGTAAAAGGTATGAATGCGGATTATAATCGTTTTGGTGTTTTTCTGTCAGCCAATTCTACCTTGGCTACACAACTTTGCTTTACATAACCGATAAAGGTACGATAAGGTTGCTTATACAAGGGTAAAATTGGATAAAAAAAACGTAACTATTTAGCCTTGTAGGGAGAATAGCTATTTCTAATCGGATATGCAACGATATCACGCCTTATCAGATAGACATAGCTCAAAACCCCATACCCAAAAAACCTATACCCTAAATAGCTACAATCGCTAAATTATTATTTTACCGTTACTGGCGGTCAAAGAATTATTATTTTGGAGGATACCCAAACTATCCGTGCTTTAATCGAACACTACTAAAAAAATGAAGGCACGTTAAACCTTTCTATTTTGCAGGTGTCTAAGATGTGTATAATTCCCTAAACTCACATTTTTACTATGAAACGCTTAATTGTTTTTATGGCTGTATGCCTCATGGGCTTGTCGTCGTTAGGCAAACTCTATGCACAAGACGATGTGTACCACTCGCCAAGCTACAACCCCTATACGGGCAATAGCACAACCGAGCAATATAGTGACGGTAATGGCAATACGTATGTTACCAACAACTATTATAACGACTATGACGATAACGGCATCACCTACGATGACGACTATGACTATTTTTATGAATCGCGCCTGCGCCGATTTTATAACCCTTATGTAGGCATGAGCTATTTTAGCGGTGGCTATGTCGATAGATTTTGGTACGGCTCGCCTGCTGCTTTCTGGGGGCAAACCATCTACTACGACCCATTCTGGGGCAGCGGTTGGAATAGCCCTTGGTCCATAAACATAGGCTGGGGCTGGAATAGCTGGAATTGGAACCGTTGGAATAATTGGAACAACCCTTGGGCACACAACCATTGGGGCTGGAACGGCGGCTGGAACAATTGGAATAATCCTTGGGCTTATAACAGCGGCTGTGGTTGGAACAATCCTTGGGGCTGGGGCAATCATGTCACGTATGTCTATTATAACGATGGACCCTATTATTCTAATAACAATAATAACGGCGGCGGCAACGGTTATTCGGGCAACAATTCTAATACCTACTACGGTCCGCGCAACACACACGACAACTATGGCGGTAGGGTAACGAACGGAAATGGTAGCACCAGACCGGGCAAAGGCACCAGCATAGATAATTCGGATACAGGCATACAATATACGCCCTCATCAACAATACGCCCCACCTACAACTCATCGGGCAATGCTCAATATCCTACATCGCCCAACAATAACAATAACAATAATTCTGTACAGCCCAATACGGACAACCGCGATAATGTGCGCCCCAGCTACGAGGGCAATACCTACCCCACCGACCGCGGCGACCTCGACCGTACGCCCGACAAAGACCTGCGACCCGATACTGACAACCGCATAGATAAAGGTCGCCCAACCATTGAACAACCCCAACGCAGCGACCGCCCGCAAAACAATTGGTCGGAGCAGCGCAGCCAACCCCGCCAGGAAAAACCACAATTAGAGCGCGAAAACGACAGCGATAGCCGCCCACGCAATAATTGGTCGGAGCAGCGCAGCCAACCCCGCGAAGAAAAGCCGCGATTAGAACGCAGAGACGACAGCGATAGCCGCCCACGCAATAATGGCAATATCAGCAACCGCAGCAACAATAACAATAATAGCGGTAGCATGAGCCGTCCAAGTTCGCCTGCTCGCAGTGAGAACAAATCTAATAACAACAGCGGCAAACGCCCCAAATAGATACATAAACCCCTATCGTACAAAGCATCTCTTAGTACGGTTTGAGCAAATAAAGGCATCGCCCCATGTAGCTTTTTAGCACATAGGGGCGATGTTTGCATTTCCTCCTTACTTACCAGCATTGGTCATAAATATTGCGCACCAATGCCACCAAATCGTTGGACGAACCTGATGTGCCGTCACTGGCAATAAATCCTGAATTGAGAAACAGTGCCACCGCTACATTATTAGGAAATATACCTGCAAAGCCATGCACTTCACCACCGCCGCTGATGTCGCCACCGTGCGTATAGGCGCGTCCTTGTATGGTCATAGGACAGTTGAAATAGCCCATTCGCAGTGTGCGCATATCGTCGCGCACGCTGGACGATAGCACCGAATTGCCGTTTTCTAAGGTAGCCACTACTTTGGCTAAGTCCGATGCAGACAAGTGCCAGCCGCCGCCACCTGCTATGGCATTCCAATCGCCCAGGCCACTACCTTGCCCATCGGCAGCATTGGTATAATACAGCGTGGGAATGGGGAGGTCTGCCATTTCTGCTTTCAAATAACCATCGTAAACACCTGCGGGGAACAGTATTTTTTGTCGGATGTACTCTGAATAGTACGTTTGGCTGATGATGTCGTCGATATTACTTTCTTGTAGTAGCGGCGGGCAATCGGGACGCATTTTCCACAAACGCGGTATGACGATGCGCATGAGTGCAAAATTGGCATTGAGGTAGTTATACGATTGCGGGTTTTGTATGCCACCCTCGATAAAAGTGCGTAGCCCTTCAAAACTGAGTGTAGTGCTAAAATTATCGTTTGTGCTTTGCAGTCCCGTTCGGTGGCGCAAAAAATCGCTGAATCGCAGCGTATCAGTACCCGCAGGTACATTCCAATTCGAAGGTAGATAGGGCGCAACGGGGTCGTTGATGCTCAGACCATTTTCATCGAGCAATTTTAGTACGGCTGCCGCTGTGAGCAGTTTGGTCGTAGAGGCAATATTGATTTTGGTGCAAGCCGTCATTTCTTGGGGATAGCACTCGTCTTCGTCTCGTGCCATGCCGTCAGACGCACCGCCGTTGATAAAGCCGCCAGCGTGTATTAGGGCAAATTGCCAGCCTTTTGCTTGGTTGTCGAGCGAATCGCGTAGCAATTGTTCAAATTTTACATAATCAAATATATTGCCCGAAGCGTCCATAATATCGATATTGCTCAGTTCGCTGTAAAATTGCGATAAGTCGCTCATGGTGCAAAATTCGGGTTCTGGCAATACGTCAGCACCGAATTGGCAAGGGTCGTCGTTGTCGCTATTGCAAGCAGAGGCAAAGCAAATCAGGCAGAGGGCAGCCCATACGAAGAAGATTTTTTGAAATGAGTTCATGATAAGAAATTTGGTAAGGAAATTTGGTATTGATGCAGCAAAGATAGCGCAGCCTGCTATGGCAAATCCAACCAAAAAACAGTAGTTTTGAAAATCCGAACTCCATAAACATAACGTTATGTATTGATAATCAGCCATTTATGAGTACTATCCAAAAGCAATAAGATAGGCAACAGAAAGTGCTTTTTTTGTTTCTATTTTATTTTTTACGCCGAAATACCTATTTTTGAGACCTATTTTCACCAACTCAGCGCGTTTTTCTGTGCCTACCGACGATTTATACCAACTTATCAAGTCATTGAGCCGAAATGAAAAGGGCTATTTCAAAAATATGCCCGTAGCATTGGCGGCAGCGATGTGCTATACGTCAAATTGTTTGAAGTAATAGACGCTTTGCCTGATTATGACGAAACCTTGTTGCAAAAGCAGGTGCGCCGCGAATCGTTTGCTAAACATTTGGCAGCCACTAAAAACTATTTGTTTCAACTTGTTTTGTGTAGCTTGCGTGCTTATCATCAGCATCACAACGACTATTTGCGCATCAATGCCCATATAGAATATGCCGAGCTGTTAGTAGAGCGTTGTCTCTACAAAGCCGCCCAAACCGAATTGGATAAGGCACGACAGATAGCGCAAACCCAAAACTTAGACCTCAAACTCGTAGAATGTTTTCATGTAGAACGACCCATTTTTTTGGAAACGGGCTTTGCCGATTGGGAAAATACACTATTCGTAGCTTTTGACCAAGCACAACAAGACTTACAGAACCTCGCCGATTTTCACCAATTGATGGCTTTATACCTACGCCTCTATCATTTTTGGCGAAAGCAACGCATTCTGCGTAGTTCCGAAGATGCCATTTGGCTTGATGAGTTGATGGCAGAGATACGCGCCTGTCAATCGGTTGAGAAAGGTGGTTTTTCTTGGAGAAACATGTACCTCACCTGCTTGATGATAGAGCGATTTATACGCAACGACGACGAAAGTGCATTTGAATATATGAAAGCAGTAGTCGATTTGTGGAACGAACACCCGCGTATCATCGCACAGCAGCCCGTGCGTTATATCAATACACTGAACAATTTTTTTAGCATCTGCGTGCGCAGCGAAAAACCTGAACCGATAGAATATTATATCGAAAAATTTGATGAGCAAATATTAGAATATCACGAAATGGCGCGGTTCTCCCATTTTAAAGTCTTTACGCTGTTTCGAGCGGCTATTATGGAAATGCGCCACCAATACGGCGACCTATTGCCCTTTTTAGAAAAAGCCGACCAACAATACCAAACATTCGGCAGCCGTGCTAATCCCGTCGATTATATGATGTTCAAAGTCAATTTCATGATTTATTGCTTTATGGAAAAACAGTATGAGAAAGCATTGACTTTTGCCGACGATATCATCAATTTGAGCAGCGGCATAGACTTGCGCCAAGATGTTAGAGCGGCTGCACGCCTCTATCGGCTTATTTTTCACTACGAATTAGGCAATACCTTATTGCTCGAATACGCCATACGGTCAGTGCGCCGCTATTTAGAAAAAGAAGGACAATTATACGCCATAGAACGATTATTTCTAAAATATTTCAACAAATTGACGCAATGCCCCGACCGCCATTCAGAAAATACCCTACTCGCCGACCTGCTGGCAAAAACCGAACAATTGACCCAAGAAAAACCCTTTGAAGCCAATTTTTTAGAAACCTTTCACTTCCAAACCTGGATTCAAGCACATTTAGCAGGTATGTCCATTCGGCAATGGCAAAATCGGACCCTCAATAGAGCGCGATAAGCCCAATATCGCTTTATTAAGCCTCTGCCCAAGCCATACGAGCAATAAATGCCAAGCAATTTGAGCAATTAGCCCAGTCAAAACCGTATCTTTGCGGGTCAATGCCTTATTAGACAGCAGTTTTTTATGCCCCTAAGTACTATTTGGATACTATTGCGGGATACGGTGTACGCCTATTTTGAAGACGATGCCCCTCGTCTGGGGGCGGCTTTGGCTTTTTATGTCATATTGTCGTTGCCTCCTGCCCTGATGCTCATCACCTTATTATTGAACAAATTTATCGATGCCCAATCGATACAGGGTCAGCTATACACCCAATTGCACGAAATTTTGGACGAAAAAGCAGCTATTTTTGTCATGGGCATTGCCCAAAATGCTGTATTTCAGCCCAAAGCCAATTTAGGCTATACCCTCATCGGTATACTAAGTGCTTGGCTAAGTGCTATGGGGGCATCTGTACAGTTGCAAGCATCATTTAATACGATTTGGCGGGTGCGTGTGAAACCAGGGAAGGGAAATGTGGTTTGGAATTTTATCAAAGGACGCTTATTGTCTATGGTGATGCTGTTGAGTATAGGCGCGTTTGTAGCCACAGGGCTGATAGCTACTACTGTTCTGAGTACGTTAAGTGCTTATGTATCGCAATGGGTCGCAGAATGGTCGCATTATATTTATATAGGTAATTTCATTACATCATATCTCTTGTTTTTGCTGATTTTTAGTGTTATGTTTAAATACATACCCGACGTACAGCTCGATTGGGAAGATGTTTGGTTAGGGGCTGTCGTCACTACGATTTTGTTTGGCATAGGGCGTTATTTAATTGGCATTTACCTCAGCCGTATCGATAGCGTCAATGCCTACGGCGTGGCTGGTTCTTTGGTGGTAGTGTTGTTATGGGTATTTTATTCGCTCCAAATTTTGTTTTTTGGGGTCGAATTTACGAAAACATGGTATCTGCTACGTGGAAAAAAAATACGCCCCTATCAACACGTAGAATACAATATCAACCTACGCGCCTCCGACCAACAAAAGACGGGATACTAATACGATAAAGAAAACGACTCGCAAAACGCACTTCTCACAAATCAGCCGTAATACCCAAAAACAGGCTTGGACAGCAGCATTACTACCCCAAAATATTATTCTATCACCCAATCAAACACTATGTAACGTATGTCTAACGAATCAGGTTCGAATATCAGAAAAGAGATCCTCATTCCCATATTAGTGAGTGTTGTTGCGGGCTTGATCCTTGCCAGCTACCAATTCTTATTGGACGGCTACCGCAACAAAAAAGACGAGCCATCGGTTGTAGACCAATTGCCTACCCCTCCTGCGCAAACTATCAGCTCGCCCACCGCCGACCCCACTTCGATAGCGGCAGGGGCTGCCATTCGCGAAAATATCGAGCAACTAAATCGGCGCGTTATAGACATAGAAAAAATGTTGCGCCAACGCCAATGCGAAGAAGCCCGCAATTTGATAGCCAAAATTAGGTGGGAACGCCCCGACTTGGACGAAAGCCGCAATTTGACCTCCAAATACGAAAAAATTAAAAAAGGCTTGGAGGCGCAGCTCAATACCTGTACCAACGCTGAATCGATACAAACCGCCCATGCCGAATTAGAAGCCGAGGCACGCCAAAGCGCACTCAAAAGTTTGCGCCGTTTTAACAGCGACATCGATATGCTATCGCAAAACCTCGAATTGGTCGATAGCAAAGAGCGCACCGATGGCAATGTCTATAAAATAACCTATGTCTATCAAATAGAAGCATTGAGCAAACAAGAAAAAGGGCGCAGGGTATCCGTACAATGCGAAATCCCCTTAGATGCCGAAGGCAAACCCTCTGGAAAAGGTAGCATCGGCAAAACCGAGATAGAAGAAATCATACAATAACGCAAGTGTGCCGCGTCCAACCCTAACTTTTACACACTTTAACTACCTATAAGGGGTATGACCGTGCCCTCGTTTTATACATCAGTGGGCTTGATAGGCTTGATATGCTATGGTTTGGCTGCCATAAGCGTAGGCAACGAGCTTTTCCCAGGCGATTGGAACAAGGTAGTAGTAACACTCTGGATAATAATAGCCTTAGTGCTACATCTATGGTTTTGCACCCACTACGCGCGGCGTTGGTTTTCTTCTCACTTAGGGCGTACATTTGTGCCCCTCTGCGCCCTCGGTATCCTTGCCTTATTGCTGTCAATAGGAAATCAGTTTGACGGTACTACCCCACCCACCAGCGCATTGGGCGGGCTGCTCGATATAGCAGCAGCATATAGCACGCTGTTGTATTTTTTATGGACGTTTTCGGTATTTGGACAATTTATACTTAGCCAAAAACGCAAGATAGCCTATCGCGTATGGCGTTTGTTCAATCCTTTATTGTCAGTCTATGCCTTTTCGCAAATATTTACGGCTACTTGGCTGCCTTTTGTCATTACAGCCTTATTAGGCTTAGGTATTTTGGTATGGCTGCCCTTATTGCTACAATTGCGTTGGGTGGCAGTATTAGACAAGACCGAAAAATGGCAGGCTTTGGTTTATTTGGGCTTACTTACGATATTGAGTTCTATCCTCATCGGGGCGTTTCTATCTACTGAACCCAATACGCATATCACGCTGCATACGCTCTATGCTGCACTCCTGCCTCGCGACAACCTATTTTTATATTTGCTCATGTTTGCGGTATGGAGCTACGGCTTGTTGTCGTTTTTAGCCTTAGTATTCGGAATGCCCGTAGCCTCATTTATTGCCGAACAACGCGATGAAATAGAGCGTTTCCAAGTACTCAGCCGCTCTACGCAAGACAAGATAAATGCCCAAGAACTGCTCCAACGACTTTTTACAACTTGCCTCAGCAGCACCGACAGCGACGCAGGTTGGCTGCTCGAATATGCCTCTGATGGCACAGAGCGCATCACTGCCCACCGACTCAGCAGCGAGCAAATTGGCTTTTTGCGCGTCAAATCAAATTTTAAAGACCTCATCAAACCCAACGTGCCGTTTGTGCTGCCCGACGAACCGTCTCGGCGAGCCGCACTCCCGCCTACCGAACCCGCGCCCGCGCCTATGGGCAGCAGTGTGAGTGCGCCTATGCGCGTAGTGAGCGGGATAATAGGCAAACGCTTGCGATATGATTATTATTTTCCCTATCTGACCCGCGAAGTAGTTTATAACAAAGACGATACAGCCGTCAAATCAATGTTGATATTGCCCGTTTATTCGTCCGTAACACAGCGTATGGCGGGTGTGGTATGCTTGTGCAAATCGTTTTCGGACGGCTATAACAACGCTATGATAGAACTCGCCAAAAGTTATGTAGCACAAGCCCAGTTATCGCTCGAACATTGGCAGTTAGTATCCGAAACCGTGCAAACCGCTCGCTACAAACGCGAATGGGAAATCGCCAGCCGCGTGCAGCAAGCCCTCATGCCACTGCAATTTCCCGACCTACCGCACTGCCAAATAGCTGCTTTTACCGAACCCGCCGTAGAAGTGGGCGGCGATTATTACGACTATGCCCGATTGGGCAACCGAATTGCCTTAGTCGTCGGCGACGTGTCGGGCAAGGGCGCGTCAGCAGCTTTTTATATGGCGCAGATGAAAGGTATGTTTCAAACCCTCATGCAGTTCGACTTAGATGCCACTACGTTCATGCAGCAAGCTAACCACGCCGTAGCCAAGTGCCTCGACCGAAAACATTATATCACCATCGCCTATTTATTGCTCGATTTAGACGCTAATACCGCTACGTATAGCCGTGCAGGGCATTGCCCTATGGTGCGCTATTGTGCTGCTACACACCATTCGCCACTGTATATGGGAAAAGGAACGGGCTTGGGCGTTATTCGCAACGATAGCTTTGCCGATTTTGTCGAAAGCCAACAAATAAACTTAGCGGCGGGCGATGTATTGCTACTCTATACCGACGGCTTGGTAGAAGGCAGACCCCAAGACAGCGAAGAGCAATATGGCTACGAACGCCTGAAAAAATGCCTTGCCGAATACCACCAGCTATCCGCTAATCAAATCGTACAGCATATCTATGCCGACTTTAAAGCGTTTACCTATGGCAGCAATTTTAAAGACGACACTTCTCTGTTGGTCGTCAAAATGGGGTAGATCGGGAATATAAAAAGCAAATCGCGCTTAGTAGATACCACGCGGATTAGGCACTATCCACCGTATGATTATTGCTGGGCTTCTACTTGGCGGTTGTTTTTCCACCATTTATAGCCAAGATATAAAGCAATAAGGTAGGGTGTCACTAACAAATATAATATACCGCTGTTAAGACCCAAGGCGTGTTTGCCGCCTTCTTTCAAGTTCGATTCAGCGGCAGCCTTACACATCGGGCATTGTGCCCAAGCCGCTGTTTCGGGGCAGCATAGCAGCACAGCTACTAATAGAAGTACGAACACAGATAAAAAACAGGTGCGTTTTGTCATAAAATCGTAATTAGAGTGTGCTTAAAAAGCAGGTGCTTTTATATATTTTTGAATATTAAAGAAAGTGTTATTTGTAAATATGATGTAATAGGAGAAATAATTTCGGATATAGTACCATATTTTGAATGGGCACAAAGACAGTGCTTTGAGCCATGAGCAATGTTCGTGGCTATGATACAGCAAGTAACCCAAACACGGGTTGTTTCATTGGATTTTGCTGCAATACGGTCTAAGCCGTAGCGGTTTTTGGTTTGCCCGATTTTGCCCCTCTACGATATTGCGTTGGTTTCGTTCAACTTGGGCAATTCGTTTTGCTTTGGCAGTTTGGTCTTCTTTTTGGGGCGACCGAGTGGCTTGCCGATGAGCCGAAAGCCGAGTTGTTTGGCGAGTGCGCGATTTTTCTGTGTAAGGTATATTCGGTCAGCATTGACGCTTTCGGGCAATACACCATATAGTTCTTTATAACGATTGATGTGTGTTTCAAGGTCTTGATTTTCGTTATAGGCTTCCCACGAAAAGTTATCTATGGTGGTGATGCCATCTACGGTGGCGATGCCGATTTTCGCTCCAAACTCTGTGCTTACATGTTGTTTGCCTCGCACAATCGGACGCAATAGGCGGGAGATAGATACGATGCGGTTTTCACAAGTTCTCTTTTTGGTTGTCATACATTTTCTTTGTGTCATACAGTTTTTGTATCGTTTCATATTCTTTTAGTTCCTTTTACGCCATCCTTTTAATGTTGCTTGGGGTTCATTGCTGCGAACTTGTTCGATTAAAGCCTTGACAAACAGTAAGTTACGTTTCAAATAGCCCAATTGTTGTCGGATACCTACTTGCAACTCTTTCTTTTTTTTCTTTTTCTTTTTGGCGATGTTTAGATAATTTTATAGGCTATCCGACGGTAGGTTCGGAAGTTTTGGCGCGGTAAATTCAATTGAGCGCAGAGCAAATCAATATAATTATCTGTCTTTTTTCGAGCTTCATTGAGCAAATCAAGGTCGGTTGGAAACTTTATTTTTGAGGGGCTACGGTCGCATCTATTTTTAAATGCCCGCGATGAGTGACTTGGGACTCGGTTTGGGTGGTGGTGTCTTGCTCCGTTTCGTCTTGCGCTGATGTGGCGTTTGCACGCTTGTCTGCTATTGGTGGGTCTTGCTCCGTGGGATCGTCCGAAGTAGCCGGGCTACCTTTGGCTGGCACTTGGCTATCAAGGTAGCTACGCACCGATTGCGCTATTGCTTTTCTGGCAGCTATACCGTCGCCGCCTCAAGGTGCGGATGGCTACAAAGAGCGACGGGTCGAATATGGGGGCTTTTTGAAAACTTCAAGCCCAACAAAATTAAGATAGGGGTCTCTTGAATTTGCAAAATGGTCTCGGCATCCGAAATATTGAGATAGTGTTTGATTATCAACGCACCCAGCACTAAGCGAGCGGAGCGACGGGCGACCATTGTCGGCGCACATCTTACTAAGATAGGCTGTCTCAATGGCTTCCCAGGGAAATGAGCCTGCCAACTGAACCAACGATTACTCGAATCTAAACTGCCCTCAAAAGGCAACCCAAACGTCAAAACTGGGAATTTAGGTAAGGTCTTTTTATCATGACGAAAAAACTGCACGGTTTTAGACGTAAAGGTACGATTTTATGAGTAGTTTTCCTACTATTTTAACCCATTTTTTTGTCATAATTCACTGAATATCAATAAATTATAATAGCGATTGGCTTTTTCAGTACGCTCTAATTAGTGGCATTTGAAATAATCGAATGGCTCTAAACAGTCTTGGCAGCGATAGAGCGATTTGCAGGCAGTCGAGCCGAATTGACTCAGTAGTTCGGAGCGTTCTGACCCGCAAATCGGACACTGCACTTTGCCCGCGTGGTTGGGCGGAGCTATCCCGTAGGCGCGTAGGCGGTTGTGTCCGCGCTGGGTGAGCCAATCGCTCGTCCAAGGCGGCGACAGAACGGTGCTTACTTGGGCATGGGGCAACCCTGCTGCTGCCAAAGCAAGGCGCAAGGCTATTTCGATGGCGTGCGCCGCTGGGCAACCCGAATAAGTAGGCGTAATAACGACCTCGATGGGTGTATAGCGCAATTCGGATAAGTCGAACGAGCTTGTCTGCTGTTCAGCGGGCACGTGGTCGGCTACCAAATGCGCAGTAGGCAGGGGCAGTTTATCGGTAAGTGTAGTAGCTGCATAGGCTTGGTAGGCAGCATTAGTGTCAATTATAGTATCGGATTGTTCTAATAATTCGCGTTGGTCTGCCCATTCTGATACAATATCGCCCATACGCACCCGCCGCACGATGCCTAAGTCGAGTATGGACAAGACGGGCACTTCGGGGTCGGCAACGGTGTCTAAGAGTTGCCAAAATGTATGAATAATACTTGGCGACATAATGCGGATAATAATAGCTTCCGTAATAGGGTTGTTTATAGCAGACCCTCAATGATTTTTCTTGGCTAATACCTTCGGCCTCTGCCTTATAATTTTTGACGATGCGGTGGCGCAGTACGTCAATAGCTACGGCACGCACGTCTTCGATGTCGGGCGAGTATTTGCCGCTTAGTATGGCGTGGCATTTAGCACCGATAACCAAAAACTGTGATGCCCTCGGACCTGCGCCCCACGACAAATAATTGTTGGCAATAGGAGCAGCCATAGCCGTATTGGGGCGTGTTTTGGAGGCTAATCTTACGGCATATTCCAATACATTATCGCTGATAGGTATGCGGCGCACCAATTGTTGGTACATCATAATTTCTTCTTCATCTAACATTTTATTCATCTCAATTGTTTTGCCCGATGTAGTGCTTTTGACCACTTCTTTTTCTTCTTCAAACGTCGGGTAGCCCACATTGATATTGAACATAAAACGGTCTAATTGGGCTTCGGGCAGCGGATATGTGCCTTCTTGCTCGATGGGGTTTTGGGTAGCTAAGACGAAGAAGGGGCGCGGTAGGCGGTGCAGGTCGCCAGCGGCAGTGACGGCACGCTCTTGCATGGCTTCGAGTAGGGCGGCTTGTGTCTTGGGCGGCGTGCGGTTTATTTCGTCGGCAAGTACGATATTGGCAAACAAGGGACCTTTGAGGAAGGTAAATCGGCGATTTTCATCTAAAAATTCAGACCCTGTAATATCGGAAGGCATGAGGTCGGGCGTAAATTGTATGCGTTTGAACGATAAATGCAGTACGTCCGAAATAGTTTTGACCAAGAGGGTCTTGGCTAAACCGGGCACACCTACCAACAGGCAGTGCCCGTCGCAAAAAATACTGAGCAATACTTTTTTGACCACATCGTCTTGTCCTACGATGGTTTTGGCAATTTCTTTGCGCAATTGTTTATAAGTCGCCGTGAGCGAATCGACGGCATCAACGTCTGATTTGAATTTGGACATAAATGGTAAAGGAGGTATGGGCAAAAATTGATAAATTTGCCATTAGCAGAGATAGGGCTAAAATCGGGCTGCAAGATACGTATTTTTGGCGTAATAACAGCCCTAATACGGCTTATGGGTGCGTTTTAACAATATTTTGAAAAATGTAGGGTATATGCAGCTATCTAAGTGGGCTATATATAGTCAAAAGGCGCGTCCGAGAACGCGCCTTACAGCTGAGGTGTGAAATGACGGGGACTTTGTCGTTAGTGTTTGGCGATTGTTCCGACCAAACAATTAGGGTTTGCTGCAACCTCTCCCGTTATAGGGCTGCATACCTGTTTTTAGGGCATCGTCTAAGCTTATGCGGTTGAGCCATACTTCGCTTTGTGCGCCCACAGAAGTGCCTTGTACGGGCAAGCCCAACATACTTCGTAGTGCATTGATGCCCGAATTAGGAGTTTGGCTGCCGCCGTCTATGCTGGCGCGGCTGGGCAATACGCGGCTCATATATACCGACGACCAAGCCGTACTGACGGGTATTTTGATAGTTTGGGTTTCGTTGCCGCCTCCTTTGGCATAGTCGGCATAATCAACCATATCGCTTACGGTCAGGGCAGTGTTATACTCGCGATAGTCAAACTTTTGGTTGCCTGTAAATAAGTTATTGTTCAGCGTAATGGCTTTGCATTTTTTGATATTGTCTACGCCACCTTCGTCGCAAAAGGCAAATAGATTATTTTCTGCTTCCAATAAGATGCGCTCGTCGGCTTTGATAGCGGTGCCACCATGATACGAAGCGGCTTCGTCGTATCGCCAAGTAAATAGTATGGTATTGTTTTTTATTGTATATTGAGGGTGTCCGTCGGTAGCTTGCCAAGCGGTTTTGGCGTATATGGCTTCGCCTGTATTATTGACAAACAAATTGTTTTCGACTAATCCGCGGCTATTTTTGCCTACTTGTATATCTAATACGCCCTGCGAGGCGGCAATATTGATAAACGCACAATTACGCACGACTATGTTAGCCCCCGTAGCCATATCTATTTCTATACCGGGCGAGTCGGGTGTTGGGTTAAATCCTTCTTCGGGCGATGCTTTTCGTTTGATATATTTATCCTTGGTTTTGGTGACATAAAAATTGCGGTCGCCGTTATCGATAATCAAGCCATCGATGGTAATTTGGCCGCTATATTCTTTGTGGGTTTTGCTGCATTGGATAGCCAAACGCGAGGTTGTTTCGCTTTTCATATAGCCATTCACGCCGCTCAAGATAGTTTTGTGTACTCCCCAAGGGTCGCGCTGGGCAAAATCAAGGCTGTAACCACCTATGATGCTCACTGGCACGGTGATGATGTCGCTGCTCATATCCGTTTTACCCTATAAATGCCTTCGGCGAGGTGTATTATGTCGCCTGCTTTGAGCTGTAGGGCAATAGCGGCTATTTCTTTGGCGGGTTTGTCGGCAGTACCTTCTTTGCCCGACCCATTTTGACAACTCACATACCAATCGCGACCACCTGCGTCGGGCTTAGTGTTCGAGGCATTAGTAGTAGAACTGCTGCCTGTACTGCGCGTACTACTATTTGAATGACTGCCGTTCGTAGTTTTTTTCACATCTTTGACCACATTATTAGCATCTTTTTTACCTTGTCTGCTTCTTTCAGCAATTTGCCAAATTGGGCGTTCAGGTCAAAAGCAGTAAGGGCACAAAGCGTGCAGAGTAGGATTGTGCGGATAGAAAATTGGAAAATCATGTTGATGTACTTTTTATGTTAGCTAATTGTTTTTGCCCCAATGCCCTCAGCTACAAGCACCATTGAGCAGGTAGGGGGTATTGATGCGACAAAAATACACCGCCACAGCCCCTCCATGCAAACAAAAAATGTGTTATTCTAAGAAGTTGAACATCAATAGAGATTTTTTTTCGGTGTGTAAAACGCTGACAATAAGACACTTATATGCGCATATAGTCATAGTTGCCTAAGAAGTCGCCTTTTGAGATAGCGACAAATATATTCCGAACATTTATTGCCATTTGCCCCGTTCAAACCCATTCTTCGACCGACAAATTGCTACCTATTGCACGCTCTTTGCCCAAGCCCATCTTGTTTTATCATGAGCCATGAACTTTTTTTATTGGTCAAATCGCTGACCAAAGCCGAAAAGGGATATTTCAAAAAATTCGCCCAACGCTATTCTACCAACAAGGGCGACAATAATTATCTGCTCTTATTTGATGCCATTGACGAACAAAGCTCTTCGGGCGAATATGACGAGGTGCGTATAGCGGCAAAATTTAAAGGTAGAAAAATGGTCAAAAATCTATCCGTATCGAAAGGATATTTGATGACCGCTTTGCTAAAAGCCCTACGCAGCTACCGCGAGGGTAGCCACAACGCCTTAGCCGACATTAACGAATATATCGAAAATGCCCAAATTTGCTTCGATAAACAATTGCCCGACTTAGGCAATAAATTTTTGGACAAAGCACGCCGTTTGGCACTACAAGAAGAGTTGTTTTTGAAAGTAGCCGACATCAACTACCTTAAATACCGCCAAGTAGAATGGTATATCGGCGAAGAGCGCTTGCGGTTCTGGGAGCAACTCTATACCGAAACCCAGACCATGCTGCGCCTACACCAAAATATCGCCGATATTATCAACCTAAACATCATTGCTACCCAACAACAGAGCCAAAACCGCGCCCTACGCAACGACGCAGAGGTGCAACGCATAGAAGCTCTGCTCCAACAACCCCCTATTGGCATCGCCCGACCAAGCCTTGTCGTTGAGTGCTAAGGCACATTACCACAATACCGTGTTTATGCTTCATTATTGGCTCGACCATAGCGAGGCAGCTATGGCGCAATTAGAGGCACTACTCGGCATTATGGAGCAATTGCCTTTTGGCAATGTCAAATCGGCGGCTACCTATATGGCGGTATTGGTCAATTACCTGACGTTTTGTTTCCAACTCGACCGCTTCGCGCAGTTCGACCATTATTTGCAATGCTTACGAACCTTACCTGCCAATACGCCCACCACAATTGCTATGAAATTTGAGCGGTATTATGGCATGGCTATCCGCTACGCCGATTATACGCATAATAAAACACAAGGCGAAATTTTAATCCGCGAATATAGCGAGCAAGGCGGGCAGGCACAACAAGCCCACCTAAATGCCCGCCGCCGCGTCACAACCTACGGTTCGATAGTGGCGTTTTGGCTCAAAACCCGTCAGTTCGACCAAGCATTAGATTGGATACAGCGATACCAAACCGAATTAGACAATAATTTGTCGCCCGACCTGACGGCATTCATGAAAATATATTATTTGTTGTGCCACTATGAATTGGGCAACAGCGAACACTTGGCTTACGCGCTGCGCAATACCCAAAACCAACTCAAAAGCCAAGATAGACTCTACGAATTAGAACAAATTATGCTGCATTTTTTTAGGCAAACGCTTAAAGCCGCCAACCGACACGAGCACATAGCCTGCTTGCTCCAATTACAACAACAAATAGGCGACTTACAAGGCGAACCCCTGCAAAAACACGTTTTGAATGCCTATTTCGACTTTGGAGCATGGGTAAGCCAAAAAATAGCCCTAACTGCGCTGCGCTAACAATCGCATCAAACTGCGCTTGGCTACGGGCAGCAAGGTCTCTTGTATCGGAAACACATAGCGGCTCGATACGGCAAATGTAGCGGGGTTGGGCAATTGCCTAAACTGCTTGATGAGGTCTAATTTGATGCCCTCAAACGTATGCGAAAATTGCCGTTGGTAAGTTTGGACAAAAGCCGTCCGAAGGCTGCGGTATTTCTCGTTCGGGCTTTCAAACAATGATATGGCATAGCCAAATACTGCCATATCGCCCGTATCGCCGTTGTTGAGCAATAAATAACCCTCGTCTGTATTGAGTGGCAATATCCCGACAGGCTCTATAGCGATGTGTTGAGATACAAACTCATAAATTTCAGTACCCTCTTCGACGCTCCCCTTGAGGCGAGGTAGTGCGTAATCCAAAATGGCTTCTATCTCGGATAAGTAGCATTGGTCGTGCATCAAGCGTTCGTACTCGATGCGGAAATTGTCCAAATCGATGCGCTTGACGCGTTTCGGGAAATGCTCGGCTACGCGCTCTTTGGTCTGCCTAAACGATAATAGGCTCTGATAATGAAATATCAAATCCGATAGAAAGGGGTACAGTTTTTGCTCATCAAAATGACGGCTAACATAAGTTGCAGATAGGCTAAGAGTATGTATTTTTGTACTCAAAATCGATTAAACCCTCGGTGAGGTAATTAGCAGGCAATTCGTTAATCATATCGTTATTGATAGGTATAGTATATAAAAAATATTGATTAAAGTATGCGCTATCATGTGCTTTCATGTCTTAGACTTGCTCCAAGTTCGTTGGCTTAAAACACATAACGCAGCGTAAAAGCCCCGCCAACGATAAATGCCACATTAGATGTGATGCTAATGGCAGGTTTTACATCAAAAGAAAAGGCAAGCGGCGCACCATCAAACACAAATTCTAAGCCCAAAATACCATCGACACCAAACTCAAAATCGCCGCGATAAGAGCCTAAGTGCCCGCCACCGCCGTAGTATAGTGCCAGATTCTCGACAAATACCTCGCTGTGGTTTTCGAGCAATAGTGCCGCAGTAAAGCCAATCTGTTCGCTGCTTATGCCGTTCAGACCGACTATGCCTTCTATGGCAAGGCTGCGGCTTATAAATTGCTTGTAGCTCAAACCAGCAGGAAAACCCAAACGCGCCCCAATAGCACCGTTATACGTCTGCGCTTGGGCTGTTGTAGCAAGGCAGAGAAAGAAGAAGAATGTGAATAAAAATTTTAATTTCATTAATTTGTATGTTTATATAATTTTTTGACAATAAGGCGGCTGTATTGATATGAATATAGGATAAAGCCGAGAATAAAAGATACATGCCATACATCATACCTATATGAGGCAAAGTAGTGCGTACAAATCATCATGCAAAAATAGTCTTTTTGAAGCAATACACAACTTTTTAGCAAGAAAAAAAATACCTTTATCGCTTCATAAGCAGTTGCTTCGCTATATATCCGTACCTTGCGCCGCTAAATCAAACATTTTACTCAACTCACTACCCTAAATGTTCCAATTTCTATGCGCTCTATTTATCTAAATGAGTGTACGCCCGTCTCATTTGTCCTGAATGACGACCCACAACAACTAATAGGCAATTTTTTGTGGGCTGCCCTACACGACCCCGACCATTCGCCCAAAAAGGTGAGGCATCTGTTAAGCAATAATGCTAGCAATTATTACCTGATAGGAAAATATAACCTATTTATGGTAGAATACCCCGACGAACTGCCCGAAAACCAACTCGACCGATGGGCTGATGCCTTGCCCGATACCGAAATATGGCTACTATCGCACGAAACAACCTGCCAATCTGCCGTATTAATCGGCGACGAACTGCGCTACTTATTCGACCAAGCCCAACAATTGTTAGCTTACTAAGCCAATATCGCATTTGTAGATAGACGACGGTTTTGGGGCGATGTGAGAGAATGTCGGGGAAGGAAAATTAGGGGGCAAAATTAAACTTTGGGGGCACTATCAATTTGCCTCATTTTGGCAACAGTTGGCAGACTGCGGTGCAAAAAGTCATTTTATCAAAGTGTTTATTAATTTCAAAATGTGTAAATGGCTGTAAATAAGTAATTTACAATTTGAAATTAAATTTAATTTGTGCCAATTTTGCCTTTTTTGCACTACAGTCTTGGCATATTGTAATAATTAAAAATTTAAATATATAATTTTATATTTCATATCATTTCACCTATGGTTATCCAAACCCCCCAACCCGCCTTAGAAATACACAACCTGACCGTCAGCTACCGCGATAAACCTGCTATCTGGAATATCGACTTTACAATTCCCGAAGGCGTGCTGGGGGGCATTATCGGACCCAACGGCGCGGGCAAATCGACAGTACTCAAAGCAGCGATGGGCTTGGTGCCTGTAAGCAGCGGGCATGTCCGTATTTTTGGCAACCCGCTATCAGAAGTGCGCCAAAGGGTGAGCTATGTGCCCCAGCGCGAGTCGGTCGATTGGGATTTTCCCGCCAGTGCCATAGATGTAGTGCTGATGGGCAGATATGGCAAACGAAGCCTATGGAGCCGCCTCCAACGCTCCGACCACGATATAGCGATGGACTGCCTGCGCAAAGTACAACTACAAGATTTTGCCCACCGACAAATTGCTCAACTGTCCGGCGGACAACAACAACGGGTGTTCATCGCCCGCGCCTTAGCCCAAGAAGCGGATATCTATCTGATGGACGAACCTTTTGCAGGTATTGATGCCGCTACCGAAAATGCCATTCTGGAACTCTTGTCCAATATGCGAAATGAAGGAAAAACCATCTTGGTTGTACACCACGACTTGCAATCTGCCTACGAATATTTTGATTGGATAGTGATGCTCAATACGCGCTTAGTGGCATCGGGTCCGAAAGATACCGTATTCAATGCCCAATTGTTGGGCGAAGCCTATGGCGCGAAACTCACCATGCTGTCGCGAATGGCAAATTTGCTCAAACAACGCGAGTTTCCCGTACAAGAATAAGCAAAATACAAGCCTCCCTGCCCATAAAAGTCAAAGCGTTTCGCCAATAGTCAATTCCTGACCATTGGCGAAACGCTTTTTAGGGGGCATGATAAAACAAGGAAAGAGGCAATTTATCTCACGATGGCAATTTTTTGAGTATTGCTGCCTTGTGATGTCTGGATATTGAGCCAATACATGCCCGCAGGTAGCCCTTCGGTGGGTATGTGCAGCGTGCTGGTGGCATCAGTAGCAGTTTGCCTACTCACTATCTGCCCCGATAAGCTGATGAGCGATAGCTGCACCTTGTCCGTCGGGCGTTTGAGTTGTATGTTTAGGTCGGCATTGCCATATAGTATTGTCGGATAAACCGATATATCAAGTGCTTGGTTGGGGTTGGCAACTGACAAGATACTTGTTACTACGTAATCAAGCGTCATTGTGCAACCTGCGGCATCGGTAATAAGCATACTATACGTACCCGCCGGAATGCTGTTCTGAATGGATTCTTGGTTAGTACCTGTCACCCAATTGAAAGTATAGGGCGGCAAACCTCCTGCTATAGTAACGGCTACGGTATTGCCCGTCACCTCGGCAGAGGCTTCTATGGCATCGGGCTGGGGCAACGTAAAGCGTACTTTTGCCGTAGAACCCGTAGCGTCGGTAATGGTGACATAATAAATACTCGACCCTAAGCCCGATTTGGTATCGCCCGTAGTGCCGCCTGTCCAAAGATAGGTATATGGGGCAGTACCGCCACCTGCACCAAGCGTAATAGCACCGTTGTTTTCTTCGTTGCAAATGGGCATCTGTACGTCTAAATCAGCTACGTATAGCATATTAGCAGTAGCGGTTTTGAATATAATTTTGCGCGGTGCTATAATGTATTGCCCGAAGATAAGGGCAACAATTTCATTGTATAGTTGGTATTTGCCGATAGGTTAGCTACATAAAACGTATCAGTAGTATAAATTTCTACGCGCTCGCCTGTGCCGTTAGGCGTTACGAGTAATAGATAGCGGTCGGCATTGACCACTGGTCGCCACGAAAATAATACGTGGTCAGGGTCTATAACCAACGTACCATTGGGCGGATAATACAAATAAGTATTGTAGGGCTGTTCGGTATTGGGTTGGGGTTGTATGAGGTAGTCGCGAAATTCGTTTAAGGTGGCGTGCATGGCATCTATTTGCTCATTGCTGAATCGTCCTTGACATTCGTCGGCAGAATAAGACATATACAGTGTTTCATCGGGGTCGATAGCCGCACCTGTGGGGTCGGATAGGTTGCCATTATAGGGGCAATCCCAACGATAAGAAAGATAATCGGCGGGTGTATCGCAAAATTCGTCGGCGGTATTGGCGCAGTTCGAGCCATTGACGCGCTCTTGTTCGTTAGCAGGCGGTTCGTCAACTAAGGTAGCCCCCTCAAAAGCACCCTCCCAACCGCTGAATGTGTGCGGCAGAAAGAAATAATGCCCCAATTCGTGGGCTAAGGTAGTAGAACCCTCGCCCGCACACGATTTGTTGATAGCTACTGCGTCACCGCCCCAAGTGAAGTAGCCGCACGTACCTGCGGGGTCTTGTACAATATAGACATTGATGACACCATCGACATTATTTTCCGCCATCATTTCTTCGCCTATGCCAAAATCGTGTATATAGTAGCTGCTATTGTCGATATAGTGCAAATCGCCCGCCAGATAGAAATGGAAACCTACGGGTATGTAGTCTTCGTTCAGTTCGCAAATAAGGCGGTAGGCTTCTATTGCGTCGAAGTAACCCGCACCCGTATCTGTGCCTACGATGTGTAGTTTGATGGGTATATAGCGCGTGGGTTCTTGCCCCTTGGGCTGTAAGGCATATTGTTGTCGGGCATAGCGGAGTTGTTGTCTTGCTGTTTCGGGCAATTCCGTACCGCAGTGACTCTGCACTTGGGCATAAGATGTAGCGCAAAAAGCAAGGGCAAGTAGCCAATAAGACAATAAATATTTCATGAAAGTAAAGAGGGGAATATAGGTTTTATAATTATTCATGTTTTAACACGATGCTGCTAACAATGCCGCCAAGTGAGCGGGCAGGGTATCAATTGCTACGCGCTCTTGTTGTAGCGTATCGCGGTTGCGGACGGTGACGCAGCGGTCTTCGAGTGTTTCGAAATCGACGGTGATGCAGTAGGGCGTTCCGATAGCATCTTGGCGGCGGTAGCGGCGACCAATTGCATCTTTGGCATCGTATTGGCATTGTGCCACCATTTTGAGACGGTCAAAAATGGCGCGGGCTTCGACAGTCAATTCTTCCTTATTGACGAGAGGCAAAATAGCGGCTTTAATGGGTGCTAAGAAAGCGGGAATTTTCATGACCGTGCGCGTTGCATCTTCGCCTTTGGCATCGGGCACTTTTTCATCGACCAAACAACTCGATACGACCGCTAAAAACAGCCTATCTACGCCTACTGATGTTTCTACAACATACGGAACATAGCTCTCGTTGAGTTCGGGGTCGAAATATTGCATTTTTTTGCCCGATAGCTGTTGGTGATTGCCCAAATCGAAATCGGTGCGCGAGTGAATGCCTTCTAATTCTTTGAAGCCAAACGGAAAATCGAACTCGATGTCGAGGGCAGCATTGGCATAGTGGGCTAATTTTTCGTGGTCGTGAAAACGCAATCTTGCTGCAGGAAAAATGCTGCGGTGCCAAGCCATACGGGTTTCTTTCCAGTGTTTGTACCATTCCATTTCTGAACCAGGACGTACAAAAAACTGCATCTCCATTTGCTCAAATTCGCGCATACGGAAAATAAATTGCCGTGCTATGATTTCGTTGCGAAATGCTTTGCCGATTTGGGCTATCCCGAAAGGTATTTTTTGGCGCGTACTCTTTTGGACGTTCAAAAAATTGACAAAAATGCCTTGTGCTGTTTCGGGGCGAAGATATACTTTGGCATCTTCGGTTTCGCTGCCCGCTAAGGCACCGAATTGAGTGGCAAACATCAAATTGAATTGCCGAACATCGGTCCAATTGCGCGAGCCTGTTTCGGGGTCGGCAATTTCGCAGTCTTCGATGATAGATTTTAACTCTGCCAAATTGTCTGTTTCTGCTGCACGCACATATCTATCGGCTACGGAGCGGCGTTTTTCGGCATACTCAGCTACGCGCGGGTTAGTGCTGCGAAACATATTGACATCGAACGACTCGCCAAATCGCTTGGCAGCTTTTTCTACTTCTTTATTGATTTTATCGTCTAATTTGTTCAAATATTCTTCGATGAGTACATCGGCGCGGTAACGCTTTTTCGAGTCTTTATTGTCGATAAGTGGGTCGTTAAACGCATCAACATGCCCCGATGCTTTCCAAATCTTAGGGTGCATAAATATGGCAGAATCAAGCCCTACAATATTTTCGTGCATCTGCACCATAGCACGCCACCAATAGGTTTTGAGGTTGTTTTTGAGCTCTACGCCGTAGCTGCCATAGTCATATACCGCGCTTAGTCCGTCGTAAATTTCAGACGACGGGAATATATAGCCGTATTCTTTACAATGCGAAATTACTTTTTTGAAATGGTCGGTTGCGTTCATCGCGTAAATAGAAATAGATAGATTTTTGTCTAAAAAGTTGAATACATAAACATAGCTGCGCTAACTCAAATAAAGAGTTAGCGGCAAACAAGGGGCAAAGATACGCACAAACGCTATGATTTGTGCAAAATGAGCAGAAACCTTATGACTATGCACAAACTTTTTTCTTTCAGAACCCCAAACGCCAATAAAAAATTTGGTGCTTCTGAACAAACGCCCTAACGTAACTATTTAGGGGTATGGGAGATAATGGTCGTTTTTGCTTAGAAATGACCTCTTACGAGGGCAGGGCACGTGCTGTTTCGGCTTGTTAGCAAGGCGCGTGGGCAAATAGTTAGGTCCTAATTTAGTACGTAGCTATCCGTGTTTATTGGCGCTCACCCACTTGTTATGGCGCACATAAAACCGCCAAGGCAAGGCGGCTGCGTCAACTCCCGCGCCCTCAACGCCTATGCGCGTACTTGTTACTATTTGGTGGTCGGGCAGGTCGGGGGCGTAGTCTATCCAAATGGGGTTGGGCGGGTCGGCATTGGGCAATAGGTCATAAGCGTTATGCTCCAAACCAATGCCCAATGCCTGCGCCACACAGCCAGGTCCGGCAGTAAGGCGGTAGTTGGGTCGGGCAGTGCGGCTTGGTTGGTTCAAGCGGCGGCGGTCATACATGGCATTGATGCCATGCGTAGGTTCGATGGCGCGTATCAGCACCGCGTCGGCTTTGCCTTCGGTGTTGGTCACTATGTTAAACAAGCGGTGTATGCCATAGCACAAATAGATATATGCCCTACCGCCTTGGGCATACATGGTTCGGGTGCGCTCGGTATAGCGGTTTGGGAAAGCATGACAAGCCGCATCGGTAGCTCCGCAGTAGGCTTCGGTTTCGACGATGATACCGCCCGTCAAAACGCCCTCGAAACGAGTCATTAGGTATTTGCCCAACAAGCATCGGCTGATTTGCACTACGTCGGAATGGGTATAAAAATCGCGCGTCATCGAAAAAAAACGGGGTATTTGGGGTGTGCGGGAGGAACACAAAAACTGCCCTTTATTGCCGTTAAACATTAGGTTTGGCGGCTATAAAGGGCATGTGTTTTGTATTATAGAGGAACAGCTACGCTTTGGCAGCGGCGTAGTGTTGGGCTACGGCTTGCCAATTGACCACGTTAAAAAAGGCTGCTACGTAGTCGGGGCGGCGATTTTGATAGTTAAGATAATAGGCATGTTCCCATACATCTAAGCCCAAGATGGGGCGGCAGGCGCAGTCGGCAACGTCCATATATGGGTTGTCTTGGTTGGGCGTAGAGCATATAGCGAGGCTACCGTTGGCTTTTAGACCCAGCCATGCCCAGCCCGACCCAAAGCGCGTAACGGCGGCTTTGGTAAATGCTTCTTTAAAAGCGGCAAAAGAGCCAAAGGAGGCATTGATGGCCGCGCCTAATTCGCCGTCGGGTTCGCCGCCGCCTTGTGGCGACAAGATGCCCCAGAAAAAGCTATGATTCCAATGTCCGCCGCCATTGTTGCGCACAGCGGGGTTGCTGCCCGCTACTTTGAGCAGGTCGTCGAGCGAGCAGTCGGCTAAATCAGTGCCTGCAATGGCGTTGTTCAGGTTGGTGATATAGGCTTGGTGGTGTTTGCCGTGGTGTATTTGCATCGTAAGCGTATCGATATGCGGCTCTAAGGCATCGTAGGCATACGGCAATTCGGGTAGTACGAAAGACATGATGATATTTTTTAGGTTTGAAACTATGGTTATTTATTTGTTTTGAAAAAAATATTACTTTTTAACGGGTCTGTTTTCGTTTTGCGCTACTATTTGCCTATTAGCAGAAATTGCCTCAATTTTACTTGTTCGGAGCTGGCGTTTTTGTTTTGTCGTACGACATTTTTTGCGGTGCGGGTAGCGGTTTCGGGAGTAGCGGTCAGGGTTTGTTCTGCGCCTTCGCGCTCTACGGTGAGGGTAACGGGCGAGTCGTCTTTTTTACCTACTATATGGGTCAAGAACATCATTTGCGCGTTTTCAAAGGTCACTTCGGTATCGTTCATTTTTAGCAAGATATCGTTTTCTTGCAAGCCAAACTTGTTTTTTCCTACTTGGCTAAACATCAGTTTCATGCGTTCGCCGTTGATGCCTATGCCAAAATCGCCAAATGAATATCCTTCTACTTGTTCGGAGAGGTGGTATTCCCAGCCTATGATGTCAAACAACTTTTTATAGTCTACTTCATTTTTGCCGCTTACTACACTTTTAAAAAATTTGCCGATAGCGGGATAGGTCATTGCTGTGATTTCTTTTATCAAGTTTTTGTCGGCAAATGGTTTGTTGGGTCCGTATTTTTTGGTTAGGTCGAGCATTAGTTCGCGCAGCCCATATTTGCCATTGCTCAGTTGGGTGAGTTGCAAATCGAGGGCAAGCCCTATGAGCATTCCTTTTTCATATACGTTTAGGTATTGCGATTGGTAGGGCTCATCTACGATTTTTTGGCTCATTTGCGTGAACGACATAGGTTTGAATCGGCTTGCTCCGTTTATTTTTTCTCGGATAACGTTCTGGAAATCCTCTTCGGTGATAATACCGCCTCGCATTTGGCTTAGGTGGGCAAAGTATTCGGTAACGCCTTCGTAGAGCCACAAATGGCGCGACATGACGGGTTTGACAAAATTAAAATCTTCTATTTGTTCGCTATGTAGGTTGAGGGGGGTCAGGATATGCAAAAATTCGTGGGCGCATACGTCTTGTACTAATCCTTTGATTGCTTGTTCCATTTCTATTTCGGGCAAAAAATAGAAAGAGCTATAAGAGTGTTCGAGTGCGCCAAAGCCGCTCAAGCCATCAACTTCGGGTATTTCGATGTCTTCGCCTGCGAAGTACATCAAAAAATGGTAGTGATTGACGGGGAGCGTGCCAAAAAACTGACCCAATGCCGCGCCTATTGGCTCTAAGTAGCCTTTTATTTGTTGGGCGGTGATAATGCCCTTGGGCGAATAGACCGATACCATGACGTGCATATTGGCTACCTGAAATGTGGCGGTATCGGGCTTGCAATACATGATAGGGCTATCGACAAACTGTACATAATTGGGCGATTTGAACAAATCTTCGGTCGGATTTACCCTGCCGCCATCTAAGGGCGTTGCGCCGTACATAGCGGCGGGCTTTAATACGCGCAATTCGATGGGCAAATTTTTATAGCCCTCAAAATAGCCAAAAAAGGCGTGTGGATTGACCGAATAGTTTTTGTCTGCTTCGATATTGCTGCCGCCTGGCTGGAATACAAAATTACTTACGTCGCTATCGTCCCAAGTATCATTTACGCGGTAGGCTACTCGCACCATTTGGTTGGCATTACTGATGACAAAGGCGTTTTTATCGCGCTGTTTGACGGGCAATTCCTTGCCTTTGGCATCGAAAGCCTTAAAATCTACAACAAATCTACCATAATCTTTGCGCGAATAGCTGCCCGGTATAACGCTGGGCATCTGAAAAACGGCTGTGCTGCTGCTGATGGGCGGTGTAGCTAAGAATACCTTTGCTTGGTCGTTCTCTACGTTTTGGAGGTCAAGTGTGTAGGCATACTTATTCTGAGCAAATATGGTTTGCTGGCATATAAATACTACAAATATGGTAAATAAATTTTTAAACATAAAATTGATTTATAAGTTTTGATACGAAAAAATAAGATTTTGAGCCCACAAGGTAGCCTCATTTCCCATTATTTGCTTAATTTTGTCGGCACTTTTGTGCGTTAAATTTTGTTTAGATAATGTCGTTTGTTTGTAAATATATCCCGATAGGGTTGTTTCTATCCCTTTATTGTCTTTTCTCTACTTCTTGTAACGAAAATGGCAATAAATTGTTTAAAGATGCGTGGGGCGATTACCAAAAAAGTCGTCGCACCCAAGATAGTGTTGCTCTACACCAAAAACCCACCCTACCAAACATAGCCGATGTATTGGAGCGCACCATCGAACATGAATTGACACAAATAGAAGATTCGAGCGATTTGGCTATCCGATTTGACGACTGCACAATAAAAGTAGGGCGTTTTTTTAACCCTAAACGTAGGCATGCCATCTGCACCTGCCACGACAAAACCGACCCCAAAAATGAACGCACTTATTTTTGGACTTATCGCAAAGATAAAGCCAATACGTGGGTGAAGGAAATGGACGAAGTAAAAGAATGTACCATCAAACAAGAGCCAGTATTAGCCGATTTTAATTTGGATAAACAGACCGATATTGCTATCAATTGGCGATACTGCGGCAATTATTGCAACGGCAGCCTATATACTGTGTTTTTATATGACAAAAAGACAAACAGACTTACAGCCAATCATCAATTAGAAGAATTTTTGCATATAGCCGTAGATAAAACCAATAAAATAATATATGCGGCGGACGAATGCAAAAAACGCTACGCCAAGATGCGCTGGAATAAAACCAAATTGGTCAAATTAGAAGAAATAGAATTTGAATGTGACCCCAAAAAGCCCGCACGATGCCGCCGACACCTCTATTCCTTTAAAAGCGGCGAACGCAAATTGGTCAAAACCGAAAAAAATAGCGGATTGCCCGTTCAGTGGGCAAAAATGCTCAATGCCAGCAAATTATAAATACCCATTCGAAGGCATAGCCACCCGCCCTTTCTGAGCCGCCATCATCAGTCAGACAAACGAAAAAACGGACAATAAAATCTTATTTCGCACAATAAACACTATATTTGCCGCCTCACCAAAACATTTAGCCAAACTTACCTACCCATGCAGTATTTTACCCTCTTTTGGGAATATTTGCCCTCTTATCCGTATCCTCGCAAAGTAGCCATGCGCAGAGCACTTGGAACAACGTCTATACCGTGCTACAAGCCAAATGTAGCTCGTGCCACAATAGCGCAGTAGCGTCGGGCGGACTAAACCTAAGCGGCACCGCCGCCGAAGTATATGACCAGCTCGTAGAAGTAACGCCCGATAACGCCGCCGCCGCCGCCAAAGGTCAAAAACGAATCGACAAAGGCTACCCCTACCGCAGTTTTTTGATGCGCAAGATAGGGCAAAACATGATAGACCCCCAAGATGGCGGCTTGCTAGATGCCGAAGAAGAACACCTATATGCCCGCCTATCCCAGCCGACGACTTGACCAACTCCGAACGCGAACTAATCAGACAATGGATTTATGCAGTGCCCTTGAAACAGGCTCACCCGTCAACGAATCTATTATCAACGAATATTACGCCCTCGGCGGTGTTCCTACTCCCGACCGACCCGAAGCACCCGACCCCTCCGAAGGTTTTCAAATACACTTAGGACCCATATTTTTGCCCGCCGCCGAAGAAAAGGAATATAGCATCAAATACGCCCTAAATTTGCCCAGCAATATAGAAGTAAAAGCCATTGATACGCGAATGAGCCAAGAGTCGCACCATTTTATCCTATACGAATGGAACGGCAATGCATCTAACAATGCCGAAGACGGGTTGCGCGAAATAACACTATTTAGCAATAATCCATTTCTGGAAGACAACAAACTTGTTTCGGTATGGCAATACAGCGAGCGACAACAACTACCCGCCGGAACCGCCTTTAAATGGAGCGACAACGCCGTTTTAGACCTCAATTTCCATGTCGCTAATTATAGCGGCACCCAAATATTGCCTGCCCATGTGTATATAAACGTATATACGCAGCCCAACGGCACAGCCCTAAAAGAAATGCGCTCCGAACTAATGTTCTATCAAGGACCCAGTGGGTTTGGCTTCTTTACCATACCAAGCAATACCACCAATTATGTCCTTGAAGAACCCATCAATAACTCGCAACAATGGAATATATGGACAGTGTCGCCGCACACCCACAGCCGAGGAGTCGATTTCGACCTATTCTACCTCAATTCGGACAATACTACCCCCGGCGAACAAATTTTTGAGGGCACAGAAAATGGCGTTTACGATTGGGCACACCCACCTATCCAACGCTACGAGCCTTTCATAGACCTACCCGCTAATGCGGGTTTGTTCCAACGTGCCACATTTACTAATCTTTCATCATCGCCCGTTACTTTTGGTTTGACGACCGAAAACGAAATGATGATTACCATTTTGCAATATACCGAAGGCGACCCAATCCCGTTTGTAGGTATTCCGTTGGTAGAAAACCAATATTGCTACGAACAGCCCGCGCTCAGTTTTGTACCCGCAGGCGGCATAGCCAGCGGCAACGGCGTGGTAGGCGGGCAGTTTATACCCGCCTCAGCAGGCGAGGGCACACATACTATTACGTATAGTTATCCTTACGAAGGCGAAAATATCGTTGCTGAATACCAAATTACTGTCTTGCCTCCTTTGGCGGCACCCACCATTAGCCAAACCAACGGCGTATTGTCCGTGCCCTATACCTACGACACTTTCCAGTGGCTACTCAATGGCGTGGCAATAGCAGGCGCAACCCAACCCAACTATACGCCCACCACTAACGGCGAGTATAGCATACAACTGAGTTTAGGCGGCTGTACTACCACCACCGAACCCTATCAGGTCATATCGAGCATTGCCGACCTAAGCCACCACTTATCGTTCTTAGCTGCACCTAATCCCTATACCGACCAAATCAATATCCAATATACGCTGCCCAATGCCGCCCAAGTCCAAATCGCGCTCTATAATACTTTGGGGCAGCGCGTAGCACAAATAGCCACCACCCAGCAAACAAGCGGTACGCACACCCACCAATTAGACGGCACACAACTGCCCGAAGGCGTATATTGGCTGCAATTAAGCGTAGGCAGCGAAACCATGACCCGAAAAATACAAAAAATGTAGCCTTTGCTTGCCCAATTTGCCGCACAACTATTGGGCAAGCCTTGATAAAGCAATAACTTATTTTAGAACAACGCCCGCAAACCTTACGGATTTTCAGTATCCGTAAGGTTTGTCTGCGTCTATTGCACTAACTACACCCTACCGCTATATTTATCACCCAAACTATCAAAAATATACGCCGCGCTCGCGAAATGGCGCGTATCTTAATCAAATATGGCTTTGAAGAGGTCGTTGTCAATACGCCTTTGCAAAATTTAGTCTCGCAGCGCAGCCGATTGTCCTGGGCGCACGGCGATACGTCTGTGTTTGAATTGAACACTTGGGAGCGCGTGCGTATGGTGTTCGAAGAATTGGGAGCTACCTTTGTCAAAGGAGCGCAGGTATTGAGCAACCGCCCCGACCTATTGCCCGAAGCCCTAATCACCGAGTTTCAAAAACTACAAAGCAGCGTAGCTCCATTTGACTTTGATAAAGTAAAAGAAATTATCGAAGCAGAATTGGGCAAACCCATAGGCGACATTTTCGCTACTTTTGACGAAACGCCCATTGGCTCTGCTTCTATCGGGCAAGTACATTTAGCACAATTGCATAATGGCGAAAAAGTAGTGGTCAAAGTACAACGCCCTGACGTAAAAAAACAAGTCGAGACCGACTTATCTATCCTCAAAGAAATAGTCAAATTTGGGGCTAATTTTTTTGAACGCAACGGTATCATGGACCCTATGGATATAGTGATAGCGTTTGAAAAAAGTATGCAAAAAGAATTGGACTACCGCACCGAAGCCCGCAACATCACCCAATTCAGGCAGTTTTATGCCAAACACACCAATTTTTATATACCCCAAGTGTATAAAGAATACTCGACCAACAAGGTATTGGTATTGGAATTTATAAAAGGGTGCAAAATTACGAATATCGAACAATTACAAGCCTGGGGCATCGACCCCAAACAAATTGCGCAGGCGGGTATGCACATCTACTTGACGCAAATCTTTGAGTTTGGCTTTTTTCATGCCGACCCTCACCCCGGCAATATTATTATCCAAGAAACAGGGCGCATCTGCCTCATCGATTTTGGTATGGTGGGCAAACTATCGAAGCGCGACAAACTATCATTTGCAGGGGTGTTTATCAGTATGGCACAACAAGATGCGCGGGCTATGGCAAGCTACTTCCGCCGCCTCGCCACCGAAGACGAAATAGCCGACATCAGGGCGTTTGAAGCCGATTTGCAAGAAATTATCGACGATTTTGCCGTGCTTGATGTGCGCGAGAGCAATATGGCAGAAATGGCTGCTCGTATGCAGGCTATTATCTACGAGCACCGCCTCAAAGTGCCAGGTGCTGTTTTTATCATTTTCCGCGCTTTGGCTATTTTAGAAGGTATTGGCAAAGTCGTACATCCCGATATGAACACGATGGAAGAAATAAAACCCTACGGGCAAAAAATGGTCATGGAACTCTACTCGCCCCAAAATGCGAGTAGCAACGCGCTTAGTACTTTCAACGACCTACTTGCGTTTGTCAACACTTTTCCGAGCGAACTGAAAGACATCGTGCGAAAGTTGCGGCAGGGCAAGCTACACACCCAAATAGGTATAGACGGCTATGATTATTTCTTAAAAACCATAGACCGCGCCGTCGGGCGCATCAGCCTAACCTTTATTATAGTAGCCCTCATCATTGGCGCATCGCTAATAATCGATTCGCCCACAATTGCCCGCACTAACGGTGGCGTGCCTTACCTCAGTTTGTTCGGCTATGTCAGCGCGGGATTGCTGCTGATAGTATTGATGATGAAGTCGCGTTGAAATATAATTTTATTTCAACTTATAGGCAAAAACGCTGTTGCCAATGCCGCCCGCTATGAGTATATTTTCGCCGTTGCCAAACAAATCGCAGACGATAAAAGGCGTGGTAGCTGTGAGCGGAAAATTGGGATATGATACACAATCGCCGTTGAGCAGATAGGCTTTTTGGGCTTTTTCGCAAAATACACCAATGCCGTTATTTTTTTGCCCGTTTAGTTTAATCGGAAAAATGGACGAAGGTGGCTCGTCTATTGCAAATTTGCGCTCGTATAATTTATTATAGTTGTCAAACACATGTATTTTTTGGTTGGCGAGCAATATGTTTTCTTCTGCCTCGCTGCCGATTACGTTGTGGGTCATGAAGTCGGCATTGCCGCTAAACGATAATAATTTGCCACCCGAAAACCCGCCATGTAGGTTTATTACATACGTTTGTTGGCTTTTGGTCGTACAGATTATTTGGGGCACACCATTGCGTAGGTCTATCTGCGGCTCGGCTATCAGCGGCGATTTGAGCAGCGTGCGTGATATGCCCGCACCGTTTTGGTCGACTACGCGGATAGCACCATCGTTGGCAGCAGCTATAATGTGATGTTTGCCTTTGTGTTGCACATACAACAAAGGATATTTGAGCGTACCTAAGCCCAGACGCGGGTTCCAAGCCTCTATGGGTCTGCCGCCAAATTCGTAGCCATATACGCGGTTGCCACAGGGCACAAATATCTGGTAGTTTTGGTCGTTGTTAAAATCGATGGGCGTAAGCCCTGCGGTAGCTTCGGTGCTTAGGCGTATTGGATAATCTAATACGTCGTTGCCATCTCGGTCTATGAGGTATATTTTTTCGGCGGTATTAAATAAGTAATAATAATCGCCGTTGCGGTAATAATCTGTGGCATATATCGCACCCAAAATAGCTTTTCCGATGGGTTTTTTCCACCGTATTTTACCTTCATTATCTATCATATAGAGGTTAAATTGCCGGTCTTGCATCATAATTTGTTTGGCGCGGCTACCACTGACAGGTACAGCATACGGTTTGCCTATCGGTACACCCAATAGTTGCGCACTCCAAATAGAGTTTAATTTTTCGTTTATTTTTTTTGTATATCCAATTTCACCCAATAATTTAGCACCACCACTCTGGGCGGTCACTTGCAGCGATATAGGAGTTAAGTGTTTGAAGTAACCGAATTTTGCCTGTAGATGCTCTGTAAACTCCTCGTTGCCTACACTTTGCAAGAGTTGGTGCATGCGGTCGGGCTGCCAATAGGCTTGTACGCCGCTTTGGGGTCGTACAATTGTTGCGAACGGCGGTATTCGGGTTGTTGTGCTAAGGTCTTTTGGGCAATGGCTTTATCTATAAATACTTTTAGGTAGGCTACTTTGGAGCCAATACCGCAAAATTGCCGACAAAGGCATAATAGCCATTCCGAAAAGCTAGGGCAGCATCGTCGGGCAGAAATAATTGGGCATAGGCTTCTAAATTGGCGGGTTTTAGTTGCCCGCCCCTATATTCTACGGTTTGTAGCGTACTATCGGCTACGGCGCGGCGCATAGTTTCGAGCGAAGCAGTAGCGGCTTTGGGGTCATTTACTTGGAGTAGAATGAATGATTCGTTTTGCGGGTTAGCTCCGTTGGGTTCGCCAAATCCGTAGCCCCATTCATTGCCTACCCAGTGCAAGGCTTTGTTGTCCATATCGCTGCGGTTGCGGTTACACAAAAATCGATATAGGTTTTGGTCGCTGCCTGCTGCCAAAAATGCCACATCAAAAGGCACTACATTAGCGATGGTGCGGGCTGCGCTGGCGGGGCTGCGGTTCAGGGCATCGGATAAGAACGAGTCGGTATTGTTCCAATATGCCGCACCGTCAACCCGAACCGTCGTTTTGTCGAAATGGAGGTCTAATTTGAACCAACGGCATATATCGGCTAATTGGTCAAATATGGTATGTTGCGCATCGGGGTTTTGCAAAAACATATCATTGAGCAATTCAAAATTGGCGGTATTGCCATATAAACGCACATCAGTATCAGAGCCGTCAAACCAAGTGCGCCGCCAAAACCCGTTAGACGACCAAGCATGGTATTGGCTTATTGCCTCGTCTATCACTACGGGATTAGAACTTGCCAATACGATAGCTACGTCCGAAGCCACCGTAAAACTTTGCTGCATCATGGGTAGGGCTATCTCATAAATGGCTGCCCCACGAAACAAACGCTCTTCGACCTTAAAGCCTTGTTGCTGTATCAGCCCCACCAAGCTATCTAATGTGCCGCGCAACACCTCTTGGTCGGCGAGCAGCAGATAGTCATAATCGTCTTCTTTGACGCGGTGAAGCGATGCCAATACGCGCTGCGGTGCAAGGCTATCGGGCGGCAATAATAGCGTATCGAGCAGAAAAATGCTGCGCTCCAATTTGCCTACTGCATCTACAAACTGCATATCGCGCCAATAATCGGCTTGGGATATATGGCGCAAGGTAGTGCTTACGTCGCGCACGTCGGCAATGACCAATGCGCTTGGTGGTATGGCTTTATACAACAAGCGGTTGGTATAGGTTGTCCACCCATAAGCAGCCAAGCCTGCTATGGTGGCTAATAACAATAATAAAAGCGCAGGGCGCAATTTCTGCTTCATATCTTGTAACTTTGCGGCACAATAGCCGCTCACCGCTCGTTTTCGGCTATGATTGATATAGACGGCGTGGTTTTCAGACGCAAACTATATAGGCAAAGCCACTTCTAAAATGTTATTATTAGGCAAGAAAAGTGGAGTAATGCCCAAAACCTATACGACACATAGGCACAAAGTTACATCAGCATATTGGTTTTTTTAGCTATGACCGATGTATTGCGCATAATTTTTATCTTTCACCCCGTTTTTTGGGACCAAATAATAGGACAAATAATGCAAAAATATTTATTTTTATGGGCTTGCCTGTCTGCTGCGCTGTCGGTGGCTTTGGGTGCATTTGGCGCACACGGGTTAAAATCGGTTTTATCTGCCGAACAATTGCACACTTTTGAAATAGGGGTGCGCTACCAATTTTACCATAGCTTGGGATTATTGGCGACTGCTTTTGCTGCCGACCAATTAGTGGCATCGGTGTGGTCAAGCCGCGCCGCCTATTGCTTTTTGGGTGGTATCGTTTGTTTTTCGGGCTCGCTCTATTTGTTAGCAGGCCGCCAATGGATAGGCATCGAATCGTGGACATGGCTCGGTCCCATCACGCCCCTCGGTGGTGTATTATTTATAGCGGGCTGGCTCTGTCTATGCTACGGTGCAATGGCAATGGCTAAATAGCTCAATATGTGGTTAGGGCAAATTTGTTAATGCCCTGCTATTTAGGCGTAGATAATCTCCGTAGGTATTGTTGTGAGAGATAGTATGCGCTTAAAAGCCCCATCTAAGCGCGGTTATGGCTATTCAAAAAGCTATTTGCCGTACCTTTGCTTAGGCGAAAAGTAGCCTAAATACTACTAAAAAAGCGAACAAAGAACTTATCGTATTTCTTGATTGCAGACACTTTCGTCCAAATTAAGCGGCAAGAATTTAAATTAGGGCTTGCATAAAGGGATAGCTACCATATTTTACCCTGACGAATGGCATTTTTTTTGTGCTACAAGAACAAATATGCTGCATTTACCTTGCTTTTTTATCCATAGAACACTTTTTTAACGACCCATTATTGTTTTTGTTTGACAATAAAGTCGTACTTTTACCGATTAGTAGCTATCATAGTTGCTAACACGCCGATATTATCTACCTATATTCATAAATACCTCCCAATATGCTATTACTAAACCGATACACCTACGACCCCGCCACCGATTTCCTTGCCGACGGCGGCAGCGCACGTGTCTATAAGGCGGTCGATTCGCAGCGCGATAATTTGCAGGTGGTCATTAAATTTTATTACCACACCGCAACGGCTACGTTCAAATCTAATATGGGGCGCATCAAAACATTACAACACCCCAATTTGGTAGCTCTCTACGATTATATCGAACTGGACATCGTAAATGCCTTTGGGCAGACCGATACCCTACGTATTGGCATTTGGGAATATGTACCCACCGACCAAAAAGACTTGTCAACTGCCTCTGCTACCGACACCGAACAAGCCGTAAGAGAACTGCTCGCTGCTGTGCAATACCTACACCAACACGGCTGTGCCCACCTCGATTTAGTGCAACAAAACGTATTGCTCTCCGACCAAGCACCCCTAAAACTGAACAATTATGAGCTAATGCGTAGCGCACCCTATACACCCGACGACCAACAAAACGATTTGAAAGCAATAGGACAAGTGCTGTATGGGCTATTGGGCGGCGCAGCTACCGACAACCCTAACCCCGCAAATCTGCCTTCGCACGTGCGCGAGGTGTATAGGGCTATGATTGCCCAATGCCAAACTACCAACCTCGAACATGGCGCGAAAAGTGCGGACGACCTCAGCGACCTGCTAAATAACTACGACCGCAACCAACGATTTGATGCCGTAATCGCTCTGAACGAAGAGCAATTTATAAGCCGATACCGTTTCGACCCCGATGCAGATAAAATAGGACAAACCGATTATTCACTGGCTTATCAAGCGCATGACAATCTGTTAGACACCGAAGTAGAACTCGAAATATTTATGCTCGATGCGCAATGGAACGGCGCAAAAGCCCTGCAAACCATAAGTCTGAAACAATATGCCCACTTATTTAAAGTCAATCTGAACAGCGAAGCGGACATGTACCAAGATGCCTTAGTGGGTATCAGGCAAAGCCATGCTCAAAACATAGATACCAACCCAAGCACAGTAGGCAATATGCCTATGGATATGGGCATAGAACCACCCGATGGAACTGCCGAATCTGCTACCGAAGCCCAACAAAACAGGAATATTTAACCGTGTTTAGCCAACAAATCGAAGAAACAGTTAACGATGCCATCAACCAAGCAAAAGACCTGGAAGAATAAGCAGGATAATGGCAGCGTATCTAAAACAGACGACGACAATAACATTGCCTTTTCTGAGCAATTAGAATCTATTGTTACAGATTCTATCCAGCAGATTGGATACCAAGACAGACACGACTCGACAAACGTACCCATGGAAATGGTCGATGATAAGCTCGCCCTCGAATTAGCTGCCTTAGATAGCCAGTTAGACATGCAAATAATAGAAAAAAGCCACGACGAGCCAACAATAGACGACGAAACACCCATAGACGAACCAAGTAGCGACAACTCCTTTCGCGACCAAGAACACGAACCTACTACCGACGACGAAGCAACAACCACCGACGAAGCAAATAATAACAGCGGTGATAGCAGCGACGATAGCCATAGCGATTTTGCTGATGACGGTGATATGGTATCGCTGGACGAAGCACCCACCGAAGCAGACGAAGAACCCCTAAAAGGTACGGAAATAATCCAAAACGAGGCTATCGAACAAGTGCTGCGCGACATGGAACGCTTGCTAAAAGGCTAAAAATAGGGTTTGCCCCGCTCAAAAACAATTTTCCCATAGCATGACGAAAGTTGGCTATGGGAAAATATTATTGTCGGCGATAAAAGTAGAGCGGAATAGACACCCAATAAAACAAGGGATTGAGAGCAAATATCGATTAGCAGAACGAAAAAAATATATCCGTATTGTGGTGCAATTGCACTATGCCTTAGCTTAACGCCTTTCCATACGATCTATGTCTTCCAATTTGGCACCGATGATTTCTTCGAGCGTGATGCGGTTTTTGGCTACCTCGGTTTCGGCGGCTAATTTTTCTTCTAACGATTTGTTGTATGATTGTGATGCCTCCATATAAGTACGAAACGATGCCGTGCCGCGCTCAAAACTCTCTTTTATAGCAACATAATTGACATAAATATCTTCTACAGCTTGGGTACGTAATTTGAGCAGTTCGATGCTGTATTGATAATCGCGGTAGCGGCGCAATACCTCGCCACGCACCTGCAATTTCTCTTGGTCTAATAAATATTCGGCAATGCGCACCTTTTCTTTAGCAGTTTTTACCTGCAAAGGCGTTTTGAGGATAGCTCCCAAATTAAAACTCGCGTTGAGATTATAGGTCGGGAAAAAGATATTGTTATCTGATTGCCCAAAAGCATTTTGGTTCAAGTTGAACGAGGTTGTTATGCCATCGACCCAGCCCAAACGAGCTATTTTGACAGATTCTTCCTCTACATGCTTATTGCTCTCTAATGCCTCATGGCGCGGATTGTTCAGCCAAGCTAATTGTACGAGCAGCTCGACATAATCCTTAGCGCGTATATCGGTCGGCTGTACAATTTTGTCAAAATCTGTCCGTTGTGCGAAAGCAGTTACCGGAATTACGAATAAAAGTGCCCATAAGCACCATCGAGATGTGTTCATATCAATAATAGAAAAAGGACGGTTAGTTGGTGTAGTATTACTATCAAAGACAATACCAAAAACGCACGCTACCACCCATACCTGCTATAAAAATAGCAGAATAAGCACTAAAAAATTATCTAATCTAACCAAGTTTTAGCACATATTTGTCTTTTGTGTGCTATTTTGTCGCTAATAAGACAACTATTCTCGTTTTACCCACCATGCCCAAACAAAAAGTTAACGAAAAACACCTTATAGATCAAGCTATCCGCGTATTTCGCCGTAAAGGATATAATAATACCAAAATGGAAGATATCGCCCAAGCCTGTGGTTTGCTCAAAGGTAGTTTATACCATTATTATTCGAGCAAAGAAGCCCTGATGATAGCAGTTATCGAACACATGCACAAATATTACCAAAAAATGGGCTTTCTCGTGCGCGATGATACCTCGTTGAGCGGACAACAAAAATTGCAAGCCATTGCTGAATTTGCCGAAGAACAATTTTTTGCCTCCGAAAGTGGTTGCTTATTCGGCAACCTCGCCCTCGAAACCTTTGGCAATGAAGCAGCATTGTCGGCATTGGTCAAATTGTTTTTTGCCGAATGGCGCGACACCCTTACGCACATTTTTGCCGAGCGTTATCCATTAGACGAAGCGCAAATTATCGCCTTAGACACTATTGCCGACATCGAAGGCGCAATTATGATGATGCGCATTTTGACGGCGACCGCTCACTACTCTACCGCGCCCACCAACGCATGTTACAAAAATGGGAACAAATACCATGTTTACAGGAATTATAGAAACACTTGGCACGCTCAAAGCACTACAATCCGAAGGCGATAACTTGCACCTATACATCGAATCGGAAATAGCACCCCAGCTCGCACATCGACCAAAGCGTAGCACATAACGGCGTTTGCCTCCCCGTAGTGGCTACTACTACCCACACCCACACTGTTACAGCTATTGCCGAGACACTACAACGCACCAACTTAAGTCGGCTTGTCATTGGAGATGCCCTTAATTTAGAGCGATGCCTCCGCGCAGACGCACGCATAGACGGACATTTTGTGCAAGGACATATCGACCAAACGGCTACCTGTACGAATATCACTCCTGCCAATGGTAGTTGGTATTTCGCGTTTGCCTATGCACCTACTACCGACGCGCTACTCGTGCCCAAAGGCTCAATAACTATCGACGGAGTGAGCCTCACCGTAGTAGATGCCGACAATCAGCAAGGGCATTTTTCGGTTGCTATCATACCCTATACCTACGAACATACCATATTTAATCGTTATCAAATAGGTACAGTAGTAAATATAGAGTTCGATATCATCGGAAAATACATTACCGCCTTGGCAAAACGCCAAGCATACGCCTAAATCTACCCACCTGCTGCCGCACACACTGCCAGAAAGATTGGGTACAACAATCCGATATCTGTTCATTAACAGTTTGCCCGACTTTTGCCATGAAAAAATTCATCTTTATCAGCCTGTGCCTATTTTGCCTTAGCGTCCGTTTATGGGCACAACCCGACCCCGCTGCCGCACCCGAACCCACACTGCCCGAAAATAGACAATTATATTTAGACAAACCCGCACAGAGCATCAAGTCGGTCAAATATAAGGAAACAGGCGAACCGCTCAAAGGTGAGTTGTCCAAAGATGGCAAGCGCGCTTTTATCCGCAACTATACGCGCCGCTCTCGCGTAGCAGTCGAAGTACGCTACCCCGACGGCACAGAAGAAACTATCGAGCGAAGCCCTTGTTTTATAGACCCCGCCGAAGAAATGTAACGCAAAACTACCCGCGAAAGATGGTAGACCATTAAAATATGCTTACGGAATTTGGCGCAATACGCTTACCGTGCCTACCGTACCGCTATGCCATTGTACTTGTAGCGTAGAAGTACCTTGCCCACTAATGATAGTACCGTTTCCGCTTATTGTCCAAGTATAAATGGCGTTGCTCACAATATCGGTATTATACGTATAGATGTTATCGGCGCATACCTCCGCAACCCCCGTTATAGTGGGTTGGCAGATGCTTTGTATATAATTGCCTAATAAACCCGACAAATCGAAACGATGTAACTTTTGAGGGGTAGTTACGAAGGTCGAAAAATATTCGTTGGTTACATAGTAGGTTAAGCCGTTGATAGTGGCAATGCCTTCGGTCTGGTGAAAGGGTAGATTTAGGCTCACTTTTCGGCGATTGCCCGAAAAAAAGTTAGTGCCATTGAAGTCATAAAGCAAATAGCAAAATGGTTGTAAAATCGGGCTATATCCCAGCAGCACCACAACGCGCTGCGTGGGCAGGTAAGTGGCACCCGTTACCAACCCTTGCACATTATGGGTTTGACGCAATTGCGCGACGTGCGTACCCACCGTTTTGGGCAGCGCATATACGGCAGTGCCGTTGCTGACCCATTGTTTAGTAAATAGATGTAAGCTATCTGCCGTTACGATAAAGGCTTCGCAATCATAATTGGTATTGTTGGCACCAGCGGGTGAGAAATCACTTTGGTCGGCATACGAAAAATAAATCGTATCAATGTCTTGTATGGGTAGCGACAAGCTATTTTTGGCAATGCGCAAGATGTGCAAATCTGTTCGATTGCCGTTGCCATTATTGCCGATGTCGCCTACGTATAGGTAGTCGGCATCTTGGGCAATTTCTTCCCAATCGTAATTGGCGGTATTGGCTAAGGTGTAGGTAGTATTGATATTTCCCACTGTGTCTAAGCCGTATAGATGAAGGTCTGTATTATCGTTGTGCGTCCACAGTTTCTCGTTCCACCACACCAAACCCGATGTTTCATCTAACGTACTACTGATGGAGCTACTCTGCGATGCCGATAGCGAGGTAGCATTATACGTGCAAGTGCCGTTATTATGTGTGGCGGTAGCATTATAATTGTTAGCTAAGGGGTCGGTACAGCCCCATATTTGTGCAACTGCATTTGGGCATGCAAGTATGCCCATCCATACTATGAGGAGTTTCGTATGCATAGTGTTTGTAATTGATGTAAAAAGCACAACGCCCCTCACCGTTATAGGGCGAGAGGCGTTATGCTTTGTATTATTTAGATGTAGGGATTATTATTTCGCCTACCAACTATACATTTTTTGATTATGGCTGGCGTTTGCCTGCGTTAGGTCCTTTGGGTTTGCCCATATCGCCACCCGGAGGGCATACGCGGAATTCTACGCGACGGTTCAAAGCGTGGTCGGCATCAATGCCTTTTCGGGCACCAGTATCAGGCAAACCTGAAATAGCGTTTTCGCCTTCGCCGCGATATTGCAATACCACTTGGTGGCGCATTACGCCAAATTTGTTCACCAAAGCATTAACAACCTCTTGAGCGCGTTTGTACGACAATACGTTATTATAATTATCAGAGTGGCGAACGTCGGTATGACCTACTACGCAGACAACTGTATTGGGGCAATCGCGCAAGATACGAGCAACTTCGGATAATTGGGCTTCAAATTCGGGTTTAACCGAATATTTATCCAAATCAAACAGGATAGTTGGGAATACCAAGTTGGCGCAGGGGTCTTGGCGCACGACGGGGGGCGGGATACATTTTTTAGCACAGTCGCAAATATCGGGCATATCTTTGCACGACAATTTGAGTGGGTCGACAGGAGCTACACCGTATTTGTCTACGCGGTCGATTTTGTCATAAGGCGAGTGGGGTTCTTTGTCGTCGCAGTCTAACACGCCGTCGCGGTCGCTATCGAGCATTTTACCATGTGTATCCACTGGGCAGCCTTCGCGTGAATCGGGTTCTTCGTCCCAAGCATTAGGAACGCCGTCTTTGTCTTTGTCGCCAAGGTCGGGCAATTCCATTTCGTCGCAACAGGGTTTCTCGTTCATTTCTTGGTAGCTATAATCAAGTGGGTTCATCCACCAGAGAGGTTCGACCGAGTTTTTGCCGCCGAGGTTGAAGTTAAGGTTAGCACCTGTGTATACGTATGTATCATAGTCGCGGGTAAGTGCTTCCCATTCTTGCCAGCGTTGTCCATCTAAGAGGTCGTCGTTGGTATAGGTAACTTTGGTTTCGAGGGCGAGGTTTACTACTCTGCCCAATTTGAACGCCAAACCAACGCCTACGTGTGCGGTGGGTTTGAACGAAAAATTGTCAAATGGCGTATAGTCGTCAAAGTGGCGTTCGGCTTGTGATTCGTAGCTATCATCGTACAAATCTTTGAGTTGGTCAAGGCTTTCTTTGCGATTTTCGTACAGAGCATAGAAATTCGGCTCGTTGCTATTGACCAAACCTGCATAGTCATACAAATTACCTTCGGCATCGCGTTGGTTCATCATAGTGCGGTAGGCAACTGCGCCGATACCTGCCAAACCGTACAATTCCATTTTAGTTTCGCGTTTGTGGAAGCGAATATTATGGATAGTAAGGATACCTGACAAGGCGATGTCGCGAATATCTGTTTTGTAGTTATAGAACACGAGGTCGTCGCGCTCGGCAGAGTTGGTGCGGTAGTCGGGCGTACCTGCGTCGCCGTTATACTTGTCGTAGAATGGGTTGCCCATCAAGGCTTGGTTATACGAGTCCCAACCTACGGTAGGCTGCCAGTTTTGTCCGGTGGTAGAGCCAAACATACCTGCAAGGCGTAGAGAAAACAGATAGCCGAGCGATTTGCGCACGTGCAAACCCACGCCCCAGCCCGGACGGGCTTTAACGTCGCCGCTTATCATCATCAAGCCACCGTTCAAACCAAGTTCCCATTTGTCGCGGGGGCGAGCGGGGAAATTGTATTTGTTATCCATGAACTTGTCTTGCTGGTCTTGACGGCTGGCGGGCACGTATTCTTTATATTCCTCGCTACGGAACGACGGGTAGGGGTATCCGTCATCGCTGTCCGAATCGCCAGAGTCGGTTGCCTCTTTCGATTCGCCGCTGCCGCTTTCATCTTTCTTTTCGTCTTGCGCGAAAAGCGTGACGGCACCTGCAAGCAAAAAGACCCAAATAAATAGTAGATGTCTTTTACTAAACATAGGTGTAATTTTTTTTTCGTTTATTTAAAATTTATTTTTTTAGGTGGGTAATAATTGCACTACAATAATTGTGAGCGTGTGCTCTGTTGTGGTCTTTACTATTTTCTGAAAATTACGGAAAAGTCATTGGTTGAGCCAAAAATAGCTAAACATAACTCAAAAAACGGGTGCTCAATTGTTATTCCAAGTACGATTTTGATATTATATTTAGAATCTGTACTTGTTTTTTGGCGTATTTTCTTAATCAACGCTTTATTCTTGGTAGCTAAGGTTGTAAGGCAGAAAATTTTTGCCTATTTTGTCTATTCTTTCCTTGTACAGAGTACAATATTGCTTGTTATGTGCAATAGAGAAAGGCATGATAAAGCCGATTACATGCTGCCGACTTGCAAATATAGGCATACAGCGGTAATCGTCAAAGTATTACCGCTTTTTTTTTTTCAAAAGAAATGATTTCTTATAATTCATCAGGTTTTAAATTTTACAAAAGCTGATTCTGAGCGTCTTTTGTATAGTTAAATAGCTTAAATCACTAGCAAAATAGGAAAGTTTTTGCTGTTTTGAGCATAACACAGAATTTAGATTGGGCTGATGCGCTTTTTGCCGCCAAATATAATGCTATTATGGTATTGCTTGGTTATTTTTTAACCCAAAAAGAGTAAAAAAAACTTTTGGGGACTAATAATGCTTGTTATAGGGGTATGCTGAGAACTGTTTAGCAGCCTGAAAGGTTGCATGATTAGGTAGTTTTGCTTCAAAAAAGTGTTAAATAATAACTTGTTTGCTGCAAAGGTAGGTATTATCCTTCAAATTGCCTACTTTAGACAACGTATAGTTGTAAAATTTCGTTGATACGCCATAAATAGCTGCAAAAATCGCACCATTTCAGCCCTTTTTGTCGGTTTTTGCCTACCTTTGCCTATCTTTTCCCGAACTATGAAACGACAACTTTATTGCTGCTTGTGTTGTTGGTGCTTGCCGCTTATACTGTGGGCGCAAAACGGCGGCAAGCATGCCTATGCCTTTTTGGACTTATCGCCCACCCCCCAAGTAACCGCCTTGGGCGGCATACAACCCACTTTTGACGATACCAACCCAGCAGGCGCAGTGCAGAACCCTGCCTTGATCAACGCCGCTATGCACCGACAGCTATCGCTGAATACGATGGCATATTATGGTGGTATTAATACGGGTTATGTGGGCTATGCACAGCATTTCGACAACTTGGCTACCTTTGCCTTGGGCTTGCAATATGTCACCTATGGCACAATGGACGAAACTGACGTATTTGGGCAAAATATCGGCACGTTTAGCAGCGGCGAGTATGCTTTATATATGTCGGCAGCTAAGGCTTGGGGAAAATGGAATGTGGGCACTAATATTAAACTCATATTTTCTAATATCGCAGAGTTTAGTGCATCGGGCATAGCCGCCGACGCGGGTGTGGCGTATAGCGATACAGCAGCTAATTTTCAGGCGGGTTTGATGCTCAAAAACATGGGAACACAGATGAGTACCTATAATGGAACGCGCGAATCGCTGCCCTTTGACGTGCAAATAGGCATCTCGAAACGCCTGCGCTATTTGCCGCTGCGATTTTACCTCACCGCTAACCGCCTATACCAATGGGATATCCGATACAACGACCCTACCATAGTTGCCGACAACGCATTTAACGAAGAATCTAACGAAGAAAAAATTATTTTTTCGATAACCTATTCCGACACTTCGTATTTGGAGGCGAACTGCTATTGGGCAAAACCATCGCTTTGCGCGTGGGCTATAATTTCTTGCGCAAACAAGAACTTAGCCTAAGCGGACAACGCTCATTAGCGGGTTTTTCGTTTGGTGCAGGAATTAATATCAAACGCCTACAAATCAACTACGGTTTGGCGACATTCCACCCCGCTGGCGCTACACATCATTTTGGATTGAATGTGCGGTTTGGCAAAAATATACCCCAACAATCCTCAACGCCTTAGCGATAAGATTGGAGAACCATAAGCACCTAAGTAACCCGCTACCCTTGAAAACACCCATACCGCCCCCAAAATCGTCGCTTGCCCAATGGCAGCAATTTGTTCAAACAGCCTGTGCCGAATTGGGCTGGAACAAAAATTCACACTTAGAAATATTTTTGCTGTTGAGCGAAGAAGTCGGCGAATTAGCACAAGCCGTGCGCTACCATACCGCTTTGCATACACCTGCCCATAAGCAAGCCGACAAAGCAGCTATTGCCGCCGAACTCGCCGATGTACTAAATTATATAGCAGACCTCGCCAATTATTTCGACATAGACCTCGACGAGGCTTTGCGCCAAAAATGGCACGAAAACGCCCAACGGTCTTGGGAGTAATTCCTGCCAAACAAAGGTTGCTTATAATATGGCATGTTTGCAAAATATTATACACAACATGCCGACCAACTGAAAATACCGAACCTGATTGCTGAGATGAGACAAAAATAGCCAAAGTATACAGTAAGAAAAAATACCTGCACAATACAATTATTAATCATTCGTTTATATGGGTTTATTCGACCTTTTTAAGAAAAAAACGCCCGAAGCACCTCCCGTGCCCATCGTCCCCCAAAAGGGATTTCATAGCTTGACGGTTGCAGACGTAGTAGCCGAAACTGCCGATGCTGTTTCTATTTATTTCGAGGTGCCGCCCGCGCTCAAAGAACTTTATACCTATCGAGCAGGGCAATATATCACCTTGCGCCTTGTGTTGGGCGGCAATACGTATTTGCGTTGTTACTCCTTATCGAGTTGCCCGGATAGTGACAACTATTTTCGCATTGGAGTCAAAACCAAAGTAGGGGGCAAAGTATCGGGCTATTTGGTCGAAAATTGCCGCAAAGGTATGACCATAGACGTATTTACGCCGCTTGGCAGTTTTACGCCGCCTATCCAAGCAGCACCACATTACGCCTTGTATGGCGGAGGTAGTGGTATAACGCCTTTGTTATCTATCGCCAAATCGGTTTTATTTCGCCACCCCCAAGCCCAAGTAAGCCTGCTTTATGCCAACCGCAATCCCCAAAGCATCATCTATGCCCAAGAATGGGCGCGTTTGCAAGCACAATACCCAGCACGTTTGCGCGTTGATTATATATTGGAACAAGCCGACGGCGATACACCTCATTACCTCAAAGGTATAGCCACTCCCGCCGATTATGCCCAATGGTGCCAGCAATACACCAAGCAATCCCTACATTTCGTCTGCGGGCCAGAAGGCATGATGCAAGCCGTGCGGCAAGGTCTGGCGGATATTGCTCATGTACCTGCCGAAAATATTTACATCGAATCGTTCGATTTTTCGCAACAAAGTCCCGACCACAGCCACTCAACACACACTTCTGCCCCCGCTACCAACAACGGTGGCGATGCAGACGGTTTGGGTGCTAATGCTACGATTACCGTACAGCGCAAGAACTACTACATACATATCGCGCCCAACACAAGCATCTTAACAGCATGTTTAGACAACAATATTGATGCGCCTTATATGTGCGAGGCGGGTGTTTGTTCGTCGTGCCGCGCTAAATTATTGCAAGGAAAAGCCGATATGCAGGTATGTTATGCCCTAAGCGACAAAGAAATTGCCGAAGGCTATATACTTACCTGCCAAGCCATACCCAAAAGCAACGATATAACCATTAGTTACGATGCGTAGCTCTACTGCCGCGCATTGCCATTAGACACTTCCTCTTTATAGCACATGCAAAAGCGCGAATGGGTATATCACGGGCGGCTCAAACAACATTTGGTAGAGGTATTGCATGCCGTCGAAGCCGAAAAAATAATAATACGGCTCAATGGTGCAGTATTGTTCGAGGAGACGCTGCCGCGAGGAGAAAGTAAGTCGTTTCGCTTTTTTATCGACGAAGAATTGTGCGAAGTGAAAGTAGCTACACAACTACCTCATAAACACTATACCTACGAGTTGATAGCTCATGAGTTTTCGACGAGTCAATTCGGAAAACGCCAAAAATGGCGCGACCGTTGGCAAAGAATCGGATTCGGCGGCGCAATTGCCGCCATACTATTGCTATTTATAGTGCCCGTAGGCTATTATACTTGGCAACAACAACGAGCAGGCAGCGATTTTCAGGCAGGTGGCATCAGTACGCCCGCCCAAGTGATACGTATAGAAGCGCAGCCACGCAATACGCCGCCCGACAGTTTGCCCTTAGTGCGCGTGCGCCTATATTATACGTATAAAGCGCAGCAGCAGCCCATTACTGCCGAAACGACAATGTGGCTGCTATCCCAACGCGATACTTTATTTGCACCTACGGGTATGCCCTTGTTCAAAGGCGATACATTTGAAGTATTATTTGCTGCCCAAAATCAGGAACAAAGCCAACTGCGATTAGAACGCCCTACGGACGAACAATTGGGTCGATATTGGCTCATGGCACGCGATAAGTGCTTACAAAACCACGACCCCTTGCCGATAAATACAGACAAAGCGCAATATTGCGATTGCCTGCTATACGACCTCGTGAATGTCTATGACTTAGCCGCCTTTGCCCATTTTTATCACCAATTCGACCCACCCACACCGCGCACCCGCTACCACCGCCTCGCATACGAGCAATGGATGGGGCAGCGCGACCTACGCATTTTGCAGAGCAATTGTGCCGCTAATCCGCTGCGGAAGTGAAAATATCCTTTGCCTTGTGTTCCTTTATCATCTTTTCGGGAAATAGTAGCCTTGCGCTTATCTGTGAACGCTGAAAACCGAGCTACATTCTAAACACGCCATATTCGGCAGTGCCTTTGATGGGTATATTATGCACAACGGCGAGCGAGAATCCCAATACATTGCGTATCTGGCGTGGGTCTATGATGCCGTCGTCCCAAAGTTGGGCAGTGGCGTATAGTGCATTTGATTGCTTTTCGACCTCCTTTATCATATAATCGCGCATTTGCTTCGATTGTTCCTCATCAATATCGCCCCATTTTTGGGCTGCTTCGCGCTGTACCATCTGCATTACGCCCGCTAATTGTTCGGGTCCCATAACGGCAATTTGGTGGTTGGGCAGCGTAAATAGCAAGCGCGGTTCGTAGGCTCTGCCTGCCATGCCGTAGTTACCTGCTCCATACGATGCTCCCACCATGATGGTAAGTATAGGTACGGTACTGTTTGATACGGCGTTGATGAGTTTGGCTCCGTGCTTGATAATGCCGCCTTGTTCATAGTCTTTGCCAACCATAAAACCCGTTATATTTTGCAAAAATACGAGTGGTATATCGTTGCGGTTGCAAAGTTGAATGAAGTGTGCGCCCTTATTAGCCGATTCCGAAAATAATACGCCGTTATTGGCTAAAATACCTACGCGGTAGCCGTGTATGTGTGCGTATCCGCAGATGAGCGTAGTGCCGTAGTCGGGTTTAAATTCGGCAAAATCAGACCCGTCGGCAATGCGGGCTATGACCTCGTGCATGTCGAAGGGCTTGCGCACATCGGCAGAGATAATTCCTAACAATTCGTCAGCGGCGTAGCGCGGGGCGGCTATGGGTTGGGCGGGAATAAAGTGCGTTTCGGCAGGACGCAAATGGGCTACTATTTCGCGAGCAATGCGTATGCCGTCGGCTTCGTCCCGAGCGAGATAGTCCGATACACCCGAAATTCGGCTGTGCATATCTGCGCCGCCCAAAGTTTCGTCGTCAACTACTTCGTTAATCGCCATTTTTACTAAAGGCGGACCCGCTAAAAATACCTTTGCTTGGTTTTTGACCATAATAATATAGTCGCTCATACCCGGAATATATGCCCCGCCTGCCGTACTATTGCCAAATACAATAGAGATGCTCGGAATACCCATTTTAGAACGACGAGTTATTTCGCGGAAATTTTCGCCGCCCAATACAAATATTTTAGCTTGTTCGGTAGGTTGGCTCCCGATGATTCGACCAAATTGATAGTAGGCAAACTATTTTCGCGGGCAATCTGGCTTAGGCGTAAGGCTTTTTGGAGCGTAAAAAGTCGATAGCTCCGCCTTTGTTCGTGCCGACGTTAGCACTAACGAGGCAGAGCCGACCACAAACCAACCCAATACCGCCTACGAGGTGCCGCCCGCCCCGAAGCCACCTTGTTTGAGCCCGGCTAAGGGAGCGATTTCTAAAACGGCGAATCGGGGTCTAATAGCAAGTCTATGCGCTCGCGGGCGAGCAATTTGCCTGCTTTTTTAGCGCGGTCTATATGTTTCGGTTCGCCCTGATAGCGGCTTTGGGCAAGTTCGGTTTGCCACTGCTCGATGAGTGCCGCCATTTGGCGATAATTGTCTTTATACGTAGCGGATTGCGTATTGACGCGCGAAGTGATGATACTCATTAAGGAGAGAATTGGTATGAGTTAGCCTTTAGTGGTTTGGTTTTTTAATTTTGAGTAAAAAATAACTTGGACATCTTGCTCGCGCCCTTGCTACCATTTATAACACAGACCATTAGGGTATCGCCCCTACGGGGTATTTTCTATTAGGATATCGCCCCTACGGGACTTAAAAAACGGTTATTGTCGGTCTTTCTATTAGTGGCTTCTAATTTTGAATAAAAAATTAACGGGGACATCTTGCTCGCGCCCTTGCTACAAAGCAGCATTGTCCAAAATTTACGACCGAAATTTAAAAATCATACCATTAGTGGTATGATTTTTAAATTTTGAGTATTAGTTCTGCCTATTATGTATCCATTTCCAAGCGTTAGGGCTTAGGAAATAGCGTTAGATAATTGAGATATTAGTTCAATATTAAAAACTCCCCCTAACCCCCTCAAAGAGGGGGAACTTACTGTCCTCCTCAAAGAGGGGGAATTTATACAAGATATAATTTATTGATTATCAATAATTTACGATGAATTTTAAAAAATATTCGTAATTATTTAGCCCTGTAAAAACAGCCCACAAGAATCGCTATTTCTAATCGAATATGCAATGATTTCAGGCATTATTAGATGGGTATTGCTCATTACCCCAAACCCCAAACCCTATACCCTAAACAGTTGCAAATATTCAATATATGTTGTCTTTGAAATGCCGTAGGCATGAAACTCGCGTAAGGTAGGTGTATAAAACTTAAAAATCATACCATTAGTTTGATTTAATCGTCGTCTTCATCATTATCATCATCGCTTTTCAACATTTGTAGCAGGACTTTGGGCGGGAAGATGATTTTGTGTTGGTCGCGCACTTCGTAGGGGAAGAGATGAAATTTACCTTTGTGATACCAATAGTAATTGTCGGTAATTGGCGATTCATCTTCGTTATAATATTGCGTAATTAGCCCTGTAATGGTTTGGATAAACTGTATGAGCAATGCCATATCTTCGATAGGAAAGGCGAAGGCAACGCCCTTGGTTGGTATAGCTATCATAGTGCCCAAGCTACCGATGGCATTTGGGATATTGTGTTCTATATCGAGCAAATAACTCACGGCAAAGTTGCCACTAAATAAGGCATAAAACGACATATCGCCCCATTGTACTTGGCGCACTTCTACTTGTTCGCGATTGACGTTTTGTTGGGCAACATAAAACAGGTCTTCTATGGACGTTTCCCATTCAGTGATATTATCGTGGCGCAGAAATTGAAATTTCTCTTCAAAATCAAGGACGAGAAAGGTAGTGGTTTCTTCAAAATCAGTGCGTTGTACAAAATCTTTTAGGTAATTGTCGGGTATGGTGCCTTGGGGTTTTACTAAGGGCCGCAGCAATTGGGCGGCAAATTCAAAATCTTTGAAAATATAGTTCAATGCCGACTTGTTGAGTTTATACTTGCCAAAATGATCATTGATGATGTCAGACCATTCGTGTGTTTCGTGTTTGTGGCATTTGCGCACTAAATTGTCGAACCCTAAGCGGCTTTCATACTCTTGGTCGTCAAATTTCATATAGATAGTGCCGTTGCTTATCTTGCTAATCGACCCCTTCGTAGTCAGAAAGGCAATGGCGAGGTCTAAAATTTGTTCATAATCGCTTTGCGAAATGAGATTGCCATACTCTTCGGGCATGGTGCGGTCAAAAATGGGTGGTATTGCGGAGTCCAAAATAATAAGATAGGAAGGAAAGATAAACAATACGAACAAGACATACTTTTTGCCTGATGTGCTACTCCATTTACGATTTTTGGTAACTATTTAGCCTTGTAGGGAGAATAGCTATTTCTAATCGAATATGCAACGATATCACGCCTTATCAGGCAGACATAACTCAAAACCCCATACCCAAAACCCTATACGCTAAATAGCTACGATTTTTGAATAGGATATCTGATTGGGTAGCGGGCAATAGGCGTAAGAGTAGATTTGAAACAAGAAACAGACCCAATTAGTTTAGGCGAGGGCTTGTTCGAGGTCGGCTATCAAGTCGTCAGCGGCTTCTATACCCACGCTCAGGCGAATGAGCGAATCAAGTACGCCCGTTTTGCGGCGCTCTTCGAGGGGTATAGAGGCGTGGGTCATGGTGGCGGGATGTCCGATGAGCGATTCTACACCGCCCAGCGATTCGGCTAAGGAGAATAATTGGGTGGCACGCATGACGCGCACTCCTGCTGCGAGGGTATCGTCGTGGAGTGTAAATGATACCATACCGCCGAAATCGCGCATTTGCCGTTGGGCTATGGCGTAGTTGGGATGGTCGTCGAAGCCGGGATAATTGACCGTAGCTACTTTGGGGTGTTGGCGTAGGTAATGGGCAATAGTGCGGGCATTATCGCAGTGGGCTTTCATGCGCACAGCTAAGGTTTTGATGCCGCGCAGGGTCAAGAAGCAATCAAAGGGCGAGGGCACAGCACCGACGGCGTTTTGCAAAAATTTGAGTTGATCGTAGATAGCTGTATCGTTACAAAGTACTGCCCCCATAATTACGTCGGAGTGTCCGCCGATATATTTGGTAGCGGAATGAACAACGATATCAGCTCCCCACTGTATAGGCGTTTGCAAAGCGGGTGAGGCGAAAGTATTATCAACAGCCAACCAAATGCCCTTTTGTCGGGCTATATTAGCAACGGCTTGTAGGTCAATGATGCTGAGCATGGGGTTAGAGGGGGTTTCTACCCAGATGCAGCGGGTTTTGGGCGTAATGAGTTGGTGCAATTCGTCCATGTCTTGCATAGCGCAGAACTTGAACTGAATGCCATATTTTGCGTATACCTTAGTAAACAAGCGATAGGTGCCGCCGTATAAATCATTACCCGCTATTACTTCGTCGCCTGGTTGCAAGAGCCGCATTACAGTATCAGTAGCAGCCATGCCGCTGGCAAAACACAAGCCGTAGCGAGCATTTTCGAGGGCGGCTAAATTATCTTGCAGAACATTGCGCGTAGGGTTTTGGGTGCGTCCATATTCATAGCCTTTATGCTCGCCAGGGGCTGCTTGCACATAGGTCGAGGTTTGGAAAATGGGAGTCATGATGGCACCTGTGGTGGGGTCCGGCTCTATGCCCGCGTGAAGTACTTTGGTGCTAAATTGCATAGGGTAGAATAATTAAATATTGGGTGATGGGGCTATGTTTTTGTTTAAGACAACAAAGGTACTAAAAAGCTTTTTTATAATAGGTATAGCCACCCAAAAACCTAATGAGAAAAAGCCAAAAGTTACAGTTGGCAAAAAATGAGCCAACTAAATACAAAATCGTCATAAAATTGTCATAAAAAAAATAAAAGAGAAAAAATTACACCCTTGCCATTGCCGTTATTCGTAACTTTGCACATAAATTTAATGTGTTTTCTATTTTTGTTATACTTTTATTCATTATTTTAACAATCCATTTTTTTCAAAACAATAAATATGCATCAAAAAAATTACCTAACCCTCTTAGGGCTATTGGCGGTGCTGTGGCAAACATCGGCTTGGGCGCAAGTACAACCCGTCAATACGGGCTATACATTTGCGGCTACTGCGGGTACCTACACGCCGATTACGGGCGGTACGGTCATCACAGCTACGCCTGGACAGACGGCTGATGACAACGTATTCGGACCTTTCAATATAGGGTTTCCGTTTTACTACAGCAATGTAACCACCCCGTACACGCAATTTTCGCTCAATGCCAACGGCTTCATTGGCTTTGGCGGAACAGTAGTGACGAGTAGCTATACGGCGATGTCTGGTACGTCCAACAACATCGTAGTAGCCCTCAATCGCGACCTGCAAGCCGACGCAGCTGCCGCAACAAGCGATATTCGCTACGAAGTGCTGGGTACAGCACCCAACCGTGTTTGTGTGGTTCAATGGAGCAACTACAAACGTTATGGTACTACAGGTACGGGAGATAACTTCAATTTTCAGGTTATCTTGTACGAAACAAGCAATATAGTGCAAGTCGTTTATGGCAACAATGTATTAGGTGCTACTAACACCGCAAGTAATACCTTTCAGGTAGGCTTGAGAGGTAGCTCTAATGCAGTGTTCAACAATTTGGGTATTGCTGCCCCAGGCAGTACGGCATGGGCTACACCGCCCGCCGGTACTGCCAATGCAGATGTAATGCAAATGAATGCCACTGGCGTACCCGCATCAGGACAGACTTATACTTGGACACCTGCCTGTTTGGGCGGCACTAATATTGCAGGTACGCTTGGTTTGTCGAGTACATCAGCTTGTGCGCAAACGGCTTCTGTAACGCTTACCAGTAGCGGCTACACGGGTATTGTCACCTTCCAAGCCTCTACTGACGGCGGGCTTACTTGGACAAGTACCGCACCCAACAACCAGACGGTCAATACTACTGATGTAACTCAAACCCTCAGTTTAACCGCTACTACCGATTTTAGGGCGGCAGTTAGTTGTGGTGGAACTACTACGTTTACTGCCCCGCAGACCTTTACGCTTGCCGCTCCTGCTGCCACGAGCATTACGCCTTCGGTAGTGGGTCAGTTCTGTAACCCTCCCAGTGCCACGCTCGACCTTACTGCGACAAGCGGTGCGGGTTATACTTTTACTTGGGAAGATGCCAGCACTAATGCGGTGCGCAACCTAAGCAATGTAACTACTACGACTACCTACTCAGTTACGGCTACTGACGGCACTTGTACAGCTACAGCTAACTATACCGTTTCGGTCACCGATGTACCATCAGTTACAGCATCGGCTAACCCCACCACGGTTTGTCAGTACGGAACCACACAAGTATCAGCAGTTGGTGCAGCAAGTATTTTGCGCATTACTGAATTAACACTTTTCCGCACTGGCACGGGTGCTACCTCGCCCTACCCTGCATATAGCCCTGCTGCTGATGACGACTTTGTCGAAATAAGCAACCTCAGCAATTTTGACCTAAATGCCGGTGGCATTATACTGGATGTATGGACAGGAACGACCTTGAATCGCAGTTGGACGATACCTGCCAATACTATCATTCCTGCTAACAGCGTATTAGTAGTACATATAGGTACAGGTACAGATAGCCCCGCTAATCGCTATTTCCACTCATCGAATGGCGGCACAGGAGCGGTTACTAACAATCCATGGGGGTCTGCTACTGCATTGGGTGTCTTAATACGCAATGGCTCAACTATACTCGATGCTGTTGCTACCAATAGCTACGCTTGGCCTGGTGCTTCTAATGTGACCGCAGCAGACTGGACAGGTACTATTGCCAGTTCGTCGGGGCGTGCGGGTGTTATTCGCAGCGCGGCTACCGATACCAACGTCGCTGCTAACTGGGTGCTATCAAACACTCCCAGCCCACTGCAAACCATAGGTGCGCTCAATCCGGGCTTAGTTTCTTTACAATATGGCTTCCTATGGAGTACGGGACAAACAACTGCTAACTTCAGTGATGCTCCCGCAACAGTAGGCACATCAACCTATGACGTTACCGTTACTGATATAGTGAGTGGTTGTACAACTACCTCAAGTGTCAGCGTAACCGTAACGCCTGCTTCACCCGATCCTACCGTAACACCAAATACCCACTGCGGTACAGCTCCGTCCAATGTGAGCGCGACGAGTGGTGCTATCGTAGGTACTTTTACTTGGTATGACGCTGCTACAGGTGGCAACGTGCTACAAACAGATATAGGCGTTACTACATCAACCTATACAGCTGTCACATCAGTAACTACCGATTTTTGGGTCGAATTTTTGGAGACGGGCAGCACCTGCCCATCTCAACGTATACAAGTGACGGAAACCGTTACTGCTCCTGCTGCCACGAGCATTACGCCCTCGGTAGTGGGGACATTCTGCAACCCTCCCGGCGCGACACTCGACCTTACTGCGACAAGCGGCGTAGTCTATACTTTTGTTTGGGAGGATGCGAGCACTAATGCGGTGCGCAACCTAAGTAACGTAACTACTACGACTACCTATTCGGTTACAGCTACTGATGGCACTTGTACAGCTACGGCTAACTATACTGTAACCGTAGACCAAGCTCCCATTATCACCGCAGCAGCTAACCCCGACCCCATTTGTTCGGGCGATACCTCTACCTTGACTGTCACTGTAATAGGTGGCGGCGGCGGCGGCGGTGCTGCGCCAAGCGGCTATTGTGCTGCCAACGCCACCAGCACCGCTGATGACGACATAGCCTCAGTATCATTTGGTGCCTATACCCGCAATAGTCCAGGCTGGCCTGGTACTACGACAAACAATGCTGGTTCGGTAGGGCAATACAACGACGGCAGCAACCTTGCAGCCGCACCCTTTACCGTATCGGGCGTATATGCCCCCGGCACAACCTACACTTTGTCTGTGACGCAATTTAACAGCGGGGCAACATTCTACGGTTGTTACTATGTAGCTTATTTCGACTGGAACCGCGATGGCGATTTTGCCGATGCTGGCGAAGTGGTCGATTTGGGCAGCACTACATTTGGCGATGCTGTTAATAACGTGCGCACAGCTAATGTTACTGTACCCATTACTGCCACGCCAGGCACAACCCGTATGCGCATCGTACAACGCGAAAGCGGTAGCTTGGCAACCACTCTTGCTTGTGGTACGCTTACTTGGGGCGAGGTAGAGGATTATCATATTGTTGTATCTGCCAATGTCTATTCGTGGGCAGTAACAAGTACTACGGGTGGCGTAATGGACGGCGGCTTACCTACTGGTGCCGACATACCCGCTATTGCGAACCTCTCTATTGATGTAGTTCCCGTAGCGTCGGGGTCGAGCGGAACGGCAACTTATACCGTTACCGTAACAGACCCTGCCACAGGTTGTACTAACTCTGCCAGTGTAGTATTAAATGTAACGCAACCTTCGGCGTCGCCCGCAGTTACAGGTTCTAATCAATGCGGCGACAATCCTGCTAATGTACAAGCCGATAGCGGTGTTACCGCGGGTACCTTTACGTGGTATGATGCTGCTACAGGTGGTACAGTATTGCAAACCGACAACAATACAACGGTTTCGATATTGGCTACCCCTACTTCAGCTACCACTACTTATTGGGTGTCGTTTGTCGAAACAGGTAGTACTTGCCCCAGCCCGCGCGTATCAGTAACGGCTACTATCATACCCTCTACAAGCATTTCCGTTAGTGGTCCAACAGGTGCCTTGTGTTCGGGTGGTACTACTACCACACTTACAGCCAGCAGTGCCAATCTTAATTATAGCTATGCTTGGAATACAGGCGACCTGACAGCAAGCATCAGCGTAACACCCGCTGCTACAACCACCTATACCGTAACAGCTACCGACGGACCTTGTACGGCTACTGCTTCCTTTACCGTAGTAGTGGCTGCACCACCCAGCGTAACAGCATCATCTAATCCGAGCACCATTTGTTCGGGTAGTGATGTGGCATTGATGGCTTCGGCAAGTTCAGGTCCCGGTGCTGCTTATTGCACGGCTAATGCCACTAGCACCTTTGACGACGACATCGCTTCGGTGTCATTCGGTTCATTTACCAACAATAGCACAGGCTGGCCTGGTGCTACTACTTCTAATCCAGGCTCTAATGCTACTTATACCGATTATACAGCTTTCAGCGCAGGCACTTATCTGCCAGGTAATACTTATACCTTATCCGTTACACAGTTTAATAGCGGGACAACGTTCTACGGTTGTTACCATGTAGCTTATTTCGACTGGAACCAAGACGGCGATTTTGCAGACCTTGATGAAACGGTCGATTTGGGCAGCACTACATTTGGCGATGCTGTTAATAACGTGCGCACCGCCAGCGTAACTGTTCCGATGACAGCAGTACCGGGCAAAACCCGTATGCGCATCGTACAAGAGGAAAGTGCTACATTGGCAACCACTCTTGCTTGTGGTACGCTTTCTTGGGGCGAGGTAGAAGATTATAGCATTTATATTTCTTACGAACCGCAATACAGTTGGTCGGTATCGGCTACTACGGGCGATGCCGTCGGGCAACTTGCCCGGTAATGCAGGAACGCCTTCGGCTGCTAATGCCAACATAACAGCGACCCCTACTGCTGCTACTGGTGGTACGGTTACTTATGAGGTATTGACTACTGACCCGGTACGGGTTGTACGGGTACTTCGTCGGTGACGGTAACGGTCAATGCTGCGGCTATGTCGCCGAGTGCGAACCCTACTTTCCAATGCGGACAAGGGCAAGCTACTTTGGTGGCTACTTCTACCATTTTGAGTGGCACATTCAATTGGTATGATACACCCGCCGCTATTACGCCTATCAATACCGAGACGACAAGTGCGGGTATTTCTATCTATACCACAGCATTAATTACGACCACCACTACGTTCTATGTCGAGTTTGTAGAGCCGGGCAACCCTTGCCCCAGCGCACGCATACCCGTAGTAGCTAATGTTGTTCCTTCGGAAGTAATCACGATAACGACGAATCCCGCTGTACCTAATTTCTGCTCGTCCGAACCCGATACCATTCGATTGGTGGCAAGCAGCAACGGCCTGGCTATATCTTTACATGGTCGCCTGCTACTGCTCTATACCTCGATTCGCTGCTGACACAGCCTTATGATGGTACGGGCAATCAGGATACACTCTACGCCGCACCGAACACCACAACGACTTATAATGTAAGTGGTACGAGTGGTATTTGTAGCGGAGTTAGCTCTGTTACCATTACAGTTACGCCCTCACCTGTGGCAGTGGCTACAGCTACACCCAATAGCTTATGTGGTAGTGGTACAAGCGCATTGAGCGCGGCACCTCCCAGCCCATCTTATTGTACGGCTAATGCTACCAGCACAGCTGACGACGACATAGCTTCGGTGTCATTAGGCTCATTTACCAACAATAGTACAGGCTGGCCTGGTGCTACAACATCCAATGCGAGTGCTACCGCTACTTATACCGATTATACAGCATTGACTCCGACGGTTTATCAAACGGGCAATACTTATACCTTGTCCGTTACACAATTTAACAGCGGAGCAACTTTCTATGGCTGTTACCATGTAGCTTATTTCGACTGGAACCAAGACGGCGATTTTGCCGATGTTGATGAAACAGTCGATTTGGGCAGCACTACATTTGGCGATGCTGTTAATAACGTGCGCACCGCCAGCGTAACTGTTCCGAGCAATGCTTTGGCAGGGCGCACTCGTATGCGCATCGTACAACGCGAAAGCGGCACATTGGCAAGCACTGCTGCTTGCGGTACACTTACTTGGGGCGAGGTAGAAGACTATACGATTATTGTCAACTTTGAACCCGAATATGCTTGGACAATCACGGGTACGACGGGCGATGCCGTGGGCACATTGCCTCCGACTGCAGGAACGCCTTCGGCTGCTAATGCTAACGTCGCTTCGACCAATGCAGCTACTGCGGGCGGTACGGTTACTTATTTAGTAACGGTAAGCGACCCGCTATCAGGTTGTACTTCGACAGCACAAACCGTAGTATCAGTATTCCCCGTACCTACATCTCCGAGCGTATCAGATGCTACCTATTGCGGTTCAGCACTGCGCGACATCGTGGCTACTTCTACTGCTGGTTCGGGTATCTTTATGTGGTACGACCAAGCCAACACGTTGGTCCATACCGAAGGTACGGTGCTTGCACCCGTTAGCACATCAACTTATAACAGCCTTATCAGTGCTACGAGTACTTTTACCGTTACATATACAGAAAACGGCTGTACCAGCAGCCCTGCGACTGTAACGATTACGGTGACATCTGCTGCTGCGATAAGTGTGAGCAGCTTACCTGCCATTGCGGCATGTTCTACGTCGGGCACGGCTTATACGCTTACAGCGTCAAGCACCGACCCCGACTATACGTATACTTGGCAGTATGGCTCGTCTAGCTTTACGGGTAATCCCTTAGTATTTACACCTACTGCTACTATCGACGTGACCGTCACGGGTACAAACGCTCTAACGGGTTGTAGCGAGATAGATATCTATACGGTGGCGGTTACACCTGCCCCATCAGGTACGGCTACGGCTGTTCCTTCGGCGGTGTGTAGCGGTAGCGAGGTAGAGTTGTCACTTCAGTTGCCCGGCGGCAGCGTATCAGTAACAGACTACTGTACGGCTAATGCTACCAGTACCGCTGACGATGATATTGCTTCGGTGTCATTAGGTTCATTTACGAACAATAGTGCAGGCTGGCCTGGTGCAACAACTAACAATGCAAGTGCTAATGCTACTTATACGAATTATACAGCATTAAATGCAGGCAATTATATTCCGGGCAATACTTATACCTTGTCCGTTACGCAATTTAACAGCGGAACATTTTTCTATGGTTGCTACCACGTAGCTTATTTCGACTGGAACAGCGATAATGACTTTGCTGATGCAGGCGAAGCGGTCGATTTGGGCAGCACTACGGGTGGAAACCCTGCTGCTAACGTGCGCACAGCTAACGTAACCGTGCCTTTAACTGCCACACCTGGACCAACCCTTATGCGTATCGTACAACGCGAAAGCGGTAGTTTGGCGACCACTCTTGCTTGTGGTACGCTTACTTGGGGCGAGGTAGAGGATTATACTATTATGATTAATCCCTACAACTATTCATGGACGGCTACTACTGCTGGTGGTGTTACGAGCGACGGATTGCCGTCGGGAGCAGGTACGCCCAGCCCGACTAATTTTGAGCTAGCTGCCAACCCAACGGCTACTACGGCAGGTACGGTAGATTATGTGGTGACGATTAGTGATGTAGCTACGGGTTGTACAAATAGTTCAGTGGTTACGGTCAATGTCAATCCATTGCCCGCACCGCCCAGCGTACCCAACCCGACTATCTGTGGTACAGGTACGCCTACTTTGACTACTGCTGACGTAGCCGCTCCGGGCGGTATATTCACTTGGTATGATGCGGCAACAGGCGGTAATGTCTTGCAAACAGATGGTACAACTGCCGTGCCAGTTATCAACTCATCTTATACCACGCCTGTTATTACGACAAGCACATCGTATTGGGTTACTTATACCGATGCTAATGGTTGTACTAGTTCGGCACGCCAAGTAGATGTGACGGTGACGACAGCTGATGCTGTGTCGATTGCACCTACGGGCTCGACAACGCAATGTTCGGCTGAAACCAGCAGTGTTGTCCTGACGGCGAGCAGTGTCAATACCAACTATACCTATACATGGTCTGATGGACAAACGGGAGCTTCGATTACAGTAAATCCCGCTGCTACTACTACTTATACGGTAACTGCTACTGATGGCATTTGCTCAGATGTAGCCTCGCTAACTATTACTATTAACGCAAGCCCTGCTGTTACAGCAGCAGCAAGCGATAATAGCCTTTGTTTAGGCGAAAGTACCGTGCTGAGTTTGACGCTTAACGGTGGAAACGTAGTCATTCCTGCACCAGGAACACCTACTTATTGTGCAGCTACTTCTGGTGGCAGTGCGGGTGACTTCATTGCCAACGTTACTTTGGGTAGTATCAATAATACCACCGTTGCAACAGGTGCCCCTACCTATTACAATGATTTTACGGCACAAAGCACTACCTTGGCAAGCGGTGGTACTTATACTATTAGCTTACAAGTAGGTACTTGGGGAAGCAATAACTATATTGGTGCTTGGATTGACTATAACAACAACGGTTCTTTTGACGATGCAGGCGAGCAAATTGCCTTGTCGGGTTCGTTGTCGGGTAGTGCGGTATTTACTAATACGTTTACTGTGCCAACCATCGGTGGAACAGGCGCAGTACGTATGCGTGTGCGCGAAGTTTACTTTGCTACTTCTACGCCATGTAACAACCCCACCCCCGCAGGGTTTGGCGAAACCGAAGACTATACCATCAATTTGACCGGCGCAGCCTATACCTTTGTTTGGAGTAATGGTGCAACAACAACGAACCAAACTGTAACTCCGCCATTGGGAACAAATAACTATACGGTAACGGTTACTTCTAATGGTTGTTCGGGCACAGCTGCTACAACCGTCACCGTCAATCCGATACCCAATGCACAAATAAGCCCCGCTTCGGCGGTTATCAGTTGTGCGAATCCTACGGCAACACTTACGGCATCAGGTGGCGACACCTATGTTTGGAGCGATGGTTCGACCAATGCAGCCCTGACAACTACTGCACCCGGTACGTATTCGGTAACGGTGAGCAGCACAGCGGGCTGTAGTGCAACTGCTTCGGCAACGGTAACGGGTAGCGTCACCCCCCCAGGTGCTAATGCCGGTCCCGACCGCACACTTACCTGTACTACTCCGAGTGTCAATTTAACAGCTACGTCTGGCGGGGCAAGTGTTTCCTATAGCTGGTCTGATGGCGTTAGTATTGTGGGCAGCACAGCTACAATAAGCGTGACAACAGCGGGTACTTATACCGTAACAGTAACAGACACAGTCAATGGCTGTACTTCGACCGACTCGGCAGTAGTTACTAGCAACCAAGCGGCACCCAACCTAAGCGTATCGCCTACAAGTGCGGTGCTTACTTGCACGACAACTTCGGCAACGCTGACAGCTGCTTCTACAACACCTGGCGCCTCGTTTGTTTGGTCGGACGGGACAAGTGCGGCAAGCACAACAGTATCGGCACCTGGTACCTATACCGTTACGGTTACTACATCGCTCAATGGCTGTACTTCGACGGCATCGGTAGTGGTATCGCAAGACATCACACCGCCTACTGCTAATGCAGGCAACGATGCTACTTTTACTTGTGTGACATCGGCTTTATTGGGTACGGCAGCAATAGCAGGCAATACTTATGCTTGGTCGCCCTCGGCAGGATTGAGTGCGGCTAACGTGGCACAACCAACTACCAGTACAGCAGGCACTTACACCGTAACAGTAACAGGCGCGAATGGCTGTACCGCCAGCGATGCAGTAAACGTTATTGGCAACACAACACCGCCTACGCCTACAGTTAGCGGTACTACCGACATCTGTGCAGGTACCGACATATCACTGACGGCAACAGGCGGTACTACGTATAGCTGGAGCGGACCGGGCGGTAGCGGTACAGGTGCTACTTTGACTATCAATAACGCAACAGTAGCTATGTCGGGTACTTATACCGTAACGGCGACAGGCAGCAACGGCTGCACCGCAACAGCGTCAATCGTGGTGACAGTAACACAATGCTGCATTGCTGAGGCAGGTGTGCTAACAGCATCGAATACCTTGTGCCCAGGCGACCCGATAGTGGCAAGCGCAAGCGGTCAGACCATAGACCCCGACTATGCTTTCTACTACTTGTTGGTAGATAATACGGGTACTATCATTGCTTCGAACACAACGGGTACTTTTGCGGGCGTAACACCTGGATCATATACCGTTTATGGTTATAGCGTGAAAGTGAGCGCACCAGTTGGCGGTCCTAACCCGCCTGCCAACGGTACTTTAATTACGGCATTGACCGGTACTTGTTTGGATTTGAGCAATGCCACTTCGGTGAACGTACCTCAACCATTCCCGCCATTTGTGGGTAATGTGAGCATATCGCAAGGTTCAGCTGGTGGTGGAGGCCCATTTGCCTACAATGTCCAAGTAATTACTTTGAGCGGAGGTACATTGCCCTATAATTTCGATTGGGATAACACGGGCTATGTGCGCTACGATATACAATATACTGCTGACGGCGCAATAGTGACTATCTCCTATACGGACAATGCTACTTGGGCTTGTACGGTAACGGATAGCAATAACTGCGGTGCGAGTACCCTGAGCTTCACCAATGTACCTGGACCTACGACCAACCCCGTATTGGATATCGACAGTTATGTCGTCACGCCACAATCTGCTACAAGTGTCAATGGTGCTATTGACATCACGGTATCAGGTGGCGGTTGTACCGCAGGTCAATACACCTATCAATGGTCAGGACCAAATGGCTTTACGGCTACTACCGAAGATATATCGGGTTTAGCTACAGGTTGGTATGATGTGACGGTGACATGCCCAGGCACGGGACAAACGACAATTGGTTGGTACTGGGTGCCTAAACAACGTCGTGGTCGCAACAAAGTTGATGAAATGTCGGCATTGAGCGTATCTCCGAATCCATTTGAGTCGGCTGCACAAGTTGAGTTTGTAGTAGCCGAAAGTGGTACTACACATGTAGCCTTGTATAGTGTAGATGGCAAACAAGTAACCGAACTGTACCACGAGCAAGCAGAAGCCGATAAGGTGTATGTATTGCCTTTGGATGGCGGCAATTTGGCTGCTGGTGTATATATCGTGAAACTGACTACTGCAAGCGGCAGCGTTCAAACAGCGCGTGTAGTGGTAGCCAAATAGCGATGACGAGCTAAGCAATTGTATCGATACAAGAGATGCAACGATAGCTCTACCTCCGCCCGACCAAGTATCTTGGTCGGGCGGAGTTTTTTTTTATTTACTGGTAACTATTTAGCCTTGTAGGGGGAACTAATCGAACATGCAGCGATGTCAGGCATTATTAGATAAGTAGAGCCCATTATACCCAAAACCCTACACCCAAATAGTTACATCTACCGTGAAATTGCGATTATGCCTTATGAACTAAAGAAAATCCCCGCCTCAACAATCTTGGTCGAGGCGGGGATTATTATGTACTAAATTGATGGGAGCTATTAGTTGCGAAGCGGTTTGCGGTGCTTAGTATTGATTGTATGCGTTCTAAGGTTTTGCGGGTAGCTAAAAGTTCTAAAAAGGCTTGGCGTTCTAAGTCTAACAAATATTGTTCTGATACATCGGTAGGCGCAGAGAGGTCGCCGCCGCATAAGATATAAGCAACTTTTCGAGCTATGAGTGCATCGTGTTCGCTGGCGTGCCCCGCTACTTGCAGAGATGCTATACCCGCATAGAATGTGCCCAAGGCAGATTTGCCCAATACGCGCACTTTCTTAGGAGTGGGTTGTGTATATCCTGCTTGGTACAATTCGAGGGCGGCGCGTTTGGCTTCGGCGGTCACGCGGTTCGGATTGACGACTATGATGTCTTTGTTGCGCTGGAATATGCCGAGTTCAAAGGCTTCTTGGGCAGATGTAGCTACTTTGGCGGTGGCAATGTTCATCAGGTATTTTTGCAATAGTGGTAGTCGTATGTCGCCTTCGTAGTAAGCATCGCTGGCGCGTAGGGCAAACTCTTTGGTGCCGCCTCCGCCGGGTACTACGCCTGCGCCTACTTCGACCAAGCCGATGTAGGTTTCGGCAGAAGCGACTACTTTATCGGCGTGCATACTCATTTCGCAAGCACCGCCCAAGGTTAAGCCATGCGGAGCAAGTACGACGGGTATGCCCGAATAACGCACGCGCATCATGGTATTTTGGAAAGCACGGATAGCGAAATCTAATTCGTCGTATTCTTCTTCTAAGGCAAGCATCAAAATCATGGCTAAGTTGGCTCCTGCCGAGAATGTTTCGGCATCGTTTGCCACGACTAAGCCCTTGTAGCCGTCGCGCTCGGCAATGTCAATAGCGCGGTTTACACCTTCCAAAATTTCGCTGCCCTTGGCGTTCATTTTGGTATGGAATTCTAAGTTCAGCACGCCATCGCCCAAATGATGTAGGGTAGCACCTGTGTTTTTCCATACGGCTTTTTGGGTGGCGCGTAGGTCGTCCATTCGGATATTGTTTTCGCTACCCGGAATGGTTTCATATTGTTTGGTTTGGGGGTTATAGGCTTGGCGTTTGCCTTTGTCTAAGCGATAAAACGAATGGATACCCGCCGCCAGCATATCATAAACCCATTGTGCGGGGCGTTTATCGGCGGTTTCCATATCTTTGACTACATTAGCTACACCGAGCGCGTCCCATTGCTCGAAAGGACCCAATTCCCAACCAAAACCCGCACGCATAGCATCGTCAATTTTATAAATTTCGTCCGCTATTTCGGGTACGCGCTTGCTCACATATTGACACAATAGATTGCCCAAGCGTTTTAGGAAGTCTGCGCCTTTGTCGGTTTGTTGGTATAGGGCGGGTAGGCGGTCTTTCAGTTTTTCGATAGATTTAACCGCACCCAGACTCTCAAATCGAGGTTTGGCTGCTGGTTTGTATTCCATAGTCGTTATGTCCAATGCCCAAATTTCGGATTTTCCGTTTGCGCCCTTTACTTTTTTATAAAATCCTTGTCCTGATTTGTCGCCCAACCAATTGTTTTCGACCATTTTGGCTACATAGTCAGGGATTTTGAAAAATGCCCGTGCCTCATCATCGGGGCAATTTTGGTATACGCCATCGGCTACTTTGACCATTGTATCTAACCCTACCACATCACAGGTGCGGAAGGTGGCAGATTTGGGTTTTCCGGTGATGGGACCGGTCAAGGCATCGACTTCTTCTACGGTCAATCCCATTTCCTGCATGACGTTAAAGATAGCGGTAATCGAAAATACGCCCACACGGTTGGCGATAAAAGCGGGTGTATCGTTGCACAAAACCATTGTTTTGCCCAAAATCAAATCGCCGTAGCGCATAAAAAAGCTAACCACTTCGGGGTCGGTGTGGGTAGTTGGAATGACCTCTAAGAGTTTGAGGTAGCGGGGCGGGTTAAAAAAGTGCGTGCCGCAGAAATGGCGTTTGAAATCATCGCTGCGCCCTTCGCAGAGCATATTGATAGGAATACCCGATGTATTAGACGTAATTAGCGTGCCTGCTTTGCGGTATTGCTCTACTTTGGCAAATACTTGCTGCTTGATGTCGAGGCGTTCTATGACGGCTTCGATGATCCAATCGCATTGGGCAATAAGGGGCATATCGTCGTCAAAATTGCCTGTTGTAATGCGGTCGGCAAGTGATTTGCTATAGATGGGCGATGGGTTTGATTTGAGGGCAAATTGCAGTGCGTCGTTTACAATGCGGTTGCGCACGGCTTTGTGCGACAGGCTGAGTCCTGCGGCTTGTTCGGCGGCATTGGGTTCGCGTGGTACGATGTCGAGCAATACAACTTTTAAACCCACATTGGCAAAATGACAAGCAATGCGGCTACCCATTACGCCCGAACCGAGTACGGCAACGGTGCGTATTTTGCGGGCTGCGGCGGGTATTACGCTTGCCACAGTAGAAGGCGATTTGGCGGTTAAGGTGGACATATATCGATTAGGAAATTGTTATAAATTATAGATTGGAATAAACGTATGAATTAGTGGTTTGATTTTTAAGTTTTATACACCTACCTTACGCGGGTTTCATGCCTACGGTATTCTCAGGCTTGTGTCTATTAGATGTTACTGCTGTAATATACCTGCGGCATTTTAAAGATAATGTGTATTAAATATTTTTTAAAATTTATCGTAAATTATTGATAACCAATCAATTATATCTTGCATAAATTCCCCCTCTTTGAGGGGGTTAGGGGGAGTTCTTGAACTAATATCTCAATTATCTATCGCTATTTCCTAAGTCCTAACGCTTGGAAATAGATACATGATAGGCAAAATTAATACTCAAAATTTAAAAATCATACCATTAGTGTTATAGATATTGGTGCTTAGTATTTGCCGATAAATGTGCTGATACTTTTTGCTATTTGCCCTGCATGTTGTAGCGATACGATATATATGCCCGGCGGCAAGGCAGTGGGTAGGGCTATGGTGGTACTTTGCAGATTGAGGTAAGCAGTAGAAAGTGGCGACGGCACGTTTTGTATGGCTATCAATTGTCCGTAGGTATTATAAATCGCTATTTGTGCGTTGCTGGTATATGGGGCACTGGGCTGATAGGAGTAGCGGGCTATGAGTTGCCCTTGTCCGTCATAGCTTGCGCTCAAGGTGGTGGTGGTAGTAGGTATGGGCTTGATAGAGATGATGAGTGGCTGCGATAATTGGAGTAGGAATATATCGGCAAAGCCAAGAGACGGAAGTGCGTCGCCGTCTGTATTCCGCAGCCCAAAATAACGCCCTGTTACATAGCATTTGCCCGTCGCATCGACCTGAACGGCGGCGGCTTGGTTGAAATCGCTATTTTGAGCAGCGGCGATACCGCGTAGCCATTGCGCTTCGCCGTTGGGTGAATAGCGCACGACAAATAACTCGGTGCTGCCTGTGGCAGTCAAGGAGTGGTTGCCGAATTGTACATTTTCGATAAAATAGCCACTTAGATAGGCGTTTCCAGCACTATCGGTGCAGATGCTTGTTGCGCCGCTAATGATACCATTGCTTTGTCGGACCCAAGCAATATTGCCCAGTGAGTCGGTTTGTAGCAGCAGGGTAGCTGCGATGCCTTCGTTAGTGCTTAGTGTGCTATCGCCTATTTGGGTTTGGAGGTTGAAACTACCCGCCCAATAAATATTTCCTTGTTGCGTGAGGGCAATGGCACTGATACTCTCGGCATATTCGCCGCCTTCGCGTTTTGCCCACAATACATTGCCGTTGGGGTCTATACGCGCCATAAGTAGATCGTTTTCGTCGGCAGCAAGTAGCGTGGTGCTGCCCCAAATAGCAGTTTTCTGAAAATATCCGCCTAAATAGAGGCTGCCGTCGGGCGCAACAGTCATATCGCTCACCACATCGGCACCTATACCGCCAAACTGCCGATACCACTGCAATACGCCGTCGGCATTGAGTTTGAGCAATAATATGTCGCTGCTGCCCAGGCGGCGAGGCTATCTGTTTGCACAAAAATAGAATCTTCAAATACTACGCCTACATATACGTTGCCTATTGCATCGGCGGCAATGCTCCGAGCAGTGGCTATCCCGATGCCTTTCCAATGTCGTTGCCAAAGCAGGTTGCCATTTTGGGCATTATATTTAACCACTAAGGGGTCGTCAGAGAATAGTCCGTCGGTTTTGATAGAATCTGCACCCAACACTAAGGTATCGCGTACTTGCCCTGCGACATAGACCGCATCGGCTGTGGGCGACAAGGCGATAGAATTGAAGCGGTCATCGGTGCGTCCGCCACCCGACTGCATCCAGATGGGCGTGCCGTTATTGTCGTAGCGAGCTATCCAAAAATCGCCGCTGCCATGTGTAGCCAAGCTACTGCCGTTTTGCCACGATATAGTGTCTGATACCATGCCTGCTACAAAAAGCGCATCACCCGCAGGCGACAAAAGCAGGTCGGCTGATTCGTCCCAATGCGTGCCGCCCAAGCGGCTTGCCCAATCAATGGTTTGCGCTAATGAGATAGCAGGTAGTAAAAGACTATTGCAGTAGAGGAGGAGTAGTATGAAAATGCGTAGCATAGATAGGTTATAGGTTAGTGCTATTTGATAAAACGGCGATAATATAGCAGCAACTTGTCAAAAAGCCCACAAAAATACGCTATTGCCCGCTAATTTTTGTATTTTGCGCTTAGTTTTTGATGCTATGACCAATAGAACCCGCCAAAGCCACCCATTCAATCGCCTATCTCCTATATTTCCGCGCATTTGGGCAATAGGCTTGGCTATATGGATAGCCCAATTGTCTGCTCTTGTGGCACAAGTATTGCCTTTCGAGCGCGTACCCGACTTGCGAGTTTGGCGCGACGATACAACCCTATTGCGCTATGCTTGGGCAGGTGGATTAAATAATCCTCAATTTTCGGCTATCGATTGGAATAATGATGGCTTGTCCGACTTAGCCATATTTGACCGTTCCAATAATACCATGCTATCGTTTGTGCGCCACACCGATAGCCTGCTGCCTGCTGTCCCGCAAACGCCCTACCGCTACGCACCCGAATATGCCGCCTATATGCCGCCTATCCTGCGCGACTGGGTTTTATTATCCGATTATACCGCCGACGGCTTGCCCGATATATTTACCTATTCTAATGCAGGTATTGCCGTCTATCGCGCCCAACGCAATGCCGACCAAAGCATTAGTTTTACCTTAGCGGCATCGCCTTTGCGCTACTTGGGATTGGTGGGGGTGCCCTTGAATATACCAAGCAGCAGCATCGAAATACCCGCGCTATATGATATAAACGGCGATGGCGACCTCGATATACTGCATTTTAATTCGAGTGGTACGAAGGTCGAATATTTCGAAAATCAGTCGATAGAACTGACGGGCAACCCTGCGGATACGCTGTGGTTTCTGCGCTACGACCGCTGCTGGGGCGATTTTACGGAAAATCCTTTTTCTAACGAGATAGAATTATTTGCCGATTGTAATGACGGAATGCAGCAACCCGATAATAGCCGACAACTGCTCCATTCGGGGTCGTCGTTATTAGCCTTTGATGCCGATAAGGACGACGATACCGACCTATTGGTAGGCGATGTATTGGGGCGACACCTCGTTTTGTTGCGCAATGCTGCCGCGCCACCCAATGCACTAATGACCGAACAAGATACCCTGTTTCCGTCCGAAAGTGGCGTGCCGCTCGACCTATACCTGTTTCCAGCGGCTTTTTATTTAGATACCAATGCCGACCAAAATGCCGATATTATCGTCGCACCCAACGCCGAGCCAGCACAAAGCACGCACTCGGTATGGCGGTATCTCGGCACATCAGATACTACTGCTTTGGAATGGACATTCGATACCGATTGTTTTTTGCTGTGCGATATGATAGATGTGGGCATGAGAAGTTATCCCGCTTTTGCCGATTATAACCAAGACGGCAAATTGGATTTGTTGATAGGCAACCGTGGCTATTTCGATACCGCTACTCAGACCTACCGCGCCCAATTGATGTTGTTTGAAAATATAGGGCTGCCCGGATATCCCGAATTTCGGCTCGTGAGCGACGATTTTGCGGCGATGAGTGCTTACAATTTAGACGGGCTTTACCCCGCCTTTGCCGATTTAGACAACGATGGCGATATCGATTTGTTGGCGGGGAGCGAAAATGGCAGCGTTCATTTTTTTCGCAATACAGCCTTGCCCGATATGCCAATGCAGTTAGAACTCGAAACATTTAATTTGCTCGAAATAGCGGGCGGCGATAGTGCAGTACCTTGCTTGTATGATATAGACCAAGACGGTCGCCCCGATTTGATATTGGGCGAAAAAGCAGGCAAGCTCAATTTGTGGCGCAATATCAGCATTGGTGGCAACCCACAATTTGAGCTAATCAGTTCGTTCTGGGGGCAGGTAGATGTGCGCACAACGGGCAATTTGTTTGGTTATAGCGCACCATTTATTGCTACATTGCCCGATACCGAGCAACCTTACTTGTTAGTGAGTTCGGAGAGCGGGCGCGTATTTGTATATACCGACCTGACCCAAACCGCCTTCACGCCACAACCCGACATAGCTACGCTGCTAAACGAGGGCGGTAGGGGCGGCTTGGCAGTAGCAGACCTGAACCAAAATGGCACCTTAGAAATGGCAGTGGGCAATATGCGCGGTGGTTTGGGCTTATGGTCGCAGGCACCAGGCGTACAGCTATCGGTAAATCCCGATATAGCACCACTAACAGATGAATCCATGCCCATAAAGCTTAGGTACAATGCCGCTACCCGCGAACTAATCATCAATTCCACTTATGCGGGGGCTGCGGCACTGCAATTGTATGATATTTTGGGGCGTTGTGCGGCACAAACTAAGGATATACTATCGCCTGAAAGTGCTTATAACTGGCAATTGCCTGCGGCTTTGCCTATGGGCTGCTATGTGCTGCGCATAACGGGTAAGGAAAAAGGCGCGATACCTACGTCAACTGTATTAGTGATAGTGGGCAGCGGCATTGGTCAATAAAAAAATGCTCCAATTTTATCCGTGTATGTGTGTCATTCAATCCCTAATTGTTGTTTTATGGCTGGTTCGTCGATGATTTGAGCATCTAAGTACTGCCCGTTGTTCCACACCTTAGCATAAAGGGTATAGTTAGTGCTTACGTTGTCTCCGTTGGTTATTTCTTCGGTTGTGTGGGTGAGTATATCATGGTGGTCGCCGTCTTGGTCTAAATCGGCTATCCAACTGCGCATAAATCCGAACGAGTTGCCGCCGCCCCAGACTTTGCTGATGAGTTCGGTATGAGTAAAGTCGCCTAGGGCTTTGTCATACACTGCCAAGTAGATATTATTATCGCTGTGGTACTCGCCTTTGCCCGCACGTATTATGTAAGCGTCGTGCATGGGGCTAAGGGCATATTTAAAGAGGGCATAAAACGACCATTTGGGGTCGTCTTGGGGTATAGAGTCGAGTATGGCTACTAAGTTAGCAGGTATATATACGCCGCGCAATTTTCGGTTAGTATCGACTGAATTTTTGTCCCATTGCAAGGAGTCCGTACTTGCTATATCGTCTAAGATAGGGTCGTAGGGAATGATGGTGAGTCGGGTTTTGACGGTATCATAATTGCTAAAATAGGTTTTGAAGCGCGAAAATGCGGGCAATTCGGGGGCTTCGCTAATATTGCTTGCTATGACTTCGGGGGGCAGTAATAGTATAGATTGGGGTTCTTCGGGTGTAGTATTAGTACTGCTACTGCCAGCTGTTGTATTGGCGGGGTCTTTGGGAGCGGTGCTGTCGTAGGGTTTGTAGATGGCTTCGGCTTGGGGGGCTTCGTCTCTGGGTTCGGGTTGGGTGTTTGGCGGTGTTGCGGCGGCTGATTCTTCTTCCTTGTCGCACGGATTTTTGGGATTGGGCTGCGTTTCTGCTTTGGGTGCTTCGGTGGTAGTAGCAGTGTTGTTATCGGTTTGGCTGTTATTATCCTTGCTTTGTGGTGGGTTATCTGTAGTAGTGTCTGTATTATTGTCGGCTTGTTTGGCGGGAGCGGTCGCGCGTTGGCGTACGATTTCTGATGTTTGGGTATTGATGATACAGAGAGTAGCTTTGTCCGACACATTTGCCTGCACATAATCGAGTACATGCCAAGCTCGTTCGGGTGTGTCGTAGCTGCCCAACAGCGTATTGGTATCGGGGTCGTTTAGAGGCACAAACACGCTACCCCAATCGAGCATATCGGGTAATTTTTGCGTAATAACGAGGTCGGTAGCATTGAGGATGATGGCATAGGCTTCGTTATCTGCCAAGGGCGACAGCTCTCCGGACGCTGACGGAGGTGTGTTGTCTGTTTCGCTGTGTTGGGCGATGGGCGTAGTAGTTTCTTCTGTAGCAGCGGGTGCAAAGGCAATAGCCGTACTATCGTTAGGCACAATGCTTTGGTGCGGAGTGACAAAAGCGGTACTAAAACCTTGTTCATGTACGCGAGGCAGCAGGGCTTCGGCTTGGGTGCGCGTTGTGTAATAGCCCATAATGACGCGCTTTATACCATTGCCCGCGTCTTCGGCAAACAATTTGCCGATATTGCCCAAGGGGCTTAGTTGCGCCAGATTGAGGTTTCGGTAGGCGGCAATTTGTATTTTGTAATACAATTGAGGCGTATTTTTTTTGCCCATTGATATTGTTTTTTGGGCAAAGATGGGCATATCGCCGTTTCCTAATAAGGCAATGACTACACAAAAGAGGCAGAGGATAAAAGCGCGATAGGTCATGATAGGCTATTTTTCGGCAATGGGAATGGTTTTGATAAAAGCAGCGGCATAACCGCGTTGTTTGACGACCGCCAAAATTTGTTCGGCATCGCGGCGCGAAGTATAGGTGCCAAGGGTCATTTTGGTAGCATCGCCCACACGTTCGGCGGTTAGTTCGCCTAAGTCGGCTACGTTGCCAAACGATTTGAAGTTGATTTGTTTATACGAGCCTAATTGTATGAAGTAATTGGCTTTTTCGGGTGCTTTGGGCGTATTGGTGGGTGTGGTGGTGCTGGGTGTTTCTTGTGGTTTAGTAGAACCTCCTGCGTTTGTATCGACAGCATGTCCGCGCTGGTTTCTGTTCCTTGATGAGTTCTGTTCCGCTGCTATTGTTGCTGGTGGTAGTTTCGGTTTTGGCGGGTGTAAGCGCGGGTGCTTGTTTGACAGCATTATCTTTACTTGCATCAACGGCGACGATATAAGCGTTTTCGTAGCCCATTGCCTTTACTTTTTCTAAGGCTTTTTCGGCTGCTTCGGGCGTATTATAATCGCCTATAAAAACGCGCTTTATACCGTTGCCAATGTCTTCGGTATAGATAGAGCCTTTCAACTCATTCAATTTTACGCGGTCAAATTTGCCCATTGCAGGGTTGCGATACGCGCCTAATTGTAGGCGTAGAGATACGTTGGTGTCGGCTTGTGCGTGGAGTAGGGTGGCGGTGGATAGTAAGGCTAAGAAAGCGATGAGGAAATGCCAAAAAATGGGTTTCATGGTTGGGATTAGGAATAGTTTATCGTTTAGAGAACTTAGGTGCAAAGATACAGCAAGAATATTATTGTTGAGTGGTGAGCAAAGGGTAGTTAGCCCTTTTTGTCCATCTGTTGAATGCAATTTTTATGTCGATTAGACGCTTTGTAACAAAGCAGGCTTTTGCAGTGTTGCCTTGTATAGTTTTGTTGTAACTATTTAGCCTTGTAGGGGGAACTAATCGAATATGCAGCGATGTCAGGCATTATTAGATAAGTATTGCTCATTACCCCCCAGTAATCCCCGCTATTAAAATTTAATAATTCGTATTCTACTAATAGCAAGCGAGTTGTAAAATTGTAAATTTTTTATTATAATTTTATCAATAAAATCAAATCGTTCATTTTCAGCGTATTATATAGCGTGAATTATTTAAAGCGGAAATTGTTCATTACCCCATACCCAAAACCCTATACCCTAAATAGTTACGTTTTGTTCAAGCAATCGTTTTATTTTGCCGTTCTTACCATTTAACGGAATAAGCGGCATATTTCTTATATACCGTACCGCTCATTACCTCTTGGGCAGCGCGAACCATAGGCAGGTTATCTTCCAAAATCCAACTTGCTTCGCCGTATTTAATACCAAATTGGCGCGAGCGCGTCACGACTTCGTGATACAAAACAGCATCGTAGCCGCGCCCTTGATATTCGGGTAGTATGCCAAGTATGATAATCCGCGCCCACTCTATTTTTTTGCGTTGGGTAAATAGTTTTAAGAAGTTGAACGGAAATAATCTGCCGTTCATTTGTTTTAGGATATAATTAAAGTCGGGTATACACAGCGCGAAGCCGATGGTTTTGTCGCCCACCGAGCCGAAAATAATCATTTCGGGGTTGGCTAAGGGCTTGATAGTGGCGGCAAGTTCGTCCATTTCGGCATCAGTGAGGGGTATTGCTCCCCAATTATATCCGCCGAATTGTGGGTCGCGCCAAGCGGCATTATATATTTCCTTGATAAGGCTTACTTCGTTTTTGAGGTCTTTAAAGTTCGCCGACCTTACTGTTATGCCCGACCTTTGGCGCACGGCATTGGCAATACGCACAAATTTGGGGTTATCCAATACGTGTTCTTGTTCTATCTTGAACGCCAATAATTTTTTGGCTATCGACAAACCATAATTTTCGAGTAGTTGGATATAATATTCGGGGTTATAGGGCATCATAATTCGCGGCGAATCGTCGAAACCTTCGATGAGCAAGCCAAATTCGTGGTTGATAGATGGATTAGCTGGTCCTATCATCGTATCCATGCCGCGCTCGGTGAGCCATGCCTTAGCCGTATCCAGTAGGGCATTGGCTACGGCTTGGTCGTTGATACATTCAAAGAAACCAAAAAAGCCTGCTTTGTCGTGATGGGTCTGGTTGTGTAGGTCATTTTTTATAGCGGCTATGCGCCCTATGGTTTTGCCGTTGCGCTCGGCAATATAGAGTTGCATTTGGGCATTTTGGAAAAACGAATTTTTACGCGGATTAAGCGTTTTGCGAATGTCCATTAGCAAAGGCGGCACCCAATAAGGATTGCCTTCGTAGATAGTCCAAGCAAAAAAAATAAAATTGTCCAACTCGCGCTTTGAGTCGGGGTTGATGGGTTTGATGGTAATATCGGACATGGTGGCGATGGCGCAGCGTATGGTAATATGAATAAATAAACAGGTTGGCGATAATTGATAATGCAAAGGTAGCATTTTAGTCCAAAATTTTAGCCAAATCGATGTTTTGTATCAAATTTAAAGAACCAACAGCAGGCATATACCTTGCTTTTATAGACCAATTGCGCGAGGTGGGTGTAGCGCGGCACTTCGCTAGAATAATACCGAGCTCGCCCTTTGAGCTAAGTGGCGTACTAAGAAAAAAAATGCCTTTAATAGCAGTCAATACCTAAGCAAGCCAACCCTCTAATGAGTAGTCTCAATGGCTATTAAACGCGATATGTGGCTTTTTTACGTTATTTCGTCCTAAAAAATGCGGGTTGAATAAATGAATTTTGTCGATTGATTTCTATAAATAAATCCATAATCGACTGACAATCAATTTTTTATGAATTTTACCATTTGTTTTAATGTGCGATAACCGTCAAAAAAAAAATTAACATAGTAGCACAAACAGCCCTATTTTTGCCACATCAATTGAACTTAGCTATTTTACAATGACTATAGAGAGGTAAAAACTTCTTTCCGAACAAGCAGAACAAGAAAAAAAACGCCACCACAGAGAGACTGTTTGCCCTGAACCAAACGAACTGCTATCGTCGCTTAATGGCGACTGCTATGAAACCTAACTACTACTTACTCGCCAACAAAAGTTAGGAAATGGAAGGAAAACAGCACAATGGTTTTTTGATGGATTACTTATTGTTCGGTAGCGGCGTTACTTCATGAGTACGCCGCTATTTTTATTGTTTAGGCGTAACTATTTAGCCTTGTAGAAACAGCCCACAAGAATAGCCATTTCCAATCGAATATGCAATGATTTCAGGCATTATTAGATAGATATAACCCATTACCCCATACTCAAAACCCCAGACCCAAAATAGTTACAAATTTTTATTCATGTTGCAAAAAAATACAGTTCAGATGCAATAAGAAAAAACCGTACTCAATATCAGTTATTGGGTCGCCTGCCTTTATTTTAGCGGCTATTGGGCTAAAAAACGTGGGCTATGGTGTTTGGCTACGAAAATTTTCGCATATTTGCGCTCCGATTGAACACAATTTGATGAGTTTGCTATTCCAGTTCTTGTTTTGGGGGCGGTATTTGCCCTATTTCATTCCTACGTACTCTATCCGTGGCTGCTGCGGTATTGGGCGCGAGGTAGGCAATTAAACGATTTGACCTTTTCGCGCCACGACGAAGATTTGCCTTATATTATCGTTATGATGGCAGCATATAACGAGGGTAAAATTATCGAGCAGAAATTGAGATCCGTATTTGATACCGATTACCCCGACGACCAATTTGAAGTCATTATAGGGTCGGACGGTTCTACCGACAATACCGACAGCACCGTTCAACAATATACCGAGCAGCACGACAATTTGTTGCTAACTCGTTTTGAGGGGCGCAATGGCAAGTCGAACATCCTCAATCAATTGATGGAGCGTTACGGCACGGCAATTTGTAGTTTTGGCTGCGATTGCTTGTTGGTACTGACCGATGCTAATGTCTTGTTTACGCGCTCTACATTATACGAATTAGCCAAACACTTCAAAAATCCCGATATAGGTGTAGTTGGTAGTTTTGTCCATAATCCCAATGCGCAAAACAGGGGTATCGCGCTGCAAGAAAACGCCTATATCAGCCGCGAAAACGACATCAAATATTTGGAAGGACTCGTATCGGGCACGATGATGGGCGCGTTTGGCGCGTGTTACGCCCTACGCGCTAATTTGTTTGTGCCGATACCGCCCAATTTTTTGATGGAAGATTTTTATTTGACTATGTGCGCCCTCGAAAAGGGCAAAAAAGCCATAGCCGAACCCAAAGCCATTTGCCACGAAGCCATACCCGACGAAGTAAGCGTAGAATTTAAGCGCAAAAAGCGCATCTCGGCAGGCAATTTTCAGAACCTACGCCGCTTTGCCGCCTTGCTATTGCCCTCGCGTAACGGAGTATGGTTTGCCTTTTGGTCGCACAAAGTATTGCGCTGGTTAGGTCCCTTTTCTATCCTTACTGCCTTGGCAAGCAGTGCCTATTTGGCACAAACATCGATATTCTACTGCGTATTATTAGCCGTCCAATTGGCCTTGCTATTGCTGCCCGCCCTCGATTGGCTATTGCGCCAATGCCACTTACACAACCGCTGGCTGCGTTTAGGAAGCTATTTCTACCTCATGAATTGGGCATTATTAGCAGGATTTTGGCAATACCTGCGAGGCGTAAAAACCAATGCTTGGTCGCCTCCGCAGCGATAAGGGCATGGCTAATACTAATGTGTTGTCGATATTTTTTATATGTTTAAATTTTCTTCGAGCCAATAACACTTCGGGCGTTTCTACGTGGTCGGGGTCGGGAACGCAACAATCGACAGGGCAGACAGCTGCGCATTGCGGCTCCTCGTGAAAACCCACACATTCGGTACATTTGTCGGCAACAATATAATAATAATCGTCTTGCTTGGGTCTTTGGCGTGCCTCCGTTGATAGTTTTGTCCCATCAACCAATGTATAAGTATCGCCTGCAACGTTGGTGCCATCACAAATAGCCCACTCTATACCGCCTTCGTAAATGGCATTATTCGGGCATTCGGGTTCGCAAGCACCGCAGTTGATGCATTCGTCGGTAATCATGATTGCCATATCGAGAACAAGGTTTTTTTTAAGATGATTAGTGAGTATGGATTTCTAATTGAGCGAAACCATCAGTATAGCCCCCTTACTTTTCTTGTATCAGAACTTACTGCCAGCCACTTAATGGCTTGGTTATTGAAAAACTGCCGCAAAATTCGTTAAATCACAGCAATTTAGCTAATTTTGCGGCAAAAATTTTAGGGCATGAATTTGACCGACCGCCTTGCTGCTCTATCCGAATTGGGCAGCCGTTATCTCGCATTCAGCCCTGCGGATTGGGCACAGCTCGCCGACCGCGCCATTGCCGAAAATGCTTGGTTTGCCGAACCCGACCTACGCCAAGCCGTTCAAGCAGTAGCAACCCAATATTTAGCCCCCGACCGTTTGGCACAATGGTTGAAGCACTACCCCACTGCTGCCCACTCGTCGCGCCCATCTAAAACGATAGGAGTCGTATTAGCGGGCAATATTCCCTTAGTCGGTTTTCACGATATACTATGTATTTTTGTGGCGGGGCACCGCGCCCAAATCAAATTGTCCGCACGCGACAGCGTTTTAATCCGCCATGCCTTGTCCGAATTGCGCGATATAGCCCCGAAACCGCCGACTATTTCCTAACAAGCGAGCGTTTGCAGCACTTCGATGCCATTATTGCAACAGGTAGCAACAACTCATCGCGCTATTTTGATTATTATTTTGGCAAATACCCGCATATTATCCGCCGCAACCGCAGCAGCGTAGCCGTTTTGGCGGGCAACGAAACCGAAGACGACCTACTGCGCTTGGGCAGCGACGTATTTAGCTACTGCGGCTTGGGGTGCCGCAATGTATCCAAATTGTTTGTGCCCGCCAACTACGATTTTAGCCCTTTGCTGCACATTTGTGACCTCCCCATTATGCCGATATGATGTTGCGCGAAAAATATAAAGCCAACTACGACTACCAACGCGCCTTGCTGCTCCTAAACCGCGAACCACATACCGCGTCCGATTTTGTGATGCTGCGCTCCTATTCCGAGGCGGTAGCCTCGCCCGTGTCAGTGCTATTTTACGAACAATACACCGACACCAACACCCTGCACCAACGCATCGGCGAGCTAAACGAACAAATACAATGTATCGTGGGCAATCCCGCGCATTATGCCCCTGCCATACCTTTCGGGGCTGCCCAAACGCCCCAACTCAACGATTATGCCGATGGTATTGACACAATGAGTTTTTTATTAAATATATGAAACGAAAAACACTATTGTTGGCAGCGCAACTACAAATGGCATTTTTCTACCGGATAAATATCATCCTAATTGTATGTCTATGCGCACACACTATATCTGCTTGGGCGCAAAAAAATATCACCAATCAATCAGTAGTTTGGTATGGCTATACGCTAACGCTGCAATTGTCCGACCGATGGTATTGGCAAAATGAAATCCAAGAGCGGCATTATATCAACCCAACAGCACAACACCAATTTTTGGTACGCAGCCACCTACACCGATTATTGGGCAATAGCGGTTGGGAGGCATCGGCGGGTATATGTGCATTTTGGCAAAGCCCCAACGACCCCAATGCCACGAATCGACTAAAAATACCCGAATTGCGCCCACATATCGAATTTATCTACAAACAAAAATTAGCACGCTTTGCCTTAGACCACCGCTACCAAAATAGAATTTACGCCGGATTTAGCATAGATGTACTGCCCAATTTAATGCTTGATATAGGCTATCTCAATTGGTATCAGCAACGCCCATCGGGTGATTTTTACCAACGGCATATCCTTACTTGTGTAGCACAACACAAGATAAACTTAGAAAAACGAAGCAAAACGGATAAGTAAGCAGCGCATCTATTGGACTGTGTTGTAAATTTCGATAACAAATTTTGGTGAACGCTGCTTTGTAGCAAGAACGCAGGCAAGAGGCTCACATTGCTTTTTCTACTCAAAACGTAACTATTTAGGCAGTTTCGTTGCTCAGTTATTTATTAGACTTCTTGCAAAAGTAAAAAAATGAAAATTTAGTCTTACATTTGGGAAATGCAGAAATTACCTTAATCGTTTCTTAAATGCCGTAGGCATGTTATATTAGTAGCATCAGGCAGATACGGTTCTTAGAATGCCGTAGGTATGGCATTTAACAGTAGGATTGTATTTTGTGCTGCTATTTCTTTGCTACCGATGTTTTATCCATAGCGGGATTGAGAAGTCATTTCTTAGCACTAAAATGCTTGGCACCGCCTAAATAGTTACCTCAAAACTTAAAATTCATACCAATACACATACCCCAAACCCTAAATAGCTACAATACGCTCAATACTACGTATTCTTGTATACCATTGCCGCTCTTGCATTTTTGCCCTTCTACCATCAATTACCCAAACCTATGCACGACCTTCAAAAATAAGCCGCGCTTTGTTGAGCGTATCCGACAAATGCGGTATCATCGACTTAGCAAAAACACTACACCAACACGGCTGCGAACTAATTTCTACGGGCGGTACAGCCAAAGTATTATTAGAAGCAGGGCTGCCCGTAACCGACATCAGCGCAGTAACAGGCAATCCCGAAGCCTTTGGCGGACGAATGAAAACAATATCATTTCAGATAGAATCGGCATTGCTTTTCGACCGCGAGCGCGATGCCGCCGAAGCTGCTGCCCTTCGTATCTACCCTATTGATATGGTGGTATGCAACCTATATCCATTCAAGCAAGTATTGGACAAAGAGGCTGATTTCGACACCTTAGTCGAAAATATCGACATTGGAGGACCGACAATGGTGCGAGCTGCTGCCAAAAATTTCAAGTATGTAAGTACCATCACCGACCCCGCCGATTATGCAGCTATTATTGCCGAACTCGACCAATATGCGGGAGCTACTACCTACGCCCTGCGCCGACAATTGATGCGAAAAGCCTTTAACCATACTGCCGACTACGATGCTATGATTGCCGTAGCAATGGACGCGCAAGATGGCGTTTTGTCGTATCGATTGGGATTTTCACAGGGCTGGGCATTGCGATACGGCGAAAATGCCCACCAAAAAGCTACCTTATACCGCCAAAACGATGCCACACAATCCTTGTTCGACATAGAAATATTGCACGGCAAAGCCTTTGTCGTTCAACAATATGCTCGACATACAAGCTGCTATCGAAACGGTGCGCCGCCTACCGCAGTATGCTTGTGCAGTAGTCAAGCACAACAATCCCTGCGGTGTGTGCCAACACCCGACCGACCCCACCGAAGCACTACGCTTGGCATGGGCAAGCGACCCCATATCGGCATTCGGCTCTATCGTGTCGTTCAATGGTGTGGTATCGCTGGCTACGGCGCAATTTTTGCGCTTAGATGCTCCCCGCGCCGAGCGCAAATTTGTAGAGGTAATTGTAGCACCCGACTTTGATGCCGATGCCCTTGCCTATTTGCAACAACATAAAGACCTGCGCCTGCTGCGCTACCCCATCAATCAATTGCCCACCGCAGGCGGCGAAGACCTACGGTTTTTGGCGGGTAGCCTGCTGCGCCAGGATGCCGATGCGCAATTATACGACCGCTTAGACAACAAGACCGAAAAAACATTTGACCTGCCCAATGATGAAGCCCTCATTGCATTTGGGCTAAATGCGCTCGCCCAAATCAAATCAAACGCCATTGTAGTAGTGCGGCGTGTAGGCGATGCGTTTCAGTTATTGGGTATGGGCACAGGGCAACCCAACCGCTTGGTAGCCACGCGCCTCGCAATAGATAAATGCCGCGAAAATTTGAACCGCGAAATAGCCAACCAAGGAGCTGAAAATGCAAATACCGCTCTTGACACCATCAACCGCGAGTTGGGCAAGTGCATTTTGTTGTCCGATGCCTTTTTTCCGTTTGAAGACAACGTAGAATTGGCTGCCGAGCAAGGTATTCGTTTTATTGTGCAACCGGGCGGTTCTATCCGCGACAAGCATGTTATTGATACTTGCAATCGCTTGGGGATAGCGATGCTGTTTAGCGGCGTTCGCCATTTTAAGCACTAAGCCAAACACGCCACGCGCAAGGTCAATACCTTTATTATAGGTTTAACTGCGCCATAATCCTACTTGTAGCACCTACGTGTTGGCCTATATATTGCCTTGTTATTTGAGCTATTTGGCGGTATGCCGCGCTATCGGGCGGATATTGCCCAATCAAGTGCGCGAAGTGTATCGGCATTATTGAGGCTGAAAGCAGTTTGCAACTCCACCAAATCAACAGCTTCGCGAAACTGACTGTAACGACTGCCAAAAAATATGGGTATGCCCCATACGGCGGCTTCCAAAATATTGTGTATGCCACGCCCGAATCCACCGCCAACATAGGCATAATCGGCGTAGCGGTATAGGGTTGCTAATAATCCTATTCGGTCTATGACCAATATTTGGGCTTTGGGCAAAACCGCAGCTTGCCAAGCAGTATCTTCAAGCAATATTTCGGAATAGCGCAATACGCGGGGCAAATCGGTAATTTCGGGTTTAGGTGTTTGGACACCACCTAATGCGAGGTTTAGTTGTTGGCATAGTGCAGCGATATGGGCTTCGCCAATTTCGTGCGGCACAATGATAAATTTGGACAGTTCGGCGGGTTGTTGGGCAATATAGCGCAACAAAATTGCCTCGTCGGGCCTCCACGTGCTACCTGCTATCAAGAGCGGTTGCGCATTTCGGAATAGGGCTATCAGCGGCAAATCGGGGGCTTGGTCAGCTATGCTCGCTACGCGGTCAAAGCGCGTATCGCCGCTAACCGATACGTGTTCGATTCCTATTTGTCGGAGCAATTGCGCCGATTCGGGGTTTTGTACAAAAATATGGCGATAATACGGCAACATTTGCCTAAAAAAACCGCCGTAGGCTTGGAAAAAAATTTGGGTAGCGGTAAATTGCGCCGAGATTAGATAGGCGGGAATACCCCGCGCGTGTATGTCGCCAAGTAATGTTGCCAAAACTCGTATTTGACCCAAAAACAGCCGTAGGTTGTAGTGCGTCGATGAGTTGGCGAGCATTAGCAGCAGTGTCTAAGGGCAAATAGCCCACCCAGTCGGCAAGTTCGTAGCGGTAGCGCACCGTATAGCCCGATGGCGAGTAGAATGTCAGCCATATACGGCATTGCGGATAATGGCGGCGTAGGGCTTCTATCAAAGGTCGTCCTTGCTCAAACTCACCCAAAGAGGCGCATTGACCCAAAATGCGGTGCATGAGCTGGGTTGTCATGGATTATTGACGGATATTGCTGCGCTTTTCTGCCCGCTATCCACTGAGCGGCTTTGGGCTGCCACCACGCCGATAGATGTATCAAAGCACCATATAAGATAATACCTAAATCGTAGAGCCGCAAGGAGATAGCGCGTTTTAAATCAAACCACTGTATAGCCATAAATAAATAACATGCAATTAGACATTTTAGTTTTTGCCGCCCACCCCGACGACGCTGAACCCGGCTGCGGCGGCACTATTCTCGTGCACACCAAAGCGGGCAAGCAAGTGAGCATCATAGACCCCACACAAGGCGAACCCGGCACACGCGGCACTGCCGAAACGCGCCGCCAAGAAGCCGCCGCCGCCGCCGCAATATTGGGATTAGCCGTGCGCGATAATTTGGGTTTTGCCGATGGCTTTTTTAGCAACGACGCAACACACCAATTAGCCGTTATTGCCAAAATTAGGCAATATCGACCCACCGTAGTGCTGTGTAATGCCCCGCACGACCGCCACCCCGACCACGGCAGAGCTGCCCAATTGGTGGCTGATGCGTGTTTCTTATCGGGCTTGACCAAAATTATAACCACCAACGAACAGGGAATTGCCCAAACTGCTTGGCGACCGCAGGTAGTGTATCATTACATACAAGATACGTGTATCAAACCCGATTTTGTGATGGATATAAGCGCAGTAATGGTGCAAAAAATAGCGGCGATACAAGCATTCAAAACTCAATTTTACGACCCTACATCAACCGAACCCGCTACGTATATTTCCGACAAGCATTTTTTAGACCGCAACTACGGACGCGCCTTAGATTTGGGCAAACCCCTGGGCTTTGAATATGCCGAGGGCTTTATTAGCCGCCGAACTATGGGTGTGCGCAGTTTGTTCGATTTATGTTAATGCTAATAATCCATCTATCCCAAGCAAACAACTTCATTTGGGCGGCGGCGGCTATGGTACGAGGTCTTTATTAGGCAGCATATCAGGTGGTAGCTCTTCAAAAAAGCCTGTGGAGGTATTTTTTTCTACATTGAACCAATTGAAGTATCGCCCGTTCATGGCTATATATACGCCTACGGGCAGCACTTGGGCAAAAGCAAGGGCGTTGCCCAAATTGAAAAAACCGTCTGAACTACCAAATTTGTAGGGAATCATCGCGCCTGTAAGTACGATGGTTTTATCGATTTGGTGGGCGGCTAAGATGCGGGCTGTATGCACCATCGTATCGGTGCCGTGTGTGATGACGATGTGTTTTTCTTCGCAGCGTTGGCAGTTGCTGGCAATTAAATCGCGGTCTTCGTCGGTTATTTCTAAGCTATCTACCATCATCAGCGTCCTGATGTGTAGGGGTAAGTCGCACCTACCCAACGAAAACATTTCGGGCAAATGGGTATCTTTAAAATACAACCTACCGCGAAGCATGTCGTATTCCTTATCAAATGTGCCGCCCGTTACAAAAACTCGGATAGCCATAATAGCAGTTGGTTTGGCATTGAAATATACGTAGAATGATAGGGACTCCATGCCCACTTAGCAAAAAATCATCAAATATCAGGGATTGGCTTTGGTTGCGCAGGATTTTTTTGAGGGTCATCAAGGCGAATGAATTTTTAGCCTTTTCAGGATAAAAAAATGTTTTGATGAGACAAGGAACTACAAAACACCCACTAACAAACTCGGATAGCAGCCTAATAGTAATGTGATGGCGGTGCTTATGGCTAATACTACTTTGTAGGCGGTGGGCATAGCGATAGGCGTATCGTGCGGGGCATCGGCAAACATGGCAATCAGTATGCCGAAATAGTAAAATACGCTGATGATAGAGTTGATAACAGCTATGACAACTACCCAAGTATAGCCTGCTTGTACGGCTAAGGAAAACAAGTAATATTTGCCAAAAAATCCGGCAGTAGGCGGAATGCCCGCTAACGACAGCATGGCTATCACAACAACGGCAGCTAAAAATGGATTTTGCTTGGCTAACCCTTTAAATCCGTCTCGGCTTTCGGTATTATACTGATAAGTGATGAGCAATAATACGACAAATGCCGCCAGCGACGCTGCGCCGTATGCTGCCGAATAATATAATACCGCTGCATTCGCCGCTGAATTAGCTGCCAATACGCCCAACAGCAAATAACCCGCGTGTGCAATGCCCGAATAAGCTAATAGTCGCTTGAAACTATTTTGCCATATCGCCGATAGATTGCCGATGGTCATGCTCAGTACTGCCAATAGACTAATCACAAAAGCGATATGGTTATCGAGGGGCAAAAAGCAGGCGAAAAGGCGCAAAATGCACCGAAAGCGGCAATTTTACGATTATTGCCATAAACATAGTCACATTGGTAGGCGAGCCGTCGTATACGTCGGGTGCCCAAAAATGGAAAGGTGCAACCGATACCTTAAAACTCATAGCAATAAGCAGCAGCACGATACCGCCATAAAACAAGGGCGATGCGCTGCCGCCTGCGTGCGAAGCGGCGTATTGGGTAATGATATTGGCATCAAATGAACCTGTGACGGCATAAATGAGCGTAATGCCAAACAATAAAAAGCCCGATGCAAACGAACCCATCAAGAAATATTTGAGAGCGGCTTCGTTGGACAATAAATTCTGTTTATCTATACCCGCCAATACATACGATGAAATAGACAATAGCTCAATGCCGATGAACAACATGCTCAAATTGCCAAACCCAACCATACATATCGCCCCGCATAGTGCAAACAACTGCTGGGCGTAGGTCTCGGTGCGGCTGATGGGTAGGCTTTCATGGAAGCGCGGAGCTAACAAGAACAAGAGCAGAGCCATGGACAGCAATAAGCCCGTAAAGGCGAGTGCTGTATTGTCGGCACGGAGCATACCACTAAAAAACGAGGCATTGGTGTTCCAATCGGTAAAATTGAGGGCAATGGCAACCGCAAAACCAAGAGGCAATAGCCATTTGAGCCAATGGCTGACGTTGAGCATGCGGCTTGCCAAACTCAATATAGACAAGATAGATAAGACAATTAGGGCTTTCATGTATCGTAAAAGGCTGCACCGCAGAGCAACAGCGCAAGTGGTGATGGTTAGGTATGGTAGAGAAGTGTTTAGGGGCTTTGGGCAGTAAGTGTTTTTTTATTAAAAAAATACGCTTATGTTAAGTGGGTATCAATTAGCCGCCAATTAGCCGCATAATTTCTTGCACGGCGGGTGCAGCTAAGTCTAAGACGGGCTTAGGATAGATGCCCATGATGAGTATTAAGGCAGCACAAGGCAACAATACCGCCGTTTCGCCCTTGCCGATATATGTTTTTCCTTCGGTAAGCGTATTGGTATTGCCCATCATCGTTTTTTGGTACAATCGGAGCATATAAGCCGCGCCCAAAATGATGCTCAATCCAGCTATTGCCGCCATAACAGGGCTATATGTAAATATTCCATAGAGCAACATGAACTCGCCAACAAAACCATTGGTCAGAGGCAGGGCAATGGTGCCGAGTACGACGATGAAAAACAGTACGGCAAATCGGATATCCCGCTGCGCAATACCTCCAAACGATTCGATATGGCGGTTGGGGTCGTGGCGTTCAAAAATATCGACTATCAAAAATAAGGCTACTACATTAATACCATGTGCCAACATCTGTATGATGGCTCCTTGCAAACCGTTATAGCTGAGTGACATGGCGCCCGCAGCAATAATACCCACGTGTGCGATAGACGAATAGGCGACAAGGCGCTTCATGTCGCGCTGCATCAGGGCTATAATAGAGGCATATACTACGCCCACTACTGCCAAAGCCATACAGAACCCCTGCCAAGACAAGGCTGCTTCGGGCACCACGGGCAATAGCCAGCGTATCAATCCATAAATACCCATTTTGAGCATAATACCGCTCAGTAGCATAGTGCCCGGTGTAGGGGCTGTAGTATAGGTATCGGGCTGCCAAGTATGGAACGGAAAAATAGGCATTTTGATGGCAAATGCGACAAAAAATGCCCAAAATACCCAATTTTGCGCCATAGGACTTAGGTTGGTAGCATAAAGAGCAGCTATGTCAAAGCTATGCGGGGCAGGGGTTTGGAGGTATAGATAGATAAGCCCAACGAGCATCAAGAGGCTACCTGCCAGCGTATAGATAAAAAATTTGAGCGTTACGGGCACACGCCTTTCGCCGCCCCAAAGCAAACAGATAAAATAGATGGGCAAAAGGGCTAATTCCCAAAATATATAAAATAAAAATCCGTCATAAGCCGTAAATACTCCTATCAATGCCGCCTGCATCAGCAGCACCAATCCGTATAGTTTGCCGTTGCTCTCGTATGTATTGCGAAATGTAGCTGCCAAGATGAGCGGCATAAGTCCAGCAGTAAGAAGCGTCATGAGCAGGCTAATGCCGTCCATACCTACCTTGAACGATATGCCCAGTGTAGGCACCCAAGGCGCATTGAACGTCAATTGCCAAGCACTTTGGGCAGGATTGAACCAAAAAGCAGCCACGAGTGCCGCCACTAACTCAGCTAAGGCAAAACTGAGAGCACATATCTTGGCTTTGTCGTCGCGTAGGCTAAACGTCACAAGACCGCCCAAAAGGGGCAATAATAAGAGTATAAGGGTGAGCATTAAAATTCGATTTGTTGGTAAATGGGGCGCATGATTCGGGTATCAAGTCGGAGAAGAGTAAGCCAAATTACGAATTATGATTTCTGAATTACGAACTATCTTTTCTCAGTCATTCACGGCATCAAACAATTTACGTTATATGATACACTGAAAACGAGTAATTTAAATTTATTTTAAAAATTTTAATAAAAAGTTGATAATTTTACATATTACTTATTGTGAGCATAATACAGATTGTTAAATTTTAATACTAATGTTCTGACAAAAAAATTAAGGTACTAATTTTTCAACATCTCTGCCAAAATAAAGGCAGTGCAAATATGAAAAAGCATTGAAAAAGCGTTAATTTTGAGTTTCCAAACCTTAAAAAAACGCTATTCAATGCTTGATAGAAATAACTTTTCGCGCTGTATCGCCCTGCAAATGTAGGTATTTTATGGAGATATTGCATTCATTTCTTTGTATTTCTTATGGTGGCGGCATTCGCACCCTAAGCCGCTATACGACATATAGCGAACGCAGCCTGTTCCGATTTATCAGACAAACAATAAATTGAATTCGTTGTTTTTAAGAATATTTAAATGTTTCATTCCATAAAGAGGGCTGTATTTATTTATTAGTAGCCGATGAAACGGTTGAGTCGAAATCGCGAAAATCGACCTTCGGTCAGGGACGCTTCTATTCGTCCGTGCTTCCAGACGGCGATTAATTCGGTGTGTTTTTTCGGTTTTTCTTTGGTAGAGGTAGATAGCGAGAAATCCTATTTTTGGGGCTAAACCAAGTAGTATACAACGAACAAGACAAGGCACGCATAGCAGTCGAAAAAGCGAAAAGAGCAGCGGGCAAAGGTAAGCCCAAAGGGCGAAAAAGGGCACAAAGAACGCCCCCAAAAAAGCGATGTTGCGGCAGATGCGCCCGAACAAACTGCGTCATTTCGTACATTTAAAACTTTTTTTCGAAAGTATAATGAGCTTATTATCAAGCCTTTTCCCGGACTAAACTTGTCGTACTTAATCCTCGATTCAGCCTACGGCAATAGCAAATACTTGCAATTAGCCAAAGAAAAAGGACTATGCGTCATTTCCGAATTGCGCCAGTCACCCGCCTTGTTTTTCCTACCCGATACGCCCCAAAATGACACCGATACGCCCAACAAAAAACGAGGAAGACCCCAAAAATACGGTCGTAAAGTCGACATCAAAAACTTGCCCGATACACTCATCGTCTCCGAAAAAAACAGAAAACGGCATACACTACACCATCTATCAATTTCAGGCATACAATAAAGAAATGCCTGCGTTTTTGCTCAACGTAGTTTCGACAAAAGCCACCAACCTCAAAACAGGCAAAGTGGCATACCGTCATCTTTCTCGAACGACCTCCAACTCGATGCCCAAACGATGATGGCATATTACACATTGCGCTTCCAAATTGAGTTCGATTTTAGAGATGCCAAACAACATTTTGGACTGCACAAATTCAAAATTATCATCAAACGCAACTCAATAATATGTTCAATCTCGCTTTTCTGGCACTTGTTGCTGCTAAGGTTTGGCAACAACAATGGGCAATAAAACCAGACAACCCAAGCTCTCGCTGCTTGACCTCAAAACCATAATTAAAGCCCAAAAAAAACCTCGAAAGCATTTTAAAATTGCACAAAAACAACCTAAATGTTTTTTTAAACCCCGATTTTGTGGCTAATTTCGTCCCAAATGACATCATTAACGCCGCTTAAATGGCAGAGATGTTGAATTTTAATATAATTACTTGATATTCAGTTGCTTACATTTTTAAAATGGTTTTAAAAACTTTTCTGTTAGAATACTAATGGTTTGGTTTTTAAGTTTTATACACTTACCTTGTACGAGTTTCATGCCTACGGTATTCTCAGACTTGTGTCTATTAGATATTGCCGATGTAATATATTTACGTTATTTTAAAAACAAAATACATTAAATGCTTTTGTAATTTATCGTAAATTGTTGATAATCAGTAAATTATATCTTGCATAAATTTCCCCTATTTGAGGGGATTAGGGGAGTTCTTGAACTAATACCCCAATTATCTAACGCTATTTCCTAAGTCCTAACGCTTGGAAATGAATACATGATAGGCAAAATTAATACTCAAAATTTAAAAATCATACCACTAAAAATCGCTGTTAATTGTTCTTTCATCTTTGTTTTTTATAAAATAAAATGGCTAATCGCCCCTCCCAAATCATCAATCGTCAATTACAGCAATTGCCTTATTTTATCAGCCCCAACAAAATAATGCCTATTACACCTACAACCATTGCTATCAAATAAAAACCGATATTGCCTGTTTGTAGTTGTCGCGCCCAAGTGCCCAAGCCTAGGGCGGCATTGCCTATTCCATTGACGATGCCATCAAAAAACTGTATATCTAAAATTTGGTGGGCAAATTCTGAAAAGGTGTTGAGTGGGCGAACTATTAAGCGGTCGTATAGTTCGTCTACGTAATATTTATGGGCGGGCAGGCGTTTGTATAGGGTTGTTTCGGTATTTTCTGTCACCCAATCATTGGCTTTTTGCGCAGTAAAGCGCGAGGTAACGTAGTATATCAAGGCACCTACCAATCCGACCATTAGTACCATCAAACCTATTTCGGTGGTAGCTTCGGCATGTAGGGCGTTTTCGGTATGTCCGAATAGCGGTTCTAAAAAATGGTGCAATTGCGAGCCGCCCAAGAAGTGAGGTAGCCCTATGAACCCGCCTACACAACTCAATATAGCTAAGGCGACGAGCGGTATATTCATCGAAGCGGGGTTGTGATGTAGGTGTTCTAAGGTATGTTGCTTGCCGCGATAATTGCCCCAAAACGTAAGCAGCAACATGCGGAACATATAAAACGCCGTAAGTAGCGACCCCGCAACAGCAAACAGCCATAGCAGTTTATTCTGCGAGAAGGCGTGTAGTAATATTTCGTCTTTTGAGAAAAAACCTGCCAAAGGCGGTATACCTGCAATTGCCAGCGTGCCGATGAGCATAACGCGGTAAGTGAGCGGTAGGTGGTCTTTTAATCCACCCATTTTGCGTATGTCTTGTTCGCCGTGTAGGGAGTGTATCACCGCACCCGCGCCCAGAAACAACAAGGCTTTAAAAAAAGCGTGTGTCACCAAATGAAAAATACCTGCCGTATAAGCCCCCAGACCCATAGCTACAAACATATATCCCAATTGACTAACAGTAGAATAGGCTAATATTTTTTTGATGTCGTTTTGATAAACTGCAATGGTAGCTGCTAATAGAGCCGTGAGCATACCCACAGCCGCTATGATACTCAAAGTAAAAGGTGCTGCGCTATACAAGGGGCTGCACCGCCCTATCATATATACGCCTGCTGTAACCATCGTAGCAGCGTGTATAAGTGCTGATACGGGCGTAAGGACCTGCCATAGCATCGGGTAGCCAAGTGTAGAGCGGTATTTGCGCACTTTTACCTGCCGCGCCTACAAACAACAATAACGTAATAGCGATAACGGTTGGGTCATTAGTAGCAAAGGCGGTGCCGTGGAGCAAATCGGCATAGTTGAGGCTGCCGTAATTGGCAAATAGCAAAAACATACCCAACAAAAAACCCAAATCGCCGATACGATTCATGACAAAGGCTTTTTTGGCGGCGGCATTATAGTCGGAATTTTTGAACCAAAACCCAATGAGCAAGAACGAACATAGACCCACACCTTCCCAACCCGCAAACATCAGCACAAAATTAGACCCCAATACGAGCAGCAGCATCGAGAATACGAATAGGTTCATGTAGGCAAAAAACTTGTATAAACCGTCATCGTCGTGCATATAGCCCGCAGAATAGATATGTATGAGCAAACCTACGCCTGTAACAACCATAAGCATAACAAGCGACAAGGGGTCGGCAAGCAACGAAAACCCGATGCTACTACCTACTCCTAACGGTATCCACTCGAACAAGGTAGTGGTATGCGCCTCAAACGCACCACCTAAATATTGGACTAAAAGCAATATGCTTAGGGCAAATGAAACGCCAATGGCACTAATCCCGATAAGGGAAGCTATTGATTTGGAGAGGTTTTTGCCCAATAAGCCGTTGAGCAGAAATCCGATAAAAGGAGCGGCAACAATACCGCTAAGGGCAAGGTCTATCGTAGAAAGGTGGGGCATATAGGCGATGTTAGGCGGGTGCTATGAGTAGGGCGGTAGATATGTTTTTTTGTTAATTTCAAACGTTCTTGAAATTGCCACATCAAGATAATCGGCATAAGCATAAGTGCCGTTTGGGTCTAATTAGCAGATGCTCTTAATTACGGCAGTTGTTCGGTGGTATTTTAGTAATCGTCTAAATCCTCGAAAATGTCGGTTAGGTTGATGATACAATCGCTAAAGATGCCTACGGGTACTTCGTCATCGGGGGAATATATTTTGCGTAGTTGGTATTTACCTGCTTTGTCCAGGTCAAAAACCTGTGTGGTATTATAGTCTACAATCCAATACTCTTTCACCTGGTTTTCTTCGTAAAGTGCGTATTTGTCTTTTAGGTCTTTTTTGGCTGTGCTGTGCGATAGTATTTCGATAATCAAATCGGGTGCACCCAGGCAACCGCGCCGGTCTAATTTGTTTCGGTCGCATACGATACATATATCGGGCTGTACAACGGTTCGTATTTCGCAGTCGGTGGTCGATTTCTGAAAATCGATGAGACGTACATCAAAGGGGGCAGCAAATACTTCGCATCTCTTGTGCCTCAGATAAGCCGCCAATTCGCGCACAATACGAGTAGATATTCGTTGATGGTTGGCTGTGGGGGCAGCCATCTTAAATATATGACCCTTTATTAATTCCAAACGTTCTTGAAATTGCCACATCAGATAATCGGCATAAGTATAAGTGCCGTTCGGGTCTAATTGGTCGATATGGGTAATGATATTTGGCATAGTGCTTAGTTTTTCAACCTATTCCAAACGTCTATTTGGGTAGTGGGGTTGTTGCGATATAACATCACGAGAATAGCTAACCCTACGGCGGCTTCGGCAGCTGCAACGAGCATAACAAAGAAAACGAATACCTGCGCCGCGCTGTCGGAATGGTATTGCGATAAAGCCACGAGCAGTAAGTTGCTGGCATTGAGCATCAGCTCGATGCACATAAACAAAACTATCATGTTGCGGCGCATTAGTACACCCGTAACGCCTATGGCAAACAGAATAGAACTGAGATAGATATAATGGTCTAAGGGTATCATAGTAATAATAGCTAACGGAGAACGGAGGGCAAAGAAAGTGGTGCGATGAATGTGTCGGCGCGGTTAAGCAATTTCTTTTTTAGCCAATACAACCGCTCCGACCATTGCCGCCAAAAATAGCAGCGATGATACTTCAAAAGGCAATAAGTATTGGTTGAAAAGGGTCATACCCAAATTTTCGATTAAGCCAATTTTGGCATTAGCGGGATTAGCAGCTTTGATGTCGCCTGCCGAGCGTAGGGCGGCTATCAGCACCAAGCACAACAAACCACCTGTGAAGGCTGCGGTCAGGCGGGCAGTGGTAAACCGCTGCGTTTCGACCAAAATGTTCAGGTTGAGCAACATAATGACAAACAAGAACAAGACCATAATGGCACCTGCATATACGATGATATGTACGGCAGCCAAAAATTGGGCATTGAGCAAAATATATTGCGCGGCTATGGCAAAAAAAGTGCAAATAAGAGACAATACACTATATACCGGATTTTTGGACAAAACTACGCCGAGTGCCGATGCTATGGCAACTATGGCTAATAAGTAAAAAAGTATTTCCATGATGAGCAATAAAAGCTAAGGTATGGGTTAGTCGCGTCCGCTGGGTTTTCCGCGTAGGCTTACGTCAACGCGCTGGTCGATGGGTTCTACCAATTTATCTTTGCCATAAATAAACGTATCGCGATGATATTCGGCGGTGGTAATGCGGTCGGTAAGAAAAATAGCTTCTTTGGGGCAAGCCTCTTCGCACAAGCCGCAAAAAATGCAGCGCAGCATATTGATTTCGTATTTTTCGGCATATTTTTCTTCTCTATACAAATGCTCTTCGCCGCGCTTGCGCTCAGCAGCAATCATAGTGATAGCTTCGGCGGGGCAGGCTACGGCACACAAGCCGCAAGCCGTACAGCGTTCTGCGCCTTGGTCGTCGCGCTTCAAGACGTGTCTGCCGCGAAATACGGGCGCAAATTCGCGCTGCACTTCGGGGTAGCTGAACGTCGCTTTTTTCTGAAAAAAGTGTTTGAGCGTAATACCCAAACCCGTAGCAATAGCGGGCAGGTATAGCTTTTCGCTCAGGGTCATCTCTTTTTTCGATACTACTTTGGAGCGGTTAGTTAGTAGCATATACTTAGTTGATTAGAATGATTGTAAAAAAATGTGCGGGCAATTAGACACAAGCAGCATTAATTTTTATCGGATAAAGGGTATGCTTATAAGCCGTTTTTCAACAAAATAGCACCACCCGTGAGTAACATATTTACGATAGCTAAGGGCATCAATACCTTCCAGCCCAAGTGCATTAATTGGTCGTAGCGAAAACGCGGTATAGTCCAGCGAATCCACATAAAGAAGAAAATGAAGAAAAATATCTTGGCAAACAAAAATGCCGTACCTAATAGCGTCAGTACATTTTGGGGCAGCCCTAATTGGTCGATAAATGGCATATTATAGCCGCCAAAATAGAGCGATGCCATCAATGCCGAAGAAATGAACATATTGACATATTCAGAAAACATAAAAAAGCCCAATTTCATACTGCTGTATTCGGTATGGTAGCCGCCAACTAACTCCTGCTCACATTCGGGCAAATCGAAAGGGGTGCGGTTACATTCGGCAAAAGCGCAGGTAATAAAAATGAGAAAGCCGATGGGTTGATAAAAAATATTCCAATGAAAACCCGCTTGCTGGCGTACTATTTCATCTAAACTAAGCGAACCCGACATCATCACAATGGCAATAATGGCAATGCCCATGCCTATTTCATAGCTAATCATCTGCGACGAAGCGCGAATAGCTCCCAAAAGCGCAAATTTATTGTTCGATGCCCAACCGCCCAACATAATGCCATAAACGCCAATAGACACCACACCGCTAATATACAAAATCCCGATATTTAAATCGGCTATTTGTAGCGCGTAGTCGGTGCCAAATAGGTGCAGCGTGCCGCCCCAAGGAATGGCAGCTCCTGTAATAAGGGCTACGAACATAGCGATGCCCGGCGCAAGGTTGAACAAAAACTTATCGGCATGGGCAGGCGTAAAGTCTTCTTTGAAAAAACTTTGCTCCGTCAGCCAAGGGCTGCAATATACCAAAGGGCCCGAACGATTCGGCTGATACGGTCTTGAAAAAAGGCAGCAAATTTACGTTCGGCTAAGGTCGAATAGGCAGCTACGCCCATTGTAACGGCAAAAAGTGCTACGACTAAAATTAGTTTATAGGCAAGAAAAGATAAGAGCATAATCGGCACTACTCAATAAATGATAAATTCATAATTATTTTTTACAAAAAGCAACTGCTGCTCGAAATGCCCAGCAGCAAAACAAATTGGCTAAATAGGACAGCGCAATAGTCTGTATTGGAACTTGCAAGTGGCGATAAGCAAATTTTAGCACCAACCTTGCTTAGAATTGCGATAGCCCAATTTGACACCAATGTTCCCCCTCTATTGTATTACCCCAAACTCTTGTTTGAAGTCATATTATATCTTTTCTCGTAATTTCTCGGCAAGAGTTTTGTATATTGTTGTTTCTTTTGATTCAAAATAGTTAAGCAACAATCGTAGTGTTTTCTTGTCGGGAAAAAGTGTCAATACAATTTCTTCAAAAATTATTTCGTTGTCAAAAAGTTTTCTGAAAATAAGCGGTTTCAAGTCTTTTATTTCTTCAAACGTATGTTGTGCGTCAGTGTCAAAATTGATTTCGGGAAAGTCGGGAATTTCTTTTTTCCAAAGTTCTAAGTATTGCAAGATCTCGTCCCAAACGTCCGTCAGACCCAAATAATCAAACAAAGGCTGTCCGTAGAAAATTTGCGTTTCTACGTTGTAATCTTGTTCATTTTATCTAATTCTGCAACATAGAAATTTTTGTTTTTCACAAGGTCGGGGTCTATGAAATAGAAAATACCAACTAATTCTTGTTCTGCAAACATTGTTAGCATTAAATCCAATTTCTTTTCAAAGTTTTGGATTTGTCCGCGTTTCTTGGTCGAATCGTGGTCGTCTCGAACTTTTTGCTCTATGAAATAAACCTTTTGTTTGTATCTAAAACACTGGTCAATGTTCAATGTATCATTGTTTGCTGTTGTAAATTTCTTGGGCAAAATTTCACAACCTTTGAGTTCCAAATATTCTTCAATAGCTTTTTCAAAGGCATCGCCAAAACGGATTTCGTGAGATTGCAAAAGGTTTTGCAAAATCTTTGCTTTGGGTTTGGTTGGTCTGAACAGACCAATGTATCGGCTTGGATATTCCGCAATCTTTTCAAGCAAATCCGCTTTCGATTTTTCAAAAATGTGTTTTTTACTTTAAGAAATTCATCGTTTTTAAATGCTATTGGATTATAATAAATGCCCAAAATGCTGTCATAATCTTTAATAATATATCTTTCTCTAATTCTATTATATGGCTCTGCATTTAATTCTTTTTCTACTTTTTTAATGTGTTCATTTTTGCAGAGAATATAAAATGATAAATTAAATTCAATTAACTGAATACTCCTTTTTAATGCTGGCTCTAATGTTCCAATACTATCTACAACTTCAATTGCTCTTTTAGGAAATTGATAACCTCTTTCATTAAACCATAAAACATCAATTCGTTTTGTGGTTTCAATTATCTCTGGATAAGTAAATTGAGGAATATTCTTTAATGTTGAAATATCAGATAACCGCAATTTATTATATTTTGCAGAAGGGTCGGCTGTAAAAGTTTTTAGGTTCAAAAAATTACCAATTTCTATACAAATACCTTCCATAAATGAATGCATTCTAACTGTATATTCTTTTATTTCTGAAAACTCTACAGATTTTCATTGCGTTATAATTATCCTGACATAAATATATTTTCTGCATACAATATGTGTTCTTCTGTTATTGCTCCTTCGTCTATAAGTTTTTTGATTTCGATGTAGGCAATCAACATGGCAATTCCTTTTAGAATAAAGTGCGGGCTTACTTTTCCTTTTCCGTTAGCAATTTTTGCTAGCCACTGAATACCTTCATCTTGGACAAGGTCGTCTTTTATTTCGTAAAAAATACCCTGCTACAAAATAGACAAGACTTAACAAGTGCTTCGTCGTTAGCCAATCATTCACTCTTGGTGCCTCCCACTGCAACTCATCTTTGCAGAACTTGAAAACAGACTCTATCGCCATTCGTTGCATATACATTTCCCAAATTAGTTTTGCCATTTCTAAGCCAGTAATAGTCAGACTTGTGAGCAGTAACATGTCATCGCTGAATATCTTTTTTTCCATTACTTTGATAAATGTAACCCTCAAAACCGAATAGATATTGCCGTTTATTTCTACTGTGTTCCACTCAAAAAACGCCTTTGACGTTTTTATAGGTCTTTTTTTTGAAGCTAATGCGGTCATACATCACTTCGTCACCTTTCCAAAAGCGTTGATTTTTTAATTTTAGGCATCTTTCTATTCCTTTTTCGTCTATATACATCTCGTTGCTGTTTCGGCTGGCTTTGCAACGGATAATAAAATCGTGCCCTAATGCTGTTTCTAACTCAAACAATTCTACATCATCAAAACCTCTATCAAAAATATCTACAACTGATATATCGGGGTCTATCGATTTAATATGCGCCGAAACCAAGCGCACTTGTGCAAATACGATGTCTTTTTGGTGGTGGCTCTCGCCAGAAGCATCATAAGCCGCTATGGCGGCTCGCCGCTGAGGGTCTTTAATCTGTCCTGTTTCATAAGCCTTTCGTTCTTCTTTGCTTACATAGCTATCAACGCCGTTGCTGAAAGGAGTGCAAGCAAGCAGCCGAACTTCCCGACCTCCAACATCAACAGCTATCGTAGCAAAGGTATTGTAGCCATTAACAACGGCATTGTCTAAGGACTGAACCTTGCCCAAACCATCTAAAACACGGCTCTCCGGGCTTGCGGATAGGGCTGCAATCATGAACGATAGATACCACTTTTTGCCCTTAAAAAGGGAATGGCATTCTGCAAAAGGCTGATATTGACTTATCCGTATCAACAACGGTATTCAAATCTCCGCTTAACATACGACAAACATTAACATATTCCGATTTATTTTCATAAAGGCTGTAAAGATTGCTACCGCCCCTGCGACCATCTTGTCTATTAGCTTTTTAAGGTTATCGCGAACTTGCTTTTGTGCTAAACGTGCCAATAAAGGCAAAAGGTATTGCTTCAACTTACAATCTATGTAACTTGTTTGATGAAAAATGACGCTAAAATAGCTGTTATGCACCAAACAAACAACAAAGCGAATAAAAATTAATGCAATAACGATAGTAATAAAATCAAAACATATCTTACATGAACAAAATAAAAAAATCCCCTAAATTGAAATCTGTAGAGTTTTCAGTTTATTTCTTCTACTTTTTCTTCTTTGAAATCAAGTAGTGCAACCATTCCTAACCCAACTCTTTTGAAGTTGCGATTATTTTTTTCTTCTCTATAAAAAGCACCTCTAATTCCTGCCTCCCAAGTTTCAGAAACTTTGGCAGCCGGATAATATTTTTCTATTTCATTATAAATTATCTCCCACGTTGCTATGCCATTGTGGTCTTCAATAACTCATGTTACGCAGCATAGCTTAAAATGCTGTTTAAACGACCTTTAAACGAGGCATTTTTATAGCATAGAAAAGCCAATTTTATCTCAAAAATCGCTGTGGCGGGTCTAAGGGGGCTAATCCGGCGTTTTTGGCAGGTAAAAACCGATTGGCGGAAAGATGCCTCTGCGTAACATCAGTCAATAACTTTTCTTATAGCATCAACTTTTGTCATTGAATTTTTTATTTAAGCGTTGAATTTCGTTTTTAAAATTATTTTCGTCAATTTCAACAATTTGACCTCTTTCCAACCCTATTGCTTCTGCAATATATGAGAAAAACAAACCTTCATTTCTTATTTCATCGGTTCGTTTATCTATTTTTTTATGTTGATTTTTATGTAAATAGTTTCCATTCTTTATGCTGCTTTTTTTGCGTTAGGGATTGAAGTGGAAATCCTTTTTTGAGGAACGCAAAAAAGATTGAAACGTAAAGCCCGACCCGATAGGGCAACGCCCAAATAACTCACTTTTGGCTTACGTTTTTCAATTTTGTATTCCAACAAAGGTTTTTCTATTGGCGTAATTTTTTTGAGTCTGTCGTTGGCAACTTGGATATAAAATTATTCTCGTTCAAATGCTAAAAATTTTCGTCCTAAGCGTTTTGCAACTGCCGCAGTTGTTCCACTTCCCGAAAATGGGTCAAGTACCAAATCGTTAGATAACTTTTTGAGCAACTCAATGCAGTCGCCTTGTACGAAAGTATTGACATTAAAAGTTCCTATTTGTATCATAGTTTTGAGAAGTGAAAATTTGTAGTAATTACAAAGATTTCAGGGGTATGCAGCCCATTTTTGGGGTGCTAAATATTTGAGTTAGCCCGCTACATAGCCTCTGCTTCGACGGATTGCACTTCGGGCACCATGCGTTTGAGCAAGCCCTCTATGCCACTTTTGAGCGTAATGGTCGATGAAGGGCAGCCGCTACAAGAGCCTTGCATTCCGAGTGTCACCAAGCCATTTTGATAGCTGCGAAACACGATGCTACCACCGTCGCCTTCTACGGCGGGCTGCACATAGCGGGTCAGTATTTCTTTGATTTTGGCAACTATTACATCATCGTCGGCATGAATGGCATTGGGGTCGCCGCCCGGTGTTTGGGCTAATTGTTCGCGCCATACCTCTTCGTTCACAATTTCGCCGCCATTGCTCACATAGCCACGTATAAACTCGCGCACCTCGCCCACAATTTCGTACCATTCAAAATTAGGTTTCTTTGTAACCGTAACAAAATTATTCATGATAAATACGCCATTCACAAATGCAAATTCGTCATATAGCGCAAGGGCTATGGGCGATATACCCTCTGCCGACTCGCGGGTCGGAAAATCGGCACTATTTTGGGCAAACAACATCTTGTTGAGTACAAATTTCATCGTTTCGGGGTTCGGGGTCGCTTCGGTATAGATGCTGACTAAACGGGTGGGGGTTTCCATATATTTATTTGTTAATTAATGGTTAGTGATACTCAAAAACAGCATTTTTATCCAAGTATTGCTTGATAGTATCCGCAAAGCGGGAATGCTGTTTTCAAACAGCAAAAGTAAGGACAAAATATGATTAATAACAGCCCAAGGCACTAAAAAGTTACGTATCTATATTTTGAAGCCCAAATTTACGCTATCTTTGCCGATAAACAAGCACATACACCCATGAACGGACGAATTATGGCTTTCGACTACGGTTTGAAACGCACCGGCATAGCCGTTTCCGACCCCCTACAAATTATCGCTAACGGGCTAACAACTGTCGCCACCGACCAATTATTCGACTTCATAAAGCGATACCTAAGCCAAGAAAACGTTGTCACTTTTGTCGTCGGCGACCCACGCAACCTCGACAATACGCCCGCCGAAATAGCCGATGCCGTGCATGCTTTTGTGGCGCAGTTAGCCCAACTATATCCCCACATACCGATACATCGCATCGATGAGCGTTTTACGTCTAAAATTGCTGCCCAAAGCCTCGTGATGAGCGGGGCAAGAAAAAAACAACGCCAAAATAAAGCCTTATTGGACGAAGTGAGTGCCACTATTATTCTGCAATCATACATGAAATAAAAATACATATACTGTATGGTTTGAAGCGCATTAGCCCGCCAATGTGCAAAGCGAAGCTATGCCTCACGCAATGGCGAGGTAGTGGTTTTTGTACTATTCTCAGGTAAAAAACCATTAATTGATAACTATCGCACATAAAACATGTGTTTAAACTGTTGATTATTTCTCAAAAATCGCTCAACTGCATCAGATGCGGCTTCGATACCCGAAACCCTTCATCTATCGAACTACCTCGCAATTGCAAAGTAGGATTTAGGACAGGCGTACAAGGCAAACCACTATCAAAACAACGATTGTCGCCCGAAGGAGTGAGTACTATTATTTTGCCTATATGATGCGTTTGATACGATAAATTGGCTTTCCAACCCACAGGCTCTATGAGTAAAGGGGCAAATAAATAGTCAGTAGGCGCGTAGGCTTGCACACGCGCAGCACCCGTAGACCATGAAAAATAACCCAATAGTTGGCGCGTAGCATTGGCACAAAAATAGCCCATCACTATACAAATAAGCCCCAATGCGAAAGTGCGATAGTAATTTTGCTTTATGGGTAGAAACTGATAAAGAGGCAAAGCCAAAATAGGCACTAAGAATGCCAACCAAATAAATGCACTTCCAAACCGAAACGCAGGTGCCGTAAAAAACCAATAAATGCAGCCGCAGTAGGCAATTGCCCAAACAAATACCCATTGCGCACGTATATAGCGCAGGGCATCGGGCTGGCGCACTAATTGCCTAATCGTATTAAGACGCAACAAGGCGAATAGAACCACCACCAAGGGGGATAGGACGAATAAGCCAATGCAAATAAATTGCTGGATAAAAGATAGCTGCCCAAACCAAAGCGGTAGCCATACGCTATAAGGCATTGCCAATACCTCCTGCCAAGGGCGGTTGGGTAGCCGCGCCCAACTATATATCCAATTGCGTTCGTCTATGGCGTTTTCAAGCGGTATTTTCCAATCAGGCGACCATAAATCAATCGGCAGCGGGTAGGCTAAATAACCCGACAAAAAATAATTGCGCATTAACCAAGGCGCAACAACCAGCAAACCTAACAAAACAGCCGTTGCCCACAATCGAGCCGAAAGGGTGCGGCGGCACAGCCACAAAATATAAGGTATCGACAACAAAATAGGGGCAGTACTCAATTTCGTCACTAAGGCGTACAGCGCAATAACGACTAACAACACATAATTTTGCCAATCGGTTATGACGGTGCTATCGGCAGAAGTTTGCTGGAACTCCCAAAGGCGCAGCAACACAAAACACGTCAGCACAGTACCCGCAATATCGGGCGTAGGAGACGAGACTTGCATCACATATTCTACTAAGCAAATAGCGGCGATAATACCATATAACAATGTCTTGTTAGCAGATGCGCTGCGGGAGATTTCCCCAATCAACCAACCCAAAAACACAAATAACAACACGCTATTAAGCACAAAAGCAGGTGTACCCCAAATATCCCTGCCATTAATAGCCGCGCTAAGGGTAAATATAGCAGGATTAAAGGCAAATCGCCCATGCAAATTGCCCAAACCTGGCACAACGGCATATTGCTCTATCCAACGGATAGCAGGCAAATGGTATAAGCCCGTATCGTAGTTATTGGGCGGTATGACAGCACATAACAATAGACAAACGCCCAATAGGACAATACAACAACGCTTATTGTCGCGCCAAAATAAGCTATAAAAAGGCAATAATGCCTTATCTGCCCAGTGCCTACCATAACGTGCTGCATAAACGGCTACCACCAAAAGGCTTATTGCCATAGCCCTACTATCGACTGCGCCCAGTAAAGACCATATATTGAGGCAACTACTCCATACGCACATACCAGCCAACAACAACTCTGCAGCGTGGGGCTTATCGGCGGTATTAGACTGTATAAGTCCGACACCGACCAAACTATGTAGGAGCATTGCACCAAAACCAAGCGATATGATACCTACGAGCAAAAAAACGCAGATGACAGCAAACATAGATAATGGCGATATAAAAACAGATTAAATACGCTTAATATCAGCACCTAATTGCCGCAAGCGCTCATCAATATATTGATAACCTCGGTCTATCTGGTCTATTTGGCTAATGACGCTGCGCCCCTGTGCCGACAAAGCAGCCATTAACAAGGCAACTCCTGCCCTAATGTCGGGCGACGCCATCTGGATGCCACGAAGCGGATATTGGCGGTCTATGCCAATGACAACAGCGCGGTGGGGGTCGCACAAGATAATTTGCGCACCCATATCTATCAATTTATCGACAAAAAACAAGCGACTCTCGAACATTTTTTGGTGTATCAATACACTACCCTTGGCTTGGGTAGCCACTACGAGCAGAATACTCAACAAATCGGGCGTGAAGCCAGGCCAAGGCGCATCGTAAATATTGAGAACAGAACCATCAATGAATTTTTGAATTTCGTAGCGTTCTTGCGCAGGCACATGTATATCATCGCCAATAATGTTGAACTGAACGCCCAATTTGGCAAATACAGTCGGAATAATGCCCAATTGGTCAACCCGCGCATCTTTAATCCTAATATCGGATTGCGTAAGGGCAGCCAAACCGATAAAACTGCCTATTTCTATCATATCGGGCAGCAAACGGTGCGTACAGCCCCCCAACTCGGAGACACCCACAATAGTGAGCAAATTAGAGCCTATACCGCTGATTTGCGCACCCATACTTACCAGCATACGACATAACTGCTGTACGTAGGGTTCGCAGGCGGCATTATATATAGTAGTAGTGCCTTCGGCAAGTACAGCAGCCATTAGCACATTGGCAGTGCCTGTCACCGATGCCTCTTCGAGCAGTATATAGGTGCCTTTAAGTTGGTCGGCAGCAATCCGAAATGTATTATCGTCATCGTTATAATAAAATTTTGCGCCCAGCATTTGCAAACCCAAGAAGTGGGTATCTAAGCGCCGGCGACCTATTTTGTCACCACCCGGACGAGGCAAATAGGCTTGCTTAAAACGCGCCAGCAGTGCCCCCACGAGCATTACCGAACCGCGCAATTTGCCCGTTTGCTGCGCAAAAGCACTACTATGCAGATAATCGAGGCGTACAGCATCGGCTTGGAAAGTATAGCTATGGGCATCAAGACGATTTACTTTTACGCCCAAATCGCGCAAAATATCGATCAATTTATTGACATCGTGTATATCGGGGACATTTTCTATCGTAACAACCTGGTCGGTTAGTAAGGTAGCACATAATATCTGCAAGGCTTCATTTTTAGCACCTTGTGGTACGAAAGTGCCATTTAGGGGCTTACCGCCTATAATTTCAAAGGCATTTTGTTGCATATGGTAGGAGTGGGGATTATTTCTTTTTTCTATTTCTATTTCGTTTGCGTTTGCCGCCACCCTCGTTAGGGCTTTCAATAGCAGGTGGGGCAGGATTTTGGGGGCGCGTATGTTGTTGTTGTTGTTTGTGTGAGTGGTGCTTATTAGTAGGTGTTTGGGAGTGCTTTTGAGGCGTATTTCTGTGTGTATTGGATACTTGTTGTTTTTGGGATGTATGATTATTGCTGTTTGTAGTATGGCTTTGTTCTTCCTGACCTCTTGATTTATTGCGCGAACGTTTGCGTTTGCGCTTGGTGGGTGCGAGTGGGTCTAATTCGACTACCAAGGTGCTACTATCGTTCAAACTTATATCAAGCGCACCTTTAGACAGGCTGCGCAAGTCGCGCCGCACGGTTTCGTCGCTCACTATTTCATTGTTCAAATTGCGGTGTACCATCTTCATATAATGCGCAATAACGCGCACCATAGCCGCCTTTTTGTCCGTTTCGGTCATTGCAATGGCGCGTTGGATGAGTATTTCGAGATGCCTGCCATAGTGTTTCTGTTGAATATGGAGGCGCGGATAGCTAACGGCGTGTAGTGGGTGGTGTAAATCTTCGGGTCTCGGTTTGGGAAATGGACTATCCACGTCCAATTCAAAATTGGCAATGATATGCAGGTGATCCCACAGTTTATGCTGAAAGGCAGGATTTTTTTTGTTTTGTGCTGGTTGTAGCTCGCCCATCACCTTGACAATAGCTTGTGCTACGCGGTTGCGCTTTTGGCGGTCGTCGATAGTCAAGGCATAAGAGACCATATCTTGCACGCCACGTCCGTATTCTTTGAACAGAATTTTGGCATGTTGGGTATTGTAATATAGACGCGGGATCATAATATTGGGCAAATAGTGGTTAAAAAACGAGGCAACTATTTAGGGTATAGGGTTTTGGGTATGGGGTAATGAGCAATACTTATCTAATAATGCCTGACATCGCTGCATATTCGGTTAGTTCCCCCTACAAGGCTAAATAGTTAAAAAACGAGCTTAGATATGCGGAATGGGTATTTTTAAAAGGAATACAACCTGTAAGGTTTCAGAAAAGCCTTACAGGTTGTGTTGGTTTTTTAGCTATTTTTTAGCTGATAAAAGATGTTTAAATAGTTCAAGTTAGCCGATAATGAACAACAATGACAAGCACTATTGCCCTATAAATTTAGGCTTGTTTTTTAGTCCAAATTTTGCGCACTTGACCAACTGCTATTGCCGCCAAAGCAGCTACTACTGCGGCAACCCACCAGCCTGCCATCGATTTTTTAGTGGGCAATACGACATTCTGCGCATCATTGAACGTAAATTGTACCTCGGTAGGCATTAAGTATTGTTCGGCATCGGCACACATAAATCGAACACTGCCATGAACGGGCACGTTATCCAAAAATTTGACTTGGCGTTTGAACGTAATTTCGTTGGCATAGCGATTAACTTGCTTGTCAAAAAGCGCGTCATATTCGCTGCGCAACTGCCCAATTTCTTGTACGCCTAACTCGGCATATTCGACCTTATCATTAGGTGCAAACTCGAATTGGAGGGCAAAAGGCGCGTCACCAGTATTGTTTTTGGAGTAAATATACCAATTCTCGGCAATTTTTACGTTGGCTACCATTTCATACACACCTTCGCCGAGGCTATTCATATAGAAAGTCCAATCTACGGGGGCGTCGGTAATAATGGCTCGCTTCGCTTTCTCTTCGGCGGCTATGCGTGCAGCCTCTTGTGCGGCAGCTAATTGTTCGGCTTTTTCTTGGGCGCGTTGTTCGGCTAACAATTGTTGTTGTTTCATTTCGCGTCCTTTGGCAAAATAAGCCATCACATTGGCGGCAACCATATTGTTGCTGTTTTCGAGTACTGTTGTGCGCTCGGCATTAGATATGATGCGGTCAGGCGTATTGCTGTAAGTACTCGGTTTTGCCTCGTCCGATTGCGCACCTCCTGACGACAACTCGATAGCAGCGGGCTGCGGAATATTGATATTTCGGTCGGGCGACGTATAGGTTTCGGCAGTATATTTGCGTGCCGATGCAACCGTAGTATTCGTGCTTTTTCGGATAGCGAGTTGTTCGCTGCGCGTGGCTTGCAATTTGAATTGGAAATTGCGCTTGGCGGGAGGCAAACATTTCTCATGGTCGCAAGTCATATATTCTACAAAACCATCTATCAACACTACGGGTTGGCTTGTTTTTACTTTGGCGATAAACGATACTTGATTGGCATATTTTTTTACGTTTTTGTCTAATGCCTCGTCATATTCGTCTATCAAAACGCCTTTCTCTTCTATACCGCCCAGCAATTTGAAATCACTATTAGGGCTTAGGTGTATAGAGGTCGGTATGGGTGGTGTACCCTCAATATCCTGAGAGTATATATACCAATCCTTAACTAATTTGGCTTTGCAGTATATTAAAAACTCGTTGTTGGTTAGCTCCTGTGCATGAAACTGCCAATCAACCGGGGATTTTTGAGCTAATACGCTGCATGAGCATACAAATAGCAACAGTGCGGCGAGTCTTCTCATAAAGAATAGGGTTTTAGTCAGGTATCGAGGCAACCTATACGCTATAGCGGTGTTGAGTGGTGCTAAATCGTAAAAATAGGTCTGCGGCAGGAACTGCAAGCAATAATTAAGTATTGAAAGCTATTGTCTGCTGCAAAACGATAATTAGACTGGTGAAAGGATAAAAAAAATACAGAAAAGCTAAGGGCTGCTTTAATCTGCTTAGTGGCTAAACACAAACTCGAACGGCACATCTTGGGGAGGCAAGCATTTTTCGCTGTCGCATGTCATATAATTGACATAGCCGCGTAGTTGTGCTTGCTCGGATTTGAGCCGAACATACGTTGTAAATCTAACTTGATTTTTATAGGCTTTACCCGCCTTTACCTGCACAGGTTCGCCTATTTCTTCCATCGTTTGAGCCGTAAATTCTATCGATTCGTTGGGTAAAAAATAAAAAACAGTAGGCAATGCTTCGTCCATTACCTCTTGGGAGTACAAATACCAATTATTCGCCACCTTTGCCTCAAAAATGAGCATAAACTCATTGGGCTTGACGGGTTTAGCCGCAAACACCCAGCGAACGGGGTTGCTTGTGTCGTCGTTTGTCCAAGAAAGCAAGGACAAGGCACAAAGCAACAAAAGGCATAAAAAATAGCGGGACGAATGCATCGGACGAAAGAGTTTCGCGCAAAGGTACTATCTTTTTGTCGAATTTGTAGCTACCTTGCTGCAAAATTTGATGAAAAGATTACAATTCTACCGAAATGCCAATTTATGCACAAACAGAACATGCCGCCAATAGAACCAAAATCAAGGCAGTGTTAGCTAATAATGTACTGATAATCAAAAAAATAAACAACAAAATAAATAGTATGAACGTATATCGTTATTCCTTTGTTTTGAAACCCAATTGCATACCGCTGAAAATAACCGTAAAGTTACGCCGAAAAAAGCATTTTGAAAAAAACTTGACTTTTTCTTGCACAATCATATTTCAAAGTGTCATTACATAATTACCGCCCATCTACCGAAAAGTATGAGCCAAATCCAAGTCCAACGCACCATTTTATGGACATTCTCGCCCACAGGACACCTACTTGTGAAAGGCAACCTCAATAATTACGAAGCCCTATGGATTATCGATACGGGAGCTAATTATACTTGTATTGACCTACAAAGTGCCGAAAACAAGGTGTTGCCCCTGACCCTTTCCGACGAATTGGCGAGCGGGGTGGGCAATAGCACCATTGCCCGATACGAAACCACTATCGAACGATTGTATATAGGCGATTTTTTGCTCGAAGCACGCCCCGTAGCTGCCATCGACCTAACACATGTCAACGAAATTTTGTTGTTACAAGGCACAAACTCTATTGACGGCGTTATTGGCAACGACATATTGCGGCAATTCAATGCCATTATCAACTACGCCGAGCAAACGCTAACTTTGTTTGTATAGACAAAAGGGTTTGTTTGGGTTTATTGCTATATCTTTACGCTTCTTTTTTGCTGTTATTGTTTCGCATATCCTTACTATTATTTTTATCCAAATCTTTATCGGTTTATGTTTGCCCCACGCTATATTCGACAATATTCAACTTATTTCTTGTGCTTGTATGCCTATTGCTTATTATTGCCCGCCGTGCTTAGAGCGCAAAACCCCATGACGGGCAAAAACCTGCTCGATAAACAAAAGGCGGTATTACAAATCATGCCGTATATACCTGCCGACCCCTCTCACCAATACTTGCCACTCGACCCGCGCACTGCGCCCATATTGCCCGCCAATGGTGCATTGCCCCGACCGCCTTTTGCGCCCCGCCAACACGAACAAAACCCAACAGGCGGCTTATTGCGCCAAACCTTGCGCGATGAATTGGGCATGACCCACCAACGCTATCAACAAACCTATTGCGATATACCTATCGAGGGAGCTATATATATCGTACACGCCGACCAACAGGGGCGCGTGATAGCTATGAATGGCAATTGGATAACCCAACCTAACGATGCACCTGCACAAGCAAAATGGACAGCCGAACAAGCCACCCAACGCGCTTTAGATTGGGTAGCTGCCCAAAAATATCGCGAATATGCCAATACAGGTTTGGTTTATGTGCCTGCAAGCCCTGCCCAAGCATCAAATAGCTATGAAAATGCCACTGCCGACCTGCGTTTATGCTATAAAATAGATGTATATGCCACCACGCCCCTGAGCAGGCAATACGTGTTTATAGATGCTAACAACGGCGAAATAGTTATGCGGTTGGACCGTCTATGTTCAGGCAATAGTAATGGCGTTGCACAGACCAAATATAGCGGCACGCAACCTATTATAACCGATAGTACGGCAACAAACAATTATAGATTGCGCGAAACAACGCGCGGCAACGGCGTATATACCTATAATTGCCAACAGACAACCAACTATACCTATACCGATTTTACCGATGCCGATAACCTTTGGAATACTGTCAATGCACAACAAGACGAAGCCGCCAACGATGCACATTGGGGGGCTGAAAAAACCTATGATTATTATTTAAACATACATAATCGCCAAAGCATAGACGATAATAACATGCCCCTCGAAAGCCACGTGCATTATGGAGTTAATTATTTCAACGCTTTTTGGGATGGGCAGAGAATGACCTACGGCGATGGCAACGGAAGTGCCACCGCACTCACTTGTCTCGACATTGTAGCACACGAACTAACACACGGCGTGACCGAATACAGCGCAGGGCTATATTATATCAACGAATCGGGGGCTTTGAACGAAGCATTCAGCGATATACTCGGCACAGCGGTCGAATTTCATACCAAACCTGCCACTGCAAGCTGGCTGCTTGGCAACGAAATAGGCGCGACCCTACGTTCCATGTCAAATCCAAACGCTTATGGCGACCCCGATACCTATTTAGTACCAATTGGTACATAGGCAGCGGCGATAATGGTGGCGTACATACCAATAGTGGCGTAGCAAACTTCTGGTTTTATCTATTATCGACGGGCGGAAGCGGCACCAACGACTTAGGCAATGCTTACAATGTAAGCGGTATCAGTATCGAGAATGCTCGCCTAATAGCTTATCGAACATTAGCCGTCTATCTAACACCAACATCTAATTATGCCGATGCGCGTTTCTATGGCATTCAGGCTGCCATTGATTTATTTGGCGCATGTTCGCCACAAGTAATCGCCACCGCCAACGCTTGGCACGCCGTAGGCATTGGCGATGCCTACGATGGCAATATCGTAGCCGATTTTGATGCCAACGTTATCGCTGCTTGCGCCGCACCGCTGACCGTACAGTTCGAAAACAACAGCGCGTATGCAGGAAGCTATTATTGGGACTTCGGAGACGGAAATACTGCCACCGATATAAGCCCTACCCACACATATCTAAACAACGGAGACTATACCGTAATGCTTATTGCCATAACCGATACCTGCGGAAGGGATACACTAATAAAACCCAACTATATCAGCATACAAGCCGCCAATCCATGTATCTATAATATGCCCGCAGCAGGCGTAGCACCCGGAGCGATTAGTGCTTGTGCGGGCACACTATACGATGCAGGCGGTATGTCAAACAATTATTTCGACAATGTTAGCTCTATTATGACTATTGCCCCGACAAATGCAGCTACGGTAATCGCCGATTTCGACATCTTTGACTTAGAAGCCGACTATGATTATTTATATCTCTATGACGGAATAAACGACCAAGCCCCTAATATCGGATTTTATACGGGCAATACATTGCCAAACGGCGGCAATCCCATTGTTGCCACCAGCGGCGCATTGACAGTCAAACTCGTATCGGACCCATTTGTCACAGGAGCAGGTTTTCGCATGGCTTGGACCTGTACACCCATCATTGAGAAGCCCATAGCGCGTTTTGAAAGCGATGTACGCAGCACCTGTTCAGGTGAAGTACAATTTTACGACCGCTCTACCAATATACCCAACGCTTGGCTCTGGGATTTTGGCGACGGAGGCACCGCCAATATGCGCAATCCCAAACACACTTACGCCCAAAACGGAAATTATGCAGTAAGCCTTCATGCCACTAACGCATTTGGGACAGACGACACATTGCGAACCGCTTATGTATCCGTCAACCGTCCCGCCGCTCCCGTTGTTGCCAACGATACAATATGTTATAACGACTCGACAACCCTCACTGTCATTGGCAATGGCATTTATACATGGTACGGCTCGCCAAATGACACAGCAACGGTCTTAGTAGAAGGCAACAATTATACTACACCCATTCTCATAGACACAACAAGCTATTATATCCAAGAAACTATCATTCCACCGTTGCAATCTGTCGGACCTGTTAATAATAGTATGGGTGCAGGAGGGTTTTTTGGCTTATCTAATCGATACATGATATTCGATGTATTACAACCTTGCCGCTTACAATCGGTACGTGTCTATGCCAATAGTGGATTTAACCGTACTATACAATTGCGCGACTCGGCAGGCTTCATTTTGCAAGACACTACATTGTATATCAACAACGGAGAAAGCATTATAACCCTCAACTTTGACCTACCTGTTGCCAATAATCTGCGACTTGGCACAGCAGCAACCTCCGAACTCTATCGAAATACAGACGGAGCAACATACCCATACACATTGCCCGGCATATTGTCAATAACAGGCAACAACGCATCTGCCAATATCTATTATTTTTTCTACGATTGGAAAATAGAATTGCCCACGTGCATTAGCTTATACAAAGAAGCCACTGTAATAGTAAAACCACTTCCCGCACCAATAGTAGCAGGCGACGACGAGCCTTGTCCTACTCAAACAATGTCATATACAGTGGATAATCCAAACGTCAATAGCCAATATCAATGGACAATTACGGGCGGCGTTATTGCAAGTGGTCAGGGAACACCCACCGTAACCGTCATTTGGAACGATGGAATTACATCAGGCTCAATTGCTGTCACAGAAACAAAGCCATGAGCTACAAACATTTAATGAATAGGGTTTTGACATAATAAAATAATGGTGGCATAAAAATAAATAGCCTCCGATGTTTGCATCGGAGGCTATTTGTATAATGTAAAAACCTATTTTCTTAAAAATAATGCCGCATTATTGTTTCATATTGGGTAATTTTAAATTGATATTGGTATTTTCAATATAAATATTAACATTTTTAACGCAAATATTGATACTTACAACGTGAATATCGCCATTTCCAACGTGAATATCGCCACTTACAACGTGAATATCGCCATTTCCAACGTGAATATCGCCATTTCCAACGTGAATATCGCCATTTCCAACGTGAATATCGCCATTTCCAACGTGAATATCGCCATTTCCAACGTGAACATTGGCATTTACAACGTGAATATCGCCACTTACAACGTGAATATCGCCACTTACAACGTGAATATCGCCACTTACAACGTGAATATCGCCACTTTCAACGTTAATATCGCCACTTTCAACGTTAATATCGCCATTTCCAACGTGAATATCGCCATTTCCAACGTGAATATCGCCACTTACAACGTGAACATTGGCATTTACAACGTGAATATCGCCACTTACAACGTGAATATCGCCACTTACAACGTGAGTATTGATACTTCCAATGTGAATATTGGCATTTATAGCGCAAAATTGCTATTTCAAACATGAATATTTCTATTTCTAAATCCTAATTTCACATCAAACACATAATAGTAGTTCAAAAAGCAACGTTAGTAGCCTTATTGCAAAAGTTTTATCGGTAAAAACGCCTCATTTTTTCTACTTACGCATTTCGCGATGGTTTTTTTCTTGTAATTTTACCCTAATGTCTTTGCAATACAAGATATTTTGATAAAAACTATGCCGTAAAATAGGGGATTTAGGGTTTATATCCATTTTACCAAGCCTACTTCGTATGGGTCTTTTAGGTCGAGGTGGTCAGCAACAGCGCGGAAGCCATAATCATACACGCCGCTCAATTCGAATGGGAATTGGCAGGTATAGGTAGCGATTTTTTGTTGCTGTTTGGTCAGCGGCATGGGTTGTATGTGGGCTATTTCGTAGCTTTCGTCGGGGTGTTTGTGCAGGAATACGGCTTCTACGCGCAGGTCGCTGGGTAATAATGCGTTTAAGTTCAGGGTAATGCTTGCTGTGAAGCTATCGCCCAGCGTAAGCGAATGGTTGGTGCTATCGTGGATGTCTGTGGCTACTACTTGCAAGGTATGCCAGGCTTGGCGCACGTGTTGTTTCCAAGCTGCGAGGCTATGGGCTAAATGTCGGTTGTTGGCGTTTAGTTTGTGGCTACGACTTTGTTGTACGTTATAATACTGTGCGGTATAATCGTCTAATTGTCGTTTCATTGTAAATTGGGGTGCGATTTCGGCGATACATGTTTTCATACAGCGCACCCAATCGGTGGGTATGCCTTCGCTATTTCGCTTGTAATAAAGCGGGGCTATCTCGTTTTCGATGAGGTTATAAATGGTTTGAGCGTCTAATTCGTTTTGGAAGTCGGCATTGTCGTAGGTGTTTTGTTCGGGCAAAGCCCAGCCGCCGCCTTCTACATATCCTTCTGCCCACCATCCGTCTAATACGCTTAGGTTGGGTATGCCATTTAGGGCGGCTTTCATACCGCTTGTGCCCGATGCTTCTTGTGGGCGCGTTGGGTTGTTGAGCCATACGTCAACGCCTTGTACCAAACTGCGGGGCAAGCTCCATATCATAATTTTCGACGAACAGGATTTTGCCCAAAAAGTCGGGTTGCAGCGATATTTCTACCAATTGGCGGATAAACGCTTGTCCGCCGCTGTCGGCGGGGTGTGCTTTTCCTGCAAACACAAAACGGACGGGTTGGGTAGGGTGATTGAGCAGACCGCGCAATCGGTCGAGGTCGTGTAGTAGCAGAGTAGCGCGTTTGTAGGTGGCAAATCGGCGGGCAAATCCTATGAGCAAAGTATTCTCGTCGAAGCCCTGCAATATGGACAACATTAATCGGGGGTTGTAGAGGCGGCGTGTGAAATCGGAGCGCAGATTTTGTCGCAGTTGTGCTATCAATTTTGATTTGAGTTGCCAATGGATATTGTATAACATGTCATCGGGCGCGTCGTATATTTTAGCCCAATGTTGTTTGTTCGATTGGTCGGCGATAAAATCGGAGCCAATATTTTGCACATAAAAGTCGTGCATTTGCTTGGCAATCCATGTAGGGTAATGAACGCCGTTGGTGACGTGCCCTATCGGCACTTCGTCGGTATGCCACCCCGCAAATAAGGGGGCAAACATCTGCCTCGACACTTTTCCGTGTATGGCACTCACGCCGTTGATACCTTTGGACAATCGGACGGCGAGGTTGCTCATCGAGAATTTTTCGCCTTGTTGGTCGGTGTGTTCGCGTCCTAAGTTGATGAGATCGTTCCAAGTAATACCGAGTTGTTCGTCGTATGTCGAGAAGTAGGCACGCATTAGTTCTTCGCTGAATGCGTCATGTCCGGCGGGTACGGGCGTATGGGTTGTAAATACAGATGAGGCTCTTACAATTTCGAGTGCTTCGTCAAACGATGCTTGCTTGTCTTGGACTTCGTGGTATAGGCGTTCTAAGCCTGCAAAAGCGGCATGTCCTTCGTTGAGGTGGTATATTTCGCGTTTGATGTTTAGGGCGGTTAGTGCGCGTATGCCGCCTATTCCGAGCAATATTTCTTGTAGCAAGCGCATTTCGTTATCTCCGCCGTATAATCGGTGGGTGATGCTTCGGTCAAATTCGTTGTTTTCGGTTATTTCGCTGTCGAGCAGGTATAGCGGCACGCGCCCCACATCGAGCCGCCATATTTTGGCATACAAGGTTCGTCGGGGCAGTGCTATGGCTATTTTTACCCAATTGCCATTCTCGTCTTTAACGGGTTTTAGTGGCATGTGGCTAAACCGCTGCGCGTCGTATTGGGCTATTTGCTCGCCGTTGGGCGATAAGGTTTGGGTAAAATAGCCGTATCGATAGAGCAGTCCTATGGCAATCATATCTGTATTGCAGTCGGAGGCTTCTTTTAGATAATCGCCGGCTAATACGCCCAAGCCACCTGAATATAGCCTTACGCTATGGTGTAAGCCATATTCCATACAGAAATAAGCGATTTTGGGGCTATTAGCAGGTCGCTGCTTGGCGGCTTGCATATAATCGGCAAACTGTTGTGCTACGCGGTCTAGATGGGTCATAAATTGGGCATCGGCGAGCAGGCGTAGGTAGTCGTCGTTATCTAATTGGTCGAGCAGGGCAATAGGATTTTGCTCTACATTGCGCCATATTTCGGGGTTTATCCGCTCAAACAATTGTATGGCTTCGTGTGTCCAACACCACCATAGGTTATGGGCGAGGTCGGCGAGCGATTGCAGTCGTTTTGGCAATTGGGCTTGTGCCAATAATCGCTTAAATGTAGTAGGGAATTTTACGGGTTCGGCACTTGTTTGGGCACTTATATTGCCCGCTACATTTGTTTTTTGGGTGGGTCGGGCAAGGGTGTTGCTCTGGTTGGCTTGGTCGCTGCTGCGCGATTTGGCTTGTCGTTGGGCGGATTGGTAGGCTTTTTTGTAGAGGTCTATTAGGTTTTCCCATAGTGCAATGCGCGAGATGCTGCGGGCGGTTTCGCGGTGGCGTTGTTGTTCGGCTGTTGTTAGGGCAGCAAAGTCTATAATGCTTTTTTCGACGGCGGTAGCTGGGCTTGGTCGCCAGTGGGTTCGTCGCTGCGTTCTATGATGTGGATACCGCTATCGGGTTTTCCCAATTTGCTCATCACCCATTGCCCAAACCCTGTCATGGTAGTGGTGAGGGTGGGTACGTGTAGAGCGAGGCTTTCTAAGGGTGTATATCCCCATGGGTCGTAGGCAGATGGGAATAGGGTGAGGTCGAAACCGCAGAGTAGGTCGTAGTAAGAGCGGTTAAAGATGCCGTCGTTGCCTTTGAGGTAAGTTGGCACAAATATCACTTTTACGTGTTTGGTGGGGGCGTTGTCGAGGTGTTGGGCTTCCAAACCGTTCAAGATGGGGTCGGTATCGGGGTTTTGTAGGTGGTGGGTCAATATCGTTGCGGCGGTATCAGTGTTGGTTGTGTCTTGCTGCGCTTTATTTTTGTTTAGCGGATATGGTATCGGTGTAGTAGTATATGCTGCGGGCACTAAGAAGAATGCTACTATATCGGTATTGATTTGTTGTTTTTCAACTATTTGCCCCAATGCTTGTATGATGATATCAAAACCCTTGTTGCGGTATTCGTATCTGCCTGCGGTGGCGAGTAACAGGGCGTTGGGCGCAATCTCGGTTTGGCATACAGCAGCGGCTACCTCTAATAATTGTTGGCGGGCTTCGGCATGTTTGCGTATTATTTCGCTATCGCTAAAATGGGGTTCAAAGCCATTTGGCGTAATCATATCGGGGCGTTTGCCCAAGAAATGGGCGCATTCTTTGGCGCATAATTCGCTGACAGTCGTAAAACAATCGGCATTTTGGGCGGCGGCACGCTCTAAGGAATGTTTTGCGGTTACGCCATGTTCTTTAGCCGTAATATCGGGGCTATATTGTTCGAGGTGGCTATAGATGGGTTGTTGTGCTGCCGATAGCGCACGCCCTAATACGGTGGCGTGGGTGGTAAATATAGTAGCTATATAGGGTGCGTGTTCGTGGAGGTGCAGTATTCCCGCTCCTGTCATCCATTCGTGAAATTGGGCGGTAATACTGATTCTGTCGGCGAGGTAAAATTGGGCAAAGCTCTCGGCAACTTGCGCGGCGGCATAGCCAAACAAGGCGGGTTCGATATAATCCCAATCGCCGCTGATGCTATCTAAGCGATATTTGTCCCAGAAGTGGGTAAAAATGTCGTCTTTTTGGTGAAAGTAAGGTGTGAAGTCGACCAGAATGGCAGTTGGTTTTTCGGGCAATTGCCAATGTCCTACTTTTACGCGCAGACCTTGTTGGGCGGCATGTTCGCGCCAAGCACGAAATAGCTGTCGGTCTTCGCGAAAATCGGGGTTGGATCCGGTATTTTTCCATACATCAGGACCTATAAACAGTAGATTATCGGCGTATCCCTGTCGCAATAAAGCGGGTAGTTTAGAACCTAAAACAGTATATATGCCGCCTATTTTGTGGCATACTTCCCAACTTATTTCAATTAAAAAATCGTGATGGTTCATAAATATAATGCGTATGTGATAGTTGTTTTTGGTGGGTAATCAATAGGCGACGCGCATTTTTGCGATTTAATTGCCTATCTTTGCCGCCCGATTTACGTGTGTTGCTTGTAGTTAATACTTATGTTGGTTCAAATTATAGCCTTGTTGCGCAAAGATTTACTGCTCGAATGGCGGCAACGTTCTGCCCTGAGTGGTATGGTATTGTATGTACTCTGTACTGTAATGACGGTGTATATGGCTTTTCGCAGCCCAGAGCCGGTGGTTTGGCTCATTTTATTTTGGATTATTTTGTTGTTTGCATCGGTCAATGCCGTTGCCAAAAGTTTTATGCACGAGCCTACTGCGCGGCAGCTCTATTATTATACGCTGGTGCAGCCGCAAGCGGTTATTATTGCCAAATTGTTGTATAATATAGCCCTTTTGTTGGGGCTTTCTTTGGTGGGCATAGGCGCGTATAGCCTATTGTTGGGCAATCCTGTGGTGGATATGCCTTTGTTTTTGGGTAGTGTGGTATTGGGTGCGGTAGCGTTTTCGATGTGTTTCACGCTGATGTCGGCTATTGCGTCTAAGGCGGGCGGGCAGGGTGCTACCCTAATGCCTATTTTGAGCCTACCCTTGATGATGCCTATTTTAGCACTGCTTATTCGCATATCAAAAACTGCTGTCACGGGCATCACCAACAGCAATAGCGGTAAAGATGTGGCTATTTTGATTGCCATAGATGGCATTATGTGCGCCTTATCGTGGGTTTTGTTTCCGTATCTTTGGAAAGATTAACCGCCGCTGGCTTATTCGATGGTAGCCCCTATGCCGCGCTCGGTTAGTGCATCTTTCATGGGTTTTAGCACATCAAAATCGCCCTCTTTGACGGCATATTTTCCTTTGGTATGGATAATTAAGGCGCATTGCTCGGCTTGGTGGCGCGTATGGCGGCATATCTCTATTAAGGAAATAATTATCCAATCGAAAGTATTTACATCGTCGTTGTGTACGATTAATTTGCTCGTAAATCCTGTTAGCTCGTCAAGCAAGGTATCGCTTTCTTCGTAGGTTTTTTCTCGATTGATGGCATGAGGTAGCATAGATATACTGAAATTAGGTAAACACAGATTATTTTGAGTACAAAAATACAACTTTTTTTGGGTTTCGTAGCTAAGTTTTTTATTCCTAATTTTGGTCTTACCTTTTATGCTTTGCAGCAATGCGCTCAATACTTCTTGTTTAGAAATAAGTGTGTTTGTTCTGCTACGTGTTGTCGGATATTATACCAAAATAGGTTGTAATCTACGATATGATAATCGCGGAATAATTTGCTTAGAAAATTGTTCGATTTGACCCACAAGTAGCCGTCTCGCACTTGTGCGCTTAGGGTGGGGCGGCGTTTTTTGTCGAACTTGCGCAATATAGTGCCCAAATGGGCTTTTGGTTCGGATGGTTCGGTATCGTGTCGCCAAGTGATGGGGTTGATATTGATACCGCCCTGCAAAATGGCATCGGGGCGGGGTTCGTAGCCTTGCTTATAGCTCATCCACGATACAAAGCAACCTATTTGGTCGGGTGTTTCGCAGGGGCGCAATTGTTGATATAGCGTATCGATTACAGGCATACCCACTAAATAAGCCGCTACCAATTGCTGTGCTAAGGGTTTGCCGTCTATTTTTTCTTTTGCCAAACGCCGTGCGTGTGTAGTGCCTTGGCTGTGGCTTGCCAAGATAAAAGGTCGTCCTTGGTTGTAGTGCTGCAAATAATAGTCGAATGCGGCAGCTACGTCGCTATATGCCAATTCAAAGGCGGCATCGGCACTGCGGCGGTCTTTGCTATAATAAGCGTTGATATGCGCCTGTCGGTAGCGAGGCACATATACCCGACACGACCCATTGAACGCGCTGGCTTGATAGCGTATAGGCATCGTTTCAATGCGGTGATTGAGGTTGGTGTCGTACACATCGGCGTTCCAATGCTTGCCCTTGTTCAGCATTGTTGGATATACATAAAACACATCTATTTGTTTTCCTCGTCGCGGGTGGGGCTAATTCCTTTGGGCGTTTCGTCGGCAGCGTCTTCGCGGAATGGCAGGGCAGCCCAACAAGCAGATTGGCTATAATCGGGTGCGGTTGGCGGAGTAAGGTCGTTTTGCGCTCCTGCAAGGGTGGGTAGCAGTAGGCAACAGAACAAGGCTATACAGCAGGCGGCAGCGGAGATGTTTTGAGAGAAGTACATATTTTAGGTGGTAGGTGATAATCAGGCAATGAACCAAGTTTCGTTACCGCTCAATAGTTCGTCGAGGTTGCCCGTGCCTTTTTGGGCTTGCTGTTGGGCTATTTGCTCGTTCAGGTCGTACTCGTAACAAGGGCGTTGGGCGGCATATAATATACCGAACACGCGGGGTAGTGCGTTGGGAGTAGTGCGCGGGTCGTCAAAAAAGCGTGCTAATAATTGGGCTTTGTATAGGTCGGTTTCGTCGTGTAGCCATAGGTCGTCGGCAGAAAAAGAGCCTTCGCGTAGGTCTATGCGTTGGGGTTGGTGTCCGTCTAATCGTATGCCGTATTGCGCTTCTGTTCCGAACACTAAGGGTTTGCCTTGTTCGACAAACAAAGCGGTATCGGCTTTGGTAGCCTTGTCGGTAAATAGCTCAAACGCGCCGTCGTTAAATATATTGCAATTTTGGTAAATTTCCAAGAATGAACTGCCTCTATGTTGTTCGCAGCGCAGCAACATAGCTTGCAGGTGTTTGCCGTCTCGGTCGATGCTACGCGCCACAAAACTTGCATCTGCCCCCAAAGCCAAGGACAAGGGATTTAGCGGGTGGTCGATAACGCCCACAGGGGTAGATTTGGTAATTTTGTGCAACTCGGACGTAGGCGAATATTGTCCTTTGGTCAAGCCGTATATTTGGTTGTTGAAAAGTAAGATATTGAGGTCGAAATTGCGGCGCAATAAGTGAATGAAATGATTGCCGCCTATCGATAGGCAATCGCCGTCGCCTGTGGCTATCCATACGCTTAAATTGGGGTTTGCCATGCGCAAACCCGAAGCAATTGCCGCCGCCCGCCCGTGTATCGAGTGTAGCCCATACGTATTGATATAATACGGAAAACGCGACGAACACCCAATGCCCGAAATAACAGCAACATCAGACGGACGCAGGGCTAATTGCGCCATAGCAGTTTGTACTTGTTTTAATATGGCATAATCGCCGCAGCCAGGGCACCAGCGCACCTCTTGGTCGGTTTCAAAATCTTTGGGTTTTAGGGCAATTTTCGTATCGGTCATTAGATTAGATAATATCGGATTAAGGGCACAAAGGTAAGGCTAAATGGGCAATTGCTTAGTAAGTTGTTGATTATTTAGCCCCATTATACACCACACTCTCCTACTAACAAATATCCGCCTCAAACAGTTTTGTATTCTAAGCATAAAAACGGTATCTTTGCAAAGGGTAATCCTGCCTAATGGTATCATGTTATTAACAAAAATCGTAACTATTTAGGGCATGGGGTTTTGGGTATGGGGTAATGAGCAATACTTATCTAATAATGCCTGACATCGTTGCATATTCGATTAGAAATAGCGATTCTTGTGGGCTACTCCTACAATGCCTAAATAGTTAACAAAAATCTAACTCTTATGTATCACCTTTGCTTTTCTATGCCTCGTTGGGTAGGGCGGTGCTTACTGGGGTGCTGTTGTTTGTTGCTTGGTCATATATACGAAGCAACCGCCCAAGTACCTGCCTATATCTATTTTGCCTCGCACAATGAAATGAACGATGCTTCTCATCATGGGCTTAACTATAATAATGCCGTCCAGTTTGCTACGATGCGGCAGCACGTCAAGGCGGTATGTGATACGATTATTGCCCACGAAGCGCGTTATGTCATGCAGGTAGAGAGCAATTTTATCTTGGCTTGCTTGGCACACGATGCCGCTGCTACTACTGCCAACGATATTCTGCAATGGGCTGATGCTACACCACAAATAGACGTAGAACCCCACAACCATTTTAACGACGATATGGGCGCGGGTATGCAATACAACCCCTATAATTATGCCGATTTAGCCTATCTGTTGGACAGTTGCGGATTGCCGCCACCGCGCAGACTGATGGGAGGCTTTATCTGGCGTGATTTTAGCAATCCGCCCGTCAGCGAAGACTGGACGGCTTGGCAAACACCCCAAAACGGCAATACCTACGACCAATATGCCTGGCAACCCGATTTTTTATGGGGCGGCGGTTCGCCTGGACATCAAGACGATTATAACGCATTTGGCATTTGGCAACCCACAGCCCCTACTACTACTCAATTTGGGCAGCACAATCCCGAACAAGAATTGGTGGTCATAGGAGGAGGCTGCGGCGAAGATTTTGTGCTATGGGACACAACAAACGCAACACTCCTCGCCAACCGAGTCATCAGCCTGCTTGCGCATATCAACAGCCGAACTTGGGCAGACGATACCTTTTTTACGTTCAAAATAATGATGAATTTCCGCAGTATGCCCACCTTGGGCTATACCGATAGTTTATCAAAACTACTCTACCTACTGAAACCCTACCAACAAAATAGCATTTTGCAATACAAAACAGTCAATGAATTATACGCTCTTTGGCAGGAACAGCACCCCGACGCTAATGCACATTTTGTAATGCCCTGCGACAGCGTGTCTTATTCGTCCGAACCACCTACGGTTTGCGGCGGAGCAACCAACTATTCCCTGCAATTTATGGGCAACGGCACAGGCGACATCGACCGACTAAAAATACCGATAGACCCACCTACCAAAGCCGACTTAGGAAGCAATTTTACCCTCGAATTTTGGCTGCGCTGCACCGCCTCCGACAACAACGGTAGCATTAGCAGCCAAAACAACGGCGACGGCTGGATAACGGGCAATGTAGTGATAGACCGCGATATATACGGTAGCGGCGATTATGGCGACTACGGCATTTCGATAGGCTCGTATAGCGGCGGTGGCACTAATGACCGAGGTGTAGCATTTGGCATCGACCGCTTGGGGGCAGGGCTGAGTATCGTAGCCACCTACAATATTGCCGACGACGCTTGGCACCACATAGCCGTTACGCGCAACGCCCTGAATGGAACGATGCGCATTTATATCGACGGCGTGCAACGAGCACAAGGCACAGGACCAACAGGCGATATCTCGTATCAAAATGGAAGAAGTACTGCTTATCCGAATAGCGACCCGTACTTAGTGATAGGGGCAGAAAAACACGATGCAGGAGCGGCGTATCCCTCCTTGAATGGCTATTTAGACGAATTTCGCTTGTCTAACAACCTTCGCTATACTGCCAATTTCACGCCGCCTATCCAAGCCTTTGCCGCCGACATTAATACCACCCTGCTCTATCATTTTGACGAAGGCAGCGGCACTACAACAAGTGACTCGGCAACCAATCCGCTTGATGCCGCCGTACAATACGGAGGTTCGCCCGCAGGTCCCTTATGGGTTGCCGATTCGCCATTTGGTAGCAGCAGCGGAGGCACTTCATTTTTGCCGCTGCTGAATGGCGACAAAACGGTATGTACCACTGCTATTTATACGTATGCAGTGCCCGCAATCAGCGGCAGCACTTATCTATGGAGTGTAACGGGCGGTACGATTTTGTCGGGGCAGGGTACTGCTCAAATTTCGGTGCAATGGAGCAGTGGCATAGTGGGGACGGTATCGATAATGCAAACCACACCTTAATTAGAGGACAAATAGAAACCTTAGCGTAGAAAGCGGCAGCGAGCAACTCGGAATGTCGTTTTCGGTTTTCACGATTTTTTTTTTAATCAAATTTATTTTTATACAAACATCATGCTCTCTAAGGATAATCCTCCCAGCAACGACGACATACGGATTGACAAATGGCTTTGGGCGGTGCGTATGTTCAAGACGCGCAGCCTTGCTACCGATGCCTGCCACTCGGGACGGGTCAAGATAGACGGTAATAGCGTGAAAGCGTCGCGCACGGTGCGTATAGGCGAAACGATAAGCGTACAGCGCGAACAAGAAAAAAAATATTGCGCGTGCTACAGCTCATTGAGCGTCGCGTGAGTGCGCCCGAAGCAGTGCGCTGCTATGATGATATATCGCCCGTTGTACCGCCGTCCGAGTTTCAGGCATCTGTGTTTCGGATGCCTGCCGTACAGCGCGAGCGGGGCAGTGGTCGCCCCACCAAAAAAGAACGCCGCCATATCGACCGTTATTTGTCGGGCGATGAGGAAGAATGAGGCATTTGCTTCGGCTTGTGCTAACTTTTCAGGTTGTTTTTTATCATAGAAGCCAATACGTGTATGGCTACATGATTATTGCCGCCTTGTGGTATGATGATGTCGGCATAGCGTTTGGAGGGTTCTATAAATTTGTTGTGCATTGGTTTGACTGTTTTCTCGTAGCGTTCTAATACCTCGCGCACATTGCGCCCGCGCTCTAAGATATCGCGTTGAATGCAGCGCATCAATCGGTCGTCGGGTTCGGCATCGACAAAAACCTTGATGTCTAAAAAATCGCGCAGGGCGGGATTGGTCATAATGAGGATTCCCTCTACGACCACCACGTCGTGAGGCAGCACGCGGACAGTATCAGCCGAGCGCGTACAAGTGATATACGAATATAAGGGCATCTCTATTGCTTCGCCGCGTTTTAGCGCGTCAAGATGCGCCACCAATAGCTCAAATTCGATGGTCGAAGGGTGGTCAAAATTGAGTTTTTTGGCGGTCGGACAACTCTAAATGCCCGTTGTCTTTATAATAATTATCTTGCGGCATAAGGGCAACTTTGTCCTTGGGCAGCCGCTCCATAATTTTGCGCACTACGGTTGATTTACCTGCACCTGTGCCGCCTGCAATACCTACTACTAACATATAGGGGCTTAAATTTTGGGTCAAAATTACTGCTATTTACCCAAATAGCCCTACCTTTGTACTTCATTTTTTGTAGGTGCTTGGCGCGATAGCTTTTTCTCGTCATCGCCCTTAGACCAATGCCCGCTATTGCTATGTGCCAAAATCGTATAGCAGATTGCGGTTATCGATTGGGCAATTATACGTTATACTTTTAAGTGGATTTTATTTGTTATGCAACAAGTTATTAACGCGATGCAGCACATAGCTCTGGAAGACCGCTATGGCGCACACAACTACCACCCCCTTCCCGTAGTACTCGCACGCGGCGAGGGTGTATATGTATGGGATACAGAAGGCAAGCAATACTACGACTTTTTGTCGGCATATTCGGCGGTCAATCAGGGGCATTGCCACCCGCATATCATTCGCGCACTGACCGAGCAAGCCTCCGTACTGACCCTTACATCGCGGGCGTTTTATAACGACCAATTGGGGCAATACGAACAATATATCACTCAATTGCTGGGCTACGACAAAGTATTGCCCATGAATACGGGTGTCGAAGGCGGCGAAACAGCCCTTAAATTAGCACGCAAATGGGCTTATAGCGTCAAAGGTATTGCCGAGAACCAAGCCAAGATTGTATTTGTGTCGGGCAATTTTTGGGGCAGAACCTTAGCCGCTATTTCAGCCTCAGACGACCCGTCGAGCTACGCGGGTTTTGGTCCTTATATGCCCGGCTACGTCAAAATCCCGTATAACGACATCGACGCACTCGCCGAAGTATTGAAAGACCCCAACATAGCTGCGTTTATGGTCGAGCCTATCCAAGGCGAAGCAGGCGTAGTAGTGCCTGACGAGGGCTATTTGCGCCGCGCTTATGACCTCTGCAAATCGCACAACGTATTGTTTATAGCCGACGAAGTGCAAACAGGCTTATGCCGCACCGGAAAAATGCTTTGCTGCGACCACGAAGGCGTGCGCCCCGATATATTGGTATTGGGCAAAGCCTTGTCGGGCGGTGTATTGCCCGTATCCGCTGTATTAGCCGACGACGAGATTATGCTCTGCATCAAACCCGGCGAACACGGTTCTACCTACGGCGGCAATCCATTAGCCTGCCGCGTAGCTATTGCTGCCTTAGAGGTATTGGTCGATGAAAACCTCGCCGAACACGCCGAAGCAATGGGCAATATCCTACGCCGCGAGTTGCGTGCCATACCCTCGCCCCTACTGCGCACCGTGCGCGGAAAAGGTTTGCTCAACGCCATAGAAATAGAACACCCCAACCTCGAAGCTGCTTGGGATATCTGCCTACGCCTACGCGACAACGGTTTGTTAGCCAAACCCACCCACGGCGATAAAATACGATTTGCTCCGCCCCTCACTATCACCGAAGAGCAATTGTACGAATGTATCGGTATCATCCGAAAAACCCTACTCGAATTTCCGACCGCCTAATATATCTGCCCAAACCAATAACCCGACCGTACTATGCTTTTAGTTGCCGATAGTGGTGCTACCAAAACCGCTTGGATATTGATTGACCAAAGTGGCTACCCGCGCGAGTTTAGCACGATGGGATTTAGCCCTTTGTTTCATAGCGAGCAAGATATACTGATTGCCTTGGGAGGCAACGCCGCCTTAGCAGAATGTGCCGCCCAAGTAACCGATGTGCGCTATTTTGGGGCGGGCTGTTCGAGTCCCGACCGCAACGAAAAAATATATCGCGCCCTGAGCCATTTTTTTACCCATGCTACGCATATCGCCGTCGAACATGACTTGTTGGGGTCGGTATGGGCTACGTGCGGCACAAGCAGCGGCATTAGTTGTATTTTGGGTACGGGTTCTAATGCTTGCTACTATGACGGCGAGCAAATACACGAAGCCGTTCCCTCGCTCGATTATATTTTGGGCGACGAAGGCAGCGGCGCGTATTTTGGCAAACGCATAGTAGCCAATTTTCTCTACAAACGCCTGCCCCAAGACCTTTACCAAGCCTTTGCCGACGAATATCAATTGGACAAAGAAATAGCCTTGAACCGCGTATATCGACAGCCCCACCCCAAAGTTTGGTTAGCATCGTTCGCCAAATTTTTTAAAGCCCACGAAGCGCATCCTTATATCCACGCCTTGTTGCTCGAAGGATTAGGCGAATTTTTGGATACCCGCGTAGTTATTTTTCCTAATTATCGCGAAGTACCCGTACACTTTGTTGGTTCGATTGCCCATCATTTTCAAACTGCCCTGCGCCAAGCCTGCGAACAGCGCGGCATTTCGGTCGGCAAAATCATCAAAGAACCCATATATGACCTCACCGAGTTTATCCGACTGACAGAGGCATAAAGTTATAGTAGCTATTTAGGGTATAGGGTTTTGGGTATGGGGTTTTGAGCTATGTCTATCTGATAAGGCGTGATATCGTTGCATATTCGATTAGAAATCAGCAATTTTCGCTTTAAATAATTTACGTTATATAACACGCTGATAATTAGCGATTTAAGTTTATTTTAAAAATTTTAATAAAAAATTAATAATTTCATAACTTGTTATGAAGACTTCGGTGCAAAAAAGGCAAAATTGATACAAATTAAATTTAATTTCAAATCGTAAATTATTCATTTATAGTCATCTACGCATTTTGCAATTACTAAACACTTTGCTAAAATGACTTTTTGCACTACAGTCTTATGAACAAAATACAAATTGTTAAATTTTAATACCGAGAATCGCTGATTAGAAATAGCTATTCTCCCTACAAGGCTAAATAGTTACAAGTTATAATTATTTTCAGACCAATATCCACATGACCGCTACCCACTTTTCGCCGCACATTTGTGTTATCGGTGCAGGTCCATCGGGCATTACTGCCGTTAAAAATTTATTACAGGCAGGTTTGACCAATGTGGTTTGTTATGAAAAAAACAACCGCATCGGCGGCAATTGGGTCTATTCCGAGAACGCCAGCCATTCGAGTGTATTCCACACGACACATATTATTAGTTCAAAAATATTGTCGCAATACCTCGATTTTCCGATGCCCGACCACTATCCGCATTATCCCTCGCATAGTCAGCTATTGGCTTATTTCGAGTCTTATGCCCAGCGGTTTGGTGTGCTTGATTATGTGCGGTTTCAGACCGAAGTGCTGAAAGCCGAACGCAATATACAAGGCAAATGGGTGGTTGTGGCAAGTGACGGCAGTACCGAAATCTTTGATTATTTGTTAGTAGCCAACGGGCATCATTGGTCGCCGCGTATGCCACAATATAGGGGGCAGTTTGCGGGGCGTTTGCTCCATTCGCACGATTTTAAGCACAACAAACCATTTAAAGACGAGCGAGTGTTGGTCATAGGAGGCGGCAATTCGGCTTGTGACTGTGCGGTCGAGACCTCGCGCGTGTCGGCATTTACGGGTTTGAGTATGCGGCGCGGTTATTATATCGTGCCCAAATTTATGTTTGGGCAGCCTACTGATATAATAAATGCCCGCCTCACCAAGTTACCACGCCGTTTGCGCCAATGGTTAGGGCAAGCGGCTTATCGGCTCAATGTGGGCGATTTGCGCAACTATGGCTTGCAGCGTCCTAAACACTGGGCTTTTGAAGCACACCCGACTATGAACTCCGAATTGCTGTATATGATTGGTCATGGCAAGGTACACCCGCGTCCGGATATTGAACGGTTTGAGGGCAATACGGTTCATTTTGTCGATGGCAGTGCCGAAACCTACGACACGATAATTGCTTGTACGGGTTTTGATATCGTATTTCCGTTTTTTGACCCGCAACTCATCAATTACCGCAATACCGATGTGCCGCTTTATCTGCGTGTTTTTCACCCCGATTATCGCAATTTGTGCTTTATCGGGTTGGTGCAGCCGCAGGGGTGTATATGGCCTCTGTCCGATGCCCAATCGCGCTTAGTGGCGCAGTATATAGCGGGCAATTATCGCTTGCCCACTGACTTACGTGAGCAAGCCTTTGCCGATGCGCGGCGCATCAAAAAAAGCTATACGCCGTCTCACCGCCATACCGTAGAGGTCGATTATCACGAGCATTTACACGAATTATTGGCAGCTTGCCAAGGGCAAAGCGCATAATGTTTTGGGTTTGCTATTGATGCCGTATTGCCATTTAAGACAATATGATGCGTTAAGGAGCGGTCTGTACTACATCGACAGTACCTGTGCCCGCTGTATTCCAAATGACGGTAATGGTATTGGTGCCCTGCCCAGTGATAAGGCTGCCGTTGGGCGATACCGTCCAATTGTACGAAACGCCTGCTATGGCAGGTACGCTATATGTTTGGGCTTGTTGTCGGCAGGTGGTGTTTGCGCCCGCTATGCCGTTATAGACGCTGGCGGGTGTGGGGCAGGCACTATCGTAGGCTTGGGCGGGCGAGCCGCCTGTGCAGCCACCAAACCAATTATCGCCGTTGTTAAATTTGCCACTCGTGCTTAGGAGTTCTAAGGTAGCTCCGTCGCCGTCGGGTGCGGCGGGCCAGCCCGTGGTAGGTGGGTCGTCGTACACGACTGAAAATTGGATTTTTCCTGTATTGTCGAACAAGCGAATAACCTCGCCGTCGCCGCTGAGGTTAAAATTGAAGGAGCCGAGATAATTGGTTAGGTCTAAGTGGTGGCATCTGAATTTATCGGCGGTTTGTACTAATACGAGCCGTCCGCTGGCGGGCAATACCGTTCCGCTCGGAATGACATAGAAATTGGTGTCTTGGCGGTCTTGGAATATCCAATTGCTTAGGTCAATGGGTGCGCTGGTAGTATTGAGCAGTTCTACCCAGTCGTCGGTATCAAATAGTGTATCAGAATTGTAGTTGATTTCCGAAAATATAATGGCATTGTTGCAGGGTGTATAGGGTTGTCCGGGCGAGCCACCCATGCAGCCGTCAAACCAATTGGCGGGGTCGTTGAGGCTAAGGGCGGGGTCTAAAAGTTCTAAGGTGCGCCCCAAGCCGTCGGCACCGCGCGGCCAGGGCAGTGAATCGATATAGGTTATTGCCGCCATAAGCGTACCTACGTTGTTGAATAGCCTGACAGCGTCGCTTACATTATTTAAGCCAAAGCCAAAGGTGCCTGCTGTACTTACGCTGGGGTGTTGGGTAGCAAAGGCTGCTGCGTCATTGACCAACACGATTCTTTGCCCTGGCGACAGGGTGAGTGCCCCAAAGGTAAATATATTGATATCGCTGTTGTCTTTCATTTGCCAGCCATTGATAGCTACGGGTGCATTGCCCGCATTCCATATTTCGACCCAGTCGCCTGCTTCTATGCTGTTTTCGGAGTTATAATTGATTTCGGACACTAATACCTGCGCCGATAGATAGAAAGGGCAAACGCAAACTATCCATAGTGCTGATATAATTGTTTTGATGGTCATTGGAGGTTTGATTTGAAATGAAAGTGCTAAGGTAGGGAAAATATGTGGGGAGCGAATATCTATAGGCACAAACATTGCTGAATATTGACTTGAGTGCAGTATTATCCAAAAGTTAGAAAGCTCCGTTGATGATAAACACTATTTTTCTATCTTTTTCAAACTCCGCCTCGCTACAAGTGCTTCCTTTACAGCAATATCCATGCTGATTTTCGCGGCTACCGCGTGCAGTAGTGCTTAATCTCATTGGTTCTATACCCGTACTTATGAGGTAATTCATAGCGGCATCGGCTCTGCGCTGCGACAGCCCCATATTGTAGGCATCGCCGCCCCTACAATCGGCGTGCGCTTCTATCTCAACGGTAGTGCTGCTTTTTTTTTTAGATAATCAGCCATTTTGTCCAACTCCAAAGCGGCATCGGGGCGTATGGTGGCTTGGTTATAGTCGAAATAGATTTCGCCAATACTTGCCAGGCCGGGTAGGGGCGATAGTGCCATCTTCATATCTAATTTGGCGTTTTTTGCTTTTGAAACTGTATGGGTCTCTGATGAGGTCGACAATAAAAGGTGATTTTACCCCTCTATTGTATTGATTAGTATCTCTTCTCTGGGTAACTATGCCGACCACATTGCCACATTGGTCAAAAATGGGCGAACCGCTTGCACCATTGTAAGTAGGCATATTGTAAGACATATAATAATTGTCTTTGTCTATCGAAGTATTTATTTTACCTTCCGCGAGAATAGCCTCATCTTTAGTATCGCCTTTTGCCAAGTCAATACCGTACGGGAAGCCTATCGTGAATAGTTCAGATCCCACTTTTAGATGGTCTAAATTGCCTTTTATTTTTTCAAAGGGTATTGCTTTGGCATTGACGGGTAAGGTAGGAGTGTTTAAGCGTAATAGGGCAATATCTAATTCTTCTTTGTCTTCATCTCCTATTTTGATGGTTTCGCAGCCTGTCATATTATCGGGCAATAGGAGTGTGCCATTGGTAATGACTCCTAACATTTCAGCTTCACCCTCTTCGGCAGTAAGTTTTAGGTCACTTCTCCCATTCGCTGCAAGATAGACGTTTAAAGCAGGAAATATTTCGTTTTTTATTTTTTCTTGTATTCCCTTTTGGTATTTCCAAGGTTCGGCGACATGGCGGTTGGTAACGACATATCCTGTTTTTTCTTTTTCATCTGCCACATAGAAGCCACTACCCATACTCTCAAAGGGTGCTAAGTCTTGTTTGTTGTCGCTATAGCCTATTTGTCTCGTTCGTTTGTCTATTCCCACATATAATATTTTGTCTACTTTTTTTTTCCCATCCTGTACTTCTACGGTATGATAGTAGCTACAATATACGAAAGCTATTGATTGGGAGTATTGTTCGTTGATTTCTGCCATTCCCATTGTGCAGGGGGAGGAAGAGCCCGAATTGTTGGATACACCATGGGCTGATGTAGTATCTGTTGGGGGGGGATTAGTTCCTTGTTTTGGATTCGTGGGCAACAGCAGGAAGTAGCCTAATCCTGCTATGGTGAGGAGCAAGAGGGGTATTATTAGTAGTTTAGCGGTATTGCCTTTACTGTTGGATACTGCTGCGCCTCCGACCAACTTGTCCATGATACCTTGTGGTTCTTGTTGTTGCTCTTTGATGGTGGACCAGTCTAAATCTTGTACTTTGGCAAAGGATATTTTATCGCCTCGTTTTACAGGGTAGTCATTAAAGGCGGTTATTTTTCGGTCGTTGACATAGGTACCACCCGAACTTTTATCATAAATAAACATATCGCCGTTTTGGGCAATTTTTAGGTCGGCGTGATAGCGGCTGATACGTTGTGCGCTGTCTACGAGCTGCACTTTATTGTCCGATGCTGTGCCAATACTGTAGGTTATTTTTAAGTCACTAATAGTATTGGGCTGTGGTACCAAAGCCCAGTTGAGCGTGGCGGCATTAGCAAAGCTAACCACGTCATTGCGGCGTATTTGGATATTTATGCCGGATTGCAGACGTTTCCCATTTACAAACGTACCGTTGCGGCTCATATCTTTGAGCATGATGCTGTTATCATCGTTCAAGATTAACTCGGCATGAACACCACTTACGCGCTGGGTGGGGTCGTTGATGACGATACGGTTGCCCATATCTCTGCCTATAGATAGGATAATCATAGTTATATGTTAGTTAGTGGGTGAATGGTGCTTTGTTTTTCTATTGAGTTTCGAGCAATAAGGTTATGTCTTTGCCTTTTGTTTGGCGGTCTTTGATGGTAATATGTTGTTTTGAATTAGCGATATAGTGTAGGTAGCCTTTGAGTTGAAATGATCTTCCCGTATTTAACTCTTTGATGTGAATAATCCATCCTGCGAAAGGTTCGGCTATATCATCGGTAATATTTATCGTTTTCGGCGATTGAGCTATTGCGTTTAAGTAGTTTTCAATGGCTGAATTAGGCAATTGGGGAGGGTCGGTCTGTGTTGTACTTGTTTTATCGTCTATTTCTTGGCGGCCCAATAGGTGCCAAGCACTAATGGAGGTAGACAGGAGTACTACAAAAGCAATTATAGCGATTCCGAAGTCAAATCGGCGTTTTTTATGGGTAGGCTGTACCTGTATTTCGGGCGGCATTGGGAGGGCACGACCCGAAAGTTGCTTGGTCGGTGTTTTTGGGGCGAACAATAACTCATTTAGGGCAGTTTTAAACTCGGTAGTAGTCTGAAAACGTTGATCGGGCACTTTTTCGGGCTATATTTTGCTGTAGCTGCAACTGCATGGTGTCGAACTCATTGCTACAGGAAAAAGGTACGTGGCCTGTCAGCAATTCGTACAAGGTGATGCCCAGCGAATATAAGTCGGAGCAGGGCTGAATGCGGTCGCGTTCGGCACGTATTTGTTCAGGTGGAGCGTAGTGGGGTTTGCCGATAAAGTTGCCAATTTTGGTCAAATTATGCGTTTGTTCGCCAGGTACATCGCATAGTTTAGCAATGCCAAAATCCATAATTTTGACGTTGCCGTCGGCACATATCATTATATTGGTGGGGTCCATATCGCGATGTATGATCCCGTGACTATGTAGGTAAGATAGTCCATCTAATACGGGATTGAGTATAGAGATAGCTTCTGCAAGACTGTATCGTTGCCCTATGTTTTTGCGGTTCAGGAGCGTATCGTGCAAGGTTTCGCCCTCTAAGTATTCGCTAATGATATGGTAGATGCCATCTTGCTCAATAAAATCGAGCATTTTGACGAGGTTGGGGTGGTCAGATGGAATTTGGGCTTCTTGCGCGGCGCGGGCTATATTGTTTGGGTTAATGGCTACTTGCCGATACATCACCTTGATAGCTACTAAACTATGTTGTTGTGCGTCGTAGCCGCGAAATACAACGCCCATGCCACCTTTGCCCAAGGGGGGGGCGGTTGGGTCAAAGGCATAACTATTGCCATTGCTACCGTATAGCGTGTGAGTTGGCATAGGTGGTAAGAGATACTTAGCGGGGCGGAGATTCGGACGGTGATTTACTTTTTTTTGTTTCATTTCCCTTCTTAGAGGGTGGCTTAGGTAGCGTTTTGGGCGTATCCTTAACGGGCAGTTGTTTAGGGGGGATTGGTGCTACGTTGTTGGTCTGACCGCGTGCTTGCTTCACTTCTTTCTCTTTTTCCATAGCTTTATCCTCTTTGCGCTTTTTCTCGGCAGCGTTTTTCCTTTCCCGTTCTTCTTGCTCTTTTTTAGCTTGAAGTGCTTTCTTGGCATCTTCTGCTTTCTTCGCTGCCTCTTGTTTTCGTCTCTTTTCTACTTGGGCGCGTTGTTCGTCATTGAGCAATCGCTGTTGAATATCTAACAGTTTGGTATTTATTCCTTGATAGCTTTGTTCGAGTATTGCCAGCGAGCTATCAGCCTCTTTTACGAGCGTTTTAGCATTTTCAATTTTGGTTGAATCGTACTTTTGGGTGGCATTTTGGGCATCGGAAGCCTTTTTTCGTATTGCTTCGGTTTGTTTTTTGATGTCTCGCCCCTTGTCTGCAATATCATTAATTGATTCTCTATCCTTTTTTTTCATGCTTTCCCAAGTTTCTTGTGCTACAATCACCAGAACATCTGCCGAATCTATCAAGTGTTGAGCTTGTTGGTGGACTGTTTGCGCGTGTTTAAACACCTCCTCGTTCTCTGCTTTTTGCTTATCGGATGGTTTGTTGGTTTTAGTAGAGATACTGTCATTTTTGAGGTTAGTTTTTTGGGAGTTAGGAGTAGGCGGTTGAGCTACCCATTGCCATGTAATATAAGATATGGTGCTTAGCAATACTACGCTCAATACAATTGACAGGGTTTTGAGTAGATTATGACGAGCCGTTGTGATAGCAGTAGCTTTGGGGTTAAATGTGCCACAATCTACCACTATGGCGGTTAGGTTGTCGTGTCCGCCGCCTTGTTGTATACCTATTCGGTTGGCATCAGCTGCTAATGTTTCTGCAGCATCTTTAAAAGAGGCTTGGCTCATTAAGGCTTGCAATAAGGCTTGCTCGGGCATGATGCCATGAATGCCATCAGTAGACAGCAAAAGCGGTCGCCCGCTTGATAGCCGAAGTTGTGCTGTGATAGTTCCACATTAGGTTTTACGCCCAATGCGCGGGTGATAACGTTAGCGTCGTTGCTCAGTCGTGCGGTTTCTTCATTATCTAAAATACCTCTTTGCAGTAGTTCAAACACGCGCGAATGGTCGGTTGTTCGATAGAGGCGTTGCTTGCCGCGGATATGATAGCAGCGACTGTCTCCTGCATGTATGACCGTACCTTTGCCGTTGGGCAGCAGCAATAGAGCTACTACCGTAGTGCCCATTTGTGATAGATGGGTGTGTTGCCTGCTTGTCTGCCATATTTTTTCGTTGGCTAATAATACAGCATCGCGCAACATAGATGTAGTATAGATAGCGGGGTTGGTATTTTTTACATAATTGATTATCGTATTCACTGCCATACCTGATGCTATCTCGCCGCCTTCGCTCCCGCCCATGCCATCGCATACCACCGCCAGAAAATAGGCGGGGTTACTATCATCTACCGCTGAAAAATCTTGGTTGATAGCCCTACCGCCCTTTGTAGATACCGTCCAATGTTTGAATATATTGCTCATGTTAAAAAGTAAATAACTACCATTACTAAGACAATGGCGAGTAGAATTATAATTATACTATTGATATACCGCTCTGTATTATTTATAGTGGGCGGGTCGGTTGCTGGGTTTCCTACTAACTGTTTAGCCGCCTGCCAATTGAGCAATGCGGTGCTGAAAGTCATTGCGTCAGCATAGCGATCGGATGGGAGTTTAGCCGTTGCCTTTTGCAATATTTTGAAAAGTGCGGCAGGGATTTGTCCGTCTGGCGGCAGTGGGTCGTTTGCATGTTTTTGCATGATAACATACTCGGTCATACCGTCAAATGGGACATGTCCCGTTATCATTTCGTATATCGTAATGCCCATACTATAAATATCCGAACTAAACCCAGCAGCACCTGTAAAATGTTCAGGAGACATATAATGGCATGTGCCAGGCGAATTGCCCATCTTCGTCAATTTTTTGCGGTTTTGCAGGTTGGCGGCAATGCCCAAGTCCATCAATTTAGCCGTACCTTGTGGTGTGACAATAATATTAGAGGGCTTTACATCTCGGTGTACAAAGCCTTGTTGATGTAAGTAGGACAAAGCATTAAGTATCTGCTGAGTAATGTCAATAGCTTGGTGTATATCATATTTATGCCCATTATCAAGTTGGTGGCTTAATGTTGTGCCATCTACAAATTAACTTATCACGTGGTGCTTGCCGCCAATAGCAACATAATCCAACATCTGCACAAAATTGGGATGGTTAAATTTAGCCCTTGCCTCCCTTTGGAGGCGTTGAATATTATCGGGGTTTTTCGTCAAATCGCTAAATAGCACCTTGACTGCTACTGCTTTCTGCCTTTTAGTATCTATCCCTTTGAACACGACACCCATACCCCTGACCAATAGGGGGGCAACTATGATCAAAGCTATACGTGCCATTACTGCCATGCAAAAAAATAGTAGTATTTGCCATAATTCGAACTACATGCGGGTGCCAGACGAGTAATTGTCACGGTTGGAATAGTCAAAATCCGGAACATCTAATACGGCTTTATTAGCTATAAAATGCTCACTTTTCGATAGATTATGCTGCTTTTTATCGATGATAATCAGTAGCAATTCATACCCGCCGATCAAAATTTTGTCGTTATTCTTACATTCGTAATTTTGAAAGCCGATATCAATGCCATTGACTATAATCCCATTCATAGAATTAGTATCCTGAATGGCAATCATGAGTTTGCCTGTATTGGTATTTCTTCGGAATATTGATAAAGGCGTGCTTGCTACTTACTTTGGCTTCGTTGAACCGTATCGTACAGTCGACATCGCTGCCGATAATATTTTTGTTGCCTTCGCGCAATACCCAATACTCGCCGAGTTCTGTGCCCGAAAACGACACTAAAAAACCTACGAGGGGTAAGTTTTCCAGAGGATTCTCTTTATTTTTTTCAGCAGAATCGTCGCTCAACCGGGTTTGTTTTTTGGAAAATTCTGCATTATCCGCATCTATATTGGTGTAAGCGGGGCTGTTTTGATTGTTATCTATTTTGGTGGGCATGGTGTTAGTAAGTTTGTTTTGGTGAAAAAATAGGTAGTGTTTTAGGCGTAGTTCTCTCCAACCACCGCAAAGCTACATCTTTTGTGCAATATTAGAATAAAAATTTCAAAAAAATAGTTATTCAAGCATTAATGTGCCTCTAACCAATTTTCTCCTACTCCGATACCCACTTCTATCGGAACATTCGGCAGAGGCAAGGCGGTTATCATGCCTTGTTCGATGATGTGGCGGGCTATATCGAGTTCGGACTTGGGTACGTCAAACACTAACTCGTCATGCACTTGCAGCAACATGCGTGTTTGCAGACGCTGGCGGCGCAATTCGGCGTGTATGTTTATCATAGCTATTTTTATCATATCGGCGGCGGTGCCTTGTATGGGGGCATTAATGGCGTTGCGCTCGGCAAATTGGCGCACGGTGGGGTTGCCCGATTGCAGGTCGCGTAGGCTGCGCCGTCTGCCGCATAGGGTCTCGGCATAACCACGCTCGCGGGCAGTGGCAATAGACGTATCCATACATTGTTTTACGGCAGGATATTGTGCAAAGTAGGCATCAATGATAGTTTTGGCTTCGCTGCGCGGAATGCCTAAGCGTTGGGCTAAACCAAAGGCGGTAATGCCGTAAATAATACCAAAATTGACCATCTTAGCACGGCGGCGCATTTCGCTTGTTACTTCCTCCATCGCTACGCCGTATACTTTTGCCGCCGTAGCGCGGTGTATATCATCTTTGTTGGCAAAGGCAGCCAGCATATTTTGGTCTTGGCTCATAGCCGCCATAATGCGCAGTTCTATTTGCGAATAATCGGCAGACAACAATACATAATCAGAGTTTCGCGGCACAAAAGCCTTGCGTATTTCGCGCCCGCGCTCGGTACGAATAGGTATATTCTGCAAGTTGGGCGCAGTAGAACTAAGCCTACCCGTAGCAGCTACGGCTTGGTTATAGGTCGTATGTACTCTACCTGTGCGCGGGTTTTTCAGTTGTGGCAACGCATCGATATAGGTGCTGCGCAATTTGCTTAGTTCGCGGTAATCGAGTAGCAGGGCAGCTATTGGGTAGTTGGCTGCTATACTTTGTAATGTTTCTTCGTCGGTAGAGTATTGACCTGTGGCGGTTTTTTTGCGTTCGTAGGGTATTTGCAGTTTATCGAACAGAATAGCTCCTAATTGTTTGGGCGAATCTAAGTTGAAATGTTCGCCTGCTATGGCAAATATCTCGTCGCTTAGGCGTAGTAGTTCAGCGGTTACATCTTGCGAATAACGTTTCAGGAATGCCGTATCAATAGCAATACCTTCGTACTCCATATCGGTCAATACGGGCACTAAGGGCATTCTATGCGTCCGTACAAACCCACATCGGTCAGGCGTGGATAGAGGTATTGGTGCAAACGCAAGGTTATGTCGGCATCTTCGGCGGCGTATTCGGCTATTTGTTCTAAGGGAACTTGGCGCATGGAGCGTTGGTTTTTACCTTTTTTGCCTATCAATTCTTCGATACTGATAGGCGTATAGCCCAGATAGGTTTCGGCAAGGAAGTTCATATTGTGGCGCATGTCGGGTTCTATAAGGTAGTGTGCCAACATAGTGTCGTGTAGTGTCCCGCTCAGTTCGATTTCATAATTTTTGAGCAATAATAGGTCGTACTTTATATTTTGCCCTATTTTGGCAATACCTTCGTGGACAAAAAATGGTTTGAACAAGTGCAATAGCTTGGTGGCGGCGGTGCGGTCGGTGGGCATTGGTACGTACCAAGCCTCGTGTGCTTGCCAAGCAAAGGACATACCCACAATTTCGGCGTTCAGCGCATCTATATCGGTCGTTTCTGTGTCGAAACAAACGAGTGTCTGAGCCAACAAAGCAGCCAATAGCGCGTTGTGGGCGGTAGGATTATCGGCTATTTGGTAGGCATGGGGCGTATTGCGTGCCGAGTAGCCGCGTCCTATGGCAGTAGAGGCGGCATTACCGGTATTTGTTTGGCTAAACAAATCGCTGCCGACAAGGGTAGTGCTAAACAAATCGGGCGCACCTGAAGTGCTTGCGGTACTATTGTTTGCCGATGTATTGTTTGTCGTATCGTTGTTCGTAATGCCGCCGTTGGGTTGGTTCGGGTCGTAGGCATCGCCCAATATGCGTTTGCCGAGTGTGCGAAATTCGAGTTCGGCAAACAAAGCGGCTAAGGCGGGTCGGTTGATGGGTTGTATAGATAGTTGGTCGGCATCGAAAGGCACGGGCGCATCGAGCGAAATAGTAGCTAAACGCTTTGACATAATAGCTGCCTCGCGCCCTGCTTCGATATTTTCACGCAGGTTGCCGCTTAGTTGTTCGGTATTAATGAGTAGGTTTTCGATGCTGCCAAATTCTTTGAGCAGTTTGACGGCGGTTTTTTCGCCTATACCTCTTATGCCAGGAATATTGTCAGACGTATCGCCCATCAAGCCCAGCAGGTCAATCACCTGTTCTACACGGGCAATATCCCATTTTTCGCACACCTCTTTTGTTCCCAGAATTTCGCGCGGGGCTTTTAAGTAAGGCGGTTTGTGGATAAACACATTGGGTCTGACCAACTGCCCATAATCTTTGTCAAATGTCACCATATAGACCGCAAAACCTTCGTCGGCAGCGCGTTTGGCAAGTGTGCCTATGATGTCGTCGGCTTCGTAGCCGTCGGCTTGTAGCAGAGGTATGCTCATCGCTTGTACGATACGTTCTATCCAAGGCAGGGCAGAGCGTATGTCTTCGGGCATTTCGGCGCGTTGGGCTTTGTAATCGGGATATTCTACTTCGCGCCAAGTGGGTCCTTTGCTTGTCCAAATACAACAGCTAAATGAGTGGGTTTCTCTTTGGTCGTTATGTCGAGTAAGGTATTGACAAAACCCGTAATCGCCGATACGTTCAAACCCTTAGAATTGACCAAGGGGGTTTTGTTAAGGGCGAAATAAGCGCGGTAGATAAGCGCGAAAGAATCGAGTAGGTATAAACGCATGGTTGCTTTTTAGTTTTTAGTGTTGGATAGCAAGGGATAATAAATTAGCACCACAAAGTACGAATTTTTTGCGCTTTTTCTGATTTTTAAGTTTGAGTATTAATTTTGTCTGCTGTGTATCCATTTCCAAGCGTTAGGACTTAGGAAATAACATTAGGTAATTGAGATATTAGTTCAAGAACCCCCCTAATCCCCTCAAAGAGGGGGAATTTATACAAGATATAATTTACTGATTGTCAATAATTTACGATAATTCATAAAAAACATTCAATATATTTTGTTTTTAAGGTGACATAAACATATTACATCGATAACATCTAATAGACACAATCCCGAGAATGTCGTAGGCATGAAACCCCTGTAAGGTAAGTGTATAAAACTTAAAAATCAAACTATTAGTGTTTGGGCAGTGCTGATTGACCCTTACGGCTACATCAACCCGATATTTGCCAAGGATTGCAGGGCATTGGCTATCCGCGCCTCGTCCGTACCGCTTACTACGGCAAAGGGCACGCTATTTTGTTGCAACAATTGATGATACCAATCAAAAAAAAATGGACGCAAGTGCGGGTGTTCGCGTTGTGGGTCGGGCTGCCAAGGTAGGTCAATATCGTTGAGCAAATAGGCGGCATAGTTATTGCGCCGCGCCTCGAATAGCTGTACCAAGCAGTCGGGCATTGCCCCAAAGGCGTGTTCGTGCCATATCTTGATGACGGTCATATCCGTATCGCACAACAAATAGCTGTTACGAGCATAGCGTTGGGCATAGCGGTCTTCTAATGCCATTTGTCGGTAGGCGATAGTAGCTAAATCGTCAGCTTGGTAGGGTCTTTGTAGTCGAGCGATATAGTATCGCGCGTATTCGGGCACAAATACCGTGTCGAAATGCCGTGCTAATTGTTCGCACAAAGCACTTTTTCCCGTTGATTCGGGACCTGTAATGGCGATGCGGCGCACCGAGGTTGGTCGTGATACCGCAAAATTGAACTTTCGTAACAGGATTAGCGTTGATAATTGATATTGTGCGTAGGTGCGATTTTTTGAAAGTATTGTGGCGGTAGCGAGGTGCGATATCGGTTATTTAGGTTTTTTTTTGAGTTGCCAACCGAGTTCTGAATATTGTTCGCCTGCCAAATAACTCTCTATGCCGCATCGTATAGCGGGCATCATGGTGTCGAAAGGTAGCTCGTCGCGCTTATACCATACTAAGGCATCGCATTTCATCGGTTCGCGGTTGCGTATGCTACCCGTCCATTGTTGGGTATAAAAAAAGAAATGAAAAAAGTCTTGTCGCTCGCGTCTTCGATGAATCACATGTACCAAGCGCAGGTCTTGGGCTTGTACTTTTATGGCTGCTTCTTCATAGGTCTCGCGCACCAAAGCCCCGATAACCGCTTCGTTTTTTTCGACCCGTCCGCCTACCAGCGAATACCTACCCCCGCGCCGTGTAGGTTTGCGCAGCAATAAAAAGCCTTTTTTCGATTCGACGATGAGGCTTACAATATGGGTGATACTCTTCTGCTTAGGCATGGCAATAATGCGGGCAAAGGTAAGTATTATTGTGTTCTATTGCGGCTATCAGGTAATAGATAAATACATATTGCTTAACTTTGCACTCGTGGATATACTCAGCAGCCCATAATTATCCCCTACACCATAAACCAATTGCTCTTCAATTGCCGAACTGCTCATAATTTTTTCGAGCTGGGGCAATCTGAAAACTATCAGGCAATATCAGCCATTATCAATATGATGCCAATTTCTCCTATTAACCTATCATTTTCACCCGATTTTATGCAGCAAGCCATCGATTTGGCACATAAGGGCATCGTGTCGGGTGCGGGCGGTCCCTTTGGGGCACTTGTAGTGCGTGAAGGGCGCGTAATTGCTACGGGCAGCAACCGCGTGACAAGTAGCAACGACCCGACTGCACACGCCGAAGTAGTAGCTATCCGAGCAGCCTGTGCCGTATTGGGGCATTTCCAATTGCAGGGCTGTGACCTTTATACCACCTGCGAACCTTGCCCAATGTGTCTGGGAGCTATCTATTGGGCGCGTCCCGACCGCGTATTCTACGCCTGTACGCGCCACGACGCTGCTCAAGCGGGATTTGACGACCAATTTATTTACGACGAAATCAATATCGAGCTATCGGTGCGCCGCATACCTTTCATACCGCAGATGCGCCCCGAAGCCCTGTATTTGTTCGATACTTGGCGCAATAAAACCGACAAAACGCCTTATTAAACCGAAATTGAGGCTTGGGGCTTTAAGGTTAAATTTAGGGGCAAATGTTCTGAAATGGTAACTATTTAGCCCCTTATATGGGCAGCCCGCAAGAATAGCTATTTCTAATGGTCTGATTTTTAAGTTTTGAGTATTAATTTTGCCTATCATGTATCCATTTCCAAGCATTGAGACTTAGGAAATAATATTAGGTAATTGAGATATTAGTTCAAGAACTCCCCCTAACCCCCCTCAAAGAGGGGAATTTATACAAGATATAATTTGCTGATTGTCAATAATTTATGGTAAATTATAAAAAATATTTAATGAATATTATCTTTAAAATGGCATATTACATCGCTAACATCTAACAGACACAAGCCTGAGCATACTGTAGGCATGAAACTCGTGTAAGGTAGGTGTATAAAACTTAAAAATCATACCACTAATCGAATATGCAGCGATGTCAGGCATTATTAGATAGATATTGCCCATTACCCCATACCCAAAACCCTATACCCTAAATAGTGGTATGATTTCTAAATTTCGGCAACAAATTTTGCTAAATGCTACTTTGTAGCAAGGGCGCGAGTAATATGCTCAGGTTAATTTTTTACTCAAAATTAGAAGCCACTAATAGAAAGACTGGCAATAAGCGTTTTTTAAGCCCCCTCGGGGCGGTATGCTAATAGAAAATAAAGAACGACATAGCAACAAAAGCCCCGTAGGGGTGATATTCTAATGGTCTGTGTTATCAATTGTAGCAAGGGCGCGAGTAATATGCTCAGGTTAATTTTTTACGCAAAATTAGAAAACCAAACCAATAGCTACCTGAAATGAAAATTAGTAGGCAAAACTAAATTTCCGAAGCACCAAGAGCTATGGAAAGACCCTTGGCTTCTACGGTGGCGCGGTGCTATGGGTGCTGGGCGTAGATGCGGTATTATACCCCTATTTCATGGCTTTCTATACTCTCCAACTCTAATTTTGAAGCCTTGCGCAATTCAAACGCTCGTTTTACTTTATTGCTAATATAGGCTTGTTGTTCTTCGTTCGGCAAATAAATTAAAATATTGGCTGAGTCGCTATCAGAAACATTCGGAATTGCTGCACCTGTACGATACATAAACATTTGCTTTAGAAAGGCTTCGGATTTTAAAAAATATAATAAAAAATACTTGTCAATCTTGTAGTTTCTAAAAACCCTAAACCCATTCGTACAAATCGCACCTTCGTATTCGTCGGTTACTAAGGCAGTTGTATGTTTCCGAGTGCCCACCGAATTACCTGCAATAGCCGTTATAATATCGTCGGTTTGCAGCTCGTAACTGGCACGACTTGGTAACTCGTATGTCGGATAAGTAGTTGTATTGATAATTTCAAAAGCATGTGTATTGATGTCAGAGAGTTCGACGTATTCAACAGTCAAGTTTTTATCCTTCAATTTTTTGCTTTTTACTTTTACAATATCACAAATATCGCCTAAGCGTATGGCTTTCTTATCCGCTTGATTTTCAAGCAATTTTCGGTTCTCAGGTGCGTAAAAATCATAATCAAAACGCCCATTTAGCTCGTCATAATTGATTGAGAATGAGTTGTTTGTTTCTATTTTTTTTCCTTCTTGAAAGATTTTGTATTGCTTTGAAATCTCAGTAAAATCCTCTTCCAAAATAGGCACTCCATTTTCATTATTTAGTACCTGCCCAAACTTATCTTTCCTATACAAGGGCGTGCCATTTTTATTGCCCTGGTAACCTAAATTTTTTATTTTTTCAAAGAATATGGGGTATTGTTTTTCTTGATTTGGGGTCTCTTTTTCCAGAAACAACAAAGACGTTTTTACGCCCGTACCAAAAGGGATAAAGGTTTCTTGTGGTAAGTTGATGATTGCCAATATCTTTGAGCGAAGTTTGATATAGTAACGTAGGTATTCTAATGATGGATTTTCAAAATTACCATTTGGCAAAACAATTGCCATACGCCCGCCTTCCTTTAACAAATCCAAGCAACGTTCAATAAATAAAATTTCAGCAGATTGGTTGTTGTGTAGGGTATTTGATTTCTGAAAAATTGTTTTTTCTCCTTTCGGGGCTTCCTTTCCCTTGAAGGGCTTAGAGGAGGCAACCCATTTATGCCCCAAATCAAACAATCGCAAAGTAGCGGGGTTATTTATTTTTGCGCCAAATGGCGGATTGGCAAGCAACAAATCAAAGCCTTCTTGTTGCCCAATTATCAATTTTAGGCTCTCCAAATCTTCTAATGAGCTGGTACAAAGTATATTTGTTTTTCCATTTGCTTCTAGGAGCAATTTCATTTTGGCTATCCTTGCAATACTTTTATTTATATCAATGCCAAAAATGTTTTCTGTTACAATTTTTTGATAATCGATATTTTTATATTTTTTTTTCAAAAATTTTAAGGCAGACATAATAAAACCACCACTACCGCAGGCAGGGTCAATGATGGTTTCGTTAGGTGTAGGCTGCATCATTTCAACACAAAAATCGATAACCGGTTCGGGTGTAAAAAACTGCCCTCTGCCATCTTTTTCGTGGTGGGTTAAAAACTTTTGAAATGCCAAGCCCTTAGCGTCTTGCGAAGAATTGCTAAGAGAAATGCTTTGCAGTTTATTGATGGTGAAGCCTAATGATAAGGCTGAAATGCGGATACGGTCGTCTGTTTCAAACACATCTCTATACGTTTCTCGCGTTTGTGCAAATAGTGTGCCGATGCGGTCTATAAATAGTTGATTGGGTTTTCCTTTCGACACATCGCTCCATTCCGTAGGCGTAATATGGAATAGACCTGTATCCGTACTTTCTTCAAAAATTTTGATAAATAATATTTTTACAAACTCCTCTAAGGTTTGCTGCGGAGAAAGTCCGTCGTTAGAGTAAATATAATCGTGGATTTCCTCAAAGCGTTTGAGTAGGTTATCTTCTTTGGATAACGGTAAATCAAAAAGTAAATTCATGGTTCTATCACATTTGTGGCAAATGTCAGTCATTCACGGTATTAAACAATTTACGTTATACAATACGCTGAAAATGAGTAATTTAAATTTATTCTCAAAATTTTAATAAAAAAATAATAATTTTATATTTTGCTTGTTATGAACAAGATACGAATTGTTAAATTTTAATACCATAAATTGCTAAGTTTTTTTGCCCCTCAAAATGCTAAGAGAGGCAGCGTTGCCAAGGTTTTTTCGAGCATTGGCTCTGTAAAATCGAGGTGTGTCACCATACGCACTTGCGTAGGTCCGAAGGCAATACTAAGTATGCCGTATTCGGCTAAGGCGCGGTTAAATTGGTCGGCAGTAATGCCTTCACACAGGTCGAACAAAACGATATTGCTGCGCACGGGATAGCAATGCTTTACGTAGGGTTGTTGTAGCAATAGCTCGCCCAATTGACGAGCGCGTCGGTGGTCGTCTGCCAATCCTTCGCGGTGGTGTTGCAGCGCATACAAGCAAGCAGCGGCAATATATCCCGCCTGCCGCATTCCGCCGCCCAAGGCTTTGCGCACACGCCGCGCTTGGGCAATAAAGCGGCGACTACCCAACAATACCGACCCTATGGGTGCGCCTAATCCCTTCGAGAAACACACCGAAAGGCTGTCGGTGAGGTCGCCTATTTGTTCGGGTTTGTTTCCCGATGCCAATAATGCGTTAAAAATACGTGCGCCGTCTATATGTAATTTTAATTGGTGGCTTCTACAGGTTTCGGCTACTGCCACTAATTGGTCGTAGGTATAAAAATTGCCTCCTGCTTTATTACACGTATTTTCAAGCGCAACTACCGCACTGCGGGGCTGCCAATCGTACTGCGGATTGATATTGCGCGATACGTCATCGGAGCTGATAATGCCATCATTACCGCCTACCAAGCGCAGCGATATACCCGACAACCAAGCCCAAGCCCCGCCCTCCGAATTATAGATATGCGATTGGGCATGGCAAATCACCTCATCTAAGGCTTGCGTATGCACTTTTAATGCTATTTGGTTGCACATCGTACCCGAAGGGCACAGCAAACCTGCTTCGAGACCCAATAAATGGGCAGTTGTCTGCTCCAATTCGCGCACGGTCGGGTCTTCGCCAAATACGTCGTCTCCTACTCTTGCGGCGTACATAGCATCGAGCATAGCAGGTGTAGGGCGCGTTACGGTATCGCTGCGTAGGTCTATGCGGTGCGGGTTATACTCGGATAATGGGGTCGTTATCATCGTTATCGTCGTGGTCTATATAGCGAATCCTTTTTTGTTCAGTAGCTGCTGCGGGTGGTTCGGGCTGGTCGGTGGGTTGGTCTGTAGGGGGCAATTCCGATTCGTCGTTGTGTGCCTCGTCTTGGCTTACGGCGGCAATAATATCTTTCATTGATTGAAACATATCTTTGGTTTTACTGACCGCTTCTGTTACGTAATCGGGATTGGTTTCTGCTTCGTGGGTCGGCGCAAAATTGTCGGGCAATTCGGCGGTATCTAAGGCTGCCATCAGTGCTTGGTGTTCGTTTGCAGCGGGAGTATGCAGGTTTACTGTGTCCAAATCACCATCGCTTTGCGTTAGGGTCGCTTCTATTTTGGGCATGTCGTCTTGAAGTTCGGCGGGCAATTGGGGCGTATTGGTAGAGCTGTTGTCTTGTTCGTTATGCGTGGCTATTTTTATGGTATCCAAATTGCTGTCGTCTGCTTCGGCAGTATATTGCCATGCTTCCGACGCGCTTGTTTCGGGCAGCCTCAAATCTATGCTGTCGGTATCATCGGCTGAGCTAAGCAGGGTAGGCTCGCCGTGTTTGGGCAAGATATGGGTATCGCTACTGATGTCGGCGGCGGTATTATTGTTCGTTAGGCTTGATACAATTTCGTCCGTTTTAAGATTGGCATCGCTGGTCGATTCGAGGGGTGTAACGGCAGATATTTGTGTGGCTTGCACATGCGCTATTTCGTTGTCCAAATCATCGGCATAATAGGGCGACTTACCCAATAGGCGTACTAATAACGGAATGAGTATAATGCCACCCAACAAGGAAATCCAAGGAGCTAGGTTGAAAAAAAGGCATAAAGCCATAGCGACCATACTCAAAGCAGCCATCAACAAGGCATAAGGCAATTGGGTACGGATATGGTCGGCGGGCGGGCATTGGGCAGATAGTGCAGTGACGAGGCTGCTTTGGGCAGTAATAGCGCAATGCGTACCAAACAAAGCACCGCTGGCTATACTTGCCAAAGTGCCGTAGAATACCGTAGCGGCGGCTTGGGGCAACAAAGCGGCACCATAAGACTGCGCCATAGCAGCGGGCAGCAATATGGGAGCGACCAACAACGTAGCAGCTACAAAGCTACCTGTTGCAGCAGCAACTATGGCAGCTACTACAAAGGCAAGCAAAGGCATAAGGGGTGCCGATAAATAAGCACCTACCCATTGTGCCAACCAATTTGCTGCGCCGAGCTGAGCAGTGATGCCCACTAAAACAAGGGCTAAAAATAGCGTGATAAGGGCGGGAAAAGCCGTTTTCATGCCCGCCAAAATGCTATCTACCGTATTGCGCATATCCAATTTGCCGCCCAATAACGTAAGCAATACAGAAGTGAGCAAGGCAGCCGCTGCGCCGTACAAAAGGCTATGCCCTATGTCGGCTTGCTGTAAGGATTGGAGCATGGCGGGCAACAGCGTGCTTGGGTCGCCCAATATCATTGCCTTAGCTCCGCCAAACAAACCGTAATAAGTTGTCAATAAAAAGACTAACAGCGGCAATACTAAATAAAACCCGCGCGGCGGTTCTTGGGCGTTCAGGGCGGTGGGCAATTGCTGCATGACCGATGCTTCTGCGCTTGGGTCTATATCGCTGTCGTACAATTTGCCTTGTCGTAGGCTGCGGCGTTCTGCGCGGTGCATTGCCCCAAAATCGCGCTGCCACAATACCGTAGCTACTGCCCACAAGAGGGCAAAATGGGATAAAAGGCATATTGTAGGGCGTATAGCCATATCGAAAGCGGTTGTACGTTGTTGCCCCATGCCGCTATATTTTGCCCTGCAATACTCGCCATTACTACGGCGAAAGTACTCAATACGGCAATAACCGATATAGACGAGCCGGTAGTATTGATAATATATGCCAATTTTTCGCGTGAGCCGCGATATTTATCCGTCAAGGGACGCGCCAAATTGCCGCTTAACGTGGCAGACACCAATGGGTCGAAAAAGCCGACTAAGGCAGACAGCCAAGCCGCCATTTGTGCGCTACGCGGGCTGCGTACTGTGTTGCTGAGTCCTGCGACCCAGCCCGCTGCCCCGCCATTGTGCCAGCTCAACGAGGCGATACCGCCCATGAGCAATACAAATACTGCCAAGCGGACGTTCTGAGGGTCGGATAGGGTTTGGATTAAATGCGTATCGAATACTTGTATGCTCGACAAGAGCAGTCGGTCTAATTGAAAGCCGTTGAGTGCCCAAGCACCCATCAAAACGCCCAAAAAGAGCGACAAAACGCCCTCGCGCCACCATACTGATAAGATGAGGGCTAATAATAGCGGTAAAATAGCCCAAAAACCTTGTGCGGGCTGATAGGGCGGCATGGTAGGGCTATTCTTAGCAGCCTCAAATAGGGTTATGGCAGCAGTTTTGTTGGTATCGGCGAGCGTTGTTGCTGCTGCTGCTGTCGGTACGGTGGTGCCGTCGGTTGTTATAGTTTGCGCCTTAGCTGCTGTATCGGTAGCAAGCCCCTTAGCTGTTGCTGCTGCGCTTGTAACAGCAACGGCGGCAGCACCCTTTTTGTCGAGCTTGTCGACGGGGCTTGGTGCAGTTGTTGTAGGGGTTGTTTTGCCCGTAGTCACGGTTGTTTTTACGGGTTCAACGGGTTTTGGGGCGGGTGTTCGGGCAGCACTTGCCGCCTTAGTAGCTTTTTAGATTTAGGGGCAGCCTTTTGTTTGGCGGCGGCGGGTGTTTTGCTTTTTGGGGGGGTAGCTGTTTTCTCTTTGCTGGTTTTTGCCGTTGGCTTTTGGGCAAACGAGTTATTATTGGCACATATCAAGCACAATAACAATGCCGCTACGAGGCTAACAATAGGGTATGGCTTCATCATTCCGATGTTTTGAGGCGGTAAAATACTCATAGAAATCGGTATTTTTATCTATTGTAGCACTTTTTATGCCATAGCCGCCGAAAAACGAATTTTTCGGCGGCTATATGGGCTATGAGCAGATGTAATGTCTTTATTTGTAACTATTTAGGCGGTTTTGCCGCTCACTTGTCTATTGTTGCTCTTGGCTGTTTCTCTTTTTTGTCTTGACACAAAAAAGAAAAAAAAAGCCTTGATTTTGCCTTCGCTAAAATGCTACATTACAGGCGTGCCTAAATCCAAGGCGAAGTACTTGTAAGGCTTCGTAGTCGTGTTTAGAGTTGTCGCTGTGGATTTAGGAAACAGCCACGCCTTGTGAGCAAAGCCGAACAACATTACGCATTTCTTAACGCGAGCAAAATAAGGGCGAGGAACAAATGCGACCTACAAACACAAATCAGAGCAAAGAAGTACGCCGCCTAAATAGTTACCTTTATTTATATGAATTTTCGCGGCAAGTTTTCGGTAGTGGGATATTGTTAGCTCAAAACCATACTTACCCAACAAACGCTGTGCCCAGAAAATCAAAAACCATGCTATTTTTCGCCTTCTTTGGGCATTTGTTTGTCATCGCTATGCTGTGTGCTGGTGCTTGGGTCTACACCTGCGGCTAATTGGGCAATTATTTTTTCCAATTCGTATTCGTCTCCTTCTTTATAGCCGTCGTGGCGATAGATTATTTCGCCTTTTTGATTGACCATGATAGAATAGGGAACTGCTTGGAAATTGAGGGCGCGTTTGAGTTCTTCGTTGGTATCGAGCAATACTCTATAATCCCAGCGTTGTGCTTCGACGTAGGGTTTTACTTTGGCTACGCTGCGCGTGTCGTCGGTGCTAACTGCTACGATTTGAAAATTGTATTTTTCTTGCCATTCTTCGTAGAGTTCTGCCATATTATTCAGTCCCTTTTTGCAGGGACCGCACCAAGTAGCCCAAAAATCGAATAAGGTAATTTTTCCTTCTTTGCCGATGTCGGCTACATTCGTCTTTTCGCCATCGAGGTTGGCAAGCGATATTTCGGGTAATTTGTCTTGTGCCCACAAAGTAGTGAATGTTGATGCACTCAATAGGGCACATAGGGTTAAATGTTTGATAAATTGCATGATTAGAAAGGATATTTTAGTGTTGGCGGTAAAAATACGGTTAATTGTTTGGGTGCTTTGGCGATTTTCTGAAAGATTTTACAAACAAATGGTGGTTATTTGGGTAATAAGCACTATTTTTCGCCTTTCGTTTAGACAAGGCAAGGCGGTGAAAAGTTTAAAATATTCCAAAGAAAAAGGTCTTTTTTAAAATAAAATAATATTTTTCTATTATGCAAATATATTTTATTGTTTTCCGAACAAAACATAATGCCACATAACGCCTATTTTTAGTAAAGATTGTGCCGAGCATGTGTTTTCTATTAGGCTGCTGCCCATCTGGGGCTTTTAGGCGTTTTTTTTATAAACTACATTATACGTAAAATACAAATTTATATGCCATTAAATTGGAACGAGATAAAAAGCCGTGCAATTACTTTTTCAAAAGAATGGGAAAATGAAAGCAGCGAAGATGCCGAAGCGAAATCATTTTGGGATGATTTTTTGAATGTATTTGGGATTAGTCGTAGGCGGGTGGCTTCGTTTGAAAAATCGGTGAAAAAACAGGACGGCAAACAGGGATGTATCGACTTGCTTTGGAAAGGCGTAATACTTGTTGAACACAAATCAAGAGGGCTTAGCCTTGATAAGGCATTTCGGCAGGCAAAAGATTATTTTCCAGGATTAAAAGACCACGAATTGCCTAAATTCATTTTGGTCTCCGATTTTCAATTATTCAGGCTTTACGATTTAGACAACGATATAAGTTCTGAATTTGCCCTAAAAGACTTTATTCAAAACGTTCATTTATTTGGTTTTATCGCGGGTTACGAAAAAAGAACCTACAAAGAACAAGACCCCGCCAATATCCAAGCAGCCGAGCGCATGGGCAAATTGCATGACGCGCTGAAAGCAAGCGGATATACGGGACACGCCTTAGAAGTGTATTTGGTGCGTTTGCTTTTTTGCCTTTTTGCAGAAGATACGAGTATTTTTGAACGCACACAATTTCAAGACTATATAGACCGAAGTACAAAAGAGGACGGCAGCGATTTGGCGATGCACTTAGCACAACTTTTTCAGGTGATGGACACGCCAAAAGAAAAGCGTTTAAAAACATTAGACGAAACACTTGACGCTTTTCCTTATGTGAACGGAAAATTATTTGAAGAAATGTTGCCTTTTGCCGCATTCGATAGCAAAATGCGCGAAATATTGCTATTTGCTTGTAGTTTGGATTGGTCAAAAATCAGTCCTGCTATTTTTGGCTCTATGTTTCAAGCGGTCATGAACCCGAAGGAAAGGCGCAATCTGGGCGCACATTATACTTCTGAAAAAAACATTCAAAAAGTGATAAAACCGCTGTTTTTAGATAGCCTTTACGCAGAGTTTGAACGCGCAAAAGGCAACAAAAACCGATTAAACGAATTGCATTTAAAAATTGCCAACTTACATTTTCTCGACCCCGCTTGTGGTTGTGGCAATTTTCTCATTATTTCATACCGAGAATTGCGGCAATTAGAAATAGAGATTTTAAGAGAATTGAATAAAAGCGGGCAAGGATTTTTGGACGTGCGAGAAATAATAAGAGTAGATGTCGACCAATTTGCAGGGATTGAATATGACGAATTTCCCGCCCGAATTGCAGAAGTGGCTATGTGGCTCATTGACCACCAAATGAATATGCTCGTTTCAGCCGAATTTGGGCAATATTTTGTGAGGCTGCCCCTCCGAAAAGCGGCTAAAATTGAGCATGGCAATGCCCTGCAAATGGATTGGAATAAAATATATGGTTCAAATAAGTGTGATATATACGCAGAAGAAGTCAATGTTTTGACCGCCCAAGAACCCGAAATGCAGTATCAAACGCTCAATGTTCATGCCAAACAAGTCAATATTTTTTCATCAGAAGAAACTTATAGAGCAGCGCAGCATCGGAAAGCGCATTTTGATTATATACTTGGAAATCCGCCGTTTATAGGCAAACAACTGCAAAATGCAGCCCAAAAAGCCGACATGAACTTGGTTTTCAATGGCGTACAAGGTGCGGGAGTTTTGGACTATGTGTCAGCTTGGTATCTCAAAGCCGCGCAATATATCCAAAATACGCAAATCAAAGTCGCTTTTGTGAGTACAAACAGCATAGCACAAGGCGAGCAAGTGGGCGTTCTGTGGGGTGTTCTTTTTAATTTTTATAAAATAAAAATACATTTCGCGCATCAAACTTTTTCTTGGCGCAACGAAGCAAAAGGAAACGCTGCCGTTCATTGTGTCATTATCGGTTTTGCCGCTTTTGACCTGGCAGAGAAAAGGCTTTATCAGTACGAAAATATAAAAAGCGAGCCAGCAGAACGCAAGGTGAGAAATATCAATTCGTATTTGGTAGAAGGGAACGAGGTATCGATTGAAAGTAGATTAAAACCCATCTGCAAAATTCCCGAAATGTTCAAAGGTAGCCAACCGACCGACGGAGGCAATCTACTGTTTCTGGACGAAGAAAAACAAGTATTTCTTGAACAAGAACCCCTTGCAGCAAAATGGATGAAACCGTTTATCAGCGCATACGAATTTATAAACGGACACCGCCGTTGGTGTTTATGGTTGCTTGATGCTTCACCAAACGAATTAAAACAAATGCCTTTGGTTTTAAAACGAATAGATGCCGTAAAGCAGATGCGATTAGCAAGTGCAAAGCCTGCTACCGTAAAATGGGCGCAATTTCCCACGCTTTTTACCGAGAATCGACAACCCAATACCCATTATATTTTAGTACCCTCGGTATCTTCCGAAAATAGAAAATATATTCCAATGGGTTTTTTGGATAAAAACCACATTTTAAACAATTCTTGCTTCTCAATACCGAATGCCAATATGTATATATTCGGTCAAATTACCTCCATGATGCACATGACTTGGGTAAAATACACATGCGGGAGGTTAAAAAGTGATTTTCGTTATTCAAATACGATAGTTTACAACAATTACCCTTTCCCAAAAAACGCGAGCGAAGCAAACCGAAAGAAAGTGGAAGAAGCCGCGCAAAAGGTTTTAGAAATAAGGGCAAACTATCCAAACAGCAGTTTAGCCGATTTGTACGACCCATTGAGTATGCCGCCCGATTTAACAAAAGCACATCAAATTTTGGATAAAGCAGTAGATTTATGCTATCGCCCCCAAGCATTTAGCAATGAATTGAGCCGAATAGAATATCTTTTTGGGCTTTACGAAGAGTATGCAGCACCGATGTTTAAGGTGTAGTGGTTAGTGGTTAATGGTTAGTGGTTAATGGTTAGTGGTTAATGGTTAGTGGTTAATGGTTAGTGGTTAATGGTTAGTGGTTAATGGTTAGTGGTTAGCGGTTAATGGTTAGTGGTTAATGGTTAGTGGTTAATGGTTAGTGGTTAGTTTTTAGTGGTTAATGGTTAGTGGTTAATGGTTAGTGGTTAATGGTTAGTGGTTAATGGTTAGTGGTTAGTGGTTAATGGTTAGTGTTTTAAATTTCGGTAAATGCTGCTTTGTAGCAAGGGCGCAAGCAAGCGAGATGTTCAAGTTATTTTTTTTACTCAAAACAAAGAACCACTAATAGAAAAACAGACGATAGCCATTTTTTAAGCCCCTTCGGGGCGACATCCTAATAGAAAATAAAGGCGACATAGCTACAAAAGCCCCGTAGGGGCGATATCTCCAAAATTGGACAATCAGACCCTTAGTTTTTAGTGGGTGGTTTTATACACTACGTTTTATCTGTCTAACGTTGAGAAAAGAATATGTGGCGGACGAAATAATATAACTCACGATTTATAAATCGTTGGCTATGGAAATGCCCAATTAGCACCAGATAGCAGAGGTGTTGCTTGATAAAACGCTAAAAATAGTATAAGTTATTTGTTGTTGTTATTTTTTTTATACAATATTTTAAGAAACATAAATTATGTCAAACATTTTACGCCTTACTTTAATCATCATTGCCTTGTCGGGTACTTGTATAGCCCAAGCCCAAGAGCGAGAACGCGGCAACCTATCGGGCGATTTGCAATTGGTAGCTCGTTTTTACGAAGCCGACAGTGCGCGTCAAGCCGTCAATACGCCGTTTTATGACTATCTGTTTTACGAGCCGATGCCTTTTTGAACGTTCATTATACCATAGCAGGCTTCGACGCGGGTATCCGATTCGATGTATTTCACAATTCGGCTACTTTTAACCCTACGCGCGAGACCAATGCCCAAGCCATAGGACGTTGGTATATCACCAAACGCATTGACAAATTGTCGTTGGCAGGGGGCTATCTGTACGACCAATTCGGAAGCGGCACTATTTTTCGCGCCTACGAAAATCGCGCTTTGGGCATAGACCAAGCCTTGTTTGGTGTGATGGTGGGCTACGAATTGGGCAAAAATTGGAAATTGAAAGCTTTTACGGGCAGGCTCAAACGCCAAATAGACCCCGATTTGGCAAGCGTGCGCCAATATCGACCCGTCCTGAAAGGATTTAATGCCGACGGATTGGTGAAAATAAGCGATAAAGTGAGCTTGGTGCCAGGCGTATCGGCTGTTGGGCGCACCATAGACACCCAAACGATGCAAGACATCGTGAACGAAATCAATGCTTTTCCGCAAGGCAAACCTCGCTTTACGCCCAACTACAATACCTACGCACTACAACTATACAATACCTTGCAATTAGGCGATGTGTCGTGGTATATCGAAGGGGCTTATAAGACAAAAGATATGCTGCGCGACCTGAACGGCGACCTCTATCAGCCCGAAAATGGGTATATCGGCTATACAACCCTCACCTACTCGCGCAAGGGTTTGGGTGTGGTATTGCAAGGAAAATATACCAAAAATTTCGATTTTCGCGTGTCGCCCAACGAAACCATCAATAATGGTTTGATACACTACTTGCCCGCCATGACGCGCCTCAATTCGAGCCGCCTCACTGCCCGATACAATCCCGCTACGCAATTGCTGGGCGAATTGGCGTTTCAGGGAGATGTAAGCTATTCGCCCAATCGATACTTATTGTTTAACCTCAACTACGCCAATCTCCGCGATTTGGACACCACCGAGCTATTTCACGAATTTTATTTAGATGCAGAAATAAAACCCAAAGGAAAAAAATGGAGGGCTACCGTAGGTGTCCAAGCAGTGGATTATAACCAATTGCGCTACGAACAAAAAGGCACATGGGTCAATACCCTAACTCCGTTTGCGGAATTTACCTATAAATTTGACAAAAAACATTCGCTCAAAACCGAAATATCGTATCTCCTGACCAAACGCGATTACCGCTTGCTGGGCAAAACCGACCCGCATCCCGAAAAATTGCAAGACTTAGGCGACTTTTTCTGGCTAATGGCAGAGTATAGCATCGCGCCACATTGGTCGTTTAGCATTGCCGATATGTATGCCGTAGATAAAAAACTACATTATCCCGTATTTTTTAGTGCTGACTCAACCCATAGCACCCGTTTTTCGTTGAGCTATGCCAAACAACCCGCAGGCATTATTTGTACGGGCGGTATCTGCCGATTTGAACCCGCATTTAGCGGTATGCGATTCGACGTAACGACGAGTTTTTAATCCTATCCTCCACAAAAAAGTCCATGACCCCTCAGCCGCCGCCTTGTGGCATGTTGTACTTAGTGCCTACGCCAATTGGCAATTTAGAAGACATTACCTTGCGTGCCTTGCGCATCTTGCGCGAATGTGATGTGATTTTAGCCGAAGATACGCGACAAACGCATATTTTATTGCAAAAATACGACATAAAAAACCAATACAGTCTCACCATTCGCACAACGAGCACCAAAGCGTACAGCACCTAACGCGGCTCATCAAAACAGAGCAAAAAATAGTGGCTTTGGTGAGCGACGCGGGTACGCCGGGCATCAGCGACCCAGGGTTTTTGCTGCTGCGCGAATGTGTGCGGCAGGGCATACCCGTATCGTGTTTGCCCGGACCTACGGCACTTATCCCTGCCTTAGTACAATCGGGTTTGCCCTGCGATAAATTTTGGTTCGAGGGTTTTTTGCCCCACAAAAAAGGACGACAAACGCGCTTGACCGCCTTAGCACAATTGTCCCAAACAATAATATTATACGAATCGCCCCAACGCTTGTGCAAAACGTTGGGGCAACTCGCCGAGGCAATGGGCAAAGACCGTCCCGCCGCTGTTGTACGCGAACTAAGCAAGCTACACGAAGAGACGGCACGCGGTACGCTATCGAGCCTAATGGCGCATTTTGCCGAAAAAAATGTTAAGGGGGAAATAGTTATCATCGTTGGCGGCGGCAACCATGCAGACCCCATTGACACGGAAGCGGAGGAATAGCCTCTTGCGCACACGAGCCCCGCTGCTCACATACAAGGGCGGTACTTATACGTACTCTAAGGATACGGTAGCCGTTTTTATGCTGATGCGCTCTTGATTGGTGATTCGTCCAGCGACTTGGGCTTGGTAGCCGTTGAGATGCTGAACTATGGATTGCAAAGCGCGGTCGGCATGGTCGGGACTAACCGTTAGCAACATACCGTTGCCCATATTCCACCACAAGTATGCTTTTTCGGCATTTATATTGCCATATTGTTGCAATTGGGTCATAAATGGGTGGGGGGCAAATAGGTTATCCAATTCGGCGCCGAGTTGTTTGGCTTTCAATACGCGCCTAAAATTATCGGCAATTCCGCCGCCCGTTATGTGCGCTATGCCGCCTATGGCAATGCCTTGGTCTAATAGTTGGGTAATAAGCGGCGCGTAGATGACCGAAGGCGTGAGCAATACCTCGCCCCAAGTTTGATGCTTGTCGTAGGGGGCATTGTGCCATTCGTCGCCAAAATGTTGTTGTAAGATGCGTCTTGCTGCCGAAAATCCGTTGCTGCGCAATCCAGGCTATTTAGGCTAATGACGATGTCGCCCGCTTGTATGCCCGAGCCATCTATGGGATTTTGCAAGGCGGGGTGTAGTATGCCTATTGCCGTAGAACACCAATTGAAGTGCATACGACTGCCGTAGCCGCCTATCCGCTGCCCCAATTCGGCAATTTCGCCACCTGTAATGGCTATTTGCGCCGTATTAGCAGCATCGTGCAAGCCTCGCACCAGGGCATCGATGATGTCATAGTCGAGTTGGTCGGCATCGATGATATTTGATAGGTTAGTCGGCACAAAACCCGATGCGATGAGGTCGTCGGCAGTCATGGCTATTAGGTCGTAGCCCAGCGTGTGGTATATACCTGTACGCTCTGCCAATTCGATTTTAGTGCCTATGCCATCAGAGGTAATGCCTATTTTAGTACCTCCGAAATCGAGCATATTAGAAAACGCCCCATCTACTTTCATCTGAACGGCACCGGCTTTGCCTTGTCGGTTGGCAAAGGTTTTTTTTGCCCATGCGTAGGCGTTTTTGGAACATTGGTTGCCCAAGTCTATATCGTAGCCGCTGGGTTGTTGTTGGCTCATTGTGTTAGGATATGGGGTTATGAGGGGATTTGCTTGGGTCGTTTGTCGGGCGCGAGCAGCGCAACAAACTTGGCTTTCGCTGTATGGGGCGAGGAAGCGAAGTTTGTTGGCTGGTAGCAGCGGCTATTTATTGCAGCATGCCCTCTAATTTTTTTGCAAACTCGGTTTGTCCTGCTTGTTGGGCGCGTTTGGCAAACGAACGCACGAAATAGTCGCCTACTTCGGCATCTTGTTGGTAAGCGGCGGCATAGCGGCGAGGCAGTGTTTTGACGTACCGCAACTCGTCAGCTACATTTTGTGCTACTTTTTCGGTCAAGGCGTTGGCTTTTTCCATATCGCCCGCGTCGTAATATGCTTCTATGGTATTATACATATATACATTGTAGTGCGCTGCACGGTCGGGCATCAGTTCTAATGAGCGGTCGAGTACGGCAATGGCTTTTCTTTTTCGCCGCGTGCGTTTAGGGCATCGGCGAGGCGGGCATAATTGCCTCGGAAATTAAAAAATCATCCTACGCAGGTCGGCATCCACATGTACGTTGGGGTCATTGATATTTCCGAACTTAAATCGGTTCATCAGATTATTATACATAATATCGGCATTCACCCTACCCGTATTTCCCGCGCCTCGGCTGCCTGCTGCGGCGGCATCTATCGGTACAAGGCGATAAGCCAAACCTTCGAGTTGGAAATATTTTTCTAATCCGAGATAACTACTTGGGCTGACCGATATAGCAAAATAGATAGGACGTTCCCAGTTATTAGCAGCTATTATGTCCAACACCATTAGGTCGTTTTTATACAAATTATTTTTGTTGAGCGACCATTGCAATTCGGGCACTATGCGGCTTTCTATTTCTGGTTCTAGTAGCTGCGCTGGCTTTTACTTTTGCTATATCAGTAGCAAAGCGTATTTGTTTGGTTGGAAAGAAGTTTACATCGTCTTTGCCTGGCGCGAGCGACACTTTGTCGTTGGCAATAAAAGCCATCATATCTTGTAGGCTCATGGGTGCAGCAGGTGCATTTTCGTCGCCCGAATAGTACACTACGTCTCGGCGCGTACCGCGCACGTGTTCAGATTTTAGGGTCATCGGTACGGGAGCGGCATCGTTTACTTTACGGCGCAATTGCTCGATATACCAATCAACACCCAACAAACTGAGGTTTACTACGCGCACGTCGCGCCGGATATTTTCTACCTCTTGGGCATACCAAAGCGGATAGGTGTCGTTGTCGCCTTGTGTAAAGATAATGGCGTTGGGGGCGCAAGAATTGAGGTAGTTAGCAGCAAAATCACGGGCAGCAAACCTGCCTGAGCGGTCGTGATCGTCCCAGCCTTGCCAAGCCATCACAGCGGGAGCTACGAGGCATAATACGGGAATAGCTGCTGCTATGGCTGCCGAGCCGTCGGCGGCTTTGCGCACCATATCATAGATAGCTACTACGCCCAGACCAATCCAGATAGTAAATGCCCAAAACGAACCAGCAAAGATATAATCGCGCTCGCGGGGTTCGATAGGGGGCGAGTTGCCCTGAATGATGATAGCCAATCCGCAGAAGAAAAACAGTAGCGTAAGCACAACGGCGTGCTTGCGGTCGTTATACCAATGAAAAATCAAGCCCAACAGACCCAACAGCAAGGGCAAGAAGAAATAAGTATTTCGAGCTTCGTCGTTTTTCCAGTCTTCGGGTAAGTTAGATTGATTGCCCAAGCGCATCGAGTCTAAAAAGCCGATACCACTGAGCCAATTGCCGTCTTTGATGCCGCCCAAACCTTGCTCGTCGTTTTGTCTGCCGACATAGTTCCACATCAAATAGCGGAAATACATGTGCCCGATTTGGTATTTCAAGAAGAAAGTGAGGTTATCGGCGTAGGTTGGTTTTTCATTTTTGCGCAAACCGAGCCATTTTTCGTAATTATCTTTATGGCTTTGGTCGTAGATGCGCGGAAAAAACATTTCTTTGCCTTGATACACATAATCTATCTTTTGTCCTGCTTCGACGTATTTGCCATCTACGCGGGCATATTTAGTACCTATGTTTTTTACATCTACTACTTGGGCGGTATAATCATATCCCGTCAAAAAAGGGCGTGTGCCGTATTGTTCGCGGTTGAGGTAAGCAGCAAGGCTAACTACATCGCGGGGGCTGTTCATGTCGATGTTTGGTTCGGCATTAGAGCGTATGACCGTAGCAACGATAGATGAATAGCCGATGATAATCAGCAGAATGCCGAGCAGCGCGTTGTGTAGTGCTACCTTGCGCCGCTGATAAGTAGTGCGCAAGGCGAAATAGAAACCAGTTGCCAATAATACTACGAATAATACTACGCCGCTATGAATAGGCAAGCCAAAACCATTGACGAGCATCAGCTCTAATGATGCTGCCATACCCACCAATTTGGTGATGATGATAGAATAAATAAAACCCAAAATGACGAGGGCAAGACCAAAGGCAGTAGCTATGCCGCGCCAAGTAGTTTTATAGCGACGGAAATAGTAGATAAATGTCATGGCAGGAACGCACAATAGGTTGAGCCAGTGAACAAATATCGAAACACCTATCATAAATGCGATGAACAACAACCAACGGTCGGCATAGGGTTGGTCGGCGGCTTCTTCCCATTGCAAGATAGCCCAAAATACAATAGCTGTAAAAGTGAGCGACATGGCATAAACCTCGCCCTCAACAGCAGAAAACCAGATAGAATCGGAAAACGTACCGCACAAGGCGGCAATAACGCCTGCACCCAGAATAACTATGGCTTGCGATAACGACAGGTCTTCGGTCGAGTAATCGGTCAGGATACGGCGAGCCACGTGGGTAGTTATCCAAAATAAAAAATAAGATGGCAAAACCCGAACAAAGAGCCGACATAAAATTGACGCTCAACCCAATCAAGTGCGGGTCGCCTCCTGCAAGAAAGGTGAAGGGACGAGCCAACATCAAAAACATAGGTGCTCCGGGCGGGTGTACCACTTGTTGTTTATAAACCGACGAAATGAACTCGCCGCAGTCCCATAGACTGGCGGTTGATTCCATCGTTTGTGTATAGACCGATGCCGCGACGAGGAACATCAGCCAGCCAATAATGGCGTTGAGGTTTTTGAATTGTGCTAAGTTCATACAGATTGAATAGGTGCTATGCGAAAGAGGCGGGCAGTTATTGGCGCGGTATGGCGTATAATAAAGCCGCAAAAGTAAGAAAAACCTTGCTATATATGCAGTAAAATGCTAAAAACTTGTAGGTGCATCACTCTATTGGCTATTACACGCCACTAAGCGATGGGTTCAATAAATCAAATAGAGCAATAAGGTTTTGTATAATAGACTTGTGATGGTGGTCGGAAAAGAGAGGTTTTGGGGCTGATGACGGCAAACTTCGCTCACTATGAGGGCACAGCAATTTTCGCTTTAAATAATTTACGTTATATAACATGCTGAAAATGAGCAATTTAAATTTATTTTAAAAATTTTAATAAAATATTAATGGTTTTATATTTTGCTTATTATGAACAAGATACGAATTGTTAAATTTTAATACCGAAAAATGCTGATGATGGCAAAGGCTATGTTTCCGAAAATAAACGAAAAGCAGGCGGAAAGGCACCATTTTACGTCCGAGTAAGTGTCGCTGGCGTAAGTCTAATATAAACATTCACACAATACAAAACAATTCGCAGCTATGACCCAAATCGTGGGCTATAGTAATTTTTTGCGTACCTTTGCGGCATGGAAACTCCTTCAACTATTCAACAGCAACGGCAGCACCTCATTTGTCCTAAACACCGCCTTGGCATATCGGAGGCTTATCGGTGGGCAACGCAGCCTCAGATACCTGCCGCCTTGTCAGACCAAGCCATCACCCACATACAGGCTTGCCGCGCTTATATCGAACAAAAAATAACTCAATCCGATACAGCATTTTATGGTATCAATACGGGTTTCGGATTATTATGCGACATACGCATCGCGCCCCAAGACCTCGCCGATTTGCAGCACAACCTATTGTTATCGCACGCCGTAGGCACGGGGGCGGAGGTACCTGCTCCCTTAGTGCGCCTGATGCTACTGCTCAAAGCTCAATCCCTGTCTTACGGACATTCGGGTATAGCCCTTAGCACTGCGCAGCGACTAATCGACTTTTATAATGCCGATTTACTGCCTATCGTTTATGAGCAAGGCTCGTTGGGGGCATCGGGCGATTTGGCACCTTTGTCGCACCTATCGCTACCTTTGATAGGTTTGGGCGAGGTGCGCTATAAAGGCGAGCGCATGTCTGCCGCCCAAGCACTATCCCAAGCAGGTTTATCGCCCTTGCGTTTGCAAGCCAAAGAAGGGTTGGCACTCATCAACGGCACGCAATTTATGAGTGCCTACGCTGTATGGGGCACTGCCCAAGCTCGACATTTGGCGCGTTGGGCTGACTTGTTGGCTGCTATGAGCATTGATGCCTACGACGCGCACCCCACACCCCTGTCGCCGCTCATACATCGCGCCCGAAAGCAGCGCGGACAACAACGCTCGGCAGCCCGCATATCGGCTTGGCTCGAAGGCAGTGCTATGGCGCAGCAGCCCAAAGCCCAAGTGCAAGACCCCTATTCGTTTAGGTGCATACCACAAATACACGGCGCGTCGCTTGATGCTGTTAAGTATGTACGCCGCATCGTGCGCCGCGAAATAAATGCTGTTACGGACAATCCCTTAGTATTTGCCGATGAAGATACCATTTTATCCGGAGGCAATTTTCATGGGCAGCCCTTAGCCTTGTCGCTCGATTTTCTGGGCATTGCACTCGCCGAACTCGGCAATTTATCGGAACGACGAACCTACAAACTGCTCGACGGGGCGCGGCGTTTGCCTATCTTCCTCACCGAACATTCGGGGCTACATTCGGGTTTGATGATGCTGCAATATACCGCCGCCGCAATCGTAAGCCAAAACAAACAACTTTGTACCCCTGCTTCGATAGATAGTATTGTATCGTCTAACGGGCAAGAAGACCACGTGAGTATGGGAGCTAATGCGGCTACTAAATGCTACCGCATAGTCGAAAATTTGACCACTATTTTAGGTATAGAATTGATTTGTGTTGGCCAAGCCCTGAGTTTGCGCCGCCGCGAGAATGGCGGTATCAGCTCGTCGGCAGCGATAGAAATGATTTACGAGGCATTTCGCCGACAAGTAGCCCCCTTAGATACCGACCGCTTTTTGCAACCCGATATTGCCCAAGCCGTTCAGTTTATTCGCAATTGGAAATGGGCATAGAACCGCGTTAGGCGAAAGCCGAAACCTAAAACCATCTTTTTCGCCAACAGAACAACTTTACAACATGAAAAAATTATTAACGAGTACCACGCTTTTATGGTTTGTATGCTCTGTATTGGGAGTAAACTGTTTGGGGCAGGTATCCTTTGAAGACCTCGCAAACCCACCCAAAACAGGTGCCGAAGCCATGAAGTACTTAGATAAGTACCTAAAACCCAAAATCAACCACACCCTCATAGCACGGCTCTTTGAAGAGGCGGATGTTGTTTTGAGGGGGAAATAGTTAATGGACGAGCTTTATGGGATAAGCAACAGAATGCATATACCCTAGAACCCTATAAAATATTTAAGGGGAGATACCCAAAGACGACACCGTTACAATAATAGCCAATTGGAAACCCTAAAACGCCAACTATGATTTAGGCGAATGGTCGCATACACGTGGGACAGCTCTATTCTTTGTAAAAAAAGATACGCAAAATGAGGGTATCTATCGTTTTGTGAACCCTAAAAAGGCTTGGGTAGGCTATACGAGACATTTCGTAAGCCCTGTTACTTTTGATAAAGAATACAAAACAGCATTGTACGATAAGTTCCTCAAACAAAAGGTGCGAAATATGAAAAGACAAAATTTTATTATAAAAAAAAGAGAGATTGAGTGTTGGCAACGCTGCCATGAAAAAAAGCGGTAGCGGTGTAATAACAGGTTTTTCAAAGGATTCTGTCCCAGCAGGCATTCGGGCTACTAATGCCTCACATTTGACTATTTATGGCAACGACTCTGGTACATTAAAAGGAGATGTATTAATGGAAGATGCCAACCAAGCAAATTATTTTGTAGCCTTGCACCCCACCCACAATATTTTGTATTGGAGCGACGACTCTATACAAATCATAGTGCCTTCTATGGGCTTTGCGTCTAACGGTGACGAGTTTCTTGGCGACACTCGAAGTGCTTGCGCAGGCACGGGTTATATTCGGGTTATCAGGGGCACAGGTTCGCCTATTCCCATTTGGTCAGACACCATCCCTTACGCCATCAACAACTTTGCTACAAATTCTGCTTTTGAAAACTTATATACCCCTCACGAACTCCGCCTACACAACGCCAACGGGCAGGGTGGCTACACATTTATCTACGACACTGAATTTTTTACCAATAAACCTGCCTATAATGCTTTTCACCGCGCCTTAGATACTTGGCGCAAATATACAGGCCTGCGATTTACAGAAGTGTGCGGCGAAGTTGCCTGTCAAGACGCAACTGCGAATCAAGTAGCAGTTTATTTTTGAAACGACAAATGCAATAAACTCGACCAAAACACCGTTAAGGTTCTATTATATAAAAAAACGTTTTTTTTAACCACATTATTAACCAAAAAATTTAAATTTTATGCAAATTTTATGCAAATTTTATAACTATTAGCCTTTTTTGTGGCTTGCTGGCTATAAACAGCCCCGCTTGGGCGCAGATTTACTCCCATAAAATGAGAGGTAGCTGTGACGGTAGTAGATGGCTGTATTCGACCTGCCACCGCTTTTGCCCGTTGAGCAGCGCATTGATTCTTCTTCTTTTGTGTTTTCGGGGAGGTATATTAGTTCAAAAAAATACCTCATAACAAACGCGATTATTATTGCTCAACAATTGCAGTTTACAGAATATACAAAGGTGATTTTATAGCCGATACCGTAGAAGTACTAAGTTATTATGGACGCAACCCTGATGACAAACGTCCACAATACATAGGGGGCGTTAAAGGTAATGCCAATTTGTTTTTTGTAAATCAAATAATGTATTTAATACCCAAAACCCAAACGGCAGGTTGCGCTTTAGATTGGCTTTTTTGAATGGCGGTACGGCTGATTTGGATGCAATAGGCCTTTCTATGCATATTATTGATAATAATATGGAATGCTATGAGACAGCAGATGGCTTTGAAAAAATAAGTGATGGGATCAAAAAAATAACTAATGTTCTAACAGAAAAGTTTTTAAGACCATTTTAAAAATGTAAGTAACTGAATATCAAGTAATTATATTAAAAATTAGTACCTTAATTTTTTTGTCAGAACACTAATGTTCTAACAGAAAAGTTAATACAATTAATTAATTATTAATTTGATTTAATTACGCATCTGTTTTTGTTTTATTTTTGCTACCAACTTCATTATATCTATTTTCTAATTTTTCTCTTGCTTTATCTGTGGTAAAAGACCAATGTACTTTTATAGCTTTTTTTTTTTCGCTCATCTTGCCAAATTAAGGCTTCTTGCCGCAGCATATCTATGTTGGGTATTCGTCGGTCTAAGCATTGCCTTGAAAGTGCCGAGAACTCTATCTCTGCCATGTTTAGCCACGAAGCATGCTTAGGCGTATAATGAAATTCAAGGATGTTTTTTATTTTTCGGGCTTCATCAAAGGGCAGATTTTCATAAAAAGCTCCGTAAGAATGGGTGCTAAAATTATCTTGAACGAGTTGTATTTTACTTGCATTCGGATAATGGGTATCTAAAAGCCACTTCATAAATTGGGCATAATCCGCTTTGGTTTTGCTTTCCGTTACCATCAAATAGCGTTGTCCTGTATCTATGTCATAGGCCAATAATACGTTGCATACACCATTACGAATATACTCCTGATGTTCTTTTTTGGTGCTATTGGGTTTGGCAGGTATCGGAGCAAGTACGTTACCTATCAGTTGGCAAGGTCGCTCGTCAAAGCAAATTCTAGGGATGCCACTGAACGGAGCAGCGTAAATGTCCAAAATATCTTCCATATTGGCTAAATATTCGCCATTTATCGTGCCAATACACCATTGCTTTTTTTGCCAAGGTTTGAGTTTACTTTTTTTAAAACTAAACGAATAGATTCATCTGATAAACTATGCTCACAACCTAATTCAACTAATTTATCGTTAATAAGCGATAAAGTCCATTTGGACGAACCCGCAGGAGCATCACTACAAGCAATGCTCGTAATTTTGGCTTCTATGTGTTCGGTTATCTTGGGTGGTCGTCCGCTACGTGGGAGATCATCTAAGGCAGCAGAAAGTCCTTCTGAAAGATAACGACGTTTCAACGTGTAATAAGCATTTCGATTAAGACCCAAACTTTGTTCCAATACAAGCGGATCATTTCCGTCTGCCATTGATAGCAAAGCAAGGGCACGGGTAACTTTGCGACTTTTATTAGTGCCGCTTTTAGTAATACGAAGTAACTCTAACCTGTCAGATTCACTTAAATTAATAACCTTAGAAATACGTGCCATTATAGTAATTGATTTTAATTAAATAAATGCAAAATTAGTGATAAATTTTTTTTTGACAGAACACTAAAAATGCATTGATGTAAAGGCAATGCGTAAAAAAAAAAGCAAAGTTAGCGGCAAAAGTGCCATAAACATCAGCAGTTTCTCGCCTACAAGCATCGCCGCAGGGCATTTAGAAAATCCCACCGAATTTGTCATAAATGGCTCAGGCTTTGGCGATATCAAGGGCAAGGTCTATTTCAGAGATGCCAATGTGCCTGAAATATCCATGCTTCCGTTTTATGTTGAGTATGTTGAAATAAATCCTCAATTTATTGCATCTTGGACTAATACAGAAATTATCCTGTCTGCCATACCCAGCAAAGGGTATGCAAAACCAGGTACAGATACACCTATTGATGAAACTGGTTTAAAAGCGATAGTAGGTAGTGGGAAAATTATTGTAAGCAGCGACGGCAGCCCCATCAACAAGCCGAGCAATTGCTATTTTACCCTAAAAGACCTACCCCAATTGGCACAAACTGCCTATTTAGTCTCCGAGCAACTCGTTTGCAGCCCCAATCCGTTTAGCAGCAGTATGAATGTGCAGTTTTATTTAGCACAAGAAGAAGCGGTAACGCTTGCGCTCTACGATTTGCAAGGGCGTTTGATAAAAACAATTCAATCGAATGAAATTTTAGCAGCAGGAACGCATAATATTACAGTCGAAAGCCAAAATTTGCTTAATGGTGTGTATATTTGTTCCTTGATTACCGAGAGTAGGCAGCTCAATGAAAAAGTGGTGTTGGTGAGGTAGGGAAAAATAAAATCGCCTAACAATGCACACACGTCAAGGCTACGCCCTGCGTGTGTGCTAACCGTTGATTGCCCATATTAGTCCGCCATTAAATTTTTATTCCCTCGACAAATCTATGTACCTCATTCGTTTTACCCTACTATTAGCCGTTTGCGGGCTGGTGCAACCAACTGCTGTGGCGCAAATGCTCCAGAACCGCATCGATTTTTTGGGCGAATATTATTGGCAGCCTTTGCTTTATAATCCGTGCTTTGCAGGTAGCCGCGCCTTGCCTACGGTGGGGGTGTCGGGTCGTTGGTCGTCGGGGTATGGTTCGAATCCCTATACCATCAGTGCCTTTGCGCATACCAACGTTGATACCATTCGGAGCGCGTTTGGCATCACCACTACTTACCACCACTACGACGATTATTCGGTTATAGGCGGCACTCGCTACCCCACCAACAAGCGATATTTAGACATCAACGGGCTGTATAATTACCGCTTTATATTGAGCAAACAAGCGGTCATACAAGTAGGCGTTCAGGCGGGTATATTGCATTTTGATTCGCAAGACCCCATTTATAATAATCCTTTCAATCCGCAGCCTGTGGTATTGCTCAACGAGCGGGCAATCAAATTTAATTGGGGTTTTGCCGCCCTAATTACATGGCGCAATTGGTATTTAGGAGCTACTATGGCGCATTTCAATCAGCCTACCTTCCAATTTACACAGCCAGGCACCAACCACCAATTTAGCAGAACGATGTTTTTGCAAACGGGCTATTCTATAAATATAGCTGACCGTTTTTATATACAACCATCGGTGATGATGCAAGCATTTTTGATTCAATCGGGTATTGCGAATACAGCACTTCGCCCTCTTCTTGACATCAACTTACAACTCGATTATCAGCATCGTTTGTTTGTGGGGGCGGCTTATCGCATCAATGGCGACCCTTATTTTATGTCGGTCAAGGCGGGCGGGCGCATAGGCAAAACCCAATTGTCTGCTGCCTACCATTTCAGCCGAAATGCGGGTAATGCCCAGCGCATAGAGGCAACACTCGGTTTATTTCTATGGCAAAACAACGATGGTGCCGACGTGTTATATGAGTTAGAGGAGACGGAGTAAGGTGCAAACCCGCGCCTCCGTTTCTATTGATAGGAGCGCAGTGCCATATTTCGAGCACATACAGAAGTTTGCGCCCCCGTAACTATTTAGGCTTGTAGGAACAGTCCACAAGGATAGCTATTTTCTAATCGAATATGCAATGATTTCGGGCATTATTAGATAGATATAGCCCATCGTCCCATACCCAAAACCCTATACCCTAAATAGCTACGCGCCCCCAATATTAGGCTATGTCGGGAGGGGAAACAAAATGTATTTGCTCGTTTATGTGACCAACAAATTGCAGCCGCGTATGTCGCTGTTATCCATACGCCCTAAGACCTCGAAACACCCATCGGCATATTGTCGGGCGAGGTCGGCAGTGGCGATAAAGGCGCAGGAATGAATATTAGCCAAATCTATAACGTTGATAGCTCCTGCAATAGACACTTGTTCTATGGTGGGAGGCAGCAAGGTATGAGTAGGTACGTATGGGTCTCGTAGCAATATGCGCATCCAAGGCGGACAACGAAACAGCCCATTTCCTTCGGAATAGGCTTGCGAAAGTAGCTCGGTCATGCCATATTCGGAGTGGATAGCCGATACGCCGAATGCTTTTTGCAGAATGTCATGCACTTCGGGGCGCACCATTTCGCGCCTTCTGCCCTTCATGCCGCCCGTTTCCATAATTATTGTATGAGGCAGGGGCTGAGGGTAAGATTCGGCAAAATCGAGCAAGCCAAATGTTACGCCTAAGAGTAATGTTGCTTGCTTTTTCGCGTTTAGTGCTTGTAGCGTACCCGCCAAGCGAGCGTGGTCGTAGCGATAAAACCCACTTTCGGGGCGTTGGCTCTGGGTTATCATATCTTGTGCCATATAGACCAACGACGACCCCGACCGCTCTAAATAGGCGGGCAATAGGGCAAGGACGGCATATCGGGCAACCGAACCGTAAAATAGTTCGAAACAGCGCGTATAACTTTGTCTATACAAGCCCAAATCAGCTACGTAGTGGCTTGATGTAATGCTGCCTGTCGTGCCGCTACTCGTAAAAATGTGTTCAACGGGCAAAGTTCCTGTCACGATGCGCCATTGCTTAAACAACTCGACGGGCAAAAAAGGTATATCGATAAGCGTACAAACGGCAGATGGGTCTACGCCCAACAAAGAAATGTATTGTCTATATACTTCGTTGTGTGCGGCTTGGTAGCGAAACAAGTCCAAAGCCAATACCTCGAATTGTGCGGCATCGAAAGAGGTATCGAATAAGATAGCGGGCGAAAAAGGCAACTGAGCAGGCATAGGCTTAGATAACGGTAACTACTGAACCGTCGAGCAGGCACAAAGATAGGCTTTTAAGGTGTGTTTCGCCCTAAGCGCAATAATATATGCCGTCCAAGTACCTAAAAGCGGCGATATTTCCTTATCTTTGAATGCTTTATTGACACTATTACTGCTAATAGAGCTTATTTGCCTATGCTACGCGCTTACTATCTCGGCTGCCCCGTATGGGCAAACAAAGAATGGTGCGGCACTTTGTTCAGCCGCCGCGCCAAATCGCCCGACTACCTGCGGCAGTATGCTCGCGTGTTCAATAGCGTAGAAGGAAGTGCTACATTTTACAGCTTGCCCGCTGCCGATATGCTCCTGCGGTGGAAACACGAAACGCCCGAATCGTTTCGGTTTATGTTCAAGTTTCCGCGCCTTATTACCCACGATTATTTGCTGAACAATATGGAGCGCGAAACCGTACATTTTCTCCAAACAATGCAGCCTCTACAATCGCGCATCGGGCTGCTATTTTTGCAATTGCCTCCTACCTTCGGTCCGAAGATGCTACCTACTTTGGCAAAATATTTGCCTTTGCTGCCGCCCGATTATCGTTATGCAGTAGAGGTACGCCACCGCGATTTTTTAGCTCCGATACATACGCCCAACATTTAGACGATTTATTGGCTCAATACCATATCAATCGAGCTGTGTTTGATACGGCTGCCCTACACCAACTCAACGACGACGACCCGCTGACCCGCGAAGCACAGCGCAAAAAGCCCCAAATGCCCGCCTATTTTGCAGCTACTGCCCAGCAGCCCGTCATTAGATATGTGGGACACCATTTGCCCGAAAATAATGCCGAACGCTTGCAATTGGTAGCCCAATATGCGGCGGAGTGGATAATTCAGGGCAAAACGCCTTACGTATTCCTACATTCGCCTGGGGATTTGTATGCGCCCCAAATTTGTCGGTATTTTCACTCCCTATTAACCCAATTGCTCGCTCCCCAAGGCATTGATATAGGGCAATTGCCGCCTTTTATCGGCGAGGCAGAAGCCGACCAAGCTACTCAGACGCGATTGTTTTGAGCAATATTGCTGCTTAAAGTTGCTGCTTGAAACCCAGATTTGGATTTGTTGGTCAATTGCTAAAATGCGTTGCCGTAGCTTGGAATACTATTTGGCAATGTTCGGGCAATTGGGCGGCAGCAAAGGGGTGACTTGCCCCAAACACGTGGTTGCCTTGTTCTATGGTGAGCAATTGCGTATGGGTCGGATTTAGGTTGTATAGTTCGGTGGCAGCGGCATAAGGTACTGCGTCGTCGGCTGTTCCGTGCGCTATCAGTATGGGTATTTGCAGGGCTGCCATAGCCGTAGGGATGTGCAACCGCTCCAAATTGTCGAAATAATTTTCGTATAGCTGCCAATAGAGTGGCATCGATTCGCCTGTGCGGGTATTCAACACGTTCCACACGCCATTTTCGCGCCAGCGTTGTAAGATGTTCGCCGACCAATATCGTCCAAACTCGGCGACTGATGCCCAAACCGCTATTTTTTTGACTCGCTCATCTTCGCGGGCTTTTAGTATGGCAATCCCTCCGCCGCGGCTATGACCAACAAGGTAGAGGCGGCGGGTGTCTATTTCGTGGGGTGATACGGGCAGTTGATTGCTGCATAGCGCATCGATAACTACGCCTAAGTCGTCGAGTTCGATACTAAAATTGTTGTTGGCAAAGGCTTCGCGGTCGGCAAATTCAGTGGGTTGTTGGGGTGTAGTACCGTTGTGCGAAAAATTGAACTTGATAAATACGAAACCGGCTTCGGCAAACAGTTGCGCCAACAAGTTGAAATGCCCCCAATCCTTAAATCCCTTAAAGCCGTGTAAGAATATGATAACGGGTTTGGCTTGCTGATTGGGGCAATAGGTTAGGTCGGCTATTATGGGGCGTTGGTGTTTGCTTTCGAGCAATAGGTGGTCTATGTGGGTGGTGGTCATTGTATTATCGGGATAGGAGAGGCTTGGCGGAGAATGGCAGCCACGGGCTTGTTTGTGTTTGAAAATACGTTTTTTAAAAAATTTATCCACTTGGCTGCCTTTCAATAATTTCCTTAACTTGGCTCTCGGTCAGATTGAGCGACTGGGCAATTACGGCGATTGGCACACCATTGCGATAGAAATTCACTACGGACTCCATTAGTTCTTCTTGTGTCCAAGTTTGTATATTCGCCTCCTCATAAGCAGATTTCAAGCCCTCGTCATTGACGTTTTCGGGCACAACTTCGATGTCTTCGGCATTTTTGATAAAATAGATCCATTTTTCTGCTAACGTTTTGAGTTCGGGTAGCGTTAGGTTGAATTTGGGTAATTCAATAAAAGCGAACTCCATATCTCCGAGGGTTTGCTCTCCTGTCTCTACGTCTCTGATTTGGCTGCGGCTGATATATCCTTTGTTTTGGGTATGAACAAAGTTGAGTATACCAATAAAAATAACAGGGCGTGGTTTTTGGTAGAAGTCGGCGCGTTTGATTTGGTCGGAGTAGCTTTTCGACGAATAGAAAAGCACTCGTTTCGCAAAACCACTTACGTTGCCTACTTGCATCTCGACGATATAGGTGCGCCCTGCTTGGTCGGTTGCTTTTACGTCGATGATGGTTACTTTCCCACCTTTGAGCTTGGGTAGTTGATAGGGATTGACGATTTCTACTTGTTCAATGCGTTGGTCGCCATGAAAGTCAAGCACGGCGTTCAGAAAAGAAATCAGGACTTCTTTTCGGTTTTCGTTGCCGAACACCTTGCGAAATGCAATATCGTTTTTTACATCAACAAATTTCATCGTTAATATTTTTAGGAAAAATAAAAATTTGGTCTTCGGGTCGCTAAAACGCCGATTGAAAAGGGGTAGGTATTGTACTTTATTTTCGTAGCCCACGATTTACGGCTTGCGGATATAGCTGTTTGGAAGGAGAGACCATTTGGCTCATAGCATCTAATGATATTTGCGCCGCTTGAAATCGCCTTTTTTGAGTGCTTTAAAAAAGGCAGCCCAAGCAATGGGGTTTAGCAATTGAATGGGCTGGTATTGCCCTGCTGAGTAGGTCGATTGGAGATATTGGCGCATTTGTAGGTCGAAATTTTCGCTGCCGTCCATTGCCAACACATCATAGGAGCGGCGAGCAGCTTCGCGGTCTAAATTTTCCTTTGCCTGCTGCAATTCGGTATTGGGCAAATCGAGCATCAAAAAGGCTTGCTCGAACTGCGACGGAACGGGGTAGGGGCGCACCGTGACCGTAGGCAGCTCGATGGTGTCTTGGGCTAAAAACTGGATAATGCTATATGTATCGTTGGGTAGTTGGTCGGGGATTGTAATGATAGCGGGTTGGTAGCCTACGGCTGTGAAGCGTATCTGGTCGCCCGTGCGGACGACCATCGAAAAGAAGCCTTGTGCGTTGCTCAATTCGCCGCGTTTAGCCGTCAAATTATAAACCCCTGCATAATAAACAGGTGATAGACTATCGGCTGCCAAGACCATACCCGAAAATTGTATTAGGTTATTGCCACCGCGTTGGGCGTGCAGGTTGCTGGCATTGCTACCCAATAAGAAGCACAAAATGAGAAAGTAAAAGGAACGAGAAAGCATGCGCGATATGCCTCGAAACGAGGTATTGGGGTTTAGTAGTAAAATGTGGTTGGTCGTCTATGCCATAGCAGGCATGATAGCAATGGGGAGGAGCAAAGATATATTTTGTAGTAAATAAAAATATATATTTATTGTAAATACGCAAACACCAAAAAAAATATTTTTGTTTGGGCTTTGCTGCCGCACTTTTATCATTTATGCCTAATGTGCGTTTTGGAAGATTCAAAGATTAGAATCTTGGGAGTAGACTATGTATTAGCATAACGCCTTGTGCGGGTATTTGGTTGTTGTAAGGCGAATTTATCTTTTGTTAAAAGTAGGCGTGCTGCTGCATATAGAGGACAAGTTTTGTTTTCTGATGACTTCTGGTTTTTTTCTATGAATTTTGCGCTTTTAGCAGAGGAGGATATTGCCATGCCGATAAATCGCGCTGCAATAAGGCGGATAGTTGGTTTATGTCGTCGGCAAATTGGTCTATCAATTGCTGACGTAGGTGGGCGGGCAAGGGCGGGCGCGGTGTATAGCGGGTGTTCATTGCCCAAAGTCGGCTGACGATGCCTTGTCGCAAGCGGCGCGAGGGTAGCAGTATTTGGGCAGCACGCACGAGCCAAGCGGGGCGTTGTTTCAGCAAGTCGCGCCATAGCGGGCTGCGCACCGTTTTATTGGGATTAATTTGTTTGAATTGGGGTAATTCGTGGTGGGGCACGCCCAAAAATTGGAGCGTCTGCCGATAAACAGCAGCGGGATTGCTTGCTAAATCGTCGAATAGGACGACTAAGACGTTATCGCGCCCAAAGGCATCAAAATAACGCTGCAACTGTGTGGCGTAGCGCGGCACTTGGCTATAATACAAGGCTTCGTAGGGGCAGCCTATGTGGGGTGGCAGGCGGCTACCCTTGCGGCGATCGGGTTCGGCAGCTAAGGCTTGGGCAAAATCAGCTATATCTTCGTTGCCCGCATACAATTGCTGGCTATGTAGCGAGTAGAGCATATCGTCGGGGCGGCGCAATAGGGCAATTATCTTGGCATTGGGATTGAAGCGTTTTATTTCGGCGGCGGCATTTTGGGCATACAAATACCAAACCGACGCTTCGCCAATACAAGTGGCGCGGTCGGGCGCGTCGGCAAATAAAGAGTGGTAGTAGGCTTCGGTCGGGCGCGGGTGGCGAAAGGTAAAGTCGCTGCCAAAATAGTATAATTCTTTTTGCGGCAGCCATATTTGAGGATGTTGCTGTAAATAATCGTATAGGGCGGTGGTGCCACATTTGGGCGCACCTACGATAAAAAAGTCAGGCAATTTCATGGATGCAAAATTACGCAAAATACTGAAAGCGAAAAAATAAACCCAAACTTCTGAAAGATGCCGTATCTTTGCAGTTGATTTACCTACCGAACAAATTCTCTTTGTAGCTATTTAGCCTTATAGGGGCAGCCCCAAGAATAGCTATTTCTAATCGAATATGCTATGATTTCGGGCATTATTAGATGGGTATTGCCCATTACCCCATACCCAAAACCCCATACCCTAAATAGTTACCTTCTCTTTTTATCATCAAACAGACGGACAACCCGCCGTCACTACCCCAAAACATGAGAACCATTTTGTCGCATTACAGAGGCCTACTCTTGGGCTTTTGCCTCGTATTATCCTTATCTGCTTGGGGGCAGACGCAAAAAATCAAACGCTCTGACGTGCCACCGCGTTTATTTTCTAAATTTACACGCTTGTTCCCAAATAGCGCAGGACTACCGACCACCGTTTGGGAAAAGACGGGGCAAACTATACCTTATCCTATACGAAAAAGGACAGGTTAGCACCGCTACGCTTGACCCCAACGGCAAAATATTATCGATGCGAGCGGCTATCCGCTTAGACCAATTGCCCAATGATGTATTTTGTTATTTAGAGGATAACTACCGCCGCTATTTCAGAAGATAGCGCGATGCGCATAGTCGATATCAAAGGCGACGAAACGTATGAGGTAGTTGTGTTTAGGTACGAATCGGACAAAACAACCTTATTGTTTGACGATAGAGGTCGTTTTTTGAGCATCAAACCAAAAAAATAAGGTCAAATCTCGATATTAGATGTGGGAAATGCTTTTGGGTACTACGACTATATTTGCCCAAGATCAGCCACTATTGGTGGCAGATTCTGAGGTCATAGCAGCCAAAGCAGGAGCATAACCAATAGCAATACCCCTACGCAAACACTTAACCAAGCAGGCACAGCCCACCAAATAAGCTCGGTGAGGGCATCGGCTTTGTCAGGTTGGGGCGGGGTAGAATTTTGGCATTGGTAGGCTGCCCATACGAGGTATAGGGGTGTTAGGCAAAGACTTCGGAGTAAATGCCTTTTTTTCTCGGCACTTGTCAGCACATTACTTGTGGTAGTAGATAGCTCTTCGGATAATAGTTCAGGGCTTAGTGGGCGTTTGCCGTCTAAATAATCGATGAGTTCTCGCGCACTGCGGGCGCGTTGGGCGGCTTTGCGCACTAGACATCGGCTGATGAGGGTGCGAAAGGGTTCGGGCACGTCTTCTAAGTCGGAGCGTATATCTTTTTGCAAAATCTTGAACAATAATTGCTCGTGCGTAGCTCCTTCGTGGCGGTTGCCAAAGGGTAGTTCGCCTGTGAATAGCTCGTGTAGGATAACGCCCAAGGACCAAATATCTACGCCAACGCCTATTTTACCATCTATGCCAAATTTATTGGTGTCGAATTGTTCGGGCGACATATATTCCATCGTGCCCATTAGTTTGGACGATAGTGAACTGCTTTCTAAACTTTTTGCTAATCCAAAATCGGTAATTTTGCCGTAAATTGTTGATTATTGTGGCGTTCGAGCAATATATTTTGGGGTTTAATATCGCGGTGTATTACGCCGTTTTGGTGCAAATAATCTAATCCTGCTAAGATGTCGCGCACTACTTTGTTCAATTGATTTTCGTCGGGAAAAGTTTTGACAAAATCGTTCAGGTCTCCGCCGTTCACAAATTCGGCAACGCCCACTTGTATTTTGGCTTGGGGGTCATATACCGAAGGCGATTCGAGTAATACGACATCATAAAAACGCACGATATTGGGGTGTTTTAGGCGCTTTACCTTGCGTATTTCTTGCAGCAGCCCGTATTTGACGTCCGTATCGCCGTGATAAAATTTGAGGGCTACGCTTCGGTGCATAACGGTATCGGTAGCTTTATACACTCGTGCAAAACCACCCTCACCGAGCAGGTCGGTTCGGACATCATAGACATAGCGGCGGCGAAATTCATCGGTAGTCATATTGCGTAGAGCGGTTTAGGCTTTTTTATGTGCCAACAAAACCATACTGTCGTCGCCCATTGTATAGCTGTCGCCCGTATAGCCGTTGTAAATATCGGTGATGTGTAGGTTATGCCTATGCAAAAGTTGTTTTAATTCGGCAAAGCCATATACGCGCACACTACTTTTGTAGTGTTGTTGTTTGCCGTCGGGAGCTACAAATGTCCATTGCCCGTTCATGCGCGATTGCTGCAAATCCCAAGTTCGTTCTTCTACAATCAGCCATTGCTCAAACCGCCATACGGTATGCGGCGACCAAGCAGGCAGCAGGGTTTCTAATATGTGACAATCTAATAGCAGCATACCTTCGGGGCGCAGCGATTGGCTGACACCCGCCACAAACCGCTCGTTGTCGGTATCGTCAAAATAGCCAAAACTATTGAACACGCATAAAGCGGCATCGAACTCGGCACTAAACGACAACTGGCGCATATCGCCTACTTCAAAATGGGTGCGCTTTTGTTGTCGATGGCGTTGGGCACTGCGTTGGGCGGCAGCAACGGCATCGGGGTTATACTCTATGCCTACTGTATTGAAACCTCGTTTAGCCAACTCAATTGCTATGCGCCCCGACCCGCAGGGCACGTCCAACACTCGGCGGTAGCCATACTCATACAGCAACGCCTCGATAAAATCGGCTTCTATGGTAGTAGTATCGGGCGTTTTGACCAAATGTTGCATCGGCTCCCAAGCCTCGCGAAAATAATCTTGCCACCAAGGCATAATAACTAATATACGTGGTTGAGTGGTGATAAAAAAATACCTATCCTATTTTGAATATCTATGGGCAGGTAGTAGCATCAATATTTATATAAAATTAATAGCAGTTATGCCCGATAAAATCCTTTGCGTTCGCTACTCAAAAAGTTGTTGCCCAACAATTGGCGCAGCAGGGCAGATGCACCTGCGAGGTCTAAGAAATCGGGTGGGGTTTCGGGAGTGCCATAGCTCAAAAATCGCGATTTGTCGAACTTAACGCGGCGGAAAATTTGCTCTTCGTTGGTAGGCGTGGCGAATGGCGTGGTGGTATTGCTTTCGGTGCCCGTTTGCAGCCAAGCGAGATAGTCGTCGGCGATGCGAAGGAGGTAATCCCATTTGTCGAACAAACTTTGCACTAAGCCCAAATCCTGAAACGCATCTTCGAGTATACACAATTGTATGACGCGCTCGGTGAGGTTGGGTACGGCATTTTTGACGCGCACGTTGGGATATAATTTGGCATACATGCCCTTAATGACCGTGTCGTTTATCGGCGACCCGACGATGAGGTATTGGTGGGTTTCGGGAAATAAGGTATAAAAAATTTCGTGCATCAATACGCTCAAAGTAGCTGTTGTTTTGGCTATATCCAGCGTATCATTATTGACGTTGATAGTAACGGTTAGCATTCTGCCCAATTGGTATTCGCGCACGGGCACTTCGCTTTCGCCTACGGTGGTATAGGTATACGTATTCTTGGCGAGGCTAAAATCTGATTGGAACGAAAAATAGCCGTGCGTAGCTACTTCAAAAGCCCCTTCGCACAGTTCGAGGCTCAACTCGTCGGCTATAATTTTGCGGTGGCTTTCGGTTAGGGGTTCATCTACGCGCAGCAGTGTCAGGGATAGGTCGGGGCGGTAAGCGATAATAGGTTCGGGCGACCGATGATTGACCGACAATTTGCGGTTCAGTCTATCATAGCCCATCACGCTATACGATTTGCCGTTGAAGGCGTGTATTTGTCCTGGCAGGTAATTCTGAAACAATAAGTCGGCGGCAATTACTTTCAGGACATTGCGGGCATTATCTATCACATCTACATTGCGCAGGAACGACAAACTAACATCGTCTTTGATGCGCGGCAGCAGACTATATTTTGTAATGCGCTGGTACGAGTCTTCTGCTTTGTCGAACTCATATACCGTTTTGATACTCAGGTAATTTGAAGCGATGATGTCGATACCGAATGCTAAACGGAACAAATCGCTCAATTCTTGTTTGACGAATACGGCTTTGGGATTAATCCAATGCAATTGGTTCAGTATAATGCTTTCGGGCAATTCCGAATTGACCAAGCGTTCTAATAAAGAGCGTGCCGTTTCAAGCGGCTAATCATCATTTTTGATGATAGGGCATATAGTGGCGTGCGTGAAAAATATTCGAGGTTATCGATAAAATAATCGCGCAGCAAATAGGGTGGGCATACCAGATGCACCATGACGTTTTGGCGGCTGTATGCCTCCCAACGGCGGTGGGCTATGGGTAGGTTATGGTCGTTGTCGCGGGCAAACAATACATATTCGTTAGCAATAGGCATCAGAAAAGCGGCTTCGTCACATTGCACTTCGTTTACGCCTTTGTCTTTTAGGGTACGCGCTGCTACGGGTTCGGTCAGCAAGGCGGTTTGGTTATTGTCCAATTCTTCTAAATACTCGTAGTACGGCAATTGTTCTTGCCCTGCCATACGCAGCGGTGTCAGTCGCTCGCGTCGGGCTAATAGGGCTAATACAGCTTCTGCTCCCAAATGTTTTTCGATATGACCCGCCAATACTTTGTGTTGAAACAGCGTGTCGCCTTCCAATTTCCAGATAAGTACAAATGATTTGAGGGGCGGGGCAGGACGCAGCCTTACTTCTTTCAAATCGCTCTTGACGCTTAGGTTGCGTGCTACCGACGATTGCAATGCCTCGCGGTAGTCCGACAATACGACCGATTGTATGTTCGGGTATCGGTCGCGCAGCGTTTCTAATAAAATATTATTGGCAGCCAGCGATTCGGTAAATATCTCATCGCCGTTGAGGAACAATACCGTGCGTAGGCTGCTGAACCATTGGTGCGCCGTGATATTTTTTTCCAAAATATCATCTGCCGATGTGACGATGATGCGCGACAGGGGCTGCACATCTTCGGTTTTGCTAAACAATTGCACGCGCCAAAAATCGCGGTTGGCAGTAAGGCGATAAAAGCAGTCATCTATCCACCGCACTACGCGCTGATGATAGGCAGAGTTGTTGTAGCAGCGTTTGGCGGTGAGTACCAAAATATTTTCGCCGTCCATCAATCGGCGCAGCAATACGCTGAACAAAATCGGGGCTACATTGTCGCTCATGCCGTCGTCTATCAACAAATCGTCGTAGGCTGATAGGCGTTCGATGATATGATAATCATTGACCGACAATTGGTAGCCTGCGTTCAGCAAATTGCGGGCTTCCGTAATCTGAACGTTGGCGGGAGCTATCAATTCGGGCGCGGGGCTTTTGTAGTGCCAAGCCAACAATAACTTATCAAACCATACACGCTGATACTCTTCCCAAAGATTATAATAGTCGGTAGGGGTTTGCGCAGGGGCTACGGCGGCAGCGGGGTTTGCATCGGGCTGTTCTAAGCGTGGGTGGTATAGATACCAATACGTTTCGAGAACGATGAGCAGCGACAAAGCACTCATCGAGGGCAGCGGGGGCAAATCGGCAGTAGTAGCGCGTAATATAGCCCACATCAACGTAAGTAAAAATACGCCCAGAGCAAACCATATAAAATAATCTAAATATAAGCGCACAAAAATCCACTCTTTGCGCAGAGTCACCTTTTTCTCTTTGTCCAATTTATAGGCTATCGAAAAACGCGGCACCGACTGCACGACATTATCGGCGGGTGGTGCGCCAAAACGCCCGCTGGCGGCATTGATGCCCATCTTGGCTAAGGCAAACAAGATAATTGCCAACAAACTAACCACCAACTCGGCATAATCTAAATAGCCTACCTGACGCAGCGAATCCAAAATTTCGGGGCGGCTGCTGTGGTATTCATACAATACGTACAATAAGAGCAAAACAGCGGCAGGCGGCGACCACCATTGCTGGTACCGCTCGCCGTTGCGCCGATTGCCCGCTACCAAGAGCGCGAAAATACCGGCAATGCTGAGAATAATAGCTAATATAGGTTGCATGGTTGGGTGCTGAAAGTAAAACGGTTAAGATGGCTCATAGCCCGATTGCCTCGCGTCGTCAACCGAGACAAAGCGGTTACTATTTGAGCAGTGGGTAGCATAGCGCGATTTTTGGCGTAAATTTGCGGCAATTTTTCGGTATTTTCAAACTTTTGCCCACCCTTATTTTGTAGATAGATATTGGCGTGTCTCATCTCTATGAGCAGAGAGTTTATGGCTGCCACAAAATAGCCCTTGCAATACCTAATTGTAACTACTTAGCCTTGTCGGGGAACTAATCGAATATGCAGCGACATCAGACATTATTAGATAAGTATTGCTCATTACCCCATACCCAAAACCCTATACCCTACACCTAGATTTATGTTTTAGCCCAACACTAATGCCATTGCATAACATCGGAATAAATGGGTTATCTTTGCACGTTCGGGGTTGTGTACGCGCTTGTACCGACTGCTATATTCATCACCTCATACCAATTTTACTTTTTATGATGCCGAACCTATTACTATGCCGCCGTGTTTGCTTAATAGCCATACTTTTTGCTTGGATATGCGCACCTCTTGCCGCTCAAGATACACCTGACCCCGACCCCGCCTATTTTTATACCAAAGATGGCATGAAAGTAGACACGCGCGTCCGGTTGATTGATGAGTGCGCCAAAAGCATGGAAAATGAATCGATAGACAACCCAACCGCCCAAAAAATTTGTGGCTGTATGCTCGAAATTATGTTTGACCAATTCACGGCTGTCGAATTTATAGCGATGGATTCAGGCGGCGGGTTTGACCTCGATAGCATGGATCCCGAGCTAAAACAAGAAATGGAGCTCTGCGTTTTGAATGTTATGCTATCTAATGAGACAAACACCCCGTCAAAGGCGGATCCAAATGCTGCCCTCGACCCTCAATACATCTATACAAAAGACGGATTAGCCCTCCCGCGTGACGAGGTAGTAAAAGAATGTGCCTCCTCGCTTCGGGCAGAACAGACCAAACTGTACAAAGAACCCGAAAAAGTGTGTACTTGCCTCGCAGAAATGATGATAGGTAGTATGACCTTTGATGAAATAAGCCAAATTGGTTTGGCGGGCGACCATAAAAATCTGCCACCCGATGTGCTAAAAAAAGCCGAAGAATGTGCCAACGAAAACCTGAGTGCCGATACTAAATTTTCCGATTTAAGCTCTTTGTTGGAGCAAGGCCCGCATCGACAATTATTTCTCCAACGATGCCAAGAGGAAGCTATGGCAGCACCTGGCATATCCATAGATAGCAAATTGGCACTGAAATATTGTGAATGTTCCTTAGAAAAACTCCTCAAATCTTCTGCAACCTTTGGCGATTTGGAGAACTTAGACCTCAACTCGCCGCTTGCCGTCGAGATGATTGGGCAGTGTATTAGAGAAATAAACCTTTCCGCCGCCAACAATGCACCAACAGCCACGCAAGATGCGCCTTCAAAATCGGGCAGCGATGTGCTGGGCAGCCCGACCGAACAGGCTATACCTACTATATCATACAACGGCACAACGCGCGTCAAAATAAGCATTGGCGGTATCGAAAAATACTTTCTGCTCGATACGGGCGCATCAGATATGATCATTTCGTCAGTTTTGGAGCGCGAATTGCTGCGCGAAGGTATTATTAGCAAAAAACACTATACTAAGCAAACCGAAACCTACAAAATTGCCGACGGTAGCCAAGTAACTTGCCCATTAATTGTATTGGAAAGTGTCCAAATCGGTAGTTTTACCGTCCAAAACGTCAAGGCGGCTATTATGGATAGCAAAGATGCGAGTTTGCTGCTCGGACAATCGTTTTTAGACAAATTTAGCGAGTGGAAATTCGACAAATCGAAAGAACAGTTATTGCTAAAAAAATAAGCCACCCGCCGAACACCCATTTTATTTTTATTTACGCCCTTTTAATCGCCTATGGAATCGCCTTCGTCCGAAGAAGCACGGATAGCCAAGCAGACCGAATTGCGCCGAATGAAGCAGGTAGCTACGGGTTTGCTGCTGCTGATGACCCTTATATTTATTATAGCACGCCTCGTCGAACCACAATACCATTGGGCGGGTGCTATACGCGCCTTTGCCGAAGCCGCTATGGTGGGTGCCTTAGCCGACTGGTTTGCTGTTACCGCCTTATTTCGCCACCCATTGGGCTTGCCCATACCCCATACCAACCTTATTGCCACCAACCAACAACGCATAGGCAGCAATCTGGGGCAATTCGTGACAGGCAATTTTTTAGCCGATAGGGTCATACGCGAAAAAATAGACAATCTGCAAGTGAGCATCGGGGTTGCCAATTGGTTGCGCGACCCCGAAAATAGCCTGCTCGTAGTACAAGAAGTGGTGCGCCTCATACCCGAAGCACTCAACGGATTAGACGACGAACAAATCAATGCCCAACTCAAAAATAAGGTGACGCGATTGGTGCGCGAAGTCGATATGGGCGATATTGCGTCCGATGCACTGCAATATTTCGTCCAACAAGGACACCACGAAATTATGCTCGATAAAGGCATAGCTATGCTACGCGAATACCTGCAAAAACCCGATAACCGCGAGTGGATCAAGCAAAAAATGACCGAACCGAACCGATTTCTGTCTATTACCGACCGCTTCCTGAAAAGCATAGAGGTCACACCCATCGCCGACCGAATCATCGATGCTACCGACAACTTTTTAGGCGAAATTGCCGCTGACCCACAACACCGACTACGCGGCGAATATAACCAAATGACCGCCGAACTGATACACAACCTCCGCCACTCCGACGATTACAAAGCCAAAATAGAAGAATTGCAAAATAGCGTATTGCAAAGCGAAACGCTAACCCACTATACCGATAATATTTGGACACGTACCAAAAACGAGGTGATTAAAAACCTACAATCGGAACATTCCAAAATTAGGCATCAAATACACAATGCCATTACGAGCTTAGGCGAAAAAGTAGCCACCAACCCCGATTTGCAACAACAAATAGATGTATGGCTCAAACGCGAATTGCTCGAAATAGTGCAAAATAACCGCACATGGATTGCCGAGCACATTAGCAATGTAGTAGGCGGATGGGACAAAGACCAAGTAGGCGGCATCATCGAAACCGAAGTGGGCAAAGACCTCCAATTTATCCGCATCAACGGCACCTTAGTTGGCGGTACGGTGGGTTTGCTTATCTATATCATCTTTGAATTGATAGGGTAAATGCCCCAATAGACCGAATACTATCTATCCAAACTAATATCCGTTCCTACATACCTTTCGCGCATATAGGAACGGATTGCGTACTCAGTATTATATCAAGCCTTATCGGGATATAGCATTGATTTTGCCTAATAATCGCTCGGCGCGGTCATAATCGCCGTCGTTAATTTCGGCAATTTTGATAGCTTGTTGGGCAATAGCGCGGGCTTCTTCAAAGTTGCCTAACTTATACAGTACTGCCGACAAGGTATAGTTATTTTCATAATCGCTGATGGTTTGTACCGACAACCTAGCCCAAGCTAAGGCATCTTTCAACTTATTGGCATCGGTTACGTATTGGTGGTACATCCAAGCTACTTCGTTGAGCAAGAAAGGGTCGGTTACTTTGAGGCGGGTCATATAGCGTTCTACAACGCGGGTATAGTTGTTCCAGTCATTGGTGCCTGAGTAATAAAGTCGTTGAAGGTCAAAAATAAGCCGATCTTCGTCGTTTAACTTGGCTGATTTTACCAACCCTATTGTGTTGTTGAATAGTACAGCATTTCGGCTTTCGGCAGCTTGCGATATGCTTTCGCGGATAGCCATTTCCAGACGTTCGTTCAGTGCTTTGCCCTTATATTTTTTATAGCTATCGAGATGATAGATGATATAGGCAATAGCATCTGTTTCGGCATTGAGCAAAAAATCATAGGCAAACTCAAACAAATCGGTATATCCTTCTTCCTTGGCTTGCCAAAATGTTCTATTCACTGCCTCGTCATAGGGCTTTCGTAGTGCTTTGAGCAAATAGGCGTATTCTTTAAGCCCATCTACTGATAGCTGACCATTGTCATAGTCCATCTGTAACTCGGCTAAGCGTTGCTTCTTGAAACGCTGGCTCGACAATGCGCTAAAAGGCAACATTTGCGCTTTCAGTTGCTCCCAATTATCAGGTGGGGCTATCTGTCGGGCGATGGGTGGTTTGATGCTCTTTATTGGTGCTGCGGGTATATAGCTATCAGCAGGCAAATCGAGTTTGCTAATGGCAGGGGGGGTGGGATATGCACTATTAGCAGATGATTTGCTTGTTGGCAATGTCGTATGATTATAATTATCGTTGGGTACGGGTTTAGCCTGTGTTGGTGTATATGTCGTAGGGGGGCTATTAGGTGTATAGGTACGAACACCCGAATTGGGCGTGCTTGGATTCAGAGGCGGCGAATTTTGATATTGTTTGTTTTCGTATGTATCACTCATCGGTTGGTAGTCGGCTTCCTGTTGCGAACTGCCATATTTATCTGTTGGTGTAGTTGCGATATATGTCGGTTCAATAATAGGAGTAGTTTTGTTATATAGTTGTTGCGAATTGCTGCCCGCGTTCATTTCTGTTTCTGGCGTTCTATATGGTAGATTCTGCTGTCTGTCCTCGGTTTGATATGGTGGTTGTTCGTATGCTATTTTAGGTACTTCTAAGTCGATAGCTTGTGTTTGCTTACTATATTCATAGGAGGATTCTGTGCTTGGCTCTTCGTTCAGTTTCCGCTGATACCAAGGTGCTTTTCCGCATAAATCCTCTCGCGCCATACATTCGGCGTAGTATATCATTGCTTCAGGGGTTTGCTCACCTACTATTACTTCTAAGGGAGCTAGATTGTGGTCGAAGTAGGCAAATGTGGGAGATCGCTCGCACGAAATGCTCAGGAGTGTTAGTTTCTCATACTCGTCTTCTGTGTTGGCATCTATCTTAAAATTGACAAACTGGGCATTATAGATCCGCGCTACTTCTACTTGCCTAAACACATCTTCCATGCGTTCGCAGGGTCCGCAATGCTTGGCATAGACATCGATAAATATTGGTTTATTTATCTCTTGTGCATAGGCTTCTACTTGCTTCAGAGAACCTTCAAAAAAATGGATTCCAATTGCACTCTCGGCATAGGGCTGCTGCTGAGGTTTGGTATAATAGCCTTGCCCTTGCGCGGCATAGCTACCTAACAGCACAAGGACGGTGCCTAAGCATAATTGCTCCATGTGGTAGAATAAATATTGCGTCATCGATATGGGTTTGTGCATGATATAAAGTATAGTATCGTCAATTTACACTACTATACTGATGTTACGCAGAGGCATCTTTCCGCCAATCGATTTTTACCTGCCAAAAACGCCGGATTAGCCCCTTAGACCCGCCACAACGATTTTTGAGCTAAAATTGGCTTTTCTATGCTATAAAAATGCCTCGTTTAAAGGTCGTTTAAACAGTATTTTAAGCTATGCTGCGTAACATGAGTACTATAGTCTAAATATACAGCAAAAAAAATGCCAAGTTTCACCGCTGCATAGCTAAATAATTGCGTTTTATATACTTAACTTACACGAATTTCATGCCTACGGCATTCGCAGACTTGTGTCTGTTAGATACTACCGATGTAACATGTCTACGGCATTTTAAAGATAATACACATTGAATATTTTTATAATTTATTATAAATTATTGATAATCAGCAAATTATATCTCGTATAAATTCCTCTTTGAGGGGCTTAGGGGAGTTCTTGAACTAATATCTCAATTATCCAAGGCTATTTCCTAAGTCCTAACGCTTGGAAATGGATACATATAAGCAAAATTAATACTCAAAACTTAAAAATCAAACCACTACTTTTTGACAATTTTGAATTGACGATTTTCGGTTATACTTGCTTTTGAACAGTCTGAAATGAATATTAGGATGCAAAGCCAAATCCTCGGCGCACACTACTTACCTAATCATGCCTTTATTTTGCTATGTACTTCGTCTAAGCAACTTTGTAGCCTTTTGGCAAACTCAATATTATGAGGATGTGAAAATAAGGTATGGTGGTCACCCTTGATATTGATAACCGTTACGCCTTGTTGGGCGTAGGGTTGCCAGCCCAAATATTCGGTATCGGCTACATAATATCGGCGCGATTCGGCGCGGAACAAGTGTAATTTGCCGCTATATGGGCTTAATCGATAATTGTCGTAGGCACGGCTATTCATTTCATCAACTAAATAATTGGCATCGGCGGTCGAATCGCTGTCGGGTTCGGCGACCCCTATTTTTGCTTTTAGCCTATGAAAACTGCGTTGTAGGTTGTTGGCGCGATATTGCAAACTCGGCAGCGGGTCTTTGACAATAGCACCCAGTGCAGCACCTACCTTTTTGCCCAATAGCATCATTTTTTCCAAGTTACTTTCGGGTTCATCAACAGGAGCTACGGTATCTAACAAACCCACGAGCGTTACTGTGCGCCCTGCATTAGTTAGTTGTTTTGCCATCTCAAACGCAATAGTACCACCAAACGAATAGCCCGCCAAGGCATAGGGCCCACTCGGATTGTGTCGAACAACCTCCGAAACATAATGAGCCGCTATATCCTCTATGCAGTCGTAGGGGCGGTCTATGCCATTCAAACCATGGGCTTGCAGGGCATAGACGGGTTGGTCGGCACACATCAAGTCTGCTAAGGTATTAAATAATAAAACATGCAGACCCGCTCCGTGTACGATATAGATAGGTACTTTATTACCGCTGGACTTAACAGGCACCAGGCAATCCCATTTGGCAGCCTCGTTGCCATCGAGCAGCCCTGCCAACTTCTTGATAGTCGGATATTCGAGCAGTGTAGCTAAGGGTAGGGTTTTGCCGGTTAGTTTCGTAATCCGCGCCATCATCGTAACAGCTATAAGCGAATGTCCGCCCAATTCAAAAAAGTTATCATTGATGCTTATTTGTGGTAGGTTTAGCAGTTCTTGCCACATTTCGGTCAGCAATATCTCGTTTTGGGTGCGCGGGGCTTCGTGTTGCTTGTCGGTTTCGGGGGCATTGCTCAATTCGGGGTCGGGCAATGCGCGTCGGTTTACTTTGAGCGTAGAGGTGAGCGGAAACGATTCCATCTGCACAAACGCTGCGGGTATCATATATTCGGGCAATTTGGGTTGCAAAAACAAGCGCAAGTTGGCCAAATTAAGGGCTTGGTTTTGCTGCGTAATAATGTATGCTACCAAGCGTTTTTGCCCATTAGCATCGGTGCGCACTACTACTACATTTTGGCGGACGGGGGCATATTGAGCAATAATCGAGTCGATTTCACCCAATTCGATGCGGTAGCCGCGTATTTTCACTTGGTTGTCGGCGCGGTGCAAATACTCTATATCGCCGTTGGGTAGCCATCGCCCTATATCGCCTGTCCGATAGAGCAGTGGCGCGTGGGAATGATGATACGGATTGGCTACCAATACGGCTTTGTTCAGGTCGGGGCGGTTGAGGTAGCCCACCATAACCCCAGGACCGCCTATGCAAATTTCACCAGGCACGCCTGTGGGTACGGCTTGTAGATGTTGGTCTAATACATAGACAAAAGTATTCGGGATGGGCTTGCCTACGGGTAAGTAACCTATTTTTCGCGCAAAATCGGCGAGCCCTTCAAAGTCGGCTGCTATAATTTTTCGGGCTGTTGTCCAAACCGTTGTTTCGGTGGGACAAATATTCCAGAGTTCAGCAGTTTTGTCGGCTAACTGTTCGGCTAATTCGCGCGTAAGCCCCTCGCCACCGCTCATTACGCGCAATTGCTTATCGCCCTGCCAACCTACGCTCAATAGCATGTTCCAAGTAGCGGGAGTGGCTTGTATGAGTGTTGCGCCCGAGCGTTTGAGTTCTTGTTTGAATAACTGCCCGTTCATAATTGTCTCATGAGTAGCTATATATACGCGCCCACCTTTCATCAGCGGCAAAAATAGGTCTTGCACCGATGGGTCGAACGACAAAGATGCTACGGCAAATACGGTATCCGTTTCGTATAAGCCGGGATATATGCCAAAGCAATGCAGAAAATCGACCGCTGAGGCGTGAGTAATAATTACGCCCTTGGGTTTGGCAGTCGAGCCAGATGTATAGATAATGTACGCAATACTATCGGCAGAAAGTATTTGGTCGGGATTGGTATCGGGCTGCTGGGCTATTTCATGCGCCAAGCGATCAATGTCTATGACGGCTTTTGTGCGGCGGCTTGGCGGGTCGATGAGTGCTTCGGGTTTTTTTATTACGCTATGTGGGCGGGTCAATAAAAACTGTATGGCAGCATCGTCAGCTATGAGTGCGAGCCGCTCTACTGGGTTGTTCTGCCCTTCTAAGGGTACATAAGTGCCGCCCGCTTTGAGTACTGCAAGCGTAGCTACCAGCATATCGATAGAACGGTCTATCAAAATGCCGACGGGTACGTTGCGCCCTACACCCTGCTTGACGAGGTAATGCGCCAATTGGTTGGCGCGTCTGTTCAGGTCATTATAAGTAATAGTATCGTCCATACAAGCAGCGGCAACGCGCTGTGGTGTGCGGTTTACTTGTTGCTCTATGAGTTGATGAATACATACGTTCTGGGGGCTATCTACTGCCGTATCGGTATATTGTTCCAACAATAAATGCCGTTCGGTTGGCGGCAATATAGGCAATTGAGCAATGCTTTGTTGTCCATTTTGCGCCGCACCTTGCAGCAGAACAGCAAACTCTTGGAGGCGTAGTTGTACCGTGCTGCGGTCGAATAAATCGGTATTAAACACCCATTCCAACGATAGCTGGTCGCCCATTTGTTTGACGTTGAAAAAGATGTCGTAGGTTTCGTAGTGGCGCGGTATAGCAGTGCTTTGGGTCCGGAGTCCTTCAAAATGTAAGGCTTCGCCCGTCGAATCCATATTAAATACCACCGATATAATAGGTTGGTGCCCCGCGTCGCGGCGATATTTCAACTTTTTAAGCAAGGTATTAAACGTACAATGATAATATTGGAACATGTCCAACACCTCAGAGCGTGTTGTTTTGAGTAGGGTGGCAAACGACATTTTATCGTCCATATTTGCATACAAGGGCAATAAACTTACGCAATGTCCTACTAAATTTGGATTGCCCGACGTAGATTGCCCCGCCGCTATAACGCCTATGATAAACTCATTTTGGGCACTGATGCGGTTCAAAAACGCCTTAAATGCAGCTAAGGTAAACGCAAATAAGGTAGCTCCGCTCTTAGCTGCTGCTTGTTTGAGGGGCAAAAACTGTTCAGGGCTTAGTACAATTTTTTCAAACGCCGCATTATAGGTTTTGAGGGGTGGGCGTGGTCGGTCGGTGGGTAGCTCCAATACGGGTAGTTCGCCCGATAGCTTGCCCAACCAATATTGTTCGGCGATACGCACCTCTTCGCTGTGGCGATTATTATATTCGAGGCGGGCATAGTTGGCAAATTGCGGTGCTTCGGGCAGGCTATGCGCCTCGCCTTTGACTAAGGCGGTATATAATTTGCATAGTTCAGCAAGCAAAATACCTACCGACCAGCCGTCGGCTACGATGTGGTGGGTAGTGAGCAACAAGATATGGCGGGTGGCATCTAAGCCTACCAAACGAACACGCATCAAAGGGGCCTGGTGCAAATCGAACAATTGTGCTATTTCTTCGGCTTGTATTTGTCGCAATGCCGCGGCTTGCTGGGTATTGAACGCCCATTGTTCGGCACCTGTATCGCTGCCACGACTTTGGTAAGGCACTTCTTCGTCGCTGCGTAGGTGAGATAGCTGCACGAAAGGCAAATCAATTTTGACCGAATTGGCTACTGTTTGGTATAGTCCTTGGCGGTCAAACGAAGTACGCAGCGCGTCGTGGCGGGCTATGAGTTGTTGTAATGCTTGGTGCAGTATATCTACTTGTAAAACACCTTCAAAACAGAATGCAGTAGTAAGATTATAACCTGCAGCAGAGTGCGCCTCCATTTCATTGCCCAACCATACCTCTTGCTGCGCTTCGGTAAGGGGCAATTGGTGGTCGAGCAGAGTTATGGGTTGGTCGTGGTGCATTTTGTTTTTGTTGTGCGGCATTATCGAATGGTTGCTATGGTGGGTATTCTCCGAATTAGCGGTCTCGTGGTGCTGGTCTTGTGCTATAGCGTCAGACGATAAGACGCTATCTTGGGCATTAAGGTCATTTGTCCCATGCTTTTTTTTTAGTGTATTGTTGGGCGAAGGTACGATAATGCCGTATTTAGACACATCGTCATCAGTGCCTTTTTGTGTATCATGCCTAAAAAAGTCTGAATCTCGCATATCAATTAAGCACATTTCTATCACCTGCAAAACTCGTTCCAAATCGCGTTCATTGTGCGCGGTAGAGGTGAATCCACCACGCTCAGTAACATGCACGCCTTTTTCACGCATTAAAAAGAAAAATAATCTTGATAATAATTGACTATCCATTATTCTAAACTGAACGATAGATGCCGTAGAATAGATAGCTATGGGAGCGCGATATTGGGCTAATAATTGGCGTACTTTTTCGGCAAACTGTGCGGTACGCTCATTCAGTTCGTCATATATCGCCTCGCCACCTCGCATAATTTCTTGTAAATCGGCTTTGGCAGTGGCTAAACAAAGGGGGTGACGCACAAATGTACCGCCAAAAAAGGTAACGCCTACTGCAGGGAAACTATCATCGCCAAATTGCCAAGCTCCGCCGTCGAATACATCTAAAAAACGGCTTTTGCCCGCCACCGCTGCCATTGGCAAACCGCCGCATATAATCTTTCCATAGCTACATATATCGGCTTCTACGCCAAACCAACCTTGTGCGCCGCGTGGGTGTAGGCGAAAACCTGTTATTAATTCGTCAAATACAAGGGCAATATCGCACTCGGTGCATAGGCTACGCAATTGGTGGAGCAGTTCAAAACGCTGGATATGTGGGTTTTGGGCAGTAAGTGGTTCGAGGACGATGGCTGCCAAATCATCGGCGTTTTGTCGGATAATGGCGAGCAAATTGGGGTCGTCGTAGTCCAAAACCAGCATATTATCGACCAAAAACTGAGGTATGCCCGGCGATACGGGGCGCGACAAGGTTTTGCCCCCTACTTTTACGCCTTTTACCAACAATTCGTCAGCAATGCCGTGATAATCACCCTCAAAAACAGCTATCCGCGATTTGCCCGTAACGGTACGCGCCGCCCGAACTGCTGCCGATACGCCTTCGGAGCCTGTATTGACAAACATAGCGCGTTCCATACCCGTTATCTGGCATATTAGGTCGGCGACCTCTTTTGCCAAGGGAGTTAATACGCCGAGATGTACGCCTTTGGGCAGTTGGGCGAGTATAGCGTCTTGGGCAAACTGTGGGTTATGCCCAAAAAAGTTGATACCAAAACCCATCACGAAATCAATATATTCATTGTTGTCTACGTCCCAAATTTTGCTGCCTGCCGAGCGTTCTACTGCAATCTGGTAGGTCATTTCTTTCCACAACTTATTAAAGCCCGTAATAGAGCGTGCGTCGGCTAAGTGGCGGCGTTGGCTATTGGCTAATCGTTTCGAGCCATTTGTACGTTTGGTATAACGCTCAATGAGGTTTTGTAGTCCTTGGCGTTGGTGGTCGCTAATACCTACATTTTTTTTGTCTACTGGTTTCCACGGTCCGTGCGCGTGCCCGCCTACGTTTTGCGTATCATTGACCGTTGCTTGGGCTATGGTTTTTTCCAAAACCGATTTTACATATTGTTCGTCATTGGCTGTTTGTTGCTTGGGTGCGGTGTTTAGCGGCTTATTTTTTTTTTCATCGGTCGGAATATTCCGTACCGAGCCGCCTGCTAATAGCAATAATTGTTGCTGCATTACTTGTAATTGCTGTGCTATGACGCGCTCTAATGCCGTCAGCCCATCTTCCGACAAGGTATTGCCATCGCCTTGGGCTAATTGTTGTAGCAATTGTTGTTGGAGACCTGTCGGTGGCAATATTTTTTCGTCGTTGTCCTTCTTTTTGAACTGCACTTTTGCACCCATGCGCTTGTTGATGACTGCTACTGCTTGGGTCATAAATAGGCTATCGAAGCCCAATTCGAGGAAGGTAGCTTGTATATCCATCAGTTCGATGGGCATACCGCTTTGTTCATGAAAAAGCTGCTGTATTTCGGCAGCAATAAGAGGTATTCGAGAAGTAGGCATTATATCGTAGGTGGAGGGTTCAATATTAGTGGAAAGTAAGGGTTCGTTGTAATTTTTGTCTTGTGTTGTGTCTGCACCATTAGCAGCGGTTGATTTATTCTCATTAGTGTCAAGTATTGCGCTATGCTTGGAGGCTGCCACCTCAATTTTTCGGGGCGGGATACGGTATATTTTGTGTTCAAACGGATAGCCCGGCAGTGGTACGCGCCGCAGGGCTTGGGCTTCGGGTTGGTTAAACCCGTTCCAGCTAATCGGATAGCCTATTTGCCATAATTGCCCCAATGTTTTGTAGGCAAAAGCGGCATCGTGTTGTGGGTCGCGCGGGTGGCGCATAGCCGACAGGACGGGCAATTGTGGGTTGCGATTGGGGTGGCGGCGGGCATAAGCGGATAGGGTTTGTCCAGGGGCTATTTCGAGCAATATCGTATTTTCTAAGCGCAGCAGCGTTTGTAAGCCATCGGCAAAACGCACGGTTTGGCGGAGGTGCTGCACCCAATAGTCGGCAGAACAGGCTTCTTCGTCCGTAATCCAAGTACCGCTTAGGTTTGATACAAAAGGTATGGTAGGGGTTTTGAGCGATAGACTGCGCACAAACTCGGTAAATTGGGGCAATATATCGGCTACATGGCGCGAGTGTGCGGCTACCGATATGGGTACGCGCTTGGTTTCTATGTCGTAGGCTGCCAAATATTGGGCGATATGTTCAATCGCTGCCACACTGCCCGATACTACGCATTGCCCTTCTTGATTGACGGCAGCTATGTCGTACTCTGCATCTATATCGTAGCGGCGCAAATCGGCTTCGGACAGCGGTATATTGAGCATACCGCCTTCGGGCAATAACTCGAACAAGCAGCCGCGCATCAATATCAAGGCTAAGGCATCTTCTAAGCGCATCACTTGGGCAATACAAGCAGCGGCATATTCGCCTGCGCTATGCCCGATTAAGGCAGCGGGTGCTATGCCCCAAGACTGCCACAGTTGCGCCAAAGCATATTCGGTAGCAAACAAACTGACGAGTGCCAAGGTTGGTTTTTCGAGGTCGTAGCGAGTAGCAGCGTCGGGCGCGTATAGTAGGTCGCACAAATCGATGTCGGTAGCCAAAGTTTGGCGCAATATATCGGCACATCGGTCTATGGCAGTTTTAAAAACGGGTTCTTCGGCATATAGCCCCGCACCCATACCGCTATATTGTGCGCCGCCACCTGCAAACATAAATGCTACTTGCGGTTTTTGTCGGCTAACGGCAGCAATATTGCCAAATGGCAGTTGGTCGCGGCTATCTGCTTCGCCCAGCACCGCGAAACGGCGGTAGTGGTGGTGTTGCCTCCCGATTTGCAGCGTATGGGCAGCGTCGGCAAGCGACAAATCGAGGTTATGGTGTAAATAATTGCTCAATTCCTGTGTTGCCGTTGATAAGGCTGTTTCCGTTTTAGCAGATAGCAACAGAATACGGTGCTGGCGCAAAGCGGGCAAAGCGGGCAAAACAGGTGGCTCTTGCAAAACGATATGCACATTGGTGCCACCCAAACCCAGCGAATTAACCCCTGCATACAAGGGTTTATCGTTAGGGCTTGTCCAGCGGGTCAATGCTTGCTGAACGTAAAAAGGCGTTTTGTCGAATGGGATTTGCGAGTTGTACTGTCGGAAATGTAGGCTCGGCGGTAGTAGGTGGTAGCGAAGCGATAAGGCGGTTTTTAGTATGCCTGCCAAGCAAGCACCTGCGTCCAAATGCCCAATATTGGTTTTGACCGAGCCTATGGCGCAGTATTGTTTGGGCAACATATCTCGTTGGCGGGCGGTTTGGGCGAAAGCTGCACTCAAAGCGGCAATCTCGATAGGGTCGCCGAGTAGCGTGCCCGTACCATGCGCCTCTACATAGCTGATGTCGTCAGAACAGATACCTGCTTTCTGGTGGGCTTTGACAATGGCGGCTACCTGTCCCTTGACGCTCGGAGCAGTGAAGCCTATTTTGTCTGCTCCGTCGTTGCTGATACCTATGCCATTGATAGTAGCATAGATGGTATCGCGGTCGGCGAGGGCACGGTCGGCGCGTTTCAGTACAAGGCAAACCATACCGCTGCCGCGTACCATGCCTTTGGCATCGGCATCAAAGGCACGGCAATACCCATCGGGCGACAAAGGCGCACCTTCGACATAATGATAGCCTACTTTACTTGGCACTTCTACGCGCCCACCGCAAACTAAGGCGAGGTCGCAATCGCCCGCCAAAATGCTTTGCGCTGCTACGTACAAGGCAGTACCACCCGTAGAACAAGCCGTTTGGATATTGATAGCACCGCCTTTGAGGTTTAGTTTATAGGCTATGCGGGTAATAGCAAAATCTTTTTCGGCACCCAACGATAAGGTATAATCGCCTGCGTGGGCTAATAAATCGGGGTGAGTAGCTAAATTAGCCGTCAAATAGGCGTTGCGGGCTATGCCACCAAATATGCTTATTATACCTTCGTAGTTATCGGTCGTATAACCTGCATTCTCTAAGGCGTGGTAGGCACATTCGAGCAAAACACGGTGTTGTGGGTCCATCGTCTCTACTTCGCGGGGCATATAGCCAAAAAAATCGGCATCAAAACCCTTGGGGTCATCTAAGCAATAGCTGCGCTTTACATAGCTATTGTCGTTCAGCAGTTCAAGGGGCAAACCCGCGTGTTGCAAGTCGGCATCGGTGACTACTTTACCGCCGTCGATGCCGTGAAACAAATTATGCCAAAATTGCCCTATATCGGCAGCAGACGGAAAACTACCTGCCAAGCCGATAATGGCAATTTTATGCGATAGGCTCGCCTCGTCGTCGCACACTATCCAATCCGCATTTTCGTTTTCGATGTGGTTTAATGGGTTATTGGTAGGTATATCGGCGGCAATATCCTTAGCCATCTTATCCACTGCCCTATTTTCCACTTTCAAAGTGTTTTCGGCATTATCTGTTGCTTCATTTTCTACTTCCAAAGCGTTTTCGACATTATCTGTTGCTTCATTTTCCACTTTCAAAGTGTTTTTGTCATATTCTGTTGTTTCATTTTCCACTTCCAAAACGTTTTCAGTCTTGTCCGTTGTTTCATTTTCCACTTCCAAAGCGTTTTCGGTCTTGTCTGTTGTTTCATTTTCCACTTCCAAAGTGTTTTTGTCATATTCTGTTGTTTCATTTTCTACTTCCAAAGTGTTTTTGTCATATTCTGTTGTTTCATTTCCCACTTCCAAAGCGTTTTCGGTCTTTCCTGTTGTTTCATTTCCCACTTCCAAAGTGTTTTTGTTATATTCTGTTGTTTTATTTCCTACTTCCAAAGCGTTTTCGGCATATTCCTCTACTTCATTTTCCACTTTCAAAGCGTTTTCGGTCTTGTCTGTTGTTTCATTTCCCACTTCCAAAGCGTTTTCGGTCTTGTCTGTTGTTTCGTTTTTTATGTTGGTCTTGGTGCTTATATGGTTTATCGATACGATGGGATTAGCGGATAGGCTATGGTATAGATTCCAAGTATCGGCTTGCAAGAAATTATCCTTATCTACCTCTTTCCATACCTCCGCCAAGGCGGGATTGATATCGGTTTGTTGCAGCAATTTGGGGTCGGTCATGGCATTGGCGTACTGTTGGCTTGCGCCTGTGTTAGTTTGCGCCAGATGTTCGTAGGGTTGCAGCATTTTTGGGTCGAAAGGTAGCCCTATTTGTTGGCACAAGGCTCGTAGGGTAGCTTCGGGTTGTGCTACTAATGTTTCGTAATATAGGGTAAATTGTCGCTTTTGTGGTATGTGTTGTAGGAATGTGCTGATATTGGTGTGGCTTGCCTGCCATACGCCTTCGCCCAATTCGCGCGGGCTGAATGGGTGCGGCTGTATATACATAGCTTGGTGCATTTTTTGTCGTTCAAAAGAGCGCACCATAGCATAAGGGTGTCGGACGAGGTGTATATAAATGGGTTGTTCAAAAATGGCTTCGGCGTGCAATAAGGCTTCGGGGTGCAGGGCATACGAAGTAGTTTTGTCGGCAATGAGACAGCCACCTGCCCAATTTTGCAAAAATTGATAATGCTGCGCCGTAGTCATACCCTCTGCGGCTTGTTGTTGCAAAATGGTTTGGGCAGTATTGGCATCACATTGGAGCAAATTCATTAGTGTACGCACGTTGCCGTCGAGCCAAAGGCTGAACTTACCCGTATATGCGTGTTGTCGTTGTGCCAGACTTTGAAAATGTAGCAATTGTAGTTCATTCGCAGCCGATACGTTGGGGTGGGCATCTAAGATAAGGCTCAGTAGGCTGGTGCCCGAGCGCGGTGGGGCGAGAATCAGCAATATTTTGCCTTTGCGGGCTGTGGTATGGTTTTGCGGCTCGGTATAGGGCAGATAGGGCAGCAAACGCGCAGCCAAATTATCGGCATTGGGTGCTGTACTGATGTCTTGGGCTATTATTGGCTTAGGTGTAGCTTCGTTTTCGTTGGCATTTTTGTCGTTCTCTCTATCGATATTTTTGTTGCTTGCTGTTGTTTGTGTTGTAGTGTTTGCGCTATCGGCACTAAGTAAGTCTGTTTCGGCTATATGGTTGGAGGTAATTGCTATTGGTTCTAAGTCGATATTTTTGGTGTCTGCCTGTTTTGAGATATTCTGTTGCCCCAACTTTGATATATCATATTCGCGGGTCAGAAATTGGGCATATTGCGCTACGGTTGGGTTATCGAACAGTGTTACGATAAATACCGTTTCTTGCAATGTGTTTTGTAGTCGTGCGGCAAACTGCGCCGCGCTGATAGAAGTACCGCCGATTTCAAAAAATTTATCGTGAATACCTACTTCGGGCAGGGATAGGATATCGCACCAGAGGTCGGCTATATATTGCTCTAACTCGTTGCGAGGTAGCTCGGTTGGAGGCATTTGAGGGGCGGCAGAAGGATTAGGCACTTGCTTGCTTAGGGCGGTACGGTCTATTTTGCCATTGGGAGCTAAGGGCAATTGGTCGAGAACGACCCATCGGGTAGGCAGCATATAATCGGGCAGTAGGTCGATTAAGTACTGGCGGTATTGTGCGGTATTGAGGCGGCTATTGGGGTATTGGGCGATATAAGCTACTATTTGTGCCTCACCGTTGGGTGCGGCGGCGCATACTACGGCTGCTTGGCGCAGGTCGGGCAATTGTAATAGTGCATTTTCGATTTCGTCTAATTCGATGCGATAGCCGCGCAGTTTGATTTGTCGGTCGTTTCGTCCTATAAATTCGAGGTTGCCGTCGGGCAAAAACCGCGCGAGGTCGCCTGTGCGATATAGCAAGCCATCGGCAAAAGGATTGGGCAGAAATCGGCTTTCGGTCAGGTCGGGGCGGTTCAGGTAGCCTTTGCTTACGCCCTTGCCGCCTATATACATTTCGCCTATTTCGCCATCGGGCACTAAGCATTGTTGCTCGTCGAGCAGATAGATATACGTGCCGCGCAGGGCTTTGCCTATTGGCACATTTTTGCCTTCTGAAATGGGGCGGTATGCGGTAGGTAGTGGTGTGTAGGGTGGTTTCGGTAGGTCCATAACCGTTGTATAGCACGCATTGGGGTAGCGTGGCATAATGGCGCGTGGTCAGGGCGGGAGGGCATACCTCACCTGCTACAATAATAGTTCGGAGTGATGATAGGGTAGTGGCGGCGGCGGGGTGGTTCAGCAGCAAGGCGTGTAGCGACGGCAAGCAAAGCGTATGAGTAACGCGGTGTTGGGCAATGAGTTGGCGCAGGCGTTCGGGGTCTTTTTCTTCGTTGTGCGTAGGTACTACCAGCGTGCCTCCCGACAACCAAGTGAGGAAAATACCCATCACCGAACTATCGAACATCACCGACGAGAGCAATAGAAATACATCAAACGATTGGTCGAAATAGCGCAACCAATCCTGTGCGGCATGGGTCAAATTGCTGTGAGATACGATTACGCCTTTGGGCTGCCCGGTCGAGCCAGAGGTATATATGACATAGGCGGCATCGCCCAAATGCTTTGCCGAAGCATCGGACAAAGGCGGTGCCAGCGCAAAAGCAGAGGTATTCGGTTTGTCGGGGCTGCTTAGGTGTAGTAGGGGCGCACCTGTATCGCGCAATACAAATTGTAGGCGCAGTTCGGGGTAGGTGGGGTCTAAGGGAATATAAGCGGCACCCGATTTTAATATACCCAAAATAGCGACAAAAAGCGGCAGGCTCCGCTCAATGCGAATAGCTACGCCCATGCCACTACCGATGCCTTCGCTGCGCAATTGTTCGGCAAGCTCGTCGGCGCGGCGGTCAAGTTCGGCATAGCTCATTTGGTGGCTACCTACACGCAAAGCTACGCGCTTAGGATAACGCTGCGCAATGTCTTCGATGGCATTGACGATGCGGGCAAATGGTAAAATAGCAGCATACATGAGTGTCGGACGAGTGGGCTGGGTATAGCGTGGAATTTATTAGGCAATTTCCTTTTCAATAACAGCGAAGAAAGAAATAAGGCGTGCTTATATGGCGTTAATATGCTTGATAGGAATGGCAATGGTTATTCAATCAAAAATTGTGCCGAGATGCGTGTCTTATCTCCCACAAAAATAGCGTATTAAGCAAGTCTGTGACGAATTTATGACTTAAATAGTTCTAACCTTGCCCAATTAGTCGCCTATATGTCATAAGAAAATGACTAAACAAAATAATGTGCATGCCCTGCAATCATACTCCCCCAACCCATTAAGGTAGCGAGTATAGCGGCAGATAATACATAGGCAGAAATTTTTTGGAAGGTTTTCATGAAACGCAATGTGCAAACAGAACAAACAAAATTTAATTTATGGAAAATAAAGAAATTTATAAAAATATTTTTTCTAATTTGAATGATAGATTTTTAATAATCATGTAGTTGTGTAACGGATAATACAATTTGAAGCAAATTGGGTTATTTTTTAGGCTTCTTTTGATATAGGTAATACTACTTTTGATTAACTTTGCGCTCCTAAGATATTCGGGACAAACCCTTTTGTACTAAGATTTTGCCCGCTATACGTATTGTCCCACTATATTAGTACTATTCCAATTTTCCGCTATGCTACCCATCAAAATATTGTCCTGTTTGGCATTGACCGCCTGCATGAGCCTCTACCCTACATCGGCTAAAAAGCTGACATTTCCGACCTATAAAGTCAAAAAAATAATGATTGACCCCGGACACGGTGGGCGCGACACGGGCTGTTCGGGTGTGAAGGCGGTAGAGAAAGAAATAACCTTAGCCGTAGCCGAAGCATTAGGTGGCATGATGAAAGATAGTTTGCCCGATGTAGAAGTAGTGTACACGCGCACCACCGACGAATTTTTACGCCCTGGCACCCGCGCCGACATCGCCAATTGTTCAGAAGCCGATTTGTTGATATCTATCCATTGCAATTCGCTACCGCGCTACCCCAGCGTGCGCGGCACCGAAACCTATGTGATGCGCTACGCCAACAAGCGATATTTAAAAGTAGATGAAGCACACGGCGACGAAGATGCCGAGTTGATAGAAGCACACTATACGCAAAGTGATGATATGGTTGATGTAAAAAATAATTTTCTGACCGCCTTAGACCAAAGACCCAATCTGTATCAAAGCGTTATGTTGGCAGGATTGGTCGAAAAATACTTTCGCACCGCTACACCCCTCAAAAGTAGGGGCGTGCGCCAAGAAAATTATTCGGTCTTGCGCGATACGAACATGCCAAGTATATTAGTAGAAATGGGCTTTCTGAGCAATGTCGAGGATGAAAAATATCTCCATTCTGACCAAGGCAAGCAAGAAATAGCTACGGCTATCTTCCACGCTATATGCGATTACAAAAAATCAATGGAAACCAAACGAGTTATCAAGTAAAGGAAGCACCAATGATTTTTGTGAACACCTTAAAGGATACAGTCAAAAAGTAAGTCTAAGCCACGAATTAATACTAAAAAAACCGTGCCGATTTGCGTCATTAGTGACAAAAGACAACTCAAATAGAATGCAACACGAGTTAATTTACAAGGCAGAGAACTGCCAACATAACTATCAATTATAGCGCAGAAGGACAAAACATTTCTGCCCAACGCTTGTTGATATAGCAGTTTCGTTCGGGTTTTACGGACCAAAAAGATTAAACCAACTATACATTATATACCATGCAACGTTTTTTTACTGCCCTAAGCATTTGCCTATTGCTGCTATTAGTGGCTTGCCAGCCTAACTCCAACACGGGTACTGCTAAGGGACCTGCTGACAAGGCTACTACGACCGAAAAAATCAAAGCCGCCGAAGCCGACCTACGAGGCAATACGAGTGGCACCTTTGATGTTGAGAAAGCCAAAACCGCCCTCGCTGCCTACGAAGAATATGTATCTTTAAATCTGAAAGACCCCGAAACATCGGAATACCTATTCAAGTCTGCCGAAATCTATCGTTCGCTCAATCAATTTGACAAAGCCGTAGCCGCCTACGAGCGCATCGGCAACGAATTTCCTAATTATGACAAAGCCCCGCAAGCTTTGTTCTTGATGGCTTTTTGCTACGAAAATGACTTAGGACAGAAGGACAAAGCCAAAACCTTGTACCAATCATTTTTGACCAAATACTCCAATCATGAATTAGCAAAAAGCGTACAATTTTCCTTAGATAATATCGACAAATCGCCCGAACAAATCATCAAAGAATTTGAGGCAAAACAACCCAAAACGGATAAAAAATAGCTCCTGCCCTATTGATGCCCCTGCTCTAATTATCCGCAGCACAAACCCTATATTTGTGCTGTGGGTAGTTTTTGTATATACAATACCTGTAAAACACCTTTTCAATTCATGAAAAACCAACATTTTTTGACTTATTTGGGCATAGTGGGCTGTTTTCTGCTCGGCTACTTATTGCTCACAAGCGGTAGCACATTGCAGCCACTTGCCGCCTTTTTCACACCCGAAGGTTTGATGGTCGTACACCAAGTACCTCTACCTGCCAGCGTTTCGTTTGCGGGCGAAAACACGTCGCTTGGCAACCCCGATGTGCGCGAGAGTATCGATTATGAACTGACCGCCATCGCCTACCGCCACGCCTATACATCGGCTATCTTAAAAAATGCCAACCGATTTTTTCCGACCATCGAAGCCATATTGCGCAAAAACGGCGTGCCCGACGATTTTAAGTACGTAGCTATCTCAGAAAGTGGCTTAGAAAATACCGTATCGCCCAAGCAAGCCAAAGGGCGTATGGCAATTTATGGAAGCGCACGCCCGCGAGTATGGTTTAGAAGTAAGCGACGACGGGACGAACGCTATAACTTGAAAAAGCCACCGAAGCCGCCTGCAAATACTTCAACAATGCGTATAAGCGATTTAACAACTGGATGCTTGCCGCTGCCTCCTATAATTGCGGCATGGGCTCGATGCAAGAATCGGTTACGCAACAACAAGCGTGGGACTACCACAGCATGGCGTTTAATTTAGAAACAGGTAGATATATGTATAAAACAATGGCATATAAAGTGCTGATGAGCAACCCCGCTGCCTATGGCTTTAACCTATCGCCCAACGACTTATACGCGCCTTGGGCAAGCAAAACCGTAAGCGTGACTTCGATACCAGATATAGCTACTTTTGCCCGCGAAAATAATACGACCTACCGAAAAATAAAATTGCTCAATCCTTGGCTGCGCAAACACTACCTGAGTGCCAAACCGGGCAAAACGTATGAGGTAAAAGTACCTTTGTAATCAGCAATTGTCGGTATTAAAATTTAACAATTCGTATCTTGTTCATAATAAGCGAAATATAAAATTATTGATTTTGTATTACAATTTTATCAATAAAATTAAATCGTTCGTTTTCAGCGTATTATATAGCGTAAATTATTTAGAGCGGAAATTGCTGCTTTGTAATAGCCCAATAAACGGCGCATATTAGCGTTCTGCACCGCACAACTATTGCCCAAAAACCCTTAAAGTCAATCCCGAATACCGTACCTTTGTCTCTGTTATAGGTGGGTAGTTCTGCCCTCAAATCTATACGAAACCATTACACCTCGCGCCATTATGTCTGATAAAATCCAATTGCTGCCCGATGCCTTAGCCAACCAAATTGCTGCGGGCGAAGTGGTGCAACGCCCTGCGTCGGCAGCCAAAGAATTATTGGAAAATGCCGTCGATGCAGGAGCTACAAGCATCAAACTCGTGCTAAAAGATGCGGGCAAAACCCTCTTGCAAGTAATCGATAATGGCAGCGGCATGTCCGAAACCGATGCCCGACTTTGCTTTGAACGACATGCCACGTCCAAAATAAAGTCGGTCGAAGATTTATTTGCTATCGAAACACTGGGCTTTCGGGGCGAAGCCTTAGCCTCCATTGCTGCCGTAGCACAAGTAGAACTCAAAACCCGACTGCGCGGCAACGACCTGGGGACGCATATCGTCATAGAGGGCATGACCCTCCGACACCAAGACGTGTGCCAATGCCCCGAAGGTACGAATATTGCGGTCAAAAATTTATTTTTTAACGTACCCGCCCGCCGCAATTTTCTCAAATCCGATACCATCGAACTGCGCCATATCATCGACGAATTTCAGCATATAGCATTGGCTAACCCGAATATCGCCTTTGCCCTACACCACAACGACAACGAACTATTTAACCTACCCGCCGCCAACCTCCGCAAACGTATCAGTGCTATGTTGGGCAGTAATATAGGCGACAAACTCGTGCCCGTAGAAGAAAACACCGATTTGGTGCGCATCTATGGTTTTGTAGCACAGCCCGATTTGATTCGCAAATCGCGCGGCGAGCAATTTCTATTTGTCAATGACCGATTCATCAAAAGTCCCTATATACATCACGCCATCAGCAGTGCCTACGAACAATTGCTGCCCGAAAAAAATTATCCCGTTTATGTATTGTATCTGGGTATAGACCCGCGCCGCATCGATATTAACGTACACCCCACTAAGCAAGAAATCAAATTTGATGACGAACGAATCATTTATTCCTTTGTTCATGCCGCTATAAAACGCGCCTTGGGTACGTACTGCCTAATGCCCGCCCTCGATTTTGAACAAAACGATGCCGCCGATTTAGCCCTCTTGAGACCCCAAAAAAACCTTAATCACCCCGCCAACAATAACCATACGCATAGCAACAACGATACGCCCCCGCGCGGCAATCGATGGGAAAAAATAGAATTGGACAAACCCCGAAATACGGGCAATATATTCGAACAATACCAACACAAAAACGGAGTACCGCGCAATTGGCGCGACTTATACAGCATCGTTACGCCACCCCAAACCGCTACCGATAAGCCACCCGCCACCGAGCAAGACCACGAAATAAACCCCGATACCATTACGATACGAAGCAGTTTCGGCGACGAGCAAAGTCAATTGTTTGCCACAGCCGCCGAAGAAGAAATAGGAGCTAACCCCTATCAAATACACCAAACCTATATCTTATCGCCCATCAAATCGGGCTTTATACTCATCGACCAACAAGCCGCCCACGAGCGCGTCTTGTTTGAACGATACCTCAAAATGCAACAACAACAACCCGCCATAGGGCAGAGGCTGCTATTTCCGCAAACCATCACGCTGCCCCGCGCCGACGCGCTCTTGCTCACCGATATTATGCCCGACCTCAATATATTGGGCTACGACTTAGCACTATTTGGGCAAAATACCTTTGTCCTACACAGCAAACCCGCCGATACCAACCATACCGACAACGAACAAACTGCCATAGAGCAATTGCTCGAACAATACAAACTGCACGGCTCCGACCTGCAAACAGATAGGCATACCCGAATTGCCCGAACCCTCGCGCGGCACCATGCCATCAAAGCAGGTCAGAAAATGTCGAAACAAGACATGCAAACCCTCTTAGACCAGCTATTTGCCTGCGAAACGCCTTTTACTGCCCCTAATGGCAAGCCTACCTTTATCAAATATCAACTAAAAGACATCGAAAAACAATTCGGAAAAAATAATTGACCCAAAAAGCTATTGCCAAAACGTAACTATTTAGCCTTGTAGAGAGGACTAATCGAATATGCAGCGATGTCAGGCATTATTAGATAAGTATTACCCCATACCCAAAACCCTATACCCTAAATAGTTACGTATTTTTTATGTTATCGTAAATTATTGATAATCAGTAAATTATATCTTGTATAAATTCCCACTCAAAGAGAGGGCAGGGGGAGTTTTTAAATTAATATCTCAATTATCTAATACTATTTCCTAAGCCCTAACGCTTGGAAATGGATACATAGCAGGCGAAATTAATACTCAAAATTAGACAACTAAATAATATGAAAATATTTATACCCAAAGAAAAACATTCAGGCGAGCTGCGTGCCGTGATGATACCCGCCGACGTAGCCAAATTGGTCAAGCGCGGTGCCACCGTATGGGTCGAAAGCGGGATGGGGGCAGCCTCGTTCCACACCGATGCCGACTACGAAAAAGCAGGTGCCACCCTAATTGCTGACCGCAACCAAGCCCTTGCCGATGCCGATATGGTAGTACGACTGCGCAAACCACCCTTAGCCGAAATAGCTAATCTGCGCAAAGGATGCATACATATCAGTTATTTAGACCCTTTTGCCGATAAAGAAACTTGCCAAGCCCTTGCCCAGCAAGGTGTGTCGGCTATTGCTATGGAAATGATACCCCGAAGCACCCGCGCCCAAAAAATGGACGCACTTAGCTCGCAAGCAAGCCTTGCGGGTTATGTAGCCGTACTTATTGCCGCCGAACGCTTAGACAAAGTATTGCCCATGATGACCACACCCGCCGGCACCATTAGCCCATCGCGCGTATTTATCATTGGGGCGGGCGTAGCGGGCTTGCAAGCCATAGCCACCGCCAAACGGCTCGGCGCACGAGTAGATGCCTTCGATACACGTCCCGCTGTCGCTGAACAAGTACGCTCGCTGGGAGCTAAATTTTTTGAGGTAGACTTAGGCGAAACGGGACAAACAAAAGACGGCTACGCCAAGGAACTAAGCACCGAACAATTAGACCTACAACGCCGCGCTATGGCAAAACAATGCGGATTGTCGGACATAGTGATCACTACAGCGCAAGTGTTTGGACGACGCGCACCCCTCATCATCACCAAAGAAATGTTGGCGCAAATGCGACCCGGCTCCGTAGTCATCGATTTGGCTATCGAAACAGGCGGCAACGTCGAAGGGGCAGAATTGGGCAAAGAAATTGTACGCGACGGCGTGCGCATTATCGGGATAGAAAACTTGCCAGGACGGGTAGCCGTACACGCCTCTCAAATGTATTCGAGCAATGTGTGTGCCCTCATCGAAGAATTTTGGAACAAAGAAACCCAATCGTTCCAACTCGACCTAAGCGACGAAATAATAGAGCGCAGTTTGGCAACGCATAACGGGCTAATTGTCAATGCGATGCTCAAATAAACAGTGAAACCGCCCTATTGATGTGCATGGAACGACTAAGCACGACTCCGAAAAGTCTGCACATAGACATTGCCGCTTTGCTTTGCCCATTCAAAAAAATAGACGTTCCAAAACGATTAGTACCTCCTTTGTCAAAAGCAGAAATAATAAATACCGCAGGAACGATGCGTCATTCAAAAAAAGCGAAAAACCATGATGCGCCTATTGATTGATTGCGGGTAACTACTTAGCCTTGTAGGGGGAACTAATCGAATATGCAGCGATGTCAGGCATTATTAGATAAGTATTGCTCATTACCCCATACCCAAAACCCTATACCCTAAATAGTTACGATTGCGGTATTCAATTATTGCCAAGACAATCGAGCGTTAAGACAATTAACCCGCCTGATGCGGCACTTTTTGAAAAGTCTCCTGCTATGGCGCAAGGAGTAGTCGACAAAATGCTGATGGCCAAAGAATTATTATTTTGGAGGATAGCCAAGCCTTCCATGCTTTAATAGAGTACCACTCGTTATTATGTTTGCCCAAAAAGCCTACCAAATCAAAAGCTATTTGCAATACTTATTGCGTGCCAAAACCAAGTACTATATACATTCTGCTTTTGTGTATGAGCTGACCGAAGAAGTCATTTATGACCAACGCCGCTATTATGCTTTCGATGACATAGCGGGCGTGCGCGGTTTGCTGATGGCATCGGACAAAACCCTCCTTACTTGCGATTATGGCGCAGGCACGGCATTGGGCAAGGGTTCGGCTACGCGCCGCGTGCGCGATATTGCGCGTACTGCCGCAGTGCCGCCTTCGGTGGGCGAATTGTTGTTTCGGCTCGTACACCATTTCCAGCCCCAATATGTGCTTGAACTCGGTACTTCGCTGGGCTTGGGCACGATGTATATGGCAATGGCAGCCCGCAATGCACAAGTGATAAGCATAGAGGGTTGTAGGGCTACGGCGGGGTTGCCGCCCAGTTGTTCGACAAGATGCGGCTGTCCAATATCGCGCCGCAGATAGGCAATTTTGACGAAATATTGCCCAAAGTACTCGACGCGCTTCCGCAAGTCGATATAGTGTTTTTTGATGGCAATCATCGCTACGAGCCCACTTTGCGCTATTTCGAGTGGTGTTTGCCCAAAATAAGCCCCAATACCGTATTCGTTTTTGACGATATATATTGGTCGTCTGATATGGCGCGGGCTTGGCAGCATATTCAAGCCCACCCCGCCGTAAGTGTCACCATCGACTTATATCGCGTGGGCATCGCATTTTTTCGGACGGGGCAAGCCAAGGAGAATTTTACGCTTTATTTCGCTTAGACAAGCTCGCCCAAACCCTACCCGCTTGTTTAGGTGGCGTATGGAAAACCAGAAATACTGCCGAAATTTTTGTCGATATTCACAAGTCCGTGTTATTTCCAATAACGTTAACAAAAGGGTCAAAACAGAAAAAACATGACATGAGTTTGTCGAATACCTCACTAAAATACCACGATAGTTACATGCGTTTCATATAGCTGCTGTTGGCTTTCTTGCCATTTCTTTTTATCTTTGTGCTTTCACAAGGAAAGCAGAACACTTAAATGAGCATTTCACGCCTGCAAATCCAGTCCGTATTCCTTTTTTGTTGAAAAATACCGCAGAATAAGACAAATATTTTGATTTTCATTCTATATCAGTGCCCGCTATTTTTGTGCAGAACTTTGCAAATCCTGACCCGACAGGCAAAACGAAAAGTATAACATAAAAATTTATAATAATGTTTGAACAAGTAATAAGTTGTATCAACAAAAAAGTTGTCATCACACTTATAAATGGCAAAGAAAAAACGGGTGTCATCACAGCGATAGATACCGAAAGTCTTTCTATCAAATTGAAAGATGAAAGCGGGAACCAAATCTCACTATTGATTTCAATGATTGGTATGCTTGAGTCATTTGTACCCCTCAACAGAGCTGAAAATATTGAAGCCCCAAGCGATCAAAGGCATGGCAATGAAGTTTCAAAATCGAGCAATGGTCCGGATATAAAAAACCAAGATATGGTTCAAAAAATTACGAAACTCGAAATATTGTATGAAACTGAAATTAGAAATGCAATACTAACTGTTTCAAAGCCTAATTTTGAAACGCCAAAGGAGATAATAAAAATCACACATAGTGTGATTTCAGAAGCAAATAGGCAGTGGAGTAATATTAAAAACAAATATGATTCTGCTGTCAAATTAGGAAAGCTACTCCCTAACTCTGATAACTTGCAAGCAATAATCAACTTGACACTTGCTTTAAGTGAGAAGCCTGAATTGTCAGATTCTGCAACGATTCAAAGTTATTTGGGATATTTTTACTACCTCAATAAGAGCAAAGTTGAGGCGATAAAAGCATACCAAAAGGCGGCAAAACTATCAAATAAACCTGACGAATGGTTGAATCTTGCAGCAGTCGCAATTGAAAACGGGAGCTATGAATTAGGATGTATTGCATTAGGAAAATTATTTTTAGTTGCTTCCTGTACTGAGCAGAGATATGAAAAGGCTTGGTACAAGTTTATAGAATTAGTAATTACGTTTTCTGTTTATTCATCTATTAAGTCAATAATTGAAAAGGGATTACTTAAATCCGAGTATGAAAAAATATTTGAAGCATTATGTTTTTGTCTCTTAAAAAATGATAAGAGGAATACAGTAGAAGCCCAAATTAAATCATCATTGACAAGTGAAGATTTCAAAGCCTTGGCATTGGATGGCTTAATCGCGCTTCCTAACCAACTAGCCCCAAGTTACTTGAAATCCATGTCAGATTTTAGCAAAGCTGTTGAAAAACCTATTCTACCAAAAGTTATAAACCCACAAGCACCCAAAAACCAGACACCAACCTATAAACCTAAATATGTAGATATCCTAAGAGAAGCAAGAACCACACGAGACATAAGCAAAGATTATGAAAAAGCAGAAAAACTATTTATTGAAGGCATCGAAAAAGAAAACACACCAGCCATAAAACAAGGCGCAATACGTGACCTTGCCAGTATGTTGTCCCAACAGATGGGACAACCCCAAAAAGCCATTGATATTATTGAAAAATACCAAAACACACATACCGATTCCGATTTAAATTTGCTATATACATTCAATTTTCAATTGGGAAAATATGAAGAAGCAATAAGAATTCAAAAAGAATTGCTAAAAAATACGTATAAGAAGGACCAACGGGTGTCAAGATATACTTTGCTTGCTTCTTGTTATTTTAAATTAGAAAAATACGAATATGCAATAGATAACTATAATAATGCGCTTAAAATTAATCCAACCAGTTATTCAATTAAACGAAATGTCGCACTATGTTATTTTCAACAAGGTAATATTGAGAAGGCAAGGAAAATTTTAAATGAAATTATTGAGGAGTTTGGTGACACGAACGCACAGAAACTTTTAGACAAAATAGAAGGAAGGGACACTAATTCCATTGAAGATTTATTTATTGATGTAGGGGGGCTTATTTTCGAAAACATTGATTCATTTACTAATTATTTCCTGTTATCTTGTGACTTGAAATATGTCGACAAGAACCGCCTTTCCGAAGATGGGAAATATATTGGTAATGAAGAAAGCAAGAAATTCGATATTCGTAAATTGGAAGACACTGCATCAACCTTGCGTTCGCGAATTGCAGAGGAAAGAAGCAATATTTATCTGAATGCTTCAAAAATCTTGTTTGACTTAGGCGAACAAGAAAATGATTTTTATAAGTATATGTGTAAGAGTTTTGCATCGAAAGGAGATAATGCTGTTCAGGTAAATAACTCAATTGATACAGTAAAAACATATTACCTCGCCGCCTTAAAAATCTATGATGCTTTGTATCTTGATGGAGGACAAAGCCAGAAAGGGAAAGAACAGGATGCTACTAATGCTGTTTGCAGGTATTTATATTCATTTTTAGGTAGAGATAGAATACCGTTAAGTGCAGGAGGTGTAAATAATCTTGTCATTAAAGATTCTGTTGAAAATATTTTCGGCAATAATGAAAATATTAAAGCAATCAATGTTCTTCCTTTGATTTTTGCTCGGAGTCCCCAATTTGCTATGAGTAAAATACTTCAAGTTATTACTAGCAATAATGATTTAAGAAATAAGATAATAAAGGATTTTGATTTTAAAGAGAAAATTGATAATACAGAATTTGCCGAAAAGTGTAAAAGTGAGGCAAAAAAGATAATTAAAACAGAAAACGAACTTTCGGTACAACTTAGTTTCTGCAAAAATTTTCAAGTTTCGGAGATTTGGCTTCTTGCTGGGATAGAAAAAATTAAGGATATCACATCAAAAGTACTTTTTGATTCTGATAGAGATTACCTACAAGAGCTTCAAATCTATTAGACTTATATATCGCTATGCAAAGCAACTTCTTTTGACGATAAAAAATCGGAAATGTGAAGATATTGCCAATAAGGCTGAAAATTTTTTATCTAAAATTGAGAAGAATCCTACTAAACTTTCGATTGAAGACCTACATCCAATAACTAAAAATTTACTAAAAGTACTGAAAGTTTTTCTAAGCAATTTATATCAAACATCAAAACCAGAATTAATTTTTAGTTCTGCTATATCATCGTATCAACTAAAAGAAAATAATTTAATTGACCTTCAAGTTAAAATCGAGAACGTTTCAGAAGGTCACGCCGAACAAGTTGAATTTGTTGTAGTAGAATATACAAATATATTTGAGCTTGTCAATAAGCAGAATATAGGATTTGGTACAATACGAGGCAAGGCACAACAGATTGAGATTGTTACCTTGCGACTTTTGCAAGAGGCTATCCAACAAAAAGCATTTACAGTAAAATCTTTTGCAAAATATAAGACGGGCGAAAACGATGATATTATATCAACCGAAGAGCAAGAAATCTCTGTTCAATTGGGAAACCCAGAAGATTTTGTACCTGCCGAAAACAGATATGCCGCCTATGCAGAAAGTGCAGAAGTGAAAGATGATGATATGTTTTTTTGGCAGAGAAAACATTATAAGTAATATATATAATGTTGTGTGCAATAATTATAAGAGCTTCGTTTTCTATGGGCAAAAACGAGCGGGGAAATCTTCCATTTTATACCATTTAGAAAAAAGATTAAGGACAAATCCTAATGTGCTTGTTGCGAATATAGGAAATATTGGCGGCGTAATTGATGAGAATTCAAAAGCACCACTTCTGTACCAAATGCTTTTTGAAATACTCAACAAGATAAAATACGCCATTGAAGATAGAGAATACGACGGCATTACACCAATAAATATTATATTCCCAACAGATATCGAACTGTATTCACACCCAAGCCCTTTACAATATTTTAGAAACTTCTTACAAGAGTTTAAAAGAAAAGCAAACCGTATTGAAGGCTGGAAAGAAATCAGAACTGTTGTACTAATTGATGAATTTACTTATGTATATCATTTAATCGTATCGAACAGATTAAGTAACGATTTCATGATAAATTGGAAAGCCCTGCTCCAAGAAAACTACTTTAGTGTTGTTTTGGTAGCACAAGACTTTTACCCCAAATTTAAAGCCTTAGATGCCAATGCCTTTCAGACCATGCAATCGGATAGAGTAAGTTATTTGGCCGAAGATGAAGCCAAATTATTAATCGACAAACCTATTCGGATAAATGGCGAAAGCAGATATGCTGAAAAAGCAATTGATAGGATTTACGAATTGACGGCGGGAAGCCCTTTTTATATACAAATTTTCTGCGACAAATTGGTGGAATACGTCAATGATGAAAAAGTAATTAAAATTACCGAAGCTAATGTCAATAAAGTATTGAAAGAACGAATGATAAAATTAGACAAAGGCGTATTTGATAACTTAATTAATGATGGCGACACCTCGCCCGATGCCATCAAAAAAGAAGATTCGGAGGCAGTATTGCGAGATGTTGCCAAATATACTAACAATCATCCCTATTGTAATAAATCTCAAATAAACTGCCATACCATAGGTAATATCGATGAAGTGCTCAATAATTTAACGCAACGTGAAGTTTTAGAAGTTAATAGAGATGGGCTTTATCGCATTAGAGTAGGTCTATTCAAAGATTGGTTAAACGAAAATCCCTTATGATTATGAAACACATAGAGAACCCTTTTGCTGGTTACGGACGAGCAATAAGCGGACACCGATTCATTGGGCGTGAAAAATACATCCGAACCGTTGAGAATCGAGTTACAAAGCAAAAAGACCCTAATAATCTGGCTTTGATTGGCTATCCTCGGATAGGCAAAAGTAGTCTTGCAGAACAAGCGATAATGCAAATTGAGAATGAGCTAATTGCAGAAAAGAAAATACCTATTTTGATAAATTTTGGTACTAACGAGAATGCACTATCATTATTCCGAACGCTCGTAGTAAAAGCGTATGAATACTTGGAAGAATACTTTGAAGTTGATATTACACTTGAGAAGCCATACCTAAAAATACAAGACGAAGACATTTCCTGGTCTATTCTAAAAAGCGAAGTAGAGCGTTTTTTTGAAAAAGCGACTAAGAAAGGCTATCGATTTATATTTGTTTTAGATGAGTTTGATAGCGCGAGAATTATCTTCAAAGATAATTATGCAGCCTTTCAAGAACTGCGTGAATTAGGATATCGAGGTACTTTTAAAGTTACATTTGTCACAACTTCACGGAGAAGTATCAAAGAAATTGAAATTCAATGTGCTGCGAACTCGGTACTTGACCTCATTTTCAAGAAAGAATACCTCTCTATGTATAGCAAAAGCGAGATGGGTGAATATTTTGGACTGTATGAAAATATCCAAATTCTACTTACTGAACAAGATAAAGAGAGTATAATTTATTATTGTGGCGGGCACCCCTATTTATTAGCAGTTTTGGGCTTCGAAATTGTAGAAACATTTAAGGAGGAGGGTAGGTTTAGTGTTCCAGAGATTTTTGAAAAAATCCGTTTAGATTTCGAGGATTACTATGAACAGCTAATCGCTCTGCTCAAAGAAGATAGAACTTATGAAAAGATGTTACAGATTCTTTTTGGTCCCATGCTCAATGTTACAGATGGAGACATAAAAGAATTAAGAGATATTTATGGCTTGATAGAAGAAATCAACTTGCCCAATAATGATAAAGGTTTAGTGGCATTCTCACAACATTTTCAAGAATATCTATCAAATTTGGGGCGAAAAGTTGATTTTTGGTCTTTATGGACAACATTAGAAACCAAAATGAGGGAGGTTGTTACCAAAGTCATGGAAGCAAGATATGGCGAAACGTGGATGACGAATTTAGAGAGTATGTTTCCTGCTCATTTTATAGGAGATTTAAGTAGTGGGAAAATAGGTGCTGTCTCAAAAAGAGACAAGGCAAGAGAGGATAATAAAAGCAATAATTTATTAGACTATTTAGATGCTTATCCTTTATTTGAAATTGTCTTGTCCAAAAAATGTTGGAATGACTTCAAAGATATTTTTGGAGGCGACAAAGAAAAGGCAGATTTTGAAAAGAAAATTCAGCTAATTATTAAAATTAGAAACCCTTATGCTCATAGCAGATTTCATGCGATTGATTCAACGACAGTACAGCAGGCAGAAATTTACTGCAAAGAAATTTTAGACAAAATAAATCAATATATTATGTAACATACATATATATAATTAATAAATAAAAAAATCCGCCTACCAACACACCCAATCCATTAAGCTAAGGAATATGAAAAATGAAAGCAAAGCACGAAAATGATAAAGTTGCGATAAAAAAAGGGCTTAATTTTATAGATATTAAACGAAATAACGCACAATAAATCGCAAAATTGTTTTACCTTAGCGGCGTGAAACCCTTATAAAGGGCAAAACGCATTATTATAGCAACTGGCAGAAGAAACACAATATTGCGCACTTGATAATAAAACCCGCAATTTCAGCTACCTAAGACACCTCCAAATTGCCGCCGTAATCCTGCCGTGATAAGCCTTATTTATGCGAAACATCATACAAATATATTAATTTTAATTTAATCATACGTTAACGTTTTTCTCAAAATGACCAGTTTAAACAGAGTAATGCTCATAGGCAGGCTCGGCAAAGAGCCTGAAATACAGCATTTTGACAGCGGCGTGGTGCGCGCCAGTTTTTCACTTGCTACCTCCGAAGTATATATCAATAAGGATGGGCAAAAAATAGAACAGACCGAATGGCATAATATCGTAATGTGGCGTAAATTAGCCGAAATTGCCGAAAAATACTTGGTAAAAGGCAAATTAGTCTATATCGAGGGCAAACTGAAAACACGCTCTTGGGACGATAAAGAAGGCAACAAACGCTATGTAACAGAAATTGATGCGAGCAACATGATTATGCTTGGCAGCCCCAGGCAACGAAGGCGGCGGCGGCGGTACGCGCTATCAGGGCGGCGGCGGCGGTCAGTATAATAGCCCTCGTACCGACAATGCTATGGATAGCCCACCTATCGAGATGCCCGAATCGGACGATTTGCCTTTCTAGACTGTGGTGCAAGAAGTCATTTTAGCAAAGTGTTTAGTAATTAAAAAATGTATAAAATTTTAAGAACCAAATATTTATATATTGCAAACAAATGCAATTTGCGCTAATTTTGCCTTTTTATACTGCCGCCTTTCTAATAAACATCTATTTTAAATCAATTATATTGATAGCCCACATAATGACAGAGCTATCTCAAAAACGGCATTTTTGTGCTTGCTTTTTGAGGTGGTTCTGTTCGCTTTTTTGCACCTAAACTTTTGTATAGTGGTTAATAGTTCAGCAGACGACCCCTACCCGTCGCCTTTTTTATCCATAATGCTATTGCAGGCACAAGTCGACAGTTTATCCACCCCCGACATAGTGGGTTCGACATTCGTGCTGCCTGCCCAGACCTGGGGTATGGCTGCCGCCTTATGTGTATTGTTGGTAGCCCTGTTTCGCAGTACGCGCACGGCTGTATTTTCACTCTCCGATACCGACCAAATCCAATTAGACCGAACATCAGCTACCCGACGCATCAAACTATTGCTCCAACAAGCCGACCCCTTCTCGCTTGCCATACGCTGGACAGCCGACCTATGGTACGCCGGAGCGGCTATGTGTTGGCTGATAGCACTCTGTGCCTATGTTGACAATGCGTTAGCTCATTTGCCCCTACTTGCCTTAGTGTCGGCACTCAGCACTTGGTTGTGCGTATTTATCGCCGAATTTATACTCAGCCCCATCGCCACACGCTACCCAATGGCATTGAGCCGCTTTTGGTCGCTTCCGTCGTGGGTAGCATATACATTATGGCTGCCCTTTACGCGGTGGTGGCAAAACCGCTACAAAACAACTCCCACCCTCTCGGCGGTTATTGATACCGATGTTTTTCAGCACGACCCACCCATAGCTGACGACCCCAGCCACCCCAATAGCGGCGATAACTCGCCCAGCAACGACATACGCCCCGCTCCAACAAGAGCCGTGTCGAAATTTAAAAGTTTGTCCGTCAAACAAGTTATGTGTAACCGCATAGACATCTACGCCGTCGAAAAACAGACCGATTTTAAAACACTCTGCCATAATATCATCAATTGGGGCTACTCGCGGATACCCGTGTATGAAGAAGATTTAGACCATATCGTAGGCATACTTTATATCAAAGAACTATTGCGCCCCTTAACCGAAGATATACAATTTGAGTGGCAAAGCCTCATCAAACCGCCTTTTTTTGTGCCTCAAAACAATAAAGTGGACGACCTATTGCGCGAAATGCAGCGCAGCCGCACCCACTTAGCCATAGCTGTCGACGAATTTGGCAATACATCAGGTCTGATAACCCTCGAAGATATCTTGGAAGAAATAGTGGGCGATATACGCGACGAATATGACATAGACGAAAATACATTTAAACGTTTGAGCGAACACCAATATATATTCAACGGAAAGACCCCCTAAGCGATATATGCCGAACAATGCAGTTAGCCCCCGATTTGTTCGATACTGTACGCGGCGAATCTGAGTCGCTGGGAGGTTTGCTCATCGAATTGGCAGGTAAATTTCCGGACGAAAAAGAAACTATTACCTACGACCGATTTCGCTTTACGGTACTTGCGCGCCACAGCAATCGCATCGATGAGGTAAAAATAACCCTACTTCCATCAGCATAAAACCAATGCTTACCTGCCTTTATTAGAATCGCGTATCGCGCATGGATTTAGCCCAATTCTTAACCGAACAAGCCCAACGCTACAACCAACCCAATTTTATTGCCGACGACCCCATACAAATACCGCATCGGTTTTCAAAATTGCCCGACATCGAAATTGCTGCATTCTGGACGGCTATGCTGGCTTGGGGGCAACGCAAAACCATCATTCAGAAATGTACCGAACTGCTGACGATGATGGACAATGCACCGCTCGACTTTGTGCTGGGGCATACCGATAGCGATTTGCGCCCCTTGACTCGCTTTGGGATCCGCACATTTAATGCTACGGACACCCTCTATTTCGTCTCATTTTTTGCTTGGTACTACCGCCAATATGCCTCCTTAGAAACTGCCTTTGCACAATATCTAAGAGCAGAAAGCCCTCATGTGGGCGATGCACTAAAAGGATTTCACCAACTATTTTTTTCGCTCAACGATGCGCCCCAACGCACCCGCAAGCATGTAGCTACACCCGAACGCGGCTCGACCTGCAAACGGCTGAATATGTTTTTGCGCTGGATGGTGCGCCGCGATAGCAATGGTGTTGATTTTGGCTTATGGCAGCAAATAAAACCCGCCCAACTATTGATACCCTTAGACGTACACGTCGAACGAGTGTCTCGTGCATTGGGCTTGCTCAACCGACCTCAAACCGACTGGAAAGCTGTATTGGAACTGACCGAAAACCTACGCCAAATAGACCCCAACGACCCTGTGCGCTTCGATTTTGCACTCTTTGGCTTGGGCGTAGCAGGGCGGGTTTAGCATTTTTGAGCAGGCTGCTATGTATATAGAAACTTAGTCGCCATATACCAACGACACCATTGGCGTATAGCCCAACGATTCGTGGAGCATTGCCCCTGCATCTATTTTAAATTTGCCCAACAACAAACCTAAGCCAAAACTATACTGCGCAGGAGCCGTAGAGATGCCGCCTCGCAAGTATAGCTTCTCGATAGGGCGGTACTCAATACCCGCTTTGACCATAACGGTGCGGTCTAAATTTTTTTCGGTTTCGACCAGCAAGGTAGCTTTGTCGGACGGCGCGTAACTAATTCCCAATTTGAACACCGTAGGCAGTCGGTCTTCGGCTTGGTCGGTGAGCGATATGCGCAGCGGATTATAGACATGCGCTCCTACTTGTAATTGTTGATTGAAAGAATATAACATGCCCACGCCAAACGTAAAAACAGTAGTACTGCCCATTTCGCCCATACCCACCGACAAGGCGGTGAGTTCTACTCCCAAATCTAATTTTTCAAATAATCTACGCCCATAGCCCAAACGAATTTGCTTTTCGTTGTATAATTTGTTGCCAAAATAGCTCATACCTACGCCAAACGTTCCGCTACGGCGCGTAGGCAAGGCAAGACCAGCGGCATAGAGTTGGAGGTCGCTCACCAAAAAGCGATTTTCGGCATAGATGCCTATCGATAAGGATTTGAGCCGTGCCAAAGCCGCTTGGTTGGCAAACACCGAAAACGCATCGACTGCTGTAACCGACGCGCCGCCCATAGCACCTGCACGTGCGCCCAGCGCATTTTTGTCGTTACTTGCATAGGCGGTAGGGCTAAGACATAGCCATATTGTGGCTATAAAAAGGGATAAAGGTAAGTAAAAACGAGGCATAGGCAAAGGGGAAAGAAATAGTCCCTACACAGGGAAGTGGTGTATTTATCCATAATTTTCTAAGAGCATGGCATGCCCCAAGGCACCCGCAGCGCAGGAGGCAACGAGGGCAAATTGCGCTTTTTCGCGGCGCAGGCGGTTGGCGGCAGTTGTCAATAGGCGTGCGCCTGTTGCGCCAAATGGGTGTCCGATTGACAGGGAGCCACCCCAAAGGTTCAAGGTGTCCATATCTATTATACCTACTTTGCCGCTGCGTTGCAGTTTTTCGCGTCCAAATTGGTCAGATTCGAGGCATTTTATATTGGCTAACACTTGTGCGGCAAAGGCTTCGTGAAATTCGAGTACTTGTATATCGCTTAGGTTCAGTTGGGTTTGGTCTAAGAGCCGTGCAGTAGCATAGGCGGGTCCGAGCAATAGCTCGTCTTCGGGGTTTTGCGCGGTAAAGGTATAATGTCGGATATAGGCTTGTGGTTTATAGCCAAGTGCGAGGGCAGTTTGTTCTTCCATGAGCAAGACCACCGCCGCGCCGTCGGTCAAAAACGAGGCGTTAGCAGCGGTAATTGTTCCGTTGGGGCGCGAGAATGCAGGCGGCAAATTGTTTATTTTTTCGATACTCGAATCGCCACGTATGCCGTTGTCGTGCAAAACGGGCATAAAGTGAGGGGCAAATTCGGCGGCACATATTTCGGCGGCTAACCAGCCTTCGCGTTGTGCCATAGCCGCTAATTGGTGCGAGCGCAGGGCGTATAGGTCTTGTTCTTGGCGGCTCACCCCGATTCGGTCGGCGAGGCGGTCGCAATCTTGCCCCATTGTGCGCCCGGTCGTAAATTCGCTGATGGTGGGCACTTCGGGTTTAAAATCGGAGGGACGCAATCGGGCGGCGAAGCGCATATAGTCGGCAGCACCGCACATTTTTTGCGCATCAAATAGTTTGCGGCGCATGGCAGCGGGAAACGAAATAGGTATGTCCGAGACCGAATCAGTACCGCCCGCTATGACAATGCGTGCGTGCCCCAAGGCAATTTGGTCGGCGGCATCGGCAATGGCGCGGTTAGCCGAAATACAAGCCATGCTTACTGTATGGCAAGGTGCTGTATAGGCAATACCCGCTGCCAAAGCTGATTCGCGGGCTACGTTGCTCGTTTTTAGTTGGTGTACGACAGTGCCCATCGCTACGGCTTCGACAGCAGCGGGCGGTAAATCAGTTTGACGGAGCAAGCCGCTAATAGCCATTTTGCCCAATTCGTAAGACATCAATCCTTGGTAGTCAGAGCCTGCTTTGAGGAAAGGAATGCGGCAACCCGCTATCAAAACTACTTTTTTCATAGTTGCTTGTTGGTAGATAGGTTTGTTTTATTCTATTACTTTGCCTAATACCCAATCTTCACGCACGTTTTGGGCTTGCATCACGAGTATTTTGACCAAAGAGTCCATCGTTACGGCGCGTACAATATTATTATCACCATTAATAGGCTTGAAGCCCACGAGCCATTTGCCGCCTTTGTCGCCATATTCGCGCACCCCGATGGCTTGGGGCGATAGCGTATTGCGGCGCAATTGTATGATTTTGCTCGTATCTGATGCGTATTCGCCTTTTTCGAACTGTATGGGTTGTTTGTGCCAATCAATGGTTTGGTCGGTATAGCCTTGCTGTACGACAAAAGTTTCGGCGATGAGCATTGCCAATTCGGGGCTGATGGGCTGCGTGATGGTGTCTAAATATTGGCGCAGCGAGCGGGGCTGTTCGGTAGTAGCGGGCAGTAGGGCAGTCGGCGGCGACGACGAGCAAGCCATTGCCAAAGCCAAGCCCAAGAAGGCAATCGGCAGGTAATTAATGCAAAACGGAGACTGGTTCATGGCGCGTTTTGTGCGTGACATCAGAGGAGGGCGAGGGCATTAATGGGATAATTGACAAAAGTAGTTATTCAGTACGCTCAATGCGGATACCTACTGCTAACACGTCGGTCAGTGGGTTTTGGCGCATGTCTTGCGCTATTTCAAATCGGTACACGCCTTTTTCGGGCATTTGGGCGGCTTCTTGTATCGGTACTTGGGCGGTAATCACATCGCCGCTACCCTCGCCAAACCATTTGCCGCTTTTATCGGCAAGGGGCAGATTGACGCGGTTCTCGGCACGCTTGCCCGACGGAAAAGTAGTATATAGCTTGACCCACAAATTGCTGTACGGAAAATTATCGGTGTGGCGCACATTGACATAGATATTGTAGCGTGTAGCGGTGTCGGCAATATCGGTGGCAAAGGGCATTGTTTGTTCATAGGTCCAGCCTTGTGCGTTGCCTACGTCGCTAAACGTGTCATATACGCGCCGCGAATCGCAGCCTATGACGCATAGCAATGCGCATAGTGCCCAAGCATAGTACAGCCAAGCGCGTGGGGGTAGGGTTGGGTTGAGAAGGTTGGGTTGATAGTCCATTACAAAGCAGGCAATACGGTATAGTGGTCGCAAGTAGTGAGCAATAAGTGGTGTTGGGTTTCTAAGTACGTTTGCGTTTGTGCTTGTTTCTTCGGTCGAGTTCTTCGAGTTTGGTTTCGCCTACACCGTCCGAGAAAGCGATGCTTGGCAGTTTTCGGGTACGGCGGTCGTCTCGGGTTTCGTCGGTGAGTTTGGGGGGTTTGATGCCCTGTTTATTTAGGTTGATGATTTCGAGAACAGATTCGAGGGTCATTGGCACAAAAGAGGCATCGGTTTTGGGTATCGAATACCATAACATACGCCTAAAAATATCTATTTTGACCAAACGAGCATTGCCCATTTCGGTTTCGAGCTGTACTTCCGAAGGCGGAAAGTCGCGCAGTGCATCTAAGTAGGTATCCAATTCGTAATTGAGGCAACATTTGAGCCTGCCGCACTGCCCCGACAATTTGACTTGGTTGATGGCTAAATTTTGGTATCGCGCTGCTACGGTCGATACCGATTTAAAATCGGTGAGCCAAGTAGAACAGCACAACTCGCGCCCGCAAGCCCCAATGCCACCTATGCGCCCTGCTTCCTGTCGCGCTCCTATTTGGCGCATTTCTATTTTGACCTTAAATTCGTTGGCAAACACTCTGATTAGCTCGCGGAAGTCTACGCGGTCGTCGGCGGTATAATAAAACGTAGCTTTGCGTCCGTCGCCCTGATATTCGACATCGCCAATTTTCATTTCCAATTTTAGGTCGCGGGCAATAACCCTTGCCATCAACATAGTGGGGTATTCCTGTTCTTTTGCCCAATCCCAACGTTCCATGTCTTTTTCGTTGGCGATGCGCAGTAGGCGGGGCAGTTCGGCATCTTCGCGTATGCGGCGTTTTTTCATTTGCAAGCGCACTAATTCGCCGCTCAAACTAATGCGTCCCACGTCATAGCCGCCCGAAGCAGCTTCTACTACTACCGAATCGCCCGTATGACAATCCATATTGTTAGTATTGAGAAAAAAAGCCTTTCGGCTGCCATTTTTAAAACTCACCTCTACCACCTTAAAACTATTGCTTAGAGAGGTAAAAGGTATGTCAGACAGCCAATTATGTACGTTAAACCTATTGCAACCGCCTGTCGCGCAGCCGTTATTGCTGCCACAACCGCTTACTTTGTTGCCATCGGCATTTTTGATACCACAAGAAGAACAAGACATGAATATATAGTAATGTGCTATTTTGTCCAGAAAAAAGATTAAGCCTTTCCCATCTCTGTTTTTTCTAACTAACAAATATTGAGTATTTTAAAATAAAATATGATTTGTTGCTAACAATAAAAATTGTATGAGTATATGGCTTTGCAAAGGTAGCCAAATTTATTAGATATTGTGCCATAGCTTATAGATTTAGATAGGGTAGCCCTAAAAATGTACTACCATGAGCTAATTGATTACCGAAATCTAAAATCAGCATTCCGAATTGCTCGATACCAACAAAAATTGTTGCTAAAATTTTTATCCCTCAAAAGATTTCTTTTTCAGGTAATAAACAGTAAAAATTAGATGTGTAAAAATTACAATATACGCCAAAAAAAGCTGAAACATTTAGGCAAGTATTGGCGTATAAGCAAACAAACATCTAAGCCACACCCCTAAGATATGAAGCACATTTATTTATTGAAATATTATATATTGATTTCTATATCTGTATGTATTAACTTATCGGCACAGCAAAATGTTAATTTGGGTAGCCAATTGAGTTATACGCAAAGCAGTAATGATATTTGGGGCTATACCGATACGAATGGCAACGAATACGCCTTAGTAGGTACGCAAACGGGCTTATCAATAGTTGATGTGAGTAACCCGACAAGCCCCGTCGAACGCCATTTTGTAGCAGGACCTAACAATACTTGGCGCGATATACATACCTGGTCACATTATGCCTATATAACTACTGAATCTACTGCAAGCGGCGGATTGTTAGTGATAGACCTCGCGTACCTACCCGATAGCATCAGCACTTCCTATACCGATTTAGGCATAGGCTACTACTCTGCGCATACTTTATATATCGATGATAGCGAAGGCATCGGCTATTTGTTCGGGGCTAAATCGACCCAACAAGGCAATGCCACTTTTTTTATCGATATAGCCGCCAATCCTATCAGCCCCACTTATATGGGCAAATACAGTGCAGCATACGTCCACGACGGCTATGTGCGCAACGATACGATGTGGACTTGTGAAATCTATGCAGGACGCTTTGCGGTGGTCAATGTAAGCAATAAACTAAGCCCCAGCGTATTGGCTACTCAAACCACTCCCTATGCTTTTACCCATACGGCTTGGTTGTCCGACGATAGCCACTACCTATTCATTACCGACGAAAAAAACGCCGCACCTGTTGTAGCCTACGATGTGTCAGACATCTACGACATCAAAGAAGTAGACCGCTATCGCACCAAACCTGTGAGCGACTCGCTTGCCGTGGCGCATAACGATTATGTGCGAGGCAATTTTTTGGTCAGTTCCTACTATACGGCAGGCATTACGACAGCCGATATTACGTATCCTTACAATATTATCGAAACAGGCAATTACGACACCGCGCCGCTGCTGTCAGGTGGCGGGTTTAATGGATGTTGGGGTGTATATCCCTATTTTGCATCGGGCAAATTGTTGGCTACCGACCGACAAAATGGCTTGTTCGTATTGCTACCTACCTATACATCGGCTTGTTGGCTCGAAGGTACAGTGCGCAACGCCTTAAACAACGCACCCATCGCCAATGCTCAAATACAAATTATGGGCATAGAAGCAGGCTATGACCGCAGCGATTTCGGCGGGTTCTATGCCACAGGTACCGCCATTGCCAATACCTACCAAGTAGTAGCTACGGCAGCAGGCTACGACCCCGACACCACCACCCTCACACTCACCAACGGAGTTTTGGCCACCTACGATTTTGACTTAGTGCCTACGGGTTATTGCGCCCAAACACCAGCTAACCCACACGACATAATGCGCACCGACCAAACGCTGCGCCTCGCTTGGCAAGGCACCAACAATGCCCAGCAATACTACGTACAATACCGCGCTTTGGGCGATAGCAACTGGCAAAATGCTCCTGCCACGACAACAGACTCTATTACAATAAGTAGCCTAACACCTTGCACCGCATACGAATGGCGCGTACAAAGCCAATGTGATTTTGACAAAACAAGTGCCTTCTCGGTCATAGATACGGCAAGCACCTCTGCACCCAACCCCGAATGGGCAAGCCCCGCAACGCCAATCACCTGCACCGACCAAATAGCTCTCGATGCCTATGTGACGGGCTATGCGGGCGGCACGTGGTCGGGCGGCGACTATGTAAACAATAGCGGATGGTTCGATGCTACGGGCTTGGAACAAGGCGAATATCCCGTAACATATACCGTATCGGTGGGCAGTTGCACGGTGTCCGAAACACACGATATCACAGTCAGTGCCTGCCCTACTGCCGTACATTGCCGACTCATTTTGGGCGGAGCTTACCAAGCCACCAGCGGGCTAATGCGCAATAACCTAAGTGCCAACTTATTGCCCACAGCACAACCCTACAATACTGCGCCTTGGTATTATCAAGGCAACGAAACTATTGCTAACCCACCCGCTGACGCAGTCGATTGGATATTGGTAGAATTGCGACCTGTCGCTAATATTGAACAAATAACAGCACAAACTGCTGTCCTCCTGCACCAAGACGGCACACTGACCGCCGCCAACGGCGCAAGCGGGGCACAGTTCAGTGGCGTAGCAGCAGGTACTTATTATATTGTAGTGCGCCACCGCAATCACTTAGCTGTTATAAGCCAAACGCCCGTCTCCTTGCCCAATACCGCTTCTAATGCCTATGATGTTACAGCGCAAAATGCGGCGATGGGCAATAATCAAACCTATTTTGTAGGCAACGGCGATGTATATGCGCTGCGCCCTGGCGACTTCAACGCCAATGGCATCATTACCGTAGAAGACTATAACTTATATACTACCCAAATTGCCCAAATCAACACCTACCTAAGCGGCGACCTGACCTTAGACGGCAATGTAACCGTACATGATTTTAACCAATATCTACCACAAGCCAGCATTATCGGAATAAGCGTAGTGCGCTATTAGTCCTACGCACGTCTATCGCATCTATCTATCTGATTCGTCTGTCCATTGTGCATGATAGCAATTCACCATTCGAGAAAACGGAATGGTGAATTGCTATTTTGTTTTGTGGGTAGTTCGGTGCTGGGCTATCCCTGTCGGGCAAGGGTATTTCAATAAAAAAAGTGGTGAGAAAAAACGATGTTTTTAGTTTCGGGTAAAATAATGACTAACTTTGTTCCCCAGTCGTTCGGTGGTGTTGAGTTTAGCACAAATGTTTCATAGTGGTGGTATGATTTTTAAGTTTTGAGTATTAATTTTGCCTATCATGTATCCATTTCCGAGCGTTAGGACTTAGGAAATAGCCTTGGATAATTGGGATATTAGTTCAAGAACTCCCCCTAAGCCCCTCAAATAGGGGGAATTTATACTATATATAATTTATTGATTATCAATAATTTATGATAAATAATAAAAAATATTTGATGTGTTTCGTTTTTAAAGTGACGTAAATATATTACATCGGTAACATCTAACAGACACAAGCCTGAGAATGCTGTAGGCATGAAACTCGTATAAGTTAAGTATATAAAACTTAAAAATCAGGACAGTAGTACTTCTTCCGCCATTTTGGCAATACCTTGTTAGTGGTAGTTTTATTCATTCGTTGTCAAGTCTTTGAACATTATGTAAGTGTCCACAAGCCCTAAGTCCTTGTGTCGAAAGCCATTTGGCGTTGTCCCGATGATGCCAAACCCAAATTTCTGCCACAGTTTAACTGCACCTTCGTTTGTGCTCACTACGATGTTGAATTGAATGCCTAAATAGCCTTTGTCCTTTGCGAAGTTGATTGAGTGTTCACAAAGTAGCTTGCCTATCCCACGTCCGTGATGTTTTGGGTTTACCATATAACTGCAATTAGCGATATGGCTACCCAAGTCAATTTGGTTTGGTTTGATAATGTATGTTCCTAAAATTTCGTCACCGTCCACCGCAAGAAATGTGTCCATATAGTCAGCAAACCAATGTTTATGTAAATTGTCTTTTGGTGTATTTGGGTCAAAAACATAAGTGTCGCCTGTTGCGATAACATTTTTAAAAATGTCCCATACTTTATCGTAGTCCTTCTGTATGTCTGCTCGTCTTATTTCCATTGTCAATTTCCTATGTCTTTTTATGGTTGAACTTTGCTTGTAGATGCTCGGTCGAAAATTACAGCCCACACAGTCACAGTCGCCGCCTGCGTTGGCTTTGAGCGTTGGGCTTGGCGGCGGGTTGGCGTAGATGCGTTGTTATCGACTTTTTATTTATTTCATTGGTTTTCAGCACTTTATATTTATGGGGTGTCTAATCTCGGTTATTGATTTCGCCAATCTTTGGAATGATTGTAATCAAAAATCTTTGGTTCGCTGGCGGTACATCGGGTTGAGTTCGGGGTATTCCTTTCTCTCCACTTCCTGCTATAACCAACTCACAATTTTTAAGTTCCCCAAGCCCGATTTGACTTTCTTCCCAAAGATTTATCAAAGACTGCGCCCTATAATAACTCAACTCGTCGTTTCCTTCCCAATTATCCCTTGATGCTTGACCTTCCACAACTACGAGGTACTTTATATTCTCAGATTCTGGGAATTTTAAAATTAGCTTTTTTAACGCTTTGCCCGCTTCTATTAATTCTGGTCTTTTGTCGGGTTTTATATGGCTTATGTTGCTACTCCCAGTAGGAAATAAGAACCTTACAGCCAAAATGTGTTTTTTTGTTTCCGGGTTGTAAATAAAATATCGTCTATCAATATTATTTACAGCCTTTTCAATTTCTTTTATTCTGTCGAGTTCTTCTTTTGCTGCTGCCAAATCCTTCCTAATGCTGCTTTGCATACTGTAAACCAAAACGAACAAGACAAGCATGACAAAAAACAAACTCGTCATCAAGTCCGAGTAACTCAACCAAAAAAAGTCTTTTTTCTTTTCGTTAGTTTTTGCCATTGTCAGTCCCTTGGGTTGTTATGATTTCGAGTTTAGAAATTTTGAGCGTTAAGCCTTTGATTGCCGCAACCAATTCTCTGTTAAGTTCGTAATTCGATTGCTGTGTCTGCCTAAAATCTTGTCGCATTTCGAGCATTCCGACATTTAGTGCCTTGAATTGCTCGTTTTGAATTGATGAATTTCTGACAAATATTTTGACAGCCTCTTGTATATCATTCAGCCCCGTGAAGAAATTTTCATTGTTTTTGATAAAGGTCTGAATGATGCTTGTGCTTTCTTGAAAATATTTGTTCAACTCTCCATAAACGCCTTTTATGTCTGTGTTCAGTTCATCAACCTGCCCACGCCAAACTTCTCGATGGTCTTTGATTGTTGGAAAATGCAACTCCAACATATTCTTAAACTGTCGTTGCAATTCAATAGATGAATTTACATTTTTAGCGATTGCTTCGAGGTTAGAATTGAAGGATTTGAAAGAATTGAGGGTGTCATTCAATCCTCTAACTACTTTATTCGCCTCCGTAACATTTTGATTTAGCGATACTTGATAGTCCAAAAACATCTTCAACTGTTCCGATGAATTTTTGAGGTTCACAAACGTTTCGACTATTGTTGCCGAAGTTCGGGTGAGGCTCAATTTGTTGATTTCCTCCAAAACAAGTTGTTGCTTTGAAAGATTGTCATTCAACAACTCGGCGGTATCGTGATATTCGCCAATGTTCTCTCCAAACTTCGTGATAAAATTATTCAAGACGCTACGGAACGAGGTCAAACTACCTGCCATACCAATATTTAATACTGGCAAAAGTTCCCTTTGAATGAAGTCGTAATAATGATTTTTGTCGGTATCGTTCTGATAAACAGCTGGTTTGTAATTTAACGCTGTGTTCCAAACCGTCAAACCCAAGCCGAATAGACTTGCAACCATTGCAGCAGTTACACCTTTCAACAGTTGGTCAATGCTTTCAGCACTTACAACACCTGACTTTGATGCCTCGACTAATTTTTCCGTGCCTTGTTTGGCTTCTTCAAAGTCAATTCCCCATAAGCCTATAATGATACCTACAAAAGTGCCAGCAAGACCGATGTAAAGCGGAACATTTATCAGGTTGCTGATACTGTTGTCAAGGCGTTGGATATGCCTATCGCAAATGTCTTGCAAAATATTGAAGTCCGCCGATGCGCCTTTGTTTTTGCACAAGTAGGCATTCGTGGACAGAATTACCTCGTTAAATTCTGGATGCTCTTTTTTGGTCAATTCATCCAAAACTAAAATTTCAACTTCTTCTTTTTCATTTGATTCTCCACCAATAATTGTTGTATCACCCTTTTTTATATTTGAGATAAAATGTAAAAAAGAGGTATTATTTTTCAAGAGGTCTTTTCTCACATGATATTTTATCACCTCGATGTCGTTAAAGTTCTTGGGGAAAAACGAACGCAAGTCCTGCATCTTACTTCTTACATCCCAAAATGTCCATAGTTGCAGAGCAACTATAAACACGATAAAGCCGATTTCAGAATATATCATCATATCGTTGTGGCTGTTTGCGAATTATGGTTTAGAAAAAAGTTTGGGTTGATTATCCGTTACCTTTTTGGGCTTTCGCTCTTTGGGTTGTTTGGGTTTGGTTGTTTTATTCTGCTCTACTTGTGGCGTTTGATTTGCCAAAGTCTCCGCCGTCGGGTAATTCCCCTCAACATGAGCTTTTACCAAAAAAGCGTGAGAAAGTGGCTTTTGGGCATTTAATACATCGCCATTAGTTTCGTAATCAAGCAAAACAATGTCTTGCTCTTTACTCGCCTCCCTCAACCGCTCAATAATATATTGGACTTTATTTTCTAAAACCCATAAATACGCCGGTAGATAAATCAGTATTCTTGCTTGAATATAATCTAACAGTTCCGTTCCTTTCGTGCCTTTTCGATGACCTAATGGCTTTCCGAATTTTCGAACAGTCCTTTTAATACTTTTCATTGTGTCGTTCTTGAACATTTTCGGGTCTATGTCCTCATTCTCAAATACTTTTAAACCCTGCCAAATTCCTTCAACGCACATGGCTGTTTGCCCTTCCGAAAACGGAATGGGGATTTCGCCATGCGGATAGAAAGGGCTTAGTTTTACCAACCCTGTCGTTGCTTTCAGAAGTCACATCAACAATTTTTGCGTTGGGGTACTTCTCTTTCAACCTTGCTTCTGATTTTTTCTTATTCTCAATGTATATCATTTCAAAATTGATTAATGTTGGTGATGTATTCAATTGGTATCCAAGTTTTGACTAAAACTTCTGCTTGATAGTAAGGCTTATCCTGTTCGGATAAATCGAAATGAGTTCTTTGCCTCACAACTTCAAATTTAATTCTTTGTAAATCTGCCAAAGAATTTCCGCAATTATGACCATTTCGGGTTGCATTCATGTTTGCAAATTTGGTATTTTGAAATTCACAAACTTCTGTTTTTATTTTTAAAATTACAGGATTTGGAATTCTTCCTTCATTACGAGCGACATGCATCATCGGGTGGTTTTCTGTGAAGCATACCCTGACAAAATCTTCTAACCCATAACGCCTGTCCAAATCCTTTGAAAGGCTTCCCCCTCCTTCATAAGGAACTTCAATCCCTGTTTTTCTCAAATGTTGCCATGAAAATAGCCCTCCATGCCGTTTGATGTAGTCGATGTTCGCCCTGTCTGTAAAATGGTACAACGTTGTAACTCCATTCGCTTGCAAAACTTGGGCAAACTCTTGCCAATTATGCTTTTTATCAAGAAGTCGTTGTAATGCTTGCTTTTTCTCTTCTTCCTTTTTCTTTTGGGCTTCTTCTTGCTGTTTGCGAATAATTTCCGCTTGTTCTCTCCGAAGCCTTTCTTCTTCACGTTTGGTTTCCTCTGCTAATCGTCTCCGCTCGGCTTCTTCTTGTTGCTTTTTAAGTTCTTCCGCTTGGCGTTTCGCTTCTTCCTGAATTTGTCTATCTCTGAACTTTGCTTTTAGTGCGTCTAACTTTCCTTGAAAACTCTTTTTTTGGTCGGGATTTCGCAAACTTGCAATGCTGTTTGCTGCCTTTACTAATTGACTTTGTGCTTCTTGCAGGTTGTCTTGATTGATAAGGTCTTCTATATGCCCGATTAATTCCCTTACCTGCTGTTTTTTAGTTTCTTCTTCCCTCATTCGTTTTTCTTCTCTTATTCGATATGTTTCAACAAGTATTCTATTTTTCAAGAATTTATCAAACTGCTCAAATCTGCTTTTGAGTTCGTCAATTGCCGAAGTTGAAAGCGTAAGATTTTGCTTGTTGTCATACTTTTGCAAAATGCGCCCTAACTCCTCTATATCTTTATCGGTCTTGTAGTTTTGTGGAAAACGAACAGGTTCAATCCGATTTTGCTTTATTTGAACCTCAATCAACTTTTTATTTAGGGCTGTTATCTCTTGCTCGATTTCGACGAGGTCAAAAATTCTTTTGCGAATTTTTATCAGTGACGCAATTAGCCCTTGCAACTCGGTTGCTGTTTGGATTTCAGCAAGTTCTGAAATTTCGACTTCGGTAAGTTGTTCTTCTTGCCTTACTTTCTCTTCGATGTCGGATTGGATTTCTTCTTGGCTTGTTCCTTCCGTTTTTATTATTCGGTCACGAACTTCCTGTTCCTGTTTTCTCTTACGAAAATAGGAACGAATCTTTTCAAAAAATTCTTTAATCCAATCAAATATATTCATTTCGGGATTACGTTTTAGACATTTATAAAAGACGGCGGTTTCGCCGCCCAAAAAGCCTATTATTTGTTTTATTTCATTTTCATATTTTGTTTGCTCCGTTTTACTTTTTTAGTTGCCGCCCACACAACCGCCGTATGCCCTCGCGCGGGCTATGGACGGGGTTCGCCTTGATGCCCCAAAAGTTCACTCGCTACGGAGGGCTAAACCGCCACAAGATAGCAGATTCCATTTGATATTTGGATATGCTTTCGTTACTTTTTTTGAAAGTGACGATGTATTTATCTCTTGCGCCTCATTTCACACAACCTGATGCCCCAAAATTCACTCGCTACGAAAGAATAAACCGTTTCACTCGCAAACTTACACTTCGATAGCTACATTTCGCCTGACCTGATGCCCAAAAGTTCGCTTGCTGCGGAGGGTTAAGCCGTTTTGTTGATTTAGTATGAAAAGTTCGTATAATCGCCGCCGACGGCTCAGGGTGCGAATGCCGCCACCATCAGAAATACGGAGAAATGAATGCAATATTTCCCATAAAATACCTACATTTGCACGGGGCCGATACAGCGCGAAAAGTTATTTCTATCAAGCATTGAATAGCGTTTTTTAAGGTTTGGAAACTCAAAATTAACGCCTTTTCAATGCTTTTTTCATATTTGCAACGCCTTTATTTTGGCAGAGATGTCGCATTCACTACTTGAATATAGGATTTAGCCTTGTAGGGGGAATATGCAGCGATGTCAGGACTTATCAGATAGACATAGCTCAAAACCCCATACCCAAAACCCTATACCCTAAATAGTCATGACTTGGCAAATGCTTTTCCGAAGTTTTCAGGAAAGATTACATTCTGCGAACAACCATTTTTATCTGACACATGTCCAACAAAGAAATCAGCAAAAAATTTAGGCTTTTGGCAGCCCTCATGGAACTGCATGACGAAAACGCCTTTAAATCAAATCTTATACCAACGCTGCCTACGCTTCTCAGAACGGCTATCAAGTCCTGTGGCAGACCTACCCCCTCACGAATTAAGTGCTGTGCAGGGTATAGGTACGGCTATAGGCGAAAAAATTGCGGCTTTGCTCGACAAAGGTAGTTTCCCGCTCTTAGACCAATTGCTATGCAAAACCCCTGATGGCATAGTGGAGATGTTGGCTATCAAAGGTATTGGTCCAAAAAAGATAAAAGTACTTTGGCAGGAATTGGGCGTAGAAAATAGAGGCGAGCTGCTATATGCCTGCAACGAAAACCGCTTGGTAGCACTCAGCGGCTTTGGCACAAAAACGCAAGACAATATCCGCCAAAGCATCGAGTATGCGCAAGCTAACGCGAGCAAGTTTCGCTATGCTACCCTCGTCGACGAAGTACAGCAATGGTTGGCAAAGATAAGACTTGTGCCCCAAATAGCCCGCGCCGAAACAAGCGGCGAACTGCGCCGACAATGCGAGGTATTGTCCGAAGCCACAATACTACTTGCCCCGACCGAAACCTTAGACGAAAGTACTCAAGCCGCCTTGTCGCAACAAATCGTCGAGCTACTGCCCGAAACCTCGCTCCTGCGCCATTGGGCGGGTACGCGCGTCGCTTGGACAAACCTCGATGTGTTTGAACGAACTTGGCTCCTGCAAACCGCCCACCCCGACCACCTGCAACAATTGGGCGGTGCGGCTGCCCTTGCCCACCTAAATGCCACTACCGAAACCGACATATATGCCCAATTGGATTTGCCCTACTTGCCACCCGAACTACGCGAGGGCGACAAGAAATAGCTTTTGCGCGGCAACAATCCTTGACCGATTTGGTGCAACTGAACCACCTACGCGGTGTGATACATGCACACAGCACCTATAGCGACGGCAGACATACTTTGCAAAAAATGGCAGAGCATTGCCGACAAGCAGGTTATGACTATTTGGGCATCAGCGACCACTCGAAAGCGGCTTTTTATGCCAATGGCTTATCCGTAGAGCGCGTAGCAGAGCAGCACCGCGAAATTGACGAACTCAACCAACAACTCGCGCCTTTCCGCATTTTTAAGGGTATCGAAGCCGATATACTGAACGACGGCGCATTGGATTACGACTCCGAAACGCTGTCGCGCTTCGATTTTGTGATTGCATCGGTACATAGCAACCTAAAAATGACCGAAGAAAAAGCGATGAACCGACTGTTGCGTGCTATCGAAAATCCATATACGCGATTGCTCGGACACCCCACAGGTAGGCTGTTGCTATCGCGCGAGGGCTACCCAATTGACCACCGCCGAATCATCGATGCATGTGCTGCCAACAACGTGGCTATCGAACTGAACGCCAATCCCTACCGATTAGATATTGACTGGCGATGGATTGACTATTGCACCGAAAAAGGTGTGTGGATTTCGATTAACCCCGACGCGCATAGCATAGAGGGCATTTCGGATATGCAATACGGTGTAATAGCTGCCCGAAAAGGACTGCTTACCCGCGCCCTAACACTAAACGCCCAGAGTATTGCCGATATAGCCGCTTTTTTTGCCCGTCAATAACGCCTTTAATCGGCAGTTCCTCGTTTTCTCTCCTATATCATATAAATAGCCGCTATCGCATCCCTTTTTATGGGGGTTTGGTAGCGGCTATTGCTTGTTTTTAGGGCGATTGATTGGGCAGGTAACGAGGGTTTAGAAAGCTACCGTTAGCTTTTGGATGCCCACTTTGCCGTTGGTAGTCAGCACTTTTACAATATATATGCCTTTGGCAACTCCGTCTAATGGGATATTGATTTGGGTTTGTTGTATATTGTTAGCAGCAGCTATTTGTTTTCCGTTTAGGTCAAATATATGGCATTGTGCAATGGGGTCGGGGCTTTGTACGGTGACGTATTCGGCAGCAGGATTGGGAGCCAAGCCTATTGCGATATTGGTAGCAGAATTTACTTGGCTTGGGTTGCCTTCGGGCATACCGTTGGTGGCAAAATAATAGGTTTGCATCACGCTATTTTGGTCGTCGGTCATAGGAGCAAGCCCTTCGGTACAGTTTTCGCTTATCCAAGCAAAAAATTCTTCGTCGGTTGCAAAGTCGGGTGCTTCAAAATAACAAGCAGGGATACCCGCTAAAAATTCGGCACCGCAGTTGGCAGCAACATAATCGAGATAGCCTTGCAAGGTGGTGATGTCGGCGGGCATAGCCAGCATACATTCGGGTATTTCGACGGGATAGTCGTAGCCGCCCGATGTAAATGCCTCGCAGTTTTCGTAGAGGTAGGTATATAATTCTTCGATATTAGTAAAGGCAGGTGCATCGGTGAGGCAGTCGCCGTATCCCATCGAAATGAGCCATTCTATTTCTTCGTCTACCGTCCATGTCATGTCGTCAATCCATTGCTCGCAGTTTTCGCCAAGGTAGGCATATAGGTCTTCGACAGTGGCAAATTCGGGTGCGCCCACGAGGCAATCGCCGTAGCCTGCCGCGCCGACCCATTCGATAGCTTCTGATACGTCCCAGGTGGTATCGTCTATCCATTGTTCGCATTCGGCATTGAGGAAAGCGTATAGCTCTTCGATGCTGGCAAAGGTTTGTCCTGCTATACAATCGGCATAGCCCGATTCGGCGAGCCAAGCCAATTCGTCTTCGAGGTCCCAAGTCATATCGTCTATCCATTGTTCGCAGTTTTCGTAGAGGTAGGCGTATAGCTCTTCGGAGTTAGCAAAGGTAAGCCCTTCGATACAATCGCCGTAGCCGCTGCTGATAATCCATTCGATATCGTCTTCGAGGTCCAAGTCATATCGTCTATCCATTGCTCGCAGTTTTCGTTGAGATAAGCGTATAGTTCTTCGATGCTTGTAAAGGTTGTACCTTCGAGGCAATCGCCGTAGCCCGCCGATGTGAGCCACTCTATTTCGTCGTTGATGTCCCAAGTGATATAGTCGATATAGTCGGGGCAACTATTGAGAGGTAGCTATACAGTTCTTCGAAGTTGGCAAATTCGGGTGCGCCTTCAAGGCATGTGCCCAATCCAATAGATATTAGGTATTCGATTTCGTCTTCGACCGACCATTCGTCGTCGGGATAGGTAATGACGGTGTCGCCGGGCATACCTCCGCCGCAGTGGTTAAATAAATAGTCATAAACGGCGTCAATGTCTGCAAACTCAGGGGCACCGACAAAACACTCGCCATAACCCGCCGCGATAAGTTGTTCGACCAACTCTTCGGGTGTAATTGTGGGGTCGGTTCCGCCGTCGCCGAGGCTGTCCCAAGGTAGCGGGAATAGTGTATCGATAGGAGAATAATAAGATGGGCAATTGTTGTATAAATAATTATACAATTCTTCAAAGCTGGCAAATTCGGGTGCATCGGCAAAACATTCGGGATAGCTTGCGGATAGCCATTCTACTTCTTCTTCCACCGTCCAAGTCATATCATCTATCCATTGCTCGCAATTTTCGTTGAGGTAGTCATATAATTCTTCGATGGTAGTAAATTCGGGTGCGTCGGCAAAACATTCGGGGTAATAGGTCAATAGCCATTCTATTTCGTCGTTTAGGTCCCATGTATTAGCATCGATATAAGCAGGACAGGTATAGAGGTATTCATACAGTTGTTCAAAGTCCGTAAATTCGGGTGCGTCGGCAAAACATTCGGGGTAGCTTGCGGATAGCCATTCTATTTCGTCTTCCAATGTCCATTCGCCGCCCCAGCCGATGGTATCGCCAGGGAAGCCGCCGCCATTGGGTTGGCACCCGCTCAGGAGGATATAGTTGTATAGGTCTTGTGCGGTGGCATCTTCGGCAAAGTCGACAGTGGCAAAACATTCGGCATATCCCGCTTCGATAAGTGCGGTATATGCTTCGTCAAAACTCATGCCTGCGGGGTCGCCATCGGATTGGGCGGCAATCGTGCCAAAGGTAATGCTCCAAATGGCAAAGGTCAGTAGTAGGTACTGATACCATCGTATTAGGTTGTTCATACAAAAAGATTTTGGTTTTAGGGTGGTTTTGGCTTCTAGGAATTAAACAATAAGGGTTATGGTGCAAAGATACGGCAGTTGCGGCGGGGTTTGCAATAACAAAAAACACAGCTTTCCGCCTTGGCGAAAGGATTGATAAGCCGATTTGAAGCGGTACAAAGGGATAATTGGGCAATTTAGTAGGGCTAATGGGCGTTCTATGGGCAACGACTGCCTTATTATAGCAGCATAACATCAAAAGATGCTTTCCGATGCTTGCCCGCACTATCCACTAATTTATCTATACAAAAATACAGCTATTTGCATTAAAATGCCCCAAAATGGCGACATTTATTTGCTCCTAAAATGGTGTTCTTGGTTTTATGTTCAAAGTTCTGTACTTTTGCACGGCAAGCGTCAATGCCTTTGATTTGAATTGTTACGATCAATTCAATCTTGTGTTTCTGCTTTTATAAAATATTTCAATTATTTATTATGCGCAAACTCTTACTATCTATTTTTTGCCTCTTGACTTATGTAACTACGCAAGCTCAGGTGAGCATCACCGCTGCCGATTTGCCTACAGTAGGCACGACAAAAAGTATTCGCCAACAAAATTTGCCCGACATGGATTTGGGTACAGCCAGCAGCACTGCCCAAACTTGGAATTTTAGCGACCTGAACGGTACGCCAAAAACTGCCGAGTTTGTAGCTGCCTCTACCACATCGGCAGCAAGCGAGTTTCCCAGCAGTACGATGGCGCGGGTGGCTCCGCTCACCGATTTGTTGGGTATTGCCATTCCCGACGTAGGCGTAGATTTGGGCGGATTTCAGGGCATAGCCTACTACCACACCAATGCGGCGGGCAAAATCCTGAATGATGGCATCAATATTAACCTCGATATTTTCGGATTTTCTTTGGGCGAACAAAATTTAGAAGCCGACCCCTCTGACCTCTACCTAACTCCTATCACCTACGGGCAGACCGTGACCAATAGCGGCGAATTTGAGCAAACTATCGAGGTAGATACCCTTCCCGTACCACTATCAATTATATTGACCATAGACCGCAATATAAATGCCGACGCTTTCGGTACGCTCCAATTGCCCGGTGCAGGGCAGCCTTATAGCGTATTGCGCTGCAACGAAGCGGGAACAATGACGCTATTTGCAGGTGTCGAGGTCTTTGGCATACCCATTCTTACGCTATTCGACACTTCATTTGCCTTCCAGAACTACCGATTTATGACACCAGGGCAGCAATATCCCTTAGTATCAGTGACGGGCAATGCCACGGGATTTGGACCAGCTATTGCCAGTGTTGAATACCTGCACACAGGTGGCGTATCGGTAGAAGATGTGGGTGTGCCTACGCGCATTACTGCCTACCCGAACCCCGCCGATGAACATTTTTCGGTACAATTGCCCGACAATCTCGCGCCCCATAGCTACCGCTTACAACTCTATAACACACTTGGACAATTGGTTGCCGATGCCGATTATAGCCAAGCCGATGCGCAAGACGTGAGCCACCTGCCCGAAGGCTTGTATGCCTACCAATTGACCCGCAACGACGACGCAACGGTATTGCTGTCGGGTAAAGTGGTGATTAAGCATTAAAATTATAACAAAATTATCGTTATACGACATTATAAAGCATTATGAAAAACCCCATTTCTTGCCTTTGGATAGGCATCCTATTTTTGTCCATACTGACAAGCGAGGCTTTGTTTGCCCAACGTATTAGCATCACTGCCAATATTAAAAGCCTTCGGCATCGAAAAAGTAGAAAGTAGCGGTAGCACTACTACCGAGTACGAAGGCGAGACTTCGTTTTCGGGCAATTTGCGCTTATTCGACAAAATCATTTTGCCTTGCGCTTGGGAGAGTAGGGCTAAACAACCTAAAATATACGTTTTTCCGACTCCCTATCTACCAACTACGATGCTGTACGCGAAAGCATGACGGCTTATTTAGGCTTAGAAAAACATTTTACAGGCGGCTTGCTAACGCCTTATTTGGGCATATATATGCCGCTGACTTTCAACTCAAAAGACGAAATTAAGGATATTACCAATACCGTCATAGGGCAGTTTGATGGCGAAGGCATCAAAGCAGGATTGAGCCTATTGGGTGGATTAAACCTCCAATTGTTCAAAGTATTGCGCTTGGGCGTAGAAGCCAATGTAGGTTTTGATAGTTTCAAGGAAGAAGTATTTGAGCCCCTGATAGACGACCCCAGCAGCATCAAATTTAAAAATTTAGATTTCGCCTTAGAAGCTACCATAGGCGTTGCATTTTAAAGCCCCGTGCGCAGTTCCCGAAACCATTAGCACCCTATGTTTGATTTCATAGACCTAAAAATAAGCGATATTGCCGATGTAATATTGGTAGGCGTATTGTTGTACCAAATATATCGCCTACTCAAAGGAACATTGGCATTTCATATATTTTTGGGATTGGCACTCATCTATTGGGTGGCTATTTTGGTCAAAGCACTCGAAATGCGCCTACTTGCCAGCTTATTGGGGCAATTTTTAGGGGCAGGTTTTGTTTTGTTGGCAATTGTGTTTCAGCCCGAAATAAGGCGATTTTTATTTTATATAGGCAAGGGCAGCGGCATAGGCAAAGATAATTTTTGGAAACGCCTCTTTGGGCAAGTTGATACGTCAAGCAACCTGAACGATATAACAGCAGAATTGGTAAAGGCACTCCAAAATATGTCGAATACCAAAACAGGTGCCTTGATTGTATTGGTCGATACGGTCGAAAAAGCCGTGTTTAGCCAAACAGGTGTGAGCATCAACGGTAATGTGAGTAGCAAACTATTAGAAAGTATTTTTGACAAAGGCAGCCCACTGCATGATGGAGCCGTAGTGATATCAGGCGGCAAAATTATGGCAGCGGGCTGCGTTTTGCCCATCTCCGAAAACCCCGACCTGCCCAAACGTGTGGGTATGCGCCACCGCGCCGCCGTAGGAATTAGCGAAAACCTCGATGCCGATGTGTTGATAGTATCCGAGCAAACAGGCAAAATTGCCCACGCTAAAAAGGGCAAATTGCAAATAGGTGTGCCGCCCCAAACCCTAAACGACCTAATCCTGAACGCCTTGCAACGCAGCATATAAACAGAACAGCTAAAAGATAACCCATTTTCGCCCCCAAAAACCTATAAACAAACATTCTCACCCCCATCGGACCCCTACAACAAGCCCGCGCTATTTGCCATGCCTCACATTAAGCAGCCACCACACCAATTTATGGTCATAGAAGGCAATATCGGTGCAGGAAAAACTACCTTAGCCCAAAAATTAGCCCACGAATATGCTCTGCAACTCGTGCTCGAACAATTTGAAACTAATCCATTTTTGCCCAAATTTTACGAAAACCCTACGAGATATACCTTCCATGCCGAAGCCCATTTCTTGCTCGACCGACACCGACAAGTCAAAGATTGGATAACTCTGCATCATCAACAACAACACGCCACCGTTTCTGATTATATGTTCGACAAATCGCTTGTGTTTGCCGAAGCCAACTTACCTCCCGACGAGTTCCTGGAACTGTATGAACGCCTATTCAGGGCTTTGTTCGACGAACTGCCACAACCCGACCTATTAGTTTATCTGCACGCACCCGTAGAAAAACTACTACAACACATCAAGCAGCGCGGACGCAACTACGAGCAAAGCATGTCGCCCGATTATTTATTGCAAATACAAAAAACCTACCTCCAACACCTACAGCAGCATCGCCAGCTACCCATCTTGCTCATTCATACCCAACAATTAGACTATGTAAATAGGCCCGACCATTACCAAAGCCTGCTGCAATGGATAGGACAAAAATATCCCTGCGGTATCACCGAAATTGAATTTTGAGACTTGGCATAGGGGCGATATACTTTTTTCTACTCAAAATTAGAAACCACTAACAGAAAGACCGACAATAACCGTTTTTTAAGCCCCGTAGGGGCGACATGCTAATGGTCTGTGTTTTCAATTTCGGGAACAAATTTTGGTCAATGCTGCTTTGTAGCAAGGTCGCGAGCAAGATGCGCAGGTTACTTTTTCTACTCAAAACGAAAAAATAAAACCAATAGTGTTCTGATTTTTAAGTTTTGAGTATTAATTTTGTCTGCTGTATATCCATTTCCAAGCGTTAAGACTTAGGAAATAGCGTTAGATAATTGAGATATTAGTCTAAGAACTCCCCCTAACCCCCTCAAAGAGGGGGAATTTATGCAAGATATAATTCACTGATTGTCAATAACTTATGATATATTATAAAAAATATTCAATGCATATTGTCTTTAAAATACCGTAGGCATATTACATCGGTAACATCTAACAGACACAAGCCAGAGCATACCGTAGGCATGAAAATCGTGTAATGTAAGTGTATAAAACTTAGAAATCAAACCAATAGTTACTCCTATTCAAACGTTCGGACTTAACGCCTAAATTAAATAGCTGCCCCTACTCGTTCGCTATTTTCCCCACCGCTCTACATCTATGTCCCCATTCAACGACATATCCCATACCCACCGCATTTATTTTGAAACCATAGCCCAAGCCGCCCGCGATAGTAGCGTAAAAGCCTACATCATAGGCGGTTATGTGCGCGACTTATACCTACGCCGCCCTTGCAAAGATATAGATATTGTATGCTTGGGCGATGGCGTAGCATTGGCAAAAAATACTGCGAAACGCTTGGCGGGTGCTAGTACGGTCAGTACATTTCAACATTTTGGTACGGCAATGTTTGTAGTGGGCGAGACCGAAATAGAATTTGTAGGCGCGCGGCGCGAATCGTATAGCCCCGACTCGCGCAAGCCCAGCGTCGCGGTCGGCACACTCACCGACGACCAAAACCGCCGCGATTTTACCATCAATGCCTTAGCCATTAGCCTAAACGAAGACGATTACGGCACGCTATTAGACCCTTTTGGCGGCATAGACGATTTGCAAAATGGCATTATCCGAACCCCGATGCCCAACCCCGACATCACGTTTTCGGACGACCCCTTGCGCATGTTGCGTGCTATTCGGTTTGCCACCCAATTGGGTTTTCAAATCCACCCCGATACGCTCGAAGCCATCAGCAACAACAAACAGCGCATCGAAATCATATCTGCCGAGCGCATCGCCACCGAACTCAACAAAATGATGCAAACGCCTAAACCATCGATAGGCTACAAATTGCTATTTCATACGGGTTTGCTGCACCTAATTTTGCCCGAACTCGCCGCTATGCAAGGCGTAGAAGCTCGAAACGGCATAGCCCACAAAGACAATTTCTACCATACGCTACAAGTATTAGATAATATTTGCCCAAGCACCAATAACCTCTGGCTGCGCTGGGCTGCCTTGCTGCACGATATAGGCAAACCACCTACCAAACGCTTCAAAGCCGAAGAAGGATGGACGTTTCATGGGCACGAAGTTGTAGGAGCAGCAATAACTGAAAAAATATTTAAACGCCTGAAATTGCCCCTCAACGAGACGATGCGGTTTGTGCAAAAAATGGTGGCTATGCACCAACGCCCTGTCATGCTCACCAAATCCGAAATATCCGATTCTGCCCTACGCCGATTATTGTTCGACGCTGGCGAAGACATCGACGAATTGATGCTGCTATGCCGTGCCGACATCACCTCGCGCAACGAAGAACGAGTAAAACGCTATCTGCATAACTACGCCTTATTGGTCGAAAAAATGCAAGAATTGGAGGCAAAAGACCATCTACGCAATTGGCAACCTCCCATCAGCGGCGAAGTCATTATGCAGGTCTTTGGTCTGCGACCAAGCCGCGAAGTAGGCATCATCAAAACCGCCATACGCGAAGCTATCTTAGAGGGCGACATACCCAACGAATATGAAGTCGCCTATACTTATATGCTCGAACAAGGGCAAAGATTGGGCATGAGTGTCGTTCTGGCTAAGTAGAACACTTTCGCCCTAAAAAACCCTAATTTATATCGGGTACTTATTATCGACCTATTCCAAAAATGCTGTTGTAGCCTTTGGGTGAAAGGTCGTGTTGATGTAGTGAGAATATAGGTTGTCGCCTAAGTATTGTTGCTGTATCAATTGAGCTTGTTGTGGGGGCAGTAGTGGGGCAGGTATGCCCTCGTGCCAGCGTGTAGGGGCTGTAAATACGCGAGCTTCGTCCCAAACATGATTAGCTATGAGCTGATTGAGCAGGTTTGCCCCGCCTTCGACTAATACGGATTGCAGTTGTAGGTCGTATAGTTGTTGCCAAATTTGGGGCAACAAATCGGGCGCGGGTGTGAGGCTTATATAGCGCAATGGGTGCGGCTTGGATAGATGCGGGTGGCTTGGCTCAAATCCTTGTTCGCCAAAAATGAGCGTGGGCTGTGTGCCGTCTAATAGATGTAGGTGCGAGGGTAGGGTATAGCGGCGGTCGATGGCTATGCGGACGGGCATTTTGCCGCCTTGCCAGTGGCGCACGTTGAGTTGTGGATTGTCGGCTTGGGCGGTGCGCGTAGCTACCATAACGGCAGCCTCCTCGCTGCGCCAGCGGTGGCAAAGTACTTGAGTATCGGGGTTGCTAATCCAACGTTGGCTCGCATCGGTAGGGGCAAAATAGCCATCGGCGGTCTGCGCCCATTTTAGGATAATATAGGGTCGGCGGTATTGCTGAAATACCATAAACCGCCGATTGAGCCACTGTGCTTCGCGCTCCAATACGCCCGTAATTACTTCTATACCTGCTTGTTGCAGTCGGGCTATGCCGCGCCCCGCTACTTGGGCAAAGGGGTCGGTACAAGCTACTACCACGCGCCTTATGCCGCACTCGATGATATAATCGGCGCAGGGCGGCGTTTTGCCGTAATGGGCACAGGGTTCGAGATTGACGTAAATCGTAGCACGGGGCAATAATGGCAAATCGGCGGGCGAGATGCGAGCAATGGCTTCGCGCTCGGCGTGTGCTTTGCCATATTGTGTATGCCAGCTTTCGCCCAATACTCGCCCGTCGCATACCACCACCGAACCCACCATCGGGTTAGGGGCAGTATGCCCTTTGCCTATTTGCGCCAAGTGTAGGCAACGCCACATATATAGTTCGTCGTCTAAGATAGGCATATTGGGCAGCTATTAGCCATAATCAAGGCAGCATTGGGAGGAGATGTTTATCGCTTCAGTTCTTCGCGCAAATAAATATCGAGGCATTTAAGGCGTTCGGCAGAATAGGGGTGCGAGCGGACAATTTTTTCAAACATATCGTAGTTTTCTTTCGACCCCATTTTTTCAAAAAAACGCAATCCTTTGCGCGGGTCGTAGCCTGCTTTGCTGGCTAATAATGCGCCTTCGCGGTCGGCTTCGTACTCGTCTGTTTGCCCATAAGGAGCAGCATTCGCCATCTGACCCGCCAATTTGCCATATTCGCCCCAGCCTTTGCCCAAATATGCCTCGCCCAAGGTTTCGCCAAGCAATACTTTCTGCACCTTGCGAATGCCGTGTTTTTGGTCGGCATGAGCCATTTCGTGGGCTATCACAAACGCTAACTCGTCTTCGCTCTCTGTCCATTCGACCATTTTTGACGTAATGTATAAGTGCCCGCCTGCTATCGAAAAAGCATTGAGCGTGCGATTCTCGTCGATGACGTGTATTTGATAACGAATATTCTCGCGCTCTACATGAGGCGATAGCCGTTTGACAATACCATCTAAATACGATTGCCGCTCGTATTTGTCCGATAATTTGAATTGTTTTGCCATTTCGAGGTGTACCGAATCACCGATAATCATCTCGTCGCGCTCGCTCAACGGAAAATAATCGACCAATTGATTTTCGTAGCCCTTAAACCAGCTATACCACGCGTCGCTATTGTCGTCGTGGTTGCATTGGGCTTGGAGAGGGGCAGCAGGCAAAACAATCGCCCAACAGCAGAAAATAGCAAAAAAATATCTACGCATAAAATTAATAATATACAAATAATATAAAATATTTTTTTCTGAAAAATATATTTGTTTGAATTTTATATTATTACATAAAAATATTTGTGCATTTCAAGTGTGATAAGGGCATTTATCGCAGGCATTAGATGCAACTGCTAACTTATACTTTCAATTCTGGGTGCTTAATTTAACCCGTTTTGCACCTATCATTTTGTTTCTGCCAAAACTTATCAAAGGTACAGCCTTAAACGGATTAGACGCTCAAATATTGCATAGGTTTAAGGTATGCGCCGCAAAGATGAACCAATTATTAAGGCAAAACAAAAGTTTTTTGCCTTCTATTGGTCTGATACTTTAGTTTTGAGGTAGCTATTTAGGGTATGGGGTTTTGGGTATGGGGTAATGAGCAATACTTATCTAATAATGCCTGACATCGCTGCATATTCGATTAGAAATAGCTATTCTCCCTATAAGGCTAAATAGTTACAAAATCAAACCACTATTAGCCTATCGATTTGATTTTATGTGTTAATCCTTATCTGCCAAATGTTTAGACAATGGATATACGGCGGGCGAAATCGCCAAAAAATGCTGTTAACCGAACAGGCTTGAAAGCAAAAAAGCCGCCTCAAATTTTTTTTTGAAACGGCTTTTTATAAAATATGCTTGTGAGAGTGGTCGGGTTGGGGTGGAAAAAACACCATTTTAGGCCCATGTAAGTGCCGCTGTTACAGGTCTAATACAAAAACAAAATAATTAGCAAACTAAGGCAGCGAGATTTGCTTCGGCAGTATCTAACGCTTGCTGATATTGCGCTTTTTCAGTTGAACTCAAACCTGGGCAGTCCACTAAACCTTGTGCCTCATCGATATAGGCTTGGACAGCATTTTTGTATGCATTGCAATTAGCAGCATTGGGATTAGTTCCGTACGCAATAGCTGCATCTGCCATGCTTGTACTTAGCCCCTGCAAGTTGGATGCGGTAGCCGAACAATCTTCCTCTTTTCCATTACAAGAAGCAGCAGTAAAGCCAATTATAGATAGGCAAAGAATAATACCAAATAGCTTTTTCATGGTTGAATGGTTTTAATGAATGAATAAGTACTTATCATGTGCAAATATACGGGATAATAATGAGAGTTTTTAGATTTTGGGCAGAATTTTTTTTAGAAAAAACAAAAAAATGAAGCATAATTTGTAGGTCTAATTTGTGAACAGAGACAAGGCACTTCTGTCTTGGGCATCTGGGCATCGGCTGCCGTCGTAGCCACGCCTTAGATACTTGGTACACTGCCTCCCCGAGCAACTTGTTTGTAGCCCTAATCTGTTAGCAGCAGCATGAATGTGCAGTTTTATTTGGCGCAAGAAGGGGCGGGAATGCTCGCGCTCTACGATTTGCAGGGGCGTTTGGTCAAAATTATCCAATTTTACCCCAAGGCAAACATAATATTGTCATAGAAAGCCAAAATTTGCCTAATGGTATGTATCTTTGCACACCTATTGCGGGCAATAAGCACCTAAACCCAAAAGTGGTGTTGCTGAGGTAATAAACCACAGCAGAAAAAACGCCTACCCAATACCTACCCGATAGCATTCATTATGCGCCTTTCGGGTATCGCGCTTGCCACATGCCGCCGTGCCGATTGCCTTGCTATACAGTAGGCAGTTGCTTAGTGGCAGCCCGATTATTTGCCTATACCCTTTTTAAAAATACATACCGAACCGTTGTAATGAGTTTTTTTAACTTCTTAGACCTTACCCACGATATTGCCATCGACCTCGGCACCGCCAATACGCTGATTATGTATAAAGATCAAGTAGTTGTCGACCAGCCTTCTATTGTTGCTATCAACCGAAAAACCAACGAAGTGATAAAAGTTGGTTATCAGGCAATGCAAATGCACGAGAAAACGCACGAAAATATTCGCACTATCCGACCCCTCAAAGATGGCGTTATTGCCGACTTTGAAGCTGCCGAAGCCATGATACGCGAAATGATAAAAATGCTGTATACAGACAAACGTTGGTTTACACCTTCCTATAAAATGGTCATTTGTATTCCGTCGGGCATTACCGAAGTAGAGAAAAAGCCGTATTTAACTCGGCAGAAGCCGCGGTGCCAAAGAGCGCTACCTCATTCATGAACCTATGGCGGCAGCCCTCGGCATAGGCATCGACGTGGGAGAACCCGTAGGCAATATGATTATTGATATTGGCGGCGGAACCACCGAAATTGCCGTTATAGCCTTGATGGGCATTGTGTGCGACCAATCTATCCGCGTGGCAGGCGACGAATTTACACATAATATCATGGATTATATCCGCCGCGAACACAACCTGCTCATCGGCGAGCGCACCGCCGAAAGCATCAAAATCAACGTCGGTGCAGCTACCTTAGACCTCGACAATATACCCGAAGACTACCCCGTCAATGGACGCGACCTCATGACAGGCATTCCCAAGCAGGTTATGGTCAATTATGCCGAAATTGTGCAATGTTTGGATAAATCGATTGCCAAAATCGAAGAAGCCGTATTGAAAGCCCTCGAAATTACACCGCCCGAATTAGCAGCCGACATCTACCGAACAGGCATCTACCTGACGGGCGGCGGTGCTTTGCTGCGCGGTTTGGACAAACGAATAGCTGCCAAAACTAAACTCCGCGTACATATTGCAGACGACCCCTTGCGTGCCGTAGTGCGCGGAACAGGACTTGCCCTCAAAGATACAGGGCGATACCCATTTTTGATGAACAAATAATAAGTGGCGGCAAACCGAACCTCTCCCGATAGCTATGCGCCACCAATATTTTTCCAATACTACCTAAGCAGCGAACAACTCGACTTGGCGCAGCAATTGGTCGAATATTCTATTGCTCATCATCCTATTACTGACATTTTTGCCCAGGACCCACAAGGCAAAGAACGACAACGCGAGTTTAGACACACGGGTACATTGGGCGAAATAGCCTTTGCCGATGCCTACCAACTACCCCGACCCACGCGCTCGTTTGGAGCTATTGATGGGCAAGATTTTGGGCAAGATTTCCGACTACCTATGGACGGAAAAGCATGGCGTTGCGACCTAAAAACCATGCAACGCCAGAATAACCGATTCAAGCAAAATTATGTCCTGAACCTGCCCGCCTACCAAGTACATCGACCACAAAGCCTGACCGATTGCTACTTTTGCATCAGCCTACACCGCCAAGCCGACCAATACATAGCTTCTTTTTTGGGATATATACCCAAAAACGACATCATCAGCGGTAGTGTTGGCACTTTGTATATCAAAGGCACTACGCGCACCAAAGACAATAAAGACCAATTTGTGTTTCAACGCGATACCTACGAGGTCGAATTTAAAGACATCAACAGCCCGCCCCTAAGCCCACATATCAGGGCAATGGCGGGCTTTCGTTGGCTACAATTGCAAAAAAATCCTACTATCTCTTAGAAAGAGGCGAGAAACATATTTCGATTGACACTAATGGCATCGCTGCAAAAAAAATATACCGCCGCCAAACTGAACGGACAAATTTATACACCCGCTTTTTTGGTGGCAAAAATTTTAGACGATATCGGCTATACGGGCAAACAATTGTTGGGAAAAACCTTGTTAGACCCTGCTTGTGGCGATGGGCGTTTTTTGTGCGAAGCAGCCCGCCGTATCGCCGCCGTATCGCCGCCCGATTGCTTGGCGCAGCACTGGGCTTGCTTGTATGGCTGGGATATAGACCCCGAAGCAATAGCAGCCTGTACCCGCAACCTCGACCAAATAGCAGCGCCCTACGGACTTAGCCCTACTTGGAATATTGCCCAACGCAATGCCCTGACCGAGCCTTACCCATGCCAATTTGATGCCATAGTAGGCAACCCGCCTTATGTGCGCATACAGCATATAGACGAAACACAACGCCGATACTTGCAACAACACTACCAATTTTGCCGCAACGGATCGACCGATATATATATCGCTTTTTTTGAATATTGCTACCAACACCTCGCGCCCGAAGGGATATGTGCCCTGCTTACGCCCAACACCTTTTTTTATACCCAAACCGCCCAAACGCTACGCAATTTTTTTGCCGACAAACAAAACCTAATACAGATAAGCAACTACGCCGACATACAACTATTCGATAAAGCTACTACGTATAGTGCTATTACACTATTTGACCGCCGCCGCCGCGATGCCTTTGTGTTCCAAAAAGCCATTAACCCACTACAATTTGCCCAAAAACAAATCGGATTTGAGCAATTGAAACAACGCACCTGGCAACTCAGTACCGAAGACGCGCCGCCGCCGATGCCCGATGCCCGAAAATTGGGCGATATAGCACATATACACGTAGGTATAACTACCCTGTGCGACAAAGCTTATATTTTTCGCATCAGCCAAACTGATGGGCAATATGCCCTTGCTCACACGGCATTGGCAGGCGACGTATGGCTCGAAAAATCCTTGTTGCGCCCTATTATCAAGGCTTCTACCCTCAAAAGCAGCAGCCAATCCATTGTAGAATATATCTTGTTTCCGTACCAAAAAAACGAACGGCAACAACACCGCATCATTCCCGAAGCCGAATTAGCCCGCCAATACCCCCGCGCTTACGCTTATCTGCAAACAGTAAAGCCCCATTTAGACCGCCGCGACAACGGCAAACCCAACTTGGTGGCTTGGTATGCCTTTGGCAGAAGTCAAGGTTTGGACACGGGGTTTGGTCCCAAAATATTGTTTTCGCCCATGAACAAAACACCCAATTTTATCGCTTTCGACCGCGAAGAATGTACGTTTTATTCGGGCTATTGTATCAAACCCCACCAAGAACAACATACCGCTCCGCTTTTAAACCAACTCAATTCGCTGCGCATGGGGCAATTTATCGCCTTGTCTGCTCGCGATTTTCGCAACGGTTGGAAGGCGTATAACAAACAGATTGTAGCCAATTTTGACGTATCGATGAGCAAACTATTGCCATAGACAGCCCCAACAGTAATGGCTCATCACCCCGATAGCAAAAAAGATTTGTAGCTAAGTTTTGAGTATTAATTTTGCCTATCATGTATCCATTTCCAAGCGTTAAGACTTAGGAAATAGCGTTAGATAATTGAGATATTAGTTCAAGAACTCCCCCCTAACCCCCTCAAAGAGGGGGAATTTGTGCAAGATATAATTTACTGATTATCAATAATTTATGATAAATATTAAAAAATATTCAATATGTATTACCTTTAAAATGCCGTAGGCATATTAAAGCAGTAACATCTAATAGGCACAAGCCTGAGAATACCGTAGGCATGAAACTCACGTAAGGTAGGTGTATAAAACTTAAAAACCAAACCATTAGTAATTGTGTGATTTCGGATTTATAATTCACCATTCACCATTTATTTAGGGTATGGGGTTTTGAGCTATGTCTATCTGATAAGGCGTGATATCGTTGCATATTCGATTAGAAATAGCTATTCTCCCTACAAGGCTAAATAGGTACAAAGATTTAAACCAAGGCACTTGATGCGCAAGGCGGGTGTGTTTTGTGCTTTCGGGGCAAATAAATTGAAAAAAACAGCGTATCTTGCGCCGATAAAGTCAATGGCCTGATCGACCCAATAAATGTTAGATGGCTTTGGAGCTAAGAAACTGCGGCACATCTTAGAAAGAACTTCGATTTTTGAATGAAAGACGTATTGATTTTTTTTAATCGCTTTAATGGCTTGGTTTTATTTGTGAGCCTCGAAATAATAGCCCTTTATTTTGTAGTGCGTTACAATACCTACCAACGCGCTGCCGCCCTCAATTCGGCGGGAGTGGTGGCGGGTACGCTATTCCATGCCACCAACGAAGTGAGAGACTATGCGCGTTTGCACCACCTGAACGACAGCCTTTCTGCCGAGAATGCGCGTTTGATGGCAGAATTGGGGCGCACACAGCAAATATTATTGGAGCAATATACCGATAGCCTATGCTATGACAGCCTGAACGTATTTGATGCCCTTGACGAAATAGACCCCAATGGTAGCTATGAATATGCCTATATCAGTGCGAAAATTATCAATAAAACTACTACGCATTACAACAATTATATGACCATTGACAAAGGCAGACGCGACGGTATAGCCCCGAAATGGGCGTAGTGAGCAGCAACGGCGTAGTGGGGGTGGTCAAAGATGTGTCGGAACACTATGCCTTAGTAATACCCATTCTCAACCAATCGCTGCGCATCAGTGCTAAACTGCGTAGCAATAATTTAGTGGGTGCTGTGCGATGGACCGGCAACGACATACACACCGCTGTGTTAGATGATATTCCCAAGCACTTTCTCGTTGGATTGGGCGATACAGTGCTGACAAGCGGCTACTCTTCGTTTTTTCCGCCCAACCTTATCATCGGCACTACAGATATATGGACACTGCCCGAAGGCAGAAATGCCTACGAAATTAAAATTAATTTGAGTGCTGATTTTGAAACGTTAAATTACGTATATGTAATCAACTACCTCAATCGAGACGAACAAAAAGCCTTAGAGAAAGCCTCGCAAGATGAATAATGTTTTTATATATCAAGGCATTCGATGCTTGTTAATCGTACTGTTGCAGGTCTTGATTTTGAACCAAATAGAGTTAAGCCGCTATCTTAGCCCCTATATCTATCCGCTATTTATCCTTACCTTGCCGCTCGAAACACCTATTTGGGCGGTATTGCTCATAGGGTTCGGAACAGGATTTGTCATAGATATATTTGGCAATACACCAGGGTTGCATACTGCCGCTACCGTATTGCTCGCTTATGTGCGTGGCATTATCATTAGCCGACAAAAACAAAGTATCGATTATGCAGGTGGGCAGCAGCTCGAATTGAGCGATTTCGGTTTGGGTTGGTTTTTTGCCTACGCGCTCGCTTGTATAGGCATTCACCATTTTTCCTATTTTTTGCTCGAAATATTTTCGCTATCCTACATGCCTTATGTATTGGCAAAAACCATAGCCAGCGGGGCATTATCGTTGGCACTCATTATGCTAAGTCGCTATTTGTCTGGGCGCAATATAGCCTAACGCGATGAACAGAATCTAACCTAACCATATATACCCACACAGTCATGCTAAGTATTCGCAATTTGAGCAAAACCTATCCCAATGGAGTGCAAGCACTGCGCAATATCAATTTGGATATCCCGAATGGCTTATTTGGCTTGTTGGGACCCAACGGCGCGGGCAAATCGTCGCTCATGCGCACCATTGCCACCCTACAAGATGCCGACAGCGCACCATTACTTATGACGGGCAATTAGATGTACTAAAAAACAAACAAGCCGTGCGCCAGATGCTGGGCTATTTGCCCCAAGAGTTCGGGGTATATCCAACCGTCAATGCCGAAGAAATGCTCAACCATATCGCGATACTCAAAGGCATTAGCCACGGAACGCAACGCGCCCAAGTGGTCAAACGCCTATTGGAGCAAACCAACCTCTATGATGTGCGCAAAAAGAGTTTGGGCGGCTACTCTGGCGGTATGAAACAGCGATTTGGCATTGCCCAAGCCTTATTAGGCAACCCGCGCATCATTATCGTGGACGAACCTACGGCAGGATTAGACCCCACCGAACGCAACCGCTTTTTGAATTTATTGAGCGAAATTAGCGAAAACGTAGTGGTCATACTCTCTACGCATATCGTAGAAGACGTAAAAGAATTATGCCCCAATATGGCTATCATCAACAAAGGCGAAGTATTGTTTACTGGCTCGCCACAACAAGCCTTAGCTAAAATTGGTGGTAAGATATGGCGAACTATTTTGCCCAAACAAGCAGCCGTAGCCATAGCACAGGACTATCGCGTCATTTCGACTAAGTTTAACACGGGACAGGTGGAAGTGCACATACTAAGCGACGAAAAGCCCCGAGACAGTACCCTGCAAGCCACCGACCCGCAATTAGAAGATGTCTATTTCGCCGTTATCAACCGAATGATTTAAGGCGATGAAGAAAAAAAAGCGGCACCTACAATGCAGGTGCCGCTTTGCTGTACCGATATGCTTAATCGTACAGGAATGAACGCATTTATTCGCCCAATTCTTCGTTGAATTGCTGCATAAATTCGGAGACGGTAGTAGTGCCCAAATCGCCCTTTCCGTGTCGGCGGGGCGAAATTTTGCCTTCGGCGGCTTCTTTTTCGCCTACTATCAACATATAAGGCACTTTTTTCATCTCCGCATCGCGAATTTTGCGCCCTATTTTTTCGGAGCGCGTATCGATGCTTGCCCTTACGTGGTGCGTTCTGAGTTGAGACAATAACTGTTCGGCGTAATCCATATATTTATCGCTGATAGGCAAAATGGCTACTTGTTTGGGTGCTAACCACAACGGTAGATTGCCCGCATAGTGTTCGAGTAAAAATCCGATATACCGCTCGTGCGTGCCCAAGGGAGCGCGGTGAATGATGAGCGGGCGTTTCTTTTCGCCGTTTTGGTCGGTATACCACAGGTCGAAGCGTTCGGCTTGGGCAAAATCAACTTGGTTGGTGGCAATAGTAAATTCGCGCCCGATAGCACTCCACAATTGTACGTCAATTTTGGGATCATAAAACGCCGCTTCGTCTTCTACTTCGATAAAAGGTATATTGGAATTGATAAGTACGCGGCGCACCATATCTTCGGTTTTTTGCCAAAGTTCGGGTGAATCTATATATTTTTGTCCCAATTTTTCGGGGGTATGTTTCGAAAAGCGCATCACGTATTTGTCTATGCCGAAACGCTTGAAATATTTGACATACAAATCATTGACCGCTCTAAATTCAGCTTCAAACTGGTCTTCGGTACAATATATATGTGCGTCGTTCATCTGCATAGAGCGCACGCGCATCAAACCCATCAGTTCGCCGCTTTGTTCGTAGCGATAGCAAGTGCCATATTCGGCGAGGCGTATGGGTAGGTCGCGGTAGGAGTGCGATTGTGCCCCAAAAATTTTGTGGTGGTGCGGGCAATTCATCGCTTTGAGGTAGTATTTTTCGCCATCTAAAATCATAGGCGGAAACATACTGTCGGCATAATAAGGTAGGTGCCCGCTGCGCAAGTATAGGCTTTCTTTGGCAATATGTGGCGTTTTGACGCGATAATAGCCCGCTTCCTCTTCGGTTTTTTTGGCAAAGGCTTCTAATTGTTCGATGATGATGCCGCCATTGGGCAACCACAAGGGCAAGCCCGGTCCTATCTCGTCGTCGAAAGTAAAGATTTCGAGGTCTTTGCCTATTTTGCGGTGGTCGCGGCGTTTGGCTTCTTCGAGCATTTGGAGGTAATTGTCCAAATCGGCTGTTTGCGGAAACGTAATGCCATAGATGCGGGTTAGTTGTGGGTTTTTTTCGCTGCCGCGCCAATAAGCCCCTGCCAAATTGAGCAGTTTGACGGCTTTGATATAGCCCGTATCGGGCAGGTGAGGACCGCGGCAGAGGTCGGTAAATTTGCCTTGTTGGTAAAACGTTATTTCACCGTCGTTCAGTGCCTCTATGAGTTCGACTTTGTAGGGATTGTCGCGCTCTTGGTAGTAGGCTAAGGCATCAGCTTTGGATACTTCGCTGCGCACAAAGGGATTTTTTTGTTGGGCTAATTTTTGCATCAAAGCCTCTATTTTGCCCAAGTCGTCGCCGCTGGGCACTTGTCCGCCGAAGTCAATGTCGTAATAAAAGCCGTTTTCGATGGGCGGACCTATCGTAAATTTGGCGTGTGGGTATAGCTCTTGTACCGCTTCGGCGAGCAAGTGCGCCGATGAGTGCCAATACACCTCTTTGCCTTCGGGATTGTCCCACGTTAGCAGGCTGATATGGGCATTGCCGTTGATGGGGCGCGACAATTCACAAACATTGTCGTCGATTTTGATGGCAAGTACTTTTTTTGCCAAGCTATTGCTGATAGACTTGGCGATGTCCATGCCATTAGTGCCAGCAGGGTAGGGGCGCACGCTGCCGTCAGGTAGGGTAATGTCAATCATACGTAAATACTATTTCTAAGTAGGGCAAGAAACAAGACGAGCTTGGAAGTTTGCTCCTTGTTTTTGATATTTTATTAGGAACGAGTGTTCTGACAAAAAAAATTAAGGTACCAGCAATTTCCGCTTTAAATAATTTACGTTATATAATACGTTGAAAATGAACGATTTGATTTTATTAATAAAATTGTAATAAAAAATTTACGATTTTATAACTCGCTTGTTATTAGTAGAATACGAATTGTTAAATTTTAATAGCGGAAATTGCTGTTAAGGTACTAATTTTTAATATAATTACTTGATATTCAGTTATTTACATTTTTAAAATGGTCTTAAAAACTTTTCTGTTAGAACACGAGATTATTTTTTAAAAAACGCATCAAAACTCCTTGCTTTGGGGCAAGGGATTAGATGATGGGCTGGTGTAGCTTGGCTGCTTCGCGCTGCCATGTCCAAAGCCCCACAGTTGCCATGACCAAAAACACAGCATATAGCGCGGCTGTTAGGGGTAGGTCGCGCTCTATATATACAAATACATAAACGATGTCGGCAATAATCCAAAGTATCCAATTATCTATTTTTTTATAGGTCATCATGCCTTGCGCTGCGAGGCTGACGGCGGTAGTACTCGCATCTATATAAGGTAATGCAGCATCGGTTTGCCGATACATAAATGTTCCGAGCAGTAGCGTGGTTATGGCGATAGCGAGAATCGAGGCAGCGCGTTGAGGGTTGTTGAGCCAACTAACGGGTAGCGCATTATTATTATTATTACTGCCTTTTGTCCATTGGTGCCAGCCCCAAACCTGCAAAATTACATAAATTATCTGTAACAGCATATCGCTATACAGTTTTGCGCCCCAAAAAACGTAGGCATATAGGATAACCATGACAATTCCGACCGGAAAACACGCAATATGCTGCCTGACGGTAAGCCCTACGCTAATTAAACCCAGCAGGACAGCTATAAGTTCGATAGTCGACATGATAATTATTGGTTTTGTTGGTCGAGGTGTTCGGCGGCGGCGCATAGTTCGTCGTAAAAATCTTGCCCATATTTGCGTATCAAGGGTTCGCGCAGGAATTGGTGGATACGCACCTTTTGCGATTTTCCCCATTTACAAGCGGGTTTGCAAATGCGCCAACGGTCATAATTGACCGCCTCGAACCCTTCGTATTGTTGGATTCGGATAGGATAGAGGTGGCACGACAAGGGTTTTTGCCAAGCAATTTTGCCCTCGTTATAGGCTTGTTGTATGCCGCAAGTTGCTGTGCCTTGTTCGTCAAACACAACATAGGCACAGGCTCCGCCATTGATGAGGGGCGTATGATAATCTATGCGGGCAGAGTCGTCGGGCAGCGAGCTTAGGTATAAGCCTTGCGCTTCGAGGGCATTGATGCCCTGCTCGGTTAGGTAGGGTTTTATCGCATCGTAATATTGGGCAAGGAGGGGCAGCTCGTCGGCGGCTAAGGGTGCGCCTTGTTCGCCTTGAACGCAGCACGCGCCCCGACAAGCCGACAATTGGCAGGCAAAATATTCGCCGATAATGTCATCGCTGATAAGCACATTGCCGATGGCTATCATACATAAAAGTGGGTTGAAATCTTGGGAATATAGAAATAGCGCACAAAGGTAAGGCTTTTTGGCGGCTGCTTAGTTTCTGACACAAAAAAGACGAAAAAATTTTACAAATTGTCCCAAACATAACATACCTTTGCGAGATACGCCAAGTAGCAAAAAATATCGTTTTTTTTTAAAATGCGTATTTTTGTTATGTGCAATAAGCTGTTAATCTTGCAATTGCGCTATTTTTATTTGTGTATGTATGAATAATCTTTATGCTGTTCTAAGGCAATAACTGCTTGTTTGGCTTATTCCTATTTTTGTAGTAGAATAAAGTCTGGTTTTGTGGCAATTTTGTGACAATTCTTGCCTGTTTTGAGGCAAGTTATCGATGCGATAAATACATTTTTGGTGACTATTTAGGAGTAATGAGCAATACTTATCTAATAATGCCTGACATCGCTGCATATTCGATTAGAAATGGCTATCCCCTACAAGGCTAAATAGTTACCATTTTTGAAAGAAAATGCAATAACTATCGTGAAAAATTAAAAAAAATATTTTACGTTTTAAAATAGACAACATGCAATTAAAGTTTTTTACCAAGCTTTGCTTAATCCTTTTGTTTGCGGCATTTGCCCATCAAAAGACTCAGGCTGCCAGCGATATTTTTGATGGGTACGCCATCTTAAATAGCACCTATTACGACTTGGTGACTGCCACAGGTAATCCCGATTTTCAGGGAGCTAACTTGGGCAATTTCTTATCAAGTAGTAGCATTACCTTGGGCGGAGAAATCAAGACCTACAAAAATGGCTCCGATAATATTTGCGGAGGCAAAATATGGTACTCGATTTATCCCGCGTCGGGCAGCCCCGGCACATTTACTAACATCGCGCTTCCCTACGATGCGGTATATGGCGACCAGCCCTCTGGCATGAGCATTAACCAGCAATGGCAAGCCAATCCGGGCACAAGTATAACGCTACCCGCCAGCGCAGGTGCCTACAAGATAGCCGTCTATGTCACCGACAGCGGCGACAGCAGCGGTGGTTGTACGCTCGACCCCTTCCATACCAACAACAACAGCGGCGCGTATTGGATTGCCGATTTTACAGTAGGCATCTTAATCAACGGCGCAGCCGAGGGCGGTTTTGAATTAGGCACTACCTTTGCCGACAATGGCTGGACGGTAGTAAATACCGCTACGTCTAATGCCTCACAATGGTTTTTGGGTGGCAGCCAGACTAATGGTGCCTACTCGTTTAATGCTACCGGTTCGAGGGTGGCTTATGCCTCTAATAACGCAGGTACTAACTGGCGTTATAATACCAGTGCTGCATCGGGGTCCAGCCATTTTTACCGCGATATTGCTTTCCCGTCAGGGCAGACCAATATCAATCTGTCATTTAGATGGAATGCCAACGGAGAAACTATTTGGGATATTCTTTACGTTTACCTCTGTCCCACAACACTTACTCCCGTCGCCAATTCACCATCTGGCAGCGCGAACACGGTAGTTTGGTCAGGTTCTGGGTCTGCCACTTTGCTGGGGTCTTTCAATCTGTTAGCAGCGGGAAGCGGACAAACAAACACCGTAGCAATACCCGCTTCCTTAGCAGGAAACTGCGCTGCTAATAGCAATATGCGCTTGGTGTTTACTTGGAAAAATGATGGCAGCGGCGGCGGCGAACCACCTGCTGCTGTAGATGATATCCACCTCACCGCAGCAGCACCCCTCACCACGCTATCAGGCGGTACGTTTACAATTGACAATACCTTGCCCACAGGAGTACCAATTTCAATAGCTTTACGGCTGCCATCAGCGATATCAATGCTACGCTAAATTGCGGCGCATTGACAGGACCCATCACTTTCAACGTAATCGCAGGGCAAACTTTCAACGAAAACCCGCCTGCCTTGACAGCTTCGGGCAACTCGGCGGCTAATTTTATCAAATTCCAAAAAAGCGGCGCGGGTGCCAATCCAAAAATTACCCCCACAGGCGGCGGTGCTACCACCGATTTTGGCTTTTGTATAACAGGTGGCGACTACATTACCGTAGATGGCATAGATATAGATGCCTCGGCGGGCTGTAGCTGTTGAGTATGGCTATCTATTGCGCAATGCCTCGGCTACTAATGGTGCGCAAAACAATACGATACAAAACACTACTATCACACTCGGGAGCCGAGCAGGCACCAATACCAGCTACGGCATTTTACAAACTGCAGGTACTAATGGTGGCGGTGTTGCTCCTACTAATGCAGCAGGTGCTAATAGTAATAACGTATACTATAACCTCAACATCAGCGGAGTACGCAGCAGAGGTATCTCTTTGGAAGGAGCTACGGCATTCCCCGACCTCAATTGCCGAATTGGTACGACGAGTTGCACTACGCGAAATAATATCAGCAATATAGGTCCTACTGTCTCCGCCACTGGGGCTGATGGTATCAGAGCTGTGGCACAAAGCGGCGTATGGATATTTAACAATAATATCTCTGCAATAGCGGGCTATCTAAATACTGCGCACGGAATTCTTATACATATAAATTTCGGTAGTTCCGAGGTGTTTGGCAATGATATCAAAGATATCAGCGTGTTTGGCTCTACATCGACAACTGACTCGGCTTACGGGGTCAAAGTAGGAAATAATACTACAGGTACCCATAATGTGCGTATCTACAACAACGCTATTGCCAACTTATTTACTTCGCGCACCTCGGCTTCGGCTACGCGCTATGTATACGGTATATTTGCAGGGGTAACAGGTGCTACTAATTCCCAATCGTATGATGTAGATAATAATACCGTCAGCATCGGGCAAGGTTTGAACATTGCTATTTCGAGTTCGTGTTTTGAAGTACAGAACAATGCTTCGGTCTATCGCATCCGCGGCAATATATTTGCCAATTATACCGCAGCACAAGGTACTGCTCGCCATTACGCCGCCCGATTTACGGGTGCTGGATGGGGTGCCGCAGGCTCGGTATGCGACTATAACGACTATTATATAGCCAACGATTTGGCTACGAGTGGCTTTATCAGCTTAGTTAATACTACAAATAATGCCACGCTTGCTGCACACCAAGCCGCACTTACTTCGCCCGCATCACAAGATGCTAATTCGCAGACAATAGACCCACAACTGACCAATCCTAATACCGACCTACACGCCTCGGCTTCGGGGCTTAGTGCCGTATCGGGTTATACTCCCCAAACATGGGTGGTAAATGATATTGAATGTGCCGACCGCACAACGGCACCCGGAGCAAGCCCGCACGATTGGGGTGCTTATGTCGTTTTCTCTTGTGTGGGAGCCAATGGCGGCACTATAAGCCCTACTACTCAAGACAAATGTGACGGACAAACCGCCAGCATGACCGCCACAGGTGCATCTACAGGCGCAGGCATCACCTACCAATGGGAAGTGTCTGCTACAGGTGGTGGTGTCGGATTTGCCGATGTCGTAGGCGGCACGGGTGCTACTACCGTATCTTATACCACAGCAGCCCTAACACCTGGCATATACTACTATCGCTTGCGCGTTACTTGCTCGTCAGGTCCCACAACAGGCTACTCCAACGAACTTGCTGTTACGGTCAATAACTTACCTGCTGCCTCCGTCAGCCCATCTACTGCCCAATTATGCGGTAGCGGCTCTGTCGATTTGACCGCATCGGGTGGCGGCACTTACCTATGGTCGACATCTGCCACAACAGCGATGATTAGTGTCAGCCCTGCAAGCACCACTACTTATACCGTCACTGTCACCAATGCCAACGGCTGTACAGCTACGGCTAATAGCACTGTTACCGTCGATCCTCTGCCTATTATCCAATCAATTAGTGCTACTCCGCCAGCAGTTTGTATTGGCGGCACGAGTAATTTAGCGGTTGTGGTAGGGGGCGTCGGTACATTCACAGGTACTGCTGTTACTCTAAGTGATGGGAATGCCTCGCCTTATCCAAGCACCATTTCGGTAAGCGGATTAGCAGGCAATATCATAGGACTGAAAGTAATGCTTACTAACCTCAGCCATACATGGCCCAACGATATAGACATGGTGCTTTTTGGCCCTGATAATAGCACCCATTCTATCATATTCACCGATGCCATAGGAGGCTCAGGTGGTATAACCGGAAGAAACTATACTTTCCAAGTCGGAGCTACTGCATTGCCGTTGTCGGGTTTCCCTGCGTCGGGAACTTATGGGGTTGTAAACGGTACTGCTTACTCAGGCGCGGGTACCCCACAGCGGTGACCAATACTGGCTTGGGCGTATTTAATGGTACCAATCCCAATGGCACATGGAAATTATTTGCCTATGACGATACAGGTGGCGATACGGGTAGCTTGGGTAGTTGGAGTATAGAAATTACTACTGGTGCTCCGGTAACTAATTACGCATGGTCGCCTGCCACGTATTTGGATAATACGACCATTGCCAATCCCACTGCATCAAACGTTATGGCTACTACTACCTATACTGTCACCGTAAGTACGGCGGCTGGTTGTACAGCTACTAATTCCGTAACAGTAAGCGCAGGCGACCCATTAATAGTATCGCCTACTGCTTCGCCTACTGCAATATGCCTCAATAGCTCTACTGTCGTTTCGGCGGGTGCTACTGGCGGCGGCGCACCTTATACTTATGTATGGGAAGATAGCTCTACCGATGCCACGCGAACCCTTAGCCCCGCAAGCAGCACTACGTATAGCGTAACAGTCACGGACAATTGCGGTGTCACAGCGTCGGGTTCGGTCAGCGTAACTGTAAATGGGCTTCCCACTGTCAGCGTAACACCGAGCAGCTACCAACGCTGTTTGCCCGAAATGCCTATTACCCTACAAGCAAGCGGAGCTGTCACCTATACTTCAGCTTCCCGCCACGGGATTGAGTACTACTACTGGCGATGCAACCGAAGCCTCACCTCTTACCAATACGACCTATACCGTTACAGGTACCGATGCCAACGGCTGTACAGCCACGGCTTCGGCGGTTATTACGGTTAATAACAGCCCCAGCCTCAATATGACAGCTACGCCCGCAACGATATGCGAAGGCGGAAGCACACAACTATTGGCTGATGCCTTTATCTTACCCGTTACCTATACGCAAAGCACGCCCGCTTTCTTCTCCGAAAACTGTGCTTCACTGCCCAATAACGGACCTGCTGGCGACGATGGTGTATCAGCACCAAACAACATAGGTTTTACCTTTAAATATTATGGCGTTGATTATACCCAATTTGGCATCTCGACCAACGGCAATATCCAATTAGGAGATGGTGTGTCGCCTGTTTATAGTGGTGCATATACAGATGTAGCCATACCCAATGCCGCAACTCCTAATAATTTAATTGCCTTGGCTTGGGATGATTGGAGCATTACTCCGGGCGAAATCAAATGGGGCACTATTGGTACGCCAGGTAGCCAACGTTTGGTGGTTTGTTTCAGCACATCAGGACGCGGCAGCGGTTCTGCCGATAATATTGATGGGCAAATCATCTTGGAAGAAGGTACTAATAAAATATACATTGTAACAGTTAATAAAGATGTTTCTGCCAATACAGTCACCCAAGGCATAGAAGATGCTACGGGTTCGGCGGCGAGTTCAGCAGTATCGGGCAGAAACAACCAGGCGTGGTCGGCTACCAATAGCGTAGTTGCTTTTACACCCAATACACCCGCCTTTACTTATAACTGGTCGCCAAGCGGCGATTTGGACAATGCTACGATTTCCAACCCCCTCGCCTCGAACCTAAGCACCACTACCTCGTTTAGTGTAAGTGTTACTGACCCTGGTACAGGTTGTCAAACTACTGGCTCGGTGAGTGTTACAGTTGATCCAGCACCCACGGCGAGCGTTAGCCCCTCGTCGGCAGTACTTACTTGTACTACCTCCAGCGCGACTCTCACCGCATCAGGCAGCGGCACCTATTTGTGGGACGACAATAGCACCGATGCAGCGCGTACCGTAATGTCAGCAGGTACTTATACCGTTACCGTAACCGGTACAAACGGCTGTACTGCTATTGCTACGGCGAGCGTTACGAGCGATACGGCAGCACCTTCGGCGAGCGTTAGTCCCTCGTCGGCAGTACTTACTTGCACGACCACAAGCGCGACGCTCACCGCATCAGGCAGCGGCACCTATTTGTGGGACGACAATAGCACCGATGCAGCGCGTACCGTAATGTCAGCAGGTACTTATACCGTTACCGTAACTGGTTCAAACGGCTGTACTGCTACTGCATCTGCGAGCGTTACGAGCGATACGACCCCGCCCACGGCAAGCGTTAGCCCATCGTCGGCAGTACTTACTTGCACTACTACCAGCGTGATGCTCACCGCATCAGGCAGCGGCACCTATTTGTGGGACGACAGCAGCACAGACGCAGCGCGTACCGTAATGTCAGCAGGTACTTATACCGTTACCGTAACTGGTTCAAACGGCTGTACTGCTACTGCATCTGCGAGCGTTACGAGCGATACGACCCCGCCCACAGCGAGCGTTAGCCCCTCGTCGGCAGTACTTACTTGCACTACTACCAGCGTGATGCTCACCGCATCAGGCAGCGCACTATTTGTGGGACGACAGCAGCACCGACGCAGCGCGTACCGTAATGTCAGCAGGTACTTATACCGTTACCGTAACTGGTTCAAACGGCTGTACTGCTACTGCATCTGCGAGCGTTACGAGCGATACGACCCCGCCCACAGCGAGCGTTAGCCCCTCGTCGGCAGTACTTACTTGCACTACTACCAGCGTGATTCTCACCGCATCAGGCAGCGGCACCTATTTGTGGGACGACAGCAGCACAGACGCAGCGCGTACCGTAATGTCAGCAGGTACTTATACCGTTACCGTAACTGGTTCAAACGGCTGTACTGCTACTGCATCTGCGAGCGTTACGAGCGATACGACCCCGCCCACGGCAAGCGTTAGCCCCTCGTCGGCAGTACTTACTTGCACTACTACCAGCGTGATGCTCACCGCATCAGGCAGCGGCACCTATTTGTGGGACGACAGCAGCACAGACGCAGCGCGTACCGTAATGTCAGCAGGTACTTATACCGTTACCGTAACTGGTTCAAACGGCTGTACTGCTACTGCATCTGCGAGCGTTACGAGCGATACGACCCCGCCCACGGCGAGCGTTAGCCCCTCGTCGGCAGTACTTACTTGTACTACCTCCAGCGCGACTCTCACCGCATCAGGCAGCGGCACTTATTTGTGGGACGACAATAGCACCGATGCAGCGCGTATTGTAACAGCAGCAGGCACTTATACCGTAACAGTAACGGTACAAACGGCTGTACTGCTACTGCATCTGCAAGCGTTACGAGCGATACGACACCGCCCACGGCAGGCGTTAGCCCCTCGTCGGCAGTACTTACTTGTACGACCACCAGCGACCTTAACTGCATCAGGCAGCGGCACCTATTTGTGGGACGACAATAGCACCGACGCAGCGCGTACTGTAACAGCAGCAGGCACTTATACCGTAACAGTAACCGGTACAAACGGCTGTACTGCTACTGCATCTGCAAGCGTTACGAGCGATACGACCCCGCCCACGGCGAGCGTTAGCCCCTCGTCGGCAGTACTTACTTGTACTACTACCAGCGCGACCCTCACCGCGTCAGGCAGCGGCACCTATTTGTGGGACGACAGCAGCACAGACGCAGCGCGTACCGTAATGTCAGCAGGTACTTATACCGTTACCGTAACTGGTTCAAACGGCTGTACTGCTACTGCATCTGCGAGCGTTACGAGCGATACGACCCCGCCCACAGCGAGCGTTAGCCCCTCGTCGGCAGTACTTACTTGCACTACTACCAGCGTGACGCTCACCGCATCAGGCAGCGCACCTATTTGTGGGACGACAGCAGCACAGACGCAGCGCGTACCGTAATGTCAGCAGGTACTTATACCGTTACCGTAACTGGTTCAAACGGCTGTACTGCTACTGCATCTGCAAGCGTTACGAGCGATACGACACCGCCCACGGCAAGCGTTAGCCCCTCGTCGGCAGTACTTACTTGCACTACCACCAGCGCGACGCTCACCGCGTCAGGCAGCGGCACCTATTTGTGGGACGACAATAGCACCGACGCAGCGCGTACTGTGACAGCAGCAGGCACTTATACCGTAACAGTAACCGGCACAAACGGCTGTACTGCTACTGCATCTGCAAGCGTTACGAGCGATACGACCCCGCCCACGGCGAGCGTTAGCCCCTCGTCGGCAGTACTTACTTGCACGACCACCAGCGCGACCTTAACTGCGTCAGGCAGCGGCACCTACTTGTGGGACGACAATAGCACCGATGCAGCCCGTACAGTAACAGCAGCAGGCACTTATACCGTAACAGTAACCGGTACAAACGGCTGTACTGCTACTGCATCTGCAAGCGTTACGAGCGATACGACCCCGCCCACGGCAGGCGTTAGCCCCTCGTCGGCAGTACTTACTTGTACGACCACCAGCGCGACCTTAACTGCGTCAGGCAGCGGCACCTACTTGTGGGACGACAATAGCACCGATGCAGCCCGTACAGTAACAGCAGCAGGCACTTATACCGTAACAGTAACCGGTACAAACGGCTGTACTGCTACTGCATCTGCAAGCGTTACGAGCGATACGACACCGCCCACGGCAGGCGTTAGCCCCTCGTCGGCAGTACTTACTTGTACGACCACCAGCGCGACCTTAACTGCATCAGGCAGCGGCACCTATTTGTGGGACGACAATAGCACCGACGCAGCGCGTATACTAGCAGCTGCGGCCATTTATACCGTAACAGTAACCGGTACAAACGGCTGTACTGCTACTGCATCTGCGAGCGTTACGAGCGATACGACCCCGCCCACAGCGAGCGTTAGCCCCTCGTCGGCAGTACTTACTTGCACTACTACCAGCGTGATGCTCACCGCATCAGGCAGCGGCACCTATTTGTGGGACGACAGCAGCACAGACGCAGCGCGTACCGTAATGTCAGCAGGTACTTATACCGTTACCGTAACTGGTTCAAACGGCTGTACTGCTACTGCATCTGCGAGCGTTACGAGCGATACGACCCCGCCACGGCAAGCGTTAGCCCATCGTCGGCAGTACTTCCTTGCACTACTACCAGCGTGATGCTCACCGCATCAGGCAGCGGCACCTATTTGTGGGACGACAGCAGCACAGACGCAGCGCGTACCGTAATGTCAGCAGGTACTTATACCGTTACCGTAACTGGTTCAAACGGCTGTACTGCTACCGCATCAGCGAGCGTTACGAGCGATACGACCCCGCCCACAGCGAGCGTTAGCCCTCGTCGGCAGTACTTACTTGCACTACTACCAGCGTGATTCTCACCGCATCAGGCAGCGCACTATTTGTGGGACGACAGCAGCACAGACGCAGCGCGTACCGTAATGTCAGCAGGTACTTATACCGTTACCGTAACTGGTTCAAACGGCTGTACTGCTACTGCATCAGCGAGCGTTACGAGCGATACGACCCCGCCCACAGCGAGCGTTAGCCCCTCGTCGGCAGTACTTACTTGCACTACTACCAGCGTGATGCTCACCGCATCAGGCAGCGGCACCTATTTGTGGGACGACAGCAGCACAGACGCAGCGCGTACCGTAATGTCAGCAGGTACTTATACCGTTACCGTAACTGGTTCAAACGGCTGTACTGCTACTGCATCTGCGAGCGTTACGAGCGATACGACCCCGCCCACGGCAAGCGTTAGCCCCTCGTCGGCAGTACTTACTTGTACGACCACCAGCGTGATGCTCACCGCATCAGGCAGCGCACCTATTTGTGGGACGACAATAGCACCGATGCAGCGCGTACAGTAACAGCAGCAGGCACTTATACCGTAACAGTAACCGGCACAAACGGCTGTACTGCTACCGCATCTGCGAGCGTTACGAGCGATACGACCCCGCCAAGTGCTACTATTTCTGGCACAGCGAGTTACTGTGTAGGCAATACAATTAGTTTGAGTGCCTCAGCAGGTGGTGCGAGCTATGCATGGAGCGGACCGGGTTTCACAGCGAATACGGCAAGCATTAGCCGTCCATCGGCAACAGTAGCTATGTCGGGCACCTATACCGTAACGGTGACAGGTAGCAACGGCTGTACGGCAACTGCCTCGCAGGTGGTTACAGTCAATGCTAATCCTACGGTAAATATTACCGGACCTACTAGCGTATGTGAGGGCAATACACTCACTCTAACGGCATCGGGCGGTACGAGTTATTCTTGGAGCGGGCCTGGCGGTTTCGCGGCAGCTACTGCTACGATGAACCGCACGGGTATGACAGCAGCCATGGCGGGCACTTATACCGTTACGGTGACAAACGCATCGGGTTGTACGACAAGCGCATCGCGTACAGTAGCGGTGAATGTCTTACCTGCTGCTACAGCGGGTAGCAATAGCCCTGTTTGTACGGGTACTACGATTAACCTTACGGCATCAGGAGGCGTTACTTATGCTTGGTCTGGACCTGGTTTTAGTTCATCGCTACAAAATCCGTCTCGCGGTAGTGCTACGCTGGCAATGGCGGGTACTTATACCGTTACGGTGACAAACGCATCGGGTTGTACAGCAACAGCGAGTGCTACGGTAGCAGTCAATAGCTGTGGTGCGGTGCTAAATGTAGTGAGCTATAGCATTGGCAAAGACAATGGCACGAGCAACGGCTCAATTACGCTGAACGTAGCAGGCGGTACGCCTTGTACAGGTAATACCTATAACTACGCTTGGTCTGGACCTTCTTCGGGCAGTGCTACGGGTGGTAGTTCGTTCGTGATTAGCCCCTTAGCGACAGGTTGGTATACCGTTACCATTACTGATTGCGCGGGTAACAGCAAGGTAGTATCGTATTTTGTGCCCTTAGCAACACGCGGTCGTACTAAAGCCGAAGGCATTTCGTTTGATGGTTTGACGGCTTACCCGAACCCGACTTCGGACGTAAGCACGATTAAATTCACGAGTTGGTCTAATGAGCGCATGTATTTGGGTGTTTACTCGATGGAAGGCAGAGAAGTGGCGGTATTGTTTGACGGTATAGCCGAAGAAGAAGCCGATTACGAATTGTCTTTACCTGTATCCGATTTAGCGGCAGGCGTTTATAATGTCTTATTAGTATCGCAAAGCGGGTACCGCGAAACATTGCGCATCGTAGTAACGAAATAGCGAAATTGCTCCTGATTTGATAGAATTACAATTCCCCACTCTACCATGTGTAGGGTGGGAATTTGTTTTGAGATGGTTTTGATGATTGCAGTTTGCTGTTTGGGAGTATTTATGGACATTCAGTACGGTCGAAATATTGGCGCATGATATGCATAAAATCGGGCATCAGGTGGTGGTTGGCAGCTACGATTTGTTTGCCGAATAGATAATCAGTACCGCCTTCGAAGTCGCTCACTATACCTCCTGCTTCTTGTGTAATCAGTATGCCTGCGGCTACGTCCCAGGCATGTAGGGCATGTTCGAAAAAAGCATCGTAGCGACCACAAGCTACGTAGCAAAGGTCGATGGCGGCTGACCCTAAGCGGCGCACTCCTCGCGTGTGTAATACGAGATGCCGAAGGGCATTGATATAGGGTTCTAATCGCGAAAAATCGTAGTATGGGAATCCGGTAGCGATTATGGCATCGGACAACTGTCTGCAATTTCCCATCGAGAAAGGCACGCCGTTTAAGAGCACGCCGCCGTACCAAGCTGCAAAGCACTCGCGGCGACATACATCGTATACTACGCCTACGATGGGTTGCTGGTCATATAGCAGTGCAATGCTAACGGAGAAGACGGGTATGTGGTACAAAAAATTGGTAGTGCCGTCTAAGGGGTCTATTACCCAACGCAGGGGCGAAGTACCGTTTTCGGTGGCGGTATCTTCTTCGGTAATGAAGCCGGCATCGGGTAGTAAGGGGCGTAAGGCGGCGACAATCTGTTGTTCGGCATTTTTATCAACATAGCTCACCAAATTATTGCGGGTTTTTTCGTCGATGTCATGTGGTTTCACGCGCCCGTACTGGCTTTCGATATAACGAGCCGCTTGTTCGGCTATGAGACATACTTGTTGGCAGAGCTTGGGCGCGAGCGCGAGGGCTTCGGGCAAGGAAATAGGTGTGGGCTTTAAGGACATAGTTTAGGAGGGGTGATAAATAAGAGGGTGCAAAGGTAGAATTTTTTGGGTGTGAGTAGCGTGTAGAGGAATATTTTTAAAAACGGTTCGGTTTTGTTTTATTATTTTAATCACTAATTATGTTAAAATTTTTCTATTATAAATAAAAATTATTTAATAAAATAATGTAATATTGACTTATCGCTACATAACTATCTTACTCGTTTTTAATGCTATTTTCTTTCGACTATTTTTTAGGCTTATTTCACGATAAAAACACGCATTTTTTGCTTTAAACTACTGTAAGACAGTTGATTATGATTTTTTCATTTACGGTTATTAACGATGCGCCCTTATAAAAATATTTGGTGGCGCATGTATTTTATCGGAAATTTGCCCTTCATAGGAGCTAAAATAGCACTAAAAAGCCAAAACCTTAGCGAAATTGCCTGAAAAGTAATACTTTTGGGGTTTCAAACTCAAAATATTATGCAAAAAGGCAAAGTATTGATTACCGAAGTCGTACATCCCATTTTAGCCGAGCAGTTGTGGCAGGCGGGATTTGAGTGTATCCATATCGAAAAAACGACCTACGACGAAGTAGCTCAAATTATTGGCGATTATGTAGGTTTAGTAGTGCGTAGCAAAATAAAGATAGATAGTGCATTGATAGACCGTGCCCCGCGCTTGCGCTTCATCGGGCGCACGGGTTCGGGCATGGAATTGATAGATACGGAATATGCCACGAAGCGCGGTATCCTATGCCTCAATTCGCCGAGGGCAATTGCGATTCGGTAGCGGAGCAGGCGGTGGGTATGATGCTTGGTTTGTTTCACCATATTATAAAGAGCGACCGCGAGCTACGGCAGCATTTTTGGAAACGCCTCGACAATACTGGCACCGAGATATTGGGCAAAACAGTGGGCATTATCGGCTATGGTAATACAGGTTCGGCATTTGTGCGGCGATTGGCGGGTTTTGGGGTGCGTTGCTTGGCATACGACAAGTACAAAACGGGTTTTAGCAATGCCACCGTGATAGAAAGCGATATGACGACTATTTTTGCGGAATCTGATGTGTTGAGTTTGCACATACCTTTTACGTCCGAAACCAAACATTTAGTCGATAAGCAATTTATAGCGCGTTTTGCCAAACCCATCTTTTTTGTCAATACTTCGCGCGGCGAAGTGGTCAAAACCGTTGATGTATTGGAATCTTTGGAAAATGGCAAATTGCGCGGGGCAGCCTTAGATGTATTTGAAAACGAAGATTTGGGCGCATTTAGCGAAGCCGATTGGCAATGGTACGAAGCACTCATCAGAAGAAATAACGTAGTACTAACGCCTCATACAGCGGGCGTATCGCACGAATCGGCATATAAGATAGCAGCAATATTGGCTAAAAAAATCATTGCTGCGATGGAATAAAGCAAATCGAGATGCCGAGCAGAGCCGCTTAGTGTAATGCAATTGTCATAATCGTTAAACAATGTTAAGGTATATCGATAAAAAAACGTAATTTTACCCCCCACTAAAATAAATTATTCACAATCAATATTTAGTTATGAGGCGATTTTTATTCCTATTATTCGCGCTGTTACTGGCTGCTACTGGGGCGATATATGCTCAGAATGGCGAGATACAGGGCAAAGTGACCGATACCAAAACGGGCGAGACTGTCCCGTATGCAACCGTACAACTGACGGTAAACGGAACGATTCAGGCTACCCAAACCGATTTTGATGGTTACTACTCTATCAAACCTCTGCCTGCGGGTGCTTATACCGTAAAAGTGACCTATGTGGGTTATGCGGCTAGTGAAATACAAGGCGTTATCGTAAACGCCGACAAGATTACGTTTTTGGACGTAAAAATGAGTTCAGACGCTACTATTTTGGACGAGATAGTAGTTGTGCAGTATAAAGTGCCGTTATTGCAAGCTGACCAAACCTCGACGGGTAGCACCGTTACGAAGGAGGAGATTGTCAATTTGCCTACTCGTAGCGTCAATTCAATTGCTGCCAATACTGCGGGTGTCTATCAGTCGGACGAAGGCGGTGGCATCAACGTCAAAGGCTCGCGCTCGGAGGCTACGGACGTATATATCGATGGTATCAAGGTGCGCGGCGGTAGCAACTTGCCCCAGTCAGCGATTGAGCAGCTAACCGTAGTGACGGGCGGCGTACCCGCTCGTTATGGCGATGCTACGGGCGGTATCATCAACATCACCACGCGCGGTCCGTCGGCACAATTTGCGGGCGGCGTAGAGTTGGCTACCTCCAAATTTTTAGACAACTACGGCTATTATTTGGGCAATTTCAACGTATCAGGACCCTTGTTCAAGGTCAAAAAGGGCACAGACAAAGAGCGCACTTTAATGGGCTTCTTTTTGTCGGGCGAATACACGCACGAAGACGACGACGACCCTTCTTATGTCGGTACATGGAAAGTGCGCGACGAAGTATTGGAAGACATTCGCAACAATCCCTTGACGGTATCGGGCTTAGATACCACGCGCTATATGGGCTTCGAGTCGATGGAGAACGTACCCAATCGTCCCAATATGGCAAAAAATCAATATAACGCAGCGGGCAAAATAGATATTCAGCCCGTGCCCAATCTCAACTTTACCATCGGCGGCACGTATGACTACGTTACGGGGGGTATCACCCGCGCTTTGTATAGCCGCGAGTATCACCGCCGTTTTCAGATGTTCAACTGGGACCATACGCCCAAATATGATTTTAACGATTACCGTGCTTACCTGCGCATCACCCAACGCTTAGGCGCACAAAAAGACCTATCAGCTGACGCTGCCAAACCCGCCAAGGCATCGGCATTGCAAAACGCCTACTACACCTTGCAGTTTGACTACTCCAAATCGCGCGAAAAAAGCTATGACCCCATCTTTAAAGACGACATATTTGCTTATGGTTATGTAGGACAGTTCAATACTTCGTTTGAACCCACCTATTTATTTACCGAAGGCGATATCAAAAACCCCAATACGCCGCTTACGGGCTATTACCTCAATGCTTATTCGCCGCGCAATATTACCTTTACCGAAAGTGGCGGTAATACCGACCGCGCTGCTTATGTGAGCGACTTTTATTCGTTGGGCAATATCGTCAATAACCGCGCCGACCTACCCTACCGCAATGGTAGCTTGGCTGCATCTAACGTATCACCATATAGCTTATACTACACACCGGGCACACCCCACGATGTTATTTTCAATCGCAACAACGACCAATACCGTTTGACCTTCTTAGGTTCGTTCGACATCAAAAAACCAGGCGCGTCAGACCGCAACAAACACGCCATTGAGTTTGGTTTTGAGTATGAACAACGAATTGACCGCTTCTATAACCTCAACCCCGGTAATCTATGGGATTTGATGGACGACCAAGTAGGCAAATTTGGCGATGGTATTGACTTCGACCTCAATAACCCTATCTTGGTTATAGATGGCAACCGCTATACAATGCAAGAATATGAACAATTGCAACAAAGCGGCTCGACAGTAGTGTTTGACCTCAACGATACGATTACGTACAACGTAGTTGCTAACAACCAGACCTATTTCGACAAAAAATTCCGCGAAAAATTTGGTTACGGTGCTACCGATTTTGTCGATACTTGGAGCAAAAGCCCCTCTGACTATACCTTAGACATGTTCTCACCAACCGAATTATTGGTCAATGGCGGCACATCTGCCTATGTTGATTATTCGGGCTATGATTATTTGGGCAATGTATTGAGTTCGCAGCCTGCATTTGAAGATTTTTGGACAGCCAAAGATGCCAATGGCATGCCCACCCGCCCCCAAGCGGCTTTCCGTCCAGTATATATGGCGGGTTTTATCCAAGATAAATTTGCTTTCAAAGACCTTATCTTTAATGTAGGGGTGCGCGTAGATAGGTTCGATGCCAACCAAAAAGTGCCCAAAGACAAATATTCGCCCTTGTTTGCCGTAAAAACCGCGAGTGAAGTGAGCAATCTGGGCGCACATCCTGGCAATATCGGCGATGATTACGTAGTATATGTCAATGCCGAAGAAAACCCCACCCGCATCGTAGGCTACCGCAACGGCGACCAATGGTATAACGAAAGCGGTAGTACGGTCGAAAGCCCCAGCTTATTGCAACAAGGCACTTCGGTATATCCTTATTTAGTAGAAGGACAAGCCCAAACATCGCGCTCTGATAGTTATAATCCTACTTTGGCATTTGAAGACTACAAACCCCAAATAAATATTATGCCGCGCATTGCTTTCTCGTTCGAGATTTCGGAAGAAGCCATATTCTTTGCCCACTACGACGTATTGACCCAACGCCCACAAGGACGTATGGTCAGCACGCCTTCGGACTACTACTATTTTACGACTACTGCCCAAGGCTTACTCAGCAACCCCAACCTGCGCCCCGAACGCACGGTAGATTACCAATTGGGCTTCAAGCAGAAATTGGGTCAAACATCAGCCATTACGCTATCGGGATTTTATCGCGAATTAAAAGATATGTTGCAGGTGGTAGCCATTCGCAACGCCTTTATCGAGCGCGGCGCACCACCTTCGGGCTATACGACATTCGGCAATGTGGACTTCGGTACAGTAAAAGGTTTGGAACTTTCGTATGACCTGCGCCGTACCCAAAATGTGCGTATGACCTTTACCTATACCCTGCAATATGCCGATGGTACGGGCTCGGGCGACCGCTCGCAAGAAGCCCTTATCGATAACGACCGTCCCAATGTGCGCACTATATTCCCATTGAGCTACGACTCGCGCCACTTGCTCAACCTATCGTTTGACTATCGCTACGGCGAAGGCGCAGAATACAACGGACCTAAATTGTTTGGCAAAAATTTCTTAGAAAATCTGGGCATCAACCTCATTTTGCGCGGGCGTTCGGGCGAACCCTATTCGCGTCAAGAGAATGCCGTGCCCGAAGCCAAATTTGGCGTACAGAACCGAAATGATATCGAAGGCACTTTCAATGGCTCGCGCCTGCCTTTCAATTTCCGTGCCGACTTGCGCGTGGACAAAGACTTTAAACTCAATTTTGGCAAAAAGAAGGCAAAAGCAACCGCTATTTGAGCGTCTATCTACTCATTCAGAACCTACTGAACAGCCGTAACGTAACGGGCGTATATGCTTTCACGGGTAGCCCCGTAGACGATGGTTATTTGACCTCTGCCGCTGGGCAAACGAGCATCGAAGTAACCAATACAACGGATAATCCGGGTTTTATCGACCAATATACTACGCGCGTTATTAACCCCGAAAATCTCAGCTTGCCACGCCGCATTCGCTTGGGCTTAATGTTTAATTTCTAATCGCTTAATTAACAACAAACACCATGAATCTACAAAAAATAATAACCGTACTCGCTTGCCTTTGGCTGACAATACCCTTGTCGGCACGCGAAAACATCGGCATGCCGCCCCTACCCCCGCCGCCATCTTCGAGTGGTAAGACCGACCAAGACTGCTTGGCTGCCGCTACGCAATTTGATATGGATATTAACAACGTGCGGGCGCGTATCTTGACGGGTGGCGATATGTGGTGGGACCCCGTACAGCAGACTCCCCACTATGAAGTGCCCAAATTGCCCCCAAACTCTGCCGAAGCCACTAAAAACTCTATCTATGCAGGTGCGCTCTGGATTGGCGGTATTGACGACGGAGGACAACTAAAAATAGCTGCACAAACCTACCGCCAAACGGGTAATGACTTTTTCCCAGGTATATTAGACGATAATGGCAATACTAACGCCGATGTCTGCAACAATTTTGACCGCGTATGGTCGGTTACGTCAGCAGACATCAACACCTTACGCGCTGCCCTCGCTGCTGGCGGCGGTTCGGCAGCCGTTAACCAAGTACCCGAAAGTGTTTTACTTTGGCTGGTAGAAATAATCCTTATTTCAGCGACTTTGAATTGCCCTTAGATAAAGACCTCGCCCCTTTTTGGGACGATAACGGCGACGGCGATTATGACCCCACCAACGGCGATTATCCCGTCATCAATTCAGAATTAGAAGGTATCTACGGCGACCAAATGGTGTGGTGGGTATTTAATGATAAAGGTAATACCCACTCCGAAACAGGCGGAGAAGCTATCGGATTGGAGGTAAGCAGTTTAGCCTTTGCCTTTGCCACCAACGACGAGGTAAATAACATGACGTTTTACAAATACATTGTCGATAACAAATCATCTGTTGCGCTCGATAGTACCTATTTCGGGCAGTGGGTAGATGCCGACTTGGGAGATGCTTTCGACGATTATGTAGGCTGTCAGCCCGAAGAGGGCTTGGGCATTGTATATAACTGCGATAATAATGACGGTGTATATGGCTCGCCCCCGCCAATGGTGGGCGTAGATTTTTTCAAAGGACCCAACAAAATAGGCGATTTTGACGGGGACGGCACGCAAGACACGATACAACAAGGCATGTCGGCATTTACGTATTATAATAACGATTTTACTGTGACGGGCAACCCCGAAATTGCTTCGCACTTCTATGGCTATATGGCAGGTGTTTGGAAAGATGGTATTCCGTTTACCTGTGGTGGTAATGCCCGTGGTGGTACCGAACCTTGCCCCTACATGTTTCCCGACGACCCCACCGACCCCACCGGATGGTCGGAGTGTTCGGAAGGCATAGAATGTGCCGACCGCCGCTTTATCCAAGCCTCTGGACCTTTCCGCTTAGAGCCGGGTGCGGTAAATGATGTTATTGTGGGTGTTATTTGGATGCCCCAAGTAGGTGGTTGTCCTAATACGAGCTATGACCAAATTTTGAGTGCCGACAAAAAAGCGCAAGCCTTGTTCGATAGCAATTTCAAACTCAAAGATGGACCCGATGCGCCCGACATCGCCATACGCGAATTAGACCGCGAAGTTATTTTAACCCTCTTTAATGACTCGCTCAAATCGAATAATGCCTACGAGCAATATGAAGAAGCAGATGCCGTATTGAAAGCACAATCTGAAAACGACCCCAGCATTACTGATACGACATACCGTTTTGAGGGATATAAAATTTATCAATTAAAAAACATTACCGTATCAGCAGCCGACTATGGCGACCCCAGCTTGGCACAGCTTATAGCCATCGTCGATGTGCGCAACGGTGTGAAGAAAGTAGTCAATTGGGCTATCAATACCGATGTGGGCGTATTGGCTCCTACGCTAAAAGTGGTATCTAACGACGAAGGTATCAAGCCAGGCTTCCGTATCACGCAAGATTTATTTGCACCTGTCGATGCCAACGACAAACGCCTCATCAACAACCAACGCTATTACTTCTCGGCAGTGGCTTATGCTTATAACGGACATACGACCTACGACCCCGATAATCCTGGCAACCCTACTGTGCAGCTGACACCTTACTTAGAAGGACGACGCAATATCAAAAAATACGAAGCTATACCCCATATCCCTACCCCGCAAGTAGGCGGCTTGGTGCTTGGCTCGAAATATGGCGATAGATTTGGAAATAAAAGTAGTTCAAGGCTATGGCAACGGTGCGCAAAGCGTAGAAATGACAGCCGCATCAGTACAAAACGCCTTATCTAATAACTACGACGACCAGCCCACTTATACAGGCGGTAAAGGGCCTATTGATGTACGCATTTTCGACCCCCTAAAAATACCCAATGCCCAATTCCAATTGGAGGTATTTAACAATGCCGCCGACTCGACCTTAGCCAACTCATCAAAATGGATACTGCGCAACCTGACGAGCGGCGAAACCTATCGCGGCGAAACAGAAGTAGGACAAGGCTACGAGCAAGTGATTATGGGTACAGAAGGTTCCTTGGGCTTTTCGGTAACGATGGCACAACGCCCCTATCCGTCGGGCACTAATAATGCCCTCCTATCGGCGACGGCTACTTTTGCCGACCCGCAAGATGTATGGATTGCGGGTGTGCCTGACGGCGAAGGCTCGCTCTATACCAATTGGATCCGCTCTGGCAATAGCGCACCTGACGAATCGCAGGCATCTTATACAGATAACCGTGCTAGTAGCAACGATGAAAACTCGTTCTACGACCTTAATAGTTATTACGAAACTATCTTGGGCGGCACCGTTGCGCCTTATTGCTTGACGAACAACAAAGAGCCAGGTGGTGCTGAACAAGTGTTGCCCGCCATGGCGCCAGCTTGCAAAGATTGTACCACGGGCGTAGTTCAGTCGAAAGACCCACTCAATACCCTCAGCAACCTATCAAGCGTTGATTTGGTATTGACCAACGACCCCAGCCAATGGACACGTGCTATTGTCGTAGAAATGGGGCGTGCTACTACGCTTACCGTAGGCGGTGCCCGCAAAAATGCGTATCGATTAAGCCCCTCGCTGAATGTCGATGGCTCGCAAGAACAACCCTTAGCCGATAGCGATTTGCTCCAACCCGATGTAAGCTACTTCGTAGTAGGTACTTCGGCGGGCGAAATTACCTATGGCACTACGAGCGTCAATGCAGGTAAATTCTTCAAAATCACGAGTACAACTCCCATCGGTTTTACTGCCGTCAATGGAGCTAAGGTATATCCCGCATCGCGCATTGGCCGCTCCTATTTTCCTGGCTACGCCATCAACCAAGCTACGGGCGAGCGCATGAATATCATGTTTGCAGAGAACTCGTTCTTCGAAAGCGATAACGGCTCGGATATGACATGGAACCCAACAGCACGTATGGTGAACGAAGCGGCAGGCTCAGGCAATTGGGGCAATTTTGTTCGCGCAGGTGGCGAACACTACGTATATATTATGAACTCGCGCTATGACGAAGGCGCAACTGACCACGCCCTATTGACCGATTATGCTTCGGCAACCAATCCCAACTGGGCGGCAGCCCGCGCTAAAATCCGCACGGTATATAACAAAGCTATGTGGGTATATGCGCCCCTACTCACCGCAGAACGCACATGGAAGCCTATGTCGCAAGGTTTGTTGCCCGGTGCTAATGTGACGGTTAAAATCCGTACCGAGCAACCCTATCGCCAAGAGGGTGCCTCAACTTCTAATATCTACGAGTTTGATATGAGCAACTACGCGCCCAAAACAGGCTTGACCGATACGGCTAAAAGCGCGATGGATTTAATCCGCATCGTACCCAACCCCTACTATGCGTTCTCGACCTACGAAGCTGACCCCATCACCAACCGCGTTCGCATTACGAACCTACCGCCTCGCGCTAATATTTCTATCTTTACGACCGACGGCACCTTAGTCAGAACTTTGCGCGTAGATAATTTTGGGCAAGATACCTCGTCGGGCAACGATGTAGACTCGAAAACAAACTTTATCAATTCGATAGATTGGGATATTACGAATTACAAAAATATCCCGCTGGCAAGTGGTATGTATCTCATACACATTAGCGCACCCGACTTGGGCGAAGAGCGTACCCTCAAATGGTTGTGTATCAAACGCCCGATTGACTTAGACATATTCTAAGGCGATGTTTTTGCCTATGCTGCTCGTATGAACCTTACGGGTGCCAGCCGCCCGTAAGGTTTATATGAGTACCTCGATTAGGATTAGACCTAAAAAGTGATAATATCTAATGTTCTAACAGAAAAGTTTTTAAGACTATTTTAAGAATATAAGTAATTGATTATCAAGTAATTATATTAAAAATAAGTACCTTAATTTTTTTGTCAGAACACTAATTGTTTCATCGGCAAAACGAAGTAGCAACAATTATTTTTAATCCATCTAAAAAACAAAATAATGCTTTATAAATATACGCTTAGATTTTTTGCCCTACTATTGGTATTGGGTAGCACTTGGTGTTTGCGGGCAATCCCGACCGTGCGGGTCAGGCAGGCGCATCGGAATTGTTGGTCAATCCGTGGGCGCGTAGTGCGGGCTTTCATGGCATGAACACCTCTACCATACAGGGTATCGAAGCAACGCGCCTCAATGTAGGCGGTTTAGCTTTTGTCAAAAAAACGCAGTTGGTATTGGCACATAGTATGTGGCTCAAAGGCAGCGGTATGACGCTCAATACAGCGGGATTTGCCCAAAAATTGGGGCGAAAGCGGTGTGCTGGGTATCAATATCATGTCGATGTCTTTTGGCGATATACCCGTCACTACTGAATCAGACCCCGATGGCTTATCGGGTGCTACATTCAGCCCGCAGTTCCTCAATATGGGTTTGTCCTATGCTCGTTCATTTTCCGAGAGTATCCACGTTGGTTTTCAAGCAACGCTTATCAGCGAAGGTATGGCAGACGTATCGGCATCGGGCATAGCCTTAGACATGGGTATACAGTATGTTACGGGCGAGAAAAAAAATATACATTTCGGTATTTCGCTCCGCAATATTGGTACGCCTATGCGATACAGCGGTGACGGTTTGACCTATCGCTTAGAAGCTCCTCAAGGATTTCCGCTCTTGATGAACCAACGCGCTGATAAATTTGAATTGCCCTCGCAGCTCAATATAGGGGCTGCCTATGATTTTCATTTAGCCGAAAAGCACCGCTTGACGGTATTGGGCAATTTTACGTCTAACTCGTTTGTCAAAGACCTGATTGGCGTTGGTATAGAGTATTCGCTCAACGATATGTTTATGTTGCGCGGCGGCTACCGCCATGAGCGCGGCGTCAACAGCGATTTGGCAAGTGACGGTCGCACATCTGCCTATACGGGTTTGAGCGCGGGAGTTAGCGTCGAAGTACCCATCAAAGAAGACGGTCCATCGTTTGGCTTTGATTATGCGTTTCCGTCCTACCAACCCATACGCGGGCACGCATACGATTGGTATAAGGTTCAATTTGTAAGAAAACCGATTAGCCGCATATTCAATCAAAGCCCCATAGGTCGTGAAGGTCTATGGGGCTTTGCTGTAGTATGGCTTTCAAAGAAAAGATGCTCCGATATTTCCAAACAATATCGAAGCATCTTTTATCGCAGTAAAAAAATAGGTTTTGTGCGGCTTGGCTTAGAAATTAGGAGCCAAATGCCCTTGATTGTTATAATAGTCGTCAATATATTTGACTACTTCGCGCGGGTCGTCGGTTATATAAAGTAGGTCGAGGTCTTCGGGATTGATATTATGCTCTGCTTCGAGTACGGTGGCTTTAATCCAATCCAAAAATCCCTGCCAAAAGGCTTTTCCCATCAAAATCATCGGTACGCGGTCTATTTTTCGGGTTTGTACGAGGGTTAAACATTCGCACAACTCGTCAAGTGTGCCGTAGCCTCCGGGTAAGAAAATAAAGGCTTGGGCATATTTGACAAACATGACCTTGCGCACAAAAAAGTAGCGATGATTGAGGAGTTTGTCGGGGTCGATATATTGGTTGTGGCTTTGTTCAAAAGGCAGTTCGATATTTAACCCTACCGACTTGCCACGCATGTTTTGAGCACCCTTGTTGCCTGCTTCCATGATGCCCGGACCGCCGCCCGTGATAATGCCATAGCCGTCCAGTGCTAATAGCTCTGCTACTTCTATCGCCATTTTGTAGTAGGGGTTATCGGGTTTGGTTCGTGCCGAGCCATATATCGAAATAAAGCCTTATTTGTTCATTTTGTCAAAACCTTCGACAAATTCGGAGGCGATTTTGAGGATGCGCCACGACGATTCGGCTTTAGTTCGTGCCATGTCGGTCTAAATGTTGAAAACTACAAGGATAATAGGGAGGATATTAATCGGGTTTTACGCGATAATTAGGCGCGTTTTTGAGCTTATTTTTAGGCTGTGCAGTTGTTTTTGGGGCAATAAACCATAAAAAAATTTGAGCTGTTCTTTGGAAATATAGAACAGTTAATGGATACTGCGATTTGGTGCTAAATTGAAATTATGGTAACTATTTAGGGTATAGGGTTTGGGGTAATGAGCAATATTTATCTAATAATGCCTGACATCGCTGCATATTCGATTAGAAATAGCTATTTCCCCACAAGGCTAAATAGTTACAAATTATGATAAGATGATGACGTGCAAAGTTAGGGAAAAGATACCAAAATAGAGCTATATAAAAACAGTTTTTGCCTATTGGGTGTGCTTTTGCGCGATTAAATCTTTTTTGTTTAGAAAACGTCTAAATAATAAACCTTTTTTGCTGCAAAAGCGTTACCTTTGCAAATTGATTTGACACTTAAAAATCTGCCTACGCGCATTTATTGCTCCACACCCTTTTATTATTAACCATACCACCAACTATATGCAGCCTACCGACTTACAAATGCCGATATACTTAGACAATAGTGCTACAACACCTGTCGACCCACGTGTATTAGAGGCAATGATTCCATATTTCACCAATTTTTTTGGCAATGCCGCCAGCCGCAACCACTCTTTCGGTTGGGCAGCAGAGGAGGCAGTTGATTATGCCCGCGAACAAGTAGCCAACTTAATTGGGGCAAACGAAAAAGAAATTATTTTTACATCGGGTGCTACCGAAGCCATCAATTTGGCTATTAAAGGCGTAGCCGATATGTATGCTCGCAAAGGCAACCACATCATTACTGCCAATACCGAACACAAAGCAGTATTAGACACTTGCAAGCACTTACAAAAACAAGGCATAGAAATTACCTATTTAGAAGTAGATGCACAGGGCATGATTAGCCTCGAAGAACTGCAAAACGCTATGACCGACCGCACTATTTTGGTCAGTATTATGATGGTCAATAACGAAATAGGAGTGAGGCAACCTATCGAAGAAATGGCAAAGATTGCCCATTCGTGCGGGGCTTTGTTCATGACCGATGCTACGCAAGCGGTAGGCAAAATACCCATCGATGTCAGTAAAATGGGCATAGATTTGATGTCTTTTACTGCCCACAAAATGTACGGACCCAAAGGCGTAGGGGCTTTGTATGTACGTCGCAAGAATCCGCGCGTGAAAGTGACTGCCCAAATGGACGGCGGCGGGCACGAACGCGGTATGCGCAGCGGCACGCTCAATGTGCCGGGCATTGTGGGTTTTGGCAAAGCCGCCGAAGTAGCTCGTTTAGATATGGCTACCGATGCCGAACGCATTGGTCGCCTACGCGATAAATTGGAAAATGCCTTGTCGCAATTAGAAGAAAGCTACGTCAATGGCAATATACATAGCCGCACGCCTTATATCAGCAATATATCGTTCAAATACGTCGAGGGCGAAGGGCTGATGATGGGCTTTAACAAAGATATCGCTGTGTCGTCGGGGTCGGCTTGTACGTCGGCATCGCTCGAACCCTCTTACGTACTCAAAGCCCTAGGATTAGACGACGAATTGGCACATTCTGTCCATCCGTTTCAGCCTCGGACGCTTTACGACCGAAGCCCAAATCGATTTTGTCATCGAAGCCGTTACCAAAGCCGTCAATCGTATGCGCGACATGTCGCCTTTATGGGAGATGTTCAAAGAAGGCATAGACCTGAAAACGATTGAATGGGCAGACCATTAATGTAATTCTATCTCGTTTTTAGTATTTAGTGCGTCCAGTCCTAAATTTTACCCAAGCATATCTATCTATCATAACCAATCCAAATCACACTTTATACTATATATTATGGCTTATTCAGATAAAGTTCTTGACCATTACGAAAACCCGCGCAATGTGGGCACGCTCGATAAATCGAAAAAAAATGTCGGCACGGGCTTAGTCGGTGCACCTGAATGCGGCGACGTAATGCGCCTGCAAATAGAAGTGGACGACGAAAACGGCACTATCATCGATGCCAAATTTAAAACCTTCGGCTGTGGTTCGGCTATTGCCTCCTCGTCGTTGGCTACCGAGTGGCTCAAAGGCAAAACCATAGACGACGCGCTGACCATCGATAATATGGACATCGTAGAAGAGCTAAACCTGCCGCCGGTCAAAATACACTGCTCCGTATTGGCAGAAGATGCCATCAAAGCCGCTATTAACGATTATCGCGTCAAAAACGGTTTAGAAGCTATCGTACACGCAGAGAGCATTGTGCATTAAGTCTATACTTAATACGCGACATGAGGGCTACATTAACTCGCATCTATTACGAGATAGGTAGCTTCCGACTACTGCCCAATTTGGGTAGTGGCATTTGCGCAATTTTATTACTTAACCGCTATGATATACATTTCAGATTTAGCCAAAGAACAAGTCCAAGTCCTCAAAAGCGAGGCAAGTCTGGACGACCAATATTTTGTCCGCGTCAGTGTAGTAGGCGGCGGCTGTTCGGGTTTGTCGTACAAAATGGATTTTGACAACGAAAGCCGCGCCACGGACCAAGTTTTTGAGGATAAAGGCATTAAAATTGTCACCGACCTCAAAAGTTTTCTCTACCTATTCGGCACAACCCTCGATTTTTCGCGTGGGCTGAACGGCAAAGGATTTCATTTCGTCAATCCAAATGCCTCGCGCTCTTGTGGTTGTGGCGAGAGCTTTTCGGTATAAAGCCATGAATCCGCTAACACCCACTTTCCTGCGCCGCTGCCTCTTGTCCTTGGTTTTTGGGTGGCTGTGCTTGTTGGGTGTGGCTTGTCATATATCGCCGCCCCTGGGCAGCCACAAGGGTTTAAGTTCCTTAGACCAAATAAAAGTGCCCGACGGGTTTGCATTGAGTTATTATGCTCAAAAAGTACCCAATGCACGCAGTATGGCACTGAGCGATGATATGCCCATCGTATACGTAGGTACGCGCATGGAAGGGTCGGACGGCAAAGTGTATGCCCTTTGGGATAAAAACAACGATTATATAGCCGATACGCTCATTACCATTGCCGGCGGTTTGTATATGCCCAATGGCGTGGCTTGGCGCAAGGGTGCGTTATATGTAGCAGAGGTCAATAAAATATGGCGATACGAGGGTATAGACCAAGCCATAACACAAGGAAAACCCCTACCTACGCCACAATTATTGCGAGACGACCTACCCGACGAGTCGCATCACGGTTGGAAATATATACGCTTTGGTCCCGATGATAAATTGTATCTACCCATCGGCGCACCTTGCAATATTTGTGCAAGCGAAGACCCTCGTTTTGCTACTATTATGCGCATGAACCCCGACGGAACGGGCGATTTAGAAACAGTAGCGCGAGGCGTACGCAATTCAGTAGGATATGATTGGAGTCCCGAAACAGGCGAGTTGTGGTTTACCGACAACGGACGCGATTGGTTAGGCGACGATAAACCGCCCTGCGAATTGAACCGCGTGCGAGAAATAGGGCAGCACTTTGGCTATCCATACTGCCACGCCGATAGCATCAGCGACCCAAAATTGGGCGATGAACAGCACCCTTGCAGCCAATATGCGTCTCCTGCCCAAGCCTTGGGCGCACACGTTGCTCCTTTGGGTATGCTGTTTTGCCAAGGCACACAATTTCCACTGGAGTATCAAAACCGAATTTTGATTGCCGAACATGGCTCTTGGAACAGCAGCAAAAAAGTGGGATATCGGCTTACTACCGTCCAATTGGACGAACAACAACGCGCCATAGCCTACGAACCCTTTGCCGAAGGTTGGTTAGATAAGGGCAAAGTAGCGGGTCGCCCCGTCGATTTGTTGCAATTGCCCGACGGCTCGGTATTGGTATCGGACGATTATGCGTCGTGTATCTATCGAATAACTGCCCCGACTCCCAATCCTTGACTTGGGCGGGTGTGCTTGCTCAAAATTGAGGAGTGCTTTGTGGGGTTTTGATGCATCTGCACAAATGCCCAAGAGAAGCACCGATGTTGATAATTGACGCAAAGATGGAACACCAAGCGTAAACTTAGGTAGCTTCAGAAACGTACAGGTAGGATAAGCATTTTTATTAAAAAAATCGGTAACGATTTAGGCAGTTTCGTAGCTCAGTTATTTATTAGACTTCTTGCGAAAGTAAAAAATCGAAAATTTAGCCTTACATTTGGGAAATGCAGAAATTACCTTGTTCGTTTCTTAAAATGCCGTAGGTATGGCATCTAACAGTACTGGGCTATGGACGGCTGTGTATTGTTGGCGGCGATTTTCGCCTTGGCACGCAGCAATTTCACTTGCTACGAACGCCGGCATACACGCAGAGCCTTAGCCTTGTCGGGTGGGCATTGTTGGTGGTATTTTAATACATTATAAGTTCGGTTTTACTAAGTAAAATTACGTCTGCTTGGGCTTCAAATTGTGCTATTACTTGTTGCAAATACAAATCTATGAAGTGCAACAAATCTTGGTTACTGGTGTTGCCCAATTTGAGCAATAATATTTTGGGGCGCACCTTTCAGTAAATAGTTATCCAAAAAATCGCTATCTTTTGTAATCACTATTCGGTTTTCGGCAATGGCTATCCTCACAATTTCCCTGTCTTGCAACAAATGACCATCGGGAAAATCAGTTGTGTGGATAGTGTCAAATTGTTTTTCAGCAAGATATTTTGCCAAAACGGGCGGTAGTTGTGTGTCAACAAAGAATTTTATCATTTATTAAGCCGATATTGCAATGATGTTTTTAGTATCTGCAATTTTAGAGGCATATAGCAAACACGCTTCTATATCCTCTTTTTCCAAATAAGGATAATCATCTAATATTTCGGTAAAACTCATACCACTTGCTAACAGTTCTAACAACTGAACTACAGTAAAACGCATATCCCTGATACAAGGTTTGCCCTTACATACATTGGGGTTGATTGTTATTCTTGATAAAATAGTTTTCATTTTGAATTTTTATTTTAAATCTAATATTCATAAAACATAACAATTATGAATAATTTAATGATAAGTATCAGCAATAGACACCCACAACAACCTGGTATATATTCGCCCTTAGACGTTATGAGATGTCCGCATTTTGGATAAGTGGGAACTTCTGGCGAAATTTTTTTATCACAGGCAGGGAATTATTTTTTAATTTTTTTTTTTTTTTTTTTTTTTTTTTTTTTTTTCCCCCCAGGGGGGGGGGGGGGTTGTCCGGGGGGGGGGGGGTTTTTGTGGTATTTTAATGTTTTTGTAGTTTTTCGGGCAAATTTCCGCCCAAATTAGCGGTTTCTTGTAAATTGAAAGGCTAATTTTCCGCTCAGATTAATGCTTTTCCATCCATTTTCAGGTTGCCGAATTGTCGATTTTTGTAGTTTTTATTGCCGCCAATGGTTGCGCTCCTGCTGTGCCGCCCTGTGTTGGCATTGTGGGTTGTGGCTCTGGCGGGCACGGTCGGGAGTGCGTTGTTCGGTGCTTTTTTATTTTACAATGAATATTATATCCGTGATTGCTTTGAATACTTGTGGTTTTCCTTTGTACTTAAAACTAACTTGTAAATCATCGATGCTCTTTGTACTAAAACTATCAAGGTAATTTTGTATTGTTGGTTTCAATAGCTCTAAGTTTCGTTTTAATTTCCAAGAGTTATTAAAATCATCACTATCAACCAAAACGAGAAAGAGTCTATTCTCTGAGCCAAACCGCATTTCTCCTTGATTCTCATAAAGCCAAGTCGCTAAGATTTTGGGGTCTTTCTGTGCTTCTTTCAAAATGGTCAATTTTTGATTTCTAAGTTCCGAAAGAGCATCAAGACAAAACATATCGCCTTTGTCTTTCATTTTTTCTACTATTTCATAGTAAATATCACTATCTTTTGCTTTTTTATCGTAGGTAATTTGGGCTTCCTCCGCTTTCCTTTTAAAAGGTCAATTCAACAGGGTAGCCTTTTTCTGCTCGCTTTGATTTGATATATTCAACAGGCAGATAAGTAACTTTTAAGTCAAAAGGTATGTCTCTTATGAAAAAATCAACGCTTTTTATCTGCCCGACGGTCGGTAATACTGAGGGGTGTCTTTTGAAGATGTGTTCAATCAAAATACTTGTCCAATGGTTATACCAACTATTGAGAACATAACCTTGAACCGCAATACTGATTTCTGTTTCCAATTTTGAAACAAGAATATCGAAAGATTTATGAACCTTCACATACCTGCTTACCAGATACTTGTCAAGAGAGTTTTGATAATCTCCGCCCCAATCAAAATTTTTCAGTTTATACAACTCCGAAACCAATTGTTCTGTATTGAGTTCGTCAGCCTGTTTTGTATTCACTTTGTGAATAAAATAGTCTAAAATCTGATGAGATTTTTGCGCATCTTTTGATAGAATGGTATATATCTCAACAAATTGCTTTGCAAGTGCTGTTTCATTGAGCGTAAGTGTGCCTTCTTTGAGCAATTCAGCAATGAGTTCTTTTCTTAGGATTGACTTGGTTTTCAGCCACAACAAGCCACTTTGGTCAGCGTTGAATGCTTCCAGTTTTTCGCTTTCGTACTGTTTTTTCCAATAATTAAAATCTTTCATCAATAGACAATTGTGGTTTTTCTTTTATATTGAAACTAAACTGTTTTTTAGGTTTGCATACCAACAATACTTCTTTACTTCCTGCTACACTCCCTTTCCCGCCTCTACCGTTTTGATACGTTTTCGTTTCAACCGAAACATTTTTGTACTTAGCAACCATTTTAGCCAATTGTTCAATGCTTGGAAAACTTCTATTGTTATAACTAATTAACCAGTTAGGAATGTCTGCTGATTTTTCAAATAATTGTTCAAACGATTTAACAACCGTTTTCTTTTTATCAAAACCGCTATATCGTTGAGGTTCATATCTTTTTATTCCATTCACAAACTGCTTATCTTTCCAATAGACCGTATATGTTTCTAACAAATGATAGAAACTTTGGTAATCGGCATGGCTATCACAATAGGGCGGGTCGAAATAAATCAAATCTGTATTTGAAAGTTGGGGCAATAAATCCAAGATATTCAGACTATAACTTTCATTATCCTTTTTATTATCAAAAACGGCAGCGTTATAGTTTGGCAACAATTCTAAAAAAATATCTTTAAGCGGACGTATCAAACTTCTATTTCTTTTAACCCGTATTGGGTCGTTGGCGTAAACCAATGCCTGTGTGTGCCCAAAATGGCCCATTGTTACTTTTCGGGTCATTGCCCTGTTAATGATTGTAAGCGCCAAGGATTTTTTAAAGGGGTCATTTAATTGTTCGATATTTGCTCTTAGGTTGTCGGCAAATACGGCTTCTTGTATTTCAAAGAACAAGTCGGTATAGGTATCTGTAATTAAATTATATTCGTTCAGATTAGAATTATTGCTAAACAAAAAATCAATATCGGTTTTGTCAAGTTTAGTATCTCTATTCTCAATTAATGCTTTGCCGATTTGATTATTAAATTCTAAAAAATCATTAGTAATTACTTCAAACCCGCATTGTTTTAGTAAATACGCAACCGACTGAGAGCCTCCAAAAGCATCAATGGCTTTTTTTATGTTTTTAGGAATAAATTTATTTAACCACACTAAATGAGTATGTTTTGCTCCTAAGTACTGGGGTTCTGGAAATTGATAATTAAAGTATGTATATTCTTCAAATAGCATGAGCCATGATTTTAAATGAGAAAACACAAAGTTATTTAAACTTTTGAAAAGACAGGCTCTATCTTTATACAGAGTGCTTTTATTTTTTTGTTTTTAGTTGCGTTGAGCGGAAAAATGTTTGCGTAGGGCGGGCTTAGTAGCACTTTCCTCGCCCTATGTACAAAGTTTATAGAAAATATAAAGCATAGATTACGCACATTTGCCCGCCTTGCCACTCGGCAATGTTGCGCTTAAATAGTGCCACCTTATCATTGTCTAGTATGACACCGTCCTAGAAAAAGATTGGGGTTTTGGGCGAAATCAGCTATGTTATAGACCAAAGATGGAATTGAATGTTCCTCTTCCGTGAGCTTTATCTAACGTCTCTGTTTCGTAGAGCAAAAATACAAATATTCTGAAAATAAGGTATTTGTTTGCTGCTTAGTGCTTATGTTTCGACTTGACTGAAAATTTGAAGGTATTCATCTATTGAGCATTTGAAAATATACGTTACTGTTCCATATCCAGTCCTTTTAAGGGTTCTCAATATCTTCGGTATCCACCCCAATATTTAGAATTGCCTTCCCAATGTCGCCGACCTCTCGTGTCTCCTTCGATATTGAATGCTGGCGAATATTTATTTAGAAATGATTGTTCAACTGATTTTACATGCTTCTTTAAGGCTCTTTCCTTTTCTGCTTCATCTTTGTAGCGGTCTCTTAAAAATAAATCGTTTTCGTCAATAAGTTGAAGTGCATAAAATTTAAAATTACTCTCACCTAACTCATTGAACGCTTCTTGCAGCAAATACGAATGATGCTTCTTATTCCTCAAACCACTCAAATGTTGTGATTTTCTTGTCAGCAGGTTTGCAGAAGAACCAATATATAATCTATTGTCTGAAACGCAATGAATGACATAAATTCCTTTCTTCCTGCTTTGAGTGTTAAATTCATTGATTTCAAACAACAATTTACCAGATAATGATTCCCAAATGTTAGCCCGTTCAATTCTAATCCGTTCTTTCTCTTTAAGTTCCGCCTCTAATCTACTTCTTTCTTTCTCCTGTTTCTGCCTTTCATATTCTATTCTTCTTCTTTCATTTTCTTCTTCTGTTCGTTTTCTCCTAACCACTGATGCTGCGTCTTTCAATTGCTCAATACTCAAATATCCAATATTTGAGAAGCCATAACTCGCTCCGTACTCGGAAAGATACCGATAATCGGGTAAAAGGGTTCTCTCAAAAAAAATTGGTTAGTCGTACCAGTTTCCCAGCCCGAATTTCTTCCTTAATTCGTTCATCCTCTTTCCTTTTGCTTGCTTTTGAGTTGCTAATGAAGCCCCAAATTAGCAACACTACTACTATTAGCCCAATGAGTTCCATTTGTTTATTTTTATTTTTTGATTTTTAGTTGTAGCCAACGGTTGCACTACCGCAGGGCGGTACGCTTGGCGGCAGTACAACCGTTCCATGCTTTTTTATATTTTTACTGAGGGGGTACTTTACATGCTATCAACTGTACGCTTATGAAATAAATCAACAGAAGCAAAGCGGTTGGAATGTAAAAAACTCTCAATGTGGGTGAAAACATTACTCTATAAACAGAAGGGATTTCATTACAAAACTGACTTGTAGTCATGTCAAAGCATTTTCGAGTATTTTCAAAATCGGTCAATCTATTTTGAATCGTCCATTCGTATAATTTTCTATAAAGTTTCTCTTGCCGAAGGTAGAAAGCATCTAACATCCAAAAGGAGAAAAGCGGAATAAACCCAATCAAGATAGCGTACTTATTATCGGTTGCTACTTTGAGTAAAAGGGTGGCAGTTACGAGAGCAACAGCCCATCCCTTCAACAAGAAAGAGTTTGATGCCATTCTTTTTATTATCTCCTGAATGGTCTTAACTTCTTCAACGAAGTATTTTTTTATGGTTTCTTCATCCATAACTTCAAAGTTATGCTCTGCCTGCTTGTTTTACGGCTTCTTCAACCCAGTTTGAGAAATTATTATAACCGTCATCATTGACCCAACAGTAAGTTGGAAACAGGTCAGATAATTTAAAAAATTTGCCCCAATTACTTGATTTGTACCAACTTCCGTTGTCAAAGTACAAAGTATTGGAGTTTTTGTTTGTTATTGATGGTAAGTCTTTGAATGACTGCCATTTGCCATCAACAAGTTCATAGAAGTACAGACATTTTCCATCCTCAGAAACTTGTATTCCAAGTCTATCAAATGGATTTAATCCTTTCGCAGCAATATGGACATCCTTGTCTTTAATTCTATTAACGTAAATTGCCAAAAGCCCGTTTCCATCTTCAAAACTCTTGAAAATTTCATACTTCACCCACTTTCTCTCATGTGTTTCCTTGCCAATCAAAACAGCGGTAGCCGAAGTGTAGTGCAGACCATTCTGAATTAGTTCTTTTAAGGCATTTGTTCCTTTGAGTTTTGCTTCTTCCCAAATAGAGCCATCATAAAAAATACCTTTATTATCTCTGTTTTTTGTCAGCCAACTATTTCGAACAACATTTGCCCTAAAATCAGCGACATCTTGATAGTGAAAACTGAAAAATACGTGTCTTGCCATGACTTATAAGTTTATTGGTAATGAGTTGATGTTTATTCCTCGAAGTCTCAAAGCCTCAGTTAGTATCCTGACATCTTTTTCTCCGAGTACAACCGTCTTTCGGTTTAACCAAGTGTCAAATTCAATTTTTCCTGTTTCTTCATGGACATATAATTTTTTAGAAGAGTAACTATATCCTACCGATTCTTCGGTCGTTGGGGGATATAAATTTAGGTATTCTTGGTCGCCATAGTCCAGTGAACCAGTTTGTGCATTTAGAATAGGGAGTACCGTTGATTTTTGAGGTTTATGCCCATCCATATAGCCCAATTCCCAAGGCATCCATTTTGAAGTATTCGCATTTTTCGTATGGGCATACATCAAACACCTACTTTGTTTCATTCTCAATCGTAAGGTTTCGGCTGTCTGTTTTCCAACATCTTGTCTGCTCAACTGAGCATCATCAACCCAATCAACGTAAACTTTGTAACCGTACTGAAAACTCTACAGATTTCAATTTAGGAGATTTTTTATTTTGTTGATGTAAGATATGTTTTGATTTTATTACTATCGTTATTGCATTAATTTTTATTCGCTTTGTTGTTTGTTTGGTGCATAACAGCTATTTTAGCGTCATTTTCATCAAACAAGTTACATAGATGTGTAAGTTGAAGCAATACCTTTTTGCTTTATTGGCAACGTTTAGCACAAAAGCAAGTTCGCGGTAACCTTAAAAGCTAATAGACAAGATGGTCGCCAAGGGCGGTAGCAATCTTTACAGCCTTTATGAAAATAAATCGGAATATAGTCAATGTTTGTCGTATGTTAAGCGGAGATTTGAAGACCGTTGTTGATACGGATAAGCTCAATATCAGCCTTTTGCAGAATGCCATTCCCTTTTTTAAGGGCAAAAAGTGGTATCTATCGTTCATGATTGCAGCCCTATCCGCAAGCCCGAGAGCCGTGTTTTAGATGGTTTGGGCAAGGTTCAGTCCTTAGACAATACCGTTGTTAATGGCTACAATACCTTTGCTACGATAGCTGTTGATGTTGGAGGTCGGGAAGTTCGGCTGCTTGCTTGCACTCCTTTCAGCAACGGCGTTGATAGCTATGTAAGCAAAGAAGAACGAAAGGCTTATGAAACAGGACAGATTAAAGACCCTCAGCGGCGAGCCGCCATAGCGGCTATGATGCTTCTGGCGAGAGCCACCACCAAAAAGACATCGTATTTGCACAAGTGCGCTTGGTTTCGGCGCATATTAAATCGATAGACCCCGATATATCAGTTGTAGATATTTTTGATAGAGGTTTTGATGATGTAGAATTGTTTGAGTTAGAAACAGCATTAGGGCACGATTTTATTATCCGTTGCAAAGCCAGCCGAAACAGCAACGAGATGTATATAGACGAAAAAGGAATAGAAAGATGCCTAAAATTAAAAAATCAACGCTTTTGGAAAGGCGACGAAGTGATGTATGACCGCATTAGCTTCAAAAAAAAGACCTATAAAAACGTCAAAGGCGTTTTTGAGTGGAACACAGTAGAAATAAACGGCAATATCTATTCGGTTTTGAGGGTTACATTTTATCAAAGTAATGGAAAAAAAGATATTCAGTGATGACATGTTACTGCTCACAAGTCTGACTATTACTGGCTTAGAAATGGCAAAACTAATTTGGGAAATGTATATGCAACGAATGGCGATAGAGTCTGTTTCAAGTTCTGTAAAGATGAGTTGCAGTGGAGAGCACCAAGAGTGAATGATTGGCTAACGACGAAGCACTTGTTAAGTCTTGTCTATTTTGTAGCAGGGTATTTTTACGAAATAAAAGACGACCTTGTCCAAGATGAAGGTATTCAGTGGCTAGCAAAAATTGCTAACGGAAAAGGAAAAGCCCGCACTTATTCTAAAAGGAATGCCATGTTGATTGCCTACATCGAAATCAAAAAACTTATAGACGAAGGAGCAATAACAGAAGAACACATATTGTATGCAGAAAGTATATTTATGTCAGGATAATTATAGTGCGATGAAAATCAGTAGAGTTTTCAGAACCGTAATCTTTTTCCAATTTTAGCCTTATTCCCAAAATCAGTTCCTCATCAAGTTTTCGGTGGGATAAAAAAATGTCGTACAAGCTTTTCTCCAATAACCTATTGCCTTCGGTTATGATTTTCCTTTATAGGTTTCATAGCGATTGGAGAATTGTTTTGTTCGCAATTCGGTTTGCGCTTTTCCTCTTAACTCGGTTTCTGAAAATGCCATTCTGGTTTTATTTTTATTTTTTCTTTTTAGTTACCGAGAACACCTCACACAACCACCGTATGCCCTCAACACAGGCTATGGACGGCTGTGTATTGTTGGCGGCGGGGTAAAATGTTAATTTTGAAAATATTGTGGATTATTAAATCGCCGCAAGGTAGTAACTTTCATTCAAAACTTGCGCCTATTTTTGCTTCTTTCTGTATGGAGACAATCCCCTTTAATGGGGATGGGAAGCAAAAAAGTCAAGTCTTGATTTCGCCTTCCTTAGAATGCTTCATTACGCGGCGTGCCTACCTCCAAGGCGAAGTGCTTACGGGGCTTTGTAGGCGCGTTTGAGTGTGTAGTTTATCTAAGCAAAAACAGCGCGAGGAAGCAATGCTAGTTCCTAAGAAATTCTTCAATTCTTTTTTTTGTTAAATCGTTAGCTTGCTCTCTCTGAATAAATGAAACTTTGTGCGCGTTCATTCGCTCAAGCCAATCTTCCCAATAGGCTTTCAGTATTTCAAAGTCTTTTGTTTTTCCTTTTTCCTTTCGTTTACTTCACAAACTAAGACATCCGTATTGGACAAATCAACTCCATTTGCTTTTGGTATGTTCAACCCCTCATGATTGCCTCTTTGATATTTCCGACATTTTGCTGCCTGATACAATTGTGGTGTCAATTTGGTATTTGAGGTTTGTTTTCTGCTTCTAAATAACCGTCTGTAATTATAATTACTTTGTTTATGTAGTTGTCAAATAAAGTTGACTTCTTAATATGGTTTATCAAATATCTCTTGAAATAGAATACATAATCTGCTCCTAATGGTCTTTGCTTAGCTGATTGATACATTGTCGTTATAGCTTGCTCAAACTGTTTGTTTTTGTCATTTGTAAAATACAAGCGGTTACTTTGTCCTTTGTGGGTGGAAAGGTCAAATTGTAATTGATTGGCTACATCGCTAAACTGTCCTTTGGCTTGGTCAATGTCTGTAACATCAACCATTAGTCTGTCTTTGGTATTTTGTTTTAATTTTGAATAATTAACAAATGAACGCCAAACGGTATTTAGGGCGAATGTGTCATTGCTGATTTGATTTGGGTTATTGAGTTTGTCCGTAATCCGTCTTGATAAATCGGGAATGACAATGACGTTTATACTTGTATTAGCTGGTGGCAACCATTGCAAACATTTTTTACTTCTTCGTCATTCAGATTAAAAGAACTTAACTTTTCTCTAACTACATTTTGAAATTCTAGTGCTACAACCTTGTTTCCGTTTCCATCATTTTCTAAAAGTTCAAACTTATATTGTTCAAAAATGGATTTTACGTCATTTACATTGTTGCAAGCCTGAATCTGTCCAATGGCTTTGCTTTGCAAAGACGGCATTGCGATGAAGTAAAAGAAAGCCCCAAAAATATCAGAAACCCTAAAAGCAAATAGATGGGTTTTCTGTCTTTGTTCTTATGCTTTTTATACAGTATTTGCTCCATTACTTAGCTTTTGATGTTAAGGCTTTCTATTTTTTATTTAACCAATTACCTTGATTTTTTTATTGAATTTTCAATAAATTCGGCAGCTTCATCTTTTGAAAAATTACCGTGAGTATAGTTCTGCCAACCACCCATAAATTCGCCAACAGCAGATTTTAGGGAAGAAATATTTATTGGAAATACACCGTTTTCGTAGGCAATGATGTCTTTCTGCTTTTCTGCAACGTTATAATCAATTGTCTTAATTTCGCTTTCCAATTTGTCGATTTTTGCATAAATACTTCTAACCTCATTTCTATTTTCTAATTTTGTTGTCCACGTTTTCTATCATCAATTTTATTCTCTCACTTTCTGTTTTTAGATAAGGGTGTCCTAAAATATAGTGTAATAAAAGCCCCAAATCACATAAACTACAAAACCAAGAATAAGTACGAGGTAAAAATTGATATCTGAAATTATCATATTGGGTTTCCATGTCTCATCAGTTATTCCAGAGTTAAAATTGTTGAGATGAACGCCTTCTGAAATTTTGTATCCGATAAAAGCGTCTGCAAGCAAGGTAATAGTAAGAAGTACTAAAATTGCACATACAGCAAAGATTTTGTTTTTACCTGCTTTGATTTCCTCCAAAGCAACGTGTATCAAGAAGCCAAGCCCTAAAAAGATGGTAGGAAATAGGAGGATGAGGGCAACAATACCACCACCTTTGTTAGCTGCGTCTGCAAATACATTAGGATTTATGAAGCCAGAAATACCTGATTTAACACCAAAAAATACAGAATAACCCGATGAGGAATAGAATACAAATAAATAAAGTGTAAGAAGCAATGTAATAAATGCTGCGATTACAAAAGGTGTAGTGTTGCCCGTTTCTTCGTCTCCATTTTTGATATCAATTTTTTCAAGCTCAAGTCTTTCGATATCTTTCTCCTTCTCTTCTTTATTGCGCTTGTTTTCGTTTAGGTTAGCGATGGCTTCTTGCTTTTTGGTATTTTCCTGTTGGACTTCCGCTTTCAGTTTTGCAATTCTGTCTTTTATGCCTTGTTTGTCTAACTTTTGCTCTTCCAAAAAATTGGCGTAAACAATTTCAAGATAGCCGTCAATTGCTTCGGGACTTGATTGGGATTTTTGTGCCGAACGAAAACCCAATTGAGAATGGGTTATTTTTTCGCTGTTCTCCATTTTTGAATATGGTATATTATTGAATAAGTTTTGTGGAATGTAAATGCCTGTAAATCAATTATTTATCGCCTTTGTAACTATTTAGGGGTATAGGGTTTTGGGTCTGGGGTAATGGGTTATATCTATCTAATAATGCCTGAAACCATTGCATATTCGATTGGAAATAGCTATTCTTGTGGGCTGTTTCTACAAGGCTAAATATTACTCACTTCTTTTTGCTTGATAAAAGGTTGTTAAAATTTGGCAAGCAGTGTAATAGCCATTAGATAGGTATTTTTTTGTCTAAAATAATCTATATTATGGGTTAGGTGGGTGTGTCGGATAGACTTGCTGCCCCAAAAGGTAGCATCACCTAAATAGGTGTGGCTAATGAGGGGCAAAGATGGAATAAATTTGTTTATCTCCCAAGAAAAAACAGGAAATTATAATTTATTGCACAAAAAGGTATATGCAATACCGAAAAAAGTCGTTTTAGATGGGCTAAATTTGGGACTCTGACAATAAAACCGCCCTTGGAGGTGCATAGCAGGAACAAGGGCAATGAGCGCGAATTGTAATTATTTATGTGGTTTTGTCGTTCATTTGTAAAAATAGCATTTTTTTTATCACTCCAACAGATATGTGTATTTTAGTGCATTTATTTCAAATATTAATTTGAAATCCTTGACTTTCGAATGTGCTTGCTCAAAATATAGGTCGTAGGTAAGCAGTAACTAAAAAATAAGGGCATAGTTGGCTTGGTATAAAGATATTGCGGTATTTTGCACCGCACACCAAACCATTTTGCTATGTTTCAGTCGTTTTATACCTATCTTTGGTGCTTTGGGTGGTGGTTAAGCTACGGTTTTACTATCTATGCACAACCTACCGCCGACTCTACGTCGGCGCAGCGAAGCACAGCCCCTAAGATACAGCTCGAATTTAGGCAAAGCAATCCCAATTTGTCGCTATCCGATTTTTTGTGTGGTGCGCGGTATGCCATCATCGAAATGACCGACAAGGAACAAGCTATCATAGATGCAACGGGCAGCGTTTTTCTGAAAAAATTTTTGCCGATTATCTACGCGGTATCGGCTTGGAAAAAATAGCCTATACCAGCGACGACAAAGCACAATTGCTCCAAAATGCCGCTTCGCTCTGCGATATCGTGCGCGTAACAGTGCGGTCGGGTTTGCTCAAAGGCATATTTACAGCCCATACGCTTAGTTTTAAGAGTTGCTTGGGCGACCAATTCGAGTTTGCCAGCGAAATGCCTATCTATAACGATGCGTTTTTGATTGACAAAATGTTTACGCTATGGGAAAATATGTATAACGATAAAAAAACATATAGCGTCCAACATCGTTTGAATCTGCCCTCGCGCCCCTCGACTTGGAGGTATGACAGCCTCAACAAGTATTTGACCCACACGACCGACCCCATAGAGGGTATCTATGAACGGCTGCTGATGGATAATACCCAAGACAAAACCCGCTATAGCATAGCTATTGTCAAAAATGCTGCCCAAAACGGCTATGATATATTATATATAAGTGGCGCAACCAATAAAGAGGATTGGCAGATGTATGAATACATGGGCAAAATTTATAGCACTGCTACCCAAACACTATTTGAGGTAGATTGGTATAGAGCCGATAAAAGTTTAGATGACAAAGTGTATATGTCGGGAGACGATATAGGCGTACTACATTTTTCGTTTTACAGGCACTCCCGCAGAGGTTTGCCGCTATTTCAAAACATTCCCACGCCGCGAAAATTCCGAGATGAAGCCCATGGCTACGGGCACAGGTATTGCCATTTCGCCGCAAGGATATATCGTTACCAATTATCATGTAGTAGAGGGCGGCTCGGTCTTTGAAGTGCAAGGCTACAAAAATAAGAAGCTCAAAACCTATAATGCCGTATTGCTCAAAAAGATATTCCTGCCGATTTGGCAATCCTCAAGATAAGTTCTTTCGATTTTGATTCGCTGCCGCCCATACCTTTTACCCTCGAAACAGACCTCGCCGCTAAGGGCGAAGAGGTATTTACACTCGGATTTCCGCTATCGGGGCAGTTGAGCGCGAATCGAAACTGACCGACGGAACCATTAGTGCCGAAAGCGGCTATCAAGGCGACCCCTCTTCCTACCAAACATCAGTAGTCGTATTGCCGGGCAATAGCGGCGGTGGGTTGTTCGATAAAAACGGCAATTTGGTTGGGTTTATGCGTGCCAAATTTGCCGAAAGCGAAAACGTCACTTATGCCATAAAAGCCCGCAACGTCTTGAACCTACTCGACTTGCCCCCCGAAATTATAAAACCGCCCAAAGGCAATACGCTGAAAGGTTTGCCCTTGCAAGAGCAAATTCAGAAGATAGAAAATTTTGTGTTTTTCATTAAAGTGTATATGTAGAATAGGCAGACTGCCGCGCAAAAAAAATGCCACATAGACACAGCCAATACCATTATTCAAACGTAATTATTGAGCCTTGTAGGGGAAATAGCCATTTCTAATCGAATATGCAGCGATGTCGGGCATTATTAGATAAGTATTGCTCATTACCCAGAACCCCATACCCTGAATAGTTACATTCAAACATAGCCTTGCAGCAACACGCCGCCCATAGCTCATCATCGCCACCTTATTATCTTATGCTACGCATACCCATCGTCAATCAGTCTGACAACCTCCTGCCCCAATATGCCACGCCTTTGTCGGCGGGTATGGATATATGCGCCCACCTTGCCGAGGCGGTCAATATTGCCCCATTCGAGCGCGTATTGATTCCCACAGGTTTGTTTATCGAACTACCGCGGGCTACGAAGCTCAGTTGAGAATGCGCAGCGGCTTAGCACTCAAAAAGGCTTGATTTTGCCCCAATGCTCCCGCTACCATCGATGCCGATTATGGGGAGAAATAAAAGTGATTATTGCCAATATATCAGACCAAACCCAACGCATAGAACCGCACGAGCGCGTCGCTCAACTCGTTGTGGCTCGCCACGAAGTCGTAACGTGGGTAGCTGCCGAGCAACTATCCGACACCCAGCGCGGCACAGGAGGATTTGGCAGCACGGGCAAATAGACCCAATCTACAATGCCCTGTTTTCGGAGTTGGTTTCTAATAATGTGCCTCCTAAAAAAACAAAATTATCCGTTTTCAGTGGAGCTAAGTTTTTCCTATTCTACCAGAATGTTTAGAAATAAATACACGGCGGGCGATATGGAAATAGTCAAAAATTGTTTTTAGCTGAACAATACGGCACGTCGTGGAGAGAAATGGATAAATCTATTTATAGAATAGAATCGACAATCATCGCCCACGATTTAAATTGTGGGCGATGGAAATATCAATTTACCCCACCGCAAACCATTTTAAGGGTTTCAAACCTCCTTAGATAGTCCCGCGCTATGGATAGAACATTACGCCTCACTAAAAACTAAAAACTATCGTAACTATTTAGGCTCTGCCCCTTTTGTTTCGGTTTCTGTTTGTAGGTCGTATTTATTCCCCACAGATATACTGTTAGATGCCATACCTACGGCATTCTAAGAGTCGTACTTGCTATATGCTACTAATATAACATCTCTACGGCATTTTAAGAAACGATGAAGGTAATTTTTACATTTCCCAAATGTAAGGCTAAATTTTCGATTTTTTACTTTTGCAGGAAATCTAATGAATAAGCGAGCGATAAAACCGCCTAAATAGTTACAAACTACCCACTAAAAACTACTCACTAAAAACTACTCACTAAAAACTACTCACTAAAAACTGCCCAAAGCCAATGAACGAATTAGCCGCACTTAATCATTACTTTTATCGCTACAAGGGCTATCTACTATTGGGCTTTTTGTTTGTCATTTTGTCCAATTTATTTGCTGTATTGCCCCCGCAAGCCATACGGTATGCTTTTGATTTGGTGCGCGAAAACATCGCTTACTACCAATTATTGTCGGGTTTTTCGTTGCAAAGCCATTATTACAGCGTGTTTAGCAGTGCCATATTGCTATTTGGCATTACTGTGCTCACCTTAGCCCTTTTGCGCGGTGTATTTATGTTTTGATGCGCCAAACCATTATCGTCAACTCGCGCTATATCGAATATGACCTCCGCAACGACATTTACGACCATTATCAACGCTTGTCGGCGGCTTTTTTATAAACGCAACCGAACAGGCGACCTCATGGCACGTGCCACCGAAGATGTCAATCGGGTGCGCATGTACTTGGGACCTGCTATTATGTACACCGTCAATATGGCGGCTACGATGATCATTACTATTATTGCCATGCTACAAGTAGATGTGCCAATGACCATATATGTGCTGATACCCTTGCCCATATTATCCATATCTATTTATTTTGTCAATAGCATTATACATCAGCGCAGCGAGCAGATTCAGCAAGAAATGTCGCGCCTGACGAGTACTGCCCAAGAAGCCTTTTCGGGTATTCGAGTCGTGAAAGCATACGTGCAAGAACCTGCTACGCTTGACTATTTTGAGGCAAATGCCGAACAATACAAGCAAAAAACCTTGCGTATGGCACAGGTACAAGCACTTTTTCAGCCGCTAATGGTATTGTTAATAGGGCTTAGTATTATTTTGACCATATACATAGGAGGGCAAAAGGTGATTGCAGGCAGCATTACAGCGGGCAATATTGCCGAATTTATTATTTACGTCACTATGCTTACTTGGCCCGTTACGTCTATTGGTTGGGTGGCATCGCTCATACAGCGAGCGGCGGCATCGCAAAAGCGCATCAACGAATTTATGCAAACGCCCGCCGATATTACCGACTCGCCCCAAGCCAAAGCCCTCGATTTAGATGGTGCTGTGCGCTTTGACGATGTGAGTTTTACCTATCCCGACACAGGCATACAGGCTTTGCGCAACGTATCATTCGAGATGCAGCGCGGCGAGCGTTGGGCAATTGTAGGGCCGCACGGTTCGGGCAAATCGACCATTGCCGACCTCTTAGTGCGCAAATACGATACTACGGCGGGCAATATCTATTTCAATGGCGATGCCGAAATTCGGCACATTAGTTTGGCAGCCTTGCGCCACCAGATAGGTTATGTACCCCAAGATGTATTCCTGTTTTCCGATACTGTAAACAACAATATCGCCTTTGGATTGCCCCAAGCTACTCACGAACAAGTAATAACCGCTGCCCAACAAGCCGCTATCTACGACGATATCATGCGTCTGCCCGACAACTTCGATACCGTCGTGGGCGAGCGCGGCGTGACGCTATCCGGCGGGCAGAAACAGCGCGTGTCCATAGCACGCGCCTTGATAAAAGAACCACAATTATTGTTGTTAGACGACTGCTTGTCTGCCGTCGATACTGCCACCGAACGACAGATATTGGCTACGCTCGACCAATACGTACAAGGAAAAAACGCCATCATTATTACGCACCGCATTTTTTCGCTCCTACACTTCGACCAAATTTTGGTTTTAGATAATGGCACTGTCGCCGAACAAGGTACGCACGACGAACTATTGGCGCAGGGCGGTATTTATGCCAACCTCTACGAACTGCAAGCCACCCAAGCCCTATGATGATACCTACTACCAAGCACCTACCGCGCTATATCGCCCTAAGCATACTATTGTGTGCCTTGCCCTTATTAAGGCTACAAGCACAACAAGATAGGCTATCGAATGTCGCCGAAATAAGCCTTATCACTGCCGAACCTGGCACAGAGGTCTATTCCTATTTCGGACATAGCGCGATACACATACGCGATACGCTGCAAGGCATTGACCGCGTATATAACTATGGCACTTTCGATTTTGATACACCCAATTTTTACGGCAAATTTGTACGCGGGCAATTGCCCTATCGCCTTGCTGTCGGCAGGTTTGACGGATTTTTAGAAAACTATAGCGAAGAAAACCGAAGTCTATATGCCCAAATCCTCAATCTATCAACTGCCGAAAAACAACGACTCTACGACCTATTAATAGAAAACTACCGACCCGAAAACCGCGAATATCCCTACGATTTCTTTTTTGACAATTGCGCTACTCGTATCAGAGACATCATAGCCAAAGCCGTACCCAACAACGCTTTGCACTTTGACGAAAATCCCGGCAACCCGCCCTTACTTTCCGCCAACTCATCGACCCCTATATACGGCGCAATAAATGGCTTGATTGGGGAATAGACCTAATCTTAGGAGGCGCTCCGACCGCATTGCCACTCCCTACGAATACCAATTTTTGCCCGACCACCTACAAACGGCATTCGACAAAGCCTCTATTGTCGATAGTGCAGGAATACGCCGCCCTCTTGTGGCAAACAAACTCATTTTGTTTAAGGCTACGCCCGACTATACTCCGCCCTCGTGGGTAGGGCGTATGCTTACTCCCTTGGTGCTATTTCCCGTTTTGTGTGTGCTGGGCATTGCTTTGTCATGGTGGGCGCAGCGGCGTGGGCACGCTTTGTCTGGATTAGATTATACGCTACTAAGCATATTGGGTTTATTGGGTTGGCTCTTGGTATTTTGTTGGGTAGGCACGCAGCACAAAGTATTAGCAGGAAATTATAATTTGCTTTGGGCTATGCCGCTGCATCTACCATTGCTATTTTTGTTGCCTCGGTTTTCCAAGACTTGGCAGCGTGGCTATTGGCTATTTACCTGCTTCTTAGCATTGGCAGCGTGTGTGGTAACACTTTTGCAACAACCACAAGGCTTACATCAAGCCGTTTTCCCGATTGCTGTATTGGTGATGTTTCGGTGTATGGTGCGCCTACGGGCTTTGGGCGATACGAAATAGGCGAGCTACGAAAAATAGAAGCAAAAAATAGCATTGTGGCTTTTGCTGTGCGTATAAATAATAGCTGGCGGCGATTATGCGAACTTTTCCAATCAGACGTGCGTAAAATGGGAAAAGGAAACGCAGAACGGCAGCCGGCGGGGATTTCATCAGGAGCGAACCGCCTTTGAATATACGAACTTGGCACAGGTAGCCGAAAATGGACTTGAGAGTAGGCGAGGTTTAACGTATCAACTACTATGAAACGAATAATTTTTAGAGGGTTATTTCCAATTCTGTCATTTGTGCTATTGCTATCAAGTTGTGAGGATAGCTTTGACGTAACGCCAACAAGCGGCATACAAGAGGATTTAATTATGGAGAAACTCCACTGTGCAGGCTTTAAAACCGAAGACGTTGAAGTGTATGATAACTATGTTGTTGTAGAAGGAGACATGGTTATCTCTTTGGATAAATTATTGCAATTGAGCGGAAAGCCTTCGGCTGTGGATAAGGGCAGCGAAAGTGCTAAAACAGACTCTTGGGCAGTAGATGCAGGTGCAGATGTAAACATTACTGCATACCAAATTTTTCAGTATTACATACAACCAAGCATGGCTAACCTTCCTGGCGGCAACGATTGGGTAACAGCTATCCAAACAGCAACAGAACAATGGGAGAACATTAGCGGTTGCCGGGTAAACTTTTCGCAAACATTCTCTGCAAGTAATGCCGATATTGTTTTTTACCCCGTTAAAGGAACATATTTTAATGGCACTTCGTATGTAAACGACCCCAATGTTTCTGTGCCTGATTTTCCCAACCTACCAAACTGTGCTAAGGATATGAAATGTGGACTTGTAAAAGCGCGAGCTTCCTATCCCATCAATCAAGATATAGGTTCGTGGATTGCTATTGCTGGTTGTTCTCTTACCACTCCATTCCCAACCCTCATGCAAAAGACCAATATAGTAGCCCACGAAATTGGACATGCTTTGGGCTTTCGACATGCCAATTTTGGTTGTGTGGGTAATGACGAGCCTACCTACGATACCCAATGCCCAGAAAACCCTGCTTGGGGGGCTAATCATCTTTGGGGTACGCCAACCTGTGATGAAACCTCATTGATGGCAGCTAATGACGATAACTCGTTTAACGATAATGATAGAAAGGCTGCGAGGATGCTATACCCCGAAGGCACGCCACCGTCTATAACGAGGTGTATTTAAATTATATGCCCTTCGCCACCGAATTGCCACGCTTGGCGAATCTATGTTCTAATCCACTGCCTTGGTACAGACTTAAAGTTAGGTTAAAAAAACCTTCGACCAATACATTTATTCAAGGGAATGAGGTATTGGGCAACCAAAGTTCCATCGCCTTTGTTTCTACCGCCCTAACGCCGGGCAATTACCAATTTCAGGTAATGGGTATTGACTATTCGGGTTACAGATATTCTTATTCTAACTATTACACTGTTACTGTACCATGAAGAAAGCATTTCTAATATTGATGTTATTTTTGGGTGCTTGTACCCCCACCAGCCCCGCAGCCAAGAAAGTTGCAGCATCTAAGGTAAAACTCATTTTTAGCAATGAATCACCTTATCCTATTGGGAAAATATATGTTCATACGGTGCCTGGGTATCGCTTAGATGAGTCAAGTATAGCTAAATATGTAGAGTCCCAAACACTTACCGCCCCCATTATGCCACAATGCTCAGATACCATCTTGCTCAATACCTTTAACCGGCTTACTCACATTATTCAGGTTTCTTTTTTAGTTGAGAACGACACTATAGAAAAAAGAACTCCAACGACAGATGTTTCTAGCGAATACATGATGACGAGCGGCACGCTTTGGTATAAACTCCATTATTCAAACAAAAGGTTTTTAGAATACACACGAGAGGTAATAGAGTAGGTGTTCGCTTGCGGCTCTATGAGTGTGCGTTGAACATCCCTAAGTAGAATTTTTGCCGAGCAAGCAAATTTCTGCATCAAATTAAGCGCGAAATAGCAAAGGGAAGTTGAGGCTTTCAAGTGAAACGGTTTAGCCTTTCGTAGCAAGTAAATTTGCTGCACATCAAGGCAAAAACCACCGCCAACAATACACAGCCGTCCATAACCCGCGTCGAGGGGCGCGGGGCAAAATTCGGGCAAAATCTCACGCGCAAAGGCATACGGCGGCTGTGCGGGCGTTGTGCTTGCTTCAAGCGGTTATTTAGACTTAATGCTATTGTAGTGCATAGCCAATCTTTTTAGCTTTTATTTTATCCAATTTGTATGCAGCGTTTATTTATTATCCTAACAATACTTGCCGCCTTACTTGGTGCTGGCAAGCAATGGGCTTCTGCCCAAACTACGCCTAAACCCGATTTGACGATGAGCGAATTTATTCGCAGTCCCTTGAATAGTGCCAATGGTACTACGGTTGTCAATCCACCTGTATTGGTAGGGACAGCATTAATGGTAACAGGTACGGTGCGCAACAACGGCACAGCTAATAGCCCTGCTACCAAATTGCGTTTTTACCTCTCGACTGATATCACATATAGCACCAACGACGTAGCTCTGGGCTTTATAAATGGCAATGCCCTGAGCGTGGGGCAGATGCAAATGATTATAGAGCAGAGCCTCACTATACCCGCTACCACAGCCGCCGGTACTTACTACGTCTTAGCCCGCGTTGATGCCAATAATCAAGCCAACGAAAGCAACGAAAATAATAACCTATTTCATTTTGTCCTAAGTGTGGTTACTTCTACCGCGCCCGATTTGTTGGCAGATATGCCAATTGCCGCAGCGTCGGCAACGCGCAATACGGCGGTATCGGTCGGTTGTAGGGTTAGGAATAATGGGGCTAATGCGGCATTGGCCAGCTCATTGCGTTGTTATATTTCGAGCGATGCCACGTACAGCACCAACGACGTACAAGTGGGTTCTGTTACAGTAGCGGCTCTAACGGGTGGTGGTATGTTGTCCAAAACACTGACTATCAATATTCCCAATACCGTTGCGGTGGGTAGTAAACACTTGCTATTTCGCTGCGACGCTGCCAGCCAAGTGACCGAAGCTAACGAAAACAATAACGTCCTGAGCAAACCCATTACAGTTAATTAATTCTTAGTGGTTGGTTTCTCGTGAGTCGTGGTTTATCGATTTAATTTTATGTGCTAATCTTTATCTGCCAACCGCATAGAAATGAATACACATCAGGTGAGATAATCAAAAATGGCATAGCCCACAATTTAAATCGTGGGCTATGCCATATCCAATTTACCGCAAATTGCTTTAATGGTTTAATACGGCATTTTAGGAATTGTATAAGTTGTTAATGCAATATATATGCAATTTACATCAATTCTACTACCATAGCCGATGCTCCACCGCCGCCGTTGCAGATACCTGCTGCGCCGATTTTGCCGCCTTTATGTCGGAGTGCCGACAGCAACGTACAGATGATTCGCGCACCCGATGCCCCGACGGGGTGTCCAAGGGCTACTGCGCCGCCCAATATGTTTACTTTATCGTGGTCTAAGCCCATTTCGCGCATATTGGCTAAGGCGACTACCGAAAAAGCTTCGTTGATTTCGAAAGCATCTATATCGGCTACCGTCAGTCCTGCTTTGTGCAGTGCTTTGGGAATGGCTTTGGCGGGAGCAGTAGTGAACCATTCGGGTTCTTGGGCGGCATCGGCATACGATAGGATACGAGCGATGGGCTTTGCACCGTATTGTTCTACGGCTGCGCGGCTCATCAGTACTAAAGCCGCTGCGCCGTCGTTGATTTTGGAGGCATTGACAGCGGTAATTGTACCATCTTTTTTGAATGCGGGGCGCAAGGTAGCTACTTTCTCCCAAATAATATTGCGATATTCTTCGTCTTCTGACACGATTGTTTTACCTTTGGCGTTGGGAATTTCTACCGATACCAACTCCTGGGCGAATGCTCCTGTGGCGTAGGCAGCAGCGGCACGTTGATACGAGGCTGTGGCATAGGCATCTTGCTCTTCGCGCGTAAAACCGTAATGTTCGGCACAAACTTCGCCCGCATTGCCCATCATATAGCCTTTTTGTAGGGGTCTTGCAAACCGTCGCGCAATGATGGCATCTATCAATTCCGCCGTTGCCGTAGCGCATACCCCAGCGGGCTTTGTGGATATAAAATGGTGCGTTGCTCATGCTTTCCATACCGCCCGCTACTACTACGGCGTTGTCGCCCAGCAAAATGGATTGCGTGCCGAGCATCATAGCTTTCATGCCCGACGCGCACACCTTATTGATGGTTGTGCAAGCTGTATGATTAGACAAACCTGCGGCTAAGACTGCTTGGCGGGTAGGAGCTTGTCCCGTATTAGCTTGCAATACGTTGCCCATAAATACTTCGCTCACGTCGGCGGGATTGATGGCGGCGCGGCGCACCGACTCGGCTATGACTGTTCTGCCCAACTCAACAGCACTGACCGACGATAATACGCCGTTGAAACTGCCGATGGGAGTACGAGATAGTGAAACAATAAAAACTTCGTTCATTATAGGTAAATGGTTTGATTGAATGAAATATACGATGTCGATAACTTCGCCTTTGGGCGATATTTCTATTAGCGGCAATGACACCGCCATTGAGCAAGTCGCTTTTGCTTCTGACAATTCTTTGCAGGCATTGATGCCTTCATTATCCCATGTTCATACGAATAGCGAGGCAATACCCGCCGTCTTGCGCGAGGCTGCCCAGCAGCTAAGGGCTTATTTTGCAGGGCAATTGACTACCTTCGATTTGCCCTTGCAGCCCCAAGGCACCGAGTTTCAGGAGCGCGTTTGGCAAGCATTGTTGCGCGTGGGCTATGGCACTACGGCGAGCTATGGGCAAATTGCGCAATATATGGGCGATACAAAAGCGGTTAGGGCAGTAGGTGCAGCCAACGGAGCCAATCCTATTGCCATTATAATACCTTGCCATCGCATAGTGGGGAGCAAAGGAACTTTGACGGGCTATGCGGGTGGTTTGTGGCGAAAACAATGGCTACTGCAACACGAAAGCGGCATACCGCGTTTGTTTGAGTGAGAAAGAACAATTTTTATCTAAAAAATATTTGTGCTGATAGGCTGCTACCGCTTCAAAAATTTAGTTTTGCCTACTAATTTTCAACCCTAAATCACCAACCCGCACTGCACACTAATCACTAAAAACCACCCACTTTATTTATTATCGCTGTATGGCGAGGGGTTTGGTATTGGGTCGCTTTTTTCGAACCAACCCGCATACATGATATAATTGTTGGCGATGCGTTCGATGGTATTGGCAAATTGTTCGGGGCTGATGGTTTTGACCTTTTTGGCGGGTACGCCCGCATAGATGCTACCCGCTTCGATGCGCGTATTTTCGAGTACGACTGCTCCGGCGGCTACGATGCTGTTGGGTTCTACCACTACATGATCCATGACAATAGCTCCCATACCTATCAGTACGTTGTCGTGCAGGGTGCAGCCGTGTACGATGGCGCGGTGCCCGATAGATACGTTATTGCCAATATGGACGGGGGCTTGTTGGTAGGTGCAATGAATAACGGCGAGGTCTTGTATATTGACCTTGTTTCCGATGCGGATATAATGCACGTCGCCGCGCACTACTGCTCCGAACCATACGCTACAATCGTCGCCCATCACTACGTCGCCTATTACGGTGCTGTTATCGGCAAGAAAACAACGCTCGCCAAATTGTGGCGATATGCCTTTTATAGGTAAAATGAGTGCCATAAGATAATGCTCGATTGTTTGGGCAAAGGTACGGCTTTTTGGTGCAGGTAGGGTATGGGCGGGGATAGTATTTTGGCGGCTCTGCTTCTATATTGTGCAGCGTCCCTTGTACGCATAGCATACAAGGGACGAGGGATTTATTTTTCGACCTGAAAATCGATAGTGCGGGCGGTGAGCGATGTGCCTATGACGCGCACTTTGACCGATGCCCCTAATTGATACTTGCGCTTTTTGTGATAGGCGATAATAGCATGTTGTTTTTCGTCATATACATATAGGTCGTCGATGAGGCTATCTATGGGCACTAAACCTTCGCATTTATTGTCGTTCAGTTCTACAAAAAAGCCAAATTTGGTAACGCCGCTAATAGTGCCTTCAAATACCTGCCCAATGCGGTCGGTCAGATACTCGACTTGTTTGTATTTTGACGATTGACGTTCGGCATCCATTGCTTTGCGCTCCATCAGCGACGAGTGTTCGCATTGTTTTTCGAGGGCTTCGGCATTAAAATCGAAGTGGGGTTGTGGGCTGGTGCACTCTGCCAAGATGCGGTGGGTCATCACGTCGGGGTAGCGGCGTATGGGCGAGGTGAAGTGTGTATAATGCTCAAACGATAGCCCATAGTGCCCTACATCGGTGCGAATGGCGTAGGCGGCTTTTGCCATAGAGCGTATCGCTAAGGTTTCCAATATTTTTTGTTCGGGTTTGCCTTTTACTGCTTCTAACATCGCATTGATAGACTGGGATGTATGTTGGGGCGTATCGATGAGGAGTTGGTAGCCAAAACTTTCGGCGAGTAGCCTAAAATCGTTCAGTTTTTCGGGGTCGGGCGCGTCGTGCACGCGGTTGACCGACGGTATGCGCCGCCCGCCGTATTCGGTGCGGTTGATAAACGCTGCTACGCGCCGATTGGCGAGCAACATAAAATCTTCGATGAGTTTGTTCGATTCCAATACCGGTTTGACATATACGGCTATTGGCTTGCCCGTGTCGTCTAATTGGAAGCGCACTTCTTCGCTGCCAAACTCGATAGAGCCTTGCGCAATGCGGCGTTGGCGGAGGTGTTGTGCCAAATCGTTCAACTTGATAAGTTCGGGTGCGAAATCGCCGTGTTTGTCGTCCAAGATTTGTTGGGCTTCGGTATAGCTAAATCGTCGGTCAGAGTAGATAACGGTTCGCCCAAACCATTCTTTTAGTACATTGGCTTGGTGGTCGAGTTCAAATACTGCCGAAAAGCACAATTTTTCTTCGTTAGGGCGCAAGGAACAAACTACGTTAGACAATTTTTCGGGAAACATGGGCAACACCCTATCGACCAAATAAACGGAGGTAGCGCGGCGGCTTGCTTCGCGGTCGAGTGCGGTATGGGGCGGCACGTAGTGCGCTACGTCGGCAATATGTATGCCTACTTCCCAATTGCCGTTGTCGAGCCGCCTGATACTTAGGGCATCGTCAAAATCTTTGGCATCGGCGGGGTCTATGGTTAGCGTAGTGATGGTGCGGAAGTCGCGGCGGCGGGCAATTTCTTCGGGCGTAATGGTGGTGTCGATAGCTTCGGCGGCAGCCAATACCTCGTCCGAGAAAGTAAGCGGAAATCCGTTATCTGCTAGGATAGACAACATTTCTGCTTCGTTTTCGCCGGGTTTGCCCAGCACTTTTGTCACTTCTGCCACTGGATTTTTGCCCGATTCGTTGTTCCAATCCGTTACTTTTATCAATACCTTGTCGCCGCTTTCTGCGCCATTGATTTTTTTGAGTGGGATAAAAAAATCGACGGGTAGTTGTTTGCTTGCGATAAGAAACGCGAATTGTTTTGATATATTGATAATGCCCACGAAGGTATCGTTGCCGCGGGCTAAGATTTCGACTACTTCGCCTTCCATCCGTCTGCCTCCGCGTTTGCGCTCGGCTTTCACCCTTACGCGGTCGCCGTCTAAGGCATTTTTTAGGCGGTTGGCGGGCACATAAATATCGTTTTCGACAAATTCGGAGACAATATATGCCGAGCCGCTGTTGGTCATATCTACGATGCCTTCTACTTCCATGCGGTCGGGGCGTTTAGTTGCCATGGTATTGTCGGGTTTGCTGCTCGGTTTGTTAGTTGCGGTTTTGGAGCTACGGGTTGGGGCAATACTTTTGGCAGCCAAGCGAAATTTATTGTTTTGTTTAACGGCGATGCCATCTGTCAATAATTGCTCTATGGCGGCTATCATTTCTTCTTTGGTAGTAGTATTTCGTCCGGCTTTTCGGGTCAAATCTTTAAATCCCAAGGGGTTTTCGGCATTGGCAAGGGCATTGATGATGCGGTCGGGTAGGCTTTTAGGGCTACCGCTTTTTTTGCTTTTTTTAGTCATTGTAAATATTAAATATAAAAAATTATCTATTTTGGGTAGACGAATCAATTTTCTGCACTCTTTCTACAAACACTTCTAAACAATAAAAAGTTCATTTTGCAATTTTTTCTATTTAAATAAATAAGAATATATTAATAATTTATTTAATTTCGACATTAAACGGTTTGCGTTAATAATGAGTTGAAAACAAACGATGGGAAATGCAGAAATTGCCCTCATCGTTTCTTAAAATGCCGTAGGCATGTTATATTGGTAGCATCAGGCAGATACGATTCTTAGAATGCCGTAGGTATGGTATCTATACATCGCTACGGGATTGTATTTTGTGCTGCTATTTCTTTGCTCCCAACGTTTTATCCATAGCGGGATTGAAATCGGTCTGAATGCTGGGGTAGCCATACTTGGCGAAATCAGATAAATGCCTTATCTTTGCCGCGAACCGTAACTATTTAGCCTTGTAGGGGGAATATGCAGCGATGTCAGGCATTATTAGATAAGTATTGCTCATTACCCCATACCCAAAACCCTATACCCTAAATAGTTGCCGCGAACCCATTTTGATTATTTAGCGTATGCGCGAACCGGCTTTTATCAACCAAAATGCCGACAAATGGCGGCGATTCGAGGCAGTAATGCAGCGAAAAGATACAGCTACGCCCGACGAACAAGCCGATTTGTTTATACAACTCACCGACGATTTGTCGTATGCCCAAACCTTTTATCCCAAAAGCGTTATCGCTTTCTACCTCAACGCACTGACCGGGCGCATACACCAAGCTATTTACCGCAATAAACGCGAAGAGACGAGCCGATTTGCTCGTTTTTGGAAATATGAGCTGCCCGCCGTGATGTACGAGAGTCGCCGCGAATTGTTATATTCTTTTCTCATTTTTGCGGCATCTATGCTCATCGGTGCCTTGTCTGCTGCCAATGATACGACCTTTGTGCGCCTCATTTTGGGCGATTCGTATGTCAATATGACCCTCGAAAATATAGACAATAACGACCCTATGGCGGTATATAAAGAGATGCAGCGATTAGACATGTTTTTAGCCATTACGCTCAACAACGTTTGGGTGTCGTTTCGTACTTTCGTGTCGGGTATTTTTACATCGTTTGGCACGGCTATTATTTTACTTCAAAACGGCATTATGGTAGGTGCATTCCAATACTTTTTTACGAAAAGGATTGTTCCTAACCTCTTTTCTGACGATTTGGATACATGGCGCACTCGAAATATCGGCTATTGTGATAGCGGGCGCGGCGGGTTTGGCAATGGGCAACAGCGTATTGTTTCCGCAGACCTATACCCGTGCCGAATCATTCAAGCGAGGTGCTAAACGCGGTTTAAAAATCATCATCGGCATCGTACCCATTTTTATTATTGCAGGATTTTTGGAGGGATTTGTTACCCGCCATACCGAAATGCCTATCTTGCTGAAAGCACTTATCATTGGCAGTTCGTTTAGCTTTGTGCTGTGGTATTTTGTATGGCAACCCCATCGCCTTGCCAGCCTTTCTGCCTCATCTAATGCGGTTAGTGCCTAATTTGCTTTTGTAATCAATACAGATAGCGATAAAATCAAATATTAATGTTTTATGGTGTTTAAATAATTGATTATCAATAATTTGTATTGCTTCGGTGTATCGATAGGTCTATCCCGTGGGTATGCTTACTGCTAAGCAGAGATTGCAAGCGATACCCTAAAAAAATACACGCAACTACCAATAGTTGCGTGTATTTTGGATATAACGAGGTAATTCGAGGAGGGTTATTCGCCCAAATAGGTTTTGAGGTGCTTGCTGCGCGACGCACTGCGCAATTTATTAATGGCTTTATCTTTGATTTGGCGCACGCGCTCGCGGGTCAATCCAAATCGGTCGCCGATGTCTTCGAGCGAGAGACTGTGTTCGTTGCCTATGCCGAAATACAATTTCAATACGTCTTTTTGTCGTTGTGTGAGGGTCGATAGCGAGCGTTCTATTTCGCGGCGCAGCGATTCTAAGTATTCGAGGTGGGTATCGGTTCGGGGTGTATTGTTATTTTCAAGTACATCGAGCAGCGAATTGTCTTCGCCTTCGACAAAGGGCGCATCGACTGATACGTGGCGGGCAGCAACGCCGAGGGTGGTTTTTACTTCTTCGGTTTCTATATCTAAAATAGCGGCTAATTCTTCGGGCGAGGGTTCGCGCTCAAATTCTTGTTCTAATTGCGAGAACGCTTTATTTATTTTATTGAGCGACCCTACTTTGTTGAGCGGTAGGCGCACGATGCGCGATTGTTCGGCAAGTGCTTGCAGGATAGATTGGCGAATCCACCAAACGGCATAAGAGATAAATTTGAAGCCACGTGTTTCATCAAAACGCTGTGCCGCTTTAATTAAACCTAAATTCCCTTCGTTGATGAGGTCGCTCAACGAGAGCCCTTGGTTTTGGTATTGTTTCGCTACCGATACCACAAAACGCAGGTTAGCCTTGGTCAGTTTTTCTAATGCTTCTTGGTCGCCCTGCTTGATTCGTTTGGCTAAATCTACTTCTTCTTCGGGGGTCAGCAAATCCACTTTGCCAATTTCTTGTAAGTATTTTTCGAGCGATTGGCTCTCGCGATTAGTAATAGATTTAGTAATCTTTAACTGCCTCATAATACACGTTTAGGGGTTACGGGATAAGGGATAGTGGTGGAATGGAATGGTAGGCAGAAATGCAAAAAATACACTGCCATAACTGCAAAGATACGGCTTTTTTTATTGTCTACAAAGAGTTTGCCCATTTTTGCGCTAAAATCTTGCACTGCTATGATTATTGCCCAAGATAGACGAACTATAATGCTTATAAGCTCAGGCAGCAAAATATTATTTCGCGGCAATGAATTTTTTTGCTGTTTTAGTGTTATATTTATGCCTTTGTTTAGCGATAAGCGTATAAAACTAATAATTTAATAATAAAAAAAATCATTATGTCTCCTGTAATTATTTTCCTGTTGGTTATGGCTTTTCTCGTCGTAACGGGTAGCTTTTTTGTCATTCGCCAACAAACCATTGGCATCATCGAGCGATTTGGCAAATTTAACAATGTAGCTGCGGCGGGTTTAAATTTTAAACTTCCGTTTATCGACCGAGTAGTGGCGCGGGTCAATATGCGCGTACTGCAATTAGACGTAGTGGTCGAAACCAAGACCATAGACGACGTATTTGTCGACGTGAAAGTATCGGTACAATACCAAGTAATGCCGGACAAAGTATATGAAGCCTATTACCGATTGACCAATATCCACGACCAAATCAGTGCCTATGTGTTTGACGTAGTGCGGGCGCGTGTGCCACAGTTGCGCTTAGACGATGTTTTTTCGAAAAAAGAAGACATCGCCGTCGCTGTCAAACATGAACTGCACGATACAATGGACGATTTTGGCTACGACATCATCAAAGCCTTAGTAACCGACATAGACCCCGACGAAAAGGTAAAACACGCCATGAACGAAATAAACGCCGCTACTCGTATGCGTATGGCAGCATCAGAAAAAGGCGAAGCCGACCGCATTTTAAAAGTAAAAGCCGCAGAAGCCGAAGCCCAAAGCAAAGCCTTAGAGGGCAAAGGTATTGCCGACCAACGAAAAGCCATCATCGAGGGCTTACATACATCGGTTATCGAGTTCCAACAATCACTGCAAGGCGTATCGGCACAAGACGTAATGATGATTGTATTGCTGACCCAATATTTCGATACCCTCAAAGATGTGGCACACCATAGCCAAACCAATACGCTTATGTTGCCCAGCAATCCGGGCGGTTTGACGGGTTTCAACGAGCAAATCCGCGATGTGATAGTATCGGCTAATCTTATTAGCAACGAACCCACCAAAGTTTAGAAACGCACCACCCCATACTTAGGGCGTACTGGAAAAACCAATTAATTGCTATAATTTCTTGTAAATCAATAGTTTACAACAAGGAATGCACGATTTTGGAACGCAAAACTGCACGATTTTGAATAGAACTACCCAAAAAACCGTGCAGTTTTTTTTAAATTCTGTAACTATTTAGCCTTGTAGGGAGAATAGCTATTTCTAATCGAATATGCAATGATTTCAGGCATTATTAGATAGATATAGCCCAGAACCCCATACCCAAAACCCTATACCCTAAATAGTTATGCGTTTTTTATCTTGCAAAAATAGCATTATGTTTTTTTGTCAATAAAAACATTTGAAATGTTTAGCCTTTCCGTAAAACGCTATTGATATCTACACGCTTGCCATCTACTTTTGCCACTATCCACGCATCGTCAATGCCGAGCCTAATGATGTCGTTGCGAAAGGATTGCGCCTCGGCATAGCTGCGAAACTTAGCAATGGTGTATTTGTCTAACTCGTCTTTGTCATGCTCTTCGCGGAAGCTCTGATTAAAGCCCGGTCGGTATTTGTGTAGGTCGAAAAACTGAAACGCACCTATTTGCACTTCGAAATGGGTGCCTTTGTCGCTGATGTCTGCCCCAAACAGAACCGACGGCTCGCCGCTTGCCGATGTTTTTGAAGCGGTTTTTGCACTTTGGCTATTGTCGTAGCTGCTGTCAAGAAGGGCGCGTAGGCTGTCCAATTGCATGTGTAGGCTATTGATATACTGCTCGTTTTGCTGATTGGCATTTTTCAGCTGGCTGAGTTCGCGGGCACGAGCGCAACCCAAAAAGTTAGAAATAAATATATAAATAACGCAAATTGTTAATAAAATGGGAAGTACTATGCTGCCGCGCGGAGGGGGTGGGGTAGGTTGGGTCATGGCAATAATGGTCTATTAAGGCAGTAAAAATAAGGCTTTTAGGTATAACTTGTAGCTATATTGTCACAAAAAAATCAAAGCTCAATAAAAATTTTTCGACAAATGCTTGAAAAATGTGAAAAAGTCCGTACCTTTGCCCCGCAAATAGCGATTTCGTAGCTCAGTTGGTAGAGCACATCACTTTTAATGATGGGGTCCTGGGTTCGAGCCCCAGCGAAATCACTACTCAATTAGCCTGACCTTTCTTAAAAAGGTCGGGCTATGTTTTTTAGAGGCTATAAAGCCACTGCCTTAGAACAACTTTGATTGCACCACATTTTTGTGGCGGTCTTGCCGATACTGCTTGATAATTTTCGGAAACGCATATTGGTCTAAATCTTCCCAAGCCACAGCCTTGCCCGACGGCAGCCGCGCCGTTGAATACTCATGTATTGTTATTTCGCAAAACTGTGCCTTTACGGTTCGGTGGGTAAGCAATTGAGTGTATATCGCCGACAGACCCACGACCGACACCACAGCACTGCCCAACCACTGCTGCCAAAGGGGCTGGGCTTGTAATTGGGCTATATTGGGTAATGGCTCTTCGGAAGCTATCATCGGAAATTCGTAAAGGTTTTGCCAAATATCTTTTTGGGTGCGCTGCACTATCCAAACGGTATTATTAGGCGGCAGATGCAGCACTAAATAGGTAAAATACCGTTCGTTGCGGATTGTTTTTTTGCTTTTTACGGGCAATTGCACCGTCATTCCTTGTGCGTAAGACGACATTCGCCCGATAGCGGGCAGTGCGGGCAGTCGGGTTGGGTGGGTGTGCAGCAGCTTGCCCCGAAATCCATCATAGCTTGGTTAAAATCGGCGGGACGGTGGCGGGGCAGCAGCGATTGGGCTAATTGTGCAAATTGTTGTTTGCCTGCTGTTGTATCGGTAGGCGTATCAATGCCAAATACCCGTGCCAATACGCGATATACGTTGCCATCTATCACGGCATAGGGTAGCCCAAAGGCAAAAGAGGCAATAGCGGCGGCGGTATAATCGCCTACGCCTTTGAGTTGGCGAATCGTTTCGTAAGTATGCGGAAAATTGCCGCCCAATTCGTAGGCAATATACTGGGCGGTTTGGTGCAAATGTCGCGCTCGCGAATAATAGCCTAAACCCTCCCAAAGGCGCATCACCTCGTCCGCCGACGCATCGGCAAGGTGACGCACGCTGGGAAAAGCCGCCAGAAATCGCTCATAATAAGGCAATCCTTGTGCTACGCGGGTTTGTTGCAATATGATTTCGGACAGCCAAATGGCGTAGGGGTCTTGGGTGTTTTTCCAAGGCAGGTCGCGGTGGTGTTGTGCGTGCCAAGCCAGTAGGCTATCGGTAAAAGGCATTATTGGTCAAATAGCGTAAAATAAAAGCACCCTACCCGAAAAATGCTAATTTTCGGTGGGGCGCGGTGGCTTTGGGTGGTTTAGAACCTAATGAGCTTGTATTTCGGGGCTTTTAGAGTTCCCAAAAGAAGAAAAAGAAAAAAGCGGCAGCCCATTTGCGGTCTATGCCTTTGGCTTCGCCTATATGCGAGCCGCGATAATATACATCGCCATCTGCTTCGATTTCGCCGATTTGTGAGCCGCCTTTATACACGTCGCCGTCTGTTTCGATTTGCCCAACTTGCGAGCCGCGATAATATACATCGCCGTCTGCTTCGATTTGCCCGATTTGTGAGCCGCCTTTATACACGTCGCCGTCTGCTTCGATTTGCCCAACTTGTGAGCCGTTGATATACACATCGCCGTCCGTTTCGATTTCGGCGACGCGGCTACCTTTGTAATAAATGCTTTGGGCTTGCGCCATTGTGCTGCCAAAAGCCAGACTTAGAAAGCCCAAGAGGGCAAGGGACAAAAATTGTCGCATAGTGATTTTGAGATTAGGAAAATGATTGATGCGTATGCTTGATACAAAAAGGATATGGCGCGATGATTTGGACCATATAGGGCGGCGTGACGGCATTGTAGCCACTATTGCCATTTGAACGTTTCGAGCAGGTGTTCCATATCTTGTCGGATATAAGCAGCTACGGGAGCTATCGAATCTTCGTTGGGTGGGTGGTAAAAATAGAGCGATGCCCATAAGAAATGGCGTGCGCTATCGGTCAAAAAAAATTGGGTGCTTGATGCGGCATTGCCCCCTACGCTATACCAAAGCCCTGATGCTCCGCTGGGTGTGACGATAAGGCTATCTTCGATATAATCGGCTTTGATAACGTGTTTGGCGTTGAGCGTATGCGCATCTTCGACCAAACGCGGGAGAGAGTTATCTTTGCTGATGGGTTTGTACGACAGATAGACCGTAGCATTAAAATCGGGGTATTGGAGGTTTAGCCAGCAGGGGTTGCTGGGTGCTTTTCTGCCCATCATTACCGTATCTTTGCCGATGCGAGCATGAGTAGAATATTCGAACAAAAACGGACATTCACGCGATGCGTAGGGTTGATAGCTATGCTGGGCGGGCAATACCAAACGCGGATAGGCTTTGGGCTTGGGCGTATAGTCGGTTTCTTGGCAGGCATAAAAGCAACCTACTAATAGGAGCAAAACCCCAATGAAAGCGTAGGGCGGGCGGTAGAAAATAGATAGGGGCATATTCAAAAAAATGCGCGGAGTTAGGGATAACTATTGCCTCAAAAACTTGGTTTTGCGTAGTAACTTTCAACTTTCTTGGGCGAGGACGATATTTAATTGTTAGCCATAAAGATTAAATGGCTACGCGGCTAACTACAAATTGCTTCCAAAGCCGCACCTGATATGGCAATAACTACCGAGCGAGGTATGGCGTTGCCGCCGTCGGGAAAATGGCTGGTCATGGCATCAAGGCTTTGGCTTTCTTCGCCGGGGTGTTGTACGCTTAAAAATAGGGTTTTTCCGTCGGGGCTAAATACGGGTCCTGTAAATTCGGCATCGATAGGGGCACTACCTACTTGTATGACCTTTCCTGCATCTTCGCCGTAGGCGGCACCAAGAACAGACCATTGTTTTTGAAAGAGGAGTCCTGGTGCTTTATTTGCCGACGAGCCTGCTATATCGCTTACAAACCAGAGGTTGCCATTGCGGTCAAATGCCAAATTGTCGGGGCAGGCAAAGCCTGTTTCTACGCCGCCCGATAAAAATACCGATGAACTAAACTCGGTGCCACATTTGTCGGCACTTTTTTCGACAATTTTTAGGATAGAGCCGTAGTAGTTATTTTTGGGTTTATTGTTGGTCAGTGTAATGAGTACGTGTCCTGTTAGTGGGTCTATTTCTATGTCTTCGGGGCGGTCTAATAGCGAGCCTCCTACGAGTACGGCGGCTTCGCGTAGGCGTATTTGTACTTCGGTTTGCGAGGCGAAATGTTGGCGCAAGATGGCTTGTTCTTTATAGTCGAGCGATTCCCACTTGCCTTTTTCGATATTAGCTACATATAGTTTGCCTGTCAAGAGCGAGCCCGGTTTGTCGCCTACAAATTTATAGATACATTGGTCGTTGGCATCGTCTCCCATATATACGACTGCGCGTTTGTCGGGCGTTTCGAATACCGTAGCACATTCGTGGGCGCACCTGCCCAAGGCGATTAGTTTTTGGGCTTCGCCTGTAAATGGGTCTATTTCTGTCACCCAGCCGTAGTGTTCTGACGGATTGGGGTAATGTTTTTCCCAACCCAGATAGCTACCTTCGTGGGTTTTGCCTGTTTTATAGTCGGTTTCGCCGTAGAATAGGTAATAATTTTCTTCGCAGGTAAGTACAGTGCGCCAAGGCGTTACGCCACCTGCGCAATTGCCCAGCGTACCAATGGCAACGGTTGCTCCTTTGATGGGTTCGTGCCAGCGCATGGGTATGGGTGTTTTGGCGGTCAATCGGCGGTTGTGGGGGTCGTTTTTCACTACTTCCCACTTGCCTTGCGCGTTGCGCCTGATGCGAACCAAGCAGCCTCCTACTTCGTATTGTTCTTTATCTACTTGGGCGAGGGTATGCTCGCCGCGCCCGTTCCAGCCGCTTATAAATAGGGGCATCAAATATTCGTGGTTAGTCCATAAGATACCGTCGTTGGGGTTTTGGGCATCAAACGGAAAAAAGGCGTTATAGTCGTTGTCCGACCCAAACGTATCGGTGTCCGAAATAGCATCGCCTTGTCGGAGCAGGAATTGGTAGTTAAATCCCTCGGCAAGTACTACGTCATCGATGGCAGTAGGGGCAAGGGCTTTGAACGGAACGCCTTTGAGCAAGGCTTTTTGCGAGTGTTTAGAGGGCTGACAGCCACCTAACCAAGTTATACCAGCGGCAGTAGCGGCACTTAGGGCGGCACCACGTCCCAGAAAGGCTAAAAATTCGCGACGATGCATATTCGTTAATGTTTTTAGTGTTGTATATATTTTATTTATTATAAATATTTATCTTATTAATATAATATGACCGCGACGCAAAAACTTGCATCAAAGCCAACTAAACAATGTCGCATTTACTACTTGAATCTAGGCAAAGAAATATCAGCGCAAAATACAATCCTACTGTTAAATGCCATACCTACGGCATTCTAAGAATGGTATCTGCCTGATGCTACCAATATAACATGCCTACGGCATTTTAAGAAACGATTAAGGTAATTTCTGCATTTCCCAAATGTAAGGCTAAATTTTCGATTTTTTACTTTCGCAAGAAGTCTAATGAATAACTGAGCGAAGAAACTGCCTAAATAGTTACCCATTTTTTTTATAGATACCGCCTAAACCGCCCTACTAAATCGCCGATATATTGATAAATACTGCTGCTTTTGTCTGATGGGCTTTGGTCGGTGTTTTGGATATTATCTGTTACATTTTTGAGTAGGTCGGGGCTTAGGTCGGCGAGGAGCGAGTTGAGGGTATGCGGTGTTTCGCGCTCGGTTCGGTTGATGAGTGGTGCGTCGTCGGGCTGGTCGGTGTTTTGTCGGAATGCTACTACTGCTTGGTATTCTTGTTCAAATTCGGTATCGGCTTCTTGGGTTTGGGTGCGATTCCAACCCAGCAGTTGTCTCATTTCGTCGAGCAACAAGGTTCGGTATTGGGCTATATTGGGGCGGTCGAAATATAGCCTACCTGTGCGGCGTACCAGAAAGTCGCTCAGGGTACAAACCATTTCATAATGTATGCCATAATGCAGTTCGGCGAGCAGCAATCGTTCGGTAACAGTCCGATTTTTTTTGCGTTTGTCAGCGGGTAGTTCGTTTTGTTCGTCAAAAATATGCAGTATGGTATCGGTGTTTTTGCCATATTTATTGGTGAGTTCGACAATTTGTTCGCTGTCAATGCCTTTGTCTGATGCTATTTGCGTTAGTTCGGCTACATACTGCTCAAACGCTTCGGGGCTTGCAAAATTGCCGCCTGATAGTTTTATTTTATCGGTCATGCAGGTGGTAATATTCCTATTTTTGCTGCGCAGTTTGATTACTTCGTCTACGGTTCGTTCTGCCATTTTGCGAAATCCGGTCAGTTTTCCGCCTGCTATGGTAATCATGCCGCTGGGGGCATAAAAAATCTCATCGCGGCGCGATACTTCCGAGGGTGATTTGCCCTCTTCTTGTATGAGCGGGCGCACTCCCGCCCAACTCGATAATACGTCGTCGGTGCTTAGGTGGGCATCGGGGAACATATCGTTAGCTGCGTCGAGCAAATAGCGTACATCGGCAGCTGTGGTTTCGGGGCGTTCGGGTCGGGCTGTATGGTCGGTATCGGTAGTGCCGATATATAGGTTGTTGCCGCGCGGAATAGCAAAAACCATACGTCCGTCTTTTACATCGAAGTAGGTGGCTTGCTGCAAGGGCAGTTTGTGGTAGGGTATGACAATATGCACGCCCTTAGTTAGGCGCAAGTGTTTGCCACTGATAGCGTGGTCGCGGCGGCGCACGTCATCTACCCAAGGTCCTGCGGCATTAACTATATGAGGGGCGTAGGCACAGAAGGCTTTGCCTTCTAATTTATCTACTATTTTCACGCCGCACAGTTTGCCTTTTTCATCATATTCCAGACCTGCTACTTGGGCATAGTTAAGGCATACGGCACCAAATTTGACTGCACTTTTCAGCACTTCTATGGTTAGTCGGGCATCGTCTGTTTGGTATTCAAAATACATACCGCCGCCTATCAAAATATCGCGGCGCAGTAGGGGTTCTAATTGTTCGGTTTCGGCTTTGTCGTGCATAGTGCGCCATTCTTTATAGGCAACGCCCGCAATGAGGTCGTAGACAAACAACGCGAAAGAGGTAGAATATTTGCCCAAAGAGCCTTCTTGTATGATAGGCAGCAACATTTTTTTAGGCTTTACGATATGAGGCGCGTTTTGGTGCAGCAAAGCACGCTCTTGCCCTACTTCTTGCACGAGTTTTACGTCGCCTTGTTTGAGGTATCGCAAGCCGCCGTGTATGAGTTTGGTCGAGCGGCTGCTTGTGCCTGCGCTGAAATCTTGCATATCGAGGAGCAAGGTTTTTAGCCCGCGCGAGGCTGCATCTAAGGCAATGCCCGCGCCCGTAATGCCGCCACCTATGACGATGATGTCAAATATGGGTGTGTTGGGCTTAGTACGGGCTATCGATTCGATGGTAGCGGCGCGTCCTAATGCCGATAAGTGGGGTTGAAAAACAGACATAATAGCTATCAAAAGAGAGGCAAAGATAAGGTATTTTGCCCAAAAAAACTATTTGGACAATGCGCACTTAGCGGTACTAAGCGCACATTGCCCAAAAGTTGTGGATAAAAATTGTTATTTAGACCAATTTGTCGGCGCAAGAAGAGCTGGCAAAGGCATCGGGCTTGGCTTTGAAAGCGAAGCCCATACCCAAGATATAACCGATGGCTTCTTTGAGCGCAACATTCGATTCAAATTGGGGGTTCGTATTGATGTCGGCATGCACTTCGAGGTCAATATTGTATCGGTCTAACAAGTTGCAGAGGTCGTAGGCAATGCTGATAGACATAGACACTTCGGTTAGCATACGTTCTTTGAGCGATAAGGTTCGAGCGATGCGGTCGGTACTTACGTACATAAAACCGCCGCGTTTCTCGCGCAAGAATACAATAACCGTTGCAAACTCGGCACCGTCGCAGCGCACCTGCGAGTCGGGCACTCAATGCACACTTGAGTTTGTTGCCCGCAGCCGTTTCGCGCAAGATGGCTTTTTCGACCGCAGTTTGGATAGATGCAATTTGCTCGCCGTTAAAAGTTCGCCATTTCATAATGAAGTTATAATAATTATATGTAGATAAGTAGATGTATTGTTTTTTTGATATTATTAATTTAAAAATAAAAATAACCATGTCTGATAGTAATCTCAAAAAAGTGCAATATAAATAGAAATAAAAAAAATTCGTTGTTCGGTGCTACAATTTATCGGATATAATGCCTACCTTTGCAGCCCAAAATATTGATTTCGATATGAAAAAAGGTATTCACCCCGAAAATTACCGCTTTGTCGTCTTTAAAGACTTCTCTTGCGATGTATCGTTTTTGAGCCGTTCGGCTGCTAACTCCCGCGAAACCACCGTTTGGGAAGATGGCAATACGTATCCGCTCATCAAACTCGAAATTTCGAGTGCGTCACACCCTTTCTTTACGGGCAAAATGAAATTTGTAGATACGGCAGGTCGTATCGAGAAATTTCAAAACAAATATTCCAAATTTAAAAAAGGCTAAGACCTATGTTGTGTTCTGCTGTATAGGCTTTAATGCCTATTGAGTAGTACCAATTTAACTAAGTTTCTCCTTTTATAGGAAAGCCCCTAGCAAATTTGTGCCTATCATGGCATCGTTCTAAGCAGCCTCGTTGAATAGTGTTTCAAACGCGGCTGCTTTGTCGTGTCTATGCTTTACGTAAAAAGAAACAAAAAAAAGGGTATAAAAGTTCCCAATCCAATTTTTGGATTTGTGCTTGACGGTTCGTGTTGTGCAGAATACCATTTTAATCGTGTTCATAATAAAACCGTTAAAATGCTTTGAAGGTGGTTCTTGGGTATATCCGTAGCTACTATTTACATCGTAGGCTACGAAAAAAGCCCTATCAGGTTTTTTAAAAAAACTTGACAGGGCTTTATTTGATTGCTGCAACCGATAGCAATACCTCAGCTATCCTAATTTTTGTGCTATCAGTATCGGTGCGAGGTATGGGTTTAGTCGTATTGGGCAAAAAATTTGACCAAATCGCGGGTCGTAAAAATACCCACCACACCACCTGCGCTGTTTACTACGGGCACGGCTTGGTAGGGGTGTGTAGCAAACATGGCAGCAGCGTCGGCTACGGTATCTTCCTCTTCTAAGGTAGTGGGGTTAGCGGTCATTAGGTTGCTGATACTGATATGTCGGTCGATACTTTCGGTGTCGGTTGCCAATACGCCTTCGGGCATTTGGTATCGGTAGGCATTGAGTACGTCGCGCGGGCTGATAATGCCGATGGGGTTTCCTTGCTCATCAACGACGGGCAAGTGATGCAAGGAATGTTCGGTAAACAAACGGCAAACTTGCGAAAATGTATTGTTCAAATTGGCAACGATAACATGGTCGCTCATCAGCGTTGTTATTTTGGTGTGCTTGTTCATGTAATAAAGATGAGTTTGGATAAGAAATTATTGATTTGATGGTGCAAAATTAGCAAGATTTATTGAACTGTGCAATGATTAAGCTCATGCCGATAAGTGATTTCTATCAGTTTTTGCTGCTTTGTGCAGTAGCTTATGGGTTGCGGGGCTACTTGTTTGGTGCTATCGGCAAAAAACGCTACTTTTGCGGGGTATGAATCCCACATCACATCTCAGGCAATTATTAGAACTATATGCTGCTATGCCCCAAGTGCAGCAATTGAGTTCAGGTTTTCAGTTGGCACAATCGCGGGCTTACTTGCAGGGGCTGGTAGGTGCGCAGCAAGCATTTGTGGCTGCTGCTACGTATTGGGCTGCGCCGCAGTCGCATTTATTTATTTTGGAGAGCAAAGAAGATGCCGCCTATTTCGAAAATGACCTAAAAACGATACTTGAAAAAAAAGACGTATTGTTTTTTGCCGATTCGTTCAAAAAACCCGGCGAATTAGACGACATCAGCAAGGCAAATGTATTGTTACGTGCCGAAACAGTAGCGCATCTGCTCAATTCTTATACATCAGGCGAATTGGTAGTCACCTATCCCGAAGCTCTATTCGAGAAAGTAGTCAACTCAAAAGCCCTACAAAAAAATACTTTGCATATCGTAGTTGGCGAAACCTTTGACAGCACTTGGGCAGCCGAAGTATTGACAACCTACGGTTTTGCCTATGCCGATTTTGTCTATGAACCGGGCATGTTTTCGGTGCGCGGCGGCATCATCGACATATATTCATTTGGCAACGACCTGCCTTATCGCATCGAATTATTTGGCGATGAGGTCGAATCTATCCGCGTGTTTGACCCGCTCACGCAATTGTCGGTCAAAAAGGTGCCGCAAGTGACTATTATACCCAATATACAAACCCAATTTGATAGCCGCGAAAAAACTTCGCTCCTGCGCCTGATGCCCGACCAGACAGTAGTTTGGGTCAAAGATTTGGAAGGTATGTTGGCTATCAACCAAAAATGCTACGAAAAAGCCCTATTTGTAGCCGAGACACTCCGCCGCGAGCCTAATTTAGACGAAGACGTATTGTTTGCCAAAGACACCGATACGTTTATCAATTCAGACGATTTGCTGCGCGATTTGCTCCAATACGGCATCGTCGAATTTGGCACACACCGCTATTTTGCCGACGGCAGCAGCTATACATTTCAAGCAAGTCCGCAGCCTTCGTTCAACAAAAATTTTAGCCTGCTCACCAAAGACCTACTCGCCAACCAACAACGAGGTATCGCAAATTATCTTTTTGCGGGCAGCGAGCTGCAAGCCAAACGATTTGTAGGCATTTTCGACGACCTAAAAGCTCATTTCCAATACGAACTGCTGACCGAAGCCCTACATACCGGATTCATCGACCGACAACTAAATATAGCCTGCTACACCGACCACCAAATTTTTGACCGTTACCACAAATACCAAATCAAACAAGGCTACTCGAAAGAAAAAGCAATGACCGTAAGGCTATTGCGCGATTTACAGCCCGGCGACTATGTGACGCACCTCGACCACGGCGTAGGCATCTATACGGGATTAGAAAAAATAAACGTGGGTGGGCAACTACAAGAAGCTATACGCTTGGTATATAAAGACAACGACGTATTATATGTAAGTATTAATTCGCTACACAAAGTATCGAAATATGTAGGCAAAGACGGCAAACCACCCAAAATAAACAAAATAGGCAGCGATGCCTGGGAAGCCACCAAGCGAAAAGCCAAACGACAGATAAAAGCCATTGCCACCGACCTGATACGATTATATGCCCAACGAAAAGCCGCCAAAGGATTTGCCTACGCACCCGATACCTATTTGCAAACCGAACTCGAAGCCTCTTTTATTTACGAAGATACACCCGACCAAGTGCGAGCTACTCAAGACGTAAAAAAAGATATGGAAGCATTCTATCCAATGGATAGGTTGATATGCGGCGACGTGGGTTTTGGAAAAACCGAAATTGCAGTGCGGGCGGCTGCCAAAGCCATAGCTGATAGCAAACAAGTTGTCATATTAGTACCCACTACTATATTAGCACTGCAACACTACAAGACATTTAGCGACCGACTCAAAGAATATCCCTGCCGAATCGATTATATCAACCGATTCAAAACTGCCAGGAACGCCGCGAGACCATCGAAGACGTAGCACAAGGAAAAATAGATGTGATTATCGGAACGCACGCGCTGCTGGGCAAATCGGTCAAATTTAAAGACCTGGGCTTATTGGTGATTGACGAAGAACAAAAATTTGGCGTAGCTGCCAAAGAAAAATTGCGCGAAATGAAAATAAATGTCGATACGCTTACCCTTACGGCTACCCCCATACCGCGCACCCTACAATTCTCGCTCATGAACGCACGCGATATGAGCATCATGACTACGCCACCACCTAACCGACAGCCCATTCAGACCGAAATTATCAAATTTGACGACCACAATAAAATACGCGATGCCATACAATCTGAAGTATACCGAGGTGGGCAAGTGTTTTTTGTACACAACCGCGTGAGCGACCTACCCGAAATCGCTAATATGATACGCCGCCTATGCCCCGACGTAGATGTCGGAATGGCGCACGGGCAAATGCACAATGACGAATTAGAAGAACGCATGATGTCATTTATAAATGGCAAATACGACGTGTTGGTTTCGACTAATATTGTCGAGACAGGTTTGGACGTATCCAATGCCAATACGATGTTTATACACAATGCCCACCAATTTGGGTTGAGCGATTTGCACCAATTGCGCGGACGCGTGGGACGCTCTAACCGAAAGGCATTTTGCTACTTAGTCACATTGTCGATGCACGTCCTGCCCGAAGACTCGCGCAAACGCCTGCGCTCTATCGAGCAATTTTCCGAATTAGGTAGCGGTTTCCAAATAGCCATGCGCGATTTGGACATACGCGGCGCAGGCGACCTGCTGGGCGGCGAACAAAGCGGTTTTATCGTAGATATAGGCTTCGATATGTACCAAAAAATACTGAACGAAGCTATCTTAGAACTCAAAAGCAGCGACTTTAAAGACGTTTTTGAAGAAGAAATCCACCAAGAACGCAAATTTGTGACCGAATGTGCCATAGAAACCGACCTAGAAATGCTGATTCCCGACCAATATGTCAATAGTACCGCCGAGCGATTTAGCCTCTACAATCGCTTGGATAATATAGATACGGAAGAAGCACTACTAAAATTTCAGAACGAATTGCAAGACCGATTTGGCAGTATACCGCATCAGGTCAAAGAGTTGTTTAACGGCGTTAGGCTGCGCTGGGTAGCCAAACGCTTAGGATTTGAGCGCGTAATACTCAAAAATCGCAAATTGCGCTGTTATTTTGTCGAAAACCAAGAGTCGTCCTATTACCAATCGCCCACTTTCCAGCAGATATTGCAATACGCCCAACGCCACGCCAAGATGTGGCATTTCAAACAAACCGACAAGAATTTTATGCTCGTGCGCGACGGCATCAAAAGCATCACCGATGCCCGCGATTTGCTCTTGGAGTTTGAATAAACCGCTACAATATGATACTGCGAATGGTAACTATTGGTTTGGTTTTTTGTTTTTAGTAAAAAAACAACGTGAACATCTTGCTTGCGCCCTTGCTACCAAGCAGCATTTACCAAAATTTATTGCCGAAATTTAAAAATCATACCACCTAAACGATTACCAATCTGTTTAGCTTTGAACAAATCTTTTAGAGGCTTACCCAATTTTCCATATATCGCCCCACAGACGTTGCCCGCCGTCGATATATACGGTTTCGCCGGTGATAAATGCCGCCATTGGGCTTGCCAGAAACAAGGTCAGGTGTGCCACTTCGTCCGTAGTGCCCAAGCGTTGGAGTGGTATCTTGTCGCTGATGTCTTGGAGAAATTCGGGCGGGTAATTGTCCAAACCCGTCGACAGAATAATGCCCGGTGCTACGGCATTGACCCTAATCTGGTGTGCAGCCCACTCAACGGCTAAGGATTTGGTCAGGTTATCAACGCCTGCCCGCGCAGCCCCTGTGTGCGACATGCCCGGAAAACCTTTGTAGATATTGGCGATGATATTGACAATACAACCACTTTTTTGGGGTATAAAAAATGAATTGGCCATTTGCCGCGTCATATAAAACGTACCGTTGAGGTTGGTATTGATAACTGCATTCCAACCGTTGATAGAAATGGCTTCGGCAGGAGACGGAAATTGCCCGCCTGCGTTATTGACCAAGATATCGAGTTTGCCACACAATTGCCGCACCACTTCGGCGGCAGCGGCTACCGCGTCGGGTTGTCTGATGTCAAGTACAAGGGCATGGCATAGCCCATATTGGCTTAGTTCGGCTTGGGCAGCCATGATGCGGTCTTCCTTGCGCGAGGCAATGCACACCGTAGCACCTGCTTGTAAAAAATGGCGGGCAATAGCCATACCGATACCGCTGCCGCCGCCAGTAACAAATACTGTTTTATCGCTAAATAGTTGAGGAGCAAACATAGAGGAAATGGGAGTGTCTAATTTCTAATGGTTTAGGCATTGGCGATTTGTACCAAACTACATACAAAAACACCCGCCGTCTCGACCCGCAATATGCTGTTGCCCAACGAAACAGGCGCAAAGCCAGCAGCGGTAGCAGTTTGTACTTCATCGGGCGTAAAATCGCCTTCGGGACCTATGAGCAACAGCGCGTTTTTGCCGCGTTCATACACCGTACTTAGGTGTGGGTTGTGTGGGGCTATATGCGCTATACAATGGATAGGATATTGAGTAGCGGTGCTTTGGGCAATGAAAGGCGCAAATTTGGCAGGTGGGTATAGGTTCGGCAAAGTAGCCTTGCCTGTTTGTTTCATTGCCGCAATCATAATTTTTTCTAATCGGTCGAGGCGTAGTTCGCTGCGCTCGGTGCGGGTTGTCAGCAAGGGGGTTATATGGCTGATGCCTATTTCGGTAGCTTTTTCTAAAAACCACTCGAAGCGTGCTATGTTTTTGTGTGGTGCTCTAGCTATATGCAAGTCTGCGGGCATAGCTTGCGGGTCGCGCCATTGGCGAACCAGCTCAAAACCACAGCGTTTGGGGTGTAGCGCACTAATACGGGCTTCGTAAAACCAGCCTTTGCCGTCAGCAAGCACAATGTTGTCGCCTGCTTGGTGGCGCAACACTTGTACGCAGTGCTTGCTATCGGTTTCATCTAACTGATAGGTGCCGTTGGCAATTTGGGGGGCGTAAAAAATAGGCACAGAATTGTGGGATAGGGCTTGCAGATGCGCAAAGGTAATTGTTATCGGTCAAACAAAACAGCGGTGACACGAGCAAAAATTTTTCAGTTGAAAAAAAATAGTCAATTATGTAATACCGAAGAAATAATTTGTTAGATTTGCAGCGACCTTAGAATCAGTCATTTACAGTATTAAACAATTTACATTATATAACGCACTGAAAGTGAGCAGTTCAAATTTATTGTAAAAATTTTAATAAAAAACTAATAATTTTATATTTTGCTTACTATGAACAGAATACAAATTGTTAAATTTTAATACCGAAAATTGCTGATTAAATTTAATTAAAATTTGTAATGTGTTAATTGTCAATCATTCATGTATTTTAAAATCAAAAAAGTCTTTTGTTAAAACGGCTTCTTGTCTCGGAGTCTAAAATTGTAAAAATATGATGATTATACATGAATAATTTTCGTTTATCTATAAAGCCATGAAAACCCAATTGTTCCTATTTCGTATTGCTTTGGTCTTACTGCTTCTTACAAGCCTCAGCACCGCATTTGCCCACCCCGCTTGTAGCTCTCCGCTCTTATTGCCCGACCTAAACGCCGACAATTCGCGCAGCGATACCATTGACGTATTGCACTACGACATCAGCCTGCGCCTCACACAACTGACCAGCACCGCCGAACTCATCGGCGAATGTGAAGTAAGCCTGCTGCCCCGCATCAACGACCTCGCACAAGTATTGTTAGACCTACAAGACCTAAACATTACGGGCGTAGAAGTAAATGGCATACCCGCAGAATTTTCGCATACCAACGCCTTGTTGCGCGTCAATTTGTTAAGCCCTGCTAACGTGAGCGATACCTTGCGTGTGCGCGTGCAATATCACGGCAACCCGCCTACGGCTGTCTTTGGTGGCTTTTATTTCGCAGCCGACCACGCCTATAACCTGGGCGTAGGCATCGGTATAGACCCACCCAGCTACGGCAGGGCTTGGTTTCCGTGTGTCGATAATTTTGTCGAACGCTCGACATATAGTTTCCATATTACCACCAACCCCAACAGAAAAGCGTTCTGCAACGGCGTTTTGGAGGGCAGCACTGATAACGCCGACGATACCAAAACCTGGCATTGGAACATGTACCAAAGCATACCTACCTATCTGGCATCAGTAGCGGTGAGTAATTACCAAACCCTCGAATGGCAACACTATGGCATTGCCGATACAATTCTGGTGCAGTTGGGTGCCCGCGCAGCCGATACAAGCGACTTACGCGCTTCCTTTGTTCATCTACCTGATTGCATCAGCGCGTTTGAAAACGCTTTCGGTGCCTACTCATTCGACCGCATAGGTTTTGTAGTGGTGCCCTTTTCGGGCGGCGCTATGGAACACGCCACCAATATTGCTTATCCTTCCTTTGCCGTCAATGGCAATTTGGATTGGGAGAGCCTAATGTCGCACGAGTTTGCCCACCATTGGTTTGGCAATTTAGTCACCTGCGAAACCCCTGCCGATATGTGGCTCAACGAAGGCTGGGCATCGTATGCAGCGCATTATTTTACCGAGGCAGTATATGGCAAACAACGCTATTTGGACGAAGTGCGCAACAACCACGACCGCGTTCTGACCCTCGCCCACATCAACGACGGCAGCTACCTGCCCGTGGCGGGCGTGCCCTTTGAAGCTACCTACGGCGAACACGTCTATAACAAAGGCGCAGACGTAGCCCATACCCTCCGCGGCTATATGGGCGACACCCTGTTTTTCGGTTGCCTGCGCCAATACTTAGATGCCTTTGCTTTTTCAACTGCCAATACCGACCAATTTCGCGATTATATGTCTGCCTGTTCGGGTATAGACCTGACCCATTTTTTCGACGATTGGGTGAAACAACCAGGTTTCGCCCACTTTGCAGTATCAACGTACATTCTTGGAGTTGGCGCACCACGAACAGACAGCCCCGATTATCTCATCCGCCAACGCCACTACGCCAATCCCAACTTATATAATAACGTACCACTCGAAGTTAGCTTTTTTGACGAACATTTTAACCGACATATCGAAACCGTATTTAGTGGCGCGGCTTCTTGTAACTGGTATTGGCTTTCGGATGCCGATTATGTTTATATAGCCCTCGATTTTGACGAAAAAATAAACGATGCCTCGACAGATTATCACCGCTTCATCAACACTACAGGCAGCTACGATTTTCCGACTACTCGCGTCAGCGTAGCAGTTAATAATATTGTCGATACTACGCTATTGCGCATTATACACAACCGCATAGCACCCGACCGCTTTGATGACCAGGGGAATTATGCAGTACCAGATAATATTAAATTATCGCCTAACCGCTATTGGACGGTCGAGGGATATAGCCAAAGCACTTTTGATGCATCAGCCACTTTTACCTATAACGGCAGCACCAGCACAGGAGGCTACTTAGATAACAATCTTATTACGGGCAATGAGAACAATCTGCGTCTGCTGTTCCGTCCGCAAGTTGAGACATTTGCCCCTTGGAACGGGAATTGGCAAGTAGTAAACGATGCCGTATTAGAAACAGGCAGCAGCAGCACCGACAAAAAAGGCACTATTACGGTGCCACAATTGCAATATGGCGAGTACGCACTCGGCTATGACAGTTCCACCACCGACACAATGATTACGCCTACTCCGTGCGAACTTTATATAGGCTCTAATCCCGCTATCCCCGAACAAACAGCCCACTTCAAGGCGCAGCCCAACCCTACAACCGTAGGCAATATCAGCCTCGTATGGGAAGAAGCACCCAAACCTCTGTCGGAAATAACAGTGTATGCCAGCAATGGCAAGATGGTGTATAGCGAAGCCCTACCCGTCGGTGCCACCACCCTCAACCTACCCGCTAATCAATGGCAGAGCGGCGTATATATCATCTGTTGGCGCGAAAATCAGCGCGGCAAAGGCTGCATCAAAGTAGTGGTGCAATAATATTTGGGTAGGTCGAGGCATCAATTCACCTTCCCAATAGCGCGAATGAGCAAGGCGCAATTGGGAGATTTTTGTGGTCAATAGATACATCTATATATCGGCGCTTGGCTCGGTATATTAGCGTTTGTCCCAATTTTATGCCCCAGAAAGTTAGGGCAAACACTAAAAATTATTGCCATTTGCTTAGAATCATTCTAAATAAGGCGTACATTTGCACCGCCAAACCCACCCCGCTTAAAGTATGCCCTCTATTTGTTTTACCGATTCGCCTACGGCGGTGCCCTTGTCTTCGTTAGGTTTATACCAACAAGCCGTCATAGTGGCAGTAGTTAGCGATAATCTTCGTTTAGCTTTGCTCAAGATGGGCGTTTCTGTCGGCAACCGCCTATCCATAGCTAATATAGCTCCTCTGGGCGACCCAATTGCTTTGTCGATTAATGGCACCAAAATTTCGTTACGCAAAGCCGATGCCGCACAGATATGGATAGAGCCACAAATTTAAAAGTAGCCCTACTCGGTACGCCCAATAGTGGCAAATCGTCGTTGTTCAATCGCTTGACGGGAATGAACCAACGCACGGGCAATTTTCCGGGCGTTACGGTAGAGCGCAAAAGCGCAACGCTCGTATTGCCCAACAACAGGCAAGCCACGCTTACCGACCTACCAGGCACTTATACGCTTTATCCCAATGGCGAAGAAGAGCGCATTACTTGCGAGGTAGTGCGCAATCCACAGCACCCCGACCACCCCGATTTGTTGGTCGTAGTAGTAGATGCTACACAACTCAAACGCGGCATGATATTGGTGAGCCAAATTATCGATTGGGGCATACCCCTCGTAGTAGCGGTGAATATGTCCGACTTGATTGAGAAAGAAGGTATTAGCCTACACATCGACTTATTGGCGCAACGTCTACAAACCCCTGTAATTGCCTTGTCGGGCTTGACGGGCGCGGGTGTCAAAGAACTCAAAGCCGCCATTGCCCAAACACCCACCGCCGCCACACAGCGCATTTTTGTACCGCCCTTAGATTTGGAGCGATATACCAATACCATCTGCCAATGGTTAGGCACGCAAAACTCGTATCGCGCTTTTCAAGCCTTGATATATCCCCGCGACTTTGCGCGACTAAGCCCCGACCAAATCCGACAGATACAAGCATGGGTATCGCCCGAACAAGCCACCTTGCACGCCGCCGACGAGATGTTGCTGCGCTACGACCGCACCGAAGCCTTGCTGCAAGGCGTATTGAGCAATAAACCAAGTGCCTCCGAAAAACTGACCAACCAATTAGACCGCATTTTGCTACATCGCTTTGGGGGCTATACCATATTCGGAATCATTTTGATGCTCATCTTCCAAGCCATTTTTACGTGGGCAAGCTACCCCGCCGACCTCATCGAAAGCGCGTTTGGCAGCCTCATGGCTTGGCTCGTCAAGGTATTGCCCCAAGCATGGTGGAGCAATCTGTTTATCAATGGCATAGTAGCAGGTTTGGGCGGCATCGTCGTTTTTATACCCCAAATCGCCTTTTTATTTTTCTTCATCGCGCTGCTCGAAGAATCGGGCTATATGTCGCGCGTTATATTCTTGCTCGACCGCCTTATGCGCCCCTTTGGGCTTAGTGGGCGGGCTATCGTGCCGCTTATAGGAGGTATGGCTTGCGCCGTGCCTTCTATTATGATGGCACGTTCAATACCCAATCCGTTCGAGCGGCTCATTGCTATTATGGTGACACCGCTGATGAGTTGCTCGGCACGCATACCCATATATATACTGCTGATAAGTATGTTTGTGCCCGATATACGCTTGATAGGCTTTTTCAGCCTGCAAGGGCTGGTAATGGGCGGCATGTATATATTGGGATTTGTAACCGCACTGATAGCGGCAGCAATACTCAAAAATACTTAGGCTACGATAAATCAGGCACCTATATCGCCGAACTACCGATTTATCGCATGCCCAATTGGAAAAATGCTGCGCTGATGATTTACCAAAAATGCAAATCATTTGTCTTAGAAGCGGGCAAGGTCATTATGATTATCTCTGTATTATTGTGGTTTCTCGCCTCCTACGGACCCTGGCAACCGCTTTGCCCAAATAGATGCGCACCACGATACCGCCTTGCAACAAGTAGCCGCCACCGACAGCACCCAAGTAGCTGCCATAGAAACGGCTCGCAGTAGCGAAAAAATACAAAATTCCTATGCAGGTATTATCGGGCATACGATAGAGCCGCTCATACGCCCTCTCGGTTTTGATTGGAAAATAGGTATTGCCCTACTCACAAGTTTTGCCGCCCGCGAGGTATTCGTAGGCACAATGGCTACTATATACAGCGTATCGGGCTGGGACGAAGATAACCCCAAACCCATCATCGAACGCATGAGAGCAGAGACCAACCCCGCTACGGGCAAACCCGTTTATACGCCCGCCGTAGGTTTCGCGCTATTGGTGTTTTATGCCTTTGCTATGCAATGTATGAGTACCTTAGCCGTCACCCGACGCGAAACAGGCTCTTGGAAATGGGCTGTCTTGATGCTCGTATATATGACCATCTTGGCATACGCAGCGGCTTGGGTGGTGTATCGAATAGTTGGTAGTTTTTAGTGGTTAGTTTTTAGTGGGTAGTTTTTAGTGGTTAGTGGTGAATGGTTAGTGGTTAATTGTTTGATTTTTAAGTTTTATACACTTACCTTACACGAGTTTCATGCCTACGGTATGCTCAGGCTTGTGTCTGTCAGATGTTACCGATGTAATATGCCTACGGCATTTTAAAGATGGTGTGCATTAAATATTTTTTATAATTTATGATAAATCATTGATAATCAGCAAGTTATATCTTGTGTAAATTCCCCCTCAAAGATGGGGTTAGGGGGAGTTCTTGAACTAATATCTCAATTATCTAACGCTATTTCTTAAGTACTAATGCTTGGAAATGAATATATGATAGGTAAAATTAATACTCAAAATTTAGAAATCAGACCATTAATGGTGAATGGTGAATGGTGGTCGAAGCAAAATACAAAATACTGAAAATCTTAAAACCAAATAAACCCTGATTCAAACAAATGAGCTACTTAGATAAATTGCTACAAGGAGCAACCGTGCAGTGGAAAACGCTGGGGGAGGTGGCTGTCAAAATTTATTCTGGCGGTACACCCAATACTAGTGTTGAAGCCTATTATGGGGGGGGAAATTCCTTGGTTGCGAACCCAAGAAGTTGGTATTGGTGATATTTGGGACACAGGTGTAAAAATTACAGAAGCAGGTCTTAAAAACTCAAGTGCTAAAATGATTCCTGAGAACTGTGTAATCGTTGCAATGTATGGAGCAACTGTTGGTAAAGTTGGTATTAATAAAATTCCATTATATACAAATCAAGCTTGTGCAAATATTCAGATTGATGAAAAAATAGGACATTATCGGTATGTATATCATTTTTTATTAAGTCAGTATGAGTATATAAAATCACTTGGTGCAGGTTCGCAGACAAACATAAATGCACAGATTGTAAAAAAAATCAAAATCCCCATTCCACCCCTCTCCGAGCAAGAACGCATAGCTTCCATTTTAGATAAATTTGATACCTTGGTCAATTCTATTAGCGAGGGTTTGCCGAAAGAGATAGCCTTGCGGCAGAAGCAGTACGAATATTATCGGGATTTGTTATTGACGTTTCCTAATGACGAAAATTAACCAATGAAATATAACCCAAATATTACGGCAGACCTACATGCCTGCCCCCAATACCAATCTATCCGGTTAAAAGGATACAATTATTCGCAGGCAGGTTTATATTTTATTACCCTTTGTTGCCAGAATCGGGCGTATTTGTTTGGCGAACCTCTTAGGGGCGAACCTCGTAAGGGCGAACCTACGTATTCGCCCGAAACCACGCAAGAGAGAGATAAAACCGCCTAAATAGTTACAATCTATCTATCATTCTGCCAAAATTACTTCGGGGCGAAGCAAGTCTGGCAGAATGGCAGTATTATATAATTATATTTCGCATATTAACACAATGATATTAATGATGATAAGGCGAACAATATTCGCAATAGGTATTGTTGTAGGTTTTGGCAATAACGCTTTTGCACAGAGTTCTGACTTGGGTAGTTGGAATATTGCCAATATAAGATACCATTTTGATGACAAATGGAGTTTGTTTGGCGAAGCGCAAGTGCGGTCATTAGAATTTTACAACTACTTTTACTATTACGAGTACAAAGGCGGTGCTACCTATAAAATAGACAAAAACACGGCTGTATCTCTTGCAGCAGGTAGTTACCAAACCTATCAAGATGGGGGAAACTTTGTCCTGCCCAAAAGAAATGACGAATTTAGGATTTGGCCCAGCTAATTATGAATCAATCGATAGGCAAGCTAAAATAGAGCAGCGATACAGAGCAGAATTTAGGTTTACGAGCAACGGCTATCGCAACCGTTTCAGGTATCGATTGAGCATAGCTTATCCTTTTGGCAAAGCAAAAGACAAGTATCAGCCCTACCAAATCAGCCTTAGCGACGAACTGTTTTTTTCGGACAACGCACCTTTTTTTGAGCGGAATAGGTTTGCCTTTTCTTTCGGCTACAAACCGTCTCGCACAATTATGCTCCAAGCAGGCTACTTGCACCAATTCGACTACAAGATTGACAATGAAATAGGGCGCGATTTTTTGCAAATCACTTTCTCTACCGAATTATTTAGAAAGCAACCTACTGCTACCACTAAGTAGCGCAGTTTGCCTACGTCATAACCCCATACCGCCCGACTCGCCGCCAAAAAGCACTTAGCACACCCCGAAATAGGTTGATGCAATAAATATATCAGCAGAATAGGTCGAAAAAACGGCAAAAAACCGCCATATTCTACCTCCGTGCCCATACAGTTGATGGTTATGAGCAACTTGTGATGCTGTTTGTAGCTTGTGATACTTGGTTTTTTAGCACATTAACTGTCTAATTTTGACTATTAACTTGTAACTATTTAGGGTATAGGGTTTTGGGTTTGGGGTAATGAGCAATATTTATCTAATAATGCCTGACATCGCTGCCTATTCGATTAGTTCCTCCTGCAAGGCTGAATAGTTACCTATTTTCAAGCGTTGGGGTTTAACGAATAAAATTAAACAATGAAACATGTTTGTAAAAATGCTTGTTTAGTAAGTAAAATAACTGACCTTTAAACTACTAATTATTCACTATTGCGCTTGGCTTAACTAAGCCCTTGCCCAAAAATTTAGCGGTATCGAACACAAGCTCGATACCGCTAAGTTTTTAATGAAAATATATTTTTTTGTAGTTCTGGCAAAACCCAAAACGACTTAGAAATAGCGCGGGCTTAATACCTTACCTTTGTCCTTTGGTGCTTTGGGGCTATTGCGGGCAAAATCCCAACCCAACATAATTTCGTGCGAGCCTGAATTGGTGGGGTGCTAAGTTATTGAGGTTAAAATCGTAGGCATAACCTATTCGCAAAGTTATTGGCAAATTGGTATTGCAGGATAGCCGCTATGCCCGTGCCGCTATGATAGCCCACACCTGCCCAAAAGCATCGTTGAACAAGAAATTGATATTGGCATCAAATTCGATAGGAGCTTTGGCAGGTATAGATTTGAGCAAAATAGTGGGCTTTAATTTTACGCTCTCGCTGAGGTCAAATACTACGCCGCCCGTCAAAAATAAGTGCATATCGTATTTTGATACATAATTGAGTGCGTCGGGGTCGTCGAGGCGGCTACTCAATAAGTGCGGTACAGACAAACCCACATAGTAGCGATCGCTATACCAATAGGCTCCCAGCCCGAAATTGGGCAACACGCGCGATACGTTGTTGGCAAATTGTGGGTCGTCAGGGTTGACGGGGTTGGGTGCTTGTGTCCAATCGGAGGTATAATAGAGCAAACCCGCATCTAAGCCGAGCGACAACTGCGTAGCGTCGTTAATCGGAATGCGGTAGGCATAACTTCCGTAAGCACTTAGGCGGTTGTGTACGCCTATTTTGTCATTTTCCAAAAAGAAACCCAAACCCATTTTATTGCCTACGGGGCTATGGATGCTTGCCGAGACCGAGCGCGGCGCACCCGCAAAACCTGCCCATTGGTGGCGATAGATAGCCGTGAGGCTCACAGCGTCGCGCGTGCCTGCGTAAGCAGGATTTATCACCAAGCCATTGAACATATATTGTGTATATTGTGCGTCTTGTTGGGCATAGAGGTTCAGACCCGATAGGCAGATGTATAGTAATAAAGAAAAACTAAATAGGCAACGTATGGTCATGATATATGTGTTTTTCGGTCGTATAAAAATAGCACCTGGCTGCTGTGTGTTGATATAAGCAGCACAAAGGTAAGCGTTTAATTGGTGTTTGAGGCAAACTGTATGCAGCATTTTTTAAAATTTGACTTTTAAAGCCCAATAGGGTCACGCTTGGCACTGAGGTAGCGTATTTTTTTCCGATTTTTTTTGGGCAAAAGTAAGCAGTTTTCACAAAAAGTCGTACCTTTGCACACCAAAATTAAAATCTACCGAACTATTGAAGTATGGCACACCATAAATCAGCCTTAAAGAGAATTCGCCAAACGGCAACGCGCCGTCTGCGCAATCGCTACCACAAAAAAACAACGCGCAACGCCATCAAAGCTTTACGCCACACACACGACAAAGTGGCTGCTGCCAATATGTTGCCTTCTGTTGTGAGCATGATAGACAAATTAGCCAAGAAAAATTTGGTGCACAAAAACAAAGCCTCTAACTTGAAATCAAAACTGACCAAGTTCGTCACGCGCTTGCAACACGCCCACCACCATCACCACCATTAGTCGAGCGATATAGGGTGTGCGGCTTGCCGTCATTGCTCTAAGCAGCAAAAAGGACACATCGCCAAGGCGTGTGTCCTTTTTGTCGTTCTCTTTTTTACAGTTTAATTGACCGTTACTGCTTTGCTGCTCGTCACTGCGCTGCTCGATACGCCACCACCACAGTTTTGTGCGGCTATGCGAGCTATAATATGATAACTACCGCTTGCCGTACCGAAGGGAATATCGATTTGATTAAAATCGACGCTATAAGTGCTGCCGTTTAGCGTGGCGGGGTCGGTAAAGGCATCTAACTGCACATCGCCGCTGCTATACGAGTTGTCAGACGACAAATATAATTCGGCAACGTTGCGAGCCGTTAGGTTGTCTAAACCTACGTTGTCGCTAAACGAAATGCTGCCCGTGAGCGTAGCTCCTGCCGCAAACGAAGTAGGCGATACATTGAAACTGTTAATGCTGATGCTGCAATCGTCGGGCGTTTCGGTTTCGGTACAAGAATGAAGCAACATGGCTACACCACAGACGAGTAAAAAAGCGATAAAACGCAAATTAGAAAAGGACATACAAATAAAAGATACTAATGATGATTTTTTGGAAATTACACGCAAAGCTAAGGCTTTTTGCCCACATTATTAGACTATAGCTTGCCCAAAAAGGTTTAAAACTATGCCTTACCTCACCCTACGCGGTTGCCGTTTTTATTACGAAGATACCCAACACGGGCGCGAAACCCTCGTTTTTTCGCACGGATTATTGTGGAGTAGCCAAATGTTTGCCGAGCAAATAGCACACCTCAGCCCACATTATCGCGTCGTTGCCTACGACCACCGCGGGCAAGGACAAAGCCAAGCAACCGAAAGTGGCTACGATATGGACAGCCTCACCGCTGACGCACTCGCATTATTAGATGCCTTGGGCATTGAGCAATGCCATTTTATAGGACTTTCAATGGGCGGTTTTGTGGCTATGCGCTTGGCTGCACGTCACCCCAGCCGAATACAATCGCTCGTACTATTAGAAACATCGGCGCAGCCCGAAGCTTTCCGAAAACGTACCGCGTTATCGCTTGTTGTGCCGCGTTGTGCGCTTATTGGGCACTTGGGCAGTACAAAGCCCGTAATGCGCATTATGTTTGGGCAATCATTTCTGACCGACCCTCGCCGTGCCGATTTGCGCCGTCATTGGAGCAAACAACTTCTTCGCAACCCGCGTAGCACGTCGCGAAGCGGTGCAGGGTGTCATCGACCGACAAGGCATTGCCAGCGAATTGGCGGCAATACGCTGCCCCGTTTTGATATTGGTGGGTGACGAAGATGTCGCAACGCCAATAGGCAAAGCTCAAGCTATGCACCAATATATTGCGGGGTCGCAATTGCGCATCTTACCGCGAGCAGGGCACAGCGCAACAGTCGAAGAACCTGCCGCCGTCAATGCCGCTATCGCCGAATTTTTGGCAACCATAGCTACCTAACTTCAAGAAAAGGTAGGAAATAGATGTGTTTCTTCTTTTGCATAGACGCTACCGCTTGGGGGGCACAAGGCAACCTCGACACCGAAAGCGAAATCGGCGCACAAATTGGTTGATTGTGCTACAAATTGCCCAACATACTGCCCAATAAATCTTTAAATTCAAAACCCGTTTGCACCAACGATTTGCCGATGAGCGAATGTGCTGCTAAACCATGCAATACAAATTCCATCAAAAACAGTTTATCGCTATCTGATGCTTTGGGGTATAGCCCTTCTACTAATTGTGCCAGACCCGTTACGCCGTGCAAAGCATTGGCATAGGCAGATTGGCTGATGTCGCCTAATAAGTCGAGGTATAGCCTTGCCCAAACCAATCGACGATGGCTTGGTAGGGCGATACGGTTGCTTGGGCTGCTTTCTTTTTGCGTTTCGATTGGTCGGGTTCGGGAAAATGCTGTACGAACAAAGTGCGTATAGCTTGTGTCAATAGGTTTTGGGCTACGATAAACGCCCCTTCTTGTTCGCCCTCATAAACCCATTCTATTTTGCCCGTCTGGCAGGCACGATACCCCAGAAGTCGCCTACGCGCACGGTGCCCAATTCTTCGTCGTTCAAAATCATGCGCCGCTCGGCTGCACTGACCAAGTTTTCAAAAGCCGATATAGTTAGCCGCGCCGATACGCCGCTTTTGCAATCAACATACTCGCTATTGCGGGCTTCAAAGGCTATTTGTTCTACCATATCGCGTGCCAAATCGGGTATTCCGATGTGTTGGGCGCGGCCGGCATCAATGCGGGCTTCTTGCTGTGTAATATGGCGCGATAGGGCTATGGTAGGCGGGTAGTGGGTCAAAATTTGGCTTTCGATGCGGTCTTTGAGGGGTGTGACGATGCTACCCCTGTTGGTATAGTCTTCGGGATTAGCGGTAAATACGAACTGAATATCTAAGGGTAGGCGCAGTTTGAAGCCTCTAATCTGAATATCGCCTTCCTGCAAGATATTGAACAAAGCCACTTGGATACGGGCTTGTAGGTCGGGCAATTCGTTGATGACAAATATGCTGCGATTCGAGCGAGGCACCAAGCCGAAATGTATGACGCGCTCGTCGGAGTAGGGCAAGCGCAGGTTGGCGGCTTTGATGGGGTCGGCATCGCCGATGAGGTCGGCAACAGATACATCGGGGGTAGCCAATTTTTCGGAATATCGCTCCGAGCGATGTAGCCAGTCGATGGGCGTATCGTCGCCTGCTTCGGCAATCAGGTCTTTGGCATAACGCGATAAAGGGCGTAGTGGGTCGTCGTTTATTTCAGAACCGCGTACAATGGGTATATATTCGTCTAACAGATGAGTCATTAGGCGGGCGAGACGGGTTTTAGCTTGCCCCCGAAGTCCCAGCAGCAAAATATTGTGGCGCGACAACAGAGCGCGTTCTATATCGGGAATAACGGTATTGTCATAAGCAATAATACCTTCGAATACCTTTTGCCGCTTTTTTAGGCGGTCTATCAGGTTGTCGCGAAGTTCTTGTTTGATGGTCTTAGTGCTATAAGCAGTAGCTTTGAGTTGCCCCAATGTAGTGGCGTATGTCATGATAGAGTTTGTTAATGGTATTCGGGTCAAATAGCGCGGTCAAAGTTCGTTGGGCTAAAATGGAGTATATGTAGTTTTTTTATTTTCTTATCCACAAGGTGCCATTTTTGGTCGTTAGGGCATGTAATTGCCCTTGTACGCTTAGGATTTGTAGTAGCGATTCGGCGGCGGGGCGCGGTAATTGGCTCAACTCGGCGAATTCGCGGGTTGTGAGGGTGGGGTAATGGTCAAATAGTGCTGCCCAAGCGGTATCGTAATTTGTAGGTTTTGCTGATGGGTATAAGGTTTGAATCGCATTTTCAAACACTGAATAGGGCTTAAATCCGTATATTTTTACGGTTTCTTGTTCGGCATTGCGCAGCAACAAGGTTGGAAACCCCCTTACACCTAATTGCCGTGCCAAGGCGAGGTCTTCTTCTAATAAGGTTTTAGCTTCATTTTGATAGTGCTGCTGCAATAGCGTGGGGTCTAAGTCCGCTTCTATGGCAGCGGCATTTATGTATTCCCATCGGGTAATATTCTTTTTTTGCAAAAAAACCATTTCGCGCAATAAGCGCAGGAATTGCAGGGCTTTGTTGGGGGCTTGCAGTTGCGCAGCCTTAAAAGCAATAGAAGGCGGATAGGACGAGTGCAGCGGGTCTTCTATCCAAACATCGCCGTCGATAGGCATGTCATAATGGTGGGAAACTTCGTCCCAATGGTGCGCTACGTCTGATGGTTGGCTGATGCCGCCGCTATTATAACTCCAATCGGGCAGCAAACCACCCATCTGGTAGCTGATGTCGATTATATCGCCATAGGCTAATTTCAGTCGGCGCAATTGCGGTTCTATTCCCCAGCACGAAGAGCAGATGGGGTCGGTAAAATAGACGATTTGTAGGGCTTTGGCAGTAGTCGCGCTACTTTTTTCGGAGGTGGTATCGTGGTCTTGGCGTAGCGGTACAGCACATATACCTTCGTTGGGGTCGCACAGAAGCGGATTATTCATGATGATTGTAGGAGATTGTGCTTGGCAAATTGTCCATACCAATAGCCACCCTAAGCAGCCGTAGCCGAGAGGAGTACGTAGGGCAAGGAAGGCATGATAAGGCATAAAAAAATTGGAAACGATGCGAGCGGCATTGATATTACAACAAGGCAAACCTACTTTTGTTCGGAAGTTTGGCTATACGGCTATTATGGCGTACCTTTGCGGCAATTATCCCATACCGCTATTGCTTATGTCTGCTTGGCTATCCGTTGCACCCGACAGCGATTTTTCTATCCACAATTTTCCGTTTGGTATCTGCCGAACTGCCGACCGTCCATCTCCCCGCCCTTGTACTGCCTTGGGCGATTATGTCATCGACCTCGCTCAGCTACTCGATGCCCACCCACTCGAGAGTAGCTCTATCGACCAAGGTGCCCTCGCCACTGCCCTTGCACAACCCACCCTCAACGATTTTATCGGCTTGGGCAAAACTGTCTGGCAAGCCCTGCGCCGACACCTCATCGCGCTGTTTTCTGATGGCGGTATTGCCACGCGCCAACCCGATACACCCGCCTATGCCTATCCACAAAAGGCTGTGCAGTTGCTATTACCGCTACAAATAGGCGATTATACCGACTTTTATTCGAGCATCGAACACGCCACTAACGTAGGTATCATGTTTCGGGGCAAAGATAATGCTTTGATGCCCAATTGGAAACATATACCCATTGCTTATCACGGACGCGCTTCGTCTATTGTCGTTTCGGGTATACCGCTACACCGCCCCAAAGGGCAAACCCGTCCCGACGATAATGCCCCACCCATTTTTGGCATTACGCGCCAGCTCGATTTTGAGTTAGAAACGGCAATGGTTATCGGCAAAAGCACGCAATTAGGGCAAACCATAGATACCGACCAAGCACAAGAACATATATTCGGTTTATTATTGTTCAACGATTGGTCGGCACGTGATATTCAGAAATGGGAATACCAACCCTTGGGACCTTTTTTAGGTAAAAATTTTGGCTCATCTGTATCGCCTTGGATTGTGACGCTCGATGCCCTCGAACCGTTTCGAATAGCCGCCCCCGCCCAAGACCCAGCCCCGTTGCCCTACCTACAAGATAATGATGCGCATAACTACGACATACACCTAAGCGTACAAATAACTACGCCCGAAGGTCAGACGGCGATAGTATCGCGTTCTAATACGCGCTATATGTATTGGACATTAGCGCAGCAATTGGCGCATCATACATCTAATGGTTGTAATATCAATATCGGCGACCTAATGGCATCGGGTACTATCAGCGCACCCGACCCCACGGGCTACGGCTCTATGCTCGAATTGGCGTGGCGCGGCACCCAAGCCCTACCCATGCCCGACGGCAGCACCCGCACGTTTATCCTCGACGGAGATACGGTGACGATGCACGGCTACGCCGAAAAAGAAGGTATCCGCGTGGGTTTTGGCAATGTAAGCACTACTATTTTGCCTGCCTTATAAGCTCTCGAAACAACAAATAGTCCTTGTTGTTTGTTCTAAGGTAAAACATCTGGACTTTTGATTATGCCTACCGACGATATCCACTCCATTGCCCTGCAAGTAACGGGCATGACTTGTACTAATTGCGCCTTGGCTATTGAGCGTTTGCTGCGCAAGCAAGGTATGACTGATATACAAGTGAGTTTCACTACGGGCGAGGTCAGTTTTATACCGCCCAATTCCGACACGGATAGCGATACTACGCCTCAGCATTGGCGCGAAACTGCCCAAAAAGGTATAGAACGACTTGGCTATGCGGTATTGCCTCCGCCTATGCCTGCCGCTACCGATAATATGTCAAGCGGTGCACCCAACGACAACCCTACTTGGTCGCGTATTTGGGCGGGCGGCGCACGAGCTTGGATGCTCTTGGCGGCTGCCTTATTGACCCTGCCCTTAGTAGCAGCAATGTGGCTGCCCTACGCGCCCTTACACTCGCCAGCACTACAATTTGCCTTGGCTTTGCCCGTATGGATATTGGGTATGCTGCGATTTGGCAAAAGTGCTTGGGGGTCTTTGCGGGCGGGAGTGCCTAATATGTACGTATTGATACTATTGGGCGCGACGGCGGCTTTTGGATATAGCCTTTATTTGGCAGGGCAAACAACAACTCATATAGCAGGGCATGTCACGCACTTGTATTTTGAAACGGCATCGGTTATTATTACCCTCGTATTATTGGGCAATTATTTGGAGCAAAAAGCCATCGGACAAACCACCTCGGCTCTTTCGGAACTGGCAGCGTGGCAGCAAACAGCAGCACGGCGCGTTATTACAACAAGCGACGGCGGTGAGCGTATAGAAACCGTCAATGCCCTACAACTACAACTCGACGACTGCGTTTTGCTCAATAGTGGCGACCGCGTGCCTGCCGACGGAATAATCATATCGGGCGGGGGCATTGCCGATGAGAGCATGATGAGTGGCGAAAGTATGCCTATCATCAAAACGATAGGCGATACCGCTACGGGCGGCACAATATGGCGCGAAGGAACGGCGCGGCTTCGCGTGACGGCTATCGGCGAACAAAGCGTATTGGCGCATATCATCAAACATGTCAAGGCGGCACAAGGCGGCAAACCTCCCATACAGCGTTTAGCCGACCGCGTGAGTGCCGTATTTGTACCTGTCATTTTACTCATTGCCTTGCTCACGGCTCTATTGGGCTATTGGGTGGCAGATTTGCCTTGGACCCAAGCCTTGGTCAATGCTGTGGCGGTATTGGTAGTGGCTTGCCCTTGTGCTATGGGCTTGGCTACCCCTACGGCTTTGGTGGTGGCTACGGGCGTGGCTGCCCGCAACGGTGTATTGATTAAAGGCGCAGAAACATTAGAACGCTTGGCGCAAATTCGACAAATGGTATTCGATAAAACGGGCACACTCACAACGGGACGTTTTGCAATAGCTCGCACTGCATTATCGCCTCAATTGCCCGATGATATACCCGTCGTCTTAGATATAGCTCATAGTTTAGCGCAATACGCATCGCATCCTATTGCGCAGTCGTTACGGCGCGAACTGGCAAACCAAGCGATATTGCCGCTTCAAAACGTAGTCGAAGAACGGGGCTTAGGCATGAGTGGGCAGTCTGCTGACGGTAGCCACCGCTATCAAATGGGGTCTTACCATTGGCTTCAACGCGCCCTACCCGCCGAGCAAGCCGCCGCTGCCGAACAAGGATTGAGTACCTTATATTTAGTGGTCGATGGGCAATGGGCAGCGACATTTGTGCTGCAAGATTCGCTGCAACCCGAAGCCCCATCTGCCATAGCCCAACTCGAAGGACAAGGCATCAACTGCTATTTATTGAGCGGCGACCGCGAATCCGTATGCCAACAAACAGCGGCGGCGGTAGGCATTAGCCGCGTATTTGCCGAGCAGTTGCCTTGGCAGAAATTAGAACACCTACGCAGGTGGTCGGAGCAAAGCCCTACGGCAATGGTCGGCGACGGCATCAACGACGCGCCCGCCTTGGCGCAAGCAAGTGTAGGTATATCGCCTGCCGACGCTACGCAAGTAGCCGTGCAAATTGCGCAGGTCGTATTGCTACGCCCCAATTTAGGCTTAGTGCCATTTGCGACCCGATTAGCCCAGCAAACGATGCGTACTATACGCCAAAACCTATTTTGGGCTTTTGCCTACAACGCTCTGATGATACCTTTTGCAGCGGTAGGCATTGTGCAACCTATGGCGGCGGCGGCGGCTATGTCTTTGTCAAGTATTGTGGTCATACTCAATTCGCTACGGCCGCGGCGCGTTTCTTTCATTGCTTAACGATGGTGCTTTTTATTCCTACCAAATATTATATATTTATTTAAACGATAAACATGTCTGCTGAAATATCTATCCATCAAGCCCAAAAAATAGTCGACGACTGGATTAAAACTTATGGCGTGCGCTATTTTAACGAACTGACTAATATGGCTATTTTGGTAGAGGAGGTAGGTGAGGTAGCCCGCATCATGGCGCGGCAGTATGGCGAACAATCGTTCAAGGCTACCGAGCAGAGCCGTGATTTGGGCGACGAACTTGCCGACGTATTATTTGTCCTCATTTGTATAGCTAACCAAACGGGTATAGACCTCGGCGAAGCCTTGCAGCGCAATTTGGACAAAAAGACCCGTCGCGACTCACAACGCCACCACGATAATCCAAAGCTAAATCCGCCACCACCTGCCGAATAGGTAACGGAGGGTGGTGCGTTAGATGTGATTATGCCAATAAAATTTGAATATCGTTGCGGTGTTCTCCGAACGAGGTTTGGGAGGTAGCGTCAGGGGGTAGCTTTGAACGAGCGGAAAAAAATATCGGTTTGTGGGGCATAGATATCTTCGAGCAAGCCCACCACACTGAGCATATATACGCGGTTGCGGTGGCGCAGTAGCCTGAAACGCATACTCATTCCTTCCATGTCATAACCCAAATCTAATTCGCCCTCCAAAATTTTTAGTCCATTTTCGGTAATGGTATCTTGGCTGACCATGACGGCATTGTCTTTGAGCAATAATCTTTCGCTGAGTGCGATATAAAAGTCGTCGTCGCTCATTGTAGTATCGGCTACGGGGATACACACGGCACTGTAATACAAGCCTTGCATGGTATCTTCGCTACTATACATAATAGCGAGCGCGGCGGTATCGGTTTTTCCTGTTGTGGGTAGCGGGTATTCGGGCATATCGAGTAGGTCGGCACTGGGCTGTGCGGGAAACTTGAGTGTCAAGCCCAATGCTGCCGAATTTACTCCGTACCATACTTGTTTGCGATTATAGACGGGCTTGATGATATAGCCGCGCCCGCGCAATTGTGCGATTAGTCCTTTGGGTGATGGTAGGTGTAGCGCGCCTACTGCTACAAAGGTAGCTTGGTGTTGCAATAAGCTATCGATGCGTTGCGCCATCGCGTCGTTGCGCTGCTGTATGAGGGAGCGGTCAAATTCGGTATAGCCCAGCCCTTTTTGCCTTTCGTAAAATATCCATAGCGAGTCTAAATCTTGGTGTAGGTAATAGCGCATCATAGTGGTTTCGAGCGAATCGCTGTGTTCTTCGTCGCTGAGATATTCGAATAGCATAGCGGCTTGGTCGCGCAGCGATATGCGGTCTAAGGCAGACATTTGTTCATTGACGCTTTCTATACCGATTAATCTTTTTGTGTTTTCTTCGCCCCAGTGCTGCAAGAACGAATCGAGTGGTACGGCGGCTTGTTGCGGTGCAGTGGAGTCGGGTATGGCTAATTCGCCGAGCATTGTCACTAAAAATATGGGTTTCATTTTGTCGGTCTTAAACATCAAAGCCATTAGCCCCATTTTTTTTTGAATAGCCGCGTTCACTTTTGCATAATCTTCGGGCGAATAGAGTTGTTGTAGCGTCGTATCGCGCATAAACATTTTAGCCATCAATGTGGCTTGGTCTTGGGCTTGGGTTACTATTTCGAGTGCCATAGCGGGGCAACGCTCAATAGCTACGTATACCGAGTCGCTTAGGTCGTGTACGCGTAGGTCTTTTGAGTGCATCGTACCATATAAGTAAGATGGGGTTTTCATGCCCTTGCCTTCTATTTGCCACAATAACGACTTATAAGACTGCGCCGCGCTCGATAGCGGAAATAGCACCCAATAGGTTGTTAGGAGCAGGGTGGTAAAAAAAGATATTGATATAAAACGATTGTATAAATAGGTCATGTTGTTGGTGCTAAATTTGGTGTGCCAAAATTAGGTGAGACCAAACATAAGTAGTAATCAGTAAATAAATGCCTTATTTTCGGAGGATATTTGTATTTTTTCGGCATGAAACAAAGACGTTATATAAAGCTCACGGAAGAGGAGCATTCAGCTCTATCTTTGGCTTATAAAAAAGGCGACAAACACCATTATCGTGAGCGTTGCCATGCTATATTATTAAGCCATGAAGGTCGTTCGATATACGAAATATCTAATCTATTGCACAAGCAACCAGCTAGTATTCGAGCTTGGTTCAATAGATGGGAATCGGAGGGCTTAAAAGGTTTGGAGATTCAAAAAGGTCGTGGGGCGAAGCCCAAACTACGCCCTGATGACTTGGCGGTAGTAGAAGCGGTAAAAAAAAAGTAGAAGAAAACCCCATAAAATTGTCGAGTAGTCTATCAGCTATTAGCGATTTTGTTGGTTGTCCGGTGAGTCGAGCCATGCTTATAAAGTTTTTAAAAACTTTGGGCTATACTTATCGGCGTATCCGAAAAAGGTTAAAAAACGCCCCTGATCCTACTGTTTATGAACAAAAAGTACAAGAAATGATGCAATTGATTGCATTAGAGCGAAAAAATTACCTCAAAATATACTATGCTGACGAGGCAAGTTTCAGCGAAACTCCTTGCATACCTTATGGGTGGCAGCCAAAAGGCGAGCCTTTCAGTATAGCAACAACACAAGGGCGACGCTGGAATGTTTTTGGTATTATGAGTAATGACAATGAGTTATTTAGTTATAAAACAAAAGATAGCATCAAATCAGATTTCATCGTCAAGTCGATAGATGACTTCGCCCAAAACCCCAATCTTTTTCCTAGGACAGTGATCATACTGGATAATGCGAGGGTACATAGCTCGGCACTATTTAAGCGCAAAATTGCCGAGTGGAAAGAACAAGGTATCGAAATTTTTTATCTACCTACTTACAGCCCACATCTAAACAGGATTGAAACGCTTTGGCGAAAAATTAAATACGAATGGATGGTGCCGGAAGATTTTGCTTCGTGGGATAATGTGACAAGTAAGTTGGATGACATTTTATCAAATACGACAACTAAATATACTATAAAATTTGAACCTTATTAGCGTCGTTTATTTACGTAATACTACTTAGTTGATGTGTAGCAAGGCAGTTTTTAGCATTTTGCTTGGGCTTATTTTTATTCGGCTATTTTGTTCTCTTTTTTTGGGTTTGCGGGTGTTAGTGCTTCGTTTGGCTTTGGCTACGGTATCTGCTATATGGTCGGGTGTAGTAGGGATAAGTGTGGCAGGTAGCTCGGTGGCGGTGTCTGTGGCAGTAGTGGCTTTTTGTTTGACGCGTAAGGTAAAGTCGGTCAATACGTTCATATAGTTCATAAATGCCTCGTATGGTGTATTGTAGTGGTTAAAATATTTGTGTACGTCGCCGTCTGAAAAAAACTTAGTACACATATAATAGAAGTGGTCGCTGGTTTGTAGGTATTTCCAATCGCGCAGTATATCGGTGTCGGTTATTTGTTTAATAAGGGGTTCTAATTCGTACAGATTATTAAAGGCATCGTCTTGCAGGTCGTTGCCGAGCCAGGCAGTGAGGTCGCGTTCTTCGTCTGCCCATGAGATGGGGTGCGGGCAGTGGAGCAAGGCGGTGGGTTGTAGTTTGTCGGCGGCTTCGCGGGGCATACAAAATTCGAAGTCGGAGTTGTCGAACACGCGGGCAGGTAGATGGCGCAAGAATTCGAATATGCCTGTTTCTGCCCATTGGTGTTCGCCGAAGGTTTCGTAGTCCATAAATAGATTGACGATTTCTTCTTTCTCTTTTACGCCGTTGAGCCAATCGACGTATTTTTCGGTCGTCAGTGGCCATTCCGACCAGCCGCGATTAGAAAATCGGAAAGCTATATCGTCGCTGAGGCTAAAATTTTTGAGCAGCAATTTTAGTTTAGGGTTAATGGCGTTGCAATACAGAAAGTTGGGACTTTTCCAGCCCAAGATATGTTTTGCGCCTTCGGTTATCATGGCTTTATAGCCCATATCGGCGACCATTTTGCCTATTTCATCGGAATAAATCAGCTCGGTATTGCGAAACACGACGGGTTTTTGCCCAAAGTATTGGACAATTTTTTCGCGGTGTGCTGCTACTTGAGCCTTAAATTCGTCCTTGCTTTTTAGTGCTGCCAAGCTATGTGAGTAGGTTTCGGACAAAAACTCGACGCAGCCCGTTTGTGCCAATGCCTGAAATGATTTCAGCACGTCGGGTGCATAGGCTTCCATTTGGTCGATAAAAGTGCCCGACAGCGAGTAGCTAATTTTGAAGCGACCGCCGTACTGCTCTATCAACTCCAAAAAAAGCTGGTTGGCGGGCAGATAGCATTTTTCGGCTACCTTGCGCATGATGCTGCGGTTGGCATAATCGTCGAAATAATAAGGATCTTCGCCGATATTGAAAAAATGATAGTTTTTCAGGCGGTAGGGTTGATGTACTTGGAAGTAAAAGCAGATATAACGCATACGCAGTAAGATAAGAAAGCAAACATTTGCCTACAAATTGCAAAAGTACCAATTTTTTGCTATAAAACACCTGCAAAGCCTTTTTTTAGCGTTATTTTTTCGATGTCGTCCAAAATAACAATTTAACTTTAAAAATATTGTTACGTTTTGAAGCGAAAAAATACAAAAAATGACACAAAAGCGATAATTCAGCCGTATATTTGTAGCTTATAGAACCTAACCCCCCTTATATACAACCCGAATATGCCCCCATTTTACTTACTGTTTGCCCGCCAAATAGTTTGGTGTGCTTGCTTATGCCTATTGGCACAATTATCTATTGCCAAACCCAGCACTCAATTTTATACGTGCAGTTGGCAAGAAGTGCAGCGAATCGCGCTACACCAAGACAAACCCATCTTTGTCGAAGTATACGCCACTGACAACGAAACGACTCAGTCCTACGACCTATTGTTTAACGACACCGAAGTGAGTACGTATTACAATGCCAATTTTATTAATTACCGCGTCGATTATAATTCCGATTTGGGCAAGCTATTCAGGCAGCAATACCACGTAGGTAGTGCCTCCGAATTGTTGTTTTTGGATACCGACGGCACAATAATGTACCGAAAAATAGGGCTGTGCGGCAAGAATGAAATGCTCACTTTGGGGCAAACCGCCCTTAGTCGTTATCTGCTTAACATAGGAATGATGGAGCATTATTACCAAAAAGGCTACCGCGTACCCGCTTTTTTGTATGATTATGCCTATGAATTGCGCAAACAGCAATTGCCCGACACCCAAGTCGTCAATGATTATATCCAACGAAAAAAAGCTCGATAGAAATATTACTTCTTTGGAAGACCTGCAATTTATCTATGATTTTGCCGATAATCCTTATACCAATGCCCTTAGCGTATTGTGCAAGCACAAATTTTTGTTTGACAAAAAATATTCGCCCCAAGTTGTTGACCAGCGCATAGAAAACATAGCCATGAACAACGTCCAACAAGCCGCTACCCGAAGCGACGAAAAGCTATATCGCCAAACACGAAAAATTATCGAAAAATCGCGATTAGATGCCGCCGAAAGTTTGTTGCTGCGCATTGACGCGGCTTACTTCAATACTTCGGTCGAGAAATAACCTTTTCCCTTATACCCACCAACAAATAAAGGCTGCACGGCAACTCTTATAGAGCCTGTGCAGCCACTTTTTTTTAGTACTCGGCTATTTGATTTCTCCTGATTATGATTGTTATACTTCGTGGTTTGATTTTCTAATTTTGAGTATTAATTTTGCCTGCCGTGTATCCATTCCCAAGCGTTAGATAATTGAGGTATTAGTTCAAGAACTCCCCCTAACCCCCTCAAAGAGGGGGAATTGGTACAAAATATAACTTGCTGATTATCAATAATTTACGATAATTTATAAAAAGTATTTAATGTATATTGGTAATTATTTAGGCATTGCGCTCTGTGTGTAGATTTCGCACATTTTGCAGTATTTTTAAACATTATTTAGCCTTGTAAAAACAGCCCACAAGGATAGCTATTTCTAATCGAATATGCAGCGATGTCAGGCATGATTAGATAAGTATTGCTCATTACCCCATACCCAAAACCCTATACCCTAAATAGTTACGAATTTTAATACCGAAAATCACTAGGCGGGCTATGGAAATATTCAATTTGACACAAACCGTTTTAAGGGTTTTAGACTTCCTTGTTAGAAAGCAACGCCTATTGACAATCCGATTCGTTTGAACGAAAAACCACTTTTTTGGTCTTTATAATTGCGGATAAAGGCATTGCTTGCCGAGTTGGTAGTTATATCGCCCGATACATTGGGGATATTATAATAAGGGTTGAAAAATAGTTCTACTGCGAATCGGTCGCCGAACAGCCATTGGCTACCTACGATTAGCCCGATGCCCCAATTGCCTGCGTCGCCCGTAGTGGTCACGACATTGCCCAATGTGTCGGGTGTTGTGCTATAGGTGAGTTTGGCTCTTTCGTATAGTGCGTTGGGTCCGACAAAAAAGCCGCGCGGTGCTTCGGCATATTCTCCTCCAAAATAGTAGCGCAGTTCGGGGCTTGCCACAAAACCGCTTTCACGGCTGTATACCGAGCTGGTATCGCCCGAAATACCAGTGCTTTTCCCTACGGTATTTGCCGATATTTCGGCAGTCCATCGGTTACTGAGTTTAACCTCTACGCCGCCGCCAATATTTTTTTGCAATAAAGCAGCCAGATTGACCTTAATAACTGCATTTTGCGCGCTAAGCATGGGCGATGAACAGATGCAAACAAGAGCGAATATGATTATACAGCGAGACTTCGACAGAATAAATAAGAAAATATTATTTTTCATAAATTTAATGGGTAGATTTGAAACGTGCGAGCGGCAAAATTGAAACACATAATAAGAGAACGACAAAGGGAGCAAAACTCCTAAAAGCAACTCAAAGGTACGTTAAAAAACGTTTAAATCCAAACAAACGCCACTTCTGTTTGGCAATATGCGTTAATATCGGTAATTTTGCCGACAATTGCCCAAAAACCTTGTATCTGGCATATTGGGGCAAATGAATTACAGGTATTAAAAATTATTTATACACCAATTATTTTTTCGAATGACCAAAAACATCAAAATTTTGTGGGCTGATGACGAGATTGATAACCTCAAGCCCCAAATTATTTTTTTACAGCAAAAAGGCTACGATATCACACCCGTTACAAATGGACACGATGCTATAGACAAATGCAAAGAAGAAGCATTTGACGTGGTATTCCTCGACGAAAGCATGCCCGGTATAACAGGCTTAGAAACCCTCACGCGGATTAAAGCACTTAACACCCAATTGCCCATCGTGATGATTACCAAAAACGAAGCAGAACATATCATGGAAGATGCCATCGGGGCGCAAATTACCGATTATTTGATTAAACCCGTCAAGCCAAACCAAATTTTACTGACCCTCAAAAAAATTATTGACAACCGCCGCCTTGTAAGCGAAGCTACCACACAAGGCTATCAACAAGAATTTAGGCATATCATCAGTGCTATTCAGATGGGACTAGACCACCAAGAATGGGTCGAGATGTATAAAAAATTGGTTTATTGGGAATTAGAACTCGAAAACGCACTCACCCTCGATATGCAAGAGGTATTGGCAATGCAGAAAAAGGAAGCCAATACCGAGTTTTTTAAGTTTATCAACAAAAACTATATCAATTGGATACAAGGCAGAACCGATGCCCCTACTATGTCGCACAACCTGTTTCGCGACAAAATATTGCCCGCCCTCGACCCCGACCCGCAAGTATCTAATTTTATCGTATTGATAGATAATTTGCGCTACGACCAATGGAAAATTATACAGCCCATACTGTCCGAAGCATTCCGATTTGTGTCAGAAGATGCCTTTTATAGCATCTTGCCCACCTCGACCCATTATAGCCGCAATGCCATCTTTGCGGGTATGATGCCCGCCGAAATCGAAAAACGCTTCCCTACTATGTGGCTCAACGATAGCTACGAAGGCGGAAAAAACCTGTACGAAAGCGATTTTCTAAGCGCCCAACTCAAAACCCTGCGTTTCGAAGGAAAACACAGCTATACCAAAATTACCAATCACCAAGACGGGCAAAGTTTGGTCGATAGCGTACACAACCTGCTGAACAATAGGCTCAACGTCATTGTATATAACTTCGTAGATATGCTATCGCACGCCCGCACCGAAATGGAAGTACTCAAAGAACTTGCCAGCGACGAACGCGCCTACCGCTCTATTACACGCTCGTGGTTTACGCACTCACCCCTATGGCAAGCCCTGCGCCGAATAGAAGACAAGCCCATCAACCTCATCATTACAACAGACCACGGCACTGTGCGCGTACAACAACCCTCCAAAGTAATCGGCGACCGCAATACTACCGCTAACCTGCGCTATAAACACGGAAAAAACCTGCAATATACGCCCAAAGAAGTATTGGAAATAAAACGACCCGCCGATGCCAAATTGCCCGCGCCTAATGTAAGTTCTACCTTCATATTTGCCCGCGAAGACCTGTTTTTTGTCTATCCCAACAATTATAACCACTACGTACAGTTTTATAAAAATACATTTCAGCACGGCGGCGTATCGCTCGAAGAAATGATAGTGCCTATTGCACGCTTTACGTCTAAATAATTCACCGAGATAACGCCCACAACAACAACTTAGTAGCACCTTGTAATAGACTTGGGACAGCAGCCGCGAGTTGGAAGCATGAAAGGAAGGATTTTTTGCCTGATAGACGAGGCTTATTTCTGCGAACACAACACCTCGTCATGCTCCCAAAAATAAACGAAAAATAGGCAAAAAAGCACCATTTTAGGACCAAGCAAGTGCCGTTATCACAAGTCTAATACAGGGCGGCTCTACTCAAAAACAGTTATTTACCACTAATTAATACCAACCAATCAATAAATATGTCTAAACTATTGTTAGAACAAGCTATTCAGGAACGCATCTTGGTTATTGATGGTGCCATGGGAAGCCTCATACAGACCTACAAACTGACCGAAGCACAGTTTCGTGCCGATTTGCTGCCCGACCACCCCATCGACGTAAAAGGCAACAACGATGTGTTATGCCTTACACAACCCGACATTATCAGACAAATACACTTGGAATACCTATTGGCAGATGCCGACATCATCGAAACCAATACCTTTAATGCCACCGCCATCTCGCAAGCCGACTACCAATTACAACACCTCGCCTACGACATCAATAAAGCAGCCGCCCAAGTTGCCCGCCAAGCCGTAGCCGATTTCCAACGACAAACCAATGATACTACCCCGCGCTTTGTAGCAGGTGCCCTAGGTCCCACCAACCAAACATGCTCTATATCGCCCGACGTAAACCGACCCGCCTACCGAGCTACTACCTTCGACCAAATGCGGAACGCTTACTACGAACAAGCACGCGGGCTGATGGACGGCGGTGCAGACATACTGTTGGTCGAAACAGTGTTTGACACCCTCAATGCCAAAGCAGCACTATACGCTATTATGGATTTGTTTGAAGATACGGGCAACGAGCTACCCATTATGGTATCGTTCACAATCACCGACCAAAGCGGGCGCACCTTGTCAGGACAAACCGTAGAGGCGTTTTATAATTCTGTATCGCACGCGCCCTTATTTTCGATAGGGCTTAACTGTGCCCTCGGCGCAAAAGAAATGCGCCCCTATTTGGCAACCTTAGCCAAAATAGCCAACTGCTATACGAGCTGCTACCCTAATGCAGGATTGCCCAACGCCTTCGGGGGCTACGACGAAACACCCGAACAGATGTGTGCCGTCATCGAAGAGTTTGCCCAAAGTGGCTTGGTCAATATCGTAGGAGGCTGCTGCGGCACTACTCCCGACCATATACGCCATATCGCCAAACATGTGCGCCACATCACGCCGCGCGTATGGCAAGGAGCAGCCGAAGAAATGGCCTCGATAGATTAAGACATCACACCCCCTAAGCCCACGATTTAAGTCCTGGGCTTAATATACAACCCAATACCGTCAGACAAATACACTTGCAATACCTATTGGCAGGTAAATCTATTGTTCAAGACAGTAGTAAGACTTGGGCGAAAAAAAAACAAAATTGATGCAAATTAAATTCAACCGAAATTCGTAATACATTGTAAAGTAAGTATTGGCAAGTTTTTGAAAATTGCGAAGGTCTGTAAATCGAGGAAGGCTCTGTTTGTAGGTCATTGCGATTCTATTAGCCCAAAAACATCTCTTTTCCACTCCGACCCGACCACGGTCACAAGTCTATTCTAAAACAATTCACGTAACTATTTAGCCTTATAGGGGCAGCCCACAAGAATAGCTATTTCTAATCGAATATGCCATGATTTCGGGCATTGTTAGATGGGTATTGCCCATTACCCCATACCCAAAACCCCATACCCTAAATAGTTACCAATTCACTAACAACCCCATAAGCCAACTATGAAACACCTATTTACCCTCTTGTTGTGCTTGTTGGGTAGTTATAATGCCTTGCAAGCCCAAGCACTTATTTCGGCAAACCCCACTTTCCCGACCGACTTAGACCAAACCATTATTACGTTTAATGCTGCCTTGGGCTCGGGTGGTTTAGCCGATTATGTCGGCGACGTATATGCCCATACGGGGGTAATTACCAGCCTTAGCACCTCTGACAGCGATTGGCGGTATGTCAAAACAAATTGGGGACAAAACACACCCGAAACTAAACTAACCCAAACGGGTTCCGATACGTATCAGCTAACTATATCGCCCAGCATACGCACTTACTACGGCGTGCCTGCCTCCGAAGAAATCCTAAAAATGGCATTCGTATTTCGCAGTGCTACCCAAGTAGGGGGCGTATGGCTCGAAGGCAAAACCGAAACAGGCGGCGATATTTTTTACGAAGTTTATGAAGCAACGCTCAATGTGAGCATCTTAACGCCCTCCGTACAACCGCTCATCGTCGAGAGCGGGGCAGCCATTGATGTAGCGGTCGCCGCTTCCTTAGCCGACCAAATTACGCTTTACCTCAATGGCGAAGCCATACAAAGCGTGACTTCCAATAGCCTCACCACAACTATATATACCGAAACACTGCCCGAAGCAGGTACGTATTGGCTCAAGGCTATTGCCCAAAACGCCACTACTACCGCCGCCGACTCAAGCTCGTTTTTTATACGCCCGCCCTTAGTAGTAGCCGATTTGCCCGCCCAAGTACAAACCGACGGCATTACCTATATCGACGACAATACGGCGGTGTTAAGCCTTTATGCACCCGAAAAACAACACGTATTCGTATTGGGCGATTTTAACCAATGGCAATTAGACCTCGAAAGCTATATGAACCAAACACCCGACGGCAAACGCTGGTGGGTATGGCTCGACAACCTCGTGCCGCAGCAAGAATATGCTTATCAATACTTAGTCGATGGCGATTTGCGCATAGCCGACCCCTACTGCCATAAAATACTCGACGCTTGGAACGACTCTTACATAGACGACGAAACCTACCCCGACCTAAAACCTTATCCCGCCGGACAAGCACCAGGGATTGTATCTGTTTTGCAAACAGCGCAACCCAATTATGCGTGGCAAAACAACGATTTTGTCGCACCCGCACCCCGCGATATGGTCATTTATGAACTATTGCTGCGCGATTTTATAGGTGCGCACAATTTTAATACCCTACGCGATACACTTGACTATCTGCAACGCTTAGGCATTAATACCTTACAATTGATGCCCCTTACCGAGTTTGAGGGCAATATTAGCTGGGGCTACAATATATCGTTTGGTATGGCATTAGATAAATACTACGGCACGCCCGACGCACTCAAAGCCCTTATCGACGAATGTCACGGACGTGGGATAGCGGTCGTTTTAGATGCTGTTTTTAACCACCATTTTGGCGAATCGCCTTTGGTGCGCCTCTATTGGGATGCCGCCCTAAACCAACCCGCCGCCAACAGCCCCTGGTTCAATGCCGTAGCCAAGCATGATTTTAATGTAGGGTATGATTTTAACCACGAAAGCCCTGCTACCCGCCAATACGTCACCGATGCTTTGCGCTATTGGTTGTCCGAATACCGATTTGATGGGTTTAGGTTCGATTTGTCCAAAGGATTTACACAAAACAATACCTTGGGCAATATAGATGCTTGGGGGCAATACGATGCTTCGCGCATTGCCATTTGGCGTGCCCTGCGCGATTCGGTATGGACTACCCACCCGACACAAGACTTATTTTAGAGCATTTCGCCGCCGATACCGAAGAAATAACCCTCGCCGCCGATGGGTTTATGCTCTGGGGCAATATGAACTATGCCTACAACGAAGCTACGATGGGTTGGAATACTAACTCTAATTTTGCTCGCGTCTCGTATAAGGTGCGCAATTTTGACGACCCGCACTTGGTAGGCTATATGGAAAGCCACGACGAAGAGCGATTGATGTTCAAAAACCTAAACTATGGCAACAATAGCGTGAGCAGCCATAATGCCCGCAACCTGAATACGGCACTAAGTCGTTTGGAATTAGCCAATACCTTTTTTCTAAGCGTACCAGGTCCGAAAATGATTTGGCAATTTGGCGAATTAGGCTACGATTATTCTATCGATTACGATTGTCGGGTATGCCCCAAACCCATACGCTGGGATTATGCCAATAACCCCTACCGACAGCACCTCTACCAAACCGTTGCTGCCCTCAACCGCATCAGAGCCAATCATGCGGTATTTAGTACCGACGATTTTTCGATGGCTACGGCGGGAGCTTTGAAGCGAATTGCCTTGAACGGCAGCGATATGAAAGCCACTGTTTTGGGCAATTTTGACGTGAACCCAGGCAATATCAATCCCAATTTTCAGCAAGCGGGCTGGTGGTACGAATTTTTTAGCGGCGATTCGATAAACGTAGCCAACACTACGGCGACCATACCCTTGCAAGCAGGCGAATACCGATTATACACTACCCAACGCTTAGAAACGCCCGATATTTCGCCCATCGTGGGCATACAGCCCGCGGCCGCGCCTACTGCCGCGCCACGCCTTTTAAACCGTGCCTACCCCAATCCTGTCCAATACGAAGGTTGTACGGTCGAGATAGCATTGCCTCGCCCTGAGCGCGTGCGCTTGGATATTATCAATGCCAATGGGCAAATCGTGGCTACCTTGTTAGAGGCGCAATTATCGAGTGGCACACACCAAGCCGCTTGGAATGGCACAAGCAACCGCCAACAAGCCTTGCCCAACGGCGCGTATTGGTGTGTGTTGCAAACCCAAAGCGGACGATACGATATGTTGCCATTGCTGCTGCAACGTTAGGCTATATTTATGCCCCAGCCGTAGCTTGTGCTACGGGTAATTGGATATGACACAAAAAAACTACAAATTCACGTAACTATTTATGCTCTATACCTTCTTGTTTCGGTTTGTGTTTATATGTCGTCTTAATTTACAGCCCTTATTTTGCTCGCGTTAAAAAATGTGGAATGGAAGGCGTGGCTTGTTTCCTAAATCCACAGCGACAACTCAAAACGCGCCTACGAAGTCCTGCAAAAACTTCGCCTTGGATTTAGGCACGCCTGTAATGGAGCATTTTAGCGAAAGCAAAATACAAGCGACTTTTGCTTCTTTTTGTGTCAAGACAAAAGAAGAAACAACACCAAAGCAACAATAAACAAATGAGCGGCAAAACCGCCTAAATAGTTACAAATTCACAAAAATATTCGCTTAAATACAATGCGCGTACAATATAAATATATTTTTTTATTGTTTATAATGTCATTTGCTGCCTGCAAACCCACTGGTCCTACCGACATAGACCATCGGCAATGGTATAGCAGCCTAAGCCCCGAATGGCGCAAACCCCTCAAAGAAGCCATTTACCTGCTCGACGCACCAAGCGACGATGATTTGATAAAAATGCTTACCCTGCCTAAATTAGACATCAGCGGCAAGCGCGACATCGTCACCTTAGAACCACTGCGCCCCATCACTACATTAGTATGGCTCAATGCTGCCCAAACGGGCATCAATAGCATAGAACCTATTAGCGGAGCTACGAATATGGTCAAGCTCAATTTGGATTATACCTTAGTGTCTGACTTGTCGCCCATCAAACAGATGCCCAAATTGCAGATGCTGTGGTGTTCGGCGGGGTCGGTGTCGGACCTTTCTGCTTTGTCGGGCTTGCAAAATTTTTATACCCTCAATATTGCCTATACGCAGGTGCGTAGTTTAGAGCCGCTACGCAATTGCCCCAAACTAAGTGCCTTGACGATGAGCGATACAAACATCGACAACCTCGAACCAATTATGAACCTGTCTGAAATGCGCTATTTGGATTGCAGACGTAGCAAGGTGAGCGAGGCGCAAATCGCCGAATTTAGGCAAAAACATCCGATGTGCGAAATCAAATCGGGCGATAAATAGGCAAGGGTTTGGCTACCAATTTTTTATTTCTGCCTTAGCGCGGGCAAGATCTTCGTGCTTAATGCCCTTCTCTGCTAAACTTTTGAAATCTTGTAGCAATACGTCTTTATAGCTCCTATCGCCGTTTTTTTTGCCTTTTAGCTGATTGTAGGTGGCTAAGGCGGCGGCGTATTGCCCCCTAAACAATTGGCTGTGTCCGAGGCTGGTCAATACCCATTCTTTCGTTGCATCTAATTCTAAACAGCGCAGGGCGGCTTTTTCTGATAAGGCGTAATCTTTGGCGAACAAAGCCCACCACGACAAACTACCGTATTCGTTGGCGGCTGTTTCTGTTTCTGCGGGGTACTTCTCTCTCATTATTTCTAAATTTTTGGTTCTTTCGATTTGTACTTCTACGGCTTTTGAGAAGTTGTTTTGAGCGATATATCTCTTTCTTAAACACTCTAAAAGACGAAAAACGCGATTGTACTCGTAGGGGTTATGGGTTGTACCGTTAAATAGGGCTTTTCGGTGCAAGGCTAAAGAACGAATAAGGAAGCCTCGGGACCTATCGTATTGCATTGCACATTGATAAACAATGCCGTATTTTTTCAATGCGAGTGCTAAATCGGCTTCAAATTGTTGTGGGTCATTTTTGGCAAGCCTCTCGTAAATATATAATGATTTCAGGTAGTATCCTTCTACTTGGGGCTTTTTTCGGAGGGCAAAATAGGTGTCTCCCAAATCCATTGCCGTTTTTGCCACCTTTACATCAAAGCGTTGCGGGTCGTGTTGGGCTAATCGCTGTGCTATGTTTAATGATTGGAGATGATATTTTTTTGCTTTGTATATTTTTCCTGTGCGATAATAAACCAAGCCGAGGTGGTTGCAAATCTCAATTGAGTCTGCCGAATTTGCCTAAGGCTAAGGCTTTTTCATAATAAGTAATGGCTTTTTTGTGTTTATTTTGGTCGGAGAATAGATTAGCCATATCCGAAAGGGCATTTTTATTCTTGCTATCCAAATCTACCATTAGGGTCAAATAAAACTGTACGCTATCGAGTTGGAAAGCCATTCTGTGCAACGCTGCTTTTAGGTTCAGTGCTTGTAGAATATTTTTTTTATGTTCGCCTCTCGATACATCTTGTTTGTATAGCACTCGTTGCGCGTCGCTCAGTACTCGTTCTTCTGCTATCATTTCATTTGCTTGCCTCGCCAGACCTGCCTCTGTTAGCACTTGCATAGCTTTATCAAACTCGCCTTTTGGAAATGCCTAAATGCAGTTTGATAAAGCGGTGTGGTATCGTCCAGATTGATAGGCGCGTAGTGCTGTGCAAAGTCTTTGGCTGCTGCTTCTATATTTGGGATAAATTCATGTAGTTTGTAGTATTCTATTTGTAGCGTTGATAGGACATTAGCATTTTTTTGTTTGTCATTTAGCAGGGTTTTGATGGTGTCGCTTTTCTGTTTGAGTAGGGCGGTTAAGTTTTTTTTGATTTCGGCGTTGCTAATATAATAGATTTGGCGGTGGTATTCGGCAATTTTTTCGGGCTGTGCCATAGCCATACGCACTACTCCTTGTTGTGTTGCTGCTGCTATGCTCAAAGCATCTATATTTACAACTTGCCAAGATTCCTTTTTAACTATTAATTGGGTATTGGTCTTTTGGGAAACATTTGGCAAGGTAAAGGTAAAATTGCCTTGGGCATCGGTGCTTTGTGGATTGGTTTTTGGGGAGCCATATTCCACTTGTGCATCTTGCACATATTGCCGTTTGCCTGTTTCGTATTCGCTATTATGTACCGAAACTATGCCCGATATGGTGGTTTGCTGTGCCGAAAGTGCCAGCGGAAGGCATAAAAAGAAAGATAGTAGTTTTGGTATAAATTTAGCCATAAACAAAATTTTATTGCGATAATTTAATTTTAATTAAAATATTAAATATTTATTGTATAATGATTTGACAAGATGATTTTAGCCACCAATGTCCATTTCGGGCAATTTGAAAACAGATATCCGCCCAAAGCCTAAGCCGAAATCATCAAAATTAAGCAGTCAGCACATTGACTTAATTGAACAAAGGTACGACAATATTGTATTTTATGGCTGTTGTAATTGCATGGTTTTGCGGTGTTCTAAGCCAAATTGTTGCAGGTAGCAAAAAAAATGCTCAAAAAGCCCTAACTTTGTGCCATGAATAAGTATGAGCAATACGAAACGGTAGTGGGCTTGGAAGTACATGCCCAATTGCTTACCCACAGCAAGATTTTTGCGCCCGACCCCAATGCCTTTGGGGCAGCACCCAATACCCACGTTAGCCATATTACCTTGGCGCACCCTGGCACCTTGCCCGTGCTAAATGAAAAAGCAGTTGCCTATGCCGTTATGATGGGTTTGGCAACCGACTGCCAAATACAAGGCTATAACCAATTTGCCCGCAAAAACTATTTTTATCCCGATTTGCCCAAAGGCTACCAAATTTCGCAAGACAAAACACCCATTTGCTACGGCGGGCAAGTAGTGCTGAAAAACCATAATGGCACCACCAAAACCATACGCCTTACGCGCATACACCTCGAAGAAGACGCGGGCAAAAGCTCGCACGACCAACACGAAGCCTACTCGCAAATAGACCTGAACCGTGCGGGTACGCCCCTTATCGAAATTGTGTCCGAACCCGACCTACGCTCGGGCGAAGAAGCAGCTACTTACTTTAGGGCTTGTGCGCCAATTGGTGCAGTACTTGGGTATCTGCGACGGCAATATGGAAGAGGAAGCCGTCGTTGCGATGCCAATGTATCGGTGCGCAAACACGGCGACCCAAAATTAGGGCAGCGCGTAGAAATAAAAAATATGAACTCGCTGCGCAATGTCAAACGCGCTATCGAATCGGAGGCAAAGCGACAAATAGACCTAATCGAACAAGGCGAGCGCGTATTGCAGCAAACCCGCAGCTACGATGCCGATACCAATACAACGTTTGCCCTGCGAACCAAAGAAAACGAAGACGACTACCGATATTTTCCCGAACCCGACCTACCGCCCGTCGTACTCACCGATGCCTATATCGAGCAATGCCGCGCTACAATGCCCGAACTGCCACAGCAAAGATATACCCGATACATAGAACAAACACAACTAAGCCCCTACGATGCCCAACAACTCACCGACGACCTCGCAGCAGCCCAACTATTTGACCAAACTGCCCAACTGACCCAGCACACCAAGGCTATTGCCAATTGGCTGCTGGGTCCGATACGCAATTACCTACACGAACACCAATTGACGATGGCGCAATGCCCATTGTCGGCGCAATGCCTCGCCGAATTGGTCGAATTGGTGGAGGCGGGCAAGGTGAGTTTTTCGACCGCCGCCCAACAATTGCTGCCCGCCCTTGCCCAACAACCCAATGCCAAACCCCAAGACTTAGCCACCCAGCTACAATTGCTTACACATGACGACAACGACCTGACTGCTCAAATCATCGCACAAGTATTGGCACAGCACCCCGACAAGGTAAAAGCCTACCGACACCACGGCAAAAAAGGCTTGATTGGCTTTTTTATGGGTGAAGTCATGCGCTTATCTACGGTAAAATTAGACCCCAAAACCACCAACAAAATGCTATCCGAAGCGTTGAATAATTGATGATTTGCGATGGGCAACTATTTTAGAGGCTTATTTTTGGAGGCATAGTAGAGCTATATTTCCAAAAATAAACGAAAAGCAGGCAAAAAAGCACCATTTTTCGCCCAAGTAAGTGCCACTGCCACAGGTCTATTTAAAATGACTGTTTGCACCGCAGTCATAAAAAAATTATCGTAACTATTTGGGGTATAGGGTTTTGGGTATGGGGTTCTGGGCTATATCTATCTAATAATGCCTGAAATTGCTGCATATTCGATTAGAAATAGCTATTCTTGTGGGCTGTTCCTACAAGACTAAACAGTTACAAAATATCAATGAAAACACAAATAACAAATTTATAAAAAATCATAATAAATGAAACACCTAAATTGCTTGTTAAGTACCTCGTTATTAGTACTCTTATTGGCAGGCTGTACCCAAATGGGTAGCATGGGCGGCGACTCTAACGTCGATGGCTACCTTATCAAAGGGAAAATTAACAATATGTCGGCCCGTGCCCCCATTTATTTGGAAGAAATTACGGCACAAACGGCACGCGCTATTGATACGGCAACTGTCGAAGCCGACGGTACTTTTGAATTGCGGGGCAAAGTAGCGCAGCAATCGCTGGGGCGTTTGCGCGTTGGCAACGGTACGGCAATGTTGCTCATCATCGACAATAAAACGATGGACGTGACATTAGATGTGCAAAATCCCAGCTCTTTCTCGACTACAGGCTCGCTCGAAACTGCCCAATTGCACAGCCTTATCAAAGATATACAAGCTAAACAACCCGCCGAACGCGAAGCCTACCTCAAAGTATATAGCGATACGGTCAAAAATCCCTTGTTGGCTTATATGGCGGTAAGCAACCTATCCATAGAAGATAACTATGAGAGCTATCAAAAATTTGCCCAACGCTTGCAGACCGAATTGCCCAATAGCCCTTTGACATCGCAATTCCAAAACTATATAGCTTCTATGCAATCGGCGATGAATATAGCAGTAGGCAAAGAAGCCCCCGACCTCAAACTCGCCAACCCCGCAGGCAAAGAAATCGCTTTGTCGTCGCTGCGGGGCAAAGTGGTACTCATCGATTTTTTGGGCATCGTGGTGCCGCCCCTGCCGCCAAGAAAACCCCAACGTAGTAGCTGCCTACCAAAAATTTAAAGACAAGGGCTTTGATATTTACAGCGTATCGCTCGACCAAAAAGCCGATAAATGGAAAGAAGCCATCGAAGCCGATAAATTGACTTGGGCATCGATGTGAGCGACTTAGGCGGCTGGAACTCGGCAGCAGCAGCGCAATATAGTGTGCGTTCTATACCCAGCTCGTTTTTAATTGATAAAGATGGCAAAATCATAGCCAAAAACCTACGTGGCGAAGCCTTAGATGCCAAACTCGCCGAAGTATTGGGCAGTTAGTAGCGGCGAATCAACATTCGCCCAATACCCGATATTCGCCCAATAACCCGATATTCGCCCGATACCCCGATATTCGCCCAATAGGGGCGAATCAATATTCGCCCGATAACCCGATATTCGCCCTACATTCCCCACAAAGCCATAGCTTGCTTTGTGGGGATTTTTTATGCGAACAGCAGGATATGACCTCAAAAACGATAAAAATGGCTTAGGTAGAAAGAAAAAAGCAACTAACTTATAATTAGTCTAAATAAAAAATCATACCTTTGCGGCGAGAAAAAATAATTTACCGCAATGATTAAGAAAAGCCTTATCCTCTTATTTTTTTGCCCTATTTGCCTCCTTGCCCAGCGAGATACGCTCTCTAACAATACTTTTTTAGCCAAACTCAGCCGCTTTTCTTTATCGGGCTACGGAGCGATGAACTATTATCATTTCGATTGGCAAACCGATAGCGTCAAGCGCGACGCGATTGATAACGAACGTTTTATAGTCGATTTTGGCTATCGATGGACGGATAAAATTAAGCTTAATACCGAAATCGAATTTGAGCATGGCGGCACGGGTGTAGATGTCGAATTTGACCGATTTGAAGAATTTGGCGAATTTGAATATGAAGTGAGCAAAGGTGGCGAAGTATTGGTCGAGCAGATGAATATAGAATTTGCCTTGCGCCCCAAACTGCAATTAAAAGTAGGTAGGGTAAAAGTGCCTTTCGCTTTGATGTTCAGGCGAGACGAACCTACGGACTACCTAACTGCCGCCGCTTCCGAGATGGAGATGCAGATATTGCCCGAAAATTGGACAGAGAACGGCTTGTTGCTAAGGGGTGAATTTGGGGAAAAAAGCAGGTGGCAATATCACGTAGCATTTGTCAACGGATTAGACAATAGCGGTTTCAATTCGGCAAACTGGATTAAACGCGGCAATCAAATGCGCTTTGAAATGGTCAATGCCGAAAATTTTGCCCTTGCAGGGCGTTTAGATTATCGCCCAAATGATGATTTTTCGGTAGGTATCTCGGCGTATGGCAGCAGAACTATTTCGGGCAACCGCCCCAAACCCGATTTAAAAGTTCAAACGCCAATTGGCTTGGGCGAAGTGCATGTGCAATATACCAAAGCTCCTTTTTGCATTAGTGGTATGGCATTTTATGGCATCATGGGCAATTCGGAAGCCTTATCAAACCAAAATCGAAATCTTTCCAATAATTTAAACGTAAAACGAACACCCGTCGGGGCTGCTGCCATTGGCGGCTTTGCAGAAGTAGGGCTTGTTGTCATTGGTGACAAGGGCTTATGGTTAAAAGATTTTAAACAGAATTGTACGCTTTACGGACGCTTTGACTATTACGATACGCAATTTGCTACCGAAGGACTGATTTTTAATAATCCGCGCTGGGAAAGGCAGTCATGGACAATCGGAGCAGTTTATAAAATAATTGACGAAGTTCATCTAAAAACTCAATATACCGTCCGCACCGTAGGCGCACCCGCCCCGACCAGCGTAAACGGCGGTAGGGCTGAACGAACACTAATTGCGGGTTTTGCCTTTGAATTCTAATTTTCTTAACATAAATATTTTTTTTAAACAATGAAAAAATTTTATATTTTTGCCCTTGCCTTGTCTGCTTTCTGTATTTCGAGCTGCGACAAAGAAGATATCGACGACAAAGACGACTATAAAAACATACTCCAAAACTTAGGCAATGATGTCATTCTAAGCACTTATGCCGAGTTAGATGCCAAAACCATCGATTTAGTAGCCGCCTTGACCGCCTTAGAAACAAGCCCCTCGGCAACTAACTTAGAAGCGGCTCGCCAAGCATGGCGCGATGCGCGTGTGCCTTGGGAACAATCCGAAGGCTTCTTGTTCGGACCCGTCGACCAACAAGGCATTGATCCCGCCATAGATAGCTGGCCCGTCAATCAGCCCGACTTAGACGCAGTATTAGCCAGCTCAAACGCCTTGACAAAAGCCTATATCGATGGGCTTGACGGCACTTTAAAAGGATTTCATACTATCGAATATTTGGTTTTTGGCATTGATGGTAATAAACAAATGGGCGATTTTACACCCCGCCAATTTGAATATTTGAGGGCTTGCGCCCAGAGCTTGGAAGGTGCCACACAACAATTGTACTATGCTTGGAAACCCGAACAAAATAACTTTATCAATAATGTAATCAGTGCGGGAGAAGCGGGCAATACCGTCTATCCATCTCAAAAAGCAGCCTTAGAAGAAGTGGTAGCGGGCTTAGTAACCATAGCCGACGAGGTAGCTAATGGCAAAATAAACGACCCACTAAGCCAACAAAATGCTGACTTAGAAGAAAGCCGATTTAGCAGCAACTCGAAGCAAGATTTTGCCGACAATATCCGCAGCATTAAAAATGCTTATATCGGTATCTATAAAAACACAACGGGTCTGGGGCTTTCTCATATCATCGCGGCAAAAAATGCTACCTTAGACACAAAGGTTAAGCAACAAATTGACGAAGCTATCGCCGCCATCGAAAATATAGAGGGTACTTTTACTTCGGCTATTTTTAATGCCATACCAAGCGTAGAGAATGCACAACAAAAAGTGAGAACCTTGCAACAAACGATAGAAAGCGAAGTTTTACCTATCATTTCAAATCTATAATACCATGAAACGGCATTTTTTCTTACTAATGCTAATTTCGACTATCCTCGTCGGGTGTAAGCCCGATGAGGATATTTTATTAGAAGACGAAGACCTTAACCTCGGCGGTGCCACCAGCATATCAGGCACCTATATACAGGCATTTCAGCAGCCCGCAGCCAACCTCAGCACTGCCGAATTAGACCTCCACCGAGAAGCAGACAAAGCCTTTGGCGACATCTTTGTCACAGCTCCTAATACCATCAACGGCGGTTTAGGACCCATTTTTAACCAAAATGCTTGCGAAAACTGCCACGTCTCTAATGGTAGGTCGCCTTTTCCGACCGACGGAAACGATTTGAGGGGCTTGTTATTTCGCCTGAGCATAGAGGGCATAGGCAGCCACGGAGAGCCACTCGCCGCGCCCAATTATGGCGGACAACTACAAACAAAAGCCACTTTCGGAAAAACTCCCGAAGCCCAACTGACATGGTACGAAGTAGAAGAAATAAAAACATTTATAGACGGAGAACAAATAACACTATCCAAACCCGTTTTTTCTATCGTCAATCCCTACTTGCCTATTCCACCCAATATGATGATGTCGCCACGCATGGCGCCGCCCGTCATAGGCTTGGGGCTTTTAGAAGCCATTAGAGAAAGCGACATCTTAGCCTTAGCCGACCCCGACGACGCAGATAATAACGGTATTTCGGGCAAAGTCAATCGGGTTTGGGACGTTAAAAACCAACAGACAACCGTAGGGAGATTTGGCTGGAAAGCAGGGCAGCCAAACCTATTGCAGCAATCGGCAGCCGCCTATAACCAAGACATGGGCATTACTAACCCGTATTTTGCGCAAGAAAATAGCTATGGACAAACGCAAGGCGATGCCCTTGCCGACGACCCCGAAATTGATGATATTACCCTGAAAGCAGCCGCTTTTTATGCACAGTCCTTGGGCGTTCCGCAGAGGCGCAATACAACAGACCCAAGTATAATTAGCGGAAAAGAGCTATTTATGCAAATAGGATGTGGCAACTGCCACCATCCAAAATTTATTACAGGGCAACACTCGGAATATGCCTTTTTGAGCAACCAAAAAATATATCCCTATACCGATTTATTGCTGCACGATATGGGCGAGGGTTTGGCAGATAATCGCCCCGATTTTGAAGCCAACGGCAACGAATGGAGAACCCCACCCCTATGGGGGCTTGGGCTAACCAAGACAGTAGGCGGGCAACAAGCCAATTACCTGCACGACGGACGAGCCAAAACCCTACAAGAAGCCATCATGTGGCACGGCGGAGAAGCAGAAAACAGCAAAGAAAATTTTAGCAACCTAAGCAAAACGGAAAGAGAAGCAGTCATTAAATTTTTAGAGAGTTTGTAGCAAACAAGCCCAAAACCCAATCCGCTTAGAGGCATGAATCCCGATATGCACCAGCATAACCAAGACCGCTTCGTATCAATTCCCAATCAAAACAAGGGCAGGAGCGCGTGTCTCGATTTGCCTAAATGGTTGCGAACAATCGACCACCGCCCACGATTTGAGCCTGGGCGGTGGGGAGTTTTCTTAGGAGTCTATGCGCGTGTTCGCGGGAGTAGGCTAATATTGATGATTGTAAATACTCATTCCTCCTCCAAAATATTGGCGTTTTAAATGTTTGCATACTGATTCTGTCTTTTCCTCAATGTCCTCAGCTTGATAGGTCGGGCAAGGCAATCCTTCAAATAAGGTATCGTATACCATATTGAAAACGGCTGCCACTGTTACTGATTTGTATGCCCATTGTTCAACTTTCAGTTTTTCTTTTTTCAGTTCGTCAAGCAGTTCAATCGAAATTTTCTTGATTTTGTTTTTCTCTTTTTCTTCCAACTTCTTACCGTGTCTGAGAATGTCGAAAATGGCTTTTTGCTCGTCTGTCAGTCCTTCTCGTTTGGTGTCGGCTTCTTCTTCTGAATACGAGTTTACGAGTTCAATCAGCTTTCGGAAAGTTTCTTTGATTACCACTTCGTCTTTTCCTCTGTTGTATTCATCAATGATTTCCTGATAGCGGTTGTAATAGTCAACGGTCAATGGATTGCGTTCTAGCATCCGTTTCAATTGCTTTTCAACTTTGTCTTTGAGTGATTGAACGGCTGCATTTTTGTTCTTTGTCTTTAGGAAATATTGCTCCAATAAGTCGAAGTCTAATCCGCTTAGGTCAATGATTTTTTCTTCGTTGTATTCGGGTTCTGCAACCATATTTTCTATGGATTTATCCACCACATTTTGAATCTTTCGCATTAGGTCGGCAACATCTGCACTTTCAGTATTCTTCTCAATTCTAGTGTAAATGACATTAATAGCATTTTTTCTTGGCGCATATTGATTCAATACTTTGTCGGGTTGCAGGGCGTTGTATTTGTTAAAAACTTCTCTTGCCAAAACCTGAAATTTCTGTTTGGTTTTATCATTGGTATAAACAGCATTCACGGCTTTTTCCATTGCAGCTAATTTGTACAAATCGTCTGCGTTGATGAGTTCTTGCAAATCAAAATTCACTTCGTCCCGCAAAAATGCTTCAGTCGCTTCTAATGCCTCTTCTAATTGTTTGATTAGTTCTTCTTTTGGTTTTACAGGTGGTTCGGGTTTTTCGCCACCGTTTTCTTCACCGCCAGAGCCGTAAATTGCCAAAGCATTCAGCAGGGCAGTGTAAGTTTCGATATAATCCACAATCAAACCGTTGTTTTTGCCTTCGCTGATTCGGTTGGCTCTCGCAATGGCTTGCATCAAGGTATGAGTTTTCAAAGGCTTGTCTAAATACAAGGTAGAAAGGGCAGGCACGTCAAAACCTGTAATCCACATCGCACAAACAATTACAAAACGGAAAGGGTCATATTCATCTTTAAACCTCGCTTCAAGGTCTTGGGTGTTCATTTTCTCCCTGTGTGGCTCGATGTCTAAACCCCATTTCTGAAATTTCTGAATTTCGTTTTGCTCGGAACTCACCACCACACAAATTTCCGTTTCCTTTATCCATCGCAGTTCATGTTTTTTTTCCAACTGTTCCTGGTCGCCATATCCTCCCTTGGAAATTTCTTTTTCCAATTGCTCCACATATTTTTTCCAATGTGCCGTAATCAGGTCATACATCTTTACGGCTGTGAGTTTATCCAATGTTATAAACATTCCTTTGCCTTTGTAGCCACGGTTGCAGAAATGCCACACTACATCTTTGGCAATGGCATCTAATCGTTTTTCTGCTGTAAGAATTGGATATTCGCGTGCAAATAGTTGTTCCACTCTGCTGCGTTGGTCGCTGTCTAAATCTTCGCTTTCGGCATCTATTACAGCTCGTATTTGCTCGTTGATAATGGGATTTTTCAAGCCTAAATATTCGCCTCTGTTTTCGTAATACAATGGAACGGTTGCCCCATCATCTACACTTCGTTTGAAATCATAACGGGAAACGTAATCGCCAAAAATGCGCTTAGTTATTTCACCATCTTTGAACAGTGGAGTTCCTGTAAACCCTATAAATGAAGCGTTTGGCAAAGCATTACGCAAGTTTATAGCCATCTGCCCGCCTTGAGTTCGGTGGGCTTCGTCCGAAATGACAATGATATTATCCCGCTGTGTTATTTGTTCGTTAAAGTTGAATTTGTGAATGAGTGTAAATAAGTAGCGGTGTTCTGAACCGAGCAACTGCCTCAAATGCTCTCCCGTGTTGGCTTTTAACGAATCTTTTGCCCCTGCCCTTACTTGTGGCACTGCACCTACGCCGCTGAATGTGCTATAAATCTGTGTGTCTAATTCATTGCGGTCGGTAACGATTAAAAAAGTATAACTGCCCGTAAACTTGCGATGTATTTTTTGGCAAAAGAAAACCATCGAATACGATTTGCCGCTACCCTGCGTATGCCAAAACACGCCGAGTTTTTGTTTTTCTTCTAAACTGATTCTGCCCAGTTTGTACAATTGCTCTTTATGTTTGATGTTTTCAAGGGCTTTGTTTACGCCAATAAACTGATGGTTTCGGGCAATGACCTTTACCACTTTGCCTAATGAATTATCAAACAGAATAAAGTTTTCGAACAAATCCAAAAAACGTTTTTTCTCGCAAACGCCTACAATAATTCTATCTAACGCAACAATGCCTTCGTCTTCCTCTGTGATGCGTTTCCATTCGTGAAAGTGCTGATACTTGCCCGTAATGCTTCCAATACGGCTTTCAATGCCATTGCTCAACATTACAAAGGCGTTGTAATAAAAAAGTTCGGGGATTACGTCTTTGTAGTCGGTGAAATTATCCTTGTAGGCGTTTTCTAATTTTTGGTGAGCCGCTTTCAGCTCTATGAACAGCAGCGGAATGCCATTTACAAAGCCGATTATATCAGGTCTGCGTTTACGGTTGCTTTTGCCCTGAATCCACAATTGGCGAACAGCTAAAAAATGGTTGTTATCAACATTGTCAAAATCGAAAACCTTTAGTGTCTTATGTTGGGTCGAACCCGCGTGTTCGCCCTCCGTGGCTATGAAATCAATAGGAATACCATTGCGAAGCAATAGATGTTTTTCGTAATTGATTTCGTCTAATGATTTGGTACTGCTTTCTGCAATGAGCTTTTCGTAGGCTCGCTCGTAGGCTTGTTCAGGCAAGTTAGGATTGAGCTGTTTCAGCTTTTCAAAAAATATTTTTTTGAGCACAACTTCCTTTTTGTCCCGTTTGCCCAAAGTGCTGCCTTCGCCAAAGTCTTCTTTATTGTAAGGCAATAGCGTATCCCAACCCAAGCGATTGGAAAATAAATCAATCGCGGTTTGTTCTATTAAATTATTTTCTGAATATTCCCAAGTCATGATGTTTTAAATTTATCTTCATCCCATTTTTTGGGATTATTGATTATATAATTAGAAATGTTTTGATAGGCTTGTTCGTCTCTAATGATGTGTTCCCAATAATTGCGCTGCCATAATTTGCCGTTAAACGGTTTCCATCCCAATGTTTTAACTCCGCGAATATATTCCACCGTTACAATTGATTGAAATGCACCCAGCATATCACCAATGGTTTTATTTTTCGTCGGGGCAATCCCTTGTAGTTGCCCTATTTTTATTTCTCGTTGGGGCAATCCCTCGTGGTTGCCCTTTTTTTTATTTTCCGTCGGGGCAATCCCTTGTGGTTGCCCTTCTTGTTGCCCTTCTTGTTGCCCTTCTTGTTGCCCTTCTTGTTGCCCTTCTTGTTGCCCTTCTTGTTGTTGGTCAATGTCATAATTTGGGGCGGTATCGTGGTCTGGGGCAACCACGTGGGTTGCCCCGACGATTTCCAAAATGGCGTGGAAATGGTTGGGCATCACAACATATTCATGCAATTGGATGTTGTTAAATCGTTCGGGTAATTTCAACCATTCGTTTTCGACCATTATTCCTGCATCGTTCAATATCATTTCTCCGTTTGCGATTTCGCCAAACAAACGTTTTCGGTTTTGTACACAAATGGTAATAAAATATAATCCCGCCTGCGAATAATCGTAACCTTTCAGGCGTATAGACCTGCGGTGATGGATATTTGGATTGTATTGATTCATATTTTTATTTTTGTCGGGGCAATCCTCGTGGTTGCCCTCGTGGTTGCCCTCGTGGTGTCCTATTTTTATTTTCCGTCGGGGCAATCCCTCGTGGTTGCCCTATTTTTATTTTCCGTTGGGGCAATCCTCGTGGTTGCCCTATTTTTATTTCTCGTTGGGGCAATCCCTTGTGGTTGCCCTATTTTTATTTTCCGTCGGGGCAATCCTTGTGGTTGCCCTATTTTTATTTTCCGTTGGGGCAATCCCTCGTGGTTGCCCTATTTTTATTTTCCGTTGGGGCAATCCCTTGTGGTTGCCCTTTTTTTATTTTTCGTTGGGGCAATCCCTCGTGGTTGCCCTTTTTTTTTATTTTTCGTTGGGGCAATCCCTCGTGGTTGTCCTCGTGGTTGCCCTTGTGCGACACCCTTACACTTCTATTTGCCCGTTCATCAGTCTCGGTAATAAAATATCCCGTGCCGAGCGGAGGAGGGTGTTCTGTAACCTTAAAAGCTGAATTAGGTTAAAAATATTATCTGTTTCGACGTTGTATTCTAACATTACTTTTTCACTTGGCAATCTTATTACTTGTTCTTTCAAAACTTAAAATGTCTTGCATAGTGATAGTTTGCAAGATTACAGCTGATTAACTCAAAATATAAATAAGCGACTGAGATATTTGGATGTTCAGGTTTGACTAATTGAGTGCCGTCAGCCCCACAAGCAAATGGGAAATTGATGTACTTCAATATTCTAGTATGCTCTCCACCAACAATCATTCGTACATCATTGTAACTAGCTTCTTTCTCATTTGTATAACCCCCAATGAAATCTGTGCTTTGGTCAATAATTGGAAATTCACCCTTTTCCTTGTAGTCAGCTTTGGGAACTTTGGTCTTTCTTTTTACAGTTCGAATAAAGTTTTCCAATTTACCTTCAACCTCCATTTTCTCCTCCCTCACAATCTGTTTATACCTCAAAAACGCCTTCTCCTCCAACAATCTTATCCGCTTCAAATTATTCTCTATCAAATCATCATAAGCCGATAAAATGGAGGCGATTTTGCGTTGGGTGGGGAGATGTTTTACAACTTTAACTTCAATGCTTGAAAAGGCAGATTTAGAAACGTTTTCTCTACCTGATGAAGTTCCTGAATCCTAATGATTTTCTATATTTTTCAAACCCAAGTTCAGAATAGCATTCTTCAGGGTTGGGTGTAAAACGTCTATCAATTTCTATATCTGTTGGCTTAATAAAGGGGATAAAATCTCCGTATAATTCAGGATTTTTCCTCGGTGGAGTATTCCCTGTTATTACCTCTCCGAGTTGACCTATTTCAACTTTCTCCCACTTCATACTGCCAACAATTTAAAATTTTCAGAAATAGTTTTTGCTAAGGCAAAGGCTTCTTCGTTCAAGCCTTCTAATTCGAGGTGTATTTCGGCAAGGCGTTCTTGGTAGTCAAAGTCCTCATCGGTGGTGCTGGTGTCCACGCCTACATATCGGCCTGGGCTTAGGCTCCAATCCTTAGCTTCGATGTCGGCTCGGGTTACTACTTTGCACAATCCTTCTACATCGATATACACGCCGTCGGGAAAACGGCTCGTAAGCCATTGGGCTTGTTTGTAGAAATATTCGGTTTCGTGCAGCAAGCCGGGTTCTTCCTCATCGGGGTTGCCGCTGAGTTGTTGTTGTAGGGCTGAAAGGGGCGAAATGTATTTTGCCCGCACATCAAGGGCTTTCCAATTTTTGTTTTTGCTCAGTTGGTATTCTTTGGTGGCTGTGCTGATGGCATCGAGCAATTGCTTGATGAGTTTGTCTTGTGGTTTGCGGAGTGCTTTTGTCTGCACCACGATTTCTGCGCTTACAGGCTTGGCAGGATTATCCAATAAAGCAATGTCGGCGATTAAGGCATTTTGCAGGTCATATATGTGTTTTGCTTCGCTTTCTATTTCCCGCCATTCAGGTATTATTGTATCCATCGCCAAATCCTGCGAGTCTTGTTTCAGGCTAAATTTGCTAAGGGTTTCAAGCAGTTTCTGCCAATGATTTTGCAGTTCGGTGGTGGCTTCGGCGGTTTTTTGGGCTAAGTCGGCAGAAGTTTGCAAATAATCTTTTACCGTGCTTTCAAACTTTTTTGTATTGCCACGGTATAGGTTTACAATACAAATGAGGTTTTGCAATTGTTCGGGGCTAAAATCGTTTACTTTACTGGTTACTTTTCGGTATATTTTTCGGGCATCGAGCATCAATACTTTGTCTTTTCTTTCCGTATCCACTTCTTTTTCTCTGTCGAAAAACCACAGCGTGCAAGGCAATGAACGGGTATAGAAAAAGTTGTTGCCAATAGCTATCATTATATCTACTGCGCCTGTTCTTACCAATTTTTCGCGTATGTCTTTTTCGCTGTGTCCTGCGTCGCTGGCAGACGAAGCCATTACAAAACCCGCTCTGCCACCTCGTGCGTCTTTCGAAGGGGATTTCAGGTAGTTGTAGAAATACTGAATCCACAAATAATTGGCGTTGTCGTTTTTGGGCAGGTTTACTTTACCGCCCAAAATCAAACGAGGGTCTTTCCTAACGGCATCTTTGAGTTTGTCTACACCATCTACGTTAAACGGTGGATTTGCCATTACAAAATCAGCACGCCTCACGAGGTTGTGTTTGTCTTCGTAAAAAGTATTGCCTTCTTGTATCTTGCCTTCCAGCCCGTGCACTGCCATGTTCATTTTGGCAAGTTTGGTATTGAGTTCGGCTTTTTCTTGCCCGAAGAAAGTAACCTTCTCGACGGGTTTCAAACCTTCGTTTTCTATAAAATAGCCCGTTTGCACAAACATACCCGCGCTGCCGCAGGCGGGGTCAAACACAGTGCCGTGGTCGGGTTCAATGACGTTCACAATGGTTTTCACCAAACTCATAGGCGTAAAAAACTCTCCGCCTTCTTGTGCGCCCGTCATAGCAAATTTGTTGAGGAAGTATTCGTAAATCTTACCAAACAAATCGCCTTCGGCTTTTTGCAGCACTTCTTCATTGAAAATGCGGAGCAACTCTCGCAACAAATCGCTACTGAAAACAGAAAAGTTTTTGGGTAACACGCCTTTGAGGTGGTCGTATTCGTCCTCAATCAGTTTCATTGCGTTGTCAATCTTCTCGCCTATGTTTTTATCTTCGGACAATGAAACCAGATAGTCAAACTGCGCCTCTTTGGGTAGGAGCATTGCATTTCGTTCTTGAAAATCTTTTTTGGTAACAGGTCGTTTGCCACGCTGTGGGTGCACGGGCAAATCTTTTTCCACCTCCACTTCTGCTTTTCGAAAGCGGTTGTAGGCATGTCGCAAAAATATCAGCCCTAATACGGGCATTGTGTATTCCGAAGCCGTTAGTTTACTGTTTGCTCTGAGCTGGTCTGCGGCTCGCCACAATTCGGCTTCTAATTCCCGAAGTTCTTTTCCTTTCATTTATTAGATTTGTTCAGGGGTAAAATTAGTTTGTTCTAAGGTAACTATTTAGGCAGTTTCGTTGCTCAGTTATTTATCAGACTTCTTGCGAAAGTAAAAAATCGAAAATTTAGCCGTACATTTGGGAAATGGAGAAATTACCTTGATTGTTTCTTAAAATGCCGTAGGCATGTTATATTAGTAGCATCAGGCAGATACGGTTCTTAGAATGCCGTAGGTATGGCATCTAACAGTAGGATTGTATTTTGTGCTGCTATTTCTTTGCTCCCAACGTTTTATCCATAGCGGGATTGAGAAGTCATTTCTTAGCACTCGAATGCTTGGCACCGCCTAAATAATTACAAGAAAACAAAATATGTAGCATCTAACCTTATCGCAAAGATATGGAATAAAAGCTTTGCATGTAGCTCAAAAGTCCGCGACTTTTATTGCACACTATTTAAACATACATCATAGCGCGGTTTATCGTGAGTTGGAGCGCAATAGTGCGGCGATGGAGCAACAGATTGCGCAGTATCTTCGTGCTGGTCTTAGCCCTGAGCAGATAGCGGGTCGGTGTCGCTTAGAGGGCATAGACATGATTGTAACTATTTAGGCAACTTCGTCACTATGCTATTCATTAGATTTCCTGCAAAAGTAAAAAATCGAAAATTTAACCTTAAATTTGGGAAATATAGAAATTACCTTAATCGTTTCTTAAAATGCCGTAGGCATGTTATATTGGTAGCACATAGCAAGTACGATTCTTAAAATACCGTAGGTATGGCATCTAACATTAGATATGTGGAGGAATAAATACGACCTACAAACATAAATTAGAATAGAGGAGCGCAATACCTAAATAGTTACAAATAAACAACAGACCAAGAAAAAGACTCGGATTCTTATCGCCTATCGAATCGATTAACTTGCATCAAAATCAACTAAACAATGTCGCATTTACTACTTGAATCTATGATACCGTAGGCATGAAACTCGTGTAAGGTAAGTGTATAAAACTTAAAAAATCAGACCACTCTATATCTCTATTCCTTCTGCTGTAAAGGGTCGGGGGGCTATGCCTTGTGGTGTGATGATGTGTAGTTCGCGGAAACCCAATTGATAGAGTTGCTCGGCAGTTTGCGCAAATTCGGCGGTAATTTCGCGGGGTTGGTGCGCATCTGAGTTGAGCATAATCGGGATACGGCGTTGGCGTATGCCCTCCAAGACCCAATAGGACGGGTAGGGTTGTATATTTTTTTTCTTATACATGCTGCGCGTATTTACCTCTATCACTACACCTGTTTCGGCAGCCACATCTAAGGTATCCATCACGGCTTGCCTATACCAAATATCGGTGTCTGAAAAATAGCGGTTGTCGGTATTTCGCATTTTTATTTTGTCTATATGTCCCAAAATATCGGGTGGGCATTGGCGCAACATATCGCGGGTGCTGCTGTAATATAATTCGCAGGCGCGACGTATATCATTGGCAAACAGCGTTTCCAAACCCTCGCGGAAAGATTTGGAAGTACCGTCTACTTCAAACAAGGGCAATTCGGGGTTAGGTTGCAAATAATGCACCGACCCAATGCGGTAGTCTAAGTTGTCAAACTGCGCTTGTCGGGGGTTGATGAGCGAGGGTATATAATCTATCTCCATGCCTACATAAATAGGCAGTTGGTCGGCATATTCGCTTTTTAGTCGTTTGATATGTTCGATATACGCATCAAATAAATGCGGTTTGATGCACCAAGGCACGCTAAACGGCACGGTGGCATGGCTCGAAAAGCCAAAAGAGCCGACGTTTTGCGCCAGGGCTGCCTTGATATAGGTTTCAGGGGCATCGGTGCCATCGCAATAATGGCAATGTTGGTGGTAATTAGTCCATCGGAGCATATTTATTGTATAGTGGTGTTGGAGATAAAAAGTCCATAGCCAAAAGCGAGGTTTGGCTATGGACTTGATAAATGGTGATGGTAATTATTTTTCTTTTACTTTGCCTTTTACCTTTTCGTTGTCGCTATCCTCGTCTTTGTCTTTATCCTTATTTTGGGCTTTTTCTTTTCGAGCTTTTTCTTTCTCTTTGCGGGCTTTCTCCTTTTCTTTTGCTGCCTCTTTTCGAGCTTTTTCTTTTTCTTTTGCCGCTTTTTTACGGGCTTTTTCTTTCTCCTTTGCTGCTTTTTCGCGCTCTTTGGCGGTCATTTTTCGGGTTGAGGCAGCTTTTTCGCGGGCTTCTCGGCTACCTCTGCTTTTTTCTCGGCAGCATCTGCTTTCTTTTCTTTGGCAGCCTCGCCCTTTATTTTGGCTTTTGCCTTGCCTTTTTCGGTGTCGGCGGTCGATTGTGCTGATGCGCTTAGGTTGGCACCTAATAAGGCGAACAGCAGGGCAAATAAACAAATAACTTGTTTCATGGTGGTAAAAAATGGTTAAATTGGTTTAGAGATGTCGGGCTATTGGACGGCTTAATGGGGCATGCCATTAATGCCGACTACGCTACAAATTGGGCATTTTTCGGGATAATGTCCGCGTGCGGGGCAGTATTCGCGCCCAAAAAATATCATTTGCAGGTGTAGTTTATTCCATATTGGTTCGGGGAATAAGGCTTTGAGGTCGCGCTCGGTCTGCACTACATTTTTTCCGTTACTCAGTTGCCAGCGTTGTGCCAAGCGATGTATGTGCGTATCAACGGGAAAAGCGGGCACCCCGAAGGCTTGGCTCATAACTACCGATGCGGTTTTGTGCCCTACGCCGGGCAGGGCTTCCAAATCTTCAAAATTTTGGGGAACTTGTCCGCCGTATTGCTTGCTCAAGATATCGGACAATTGGGCGATAGCTTGCGATTTGCGGGGCGACAACCCGCAGGGATAAATGATTTGGCGGATTTGCTCGACACTCAATTGACCCATTTTTTCGGGTGTGTCTGCCAAGGCAAACAATTGGGGCGTAACGGTATTGACTCGTGCGTCGGTGCATTGCGCCGACAGTACCACTGCTACCAACAGCGTATAAGGGCTGTGATGTTGTAGCGGTATGGGCGTTTCGGGGTATAGCCGTTCTAAGGTTTGGGCTACAAAATCGGCGCGTTGTTGGGGCGACAAATCGGGCAGATGGTTTATTTTTGAAGGATAAAAGAGTAGGTATATTTAAGTATCGCCAGAGGGGGTTTTTTGTAGTGACATTTTATTGCGCGTCAGCAGTTCTCTGGCTAATTGGATATAATTATTAGCTCCTACTGATTGAATATCGTACATAATAACCGATTGCCCGAAGCTCGGTGCTTCACCTATGCGGGCATTGCGGTGTATGATAGTATCGAATACCATACTTTGAAAATGTCGGCGCACTTCGGCGATGACTTCTTTTGGCAACCGCAGGCGCGAGTCGTACATAGTCAGCAGCACGCCTTCGATAGTAAGGGTGGCATTGAGTTTATTTTGCACAATTTTGACGGTATTGAGCAATTTACCCAAGCCTTCGAGTGCAAAATATTCGCATTGTATAGGTATGATGATAGAATGGGCGGCGGTTAGGGCGTTGACGGTAGTAAGCCCAAGCGATGGGGCGCAGTCGATAAGTATAAAGTCGAAAATATCGTGCAGGGGCGCAATGGCTTTCTGCATTAGTCGTTCGCGTTCGGGGTGGTCTATCATTTCTATTTCTACTCCTATCAGATTTTGGTGCGAAGGCAGCAGGTATAAGTTGGGGCAATCTACCTTTTGGATAGAGGCGGTAATGCTGGCTTTTTCTATCAATACTTCGTATATACTGTTTTCTACTTTTCGTGGGTCTATACCCAAACCAGACGTGGCGTTGGCTTGTGCATCGGCATCAATGACCAATACTTTATAATCGAGTATGGCTAAGGCTGCCGACAGGTTGATAGCTGTGGTGGTTTTGCCCACTCCGCCTTTTTGGTTGGCTATAGCAATGGTTTTGGACATTTAAAATCCGAGTTTGTATTTTTCTTGGCGCCTTAGCTCGATGGTCTCACCGATAGCGGGCAGCAGCAATTCGCATTTTGATTGGGCAAATTTTTGTTGGGCGGCTGCTTGGTCTATTTTGATATAGCCAAACGTATCGTAGTGTACGCCTACAACGCGCGTGCATTGTATCAGTTCGCAGGCTACTAAGGCTTCGTCGGGTCCCATGGTATAATTATCGCCGATGGGCAATATTGCCGCGTCGAGTTTGGTAAAGCGCGGTATTAGTTTCATGTCCATCGTCAAGGCGGTATCGCCTGCGTAGTAAAAATTGAAATTGGGGGTTTCGACCACAAAACCATTTGGGTTGCCGCCATAAGCACCGTCGGGCAGGCAGCTCGAATGGACGGCATTGACCATTTTGACCTTGCCAAAACTGAACTGCCACGCGCCGCCGTGATTCATCGAATGTCCTTTGGTATAGCTGTGCTTATCGGCATACCAAGTAATAATTTCGTAGTTAGCTATCAATTTGGCTTGGGTGCGCTGCGCAATGCTTAGGGCATCGGCGAGGTGGTCAAAATGCCCATGCGACAAGAGGATATAATCGGCAGGTATGGTATTGATATCGATATGGGCAGCCAAGGGGTTATGACTGATAAATGGGTCGAACAAGAGATGTTTGCCGCCTATTTCGATACCAAAACAAGCGTGACCATAATACGTTAGTTTCATGACGGGCGTTCTAATTGTTGGATTCGGCGTTCTAAGCGAAATAAAAATAGGACGATGCCGATAAAAATAATAGCCACAGACGCAACAACGACATATATTTTACCGGACTGGCGCAATGTGTCTGCCATTTCGACAGAGGTGGTGGTTGGTTCGGGCGTTTGTGCGCCCAAGGCAAGGGCAAAGCACAAACAGCAAGTTGCAAAGCATACAATTTTAGACATACCGTAGGGATATTTGGGGCAAAGCTACGACAAAAAAGCGGCAATATGCCATTATACAATCAAAAACAAGTGAATTTCGCGCTACTTTTTCGGGTGTCTATATGTATGATTGGGCATGTTTCGGCGGCTGTTTTTAGAGCAAAGCGTGTTTGAGTAGCAAGTTGATACTGATTTGGAACTGAACGAAGCCTATATTTCTATGATTACCCGCCGCAGCCAAGCAGGTAGAACGCAAATTTGACCAAAAAGCAGTATCTTTGGGCGGTCAAACAATCATCTAATTATCACATGGAACGCAATACGACTTTTAAACAATATATCGAACAAGGCTACACCTTCAAGGGCAAGCATATCGTACTCGGTACGGCTATGCTCGACGGCGTTGCATTGCCCAATACCCTCGTCAAAGTGCCCCTGCGCTCGCTTAACCGTCACGGCTTGATTGCGGGTGCTACGGGAACGGGCAAAACCAAAACCCTACAACGCCTCACCGAATCGCTGTCGGACAATGGCATACCCGTTGTATTGATGGACATCAAAGGCGACCTAAGCGGCATTGCCGCCGCGGGCGAGCTAACGTCCAAAGTGACTGAACGCATGAATACCATCGGTATCGATTGGTCGCCAACGGCATATAGCACCGAAATGCTCTCTTTGTCGAACGAAAAAGGATTGAGGCTACGCGCTACGGTATCGGAATTTGGACCAGTATTGTTTTCCAAAATATTGGATTTAAACGACACACAAGCAGGCGTGATAGCCGTTATTTTCAAATATGCCGACGACCGGCAATTGCCCCTCCTTGATTTGAAAGACATGAAAAAAATGCTCAATTTCGCTACCAACGAGGGTGCCGACGAATTTGCCGAACTATACGGCAAGGTGGCATCGGCTACGGCAAGTACGATATTGCGCAAAATCGTCGAACTCGAACAACAAGGTGCTTGAGCTATTTTTTGGCGAACCCTCTTTTGAAGTCGACGACCTTTGCCGCTTAGACAATAATTGCAAAGGCATCGTATCTATTGTGCGCCTCACCGACTTGCAAGACCGACCCAAACTCTTTTCGACTTTTATGCTGTCCTTGCTCGCCGAAGTGTATGCCTCATTTCCCGAAGAAGGCGACTTAGAGCAGCCCAAATTGGTGTTTTTTATCGACGAAGCCCACTTGCTGTTTGACGAAGCCTCAGACGCACTCTTAGACCAAATAGAAAATATCGTGCGCCTTATCCGCTCCAAAGGTATCGGCGTATTTTTCTGTACCCAAAAGCCCACCGACATACCCGAACAAGTATTGGCGCAATTAGGCTTAAAAGTACAGCACGCCCTACGCGCCTTTACCGCCAAAGACCGCCAGGACATCAAACTAACTGCTCAAAATTATCCCGATAACCTATATTACCAAACCGACGAACTACTGACTAGCTTAGGTATCGGCGAAGCCGCTGTGACGGTATTAGATGAAAAAGGCAAACCTACGCCCTTAGTAGCCACGATGATGTGCGCACCGCAGTCGCGTATGGGCATTTTGACTGATGCCGAATTGCAGCGGATTATTGCCCAATCTGCTTTGGCTCAAAAATATAGCCGCGAAATAGACCGCGAAAGTGCCTACGAAATATTGAGCGAAAAACTAAACACACAAGCCAAGGAAATACCCGAAAAAACCGCCGAAACCAAGGCAAAAACAGAAAAAGAAGAACCTGGCATGTTCGAAAAATTGTCCAAAAACACGATGGTACGCCAAGTAGGTACGTCCATAGCCCGCGAAGTGACACGCGGCTTGCTGGGCGTATTGGGATTAGGCGGCAAATCGCGCAGCAAAAAAGGGTGGTTCTAAGCATTTTTATAGCCCTCTATATTATTAACCCGCCACGTATTTATTTCTCAGCGTTCGACAGATAGATATTAGTGCATAAAATTAGAAAATCAGACCACCAATGGTCTGATTTTTAAGTTTTGAGGTAACTATTTAGCCTTGTAGGGAGAATAGTTACTTGACACTAATGAAATTATTTGAAATAAAGTTGCGCATAAAATTTATAAATTGTTTTTATAATTATTGCTAAAAAAACGATTATGCCTAAAACCTAAAAATAGTTATGGGTTTTTGGGCTGTATGAATAGGGCTATATCGGACAATGCGCCGCTGTCTAATCCAAATTGTTGCGAAATATTGCCCTGCGATTGCGAAATATTGCCTAATTTTGGGCGTAAATTCGCAAAATGAACTATTTCGATATTGAATATCAGCCCAACGGCATTGCTGTAATATGGCTCGACCAAAAAAATTCGCCCGTCAATAAAATAGCCCCTTCTATGATTGACGAGTGTGCTTTGTTAGTAGCACAGCTCGAAGCCAACTCCGAAGTGCGCGGCATTGTGCTTATCAGCCGCAAAAAAGATTTTATTGCAGGTGCCGATTTAGATGCAGTGTATGCCGTGTCGCAATTAGGTGAATGGATGCCTACCGCACGGCGCGGACATGCCCTGCTACACCACATCGAACGCTCGCCCAAACCCGTAGTAGCTGCCCTACACGGCGCAGCAATGGGAGGCGGTTTGGAGGTCGCCTTAGCCTGCCAATATCGCATAGCATCAGACCACCCCAGCACCGTCATGGCTTTGCCCGAAGTACAATTAGGACTGCTGCCAGGCGGCGGTGGTACGCAGCGATTGACCGCCCTCGTAGGTGCCAAAAACGCCTTGGATATGATGCTAACGGGCAAAAAAATATACGCCTCCAAAGCCCTCAAAATGGGCTTGATAGACCGCATAGTGAACGAACACGCCCTATTGCGTGCCGCCATACAGCAAGCCTCCGACATGGCAGGCAAAACCGTCGTGCGCCCTGACCTACGCTCTATGTCTGACCGATTACTCGAAAACAACCCTATCGGACGCAGCATTTTGATGGAACAAGTGCGCAAAAAAGTGACCGAACAAACGATGGGCAATTATCCCGCACCTTTCAAAATTATCGATTGCGTAGAAACGGGCTTGCGCTATGGACGCGAAGCGGGCTATGAGATAGAATTGAAAAAATTTGACGAACTAACCGTTCATCCCACTGCCAAAAGGCTCATCGAACTGTTTTTTGGCATGACCGACAAAAAGAAAAACCCCTACGCCGACCTCGTGCAGCCCACCAACCATATAGCCATATTAGGCGCAGGCTTCATGGGCAAAGGCATTGCAGAGGTGAGTATTGCCCAAAATATAGCCGTAAGCCTCAAAGACTTGAACCCCGAATTGTTGGCAAAAGCCAAAAGCGAAGTATGGCAAACGTGGCAGCGCAAAGTAAAAAATAAGGCAGTTACACCCTTTGCCGCCGAAAAAACCCTCGACTTATTACACCCACAATTAGACTATACGGGGTGGGGTAAAATGGATATGGTTATCGAAGCGGTATCGGAAGATTTGGCACTGAAACAGCGCGTATTAGCCGAATGCGAACGCCACACACACGACCGTTGTATTTTTGCCACCAACACATCTGCCTTGCCCATTGCTGCTATCGCCCAACACGCAGCACGTCCGCAATTAGTGGTGGGTATGCACTACTTTTCGCCCGTATCCAAAATGCCCTTGCTCGAAATTGTGCGCACGCCCCAAACCGCCGATTGGGTCGTAGCAACCGCCGTAGCGTTGGGCATCAAACAGGGCAAAACGTGTATCGTGGTCGGCGATGGACCAGGCTTTTATACCACACGCATTTTAGCCCCCTTGCTCAACGAGGCTCTGCTGATACTCGAAGAAGGCGGCGACATTGCCGATATAGACCAAGCCGCCCGCGAAGCAGGATTTCCTGTCGGACCCATCACGCTCATAGACGAAGTAGGCATTGATGTCGGAGCGCATATAATGGGCGGCGACTTGGTGCGATTTTTCCAACTGCGCGGCGGCGATGCCGTCAAAATGAGCAGTTTGGTGGACAAATTATACCAAGCCGATTATAAAGGACGCAAAAATGGCAAAGGCTTTTATAACTACGACAAGAATGGCAAAAAACTGAAAGACCCCAGAAAAATGGTCAATACCGCTATATATACCGACTTCTTGGGCGGTATGGAGCGCGAAAAAATGAGATTTAAAGACATACGCCATCGCCTTATGATGATTATGACCAACGAAGCCGTGCGCTGCTTGGAAGAAGGCATCATCAGCACACCACAAGACGGCGATTTGGGCGCGGTGCTGGGATTGGGATTTCCACCTTTTACGGGCGGACCTTTCGCTACTTAGATGCTATGGGGGCGACAAAGCCCTAAGCCGCATAGAAAAATTAGCCGAACAATACGGCAAACGATTTACCCCCTGCGACCTGCTCGCCCGACAAGCACAGCACCGCCAACGCTATTACCCCTCTTAGCAAAAGCACCCCGCTTTCTTTGCACTTTGGCAGCCTTTGTTTTGACCAAAAATAAGCTCAATAAAGCAGGAATAACAAAAAAGTACTAACTTTACGCCCCTAATTCCTCATCATCATGAAACAATCATTACAATTCCTTTTGGGTATCGCCTGCCTATTGGCACTATTGCCCCAAAATTTGTCGGCACAATGCGACGGTAATCGCTTTTTGAACCGCGTGTTTACTAGCGTAGCCGATACGCAAGACATACTCTATTCTTACTCGAATGGTGCTACGGGCTTGCGCATGGACGTATACGAACCCGTAGGCGATAACAATACACCCGCTCGACCACTCATTATCTTAGCACACGGCGGTAGCTTTGTAGGCGGCGACGAAAACGTAGGCGATATGCAAGAATTTTGTACGCGCTTTGCCCAACACGGCTATGTAGCAGCCTCTATCCAATACAGATTAGGCAATGCCCTACAACTTGCAGATAGCTTGCAAATGATGGGGGTAGTAGTCAAAGCCGTTCATGATATGAAAGCCGCTGTGCGCTATTTTCATGAAGACGCAGCTACTGCAAATCGTTTCCGAGTCGATACGACCAAAGTATTCGTAGGCGGCGCGTCGGCAGGAGCTATCTTGGCATCTCACTTGGTTTATCTGACCGATTTGAACGAAATTCCCAGCTATATCGCCGATATAGTCATTAATAACGGCGGAGTTGAAGGCAATAGCGGATACCCTAACCATAGCAGCCAAGTATATGGGCTTATCAATTTCTGCGGTGGGCTAAACAGTGCCAATTGATTGACGCAGGCGACCTACCCCTTGTGAGCATAGACGGCGACATCGACAGCACCGTCCCCTACGGACACGCTGAAGTATTGCAAAGCTCAGCAGGTATGATATTCGACTTAGTAACCCTTGACGGTAGCGGTGTGATGCACGCCCGCGCCGAAGCAGAGGGTGTTTACAATGCTCTTTGGACCATCGAAGGCGGCGAACACATGGTACATGCCGACGGTGCGCCATATCGACCAAAGCGAACAATTTGTAAGCGATTTCCTCTATCCACTCGTTTGTAATACAGTCATCGGTATCGAAAGCCCCGAACAATTTGCCTTTGCCGTATCCGTAGCACCCAACCCCAACAACGGCAACTTTACCGTACAATTGCCCAACGAAAAAGGCAATTACTACCTACGCCTTTTTGATGCGGCGGGCAGATGCTTGGCGCAATATGTACAGCCCGACGGCGGACAAATCGACCTACAACAATCGTTGCCACAAGGTGCATATTGGTTGCAGATAACCCATGCCAAAGGAAGTGTGACCAAAACCTTAGTCGTACAACCCTAATTGAAACTCCCTAAAAATAGGTAGGCATGGTGCCTTGTCTGGTATTGGTGCTATGTGTTGTTTGTAGCCAACGATGCAAACAGAATATATTGCCCCGTGTTGTGCTAAGAAGCACTAAAATAGTGCCTTATTTCCCTGATATTACTTATGCCACTTATCGAACTATTATTTGCTACCCACAACACCCATAAACTGCGCGAGGTAAGTGCCATTATCGGCACGCGATTTCGCCTGCTTACCTTGGGTGATGTGGGTTTTGATGAAGAAATACCCGAACCTCACCCCACGCTACACGAAAATGCCCTCGAAAAAGCACAAGTGTTGCACCGCCTTTTTCCGCACCTCAACGTCATCGCCGAAGATACAGGTTTGGAAGTAGCAGCCCTCAATGGGGCACCAGGCGTAATGACCGCCCGCTATGCAGGTACAGGGCTTGCCCAAGACAATATGCGCCTCTTACTACAAAACCTACAAAGCAGTACCAACCGTGCTGCACAGTTCCGAACGGTACTTGCCTTGATTGAAAACAAGGGGCAAACCCACTATTTCGAAGGTATAGCGCAAGGGACTATCCGAACCGAGCCAAGCGGCGCGGGTGGCTTTGGCTACGACCCCATTTTTGAACCAAAAGGCTACCGCCAAACTTTTGCCGAAATGCCCGACACACTCAAAAATAGCATCAGCCACCGCTACAAAGCCCTACAACAACTATCCGATTTCTTGCAGCAATACAGCCCAATCTAAATAGTTACCTTATTGGCATAGCACTTGCGCAATGCCACCTAATAAGCTACAATCAATACCACACAAGGGCAAATGAGTTGCGAGCGCAGAACACAAAAAAATAAGATAATGCGATGTAACTTTTGAGATGATGCGGTATCTAAATAAACGAAACCGACGAGCATACAGCAATTCGGATTTTTTTAAAAAAAACATATTTTTATACAAAAATGCGTAAATTCTTGTTATTTTGCGGCTTGACAATAGCAGCCCTTACTAATGTTCAGGCACAATTGTCGTACAAAATCGATTCGATAGGTTTTTTGCCCGAAACGATATGCCTTGTATCTAAGGTGGCAGAGGCTTATTTGTTGGTACCCCAAAACGAAATGTCCACCCAACGCTATGCCCCCAAAAATCTCAGTGCCGAATACCAACGAGAAGGCGCATTGGTACGCGTAACAGGCGTAATTGGTGCCATACCGCCCAACGTGCGAATGATAGGTACACCCTTTCAAATTCGCAGCATCGAACTTGCCGAACCCGTCACAGGCGGTATCAAACCATCGCGTACAGACGCTACAGGTGGCGTGGCGCACGGTGCCGACCCTGCCACCGACAAAGGCAAAGTAACTAATAACGCCAATACAATTGACTACCGAATCCCACTAAAAGAACAGGGCGGCATTGTGCGCAAAATGACGGGCGACCAATTTGTCATCGAAGTAGGCTCGACCCGCTATTTGCCCGACCAATTGCCCGACAACCTTAGAGTAGATGGTATGCGTGTGCGCTTTTCAGGCAAAGCAGGGCAATTGCCTCCCAATGCACGTTTGTTGGGTACGCCCTTGCAAATCAGCAAAATTATGAAAGACAAAGGCAAATTGGTCAAAAAAGGCAAATCTGCTAATGGTAATAAAGTGACCAAAAAAGAAAAATAAGCACCCAAAATGCTCGAATGACAGCAAACCTCATAGGACACTTGAACCCTATGGGGTTTGTTATGTTTATTTGTAACTATTTAGGGTTTTGGGTATGGGGTAATGAGCAATACTTATCTAATAATGCCTGACATCGCTGCATATTCGATTAGAAATGGCTATTTCCCCTACAAGGCTAAATAGTTACGTCTATTTATAGGCGAACGCGTTAAAAAAATCGGATATAGTAAAACCTTCGTATAAATTTGTGTAATTCGTGGTAATCTTTTTTATATTTTATTTTTAATAATTAATTTGTCTATAGTGACACCTGCCGCACAGGCGGGCATTGCCTCATACGTAATGCGAGGCTATGCTGCGCCTATGTACATATCCCAAAACTCATTACTTACTATTAGATGAAAACCTTGATTTTAGGCGCAAGCGATAACCCCGAACGCTATGCCTACCAAGCACTCCGTTTGCTCCGGCATTACGAACACGAAGTAGTGGCAATAGGCAACCGCACCGCTAAGGTGCTTGATGTGGCAATACATAACACCCCCCAAAACACAGGAGGTATTGATACCATAACGATATACCTGCGCCCCGACCGACAAACCGCCTACTACGACTATATATTATCGCTCCAACCGCGCCGTATCATCTTTAACCCAGGCGCCGAAAACGCCGAACTCGAACAAAAAGCCCAACAAAACGGCATCAAAACTGAGAATGCATGTACTTTGGTCTTGCTGCGCACGGGACAGTACTAATCCTTGCCGTTATCCGCATGACCACGGACTCACAATCAGCACAAAACGGCAGAATTATAAACCTACAAAGAAATGATGCCCTACCATGATAATTGATTTGAGCCATCAAAATCTATTAGTAACAGGCGCGTCGTCGGGCATTGGGCGAGCTATTTGCATAGCTGCCGCCCAAGCAGGGGCTAATATCTATGCTGCTGCACGCCATGCCGACCGCCTTGCCGAAACGTTGTCGCTGCTACCAAGCAACGGTGGGCAAATCCACCAAGCCATTGCCGCCGACCTGAGCCAAGAAAACGACCTCAGCCAATTAGTGGCAGCCCTGCCTCTTTTGAATGGCGTTGTTCATGCGGCGGGTATCGTCAAACCCTTGCCCGTCAAATATATTGTGCCTAAGCATATTGACGAAGTATTTGGTATAAATTATAAAGCAGCCGTATGTTTGACCGCACAATTGTTTAAACGACAAAAAAAGCAGACGGCGCATCATTGGTATTTATTTCGTCCATATCGAGCCAGCACCCGTATATGGGCGGTGCTTTGTATGTGAGTACCAAAGCCGCCCTTGAAGCCTTTTGCCGAACCGTTGCCTTAGAATATGCCGCCAAGCGAATAAGGGCAAATTGCCTATTGCCCGGTTTAGTACAGACATCTATTCTGGAGCAAACCCGCCTGTCGATGTCTCCCGAACAATTTGCAGCCATTGAGCAACACTATCCGCTTGGGTTGGGCAAACCCCAAGACATAGCTAATGCCGCGCTGTTCTTTCTGTCCGATGCTGCCCGTTGGATTACGGGCACCACCCTTGTCATGGACGGCGGATTAACCTTGTCAAGCAAATAGAGCAATGGGAGTTGATAGCTTGCTGAGAATAATATGAGGAACGAACACAATACCAATAGCCACTACTAAATTATGCGCATTTCTGCTTATCGGTGCGAGCATTTTAATGCCGCTCATCGCCTACACAACCCTGCTTGGGACGACGATACCAACCGCGCTGTGTTTGGTTTGTGCAATAATCCCAATTATCATGGGCACAACTACGAATTGGAGGTAAAGGTAAGCGGCGAAATAGACCCCGATACGGGCTATTTGATAGACCTCAAATTGTTGAGCGACCTCATAAAATCGGAAATATTATTGCCTTTTGACCACAAAAACCTCAATTTAGACGTACCCGAATTTAGCCAACTCAACCCCACTGCGGAAAATATTGCAGTAGTGATTTGGCAAAAGCTACGTACTCAATTGCCCGACCACTACGACCTATCGGTGCGCTTGTACGAGACACCCCGCAATTTTGTAGAATATAGCGGTGGGTAACGTAGTGCGATTTTTGCCCTAATTTTGTGGGTAATAAATTTCGACCTACCGCCTTATTTTACGACCTTTGCAGTTTCAAAAAAATTATCATTAGACGTGCCAAGCGCTAAATGCTCGTTGCGTCGGGCTGTTAGAACCAATATATCCTTGTTATATGGGACATCCGCAAGCGCATAGCCGCGTTACTTTTGCTTCGCTGCTCGTTACATTGGGCATCGTATTTGGCGACATCGGAACCTCGCCCTTGTATGTGATGAAAGCCATTATTGGCAACCGGGAGATCAGCGAACAACTCGTTTTAGGTGGGCTGTCGTGTATTTTCTGGACACTAACGCTTATGACCACAGTAAAGTATGTGTTTATTATGCTAAGGGCAGATAACCACGGCGAAGGCGGTATTTTATCCTTGTATGCGTTAGTAAGAAGACATTATCCCAAATTGGTCATAGCAGCAATGTTGGGGGCTGCTGCCATGCTTGCCGACGGCATGATTACCCCACCCATTTCTATTTCTTCTGCTATTGAGGGTTTGGCAACTAATGGCAATGTATCGTTGGTGGGGCTATCTATTCCCGTTATGTATTTAGTCATCGGTATCATAATATTGTTGTTTTCAGTACAACGATTTGGCACCCGTATCGTCGGCAAGGCATTCGGTCCTATTATGCTATTATGGTTTATAGCCTTAGCAGCATTGGGGCTGCCTTGGATTATACAATACCCCAAAGTCTTACTCGCTTTCTCGCCTCATTATGCTTTTGATTTATTGGCCAATTACCCACATGGTTTTTGGCTTCTGGGGGGGGTATTCTTATGCACGACAGGAGCCGAAGCCCTTTATTCTGACTTAGGGCACTGCGGCAAACGCAATATCGAATATGCTTGGGCTTTTGTTAAAGTATGCCTAATACTCAATTATTTTGGGCAAGGCGCGTGGCTATTATCCCAGATGGCAGAGGGCAATGCCTTATTAGAGGGGCTTAGCCCTTTTTATGAAGTTGTGCCCATATTATTCAAAATACCCATGGTTGCCTTAGCTACCATAGCTGCTGTTGTTGCCAGCCAAGCCCTGATTAGTGCCTCCTATACACTGATAAGCGAAGCCATGTCGCTCAATTTGTGGATGCGGTGCGCATTCACTACCCAACCGACGCAAAAGGGCAACTCTATATCCCAAGTGTCAATTGGTTACTATTGACGGGGTGTATTATTGTAGTGCTATATTTTCAAGAGTCTACTGCTATGGAGGCTGCTTATGGTTTGGCTATTACCCTTACGATGATTGCGACTACCATTTTATTATGGGCATTTTTGCGCACTCGTAAGGTCAAGCAACGCTATGTTTGGACAATCACAATTGTATTCATGACTATTTGCCTCGCCTTTTTAGTTGCCAATGCCGAAAAATTCCCGCACGGAGGTTGGGTGAGTATTGCCGTTAGCGGCTTGCTTTTGGACTTATGTTCGTTTGGTTTAGGGCGCGAAAAATCAAAAATCGATACCGCGAGTTTGAGCCTATATATCCCCACTTGCAACGTTTTACCGACCTAAGTGCCGACGAAACCGTACCAAAATACTGTACTCATTTGGTTTATCTGACGAGTGCCAACCTCACCAGTCAAGTAGAAACGAAAATAATATACTCTATATTCAATAAAAGACCCAAACGCGCAGATGTATATTGGTTTTTACACGTACACTATTTGGATGACCCCAGCACCCAAGAATACGATATCGAAATTTTAGTACCCGAAAAGGTCATTCGAGTCGAATTCCGATTGGGATTTAGGGTACAGCCACGCATCAACTTATTCCTACGCGCCGTTATGCCTAAATTAGTCGAGCAAGGAATGATAGATCCTAACAGCCGCTACCCTTCATTAGCCAAACACCATATCAGAGGCGATTTCCGATTTGTAGTCATAGACCGCGTGCTGAACCCCGACGTCGAATTGCCTGCTGCCGAAGAGCTATTGATGACAGGCTACGATATGCTCAAAAAACTATCCTTATCCGACGAAAAAGCCTTCGGCTTGGATACCAGCACCGTAGTTGTCGAAACCGTTCCGTTAGTAGTCGACCATATCAAAACACCAAACCTAAAAGCCCATAAAATTGAAACAGTAGATTGGGACAAATTTCAAAACCTAAAAGCTAAATAGCCGTAAATCACCCTTCCCCACGATGCCATATAGCGATACTTTTTTGAGCCGACACTCGCCCGCGCCAAGCCGAAATAACCGAAATGCTACACGCTATTGGTAGCAAGGACTTAGACCAATTGGTCGCCGAAACAGTGCCAACTGCCATTAGATTGCCGCAGGCACTAAGCGGTATAGCAGCCATGACCGAAGCCGAATACCTGACCCATATACAGCAAGTAGCCCATCGCAACCAACTTTGGAAAACGTATATCGGCATGGGATACTATGGCACTATCACACCGCCCGTCATACTGCGCAATATTTTTGAAAATCCGGGTTGGTATACCCAATACACACCCTACCAATCAGAAATAGCACAAGGTAGGCTCGAAGCACTGCTCAATTTTCAAACAATGGTGAGCGACCTATGCGGCATGGAAGTAGCCAACGCCTCGCTTTTGGACGAACCTACCGCCGCCGCCGAAGCTATGTTGTTGCTATATCGCACAAAAAACAAATCGCCACGAACAAGCAAAAACGTATTTCTGGTTGCCGATAACTGTTTGCCCGCTACCATTGATGTACTACTCGGACGTGCCAAACCCTTGGGTATTGAGGTGCGAATTAGTTCAGTCGAACAATTTGTGTTTGATAGCAGTGTATTTGCTTGCTTGCTGTCGTATCCCGCCCAAGACGGAGCTATACATTGCTACACAGATATAGTAAAAAAAGCCCAGGCTGCCGATGCCGATGTAGTGGTAGCCGCCGACCTATTGAGCTTGGCACTATTAAGCCCGCCCGGCGAATGGGGAGCAGATATTGTCGTAGGGTCCGCCCAACGATTTGGCGTACCGATGGGATATGGCGGGCCACACGCCGCATTTTTTGCCACCAAAGAACAATATGTCCGGCAAATGCCCGGACGCATCATCGGCGTTTCGATAGACCGAAACAACCGCCCCGCTCTGCGCATGACCCTACAAACCCGCGAGCAGCACATACGCCGCGACAAAGCCACCTCTAATATCTGCACTGCCCAAGCGTTATTGGCAATTATGGCAAGCATGTACGGCGTATATCACGGTGCAAGAGGCATCAGGCATATTGCCGAACGCATACATCGCCAAACCGCTACACTTGCCCAAGCCCTCGAACAATTGGGCTATGCACAACGCAACGACTGTTATTTTGATACCTTATTAATAGACCTCAGCCAACATACCGAAACATCGGGCTTGCGCATAAGAAGAGTAGCTGAGCACGCCGAGGTCAATTTCCGTTACTTCGACGCTAACCCCGACCTCATCGGCATTAGTTTGGACGAAACCACCACTGACGGCGATGTGCAACAGATCATACGCATTTTTGCCGAAGCCCTGCCCGATGCTGCCCCAACTATCCAAGCCGCCGCACCCGCCGTATTGCCCCTATCAGCAGGCGGAAAAGTAGCCACTTGGAACTTATGGCGCAATAGTACGTATATGACCCATCAGGTATTTAATGCACATCGGTCAGAAACGGAAATGTTGCGTTATATCAAACAATTGGAGGCAAAAGACCTATCATTAGTACAAGCCATGATACCATTGGGGTCTTGTACGATGAAATTAAACGGCACCGCTCAACTCATGCCCGTTAGCCTGCCCCAATTTGCCCAACTACACCCATACGTACCCATCGAGCAAGCGCAAGGATATCAATACGTCATCGAACAATTGTCCAAAGCCCTATGCGAAATTACGGGGTTTGCCGCCTGCTCTTTGCAACCCAATTCGGGCGCACAAGGCGAATATGCAGGACTGATGGCAATACGCGCCTACCACATCAGCCGCGGCGACGAACAGCGAAATATAGCCCTCATACCGTCTTCGGCGCACGGCACCAACCCGCCAGCGCGGTTATTGCAGGTATGGAAGTAGTAGTAGTTAAGTGCGACGAAAATGGCAATATAGCCCTCGATGACCTCGAATACCAAGCCCAAAAATATGCCGACCGCCTAGCTGCTTTGATGGTGACATACCCCTCGACACACGGCGTTTTTGAAGAGCGGATAAAAGATATATGTGCCATTATACACCGCTTCGGCGGGCAAGTATATATGGACGGAGCCAATATGAATGCCCAAGTAGGGCTTACCTCGCCTGCCAATATCGGTGCCGATGTATGCCACCTCAATTTACACAAAACCTTTGCCATACCACATGGCGGCGGCGGTCCTGGCGTAGGTCCTATTTGCGTCGCCGCACATTTAGCACCTCATTTGCCCTCGCACCCATTCTTGAACGCCAGCAGTGCCCACCCAACCACTGCCGGTCATGCCATATCGGGCGCACCATACGGCAGCGCATCTATCTTGCTCGTCTCTTATGCCTATACGCAATTGCTGGGTAGCGAAGGAATGACCCAAGCCACCCGCATAGCTATATTGAACGCCAATTATATAAAATCGCGTTTAAAAGACCATTACCCCGTACTATATAGCGGCGAAAAGGGTAGGGTAGCCCACGAACTTATCATCGACCTACGCCCTTTTAAAACGACGGCAGCCATAGAAGCCGAAGACATCGCCAAACGCCTGATGGACTACGGATTCCATGCTCCTACCGTTTCGTTTCCCGTAGCAGGTACGCTGATGATAGAACCCACCGAAAGCGAATCGAAAGCCGAATTAGACCGCTTTTGCGAAGCAATGATAGCCATACGGCACGAAATACGAGATATAGAATTAGGCTTGGCAGATGATAAAAATAACGTACTCAAAAATGCCCCGCACCCCGTCTACGACCTCTGTGCTGATGATTGGGACTATCCCTATACGCGCCAAAAAGCGGGCTTTGCGCTGCCCTACTTATACCAATATAAGTTCTGGGTGCCCGTAGCACGTATCAACAATACCTACGGCGATAGAAACTTGATGTGTACTTGCCCACCTATCGAAAGCTACCAAAGCAGCTAAAAGTAGTAAAAATTTGTCCGCTATGCAACTATCAAAGCCCCGAAAGCGTCTTTAACAAGACGAACTTTCAAAATACCATTAAATACTAGCTTTTTTGCACAAAAAATTTTGTGGCAAAAAAGAAAATGCCTATCTTTACGCAAAATATTGCTTCGTTCTGAAATTTTAATTAAAATATCAATAAATAAAACATGAAAAAACATCTATTAACGTTTTTGGCGTTGTGTGCGTTTGCTTGTTTTAGCACCTACACGCTAAGTGCGCAAACAACACTCCCCTACACCTCGTGCGACTGCCCCGCTGCTAACGGAGTAACAGCAGGTACGCCTACCCCTCCTGCTAATACGACCTTTACATTGGGCGTATCATCGGCTTCGGACTTGGCTACCACAGCTCCCGAAGGCACAGGTGTTCCAGACTATGCCTTTGTTTATTCCGACCCCGCAGGAAGCATTATTGGGCTTAGCGACGACGGTTCATTTGACCTCAATGCTTATGCCGAAGGTACCTATGGCGTAACGGGTTTTGCCTATGACCAAGCGCAACTCACCAGCATCGTGGGGCTAATTACTTCATTGTGTGCTATTCCTGGCGGACCCGTTCCCCCCGCAGTTTGCGAGGTCGTAGCTACATTTCCCTCCCCCCCGACATTAGGCGACTTCTTCTCGCTTATCAACTCTTTGGGCGGAGGTGCTGTCACCGTACCGAGTTTGGTTCATACCATGGACTCAGTAGTATGCGTGTCGGGTGTTGCGGGCTTAGTAACAGCTTGTTTTGCTGTCACAGACTCACCTGCTTATACGGTAGATGTAGTCGGCGGCGACCCAACTTGGGACGATTGCGACGGCGCAGTAGCACACGACCTCGCCGCAGGATACAGCGGTCCCTACGACCTTACTGGCTTGACAGCAGGCGGCGAAGCACTTCCCGCTTGTTTCTTCGACGAAACAGTCGATAATAGCGGTTGGGTTAGCATCGTAGGTGATGGTAATACGTATTTTATTTATACCTCGCCCGACTGCGGAGAGATAAACCTCATTGACGAGGGCACTTATTTGCTGGCGGGAGATGCACAAATCGCCGTTTATGCAGGAGATTGTGGTACATTAACCGAAATCGCTTGTAATGAAGATGCTGCCCCCTATGGTGCCATTGATGGCGAAGATGATGGCTATTTTGCAGGAACCGTACTCGTTACCGAGCCCGGCGTAACGTATTATGCCATGATAGACGGTTTTGACGGCGTGAGCGGGCAATTCTGTTTGCAGTCTGTTCCATTTACATGTCCTAATATCGATACAGCACCCGAAACACCCGGCGACTTGGCTCTTTGTGACGGCGAAAGCTATGGATTATCAGCCGACTTCGAAACCCTTAGCCTGGCTTGGTAGTCAGCAATACCCCCATTGCAGTTTGGGTTGTTTCGACCGAAGCTTTGGACGAAGACATATTCACAGAATTTAATAATGGTGTTGTCGTTGAGTTTTTGGCAGTAGGCGAAGCACCTACCGTATTTAGCGGCAATGCAGATGGCGTATATGTAGCTTCTGATGGTACTGTTACGACATTAACCAACGTATGGGTAACGGGCTTGATTATCAATAACTACAACCCCGCTACAGGCGATTTGATGCCTGATGCTGCTTGTGCTGCTGAATACAGCGCAGCTGTTAATATTACCTACTATCCCGCAGGCTCGCCCGAATGTGAAGGACCCATAGTGCCTGCTAACGATGAATGTGCCAATGCCATTATGCTCGATGTAGCCGACGGCACTATCAATGGACCGTTCAGCAATGTAGGTGGTACAGGTGAAACAGACCTTATCCCCGCCGAATGTTTTGGCGATGATATTTCAGAAAACCCACTTGATAATGTATATGACAACTCGGTTTGGTTCTACTTCATAGGTACGGGTGAGACGGTTACGCTCACTACCTCAGTGGAGGGACTCAGCAGCCCGATGCCTAATAGTGATACCCAAGTAGCCGTTTATATGGGCGAGGTTTGTGGCGATTGGACAGAAGTATCTTGTTCGGACGACATCGATACCGACGGCGGAAATTATCTGTCAGCTGTTACCGTTGCTACCGAAGCGGGCATGATGTACTACGTTGTCGTAGATGGTTATTACTACGAAGGAGGTGCCGATGCAGGTGAATTTAATATCCTTGTAAGTGCTGTCGGCGGCGGCGACCCCTTAGATGCCCAAGCAACTACTACTTGCGATGCCCTTGGCGAAACTTATGTAGTTGCATTTAGCGTTTCGGGCGGTACAGAACCCTATACTGTTACTGGTTCCGTAGGCGTATTGGCAGGTCCTGGTGGTGTTTATTTGAGCGAGCCTATCGCCAGCGGCGTATCTTACTCATTTGATATTACCGATGCTAATGGCGAAACCATTACCATCAGCGGAAGCGAGACTTGCACTACGGTAGAGCCACTTAATATAGTTTATGAGGTTACTTGCAACGAATTGGATAATAATTATATCCTTAGCTTTACAATAACTGGTGGTACGCTTCCTTATACTTATTCGGGAGTAGTAACAGGCGATTCTGACACCTTTGGCACTTCATTCCAATCTGACTTCTTGCCCAGCGGCAGCAACTTTGTTTTGGAGGTAGTTGATGCTAACGGCATGTCGGCAACAGCAGGCGAAGAAAATGTATGCAGTATTACTCCTACTTGCGTTGCTAGCTTTGGCACAGTTACGCCTCCTGCCGATACTACCTATCCCGTAGGCGGCACCTCTGACCTTATCGGGCTTGACGGTGCAGCAACAGGCGATTATACTACCGTTTGGGGTATCACTACTGGCCAACCCGATTTGACTATCGTAGGTTTGAGTACCGAAAACCCAATTAACTTTGGTGCTTTGGCGGTCGGCGGTTCTTTGCCCGCAGGTACTTATACAGTTCATGCCCTCAATATCCTAAGTAGCGACCTTCCCACTGCATTAGGCGCACTAAATGGTGGTATTATCACTAACGCCAACCAAGTAATTGATGCTATCAATGCAGGTATTATCTGTGCTGCATTAGACGCAGTAGGCTTTGAAGTAACCTTAGAAGAAACCCTCGCACCCATCGAAGTTACCTACGACATCAATTGCGATGAAATAGAAGGCGAATATACGGTTACATTTAACGTATCGGGCGGTTCGGGCAACTATACCTATTCGGGTGTATTATCGGGTACTAGTGCCGATTTAGGTACTACGCCTACTGCCGGTCCTTTCGGCGACGGCGTAGGGTTCACCCTCTCTGTTACTGACGATGCAGGCAATGAAACTACCGTAGGCGAAGTATCCGTAGCTTGTACGAAATGCGAATATTCGGCGGGCGAAATGAGCGACGACCTCGTAGTAGATTGCGGTACAGGCTCATTGTCCGTTGCTCCTGCCGTGGGCGCAGCTTTCGAGGGTGGCTTGCTTATCTATGTACTACATACCAATAGCAGCAGCAGTGCCGGTACTGTTTTAGCCGTCGATGCGGACGATACCGATGGTGTCAATTTCGCTTTCGGTGCTAATATGGAATATGGCGCGACATACTACGTATCTGCCATAGCCGGACCCGACGATGATGGCGATGGCTCCCCCGACCTTTCCAGCGAATGTACGCAAATAGCCGAAGGCACTCCCGTATTATTCAACTCTGAAGTAGTAGTTGAGTGGGATTTGACTTGTAACGAAGAAACCAAACGCGGTACAGTGGTATTGTCTGTAACAGGCGGCACTGCACCCTACGAAGTAAGTGGTAACTTGTTCAACGGCACTTATACGCCAGGAATGACGGTAATTGATGTGAACGTTGGTTTGTACGAAGTAATTGCTACCGATGCTTATGGCTGTACAGGTGGCAAGATGGATAGCATTGATTGCAAAAAACCCACTGCGGTTGAATGGCGTAGCTTTAGCGGCGAAGTCAAAGAAAATGGCAACTTGCTCAATTGGGCTACTGCAATGGAATACAACAACCATTACTTTATGGTACAACGTTCTGGCCGGCAACAACTTTACGACTATCGCTACCGTAAATGGCAAAGGCAACAGCAACCAAGAAACGGCTTACCAATTCTTGGACGGCAATGCCCCCGAAGGCTTGGCATACTACCAAAGTGTACAAGTTGATTACGATGGCAAATTCAGCAGCACCGAAGTTATCAGCCTCACACGCGGCACAACGCTAAGCGGTATCGTTAGCATCAGCCCCGTTCCTGCGGTTATGGACATCAATGTAGTGTTCAATGCTTCGAGCAGCACTAACATTAATGTAGCTATTTTCGATGCAGCAGGTAAAATGGTTAGCAATGGCAACAATAGTGTTATTGCAGGTGTGAACACGCTTAACCTGAACATCAGCAACTTGGCAGCGGGTACATATTTCGTCAAAATCAACGACGGCAATACCGTAGCAGTTAGCAAATTTGTGAAACAATAATCGGCAACAGAACCCTCGTAACGAGAGTTTTCTACCCGATACAAACCAAGCCCCTACCTCGCTTTTGAGGTGGGGGCTTGTGCTTTTGTCTAAAAATAACTACCTTTGTCGGCAATAACGCAAATGCAATAATTTATGTATAGCCATAGCCAGACCGAACTTTTTGCCCTACAAACTGCCGATTTGTTGCGCCAAAGCAAGCGCGAATATCTAAGCAACCACACTACTGCCACCGACACCGCCGCCCAGCTACGCGAACTGTTGGGCTACCACGATTGGCTCTACTATATACAAGCCGAGCCAATATTAAGCGACACCGATTATGATTTTTTATTCGATAGCCTCAAAGCCATCGAACAACGCTACCCCGATTTGCAAACCATAGACTCGCCTACACAGCGCGTAGCACAGGGATTGAGCAACGAATTTGCCGAAGCAATACATACAGTACCGATGTTGTCCTTAGACAAAGCCTATACCATCGACGACCTACGCGACTGGGAGCAGAGCCTGCACAAAATTGTAGGAACAGATGCCATAGAATATGCCGTAGAGCCTAAATTAGACGGGTCGAGCATTGCGCTGGTGTACGAAAATGACTTATTGCTGCGCGGTGCTACGCGGGGCAACGGCACTACGGGCGAAGATATTACGAACAACCTCAAAACCTTAGCTACTATACCGCTACGCGCCGAGTTTAGCCGTTATGGTATTGTGCGTGCCGAGGTGCGGGGAGAGGTAATGATTAGCAAAACTAAATTTGAACAACTGAACGAGCAACGCACTCAAAAAGGCGAAGCCTTATTCAAAAATCCACGCAATACGGCAGCGGGTGCCTTGCGCCAAAAAGATTCGTCGAAAGTGAGTGAGCGCAAATTGGAAGCCTTTTGTTATCAGATAGGCGCAGCTTTTGATGCCGAGGGCAATTCGGTATTGGCAAGTGCATTTCCGAAACACACCGATGCGTTGAACGTTCTATACGTGCTGGGCTTCAAAACTCCTGCGCCGCCCACCGCCGCCACCGAACAAAGCGACATAGCTGTGCTTGGATTAGACGAAGCCATTGCGCGTTGTGCTATCTGGCGCGAACAACGCGAACAATACGGCTACGAAATAGACGGAGTAGTGATTAAACTGAACGACCTGCGGCTACAAGAACTGGCAGGGGCTACGGCGCACCACCCGCGTTGGGCGGTTGCCTTTAAGTTTGATGCTCGACAAGCCGCCACCCGCCTCGAAAGAGTCGAGTTTCAGGTGGGGCGAACGGGTGTTATTACGCCTGTTGCTAAGTTGCAGACGGTCAATGTGTCGGGCGTTAATATCTCTAATGCCTCGTTGCACAACGAAGATTATATCCGCGACAAAGACATACGCATAGGCGACATGGTATTGCTCGAAAGGGCGGGCGATGTTATTCCGTATATCGTGCAGTCGTTGGTAGAGCAGCGCGACGGGTCGGAAATAGAAATCCAGTTTCCAGCGGTTTGCCCCTCTTGTAATACCGCCATCGAAAACCCGAGGGCGAAAGCGCGTGGCGATGCAACAACGCCGATTGCCCCGCCCAAGTAACCGAACACGTCATTCACTACGTATCGAAAGATGCTATGGACATTGTGGGTTTGGGGCGCAGCACCATAGAATATTTTTTGAATGTGGCTACTTGCGCGGTATCGAAGATATATATCAACTGCCCTATGACGAGATACGCACCCTCAAAGGTTGGGGCGACAAATCGGCAGACAATCTACGCGATAGTGTAGCTGCCTCAAAATCGCAACCGCTATACCGCCTCATTGTGGGCTTGGGCATTCGCGAAGTAGGGGTGACAACGGCTAAACTATTGGCATCGCAAGTAAACGATTTGGAAGAATTGACGGTTTGGACTGCCGAGCAGTTCGTAGAAATACGCGACATCGGCAAAAAAATGGCGATGAACATAGCTGCATTTTTCCAAAATGAACACAACCGCCAATTGATACACCGCCTCAAAGCATTGGGGGTAAATACCGTATATACCGAAGCCGAAGCCCCGAAAACAGGCGGTAAGTTGGGCGGTGCATCATTTTTATTTACAGGTAGCTTGCAGCGTTTTACGCGCGAAAAGGCAGAAGCCTTGGTAGAGCTACACGGCGGTAAATTGGCAAGTGGTGTCAGCGCGAAGTTGAACTACTTGGTGGCGGGCGAAAAAGCGGGGTCGAAACTCAAAAAGGCACAAGCCATAGGCACTATTCAAATCATCAGCGAAGACGACTTTTTGGCGATGCTATAAAAAGCCGCGCTTTATTGATCTTTCTTTTGGGTTTTGTTTTTGAATGTATAACCCACACCTATTGTAGCTCCCCAACGCGGTTTTACATCTTCGGCTAAGGTATAGAGGGCATAGGAAGGCATAAATCCGACTCGGAAAAACAAACCTCCCGTTTCGCGTTGGTAGCGATAGCCTATGCGAGCGGTGAGGTGCAGCGAGGTGTTTTCGCGAGCAGGCGTATATTTCGATATATAGGTGCTATCTTCTGTATAATAGCCATGTGATTCGGGCGTAAAATGGTCGCCGATGGCGGTCAATACCCCAACACCGAGTTCTAATTTATGGTTACTTTTGCCCAATAACGCACTGACACCGATATTGACGACGGGGTCTATATCGCTGCTATCGGCAAAGGCTGATTCGGACAAACCTAAGCCGCCCGTAAATGCTATTTTCAATTTTGGCTTGGCAATGATGATTCGGTCATAATTGAGCGAATAGACGATGCCGTTTACGTCGCCCTCGACAAACAGCGTGTTTTTGGCAAGTTTGCCCGTGTATTCGTCCACTACATCGGTTTCGCCACCCTCTTGGGCATACAACGATATTGCCCCCAAGAGAAGGGCAAAGAATAAAAATGATTTTTTCATTATGGTTGTTTTATTTATTTTAATGTGAATGGTTTAGCTTTATAAATTGTTGTAACTATTATTCTGACAAAAAAATTAAGGTACTAATTTTTAATATAATTACTTGATATTCAGTTACTTACATTTTTAAAATGGTCTTAAAAACTTTTCTGTTAGAACACTATTTAGCCTTGTAGAGGGAACTAATCGAATATGCAGCGATGTCAGGCATTATTAGATAAGTATTGCTCATTACCCCATACCCAAAACCCTATACCCTAAATAGTTACAAATTGTTTTGTGCTAAAATGCGGGTGTTGTTTTTAGCTAAAATTTTAAATTAAGAACAATGTATAAATTGCTAATTTACAGACTTCTAAGGTTGTGGTATTTTTGTAATTTGTGCTAATGTTATCTTACAGTCTTTTGTGCCTAAACACGGGAACTGCTTGTCGTTGCTGTTTAGCTGCATCAAGATAGTTCAAAAAAGCGATGCAGTGTATTGATGACATAACTTTGTTCGTCGTCGCTTAGGCTGTGGTACATAGGTATGCTAAGGCAGTGGGCATAATAATCTTCGGCGAGCGGAAATTGCCCGCGTCGGAAGCCCAGTGCTTGGTAGTAGGGCATTGTATGGACAGGTATATAATGTACTTGGGCAAAAATTTGGTGTTGGCGGAGGTAATCGTATAGGGCTTTTCGCTGTTCTGTTTCGACGATAAAGAGGTGATAAGCGTGTAGTTGGTCGGCGGGTGCTTGTGTGGGTAGGTGCAGGGGCGTATCGGATAGTTCGGCATAATAGCGACGGGCGATGGCTTGTCGGCGCAGTAGGTTTTCATCGGCGCGTTGGAGTTGTGCAGTGCCGAGGGCGCACAAAATATCGGGCATACGATAATTAAAGCCCAAGATTTGCATTTCGTGATACCAGCCACCTTCGTTGGGTTGTTGCATCAACTGTGGATTTTTAGTAATTCCGTGGGTGCGCAACAACAATAATTTTTGGTATATATCTTCTCTGTTGGTCGTAATCATACCGCCTTCGCCGCAAGCAATATGTTTGACGGGGTGGAAGGAAAAAATAGCAGCATCGGTATAAGCGCAATTGCCGCTCATTTGGCGCGTACCTGCATGGTCGCTAAACCAAGCACCGGGCGCATGGCAAGCATCTTCGAGTAGTGCGCAGCCATAGCGGTCGGCTAAGTAGTGTAGGTCTTGGGCATGTATGGGATAGCCCGCAAACGAAACAGGGATAATGCCCGCATAGCCGCCTTGTTTCAGCAGAGATTCTACTTGGTTTAGGTCGATGAGGTAGGTTTGGCGGTCGATATCGGCAAAGGCAATTTGGCCGCCGCCATATAATACGCAATTGGCGGAGGCAGAAAACGTAATGGGCGAGGTAATGATGCGCTTGCCCTTGGCAAAACCCAGTGCAAGGGCTGCCAAGTGTAAGGCTGCCGTGCCGTTAGCCACTGCCACAGCATAGCGACAGCCGATATATTGGGCAAAAGCCTGCTCAAAAGCATCAACCGCAGGACCTTGGGTCAGATAATCGGATTGGAGGGTCGCAATCACCGCATCAATGTCGGATTGGGTGATATGTTGCCTGCCGTAGGGAATGGTGTGCATCGGGTCAAAAATTTTGCCGCAAAGGTACGCAATAAGTTCGTAATGGCTTATTGATAAGGGCATAAACAATAGGAACAATATGCCACCAAAAATGTTATTGAAAACCGATTATCGGCTTGGGGAGGCGTTAAAATTTGCTAAAAAGGAGTAATAACCGAATTTTTAGCGGCTCAATAGCGTTATATTTGCAATTCAAAACGGGTGCGTAGGTAGATGTGGGCGTGTTAAAAAGGATAAATGGTTCAACTTTTTTCTGAACTTATTGTCTAACTATTAGCGACCACTTACTAACGATTACCGATAATGTTTTATTTTTTCACGAAAAACAACTTTAAAATACACTGTATTATGCTTAAAAAATTCATGCCTTTGCTTTTTGCAGCCCTTTTGGGTAGTGCCGCTACATGGGCTATTGCCTATCGCGTATTGAATTTAGACCGATTAGGCAACTTTGCCTTTACAAACACGAATACGACAGCTACGCCCTTGGCGCGTTTTACATCGGGTATCATGGGAGGAGCAGCAAGCACGCCTGCCGACTTTACAGCCGCTGCCGAAACCACGACCCAAGCAGTAGTACACATCAAATCAGTAGAAAAAACGATGCAACCTACTGCCCAAAAAACCCCGCGTGGGCGTAGTAACCCCTTTGACCCCTTTGGCGATTTGTTTGGCGACGATATGTTTCCTTTCTTCTTTGGCGACCCGCGTGGCGGCGGCGGTGCTAATCCTCAGCCTCGTGTAGGTTCGGGTTCAGGCGTTATTATCAGCAACGATGGCTATATTGTCACCAACAACCACGTCATTGACGGCGCGGATAAAATAGAGGTGACACTACACGACCAGCGCGAATATGAAGCCGAACTTATCGGCACTGACCCCTCGACCGATATTGCCCTGCTCAAAATAAAAGAAAGCAATTTGCCCGCCTTGCCTTTGGCTAATTCTGACGAAGCGCGAGTAGGGCAATGGGTATTGGCAGTAGGCAATCCTTTCAACCTCGAATCGACTGTTACGGCGGGTATTGTGAGCGCGAAAGGGCGCAATATCAATATTTTGAACGACAAATCAGCCATTGAGTCGTTTATCCAAACCGATGCGGCAGTCAATCCGGGCAATAGCGGTGGAGCGTTGGTCAATACTGATGGGCAACTCATAGGTATCAACACAGCGATAGCTTCGCAGACGGGTTCGTTTACGGGTTATTCATTTGCTGTACCTGTCAATATCGTCAAAAAAGTGGTCGATGATATTTTGGATTACGGTGTTGTGCAGCGCGGTTACTTGGGCGTAATGATACGCGACCTGAACGGCTCGCTTGCCAAAGAAAAAGGCATTAACCTATCACAAGGCGTTTATGTAGATAGCCTAATGGCAGACGGTTCGGGCTATGCGGCGGGCATCAAATCGGGCGATGTTATCGTCAAAATAGACGGTGCAGCAGTGCGTACAGCCCCCGAATTACAAGAAATGATTGGCAGACACCGCCCCGGGCGACGCTGTTAGTGTGACGGTGAACCGAAAAGGTACAGAACGCGATTTGCGCGTGGTACTCAAAAACAAAGCGGGCAACACCGAGGTGGTCAAAAAAGAAGCTACGCAAGCTGCCGAATTGTTGGGTGCCGACCTAAGTGCTTTGAGTACAGAAGAATGTAAAAAATTGGGTATCAAGGGCGGCGTAAAGGTGAGCAACCTAAGCAAATCGGGCAAATTGGGCAGATATACCGACATGGAAGACGGGTTTATCATCACCAGAATAGGCGAAACATCTGTCCATAGCGTGCAAGACATCGAAAATGCACTGTTGGGCAAGAGCGGCGGCATATTGATGGAAGGTATTTATGCAGGCTACCCCAATACATATTATTATGGATTTGGTATGTAATCGCTTGTTGCTGTGTGTATTACGAGCTATTTGAAAAATACATTTTACAATAAGCAAATCCTAAGAATATACCACATTTGCCTCTTACCGCTGCACGGATAGCAGTTGTAGGAGGCAAATTTGCGTTTGTGGGCTATGCAAGGCATATATTGGGCGAATGTTTGTACCTTTGCAGGGCTAACAAGACATAAGTCCGAGGATAAGCCGAGATTCGAGTAATGTAGTATTCAGATTTATGTTAAAGCATTCATAATTCATGATTTTAATCGTGGAATAAAGTTAAATTTTGCTCTATGCCCACCGCTGCCTATATCCCCACCCACCAATTGCGCATCGTCACAGCCGCATCGTTGTTTGATGGGCACGATGCCGCTATCAATATCATGCGCCGCATTATGCAAGCCTCTGGTGCCGAAGTCATACACTTGGGGCACAACCGCTCGGCACAAGAAATTGTCAATTGCGCCATTCAGGAAGATGCGCAAGCCATAGCCATAACATCATACCAAAGGCGGTCATATAGAGTTTTTTAAATACATTTATGACCTACTGCGCGAGCGCAATTGCGCCCATATAAAGGTATTTGGCGGTGGTGGCGGCACTATTTTGCCCCAAGAAATAGCCGAGTTGCACCAATACGGCATAGCGCGTGTCTATTCGCCCGATGACGGTAGGGCAATGGGTTTGCAGGGCATGATCAATGATTTATTGCGACAAGCCGATTTTTCAGTAGGGCAATCGCTCAACGGGGAAGCCGAACAACTATCGGCACACCACCACCACGCCATAGCTCGCCTTATTTCTGCTGCTGAAAATTACCCCGATTTGTTCCGCCAGCAACTCGACCTATTGCCGCTCATACCTACTACGCGCCCCATTCCCATAGTGGGTATAACAGGCACGGGCGGGTCCGGCAAATCTTCGATGGTCGATGAATTAGTGCGCCGTTTTCTGCTCGATTTTCCCGATAAAACCGTAGGCATCATTTCTGTCGACCCCTCGAAACGCAAAACAGGCGGTGCGCTGCTCGGCGACCGTATCCGCATGAACGCCATCAATCACCCCAACGTATATATGCGCTCCTTAGCTACGCGCCAAGCAAATCTCGCCTTGTCGCGCCATGTCAAAGACGCATTACATATCCTAAAATCCGCCCAATTCGACCTTATCCTACTCGAAACTTCGGGCATAGGACAATCGGATACCGAAATTACCGAGCATTCCGACTTGTCGCTATATATCATGACCCCCGAATATGGCGCAGCATCGCAGTTGGAAAAAATAGATATGCTCGATTTTGCCGACCTCATCGCCCTGAACAAATTTGACAAACGGGGTGCCTTGGACGCATTGCGAGACGTGAAAAAACAATACAAGCGCAACCACCATCTATGGGATACGCCCGATGAACAATTGCCCGTTTTTGGCACTATCGCCTCGCAATTCAATGATACGGGTACTAACGAACTATACAAAGCCCTCGTCGCTACCATTAATCACCGCACCAATGCCCATTTCGATAGCACCTTAGACCTGCCGCTGGGCAATTCAGAAAAAATTTATATCATTCCGCCCAAACGCACGCGCTACTTGGCAGAGATTGCCGAAAGCAACCGCCGCTACGACGATTGGGTGCGCAAACAAGCCGATGTAGCCCAAAAATTAGATGCCGTACAACAGGTAATGGAACTTTTATCCTCTCCTGCTAAGAAAGGACAAGAAGCAGCATTGAGCGGCAAGGCTAACGAACTAATTCATACAGAAGAAGGAAAATCAATTGCGCAACTCTATCAAACCCTACTCAAAGACCTCGACCCGCATAACCTATCGCGCCTCGAAAATTGGACTACCTTTGCTCAGAACTACCGCAACGACGAATATATATACTTAGTGCGCAATAAGGAAATTCGCGTAAAAACCTACACCGAAAGCCTTTCGCGCCTCAAAATACCCAAAATTTCGCTGCCACGATACACCGCTTGGGGCGATTTGCTGCGCTGGCTGCTACAAGAAAACGTGCCTGGCGAGTTTCCTTATACAGCGGGCGTTTTTCCGTTCAAACGCGAAAACGAAGACCCTACACGCATGTTTGCGGGCGAAGGCAACCCCGAAAGAACCAACAAACGCTTCCATTATGTATCGTTAGGAATGCCCGCCAAACGGCTCTCTACCGCTTTTGATAGTGTGACGCTCTACGGCGAAGACCCCGACTACCGCCCCGACATATACGGGAAAATAGGCAATAGCGGCGTGTCTATCTGTTGCTTAGATGATGCCAAAAAACTCTATTCGGGCTTCGATTTGTGCCAGCCCAATGTGTCGGTATCTATGACCATCAACGGTCCCGCTGCTGCTATGACCGCCTTTTTTCTCAATGCCGCCATTGACCAACAATGCGAATTGTTTATCCAACAAAATGGAATGGAGGACGAAGTACGCGCTAAAATTGCCCAGATTTATGCTGCCAAAGGACAAACCCAACCCCGCTATAATTCTGCACCCGAATTGTCTCATTTAGAAAGAGACCAGCAAGAGAAAGATGCCGCCTTGCCCGAAGGCAATAACGGGCTTGGATTATTGCTACTGGGTATTACGGGCGACCAAGTATTGCCCGCCGATAGCTACCAAAAAATAAAAGCCGCGACCCTAAGCAAAGTGCGCGGCACCGTACAAGCCGATATTTTGAAAGAAGACCAAGCCCAAAATACTTGTATTTTCAGCACCGAATTTTCGCTGCGTTTGATGGGCGATATGCAGCAATATTTTATCGACAACGACATACAAAATTTTTATAGCGTATCTATTTCGGGCTACCATATTGCCGAAGCAGGAGCCAATCCCATTTCGCAATTGGCGTTTACGCTGTCTAACGGTTTTACGTATATCGAATATTATCTCAGTCGAGGTATGAATATCGATGATTTTGCGCCTAACTTGTCGTTCTTTTTCTCTAATGGCATAGACCCCGAATATTCGGTTATTGGGCGCGTAGCGCGACGCATTTGGGCAAAAGCCATCAAGCACCAATACAACGGAAACGAGCGCAGCCAAAAACTGAAATACCACATTCAGACATCAGGGCGCAGCCTACATGCCCAAGAAATAGATTTTAACGATATACGCACTACCTTACAAGCCCTTTATGCTATTTATGACAATTGTAACAGCCTGCATACTAACGCATACGACGAAGCCATTACTACACCTACCGAAGAATCGGTGCGCCGTGCTATGGCAATTCAGTTGATTATCAACCACGAATTGGGTTTGGCAAAAAATACGCAGCACCGAAACCGAAAAAGAAGCTCAAATCGACACCCTCCGACAATTGCATGCCGCTCATGCCAATAAAGCTACTGAGCAACTCTACCTTTTGCAGCAACAAGCCATCAGCAACGGCAATTTGTTTGAGGTATTGATGGAAGCGGGGAAATATTGTTCCTTGGGGCAAATTAGCCGCGCCCTATACCAAGTAGGCGGGCAGTATAGAAGGAGCATGTAATATCTCTATCGAACCTCGATTTGCCATAGCCCTACTGTTCCCATACCATACCCTTGCGCCGTGCGTCTGCCGCGCCTACGGTACCTGTTTTGTCGGTATGAGCTACGGCATTTACCCCCCCAAAATACATACCTGACGTTTGCCAAACAATGCGCTGCATATCGGCAGGCAGGGTTAGGGTTTGGCAGATGCCCGCATCAAAACCGGATTCGAGATTGACTTGCTGCCCTTCTACGTGCAGGCGCGGGCGATTGATGCAATCGGTAAGAGGTAAGCCATAATCGAGCCAATTGACGATGGTTTGCAGTACCGCCGAACGGATTCGATTAGCCCCACTCGACCCCAAGGCTACTTGTACGCACCCTGCATTATCCATAATCATCGTAGGCGACATCATAGACGACAAGCGGCGGTCAGGTGTCCAGCGATGAAAACCCTGTGGGTTGAGGTCTTCTTCTCCCAACATATTATTGGTCATAATACCCGTTTGTGGGATATAATAATTATTGCCTTCGCCCGACGAGGTAGTGAGGGCGGCGGCATTGCCCCATTTATCCATCACGCTAATTTGGGTTGTGCTGCCTACATTTTTTTTCAGGGTTTGGGCATAGCGGGCTATATGGGGTTGTGCTAAGAAGCGGTCGAGCAATTGCGGATCGTATATATGCGCGTCAAAGCTTTCGCGCCGTGCTGCATTAGTCAAATATTGGGTTTGCCACAAGGCGGACAAGTGCGCTTGGCTGCCCCAAGCATATTTTGATAGGTCAATATTTTGTAGCAATTGCAGCGCAAAGGCGACGAGGCTTCCGCCCGATGAGGGAGGCGGATTGGTGAGCAATTGTGCATTGCGGTAATGCAAGCGCAAGGGGCGGCGTTCTACTACTCTGTACCGCTTCATGTCGTCGTGGGTGAGGTGTCCGCCGCGTGCTTGGCAGTCGTTCACCAAACGTTGTGCTATTTCTCCCTCATAAAAAGCGCGTTGCCCTTCGCGGCTGATATAAGGAAGGTCATGGTATTGCCTCCGAAATCGGCGGTTACGGCGCGAAAATCTAATTCGCTGTCGGGGCGACACCGTTGGGGAGTTTGGACAAAAAAATCGTACAATACCTGTTTTGATTGTTCTGCGCTATGTGCCAATAAGAAGCCACCGCCACCTGCCGAGATAGTTGCCGATTCGCATACAAATGCGGCGAGCAAGGCAGCAATAGCAGCATCAAAGGCATTGCCGCCCGCTTCGAGTATGGCAGCACCGGCGCGGGTGGTTTCAGGGTGCCCCGCAGCAATGACTGAACGGCGGGAAGCTTTCATGCGGATGCGGGGATTAAGCGTTTTTGTAGGTTTCGAGCAGCTTTATGGTGCGCAATAGCTCGGCTATGCTCCAAGCCTGCGATATAGCACCGCCTGCGTTATGAGGTGGGTCGCCGTCATATATTTCGGATATGGTGCCGATTCCGTGTTCGAGTAAGTCGCTTTCGAAGTCGCGCACTAAGGTTTCGATAGAATGAATGCCACTTTTGCCATGCAATCGCAAATAGGCTTCGGCAAAATGTCCTAAGAGCCATACCCAGACTGTGCCTTGGTGGTAGGCATTGTCGCGCTGTTGCACATTGCCCGCGTAGGTGCCCTCGTAGCCGATGCTTTGGGGGCTTAGAGTGCGCAAGCCGCGCGGCGTAAGCAGGTCTTTTCGCACGCGGTCGATGATAGATTGGCGGCGGTATTCGGCGGCAACGGGGCTATAAGGCAGTGATACTGCGATGATTTGATTGGGGCGCACCGACCAGTCGCGGAATATGCCGTTGGTAAAGTCGGCTAAGTAGCCTTTGCTTTCGTCCCAGAAATTATCCATAAAATTTTGTGCTATGCGCGGTGGTAAGTCCTGCCATTCGGCAATAAATGCTTTGTCGCCCGATGCTTTTGCCATTTCTAAGGCAAAACAAACGGCATTATACCAGAGCGCATTTATTTCGACGGGCATTCCGATTCGAGGTGTAACGGCGACACCGTCCACTACTGCGTCCATCCACGTGAGAGCATAGCCTGGTTCGCCTGCAAATATGAGCGCGTTGTCGTGCATAGCGATATTGTAGCTCGTGCCGTTGCGATAGGCATATAGAATGGCTTGGATAGCGGGAGCGTATTCTTTCCACAAGGCTTTTGGCTTTTGGGTATATTGGGCATATTGCTGCATAGCCCATATAAACCACAATGGTGCATCGGCACTGTTATATTGTGCGGCTTCGCCCAAGCCCATATTTGGGAAAAGCCCATTTCGCAAGGTGGGTAAGATGCTATCTATGGCAGCCTTGAAGGTTTTGGGGTCGTCTTGCGATAGGGTCAAGCCGGGCAGGGCAATGAAAGTATCGCGTCCCCAAGCCCCGAACCAGGGGTAGCCCGCTATAATTTCGGTTTTGCCGTTGTATTCGGTGATGAATTGTTGGGCTGAATTGCGCAGGCAATTGCGGAAACTGTTGCGCGGCGGTCGGCGTTCTACTTCTTGCTTAAACTCGGCACTGAGTCGCTTGGGATTAATTAAGGAGGTGCTTGCCGACAATATGATGCTCTCGCCCTTTTTGATAGGTACTTCAAAATAGCCCGGTACGTAGAGGTCTTCTAAATATTCGTAACCTCGCGCCTTTTCTTCGATGTATTCGATATTATAATACCAATCGGGTGCGGGTATAAACTCGGTTTTTTTCGATACCTGCATATATATCGTGTCGTAGCCCTCATATAAGCATAGACTAACGCCATTTTGGATAATATTATATTTTTTATCTAAAAATGTGTTGGCATGGCTCAATGAATGCCTACCTCTAAATGCCAAAAATGGATTGAGGCGCAATAGGGTAGGCGAGTGGGCATCGACCAAGGTATATCGGAGTAAAATTCGGTTTTCGCCTGTTACCAAGATATGTTCGCGGGTAAGCACCACTCCGCCCACGCGGTAGGTGAGCTTGGGTATGGGGTCGGTCGTAAAATCTTCGAGGTATTTGTGCCCGCCCGGATAATATTTGCCCGGATATTTGTGAATGCCCAGATGGAAAGACGCATTATGTTGGGTAACGGTTTCGTCGACCGACGATAGTAAGACGTGATAGTCATCGTCTAATTGGGGTTGGCGCACGATGAGCAAGCCGTGATACTTGCGCGTATTGCAATTGATGATGGTCGTACAAGCAAATGCGCCTGAACGATTAGCCCTCAATAGCTCTTTGGTCAATGAATAATTAAGGTTGACCAACTGCGTCTTGTCAAATTCGATATAGCTCATAATCGGGAGGTGTGGATTTGTGGGCAAAAATAAGATTTTTTGCGCTAAAAAAGTCGTTTTTTGCCGTCCGATATAAAAAATCGGGTGTGGTTAGTTTTTTAGTGGTTGGTTTTTAGTTTTTAGTGGTTGGTTTTTAGTTTTTAGTGGTTGGTTTTTAGTTTTTAGTGGTTGGTTTTTAGTTTTTAGTGGTTGGTTTTTAGTGATTAATGGGCTATATCTACCCCATAATGCCCGACCTCGTTGCATATGTTTTAATTAATAAAAAGTAACTATTGTTCTGACAAAAAAATTAAGGTGCTAATTTTTAATATAATTACTTAATAATCAGTTACTTACATTTTTAAAATAGTCTTAAAAACTTTTCTGTTAGAACACTATTTAGCCTTGTAGGGGAACTAATCGAATATGCTATGATTTTGGGCATTATTAGATGGGTATTGCCCATTACCCCATACCCAAAACCCTATACCCTAAATAGTTATCTTTTGACGTAACTATTTAGGCGGTGTCAAAGCATTTTAGTGCTGAGAAATGACTTCCCAATCCCGCTATGGAGGTAGCAAAGAAATATCAGCACACATTATCAAGTGGTCATCGGGCTAAGGCGTAGTAACTGTAACGGCGACACTGCCGGTTGTGCCATTGCTCCACAGTACTACGATGCTATTTGTCCCCTGCCCTGATTGTATTGTTCCTCCTGTTGCTGTCCAATTGTAGGTTGTGCCGCTTGGACCTTCGGGGGTTGTGTAGGTAGCAGTAGCAGCAGCACAAACTGTACTATTGCCGTTCACCGTTGGGTTAAGCGTGCAGGGAGGCGTACAAGCATATTTTGAGACCAAGCGCAGATAGGCTGCTTGCGTATAGATAGCATTTTCGGACACAATCCACGAGTTTTGAGGCCAACTCGTATTAAATTCTAAATAGGCTTTTTGGACGGGTTGGTTTAGAGGAGGGGTTACGGCAGCACTATTGCAAAGCGCGTTGCCCGAACAACTGCCCGAGCAACAATTGTCCAAAGCATATTGATAGGTAGCCCCGCCCGGCAGAAAACCAGGTGCCGGTCCGTAGGTCGAAACGCCCACTCTATCCCAAAGCGAGCTACCATCAGCAAACCAACTATTATATATTTCGCGAACAGAATATTCGGCATTATAAGCACCCATATTGCTTAGGTAGCAAATGCCTATGGGATTGGTGCCATGTATATAGTGCAAATAATCGGCGGCAGCGCGGCGGTAATTTTCGTGGTTGGGGACATCTAAGTTATTTAGTGTCATGGTATACAGCATAGTTCCTTGCCTTGCTTTTAGTTCGTTGCTGCCCCAAGTATGATTATTGCTGGTTAGATATGCGCGGTAAGCATCGGTATTGTTTAGTACTGCGCCGTAGTTGTCGTTACTGCCACTGACGCTATTGCCATAGGCGTTCCGTATGGCATTCTTAACAGCTGTTGTAGCATTGGTCAATTGGGCATAATATAGTAGCGCGTCTTGTAGTGCTGTTTCATATACATAGGCATAAGACCATTGGAGTAGGTGCATGTTTGTATAGTTTGCGTCTATATAAGTTCGGTAGGTGGTATTTCCTGTTAAGGCAAATAGGAATACCGCCGCGCACAGGTGTCGGGCATCGCGTTCGTAGCTATCGGGTTCGTTTTCGCCTGATGCAATGACATTGGAATTATAAAAAGTGATATTCGGATTAGCAGTTGCCCAATTATAAGCATTTATGGCGGCTGTTTGGAGGGTAGTAGCATAGGTCGTATTGCCTATGGCATTAAATTGTATAGCGGCGAAGGCAAATACCGCTGCTGCAGTAAACGAGGCAGACGTGGTGGCAGGTCCGTACAAGCGGCGAGCGGCATCGGCAGAGGGCGGGCTGCCTGTTGCGTGGTTTTCGGTGCCTACAACGCTTAGTATACCGCCGTTGCTCTGCTGCATACGCAAGAGCCAATCCAATTCGTATTTTATTTCGTCTAAAATATCGGGTGTGCCATTGCCCGATTCGGGGATATTGAGGTCGTCTGTCCAGGTTTGCGGATTTTCGGAATAGGCAAACAATAAGTTGACCAAAGCGTAGAAAGTGAAATTTACGTATTTGTTATAGTCGCCTGCATCGTGCCAACCACCGCTTAGATTGCGCGACGTAGCAACATCGTTAGGCGTGCTATAAAGGCGGCAGTCCAAATCTTGCAGGGCAGCATTGTGGCAAACGGCATCGGTATATCCCGTTTGGGCGTGTGGGCTTATTTTTCCTATGCCACATCTTTGATAATAGAAAGTGCGCAGGGCTTGCTCAATTGCATCTTGGTAAATACAACTGCTGATGCTAAAATAGTGCGAGCGTTTGTTTTGTAGCGAGTCCCACACATAATAATCGCCTTCGGTCGTGAGGTTGCTGAAATTGAACCACCACACTTGGTCGCCCGATTGGTCATGGGTTGCACCGCCGTTCCAAGTGCTTATAGGAGCAGTAAATACAGTAGCATCGTCCGAAACGCGGCGTATTCGGTAGGTAGTCGAGGGGGCGAAAGGCTCGTTATTGTTAAATCCGTTGATGGGATTGCTGATAATAGCTACTTTTTGTGCATTGGGCAAATAGCCAAATTGGTCTATCTTAATATGCGTGTCGAGGGTTAATGCAGGCGGCTGAACGACAGAACAAGTATTGTTGAGCTGAAATTGATTGCAAAAAGTCCAGATTTCTTGGGCAATATTAAATTCGCTTGGGTCTTGGGTTGGCCAGCCATGTCCTTGCGACTGCAATATAACCAAACGATGCCGATAAGGAGGTGTGGCACAGACTGCACCACCCGAATTGAAATTATACCGATACGAAGTAGCATAGTAGCCATTGCCGTTGCTATTGGGATAGAGTCCTTCGTTGATATAATTGCCCGGATTGCAACCCACACCTTGTATATAGTTCATCAGCGGCCAGGGATAGGACAAATTGGGCGTACTGACCGTAGCGTCGTTGCTGCCGTGGATATGAAATGCGGGTACGGTTGCCAAAAAGTTGGCATTGTAGAAAGCATTAGATACGGGGTCGTTGGTGTCGTACCAGAGAGAAGCGGCATAAGGCGCAATAGCAGCTATGCGGGTAGAAAAAGCTATTGCCATATAATAAGCCATAAACCCACCCGAAGAGTGCCCTGTTGCATATACTTTATTGCAATTGGTGCCGTATGTATCTTCGAAATAGTCTAATACGGCTTCTAAAAAGGGCAAATCGTTCTGTAGCGAGGCATCGCCTGGCCGCCCCGCCGTGCCGTCGACATACTGATTCCAAACAGTATTGCCCGCAGTTCCTTGCCCGTTTGGATAGACAACGATAAAATTATTGGCATCGGCTACGGCATCTAAGCCCGAATAGCCTTTGAACCCGCTTGCCGAGCCGCCGTCGCCGTGCATAGCTACCAAGAGCGGCAAGTTAGAGTTAGAACTTGGTGCCGACGCGCCTGCCGAATGGAAAATGAAGTTGCGCGTGTTGCCATTCACTATCAAATTGACTGAACCGTCGTAGGCAAATAAATCAGCACTACTAACAAAATAGAATGGGAGTAAGTAGAAAAACAATTTTTGCATAATAACAGACAGATAATAAAAGTAGTGAAAAGATAAATTTTTTAAATTTAATATGTTGATTGTTTTGCAATAAGCAAAGAGCAAAAGTAGGGCTATTTGCGGTAAAAAAGTCATTTTTTGCCCTTTAGTTGTGATTCAGGGACATTTTTTTTTCGCTTATTAGGCACAAGATAAACAAAACTCCTTATTTTTGCTGCCTAATCTCATTTACCAATTAATTTACATTACCACTTTGTTACAAAAAAAATCTAATCAGCCTTTAAATAAAAATAACCCCAATCGCCGTCCTCCGTTCGGAGGGCAGCAGAATAATGAATATGGCGATTTGCGCATCAACGAAGATATTCGGGTACCCGAAGTGCGTTTGACGGGTGAAAACGTCGAAAACGGCATCTATCCCACGAACAAAGCCCTTCGCATGGCAGAAGAGTTAGGCTTGGATTTGGTAGAGATTGCCGCCAATGCCAACCCGCCCGTATGCCGCATTGTCGATGTGAGCAAATATTTGTACGGAGAAAAACGAAAGAAAAAGAAGTAAAAGCTAACGCCCAAAAAAGCGTGTTGAAAGAAATACGCTTCACGTCCGAAACCGACGACCACGACATAGACTTTAAAGCCAAACATGCCGAGCGTTTTTTGACCGAAGGCGCGAAAGTGAAGGCTTTGGTGATGTTTAAGGGGCGTAGCATTGTGTTTAAAGAGCGCGGCGAGCTATTACTGCTCAAATTTGCCCAAAAATTGGAAGAATTTGGCTCTTTGGAGCAAATGCCCCGCTTAGAGGGCAAGCGTATGTTTGTGTATATCGTACCGAAAAAGAAAAAATAATGCAACCCAATCAATCCTCTTCTTGCAAATGTTTGTGAGGAAATGCCGATTGGAAAAAATGCCTGCGGGTTGCAAACGTAGAACAACTATGCAGCCACAGAAAACCGTATCGGTTGGAAAATCAAAATTATGGCGACAGCCTTGCGAATGATACCTGAAAGATTAACCCTTCCTTGTCTAAAATATCATAATCAGAATAATATAGCCCACGATTTAAATCGTGGGCTATGGAAATATCCAATTTGCCGCAAACAGTGTTGGATTTCCTTAGATATACAGCGAACAAAATTAATGCTCAAAATTAGAAAATTAGACGAAGAGCACCTTTTTTGGTTAGCCAACGCGAGAGCAAAAAAAGTGAAAACGAAATCTTGGAATTAGCAGCGCAAGCAAAACCTAATTTTGCTCCTTATCTTTTTGAATATCACCCCCAACCAAAAACAAGCCCTAACAGACCCCCAAAAGGATGACTTTAAGTTGGAACGAAATAAAAGACCGCGCTCTGCAATTCTCAAAAGAATGGGCAGGCACCTCGAACGAAGAAGCCGATGCAAAACCATTTCTGGACGCTTTCTTTGACGTTTTTGGTATTTCGCGCAGGAAAATAGGAACATTTGAACACAGAGTAAAAAAACTCGATGATGGAAACGGATACATCGATTTGCTATGGAAAGGCGTTATCCTCATCGAAATGAAAAGCCGAGGCAAAAACCTCGACAAAGCCTACCAGCAAGCAAAAGAATACACCCACGGACTCAAACAACACGAATTGCCCAAATACATCTTGGTTTCGGACTTTGAGGTTTTCCGACTTTACGACACAGAAGAAAACACAAGTCTTGAGTTTAAACTTCCCGACTTTGTCCGCAATGTGCAGCACTTCGGTTGGTTGATGGGCTACCCAAAAAAACAATACAAAGAACAAGACCACGCCAATATCGAAGCTGCCGAGTTGATGGGCAAACTGCACGACCGACTCGAAGAAATCGGCTACAACGACCACCCGCTTGAAGTATACTTGGTGCGCATTCTGTTTTGCTTGTTTGCCGAAGACACTACCATTTTCAACAAACAACAATTCCAAGATTTTATCGAGCAACGCACCAACACAGACGGTAGCGACCTTGCCGCCAAGTTACAAGAATTGTTTCAAGTCCTGAACACGCCCAAAGAAAAACGATTTAAAAACCTTGACGAACAACTTGCCGACTTTCCCTACGTAAACGGAAAATTGTTTGGAGAAAACCTACCCACAGCAAGTTTTGACAGCAAAATGCGACAAGCCTTGTTGAATTGTTGCTATATCGATTGGAGCAAAATTTCGCCTGCTATTTTTGGCTCAATGTTCCAGAGCGTAATGAACCCCAAAGAACGCCGTAGCTTGGGTGCGCACTACACCAGCGAAACCAACATTTTGAAATTGATTAGACCACTTTTCTTAGACGAACTGTACAGAGAATTTGATGCTTCGAAAGGCTCGACACCTAAACTAAGAGGATTTCATAAGAAACTAAGCACGCTAAAATTCCTCGACCCTGCTTGTGGGTGTGGCAATTTTTTGGTCATTACTTACCGAGAGTTGCGTTTGTTAGAAATCGAGATTTTAAGAGCATTAAATAAGTCAGGGCAAAGAGTGATTGATGTTAGAGATATTATTTGGCTTGATGTCGACCAGTTTTACGGCATCGAATACGAAGAATTTCCCGCACAAATTGCACAAGTAGCCCTCTGGCTCATAGACCACCAAATGAATATGCTCGTAAGCAGCGAGTTTGGGCAATACTTTGTGCGCTTGCCCTTGAAAAAATCAGCTACTATTGTGCGTGGAGACGCTTTGCGTATTGAATGGAGCGATTTGTTGAAAAAATATAATTTAGACATAGAAGCCAATGATACGACCGTAATTGTTGGCGAACCACCAAGCGAATATCAATTGATATCAATTAAAACTAAGAACTTGACAATTATTGACGAAAGAAGCGATTTAAAAGAAAAAGTTTGGCTCAACACTTCATTTGATTTTATAATAGGCAATCCTCCTTTTATTGGAAAATCAAATCAAAATGCGGCGCAAAAAACGGCTATGGAGAAAGTATTTGCAGGGATAAAAAGCGCAGGTGTATTGGATTATGTTGCAGCATGGTATATAAAAGCTGCTCAGTTTATTAAGAATACAAATACAAAAGTTGCCTTTGTTTCAACGAATTCTATTTCGCAAGGGGAGCAAGTGGGCATTTTGTGGAATTTATTATTTAACCATTATAAAATTAAAATTCATTTTGCGCACCGAACTTTTAAATGGAGCAACGAGGCAAAAGGCAATGCAGCTGTTCATGTTGTGATTATTGGCTTTGCCAACTACGATATACCATCTAAAACTATTTATGAGTATGATGATATTAATGGAGAGCCGCACCAAATAAAAGTAAAAAATATTGGACCATATTTGGTTGAGGGAAAAGATTTTAGCCTACTCCCAATAGAGAAACCTATCTGTAATGTACCTAATGTTTTGTGGGGAAACAAACCTGTTGATGGTGGAAATCTGTTGTTGTCAGACGAAGAAAAAAATGAATTGCTGATAAAAGAGCCGAAAGCAGAAAAGTTTATTAAACCCTTAATTTCGGCATACGAATTTTTAAATGGCGAAAAACGCTGGTGCTTGTGGCTTGTTGACGCAGAACCAAGTGAATTAAAACAAATGCCTAATGTATTAAATAGAATTGACGTATTAGGCAAATGCGCCTCAAAAGCATAAAACAGGCAACAATAAAATGGGCAAATCAACCAACACTTTTTGCCGAAAACAGACAGCCTATTGATAACTACATTTTAATCCCAAGCACTACTTCGGAAAATCGAAAATATATTCCAATAGGATTTTTTGGAAAGGACGATATAGCGCACAATAGCTGCCATATTGTTCCAAATGGAACACTCTATCATTTCGGCATATTAACTTCGTTGATGCATATAGCTTGGGTTAGAACAGTTCGTGGACGATTAAAAGCGATTTTCGTTATTCAAAAGATATTGTCTACAACAACTACCCTTGGCCAGAAAACCCAAGCGACAAACAAATAAAGACCATAGAAGAAAAAGCACAAGCAGTTTTAAATGCAAGGGCAATGTTCCCGAATAGTTCGCTTGCAGATTTGTACAACCCCTTGTTAATGCCACCTGAATTAACAAAAGCCCATAATGAGTTAGACAAAGCCGTAGATTTGGCTTACCGTTCGCGAGCTTTCATTAGCGAAGCCAATAGAATGGAGTTTTTGTTTGAATTATACGAAAAATATACCGCCGGTTTATTTACAAAAGAGAAACCCAAAAAGGCGAAAAGAACGACTTGATAGGGTAGAAAATAATGAGTAGCTAAAAAAAAAAAAAAATAAAAAGGGGAAAAAAATTTTTTTTTTTTTTTTTTTTTTTTTTTTTTTTTTTTATTTTTTTTTTTTTTTAGGGGAATTTTAAGTGTTTTTTTGGGGAAAAAAAATTAAAAAGAAAAATTAGAAAAAAAATTTTTTTTTTTTTTTTTTTTTTTAAATTTTAAATTTTTTTTTTTTTTTTTTTTTTTTTTTTATTTTCAAACACCGCCGAAAGTGAAGTTTTGTATTTTTTGCAACTATTTAACCTTATAGGGGGAATAGCCAAGCCCCCCCCCGGGGCCCCGGGCCCCGGGCCCGCCCCACGGCGCCCCGACCCCCAAAAGCCCCCCCCCAAAAAGAAGGCGGGACCCCCCGGCCCGGACCAAACCGGCAAAGCCCCCCACGGGCCCCCCCCCCCCCCCCAAAAAAAAAAAAAAAAACCGGCGCGACACCCCCCCAAAAACCCCTTTCTAATCGAATATGTAGCGAGGTCGGGCACTATTGGACAGACATAGCCCAATACCCTAAATAATTATCTTTTTATTTACATTTGTACGCATAGCTCGCGCCAGCACTTGCCCAGAACCCAAATAGAAACGGTTTGCCCCACTTAACGGATAATTTATAGAAGGTATATTGCACTTAATCAAAAACAAGCAATAATTATGCCAACAATAGGAAAAAAAATACTTACTATGCCACAAAAGTAGCACTAAGCCGCTTTTGTGGCATAGTAGCGTAGTGGGGTGAGCAAACACTGTTTTTGTGCATATTTTATGAGATACACATTTGTTTTATGGAAGTCTATATGGCTGAATTGTAAAATCATTATTTTATACTCTAAATATGAATACATACACTATTTAACAAAATTACTAACCTATAAATAAGAACAGCGATTTTATCATGAGGAAATTATACAAAGAACATCTTGGTTCATTCTTACTTTTTGGTCTATTATTATCCGTCTCGCATTGGAGTATGGCGCAAGGTGCAACCTGCGCAGCAGCAACTCCCGTATGCTTCGGCGCACTTACTACATTTGTCGCCGCCACAACGGGCACTGGCCCTGTCGGTCCTAACTATGGCTGTTTGGGCGGGCTAACCAACCGACAAACTTGGTACCAATTTGAAGCTACCGTGAGCGGAACTATCAATTTTACCATTTCCAATTCAGGGGGCAACGACCTTGACTATGTCATATATAGCTCGTTTGCCAGCCCTACCGCAGCGGCGGCAGTTTGCGGTGCCATAGGAACCGGCGGTGCCAATGGCACCATATTGGCTTGTAGTGCTGCTTCGGGACCTACCGAGACTGGAAGTATTAGCGTTACGGCAGGGCAATTTTATGTCATGTTAGTTACGAACTTCACCGGCACGCCTACCAATATTACCTTTACGCAAACCAGCGGCGCAGGCAGCACCGAATGTGATGTTTGTTTCAAGCCTATCACGGCTACTGTAGGCTCTTGCGCGTGTGCGAGCGGACAGAAGCGCGTAACAATCAGCAATATACAAGGCGGTGTGCCCCAAGATGTACCGAGTGCTACGTATAACTACGAAGTCGTAGGCGGCACGATAGTCAGCTCGACGGCTACTGCTCCGGGCAGCGTCACTATTGCCCTATCGCCAGGCGAAACTACTTGGCTGCTGCAAGTCGACGACGGCAATGGCAATTTCTGCCACGAAAGTTTTACTGGCTCTTGCGGCACAATCGTCGAACCCGAATTTGTTGGACTCGAAGCCTCTATTTGCCAAGACCACGCGCCTTTTACTATTAGCGTAGCCAATGCGCCATCGCCTTTTGTAGGCACGGTATCGGCTTCGAGCAATCCTGGCGGCATATTCAGCATATCAGGCGGTACTATAACCGTGACCCCCGCCAACTTACCCTCCAATAGCGGAGGTTTATTTACACTTACGTACAGCATACCCGCCAATACTACTACTCAAACCAACTGTGGGGCGTATAGCATCAGCCAACAAATAGAAATTCTAAATTATTACGACCCCGCATTTACCGTTCCCGCAGTTGTCTGCCAAGGTGCTGCTGCAATTGCCCTCACAGCGGCGGGCTCGCCCACAGCAGCGCAATCACTTTGGTCAGGACCATTAGTTACTGATATAGGCATTAATGGTACATTCGACCCCACTACGGTAGGTACCTATACCATAGAACATACCGTCAATGCAGAAGGGAGTGCCGAATGTCGCAATACCTATTCACAGACCATTACGGTAGTGCCCCAAGTAGATGCGACCCTACAAGACCAAACCTATTGCTCTGACAATGTTTTGGCTCCCATCAATTTAGATGCTTTATTTACATCTACCACTACATCGGGCGGCTCTTGGTCTGGACCCAACGTAGTGGGCGGTTCGTTTATGTGGAATGGTACGCCAGGCTCATTTGTATTTACTTATACCGTAGGTAATGCTACGGCAGGAGGCAACTGTGTAGCTACTAATAGTGCTACCCTCACTATCAATAGCGCACCTACGCCGTCATTTACACCGCCCTCGCCTTTATGCGTAGGAAGCAGTGCCATTAACCTCAACGCTTTTCTGACCAGCAGCCCATTAGTCGTCTCCTCGCGCACGTGGAGTTTGTTGGGCGTAGGAACTATAGTGCCGCTACTGGTATTTATACGCCTCCCGCTACGGGCGTGGGTGGCACAGCGAGCATTACGCTCACCGAAACCATCGGAGTAGTGCCCAATGCTTGTACGCGCACCCATACCCAAGTTATCAATGTCGAACAAGGCGGGGATCCTTCGTGGAGCTTTTCGCCCGATGCGTTTGTATGCGTAGGTGAAGCACCTATCGCACTTAATCCGTTTATCAGTGGTTCATCGGGCGGTACATTTAGCGGACCTGGCATAACGGGGTCTATCGGTTCGCAATTATTCGACCCCGCCATAGCAGGCGTAGGTACGCATACCATTACCTATACCGTAGGCACGGGTGCTTGCCAAGCCTCATTAGGACGAAGTGTTACCGTAGCAGCAGCGGCTAATGCGGGTATATCTAACCGCACTATCTGTGCTAATCCATCGCGCCAGTATGGCTTGCAAAGTTTGTTTACTAGTTCGAGCACGACACCAGGCGGCGTATTCAGCATTACAGGCGGAACAGGTACAGGAACCATTACTGGCGACCAACTGAACTATAATGCCGTATCGGGTACCGTTACTTTCGACATTCAATACCAAATTACTTCCGTTACGGGCGGCATCTGCTCGGCATCGGCAGTAGCTACACTGACCATACAAGAGGCACCCAACCCCTCGTTCGATTTGCCCGATGTAATCTGTACGGGTTCAGCATCTATCAACCTCAATAGCCTTATCACGAGCAGCACCAACGGAACACCAACGCGCACATTTACGCTTGTGAGCGGGTAGGCACACTCTTGGGCGGTACTTATACACCACCTGCCGTAGGCGGCGCAACGGGCTACGCTACGATACAACTAAGCGAAACCATTGGTGCTTGTACGCTTACTTGGAACGAGATTGCAGACATAACAGGTGGTGGCAATGCTACTTGGGATAATCCAACTACGCTTTGTATGTCCGCCGTATATCCCTTAGACCTCAATACTTATGTAACGAGTGGCGGCGGTGACTTAGGCGGTACTTGGAGCGGTACAGGGGTAACAGCAGGCGGCAATTTTACACCTACTGCTGGTGGCGATTATACCATTACCTATACTATAGGTACGGGTATCTGTGCTACATCAATGACCCAAAATATACATGTTGCCGATGCCGTAAATGCCGATTTATTAGACGGCGAAACCCAATGCGAATTTTTTGAAAATTCTAATGCTACTGAATATGACCTAACGGGATTGTTCTTCGATGAATTTACAACACCTAATGGCTATTTTACATTTTCGAGTGGAGACATATACACCAACCTCGGAACGGGGCTTACGCCAGGTATCTATGGCGATATATTGTTTGTACAACCTCCTGGCGGTACCTATATTATCCAATATCACGTAGGCGAAGGGGCTTGTGCTGTGACTAGTACACCTGTTACCCTGAGTGTAGGTTTTGTGCCTACGCCCGATTTTGACCTACCCGATGTTATTTGCAGCAGCGCAGGAGCCATAGACCTCGAAGATTATGTGACGAGCGAAACTAACTACTACGGACCCGCAGGCGACCCCGCCCAAGTATGGACGGTGCAATCAGGAACGGGTGGCTCTATCGCCGGTAGCATATTGACTCCTACTGCCGCTGGTGGTACGCTTACTATCCGACTAACCGAAACCGAAAATCAACTCAACTTCTGCTCTAATATACACGAGGAAGTAGTGCAGATTTTGCCCAATTTAGACCCCGCATGGACCAATCCATCGCCTGTCTGCGCATCGGCTACCGACTTGGATTTAACTGCCCAAATTACAGGCGACGCAGGTGGTACTTGGAGCGGTACAGGCGTAACCGTTGCGGGATTGCTCGACATTAGTACGGCAGGCACCTACACGATTACCTATACCGTAGGCTCAGGTATTTGTACCGAAAGTATGACCCATAATATTGTAGTAGAACCTAATGCAGATGCGGGATTAACCGCCAGCGATTTGTTGTGCTACGATGCCTCACAAGAATATGACCTCACCCAACTATTTACTGCCACTACTACTAAAGGCGGTACATTTGCCTTAGCGGGTGGAGGTTCGCCCTTTGCAGGTAGCACTGTATCTGGCGATATATTACACTACACAGGACCAGGAGTATACAATATTACCTATACTATTACGGGTGCATCGGGTGGCGCGTGTTCGGCGACAGGTACAGCAGTAGTTACTGTAGTGGAGCAACCTAATCCTTCGCTTGACGTACCTTCGTCATTCTGTGCGGGACAAACATACAATTTGAGCCAATACCTTACTAGCCCCACTTATAATGGTACTGTTACCCGAGCCTATGCCATCAGTGCAGGTGCGGCAACCGTCAATCCCGATGGTACGGGCTTTACCTCTACGGCTATTGGCACGCTGATTAGTGTAGAAATAACCGAGTCGTTTACAAGTGGCGCACAAACCTGCGAAGCTACTTGGACAGAGGTGGTAGCCATTAACGACTGCACTTGCGGCGGGTTTGACGACCTCATACCATCAGTACTGAATCTTTGCGAAGGTACAAGTATTGACCTAACAGCAATTACAGGTGCTGCGCTAAATGGGGTATCAGTAACATTTGGTCGAGCAGCCTCAACAACAGCTAACCCTTATACAGGCGGTGTTACTGCTTTGGGTACAGCTACCGTAACAAATTTGGGTGCGGGCAGCTCCGGACCTTTCGAGGCTACTTTAACGGGAGTTACATTCCCTGCGGTAACAGGCTGCGATCCTGTTAATTATGTATTATATGCATATCTCACAACGGCATCAGGCGGCTGCAACCCCATCGCAGTAGCGCAAGTAACGGTTTATCCCAGCCCTACCGACATTGTATTAACCCCTACAACGAACAACTGTATCACGGTCATTACACCCGACTGCCCCAATTTTACGATATATCCCTCGACAGTGGTGCAAACGGCAGGTGCGGCGGCTACTACACAAACAGTCACAATTAGTGGAGCATCAGGCAGTCCTTGTGCAGTGACGACTACAACTGTAGCAATACCCGCTTGCGACCCCGCCTGCCCCGATTTTTACGACCTGACCACCGCCGCCCCTAATTTGTGCGGCAGCAGCAATACAACCGATATTTCATTGAACGTAGAAGCAGGATTTAATGGCAGAGCAATACGATTTGGTTATACCACCTCTCCTACACTCCAAAACCCCTATACTACTGCCCCTACATCGTTGGGAACGGCTACGGTAAGCAGCGTATCGGTGTTTTTTTACAGCGGACTTAGCCGCTGCCACCTTGCCCGCACCTTCGGGCTGTGACCCTGTTACGTATACAGTATATGCCTATTTAGATGATGTAACGGGTTTGACTACCAATTGCCGACCCTACACTACGGTGTCCGTTACGGTCTATCCCGATTTGTCGAGTATCACACTGGCAGTCAATACGGCAAACTGCATTTCTGTTATTACACCCTCTTGTGCCGATGTCGTCGTAACGCCCTCTGTCGTAATACAAACAGCAGGCGCGGCGGCTACTACTGCCAGCATAAGCATAAGCGGCGGCGTGGGTAGCCCTTGTACGGCACAAACCCAAACCGTAAGCATACCTGCTTGCGACCCCAGTTGTCCTGAAATTCATGACCTTCAAGCCTCGGCGGTCAATTTGTGCGCGGCTACCAATACAACCGACATTACAGTGCTGACTTCTTCGGGCTTGAACGGCGCAACCATCAATTTTGGCTATACCTTAGCTCCGACGGTCAATAATCCTTATGTGACAAGCCCAACGGCTTTGGGTACGGCAAACGTATCTAATGGCAGTGGTGCGTTTTCTGCTACCTTAAGCGGTGCTACCCTACCTGCACCTACGGGCTGCGACCCTCAAACCTATATTATTTACGCATACCCCGCCGATGTATCGGGCTTTACGGCTACTTGTCGCCCCTATGCTACGAGCCAAGTGACGGTTTATCCCGACCCAACAGCACGCCCCATTACGGTGACGTATGCTGATTGTCGTGCGTATTTCTCTACCAACTGTAATACGATGTTCGTCACGCCTTCAAGCGTATCTGTTGCTGACAACAACGGCGCACCTGTAGCAGTGAGCATTGGCTTAGTGGGCAGCCCATCTTGCTCGGCAACACCTACGTTAAGCCCCGTTTCGGTCAATGATGCGGTATCGGCTACGGCAGGTGCTTGTACCTGCAATGGCGGCAATACAGCGCGTACCGTCCAAGTTACAGCAGCCGACGGGTCAGGTACTTATAGCTATACCGCTACTGGCGGCACCATAGATAATGCAGGCTTATTGACCCTTGCTACGGGCGTTTCGGCGTGGTCGGCAACTGTTACAGACAATACGACAGGCTGCTCGACTACGATTTCGGGCACTTGCGATGCACTTATTAGCCCCGTTATCGTAGGCAATACAGGACCGTTCTGCCTTGATGATGCTACCGTCACCCTCCAATTATCGCCCTCGCCTACGGCAGATGGTACATTTAGCGGTGCAGGTATTAGCGACGGCGCAGCGAATACAGCTACGTTTGACCCTGGCGTAGCAGGTGCAGGCATACATACCATTACCTATACCGCTACCACAGGCGAGGAGCAACTCAATTGCGCTTTCACTAATAGCATCAGCATATTGGTCAATCCGACATTTAGCCCCTTATTCGATGCACCAACGGCGATTTGCGAAAGCACAGGCGGTACGAACAATACCGTAGCCTTAGCGTTAAGCAATCCCGTGACGGTGCCCGGCTACTTGACAGGTATTACCGCCGCCGAGATTGTTCAATGGCAGGCAAGCACGGGAGTTGCTGAAAATCCAGACGGCGTAACGGCGGTTTTCACGCCTCCCGTACCAGGTATTTATACTGTTTGCGTTGATGTAGGCGTGCCTTCTTGCATACAAACACATTGTGAAACAATAGAGGTAGTGCCCGCAGCAGAGCCTAATATTGATGATAGAACCGTTTGCATAGGCAGTTTCCCCGAAACGATAGACCTTTCCGTAATGTTTAATAATTCGGCTCTAAATCCCACTACACCAGGCGGCTGCTTTACAATGACTGCTGCACCAGGTGCCACCGTGCAAGGTTGCGGGCAATTAGTCGTTACTCAAGCAGGTACCTATAACATCACCTATACAGTCACCAGTATAGGCGGCGACTGCGACGGTACAGACAACGCGACCATTACTATCCAGAACACAAACGCTGCTTGGGACGGACCTAGTACCCTGTGTCGCAATATTGGCGTAGCTCAATACCCCGACTTAGATACCTACTTGACAGCTGCTACAACAGCGGGTGGTACTTGGTCTTATCAAGTAAACGGTGCAGGCGGCTTTATTACAACTAATATTGGCGCGGGTAATGTATTTGACCCCAGTACTTTTGCCGCAGGTACAGTACTCGAAATTCGCTATTCATTGGCGGCGAGTGGTAGCTGCCCTGCTAAATCTTTCGATGAGATTGTTATTATTGAGCAATGCAACGAATCGTGTAATGCCGACCTGATAGGCTTCGGTTCTACGGTTTGCCAGAATGACCCAAATTTGACCGTTTCGGTAATAGGCTATCTCGATGCTGATAATGCCCTAACTGCCCCCTTTGGCGTATCCGTAGCCCCCGCACTACCTACAACAGGTACGGTTGCTACTGGCTTTACGGATAATGGCGATGGTACATTGACGGTTAATCCGAGTTTGGCGAGTGCCGGCACCTATATTATCTCTTACGAAATAGATGACGATGATAGTAGCTGCGAAGGTTATATAGTTTATAAATCAATAGTTATATATCCAAGTTTTGCACCTAACTTCGCCATTCCTTCTATCGCCTGTGCCTCCGAGACCAATGTGCCTCTTGTCCTTAGCGGTACTACGGCTGCGGATATAGCAAGTTATGCTACATCAGTAGGGTTAAATGCCGATGATTTGATAGATTGGTACGTGGTATCGGGTAATGGTGTGACGGACAACGGCGCAACAGGCGTATTTAATCCTTCAACAGCAGGCGCGGGTACTTATAGCGTTTGCGTAGCGGTAGGTATTCCATCTTGTTTGACAACCTACTGTGAAACCATCATAGTAAGCCCCGAAGTAGATGCGAGTTTGGCAGTATTTAACGAATGTATCGACTATGTACCGAGCGTTTCTTATGGTACGTATGATTTGACAGGATATTTCAATGCAACGACAACGGCGGGCGGTACGTTTAGTATAGTACCGAGTGTGGGTAGCGTAGGCACGACCTTGGGCGTATTTGGGGATATAGCTTATATCACAGCAGGCGGTTCGTTCGATATTACCTATACAGTGGGTAATTCGGTAGCGGGCGGCACTTGTTTCGATAGCGAGACGATAAGCGTGACGCTCAGTTTCAATCCGCAGCCGTCGATGGATATACCGGATAGTTTTTGCTTGACCGACCCCAATGGCGATATGGACGATTATTATACGGGTATCACGCCTACGTTTAGTAGTACCTATGTTCGCACTTGGTCAGCAGTTCCTGCGGTGGGGATTATTACCCTTGCTGCTGATGGTACTTATGATATTGTAGGTACGGGAACAGTGACCATTTCTTTGATGGAGACGATAACGGACGGTGGAACGGGCAGTTGCCAGACGGTTATCTCAGAATTAGTGACGGTTTATGACGCATCTTCTGCTGCTTGGGTCAGCCCTGATTTAGCATGTTTGGGCGGCGGGACTATTATATTAGGTGCGGTTGCGACGCACCATCGATATCTACTTGGACGGGCAACGGCGTATCGATAGTAGGTACAGATTGGGTATTTGACCCGTTAGTTGCAGGCGTTGGTGTCCATGTCATCACCCATTTCACGGGCATAGGTGCTTGCGAAGATGTGGATGCCCACAATATCGAGGTTCTTCCCCTTGCAGATGCTACGATTAATGATTTGACGATATGTTCGTCACCATCAGGCAGCGTTAACCTAACGGCATTGTTTGGTTTATCTACGACAGCAGGCGGTACTTTTTCATGTGTGAGTTGCGGTTCGGGAACGGTTAGCGGCAATTCGTTGAACTATACGACGGCAGGCAGCTACACGGTGAGCTATACGGTTGGCGATGTGACGGGCGTGGGCAATTCGGGCGCGACTTGTACAGCAACGGATAACGCGACGATAACGATAGTATCGGGTCCTGGCTTCACCTTAGATTTACCCGACGAGTTATGCGCGGGTAATGGCGGTTTGGTGACAGACTTCGATACGTTTGTTTTGGGCGGTACGCCCGCCAATGGTACTTGGACCTATATTTCGGGGCCGTTGGGTTTTAATGCCGCGACGGGCGAATACACGACGAGCCTATCGTCGTCAGGCTATTTAACGGTTCAATACTGCGAGACGGTACTGGTGTATCAAATCCTTGTACGTCTTGTTTCCAGCAGACGATATTGATTAGTCAAGGCGGTTCGGCTTTGTTCCAACTTCCTTCGACGCTTTGTTTGTCGAGTACGCCGAGTTTATTATTAGAGACGGACGGAACGGATGGCAATGGCGATGGAGCGGGTAGTGTTTCGACTCAGGGCGGGACGTTTAGCGGCACGGGCGTTACGCCTTTGACCGCCAATAGTGGTCCATATACTTTTGCCCCATCTTCGGCGGGAGTATATACGATTACCTATACGGTAGGTAGCGGTAGTTGTGAGGAGAGTTACAGCCGGGAGATAACGGTTTATGAGCAAGCGATAGCGACGATAAACGATTTAAGTTTGTGTTTTGACGATGATGGTCTATTAGATTTGAGCACACTTTTGGGCGCGGGCGTATCGGGCGGCGTATATACGCTTACTGGTGGTTCGGGCACAGGTTCGATAGTAGGCGCAGATTTGTCCTACACAACACCTGGCACCTATAATATCACATATACGGTTACTTCGTCTGGTGGTTCGGGTTGTTCGGCGAGCGACGCAGCAGTAGTGACGATAGTAGAACGCCCCTTAGCGTCTTTTGATGCTCCGGACTATTTATGTTTTGGTACATCAGGATTAGATATGAATATGTATTTGACGAGTCAGACGGCGAGCGGTGCATTGAGTGCGCCGACGACGCGCGTTTGGTCGAGCAGCAATCCGGGTTTATTGAGTCTAAACGCGAATGGAACGAATGTGACGACAGTGGGTACAGGTCCTGGCCTAGTAACGATTACTTTGACAGAGACGTATGTCGTAGGTGGTCATATTTGTACGTCTGTTTATGAGCAGGAACTTTTTGTTTGGCCTTCGGGTAGTCCAGCTTGGTCAGCCCCTACCCCTGCTTGTATTGATGATTTGCCTTTGGATTTGAATACTTTTGTTTCGGGCACGGCTGGCGGCGTATGGAGCGGCAGTGGTGTAAGTTCGTTAGGTATCTTTAATCCACCGAGTCCTGGCACCTATTTAGTGACCTATACCGTAGGCGAGGGACCTTGCACATCGAGTCTCACCCAATTGATAGATGTTCAGCCTGCCCGATTGACGACCTTGCAAGACATAACGGTGTGTGAGTCGCCGAGTAGTACGGTCAATTTGAGCGCGATGTTCAACGGTGCCGCCCCTGGCGGTACGTTTACGGTGACGGGCTCTACGCTTGGATTGTTCCCAAGTATCAGCAATGATGTATTGACTTATTCGATAGGATTTTCAGATGTAGCCCCCTATCAGGTCACGGTAGAATATTCGCTTCCCCCGCTTAGTTTGGGGGGTGTTTGCGATCCTTTGCCGAGTACGGGGGTTATCACCATCACCCCGTCGTCTGAGACGGGCTTTGACTTGCCGGATGTTTGGTGTGTTAGCAGCGGGGTAATAGATTTGACTCAATACACGACAGTAGGCGGTGGTACCTATGCTTTACTAACGGCTCCCGAGGTGAGCATAGGTACAACATACACCCCTGTCAATGGAGCGGGTTTGGTAGGTATTACGTATACGCCCTTGTTGAGCAGTTGTGCAACACCACATACAGAGTATATTCAGTTTTTGGACGCATTAGATGCCTCTTGGACAAATCCGAGTCCGGTCTGTTTTGGAGCCTTGCCACTTGATTTATCTTTGCTTGCGACTACTGCGGGTGGTGTCTGGAGTGGAACAGGAGTAACTTCCTTGGGCATATTTAACCCTTCATCACCGGGCGTTTATACGATTACCTACACGTTAGGCACAGGTGCCTGCGAATCGAGCGAAGTGCATACGATTACGGTAGTTCCCGAAGTAGATGCGAGTTTAGTATCGTTTGACGAATGTATCGACTATGTACCGAGCGTTGCTTATGGTATGTACGATTTGACAGGATATTTCAATGCAACGACAACGGCGGGCGGTACGTTTAGTATAGTACCGAGTGTGGGTAGCGTAGGCACGACCTTGGGCGTATTCGGAGATATAGCTTATATCACAGCAGGCGGTTCGTTCGACATTACCTATACAGTGGGTAATGCAGTAGCGGGCGGTGCTTGTTTCGATAGCGAGACGATAAGCGTGACGCTCAGTTTCAATCCGCAGCCGTCGATGGATATACCGGATAGTTTTTGCTTGACCGACCCCAATGGCGATATGGACGATTATTATACGGGTATCACGCCTACGTTTAGTAGTACCTATGTTCGCACTTGGTCAGCAGTTCCTGCGGTGGGGATTATTACCCTTGCTGCTGATGGTACTTATGATATTGTAGGTACGGGAACAGTGACCATTTCTTTGATGGAGACGATAACGGACGGTGGAACGGGCAGTTGCCAGACGGTTATCTCAGAATTAGTGACGGTTTATGACGCATCTTCTGCTGCTTGGGTCAGCCCTGATTTAGCATGTTTGGGCGGCGGGACTATTATATTAGGTGCGGTTGCGACGGCACCATCGATATCTACTTGGACGGGCAACGGCGTATCGATAGTAGGTACAGATTGGGTATTTGACCCGTTAGTTGCAGGCGTTGGTGTCCATGTCATCACCCATTTCACGGGCATAGGTGCTTGCAGAAGATGGATGCCCACAATATCGAGGTTCTTCCCCTTGCAGATGCTACGATTAATGATTTGACGATATGTTCGTCACCATCAGGCAGCGTTAACCTAACGGCATTGTTTGGTTTATCTACGACAGCAGGCGGTACTTTTTCATGTGTGAGTTGCGGTTCGGGAACGGTTAGCGGCAATTCGTTGAACTATACGACGGCAGGCAGCTACACGGTGAGCTATACGGTTGGCGATGTGACGGGCGTGGGCAATTCGGGCGCGACTTGGCACAGCAACGGATAACGCGACGATAACGATAGTATCGGGTCCTGGCTTCACCTTAGATTTACCCGACGAGTTATGCGCGGGTAATGGCGGTTTGGTGACAGACTTCGATACGTTTGTTTTGGGCGGTACGCCCGCCAATGGTACTTGGACCTATATTTCGGGGCCGTTGGGTTTTAATGCCGCGACGGGCGAATACACGACGAGCCTATCGTCTTCGGGTTATTTAACGGTTCAATACTGCGAGACGGTACCTGGTTATCAAATCCTTGTACGTCTTGTTTCCAGCAGACGATATTGATTAGTCAGGGCGGTTCAGCATTGTTCCAACTTCCTTCGACGCTTTGTTTGTCGAGTACGCCGAGTTTATTATTAGAGACGGACGGAACGGATGGCAATGGGGATGGAGCGGGCAGTGTTTCGACTCAGGGCGGGACGTTTAGCGGCACGGGGGTTACGCCCTTGACTGCCAATAGCGGACCATATACTTTTGCCCCGACTTCGGCGGGGAGTATATACGATTACCTATACGGTAGGTAGCGGTAGTTGTGAGGAGAGTTACAGCCGGAGATAACGGTTTATGAGCAAGCGATAGCGACGATAAACGATTTAAGCTTATGTTTTGACGATGATGGTCTATTAGATTTGAGCACACTTTTGGGTGCGGGCGTATCGGGCGGCGTATATACGCTTACTGGTGGTTCGGGCACAGGTTCGATAGTAGGCGCAGATTTGTCCTACACAACACCTGGCACCTATAATATCACCTATACGGTTACTTCTTCTGGCGGTTCGGGTTGTTCGGCGAGCGACGCAGCAGTAGTGACGATAGTAGAACGCCCCTTAGCGTCTTTTGATGCTCCGGACTATTTGTGTTTTGGCACATCGGGATTAGATATGAATATCTATTTGACGAGTCAGACGGCGAGCGGAGCATTGAGTGCACCGACTACGCGCGTTTGGTCGAGCAGCAATCCGGGTTTATTGAGTCTAAACGCGAATGGAACGAATGTGACGACAGTGGGTACAGGTCCTGGCCTAGTAACGATTACTTTGACGGAGACGTATGTCGTAGGTGGTCATATTTGTACGTCTGTTTATGAGCAGGAACTTTTTGTTTGGCCTTCGGGTAGTCCAGCTTGGTCAGCCCCTACCCCTGCTTGTATTGATGATTTGCCTTTGGATTTGAATACTTTTGTTTCCGGGCACGGCTGGCGGCGTATGGAGCGGCAGTGGTGTAAGTTCGTTAGGTATCTTTAATCCACCGAGTCCAGCACCTATTTAGTGACCTATACCGTAGGCGAGGGACCTTGCACATCGAGTCTCACCCAATTGATAGATGTTCAGCCTGCCCGATTGACGACCTTGCAAGACATAACGGTGTGTGAGTCGCCGAGTAGTACGGTCAATTTGAGTGCGATGTTCAACGGTGCGGCCCCTGGTGGCACGTTTACGGTGACGGGGTCTACGCTTGGATTGTTCCCAAGTATCAGCAATGATGTATTGACTTATTCGATAGGATTTTCAGATGTAGCCCCTTATCAGGTCACGGTAGAATATTCGCTTCCCCCGCTTAGTTTGGGGGGTGTTTGCGATCCTTTGCCGAGTACGGGGGTTATCACCATCACCCCGTCGTCTGAGACGGGCTTTGACTTGCCGGATGTTTGGTGTGTTAGCAGCGGGGTAATAGATTTGACTCAATACACGACAGTAGGCGGTGGTACCTATGCTTTACTAACGGCTCCCGAGGTGAGCATAGGTACAACATACACCCCTGTCAATGGAGCGGGTTTGGTAGGTATTACGTATACGCCCTTGTTGAGCAGTTGTGCAACACCACATACAGAGTATATTCAGTTTTTGGACGCATTAGATGCCTCTTGGACAAATCCGAGTCCGGTCTGTTTTGGATATGTACGATTTGACAGGATATTTCAATGCAACGACAACGGCAGGCGGCACGTTTAGTATAGTACCGAGTGTGGGTAGCGTAGGCACGACCTTGGGCGTATTCGGAGATATAGCTTATATCACAGCAGGCGGTTCGTTCGATATTACCTATACAGTGGGTAATGCAGTAGCGGGCGGCACTTGTTTCGATAGCGAGACGATAAGCGTGACGCTGAGTTTCAACCCGCAGCCGTCGATAGATATGCCCGATGAGCTATGTACTGATGGAGTTTCGGGCTTATTGAGCGATTATTATACGGGTATCACACCTACATTTAGCAGTACCTATACGAGCAATTGGCAGTCGAGCAATCCGGCAGTATTGACGATAACCGATGCTTCAACGGGAGCCTATACGATAATGGGCATAGGCACGACGACAATCAGCCTTACGGAGACGATAACAGACGGCGGCGTAGGCAGTTGCCAGACGACGGTGTTCGAGGTATTGACGGTAGTAGATGGTGGCAACGCAACATGGACGGCACACCGCCTGCTTTGTGTGTTAGCCTTAGCCCTGCCTACATTTTAGAGGCAGCCCCGATAGCAGCAGCATCTGTTTGGAGTGGTGCAGGAGTATCATTCGACGGCACAAATTGGATATTTACTCCGTCAGTGGCGGGGGTTGGAGTCCATGCCGTTACGCATACAGTAGGCACGGGTGCCTGTGAATCGAGTGAAGTGCATACGATTACGGTAGTTCCCGAAGTAGATGCAAGTTTAGCGGTATTTAACGAATGTATCGACTATGTACCGAGCGTTGCTTATGGTATGTACGATTTGACAGGATATTTCAATGCAACGACAACGGCAGGCGGCACGTTTAGTATAGTACCGAGTGTGGGTAGCGTAGGCACGACCTTGGGCGTATTCGGAGATATTGCTTATATCACAGCAGGCGGTTCGTTTGATATTACCTATACAGTGGGTAATGCAGTAGCGGGCGGTGCTTGTTTCGATAGCGAGACGATAAGCGTGACGCTCAGTTTCAACCCGCAGCCGTCGATAGATATGCCCGATGAGCTATGTACTGATGGAGTTTCGGGGCTTATTGAGCGATTATTATACGGGTATCACACCTACATTTAGCAGTACCTATACGAGCATTGGCAGTCGAGCAATCCCAGTATTGACGATAACCGATGCTTCAACGGAGCCTATACGATAATGGGCATAGGCACGACGACAATCAGCCTTACGGAGACGATAACAGACGGCGGTGCAGGCAGTTGCCAGACGACGGTGTTCGAGGTATTGACGGTAGTAGATGGTGGCAACGCAACATGGACGGCACCGCCTGCTTTGTGTGTTAGCCTTAGCCCTGCTTATATATTAGAAGCAGCACCGATAGCAGCGGCATCTGTTTGGAGTGGTGCAGGAGTATCATTCGACGGCACAAATTGGGTCTTTACTCCGTCAGTGGCGGGGGTTGGAGTCCATGCCGTTACGCATACAGTAGGCACAGTGCTGCGAATCGAGCGAGGTGCATACGATTACGGTAGTTCCCGAAGTAGATGCGAGTTTAGCGGTATTTAACGAATGTATCGACTATGTACCGAGCGTTGCTTATGGTACGTATGATTTGACGGGTTATTTTAGTGCAACGACAACGGCAGGCGGTACGTTTAGTATAGTACCGAGTGTGGGTAGCGTAGGCACGACCTTGGGCGTATTCGGAGATATAGCTTATATCACAGCAGGCGGTTCGTTCGATATTACCTATACAGTGGGTAATGCAGTAGCGGGCGGTGCTTGTTTCGATAGCGAGACGATAAGCGTGACGCTCAGTTTCAACCCGCAGCCGTCGATAGATATGCCCGATGAGCTATGTACTGATGGAGTTTCGGGCTTATTGAGCGATTATTATACGGGTATCACACCTACATTTAGCAGTACCTATACGAGCAATTGGCAGTCGAGCAATCCCGCAGTATTGACGATAACCGATGCTTCAACGGGAGCCTATACGATAATGGGCATAGGCACGACGACAATCAGCCTTACGGAGACGATAACAGACGGCGGTGCAGGCAGTTGCCAGACGACGGTGTTCGAGGTATTGACGGTAGTAGATGGTGGCAACGCAACATGGACGGCACCGCCTGCTTTGTGTGTTAGCCTTAGCCCTGCCTACATTTTAGAGGCAGCCCCGATAGCAGCAGCATCTGTTTGGAGTGGTGCAGGAGTATCATTCGACGGCACAAATTGGATATTTACTCCGTCAGTGGCGGGGGTTGGAGTCCATGCCGTTACGCATACAGTAGGCACAGGTGCCTGTGAATCGAGCGAGGTGCATACGATTACGGTAGTTCCCGAAGTAGATGCGAGTTTAGCGGTATTTAACGAATGTATCGATTATGTACCGAGTGTAAGCTATGGTATGTACGATTTGACAGGATATTTCAATGCAACGACAACGGCAGGCGGTACGTTTAGTATAGTACCGAGTGTGGGTAGCGTAGGCACGACCTTGGGCGTATTCGGAGATATAGCTTATATCACGGCGGGCGGTTCGTTCGATATTACCTATACAGTGGGTAATGCAGTAGCGGGCGGTGCTTGTTTCGATAGCGAGACGATAAGCGTGACGCTCAGTTTCAACCCGCAGCCGTCGATAGATATGCCCGATGAGCTATGTACTGATGGAGTTTCGGGCTTAGTGAGCGATTATTATACGGGTATCACACCTACATTTAGCAGTACCTATACGAGCATTGGCAGTCGAGCAATCCGGGCAGTATTGACGATAACCGATGCTTCAACGGGAGCCTATACGATAATGGGTATAGGCACGACGACAATCAGCCTTACGGAGACGATAACAGACGGCGGCGTAGGCAGTTGCCAGACGACGGTGTTCGAGGTATTGACGGTAGTAGATGGTGGCAACGCAACATGGACGGCACCGCCTGCTTTGTGTGTTAGCCTTAGCCCTGCCTACATTTTAGAGGCAGCCCCGATAGCAGCGGCATCTGTTTGGAGTGGTGCAGGAGTATCATTCGACGGCACAAATTGGATATTTACTCCGTCAGTGGCGGGGGTTGGAGTCCATGCCGTTACGCATACAGTAGGCACGGGTGCCTGCGAATCGAGCGAGGTGCATAATATAACCGTTATTGCTGACCGTGCTACAACATTGCAGGATATTTCGGTTTGCCAATCTACTTCGGGAACGGTAAACTTGGAAGCCCTTTGGAATGGAGCAACGTCAGGTGGTACATTTACCATTACAGCGGATAACCTTGCAGTGACACCAACAATTACCAACAATGTCTTAAGCTACCAAATATCATTCAGCGACGTACAACCTTACCAAATAACGGTTCAGTATAGCTTGCCAAGCACAGGTGCAGGTTTTGGTTGCGACCCAGGTCCTTCCACAGCGGTTATTACTATTAATGGCACTTCGGTAGGTTTTGACTTGCCTGACAATTGGTGTGTGCAAGATGGGAATATCAATTTAGCGCAATACGTAGCGGTTTCGGGTGGTACATTTGCCCTTACTACATCGCCCGAAGTGGCGTTGGTAGGCGATATTTATACGCCACAAGACGGCGATGGAATGATTGGTATTATCTATACACCTCCCGCTGGTTCATGTGGATTGCCCCATACTGATTATATCCAAATCATAGACAATAGCAGCATCGTAATCACTCCTGTCGGGCCGTTCTGTCCCAACGCGGCGGCTATCAACCTGACCGCTACGGTAACTACTCCCGCAGGAACGGGTACAGCAGTGGTTAATCCTGCGGGTGGTTTGTGGAGCGGAACGGGTATCACTGACAACGTAAGTGGTACATTTAATCCTGCTTTGGCAGGTGTTGGCACACATACTATTACTTACTCCTACACCAATTGTAGCAGTTGTTGCGTGTTTACCCAAACTATTGATATCGTTGTTGAGGATAATACAGCACCAGTACTAACCTGTCCGCCTACTGCTACCAAAAACGCTTTGGGTTGCTATGCTATTGTTGATGTAGCTCCTGCTACTGCTACCGACAATTGTGGTGGAGTGGTGACGATTAGCTACGTAGCGGTTGATGTATTAGGCGATGTAGTGATGGCAAGTACAGGTAATAATGCAAGCGGTATCTATCCCGTAGGTGCTAATGTGATTACTTGGACAGCTACCGATAGCAACGGAAATACCGCCACTTGTTCGAGCATTGTACAAGTAAATGATATGCAGCCACCTGCCATATTCTGCCCTGCACCTATTGTTCAGCCTGCTGATGCAGGAGTATGTAGCGCGGTGGTAGCAGTAACCTCGCCTTTTGCGATGGACAATTGCGGAATTACTTCGGTTATCAACAATATTACAGGTACAAATAACGCATCGGGCACTTACCCCGTAGGCACGACAACGGTAGTATGGACTATCACCGACCTAAGTGGTAATACAGCTACTTGTAGCACTAATGTAACGGTGCAGGATCTACAGCCTCCTGTTTTGGCATGTCCTGCCAACATTACCTTGCCCACTGATGCAGGTGTATGTACGGCAGTTGCAACATGGATAACTCCCACACCTACTGATAATTGTGCTATTCAGAACCTTGCAAGCACACACGTTTCGGGCAGTATCTTTGCGCTTGGCACGACAACCGTTACCTACACGGCGACCGATGTAAATGGCAATACGCAGACTTGTAGCTTTACGGTCACGGTACAAGACCAAACCGCACCTACCTTTACCAGCAATTGCGGTATTACGGTTAATGCTAATACAGTGAACGGAGTATGCTACGGAAATGTAACTGTTCCGACTCCTACCGTTAGCGATAACTGTACAGGAACGGTCACGATTCAGAATAATTATAACAACACATCATTAGCAAGCGGTTTCTATCCCGTAGGCACGACGATAGTGGTTTGGACGGCGACGGATGCATCGGGCAACACGACTACGTGCAGCCAGACGGTGACGGTTACAGACGCGTACGCCCTGACCATCAACTGCCCGACGAGCATAGTAACGTCTAATGCGGTGGGTTTATGTACGGCATCGGTGACGATACCCGTACCTTATACTGCGGATAATTGCGGAGTAGCTTCTGTACTGAACAGTTTCAACGGTACGAGCAACGCCTCAGATACTTACCCCTGGGGCACGACGACGGTAGTCTGGACGGTAACGGACGTAAATGGCAATACAGCGACATGCAGCCATACGGTGACGGTTACAGACAGCGAAGCACCATTGTTGGTTTGTCCTGCCGATATTTCTTTGACTGCTGCCTCTGGTAGCTGCGACGCAGTAGCAACTTGGGCGGCACCTGTTCCTACGGACAATTGCACGGCATCGGGTTCAATTACCTTGACGAGTACACACGCATCGGGCAGCACCTTTGCGCTTGGCACGACGACCGTTACTTATACGGCGACCGATGCTGCGGGCAATACTACGACCTGCTCTTTCACGGTGACAGTGACAGACACTTCGGCACCGACCTTACGGCGGGTTGTGGGGCATTGTTTACTGCCAATACGGTGAATGGCGTATGTTACGGCGATGTAACGGTAGTACCGCCGACAGCGACGGACAATTGCGGCGTTGTGAGTTTGATTAACGATTATACAGGCGCATCATTAGCAAGCGGTTTCTATCCCGTAGGCACGACGATAGTAGTTTGGACAGCGACAGACGCATCGGGCAACACGACTACGTGCAGCCAGACGGTGACGGTTACAGACGTACAAGCCCCGACCATCAACTGCCCGACGAGCATAGTAACGTCTAATGCGGTGGGTTTATGTACGGCATCGGTGACGATACCCGTACCTTATACCTGGATAATTGCGGAGTAGCTTCTGTACTGAACAGTTTCAACGGTACGAGCAACGCCTCAGATACTTACCCCGTGGGCACGACGACGGTAGTCTGGACGGTAACGGACGTAAATGGCAATACAGCGACATGCAGCCATACGGTGACGGTTACAGACAGCGAAGCACCATTGTTGGTTTGTCCTGCCGATATTTCTTTGACTGCTGCCTCTGGTAGCTGCGACGCAGCAACTTGGGCGCACTTGTTCCTACGGACAATTGCACGGCATCGGGTTCAATTACCTTGACGAGTACACGCATCGGGCAGCACCTTTGCGCTTGGCACGACGACCGTTACTTATACGGCGACCGATGCTGCGGGCAATACTACGACCTGCTCTTTCACGGTGACAGTGACAGACACTTCGGCACCGACCTTTACGGCGGGTTGTGGGGCATTGTTTACTGCCAATACGGTGAATGGCGTATGTTACGGCGATGTAACGGTAGTACCGCCGACAGCGACGGACAATTGTGGCGTTGTGAGTTTGATTAACGATTATACAGGCGCATCATTGGCAAGCGGTTTCTATCCCGTAGGCACGACGATAGTGGTTTGACGGCGACGGATGCAGCGGGCAACACGACTACGTGCAGCCAGACGGTGACGGTTACAGACGTACAAGTTCCGACCATCAACTGCCCGACGAGCATAGTAACGTCTAATGCCGCTGGTTTATGTACGGCATTGGTGACGATACCCGTACCTTATACTGCGGATAATTGCGGAGTAGCTTCTGTACTGAACAGTTTCAACGGTACGAGCAACGCCTCAGATACTTACCCCGTAGGCACGACTACGGTATTATGGACGGTAACGGACGTAAATGGCAATACAGCGACATGCAGCCATACGGTGACGGTTACAGACGACGAAGCACCTTTGTTGGTTTGTCCTGCCGATATTTCTTTGACTGCTGCCTCTGGTAGCTGCGACGCAGTGGCAACTTGACGCACTGTACCGACAGACAATTGCACGGCATCGGGTTCAATTACCTTGACGAGTATACACGCATCGGGCAGCACCTTTGCGCTTGGCACGACGACCGTTACTTATACGGCGACCGATGCTGCGGGCAACGTAAGTACCTGCTCTTTCACGGTGACAGTGACAGACACTTCGCACCGACCTTTACGGCGGGTTGTGGGGCATTGTTTACTGCCAATACGGTGAATGGCGTATGTTACGGCGATGTAACGGTAGTACCGCCGACAGCGACGGACAATTGTGGCGTTGTGAGTTTGATTAACGATTATACAGGCGCATCATTGGCAAGCGGTTTCTATCCCGTAGGCACGACGATAGTGGTTTGGACGGCGACGGATGCATCGGGCAACACGACTACGTGCAGCCAGACGGTGACGGTTACAGACGTACAAGTTCCGACCATCAACTGCCCGACGAGCATAGTAACGTCTAATGCCGCTGGTTTATGTACGGCATTGGTGACGATACCCGTACCTTATACTGCGGATAATTGCGGAGTAGCTTCTGTACTGAACAGTTTCAACGGTACGAGCAACGCCTCAGATACTTACCCCGTAGGCACGACTACGGTATTATGGACGGTGACGGACGAATGGCAATACGGCGACATGCAGCCATACGGTGACGGTTACAGACGACGAAGCACCTTTGTTGGTTTGTCCTGCCGATATTTCTTTGACTGCTGCCTCTGGTAGCTGCGACGCAGTGGCAACTTGGACGCACCCTGTACCGACAGACAATTGCACGGCATCGGGTTCAATTACCTTGACGAGTACACACGCATCGGGCAGCACCTTTGCGCTTGGCACGACGACCGTTACTTATACGGCGACCGATGCTGCGGGCAACGTAAGTACCTGCTCTTTCACGGTGACAGTGACAGACACTTCGGCACCGACCTTTACGGCGGGTTGTGGGGCATTGTTTACTGCCAATACGGTGAATGGCGTATGTTACGGCGATGTAACGGTAGTACCGCCGACAGCGACGGACAATTGTGGCGTTGTGAGTTTGATTAACGATTATACAGGCGCACCATTGGCAAGCGGTTTCTATCCCGTAGGCACGACGATAGTGGTTTGGACGGCGACGGATGCATCGGGCAACACGACTACGTGCAGCCAGACGGTGACGGTTACAGACGTACAAGTTCCGACCATCAACTGCCCGACGAGCATAGTAACGTCTAATGCCGCTGGTTTATGTACGGCATTGGTGACGATACCCGTACCTTATACTGCGGATAATTGCGGAGTAGCTTCTGTACTGAACAGTTTCAACGGTACGAGCAACGCCTCAGATACTTACCCCGTAGGCACGACTACGGTATTATGGACGGTGACGGACGTGAATGGCAATACGGCGACAGGCAGCCATACGGTGACGGTTACAGACGACGAAGCACCTTTGTTGGTTTGTCCTGCCGATATTTCTTTGACTGCTGCCTCTGGTAGCTGCGACGCAGTGGCAACTTGGACGGCACCTGTACCGACAGACAATTGCACGGCATCGGGTTCAATTACCTTGACGAGTACACACGCATCGGGCAGCACCTTTGCGCTTGGCACGACGACCGTTACTTATACGGCGACCGATGCTGGGGCAACGTGGGTACCTGCTCTTTCACGGTGACAGTGACAGACACTTCGGCACCGACCTTTACGGCGGGTTGTGGGGCATTGTTTACTGCCAATACGGTGAATGGCGTATGTTACGGCGATGTAACGGTAGTACCGCCGACAGCGACGGACAATTGTGGCGTTGTGAGTTTGATTAACGATTATACAGGCGCATCATTGGCAAGCGGTTTCTATCCCGTAGGCACGACGATAGTGGTTTGGACGGCGACGGATGCATCGGGCAACACGACTACGTGCAGCCAGACGGTGACGGTTACAGACGTACAAGCCCCGACCATCAACTGCCCGACGAGCATAGTAACGTCTAATGCGGTGGGTTTATGTACGGCATCGGTGACGATACCCGTACCTTATACTGCGGATAATTGCGGAGTAGCTTCTGTACTGAACAGTTTCAACGGTACGAGCAACGCCTCAGATACTTACCCCGTGGGCACGACGACGGTAGTCTGGACGGTAACGGACGTAAATGGCAATACAGCGACATGCAGCCATACGGTGACGGTTACAGACAGCGAAGCACCTTTGTTGGTTTGTCCTGCCGATATTTCTTTGACTGCTGCCTCTGGTAGCTGCGACGCAGTGGCAACTTGGACGGCACTGTACCGACAGACAATTGCACTGCATCGGGTTCAATTACCTTGACGAGTATCATACGCATCGGGCAGCACCTTTGCGCTTGGCAGACGACCGTTACTTATACGGCGACCGATGCTGGGGCAACGTAAGTACCTGCTCTTTCACGGTGACAGTGACAGACACTTCAGGCACCGACCTTTACGGCGGGTTGTGGGCATTGTTTACTGCCAATACGGTGAATGGCGTATGTTACGGCGATGTAACGGTAGTACCGCCGACAGCGACGGACAATTGTGGCGTTGTGAGTTTGATTAACGATTATACAGGCGCATCATTAGCAAGCGGTTTCTATCCCGTAGGCACGACGATAGTGGTTTGGACGGCGACGGATGCATCGTGCAACACGACTACGTGCAGCCAGACGGTGACGGTTACAGACGTACAAGTTCCGACCATCAACTGCCCGACGAGCATAGTAACGTCTAATGCCGCTGGTTTATGTACGGCATTGGTGACGATACCCGTACCTTATACTGCGGATAATTGCGGAGTAGCTTCTGTACTGAACAGTTTCAACGGTACGAGCAACGCCTCAGATACTTACCCCGTAGGCACGACTACGGTATTATGGACGGTAACGGACGTAAATGGCAATACAGCGACATGCAGCCATACGGTGACGGTTACAGACAGCGAAGCACCTTTGTTGGTTTGTCCTGCCGATATTTCTTTGACTGCTGCCTCTGGTAGCTGCGACGCAGTGGCAACTTGGACGGCACCAGTACCGACAGACAATTGCACTGCATCGGGTTCAATTCCTTGACGAGTATACACGCATCGGGCAGCACCTTTGCGCTTGGCACGACGACCGTTACTTATACGGCGACCGATGCGGGCAACGTAAGTACCTGCTCTTTCACGGTGACAGTGACAGACACTTCGGCACCGACCTTTACGGCGGGTTGTGGGGGCATTGTTTACTGCCAATACGGTGAATGGCGTATGTTACGGCGATGTAACGGTAGTACCGCCGACAGCGACGGACAATTGTGGCGTTGTGAGTTTGATTAACGATTATACAGGCGCATCATTAGCAAGCGGTTTCTATCCCGTAGGCACGACGATAGTGGTTTGGACGGCGACGGATGCATCGGGCAACACGACTACGTGCAGCCAGACGGTGACGGTTACAGACGTACAAGTTCCGACCATCAACTGCCCGACGAGCATAGTAACGTCTAATGCCGCTGGTTTATGTACGGCATTGGTGACGATACCCGTACCTTATACTGCGGATAATTGCGGAGTAGCTTCTGTACTGAACAGTTTCAACGGTACGAGCAACGCCTCAGATACTTACCCGTAGGCACGACTACGGTATTATGGACGGTAACGGACGTAAATGGCAATACAGCGACATGCAGCCATACGGTGACGGTTACAGACAGCGAAGCACCTTTGTTGGTTTGTCCTGCCGATATTTCTTTGACTGCTGCCTCTGGTAGCTGCGACGCAGTGGCAACTTGGACGGCACCAGTACCGACAGACAATTGCACTGCATCGGGTTCAATTACCTTGACGAGTACACACGCATCGGGCAGCACCTTTGCGCTTGGCACGACGACCGTTACTTATACGGCGACCGATGCTGCGGGCAATACTACGACCTGCTCTTTCACGGTGACAGTGACAGACACTTCGGCACCGACCTTTACGGCGGGTTGTGGGGATTCGTTTGGCGGCTCAGCCATTTTTGGCGAGTGTTATGCTGTTGTCAATGTAATATCGCCTTTTGTCACGGATAACTGCGGCACAGTCGTATTGACCAACGATTTCAATGGCACTTCGAATGCGTCAGGTGCTTATGCTGTTGGTACAACTACAATTATTTGGACTGCGACAGATGCAGGCGGTAATACTATGACTTGTACGCAAACTGTAACTGTGACCGATGACGAAGCTCCGACCATTGCTTGTCCGATTGGCGTATTGAGGAATAACGATATCGATGTTTGTGGTGCGGTAGTGACTGTTCCGCAGTTGGTAGCTACGGATAATTGCGGCATTGCCAGCATTGTGAATAGCCATAACGGCACTGACAACGCGAGCGGATTTTATCCCGTGGGCAATACGACAGTTATTTGGACGGTGACAGATGTGAATGGCAATAGCTCGCAATGCTCTACTTTAGTTACGGTGAACGATACTCAGGCACCTTCGGTTCAATGCCCTGCACCTATTACGGTAATAGCTCCTTGTTCTTTATCTGCTACGGGTGCTGATGTGATAGTACCTTTACCTGTTATCACAGATAATTGTGGAATATCGGCGGTGCAGAATAGTTTCAATGGTACTATTGATGCATCGGGCTTCTACCCGATAGGCACAACGACAGTGACTTGGACAGTGCGCGACGTGAATTTCAATACAACGGTTTGTTCCACGACAATTACGGTATTGCCATGTTGCGCTGCCGAAGAAGGCGTATTGAGTATAACATCGCAGACCTGCCCTGGCGATAATGTAGTAGTTACGGCTACTGGATTTACTACGGGGCTTGATTATGAACATAGCTATGTAGTAGTGGATAACGCTACGGGATTGATAGTTGCTATCAACAGCACAGGCGTATTTACGACTACGGGCGCAGGTAGCTTGGCAGCGGGCAGTTATACCGTATATAGCTATACCGTATTTACTTCTAACCCGCCCATTCCAACGGCGAGTATAGGTAGTGCTATTTCGGACATTGGAGCTACGACCGAAGGTTGTTATGCGATATCTGACCCAGGTACGGTATTTGTCGTCTTGCAATCGTTCCCGACGCTTACCACAGTATCAAACATTTCGGAAGGAGCAGGCGGCACGTCTCCATTTGCCTATAATATGAACACTATTACGGTATATGGCGGTACGCAGCCCTACTATTACACTTGGCTCAATACGGGTTATGTGCGTTATGATATTGCACCGGGCTTAGTAGATAGCGATGGTGACGGAGTAGCAGACGTAGATGGCGTAATCATTACTGTTTATTATGCCGACAATGCCAATTGGTCAGTTACGGTATCGGATAGCAACAACTGTACTACAAGCGAGTTAGTATTTGACAACATACCTGATGGTGTTAACACCATTTTGGATATAGACGACTATACGATAACGGCTCAAACAGGTACGGCAGATAACGGAGCAATTACGATAGTAACTACGGGCGGTGATCCGTCGTGTGTGGGCAACGGAGGATATAGCTACCAATGGTCGGGACCTGTTACATGGACAGGTGCGGGCACAGCTACCGGACCTACCATTACCAATTTGCCCTACGGTTGGTACTCGGTGACAGTGACAGATTGCAACGGACAACAAACAGAGGGTTGGTATTGGGTACCGCGCGAGCGCAGAGGCAGAACCAAAGCCGAAGACGTGCTTACTACCATAGCCCTAAGTGCTGCTCCTAATCCATTCCAGTCTACTACTCATATCGAGTTGAGCCTAAGCGAAACCGAAGATGTTACGGTAGCGGTGTTTAATGCCGCAGGACAAATGGTTACTGAGTTATTCAAAGGTAGTGTCGATGCCAATACCATACAGCAATTGCCTTTTGAGGCGGATAATCTACCAAGCGGCATGTATGTCGTGGTAGCTATAACCGAAAGTGGCGAGCGCGAACAATTGAGATTGGTGCTGACCAAATAAGGTAATATTAATTTGCCTCTAAGCCCCGCTGGTATTTTACCGGCGGGGCTTTTTTTGCCTATAGGTGTGGTGTGGGCTGTGTATGTGGCAAGCGAGCAGATAGCTATTGAGGCACTAATGTTAAGCATTGTGGGGCACACTGAACAGGCATCACCACATTTTACCTTTTTGCTCAAAGGAGGCGAGGCAAGCGGCTTGAGCGGGCATTTCGCAAAGTTGAAATAAAAATGTTTCTAAGAGCTAAGTAAAAACGCAAATAATAGCGTATTTTTGCTCATCAGTTCACCCATTTCACTTGGCAAAATCGAGAGTCACTCTACTTCATAAAAGGAAGAAATAGTATTATTTATAATTTATTAACTATCGGTAAAATAATTTATTGTAATGATAAAAAATAATGAAACATTAGAATACAAAAATATAGACTTGCTTGAAAAGCTGAATTTTGGGGATAGAAAGGAATATTTTCGCCATAAAGAAGTGATACTTTTTCATGGCGATGCCCTAAATGAACATTCATTTGACCGAGAGTTTATCGATTTGATTATTACTTCTCCGCCTTATAATGTGGGAATTGATTATAATTCGAATAACGATGAGCTAAATTATGAACAGTATTTGGCGTTCTCTGAAAAATGGATGAAAAACTGTTATGATTGGAGTAAAACGCAAACGCGTTTTTGCTTGAATATACCTCTGGACAAAAATAAGGGAGGACACAGGGCAGTAGGAGCAGATTTGACCCAAATTGCCCAAAAGGTGGGTTGGAAATATAAAACAACTATTATTTGGAACGAAGGAAATATATCGAGAAGAACAGCTTGGGGGTCATGGAAATCAGCTTCTGCCCCCGTAGTTATTGCCCCCGTTGAGTTGATTGTCGTTTTTTACAAAGATGATTGGAAAAAAACGAATGGAACAAAAATATCAGATATAACAGCAGACGAGTTTAAAGATTGGACACAAGGAGTATGGGTCTTTAATGGCGAAAGCAAAAAGAGAATTGGGCACCCTGCCCCTTTTCCCAAAGAACTCCCGTATCGGTGTATTAAACTTTTTAGTTATCAAAAAGATATTATTTTTGACCCTTTTGCAGGAAGTGGGACAACTTTATTAGTTGCCGAAAACCTTGAAAGAAGGGCAGTAGGGTTGGAACTCGACGATAAGTATTGCGAATTGGCTAAAATTAGGATTATGCAGGAAACAGGAACAATTGAATTTAAATAATGGCAAAAGGACTATCACAAATGGAATTGGTGAAGGAGTTTTTTATAAACAATCCTTTACGCGATATTCAGCACCCAGAAGTTGTTGACTGGGTTGTGGCTGAATGGAAAAAACAGACCGGAGAGGTATTTAGAGATCCAGACAGGGCTATTCGCTATTTAGCTCAGAAAGGATTTCTAATTAAAGTGGCAAAGGGTGTTTATCGCTATGACCCTGAGCATGTGCATAATAGAGTATTGCAGGATTTTACGGCTGCCCAAAAAGCGCAAATTCTCGAAAGGGACGGATATAGGTGTGTGATTTGTGGTAGAGGAGAGCAAGAAGGTATAGAATTGCATATTGACCATATAAAGGCAAAAGATTTTGGCGGAGAAGCGACAATAGAGAATGGGCAAACCTTGTGCGCTCAACACAATTTTTTGAAGAAGAATTTTAAACAAACGGAGACAGGAAAGAAGATGTTTATCCGATTGTATGAGTTGGCAAAAGGACAAAAAGATGAAACTTTGCAAAAGTTTTGCGCTGAAATATTGGAAGTTTTTGAGAGAAACGACATCAATGGTCATATCGAATGGAAAAAATAAAAAAATTGCGGCGAAAGCATGATAGCAATATTGTTTTCTGATTGTCAAGCCACTCGGTCGCCCCAAAAAAGAAGACCAAACTGCCAAAGCAAAACGAATTGCCCAAGTTGAACGAAACCAACGCAATATCGTAGAGGGCAAAATCGGGCAAACCAAAAACCGCTACGGCTTAGACCGTATTGCAGCAAAAACCAATGAAACAACCCGTGTTTGGGTTACTTGCTGTATCATAGCCACGAACATTGCTCGATGGCTCAAAGCACTGTCTTTGTGCCCGTTCAAAATATGGTACTATATCCGAAATTACCTCTCCTATTACTTCATATTTGTAAATAACACTTTCTTTAATATTCAATAGTGTCTAAAAACGCCTACTTTTTCAGTACGCTCTAAATAACTATTGCCCTGTTTTGCTTACTTAGTCGGAAGCAAAACAGGGCAGCGATGGGTGTTAGGTTGAATATTTATTGGGCTTTAACGTTTGTTGGTTTCTTTTGCCCAGCTATCTTTCAGCCCCACAGTTTGGTTAAACACTAATTGTCCGGGTTGGCTGTCTTGGTCGGTACAATAATATCCTTTGCGTATAAATTGGAAACGGTCGCCCGCCTGAGTATTGGATAGTGATGGCTCGACCCATATCTTGCTGACGGTGAGCGAGTCGGGATTGAGACTATCTAAGAAATTATCCTTTGCCATAGGGTCTTCGTCCTTGAAAAGGCGGTCGTAGGCACGCAACTCGGCACTTAGCGCGTGGGCTACGGATACCCAATGAATCGTGCCTTTGACCGAAATGCCGCTTGTATCCTCGCCGCTTTTGCTTTCGGGGATATAGGAACAGCGCAATTCAATGACCTTACCCGATGCGTCTTTTAGTACTTCGTCGCAGCGTATAATATAGGCGTTTTTGAGGCGCACCATGCCGCCCGGGTACAAGCGGAAATACTTTTTAGGCGGGTTCTCCATAAAATCATCGCGCTCTATGTATAGCGTTTGGCTAAATGGCAATTGTCGCGTACCGCTTTCGGGCGATTCGGGGTTATTTTCAGCCGCAAGCCATTCGGTATGATTTTCGGGATAGTTGCTAATAGTGAGGAGCAGCGGGTCGAGCACAGCCATCACGCGGGGAGCGGTTTTGTTTAGGTGTTCGCGCACGCAAAATTCGAGCAAACTTAGGTCGATGACATTTTCGCGTTTGGCTACACCTACACGGCGAGCAAACTCGCGGATAGCCTCGGCGGTATAGCCGCGCCTACGCAAGCCGCATACGGTGGGCATACGCGGGTCGTCCCAGCCCTTGACATAGCCTTCGGTTACTAAGCGTTTGAGGTAACGCTTGCTCATAACGGTATAATTGAGGTTTAGTCGGGCAAACTCTATTTGTTGGGGTTGGTAATTGCCCAGCTCGGCAAGTATCCAGTCGTATAATGGGCGATGTACCTCAAATTCGAGGGTACAAATAGAGTGGGTAATGCCCTCGATGCTGTCGGATATGCCATGAGCAAAATCGTACATTGGATAGATGCACCATTGGTCGCCGGTTCGGTGGTGATGTGCTTTTTTGATGCGGTAGATGATGGGGTCGCGCAGGTGCATATTGGGCGATGCCATATCAATTCGGGCGCGTAGGGTGCAAGTTCCCTCTTCGAAGTCGCCGTTTTTCATTTGCTCGAACAAGGATAGGTTTTCGGCGATGCTGCGGTTTCGGTAGGGGCTATCGATGCCTGCTTTCGTAGGCGTGCCTTTCATCTCGGCTATTTGCTCGGCAGTTGAGTCGTCTACATAAGCCTTGCCATTTTTGATGAGTTGTACGGCAGCGGCATAGAGTTGGTCGAAATAGTTGGAGGCATAAAATTCGCGGTCGTCCCAGCGTGCGCCTAACCATTGTACGTCTTCGCGGATAGCATCTACATATTCGGTGTCTTCGGTGACGGGGTTGGTGTCGTCGAAGCGCAGGTTAAATTTGCCGTGATATTTTTCGGCTAATCCGTAGTTGAGACAAATCGATTTGGCATGACCGATGTGCAAATAGCCGTTGGGTTCGGGCGGGAAGCGCGTATGTACGCGACCGCCGTATTTGCCGCTTAGGTTGTGTTCTTCGATAATTTGCTCTATAAAATTGAGTACGGGTGCGGGTTCTGTTGCGGGGCTATGATCCATGATGAGGTATAAAGAAAACGATGATGCTTGGGGGTGAGTAGGTATTGTTTGGTTTTTTCGTTTATAAATTATTGGTAACTATTTAGGGTATAGGGTTTTGGGTATGGGGTAATGAGCAATACTTATCTAATAATGTCTGACATCGCTGCATATTCGATTAGAAATGGCTATTGCCCTACAAGGTTGAATAGTTACAATTATTGCAGGAATATTTATTGCTATATCACTTTTCCGAGCAGTCGGTCGGGTAGTAGGGCTATTAGCCACGACACAAGCCGCCAGCGGCGGGTGATATAAGTAATGCTGCGGCGGTGTTTGATATCGCTATAAATTTGTTGGACGGCGCGGTCAGAACTCGCCATCCAAGGCATATAAAATTTGTTCTTTTGAGTCATGGGCGTATCAACAAATCCAGGGCGCACGTCGGTAACGGCGATATTGGTTTTGCGTTGTATATTGCGGAATCGCAAGCCCTGCATATAGCGCGATATAAAGGCTTTGGTAGCACTATATACGGGCGACTTACCGCTGCCCACCTCGCCTGCTACGGACGATATACCTACGATATGTCCCTTACCGCCATTTTGGGTCTCGAAATAATAGTAGGCGGCATTAGCGAGGGCGGCAAACCCTGTGGCATTAGTATTGATGGTATGCAATTCTTTTTCCCAGCGCGTGCTGGTTTCGCCTACGCCCGCATTGATAACTACCAAGTCGATGCCTTGCATATCTCGAATGATTTGGAGCAATAAATCGCGGCTGCCGTCCAAGTCGGTTATGTCCATAGTAGCTATGCGCACCTTATCGGTGCCACATTCGGTTTGTAGCGATTGTAATAATTCGGTGCGCCTACCTGTGGCGGTGATGGTATAGCCGTTTTGTGCTAATACTTTGACCAAGTCTCTGCCGATGCCCGAAGTGGCACTATGACGATTGCTTTCATCGGTTTATGTCGTTTTAGGTGGGCAAAGGTACGGCATTTTGTCATAAAATAGGTATTGGTGTGCTTTTAGGTAGGTCTTACTAATAAAATATGGTGCAAATAGTAAAATCATCGTCATATTTGCAGTAACTTTATGCCTTGAATTTCAACATATCGGAACGAACAGTATGGGTGATGTATTTAAATCTATTCTTATAGCAATGGCTATCGGTTTGATAGTCTTTTGTATTGTTATCATTTTTGACCGCAATTCGGATTCTATTGAATGGAATAAACGCGCCGCACAAGTGCGCGAAGAAGCCGAACGCACTTCCGAAAACGTAGATAGGTACGTCAAAAAAGGAAAGCGCGTCTATACCAAACTCAAAGAGATGGAAGACGAAGACATTGGGGCACACCCCGCCGAACCCAAGGTAACACCGCCGCCTACCCCGCACCCTGCTACAACTACTCCCGCACCCAAACCTGTACTGATGAATATACCTACCGTAGCAGCGGGCAATGCGAGTGGTTTTCAGGTACAAGTAGGCAGGCTATCGGCAGCATCGCCCGATTTGAGCTCATTTTCGGCAGTACAGCACTTGGGTAATTTGCGCATCGAACCCGCAGGAGCGGATAAGCGCGTTATGCTGGGTACCTATACCAGCCGTCCCGAAGCCGACCGTATTTTGGCGGAGGTGCGCCGCTTGGGTTTTGGCGATGCCTTTATTGCTGTTGCCCAACCCGCAGCTACTGTAACAGTGGCAAATACTAAGCCCAAAGCTAATACCGCAGCAGGAACTTTGTATGTCGTACAGGTAGTGGCAAACAAATATCCCGTAGGGTCGGACTATAAATCATTGGCAAATTTGGGCGGGCTATATCAAGAAAAAAATCCCGACCTAACCAAAATTATGCTTGGTGTGTTCAAGGACGAAGCCGCCGCCCGCAATGCCCTGCAAACCGCCAAAGACCAAGGGTTTGGCGGTGCATTTATCAAAACTACGAACTGGAGTACTGTTAATACTTGGCAGAAAATAAACTAATCGCCCTATGGTTGGTCTAAACAAGCAAGCATAATTTGCTTGAATGTCTTGCCTATATTTAGCCACCGCACTAAACTTACCCTCATTTTTTTAAACCCCACCCCATCTAATATGAAGCGATTTTCTATCAGCATATTGGCATTTTTGCTGCTGTCGTTTGTCGTGCCTGCTTTTTATTCGCCCTTGCCTTCGTTGAGCATCGGCGATAAAGCCCCCGAAATTGATTTGCCCAATATGGACGGCAAATCCCTCAAATTGTCGTCATTACAAGGCAATTTGGTCTTGCTTAGCTTCTGGTCTACCTGGTGCGCGGCTTGCAATACCATCAAAAATCCAGAATATGTACGCCTCCACCAAGAATTTAAAGATGCCGCTTTCGGTACACCCAAAACAGGGTTTAAAATACTAAGCGTAGCGTTTGATAGCAATAAAGAGACATGGCTCAAGCGCATTTTTGATGCAGGTTTGCTGTGGGATTCGCATGTCATAGACCTCGATTCGTATTACTCTTCATTTTGGTATATCTATAATTTGCGCAGTATTCCATCGTCGTTTTTACTCGATGAAAAAGGCAAAATCATCGGTATAAATATGGATTACAGCACCTTAAAACGCGAGTTAGAAAAACGCAAAACAGGCGCGTTAGCTCCGCCCGCCAACAGCGATACTGCTCCTCCTAAACCAGATAGCGAAACGCCCAAACCCCCGACCCCGCCCCCCAAACCAGATAGCGAAACGCCCAAACCCCCGACCCCGCCCACCAAACCAGATAGCGAAACGCCCAAACCACCGACCCCGCCCACCAAACCAGATAGCGAAACGCCCAAACCCCCGACCCCGCCCACCAATACCACACCCACTGCCGCCGAGGTATTCAAAATACAATTGGGTGTATTGCGAAGCCCCGACCTAAGTGCATACAAAGCCTTAAATGATTTGGGTGTAGTAGAATTTGAAAAGGTATCGTCGGGTACGCTATTGCGCGTGTTATTAGGTGCGTTTAACAAAGAAACTGATGCCGCTAATACCCTAAAAACAGCCAAAGCACGTGGCTTTAAAGATGCTTTTTTGGTAAAACGACCCGGGAAAACCGCCAAACCCAACAAGGACACAGGTACCACGACACCCACTAAACCCAATAGCGGGACTACTACCACACCGTCCTCGCCAAGTAGCAAACCGCCTGCCAAGACCATTCCCGTATTTAAAATACAATTGGGCAAATTTGCCAAAGCCGACATCAGCAAGTTTAAAGCCGTGAGCCATATTGGGGCATTAAGCGTTGAGAAAGCAGAGGACAATACCGAGCGCGTATTATTGGGTAGTTTTGCCGACCGCATCAAAGCCGACCTCGCCTTGGCTAAGGTCAAAGACAATGGCTTTTCGGGCTTTATCGTACAACGCCAAGAAGCAGTGAGTGATTTGGAAATGTTGTCGCTCAAAGACCCGCTGCCGCCGCTGCAACGCTCTATGATAGGCGAAAAAGCACCTGATATGAACTTGAAAAATGCACAAGGCGTAGCCGTTCCGCTATCGAGCCAACGCGGGAAAACAGTGTTGCTATATCTCTGGGCTACATGGAGCGCAGAAGCCCGCGACAATATCGCTGACCTAAACGAGTTCTACCAAAAATATAAAGGTGATGATTTTGAGCTATATAGCGTAGCCTTTGACCGACAAACCCGACAATGGCAAAAAGTATCGGAAGAAGACCAAGTGGGCTGGAACTTGAACCTCGTAGACCCCGAAGGTACGCGCTCCGACTTGCTGCGCGACTATGGCGTGCGCTATCTACCCGCCTTGTTTATAATAGACGAAAATGGTGTTGTGGTTAAAGAAAATCTACAATACGACGATTTAAATACCGAACTACAGAAACGCCTTAAAAAATAGATAGACTACGCATTAACTCCTATGAGAGCGGCAGACCCCAATGGACTTTTATGGACATGAGGTTTGCCGCTTTGCATTTATAAGGAAGTGCCTAACTTCCAAATAACTGTTGAATAAAGGAAGTGAGCGATTCGGGCGATAGGATAATACTGAAAAAAAATCGAAATAGACCACCCAATAAATGTGCGTCATGGGCAATGCCGTCAATGCTACCGCGTGTAGCGGAATAGTACGAATAGCCCACATAGAGCAGCCCCGCTACTATGGCAGGCATAGGGATAAAAAATACGAATAACTGCGCCCAAGGTTGGAACAAAATAAAAGCAAATACCACACCCGATACCGCCCCTGATGCACCCAAGCTGAAATAAGTATGTTGGCGGTGGCGGAAGTAAGCGGCAATATCGCCTGCTATCATTGCTCCGAAATAAAGCAGCAAATATAATAATTTGCCCCAAACCCCAAACAACACACCATAATATAACTCAACAACCCGACCAAACGAATAAAGTGCCAACATATTGAAGCCCAAATGGAACCAATCGGCATGAATCAAACCCGAACTGATAAAGCGGTAATACTCGCCTCGCTGCCGGATATCGCGGGGCGAAAATAGCATTTTGAAACGCATATCGGGATTATTGAAAGCCTGCCAAGAGGTCACGAGCGTAATGCCGACTAAAATGTAGGTGATAATAGTGTTGTCCATAATAGCGGCAAATAAACGATATTTTTTTAACAAACCAATGCTTGTATATCCAATTTGTGTTAAAACAAAACCTTAAACCCAATTGTTATTGGTGTATTGCTACTAAATGCCTATTTTTGTCGCACGTTTAAGTATTATAGCGGAGGATATTCTGTTTTTTTTATTATATAATTCATGTTAAAACACATATTTTAAAATACTAATTAATTGGCATCTCCCTAAAACGCAATACCATGCCCCTCAAAGACCGCTATATCAATCCGTTTACCGATTTTGGGTTCAAGAAACTATTCGGCACCGAGCCGAACAAAGACCTATTGATCAATTTTCTGAACGAAGTAATTTTGCCCCCCAACCAGCGCGTTGCCGACCTGAGCTACCGCAGCACCGTGCATATGGGGCAAACCGAATTAGACCGCAAAGCCATTTTCGATTTGTATTGCAATCAGCTCAGACGGCGAGCGATTTATCGTAGAGATGCAAAAAGCCAAGCAGAACTATTTCAAGGACAGAAGCGTATTTTACGCTACTTTTCCGATACAGGAGCAAGCGCAGACAGGCGATTGGAACTACCAATTAGCAGCTATCTATACCGTTGGTATCCTAGATTTTGTGTTTAGCGATGACGAATCAAACCATGCGTCAAGCAAGGAAGTAAGACATGAAGTAAAGCTAAAAAACCAGAGATGCGAGGTGTTTTATGACAAGATGACCTTTATCTACTTAGAGATGCCCCATTTCACGAAAACCCTGCCCGAATTGGAGACGATTTATGATAAGTGGTTATACGTTTTGGAAACATTTGCCGACCTTAACAGAACGCCCCGCCGCCTTGCAAGAACGGGTGTTTAAGCGATTATTTGAAGCAGCCGAGATAGCTCGTTTTACGTCCGAGGAGAAAGGATTTGTACGAAGCGAGCCTAAAATCGTATCGTGACCTCAAAAATGTGATTGATACAGCCTTTGACGAGGGCAAGATAGAAGGGATGATAGAAGGAGAAGCTAAGGGCAAGATAGAAGGGATGATAGAAGGAGAAGCTAAGGGCAAGATAGAAGGGATGATAGAAGGAGAAGCTAAGGGCAAGATAGAAGGGATGATAGAAGGAGAAGCTAAGGGCAAGATAGAGGGAAAGATAGAAGGAAAGATAGAAGGAAAGATAGAAGGAAAGATAGAAATTGCTTTAAATTTAATCAAAAAAAGGCTTATCTATTGAATTAATTGGTGAGGTAACAGGTCTTTCATTGCAAGAAATAAAAAAGCTTCAAAATGATTTGGAGTAACTATTTAGGCTATGCGCCTTTTGTTTCGGTTCCTGTTTGTAGGTCGTATTTATTCCTGCCACTTAGATAAGTGAGTGACAAAAAAGGGTATAAAAATACTGCCAAATGCGCAAAATCTACACACAGAGCGCGATGCCTAAATAGTTACAAATATTGTTATATTCAATAATGCCGCAGTTCGCCCTACATTTTTGTCCAGCAATAACAGTACTGCTACGTTTTGTAAAAATACCCCTCCTCGAAAGTAAAAAACTACGAAATGCCCCTCAAAGACCGCTATATCAATCCGTTTACCGATTTTGGGTTCAAGAAACTATTCGGCACCGAGCCGAACAAAGACCTATTGATCAATTTTCTGAACGAAGTAATTTTGCCCCCAACCAGCGCGTTGCCGACCTGAGCTACCGCAGCACCGTGCATATGGGGCAAACCGAATTAGACCGCAAAGCCATTTTCGATTTGTATTGCATCAGCTCAGACGGCGAGCGATTTATCGTAGAGATGCAAAAAGCCAAGCAGAACTATTTCAAGGACAGAAGCGTATTTTACGCTACTTTTCCGATACAGGAGCAAGCGCAGACAGGCGATTGGAACTACCAATTAGCAGCTATCTATACCGTTGGTATCCTAGATTTTGTGTTTAGCGATGACGAATCAAACCATGCGTCAAGCAAGGAAGTAAGACATGAAGTAAAGCTAAAAACCAGAGATGCGAGGTGTTTTATGACAAGATGACCTTTATCTACTTAGAGATGCCCCATTTCACGAAAACCCTGCCCGAATTGGAGACGATTTATGATAAGTGGTTATACGTTTTGAAACATTTGCCGACCTTAACAGAACGCCCCGCCGCCTTGCAAGAACGGGTGTTTAAGCGATTATTTGAAGCAGCCGAGATAGCTCGTTTTACGTCCGAAGAAAAAGGTTTGTACGAAGCGAGCCTAAAATCGTATCGCGACCTCAAAAATGTGATTGATACCGCCTTTGACGAGGGCAAGATAGAAGGGATGATAGAAGGAGAAGCTAAGGGCAAGATAGAAGGGATGATAGAAGGAGAAGCTAAGGGCAAGATAGAAGGGATGATAGAAGGAGAAGCTAAGGGCAAGATAGAAGGAAAGATAGAAGGAAAGATAGAAGGAAAGATAGAAGGAGAGATAGGAATTGCTTTAAATTTAATCAAAAAAGGCTTATCTATTGAATTAATTGGTGATGTAACAGGTCTTACATTGCAAGAAATAAAAAATTTTGTCCAGCAATAACAGTACTGCTACGTTTTGTAAAAATACCCCTCCTCGAAAGTAAAAAACTACGAAATGCCCCTCAAAGACCGCTATATCAATCCGTTTACCGATTTTGGGTTCAAGAAACTATTCGGCACCGAGCCGAACAAAGACCTATTGATCAATTTTCTGAACGAAGTAATTTTGCCCCCCAACCAGCGCGTTGCCGACCTGAGCTACCGCAGCACCGTGCATATGGGGCAAACCGAATTAGACCGCAAAGCCATTTTCGATTTGTATTGCATCAGCTCAGACGGCGAGCGATTTATCGTAGAGATGCAAAAAGCCAAGCAGAACTATTTCAAGGACAGAAGCGTATTTTACGCTACTTTTCCGATACAGGAGCAAGCGCAGACAGGCGATTGGAACTACCAATTAGCAGCTATCTATACCGTTGGTATCCTAGATTTTGTGTTTAGCGATGACGAATCAAACCATGCGTCAAGCAAGGAAGTAAGACATGAAGTAAAGCTAAAAAACCAGAGATGCGAGGTGTTTTATGACAAGATGACCTTTATCTACTTAGAGATGCCCCATTTCACGAAAACCCTGCCCGAATTGGAGACGATTTATGATAAGTGGTTATACGTTTTGAAACATTTGCCGACCTTAACAGAACGCCCCGCCGCCTTGCAAGAACGGGTGTTTAAGCGATTATTTGAAGCAGCCGAGATAGCTCGTTTTACGTCCGAGGAGAAAGGATTGTACGAAGCGAGCCTAAAATCGTATCGCGACCTCAAAAATGTGATTGATACCGCCTTTGACGAGGGCAAGATAGAAGGGATGATAGAAGGAGAAGCTAAGGGCAAGATAGAAGGGATGATAGAAGGAGAAGCTAAGGGCAAGATAGAAGGAAAGATAGAAGGCAAGATAGAAGGCAAGATAGAAGGAAAGATAGAAGGAAAGATAGAAGGAAAGATAGAAGGAAAGATAGAAATTGCTTTAAATTTAATCAAAAAAGGCTTATCTATTGAATTAATTGGTGAGGTAACAGGTCTTTCATTGCAAGAAATAAAAAAGCTTCAAAATGATTTGGAGTAACTATTTAGGCTATGCGCCTTTTGTTTCGGTTCCTGTTTGTAGGTCGTATTTATTCCTGCCACTTAGATAAGTGAGTGACAAAAAAGGGTATAAAAATACTGCCAAATGCGCAAAATCTACACACAGAGCGCGATGCCTAAATAGTTACAAATATTGTTATATTCAATAATGCCGCAGTTCGCCCTACATTTTTGTCCAGCAATAACAGTACTGCTACGTTTTGTAAAAATACCCCTCCTCGAAAGTAAAAAACTACGAAATGCCCCTCAAAGACCGCTATATCAATCCGTTTTACCGATTTTGGGTTCAAGAAACTATTCAGCACCGAACCGAACAAAGACCTATTGATCAATTTTCTGAACGAAGTAATTTTGCCCCCAACCAGCGCGTTGCCGACCTGAGCTACCAGCACCGCGCATAGGGGCAAACCGAATTAGACCGCAAAGCCATTTTCGATTTGTATTGCATCAGCTCAGACGGCGAGCGATTTATCGTAGAGATGCAAAAAGCCAAGCAGAACTATTTCAAGACAGAAGCGTATTTTACGCTACTTTCCCAATACAGGAGCAAGCCCAAACCGGCGATTGGAACTACCAATTAGCAGCTATCTATACCGTTGGTATCCTAGATTTTGTGTTTAGCGATGACGAATCAAACCATGCGTCAAGCAAGGGAGTAAGACATGAAGTAAAGCTAAAAAACCAGAGATGCGAGGTGTTTTATGACAAGATGACCTTTATCTACTTAGAGATGCCCCATTTCACGAAAACCCTGCCCGAATTGGAGACGATTTATGATAAGTGGTTATACGTTTTGAAACATTTGCCGACCTTAACAGAACGCCCCGCCGCCTTGCAAGAACGGGTGTTTAAGCGATTATTTGAAGCAGCCGAGATAGCTCGTTTTACGTCCGAGGAGAAAGGATTGTACGAAGCGAGCCTAAAATCGTATCGTGACCTCAAAATGTGATTGATACAGCCTTTGACGAGGGCAAGATAGAAGGGATGATAGAAGGAGAAGCTAAGGGCAAGATAGAGGGATGATAGAAGGAGAAGCTAAGGGCAAGATAGAAGGGATGATAGAAGGAGAAGCTAAGGGCAAGATAGAAGGAAAGAAAGAAGGAAAGATAGAAATTGCTTTAAATTTAATCAAAAAAGGCTTATCTATTGAATTAATTGGTGAGGTAACAGGTCTTTCATTGCAAGAAATAAAAAAGCTTCAAAATGATTTGGAGTAACTATTTAGGCTATGCGCCTTTTGTTTCGCCTTGTTTGTAGGTCGTATTTATTCCTGCCACTTAGATAAGTGAGTGACAAAAAAGGGTATAAAAATACTGCCAAATGCGCAAAATCTACACACAGAGCGCGATGCCTAAATAGTTACAAATATTGTTATATTCAATAATGCCGCAGTTCGCCCTACATTTTTGTCCAGCAATAACAGTACTGCTACGTTTTGTAAAAAATACCCCTCCTCGAAAGTAAAAACTACGAAATGCCCCTCAAAGACCGCTATATCAATCCGTTTACCGATTTTGGGTTCAAGAAACTATTCGCACCGAACCGAACAAAGACCTATTGATCAATTTTCTGAACGAAGTAATTTTACCCCCAACCAGCGCGTTGCCGACCTGAGCTACCGCAGCACCGTGCATATGGGGCAAACCGAATTAGACCGCAAAGCCATTTTCGATTTGTATTGCATCAGCTCAGACGGCGAGCGATTTATCGTAGAGATGCAAAAAGCCAAGCAGAACTATTTCAAGGACAGAAGCGTATTTTACGCTACTTTTCTGATACAGAGCAAGCGCAGACAGGCGATTGGAACTACCAATTAGCAGCTATCTATACCGTTGGTATCCTAGATTTTGTGTTTAGCGATGACGAATCAAACCATGCGTCAAGCAAGGAAGTAAGACATGAAGTAAAGCTAAAAAACCAGAGATGCGAGGTGTTTTATGACAAGATGACCTTTATCTACTTAGAGATGCCCCATTTCACGAAAACCCTGCCCGAATTGGAGACGATTTATGATAAGTGGTTATACGTTTTGAAACATTTGCCGACCTTAACAGAACGCCCCGCCGCCTTGCAAGAACGGGTGTTTAAGCGATTATTTGAAGCAGCCGAGATAGCTCGTTTTACGTCCGAGGAGAAAGGATTGTACGAAGCGAGCCTAAAATCGTATCGTGACCTCAAAAATGTGATTGATACAGCCTTTGACGAGGGCAAGATAGAAGGGATGATAGAAGGAGAAGCTAAGGGCAAGATAGAAGGGATGATAGAAGGAGAAGCTAAGGGCAAGATAGAAGGCAAGATAGAAGGCAAGATAGAAGGAAAGATAGAAGGAAAGATAGAAGGAAAGATAGAAGGAAAGATAGAAATTGCTTTAAATTTAATCAAAAAAGGCTTATCTATTGAATTAATTGGTGAGGTAACAGGTCTTTCATTGCAAGAAATAAAAAAGCTTCAAAATGATTTGGAGTAACTATTTAGGCTATGCGCCTTTTGTTTCGGTTCCTGTTTGTAGGTCGTATTTATTCCTGCCACTTAGATAAGTGAGTGACAAAAAAGGGTATAAAAATACTGCCAAATGCGCAAAATCTACACACAGAGCGCGATGCCTAAATAGTTACAAATATTGTTATATTCAATAATGCCGCAGTTCGCCCTACATTTTTGTCCAGCAATAACAGTACTGCTACGTTTTGTAAAAATACCCTCCTCGAAAGTAAAAAACTACGAAATGCCCCTCAAAGACCGCTATATCAATCCGTTTTACCGATTTTGGGTTCAAGAAACTATTCGGCACCGAACCGAACAAAGACCTATTGATCAATTTTCTGAACGAAGTAATTTTACCCCCAACCAGCGCGTTGCCGACCTGAGCTACCGCAGCACCGCATATGGGGCAAACCGAATTAGACCGCAAAGCCATTTTCGATTTGTATTGCATCAGCTCAGACGGCGAGCGATTTATCGTAGAGATGCAAAAAGCCAAGCAGAACTATTTCAAGGACAGAAGCGTATTTTACGCTACTTTTCCGATACAGGAGCAAGCGCAGACAGGCGATTGGAACTACCAATTAGCAGCTATCTATACCGTTGGTATCCTAGATTTTGTGTTTAGCGATGACGAATCAAACCATGCGTCAAGCAAGGAAGTAAGACATGAAGTAAAGCTAAAAAACCAGAGATGCGAGGTGTTTTATGACAAGATGACCTTTATCTACTTAGAGATGCCCCATTTCACGAAAAACCCTGCCCGAATTGGAGACGATTTATGATAAGTGGTTATACGTTTTGAAACATTTGCCGACCTTAACAGAACGCCCCGCCGCCTTGCAAGAACGGGTGTTTAAGCGATTATTTGAAGCAGCCGAGATAGCCCGTTTTACGTCCGAGGAGAAAGGATTGTACGAAGCGAGCCTAAAATCGTATCGTGACCTCAAAAATGTGATTGATACAGCCTTTGACGAGGGCAAGATAGAAGGGATGATAGAAGGAGAAGCTAAGGGCAAGATAGAAGGGATGATAGAAGGAGAAGCTAAGGGCAAGATAGAAGGAAAGATAGAAGGCAAGATAGAAGGCAAGATAGAAGGAAAGATAGAAGGAAAGATAGAAGGAAAGATAGAAGGAAAGATAGAAGGAAAGATAGAAGGAAAGATAGAAGGAAAGATAGAAATTGCTTTAAATTTAATCAAAAAGGCTTATCTATTGAATTAATTGGTGAGGTAACAGGTCTTTCATTGCAAGAAATAAAAAAGCTTCAAAATGATTTGGAGTAACTATTTAGGCTATGCACCTTTTGTTTCGGATTCTGTTTGTAGGTCGTATCTATTCCTGCCGTTAGATAAGTGAGTGACAAAAAAAGGTATAAAAATACTGCCAAATGCGCAAAATCTACACATAGAGCGCGATGCCTAAATAGTTACAAATATTGTTATATTCAACAATGCCGAGTTCGCTCTGCATTTTCGTCCGGGCAACGATAGTACTGCTATGTTTTGTAAGAACACCCCTCATCGAAAGTAAAAACTACGAGATGCCCCTCAAAGACCGCTATATCAATCCGTTTACCGATTTTGGGTTCAAGAAACTATTCGCACCGAGCCGAACAAAGACCTATTGATCAATTTTCTGAACGAAGTAATTTTGCCCCCACCCAGCGTGTTGCCGACCTCAGCTACCGCAGCACCGTGCATATGGGGCAAACCGAATTAGACCGCAAAGCCATTTTCGATTTGTATTGCATCAGTTCTGACGGCGAGCGATTTATCGTAGAGATGCAAAAAGCCAAGCAAAACTATTTCAAAGACAGAAGCGTATTTTATGCTACTTTTCCGATACAGGAGCAAGCGCAGACAGGCGATTGGAACTACCAATTAGCCGCCATCTATACGGTTGGGATTTTAGATTTTGTGTTTAGCGAGGAGGAGGGTGGCAGTAGGTCAAGTAAGGAAGTGAGGCACGAAGTAAAGTTAAAAGACCAGAGATGCGAGGTATTTTATGACAAATTGACCTTTATCTACTTAGAGATGCCCCATTTCACGAAAACCCTGCCCGAATTAGAGACGATTTATGATAAGTGGTTATACGTTTTGAAACATTTGCCGACCTTAACAGAACGCCCTGCCGCCTTGCAAGAGCGGGTGTTTAAGCGATTATTTGAAGCAGCCGAGATAGCTCGTTTTACGTCCGAGGAGAAAGGATTGTACGAAGCGAGCCTAAAATCGTATCGCGACCTCAAAAATGTGATTGATACAGCCTTTGACGAGGGCAAGATGGAAGGCTTGATTGAGGGAGAAACTAAGGGAAAGATAGAAGGGATGATAGAAGGAGAAGCTAAGGGAAAGATAGAAGGGATGATAGAAGGAGAAGCTAAGGGAAAGATAGAGATGGCTTTAAATTTAATCAAAAAAGGCTTATCTATTGAATTAATTGGTGAGGTAACAGGTCTTTCATCACAAGAAATAAAAAAGCTTCAAAATGATTTGGAGTAACTATTTAGGCTATGCGCCTTTTGTTTCGGTTCCTGTTTGTAGGTCGTATTTATTTCTGCCCTTAGATAAGTGAGTGACAAAAAAAGGTATAAAAATACTGCCAAATGCGCAAAATCTACACATAGAGCGCGATGCCTAAATAGTTACAAATATTGTTATATTCAACAATACCGCAGTTCGCTCTGCATTTTCGTCCGGCAACGATAGTACTGCTATGTTTTGTAAGAACACCCCTCATCGAAAGTAAAAAACTACGAGATGCCCCTCAAAGACCGCTATATCAATCCGTTTACCGATTTTGGGTTCAAGAAACTATTCGGCACCGAGCCGAACAAAGACCTATTGATCAATTTTCTGAACGAAGTAATTTTGCCCCCACACAGCGCGTTGCCAGACCTCAGCTACCGCAGCACCGCATATGGGGCAAACCGAATTAGACCGCAAAGCCATTTTCGATTTGTATTGCATCAGTTCTGACGGCGAGCGATTTATCGTAGAGATGCAAAAAGCCAAGCAAAACTATTTCAAAGACAGAAGCGTATTTTATGCCACTTTCCCAATTCAGGAACAAGCCCAAACCGGCGATTGGAACTACCAATTAGCAGCCATCTATACCGTTGGGATTTTAGATTTTGCGTTTAGCGATGACGAATCAAACCATGCGTCAAGCAAGGAAGTAAGACATGAAGTAAAGCTAAAAAACCAGAGATGCGAGGTGTTTTATGACAAGATGACCTTTATCTACTTAGAGATGCCCCATTTCACGAAAACCCTGCCCGAATTGGAGACGATTTATGATAAGTGGTTATACGTTTTGAAACATTTGCCGACCTTAACAGAACGCCCCGCCGCCTTGCAAGAACGGGTGTTTAAGCGATTATTTGAAGCAGCCGAGATAGCTCGTTTTACGTCCGAGGAGAAAGGATTGTACGAAGCGAGCCTAAAATCGTATCGTGACCTCAAAAATGTGATTGATACAGCCTTTGACGAGGGCAAAATGGAAGGGATGATAGAAGGAGAAGCTAAGGGCAAAATGGAAGGGATGATAGAAGGAGAAGCTAAGGGCAAAATGGAAGGAAAGATAGAAGGAAAGATAGAAGGAAAGATAGAAATTGCTTTAAATTTAATCAAAAAAGGCTTATCTATTGAATTAATTGGTGAGGTAACAGGTCTTTCATTACAAGAAATAAAAAAGCTTCAAAATGATTTGGAACAAGAAAATAATTGACCTATTCCTATATTATGATTTTTCCTTTCAACGTTTTCCCCCATCATTAGAGATGCCCCATTTCACGAAAACACTGCCCGAATTGGAGACGATTTATGACAAGTGACTCTATGTTTTGAAGCATTTACCGACCTTAACAGAACGTCCTGCCGCCTTGCAAGAGCGGGTTTTTAAGCATCTATTTGAAGTCGCTGAGATAGCTCGTTTTACGTCCGAGGAGAAAGAATTGTACGAAGCGAGCCTCAAATCCTATCGCGACCTAAAAAATGTGATAGATACAGCCTTTGACGAGGGCAAGATGGAGGGTAAGATGGAGATGGTGCTTGAGATGTTTGCCGATAGTTTGCCGACGGCTCGAATTGCTAAAATAGCTAAAATACCTAAAATACCTTTGGAACAAGTAAAAGAAATAATAGAGAATCATAAAAAGTAGTTGAACCGTAGCCTTGCTCCGAGTCATTCTCGTAGTTGTAGGTATAGGACGACGAGGAAAAAACCGAGTACATTTACACCTAAAAAATTAGTAACTATTGTTCTAACAGAAAAGTTTTTAAGACCATTTTAAAAATGTAAGTAACTGAATATCAAGTAATTATATTAAAAATTAGCACCTTGTTTTTTTGTCAGAACACTATTTAGCCTTGTAGGGGGAACTAATCGAATATGCAGCGATGTCAGGCATTATTAGATAAATATTGCTCATTACCCCATACCCAAAACCCTATACCCTAAATAGTTACCAAAAATTATTAATACTATGCAAGCATTGTCCATTGTGGAACTTGAACAGCGATTTCAGGCAAAAGTAGATGCCGAAATCAAAATAGAGCCAAAAGATTGGATGCCTGATACATATAGACACACCCTAATCAGGCAAATATCGCAACATGCCCATTCCGAAATAGTGGGTATGTTGCCCGAAGGCAATTGGATTACTCGTGCCCCTTCGTTGCGCCGCAAACTGATTTTATTAGCTAAAGTGCAGGACGAAGCTGGGCATGGCTTGTATTTATACAGTGCCGCCGAGACCTTGGGAATAGACCGCGAGACCTTGGTGCAAGAACTGTTGAGTGGCAAAGCCAAATATTCGAGTATCTTTAATTACCCCACCCTTACATGGGCAGATATCGGCGCGATAGGCTGGTTGGTAGATGGGGCTGCTATCATGAATCAAGTAGCCTTATGCAGGTGTTCCTACGGACTCTATGCCCGCGCCATGGATCGGATTTGTAAAGAAGAGAGTTTTCACCAACGGCAAGGCTACGAAATAATGCTTGTATTGGCGCAAGGCACGCCCGAACAACGACAAATGGCTCAAGATGCACTCAATCGGTGGTGGTGGCCGTCATTGATGATGTTTGGACCGAAAGATGCCGACTCGCCCCATTCGCAGCAATCCATGAAATGGAAAATAAAGCGCGTATCTAACGACGAACTGCGCCAGCGATTTGTGGATATAACCGTGCCCCAAGCCGAGTATTTGGGATTGACTGTACCCGACCCCGAATTGCGCTTAGATACCAATACAGGACGCTATCACTATGGCGAAATAGATTGGACTGAATTTAAAGAAATTATCAAGGGCAACGGACCTTGCAACCGCCAACGGATGCGTACCCGACAAAAAGCCTATACCGACGGCGAGTGGGTGCGCGAAGCAGCTATGGCACATAGCCAGAAACGAGCCTTAAAGATGAATCCAACCCAAGCAACATAGTGATTTGTTTGGGTAAAACGTGGTTTATGTATTTATAAATGATTGCGGTGCAAAAAGTCATTTTAGCACAGTGTTTAGTAATTGCAAAATGTGTAAATGACTATAAATAAATAATTTACGATTTGAAATTAAATTTAATTTGTATCAATTTTGCTTTTTTGTACTACAGCCATAAACGATTGTCACAATATTATTTAACTATTATCATTCTCTTAAATATCATGCAAACAACTTGGCCCCTCTGGGAAATATTTGTGCGTAGCAAACAGGGCTTATACCACAAACACGTGGGCAGCCTGCACGCTGCCGATGCTAAAATGGCACTCGAAAACGCCCGCGACCTATATACACGCCGAAACGAAGGCATCAGTATTTGGGTGGTGGAGGCGCAACACATCACCGCCTCAAGCCCCGACGATAGCGAAGCATTTTACGAACCCGCCAACGACAAAGTATACCGACACCCCACTTTCTATACCATACCCGAAGAAGTAAAAAATATCTAATATGCAGCAGCAACATGCAATAACGCTAAATTATATCCTTCAACTTGCCGATAATGCCCTGCTGATGGGACACCGATTGTCGGAATGGTGCGGGCACGCGCCCGAAATGGAAATAGATATGGCTTTTGCTAATATATCGCTCGACCACTTGGGGCAAGCGCGTAGTTTATACCAATACGCGGCGCAATTGGAGGACGACGGCAAAACAGAAGACGATTATCCCTACCTGCGCGATGCATCGGCGTTTCGGAATATATTATTGGCAGAGCAGCCCAACGAAGACTTTGCCCATACCATTGCCCGACATGCCTATTTTGACGTGTTTGAATACTATCTATGGCAAGAGTTGAGCCATAGCAACGATGCCAACCTCGCTGCCATTGCCCAGAAATCGCACAAAGAAACTACCTATCACCTGCGTTATAGCTCCGAGTGGGTCATACGATTGGGCGACGGTACTGCTAAAAGCCACCAACGTATGCAAGCAGCCATAGACGACCTATGGCAATTTACGGGCGAGCTATTTATGCCCGCCCCACCCGAAATAGCGGCATTCCAAAGTGGTATAGCCCCTGATTTGTCGCTGATAAAACCCCTGTGGGAAGCACATATAGAGAATATTTTGAGCGAAGCCACCCTGCGCAAACCAGCCCCACAATGGATGCAGCAAGGCGGCAAAATAGGCAAACATACCGAATATTTGGGCTATATACTTGCCGAAATGCAATACCTACAACGCGCATACCCCAATGCCAAATGGTAATGAAACAAAATATTAAGATTGTTCAAAGATAGACAAGTCTAACTGCCTTGTTTTCTATTTAGGACGAATGAATCTTATGCTTTGAACAAGCCTATTACTCGTATTAATACACCTATAATAAATATCATGAGTCAAAATCCTATCAAAACTATTACGCCACAAAGCATCAATCCCCAAAATACTAATGGCAAAAAAAACGACCAAAATAAACCTGCCAAATCAATGCGCCGCGAAATAGGCGAGCTTGCTTTTATAGCCCTTATTTTGGTGCCGTTTATCAATATGTTCATATTGCAATCGTATGCCATACCTACTCCTTCGATGGAAAGCTCCTTGCTGGTAGGCGATAAGTTATTTGTGAGCAAATTGCACTATGGACCGCGCATACCCGAAACCCCCCTTGCACTGCCTTATGTACACAATGAAATATTTGGAAAACCCTCCTATACCGATATTATATCATTGCCTTACAAACGCCTACCCGGTCTGTCGTCTATTAAACGCGGTGATGTGATAGTGTTTAACTACCCAGGCGATTATACCGCCAAACTCCCAGTAGATAAACGCCTCAACTATGTGAAGCGCTGCGTAGCACAAGCAGGCGATACACTGCAAATTAGCAACGGCGTAGTAATGGCTAATGGCAAAACCTTAGAAGTACCCAACACCGATATGCAGCGCGAATATAAATTGGAACTCAAGAATAAATTTTCGAGCGAGAAAGAACTGCGCAATTTCCTACAGAAAGCTAAACCTTTGGGATTCGACGAGCAAGATGCCATGATGCTGGCAAGCCAAGGCAAAATACATTTGACCGAAGAAAACGCGAAGAAGTTAGAAAATAATGCCAATATACAAAGCATTGAACCCGTTATTTGGACACCAAGCTCGACACCCTTAGACGAAAAAGGGCAATCTGTGATGTATCCGTATAGCATTGCCCAACCCACACTTTATAACAGTACAGACTCCTCGGCTCCTTTCAACTGGAATTTGGATAATTTCGGACCTCTATATCTACCCAAACGCGGCGACAAAATCAAACACGATTCTCTCAATTATACACTATACCAATTGCCCATCCGCGAATACGAGCACAATAGCACCCTTACTTGGAAAGACGGAAAAGCCCAGATTAACGGGCAACCTATCGACGAATACGAATTTAAAATGGACTACTATTTTGCGATGGGCGACAACCGCAATAATTCGCAAGACTCGCGCTATTGGGGGTTTGTACCCGAAGACCATATCGTAGGCAAACCCATTTTTGTGTGGCTATCGACCAACCCATATTCCAACTCTTGGGGCGATTGGGTGCGCTGGGCTAAGAGTTTTCGGTGGATATATTAGAAGATTTGAAGCGTAGTATCGAGTGTTTTGTTTTTATAATTATGTTTATTATAATAATACTATTATGTCTTAAACGCACAACAGTTTTCTCGCTCTAACGCAACTTGCGCTTTCTAATACGATTCAAACAAGCAATTTGTTTTTATTTGCAAAATTACAATAAAAGATCTGTCATTTTATAGTTCGCTTGTTATTAGTAAAATACGAATTGTTAAACTTTTATTATAAAAACAACAAGTATTCATGTATTACAATATTTGTATTTATCTACTATGTTAACTCCTTGGTATAAGGCTATCGTCGTCTCGATAGAAGATATAACAGACAATACGCGCATTTTTCGTGCCCAATTGCCGGACGCAGATAGCTTTTTGTTTCGGGCAGGGCAATTTATGACTTTCGACTTGCCCATACACGAAAAGCGCAATAAACGTTGGCGCAGCTATTCGATAGCGTCTGCACCTGATACGGGCAATATATTAGAATTTGTCATTGTGGCATCGGAACAAGGCATGGGCACGCGCTATTTATTTGAAGACGTAAAAGTAGGTACTGCCATTTCGATGCGCGGTCCGCAGGGTGTATTTACGCTACCCGACCCATTACCGACAGACAAAATCCTTTGCTTTGTATGTACGGGCACGGGTATTGCCCCGTTTCGGTCCATATTACACGACCTGCGCAACCGCCACCAAGCGCACCCACCCATACACCTGATTTTTGGCACGCGCTACGAGCACCATATCCTATATGGCAACGATATGCAACAACTAACCCACGATTTGGATTTGCACTACCACGTTGCCCTCTCGCGCGAAACACCACCTAATTTTACAGGACACCGCGGCCATGTGCATGGCATTTATGAGCGACTATTTGCCGCCCGCCCGCCCGTTTCTTTTTACCTCTGTGGTTGGCGCAATATGGTTACAGAAGCTCAGCAACGCCTACTACAAATGGGCTACGACCGCCGCGACATCCATTTAGAATCTTATGATTAAATCCATATACCCGTTTTATATGTTTGTTTGCACTGGGCTATCTATCTACGCAAGCCTTACGAACCAACAATATTGATGGCGATATTTTGTACCCGCAGCACACAAGTGGCTTGCGGGTATTTAAATTTTATGGGTAGGGTAGGGGCACTATTGGGCTTGTGTGTATAGGAAATATGGTTGGGCATAATGCGAAATCGATAACTTGGATAATTAAGGCATGCGATGCAATGACAATCATTTTTTGCCTACATATTACTATAGCAGAGACGATAGTGAAAGCATTTATGCAAGTTTTAGAAGGGAATGAAAAGCGTTTTTAATTTTGACAATAGTCTGACATTTTTTAGGAGCATTTATTTTTTGATTTTTAAATTACTGATTTACAGCAAATTAAAAAAATTTTTTAATTTAATTTGAATTTTTAAATTTCTTATTTTGCAATCATGTTAAAGTTTATTTGGTTTTATGGGGCTGCTTGATGAAAAATGGAATAATTATTGCTTAGACTAAGCGATGAAACCCCAACAGAAATTTTTCATCAATCCCAACTGTTCCCAATTCCGAAAAATGCTTTTTACCATGAGAGTAAAATCTACCGCAGGTTATATTACCGCTATCTTACTATTAAATTCGCTCTTTTGTATGGCGCAACTCGCAAATCCTTCGACCTATGATTTGCGCTTTACTAACCACCAGTACAATTGTACGACCGACAACCAGTTTTGTACCGACATCCAGATAAAGGCGGCTGCTGGTGCGGGCAATTTTGTTGCAGGTAGCCATACTATTTGGTTTTTTTACAACAAAAGTGCGCTTACCACTCCTACTTACACCCCTTCTAACTTCCATACGGGCACTACCTGCCCCATAGGAAGTGCTTCGTACAACCCTTATGGCAGCCTTTCGTTTGGTTATAGCCAATCAGGTCCTTTGGGCGAAGCCAACGTAACCACCCTGCTTCAAACCTTTATTCCGGGTTTTGAATGTCCAATAATAGGACAAGATTGGATAACGATGGGAGAGGTTTGTTTTACAATTCTAGACCCCAATTTGCCGACAGATTTGGAGTTCGGACCTACCTATACCAGCATCAACCTAAGCAGCGATACGCCTGCCCACAACCAAGGCACTTTTACGCCCTTTCATCAATCGGCGCAAATCAATGCAGGTACGGTATCGGTTGATAAGGCGTATGTATGCCGCAATGAGGCAATTACGGGTAATGCTGTAGATGCTATATCGGGCGGAGATGGCAAATTTGTGGGGCTTGCGGTATCTAATTCGGGTACGATTAGCGATTTTGCCCAATTTCAGGCAGCTACCAAATATCGCTTAGATAGCACCACCACAGCTACCTATACCAATGGCGGCAGTTTCCCAACCAATACACCTTTGTATGCCTACTCGTTCATAGGGCAGCATCCCGCGTACAGCATCGACCAAACTTGTTTTGACCTAAGTGCGCCCTCTACTCCTTTTGTTATGCTCAAAGACATACAAGTAACCGCCAGCGACTACGTATGTATCGGAGGAGGACAAGCACGCATTAATTTATTAGTGACGGGCGGTATGCCCAACTATCAGCCCGCTACCGAACAATTCTCGATAGATGTTGCAGGTGCAGACTATGCGGGTGCAGCGATGATTGACGACAATACAACTATCGAACTCACCGTCAATGATGGCGCAATGTGGGAAGTGCGGTTTACCGACAGTCAAGGTTGTGCAGGTATCCTAGCGGTACTTTTGTTGCTGCTTCGGAATGTGCGGCTTGTGCTGCTGATGCAGGTACGCCCACCCTAAGCGATAATCTTGTTTGTTGGAACGAAACTATCAATTGGAATGTGACGGGCAGCACCTTGGGCGCAGCTAATGGTTATGTGGGCATGTTTATCAATACGCAAAACAACCTCACGAGCATACCTAACCCTGCCAACTCGCTCACCGTAGGACCATCGGCTATCAAAACCAATGATGGTAGCACTATCGCACTCAATACGCCTTATTACCTCTATTCATTCATCGGCGAAGGTGCGCCATTTGCCTATAATCCGGGCTGTACCGACCTAAGCGTATCGGCAAATACATTCGTATTTCTTGCACCTATTACAATTAATACCAATAGCACATTTACGTATAACTGTACATCGGGCAGCACTGCCACCATTGCCCTAACGCCCCAAGGCGGACTACCCGCCTACGACGGAGCGCAAACCTTTACCGTCAGTACAACAGGAGCTACCTATTCAGGTCCTGCGCAGGTAAGCAATAATACAGCCATTACTGTTAGCGTTAGTGGTAGTAATACTCCTTGGACAGTAACATTTACCGACAGCCAAGGTTGTACGGGTTCTATTGGTGGCACCTTTACATCAGCGGCTTGCGCCCCTCCTGCTTGCGGTGCGGACGCGGGTACAGCAGCCGTAAGCGACGACTTTATTTGTTGGGGCGAGCAAGCGCAATATTCTGCTTCGGGCTATTCGTTGGGTAGCACGCCACCTGCCAACCGTTACGTAGGTTTGGCAGTATCGGCATCAAACAATGTCGATAGCATCAACAACGATTTCCAATTCGTACAATTGTATAATACACCCACTGCCAACTATACGCATAACGTATCACCTTTTACGTTCAATACGCCTTTATACCTCTATTCTTATATTGGTACGGGCACTGTGGCAGGTTCTATCAATACGGCTTGCACCGATGTGAGCGCACCCGCAGGACCTTTTGTATTCTTGATGCCCATAGCTACCGATACAGGCGCGTATGTATGCAACTTGGCTACCAATACCGCCAGTATCAGTGTAGTGGCAGCAGGTGGCAAACCCGCATACAATACTTCTGAACAATTTACGGTAACGGCAACAGGGGCTACGGGCGCACCCGCGCAAGTAGGCAATAATTCGCCATTTACTATTACAGTCAATAACGGAGCTACGTGGTCGGTGACATTTACCGATAGCGAGGGCTGTACAGCTACTATTGGCGATGCGTTTACTATAGGTAGCGTAGATTGTCCTGGTTGTACTGCCGACGCAGGTACACCCGCCCTAAGTGATAATTATATTTGCTGGAATAGCACCATAGATTTGAGTGTGAGCGGCTATACCCTGGGCGCACCCGATGGCTATATCGGGCTTGCTTTATCGCCCAGTGGTACTATATCGAACCTCTCTGAATTTTCGGCAGCTACCAAATATACCTTAGATGCGGCAGCAACAGCTACCAAAACTAACAACGGTTTGACCTTCCCGACCAATACACCTATTTACCTCTACTCGTTTATAGGAAAGGGAACGCCGTTTAGCATCAACAATGCTTGTCATGATATAAGCGCACCCGTAGGTCCTTTTGTTGCCTTGCAAAATATGGCTATCAACGGCGGTGGGGGCGTAAATTATACTTGTTCGGGCAGTTCGACCGCTACGACAACTTTGACCGTTACGGGTGGTTTGCCCGGTTATAATACATCTGACACTTATACATTTAGCAGCTCGGCGGGCGTAGTGTATGGCGGTGGAGCTATTTCGCCCAATACGCCCATTACAATTACCGTACCTACGGGCAGTTGGTCGGTGACGGTGACAGATGCACAAGGCTGTACGGCGGCGATTACAGACAATTTCGACCCTGCTACTGATTGCGGCTCGACTTGCGCCGTGGCTCCCACATCTAACGCCGGCGGCGACCAAACAGTATGCGCAGCTACGGCTACCTTAGCTGCGCAAGTACCCGCCGTAGGCACAGGTGCTTGGTCTGTAGCGGTAGGGACGGCTACTTTTGCCAATGCTGCTAACCCCACATCAAGTATAAGCGGTTTGTCGGTAGGCATTAATCGCCTTGTATGGTCGGTGAGTGCGCCCAACTGCCCTACCGCTCGCGATACCGTAAATATTACGCGCTTGGTAGCCCCCGCTGCTAATGCAGGTGCAGACCAAAATATTAACGTCAATAATACTACTTTGGCAGCTGCGGCAGCCAGCCCTACGGGTGCTACGGGCACTTGGTCGCTTATCGGCGGTACAGGTACGTTTGCCGATGCCAACAGCCCCACTACCACTGTATCGGGATTGAGCAACGGCGCAAATACTTTCCGTTGGACGGTGTCCTTGGCGGGTTGTACGGCGGTAAGCGATGATGTGGTTGTGACGGTATCGTCATTGCCTCCTGTTTGCTTGCCTGTTAGCATTATCAAAACTTCTTCGGCTGATTATTGCGGTAGCGGTAATGGGGCTATTTGCATGACTCTTTCGGGCGGTGAGGCTCCGTATAATGTATTGGTAGGCAACCAGACGTTTGCCATAACTGCCAATAGTCAAGAGCAATGCCTGCAAAACCTCAGTGCGGGTAGCTATGATATTTTGATTACCGATGCCAATGGCTGTACGACAACTGCTTTTGAAGCAATTGCTATTGCCGATGTATTTATCGAATATGGCGTGTCGGTAGCCAATGCTACTTGTAATACGAGCAATGGCGCGGCTAATAGCGACGGCAGCATTTGTTTAGAGTTTGACGGTGGTACGGCACCTTATACCGTTACACACAATGGTATGGCGTTTGCTACTGTATCGGCAGCTAATACAGAGGTCTGTATTAGTAATTTGGCGGCAGGGGCATACAATTTGGTAGTTACTGATGCCAATGGTTGCGCACGCAATTTAGACCTGATTACTATTCAAACGCCTGCGACTTGCGGCAATGATTTTTCGGTGACTAAAACTACTAATGCCGCCACCTGCCAAACTAATGGCGCGGTATGTTTGACTATATCGGGCGGCAATGCCCCCTATACCGTACAAGAAGGGACAATTATTTTGGGAACACTTTCGGAAGGCGTATCGCAGTGTCTGCCATTGAGCGCAGGCACTCATACGCTCCTGATTACGGGTGCAGACGGATTTAGCAGCACTACAACTGCCGCTATCTTAGCTCCCTTTGGCGGTTGCAACCACCTTCCGAATATACAAAACGATAATGTGGCGATGGATGCAGATGATAGCCTTCCATTCTGTTTTAATCCGCTCAATAACGATACTGATAGCGACGGCGATGCTATTACTATCAGCCAAACCACGCAGCCTGCTAATGGTGCGGTGAGCATGGTAGGCAATCAATTGTGCTATCTGCCCAATGCGGGTTTTAGCGGTATCGAGACGTTTAGCTATACAGCTTGCGACAACGACGGTTGCAATACGGCTAATGTATTGCTTACAGTAGTGCAAGCACCATTAGAACCTTGCGATAATCCTAACAGTTTATGTGTAGGGCTTTATCCTGCAACAATAGATTTTTGCTTGAATTTCTGCGAACTGAACGACAGCGCGCTAATCACCGAATACTATACGACCTACAATTGCGGACTTACAATATTAGAAGATAATTGCATCAGCTACCAACCCTTACCCGGTTTGGTAGGCAATGACCAAATATTTGTGACGGCTTGCTATGGCGAGGGCAATTGCCAAACCATAGTAATAAATATGGAAGTGAGTGCTACCTGCGCCGCTGCCGAAGAGCCGCCTATTGCCAACAACGATAGCGCAAACACCAGCGAAGGCGAGCCTGTAATGATTAGTGCCTTAGCCAACGACCAAGAAACCGATGGCGATGCTTTTGCTATATCGACCTTTACGCAACCCGCGCACGGCACAGTAATACAAGTGGGCAACCAATTCTTATATACGCCCAATGATGGTTTTGATGGATTGGATAGCTTTGGCTATACTATCTGCGACAATGATGGCTGCGACCAAGCCTTTGTGAGCATTACGGTTACTAATGTCAATTGCGACAATCCAACCGATTTGTGCGTAGGATTTTTCCCGAACAATATCGATTTTTGCTTGGATTTCTGCGATTTAAGTGGCACGCATACAATTACAGAATTTAATACGACTTTCCATTGCAGCCTCGACCCCTTGCCTAATGATTGTTTTACTTATACGCCGTTACCAGGCTTTTTTGGCAATGACTTGATTAGCATTACTGCTTGCGAAACAGCAAACCCTAGCAATTGCCAAACCATCGAAGTTCCCATATTTGTGGGCAACTGTACCGAACCTGACCCCGAAGTGCCGCCCGTAGCCAATGACGACAATGCGAGTGCTAATTGTACTGCTATTACCATCAATGCCTTTGCCAACGACCAAGCTACTAATGGCGATGCATTTACGACTATTTCGGTGATAACGCAACCGCTGCACGGAGCATTGGTACAAAACGCCAATAGCTTTACTTATACCGCTACTGCGGGCTATGTAGGCAATGATAGCTTTACGTATAGCCTTTGCGATAACGACGGTTGCGACCAAGCCACCGTGACAATTAGTGTCAATTGCCCCGATGACGAAGACTGTGTAAATCCCGATAATTTGTGTGTAGGCTTGTTCCCGAACAATATCGATTTTTGCTTGGGGGTCTGCGGACTTAACGGCGCAGTTTAGATGGATGCTTATAATACGACAGTCAATTGTAGCATTGATACGATCAATAGCCCTTGCTTTACTTATACGCCTCTGCCCGGCTTTGGTATGGGCGCGGGACAAAACGACGTCATTAGCATAACGGCTTGCGAAATAGCCAACCCCGCTAATTGCCAAACTATTCAGGTAAATATGTTTGTAGGCGATTGCAGCCAAGACACACCGCCTACTGCTAATAACGATACTGCTACGTCGCCTTGTACGAGTATAACGGTAAGCCCGCTTAACAACGACCAAGCTACTGACGGCGACGCTTTTGCTATTGACGGATTTACGCAGCCCGCTAACGGTACGGTGACGCAGAACGGAAATAATTTTATCTATACGCCCGCTGCTGCTTTCAATGGTCTCGATGCCTTTACTTATACGATATGCGACAATGACGGCTGTTCGACAGCTACGGTGAGCATCATCAATGTACAATGCGAGGTAGAATGCAATAACCCCGACGATTTGTGTGTAGGTGTATTCCCCAGCGATATCGATTTCTGCTTGGATTTCTGCGACCTGAACGGTGCTATCTTTATCGATGCTTATAGCACAACCTTTAATTGTAGCATTGATACCATCAATAGCCCTTGCTTTACCTATACACCGCTGCCTGGCTTTGGTATGGGGGCGGGACAGAACGACCTCATTAGCATAACGGCTTGCGAAGTAGCTAATCCTACCAACTGCCAAACCCTCAATATTCCTATTTTTGTAGGCGATTGCGATGGACCTCAAACGCCACCTACCGCCAACAACGATAATTATAATGTAGACGATTGCGCTCCTGCTACGCTTGACGTAACTGCTAACGACCAACAAACCGAGAGCGACCCATATAGCATTACCGCCTTTACGCAACCCGCACACGGTACGGTGGCACAATCGGGCAATAGCCTGATTTATACGCCTGAACGTGGGTTTACGGGTACGGTGGCATTCACATACACTATTACAGACAACGACGGGACAAGCACAGCTACCGTAACACTCACAAGCAACTGCCCCGCGCAATTGCCGCCCGATACCAACGATGATACCGTTACGATTACGGCTTGCGAAACCGTAACTATCAGCCCCTTGACCAATGATGCAGCTACCGACGGCGACGAGTTCCATATCGAGAGCTTTACGCAGCCCGCGCATGGCGTATTGATTTCGAGTAGCGATAGCTTTACATATATACCCGATAGTGACTTTAACGGCACTGTAACCTTTACGTATGAGGCTTGCGACAACGATGGTTGTAGCACTGGCACCGTTACCATCGTCATTAGCGGTTGTAGCCCCCAAGAACCACCCGTTGCCGTAGATGACCCAATGATTGCCATTAGCGGCTGTAATACAAGTATTATAGAGGTAACGAATAACGACCAAAGCACCAACGGCGATGACTTCACTATTACGAGTGTTAGCACGCCCGCGCATGGCTCGGTAGCGCAAAATGGTACTACCGTTAGCTATACGCCCCAAGCAGGTTTCAATGGTACGGATAGCTTTACCTATACTATTTGTGACAACGACGGCTGCGTAACAGCTACCGTAACGGTTGTAGTAACAGACTGCGAATTGGAGGTAGAACCCGACGGCATACCTGATATGGCGCAAACCGATTGTAATCCTGTTACGATTGATGTATTGGCAAACGACCAAGCAACCAACGGCGACCCAATGGATTTGGGTATCGTGGGTCTGGCACAAAACGGCATTGCACAGATAAGCGGTTCGCAAATTATATATACACCGCTACCTGGATTTATTGGTACAGACCAATTTATTTATAATGTATGCGATAATGACGGTTGCGACGAAGTTACTGTTACTGTCACCGTAGCAGGTTGCCCCGACAACGACCCCGTAGCCAACCCCGATGAATATGTGACTGCTTGTGTATCGTTCTTGACCGTACTCGAAAACGACGAATTTGATGCTACTTCGCTTTATATCGGCGAATATACACAGCCACAGCATGGTTTTGTGGGCTGGAACTTCGACCAATTCTTATACGTAGCTGATGAGGGTTATTTTGGACCCGATAGCTTTACCTATCAAATTTGCGACGATAATGGTTGCAGCACTACGGTTACGGTAAGCCTCAGCGTAGGTTGCGAAGATACCACCACACCGCCTACCGCTACTGACGACATAGCTGTATCGGCTTGCGACGGCGTAAGCATTGATGTATTAGCTAATGATATAGCCAACGGAGGTACGCTTCAATTGTCAGCAAATACCCAACCTCAGCATGGCACCGTATCGGCTATCGGCAATATGTATATCTATACGCCCGAAGAAGGCTATGTAGGTACAGACAGTTTTACTTATACCGTATGCGACGACGACGCTTGTAGCACGGCTACCGTTACTTTGACGGTAAATTGCCCCACCGTAGAGCCGCAATTGCCGCCCGACGCTACCGACGATAACGCCACCAGCGAGTGCGTAGCAGTTACACTGAATGCATTGAGCAACGATATAGCCACCAACGGCGATGCTATTACTATCGGCGAATATACGCAACCTTTCAATGGTAGTGTAGTACTCAATGCCAACAATACCTTTACTTATACGCCCAATGGTACATTTACGGGTTTTGATATGTTTGATTATACGGCTTGCGACAACGACGGCTGTACTACTGCTACTGTGACTATCGCTGTCATTTGCGACCCCGACGTACCGCCCGTAGCGGTTGATGACATAGCTACGGCTACTTGTGACGGCGTAACTATCAATGTCTTGAGCAACGACCAAGCTACTGATGGCGATAGCTTTACGATAAGTGGTTTTAGCAACCCCGCACACGGCTCTTTGAGTACGACCACTAACGGCTTTGTATATGTACCACAAAGCGGCTACGTAGGCAGCGATAGCTTTACCTATACTATTTGTGACAATGACGGCTGCGACGAAGCTACCGTTACCTTGACGGTAAATTGCCCCACCGTAGAGCCGCAATTGCCGCCCAATGCCAGCAATGACGTATATACTGCTACTTGTTCGACCGCTACATTGACCGTTATGAGCAATGACCAATCTACCAACGGCGATGTATTTAGCATCGATAGCTTTACGCAACCCGCCCATGGTACTTTGGTGCAAAGCGGCAACAACCTACTTTATACTGCTACTACGGGCTACGTAGGCAGCGATAGCTTTACCTATACTATTTGCGACAACGACGGCTGCGACGAAGCTACCGTTACCTTGACCGTAAATTGCCCCACCGTAGAGCCGCAACTGCCGCCCGATGCCAATGACGATACGACCAATGCGGGTTGTAGTGCTCTTACGATAGCTGTAACCGCCAATGACTTGCAGACTAACGGCGATGCCTTTGCTATTATGAGCTTTACGCAACCTGCCCATGGTACTTTGGTGCAAAACGGCAATAGCTTTAACTATACTGCGAATGCGGGTTATGTAGGTAGCGATAGCTTTACATATAACCTCTGCGATAATGATGGCTGTACTACTGCCACCGTAAGCATTAATGTGAACTGCACATCTGCTCAAACACCGCCCATAGCTGTCAATGACCAAGTTACGACAGGTTGCTCTGCCGTTACAATTAGCGTACTGAATAACGACCAAGCTACCGACGGCGATAGCTTTAGCATTAGTGGCAATACCAATCCCGCTCATGGTACGGTATCTGCGCTTGCCAATGGATTTGTCTATACGCCTAATAGCGGATATGTAGGCAACGATAGCTTTACTTATACTATCTGTGACAACGACGGTTGTAGTACTGCTACGGTAAATATCAGCGTAAACTGTGCGCCTAGAATCCACCTATTGCAGGCGATGATAGTGCTACCACCGGTTTGCTCTGCCATTACGATTAACGCGCTTGCCAACGACCAAGCTACCAACGGCGATGAGTTTAGTATTGACGGATTTACGCAGCCCGCTCATGGCTCGGTAGCCCAAACAGGCAATAGCTTTGTTTATACACCTAATAGCGGATATGTAGGCAGCGATAGCTTCACTTATACTATCTGCGACAATGACGGCTGCGACCAAGCCACTGTAACAATTATCGTGAACTGCGCCGATGAGTGCGAAAACCCCGATAATTTGTGCCTAAATCCATTCCCGGCAATATACAGTTCTGTATAGAATTTTGCGAAGTGACCGACGCGGTCGTAACCGACTTTGAAAGTACATTCTTGTGTAGTGTAGAGCCTTTGGGAGGCAATTGTTTCCAATATACACCGCTACCTGGCTTCTTTGGTGATATGCGGTGAATGTAACGGGCTGCAACGCCGCCGGTTTTGTGCGAGACCATACAAGTCAATCTATTTGTAGGCGATTGTACGGAAGAGAACCCGCCCATTGCTAACGACGACGTAGCCAATACGACCGAAGGCAATCCAATTAGCATCAATGTGACGGTCAATGACCAAGAAACAGACGGCGACGATTTTGCCATTGATGGTTTCACCCAACCTGCCAACGGTACGGTGGTAGTGAATCCCGACGGTACATTTACCTATACACCCGACACAGGATTTACGGGTACAGATGTATTTACTTATACGATATGTGACAATGACGGCTGCGACGAAGCTACTGTTACTATCATAGTCATAGGTGGCAATACCCCGCCCAATGCCCAAGACGATACCGAAACTACCGAACAAGGCAACTGCATAGTAGTAGATGTACTGGCGAATGATAGTGATGCCGATGGCGACGAAATAGAAATTACAGCCATTATACCGCCTGCTAACGGAACAGTAGCTATTACGCCGCTTGGTATTGAATATTGCCCCAACCCAGGATTTACAGGTACGGACGTATTTACCTATCAAATTTGTGATAGCGAAGGCAATTGTGACGAAGCCACTGTAACGATTACAGTAACAGCCCCCGAATGTGAAGAGGAAATACAGTATATTTGTACTAATCCGCTCACGCCCAATGTCGTATGTGTAGAGTTCTGCGACTTGCAAGGCACCGAAGGGCTTGAAATCATAGACGCTAGCACTACTTTCAATTGCAGTATTGTATTGCTCAACGACTCGTGCTTGCAATATACCGCTTTACCCGGCTTTGTGGGTCAGGACAGTTTGGTGGTTATTGGCTGCAATGATGCGGGCTTCTGCGATACCACCGTAGTATATGTATTTGTAGGTTGTGCCGCACCTATTGCTAACGATGACGTAGCTACCGTCCAAAACAATGGCAATAGCCATACCATCAACCAATTGCTCAACGATTGGGGAGTATGCTTCGACCCGATTGTGACTATCACCAACCAAGCCGACCACGGCACTGCCAGCGTAAACGCCGATGGCTTGATAGTTTATACACCTGTTCCTGGATATACAGGCACAGACCAACTGGCGTATAGCATTTGTAACCCCTGCAACCCGACGGGCGCGTGTGACGAAGCAGTTGTGACGATTACCGTGACGGGCGACCCCTGCCCTGAGTGCGGCGAGGATGTAGATGCACAACCCGACTTAGTGAGTACGCCTTTTGAAACACCCATCACTATCGACGTACTGACCAACGACTTTGGAGTGGGCATCAGCATCACCGAGACGACCAACCCTTCCAACGGTACGATTACTGTAAATGCCGACGGCACTATTACTTATACACCTAATGACGGATTTTCGGGAATCGACTACTTTACCTATACCATTTGCAACCCCGAAGGCGAGTGTGATGTCACCTTAGTAGCAGTAACCGTATTGCCCGAAGGAGCAGAGAACCAACCACCCGTAGCAAATAACGACGTAGCCAGCACACCCGTCAATACGCCTATTACGATTAATGTATTGGCAAACGACACCGATACCAACGGCGATGTTTTGACTACTACGCTTTTGAATGAACCCGAAAACGGTACCGTTACAGTTAATCCCGACGGTACGATGACCTATACGCCTGACCCAGGTTTTGTAGGTACTGATTGCTTCTCGTATTTAGCTTGCGACAACGGCACTCCTTCTTTGTGCGATGCGGCTACCGTATGCGTAACCGTAGGCGATGATGATACCGAAAACCACTCGCCTATTGCCGACGACGACAGCCAAACAACGGGCTGCGACCCCGTAGTAGTCGATATTCTGAGCGGCGATTTTGACCCCGATGGTGACGAAACAACCTATATCATCGGTACTAATCCTGCCAACGGTACGGTATTAGCCAACCCTGACGGCACGGTTACATATACGCCCAATGAAGGTTTTGAAGGACCTGATTACTTTACCTATGTCTTGTGCGACGACGGTACGCCCAGCCTCTGCGATACTGCTTATGTACAAGTAAGCGTATTGGGTTGTGATGGTATCGTAGCTAACGACGACGAAGCGCATACATCGGTCAATGAACCAGTTACGATAGATGTTACTGCCAACGACTTACCCGCAGGCAGCACCATCAACGACATTGTAGACGACCCCGAAAACGGTACAGCTATTATTTTGGATAACGAAATTGTCTACTCGCCCAACCCCGGATTTGTGGGCACAGATACCTTGGTGTATCAAATATGCGATACAGACGGCAACTGCGATCTTGCCACCGTTATCATCTATGTAGATGAACCCGTAGATGCACAACCCGATATAGCATTTACCGACGAAGGGCAACCGACAACTATTGATGTTTTGACCAACGATATAGGTTGTGATTTGGACGTACTAAGCATTACGCAGCCGAGCAGCGGCACAGCAGTATTGAATAGCGATAATACTGTTAATTATACGCCCAACCCCGGATTTAGCGGCACAGATTACTTCACCTACATAGTAGAAGACTGCAACGGCAATACCGACGAAACGACCGTAGCTGTTGTTGTAGTGCCCGAAGGCACGCCCAACCTGCCGCCTGTAGCCAATAACGACGAAGCAACGACCCCGACCGATACGCCCGTGACAATCCCTGTATTGGATAACGATACCGACCCCAATGGCGACCCGATTACCGTAACAACCATTCTGCCCCCTACTGATGGTAGCGGCACAGTGACAATAGACCCCAGCGGAACAGTCACCTTTACGCCCAACCCAGGATTTGAAGGTTGCACCTCGTTTGCTTATGTCGTGTGCGACAACGGCAGCCCTGCCCTCTGCGATACAGCTTATGTACAAGTAACAGTAGGTGATAACGACGCTTGTCTCAACAATCCGCCACAAGCCGTAGATGATGCCGCTACTACCGAAGAAGGCACGCCGGTCACGATTGACGTATTAGAAAACGACGACGACCCCGACGGCGACGACCTGATAGTGACTACCGTCTTAGAACCCATGAACGGTTCGGTAGAGATAATAGGCGATGAAGTACTATATACGCCCAACACAGGCTTTACCGGAGTAGATACATTTATGTATATCATCTGTGATAATGGCACTCCTGTAATTTTGTGCGATACCGCCGTAGTAGTAGTAACTGTGACAGAAGACGAACCCAACGACGAAGTGAATGCAGAACCCGATATTGCCTTTACTGCACTTAATACGCCTGTGACTATCAATATCTTAGCCAACGACTTGGGCGAAAACTTAGACGTGACGACTATTGCCGACCAACCCGACTTCGGGACAGTAGCAATTAACCCCGACAACACCGTTACATATACGCCCAACCCCGGATTTATTGGCACAGATTACTTCGAGTATGTAGTGTGTAACGCCGTATCAGGCGAATGTGATATGACCGTCGTTGCCGTAGTGGTGCTGCCTCCTGATAGCACTAATCTACCGCCCAATGCCGTAAATGATATGGGAATGACCGAGCCGAGCGAAACCATCTGTGTCGATGTATTAGCCAACGACAATGACCCATTTGGTGGTGATGCCATCAATATCACCAATTTTACGCAACCCGCTAACGGTATAGTAACCCAAGAAGGTAGCTTCTTGTGCTATACGCCCAACGACGGATTTACAGGCGAAGATGTCTTTACTTACACTATTTGCGACAACGGTACGCCGAGCCTTTGCGACGAAGCCACAGTAGTCATAGGCGTAGGTACAGGCGAAATCCCGAACAATATGCCCATAGCTGTTGATGATGCCGATACGACCGAAATGGCTACACCCGTCACGATTGACGTATTGAACAACGACAGCGACCCCGACGGCGATGCCCTTAGCATTGTATTGATTACCGACCCCGGACACGGCACGGCAGTATTAGTAGGTACCGATATCGTATATACGCCCGAAGACGGATTCACAGGTATCGACTACTTCACATACGTCATTTGCGACAACGGCAGCCCTGCTCTTTGCGACACGGCTTATGTAAGCATATTGGTCACTCCGACGGGCTTGAACGCCCAGCCCGACATAGCATTTACCAACGTAAATGTACCCGTACAAATCAATGTATTGGCAAACGACGAAGGTGGAACAGGCGATTTGACCGTAACGGCTATTGTCACAGCTCCTACCAACGGCAGTGTAACCAACAATGCTACGTCTGTGACTTACGCGCCCAACGAAGATTTTGTAGGAACAGACTATTTCGAGTATATCGTATGTGACGAAGCAGGCAATTGCGATACGACCTTAGTAACGGTCATTGTATTGCCCGATTCAATTAGCAACTTACCGCCCAATGCTGTAAATGATGTAGCCGTTACGCCTGTCGATACCGAAGTTTGCATCGATGTATTGGACAACGACAACGACCCGCTCGGCGGCAACGACATTACCATTACTGCCATTACGCAGCCCGCCAATGGTGCATCTATGCAACTGAACGACAGCACTTTGTGTTACTTGCCTAATCCAGGTTATATAGGCTTGGATAGCTTTACCTACGTCATTTGCGACAATGCTACGCCCAGCCTCTGCGATACTGCCGTAGTAGTTATCAATGTAGGAAGCGATGAGCCGAGCAATAACCCGCCCGTAGCCGTTGATGACGATGCCACAACCGAAGCAGGCACGCCCGTCACAATCGACATATTAGCCAACGACTCTGACCCCGACGGCGACGACATCAGCATTACCTTAGTGACAGACCCCGCCAATGGAACGGTCAGCATAGACCCCACCACAGGTATAGCTACCTATACACCTAACGAAGGATTTGAAGGCACCGACTTCTTCACCTACGTCATTTGCGACAGCGGAACGCCCAGTCTCTGCGATACGGCTTATGTTACTATCATCGTAGGTGAAGATAGCGACCCACAACCGCCCGTAGCCGTTGATGATAATGCCACCACCGAAGTAAATACCGAAGTCGTAATTGATGTACTGGATAATGACTTTGACCCCGATGGCGAGGATGTGTCGATAGTACAGATTAACGAGCAGCCCGCGCACGGAATAGCAGTTATCAGCATTATCAGCCCCGACAGTATTGTTATCACCTATACTCCCGACCCCGACTATATCGGTTTGGATACGTTCTGCTATATCATCACCGACCCAACAGGCTTGACCGATACGGCTTGTGTATATATCAATATAACCGAAGCCAGCATTAACGAAGATGTGATTGCCGTAGATGACACCGACACGACCCAAATCAATACGCCGATAATCTTGCCCGTATTAGACAATGATACCTATGCAATAGATGGCGCAACAGGCTTGGAAATTACAATACTCGATGCAGCGAACAACGGCACAGCAGTCGTAAATCCCGACTCGACGATTACCTACACGCCTAACCCCGAATTTGCGGGTACGGATAGTTTCACTTACGTCTTATGCGTATTTACGCCCACAGACACCTTATGTGATACTGCTTTGGTAGTGGTAGTAGTGCAAGGCGACCCCGATTGTGAATTGATATTTGCTACGGGTTTCTCGCCCAACGACGATACCATAAACGACCTCTACTTGATAGAGGGGGCAAGTGCCGAAGAGTTAGCGGTATGCTTCCCCGATGCCCAGCCCGAACTGATTATCTTTAACCGTTGGGGAGATGTGGTCTATCGTGTAGCAGACTATGACAATAGCAAGGCATGGAACGGCAAGTTTAAAGGAACAGGCGAAAACTCGCCCGATGCTACCTACTTCTATATCTTGACTATAGACCCCGACGACAAAGATGCCAACTATCAAGGCTGTTTAGAACTGAAACGATAGTATAAGTATAGTTTTTGCCGTTCGCAGAGATAGTATGACGTATAATCGCCGCTGTGCCCAATGGGTACAGCGGCGATTGCTTTATAGACAACTTTTTTGAAGAAACACGAAAAGCCAAATTTGGGTAATTATTTTTTTGATGCCTAAAATATAACGATTGTTAATGCTATGTTGCTGATAATCAGTAGGTTATAATTATTGTTAATTACAAATTGTAGCATTGTACTATCGTTTATTGGATGTAAGCCTTAATTTGGTATAGAAATTGGTAACTATTAAAGTACATAATTAGCAACTCGTAATTTCGCATTTAGCTTTTGATGCTTGATTTTCAGCACTTGAAAAGATTAATGGGCATTATGTTTGTCAGGCTATTGTTATTCAATTTTTTGCATTTAAATAAATATAACATATATTGAATAAATAGCACTTATTGTTTATTACGTTATTAGAAACAATAATAGACTTGTGACCGTGGTTGGATTGGAAGAATAGAGGTTTTTGGGACTGATACTGATAGAGGCTTATTTTGGGAGGCATAGTGGAGCTATGTTTCCAAAAATAAACGAAAAGCAGGCGAAAAAGCACCATTTTACGCCGAAGTAAGTGCCGCTGTCACAAGTATAGTACAAGAAGTCATTTTAGTAAAGTGTTTATTAAGTGCAAAATGTGCGAAGGATTAAGACTTGATGCTTTTTTTGAAATAAATTATATATATCTCGACTTTGCCTTTTGAATCCAAAGCCCTTTAAAAAATAAACTTGTTCACGATAAGTATTAGCGCGTTCTAAGAACCTGAGAGTCAGGTGGTTGGGTTAAAAATTTGCGCAGTTTTGAACAAGCCTAACGAAAATTTTTGGTTAAAATAAGACTGTAGTGCAAAAAAGCAAAAATGACACAAATTAAATTTAATTTCAAATCGTAAATTATTTATTTATAGTCATCTACACATTTTGCAATTACTACTTTAATTCAAACTTCTTGCACCGTATTAGTAAAAAAAATATATAAATAGTTAATTTATATAATATAAATAAAAATAATTTTTTTACAAAATCAACTTTCCAATCTAACATGAAACATGGATTCTCTTTAATGCTCCTTTGGCTCATTCTACCTGCGTCGTTATTTGCTCAATTTCAGGGCAATATTGATGCTATCAACGAATCTGTATGCCAAGCCAATGGTAGTGTTGTCGTATCAGGTCCAGCGAGTAATTTGTATGCCCTAACGGGTGTCAGTATTCCGCAGATAGGACCTTTTAGTCCTCCTGCCACTTTTACCGATTTACCAGCGGGTGATTATACCATAACAGAGTTTACTCTTGACAACCAAGAGCATAGTCAAGCCGTTACGGTACCTGGTAACTACGAGCAAAATTGGATTTTTACAGCGGAGGTCGACTATGACCCTTGCAGTAACGGCACACCGTCGGTTAGTATTAATAACTTTACGATTATCAATGCCGACCCTGGCGAGCAACGCCCGCCCTATTTGTTCCGTATTTCGAGCAAAAACGGTAGTTTGCCAGGCGACGGATCCGAGCCGCCTGCTTTTACTTCTGCTACTTCATTTCCAATTGCTTTCCCCTCTGGTATGAACGGCAACTACGAATTGCAAGCCCGTGATGCTTGTGGCAACTACAAAACCATTAATGTGTATGTACCGCTCACCGCGCCATCGCCCAGTTTGACACTTGCTTTCAATAGCTTTGCCAATTGCGACGGCGACGGTAACTACACTGCCACACCATCGGGCGGTACGCCGCCTTATACGTTCACTATTACTGCCGGACCCGACCAAGTAGGCAGCACCATTACAAGCAACAACACGCAGAGCTATGTATTTACATCTGGCGGCACATATACCCTGCAATTGACTGACAATTGCGGCGGCATCACTCAACAAACTGTTACAGCACCCCTGTATCAAACTCCTGTAGCCTATGGCTGGGGGGCTATCGGTTCTTGTACGCCCCCCCCCGGGGTTGGCACTGGCGGCATAAACGTCTATATTGAAAATGGGATTGGACCTTACAATATTGTTATGGACAGCGATTGCGGACATCCTACCTATACGGGAACCGGTAATATGGGAAACAATATAATTGGTAACCTGACGCGCCCTTGTAACTATGCTATTACTATAACCGATGCTTGCGGGCTTACCTCTACCACCAATGTCCCGCTTGTTGGACCAGGCGATGGAGTTATATATGCCTATACCAATGTGCGATGCCCTGAAGGGACTTCCGAGGAATATATATTAAAGATAGGACTGGGATACGGTCCTCCCCTATAATCCGTCTCCTCCATATACCTTGAGGGTTTTGATGCATCTAATACTTTGGTCTATACAGTCACACAGAACAGTGATGAAGTTCTATTGCCCTTGCCTGCCGATACGTATAGCATCAAAGTAACTGATGGCTGCGGTGCCACTGGTTATGCAACCCAAGTTATACCCGTTTATTCTAATCCTACTGTCTCTATAGATGTAAGCAATCTCTGCTTTGGTGCGGGACAGGCAAATGTTATTGGAGTTAACAATAACCCCATTTACCCTAGTTATTACAGTTATCAGATTATTGCAGGACCTACTCGAGTAGGAGAAGGACCCGAAGTGGATTCGCCACCCAATACTGGGCAGTTTTCTGCCCTACAAAGCGGAGGTACTTATACATTTGCTTTTTCAGATGGCTGCAAGACTGTAACTATCAGTGCTACCATTCCCAACTATACCCAACCTACTTGGGAAGTCGGCTTTGGCGCGCTTTGCCCTCCTGGCCAAACCGCCGACCTACAAATCGTTAACTTGCAACCCGAAGGGCAAGTTGTCGGACCATATCACTGGCGCATTATCTCTGAAAATTCTGACTTGTATAACGAATCATTGCCTTACCCAAGTTCTGTAGGGCAAACTAGTGATATATTCCCCGATTTACCACCCAAAAATGCATCGGGTGAAGTAGCTACCTATAATATTTTGGGCAACGATGGTTGCAAAAACTCTTATCAAGGATCGGGTAAAGTAGGCGAATTGCCCGACGAAACGCTAATACTTAATACCACTACTGTATGCGCTGACGGCACCACCTACCTCCGAGCTAGAGTTTCTACACCTATTGTAGGAGCCACCTATCAATATTTCCGCGATGGCGTAATGGTTGCTCAAAGCACCACTTTGTTTACGGTAATTACGCCTGCCTTGCCAGGCGCCTATTCCGTCAAAGTTATTGCCAGCCAATTGCCCGATGAGTCTTGCTTTGTCACTGCAGGCGATGTCGTTGTAACTGCCCCCGTCGATATTGTATCAATAGTGCCTAGTGCCTGTATATCACCTTCTAATACCTATAATTTGGATGTGACCCTCAGTTACGCTACTTCTATCACAAGCCTTATTATTAAGGTAAACGGCACAGACTATCCCGTGACAACCAACGGTAGTGGCAACCAAACCTTTACCATAAGCAACTTGACGGCTAATGGTGCTGCTAATATTCCCGTTATTATCGACTATGGCTTGACAAGTTGCCAGCCTACTGGTGAGTATAATGCCCCCGAATCTTGCGAGTGCGTACCTTTCGACGTAATTATACCTGACGATACGGTATGTCCTGGTGGTACAACAGTTTTGGATGCTGGTGCAGGTAGTGCTTACTTGTGGTCGGAAGGATCCACTACACAGACAATAACAGTAGGTATAGGAACCTATAGCGTGACAGTTACTAATGCGGTCGGTTGCACAGGCAGCGGTAGTGCTGTGGTCGACGAGTATCCACCTTTTACAGTTACGATTCCTGATGAAGTAGTATGTCCTGGCGGCACTACTATATTGGATGCTGGAGCTGGTGGCGCATATTTGTGGTCAGAAGGTTCTACTACACAGACCATTACGGTAGGTATGGGGACGTATAGTGTTACGGTAACTAATGTAAATAGCTGTACCGCTGTAGCGAGCTGTAACGTAACAGAACCCCCTGTAATGGACGCTACATGCAGCAAAACAGATGTAACGACCAACGGCGGCGCGGACGGTACGGCGAGCGTATCGGCGAGCGGCGGCACAAGTCCCTACACTTATTTGTGGAACACAGGCGCAACTACTGTCAGCATTAGCGGCTTGGTAGCAGGCACATACAGCGTAACTGTCACCGATGCCAATGGCTGTACGGACGAATGTACTACGACCGTTCAAGAGCCGGGGGTTGTAACCTCAGCCTCGGCAAGCGGTACAAATGTACTTTGCAACGGCGGCGCAGACGGCACAGCCAGCGCAACCGCCAGCGGCAACACAGGTGCAGTAACTTACTTGTGGAGCAACGGCGCAACGACTCAAAACGTCAATAGTTTAACGGCAGGTACATACAGCGTTACGATTACCGAAACGCCTACTTGTGGCGAGCTATACCGTCCGACCCTCTGGCGGCATTAGACGCTGATGCAGCAAAACAGGCAACAACCAACGGCGGCGCAGACGGCACAGCGCACAGACAGGGTCGCATAAAATACCGACCAAACGCCTGGGTAACCATTCGAAACACCTTTGGGAGCGAATCGGCGGCATTAGATGTATAGCAAAACAGGTAACGACCAACGGCGCGCAGATGGTACGGCGAGCGTATCGGCGAGCGGCGGCACAAGCCCCTACACTTATTTGTGGAACACAGGCGCAACGACTGCCAGCATTAGCGGTCTAACAGCAGGCACATACAGTGTAACTGTCACCGATGCCAACGGCTGTACGGACGAATGTACTACGACTGTTCAAGAGCCGGTGTAACCTCCGCCCTCGGCAAGGTACGTCCTGCCCGCGCAGACCCAGCCAGCGCAACAGCCAGCGGCACTCGACTGGAGCAGGCGCAACGACTCAAAACGTCAATAGTTTAGCAGGTACATACAGCGTTACGATTACCGAAACGCCTACTTGTACGGCAGTAGCGAGCTATACCGTCACCGAACCCTCGGCGGCATTAGACGCTACATGCAGCAAAACAGATGTAACGACCAACGGCGGCGCAGATGGTACGGCGAGCGTATCGGCGAGCGGCGGCACAAGCCCCTACACTTATTTGTGGAACACAGGCGCAACCACTCAAAGCATTAGCGGTTTGACGGCAGGCACATACAGCGTCACCGTCACCGATGCCAATGGCTGTACGGACGAATGTACTACAACCGTTCAAGAGCCGGGTTGTAACCTCACAGCCTCGGCAAGCGGTACAAACGTACTTTGCAACGGCGGCGCAGACGGCACAGCCAGCGCAACAGCCAGCGGCAACACAGGTGCAGTAACTTACTTGTGGAGCAACGGCGCAACTACTGCCAGCATCAGCAGTTTAGCAGTAGGCACATATAGCGTAACCATTACGGAAACGCCTACTTGTACGGCAGTAGCGAGCTATACCGTCACCGAACCCTCGGCGGCATTAGACGCTACATGCAGCAAAACAGATGTAACGACCAACGGCGGCGCGGACGGTACGGCGAGCGTATCGGCGAGCGGCGGCACAAGCCCCTACACTTACTTGTGGAACACAGGCGCAACAACATCAAGCATTAGCGGCTTGGTAGCAGGCACATACAGTGTAACTGTCACCGATGCCAATGGCTGTACGGACGAATGTACTACAACCGTTCAAGAGCCGGGTTGTAGCCTCACAGCCTCGGCAAGCGGTACAAACGTACTTTGCAACGGCGGCGCAGACGGCACAGCGACAGCCACCGCCAGCGGCAACACAGGTGCAGTAACTTACTTGTGGAGCAACGGCGCAACTACTGCCAGCATCAGCAGTTTAGCAGTAGGCACATATAGCGTTACGATTACCGAAACGCCTACTTGTACGGCAGTAGCGAGCTATACCGTCACCGAACCCTCGGCGGCATTAGACGCTACATGCAGCAAAACAGACGTAACGACCAACGGCGGCGCGGACGGCACGGCGAGCGTATCGGCGAGCGGCGGCACAAGCCCTACACTTATTTGTGGAACACAGGCGCAACTACATCAAGCATTAGCGGCTTGGTAGCAGGTACATACAGCGTAACGGTCACCGATGCCAACGGCTGTACGGACGAATGTACTACGACCGTTCAAGAGCCGGGTTGTAACCTCACGGCATCGGCAAGCGGTACAAACGTACTTTGCAACGGCGGCGCAGACGGCACAGCCAGCGCGAGCGCGACAGGCAACTTGGGTGCAGTAACTTACTTGTGGAGCAACGGCGCAACGACTCAAAACGTCAATAGTTTAACGGCAGGCACATATAGCGTTACGATTACCGAAACGCCTACTTGTACGGCAGTAGCGAGCTATACCGTCACCGAACCCTCGGCGGCATTAGACGCTACATGCAGCAAAACAGACGTAACGACCAACGGCGGCGCGGACGGCACGGCGAGCGTATCGGCGAGCGGCGGCACAAGCCCCTACACTTATTTGTGGAACACAGGCGCAACTACATCAAGCATTAGCGGCTTGGTAGCAGGTACATACAGCGTAACGGTCACCGATGCCAACGGCTGTACGGACGAATGTACTACGACCGTTCAAGAGCCGGGTTGTAACCTCACAGCCTCGGCAAGCGGTACAAACGTACTTTGCACCGGCGGCGCAGACGGCACAGCCAGCGCGAGCGCGACAGGCAACTTGGGTGCAGTAACTTACTTGTGGAGCAACGGCGCAACGACTCAAAACGTCAATAGTTTAACGGCAGGCACATATAGCGTTACGATTACCGAAACGCCTACTTGTACGGCAGTAGCGAGCTATACCGTCACCGAACCCTCGGCGGCATTAGACGCTACATGCAGCAAAACAGACGTAACAACCAACGGCGGCGCAGACGGCACAGCGAGCGTATCAGCAAGCGGCGGCACAAGCCCCTACACTTATTTGTGGAACACAGGCGCAACTACTCAAAGCATTAGCGGTTTAACAGCAGGCACATACAGCGTAACGGTCACCGATGCCAACGGCTGTACGGACGAATGTACTACAACCCTTCAAGAGCCGGGTTGTAACCTCACAGCATCGGCAAGCGGTACAAACGTACTTTGCAACGGCGGCGCAGACGGCACAGCCAGCGCAACAGCCAGCGGCAACACAGGTGCAGTAACTTACTTGTGGAGCAACGGCGCGACGACTCAAAACGTCAATAGTTTAACGGCAGGCACATATAGCGTTACGATTACCGAGACACCTACTTGTACGGCAGTAGCGAGCTATACCGTCACCGAACCATCGGCGGCATTAGACGCTACATGCAGCAAAACAGACGTAACGACCAACGGCGGCGCAGACGGCACAGCGAGCGTATCAGCAAGCGGCGGCACAAGTCCCTACACTTATTTGTGGAATACGGGCGCGACTACTCAAAGCATTAGCGGCTTGGTAGCAGGCACATACAGCGTAACGGTCACCGATGCCAACGGCTGTACGGACGAATGTACTACGACTGTTCAAGAGCCTGCACCTTGTGCGATAAGTGTTGTTAGTGCTTTGCCGAGCAATTGCGACCCAGCCACTAGTGCATATAGTTTAACTGTAACGGTGACATATTCAGGTCAGCCAGCAGGCAATATTTTAGTGAGTACTTCGACAGGTGAGAGCCTTAGTGTAGCCCAAACGAGCAGCCCACAAGTGATTATGCTGACGGGTTTGGCAGCTAACGGTATGACGGGCATTGACGTAACAGCAACATTTGTCGGCGACAATGCTTGTACGCATACCCTTGCCGATGCCTACGACGCTCCTGTTGATTGCGCAGCTTGCCCGCCCGCCCAATGTATTCCCGTAACGATTACGAAGTCCAATCCGTAATACTACATTGATTTAGCTTTAAGCATAGTGTTTAGCCCCGATAACTGCATGTTATTGGGGCTATTTTATTGATAGACAGGAGGTCTATGAGGTAAGAAAGATGTAAATAAGTGGTTGTAGCTATCATAAAAGCAGCGAATCCCTGATGATTAGATAAACAAGGAGGCAAAAGTTTTCTTTAATAAAAAGTACTCTAAAAAGTGACTTTTCTCTTTTTGAGGCGTATAATTGTAGTTACTTAGCTTTCGACTATCGATTTTTTCGAGTTATTTCATATTATTTTTTAATCACTTATAATTTTTACGCTATGGGTTTCGTATCCGAATTTAAAGAGTTTGCTCTCAAAGGCAATGTCTTAGACATGGCGATTGGTGTGGTCATAGGCGCGGCATTTGGCAAAGTGATCAGTGCTGTGGTTGATAACCTATTATCGCCGATTATTGGAATGGTGACGGGTAGCAGCCTTGCCAATTCTTTTCAGTGGGTGCTTAAAGAGGCAGTGCTTGGTCCTGACGGCAAGGAGACTGCTGCTGCTGTCGCCATCAAATTGGGGGCTATTCTGCAGGTTATAATTGACTTTTTCTTTGTAGCCTTGTTCGTATTTATAATTGTTAAAGCTATGAACGCAGCTAAGAAAAAAGAAGCCGAAGCACCTGCTGCGCCACCTGCGCCTTCTAACGAAGAAGTTTTGTTGGGTGAAATTAGAGATTTGCTCAAACAACGCTAAATTGGTACTGCCATGAAAAAAAATCGCCCTGACTGCCTTTATAGCGGTCGGGGCGATTTCTTTATAGCAAAACGGGCTTTGTGGGCTACCAAGTGCCAGTAATAGCTTTATAAATATCGTTGCCAAAAGCGAATACCATCAGCGACAGTAAGATAATCATGCCGACCATTTGGGCGCGTTCTAAGAATTGGTCGCTGGGGCGGCGACCGGTTAGGATTTCGAAGCCCAGAAATACCATGTGCCCGCCGTCGAGTGCGGGTATGGGCAATATGTTCATTACGGCAAGGGCGAGCGATATTAAGCCGGTCAAAGCCCAGAAACGCGCCCAATCCCATTCGGAGGGGAATACGCGAGCTATACCTATGGGGCTTGAAATGCTTTGTCGTGGGTCTAATTTGCCCGTAAAAACCATACCCAGCGCAGCAAATTGCCCGACAATAGCATCAATGCTTTTCGTAACGCCATAGCCCGCGACTTACCCCAAGTATAGGGTTGGTGTTGGTAGTATTTTTTGACATCTAAACGCGGCATAAATCCCAGTTTCCCCGCCGTGTCAATAGCTGCTGATAGGGTATTGCTCGCGCCTTCGCGCTCTACTTGCACTGTTACGGTTTGCCCTGCTTGTTGTTTGAGTAGATTTTGTAGGGAGGGGAAATTCTCTATGGGCTGCCCGTTGATAGCTACAATACGGTCATCTTTTTGGATACCTGCTTTGGCAGCAGATGATTCAGCGGGCATATCTTCTACATAGATGTCTTGTCTGAGGGGTACGATAAACTCGCCTTTCATTTTGGTGACAAACCCCGAAGGTACTTGTATGGTCATTTTTTGCCCGTCGCGTTCGATGCCCAAAGTACCGCCCAGCAAGAGTCGGAACGAGCCGAGGTCGTCGAAGCGTTCGGCGGGTTTGCCGTTAATGTCCAGAATTTTATCGCCTGTTTTTAGTCCCATTTCTTCTGCCAAGGGATAGGCATAGATACCGCCTTGTCGGTTTACCTCGCTCATGGGCAGGTATTCTTTGGCAAAAATAGGCAGATACATCGTAAAAATGATATAGCCTGCTAAGATATTCATCACAATACCGCCAATCATGACAATAAAGCGTTGCCACGCGGGTTTGGCGCGAAACTCCCAAGGTTCGGGCGTACTGCTCATTGACGAGGCATTTTGGGTTTCGTCAATCATGCCCGCAATCTGTACGTAGCCGCCCAAAGGCAGCCAACCTATGCCATATTCGGTGTCGCCGATGGTTTTGCTCCATATTTTTTTGCCCCAAGCATCAAAAAATATATAAAATCTATTGACGCGCATCCCAAAGGCTTTTGCTGCCAAGAAGTGTCCGAGTTCGTGAATACAGACCAAGAAAGAAAGTGCCGTTAAAAGCTGCAAAATTTTTATAAACATGATGAATATAAAATGATGTAAATTTGTTATTAAAAATAAATATTGCGATTAGGACGCAAAGTTACAGAAAAGCTACCTTGTTTGGGCGTATTTTAGGTATTTTTAACCGCCTGCGAGTATAAACAAAGGCGATAATGCTATTTTCAAACCATTATAAGGCAACGCAAACAAGTTGTTTTACGTTATGGCTAAAAAAAAGTGATTAAAATTTGCAAAATTGCTCAAAAAAGTGTAGCGATTGGGAACTATTAGCGTCTAAATTGCGTTATGTAGAATAGTGGCTAAGGACGGGGCAGGTAGGACGCAACTTAAAAACCTTAGACTATCTAAAAAATGCTTGAATAAGCCAAGCGTAGTTACCAAAAATGTGGCATTTATTTTGTGGCATACAAGTAACCGCTCCGTTATAGCAATACCGAAAAAACTATTTACTCATCTTTAAACCCCGGCAACATGAGACAATTAAAAATTACGAACAGCGTAACCAACCGCGAGAGTTTGTCGGTAGAGAAATACCTCCAAGAGATCAGCAAATTGGAATTATTAACGCCCGAACAAGAAGTATTGTTGGCACGCCGCATCAGGCAAGGCGACAAAGAAGCATTGGAAAAATTGACCAAAGCCAATTTGCGTTTTGTGGTATCGGTAGCCAAACAGTACCAAAACCAAGGTTTGGCACTCAACGACCTCATCAATGAGGGCAATGTGGGCTTGATAAAAGCCGCACAACGTTTTGACGAAACCAAAGGTTTTAAGTTCATCTCGTATGCCGTATGGTGGATTCGCCAATCTATTATGCAGGCATTGATGCAAAATTCGCGCATGATTCGCTTACCGCTCAACAAAATTGACGCTTATCAACGTATGTTGAAAGAATTAGCCAAATTTCAGCAAGACAACGAACGCAGCCCTACCGATGAAGAATTAGCTCTTGTCAGCGAACTGCCCCTCCGAGACGTACAAGAACTCTTAAAAGTGGGCGGACGACACGTATCTATCGACGCACCCATCGACGAAAGCGACGAAACGAGCGATTCGTTTCTGGACAACATCCAAGATGCGGATATGAGCACTCCCGACAACGATTTGTTATCCGAATCGCTACGCCTCGAAATCGGCAAAGTATTTGCCTCGCTCAACGAGCGCGAAGTCAATATCTTGATACATTACTACGGATTGAATGGCGTAACCGCTATCTCGCTCGAAGACATTGCCGACAAATTCGACCTCACCCGCGAGCGCGTGCGCCAAATCAAAGAAAAGGCTATCCGCCGCTTGCGCAAAACCTCGCGCCTCGGCACACTCAAAACCTATTTGGGCTAATTGCCCATAACACTCCTCACGCTTTCGCTTCATACAATTAGACAATCTACCAACAGTTATTCAAAAAAAATCGCCGACCGCAAACTTCGTTTGCGGTCGGCGATGCTGTTTAGAGTGGAGATTTATGCGTCTTTGGCGGCATCGTCGTCTAACAGGGTTTGTGCTTGTGCTACCCATTGCTCTTTTTCGATTTGTTCGGGAAACAATTCTATGGCTTCGGCGATGGCGTGGCTATCTTCATTAGTGAGATTAGCTATTTGGCGGTAGGTATAAATGCCTATGAGGTTTAGCTTTTGTTCTATCCATTCGCCGATACCGCGCAAGGCTTTCAGGTCGTCGGCTTGGTCGCGGTTTGCCGTGCCGAGGTGTGACAAGGATAAGCCGCTTATTTTGCTGCGGATACGGGCAAAGGTCAGGTCGTTTTCGGACGTACTGTGTAGGTCTATGCCCGATTGTTGCAAGGCGAGCATATCTTGGGCTTGTGCTTGCCAACGCTCGCGTTTGATTCGACCAGGGAAAAACTCGATGGCTTCATTGACAGATTCTTCGTCTTCGGGCACAAAATTGGCAATTTGACGGAACGTATGAATACCCAATAAATGCAATTTTTGGGCTATGACATAGCCAATGCCTTTGAGCAAAGTTAGGTCGTCGCGTTCGGAATAGGCGGCAAAGCCGATGCGCTCAAAATTGAGGCGGTCTTTGCGCTGTGCAATGCGTTCTGCTGCTGCTCTGTCTTCGGGCGACAAGTTGAGCAATAGGGTTTGTAGGGCTAAATCGTCGGCAGTAGCGGCAATTTTTTGTTGTGCTTCTTGGCAGTTGCTGAGTTGCACTTTTAAGGAGTTCAGCTCGTTTTGGTCGTGATATTGGGCAGCTAATAGCGAATCATACTGGGCTTGTAGTGTGCTTAGGTCGGTTTGCTTGCTTTGTAGTTGGGCTTGCAGCGCGTTTAGTTCGCTGCTCGAATCGTATTGATTGGCGATTAGCGCGTCGTAGCGGCTTTGCAGAGCATTGTTTTGGTCGGTGGAGTCGTCTAAGCGGTTTTGTAGGGCGTTCAGTTCGTTGCTGTAATCGTATCGGTCTGCTATCAATGCGTCATAATGGTTTTGTAGTGCGCTATACGATTCATCTGTGGTAGTTAGGTCGCTGCTTGCTGATGTGGTTATCTGGCTTTTGGCGGCGTTCAGCTCGTTTTGGCTGTCGTAGTGATTAGCGAGCAGGTTGTCGTAGCGGTTTTGCAGTTCGTTTTGTTCATCGCTACTCAGGTTTAGCTGGCTTTGGGAGGCGTTCAGTTCGTTATTTGTATCGTACAGGCTTGCCATTAGCGCATTATAGCGGTTTTGTAGTGCGTTTTGTGCGTTGGAGGCTGCTCGCAATTGGGCGTGGAGCAAATCAATTTCGTCTTGCCGGTTATGGCTGCCCGACATTAGGGCATCGTATTGTATTTGCAATCCATCTTTGGCTACTTGTAGGGTATTGAGGTCGTTGCTATATTTGATTTGGGCGGTTTGCAGAGCGGCGCGGCAGTTTGCCAATTCGGTTTCGAGGGCAGTATTGCGGGCATGTTGCTCGTTCAATTGCGTATTGATTTGTACGTAGCCGCTTTCGAGTTCGTTGTATTTTCCTTGTAGGGTCGTTAAATTATTGACATATAAGTCATAATCGCCTTTTAGCTTTCCGTAGGCGGTTTTTTGAGTGCTTAGGTTTTGTTCTATGCGTTGGGTGCGCAGGCGGTTCAGCAGCCACGACAGTAGGTAGCCCAACAAGGCTGCGCCCAGCATCAGCAAAAACATATTAAGTGCGCAAGGGGTCATAAGGTTGGTAGAGGTGTTTTAAAGAGGTTTAGAAATTGAAAGAGCTGCGGGCAGAGGCAAGTATGGTTCGGTGCGATTTTGTATTTTTGGTTTGCGATATGCCAACTTCATCACTTTATGCTGGCAAACATTGTTGCGAGGCGACTATTTAGGTAGTTGCTTTGTAACTATTTAGCCTCGTAGGGACAGCCCACAAGAATAGCTATTTCTAATCGAATATGCTATGATTTCGGGCATTATTAGATGGGTATTACCCATTACCCCATACCCAAAACCCCATACCCTAAATAGTTACGTTGCTTTATTGTATGCTCACTTCGGCACGGCGGTTTTTGGCGCGTCCGTCGGTTGTATTATTGGGTGCAACGGGATTGGCTTCGCCTTGGCTGGACGTAGTGATGCGGTCGGGGTTCAGTCCATTTTTGACCATATAGCTTTTGGCAAATTCGGCGCGTTCGCTGCCGTATTGCAGATTGATTTTTTCGGGACCTACGTTGTCGGTATGCCCCTCGACGATAGCTTTTTGTTGGGGTCGTTGGGTTAGATATTCGATGAGGCGGGCAAATTTTTGGCGCATTTGGTCATTGACTTCGATGGTCGACTTGGCGGTTTCGAAATGCAGCACGATGGGGTCGGCTTGCAAATCGCGGGCTATTTGGTCTAATCGGGCATTGTCGGCGGCTTGTTGGGCTGTGTCGGGCGCGGGCGTAGCAGCGGGCATATCATCAAATCCGTAGAGCATACCGCCTACGATTTGTTCGTTATTGAGCGCGAACTTGGGTTGCAATTGCCCTTGCGTAACTATTTGCGCGGGATTGATACCGATGCTTTCTAAATATTGTTTCAGATTGGCGGCGCGTGCCAAGCCCATATTGGGCAACAAACTGCTATTGCGCTCCTTGCTGCCATACAAACCCGTCAGCGCGATGCGGCGTTGGGGATTGGCTTTGAGGTAGGCAGCCAATTCGCCGTAGGCACGAGTTAGGTCGGGCGATAGGGGTTTGTTGAAGTCAAAACTGTTGTTGGCAAACAACAAATTGTCGTTGGCGGCAGTGCTGAATCGCGAAGCGTCGGCAATGCGCAATTGGGAGGCAGTTGTCGGGCTTGTGCTTGGCAGTAGGGTGGGAGCAGCTGCTGTTGTGGTACTGCTAACAGAGCAACATTGGCGGGCATACCACCACGAGCCGATAAACAGCCACAACAAAAGGGCAAGTAGGGTAAGGGGGATTAGTATCCGCATACGTCAAATGGGGTTTGGAGCGGTAAGTTACTGGTTTTTGACTTTAAATTTTTGTGTAGGTGTCACTTTTTCATAATTTTATTTTTTGTCTGTCTAATTTGGGTTATTTTTGCCCACAAAATCCGACAGGTAGATATGCTGACATAGCCCGAACAAAGGCAATGAAATTTTGTTTTACTTGAACACTAATTTGTTTTGTGGGAATTGCCTATTTTGCCTAATGCCAATTGTTGGATAAAATGGGTTTTTGTGTCGCAATCCGCATTAATCATTCGTAAAAATTAAGAAAATATGGGAAAAGTATTTTTCGTATCTATTTTTTGTCTTTTTGTCAGTGCTACTTGCGCTCAATCAAAATTCAATTATTCGCTCAACGAGCCAACAATACGGCAGCAACTGCCCGAAATACTCAACGAGGTTTCGGGGCTAACCGATGTTGATTTGTCAAAAGTTGCTTGCGTTCAGGACGAATTAGGCATTGTATTTATTTATGATTTCAGAAGCGGCGAAATAGTATCGCAGCATCGTTTTGATAGCATTGGCGATTTTGAAGGATTGACGTATGCTAAAAATTCGCTGTATATTTTGCGCAGCGATGGGCGGCTCACTGAGTGGCGCAATTTCCCTTCGAGCAACGATTCGTTGAGCTACCACTCATTGACATTGGCAACTGCCAACAACGAAGGGCTTTGTTTTGACCCCCAAAATAACCGTATCTTAATTGCCGCCAAAAGCAAACCCCTTAACCCCGACCAAAAAACAGAACGATTTATTTATGCGTATGACCTAACAACGAACAAGTTAGAAGAAGAACCCATTTACAGTTTAGATGTCAAGTATCTCGAAGAGAAAGCGAGAAGTTTTAATATTGTGCCAACTGATACCAATGCAAAGGGAAAAATAAAACCATTTAATTTCAGACCTGCGAGCCTTTCCGTCCATCCAATAACAAATGACATTTATATTATTTCTGCCGCCGACAGAATATTGCTCGCTATGAACAGAAAAGGTGAGGTTATATATATGGAGTCGCTGGACAGAGAAATGTATGCAAAGGCGGAGGGCATTACTTTCTTAAAAGATGGAACGATGATAATTACTAACGAAGCAGGAGGAAAAGCACCTACTTTGTTGGTCTTTGAAATGAAGCGATAACCTTGGACAAACCTGCCTCAAATGTGCGAATAGAAAAACGTATTCACACATTTATAGGTGAACGCTTTAAAAAAAGTCAGATATAGTAAAATATTCGTGTAAATTTGTGCAATTCGGGGCAAATTTTTTACATTTTATTTTTAATAATCAATTTATCTATAAAATGCTGCGCCGATTGATATGGCCAGTGGGAACAGAACTATTCTACACAAACTGCGGCGCATTTCCCGTCTGCCCAATAGCATTGTGTAGGTAGCAGTTATTTTCCTGAACCGAGATAATACAAAACCGCTCCAACAAACAATACAATTATTGCTCCTACATCGATTAACATGACTTTTTTGAGTTGTGCATTAATGTTTTTCCCAATTAAATAATACAATAATACAAAAGATAACATACTTATCAGCCCAACAGCGGCTGAGATGACATAACCTTTCTGGGTTATTGAAGAATAGACCAAAAGCCCACCAACTATAAAAAATAGTGCTGCGCGATGCCTAAGCAATAGCTCATAATTGCTGTCGGGGATAGCAATACCATAAGAATTTGCAATTTTGGTAGGAAAAAATACGAGTAACGCGGGCAGTATGTTTACAATTCCCGCTATAAAAAGCGAAATTCGGAATATGAGTTCCATGTGGTTTTTTTGCTTATTTGTTTGGGTGAGTTTATTGTTAAAAATAAGTTGTTTGTTGTTTCGGTAAAAATATAGTTCAAAATCGAAAAAATATTTCCGATTTTCAATTTTAACAAATCAATCTCTAAGAACGCATACCATTCATCGCCCCAAAATGAGCATTTTTCGAGATAGCCAAAGTTTTCTTTACCCAAGCCCCTACCACAAAAATAGGCTATTGGCTTGGAACATGCAGTTTTTTTTTGGGTTTTTAACAGAACAACGAACCCGACGAGTTAAACTAATAGCTGCGCTAAATGCTTTTTATACCTCAACTTGAAACTTATCCGTACCTTTGCGCCCAAGCCTTGGGTCGCAAATCATCTGAACTGCGCAGCCCCCAAGCCGAAATGCCAATGCCATGCACATAGACATCATTACGGTACAGCCCGAATTGTTGGAAAGCCCACTGCGCTACTCCATTCTAAAACGCGCCCAAGACAAGGGTTTGCTCCATATAAATATCCACCAACTGCGCGACTATGCCACCGACAAACACCAACAAACCGACGACTATCAATTTGGCGGCGGTGCAGGTATGGTCATGCTCATAGAGCCAATAGCCCGATGCATAGAACACCTACGAACACAACGCCATTATGACGAAATTATTTATATGAGTCCCGACGGTGAGCAACTCAACCAAACCGTAGCCAACCGAATGTCGATGTACAGCAGCCTGATTATCTTGTGCGGGCACTATAAAGGCATCGACGAGCGAGTGCGCGAGCATTTTGTGACCCGCGAAATTTCCATCGGCGATTATGTGCTATCGGGCGGCGAGCTGGCGGCGGCGGTCTTAGTAGATAGCTTAGGGCGGCTGCTGCCAGGTGTATTGAGCGACGAAACATCTGCCCTCGAAGATTCGTTCCAAGACAATTTGCTCGCGCCACCCGTTTATACGCGCCCCGCCGAGTTTAGAGGCTGGCGCGTGCCCGATATATTGCTGTCGGGTCATGCGGCAAATATCGCCGAATGGCGTTTTCAGCAATCGCTGGTGCGTACACAGCAACGCCGCCCCGATTTGTACGAAAAATGGAAATAGACCAATTCCGCAATTTTAGATTTTCTATGGACGCTCGTACTTGCTTCCTGAATGGTCTGAAATAAAAATTAATGCGCAAATTTTTTTGAACCATTAGACACTAAAATTACACAAAAACACTTCAATGAACAACATACATACATTGCAAAAAAACAAAACTATATGACCCGCCTACTCTCCTCGATGTTTATACTTGGATTTTTGTTGCTGACGGCTTGCGGAGGCGGCAGTGCTGCCGAACAAGCCGCCACCGAAAAACGCCAACAAGCCCAAAGCGAAGCCGACAAAGAATTGCAAGACTTAATAGCCCGCTCGCCGCAAATAAGGTTATTGAGCGAACAGATAGACAAAGACCCCGACAACGCTCAACTACGCTATACGCGCGGCACACTGCTATCGCAAGCCAACGCACCCACCCAAGCCGCCTTTGACCTCGACCGTGCCTTGCAGTTAGATAGCACCCAAGCCAACTACTACCTTGCGGCTGCCGACCTCTACTTTTCGATGGAAAATGCCGTCAAAGCCGCTCGTATCTTGGAATCTGCCCCGAAAGAAGACCCCGCCATCTCTACACAATTAGGAAAATATTATTTTTATTTGAAGCAATACGATAAAGCAGAGGCAGCCCTGAAAACAGCATTGGCACTACACCCCAAAAACGACCAAGCGCGTTTTTGGCTCGGCTGTACTTATCGCGACCAACAAAAAAACGACGAAGCCATAGCCCAACTCGCCCAAGCCATTGCCCTCAACCCCGAATTGTATAATGCCCAAATGATGTTAGCACAGTTATATGCCAACCAACGCAACGACAAAGCCCTACAACATTACGAAATTGCCGCGCGATTGGATACCATCAATGCCGAAGCCGACTATGGGAAAGCTGTTTATCTGCAAAATACCGACCGAACCCAAGAAGCCTTAGCCGCCTATCGTGCTATCCTGAAAAAAGATAGCCAATATACCAATGCCTACTACCAAATGGGCACAATTTACGTGGCACAAAAAAATTATACCCAAGCCCTACAAAATTTCAATATCGCTGCACGCACCTCGCCCGCCTTTGCCGACGCTTATTATATGCGCGGCTGGTGTGCCGAACAATTGGGCAAACGCGAAGATGCATTACAAGATTATGAAAAAACGCTCACTTTCGAGCCGCAACATGCCAAAGCAGCAGAAGCCCTACAACGCCTTAGCAAACCATAAGCACGAGGGCAATAAATCCTTTTTTTATCGACATTATGGCATATAGTTTGGTCGTATTGGCTGCGGGTATGGGCAGCCGCTACGGAGGACTGAAACAATTAGATGCTTTCGGACCCAACAGGGAAACGCTCTTGGAATATGCCATTTACGACGCACTCCAACACCATTTTGACGAAGTAATTTTTGTCATACGGCGCGAAACCGCCGAGACATTCAAAACGCTATTGGGCGACCGCATCAGCCTACGAACAAAGGTGCGCTATGCCTTTCAGACACCAACCGCCTTGCATCGCCCAAGCGGACAATCGATATCGCGCCCAAAACCTTGGGGCACTACCCACGCATTATTAGCAGCACAGGAGCTAATAAGTCAAAATTTTGCTGTCATCAATGCCGATGATTTTTATGGTAGCCACGCTTTCGCCCTATTTCAACTGCCCAATACTTTGCCCGATACAGTGAGTACGCCAGTGCAAGGCTGTATGATAGGCTATCCCTTGCGCCACGTATTGTCGGAGCATGGTGCGGTATCGCGGGGGCTTTGCTACACAGACGAGGAAAGCGGATACTTGACCAAAATAGTAGAAGCCACCGCCGTAGCCCGCCAAGCCGACGGAAAAATTTATGCCCAAGGCACCGCCGAACCCTTGCTGCCCGACTTGCCCGTATCGATGAACTTTTGGGGCTTCGAGCCGCGCGTTTTGCCTTTGTTTGCCGATTTGTTCGACGAATTTGTAGCACAACACTCCAATCCCGAAGGAAAAGCCGAATGTTATATATCGTCGTCGGTCAATGAACTGATTGCGCGAGGGCTGCTGTCGGTGCGCGTGCTGCCCAATGTCGCTGCCGAATGGTTGGGCGTTACGTATATAGCCGACAAACCCGCCGTCGCCAAACAATTGCAAGTTTATGTGGCTGCGGGCAATTATCCAAGTCCTTTGTTCGGTTGAAAAATGTTGCGCCTTGATTAGGAAGCAGGTGTGGGGTTAGCCCATTCTTTTTCTTTGCGATAAACAGTACCCTTAAAAACGGCTACCAAGTCGCCCAACTCTTCGCGCACAATCGCTACGCGGTACAAGCCTGTTTTGTGGCTCAAATGCTCTAATTCGGCGCGAGCCACTACCACATCGCCCACTTTTAAAGCAGCAGTATGCGATATAGCTGTTTCGATAGATACCGCCATACGCCCATGCGAATTAGACGCAAATGCCAAGGCACTATCGGCAAGAGAATAGCTTATACCACCATGTGCGATGCCGAAGCCATTGGTCATATCGGGGCGTATGGTCATGCGCAAGACGGCTGTACCCACACCAACTGCTACAATTTCGATACCGAGCCATTGGCTAAAGGCATCGTTGGCATACATAGTTTCGACAATTTGTTGAGGCGCCATAGGAGACGGTATTGATAGTATGGTATGATGGGAAGGAAGATCGTTTGCGGCATTTTATTCCCAAATATTGACTTCGGGTTGTAGCGTTATACCCATTTTTTGTTGTATGTCGGTTTGTATTTGCTGGGCTAAGGCGAGCAATTGGCTACCCGTTGCCGCGCCATAATTGACCAATACTAAGGCGTGATTTTGGTGTACGCCCGCGTCGCCTTGCCGTCTGCCGCGCCACTGGCATTGTTCTATTAACCAAGCCGCAGGTATTTTTACGCGCCCATTGGGTAGCGGGTAGGCGGGCATGGTGGCAAATTGGGTTTTTAGCGTTTCGTATTGTTGGGAATCAATTTCGGGATTTTTAAAAAAACTACCTGCGTTGCCCAACTCTTTTGGGTCGGGTAGTTTGCTGCGCCTAATGCGGCATACGGCTGCGCTCACATCTTGGATAGTTGGTTTATCGCCGATGCCCATATCGCTTAGGGTGCGACCAATGTCGCCATACTGCAACTGTAATTGCGGGCGACGACTTAGGCGTAGCGTAATATCGGTGATAAAATAGCGGTCTTTGGCAGTGCGTTTAAAAATGCTATCGCGGTAGCCCAATTCGCAACTTTCGGCACTGAGGGTTTGGCTTTGTCCGTCGTGTAGGTCAATAACGCTTAGTTTATCTAATACGTGGCTCAATTCTACGCCATACGCACCTATATTTTGGATGGGAGCCGCGCCCACCGTGCCAGGTATCAGCGACAGATTTTCGATGCCGCCCCAATTATGCCGTAGGGCATATTGTACCAAATCGTGCCAATTTTCGCCGCTTGCTGCTCGTAGCCATACATACTCCGCATCTTGCTGCACTACTTCGATGCCGCGCAGGCGGTTGTGTAGGATAGTGCCGTTTATTTGTGCGGTGCAGAACAAAACATTGCTACCGCCCCCCAAAATGCGGAGCGGTAGCGGTTGCTGAAACGTAGGGTTGGTCAAAAAACAGTGTATATCGGCAAGCGTATTGATGGGTACAAAACGCTGGGCAATAGCGGCTATGCCGAAGGTATTTAGGGCTTTGAGCTGCATGTGGGATTATCGCACCATTAGCGAGATGGATTTATTTGTGCGATTTGCCGGTGATGCCGCGTTTTTGGCATAGTCCGCAGGTACGAGTCCGTGTTGGACTTTGCCTTTCTTTTTGGGTTTTGCCATATTTGCCTCTGTATTAGCGGGGCAGCCATACTTAGCACAGCCCGAAGCAGTAGTAGCAAGCATACAAGCCGCCAAGAGTAGGACTATATAGTATTTCATGGTAACTATTTGGGGTATAGGGTTGGTTTTGGGTATGGGGTAATGAGAAATACTTATCTAATAATGCCTGACATCGCTGCATATTCGATTAGAAATGGCTATTCCCCCTACAAGGCTAAATAGTTACATTTCATGAAAATAACAAGATGGTGTTATGGTACAAAGAAAAGGCATAGAGATTCGGACACCGTGTGCGTGCGCCTTACATATTCGCTTTTACTGCCGCCATGACATCTAAGGCGGGGTCTAAGAATAGCAAATCGCCCATGCTGCTGTCTAAAATATAGTTAAAATTGCCTTGTGCTGCTACGGTTTTTAGGGCTGTTTTTAGCTTTTCTTGTATGGGCGAGGTAAGGGCAATGGTTTTTTCTTCTAACTCTTGTTGGGCTTTTTGAGCGGCTTGTTTGAGGTCGTTATCCTTAGCAACAAAATAGTTTTGCTTTTCGGTAATTTCTTTTTGGGTAGCTTCGCCGCGTTGTGCTTTTTGTTCGAAGGTGACATATTCGGATTCTAACGCTTTTTGTTGCGCACCTATTTTGTCTTCGAGCATTTTTTTGTGGGTTTCTATTTGGCTTTGTGCCGATTTCCAACTATCGAGCGATGCCAATAGTTGCGGAATATTGATATGTCCTATTTTAGAGGAGGCTTGCTGGGCATACAAGCCCGGTGCCGCTGCGCATAGGCAGACGAGCAAACAAGCCATTTTAAGGATAGATTGCATGATTTTTTTGAGATGATTTGATGACATGAGAGAGAAAAGAGGGCGCGGAATGCTTGTAATGCCGAGCAAACGGTGCACCGATAATAGCAAAGCCTGAAAGTTGCCCTTATGGATTGTTACAAAACCCATAAGGGCAACGACTAAGTAATTGGACTTATGTGGGTTTATAATTTGCTTTTGACCAAAGCCGTTACGTCGAGCAGGGGGTCGGAAAACAGTACGTTGCCCGCGCTGGTATCGATGATATAGCTGAACCCGCCTTCTTTGGCAACGGTTTGGATAGCTACTCTAACTTTTTCGCGAATGGGATTTAGCAATTCTTCGCCTTTTTTATTCAAATCAGTTTCCATTTTTTGCTGTTCGGCTTGGAGGCTTTGCCCTTTGGTTTCAAATTCTTTTTGTTTTTCTTCTATCTGTTTGGGTGTTAGCAAACCCGCTGCTTCTTGTTCTTGGGCTACTTTTAGGGCATCTTCGAACGTTTTTTGTTGGGTTTCCAATTTGGTGCGCAACATTTGTGCGTGGGTTTGTAGTTGGTTTTGTGCGCTTTTCCAGCTTTCGAGGGTAGTGAGCAGTTCGGCGGTATTCAAGTGCCCTACTTTTTGGGCATTGAGATTGAGGGCGGCACAGCTACACAATAGCACGAGCATAGCCGCTTGCAAAAAATGTTTCATGGTTGCTTAGATGAAAAAAAGTGGGGATATGATAGGGAATGTCGACAATGCGGTTTCGAGAGAGGCGGTAGTGTTACTTCACTTTTAGCTCTTTCAAAACATCGTCGGTGATGTCGTATTTGGGATTGGCAAACAATAGGCTTGTGCCACTCGATTTGTCGATAACGAGGTCTAAACCTTTGCGGGCGGCTAATTTTTCGATGGCGGCATACATTTCGTCTTGGACGGGCTTGACGAGTTCTTGTTTTTTCTGCAACAAATCGCCATTCGGACCGAAGCGTTTTTTCTGCAATTCGCGGGTTGCTTTTTCTTTGTCTACAATTTCTGCTTCGCGGCGTTTGCGGTCGTTGTCGGTTAGCAATACTTGTTCGGCTTGGAAACGTTTATACATTTCGTCTATTTTTTTATATTCGTCTTGTATTTCTTTATTCCAACTCTCTACGATTTTGTCTATTTGCGTTTGGGCTTGTTGGTGCGAAGGCATTTTTTCTAATACAAACTGTACATCGACGTAGGCTAAGTTTTGTGCTGCAAGAGAGGCACTTATGCCGATTAAAAGGAGTGCCGATAACAAAATTTTTTTCATGGCAATTGTTAGATAGGTTTTGTTGTGGGATAATTGAATTACGAAACCGCGCCTATTGGGATTGCTTGGCGGCTTGCTACATAGACTATACTATACGCACTTGGTTTAATGCTCATGCGCTTTTGGGCTTGGATATGCGGGTAAAAAATTCAAATGATATCAATCTTATTGTGCGAAAATTTTATATGTCATTTCACGATAAAAAAGGCGATAGCAGTAGTAAAAAAGGCTGTTCCCGCTATGAAATCAGGAACAGCCTTGGGCGGTTGTCAAAAGATGGTGGAGGATATCAGAATCGAACTGACGACCTTTTGAATGCCATTCAAACGCTCTAGCCAACTGAGCTAATCCCCCGCGTATTTTGTGGCGGCAAAGGTAAGGCTATTTCCATGACTTTGCAAGCCTACGACAAATTTTTTTTGCCTTAGGCTTCAAAAATACCATTATATCCACTCGTCAAGCCATGCTACACGACCAAATTGACGATGCGCCCTGCAGCGTGAACAAATTTTTTGATGGGTTTTCCGTCTATCCATTTGCTGATTTGTTCGTTTGCCAACAAAATTTGTTGTACTTCGTTGGGTCCGCAGCAAGTGATATGGTTATTTTTTCGCGCACTTTCCGGTTGATTTGTACGGGATATTCATAGGCATCTTCGACCAAATAAGCGTCGTTATGCGTAGGGTAGGGTGCGTTGTGTACGGTTTGGTCTTGTTTTAATACGTTTTGCCACAACTCTTCGCTCATAAAGGGCGCGAAAGGAGCAATGAGGCGTACTAAGGGGTCTAAGATAGCGCGTTTGCGGCATTTTATCTCTTGCAAATGATTGACACATTCCATAAAGGCACTTATGCAGGTATTGAGTGAAAAACGCTCGATATCTTCATTGACCTTTTTGATGGTTTTGTGCAATGTTTTTAGCTCGGTATTGGTGGGTGCGTCGTCTGTAAGCGCGATGTTGCCATTTTGCTCGAAAAAGAGCCGCCAAAATTTGAGCAGAAACCGCGACACGCCTTGTATATTGTCCGTATTCCAAGGTTTGCTATCTTCCAAGGGTCCTAAAAACATCTCATACATGCGAAAACAATCTGCCCCATATTTAGCCACCATATCATCTGGATTGACTACGTTGTGTTTTGACTTGGACATTTTTTCGACTGCCGACCCGCATATATATTTTCCGTCGGGATTTAGGACAAATTCGGCATTGGCATAGTCGGGTTTCCATCGCTTAAAAGCGGCGGTGTCTAAGACATCGTTTTGCACCATACTGATATCTACAGGCAGCTCGGTGGTGTTGTATTGGTCTTTGAGGTCGGCAGATACAAATGTGTTAGTGCCTTTGGCGCGATAGACAAAATTGGAGCGTCCTTGTATCATGCCCTGATTGACCAAGCGCTGAAAAGGCTCGGTATGGCTTACCCAGCCCATATCGTAGAAAAACTTATACCACATTCGGGCATACAGCAGGTGTCCTACGGCGTGTTCGGTGCCGCCGATATACAGATCCACATTGCCCCAATAGCGTTCGGCTTCGGGCGATACGGGTTGGTCGGGGTTGGTGGGGTCCATATAGCGCAGGTAATACCAACTGCTGCCAGCATAGCCGGGCATGGTGTCGGTTTCGCGCTCGCCGAGTGATGTATGCGTCCAATCGGTGGCTTTTGCAAGCGGCGATTTGCCATTGCCCGCCGACGAGAAATCGGTTAAGGTAGGCAAATCTATGGGCAATTCGGATTCGGGCAAGGGGTATGCTACGCCGTCTCGATAGACGATAGGGAAAGGTTCGCCCCAATAGCGTTGGCGGCTGAATCCCGCATCGCGCAGGCGGTAGTTGATTTTTTTCTTGCCTACGTTATATTGTTCTATGCGCTGTATGGCTTTTTCGGTGGCTGCCTCGGTATCTAATCCGTTGAGGAAGTCTGAATTGATAGCTATACCGCGTTTCAGGTCGGTTGGGTTTTCGAGGTCTTCTGTTCCTTGTATAATGGGTATGATGGGCAGCCCGAATTTTGGCAAATCTAAAATCGCGGTCGTCCGACGAGGGTACTGCCATGATAGCTCCTGTACCATAGCCTGCCAATACGTATTCGCTAATCCAGACGGGGATTCTGTGACTATTGCCGAGGGGGTTGAGACGTAGCACCCGTAAAGCAGCTGGTTACGGTTTTTACGTCGGCGAGCCGGTCGCGGTCGGAGCGGCTTTTGACGTAGGTGATGTATTGGTTAATGTCGGCTTGTTGTTCGGGCGTAGTTATTTGTGCGACTAATTCGTGTTCGGGTGCTACGACCATAAACGTAACGCCAAATATGGTATCGGGTCGTGTGGTAAAGACCTGCAAAGGCGATAGGTTGGGGTGTGAGCAGAAAGCAAAATTGATAAGTGCTCCTTTGGAGCGTCCTATCCAGTTGCGCTGCATTTCTTTGAGCGAGTCGCTCCAAGCTAAGGAGTCTAAGTCGTTCAGTAGTCGTTCGGCGTAGGCGGTGGTGCGCAGAAACCATTGTTTCATGCGGCGTTTTTCGACGGGGTGTCCGCCGCGTTCTGATATGCCGTCTTTTACTTCGTCGTTGGCAAGTACGCGCCCAATGCCTCGCAATACCATACCTCGGCGTAGGATAGATAAAAGCCAATCGATAGTCCATCAAGATTTGTTGTTTCTCGATGTCAGATTTTTCGCGCCATTGTTGTGCCGTAAATTGGTGTTCGTTGGAGGTAGCAGCTTGTAGCTTGTGCGTGCCGTATTGGTCGAGGTGTGCGCTTAGTTGTTCTATCCGGCGGGCGCGTTGTTGTTGTTGGTCGTACCAGCAATCGAACAATTGCAAGAATATCCATTGGGTATGTTTGTAGTATTGCGGGTCGCAGGTAGCAATTTCTCGGTTCCAGTCGTAGCAAAGCCCTAAGTTTCGGAGTTGTTGTTTGAAGTTGGCTATATTTTTTCGGGTAGCGGTTTCTGGGTGCAATCCGTGTTCGAGGGCGTATTGTTCGGCGGGCAACCCAAAGGCATCAAATCCCATGGGGTGCAATACGTTATACCCCTTGCATCCGTTTGTGGCGCGATATGATGTCGGAGGCTATATATCCTGGCAAGGGTGCCTGACGTGCAGCCCTGACCCTGATGGGTAGGGGAACATATCTAATACGTAATATTTTGGTTTGTCGCTTTTGTTGGCTACGGCGTAGGTGTGGTGTTGTTCCCAATAGTTGCGCCAATGTTCTTCTATTTGGGTAGATTGATACTCCATTGATTGTGGGCGATTATATGTGTTTTTGGTTTGTTTGTTGTTTTTTGGGGAAGGATGGTTTGGGGTTGGTGGGGGGGCAGGTTTCGGAGTACAGATGTTCAGTTTATTGCTAAACTTTGATAGGAGTACAAAGCTTCACCAGCCCGCCTTACGCAAAACCATTATTATGTATTCTTGCTTTCTTGTCTATACATTTTTATGCAGTTCAATTCGGGCATTTCGTCCCAAGTTTTGCCTTCCAACAGTCGTCCAGTTTTCTTTTTGTTTGTTCCACCCCATTGTTTGAAAAAGAAAGCAACGTCTGCGTCTAAACATTGGTTTTTTATGTCTGTAACCCATTCTTCTTTCATTGGTCTTGGTTTCCGTCCGCTTTCACCACCAACAATTACCCAATCTATGCCTGTTAAGTTCATATTGGGAATTGCACCGATTAATGGCTCACAAGAAAGGAACTTAACTCTTGCTCTTGTCTCACGAAGCAAGTCAATTCTTTTAGTTACTTTATTGTTCTCTACTGAAACGCCCATCCAAATGTTATGTGTCCAGTCCAACCAACCTTCACTATCATAATATCCTAGAATGTCAGCTCTCTTTGTCAATACTTGAAAAACGTGATGGGGATTGTCTTTCATTACTTTAAAAACCTTCCTGATAAAGTCAATCGGAACATCTTTGTGAAAGAGGTCGCTCATAGAATTTACAAATACAACCTTTGGTTTTTTCCAAGTATATGGTGTTTCTAATTCGTATTCGTGAATGGTTATTTCAAAATTGTTCTTGTATTTCTCAACGCCCATTGCTTGCAAACGCTTTGACATAACTTCTGCATAGCAGAACTTACATCCTGCTGAAATCTTGTCGCAACCCGTTGTTGGGTTCCAAGTCATCTCAGTCCATTCTATGCTGGATTGTGCCATAATTATTTTAGGTTAAAGGTTACTTTTTTATTTTCTTTTTTGAAGTATTCGTATGCAATGTAAAATGATTTTTTTCTTGCTTTTTCACCCGTTGCAGTCACGACATCCAAATCACCGTTGTTTTGCCAATTGCAAAAAATTTCATTTGTGTGTTTCGGTAAAAAACCTTGTCTCAACAGGGAACTCACAGACTTCCCGTTATAACGCTTTTTAGATTTTAAAAATTTTCAGTTTAGTTTCAAGTGGATTTGTTTTGTGTTCGTGAAATAAGCCTGGTGGATTCCCTGAGTAATTCCATCCTTCACCATATTCTGTATCAATTTCCCATTTGGCTTCTAACATTTTTTCAAATCCTTTTATGTGAGAAGTGAAAAAGAACAAACAAAAGACTGTGTTTGGGTCTCTCTGAATTGTAAAAGTGTCAACAAAAAAAATGTCACCTAAAAAATTTTGAAAACCTTGCTTTAACTCTGATATGAAATTCCGAACCTTTCCTGGTCGCCATTCATTGAAATTTGGAATTATCTCAGTAATAAAATCCTTTAACGCTTCTGGCGTTCCGTTACTTGCAAAGCGATACATAAACTGTGTCGGAAGCCATAGAAGAACCTCGGAACTTCCTTTGGACATCAAGTTTTTTATCTGACTTGCTTTGATATGTTTGTATTCGTAGGGGTCAATGAAAATAAACGCTTTTTGATTAAGTGCTTTAAAATTAGGCAGTTGAGTAAGTAGATTTTCATATTGAAGTTGATAATCTTCTGTTGAAAATTGCAAGTCGCCAAATTCGGGGGTAATACAATGACTTGTCTTTCAGGGACTGCTCAACTTTCTTGACTTTAATTTCTTCAATGTCATTAAAATGGCAATCAATTTTGGGTATGCTTGAAGCCTTAGCAACGTTTACAAAATGAATGTCTTTTATTTGTCGCATTGCTACAAGTGGGCTTCCTTCGCCACCATTTTCATAAAGGCCTTCTCCGCAGAACAAGTCGTAAATTTTAATACGTTTTGTATATCCGTCATTACAAATAATGTTCAGGTATCTTTTTAGATACTCACCAAGAAGTCTAACTTTTGCTTCTGAGTGGTTGAGAAGATTTGTTTTTGCGTCTTTTTTCGCCATAGAAGTTATCTATTAAAACGCCACACAACAGTCAAAACTTACCGCCGTGCGCAATGGGAGTTAAAAGTTTGAAAATTAGGTTATTGCGCCACAGAATGTCGCATTTACTACTTTAATTCAAGAGCCGGTCACTACAAAGAAACGATAGGCAATTTTGTATGTTTTATTCTCTTGTGTCATGACGTTTTTTGGCGCAGTTATTACAGATACCGTATAGGTTTAGCGAGTGGTGCGAGATGGTGAAACTAAGCATTTCGCCGACCATCGATTTGATTTGCTGCACACGTGGGTCGCAAAATTCTATCACTTTTTTACATTCAATACAAATGAGGTGGTCGTGTTGTTTATATCCGTATGATTTTTCGTATTGCGCTACATTTTTTCCGAATTGATGTTTGGTTACTAAGTCGCAGGCTACGAGTAGTTCTAAGGTATTATATACCGTAGCGCGGCTAATATTTTGGTTATTGTTGCGCATGTGTATATATAATGTTTCGGCATCGAAATGGTCGGCGCGGGCATATATTTCGTCCAATACCGCGTAGCGTTCGGGGGTTTTTCGCTGTCGGTTTTTTTCTAAAAAGGTAGAAAATATGCTTTTTACTTCTTTGTTAGTCATTAGGTTTTGAGTTGGTGGCAGGCTTACCTGCCTAAGCGGGTTACGGTATGTATAGCCTCTACTTTTTGCAGTCTTTTGATGAGGCGGTCTGCTTCGGTGGCATTTTTGACTTCTGCTTTCAGTTTGCCTTTAAAAATTCCTTCTTTGGCACTAAGCGATATAGACAGCATGTTTATGCTTAATTCTTTTGATATAATGTCGGTAATTTTATTGACGAGTCCTTTATCATCGATACCGCTTAGTTGGATATTGACGACAAAGGATTTATCGTTGTTGTCAGATTTGTTCCAATCCAAATCGACGATGCGGTAGGGGTATCGGGCATACATTTGTTCGGCATTGGGGCAGTTGTTTCGGTGTATAGTGATGCCGTTATTGATGGTGACAAAGCCGAATACTTGGTCGCCTGCTACGGGTTTGCAGCAAGTAGCCAATCGATAGCTCATGGTATCTAAATCGCCGGATAATTGTATGGCATCAGAATTGGAGAGATTGGGGTTAGGTGGCGAAATTGGGTTGTCGGTGGGTTTGTGTTCGGGTTCAGGTTCGCGTTCGCGTTTGGGTTTAGCAATGTTTCTGGGTGCATCTATTATTTTTTCTCCTTCTACGTTTAGTGCTTTGATTTGCTGTAGGTCGAAAGTTCCGTTGGCGATAGCGACGAGGAAAGCGCGTTGGCTGGGGTAGCGGAAACGGGCAGCCAATAGTTGTATAAAGTTGGCTGAGGTGGGTTTTTTCCAGTGGTCTAATTTGCGCAGTAGGATTTCTTCGCCTTCGGCGGCGGCGGCGAGGGCAATATTATTGAGTACCGATTTTATTTTGGCTCGTGCTTTGGTTGTTGCCGTAAAATTGAGCCATTCGGGAGAAGGTTTTTGTTTTTTAGAGGTAATGATTTTTACTTGTTGTCCGTTTTCTAATTTATGGCTGATGCGGTATAGTTTGCCATCTATTTCGCCGCCTATACATGAGCAGCCCAAGTCGGTATGGATATCGAATGCGAAATCCAATACTGTAGAGCCTGCTCGTAAGACGCGGGTTTCTCCATTTGGAGTGTATACGTATATTTCGTTGTCATAAATAGAATTTCGTATTTCACTCAATGCTTCGAGGATATTTGTTTCGTTGCTTTGGAGTATGTCGCTTATTTGCTTGATAAAATCATCAAATTTAGCTTCTGTATCTTTATTTTTTTCTGCTTTGCTCTTCGGATTATTTCCTTTATAAAGATAATGTGCTGCTACACCGCGCTCGGCTATTGCGTCCATAGCCTCAGTTCGGATTTGTATTTCGATAGGTCTGTTGTCGTTGTCGAGTACTGTTACGTGTAGCGATTGATAGCCGTTTGTGCGCGGGTTTGAAATCCAATCGCGCATTCTGTCGCCGGTAGCTCTGAACCACGAGGTGATGAGTGCGTATGCTCTAAAGCAATACTCGCGTTCGTTTTTGCCGGGCGGCACATCGATAACGATACGTATAGCGAACAAGTCGAATATGCCTTCGAAAGGCACATTTTTTGTTTTTATTTTGTTGTGAATAGAGTAGATATGCTTGGCTCTGCCAAATATACGGAAAGTAGGCAAACCTTCTTCGATAAGTCTTTGTCGGAGCGGCTCGATGAAGCCTCTAATTTGAGCTTCGCGCTGGGTTTTGGTAGCGGCAAGTTTTCGGGCTATTTCTTTGTACTCGTCGGGGGCGGTATATTTCATGCACAAATCTTCAAGTTCCGATTTGATGCGATATAAGCCTAATCGGTGTGCGATAGGCGTATAGATATAGATAGTTTCGGAGGCTATTTCTAATTGTTTGCGAGGCAGCATCGAATCCATCGTGCGCATATTATGCAAGCGGTCGGCAATTTTGATGATAATGATGCGTACATCTTCGGCTAAGGTCAGCAATACCTTTTTGAGGTTGCGGGCTTTGTCTATAAAAAGCCCTTTTTTTTGCTGAATTTCTTGGAACTGGCTTGCGTGGTCTAATTTTTGGGTATTATCGGTGGGTGGTGCTGTTTGCTCTGTGTCTGCTGTTAATTTGTCTAATTGTCCGGTTTGTTTTTGAAATTTGCGTCGTAGGTGGGCTTCTTTTTCGGCTTCCCGCTCTTGTTTTTTGGCTAACTCTTGGGCATTTTTTTCTGCGTTTTCTGTCTGCTTTTTACTCACTCGCTTAATTTTGGTCAAGCCATCAACGATTTTAGCCAATACTGCTCCAAATTCTTTTTCTATATCGCCCAATGATGTTTGGGTGTCTTCTACTACATCGTGGAGCAAAGCAGAGGCTATTGATACCGAGTCATCGAGTTTCATTTCTTCGGCTACAATACGAGCTACCGCAATAGGGTGCAAGATATAAGGCTCGCCTGTTTTGCGCGTCTGTCCTTTGTGCGAGCGATATGCCACCAAAAAAGCGCGTTCGATGCGGTTCAGGTCTTCGGACGCATTTGTTTTAGGAAGGCTTTGGCATATTTCGACCAACTCTTCGTAGGCATCTAACACTGCTTCTTCTTCTACTTCCGCTCGGAGGCGGGCAATATCTGCTGCGTAGGTGTCGGCGGTCTCGGCCAACTCTTCGCAGGCATCTGATATTGCTTTATCGTCTGCTTCGTTGCAGAGCTGGACAATATCTGCTGTGTAGGTGTCATCACTTCCAAGCAACTCCTCGCAGGCATCTGATATTGCTTTATCGTCTGCTTCGTTGCAGGACTGGACAATATCGGTTGTGTAGGTGTCATCACTTCCGACCAAATCCTCGCAGGCATCTGATATTGCTTTATCGTCTGCTTCGTTGCAGGGCTGGACAATATCGGCTGTGTAGGTGTCGTCGGTTTTGAGCGGGGTGGCTTGCAGCACATCTACTTCTGTTTGCTGTGATATGGCAACTGCGTTGGTAGGCAGTATTTGGGACTTATTGGTGAGGCGGGTCATCATAAAATAGTTTAGAAGGTGAAGTAGAATGTCGGACAGATGTGGCGTAGCCGAGCAATAGTTGTCTATTCCTGAATATAATTGTCTTTATTATCTATATATAATTGTGCTTTTGGGGACGAGGTGAATAATTTTGAGTGGGTAGTAAGTATAGACAAATTTTTGCTTACGGTTCAGGATTAAAAAGCAAATTTACAATAAAAATATTATGCTTGCACGTCTGTTAGGCAAAAATATTTTTTATGCTTTACAAATACTGCCTAAACGCCGTATCTTTGCCCCTAAAAAACGCCCGTGTACGAAGAAAGATTATCCCTATTAGATACGCCTATTAGCTATCTCAAAGGCGTAGGACCCAAACGCGCCGAAGTGTTGGGCAAAGAACTCAATTTGTTTACATTCAGCGATTTGCTACACCATTTCCCATTTCGCTATGTCGACAAAACAAAATTATATGTCATACGCGATATAACACCCGATACCCAATACATACAGCTGCGCGGCACCATCATAGGTATAGAAGCCATCAATGACGGCAAAACCGCCAAACGCTTTACCGCCACCCTGCGCGACCAAGAAGGTAGTTTGATAGAACTAATTTGGTTCAAAGGTATATCGTATATGCAGCAATATATAAGGCGAAATACGGATTATATGGTCTTTGGCAAGCCTAATTTTTTCAAGCAAAAAGTAAGCATCGCACACCCCGAAATGGAAATGATTAGCGAAGAAACCGACCTAAGCCTCGATAATCGATTTGAAGCCATTTATAGCTCGACCGAAAAACTGCGCACCCAAAACTTAGACAGCCGCGGCATACACCGCCTTATCAAAACATTATGGGAACGAATAGGAGAGCAAGACCTACCCGAAATTTTGCCCCCCGACCTACTGAAAACCTACCAATTGATGGGCAGACATGCTGCCTACCGCAATATACACCTACCCGACAACGACCAAGTAATTGCCAAAGCAGAATATAGACTCAAATTTGATGAATTCTTTTTGATACAAATGCGCCTGCTGCGCCAAAAAACCGACCGACACCACCGATTAATAGGCTTTAAATTCGACAAAGTAGGCGATTATTTCAATACGTTTTATCATCAACACTTGCCATTTGAACTAACAGGAGCGCAAAAGCGCGTAGTCAAGGACATCAGGCGCGATACTATGACAGGTATGCAAATGAACCGACTCGTACAAGGCGATGTGGGCAGCGGAAAAACAATGGTGGCTCTGCTCGCAATGCTAATTGCCCTCGACAACGGATTTCAAACCTGTATGATGGCTCCAACCGAAATACTTGCCCAACAACACTACGAAAAATTAACCGAATTAGTACAACCCATCGGGTTAAAAGTCGAGCTACTGACCGGCTCCGTAAAGGGCAAAAAACGCCGATTACTGCTCGAATCTCTCCAATTGGGCATCATACACATACTTATTGGCACACATGCCCTGCTCGAAGACGAAGTATCATTCAAAAACTTGGGCTTGGTCGTCGTAGACGAGCAGCACCGCTTCGGAGTGGCACAACGCGCTCGATTGTGGCAAAAAAACGAACAACCGCCCCATATCTTGGTCGTGACCGCTACGCCCATTCCGCGCACCTTAGCCATGACCCTATATGGCGACCTCGACGTATCAGTAATAGATGAACTGCCCCCAGGCAGAAAACCCATCGTCACATACCACGCCCGCGAAAGCCAACGCCTGCGTGTGTTCGGGTTTATACGCGAAGAATTAAACAAAGGACGACAAACCTATATCGTCTATCCGCTCATCAACGAGTCGGAAAAAATGAGCTATCAAAACCTAATGGACGGCTACGAGTCCATTAGCCGCGCATTTCCGCCGCCCGAATTTCAGATAAGCATCGTACACGGACAAATGAGTGCGGCAGACAAAGATTTTGAAATGCAGCGGTTCAAAAATCGCGAAACACATATCATGGTCGCTACTACGGTTATCGAAGTAGGCGTAGATGTTCCCAACGCATCGCTCATGCTCATCGAAAGTGCTGAACGATTTGGTCTATCCCAACTGCACCAATTGCGCGGCAGGGTCGGGCGTGGTGCCGAACAATCATACTGCGTACTTATGTCGGGCGACAAGCTAACCGCCGACGGCAAACGCCGCCTGCAAACAATGGTCGAAACCAACGACGGTTTCCAAATATCAGAAGTAGATATGGAACTGCGCGGACCCGGCGACATGCAAGGCACACAACAAAGCGGAATGTTGCAAATGAGAATCGCCAACTTAGCCAAAGACCAGCAGATATTGCAGAACGCACGCAATGCCGCCGCCGACTTACTACAGAACGACCCCAATTTGCAACAACCCGAACATACAGCCCTACTGCGCTACTTACAAACCGCCGACCGACAGCAAGGACAAAGCGAATGGAGCCGAATTTCATAGCACGGCAATATCGCAGGTATTTGCGCCCCAAAACCATTTTCGGCAGTTAGCAAATCTGAAACAGGCATTTGGAGCGAAGAAACAGAAGCGACACCTTGGCTCATTTATTCCATTTGGGCTGCTTGGCAGTAGGCTTGGGCGAATATCCGATTTAGAGGATTGGGGCTTTGTCTAGGTGTTGCTGTGTAT